>OZ243042.1:627500-2768178 GCA_965212085.1 Candidatus Poriferihabitaceae bacterium | reverse complement strand
GTAGGCGATGAGTCCGAGGTCGGCGGTGGCGTAGGCTTGCAGGGTGTGGATGCCGCAATCGGCGAGGTATTGCCGGGTGGAGGGCGGCAGCGCTTCGCCGGACACTAACGCTTTGCGTACGCTTGAAACATCGGCGTTCAGTTCACCGGCTTTTTCCAGGATGATTTTCAAGAAAGACGGGGTGCCGATGTAGCCGGCGGGTTTCAGGTCTTGCAAAGTTTTGACTTGCTGTTCGGTGTTGCCGACTCCGGCGGGGATTACCGCGCAGCCCAGCGCGTGGCAGCCGGAGTCGCACATCATCCCGGCGGGGGTCAGGTGGTAGGAAAAACAATTTTGCGCCACGTCTCCCCGGCGAAAACCCGCGGCGAACAAGGCGCGGGCGAAGCGCCAGTAATTTTCGCGGTGGGTGGTCGGCTCGTAGACCGGGCCGGGGGAGGCGAACAGGTATTTGAGTTGGTCTTCGGGGCAGGCCATGAGGCCGCCGAACGGCGCGGAAGATTTTTGCCGGTGGGCGAGTTCGGATTTGCGCGTCAGCGGCAGGGCGGCGATGGCTTCAACGGAGGTGAGGTCTTCGGGATTCACGCCGGTCAGGATTTCCCCGTAAGCGGGGGAATTTTTCAGGGCGTGTTTCACCAGGCCGGCGACTCCTTTGATGAGTTCGGCCTGCCGTTGAACCGGGTCGCGGGTTTCCAGCGCGTCGTAGTGTTCGCTCATGGACGTGGTTCGGCAAACTTCAAGTTAAGGCTCAGGCAAGCCACCGCTTGCGCCGCCGGTATTGTTTGACCTCCCTGAAACTCCGCTTGTTCTCGCCGCTCACGCCCAGGTAAAACTCCTTGACGTCCTCGTTTTCGGCGAGTGCTTTGGCGTCTCCGTCCATGACCACGCGGCCGTTTTCGAGGATGTACCCGTAGGTGGCGTAGCGCAGCGCCATGCTGGTGTTTTGCTCGGCCAGCAGGAAGGTTACGCCTTCGCGTTGGTTGAGCGCCTTCACGATGTCAAAAATTTCCTGAACCAGTTGCGGCGCCAGGCCCATGGAAGGCTCGTCCAGCAGGATTACCCTGGGCCGCGCCATCAACGCGCGCCCCACCGCGATCATCTGTTGTTCGCCGCCGGAGGTATAACCCGCCTGACTCTTGCGGCGTTCCTTGAGGCGCGGGAAATAACCGTACACCAGGTCGAGGTCCCGGGCGATGACGGCGCGGCTTTGTTTGCGGGTGTAGGCGCCGGTCAGCAAGTTTTCTTCCACGGTCAGGTGTTCAAAACAGTGGCGGCCTTCCATGACTTGCACCACGCCCCGGCGCACCAGTTCCGTGGGGCTCAGCCGGTCCACGCGTTCGCCGCGGAATTCGATGGAGCCTTTGGTGACCTCGCCGCGTTCGGTGCCGAGGAGGTTGGAGATGGACTTGATGGTGGTGGTTTTGCCGGCGCCGTTGGCGCCCACCAGGGCGACGATGCCGCCTTCGGGCACGTCCAGCGAGACGCCTTTGAGCACGAGGATGACGTGATCGTAGATCACCTCAATATTTTTTACGCTGAGGACGATGTCGCCGGTGGCCATGACAGCAAAAGGCGGGAGAGCGGCCGCCGGCAAAAGGCGGCCACTCTTCCGGTTAGCGGGTGCGCGGTTTCAAAAAAACCAAAACCCAATCAGCAGCCCCGCGGGGTGATGGAGTTTTCCTTGGCGTAGGCTTCGGAATCTTCTTTGATCAGCGCATCAACCACGGCGCGGTCGGCGCCGGTGAAGCCGGTGATCAGCGACCACGATTTGGCCGTGGCGTCCCACTGCTGGATCGCGCCCAAACCGGGGCCGCCGTGGTTTTCGCAGGTTACGTTGATTTCCGGGCCGAAGTTTGGCACGCCGAGGGCGGCCATGCGCGCCTGGTCAATTTTGAGCGCTTCCATACCATCGCGCATCTGCCCTGGGGTGATGTCTTTGACGCCGTGGATTTTCTGCGCGTTGGCCGCCGCTTCGGCGGCGAGGATGGCCGCGTACATGCCTCGATTGTAGAGCACGGTGCCGAGGTTGCGGCCATCACCGGCGGCCTTGCCTTTGCCTACGACGTGTTTTTTGAGGTCGGCGTAAATCGGGAACTCGTTGCCCACGCCGTGGAAGGCGATGGCCTTGTAGCCGTGGGCGCCGTCGCCGGCGGGCAGCAAGTCGTTTTCAGAGGCCGACCACCACACGCCGATGAAGTGATCCATCGGGTAGCGAATGTTGGCCGCTTCCTTGATGGCGACCTGGTTCATCACGCCCCAGCCCCACATCATCACGTAGTCCGGGCGTTCCCGGCGAACTTGCAGCCACTGGGATTTTTGTTCCTGACCGGGGTGGTCAACGGGCAGCAGGGACAGTTCGTAGCCGTGCTTTTCGGCGAGTTTTTCCAGGGTGCGGATGGGCTCCTTGCCGTAGGCGGAGTTGTGATACACCAGCGCGATTTTCTTGCCCTTGAGGTCGCCGCCTTCCTGGTCGTTGATGTGCTTGATGATGATGGAAGCCGCGTCCCAGTAAGTGCCGGGGTAGTTGAAGACGTGGCTGAACACCTTGCCGTTGGCGGCGGAGGTGCGGCCGTAGCCCATGGAGTGTACCGGTATGTCGTCCGCCGTGGCCTTGGGAATCAACTGGTAGGTGATGCCCGTGGACAGGGGTTGATAGAGCAGCGCGCCTTCGCCTTTGGTGGACTCGTAACACTCGACGCCTTTCTCGGTGTTGTAGGCGGTTTCGCATTCGATGACCCTGGCGGGCACGCCGCCGATGCCGCCGTCTCGTTCATTCAGCAGCGTGAAGTAGTCGGCGTAACCGTCGGCGAAGGGGATGCCGTTCGGCGCGTAGGGGCCGGTGCGGTAGCTGAGGGACGGGAACACCAGGTCGGCGGAGGCCGGCCCGAAGCCCAGCAGCAGGGACGCCGTCAACGACGCCATGGTTAGTCTTGCAAGTTTCATTTTAATCCTCCCGGATGTGTAAAGTTGCCCGCGTATCGGGCGTTTTCAGCCGCGCTCCATTTTCCATTCGTTTAATGGGGAAACGGCCACAGCCTCAATTTCTCTTTCGCAATCCGCCACAGCTGGGCAAGCCCGCTGGGTTCGGCGATAAGAAAAAAAATAATCAGCGCACCGATCACCACGAGGATGGTGTGCGCCGCCAGATCGGTCGGCCAGCCGAGGCCGCCGACCATCAGGTTTTTCATCAGCACCGGCAGCAGCGTCAAAAACGCCGCGCCGACGAACGACCCGAAGATCGAGCCAAGCCCGCCAATGATAATCATAAACAATACCAAAAACGACTTGTCAATGCCGAATACCTCGGTGCCCTCGGCGGCGCCCAGATAAACCGCGAAAAACATCGCCCCGGAGACGCCGATGTAGAACGAACTGACCGCGAACGCCGAAAGTTTGGCCTTGAGGGGCGGCACGCCGATGATTTCCGCGGCGATGTCCATATCCCGAATCGCCATCCACGAGCGGCCAATGCGCCCGCGGGTCAGGTTGCGCGCAATCACGGCGAACACCACCACCATCACCAAACAGAACAAATAGGTCGCCCACGGCGGCGCGGCGGGGCCGGTAACGGCGATGCCGAAAATTTCGCGCGCGGGCGCGGAGATCTGGCCGGACGCCGAGTAGTTGTAAAACCACGGCACCTTGTTGAACAGCCATACCAGGAAAAACTGCGCCGCCAGCGTCGCCACGGCGAGGTAAAACCCCTTGATCTTGAGACTCGGCAAACCGAACACCATGCCCACCGCTGCGGTAACGCCGCCGGACAGGATCACCACCGCGAACATATTCAGTTCCGGGAAAGCGGTCATCAACTTGTAGCAGGCGTAGGCGCCCACCGCCATAAACCCGCCGGTGCCGAGGCTCACCTGCCCGCAGTAGCCGGTCAGGATATTCAAACCGAGGGCCGCCATCGCCCACACCAGAAACGGCACCAGCACCGACTTTTCCCAGTAGTCGTTGATCACGAACGGCACCACCAAAAACGCCACCGCCAGCACCGCCCACACCCCCCAGCGGTCCACGCGCAACGGAAAGGTCTGCTGATCCGCCGCGTAGGTGGTTTTAAAGTTGCCTGATTCTCGGTAGAACATGATCAAACCCGCTCAATTATTTTTTCGCCGAACAAACCCTGGGGCCGGAACATCAAAAACACCAGCGCCAGCACGTACGCGAACCAGTTTTCGGTGGCGCCGCCGATGAGCGGGCCGATGGAGAACTCAAAGAGTTTTTCGCCGACGCCGATGATCAGGCCGCCGATGATGGCGCCGGGGATGGAGGTGAAGCCGCCGAGGATTAGCACCGGCAGCGCTTTGAGCGCGATCAGCGAAAGCGAAAACTGCACCCCGGATTTGGCGCCCCACATGATGCCGGCCACCAGCGCCACCATGCCGGCGATGGACCACACGATGACCCAGATGACGCGCAGCGAGATGCCCACCGCCAGCGCCGCCTGATGGTCGTCGGCCACCGCCCGCAGCGCGCGCCCGGTGCGGGTGTATTGGGAGAACAAGGTCAGCACCACCACCAACGCCACGGCGATGCCCGTGGCCCACACGTCAAGGACGTCTATGTACATACCATAGTAGTCGGCGCCCTCGGCGGCCCATGCGCGGGTTGCGTCTTCCCACCACAACGAGCCGCCGGACGGCAGGCCGATGTCCAGCGCCTTGATGTCGGCCCCCCACATCAGGTCGCCGAAGCCCTCCATGAAAAACGCCAGGCCGATGGTGGCCATGAACAGGATGATGGGCTGCTGATTTACCAGCCGCCGCAGCACCAGTTTTTCCACCAGCCACGCGAACCCGATCATCATCAGCACCGCCAGGACGATGGCGATGAAGTTGTTCATGCCGCTCGACCAGTGGTGGTAGTCGCTGCCGAAAATCGCGTTGATCAAATGCGCGAAGGGCACCTGCCCGGTCTGGAATCCCACCAGCGTGAGCGCCGCGAACAACGCCATCACGCCCTGGGCGTAGTTGAAAATGCCCGACGCCTTGAAGATCAAAACGAACCCCAACGCCACCAGCGAATACATCACCCCGGTCATCAGGCCGTTGAGGATGACTTCGATGGTGTTGAGGAGGTGCGGGCTCATGATGCGGCCTTGATGCTATTCATGCACCACCCCCAGATAAGCGTCTATCACCGCCTGGTCGTTGCGGATTTCATCGGGAACGCCGTCGCCGATTTTGCGGCCGTAGTCGAGCACCATCACGCGGTCGGCGAGGTCCATCACCACGCCCATGTCGTGCTCGATGAGGGCGATGGTGACGCCGAACTGGTCGTTGACGTCGAGGATGAAGCGGCACATGTCTTCTTTTTCTTCAAGGTTCATTCCCGCCATCGGCTCGTCCAGCAGCAGCAGTTTGGATTCCGCCGCCAATGCGCGGCCCAGTTCAACGCGTTTTTGCAGGCCGTAGGGCAGGCGGCCCACCGGGGTTTTGCGGATGGATTGAATTTCCAGAAAGTCTATGATGTGTTCGACCTTTTCGCGGTGTTCGATTTCTTCCCGTTCGGCCTTGCCCTTCCACACCGCCTGCCAAAACAGGTTGGCGTGCATGCGCGTAATGCGGCCGGTCATGATGTTGTCGAGGGTGGACATGCCCTTGAACAACGCGATGTTCTGAAAGGTGCGGGCGATGCCCTGGCGCGCGATCTGAAACGGTTTCAGCGGGCCGCGCTTTTCCCCCCGGAACCACACTTCCCCTTTTTGGGGATGATAAAAGCCGTTGATGACGTTGAGCATGGACGACTTGCCGGCGCCGTTGGGGCCGATGATAGCACGGATTTCGCCCTCGCGAATATCGCAACTGATGTCGGTGAGCGCGGCCACGCCGCCGAACGACAGCGAGATGTTTTTGGCTTCAAGGAGCGCGGTTGCGGATTTGTGCGCGTCGTTCATTTTGTCATTTCTGATTTCATTCGGCTCTGTCATTCCCGATCGTCAGTGTCCGTTGTCGCGCAAGCGGGGGCGCGTGACGCGCGTTTGCGGGGGGGAGACCCCCCCGCGCCCCCCTTTGCGGCGCGGGGAAACTCCTGTTTCCAGCGCCGCGCGCACATCCCTGTGCGCGACAGTCCGGCTAGCGCCGAACCAAAAAAACTGGATTCCCGAATGCGATGAAAAATATGGTCGCTATCGCTCCCTATTTTTCTATCGTTCGGGAATGACGGCGAGGGAGATTTGCACTTTCGTGGGTATGACACCGAGGGCGTGGCAACAACTCCGCCGTCATTCCCGAGCGCTAGTGTCCGTTGCCGCGCAAGCGGCTTACGGACACTTGCGTACTCGGGAATCCAGTCGCCGGCACTCCTTATTTTTCCATCGTTCGGGAATGACGGGTGATTTTTCATACGGGTCAGTGAAAGAGTGAACATCTACAATTCCGCCGTGGCGGGGGGCGCGCAGGTTGCGGGTTCGCCGATTTGCAAGTCCGCTTCAATGAAGCCGGTGCGCCCGTCTTCAAAAGTAACTTCGGTGTTGACGTGGCAGTGGGTCTTGCCGGAATACAACGCGTCTATCAGCACCTCGTACTTGTCGTAAATCTTCGCCCGGCGCACCTTGCGGGTGCGGGTCATTTCGCCGTCGTCGGGGTCGAGTTCCTTGTGCAGGATCAAGAACCGCCGGATCTGGGAAGCGCACAATCTGCTGTCGGCGGCCAGGTCGCGGTTGACCTTTTCGATGTTGCCCTTGATCATTTCATACACCCGCGGGTGGGCGGCCAGTTCCTGATAACTGGCGTAGGGCAGGTTGTTGCGCTCGGCCCAGTTGCCGACTGCGTCGAGATCAATGTTGACGAAGGCGGCGACATAGTCGCGCTGGTTGCCGAAGGTTACCGCTTCTTGTATTTGCGGGAAGAACTTGAGTTTATTCTCCAGGTACTTGGGAGCGAACAACGCGCCGTCGTTCAGTTTCCCCACGTCTTTAGCGCGGTCAATAATTTTCAGATGGCCGTGGTCGTCGAAAAAACCGGCGTCTCCGGTCTTCACCCAGCCGTCTCGGTCTTTGGTTTTTTCGGTGGCCTCCGCGTTTTTGTGGTAGCACTGGAACACGCCGGGGCCGCGGTAGATGACTTCGCCGTGGTCGGTGATCTTGACCTCCACTCCGGGAACCGGCACGCCCACGGTGTCGGCGTAAACCTCGCCGTCGGGTTGCATGGTCACGAACACCGCGGCTTCGGTCTGGCCGTATAACTGCTTGATGTTGATGCCGAGGGAGCGGTAGAAGTCGAAAATTTCCGGGCCGATGGCTTCGCCGGCGGTGTAGGCGAGGCGGATGCGGCTGAAGCCCATGGTGTTTTTGAGGGGCGCGTAGACGAGCAGGTTGCCGAGTTGGTATTTCAATCTGTCGAGCCACGCCACCGGTTCGCCGTTGAGTATGCGAACCCCGGCTTTGCGCGCCACCGCCATGAAGTAGTGAAACATTTTTTGCTTGAGGCGGCCGGCGTCCTCCATGCGGATCATCACGCTGGTCAGCAGGTTCTCAAAGATGCGCGGCGGCGCGAAATAATAGGTCGGGCCGATCTCGCGCAAGTCCAGGGCCACGGTGGCCTCGCTTTCCGGGCAGTTGATGCAAAATCCGGCGGCGTACGCCTGCCCGTAGGAGAAGATGTTGTCGCCCACCCACGCCATCGGCAGGTAGGACAGGGTTTCCTCGTCGGCGGTCAGGCGGTCGTGCGAGACGCTGTTGCGCGAGGTGATGATGATGTTGTCATTGCTCAACACCACGCCCTTGGGGCGGCCGGTGGTGCCGGAGGTGTACAGGAAGATCGCGGTGTCGGCGCCGCTCGCCCCGGCGATGGAAGCATCCAGCAACGCCGGATTGCGCGCCAGGGCTTCCCGCCCCTGACGCTGCACTTCCTCGAAATCGTGCAGCCGGGTTTTGGCGTAATCCTTCAGCCCGCGCCCCTCGTCATAAATAATCCGCTCAATGTGCGGCAGCCTATCGGCCTCGCTGTCCGCTTCGCTGTCCGCCCCACTGTCCATAATGGCCAGCACCTTGTCCACTTGCTCCTGATCCTCCGCCAGCACGAACCGCACCTCGGCGTGGGCGAGCACGTATTCCATCTCCTCGACCACCGAATCCTGATACACCGGCACCGGAATCCCGCGCAGACACTGCGCCGCGGTCATCCCCCAGTACATCCGCGGCCGGTTGCGGCCAATCACCGCCAGCTTGTCCCCGGCCCCGAACCCCAGCGCCTCCAGCCCGGCGGCGAAGGCCAGGATTTCCTCCTTCATCTGCCGCCAGTTCCACACCTGCCAGATGCCAAACGCCTTCTCACGCACCGCCGGCCTGGAAGCCAGCCGCGCAGCGTTTTCGAGCAGCAGTTTGGGGAAGGTGTCGGCTGGTTGTGCCGGGTGATGGTTCGGGTTCGGGTTCGGGTTCATTCGCGGGGGGTCCCTGTGGCACTATGCCGGAAGCGAGTATAAGCGAGAATCGTTCCCTATCACAACATCGGCGGGCGAGGGCGGGGCGCGTGGTCTTGCCGGTCAGCCGCAAACGGTGTATAAACTCCAAACACGGTCAATCCGAATTGAGGCACGATGAAAAACGACGCGGCGGTCTCCGGCAAGAATATCAAATATCAAATCGGCCAGGTGGTTCGCCACCGGGTGTATCCGTTCCGTGGCATCGTCTTTGACGTGGACCCCGAGTTCAGCGGCACCGAAGAGTGGCTGCAATCCATCCCCGAAGACATTCGCCCCGAACGCGACCAGCCGTTCTACCACCTGCTCGCCGAAGCCGAGCAGACCAGCGAGAGTTATATCGCCTACGTGTCCGAGCAAAACCTGGTGCGCGATGACAGCGGCGAGCCGGTCAACCACCCGGCGACGACGCGCCTGTTCCCCCGGCGGCAGGACGGGGTTTATGTTTTTCGCAAGGAACACACGCATTGAAACGCGGGCCTCAAACGAAGCGCCGATGGCTTCGACAGGCGGCGTAGGGACAGGTCGCGACCTGCCCCTGGTTGGACGGCAGAGTTGTTGCCACGTTCCTAGGTGTCATACCCGCATTTGCGGGTATCCAGCCTCCAGGCGGCGGTGCTTAGCCGTTTCCTTTACCCTTCCTTACGCCTTCGCCGTCATTCCCGAACGATAGAAAAATAGGGAGCGTTAGCGACCGTTTGTTTCATCGCTATTCGGGAATCCAGGGGTTAAACCGGCGGTGGGTGGTGTGGCGCTGGATTCCCGAGAGCGCCAAGTGTCCGTAAGCCGCTTGCGCGGCAACGGACACTAACGCTCGGGAATGACGGCGGAGTTGTTGCCACGTTCCTCGGGGTCATGCCCGTGAAAGTGTAAATTGCCCTCGGTGTCATACCCGCGCATATGGCTATCCAATAGAATTTGGTTCGGCGTAGGGACAGGTCGCGACCTGTCCCCGATTGGACGCTGAATTCCCACCTCACCTCTGCCGTCATTCCCGAACGATAGAAAAATAGGGAGCGTTAGCGACCGTTTGTTTCATCGCTATTCGGGAATCCAGGGGTTATACCGGGTGGGTCAAATGGCGCTGGATTCCCGAGAGCGCCAAGTGTCCGTAAGCCGCTTGCGCGGCAACGGACACTAACGCTCGGGAATTGTAGAAGTTCACTATTTCACTGACAGAATAGCCTGACCAATCCCAACCCAAGAGGTACGACCCATGAGAGACAATACCCGAGACAAAACCCTGCAGCGCAACTATTTGAGCAAATGGCGGTTCCTGATCCAGGAATACGAGCAGGTCAAGGCCGGACGCCATCCGAAGCTCCGCTTCGTCAGCGACTTCTACCGCTTCCACCACACCAACCGGCAAACCTTCTTGAAGTATTATCACCGCGCCTCCCAGAGCGGCGATATCAGCGCCGTGTTGCCACAAAAGCGCGGCCCGAGGTGGCGGGCGCGGCGCCCGGACCTCGAGCAGGCGATCCTGGCGCACCGGCAAAATGGCGTCAACCGCTATGAGATCTACACCCTGCTGTTGCCGGAGTTCAAGGAATTGACGCCCTCGCCGAGTACGATTTATCGTATCCTTAAGCGCTATGGCGTCAATCGTATGAGTGTACCGATGAAGCAGAACAAACGGCGTATTATCAAGCATAAAGCCGGGGAACTGGGGCATATTGACTGCCATTGCTTGAGCCGCGACCTGATTGTTTCGGATCCCCGGCGGCGCTATTTGGTATGCGTGCTGGATGATTGCACGCGGGTTGCGTGGGCGGAGGTGGTGGAAGACGTGAAGAGTCTGACGGTGATGTTTAGCACCTTGAAGATTCTGAATCTGTTGAACCTCAAATACCGCATACAGTTCGCCGAGATGTTGAGCGACAATGGTTCGGAGTTTGCTTCAAGGCGCGTGCCGGAGCGGCATCCGTTTGAGCGCATGCTGCAGGAGTTGGGCATCCGTCATCGCTATACGCGCCCGTACCGGCCGCAGACCAATGGCAAGGTGGAGCGTTTCTGGCGGACGCTGAACGAGGATTTGATTGAGGGGACGACGTTTGAGACGGAGGCCGAGTTCAGGGACGAATTGGAGCAATACTTGCTCTACTACAACGAGTACAGACCGCACCAGGGCATCAACGCTAAAACCCCCAAACAAATGAATGATTCTTGTCAGCGAATTAGTGAACCTATACAGGAATGACGGCGGAGTTGTTGCCACGTTCCTCGGGGTCATGCCCGTGAAAGTGCAAATCTCCCTCGGTGTTATTCCTGTATAGGTGCACTAATTCACTGTCCAAGAGCAAATCAGCCCCCTAAATCGCAGTATAATGATAAGGTATATTTATACAAAACCCCATTAACTGGTTATAATTGAGGACAAATTCCTCGTTGCAAATCTGATATGGGTATGTACAAGTACGCTACACGTTGGCGTGGTTGCGGCCACGGGCAAATCTTTCAGTCCGGTGCGGGTGCCGTGCCCGCGGTTCATAATGTCCCTCCCTGAATCCAGCCGCCCGCTAATCCCTTGCGGGGTATCCGCCGTCGTGGCGGGGCGCGTTATCGCCTGGTTGTTGGCGGTGGCGTTGAGTGTGGTTGCGGTGGGTGGGGCGTTGGCGCAGAACGATTCGGCGCCGGACAACCGTCCGCCGGTGGTGCAAGACATCCTGTCGCCGGATCCCCGATTCAGGGTTTTGGAGGACGGGCCGCCGTTGACCATTCGCTTGCTGGAACTCGCTGCGGACCCGGACGGCGATGAATTGTTCGTTAGCTCCGTTGCCGGCGTGTCCGTGGACGTCGGTGATACGGTGGACGCATCGCCGGGCGGTACGCTCACGCTCAACGCCGGCGGCGTACTCATCTTCGATCCGAACGGCGATTTTGAAGATCTTTCGCCGGAGGCGGGCGCTCCTAATCTGGAGTCCGTGAACGTATCCTTTCAGATCAGGGACATCCATGGCGCTGCGGCCGATGCCGAGATCCTGATCATCGTCAATGGCGTTGACGACCCGCCGATCGTGAAGGACGACTCCATGACCACCAACGAAGATACGCCGGTGGAGATTCGCGTACTCGTGAATGACGAGAGCGTGGAGAGCGATGGTTTGGTCGTCGTTGCCATTAACGGCACGGCGGTGAGCGACGGTGACTCGGTCGCGGTATCGGGGGGCGGCACGCTGACGCTCCAATCCAACGGCAGACTGACCTTTGATCCGAGCGGCGAGTTTGACGATCTCGCGCCGGGGGGTTCCCGGGTCGTGACGGCGACCTACCGGGTTGAGGATATTTCCTTTGACGACTACACGGCTGCGAGCGCCGAGGGCACGGTGACCATCACGGTGACCGGCGTCATCGACGACGTGCCGGTGGCGGTGTTAGACATCGCCGTTACCACCGAGGACGAGCGCGTAGATATTCCCGTGTTGGAGAACGACCGGGGGGACGGACGGTTGTCGGTCATCGGCATCAACGGCTCTTCCAAGAACGTCGGCGCGTTGGTGTTGCTCGGCGGCCGGGGCAGTTTGACCCTCATGGAGGGCGGCGTACTTCGCTTTAACCCGCGCGACGATTTCAACGACCTCAAGCCGGGTGAGAACCGTCCCGTGGCGGCGACTTACTTGATGATGGACGGCAATGGCGGGATAGCCGTGGGCGAGGTGAAAATCTCGGTCACCGGCGTCAACGATGCGCCGCGGGCGGTGGACGATATCGAGCACCGCACCACCGAGGACGAGCCGGTGATCATTGACGTGCTCGCCAACGACACGGACGTTGATGGGAGTACGAATTCCCTCTCTATCCTCGTTGAGCCAAATTCGGCTTCCGACGCCCATGTGTTCGCCACGGAAGGTGACGACCGCCGGCAATTCGTTTTTGACCCGCGAGGCGCGAGGCCGAACGAGCACAACAGTTTCGACGCGCTTGCGCCGAACGCAATCCGCCGGGTGGCAGTGCGCTACGCCGTTCAGGACGAACATGGCGGCCGTAGCAACACCGCAACCGTGTTCATTGCGGTGACCGGCGTCAACGATTTTCCGGTAATCAGGGCCTGCATCAGCGACGCCGATGAGGACACCGTGGCGACCATTGATCTCAGCACCTGCTACAGCGACCCGGACGGGGAGCCGCTCACCGCCAGGCTCGACAGGATTGTTGGCCCTGACGCCGGCGGGCGCGTGACCCTCACCGGCAGCATACTCACCTTTGATCCGCACGGCGACTTCGACCACCTTGCGGCTGGCGAAGTAGAACGTCCACGGGTGGAGTACTTTGTCTCGGATGGCCATGGCTCCACGAGAGGATCCGTGACCTTCAAAGTGGCCGGTCGCAACGACGCGCCGGTGGCGGTGGACGACACCGCGACCACCGACGAGGAAACGCCGGTCACCATTGACGTGCTCGCCAACGACAGCGACCCGGAAGGGCAGAACTTATCGCTCGTGGACGCGCACCTCGTGGACAGCGGCGGCACGGTCATCCTCGCTCCCGGCCGGGTCACCGTTGCGGATGGCATGGTCGTCTTCGACCCGCGTGGCGGCTACGACTCAATCGGGATGTTTGCGCGAGGCACCGCGCTGGTGCGTTATACGATCCGCGAGAACGCCGGCGACCGGAAAGTTGCCGTGGGAATGGTGACGATCACGATCTTCGGCGTCAACGACCCGCCGATGGCGGTGGACGATACTGCGGTGACCGACGAGGACACGCCGGTCACCATTGATGTGCTCGCCAACGACATTGACGCGGACTTCAACGCGCACCGGTTTATCGCGAACGCCGATGCGATTGACGACAACGGCGTTGTCGTGCGCGACGCCGGGCGGGTCCTCATCATCGGCGACGGCAGTGAGTTGCGCTTTGATCCGGACGGCGCCTTTGACGATCTCGCGCCGGGCGAGCAACGCGATGCGCGGCTGCGCTACGTCGTTTTGGATGGTATCAACACGTCCGAGGGCATCGTCACCATCACCGTGAGCGGCGTCAACGACGCGCCGGTGGCGGTGGACGACACCGTGCGCACCAGCGAGGACACGCCGCTCACCATTGACGCGCTCGCCAACGACAGCGACGCAGAGGGCGACTTGTTGTCCGTCATCAGGATCGGCGAACTGGCCGGCGGCCAACCGTTCGCCACCAGTATCCGCAACACACCGGAATTTGCCGGCCTTTCGATCGGGCTGTCGGCCGGCGGCACGCTGCGTTTCGGCGAGGGCAACCGGTTCATCTTTGATCCGAACGGCGAGTTTGAAGAGCTTCGGCCCGGCCAGAGCCGCGACGTGACGCTGACTTACGAGGTCACGGACTCCGGCGGCGACACGGACACGGGCATGGTGAGGGTCAGGGTCAACGGCCGCAACGAATTGCCGACGGCCGGCGACACCACCGGGACCACCGACGAGGACACCGTGTTCACGCTTGATCTTCCCTCCATGGACACGGACGGGGAAGTCGTTGGATTTCTTATCGGCTTCGACAATGAGGGAGACGGCGGAACCCTGGCCTTGAGCAGCGAGGTTTTTGGCAGGCTCGTCTTTGATCCGCGCGGCGCCTACGACCACATTGCGGATGGCGAACGCCAATCCGTGTCGTTGTCCTACAGCGTCAGAGACAACAACGGCGGCGAAGGTGAGGGCAGCGTGACCATCACCGTGACCGGCGTCAACGACGCGCCGCTGGCGGTGGACGATGCCGTGAGCGCCGGCGAGGACACGCCGACCACGGACATTGACGTGCTCGCCAACGACCGCGACGCCGAGGGAGACGCGCTGACCTTCATCGCCGCGAACGGCGCGCCCGTGGCCGCGGGCGATTCGCTGCCGGCCACGGGCGGCGGCACGCTGGTCTTCAACGCGGACCACACGCTGCGCTTTGACCCGAACGGCGCGTTTGAAGAACTCGGCGTGGGCGAGAGCCGTGTCGTAACGGCCGCGTACCGGATTACGGACGTCCATGGCGCCGCCGCTGCGGGGATGTTGACGATCACGGTCAACGGCGCCAACGACGCGCCGCAGACCGCAGACGACGCCTTCGTTACCGACGAGGACACGCCGACCCCGGATCTTGACGTGCTCGCCAACGACACGGACGCGGACCGCAACGCGACTCTGTTTATCGCGGCCGCCGAAGTGATTGACGGCACCGACGACAACGCCCCGGCGCTTGATGCCGGGAGCGTCCGTTTCACCGGCCGCACGCTGCGTTTTGATCCGGACGGCGGCTTTGATGATCTCGCCTCGGACGCGCGCCGCGACGCGCGGGTGCGCTACACGGTTTCGGACGGGCGCGGCGGCACCGCCACGGGCATCGTCACCATCACCGTTACCGGCATCAACGACGGGCCGTTTGCCGTGGACGACGCCGCGCGCACCGTGGAAGATATGCCGGTCACGATTGTGGTAACCGCCAACGACCGGGACCCCGAGGGCGACGGGTTTATCGTAACGCTGGTCCAATTTTTCTCCACCGCCAATGGCGTGGCGACCGTCAACGGCGATAACTCCATCACCTTTCGGCCCGATGAGAACTTTCACGGTCAGGCGCAGTTGCAGTACACGCTCCGCGACGAGCACGGAGTCGTGAGATCGGGGGTGGGGCGCGGCGCGAATTTTAGCCCCGACGCCAGAGCCGTGGTCACCATCACGGTTGCTCCACGCAACGATGCGCCGCTGGTCACGGACGACGCCGCCATCACCGATGAGAATATACCGGTGAGGATTGACGTGCTCGCCAACGACGAGGACGTGGAAGGCGATGCGCTGTCGGTGACCGGGGCGCGGGTTCCGAGCGGCAACGGCACCGTGGTCGTCACCGACGACCACTCGCTGATCTACACGCCGAACCAGGGTTTCCACGGCGCGGATGTCATTGAATACACGGTCTCCGATGGCCAGGGCGGCGTGGCGACCGGGCGCGTGGAGGTGATGGTGGTGTCGGAGAACGCGCTGGTGTTTGAGCGGCCCGCATACCGGTTTGAACTGGCCGAGAACCGGCGTGGCCGTGGCCGGGCGATAGCGGTGGGCACGGTGGCCATCCGTGACATCCTGGGGCGGAACATCATCTACGATCTGCCCGACCCGCAAGCGGCGGTGCGATTCCGGATAACCACGGCCGGCGTCATTACCTACGTCGGCACGGGCGAGGACTTTGAAACCGCCCCGGCCGGCTACGCCTTTGAGATACGCGCAACCGACGGGTCCGACCTGGCCACCGTCCCGGTCACCGTCACCATTACCAACGTCAATGAGCGGCCGCAGCCGCTGGGCGAGATTCCCGACCTGACGCTGGTGGTGGGCGGGCCGCCCGCGGTCGTGGATATGTCCGGTTTATTCTTTGACCCGGAAGGCGGACGACTGTTTTGCTACCTGATTCCACAGGGCCTGCTGCTGGGCCTGGATAGTGTGCGTGTCGTCAACACGTCCGACTCACACTGCAGGATGTCAACGGTTATCCCGCTGCGTGAAGCCGAGGGGATAATCGCTGTTTTTGGGGAGGATTTTGTGTTCCCCAGACCACGAGACATTCCGCGTACCCGGCGGGACATGCGGGTGCGGGTGTTGGCGGCCCCGGCCCGCATCTTTGAACTGGCGGAGAACCGGGACGGCGGGACGACGCCGGTGCCCCTCGGTACGCTGGGGCTTGGTGACGGGTTTCGCTATGCCATCACCGAGGGGGATACCGCCCGGTTTGCCGTTGACGACAGTGGCCGGTTCTTTTACACGGGCCCCGGCGAGACCGTCCAACAGGCGTTGCCGCCGCGTTATCACCTGGAGGTAACGGCCACGGCCACCGGCGCGGGCGGGGGTGCGTCCCGCTTCACGGTCTATGTGACGGTGCTTGATCTCAACGACGCGCCGCAGGCCGCGGATGATGCCGCCGAAACCGAAGAAGAAGCGCCCCTCCGGTTCGCGGTGCTCGGCAATGACGCGGACGCCGACCGCGGCGACGTGCTGGCGGTGGCGGGCGCCATCGTGCCGAGCGGCAACGGCGCGGTGCTCGTCAATGGCGACGACACGCTGACCTATACGCCGG
This sequence comes from Candidatus Poriferihabitaceae bacterium, assembly GCA_965212085.1. Classification (GTDB taxonomy): domain Bacteria; phylum Pseudomonadota; class Gammaproteobacteria; order Arenicellales; family Poriferihabitantaceae; genus JAHRAW01. The sequence continues at coordinate 2,751,726 of OZ243042.1, read as the reverse complement.
CCCTGAACTTTCACGGCGAAGACATCATTGAGTACACGGTCTCCGACGGCCGCGGCGGCATCGGTCGCGCCACCGTGACCATGACGGTAACGCCGGTCAACGACTTTCCGGTGGCCGTGGCAGACGCCGCCGGCACCGGCCGGGGGATGCCGGTGGTGATCGCGGTGCTGGATAACGACACCGACGTGGACGGCGACGCGTTGTCCGTAACCCGCGCCTACGCCGGCCACGGCGCGGTACTCATCAACCCGGACGGCACACTCCGCTACACGCCCGATGAGGACTTCACCGGCGTGGACACCATCCACTACGTGGTCTTTGATGGCGCGGCTACGGCCACGGGCATGGTCATGGTGGAAGTGTTTGAACCCGCCGAAGCGCCTCAGGCCGTGAACGATACCGCCCGCACCGACGCGGGGACGCCGGTGCGGATTGAGGTGCTCGCCAACGACCGGCCGGGCGGCGGCGCGGGCGGCGGCGGGCTGCTCGTGACGCGCGCCATCGTGCCGAGCGGCAACGGCGCCGTGGTCATCAATGCCGACCACACGCTGACCTATACGCCGAACCAGGGTTTTGACGGCGAGGACGTCATTGCATACACCGCCGCCGACGATCAGGGCGCCACGGACGACGCCATCGTTACGGTCACGGTAACGCCGCGCAACCGCGCGCCGCAGGCCGCAGACGATGCCGCCGAGGTGTTGGCGGGAATGTCGGTGACCATTCAAGTGCTGGTCAACGACCGTGACCCGGACGGCGATCCGTTGTCGGTGGCCGGCGCGATCCTGACGAAGGGCGACGGCACGGTGGTGATTGATAACGCGAACGCCCTTGATGCGCTCACCTATACGCCCGCCGCCGGATTCACCGGCGATGCCGTCATTGAATACGACATCGCCGACGGCCGGGGCGCGACGGCGCGGGCCGTGGTAACGGTGACGGTCGTACCCATCGCCTGGGACGACGTCGCCACCACCAGGGAGGAACAGGAGGTGATCATCAACGTGCTCGCCAACGACGGCGTGGGAGGCACGGGAAACGCGGGATTGTCAGTGACCGGCGCCATCGTCCCGACGGGTAACGGCACGGTGGTGGTCAACGCCGACAACACGCTCACCTACACCCCCGCCAAAGATTTCTTTGGCGAGGACACCATTGAATACACCATCTCCACCGGCGACGGCGCCACCGTGGCGGTGACCGTGGAGAACGTCAACGACCCGCCGGTGGCCTTGCGTTCCACCCTCCCCCTGTACGTCAAGGACAGGGGGAGGGTGACGGTTCTGCACGTGCTTTCCAATTTTACGGACGTGGAAAATGACCCGCTCTCCGTTGCAGTGGTTTCACAGAGTGCGACCCACGGCACGGCCACGGTCAACGCCGACAACTCGCTGAACTATGTGCCGCGCATTAATCACCGCAACGCCGACAATCCGGTCCGTATCCGGGTCTCCGACGGCCAGGGCGGTACGGCGCGGGCCCTCGTGAATATACGGACAGCCCCCGATTTGGCACTGGTCGTCAACCCCGACTTTGTGACCGCCGTGCGCGGGGTGCGCATCACGATTGACGCGCTCGCCAACGATTTTAACGGTGTCGGAAATATCCAAGGTAACCGGCTGGACATTCCGGAGGCGCGCACCTCCCGGAGCGCGGACGGCAGCACGGTTGACATCGTGCGCAGCGGTGAAGACGTCCGGCTCGCCTATCAGTCCGGGAATTTTGTCGGCGAAGACATCATCACCTACACGGTTGATGACTCGTTCAACCCTCGCACTACTACCACCGTAACGGTGACGGTTGTGCCCGGCAACCAGCCCCCGACCGCCAACGACGACGTCGCCGGCACCGGGGAAGAGCAGGCGGTTACCATCAACGTGCTGGCCAACGACCAAGACCCGGACGACGACCCGTTGTCCATCGCCGGCGCCATCGTGCCGAGCGGCAACGGCGTGGTCGTGGTCAATGCCGACGGCACGCTGCGCTACACCCCGGCCCCGGACTTCTTCGGTGAAGACACCATCCGCTACACCGTCTCCGACGGCAACGGCGGCACGGCGCGGGGCCGGGTCACGGTGACCGTGTCCGCCGTCCATGACCCGCCGGCGTTTGCGATGGAAACCTGGGTCTTTGACCTGGCGGAGAGCCAGGATGGCCGCGATACGCCGGTTCCGGTGGGGACGGTGATGGGCGGCTCCCTCGACGGCCTCGCGCATACGTTTTTCCTGCTCCGCGAGGATCATGATCCGACCCGGTTCACGGTTGAAGGCCGTACCGGCCAAGTCCTGTACATCGGCGCGGGCGAGGACTTTGAGGCGGGGGCGAAACAGTTCTCAATGACGATGCGCGTGGCCCAGGGGCAAACGGCCGACACCCGCCAAAGCGCCTCGGTAACGGTTCGGATCACCGACGTCAACGAAGCGCCGGTGTTCACCGCCGCTTCCTTTGCTTTTGCTTTCCCGGAAAACGTGCCCGGCCCGCAACCGCTCGGCGATGTCTCCGCCACCGACCCGGACGCCGAAGACACGTTGCGTTACGCCATCGTCTCCGGCGACCCCCAGGGCGTATTTGCCATCAACCCGCAGAGCGGCGTGCTCATGTACACGGGCGCCGGTGAAGACTTTGAAACCCGGCCCGCCTACGCGCTCATGGTGCGGGTTATGGACGGCGGGGACTTGAGCGCCACCACCGAAGTGGCCATCGCTATCACCAACCGCGACGAGCCGCCGGCGTTTGCTTTGCCCGCATATAACTTTAATCTGGCGGAAAACCGCGCCGGCCGCCCCGTGCCGGTTGCCCTGGGCACGGTAACGGCCGCTGACCCGGAGGGTGCGGAAGTCGCCTACGCCATCACCGAAGGCAACGCCGGTCTGTTCAGCATTGACGAGGTAGATGGCGCGCTGGCGTACATCGGCGGCGGCGAGGATTTTGAAGCGGGGGGGGGGGGGGGGGCAACTCCGGCCTACGACCTCATGATAACCGCCACTTCGGGGAGCCTGATCGCGACCGCTTTGGTCACGGTGATGGTGACCAATGAAAACGAGCCGCCGGTGTTCGCCGGCGTGCCTTACGCTTTCACGCTGGCGGAGAATCAGGACGGCGGCACCATGCCGGTAGCAGTGGGCGCGGTGGCGGCCACGGACCCCGAAGGCGACCTGGTCTCCTACCGCATCAACGCCGGCAACACCGGAGCGCGCTTCGCCTTCCTTGACGCCACAGACGGCCGCATCACCTACGCCGGGCCGGGCGAGGATTTTGAAACAGCGGGCGCGCCGCCGCAGTACGAACTTGCCGTGGCGGCCCTGGCCGGCGGTCAGGAGGCCGCCACCACGGTCGGCATCACCGTGACCGATGTGAACGACCCGGCGGTCATCACCGGGCAGGGCGCCGAGGGGGGTGACGGGGAGGTGACCGAGGATGCCGACGAGAACACGGTCCAGGGCAAGTTGACGGTGATGGATCCGGATGACGAGGATCTTTTCGTTGCCACGCCGCCGGGCGGGATTGCGGGCGAATACGGGACGTTCGTGATCACCACGGCCGGGGACTGGACCTATACGCTGGACAACGATGACCCGGAGACAGACGCGCTGGCCGAGGGGCAGCGCGAAGTTGAGTCGTTCACGGTGCGGGCCGCGGACGGCACCGAAGTGATGGTGGTTATTACGATTATCGGCGCCAACGATCCGGCGGTCTTCGGCGGACAACTTGCCGGAGAGGTTAGCGAGGACGCCGCCGAGAACCAGACCACGGGTACGGTGATGGTGTCCGACGTGGACGGGGAAGACCGCGTGGCCCGGGCCGGTGCGTTGGGGACGGTGGAGGTTGTGGGAACTTACGGAATCTTCGTGATCACCGATGCGGGGGCCTGGACCTATACGCTGGACAATAATGACCCGGAGACAGACGCGCTAACCGCGAAGCAGCGCGAGGTTGAGACCTTCACCGTAGAGGCCGAGGACGGCACCCAGGAGCGGGTGGAAGTCACCGTGGTCGGGGCGGATGACGTGCTCCCCACCGCCGATGCGGGGGAAGACCGGGCTGTGGCCGAAGGCGTGCGCGTTACCCTTGACGGCGGCGCGTCCCTGCCCGACGACCCGGCCAACGGGCCGCTCCGTTATGCCTGGGAACAAAGCGGCGGGCGTGCCGTTGTCTTGAGCGACGCGGCCATCGCCGCCCCGGTCTTCACCGCACCCGGCGATCTGGTGGCTGACGCCGTTCTGGTCTTTGCCCTGGTCGTGACCGACACGCGGGACGTGGCCTCGGAAGAGGACACCGTAACCATCACCGTGCAAGCCGCGCCCACGGCCAACGCGGGGGAAGACCGGGGTGTATCCGAAGGCGCGAGCGTTACCCTGGACGGCGGTCTGTCCCGATCCAGGGACGCCGATGACGAGACGCTGCGCTATGCGTGGCGCGCGCCGCCGGGGATCAGTCTGGCGAATCCGGCCACGGCGCAACCCATCTTCACCGCTCCCGCCGGCCTGCTTGAAGACGCGATCCTGGAGTTCGGGCTGGTCGTTACCGATGCGCGGGAGCTGGTTTCGGAAGAGGACACCGTAACCATTACGGTCGTTTTCGTGAACGACGCGCCGCTGGCGGTGGCCGACGCGATTGAGGTGAACGAAGGCGGCACGGCGACGACCCTGACGGGTGGCGCGTTGAGCGTGCGCGACAACGACAGCGACGTGGAGACGCCCATCGGCGAGTTGACGGTCAGCGTGGATACCCCTCCGGCCCACGGCACGCTGGATCTGAACACGGACGGCACCTTCAGTTATACCCACGACGACAGCGAGACGTTGAGCGACAGTTTTACCTATCAAGTGAGCGACGGTGAGTTGTCGAGCAACGCGGTGGTGACGATCACGATTACGGCGGTGGACGACCCAACGACGATCGCGGGGGATCTCGAAGGTGACGTCACCGAGGCCACGGCTACGGTTGCGGGCACCAGCACGGATACCGGGGCACTGGTCATCACCGATCCCGACAGCGGCGACACCACGGTAGCCGTCGTGGATCCGCCAGGTGGAGGCGGCGCGTACGGGACGTTTGAGATTACCCCGGCGGGGGTTTGGACCTATACGTTGAACAACGAGGACCAGGACACCAACGCGCTGGACGAGACCCAACAGGAAACGGAGACCTTCACGGTGCAAGCCGCGGACGGCGTGCAGGCAACGGTGGCCATCGTGGTCAACGGCGCCAACGATGCGCCCACGGCGGATGCCGGTGATGACGCGCAGACGAACGTGGGTACGCGCGTTACGCTGCGCGGTAGCGGGCTTGATCCGGAGAACGACAGGCTGCGCTACCGGTGGACCAACACCGGTTTGTCGCTGGGCGGATTGCTCGGGGAGGATACCGCCACGCTCATCATCATCGCTCCGAACAGTTTGACCGTCAGCCCCTTCGCCCAGGAAATTCAACTCGTGGTTACCGACGCGCACGGGGCGGCCTCGGAGCCGGACCTGGTCACCGTTACCTTCATCGCCGCAAACCGGCAGCCCACGGCGGTCCCCACCGGCCCCGGGCGCGTGGAGGAGGGACAGTTGGCGATGCTGGACGGCACGGAGTCGTTTGATCCGGATGGGGACGAATTGACTTATACCTGGATTCAGAACCGTTTTTTCTTCTTTCCGGTCACCAGGGAGGATGGTGTACAAGTGCAGATTGAGCAGGACTTGCCGACCATTGAGTTCCTGGATAAAAACACCGCAACCCCCACTTTCGTCGCCCCCACGGAACTGCCGGGGGACGGGCACCAACTGTTCCTCCTCGTGGTCACCGATGAGCACGGGTTGTCATCGGGGGCGGTCGGCGTCACCGTGCGGTTCATAGCCGGCGACAACGAAGCCCCGGTCGCCGAGGCCGGCCCGGATCAGACCGTGGCCGAAGGCGCGATTGTTAGCCTGGACGGCAGCGCCTCGATGGATCCGGAAAATTCACCCCTGACTTTTGCGTGGAGCGCGCCGCCGGGCGTGACCCTGGACGACGCCACCGCGATACGCCCGACCTTCACCGCGCCCGTCAATCTGCCCGTGGATGCGGAACTGGAAATCAGTTTGATCGTCTCCGACTTCCTCATAAAACCTTCGGCCCCGGACACCGTAACCATCACGGTCACGTCAAGCAACGAGCCGCCGGTGGCGGTGGCGGATGCGTTCACGGTGGCCGAAGGCGGCACGGCAACGACCCTGACCGGCGGCGCATTGAGCGTGCGCGATAACGACAGCGACGCGGAGACGCCCACCGCCGAGTTGACGGTTCGGGTGGCTGCCGGCCCGGATCACGGCACATTGGATTTGAATGAGGACGGCACTTTTACGTACACCCACAACGGCGACGAGGAGGCTGGCGACCGCTTCACCTATATCGTGAACGACGGCGCGTTGGACAGCGACCCGGCGACGGTGACGATCACGGTAACGCCGGTGAACGACGCGCCGCTGGCGGACGCGGGCTTGCCGCAAACCGTGGACGAGGGCGTAACCGTAACCCTGGACGGCCTCGGTTCCTCGGACCCGGAAGGCGGGAGGCTGACCTATCAATGGAGCCACGCCGGCGGCCCGGAGGTTACGCTCAACGACGCCAACACCGCGCGACCCACCTTCACCGCCCCCACCGGGTTCAAGGCGGACTCGTTGCCGGTGTTTCGGTTGGTCGTTACCGATGATAAGGGCGCATCCTCGCTGCCGGACACGGTGACCATCACGGTGCGGGGAGTGGACGACCCGCCGGTGTTTGATTTGCCTGACGGTACGCTTGTCTACCAATTTTTCCTGGACGAAAATCAGGTTGGCTCGCCGCCGTTTGAGTTGGGCACGATAACCGCCACCGACCCGGATATATCCGACACGGTGGTATATACGATCTCCCGCAACGCGGGGAACCTGTTCAGCGTTGACCCGGCAAGCGGCGTGTTCAGTTACACCGGCCCCGGCGAGAATTATGAAGCCATTTTTGGAAGACAGCCAGGGTCGCCGTCGTACCAGCCCGTCGCAACCGCCACGGCGGGCGGTAGAACGGTCGAGGTTTTGGTGATCGTGGCGATACGCAACGTGAACGAGCCGCCGAGGTTTATCAATCAGCCATATCAATATATGCTGGCGGAACACACATCCGGCCACCCGCCGGTGGTGCTGGGCACGGTCGCCGCCCGTGACCCGGACTCCGCCGCTGACCCGCTCGGCGAGGTTACGCTGACCTATTCCATCGTTACCCCCACAACCCGGTACGCGATTGACGCGGACGGCGAGATTACGTTCACGGGTCCCAGCGAAGACCGCGAAACCCAGCCCGTCCGTACCTTGATGGTGCGGGTAACCGACAATGGGGGCTTGACCGACACCGCCACGGTGACCATCAACATCACCAACGTTGACGAGACCCCGGAGTTTGAGCAGTTGTTCTACTCGTTTGATCTGGCAGAAAACCGGGTTGGTACGCCGCCGATTCTGTTGGGCAAGGTGACCGCTATCGACCCGGATGGTGACGAAATCATCTACGCCATCGCCATCGGCGACACGGATCGCTTCAGCGTTGACCCGGGAAGCGGCGCGTTCAGTTACACCGGCCCCGGCGAGGATCATGAAGCGCCGGGCGGGCCGCCGGTGTACACCATCATCGTATCCGCCACGGCGGGCGAACGATTCACCCAAGTTGCGGTGGTCGTGACCATAATCAACGTGAACGAGCCGCCGGAGGCGGAGGCGGATGCGATCACGGTGGCCGAGGGCGGCACGGCAACGACCCTGAGCGGTAGCGCATCCAGTGTGCTGAATAATGACAGAGACGTGGATACGGCGGTCGGGTCGTTGCGGGTTACGCTGATGGCGGCCCCGGTCAACGGCCGGTTCACGCTGAACCCGGACGGCACTTTCAGTTACGCCCACAACGGCGACGAGACGCGCAGCGACAGTTTCACCTATATCGTGAACGACGGCTTTTTGGACAGCGTAGCGGCGACGGTAACGATCACGATTACGCCGGTGAACGACCTGCCGGTGGCGGTGAACGATGCGTTCACGGTGGTCGAAGGCGGCACGGCGACAACCCTGACCGGCGGCGCACTCAGCGTACGGGACAACGACAGCGACGTGGAGACGGCCACCGACGCATTGACGGTTCGGGTGGAAACCGGCCCGGCCCACGGCGCATTGACCCTGAACGCGGACGGCACCTTCATTTACGCCCACAACGGCGATGAGGAGGATAGCGACCGCTTTACCTATATCGTGAACGACGGCGATGACGATAGCGTCCCGGCGACGGTGGCGATCACGGTGATGCTGGAGAACGACGCGCCGGTGGCGAGGGATGATGCGATCACGGTCATTGAGGGCGGCACGACGGCGACTTTGACGGACGAGGTTACCACGAGCGTAACGGCCAATGATAGCGATGCCGAGACGTCCGCCGATGACTTGACGGTCAGGGTGGCAACCGGCCCGGACAACGGCGAGTTGACCCTGAACCCGAACGGCGCCTTCAGTTATACCCACGACGGCGGCGAGACGCTGAGCGACAGCTTCACCTATATCGCAAACGACGGCGCTTTGGACAGCAACACGGCGACGGTGGCGATCACGATTACGGCGGATAACGACGCGCCGCTGGCGGTGGACGATGCGATCACGGTAGCCGAGGGCGGCACGGCGACGGCGCTGGCGGATGGCGCATTGAGCGTGCTGGACAACGACACGGATGCGGATACGGATGCCGGTGCGTTGACGGTCAGGGTGGCTACCGGCCCGGCCAACGGCACATTGACCCTGAACACGGACGGCACCTTCAGTTATACCCACGACGGCGGCGAGACGAGTAGCGACCGTTTCACCTATATCGTGAACGACACCGAACGGGACAGCGCTCCGGCGACGGTGACCATTACGATAACAGGCGAGAACGACCCGCCGGTGGCGGTGGATGATGCCGTTGAAACCAACGAGGATATGGCGGTGGTGTTTGACGCGCATAGCAACGACACGGATGTGGACGGGGACACCTTGTTCGTCGCCGCCATCAACGGCACGGATGTGATTGCCGGTGACGGTCAAGCGATTGCCGTAACGGACGGCGGCACGCTCACCCTCAATGCCGACGGCAGACTCAACTTCAACCCGAACGGCGCGTTTGAAGACCTCGCGCCGGATGAGAGTAGCGAGGTGACGGCAACCTACCAAATCACGGATGGCCGGGGCGGCACGGACGAAGGCACGGTGACCATTACGGTAACGCCGGTGAACGATGCGCCGCTGGCGGTGGCGGACGAAATCACGGTGGCCGAAGGCGGCACGGCAACGACCCTGACCGGTGGCGCGTTGAGTGTGCGGGCCAACGACAGCGATGTGGATACGGCGCAAAGCGCTTTGATCGTAAGCCGGGTCACCGCCCCGGCCCACGGCACGCTGACGCTGAACACGGACGGCACCTTTAGTTATGTCCACAACGGCGATGAGGAGGATAGCGACCGCTTCACCTACCGCGTGAACGACGGCGCTTTGGACAGCAACACGGCGACGGTAACGATCACGATAACGCCGGTGAACGACCCGCCGGTGGCGTTGGGCGATGCGTTCACGGTGGCCGAGGGCGGTACGGCGACGACTTTGGCGGACGGTATGACCACGAGCGTAACGGCCAATGACAGCGATGCCGAGACGTCCGCCGATGACTTGACGGTCAGGGTGGCAACCGGCCCGGACAACGGCGAGTTGACCCTGAACCCGAACGGTGCCTTCAGTTATACCCACGACGGCGGTGAGACGACCAGCGACAGTTTCACCTATATCGCAAACGACGGCGACGACGACAGCGCACCGGCGACGGTAACGATTACGATCACGCAGGAGAACGACGCGCCGGTGGCGAGGGCGGATGCGTTCACGGTGGCCGAGGGCGGCACGGCGACGACCCTGGCCGGTGGCGCATTGAGCGTGCGGGATAACGACAGCGATGCGGAGACGGCCACCAACGCGTTGACGGTCAGGGTGGCAACCGGCCCGGCCAACGGCACATTGACCCTGAACACGGACGGCACCTTCAGTTATGTCCACAATGGCGGCGAGACGAGTAGCGACAGTTTCACCTATATCGTGAGCGACACCGAACGGGACAGCGCCCCGGCGACGGTGACGATCACGGTAACGCCGGTGAACGATGCGCCGGTGGCGGTGGATGACGAAATCACGGTGGCCGAGGGTGGTATGGCGACGACTTTGGCGGACGACATAACCACGAATGTGCTGGCCAACGACACTGATTCGGATACAGATGCCGGCGAGTTGACGGTCAAGGTGGATAGCGGCCCGGCCAACGGCGCACTGACGCTGAACGCGGACGGTACCTTCATGTATGTCCACGACGGCACCGAGACGCTGAGCGACAGCTTCACCTATATCGTGAACGACGGCGCTTTGGACAGCGCCCCGGCGACGGTGACGATTACGGTAACGCCGGAGAACGACCCGCCGGTGGCGGTGGCGGATGCGTTCACGGTCGCCGAGGGCGGCACGGCCACGACCCTGACCGGTGGCGCATTGAGCGTGCTGGCCAACGACACTGATTCGGATACAGATGCCGGCGAGTTGACGGTCAAGGTGGATAGCGGCCCGGCCAGCGGCGCACTGACGCTGAACGCGGACGGTACCTTCATGTATGTCCACGACGGCACCGAGACGCTGAGCGACAGCTTCACCTATATCGTGAACGACGGCGCTTTGGACAGCAACGCGGCAACGGTAACGATCACGGTAATGCCGGTGAACGACGCACCGATGGCGGTGGCGGATGCGTTCACGGTCGCCGAGGGCGGCACGGCGATGACCCTGACGAGTGGCGCGACCAGCGTGCGGGATAACGACCGCGATGCGGAGACGGCCACGGACGAGTTGACGGTTCGTGTGGGCACAGGCCCGGCTCACGGCACATTGGATTTGAATGAGGACGGCACCTTCACGTACACCCACAACGGCGATGAGGAGGATAGCGACAGCTTCACCTATATCGTGAACGACACCGAACGGGACAGCTCACCGGCGACGGTAACGATCACGGTGACGCCGGAGGACGACCCGCCGGTGTTTGATTTGTCCACCTACGCATTTGGTCTGGCGGAAAATCAGAACGGTAGTTCGACGCCGGTGGCGGTGGGCGTGGTAACCGCCACCGACCCGGATGTATCCGACACGCCGGTATATGCGATCGCCGCCGGTGATCTGCAAAACAAGTTCGAGATTGATTCCGCGAGCGGTGCGATTGGCTACATCGGCACCGGCGAAGATTTTGAAGCGCCGGACGGGCCGCCGGTGTACGTCCTGATGGTGACCGCCACGGCGGGCGGTGTTCCCGTAACCACGACGGTCACGATTACGGTAACCAACGTGGACGAGCCGCCGATGTTTGACCCGGACACCTACGCCTTTGACCTGGAAGAAAACCGGAACGGCAGCACGTCGGTGGTTGCGTTTGCTGCGGTAACGGCCACCGACCCGGATGACGGTGACACGCCAACATACACGATCACCGCCGGCGGCGCCGGTCTCTTCAACATTGACGAGACGAGCGGCGTCATTCGTTACACCGGCACCGGCGAGAATTTTGAAGCGCTGCCGCTGAGCTATGCGCTCACGATAACCGCCACGGCCAACGGCCAAAACGACACGGCATCGGTCACGGTGACCGTGACTAACGTGAACGAGCCGCCGGAGTTTGTCGGTGACCCTTACGCTTTCACGCTGGCGGAGAACCGGGACGGCAGTGCCACGGAGGTGGCGTTTGATGCGGTAACCGCCACCGACCCGGAGAATGTCCCGATTGTGTACAGCATCACCGCCGGCGACACGCCCCTCTTCGACATTAACGGGGCGAGTGGCGTCATTCGTTATATCGGTACCGGCGAAGATTTTGAAGCACAGAGCGGAGTGCCGGTGTACAACCTCACCATAACCGCCACAGCAGGCGGCGGTCCTCCGACCGCCACGGCTGCGGTCACGGTCACGGTGACCGATGCCAATGACCCGCCGGTGGCGATGGATGATGACGCCGACACCACCGAGGATGAGGTGGTGGCGATTGACGTGCTTGACAACGACAGGGACGTGGATGCGGCGAATGACATCTTGACCGTCGTTGCCATCAACAACACGCCGGTGACTGCCGGCGCCGGTCAAGCGGTTGCCGTCATGAACGGCGGCACGCTCACGCTCATCGCCGGCGGTAATCTCAACTTCAATCCGAACGGCGCATTTGAAAACCTTGCGATGGGTGGAAGCCGTTCCGTAACGGCAACCTACCAAATCTCGGATGGCCGGGGCGGCACAGCCGAAGCGCAGGTGACCATTACGGTGAGGGGCCTCAACGACGCGCCGACCGCGGACGCGGGTATGATGCAGACCGTGACCGAAGGCATGATCGTAACCCTGGACGGCACTCGCTCCTCGGACCCGGAAGGCGGGCCGCTGACCTATCAATGGACCCGCACCGACGGCCCGCTTGTTACGCTCAGCAACGTCGCCCAACCCACCTTCACCAGCCCCACCGGGCTGTCCGAGGACGCGATGCTGGAGTTCCAGTTGATCGTCACCGATGATCAGAACACGGCATCAGAGCCGGACACGGTGATCATCACGGTCACGGGCGACGACGATATCCCGGTGTTCACCGACACCCCCTACGCTTTCACCCTGGCGGAAAACGAAGACGGCAGCTCGACGCCGGTTGATGTGGGCGTGGTAACCGCCACCGACGCGGATGAAACCGACACGCCGAGTTATGCGATCGCCGAAGGCGATCCGCAGGGCAAGTTCGAGATTGATTCCGCGAGCGGCGCGATTGGCTACATCGGCGCCGGCGAGAATTTTGAAGCGCAGGGCGGGCCGCCGGTGTACAACCTGATGGTAACCGCCACGGCGGGCGGTGTGTCCGTACCCACGGCGGTCACGGTGACGGTGACCGATGCCAATGACCCGCCGGTGGCGGTGGATGATGACGCCGATGCCAACGAGGATACGGCGATGGCGATTGACGTGCTCGCCAACGACACGGACGAGGATGCGGCGAATGACCCCTTGTCCGTCGTTGCCATCAATGGCACGGCGGTGACTGCCGGTGACGGTCAAGCGATTGATGTAACCGGCGGCGGCACGCTCACACTCACCGCCGACGGCAGGCTCAACTTCAATCCGAACGGCGAATTTGAAGACCTCGCGTCAACCGAAGACCGCTCCGTAACAGCCACCTACCAAATCACGGATGGGAGCGCCACGGCCGGCGGCACGCTGACCATTACGGTGACGGGATTGAATGACCCGGCGGTGATCAGCGGCCTACTCGGAGAAGTTACCGAGGACGCGGATGAGAATACGGCGGCGGGTATGCTGATGGTGGACGACGTGGACGGAGCAGACGGTTTTGCGCCGGCTGCGAGCATCGTGTTGACCCCGGATGGGGATTACCAGGGAATCTACGGGACGCTGGCGATCGTGCCGGCGGGGGACTGGACGTACACGCTGGACAATGCCGACCCGCAGACCGACGCGCTGGCCGCGGACGCAGAGGTGATGGATACCTTTGAGGTGATGGCGTTGGATGGGACGCCGGCAACGGTGGTGATCACGGTCATCGGGGCGAACGACCCGCCGCAGGCGGTGGCTGACGAAATCATGGTAGCCGAGGGCGGCACGGCGACGACCCTGACCGGTGGCGCGTTGAGTGTGCGGGCCAACGACCGCGATGTGGATACGGCGCAAAGCGCTTTGACCGTAAGCCGGGTCACCGCCCCGGCCCACGGCACATTGGATTTGAACGAGGACGGCACCTTCAGTTATGAACACAACGGCAGCGAGACGAATAGCGACAGCTTCACCTATATCGTGAACGACGGCGTTTTGAACAGCGTCCCGGCGACGGTGACGATCACGGTAACGCCGGAGAACGATGCGCCGGTGGCGGTGGATGATACTTTTGTAACCAACGAAGATACGGCGATGGTGTTTGACGCGCTTGCCAATGATACGGACGCGGACAATGACGCCTTGACCGTCGCCGCCATCAACGGCACGACGGTGACTGCCGGTGGCGGTCAAGTGATTGACGTAACGGACGGCGGCACGCTCACTCTCAACGCCGACGGCATGCTCAGCTTTGACCCGCGCGGCGCGTTTGACGATCTTGCGCCAACCGCGAACCGCGAAGTAACGGCCACCTACCAAATCACCGATGGCCGGGGCGGTACGGACGAGGGCGAGGTGACCATTACGGTGAACGGCCTCAACGACGCGCCGACCGCGGACGCGGGCCTGCCGCAGACCGTAGCCGAAGGCGTAACCGTAACCCTGGACGGCACCGGTTCCTCGGACCCGGAGAACGGGATGCTGGATTATGAATGGACCCACACCAGCGACCCGGTTGTTACGCTCAGCAACGCCACCATCGCCCAACCCACCTTCACCGCCCCCACCGGGCTTTCCGAGGCCGTGTCGTTTGTGTTCCAGTTGATCGTCACCGATGATCAGAGCGAACCCTCGTTGCCGGACACGGTCACCATCATGGTCACGGGCGAAGATGATATTCCAGTGTTCACCGGCGTCCCGTACGCATTTGACTTGGCGGAGAACCAGGACGGCAGCTCGACGCCGATTGTGTTGGGCACGGTAACCGCCACCGACCCGGACGAATCCGACACGCCGGTATATGCGATCATCGATGGTAATACGCAGGACAAGTTCGAGATTGATTCCGCGAGCGGTGCGATTGGTTACACCGGCACCGGCGAAGATTTTGAAGAAACCGGCGGGCCGCCGGTGTACGAACTCAGCGTCACCGCCACGGCGGGCAATGTTCCCGTCACCACGACGGTTACGATAACGGTGACCAACGTGGACGAAGCGCCGGAGTTTGTCGGCGACCCTTACGCTTTCACCCTGCTTGAAAACGAAGACGGCAGCACGATGCCGATAGACGTGGATACGGTGAGGGCCACCGATCCGGAGAATGACCCGATCACCTACAGCATCACCGGCGGCGCGGGTCTCTTCACCATTATCCCGGCGACTGGCGTCATTCGTTACATCGGTACCGGCGAGGATTTTGAAACAGTGCCGCTGACCTACGCCCTCACCGTAACCGCCACGGCGGGCGCTCTTGATGCGACCGCTGCCGTCACGGTCACAGTGACCAACGCCAACGACCCGCCGGTGGCGGTGGCCGATGCCATCAGCACCAACGAAGACACGGCGATAACCATTGACGTGCTCGCCAACGACACGGATCAGGAAAATGACACCTTGTCCGTCATCGCCATCAACGGCGTGACCGTGATGAATGTCGGCGATATGGTTGACGTAACGGGCGGCGGTACGCTCACCCTCATCGTGGGCGGCGATCTCAACTTCAACCCGGTCGGCGCGTTTGACGATCTCCTCCCCGGTCAAAACCGCCCGGTGACCGCCACCTACCGGATCATGGACGACCAGAACGCTATCGCCGACGGCGACATCACCATCACGGTAACCGGCGTGAACGACCCGCCGGTGTTTATTAATACCCCTTACGTTTTCACGCTGATTGAGAATCAACCCGGCGATGGTGGTACGCCGGTGGCGGTGGGCGCGGTCGCCGCCGATGATCCGGACGCCGGTGATACGCTGACCTACGCCATCACCACCACCGGCGCGACCCGTTTCAGCATTGACGAGGCCAGCGGTGCGATTACCTACACGGGTTCCGGCGAAGACCTCGAAACCCAGGCCAGCCATACCTTGATGGTGCGGGTTACGGACGGCGCGGGCGACACCGACACCGCCATGGTGACCATCAATATCGGCAACGAGGATGAGCCGCCGGTATTTGCTCCGGCCACCTACGCCTTTAACCTGGAAGAAAACCGGAATGGCACACCGCCGGTTATGTTGGGCACGGCGACCGCCACCGACCCGGAGAATGACGCGATTGTGTACAGCATCACCACCGGCGATGCGGGTCTCTTCAGCATTAACGGGGCAAGTGGCGCGATCAGTTACATCGGCGTCGGTGAGGATTTCGAAGCACAGAGCGGGCCGCCGGTGTACAACCTCACCATAACCGCCACGGCGGGTGGTGCTGCTGCGACCGCTCCGGTGACGGTCACGGTGACCGATGCCAACGACCCACCGGTGGCGGTGGATGATGACGCCGACACCACCGAGGATGCGATGGTGGCGATTGACGTGCTTGACAACGACATGGACGTGGATGCGGCGAATGACCCCTTGACCGTGACCGCCATCAACGGCACGACGGTGAATGACGGTCAAGCGGTTGCCGTATCAGGCGGCGGCACGCTCAGCCGCAACGCCGGCGGTAATCTCAACTTTAACCCAGTCGGTGCATTTGACGATCTCGCGCCAACCGAAAACCGCGAGGTAATGGCAACCTACCAAATCTCGGATGGCCGGGGCGGCACAGCCGAAGCCCAGGTGACCATTACGGTGAGGGGCATCAACGACGCACCGACCGCGGACGCGGGTGAACCGCAGACCGTGGACGAAGGGGTAACCGTAACCCTGGACGGCACCGCCTCCACCGACCCGGAGAACGGGGTGCTGACCTATCAATGGAGCCGCACCAGCGGCCCGCTTGTTACCCTCAGCGACGCCACCGCCCAACCCACCTTCACCGCCCCCACCGGGCTGACCGAGGCCGTGTCGTTTGGGTTCCAGTTGGTCGTTACCGATGATCAAAACACGGCATCAGAGCCGGACACGGTCACCATCACGGTTACGGGAATGAACGACCCGCCGGTGTTTGACTCGCTCACCTACGCATTTGATCTGCCGGAGAACGAAGACGGCAGCTCGACGCCGGTTGATGTGGGCACGGTAATCGCCACCGACGCGGATGCAACCGACACGCCGGTATATGCGATCGCCGCCGGTGATCCGCAGGGCAAGTTCGAGATTAATTCCGCGAGCGGCGCGATTGCCTACACCGGCACCGGCGAGGATTTTGAAGCGCCGGACGGGCCGCCGGTGTACGAACTCAGCGTAACTGCCACGGCGGGGGGTGATACGGCGACTGCTGCGGTCACGGTAACGGTAACCAACGTGGACGAGCCGCCGGTGTTTGACCCGGACACCTACGAATTTGATCTGGCGGAAAACCGGGACGGCGGCGCGTCAGTGGTGGCGTTTGATGCGGTAACGGCCACCGACCCGGAAGGCGATGAGATTGTTTACAGCATCACCACCGGCGGTGCCGGTCTCTTCAACATTGACGGGACGAGTGGCGTCATTCGTTACACCGGCGCCGGCGAGGATTTTGAAGCGCAGGGCGGGGCGCCGAGCTACAACCTCACGATAACCGCCACGGCGGGCACTTTTGCCGCGACTGCTCCGGTCACGGTTTCGGTAACCAACGTGGACGAGCCGCCGGTGTTTGACCCGGCTTCCTACGAATTTGAACTGGTGGAAAACCGGGACGGCGGCACGACGGCGATAGAGTTTTCTGCGGTAACGGCCACCGACCCGGAGAATGTCCCGATTGTGTACAGCATCACCGCCGGCGGCATGTCTCTCTTCGACATAGAC
Organism: Candidatus Poriferihabitaceae bacterium; assembly: GCA_965212085.1. GTDB lineage: Bacteria > Pseudomonadota > Gammaproteobacteria > Arenicellales > Poriferihabitantaceae > JAHRAW01. Next base: position 2,734,156 of record OZ243042.1, on the reverse strand, counting down.
GGGGCGAGTGGCGTCATTCGGTATACGGGTAGCGGCGAAGATTTCGAAGAAACAGGCGGGCCACCAATATACAACCTCACCATAACCGCCACGGCGGGTGGTGCACCTGCGACCGCCACGGCTCCGGTCACGGTCACGGTGACCGATGCCAATGATCCGCCGCTGGCGATGGATGATGACGCCGACACCACCGAGGATGAGGTGGTGGCGATTGACGTGCTTGACAACGATATGGACGTGGATGCGGCGAATGACACCTTGACCGTCGTTGCCATCAACGGCACGGCGGTGACTGCCGGTGGCGGTCAAACGGTTGCCGTAATGAACGGCGGCACGCTCACGCTCACCGCCGACGGCGAGCTCAGCTTCGACCCGCGCGGCGCATTTGACGATCTCGCGCCAACCGAAGACCGCTCCGTAACGGCCACCTACCAAATCACGGATGGGAGCGCCACGGACGAGGGCGAGGTGACCATCACGGTGACCGGCGTGAACGACGCGCCGACCGCCAACGCCGGCCCGCCGCAGACCGTGGCCGAAGGGGTAACCGTAACCCTGGACGGCACCGCCTCCACCGACCCGGAGAACGGGGTGCTGACCTATCAATGGAGTCGCGCCAGCGGCCCGCTTGTTACCCTCAGCGCCGCCACCATCGCACAACCCACCTTCACCGCCCCCACCGGGCTGACCGAGGCCGTGTCGTTTGGGTTCCGGCTGGTCGTAACCGATGATCAAAACACGGCATCAGAGCCGGACGCCGTGACCATCACCGTGTCCGCCGCCGCGGTCATCGGCGGGAACTTGAGCGGGGCGGTGGTTGAGGATGCGGCGCAGAACCAAGCGACGGGGACGCTGGCAATCATCAATCCCGACGGCGCTGCCGAGACTTTTGTGGCGCAGGATGATCCGACCCCCGGCACATTTGGCACCTTCACCCTCGCCGCCACCGGCGCCTGGACCTACACGCTCGACAACAGCCGGGACGCAACCAATCGCTTGAGCGCCGGCCGGGACGGAATGGAAGCGTTCTCCGTGGCGGCGAGCGCGCCCGGCATTCCGGGGGCCATGGTGCGGATTATGATCACCGGCGTGAACGATGTGCCGGTGGCGATGGCGGACACCCTCGCAACCGACGAGGACACGCCGGCGCCCATTGCCGTGCTTGACAACGATACCGACCCGGAAGATGACGCCTTGTCCGTCGCCACCATCAACGGCGCCCCGGCGAATATCGGTGTTTCGGTTGCCTTGCCGGGCGGCGGCACGCTCACCCGCAACGCCGACGGCAGGCTTGATTTCGACCCACTCGGTGCGTTTGACGATCTCCAAGTAGGCGAAGACCGCGAGGTGATAGTGGCCTACCAAATCACCGATGGTGCGAACACGGCGGACGGCACGCTGACCATCACGGTGAGCGGCGTGAACGACGCGCCGGTGGCGGTCGCCGACACCGGCGGCACCGACGAGGACACGGCGGTAGTCATTGACGTGCTCGCCAACGACACGGACGCGGAAAGTGATTCATTGACCGTCAGCGCCATCAACGGCATGGCCGTGAATGACGACCAGGCGGTCGCCGTATCCGGCGGCGGCACGCTCACCCGCAACGCCGACGGCATGCTCAGTTTTGATCCGAACGGCGAGTTTGATGAACTCGCGCCCGCCACGAGCAGCGAGTTGACGGCCACCTACCGGGTTTCCGATGGCCGGGCCACCGCCGACGGCACGCTGACGATCACGGTAACCGGGGCGGACGACGAGCCGGAGTTTGATGTGCCCAACTATGAATTTGATCTGGCGGAGAACGAAGACGGCAGCACGACGCCGGTTGATTTGGGCATGGTAACCGCCACCGACCCGGATGTATCCGACACGCCGGTATATGTGATCACCGCCGGCGACACGACCCGCTTCCTCGTTGACGGGACGAGTGGCGTGATTAGTTACATCGGCACCGGTGAGAATTTCGAGACGCCGCCGCCGACCTACGACCTCACCATAATCGCCACGGCCAACGGTCAAAGCGACACGGCATCGGTAACGGTGACCGTGACCAACGTGGACGAGCCGCCGGAGTTTGTCGGCGACCCTTACGCTTTCACCCTGCTTGAAAACGAAGACGGCAGCACGATGCCGATAAACGTAGATACGGTGATGGCCACTGACCCGGAGAATGACCCGGTCACCTACAGCATCACCGCCGGCGGCGCGGGTCTCTTCGACATTATCCCGGCGACTGGCGTCATTCGTTACGTCGGCGACGGCGAAGATTTTGAGACGCCGCCGCTGACCTACGACCTCACCGTAACCGCCACGGCGGGTGGTCTTTCGGCGACCGCCGCCGTCACGGTCACGGTGAGCAACGCCAACGACCCGCCGATGGCGGTGGCCGATGCCATCAGCACCAACGAAGACACGGCGATAACCATTGCCGTGCTCGACAACGACACCGATCCGGAAAATGACACCTTGTCCGTCATCGCCATCAACGGCGTGACCGTGATGAATGTCGGCGATATGGTTGTCTTGTCAGGCGGCGGTACGCTCACCCTCATTGTGGGCGATGATCTCAACTTCAACCCGGTCGGCGCGTTTGACGATCTCCTTCCCGGTGCTAGCCGCATGGTGACGGCCACCTACCGGATCATGGATGACCAAAACGCCATCGCCAACGGCGACATCACCATCACGGTAACCGGCGAGAACGACCCGCCGGTGTTTATTAATACCCCTTACGTTTTCACGCTGATTGAGAATCAACCCGGCGATGGCGGTACGCCGGTGCCGGTGGGCATGGTCGCCGCCGAGGATCCGGATACCGGTGATACGCTGACCTACGCCATCACCACCACCACGACCCTTTTCAACATTGACCCGGGCAGCGGCGCGATTACCTACACGGGTCCCGGCGAAGACCTCGAAACCCAGCCCAGCTATACCTTGATGGTGCGGGTTACGGACGGCGCAGACGCGACCGACACCGCCACGGTGACCATCAATATCACCAACGAGGATGAGCCGCCAGTGTTTGATCCGGACACCTACGCATTTAATCTGGCGGAGAACGAAGACGGCAGCTCGACGCCGGTTGATTTGGGCGTGGTAACCGCCACCGACCCGGATGTATCCGACACGCCGGTATATGTGATCACCGCCGGCGACACGACCCGCTTCCTCGTTGACGGGACGAGTGGCGTGATTAGTTACATCGGCACCGGCGAGAATTTCGAGACGCCGCCGCCGACCTACGCCCTCACCATAATCGCCACGGCCAACACGCTAACCGACACGGCATCGGTAACGGTGACCGTAACCAATGTGAACGAGCCGCCGGAGTTTGTCGGCGACCCTTACGCTTTCACTCTGCTTGAAAACGAAGACGGTAGCACGATGCCGATAGACGTGGATACGGTAACGGCCACCGACCCGGAGAATGACGCGATCACTTACAGCATCACCACCGGCGGCGCCGGTCTCTTCAACATTGACGAGGACAGCGGCGCGATCAGTTACACCGGCACCGGCGAGGATTTCGAAGCGCCGGGCGGGCCACCGACCTACGACCTCACCATAACCGCCACGGCGGGCGGTCAAGACGCCACGGCGCCGGTAACGGTCAGGGTCACGGCGGCCAACGACGCGCCGGTGGCGGAGAGTGATGCGCTCATGGTGCTTGAAGGCGGCACGGCGCGGGCGCTGACCGACGGCGCGACAAGCGTCCTCGCCAACGACCGCGATGTGGACACGGCGCAGGGTAGTTTGACGGCCCGCGTGGCAACCACCCCGGCCAACGGCGCACTGACGCTGAACGCGGACGGCACCTTCACCTACACCCACGACGGCAGCGAAACCAGCGGCGACAGTTTCACCTATATCGTGAACGACGGCGCTCTGGACAGCAACACGGCGACGGTGACGATCACGGTAACGGCGGATAACGACGCGCCCACCGCCGAAGCGGGCCAACCGCAGACCGTGGCCGAAGGCGCGACCGTAACCCTTGACGGCAGCGCCTCGTCCGACCCGGAGAGTGATGCCCTGACATTTGCGTGGACCCAACTGAGCGGAGAGCAAGTGACCCTCGATGATACCGCCGCCGAGCGGCCGACCTTCATCGCGCCGACCGAACTGTTATCGGCCGCGGTGTTGGAGTTCCGCCTCATCGTCGCCGACCCGCAGAACGCGGCCTCGGCGCCGGACACCGTGACCATCACGGTCACCGCCGGGGCCAACGACGCCCCGACCGCCCGCGCCGGCCCGGATCAAACCGTGGATGAGCCAGACGGCGCCGTCGTAACCGTCACCCTGGACGGCAGCGCCTCCACGGACCCGGAAGGCGAAACCCTGTTGTATGAATGGAGTCAGGCCAGCGGGCCGGTGGTATCCCTTGCCGGAATGAACACGGTGCGCCCGGTTTTTGCCGTCCCGCAGTTGACGGACAACATGGCCCTGGTGTTCAGCCTGACGGTGGAGGACGCGCAGAGCACATCAAACCCGGATACGGTGACCATCACGGTCATGGCGAACGATGACTCGCCGGTGGCGATGGATGATCGCATCGTCATGACCAGGGGCGCCACGGCGACAACCCTGGCGGGCGGCGCTACGAGCGTACTGGACAACGACCGCGATCCGGATACGGCGCGCAGTGGTTTAACCGCCAGCATGATGACGCTCCCGCAATACGGCACACTGAGCCTGCTCGGCGACGGGACGTTCACTTACGTCCACGACGGCAGCGAAGAGAGGAGAGACAGCTTCACCTACCGGGTGTCTGATGGTAATACCAACAGCAACATAGCGACGGTGAGGGTGGAGATGCAAACCGGCAGGGAACGCCACGCCCGCGTAATGAAGGGCTGGCTGGCGCGTTTCGGGCGCACGGTGGCGAGCGACGCCGGGGAAAGCATCAGCGAGCGGATGACCGGATCGCCGGGTCAGGCGAGGGCGTCCTGGGTGGTCATCGGCGGGCATCGCATGAGCCTTGACGCCCCGCGTATTATTGACGGGGGCGGCGCACAACCCCACGGCGGCGTCGGTTATGCCAATGCCCATGTCAATGCCAATGGGCCGGGGCCGGGGTTTGCACAAATCCCTTTCACCCGCGACCCGGATGAATGGAGCCGGCAGGAAGGCGCCGATTCCGAAGTGATGTCCTCCCGCGAACTGCTGACGCGCAGCGCTTTCCAGATTAACCTGCACGAAGACGGGGCGAACGGCAACGCCGCCGGCGGAAACGTAGTGCTGTGGGGACGCGGCACCGGCAGCAGTTTTGATGGCAAAGATATAGACGACGACAACGAAAACGATGTACTGACCCTGTCCGGAGACGTAACCTCGGTCACTTTCGGCGTTGAAAGCATTGACGAGAACACCCGTGGCGGCATCGCCCTAACCCACAGCGAAGGCGATGGCGAATGGGATTTCGGCGAAGCCAACGACAGCGAGGGCGATCTGGAGGCATCGCTGACCAGCGTGTATCCGTACGCGCACTGGGCATCGCCCAATGGATGGGAGGTATGGGGGTTGCTGGGATACGGCCAGGGCGAGATGCGCTTGAAGGAGGCCGGTGAAGCGACGCAGGAGACCGACATCAAGATGGGGATGATGAGCCTGGGCGCGCGCTATGACCTGTTCGCCGGTCGCGCCTTCGGCCTGGCGGTCAAGGGGGACGCGCTGGCGTTACAGATTGAATCCGAAGAAACCGCGCAACTGGCGGAAATCAAGGAGGACGTGCAACGCGGCCGGCTGTTCCTGGAAGGAACCCACGCGCCGATTCTGGAGTCGGGCAACCGCGTGCGTACGACGCTGGAACTGGGCGTGCGCCAGGACGCCGGGGACGCGGAAATCGGCACCGGCGGGGATGTTGGCGTGTCGTTCAACTACGCCAACCCCAATGCCGGCGTGGATTTCACCATACAGGGCCGGTATCTGGTGGACCACGAAGACAAGAACTTTGAGGACTGGAGCGGCGGCGTGGCGGCGCGCTTTGACCCCGGCGCACCGGGGCGCGGGCTGGCGCTGACCCTGGAACCCGAATGGAATGACGCCGGCCACAGCCAGCGCCTGACTCTGGATTTCGCCGGAATATGGAAAGGCCGGGGCTGGCACACGCCCCCCGGCCTGCGCCTGGAGTTGTACGGCACCCGGCGGGAGCGGGAAGATGCGCCCGCCGAACACGGCATCGGCCTGACCTTCTCGTTCCGGTTCTGACCGCCGGACATTCGGATATGGGGGCGTTGGGGTTGTAGATTACCGGCGTGGCGGCTAGAATACGCGCTCCCGAAAGGCCGGGTGCCGGGTATTTTTGGAACCGGCCTGAGATTTTGCCCGGGAAACGGCATGGCCGGTTCCCGATTGGGGCGTCACCTTTAATTGAGAAATAATTGAGCAATATCATGGCTTTAACCGCCGCAGATAAATCTGCAATCGTCGAACAGCATCAACGCCGGCAGGGCGACACGGGCTCCCCGGAAGTGCAAATCGCGCTCATGACCGCCCGCATCCAGGACCTCACCGGGCATTTTCAGACCCATATCCACGATCATCATTCCCGCCAGGGTTTGCTGCGGCTGGTCAATCACCGGCGCAAACTGCTGAGCTACCTGAAAAAATCCGACGTCGAGCGCTACCGCGCACTCATCAGCAAGCTCGGCTTGCGTAAATAACCGATAACCGCGAACCGCGCAATCCGCGCGCCCAGGAGAAAAAACGTGACCAAAGCAGTCAAGACCTTTCAATACGGTCAACATGAAATGCGCCTGGAGACCGGCGCCATCGCCCGCCAGGCCGACGGCGCGGTAATCGCAAGTATGGGCGACACCGTGGTTATGGTTACCGTGGTGGGACGCAAGGAAAAAAGCCATCTGAGCTTTTTCCCGCTGACCGTTGATTTTGAAGAACGAACCTACGCCGCCGGCAAAATACCCGGCGGTTTTTTCAAGCGCGAGGGGCGGCCGTCGGAAAACGCGGTGCTCACCTGCCGGCTCATTGACCGCCCGATTCGGCCCTTGTTTCCCAAGGGCTATATGAACGAGGTGCAGGTCATCGTTACGGTGCTGTCCATTGACCCGCAGATCAACCCGGACATACCGGCGTTGGTCGGCACCTCGGCGGCGCTTCAGATCTCCGGCATTCCATTCAACGGCCCCATCGGCGCCGCGCGGGTGGGTTTCATTGACGGCGAATACGTGCTCAATCCCGACTCCGCCCAACTGGCGCGCTCGTCCCTGGATTTGGTGGTGGCGGGAACCGAAAGCGCGGTGTTGATGGTGGAATCCGAGGCCAACGCGCTCAGCGAAGCGCAGATGCTCGGCGCGGTGATGTTCGGACACGAGCAGAGTCAGGCGGCGATCCGCGCGGTCAAGGAACTGGGAGATGAGGCCGGCAAGGAGCGCCGCCAGTGGCAGGCGCCCGAACGCGATCAGGCCCTCGCCGAGCGCGTCGCAGGCCAGGCCGGGGAGCAGATCACCGAGGCGTACCGGATTTCCGACAAGGCCGAACGCCAAACCCGCCTGGCGGAAATTCGCCAGGGCGCGGTTGAAGCGTTGTGCCCGGAAGACGCCGAAGATGGCGTTGCCGACGCGGTCAAGGATGAAATCAAGCGCCTTGAGAAAGCCTCGGTGCGCGGGCGGATTCTGGCCGGCGAGCCGCGCATTGACGGGCGCGACACCAAAACCGTGCGCCCCATTCACATCGAAACCGGCATCCTGCCGCGCACCCACGGCTCGGCCAACTTCACCCGTGGCGAGACCCAGGCGCTGGTGGTGGTCACCCTCGGCACCGACCGCGATTCGCAAATCATTGACGCGCTGCAAGGCGACTACCGCGACAGTTTCATGCTGCACTACAATTTTCCGCCGTACTGCGTCGGTGAAACCGGCCGGGTCGGCTCGCCGAAGCGCCGCGAAATCGGCCACGGCCGGCTGGCGCGGCGCGCCGTCAAGGCGGTCCTGCCGAGCCAGGAGGAGTTTCCGTACACCATCCGCGTGGTGTCGGAGATTACCGAATCCAACGGTTCGAGTTCCATGGCCACGGTGTGCGGCACCAGTTTGGCGCTGATGGACGCCGGGGTTCGCACCTCGGCGCCGGTGGCCGGAGTGGCCATGGGGCTGATCAAAGAAGACGAGCGCTTCGCGGTGCTCACCGACATACTCGGCGATGAGGATCACCTCGGTGATATGGACTTCAAGGTCGCCGGCACCAAAGAGGGCGTGACCGCCCTGCAAATGGACATCAAGATTGACGGCATTACCCGTGAAATCATGGAGCAGGCGCTGGAGCAGGCCAAGCACGGCCGCCTCCACATCCTCGACGAAATGGAACGCGTGATCGCCGCGCCGCGCGCGCAGATGTCCGACTACGCGCCGCGCATCCTGACCATCAAGATCAACCCCGAAAAAATCCGCGACGTCATCGGCAAAGGCGGGTCGGTGATTCGCGCATTGTCCGAGGAGACCGGGGTCAGCATTGACATTGACGACGACGGCACGATAAAAATCGCCTCCACCGACAACGCCGCCGCCCAGGAAGCGATCCGCCGCATCGAGCAGATTACCGCCGACGTGGAAGTGGACGCGGTGTACCAGGGCAAGGTGGTGCGGCTGATGGATTTCGGCGCGTTCGTCAACATCCTGCCGGGCCGCGACGGGCTGGTGCACATCTCGCAGATTTCCAAGGACCGGGTCAACCAGGTCAGCGACGTGCTCAGCGAGGGCGACCAGGTCAAGGTCAAGGTCCTCGAAGTGGACAAGCAGGGGCGGGTGCGCCTGAGCATGAAGGCCGTGGATGGCGCCTGACGGATAAAAAAACGGGGGCAGTTCCCTCCTTTTTTTTTCACCGGCCAACCGCACCGCGCAACTCCGGCAGCATGACATGAACGAATCCGACGGAACGACGCCCAAGTCGTCTGCGGACGGGAACGGAACCGGAGGCGTCGGACAACGGCTGTCGGCGGCCCGGGAAAAGTGGGGCCTGAGCGTGCAGGAGGCGGCCCAGTGCCTCAACCTCAGCGCCGCCACCATCACCGCCCTGGAGCAGGACGCCTACGAACGCCTGCCCGGCAAGACTTTCGCCATGGGCTACCTGCGCGCCTACGCCAAACTCCTGAAACTCGACCACGAACAAATCACCGCCCGCGTCTGCCTCGAAAACGAGCAGGCCTGTGAAATCCTCTACGCCAAAATGCCGGTACGGCGCACCGTGCCGCATCGCGGACGACCGAACAAACGCGGCGGTGGGTTTTTTCGGATTTTGCTGGTTGTCGTGGTGCTGGCGGGACTAATCGGCTTTGCGGTCAGCCAACTGCCCGGCCCCGGCGTCAACAAAATCCTCGAAGCGATCGGATTGTCACTGCCGGTCAGCGTTGATGAGAAAACATTTGGGACGCCCTTTCCCACCGGGGACAGCGACGGGGACGGCGACGGCGAGTCCGGCGGTCAGCAGGAGCCATTGTTCAAGATAGAGTAGCCCGCCAAGTGAGCGGCCAACGCGCTGGTTTATCCACTGGATTCCCGAGTACGCAAGTGTCCGTAAGCCGCTAACGCGGCAACGGACACTAACGCTCGGGAATGACGGTAGCGCGGGGCGCGGGTACGCGTGACGCGCATTTGCGGGGGGATACCCCCCGCATACCCCCCTTGCGGCGCGGGGAAACATCCTGTTTCCAGCGCCGCCGCGCGCGTCCGTGCGCGCGGCTAAGTCAGCGGCTACGCCGCCGGTTGGACGGCACAGAGGCGTAAGGACGGACAGCGAAAAAGGCGATGAATAGCCGCTTCCTTTGCCCTTCCTTACGCCTTTGCCGTCATTCCCGCGAAAGTGCAAATCTCCCTCGGTGTCATTCCCGAACGATAGAAAAATAGGGAGCGCCAGCGACCATATTTTTCATCGCTATTCGGGAATCCAGAGACTAAACCGGCGACGCGCCCCTCACGCCTCCCCCGCAAACTGGCCTGAATGCGGGGGAAAATCAACATACAAATGACGGCAGAGTGGTTGCCACGTTCCTCGGTGTTATTCCCGCGCACAAAGTTTCTGCCGTCATTCAAACCCTTCCGGCGCTAGCCGGACTGTCGCGCACAGGGATGTGCGCGCGGTGCTGGAAACAGGAGTTTCCCCGCGCCGCAAAGGGGGGCGCGGGGGTCCCATCCCCCTGCCCCCGCAAACGCGCGTCACGCGCCCCCCTACTCGTCCAGGGGGAGACACAACAGTTCACCATGGTCTGCCCTAGCCGGACACTTTCGCCAGGTCAGTGGCAATCGCCGGCGGCGTGCTGCTTTGCGGTTGTGCGGTCAGCGGCAGGGTTATGACGGTCTTCAGGCCCGGGTGGTTGCTTTGCAGTTCTATGCGGCCGTTGTGCATGGATACCACCGCCGACACCATGCTCAGCCCCAGCCCGTTGCCGCTCGAACTGCGGCTCTGGTCGAGGCGGTAGAAACGCCGGAACACGTTTTCGCGCTGGGCTTCGGGGATGCCGGGGCCGTCGTCGGCGATGGTGATGAGCGCTTCGGTGTTGAGGCGAATCAGCGAAATGCTGAGGTTGCCGCGTTGCGGCGTGTATTTGATGGCGTTTTCGATGAGGTTGGCGACCGCCTGGAACATCAGGTCGCGGTCGCCAAATGAAGTAATGCCGTCCTCCAGCGTGGTCTCCAGGCGTTGTTGTTTTTCTTCCACGAGCGGTTCGTAAAACTCAACGACGTCCCCGATCAGGGCGTGAAAATCAATTTCGCTGAAGCCGAACTTGATCTGCCCGGCTTCGACCCGGGCGATGCGCAGCAGCGCGTTGAAGGTGGAGAGCAGCGAATCCGCTTCCTTGATAGAGCCTTCGAGGTAGCGCGCCGAGCGCGAGTCCGGGTTTTCCTGCTGGCGCGCTTCTTCGAGGTGCTGGCGCAGCCGCGCCAGGGGGGTGCGCAGGTCGTGGGCGATGCTGTCGGAAACCCGGCGAATGTCTTCCATCAGGCTTTGAATGCGGTCGAGCATTTGGTTGAGGTTTTCCGCGACCTGGTCGAAGTCGTCGTTGTGATTGGTCAGCGGCACCCGGCGCGACAGGTCGCCGGACATGATGCTGCGCGTGGTCTGGTTGATGCGCTCGATCTTGCGCACCGTTCTGCGACCGAGCACCAGCCCGCCGGCGAACGCCAGCAGCAGCATGATCACCAGCCCCCAGCTCAGCGCCTGAATGATGCGGCGCTTGGCCTCGGTGAGCTGGTTGATGTCGCGGCCCACCAGCAACCCGTAGCGCCCCTGCAGGCGAAAAATCTTGGCGCGCGCCAGGTGGGTCTCATTGGTTTCCTGGTTGATCACCAGCGCGAACTCGATCCAGTCGTCATCCACCGTGGCGTTTTTCGGCCAGCGGTCGAGGTTGCCGACCAATGGCCGGAAGGTGTAGGTGGTCAGCAGGTAGACCGAGTTGCCGGTGGCCTGGGCCTGCTGGCGGTTGACGCGGTCGGCGATCAGCGTAGTCAGGCCCTCCAGCCCTTCGTCGTCGTAGCGCTCCGCGAGTCCCTGGATTTCGGTTTCGATGGTGTTGTCCACCTGCTGGGTCATGTAGGAGGCGGTGAACAAGTAGAAAAAAGACAACAGGAACAGCGTCGAGGCGCTGAAAATAACCGCGTACAACAGCGCCAACCGCGAGGTATAGCTGTGAAAAAATCTACGCTTTGGTTTCACGCAAAATATATCCGGCGCCGCGCACGGTGCTCAGCAAAGGAGTGTCGAAATTCTTGTCTATTTTGCTTCTGAGGCGGCTGATGTGCACGTCAATGACGTTGGTCTGCGGGTCAAAATTGTAGTCCCAGACGTTTTCCAGCAGCATGGTTCGGGTGACCACCTGGTTGCTGTGGCGCATCAGGTATTCGAGCAGGCGAAACTCCCTGGGTTGCAGGGCGATGACGGTGCCGCCCCTTTTGACTTCGCGCCCCAGCAGGTCCATTTTCAACTCGCCCACGGTGAGGGTGGTTTCCTGGACCTCGGCGCCGGCGCGCCGCAGCAACGCTTCGAGCCGCGCCAGCAGTTCGGAGAACGCGAACGGCTTGGTGAGGTAATCATCGCCGCCGGCCTTGAGCCCCTCGACGCGGTCGTTGACTTCGCCGAGCGCGCTCAGGATGAGCGCCGGGGTCTGGTCGCCGGTCTCGCGCAGCGCCGAGATCAGCGCCAGGCCGTCGCGGTTGGGCAGCATGCGGTCCACGACCAGCGCCTGGTACTCCTCGCCGGCGGCCAGCGCCAGGCCGTCGTCGCCGTTGGTGGCGACGTCAACCGTGTGCCCGGCCTCAATCAATCCCTTTTGTATGTACGCTGCGGTCGCCTGGTCGTCTTCAATAATCAATACGCGCATGGTTTCCTTCACTGTCAATAGCAGGGCGGCGGGATGGCCGCCGGCTGGGAAAAATGGTTCAATATAGTATTCCAAATGAACATCATACATCAATCACCGCGCGGTTCCGACGCCAAAACCCAGAAGCGGCAACTGCGCCGGGAGTTGCGGCGCGCGGCGCTGCTGGACCCCGGCCTGCAGGGCCTGATGGACGCCATCGGCTGCCCCGAACCGCGCATCCGAATACCCGGCTTCGCCACGCTGCTGCGGGTCATCGTCTCCCAGCAGTTGTCCACCTCGGTGGCGGCGGTAATCTGGCAACGCCTCGAAAGGCTGTGCCGCGCACCGGTTACCCACCGCAAAATCCTCAACCGCGGCGGCGACCCGCTCAGGCAATGCGGCCTGTCATGGCAAAAGGTGGAATACACCCTGGAACTCGCGCAAAGGGTGCGCGACAAAACCCTCGACCTCGAAGGGCTGGGCCAACTAGACGCCGAAGCCGCCATCGCCGAACTGCTCAAGGTACGCGGAATAGGGCGCTGGTCGGCGGAAATCTACGTCATGTTCGCCCTCGGCCACGCCGATATTTTCCCCGCCGGCGACCTCGCGCTACAAGTCGCGGTACAGCGTTATGCGTCCCTGGACGAACGCCCCGACGCCAAAACCACCGGATTGCTGGCGGAAAAATGGTCGCCGTACCGAACCAGCGTGGCATTGTTGATGTGGCGGTATTACGGAGCGGCGACGCTGGATTGATTTCGCGTCCGGCACCGTCATTCCCGAACGATAGAAAACCAGGGAGCGATAGCAACCGTTTGTTTCATCGCATTCGGGAATTCAGTTCAATATGCTCCGGCCAACCGAACACGAACACTTTTTACAGGCGCGCCTGTTTTAACACAAAACTGAATGCGGGTATGTGCGGGGGAGAGGGGCAGGCTTTGCCCGGTTTGCGCTAGTGACTGAGTATCTGACTCAGGAAAAGTTTGGTGCGTTCGTGCTGGGGGTTGTCGAAGAACAGGTCGGGGGTGTTTTCTTCGATGATTTCGCCGACGTCCATGAAGATTACGCGGTTGGCGACGGTTTTGGCGAAGCCCATTTCGTGGGTTACGCACAGCATGGTCATGCCTTCCTGGGCCAGTTCGACCATTACGTCGAGGACTTCCTTGATCATTTCCGGGTCGAGGGCCGAGGTCGGTTCGTCGAACAGCATGATGCGCGGGTTCATGCACAAACTGCGGGCGATGGCCACGCGCTGTTGCTGGCCGCCGGACAACTGGCCGGGGAACTTGTTGGCCTGTTCGGGGATTTTGACGCGCTCAAGGTATTTCATTGCGGCCTCCACGGCCTCGGCCTTGGGGGTTTTGCGCACCCAGATTGGGGCCAGTGTGCAGTTCTCCAAAACCGTCAGGTGCGGAAACAGGTTGAAGTGCTGAAAAACCATGCCCACTTCCCGGCGGATGGTTTCGATGTTTTTGAGGTCGTTGGTGAGCTCCACGCCGTCAACGATGATGTCGCCCTGCTGGTGTTCTTCAAGGCGGTTAATGCAGCGGATCATGGTGGACTTGCCCGAACCCGAAGGGCCGCAGATGACGATGCGCTCGCCGCGGGTTACTTCCAGGTTGATGTCTTTCAAGACGTGGAATTCGCCGTACCATTTGTGCATGGCCACGATGTTGATGGCAAGTTCCGCGTCGGGGTTTTGCGCGGCGGTGGCGTTTGTGGGGTTGGCGTTGGCTGTTTCAGACATAACTAAAGTACCTCGTTATCTTTTGTGTCCGGTTTCAAGTTTGCTTTCCAGATAGAGCGAATAGCGGGACATGCTAAAGCAGGAAATGAAGAAAAACACCGCGACGAAAACGTACAGTTCGGTGGAAAGCCCGGCCCATTTGGTGTCGGCCACCGAAGCGCGGCCAATGCCGAGGGGGTCGAGCAGGCCGATGATGATGACCAGCGTGGTGTCTTTGTACAGGCCGATGAAAGTGTTGACGATGCCCGGTATGGAAATTTTTAACGCCTGGGGCAGGATGATGAGGCGCATCGCCTGCCAGTATTTGAGGCCGAGGGCGTCGCCGGCTTCAAACTGCCCGCCGGAGATGGCTTGCAACCCGCCGCGAATCACTTCGGCCATGTAGCCCGACGCGAACAACGTTACCATGATGAGCACGCGCAATAGCAGGTCAAAGGTGGAGCCCGGCGGCAGGAAATAATTGAGCATGGTGGAGGCCACGAACAACAAAGTGATGAGCGGCACGCCACGGATGAACTCAATGAAAGAAACCGAGGAGATGTGGATGATGGGCAGTTTGGACATGCGCCCGAGGGCCAGCACGATGCCGATGGGCAGCGAGAACGCGATGCCGGTGACGCCGATGACCAGGGTCAGCATGAAGCCGCCGAACTTGTCGGTGGGCACCACGGGCAACCCGAACCCGCCGATCAGCAGCCAGCCGGCGATGAACGGGAACGCCACCGCATAGTAGAGGCCGTATTTGCGGTGCGGGACTTTATCAAACAATACCGGCACCAGCGCCAGGCACAACAACACGAAAGAGAGGTTGACGCGCCAGCGTTCTTCCGCCGGGTAAAACCCGTAGGTGAACAAGCGCAGTCGTTCGTTCACGAAAGCCCAGCACGCGCCGCCGGCTTTGGCCCGGCATTCGTTGCGGTCGGCGCCGGTGTAGGCGGCGTCAATAAAAAACCATTCAACGGCGGGCGGCACCACCACCCACAAAAACCACAACGAAACCAGGGACAGGATGATGTTGAACGGCGACGACAAAAAGTTGCCGCGCACCCAGCCCGCCAAGCCGCGCACGTTGGCCGGCGGCGGCAGTTCGGGATGTTCTCCGGGTTTGTAGGATCGGGTCTCGGACATTATGTTGTGTTCGTGAGTCGTGATTGGCGGATTGTGCGCTAACGTTCGACCAGCTTGATGCGCTTGTTGTACCAGTTCATAAACGCCGAAATGGTGAGGGATATGGTCAGGTACAACGCCAGCACGATGACCATGCACTCCATTTCGCGCCCGGTCTGGTTGAGGGAGATGCCGCCGATGGTGGCGACGATGTCCATATAACCGATGGCGATGGCGAGGGATGAGTTTTTGGTCAGGTTCAGGTACTGGCTGGTCAGCGGCGGCACGATGACGCGCAATGCCTGCGGGATTACCACCAGATTCAAGGTGCGCCCGCGGCTCAAACCCACCGCCGCCGAGGCTTCGGTTTGCCCGTAGTCCACGGCGAGGATGCCGGCGCGCACGATTTCGCCGATGAAAGAGGCGGTGTACAACGACAGCGCCAGCCACAGGGCGATGAATTCCGGGCGCAGGACCCAGCCGCCCTGGAAGTTGAAGCCGCGTAGTTCGGGTATTTCCCAGACGATGGGGCTGCCGAGGATGAAGTACACCAGCAGCGGCGCGCCGATGATGGCGCCCAGGGAAATCCAGAAAACCGGCAGCGCGCGCCCGGTTTGATCCTGGCGGCGGCGCGCGTACTGGCGAAACCACAAGGCAAAGCCGATGCCGGCGATGATCACCGCAAACACCACCCAGAACAACGGTTCAAAAAGCGGTTTCGGCACCGCCGCGCCTCGGTTGGACAAAAACACGCCGTCGCCGACGTTGACCGCGTCCCGCGGGTTGGGCAGCACGTGCACCAGGATTCCGTGCACCATGAGGATGTGCACCAGCACCGGCACGTTGCGCACGTACTCAATGTACACGTAGGAAATTTTGGCCGTGAGCCAGTTTTTGGACAAGCGCATGACGCCCAGCAGGAAGCCGAGCATGGTGGCCAGGATGACCCCGGCGACGGCGATCGCCAGGGTGTTCATAATGCCGATGACGGTGGCGCGAATGTGCGGCGACTGGGAGTTGTATTCAATGAACGACTGATTGATGTCGTAACTCGCCGGTTGCCAGAGAAAAGCAAAACTGAAATCCTTGCCGAGCGCCTCAAGGTTCACGACCGCGTTGCGCCCCATATAACCGAAAAACAGCAAAATACCCGCCATGGTGAGTATCTGAACGATCACCGAGCGGGTTTTCTTGTCATTCCACAAGCGTGAAATGGCGTTGCGTTGCGGGGTGTTGCGCTGGATGGCGTCGGCTTGTTGCATATCAGGAGTCGGTCAGCACACCTGGGGTGCGGAGTGAAAACTGGAAACGATCATACTGTAACACAAAAACGGGCGGCGGCTTTTACCCCGCCACCCGTCAGGTTCCCATTATGTGCGGACTACCGAATCGGTGCGGCGTACAAGATGCCGCCGTTGGTCCACAATGCGTTGAGGCCCCGCTCCAGCCCGATCAGCGTGCTCGGGCCAAGGTAACGGTCAAAAAATTCGCCGTAATTACCAACGGCTTTGATCGCACGAACCGCCCATTGCTTATCAAGGCCGATCATTGCGCCGAAGTTGCTTTCGGTACCTAGCAGACGATTGATGCTCGGATTGTCGCCGGCTGACGCGGCGTGGCTGTCCACGTTGGCCTGAGTAACGCCGAGTTCCTCGGCGATAATAAGTGCATTCATTATCCATTTAACGGTATCAAACCATGCGTCATCGCCGTGTCGCACGGCGCCGCCCAGCGGCTCTTTGGAGATGATTTCCGGCAGAATGATGTGGTCTTTCGGATTGTCAAAAGTAGCGCGCGTGGAGGCCAAAGCGGAAGCATCGCCAATGTAGCTGTCGCAACGATTGGCCAGATAGTTGGTGCGTGCTTCTTCGTTGGTTTCAACAGGCACTGGTTCATAAGTTATCCCATTTTTCCGGAAGTAGTCTGATAGGTTCAATTCTGTGGTGGTGCCGGTTTGGATGCAGATCGAAGCGCCGCCCAACTCTTTCGCCGATTTTACGCCCAAGGATTTCGGTGCGATGAAACCAGCGCCATCGTAGTAGGTGACAGGGAGGAAACTGAGTTTCAAATCAGCATCACGACTCATGGTTTCGGTGGTGTTGCGGAACAGCACATCGCCTTCGCCGGAGTTCAACAATGTGAAGCGGGTCTTGCCAGTGGCGTTGATAAACTTCACTTTGTCAGGGTCACCTAGTACGGCAGCCGCTACGGCACGACAATGAGCCACATCAAAACCATCCCATCGACCGTTAGCATCGGGTGATGCGAAGCCGACTAGTCCAGTATTGATAATACAGTTCAGTTCACCTCGTGCTTTGACATCGTCGATAGTTGCGGCCTGAGTCACCACTGTGGCTAGTGATAGTACAACTGCAACTGCGATTGTTGCGATTTTATGTTTGGCATTCATCGGTATATCCTCCATAAGGATAGAATTGTAGACACACAGGCGAGTGTATACCAAAAAAACCATCTAAATTCAATTTTTTTGCCCAAAATTCGGCCAAAAATAGCGATTTGGCACTATTTTCAGTATCCGAGGGGGTAAATACCACAGTTTTATCTTGCATATTAGGGGTCCCTAGGCCCTTGGAACACCCAAAAAGCATACGTTTATGAGAAAATCACAAGGTTTTAGGCCATAATCACGGGGGACTTGAAGGGCACGTGAGTCTGGGTTATATTGTTGTACAGTTACTCAACTAGCGGGAGGAACATAAAATGATTGAACGAATTACAGACGAATTTTATTTGTCACTGTTCCGTAATGCAGAGATGGAATTAAGCAGTGCAGCTACAAAACTGAAAGAAATATCGACCAGAGAAGATTTGATCACTCGCATACTCATGGAGCGCCGCTCGGAAAAAGGTTTAGATTTAGATGAGTCAGCGGTGTTGCTACATCTAATTAGAAATTATCCAGATGATCAATTAACGCAAAAGGTATGTGATTCTGCACGGCTTTTACGTAGTAAAATTTTTGATGCCAACGTTGCAACAATGGTTCCTATTGAGGCGAGCTCTTACTGTGCTAGTACCTGTAAATTTTGTGGATGGCGGGCAGATAACAAAGAGATGGTCCGCACTCGAATTTCGGTAGATGCTATTCGAAAGCAAGCCCGTAGCCTTGCTGCCAAAGGGTTTAGTCATTTTGAAATTGTAGGCGGAGATGATCTCAAATTCTTTAAGACAGATTTAGCACCCATGATTCAAGCACTAAAAGAGGAAACCGTAGCCGTCAATCCAGATGCCCGTATTTCTATGTGTTTTACGGCGATGCATGAAGAACATTATGCACAATTTAAAGAAATAGGTCTTGACTGTGTGCTGACTTGGCAGGAAACCTACAACGAGGAGCTTTATAATTTTCATGTTCCGTCAGGGCCAAAAGCAAAAGGTTTGGATAAAGATTTTCGTATTGTTCGTAATGGCAATGGTTTTTTGGAACGACTCAAGTCTAATGAGTCTGCGGTTAGGGTCGGATTGCAAGTAGGTTTAGGGGCAATGATAGGACTGGCTGATAACACAGAAGCCGATATCCTCTCAGCAATTATGCACGGTAACAAGCTTTTGACTCACTACTCCGGGCATGTCCAGCCGCTTATTATTGGAATGCCGGCTTGGAATGCGATTACAACGGAGAAAACCGACAACCGTCTTGAGTTGGGGTTCCAGTTTGGTGATTTTGAAAGCCGCTTTGAATTGATGTCTGCCATTTATTTGCTTAGCTTCCCGGATCAATTATCGTGGGTTTTCGCAAATGGTCGAGTTAACCCTAGTGTTCAAATCGATTGCATTAAAACTGCAGCCTGTTTTACTTCTACGTTGGTTCAAATTGCTCCGGGTGGCTATCTTGATTTTGATACCGATGGGAATTTGTTGGGAGACAAAGAATCTATTTTCGTTTCAAGCACAGTCCCTTTGAATAAATTAGACCAAGAGACAATTTTATCCGGCGAACAATTTTGCCATTTTAATGCGTCACATGAAGAATTTTTAGAGATGTTTAAAAATCGCGAGATTTGTGTGGTTTCGGATAAATCTTTCGTGCGGGAAGCTATTGGTGCCGAAAAAGTGTGGAAGGAAGCAGTATTGTAGAAATGAAATGGCATTTTTCTTTTTCCCGATACTTCGCAAAAAAATTAATCAGTCAGACCCCAGGGGAAATTTATGAAGCATCTAATTGGGTAACTTTAAGAGCAACACGAGT
The DNA here is from genome assembly GCA_965212085.1 of Candidatus Poriferihabitaceae bacterium. Taxonomy (GTDB): domain Bacteria; phylum Pseudomonadota; class Gammaproteobacteria; order Arenicellales; family Poriferihabitantaceae; genus JAHRAW01. The sequence goes on along the minus strand of OZ243042.1, from coordinate 2,714,779 downwards.
GCTTCCTTTAGAGAAGCGCCCCAAAACCTATCTTCTTGAACTAGTATCAGGTTCAAAAGGAAAGAGTCCTACGTTAGTATCCGATCATGGGCATGCGTGGATACGTTTGATATCCCCACTTGGGGAGCTATACAGTGTCGGGTTCTACCCTGATGAAAGTACACAAATTTCGCCTGAATATATTCCTGGCCTCACTTTCCCCGGAATGCTACTGAATCCAGATAAATATGATAGTGTCGGCTGGAATGAGTGTGTTACCAGCATTCCGTTGACTTCCCAGGAATTTCAGAAGGTTCGAAGTCATATTGAGAATATGCAAGCTAATCGCGATCAAGGGGCATTGGCGTTTCGTTTGGTTGATCGTAATTGCCTTTGGTTTATTGTAGAAGTTGCCGCATTGGTTGAAGTAAAAGTAGATATTGAATATTCGCTGTCTCGCCATTTTTTTCCATCGGTTGCGAAGAAAACAAAAAAGTTTGTAACAATGACAAACTTGTCCGTACCAAAATGGCTATATCAATCTATAAAGTGCTTCAAAAGCCTTATTAATACTTTCCTCAATATCGTTTATTATGCGTTAGGAGGGCGGGTTGTTGTGACTGCACAATGGATTAGAAAAGAAGATGGGCAGGTAAACAAATTATCTGACTTTCCTTTTCAACCATTATTCATGGGTCCAGGCGACATTTTCCGTAAAACAATTCTATTCAATCATGTTATTGCATTACAAGATTGGCAACATATTCATAAAAATAGAGGCAAAAATTTATAATGTTAGATTGCTATTTTGTTTTTGAAATATGCGACCAAAAGACAACACCAATACCCCCCCACCAAACAGGGCCTAATACAATGCCGCCTACTCCAGCGGCAAAATTAACTAACAAACCTTGATTTGTCAGCAAACCGAACCAAGCTACACCGTTTAACACTGCTATCACCATTCCTAGGCCGGATATCCATCGAGGCCAGCTTCGTAATTTCCAAGCGAAGCCATTAACTATCGCCAAGAATATACCAACCGCCCCAAACATCAACCAGCCTTGTGTATCTATCGCAATAGAAAACGACGCAATTGCATCGCGAGTCGCTTCATTTCCGATGGAGTAGGCCACAGCTCGTCTGGATTCTCCTCCAAGAATACGAAAATAATTAACCGCCGTAACAGCATATCCTAAATAACCCAAACTAAACGCCCAATGAAGCAAACTTGATTTTATGGATCCTAAAAACTCTTGAATAGATTTGATTGCTCCTAAGGCAAAAATCCCTGTCAACGCAAATGCGATAAGAAAAGTTTGGCGAGCAATTTCACTTTCTGCTAATATGTTCCAATATTCCTCGGAGCCTGGGGTGGTCGAATGTGACGAATCCAGAAAAAATGAAATACCTGCTACTACGTAGCTTAATCCGCACAATAGGGGGAAAATTACGGAGAAATGTGTTAGTGCCATAATTTAATTCTCAAAGAGCCTCATTAATATACTAGAAGGAATGTTTTCATAACTAGCATCACATTTTACTCAATGCCACGATTATGAGGATTGTATTTTACGCTAAATAGTTGGAATAAGCTAATTAAATAGTACCCACACCCCTACACTTGCCAACAGAAAGCCAAAGACTTTTCCTTGGTATTTAATTGCGCGTGGGGAAGCAAATTTTTTTGTCAACCAAGCTCCTCCCCAAAGCCAACTTACATGAGAAACAACGCTCATAATCGTTAAAATTATGCTAAGCATAAAAACCATTTGAACATCGCCCGTAGTTTCATGAGTAACTTGGCTATAGAGCAATATGAGCAAAGCTAAACCTTTTACATTGACAAATTGGACTAGTATCCCATCCAATAAACTAGGCACATTTTCCTCTAATTTACCTTTCTCTAATTCCCCTGAACGGAAAAATTTATGTGCTAAGTAAAAAATAAAAAATGCGCCTAAATATTTCGCGAAAATGAAAACTTCGGGAAATTCACGAAACAGAGTTTCCGCTCCCATTCCTATAACAAAGGCGGGAATGAATACCATCAGATTCAGTCCAACAACAAACGGGAAGGAATTGCGAATTCCGTATTTAGCGCCAGATGCAGCACACATCAAGTTAGTGGGGCCTGCGCTAAATACAATCGGGGAAACCATCCCCACCAAGATTACTAGTTCGTCGATACCTAGCATAATTCTTAAAATTGTATCTTTATTTTAACGATACGATTTTTTCAAAATTTCATCATGCCGTTGTTTTGCATCGGCAATTTTCAATTGATTGCGGCGAATTTGTTGCGGGAATATCGGATTTGCTTTTTCAGGGCTTGGAAGTTTGCCAATCGGCTTCGCAAACGGTGAAGTGCCTTGATCAAAGCAGGCTGATTCGCGAGTAAAACAATGAGCTCGATTCATTGCAAACTGCATGTTGGAATTCTTCGTCATGATTATGAGACCCTTGTATATATTAGCATTGATTTATTAAATATCCTAGTGTCGTAGAGTTGACGACTGTGGGCTTCCACATCAAGCATCCATCCCCGCCTGCAAATATGAGTGGAGCCCCGCTTTTGCGGGTTTGTTGCCGGAAGTAGGGGGCTACAGGAACTTGATTAGCGAAAAGACCATGCCGCTCATAGCGATAAAAGACGCAACCAGCATCCCGGCCATCCATTTAATTAATTCAAATTTGGCTTCCACAATGCGCGTGCTCAGATTAGCGTTGACCTCCTCGATGCGCTTGCTCAGATTAGCGTTGCCCGCCTCAATACGCTCATCCGTGGCCGCCAACCGCTCGTTGGTTACCAAATTGGCGTTGAGCAGGTGCACCTGCTCTTCGGCGAGCGCTTCGGCTTGCTGTTCGGTGAAGCCCTTGCTGGTGAGGTTCTTGACGAACCTGTGGGAGTCAAAGGCGATTGCTGCTTTGACCATGGGGGAATCGTATCATCGGCGGCTTGCGCCGCGCTCGTATCACGCATCCATCCCCGCCTGCAAATCCGCGTGGTAGGACGAGCGCACCATGGGTGCGGAGGCGACGTTGTTGAAGCCCAGGGATTCGCCGATGGCGCCGAGTTCGGTGAACTCTTTGGGGGTCCAGTAGCGTTCCACGGCGAGGTGGTGGCGGCTGGGTTGCAGGTATTGGCCGAGGGTCAGCATGTCAACATCGTGGGCGCGCAGGTCGCGCATGACCCGAACGATTTCTTCCTTGCGCTCGCCGAGGCCGAGCATCAGGCCGGATTTGGTGGGCACGCGCGGGCAGGTTTGTTTGCTGCGTTGCAGCAGTTGCAGGGAGGCGGCGTAGTCGGAGCCGGGGCGCGCGCTTTTGTAGAGGCGCGGCACGGTCTCCAGGTTGTGATTGAACACGTCCGCCGGCGCGCGTTCGAGGATGGCCACGGCGGCGTCAATGCGCCCGCGGAAGTCCGGCGTCAGGATTTCTATTTTGAGGCCGGGGCAATGCCGCCGCAGTTCATCAACGCAGGCGGCGAAGTGGGCGGCGCCGCCGTCTCGCAGGTCGTCTCGGTCCACCGAGGTGATGACCACGTATTTGAGTTTCATTGCCGCCACCGTTTCCGCGAGCCGCCGGGGCTCGTTTGGGTCCAGCGGGTTGGGGCGGCCGTGGGCGACGTCGCAGAACGGGCAACGCCGGGTGCAGATGTCGCCCATGATCAGGAAGGTGGCGGTGCCGTGGCTGAAACATTCGCCGAGGTTGGGGCACGCGGCTTCTTCGCAGATGGTGTGCAGCCCCCGGTCGCGTAGCACTTTTTTCAGGTCGGTGACCGCTTTGGTGCCGGTGAAGCCGGCGCGGATCCACTTCGGTTTGCGCAGGCGCTGCTCCCAGGGTTGGGGGGCGATCTTGACCGGGATGCGCGACATCTTGTCGGCGCCGCGCAGTTTTTCGCCGCGCACCACCCGACGCACGGCGGGACGCACCGCCGGACGCGCCGCCGGACGCGCCGGATCGGGATCGGGACCGGGCGCGGGCGTAACCTTACTCATAGTCGGCCATCGGCGGGCAACTGCAAACCAGGTTCTTGTCGCCGTACACGTTGTCCACGCGGCCCACCGGCGGCCAGTACTTGTTGATCTCCACTTCCGGGGTCGGGAAAAACGCCCGCTGGCGGGAGTAGGGCATGGGCCATTGGTCGCTCACCAGCAGGTGATAACTGTGCGGGGCGTTGGTCAGCAGGCTGTTTTCCAGGGTGAACTTGCCTTCCTCGATTTCGCGGATTTCTTCGCGGATGGAGATCAGCGCGTCGCAGAAGCGGTCAATTTCCTGTTTGGATTCGCTCTCGGTGGGCTCGATCATCAGCGATTCGGGCACCGGCCACGACATGGTCGGCGCGTGATACCCGTAGTCAATTAATCGTTTCGCCACGTCTTCCACGGTCACCCCGCAGGCTTCCTTGATGGGCGCGAGGCTGACCACGCATTCGTGGGCGACGCGCCCGTTGCCGCCCCTGTACACCACCGGGTAATGGGGGTGCAAGCGGTGCGCGACGTAGTTGGCGTTCAGGATCGCCACCTTGGTGGAGCGTTTCAGGCCGTAATCACCGAGCAGGCGCATGTAGGCCCAGGAGATCGGCAGCACCAGCGGCGAACCCCAGGGCGCCGCCGACACCGTGCCGATGGGGTCCGAACCGCCGCGATTGCAACTGACCAGCGGGTGATCGGGCAAAAACGGAACCAGGTGCTTGGCGACGCCGATGGGGCCCATGCCGGGGCCGCCGCCGCCGTGGGGGATGGCGAAAGTTTTGTGCAGGTTCAAGTGCATCACATCGGCGCCGATCTCCGCCGGGCGGCAGATGCCGACCATGGCGTTCATGTTGGCGCCGTCCATATAGACCTGCCCGCCGTGGCCGTGGACGATTTCGCAGATCTGGCGGATGCCCTCCTCGAACACGCCGTGGGTGGAGGGATAGGTGAACATCCCGCCGGCGAGGCGCGCGCCGTGTTCGCGGGCTTTGGCTTCCAAGTCTTCGATGTCAATGTTGCCGTCTGCGTCGCACTGCACCACCACCACCTTCATCCCCGCCATGATGGCGCTCGCCGGGTTGGTGCCGTGGGCGGACGAGGGAATCAGGCACACGTCGCGCTCGCCCTGGCCGCGGGATTTGTGCCACGCACGGATGCACAACAACCCGGCGTATTCCCCCTGGGAGCCGGCGTTGGGCTGGAAACTGAAACCGGCAAAGCCGGTCAGTTCGCAGAGCATGGTGTCGAGTTTGTTGATGATGCGGTGATAGCCGCGCGCGTGCTTGGCCGGCGCGAACGGGTGGATGTGCGCGAACAACGGGTTGGAAATTGGCTCCATTTCGCTGGCGGCGTTGAGTTTCATGGTGCACGAGCCGAGGGGAATCATGGAGCGCGACAGGGTGATGTCCTTGCTCGCGGTCTTGCGCAGGTAGCGCATGAACTCGGTTTCCGAGCGGTAGCGGTGAAAATGCGGGTGCTCAAGGAAGGGGCTGGCGCGTTCGAGGTTGGCGGGGATGGAGTCTTTGAGGTCTTTGTTGAAGATCACGCCGCTGACTTCGTGGGCGGTGGTGTCCGCGAACACTTGTAGCAAACCCTCGATCTTCTCCGGCGAGATGGTCTCGTCGAGGCTGATGCCGAGGTGGTCGGCGTCAATCAGCCGCAGGTTGTAGCGCGATTGCTCGGCCTTGTCGCGCAGGCGTCCGGCGTGGCCGGGGGCTTGCACCACCAGCGTATCGAAAAAAGCGTGGTGGCGAATGGGGTAGCCGAGGCTGTCGAGGCCGTCCGCCAGCGCGCGGGTCAGGCGGTTGATGCGCCGCGCGATGCGCACCAGCCCGTCCGGGCCGTGGTACTGGGCGTAAAAGGTCGCCATCACCGCCAGCAGCACCTGGGCGGTGCAGATGTTGCTGGTGGCCTTGTCGCGGCGGATGTGCTGCTCGCGGGTTTGCAACGCCATGCGGTAGGCGGGGTTGCCGTTGGCGTCAATGGAGACGCCGATGAGCCGTCCGGGAATGCTGCGCTTGTATTTTTCGCGGGTGGCGAAATAGGCCGCGTGGGGGCCGCCGAATCCCATCGGCACGCCAAAACGCTGGGTGGTGCCGATGGCGATGTCCGCGCCCAGTTCCCCCGGCGGGGTCAGCAGGGTCAGCGCCAGCGGGTCCGCGGCCATGACCACCAGCGCGTCTCCGGCGTGGATTTTTTCGATGCACTTGCGGTAGTCGTAGATCTCCCCGGAAGCGCCGGGGTACTGCACCAGGGCACCGAAGCAGCCGCCATTTTTGGGGTCAAGGGCCTGGTCAAAATCGGTGCCGTCAATATCCACCACCAGCGTCTCAATGCCCATGGGCCGCGCGCGGGTCTGCACCACGGCGATGGTCTGCGGCAGGCAGTCGCGGCCCAGCAGGAAGCGTTTGGACGGGTTTTTGCTGACCCGCCGCGCCAGCATCATCGCTTCGGCGGCGGCGGTGGCCTCATCCAGCAGCGAAGCGTTGGCCATTTCCATGCCGGTCAGGTCGGTGATCATCTGCTGGAAGGACAACAATACTTCCAGGCGCGCCTGGCTGACCTCCGGCTGGTAGGGGGTGTAGGCGGTGTACCAGTCCGGGTTTTCCATCACGTTGCGGCGGATTACCGGCGGCGTCACGGTGCCGTAGTAACCAAGCCCGATCATGGAGATCGCGGCGGTGTTGTCGCCGGCCACCAGGCGGCTTAGCTTGTTCAGGCGGTTCTCGTCAAGGGCTTCGGGGAGCCGGAAGCGGTGGCTGCTCTGGATGGACTTGGGGATGGTTTGATCAATCAACTCATCCAGCGAAGCGACCCCGAGGGTCTCCAGCATGGCGGCAATCTGCTCCGGATTGGAGCCGATATGCCGAACGGTAAAGTCATCGGCGCGGGGCATTGGGAAGTCCTGGGTAGTTGGCCTGGGGATGGTTGGCCGGAAGCGGGTCAGTCGAGGGACTGCACGAATTTCCGGTAGGCGTCGGCGTCCATCAGGCCGTCCAGCTGGGCCGGGTCGTCGGCGCGCATTTTGTAAAACCAGCCTTCGCCTTCGGGGGCGGAGTTGACCAGTTCCGGGGAATCGGCGAGTTGGGCGTTGGCTTCGGTCACGGTGCCGGAAAGCGGCGACTTGACGTCGCTCGCCGCCTTGACCGATTCCACCACCGCTGCCTCTTTGCCCCGGGTCACGGCGGCTTCGGCTTCGGGCAGTTCCACGTAGACGATTTCCCCCAGTTGCTCCTGGGCGTAGTCGGTGATGCCGACCACGTGCGCGCCGTCCTCCTCGCGCACCCATTCATGGTCTTCGGTGTATTTGGTTGTCATGTTGCTACCTCATGGTGATTCTGAAAAAGTTTGTGTAAGAATTTGTTTATCCACGATAAAAATTGGCCGCCACGAACGGCAAGGGCGTTACCGTTACCGGCAGGGGCTTGTTTCGGACCAGCGCTCGCAGCCCGGTTCCGGCCTCGGCGTGTGCCAGGCTGACGTAGCCCATGCTGACCGGATAGCCGAGGCTGGGGCTGAACCCGCCGCTGGTAACTTCGCCGACCGGATTGCCGGCGGCGTCCTGCAGGGCCGCGCCTTCGCGCACCGGCGCGCGCCCTTCGGGAACCAGCCCGACCCGCCGCCGGGAGACGTTTTTCGGCATCTGCGGGAGGATAATGTCGGCGCCGGGGAAGCCGCCGGCGCGTTCCCCCGAAGCGCGGCGCGCCGGGGAAATGGCCCAGTTCAAGCCGGCTTCAACGGGGGTGGTGGCGGTGGTGATGTCGTGGCCGTACAGGCACAGGCCCGCTTCCAGGCGCAACGAATCCCGCGCCCCGAGGCCGATGGGTTTGACCGCCGGGTTGTTGAGCAGCAGGCGCGCCAGGGCTTCGGACTGGTCCGCCGCCACGGACAACTCAAAGCCGTCTTCGCCGGTATAGCCCGAGCGCGAGGCCGTGCAGGCGATTCCGCCTAACTCCAGTTCGCGCACGTCCATAAACTTCATCCCGGCGAGGTCGTGGCCGAGGTCCGCGAGCACCGCCGCCGAGGCCGGGCCCTGCAACGCCAGCAATGCCAGGTCTTCGGCAAAATCCAGTTGGCAGGCGTTGCCGAGGTGTTCGAGGCGTTCGAGATGCCGTTGCAGGTGCTCAAAATCCTGCTGCTTGCAGGCGGCGTTGACCACCACCGCGAAGTGCTCGCCGAGGTTCTGCACCATCAAATCATCCAGGATGCCGCCTTCGGGATTGGTGAGCAGGCCGTATTTCTGGCGGCCGGGGGGCAAGGCGAGGAGGTCCGCCGGGATCAGCGATTCCAGCGCCAGCGCGATGCTTTCGGGGCTGGCGCCGCGAACGCTGATTTGGCCCATATGTGAGACATCAAACAGCCCGGCGGCGGCGCGGGTGTGCAGGTGCTCGGCGAGGATGCCGTCGGAGTAGTTGACCGGCATCTCGTAGCCGGCAAAGGGCACGATTTTGGCGCCGTGTTCCAGGTGCAGGGGGTGGAGCGGGGTACGCCGCAGTGTGGATGGGTCAGGCATCAGGCATGGTCGGGCATATCGTTGCCGCCATTATAGGCCAGGATGCGGGTCAAGACAGCGTTGGGGTGGAAAATTATTCGCTCAGGGGGCCGCGATTTTCGCGGTGGTGGCGCGGTATTTGTCGCATTTTTCCAAAAAGCGGCGGGTGCTGTTGGGCATCGGCACGCGCACGTTGGCGATCCAGGTGATGAGATTTTTGCCGTCCCGCAGCAGGCGCGTGCCGCGCTTGATGTGGCGTTCCAGTTCCGAGTTGGCGCCGTCGGGAATGGCGGCCAGGTAGGCGCGCAGCTTTTCGCCGTCGGCGACGAACCTCGGCCACACCCGATAGTAGTCGGGGTCGCTGCGGAAGATCTCACATTCCTTTTTGGCGATGCTGATGAAGTCATCCACCAGCACACCGGCGCCCGCAAACCACGGCCGGCTGCAAATGGTCTGGTGCAGCACTTCCCGGATGTGGTCAATTTCGCGCATGGCCTGGGCGATCTTGCGGTAGCGGCTGTGGTAGTACTCCTCCAGCGTCATGGTGAACACCTTGACCGGCTCGCCCCACAACTCATCCACGCCATCTTCGCCGCTGTGATGCCGGACGTGGACGCTCAACTCCAGCGCCTCGGCAAAACAACTCGCGCACTGGCGCATCAGTTCGTTGTCGCGGTTGATGTCAATGCCGTTCTCTTCGAGGTCAACGATGGCGGTGAAAATGTCGGTGGCGCGGTTGAACAACGCGCCGGCCAGCATCGCCGCGTTGACGCGCTTGCGCCGCTCATCGGTTTCATTCTCCCACGCCGCCCGCGCCTCCTCAAGTTTCTCCCCCGGCGTATTGATGCCGGCCTCGGTGTGGTGAAAAGTGCGGCGGGTCAGGGCGTCAATCAGCCGCTTCTTGGCGGACAGGGTCTCGGCGGGCGGCTTGTAGTAACGAATCCAGTAGTCATCGTAAAAAATATACGCCACGCCATCGGTGGTTTCGATGACGCCGTTCTCGACGAGGGTATTCATAGCCGGTTGGTTCAAGGTCGCGCTCCTGAATTGGGCGGGGTGGAATGGTACTACAAGTTGGTTCCTGGATTCCCGAATGCGATGAAACAAACGCTCGCCGGCGCTCCCTGTTTTCCTACCACTGATTACGCAGTTCCCGCAGTTTCAGAAATACGGCTTTGTCGTTCGGCGCCGCTTCGAGTTCGGGGTATTGCAGCCTGAGCTGCTCGATTACTTCGGGATTTTGCAGGCGCAAAAAAGTGTTAATTTGTTTCTCACGGCCTAGCGTGGTCACCAGCGCGTGGTTCGGGTCCTGGGTTGCGGCGGTGTTCAGCAGGGCTTCGGCGTCGCGGTTGCCGGGTTCGCGGTCCAGGGTGAAGCGCAGGTTGCTCTCCAGGTAATCGTGGCCGGGATAGATCAGGGTGTCGTCCGGCAGCGTCGCCAGTTGCCCGGCAAAGGTCTCGTACAGTTCCGCCGGGTGGCCGCCGTTGTGGCAGTTGCCGGCGCCGGCGTTGAACAGGGTGTCGCCGCAGAACAACGCCGGGGTGTCGGTGCGGGACAGCAGGCAGACGTGGCTCATGGTGTGTCCGGGGGTGTCCAGGGCTTCGAGCTCCACGCCGGCGCCGACGGTGACCAAATCGCCGGCGGACAGGCCGCGATCCATCTCCGGTATGGCCGCCGCCGCCCCGGCGTGGGCCAGCACTTTGGCGCCGGTGGCCTTGACCACTTTGCGGTTGCCGCCGATGTGGTCGTGGTGTTCGTGGGTATTGACCACCTGGGTGATTTCCCAGCCCCGGTCGCGGGCCACGGCCAGGCATTTCTTGTGGTCCAGCGGGTCAACGGCCAGCGCCTCGCCGGTTTGCGGGCAGGCGATCAGGTAGTTGAAGTTGCGGTAGGCGTTGCCGGTCCAGATCTGTTCGACGATCATCAGCGGGTCTCGGTTTGAGGGTGCCCGCAGTATAACCCGTAACCGATAACCCGGAAGTGCAACCTTCGTCCCGATATGGTTAAATGGACCGGCACCCGAAAACCCGCGGGGAACCGCCCTTGGACACGAACCTGGACAGAGAACGATTTTGCCGGCTGTGGAGCCGTTGCGCCGGGCATGGTCATCACGCGCCTGCGCCCGGCGACGCCGGGGCCGGGGCCGTTTTTGCGGAGTTGGCCGAGTACTACCGGGAGCCCCACCGCCACTACCACACCGGCGGCCACATCAACGACTGCCTGTCAAGGATGGACCTCGCGGAAGCGGAACTCGGGCGCTCAGACGGCGTTGAACTGGCCATCTGGTTCCACGACGTAATCTATCTATCCGGCGACCCCGACAACGAGCGGCTGAGTGCCGAGTGGTTCGCGGAAAAAGCGGCGGGCGCGTTGCCGCCGGAAATGATTCGCACGGTGGAGGGCTACATTATGTGCACCGTGCACCGCGAAATGCCCACCGACGACGGGGCGAGGTTTGTCGTGGACGTGGATCTCAGCGGGTTGGGCATGTCGCCGCAGTCGTTCAAGCGCGACGGCGACAACATACGCCGGGAATTCCCCGGCCTGAGCGACGCCGAGTTTGGCCGCGGGCAGGCCGGGTTTTTGGAAAAACTGCTGGACCGCGAGCGCATCTACGCAACCGACTTTTTCTACGACCTGTGCGAAGTCCCCGCGCGCATCAACATCAACCTGGCCCTGGATGATTATGCCGCGGCCTGCTACAAGGCCTCCCGGGGCGGCTGATCCCACGGACAGTTCAACCGCACCAACCGCAGCGTCCCGCCGGTTTCCCATGCAAAAACATGCGGCAGCGACCAGTCCGGTTTGGGTCTGAACTCATCGCTCATATCCCAGTCGCAGGCCGCGCTCAACACGCTGCGAATGACGCCCTTGTGGGTGACCGCCACCACCGCCCCTGCCTCCGTTTCCGTGTTGGCATCGGCGAGCGTTTCAAACCAGCCCAGCAACCGCCGCCGCACCATGCGCGCGCTCTCCCCGCCGGGCGGGCGAAAGTCGAGCCCGTGATCCGGCTGGAGGGCGAGTTCGCGGATGCGCCGGGCAAGTTGGTCGCGGCGGATGCCCTCGAATGGCCCCCAGTTGGTTTCGATGAGGTCGGGATGGGTTTCCGCTTTGCCGCGGGGGTTGAGGATGGCGGCGGTTTGCACCGCGCGTTGCAGCGGGCTGGTGACCCATCGCGCGCGCAAAAAAGCCTCGCCGGGCCGCGCCTGTTGCAGCTGCGCCACCCCGGTTTCGTTCAGCGGAATATCGGTGCGGCCCTGGATCAGGCCGCGCTCATTCCATTCGGTGATGCCGTGCCGAACCAGCGCGATCCATACCATAGCCATAGCGCCGCCCGTCTGTACTCAGCCACGGATGAATCTGGCGACCCAGCCCAGCACCCGCGCGGAATCCAGTTCCATGCTCATGCTCTCCAGGGAGGCCAGCGATTTTCGGTACAGGTCTTCGCCGAGTATCTCCCGGCGCGCGTGAATGCGAAACTCGCAGAACTCCCGGCTGAACTCGGGATGCCCCTGGATGCCGAGCATGACGTTGCCGTCCACGAACATGCTGACCGGGCAGAAGTCGTTTTCGGCGATGGCGCGAAACCCCGGGGGCAGGGCGACCACCTGATCCTGATGCACCACCACCAGGTTGTAGCGCCCCGGTGAATGCAAGCCGTCGTTGCCGCTATCCCCCATCCACGCCTGGGCTTCGGTAATCCGCGCGCTTTGGATGCCGATGCCCCAGCCGGCGTTTGCTTTGCGCGCTTCGCCGCCGAGGGCGTGGGCGATCAGTTGATGCCCGAAACAGATGCCCACGGTTTTTTTTTTCGCGTCCCGGCAGCGCCGCACGAACGCCCGGAGTTGCGTGATCCAGGGCAGCGGATCGTAAGCGCCGTACCGCGAACCGGAAATCAAAAAGGCGTCAAAATCATCCGGCGAGCCGGGCATCTCGCCCTGGTAGCAGCGCACCGGGCTGAATACCAGGCCGTCGTCCACGGCGGTGATGCCGCCGAACATTTCGGCGTAGGTGCCGTAGCGGGCCTGGGCGGATTCGTCAACGTCGTCGCACAACAGGAGGCCGACGCTGAGTTTTGGGGCGGTTTTCATTTTGCCGGGTCAAGTTTTTGGGGTATTCTAGCAGTTACCCCGGCCGGCGGCACCGCAATACCGGCCCGCAATACCGGCCCGCAATACTGACGACAAAAACTTGTTTCACGACGGCCATCCGGGTACCATACCCAAATCTCCGAACATTACTTCACCGGCACTTCACCGGCAGGTTAAAATGCTCAAAGGCAGTATAGTCGCGCTGATTACGCCCATGAATGACGACGGCGGCGTGGATCTGGAAAGTCTCCGCAAACTGGTGGATTTTCACGTAGAGAACGGCACCGACGGGATCGTTTCGGTGGGCACTTCCGGGGAGTCGGCGACCCTCGGCGTGGACGAGCAAATCGCGGTCATCCGCCACACCGTGGCCATGGCCGCCGGGCGGATTCCGGTGATCGCCGGCAGCGGCGCGAACTCCACTTCCGAAGCCCTGGAACTCACCGCCCGTTCCGCCGAACTCGGGGTGGACGCCTGCCTGCTGGTGGTTCCCTACTACAACAAGCCGACCCAACACGGCCTGTACCGGCACTTTCGCGCCATCGCCGAAGGCGTGGAGGTGCCGCAAATCCTCTACAACGTGCCGGGGCGCACCGCCCTTGACATGGCCAACGACACGGTCGCGCAACTCGCCGAAATCCCCCACATCATCGGCATCAAGGACGCCACCGGCGATATCTCACGGGTCGGTGATTTCCGCAACCGCTGCGGCGATGACTTCGCCATCTACTCCGGCGATGACGCCACCACCCTGGAACTCATCAAAGCCGGCGGCCACGGCTGCATTTCGGTGATCGCCAACGCCGCCCCCAAACAAATGCACGAGATGTGCCGGGCGGCGTTGGACGGCGACCTCGCCCTCGCCGAACGCATCAACGACTCCCTGAACGACCTGCACGCCGCCTTGTTCCTCGAATCAAACCCGATCCCGGTGAAATGGGCGGTATCCCGCCTCGGCCTTGCGGGGCAGGGCATCCGCCTGCCGCTGACCCGCTTGTCGGCGGAATACCACGCCCCGGTTGAAGCGGCGATGGCGCGGGCCGGGGTTGGGGTTGGGGATAGTCCGGCGGCGTCGGGCGCAAACTGAAGCGCATGCCCGCCGCTGAAATTCCTGATATTGACACAACGCGCCCGGCGTGGTTGTGCTATACTCCAATAATTGGATTAGTGGTTTGATGCGCCGCCGGTTTTGCATGGCGCAGGTTTCCTTAACTCATAGCGGGAAAAACTTAAATGTCCTGGAATGAACCCGGGTCGGGTAGGCCCGACGACAAAGATCCCTGGGGTCAGCGTGATGGCCGGCAGGGGCGTGGCGGTCGTGGCGGTCGTGATGACGGGCCGCCGGATCTGGATGAAATTCTTCGCGAGGCGAAAAGCCGCCTGGATGCGTTCCTCGGCGGCTTCGGCGGTCGTGGTCGGCGTGGTGGCGGTAGCGGCGGCAACGGCGATGACGGTGGCCGGCGCATCAATTTTCCCGGTGGCGGCGCGCTTGGGCTTGCGCTGCTGATCGGGTCGGGATTCTGGCTGTTCAGCGGCGTCTATACCGTGGATCAGGGCGAACAGGCCGTTGAACTGCGCTTCGGCAAGTACCGGGAAACCAACGACGCCGGGCTGCACTGGCACATTCCGACGCCGTTTGAGAGCGTGGAAATCATCAACACCCAGCACGTTAACACCGTTGAAGTGGGCTACCGCAAGGGCGCCAGCAACCTTTCCACGGTGCCCAGGGAGGCGCTGATGCTGACCCAGGATGAGAACATCATAGACATCCAGTTCGCGGTGCAGTACGACATCAAGAACCCCACCAACCTGCTGTTCAACGTCAGCGAATTCAACCCCCGCAACATGGCCGAGACGGTGGTGCGCCAGGCCACCGAAAGCGCGGTGCGCGAAATCGTCGGGCGCAGCACCATGGACTTCGCCATCACCGAGGGCCGCGCCCGGCTGGCCGCGGAAACCAAGAGCCTGGTGCAGCGGATTCTCGACCGTTACCAGACCGGCATCAACGTTCGCACCGTGGAAATGCAGAACGCCCAGCCGCCGAGCCAGGTGAAAAACGCCTTTGACGACGTGGTTCGGGCGCGCGAAGACGAGGAGCGCATCAAAAACCTCGCCCAGGCCTACGCCAACGACATCATCCCCAAGGCGCGGGGTTTCGCCGCGCGCATCACCCAGGAAGCGCAAGCCTACAAGGAGTCAACGGTGGCCAAGGCCGAGGGCCAGGCGTCGCGCTTTGAGCAGGTGCTTTATGAATACCGCAAGGCCCCGGAAGTAACCCGCGACCGCTTGTACCTTGAGGCCATGGAGGAAGTGCTGAGCAACTCCAGCAAAATGATGATTGACCAGCAGGGCGGCGACAGCGTCATGTACCTGCCTCTGGATCAACTGCTGCGCGGGCGCAACGCTTCGCGGCCCAACCGCATCCCGTCGGGCTACTCCACGGCCGGTCAGTCCGCCGGGCAGTCCGGCGATGACACTTCGGACGCCGGCCGCAGCAGCAACCGCACCGGGCGTAACCAGGGGCTGAACTAAAGGTCCAACCACGGGAGAGACCAGATGAAAGGTAAAAGCGTTTTGTTCCTGATTGTTACCGCGATCGCCGCGGCCCTGTTGTTTGCCTCGGCGTTCTTCGTGGACGAGCGGGAAAGGGCCATCGTCTTCAAGTTCGGCGAGATCGTTGATTCCGAGCTTGAACCGGGGCTGCATTTCAAGATTCCGTTCATCAACAACGTGCAGTTCTTCGATGCGCGGGTGCAGACCATGGACGCCGACCCCGAACTGTACCTCACCGGCGAGAAGAAAAACCTGGTGGTGGATTCGTTCGTGAAGTGGCGCATCCGCGACGTGCACCAGTACTACACCCGGCTGCAGGGGCGCAAGGCCAACGCGCGTTCGCGCCTGTCCCAGCGCGTCAATGACAGCCTGCGCCAGGAATTCGGCCAGCGCACGGTGCAGGAGGTGATTTCCGGAGACCGGCAGAAAATTATGGACGTGGTGCGCCGGGTGATGGACGCGGACGCCGCCAGCCTCGGCATCGAGATTATTGACGTGCGCCTGAAACGCGTTGACCTCGACCCGGCCATCAGCGAGCGCGTGTACGACCGAATGAACGCCGAGCGCGAGCGCGTGGCCAAGGAGTTGCGCGCCCAGGGCGAAGAGGAAGCGGAAAAAATTCGCGCCAACGCCGACCGCATGCGCCAGATCATGCTGGCCAACGCCGAACGAGACGGGCAGCGCCTGCGCGGTGAAGGCGATGCCGTGGCCACCGACATCTACGCCCGGGCGTTCGGCAGGGACCGCGAATTTTACCGCCTGTACCGCAGCCTCAACGCCTACAAGACGACCTTCGACGGCAAGGACAACCTGCTGGTGCTCGACCCGAGCGCGGATTTCTTTCGCTACTTCAAGCAATCCAAACCCGCTGAAGCCAACTAGCGACTCCGCCGCCTCGCCGCTCCCGACTCCTACTCCTACTCCGACCAGTTACCAGCGTAGTTCGGCCCGGTATGGACTGGCATGATCTGCTGACCGCGTTCGCGCTTTACCTGGTGCTGGAAGGCATCATTCCGTTTCTCAACCCGGCCGGGTTCAAGGGGATTATGGCGAACATGCTCAAACTGCCGGACGCAACCCTGCGCAAAATCGGCGCCGCCGGTATGGCGGCCGGTATGCTGTTGTTGTACTTCGCGCGCCAGGCGTAGCGGTTTCGCGGTTCGCTTCCCGTCTCCCGCCTCCCGCTTCCCGCCTCCCGCTTCCCGCCTCCCGTGAAAATCCTCGCCTGCTGATAACCAGGTCCGCGCATGGCAAACAACGTCGTATTGCTGGGAACCCAGTGGGGGGACGAGGGCAAGGGAAAAATCGTTGACCTGCTGACCGAACGCGCCGCTGCGGTGGTGCGCTTCCAGGGCGGCCACAACGCCGGCCATACGCTGGTGGTGGACGGCCACAAGACGGTGCTGCACCTGGTGCCGTCCGGGGCCATGCGCGCCGGGGTGGAATGTTTGATCGGCAACGGCGTGGTGGTCAGCGTCGAGCAACTGCTCAGGGAACTCGACCAACTGAACGATATGGGCGTGCCGGTGGACGAGCGCCTGCTGGTCAGTTACGCCTGCCCGCTGGTGCTGCCCCACCACGTTGCGCTGGACGCCGCCCGCGAGAAAGCGCGCGGCGGCGACGCCATCGGCACCACCGGCCGCGGCATCGGCCCGGCCTACGAAGACAAGGCCGCGCGCCGCGGGCTGCGGCTCGGGGACCTGCTGCAGCCGAAGTCTTTCGCCGAACACCTGCGGCGGGTTATGGACTACCACAACCACACCCTGCAACACTTCTTCGACGCCGACCCGCTGGATTACCGCGAAACCCTGGACCAAATCCGCGCCCACGCCGCGCGCCTGAGCGGCCTGCTCGGCGACGTCTCGGCGCGGCTCTGGCAACTGCGCGAGCAGCGCAAGCCGGTGATGTTTGAAGGCGCCCAGGGCATGCTGTTGGACATTGACCACGGCACCTATCCCTACGTTACCTCGTCCAACACCACCGCGGCGGCGGCGGCCACCGGCAGCGGCGTCGGCCCGCTGGAACTGGATTACGTACTGGGCATCACCAAAGCCTATTCCACCCGCGTCGGCGCCGGGCCGTTTCCCACCGAGTTGTTCGATGAAGTCGGCGTCGAACTCGGCGCAAAAGGCAGCGAATTCGGCGCCACCACCGGCCGCCCGCGGCGCTGCGGCTGGCTGGATGCGGTGGCCCTGCGGCGCAGCCGCCAGGTATGCGGGCTGAGCGCGTTGTGCATCACCAAACTGGACGTGATGGACGGCCTTGAGCGGGTGAAAATATGCACCGCGTATCGTTATGAAGACGAATGCGTTGAGTTGCCGCCCTACGGTGCCGAGGCCATGGCCCGCTGCGAGCCGGTGTACGAGACCCTCGACGGCTGGCGGCAGCCCACCGGCGGCATCCGCCGCTACCATGACCTGCCGCCCAACGCCAGGGCCTACCTGGCCCGCGTGTCGGAGTTGAGCGGCCTGCCCATTGACATCGTTTCAACGGGCGCCGAACGCAACGACACCATCATCGTCAAGCATCCATTTGCCTGGCGCTGGACGTAGCACGCAGCCCGCCGGAAAACTATCAGAAAACCACCGGAAAACTACTGGAGGCACCATGAAACCGCCCATCAAACTGCACGACCAGGCGTTGTACCGCCAGCAATGCCACATCAACGGCCGCTGGGTGGACGCCGGCGGCGGCGCCACCGAGGTTATTGAGGTCACCAACCCCGCCGACGGTTCGGTGATCGCAACGGTCCCCAACATGGGCGCCGAAGAGACCGGTGAGGCCATCGGCCACGCCCATGAGGCCCAGGCCCGCTGGCGGGGGATGCTGGCCGCGGAGCGCGCCGCCGTGCTCAGGCGCTGGCATGGATTGATGCTGGAAAACCAGGAGGACCTGGCGTTGCTGATGACCCTGGAGCAGGGCAAGCCGCTGGCCGAGTCGCGGGGCGAGATCGCCTACGCGGCGTCCTTTCTGGAGTGGTTTGCCGAGGAAGCGAAGCGGGTCTACGGCGAGACCATACCCCAGCACCAGAGCGACAAGCGGTTGCTGGTAATCAAGCAGCCGGTCGGCGTGTGCGTCGCCATCACGCCGTGGAATTTCCCCTCGGCGATGATTACCCGCAAGGCCGCCCCGGCGCTGGCGGCGGGCTGCGCGGTGGTGGTCAAGCCGGCCACGCAAACCCCGCTTTCGGCGTTTGCGTTGTGCGAACTGGCGCAGCGCGCCGGCTTGCCGGACGGCGTGTTCAACGTGCTCACCGGCCGCTCCGCGGAGATCGGCCGGGCGATGACCGGCAACCCGCTGGTGCGCCACTTGAGCTTCACCGGCTCCACCGAAACCGGCCGCCTGCTGATGAAGCAGTGCGCCGATTCCATCATCAAGGTAGCCCTGGAGTTGGGCGGCAACGCGCCGTTCATCGTCTTCGATGACGCGGATCTGGATGCGGCGGTGGCCGGGGCTATTTTGTCCAAGTATCGCAACGGCGGGCAGACCTGCGTGTGCAGCAACCGCATCTACGTACAACGCGGGATATACGATGAATTCGCCGCGCGCATGGTCGCGGCGGTGGCAAAAATGCGGGTCGGGGACGGGCGCGAGGACGGCATCGTTCAAGGCCCGCTGATCAATATGGCGGCGGTGGAAAAGGTCGAAGAGCACATCGCAGACGCGCTGGACAAGGGCGCCGAACTGGCGCTGGGGGGCGCGCGTCACGCGCTCGGGGGCAGTTATTTTCAGCCCACCGTGCTGACCGGCGTCAACGCCGGGATGCGGGTTGCGCGGGAGGAGACGTTCGGCCCGCTGGCGCCGTTGTTTCGATTCGATGACGAGCCATCCGTCATTGCCATGGCCAACGACACCGAGTTCGGCCTCGCCTCCTACTTCTACAGCCGCGATTTGGCGCGAATCTGGCGGGTCGCCGAGGCCCTCGACTACGGCATGGTGGGCATCAACACCGGGATTATCTCCACCGCCGAAGTGCCCTTCGGCGGCGTCAAGCAGTCGGGCATTGGCCGGGAGGGCTCCCGCCACGGCATTGAAGAATATCTGGAGATGAAATACCTGTGCCTCGGCGGGATTGAGTGAACGCGCCGGATGGGGCCGCGGGGGAGCGTGGGGGGCCGAATTCGGCGGCATATTTTCCCATAAATTTGTTGCAAATGGCCTTGCATTGGGGCCATTGGCAACGATACACTCCACCCGTGGGCGGCTGTTGGCAGTGATGACAGCCTTTTGATTTAGTTTTTGATAGAATACATATCTTGAATCTGGAGAGATTCCGTCATGCCAAAAGTATCCAACCCTGTGAATTCAAGCCTGAAACTGGCCGCGATCCTGGTGGTCGCCGTGGTGGCGAGCGGCTGCGTCAGCGCCAAAAGCAAACCCACGGAAATCGCCGAACCGGCCACTCCGGCTGTGCCGGCGACCCCGGCCGTCCCGGCATCGCCCCCCAAGGCCGTACCCGAGCCGCCGAGCCACTGGACCGTGGTCGCCGGCAATCACCTGTGGGGAATAGCGGGTGTCTGGGAGGTCTTCAACGTGCCGGAAAAATGGCCGTTGTTGTACAAGGCCAACCTTGACCAGATCGAGGACGCGGACTTGATCTTCCCCGGTCAGGTGCTGGAAATCCCTCGGGATTCGAGCGTGGCCGAAATAGACGCCGCCATTCACCACGCCAAAACCCGTGGCGCATGGGCGGTGGGGCCGGTGGAGCTTTCCGATCAGGAGTACCTGCAAAGCTCTCCGTAAGGTCGCAGGTTTTTAAGGTCTTGGGATCTTAAGCGTACGGTTGTATCAAGTTGTATCAATCGCCCCGGTTCATTGACCGCCGGGGCGGTTTGGTGCGCCTGATTCGGTGCGCCTGATTCGGTGCGCCTTTGGGGTTCGGGGCGCAGGTCAGGCAACCACCTTCCGCAACTCAAACTCCAGAATACCCTCGGCGCCGGCGGCCTTGAGCACCGGCACCATATCCCGCACCTCGCCTTTGTTGATCACCGTCTCCAGCGCCAGCCAGTCGTCGCCGTGCAGCCGGTTGATGGTGGGCGCGTGCAGGCTGGGCAGTTTTTTCACCACCGCATCAAGCCGCTCGGCCGGCACGTTCATTTTCAGCAACACCTTGTCCCGGGCCGCCAGGGCGCTTTGCAGTAGCAGCGCGATTTTGCCTATTTTGGCCTTTTTCCACGGGTCTTTCAGCGCCTTCGGATTGGCCACCAACACCGTGTGGGTATGCAGCAGATCGCACACGATTCGCAGGCCGTGGGCGCGGATGGTGCTGCCGGTTTCGGTGATTTCCACCGCCGCATCGGCGAGCCCCTCCACCACCTTGGCTTCGGTTGCGCCCCAGGAAAAGTCCACCGTGGCGGTGATGCCGCGTTCTTCCAGAAAGCGTTTGGTGAAGCCCACCAGTTCGGTGGCGATGCGCTTGCCGTTCAAGTCCTCCAGGGAGCGGATGTCGGAGTTCCGGTCGACGATCAGCACCCAGCGGCACGGGGTGTCCGAGGCTTTGGAATACACCAGGTCGCTGACCACCTCGACCTCGGCGCCGGTTTCCTCGATCCAGTCCTGGCCGGTCAGCCCGGCGTCAATGGTGCCGTTGGCGATATAAAGCCCCATTTCCTGGGCGCGCACCAGCGCGCAGCTGATCTCCGGGTCGTCAATGGAAGGAAAATAGTTGCGCGAGCGCGTGGCGATGTTCCAGCCGGCCTGGGAAAACAATTCCCTGGTGGCCGCTTCCAGGCTGCCCTTGGGGATGCCCAGTTTCAGGTTTTTGTTCGGATTTTTGCTCATGTTTCTTTTGGGTTTCTTTGGAGTGGGCCGCGAAAAAAGACGGCGCATTATAACTGACTAACCGGTTAACCGATAGGAACGCCAATCGGCTATTATCCGTTACCATGCCCGGCAACGCCCCCGCAAAACCACAACCCGAACCGCAACCCGAATCCGGGCCAACCCCCGACCACCGCCCACCCAGGCGCGTCAACGCGATAGGGTGGTGCCTGGGCGGGTTTTTAGCGTGCAACCTGGTGGCCGGCTGGCTCGGCTGGCGGCAGTGGCTGAGTGCGGAGTCGGTTTGGATTTTCCAACTCCTGTCCATCCCGGTGATGGGGTTGCTGGTGGCCGCGCTTTTTGCGCGCCACCGCCGGACGCCGGTGGAGCCTATTCGCAGCATCGCCGCCTGGGCCTCGCGCATCCGCCAAGGCGATTTTTCCGCTCGGCTGGAGGGTGCCCGGTTGGAGGACGATGGTGAACTACGCGCCCTGACAGACGACATCAACCGCCTCGCCGAATGGCTTGAATCCCTGGCCGAGTTGAAGAACCGGGAACTCCTCGAACAGGGCGCGCGCCTCAAAACCCAGACCCACATCATGCGTCTGCTGTACGACATTTCCGGCCATTTCAGCCACAACGCCGACCACAATGTGACCGCCAACGAACTGCTGGAGCGCACCATCGGCCCCATGGCGGAGGTGCTGGAGGCGCGCCGCATTGAGTTTTTTCGCTTTGAGGGCGAAGGCGAAGAAGAAGCCCCGGTGCGGGTGGCGGCCTGGGACGGCGGCGGCGATGATGAGGTTTCCGATTCCACCGCCGACGAATGCGTCAAAATCCCCCTGCGCCTGAGCCGGGACGTCCGTGGCGAATGCCAGATCCGCTTCGCCGCCGAACGCTTTCCGCTGCCCGACGAGTTTAGCCAACTCTTGTACACCCTGGGCCGCAACATCGGCATGGCCCTGGAACGAATTGACCTGCACGAAGAATCGGCGCGCCTCTCACGAATGCGCGAGCGCACCCATCTCGCCAATGAGTTGCACGATTCGCTGGCGCAGACCATCGCCGGGCTGCGCTTTCAGGTGCGGGTGCTCGATGACCTGCTGCACCAGCAAGAGGAACACGCGGCGTGGCGGCAACTGGAAACCGTCGAGAACCTGGTCGAAGAAGCCAACGCCGAACTACGCAGTTTGATCGGCTACTTTCGCGGACCCGGCGACCCCGGTGATTCCGGCGACTTGCAACCCGCCATCCAAGCGGCGGTGGCGCGCTTTCGCCGCGAGTCGGAAATCCCGATGTTTTTCCAGGAGCAGTGGGGCGAAGTGGTTATTCCTGAAAGGTGGCAACTGGAAATCGTCCGCATTATTCAAGAGGCGCTGAGCAACATCCGCCGCCACAGCCGCGCCAAAAATGCCCGAGTGCTATTGCGCCGGGACGAGGGCGATGGGAATGATGGCGACAAAAAATACACCGCGCTGGTAGAAGACGACGGCATCGGCACGGCAGTCACGACGGACGCCGAGGATGACGCAGACCCCGAAACCCCCGGCGAACACATCGGCCTGTCGGTGATGGCGCAGCGCGCCAAGTCCATCAACGCCGAGTTCCACGTCGATAGCGAGCCCGGCGAAGGCACACGAATTCTGCTATCCTTCCGGCTGCCGTAGGGACAGGTCGTGACCTGTCCGTACTCGCCGCCCGCTCGCGTGGTTGCCGACCCAAACATCCCCCCCCCGATAATCACAACCGATCACAACCAACCACAACCCGCCGATGCGCGTACTCCTGATTGACGACCACTCCCTGTTTCGCGAAGGTCTCGTGGGCCTTCTGAAACGCCGCAACATAGAGATCATCGCCACCGGCGACGGCCGCACCGGTGTGCGCCGGGCGGCGGAGTTCGACCCGGATATCATCCTGCTGGATCTGCGCATGCCCGACGTCAACGGCCTGGAAATCCTCGAACAATTCATCGCCCAAAAAACCCGCGCGCCGGTGGTAATGCTGACCACCAGCAGCGAGCAAACCGACCTCGCCGAAGCCCTGCGAAAAGGCGCGAAGGGCTACCTGCTCAAAGACATGGAACCCGACCAGTTAGTCGCCGCCATGCGCGACATCGCCGCCGGCAAAACCGTAATCGCCCCCGACCTGACTCCGGTACTCGCCGAACTCGTCAAACACGGCGACCCCAACGCCCGCCAACCGCTGCCAACCCCGTTCAGCGAACTCACGCCACGGGAAATGGAAATCCTCCGCCACCTCTCCGAAGGCCAGAGCAACAAGGTCATCGCCCGCAATCTCGACATATCCGACGGCACGGTGAAACTTCATGTAAAAGCGGTCTTGCGTAAACTGAAAGTCCATTCCAGAGTGGAAGCGGCGGTGATGGCGGTGCAACAGGGGGTGTGCCGGGGGCGGACGGATGGAAGTCAAGGTAGTTGAAAAAAGATTGAGCCATACCATCCGCTTGACATCGGCGCGATTTACCCTATAATCCCTCATCACAAATGGATTATCGGAGAATGGTATGACCACTTATTTTGTTGAGGAATGCAAGGAACGCATCGCATTGTATTCCAAACTGCTGATGGCGACGATTGGCACTATGGTGCTTGACGCCGGCGGAATAGCGAGTATACTGGCGAAAGACGGTGACCCGTTGGCAGTTTTGGGCACGACGTTTGGTTTGTTGGGAGCCGGCGCTGCGGTGTTTGCCATAGGTGGCGTGGCAAGCGGCTACTTTTTGTACAAGATAGTTAAACAAATCGAGCAAATCGGGAGCGCAAAATGACAGCATTTTTAGAAAACTGGGTGATGTGGATATTTTTCATCGAAGTGCTGCTACTGTTTCCCGGGTTGGTTATCCTCGTGATGATTTTCGAACGACCGAGCAAAACCAAAAGCAAAGGAAAGGCGGACGAACAGGCCACCGCTTAGTCGTCATCACTCCACTCAACACCTTCCCATACTGCATTTGAGTCTGCGTCAGCGGCACTGGATTCCCGATACGATGAAAAATATAGTCGCTAACGCTCCCTATTTTTCTATCGTTCGGGAATGACGGCGAAGGCGTAAGGAAGGGTTGGGGTAGCGGCTAAGCTGTGGCGTAGGGGCAGGTCGCGACCTGCCCTTACTACCCACAAATGCGGTTATGACACCGAAGAACGTGGCAACAACTCTGCCGTCATTCCCGATCGTAAGTGTCCGTTGCCGCGTTGTTTGCGGCTTACGGACACTTGGCGCTCTCGGGAATCCAGTTGTATGACAGCGCACCGCCACTGCCATCACTCCACCCCACCCAACACCTCCCCCATACTCGCTTTCGCATCACCAAACAACATCCGGGTGTTGTCCTTGAAGAACAGCGGGTTCTCCACCCCGGCGTAGCCGCTCGCCATGCTGCGTTTCAGGACGATGACTTCTTTCGCTTTCCACACTTCCAGCACCGGCATGCCGGCGATGGGGCTGTCGGGGGTATCCAGGGCTGAGGGGTTGACGATATCGTTGGCGCCGATTACCAGGACCACGTCGGTGGCGGCGAGGTCGGCGTTGATCTCGTCCATTTCCAGGACGATGTCGTAGGGCACGCGGGCTTCGGCGAGTAGCACGTTCATATGTCCCGGCATGCGCCCGGCGACCGGGTGGATGGCGAAGCGCACGTTGACGCCTTTGTCGCGCAGGCGTTTGGTCAGTTCGGATACCGGGTGCTGGGCCTGGGCCACGGCCATGCCGTAGCCGGGGACGATCACTACGGAGCGGGCGGTGTTGAGCAACTCGGCGGTGTCGGCGGCGGTGATGGGGGTGGCTTCGCCGTCCATTGGTTGCGTTGGGGAAGTGCCGGCGGCGGCACCACTACCACCACTGCTACCGCCACTCCCCCCACCGAACCCGCCCATGATCACGCTGACGAAACGCCGGTTCATTGCGCGGCACATGATGTAGCTGAGTATGGCGCCGCTTGAACCGACCAGCGCGCCGGTTACGATCAGCAGGTCGTTGGAGAGCATGAAGCCGGTGGCCGCCGCCGCCCAGCCTGAGTAACTGTTGAGCATGGAGATGACCACCGGCATATCGGCGCCGCCGATGGCCATGACCAGATGTACGCCGAACAACAACGCCAGCAGGGTCATGATTAGCAGCGGCGTCAGGCCGTCGGCCACGATGCCGGCGTTGATGAACGCCGCGCCGAGATAGATGCACGCCAGCAGGATGGCGAGGTTGAGCCAGTGGCGGGCGGGCAGCATGAGCGGTGCGCTGCCGATGATGCCTTGCAGTTTGCCGAAGGCGATGACCGAGCCGGTGAAGGTGACCGCGCCGATCAGCACGCCGAGATAGATTTCAATTTCGTGGATGGTTTTCTCGACGCCGAAAAAACGCCCGTCGCTGTCGAGGTAGGTGACGAATCCCACCAGCACCGCCGCCAGCCCCACGAAACTGTGCAGCATGGCCACCAGTTGCGGCATGGCGGTCATCCGCACCCGCACGGCGACCACGACGCCGAGCGCGCCGCCGGCGAGCATGGGTATGGCGATCAAACCGTAGTGGCCTACTGAATTCGTACCCAATCCCAAACCCGGACCCGAAACCGAACCGCCGAGCAACGTAGCGATGAGCGCGATGGCCATCCCAACGATGCCGCACAGGTTGCCGCGCACGGCGCTTTCCTGGCGGCTCAGCCCGCCGAGGCTGAGGATGAACAGGATGCCGGCGAGAATGTAGGCGGCGTTGACTAATCCCTGGGACATCGGCCACCTATTTGCGGAACATTTTCAACATTCGCTGGGTAACCAGAAAGCCCCCGGCGATGTTGATGGAGGCCAGCAGCAACGCCACCAGCGCCAGCCAGCGCCAGTCCGGCGAGCCGGTTTGCAGCAGCGCGCCGATGACGATGATGCTGCTGATGGCGTTGGTGACGCTCATCAGCGGCGTGTGCAACGCCGGCGTAACTTTCCAGACCACTTGCCAGCCGACAAAACAGGCCAGCACGAAGACGATGAAATGATTCATGAAAGACGGCGGCGCCACCGCGCCCAGGGCGAGGATGGCGGCACCGCCGGCGATGGCCCCGGCGAGGGTAATCCAGCCGCGATTGCGGGTCGTGGTCGGCGGTTTGGTTTCAGCGGCGGGTGTCTCAGGCCCAGGTTTTGCGGCGGGCGCGGGCATGGGCGGTGCCGGCGGCGGCCAGGTAATCTCGCCGTTGTGGACGATCGTAGTCCCGCGAATCACCTGATCTTCCATATCCATCACCAGTTTGCCGTCTTTGCCCGGGGTCAGTTCAGCGATCAAGTGGCGCAGGTTGGCCGCGTACAACTGGCTCGCCTGGGCCGCCATGCGCCCCGGCAGGTCGGTATAGCCGATGATGCTGACGCCGTGCCGCCGGGCCACCTTGCCGGGCTCGGTCAGTTCACAGTTGCCGCCCTGCTCGGCGGCCAGATCAACGATCACGCCGCCGTTTTTCATGGACGCCACCATCTGCGCGGTGATCAGTTTGGGCGCCGGCTTGCCCGGGATTAGCGCGGTGGTGATGATGATGTCCACTTCCCGTGCCTGGGCCGCGAACAAGGCCATTTCGGCGCGGATGAATTCTTCGCTCATGACTTTGGCGTAGCCCCCCTGGCCGCTGCCGTCTTCGGCAAAATCCAGTTCCAGGAACTCGGCGTTCAAGCTTTCGATCTGCTCCCGGACTTCCGGGCGGGTATCAAACGCGCGCACCACCGCGCCGAGGCTGGCGGCCGTGCCGATGGCGGACAGCCCGGCGACCCCGGCGCCGATCACCATCACCGTGGCCGGCGGAATTTTTCCGGCGGCGGTAATCTGGCCGGTGAAAAAACGCCCGAAATGCTGCCCGGCCTCAATCACCGCGCGGTATCCGGCGATGCTCGACATCGAAGACAGCGCGTCCATTTTTTGCGCGCGGGAGATGCGCGGCACCGCATCCATGGCCAGCACCGTTGCGCCGCGGGCCGCGACCTGCTCAAGCAACGCCCGGTTTTGCGCCGGCCAGAAAAAACTGATGAGGGTTTTGCCGGTGGTCAACAGGTCGGCTTCGTGCAGCCCGGATTTGCCGACCCCGGGCGGGTGAACCTTGCACACCAGTTGCGCCTGTTCCCACAGGTCGCGGGGTTCGTCTATAATGACGGCGCCGGCCTCCTGGTACTCGGGGTCGCTGAACCCGGCGGCGAAACCGGCGCTGCGTTCAATCAACACCGCATGCCCCAACCCGCCCAGCCGCACCACCTCAGCCGGGATGCACGCCACGCGCCGCTCATTTTCGTGGGTTTCTTTGGGGATGCCGATTTTCATTGGGGTTTGGTGGTATGATTGGCCGCACGGAGATCGTGGCTATGGCATATTTTTTGTTTCCGCGCCGATGACCGCCCGCCCGTTGCCGTTTTAGTTTGCCCGTTTTAGTTTGCCCGTTTTGGTTCGCCTGTTTTAGTTTATCCAGATGTTGTCGATGCTTGGTTTGAGTGTTGGCAGTTATCGTTTGCCGATACTTTACCATTCCATCCCCCGTGAATACACCTTCCCGCCGCCACCGGCCACCCCCCAAAAACCACGCGCCAAGCGGTAGCGGCGGTAACGGTTTCCGCCCGGCGGATGGGTCCGGCATTCCGGTGCCGTCGCGCCTGCTGCTGTTGGAATTTCTCGGCGAATGTAAAGGCCCGGTCACCCTGGGGCAAATTTGCGAGCGCTTTGACCTGCGGGCGAAAGCCGCGGGCAAGGCCGTGGCCGCGCGGCTGGAGCGCATGGGGGGGCAGGGCATCGTGCTCAACGACCGCAAGGGGCGCTATGCGTTGCCGCAGAAAATGGACATCGCGCCGGGCCGGGTCAGCGGCCACGCCAACGGCTACGGTTTCGTCATCCCCGACGACGGTTCCGGGGACTTGTTCCTGCACCACCGGCAGATGCGAAGAGTCCTGCACGGCGACCGCGTGCTGGTGCGGCTCAAGCGCATTGACGAGCGTGGCCGCAAAGAAGGGGTGGTGGTGGAAGTCATCGTGGACCCGGAGCGCGAAATCGTCGGTCATTTTCATGTCGAGAGCCGGGTCGGTTTCGTGGAGCCGGACGATTCGCGCTACGCCAGAGACATCACCATCCCCGGCGAGCATCGCAACGGCGCCGAGGACGGCGACATCGTAGTCGCCCGAGTCATTCAGCACCCGGTGGAGCACCGCCACGCCGTGGGCGAGATCGTTGAGGTTCTGGGCAAGCAACTGGAAGCGGGCATGGAGACGCAGATCGCCATCCGCAAGCACGGCATCCCGGCCCGCTGGCCGGCGGAGGTGGAAGCGCAACTGCGGGAAATGCAGGGCCAACTGCAAAGCGTGAAACCCCAACAGGGCCGGCAGGGCCGGCACGACCTGCGCTCCCTGCCGCTGGTGACCATAGACGGCGAAGACGCGCGGGATTTTGACGATGCGGTGTACTGCGAGCCGCTGAATGATAGCGAGAATGGCAACGGTAACGGCTGGCGGCTGGTGGTGGCCATCGCCGACGTCAGCCATTACGTGCGCCCCGGCACGGCGTTGGATCGGGAAGCCCTGAAGCGCGGCAACTCGGTGTATTTTCCCAACCGCGTGGTGCCGATGCTGCCGGAGCAACTGTCCAACGGCATTTGCTCGTTGAACCCCGGCGAAGACCGCTACTGCATGGTCTGCGACATCGCTTTCAGCGCCGCCGGAAAAATTCGCCGCCACCGTTTCTATCCGGGAATCATGCACTCCAAAGCGCGCCTGACCTATACCATCGTCAGCGATATCGTGTCCGGCAAAAACGCCGCCGCGCGCAAAAAATGGCAAGCGGTTGCGCCGCAGCTGGATAACCTTTACGCGCTCACCGGCTTGCTGCTGGAGCAACGGCGCCGGCGGGGAACCATTGATTTTGAGTTTCCCGAAGCCCACATTGAGTTTGACGACAACCAGAAAATCCGTAGCATATCGGTGCGCCCGCGCAACCACGCCCACCGCCTCATTGAGGAATGCATGCTGGCGGCGAATGTGTGCGCGGCGCGGCAGTTGCAGCAGAGTCCCGGCCCCGGCCCCGGCGGTGGCGCCATCTACCGCAACCACCTGGGACCCGACGGCGAATCCCTGGTGGAACTACGCCGCTTTCTCAGCGGCATGGGCCTGGAAATCGGCGGCGGCGAGCAGCCCACGGCGGCGGATTACGCGCGGCTGGTGGAGGCGGTCTCGGCCAAAGCGGATATTGCGCCGCTGGTTCAGTCGCTACTGCTGCGCAGCCTGAGCCAGGCGGTGTACGGCGCCGACCCGGCCGGGCACTTCGCGCTGGCGTACCCCGCGTACACCCATTTCACCTCGCCCATCCGCCGCTACAGCGACCTCGTGGTGCACCGCCGGATACGCGAACTCGGCGGCGGCAAACTTGTAACGGATGAAACCAATCAAACCAGCGCAAGCGGCCTTCAAAAAATCGCCGAGCAGTGCTCGTTCACCGAGCGCCGGGCCGACGACGCGAGCCGCGACGTGGTCGCCTGGTTGAAGGCCGAGTTCATGCAGGACAAGGTCGGCGAGCAGTTTGACGGGGTGATTTCCGGGGTCAAGGAGTTCGGGGTGTTCGTGCAGCTGGACGATATTTTTATAGACGGCCTGGTGCACGTCACCGGACTTGGCGACGATTATTATCACTTCGACCCGCTGCGCTTCCAACTCACCGGCCAGCGCAGCGCGCGGCGGTTCCGCCTCGGCGACCGCCTGCGGATAGTCGTGGCCAGGGTCAGCCTTGATGACGCAAAGATTGATTTTGAACTGTGCGACGATGATGCCGGGCCGAAGTCCAAACCAAAACCAAAACCAAAACCCAAACCCAAACCCAAACCAGAACCAAAAAAATCCAAAGGCCAAAAGCCCGCGCAAAGAAAACCCAAAGGCAAAAAGCAGGGCGGCTCCAAACCCCGTGGCAAAAAAACCGCAAGGCGCGGCCAAAAATCTTCCCGCTGAGGAAGACCTCGCCGGAGAAAACCTCGCCGAGGAAATCCTGTGCGGGTTTCACGGGGTGCGCTCGTCGCTGGCGCGGGGAGCGGCGGAGGTCATCGAAGTGCTGCTGGACGAGCGCCGCCACGACCAGCGGATGAAGCGGCTGCGGCACGACCTGGCGCAGAACAAAATCAACTTCCGTTCGGCATCACGGGACGAACTGGACCGGTTATCGCAAGGCGTTCGGCATCAGGGCGTCATCGCCCGGGTTCAAGCGCAACCCGCCCTTGTGCAGCCGGACCTGTACCGCCTGCTGGACGAACTCGACCACCGCGCCTTGTTGTTGATCCTTGATCAAGTCCAGGACCCCCACAACCTCGGCGCCTGCCTGCGCACCGCCGACGGTGCCGGGGTGGACGCGGTAATCCTGCCGAAGGACGGCGCCTGCCCGGTCAATGCCACGGTGGCCCGGGTGGCCGCCGGCGCGGCGCGGCGGGTGCCGGTGTTTTATGTTCCCAACCTGGCGCGCACCATGGACAACCTGCAAAAGCGCGGCATCTGGATCACCGGCGGCGACGACGCCGCGCCGCGCACCCTGTATGAACTGGATTTCAGCGCCACCACCGACATCGCCATCGTCATGGGCGCCGAGGAACGCGGCCTGCGACGCCTGACCCGCGAACGCTGCGACCAACTGGCACGAATCCCGATGGCCGGGGGCGTCTCCAGCCTCAACGTCTCGGTGGCCGCCGGATTGTTTCTGTTTGAGGCGGTGCGGCAGCGGGCGGGGGTGGCGTAGGGGCAAGGTCGCGGCCTGTTCCTGTTCGCGCACAAAGTTCCCGCCGCCGTTCAAACCCTACCGATGCTAGCCGGACTGTCGTGCCGCAGGGTATGGGAGAACAACCCGCGCTAATAAAACAAACCGAGCATCAGAATCATCACCACCAGAAACATCAGCGTCATGATGCTGCCGGCTTTCAGGAAGTCGGATACGCGGTAGCCGCCCGGGCCCATGATCAGGGCGTTCACCTGGTGGGTGGGGATCAGGAATGAGTTGGAAGTGGCGAGGGCCACGGTCAGGGCGAAGACCGCGGGGTTGGCGCCGGCGCCGATGGCGATGTTGACGGCGAGGGGCACGAGCAGGACCGTGGCGCCGACGTTGGACATCAGCAGGGTGAAGACCGTCGCCATGATGGCGACCACCGCTTGCAGCACCCACACCGGCACGTCCCCCAGCATCAGCAGCATCTGCCGGGCGACCCACGCCGCGGTGCCGCTGTTTTCCATGGCGATGCCGAGGGGTATCAGGCTCGCCAGCAGGAACACGCTTTGCCAGCCGATGGCGCGGTAGGCTTCGTCTATTTTGATTACGCCGCTCATGATCATGCCCACCGCGCCGGTCATCAGGGCGATGGACAGGCGCATGTCGGTGAACAACACCAGGCACAGGGTCAGGAGAAAAAACCCGCCGGCGTACTTGAGTTTTTCCGGGCGGTTGTCTTCGCGGGGAAAGTCGGTGACCACCGCGAAGTCGTGGCGGTCGTCGGCGATGGGCAGCAACTCGCCCCAGCGAATGTGCACCACCAGCGTGTCGCCGGACTGCATCACCAACTCCGCAAGGTCCTGGTCAATGACGTCGTCGGCGCGAAACACGGTCAGCACCGTGGCGCCGTATTTTTTGCGGATGTGCGCGTCCTTGATGCTTTTGCCGATCATCGAGGAGTCCGGCATGATGACGATTTCGGCGATGCCGGCGCTGGCGGTGCTCAGCACTTCGGCGAACACGTCCATTTCATTTTTGACCAGCAGCGCGTATTCCTGGGCGAAGTCCAGCACCGCCTGGTGGCGGCCCATGATCGCCATCTCCGAGCCTACGGAGAATTCCGAATCCCCCCTGGGGGCCACGGTCAGTTTCTCGCCGCTGCGCATGGCGACGATCCAGCCGGCGCGCCCGGCGGCGTCCACGTCCGACAGGGTCTTGCCGATCAACGGGCTTTCGGCGCTCACCTGGCATTCATAGACCTCCCCGGCGATGCCGTACACTTCCTTGAAGTACTTGAGCATGCTGCCGGATTCCCCCGGCTTGTGCTTGATTACCGGCAGCACGAAGCGGCCGAGGAACACGAAGTAACAAACGCCGATAAACAACAGCGTAATCCCCACCGGCGTAACCGCGAACAGGCCGAAGGTTTCCATCTGCGGCACGCCGGCGGGCAGCGCGTCGTTGGAGTTTTCGATGAGGTCGTTGAGCAGAATCAGCGGGCTGGAGCCGATCATGGTCACGGTGCCGCCGAGGATGGCGCAGAATCCCATGGGCATCAGCAGCCGCGAGATGGCGAGGTTGCCCTGGCGGGCGATGCGGTTGACCACCGGCAGGAACAACGCCGCGGCGCCGATGTTCTGCATGAAACTGGAGATCACGCCGACCACGCCGGAGATGAGCACGATCACGCGCCCTTCGGTGTTGCCGCCGAGTTTGAGGATTTTGCCGGCCACCTGCCCCATGATGCCGGTGCGGTCGAGCCCGGCGCCGATGATCATTACCGCTATGATGGAGATCACCGCGTTGGAGGAATAGCCGCTGAACAACGTCTGGGGGTCCACCAGCCCGGCGTAGCCCGGTATCAGGCTGGTGAGGCCGATGAGCACCATGATGCCGATCGCGGCGACGTCCACGCGCAGCACTTCAAAAGCGAATAAGTAGATGGTGACGGCCAATATACCCAGTACCCCGATCATCTCAGCGGTAAGGTGTAAGGTCTCTGTCACGGGGTGCTCCGAATCACGCCAGGTGCAATGCGGGGAATGTGCGCCGCGCATTGTGTCAAATCGTTGTGTAAAATCAGCCGGGTATTCCCGGGGCCTTGCGGTTGCTGATTATACCACCAACCGGGGTGACCCGTGCGCTTTTTATCCATACACACCGTTCCGCCATGCAACCGACCTTGAGCGCCTTGTTCAAAGCGTATTCCGGCCCGCGCTTCTGGCCGGTGTGGTGCATGGTGGGCGCGCTGAGACTGCTGGCGTGGCTGCCGCTGCCGGTGTTGTACCTGCTCGGCGTGGTGGGCGGGGAACTCGCCTGGTGGCTGCACCGCCCGCGGCGCAAAATCACCCTGCGCAACCTCGGCGCCTGTTTCCCACGGCTCAAAAAAGCCGAAATCCGCGCCCTCGCCAGGGGGCATTTCCGCAGCCTCGTGATCGCGGTGCTGGTGAGCGGCGTGGCGTGGTGGGGCGGCAAAGCCCGGATCCGGCGGCTGACCCGCGTGCAAAACCACGCGATCCTTGAGGCGGCGCGGAGCCGCGGCGAAAACATCATTTTCCTCGCCCCCCATTTCACCGGCCTCGAATGTGGCGGTGCCTATCTGTCCATCATCGCGCCGATGGTCAGCATGTACCGGCGCCACAAGAACCCGCTGATGGACGCGCTGATCAAAAAGTACCGCGCGCGCTTCGGCATCGTTCAGTACCCCCGCAAAGCCCCGGCCAGTTCCCTGATCCGGCTGCTCCGCCGGGGCCACTGCTTTTACTACATGCCGGACCAGGATCCGGGGCGCACCCGCGACTCAAAAACCGACTCCAAAAAAGGGTCAAAAAAAGGCCATCCCCAAGGCGTCTTCGCGCCCTTTTACGCCATCCCCACCGCAACCTACGCCGCCCTGGGGCGAATCGCCCGCCTCGGCAACGCCACGGTGATCCCCTGCGCGACCCGCATCCTGCCCTGGGGGCGGGGCTTTGAAATCATCTTCAACCCGCCGCTCGCCGACTACCCTTGCGGCGACCAAGCCCGCGACGTCGCGCAGATGAACCGCGCCATTGAAGAACTGATCGAACACGCCCCGGAACAATACTTCTGGTCCCACCGCCGCTTCAAAACCCGCCCGCCGGGGGAGCCGCCGTTTTATTCGTGAGTGGCGCTTTCGGCCTCGGCCTGCGGGTTGAATGACTGAACAAACTACGCCTTCAACAGGGTAAAAACCGGCCTTTTTATTGAATGTTAGTTCAATAAATGGGAAATTTGGTGGATTTTAGCGGGTTTTTCTTGTATGGTTATTCAAAATCCACCTCAACGCCCTGAAAGCAAATGAAAACCGAACAAACCACCGACACGCCGGATAATACGCCGGACACGCCGCCGACCCGGCAACGAGACCGCCGCCGCCGGCAACTGATAGACGCCACGCGCTTCGCCATCAGCGAATACGGCCTCTCCAACACCACCCTGGCGCGGGTCGCCGAAGCCGCCGGGTTGTCCACGGGCATCGTCAATTTCTACTTCCACAGCAAGCGGCAACTGCTGCTGGAAACCTTGGGGGCACTCAGCCGGGAGTACATGGAAGCCATCGAACTTGCCCGGAAACTGGCCGCCGAGTTCAGCGATGACCCGGCGGTTGTTCTCGCCGACGTCATCCGCGCCCACTTCGCCCCGGAAATCTGCAACCCGGAAAAAATCTCGGTCTGGTACGCCTTCTCCGGCGAAAGCCGCGCCCGCGAGGAATACCTGGCGATTTGCCGCGAACACGACCAACGCTTCCGGGAAATACTGCTGGAACTGGTCACGCGCCTTTGCCAACGCGCCGGCGACAAAAGACTCAACGCCCCGGCCATCGCCCGCGGACTGGAAGGTCTGCTGGAAGGCTACTGGCAGGACTACCTGTATGAGCCGGAAATCTTTGACGCGGATGCTTCCATCACCACCATTGATGCGTATCTTGCCGGCTTTTTTCGCGCCGCGCCGGCCGCCCAAGCCCCGGCAAGCGGCCCGGAAGCCGAACCCGGAACATCGGCGGTGCCGGCCAACATAGACCAACCCACCAGCGACCTGCTGGCGCCGTGGACCTACCGCAGCGAAGCGTTTCTGGAACTGGAAAGGGCGCGCCTGTTCAAGGAAAACTGGCTGCTGGCCGGCCACCTCAGCGACCTCCCCGAAGCGCGGGATTACCTGACCTTCGACGTCCTCGGCGAGCGCGCTTTGCTCATACGCGGGGACGACCATCAAGTGCGCGCCTTTCACAACGTCTGCCGGCATCGCGGCGCGAAACTCGTGGAAGGCGCGCGCGGACGCTGCCCGCGGGCGTTGACCTGTCCTTTTCACGGCTGGACCTACCGCTTGGACGGCGGTTTGGCCGGGGTTCCGGCGGAGACCACGTTCACCCATCTCGACAAGGCCGAAAACGGCCTGGTGCCTTTGGCCGTGGAAATCTGGATGGGGTTTGTGTTTGTGCGCTTCGGCGGTTCCGCCGACTCTGCCGCTAAGCCGCCGTCGCTGGCCGAGACCATGAAACCCGTTGAGCAGCTGGCGTCCCTCTATCAGATGCACAAAATGCAACCCATTGACGGCTCCCGCTTCGAGGAGGTGCGCCCCTGCAACTGGAAGGTGATCCACGACATTGACAACGAAGGCTACCACGTCGCCCACGGTCATCCGGCGTTGCAGCAGTTGTACGGCAAAAACTACCGCGACGACGCCATCGGCGATGTCCCCGTTACCTACGGCTACCTGAACGAGGAGCCGGGCGCGTTGTGGAGCGTGCGCCACTACCAGAAACTGCTGCCGGCCTTTGACCACCTGCCCGCGGAGCATCAGCGCTTGTGGGTTTATATCGGCCTGTTCCCCAGCATGGTGCTGGCCCTGTACCCGGACGGTATGGATTACTACATGACCATCCCGGTCAACGCCGCATCAACCCGCCTCAGGGGCGGCTCCTACGCGCTGCCCGACGCGCGCCGGGAAACCCGCGCGGCGCGCTACCTCGGCGCGCGCATCAACCGCGTATCCAGCCGCGAAGACGACGAGTTCGTGCGGCGGTTGTACTGCGGGATGCAGTCGAGCGCTTTCCCCGAACCGCGCCTGTCGTCCCTTGAGCATGGCGTCCGGGCATTTCACCGGCAAATCCAGGGGGTTCTGCCGGTGGCGACCCTGGCAAACGAGCCGCAGACCGGGACGCTGGCGGGAGTTAATGGAGAAATGGGGGGCGCGTGACGCGCTTTTGGGGCTGGATTCCCGCGTACGCAAATGTCCGTAAGCCGCTTGCGCGGCAACGGACACTAACGCTCGGGAATAACGGCAGAGTTGTTGCTACGTTCCTCGGTGTCATACCCGCATTTGCGGGTAGTAGGGGCAGGTCGCGACCTGCCCCTACGCCACCGTTTAGCCGCTTCCTTTGCCCGTCCTTACGCCCACGCCGTCATTCCCGAACGATAGAAAAATAAGGAGCGCCAGCGACTATATTTTTCATCGTATCGGGAATCCAGGGCTAAACCGGTAGCGGGTGCTGTTGCCGTTGCTAATCGGCCCGGCGATAGCCGGCTGTCGCGCACAGGGATGTGCGCAGCGGCGCTGAAAACAGGATGTTTTCCCGCGCCGCACAGGGGGGCGCGGGGGGTCTCCCCCCCGCATGCGCGTCACGCGCCCCCCGCGCCCCGCAAATCCTCACGCCTCCGCCTTAATCTCATCAACCGCCGCCATCTGCATATCCCGTTCGTGGCGTTTTTGCTGGCGCATCAGTAGCCAGCCGGCGACGGCTACGCCGAGGGCTACGGTGACGATGATGATGGTGGCGAGGGCGTTGATGTCGGGGCGCAGGCCGAGGCGGACGCGGGAGTAGATCAGCATCGGCAGGGTGTTGGAGCCGGGGCCGGAGACGAAACTGGCGATTACCAGGTCATCGAGGGACAGGGTGAAGGCCAGCAGCCAGCCGGCCAGCATGCCCGGCGCGAGTAGCGGCAGGGTGACGTCCAGCAACACGCGCAGGGGTTTGCCGCCGAGGTCCTGGGCGGCTTCTTCGAGGTCCTGGCCCATGCCCGCCAGCCGCGACTGGATGATCACCGCCACGTAGGCCAGGGAAAAGGTGATGTGGGCGATGGTGATGGTGGTGATGCCGCGTTTATCCGGCCAGCCGATCAACTCGTTCATGGTGATGAACAATAGCAGCAGCGACAAGCCGGTGATGACTTCGGGCATCACCAGCGGCGCGGAGATCATGCCGCTGAACAGGGTGCGCCCGCGGAATCTTCCGAAGCGCGCCATGGCCAGCCCGGCGAGGGTGCCGAGCAGGGTCGCAAAGGTGGCGTTGACCACGGCGATTTTGAGGCTCAGGGTCAGGGCGTTCCACACTTCTTCGCTGGCGAACAGGGTTTTGTACCAGCGCACCGAGAACCCGCCCCACACCGGCACCAGTTTGGAGTAGTTGAAGGAATAGACGACCAGCAGCACCATGGGCACGTACAAAAACGCCATGCCGAAGCACAACACCGAAAAAAGAAAAGTGGAGCGTTTGTGGTTCATCAAAAATCCGCTATTTCCCCGGCTCGATTTCCCTGGCCTGAAAGTGCTGGTAAATCATCATCGGCACCACCAGCACCAGCAGCAGGGCGATGGCCACCGCCGAGGCCACCGGCCAGTCGTGGTTGGAGTTGAACTCGCCGTACAAGAGTTTGCCGATCATCAGCACGTTGCCGCCGCCGAGCAGGTCGGGGATGACGAACTCGCCGGTCGCGGGAATGAACACCAGCAGCGCGCCGGCGACGATGCCGGGGATGGTCAGCGGCAGGGTGACGGTGAAGAAGATGGTGGCTGGGTGGGCGCCGAGGTCGGAGGCGGCTTCGTGGAGGGTTATGTCGAGCTTTTCCATGTTGGCGTACAACGGCAGGATCATGAACGGCAGGTAGGAATAGACGATGCCGACGTAGACCGCGAACTCCGAATACAACAGGCGCACCGGCCGCTCAATCACGCCGAGCCACATCAGGAAGCCGTTGATGGTGCCCTGGTCGGCGAGGATGCCGATCCACGCATAGACCCTGAGCAGGAACGAAGTCCAGAACGGCAGGATGATCAGCAGCAGCAGGACGTGCCGCATGGTGGGGGCGGCGCGCACGATGCCGTAGGCGATGGGATAGCCGAGCAGCAGGCAGAAGATGGTGGAGACCGTGGATATTTTCAGGGAGTTGAGGTAGGTGTCGAGGTATAACTCGTCCTCCCACAGGTAGGCGAAGTTGTCGAAAATCATCCGCACCCCGAGCGCGCCGTCCTCGGCCCATTCCAGCAGCGGCGAAAACGGCGGGCTGGCGATGAGGGATTCGGCGAGGCTGATTTTCAGGACGATAAAAAACGGCACCAGGAAAAATATCAGCAGCCACAGGTAGGGAATGGCGATGGTCAGCCCGCGCCAGCGGCTTTGCAGGAAGTCGTCAAGGCGCGTTCGCCAGTCCCGGATCGGCGCGACCGGCGTGGCCGCAACCGCAACCGCAGCCGCAGATTCGGCGGATGTCTCTTCCGTAGCCATCCGTGCGCCCGCTAGTCCCGCAGTATCAGGCTGTTTTCGGGCTGCCAGCTGAGGTACACGCGGTCTTCCCACTCAATGTCGCGCCGGTCCACGCGTTGCAAGTTTGGTGCGGTCACCTGCACGATTTTGTCGCCGTCCACCTGCACCCGGTAGATGGACAGGTTGCCCATATACGCAAACTCCAGCACCTCGCCCTGCAGGCAAGCCAGCGACGTATCCTCCGCAGGCGGGGATTTGCTCATGCGGATTTTCTCCGGGCGGATGCCCAGGGTCACTTTCTGGCCTTCCTTGAGATCCGCTTCCCTGGGCGCCTTCAGGGGCGTTGCGATCCTGGGGCAGGTGACCACCAGCTCTTCGCCGGAACTCACCACGTTGCCGTCGAAACTGTTGATGGTGCCGATGAAGTTGGCGATTTTGCGGGTCTTGGGGCGCTCGTACACCTCGTTGGGCTCGCCCACCTGGATGATGCGCCCGGCGTCCATCACCGCGATGCGCGTGGACAGGGTCATGGCCTCCTCCTGGTCGTGGGTTACGACGATGAAGGTGATCCCCAACTGGTCTTGAATGTTCATCAGTTCAAACTGGGTCTGCTCGCGCAGCC
Source organism: Candidatus Poriferihabitaceae bacterium (assembly GCA_965212085.1). GTDB lineage: Bacteria > Pseudomonadota > Gammaproteobacteria > Arenicellales > Poriferihabitantaceae > JAHRAW01. The sequence goes on along the minus strand of OZ243042.1, from coordinate 2,676,105 downwards.
GCTTGTCGAGGGCCGCCAAAGGCTCGTCGAGCAGCAGCACCTTGGGGCGTTTGACCAGCGCCCGCGCCAGCGCAACCCGCTGGCGCTGGCCGCCGGACAGCTGGTGGGGTTTGCGCTTGCTGAACTCCGGCAGTTCCACCATGCTCAGGATTTCCCCGACTCGGCGGCCGATCTCGCCCTTGTCCACGCCGTCGCGCTTCAGCCCGTAAGCGACGTTATCGGCGACGTTCATGTGCGGGAACAACGCGTAGGACTGGAACATCATGTTGACCGGCCGCTGGTAGGGCGGCACGTCGGTCATGTTGACGTTGTCTATGGTGATGTTGCCGACGGTCGGCAACTCAAACCCGGCGAGCATGCGCAGCAGGGTGGTCTTGCCGCAGCCCGACCCGCCGAGCAGCGAAAACAATTCGCCCCGGTAGATGTCGAGGTCCACGTTCTCCACGGCGGTGAACGCACCGAAGCGTTTGGTTACGCCTTGAATTTTGATGAACGGTTCGGTGTCGGCGTTGAGCCACGGGCGGTCGGCGTAGGGGCGCTCAACCTGGGCGGGCTTGGCGGATGATGCGGTTGCGGGCATGGCGGTCTCGCTGTGTAAAACAAATAAAAAACCAGTGAGACGCCGCCCCGGAAAAATACCGGGACGGCGCATCAAAGAAGAGAAAGAACGAGCCTAGTTACTGGCCTTGAAGCGGGTCCAGACGCGCGTCTGTACGCGCTCGATTTTTGGAGGTACCACTCCAAAGGTGTACATCTGCGCGACCTGTTCCGGGGGCGGAAAGGACGCCTCGCTGCTGGTAACTTCCTCATCAATCATTGGCAAGGCGTCCTTGTTGCCGGTGGCGTACCAGGTGTAGTTGCTGTCGTTGGCGGCGACTTCCGGGCGCATCATGTAGTTGAGGAACAGATGCGCGTTGTCAACGTTCTTGGCGTCGGCGGGTATCACCCAGCCGTCCACCCACAGGTTGGCGGCACCGGGGCCGGGAGGCAGGAAAAAGTCCAGCACCACGCCGGTATTCGCTTCCGCCGCCCCGGACATCGCCAGCAGCCCGTCGGGGCCGTAAGTAATCGCCACGCAAAACTCTTTTTCCGGCATCCGTTGATAGGCGTAGTTGTCGAAGGTCTTGATGTGGGGGCGAATCGCCGTCAGCATTTCCCCGGCCGCTTTGTAGTCATCGGCTTTTTTGGAATTCGGGTCCAGGCCCATGTACGCCATCGCCATCCCCAGCACATCGCTCGGCGAGTCCAGGAACGCGACCCCGCACTGCGCAATTTTTTCCATATGTTCGGGCTTGAACACCAAATCCATCGAGCCGATGGGCGCGTCCGGGTACACGCTGCGCACCAGTTCTTCGTTGTAGGTGACGCCGTGGGTGCCCCACATGTACGGCACGATGTAGGCATTGCCCGGATCCCATTCCCGCGACAGCTGCTCCATGACGTCTTCGCGGATATGCTTGAAGTTGGGCAATTTCGACCTGTCCAGTTTCTGCAAAATGCCGGCGGGAATCATGCGCACGATGTTGGAACCGGCGTGGCTGACCACGTCGTAGCCGGTGTTGCCGGCGAGCAGTTTGGAGTCGATGGATTCGACCGAATCGTAGGGGTCATAGACGACCTTGATGCCGAACTCCTCCTCGAAATTGGCGATGGTGTCCTCGGCGATGTACTCGCCCCAGTTGGTAACGTTCAACTGGGCGTAAGCCTGGGCGGTGAACATCGCCCCGGCCATCAAAAGCGCAGCGGCGGTGAACCGCGCGCCTTTGTGGGTTTGGTGGATTTGGCTGGTTTGCTTGGATTTCATTTTCAACTCCCCCTTGTGGTGGTGAAAAAGACATAATGAAACGCCGTCCGGCGGCCGGTTCGACATTCCCATTGACGCCATTATAACCACGACAAAAAGCCCGCGACAACGCTTGATTTCCGAAAAAATCGGGCTTGGGGCCATGGTTTTGGGGCCTCCGGCGTTCCTTATTTTCCTATCGTTCGAGAATGTCGAGTAGTTTTTCATACTCGTCAGTGAATTAGTGAACGATACAATCCCCGCGAAAACGGAATCCATTAAATAGCCAACCGGCACAGCCGGTTTCTCATCTTCGTCCAACAAAAAATTCCCGCAGCATTTCCCCCGCAACCTCCGCCCCAACCCCGGCAACGACCTTGCATTGGTGGTTGAGAAAAGGCGATTCCAGCAAGTTCAACGCACCGCCGGCGGCGCCGGATTTGGGGTCGCGGGCGGCGAATACCAGCCGCGCGATGCGGGCGTGGAGGATGGCGCCGGCGCACATGATGCACGGCTCTAGGGTGACGTACAAGGCGGCGTTGGTGAGGCGGTAGTTGCCGATGGTTCGGGCGGCGTCGCGGATGGCCAGGATTTCGGCGTGGGCGGCGGGGTCGCAGCGGCTGATGGGCTGGTTGTAGCCGCGCCCGATGATGTTGCCGTCCAGCACCACCACCGCCCCCACCGGCACTTCCGCCGCCGCTTGGGCTTGCCGGGCGAGGGCGAGGGCGTTTTCCATATACGCGCGGTCCCGGTCAATGCGCGACTGCGCGGCTATTCCCACTCGATGGTGGCCGGCGGTTTGCCGGAGATGTCGTAGGTGACGCGGCTGATGCCGCGAACTTCGTTGATGATGCGGTTGGAGATGGCCGCCAGCGCGTCGTAGGGGATGCGCTTCCAGTTGGCGGTCATGAAGTCAACGGTTTCCACGGCGCGCAGCGCGATGACGTATTCGTAGGCGCGGTTGTCGCCCACCACGCCCACCGACTTGACCGGCAGGAACACCGCGAACGCCTGGCTGATTTGATCGTAGAGGCCGTGTTTTTCCAACTCTTCGAGGTAGATGGCGTCGGCCTTGCGCAAAATGTCGGCGAATTCCTTGTTCACTTCGCCGAGGATGCGCACGCCGAGGCCGGGGCCGGGGAACGGATGGCGGTTGATCATTTTCGCCGGCAGACCGAGTTCCAGACCGATTTTCCGCACCTCGTCCTTGAACAGTTCGCGCAACGGTTCGAGGAGTTTGAGCGTCATTCCTTCGGGCAACCCGGCGACGTTGTGGTGGGATTTAATGACCTTGCCACCGCCTGTGCCGTCGGTGTTGCCGGCGGATTCGATGACGTCCGGGTAGATGGTGCCCTGGGCGAGCCATTTGGCGTTGGCAATAGCGGCGGATTCCTGCTCGAAAATTTCCACGAACAGGTTGCCGATGACCTTGCGCTTTTGTTCCGGGTCGGCAACGCCCTTGAGGCGTTTCAGAAAGCGCGCTTCGGCGTTCACGCGAATCACCCGAACGCCGAGATGGTCGGCGAAGGTTTGCATCACCCGGTCGCCTTCGTGAAGGCGCAGCAGCCCGGTGTCCACGAAGATGCAGGTCAGTTGCTCACCGATGGCGCGCTGCAAAAGCGCCGCGGTCACCGACGAATCAACGCCGCCGGACAAGCCCAGGATCACCGACTCGCCCGCGACCCGCGCGCGGACTTCGCCGAGCATGCCGTCAATGATGTTTTCGGGTATCCAGTGGCGGCCGCAGCCGCACAGGTCGTGCACAAAGCGCGACAGGATTTCTTTGCCGGCGGCGGTGTGGGTAACTTCGGGGTGAAACTGCACGCCGTAGTATTTGCGGGTCTCGTCGGCGATGGCGGCGTACGGGGAGTTGGCGCTTGAAGCGATGACCTTGAAGCCGCCGGGCAGCGCGGTTACGCGGTCGCCGTGGCTCATCCACACGTCGAGGCTCGCGCCGCTTTCCCCGAGCAGGGAACTGTGGACGCGGGTTTGCACCAGGGCGTGGCCGTATTCGTGATGCGCGGCGTTTTCCACCGCGCCGCCGAGTTGCGCCACCAGGGTTTGCATGCCGTAACAGATGCCGAGGATGGGGCGGCCCAGGTCAAAAATTTCCGGAGGCGCGAAGGGGTTTTGGTCTTCCCACGCCGAGGCCGGGCCGCCGGAAAGGATCAGCCCGTCGGGGTTGAAGGCCGCGATTTTTTCAAAGTCCGCGTCCCAGGAATAAATTTCGCAATAGACGCCGAGTTCGCGCACGCTGCGGCCGATGAGCTGGGTGTACTGCGCGCCGAAGTCGAGGATGAGGATACGTTGTTGGTGCGGGTCGTGGTGGTCAGATTTGCAGCAAAGGGGACATTCTTTTGCTTTACCGAAAGTGATTTTTGCTTTTCTTACCGCTTCGTTATAACTCACAAACTCGCCCAGTTTGTGTTGGTTCTCTAGATTCGGCAAGTGACGGCAGCCGACAGAAATGTTGTGTACTCTGTGTGGTTGCCAGCGCGGGTTTTTATTAACGATGTATGTATGCATTGCAAGAGCGCAAAAGTCCGACAGCTAAGGCAATCAAGCCAGTCGCTTCAAACATTGCGAATCAACTCCGCTGATAATTAGAAGCTTCCTTAACAATAGAAACATCATGCACGTGACTCTCCGCCATCCCGGCGTTGGTAATTCGCACAAACCGCGCGCGGGTTCGCATTTGTTCGATGTCGGCGTTGCCGGTGTAGCCCATGCTGGAGCGCAGGCCGCCCATCAACTGGTGGATGATGTTCGCCATCGGGCCTTTGTACGGAACCCGGCCTTCGATGCCTTCGGGCACCAGTTTGTCGGCGCTGTCCACGCCGTCCTGGAAGTAGCGGTCTTTGGAGCCTTTTTGCAGCGCGCCGAGGGAGCCCATGCCGCGGTAGGATTTATAGGAGCGGCCCTGGTACATTTCGATTTCTCCCGGCGCTTCATCGGCACCGGCCAGCAAGCCGCCGACCATCACCGAATGTGCGCCGGCGGCGATGCACTTGGCGATGTCCCCGGAGTAGCGGATGCCGCCGTCGGCGATGAACGGCACGCCGCTGCCTTCCAGCCCCTTTCGCACTTCCTGGATGGCGTGAATCTGCGGCACGCCGACCCCGGCGACGATGCGCGTGGTGCAAATGGAGCCGGGGCCGATGCCGACCTTGACGCCGTCGGCGCCGGCTTCAACGAGGTCGCGGGCGGCTTCGGCGGTGGCGATATTGCCGCCGATGACCTGCACCTCGCCGCAGGTTTTTTTGATCATCCGCACGCGCTCCAGCACGCCGGCGGAATGGCCGTGGGCGGTGTCCACGACGATGGCGTCCACGCCGACCTCCACCAGCCGTTCGACGCGTTCATCGGCGTCCTCGCCGACCCCGACCGCGGCGGCGGCCAGCAACCGGCCGCGCTGGTCCCGACAGGCGTTGGGGAAGTCGCTGGACTTTTGGATGTCCTTGACGGTGATCAACCCCTTGAGGTGATTGTTCTCATCCACCACCAGCACCTTCTCAATGCGGTGCCGGTGGAGCAGGTTTTCGACATCTTCGGAGGCCGCCCCGGCGCGCACCGTGACCAGTTGCTCCTGGGGGGTCATGACCTTGCTGACCGGGGTGTCCATGGACTTCTCGAAGCGCAGGTCGCGGTTGGTGACGATGCCGATGGCCCGCGGCCCGTCCACCACCGGCACCCCGGAGATGTTGTATTTACGCATCAGTTCCAGCACGTCGCGCACCCGGGCGCTCTTCTCCACGCGCACCGGGTCGCTGATCACGCCGCTTTCGTATTTTTTCACGCGGTTCACTTCTTTGGCTTGCAGTTCCGGCGGGAAGTTGCGGTGAATCACCCCGACCCCCCCGGCCTGGGCCAGGCAGATCGCGGCGTCGGCCCCGGTCACGGTGTCCATGGCCGCCGACAGCAGGGGGATGTTGAGGTCAAGGCCGCGCGTGAAGCGGGTGCGCAGACTCGCCTCCCGGGGCAGAACCACCGACCGCGCGGGGACCAGCAACACGTCGTCAAAGGTAAGCGCCAGTTCGATGGGTTCCATTGCCGGATTATACAGTCATTCTTGTACAGGTTCACTAATTCACTGACAAATGCGGACAGGTCGCGACTTGTCCCTACCCGTCGCCGGCGACCGTTTGTTTCATCGCTATTCAGGAATCCAGGGGTTAAACCGGCGGTGGGTCAAATGGCGCTGGATTCCCGAGAGCGCCAAGTGTCCGTAAGCCGCTAACGCGGCAACGGACACTAACGCTCGGGAAAGACGGCAGCGTTGTTGCCACGCTCTCGGTGTCATACCCATGAAAGTGTAAATTGCCCTCGGTGTCATACCCGCATTTAGGGTAGTAGGGACAGGTCGCGACCTGTCCCCGATTGGACGCTGAATTCCCGCCTCACCTCTGCCGTCATTCCCGAACGATAGAAAAATAGGGAGCGTAGCGACCATATTTTTCATCGCTATTCGGGAATCCAGGGGTTAAACCGGCGGTGGGTCAAATGGCGCTGGATTCCCGAGAGCGCCAAGTGTCCGTAAGCCGCTTGCGCGGCAACGGACACTAACGCTCGGGAAAGACGGCAGCGTTGTTGCTACGCTCTCGGTGTCATATCCACATTTGCGGGGTAGTAGGGGCAGGTCGCGACCTGCCCCTACGCCACGTTTAGCCGTTTCCTTTGCCTTCCTTACGCCTCTGCCGTCATTCCCGAACGATAGAAAAATAGGAAGCGTAGCGACCGTTTGTTTCATCGCTTTTCGGGAATCCAGAGGTTAAACCGGCGGTAGGCCGTGTGGCACTGGATTCCCGAGTACGCAAGTGTCCGTAAGCCGCTTACGCGGCAACGGACACTAACGCTCGGGAAAGACGGCAGCGTTGTTGCCACGCTCTCGGTGTCATATCCACATTTGCGGGTAGTAGGGACAGGTCGCGACCTGTCCCCGATTGGACGCTGAATTCCCGCCTCACCTCTGCCGTCATTCCCGAACGATAGAAAAATAGGGAGCGGTAGCGACCATATTTTTCATCGCTATTCGGGAATCCAGGGGTTAAACCGGCGGTGGGTCAAATGGCGCTGGATTCCCGAGAGCGCCAAGTGTCCGTAAGCCGCTTGCGCGGCAACGGACACTAACGCTCGGGAAAGACGGCAGCGTTGTTGCCACGCTCTCGGTGTCATATCCACATTTGCGGGTAGTAGGGACAGGTCGCGACCTGTCCCCGATTGGACGCTGAATTCCCGCCTCACCTCTGCCGTCATTCCTGTAGAAGTTCACTATTTCACTGACAGAATAGCCTGACCAATCCCAACCCAAGAGGTACGACCCATGAGAGACAATACCCGAGACAAAACCCTGCAGCGCAACTATTTGAGCAAATGGCGGTTCCTGATCCAGGAATACGAGCAGGTCAAGGCCGGACGCCATCCGAAGCTCCGCTTCGTCAGCGACTTCTACCGCTTCCACCACACCAACCGGCAAACCTTCTTGAAGTATTATCACCGCGCCTCCCAGAGCGGCGATATCAGCGCCGTGTTGCCACAAAAGCGCGGCCCGAGGTGGCGGGCGCGGCGCCCGGACCTCGAGCAGGCGATCCTGGCGCACCGGCAAAATGGCGTCAACCGCTATGAGATCTACACCCTGCTGTTGCCGGAGTTCAAGGAATTGACGCCCTCGCCGAGTACGATTTATCGTATCCTTAAGCGCTATGGCGTCAATCGTATGAGTGTACCGATGAAGCAGAACAAACGGCGTATTATCAAGCATAAAGCCGGGGAACTGGGGCATATTGACTGCCATTGCTTGAGCCGCGACCTGATTGTTTCCGACCCCCGGCGGCGTTATTTGGTATGCGTGCTGGATGATTGCACGCGGGTTGCGTGGGCGGAGGTGGTGGAAGACGTGAAGAGTCTGACGGTGATGTTTAGCACCTTGAAGATTCTGAATCTGTTGAACCTCAAATACCGCATACAGTTCGCCGAGATGTTGAGCGACAATGGTTCGGAGTTTGCTTCAAGGCGCGTGCCGGAGCGGCATCCGTTTGAGCGCATGCTGCAGGAGTTGGGCATCCGTCATCGCTATACGCGCCCGTACCGGCCGCAGACCAATGGCAAGGTGGAGCGTTTCTGGCGGACGCTGAACGAGGATTTGATTGAGGGGACGACGTTTGAGACGGAGGCCGAGTTCAGGGACGAATTGGAGCAATACTTGCTCTACTACAACGAGTACAGACCGCACCAGGGCATCAACGCTAAAACCCCCAAACAAATGAATGATTCTTGTCAGCGAATTAGTGAACCTATACAATTCCCGAACGATAGAAAAATAGGAAGCGCCAGCGACCGTTTGTTTCATCGCTATTCGGGAATCCAGGGCTACACCGGCAATCGGTCATATGGCGCTGGATTCCCGAGAGCGCCAAGTGTCCGTAAGCCGCTTACGCGGCAACGGACACTAACGCTCGGGAAAGACGGCAGCGTTGTTGCCACGCTCTCGGTGTCATACCCGCATTTAGGGTAGTAGGGACAGGTCGCGACCTGCCCCTACGCCACGTTTAGCCGCTTCCTTTGCCTTCCTTACGCCCTCGCCGTCATTCCCGGACGATAGAAAAATAGGAAGCGCAGCGACCATATTTTTCATCGTATCGGGAATCCCGCTTTTTCGGCCCGGCGCCAGCCGGCTGTCGCGCACAAGGATGTGCGCGCGGCGCTGGAAACAGGAGTTTCCCCGCGCCGCAAAGGGGGGTGCGGGGGGTCTCCCCCCCGCAAATGCGCGTCACGCGCCCCCCAAATTCGCGCCCTGCGCCGCCCCAAACCCACGCCCTCGCCGCTCCAAACCCACGCACCGCCCCAAACCCACGCCCCGCACCGCCCCAACCCCACGCACCGCCCCAACCCCACGCACCGCACCGCCGGAAAGCCGCCCGCGCGCCCTCACCCCCCACCCTGCCCCAAACCCGCCCCCCACGCCCCCTCAACCCCTTGCATTCCCCCACCATTTTAGTTTACAGTCCCCCAATCAATCACCAACAACCCGAATTTGGGGCCGTTTATCGTCAATTCTTGCGTATCGCTATCCTGAAAACGAAGTGATGCGCCGGCGTTTATTTACACTTGAAAGAGACCATACCATGACTTTTTCCATTCGCTCGTTTGGGTTCAAAAATGCGCTGAAAGCGCCTTTCCGTGCGCCTTTGGGCGTTGCGGCGGCCATTCCTGCCCCCCCCCCCCCCTTCACGGCTCACGAGGCCGGCTATAATGGCCGGGCGCGGAATTATGTGTAGGGCGGCGGCCCTCGCCGTGGCGCTTTTTGCGCTGACCTTGCTTCCCGCCCAGCATGCGGCGGCGCAGGTTAATTTGGCCATCGGCGCGCTGACCTCTTCGGAGGACAGCGTGCGTACCGGCGGCCCTGATTACACCCTCACCGCCACCGTAACCAATAGCGGGGATGCGGCGCCGGTGGGCAGCGTGTTCGTGGATTATTATGTTGACATCGTCAATCGTCGAGACTTCAGTCGAGCCGACCGTGTGGACGTAGTGGAGATTACGACGCTCACCGCAAGCGGCGGGGCGGTCCCCTCCTTTGTTGCGGCCGCTTCTTCCGTCACCCCGTCCACCAGAAACCCGCGACCCCTGTATCATTTCGCTTGTATCCGCACGAATGACAATGACCTCAACTCCTGTACGCCGACTATTGAAGTCGAGCTGACAGCGGCGGCGGGGATATACCTGCTTATTAACCAGATTTCTGGTCTGCCGGGTAGTAACCGGATCATAGGGACTCACGACACGTTCACCGCGCGCGTCAACGTGCTCAACCGGGGAGATGCGGGCACCCCGCCCGTGGACATGGACGTTTATCAAGTGCGGCAGACCGCCGCGCAGGCGGCTGCGAATGAAGTACCCCCGCTGGGCGCTATCAGCGCGCTAACGCCTGTGGCAAGCGGTCAGGCAAGAGGGATCGGAGGGGTTGGAAATATTCGAGCGACCAACAACGGCGAGGCGATAATCACCATCGCCGTGCCGGCGACGCCGGGCGTCTATTATTATTACTCCTGTGTCCGCACCCCGCCGGCGCCGCCGCACCCAACCGCTCAAGAAACCTGCTTCAGGGCGTCTGCTTCAGTGACCGTGGTGGAGCCGCCGAACCCGCCGGGTGTACGATTTGCTCTGGTGAATACCCCCGGTGACCGTACCCTGACACTAAGCCCCGGCGATACCACCTTTTCGGGAAATGTTTCGGTCATCAATGATGGGCCGGACGCTGTAGCCGCCAATTCCATCATTCTAAGATTTTACCGCTCCGCCGATGCCACGCTCACGCGAGACACCACCACCTTCGCGGGCACCAACGGCGACACGCTGACAGCGACCACCGTAACGATTACAAACGACTACGCCGTAGACCAGCAACGGGCACATGGCGGGACGTTCCCCTTGCCCCCGCTGCGGCCGGGCGAAACCTTCAATTACATCGTGTGTGCGGACCATCCCTCTGATACCAATTTCGAAAACAACTGCGCCGACTCAACCACGCGTGGAGACCATATTGCCGTAACCGTAAGCGGGATGTTTGACGACTTCGCAGGCGACACCGGCACCACGGGGAGGTTCCCCCTGACAGAGATCACCGGCGAGATTGAACTGGCCGGCGATACCGACTGGTTCGCCTTTACGGGTTTGACCGCCGGCAACACCTATAGTCTGTCGCTGACCGAGCACTTTGATGGCAGGGGCATTTTGAGTCCGGTGCTCACGCTGCGTAATGCCGCCGGAGACGCGCTTGCCACAGCAGATGAGAGCGGAGAAAATATTGACGGACGCGCATTTCAGGCTATCAACGCGTACCTACTGCCGGACGCCGATGTGTATGTTGAAGTGAGCGGCGGGGGCAACGCAGTCGGAACGTACCGCCTGTCCGGATCGTTTATTGGCGTGGCTGACCTGACCGTTGCGGTCACGCGTGCCAATGCCGACCCGGTGCCGGCCGGCGGCGACTTTGACCTCACCTACGTGGTATCCAATTCGTCTGAGCCCGGCTTGCGCGGCAGCACGCTGGCCACCGTGATGCGCTATTACCGCTCCACGGATGCGGAGATCACCACCGCCGACACCATCGTGCAAACCGGCACCCCGCCGGCCAATGTTGAAACCGCTATTCCCGCGCTTGGCCGAGCAGAAACCTTCAACGGGGATGGCGGTCAGGAGACCATCACCCTGACCATCCCGGGCGGCGGCGTCTCGGGAACCATCTATTATGGCGCCTGCGTCGTGCCGGCTTTCGGAGAGTTCGATGATGACAACAACTGCTCCCCCGGCGTTGCCGTAGCCATCACCACGCCCGCCTCCATCACCGCCACCAACCCCGACCCGCTGGTTGAAAACACCCTGAACGGGGCCACGCTGGAAGTAACGCTGGCAGTCGGCACGTACGCCGCCTCCCTGACTCCCTCCGATTTCACCCTGACCACCATTATTTCCCGCCCGACCGTATCGGTGGTGCGCGACAGCGACACCCAGGCCACGCTGACCCTGGTCTACGACGGCACCGACTTTGACATGGACGAGACCATTCAAGTGTTCGTGCTGCCCCCGGCCCACAGCGGCACCGGCACCCTGGACGCCGGCACGGTAACGGTAACCGCCATCGTTGAAAACAACGTCGCCACGCTGTCCGCCCTCGCCTTGTCCGGCGGCGTCTCGCTCACCCCGCCCTTCGACTCCGGCACGTTCATGTACACCGCCGCCGCCGCCAACAGCGTAACCGACCTCGTGGTAACGCCGACCGCCACCGATGACTTCGCGACCATCGCCGTCAACGGCAATGCCGTGGACAGCGGCGCCGCCGCCGCCGCGATTGCGCTGACCGCGGGCATGGCCACCGATATTGATGTGCTGGTTACCGCCTCGGACGGCGCCGCCACGCGATCCTATCGCCTCGCCGTTACCCGCTCGACGGTGCCCGACGTCACCTGCGCGCTCGGCGGCCCGGCGATGCCCGCCACCCTGACCGTGACCTTTGGCGACCGCATAACCCTGGTCGGCCACCCGAACGGCCCCTCCCAGTTGGGGGAGTTGATCTGGCGTTCCAATCCGCTCGGGATCGGCACGTTTATAGATGATGTGGACACCCACAGCGCCATCTGGACGGCGCCGGCTACCGACCAGGCCGCGTTCACCCTGGAGTATGGCAGCCTCGGCAAATCTGATACCTGCACCGTCGCCGTAACCGTAACCGGCCCGCTCACCTTCGCTGACGCCGTCATTGCCCCGCAAATCTACCCGGTCGCCACCGACGTCGGCACCGTAACCCTGCCGGTCATCTCCGGCGGAGACGGCGGCACCATCACCTACACCCTCACCCCGGCCCTGCCCGCCGGCCTGACCTTTGACGGAGACGCCACCCCCCCGGCCATCACCGGCGCCCCGGAGGCCATCACCGCCGAAGCGGACTACACCTACACCGCCGCCGAAACCGGCGGCGGCACCGTTGAACTGGACTTCACCCTGGAGGTAACCGCCGCGCCCATCACCATTACCGGCGGCGGCGGCGGCCCCAGCGACCTCGCCGCCACCGTCGTTGAAGACAGCGAAGCCTTCGGTGACGCCACCGGCACCCTGACCATCACCAACCCCAACCCCGGCGGCAGCGACGAGTTCGTCGCCATCACCGCCTCCGACCCCGAGGGCATGGGCACCTACGGCGACTTCACCATCGCCGCCGACACCGGCGTCTGGACCTACACCCTGGACAACGCCGACGACGACACCAACGCCCTGGACGCCCTCGTAATCGTTCCAGACGTCTTCACCGTCGTCGCCGCCGCCGACTCCACCGTCACCAAGGACATCACCATCAGCGTAACCGGCGCCAACGACGCGCCCACCGCCACCATCACCGCGCCTGCGGAGGGTACGCAGGTGAACTTCGACGCGATGGTCACCCTGACCGCCACCGGCAGCGACCCTGACACCGCCGACACCGGCGACACCTTGAGTTACCAATGGAGCGCGGCCCCCGACACCGGCAGTTTCGGCAATGCCGCCGCCGCGAGTACCACCTGGACCGCCCCCGCCAGCGGCACCGACCCGGTCATCCTGACCCTGACCGTTATGGATGACGCCACCACGCCCCTCTCCGGCACGGCAACGGTCACCGTCAACCCGGTCGCCGTAACGGTTACGTTCGGCGCCGGCGGCACCACCGGCGGCGTTACCGAAGACGACCCCGCCGCCAACACCGCCACCGGCACCCTGGACGTGACCAGCAGCGACGGCAACACCGACGTGGTGGCGCAGACCGACACGCCCGGCACCTACGGCGCCTTCTCCATCACCGCCGGCGGCGTCTGGACCTACACCCTGGACAACACCAACGCCGCCATTAACCCCCTGGCGGCGGGCGACACCCTTGACGACCCCTTCACCGTTGCCGCCGAAGCCAACACCGCCGCCACCGTGGTCATCACCATCACCATCACCGGCACCAACGACGCGCCCACCGTCGTCATCAGCGCGCCCACGGAGGGTATGCAGGTGAACTTCAACTCGGCGGTCACGCTGACCGCCACCGGCGCCGACCCGGATACCGGCACCACCCTGACCTACCAATGGAGCGCGAACCCCAACACCGGCAGTTTCGCCGATCCCACCGCCGAGGACACCACCTGGACCGTCCCCGCCAGCGGCACCGCCCCGGTAACCCTGACCCTGACCGTTAGGGATGATGCCACCCCGTCCCTCACCGGCACCGCACAAGTCATGGTCAACCCGCGCGCCGCGCCGCCGGTCGACGTCACTTGCGCGGAAGGCGGCCCGGCGATGCCCGCCACCCTGAGCGTGGGTTTTGGCGACCAGGTAACCCTGCAAGGCTTCACGCCCCCTTTTGGCGCGCCGTTGCTCTGGCGCACGCAGCCGCCCGGGATAGGCGCGTTCGCCGGCCCCCGCTCCCGCACCATCTGGACGGCGCCGACTCACGACCCGGGCGCGTTCAACGTGGTGTATAGCACCGGCGGTACGTCTGCTACCTGCACCGTCGCCGTAACCTTGAGCGGCCCATTATCCTTCGCCGCCGCCTTCGCACCCCAAACCTACCAACTCGGCATTGACGTCGGCACCGTAACCCTGCCCGTGGTCTCCGCCGGCGCCGGCGCAGCAACCTACGCCCTCACCCCGGCCCTGCCCGCCGGCCTGACCTTTGACGGAGACGCCACCCCCCCGACCATCACCGGCACCCCGGAGGCCATCGCCGCCGAAGCGAACTACGCCTACACCGCCACCACTGCCGGCGGCGCCCTTGACCTGCCCTTCACCCTGGAAGTAACCCTGCAGACCATCACCATTAACGCCGCCACCGCCGCCGACACCGCCGCCGCCGTCACCGAAGACGCCGCCACCGACACCGTCACCGGCACCCTGACCATCACCAACCCCAACCCGGCCCCCAACGACAGCGTTGAATTCGTCGCCATCACCGCCTCCGAGGGCATGGACAGCTTGGGCACCTTCACCATCACCGCCGCCGGCGCCTGGACCTACACCCTGGACAACGCCGACGACGACACCAACTCCCTGGCCGCGAGCGAAGGGGTTAGTTCGACCTTCACCGTGGTGGCCGCCGCCGATAACACCGTCACCCAGAACATCATCATCTCCATCACCGGCGCCAACGACGCGCCCACCGCCCGCATCACCGCCCCGGCGATGGGCGCCGAAGTGTCCTACAACGGCGTCCTCACCCTCACCGGCAGCACCAGCAGCGACCCGGATATCAGCGACACCCCGGACACCCTGACGTTTGCGTGGGACGACGGCTCCGAAACCACCGGCACGTTTGGCGACACCAGCGCCGCCGACACCACCTGGACCGCGCCGTCCACCGGCACGCTTGGGGGCATAACCTTGAGATTGACGGTCACCGACAGCAGCGGCGCAACGAGCAACACCACGGTCATCATCCAACTGGTGGCGCTCACCATCACCTTTGCCGGCGACACCACCGGCGCAGTCACCGAAGACGGCGACCTCACCGACACCGGCGCCCTGACCGTTACCAGTTCCGACCCCACCGGCAGCACAGACGTGGTGGCGCAGACCAATACAGACGGCGACTACGGCCTGTTCAGCATCGCCGCCGGCGGCGCTTGGACCTACACCCTCGGCGGCAACCCCGCCAACGAGACCGCCGTCAACGCCCTGCCCGGCCCCGGCGCCGGCGGCATCGCCGACAACGTCGCCTCCGGCGCCGAAGTAACCGACACCTTCACCGTTACCGCCGCCGCCGGCGGCACACCCCAGGCCGTCGTCATCACCATCACCGGCGCCAACGACCCGCCCACCGCCGTCATCAGCGCGCCCACGGATGGTATGCAGGTGGACTTCGGCGCGACCGTAACGCTGACCGGCGGCGCCACCACCGACCCGGACACCGATCTTGCTGGCGACCTGGTCTACGTTTGGAGCGCCAGCCCGCCGGGTCGCGGCAGCTTTACCGACAACAGCGGCCGTGACGGCATTTGGATCGCCCCCGCCACCGTCGGCGCCGTAACCTTGCGGCTGACCGTCGACGAGGTTTTCTTCCCCGGCACCCGGGACATCACCGAAGTCACCGTCAACCCGGTCGCCGTCTCGGTTGCCTTCACCGGCAGCGTCATCACCGGCGCCGTCGTTGAGGCTGGCACCTCCGCCGGCACCACCACCGCCACCGGCGCCCTGACCGTCGTGACCGCCAGCGACAACAAAAACGTCGTAGTCCAGACCGACCAGCCCGGCACCTACGGCAGTTTCTCCATCACCGCCCCCGGCGCCTGGACCTACACCCTGGACAACGAAAACGCCGCCACCGACGCCCTGCCCGGCGGCCAAGTCGTAACCGACACCTTCACCGTAACCGCGAGTGTCAACCCCGACGCCACCGTGGACGTGGTCATCACCATCACCGGCGCCAATGACGCGCCCGAAGTGACCATCAGCGCGCCGACCCCGCCGATGACCGGCACCTTCAGCGTCGTATCCGGCCGCCAGGTCACCCTGCGCGCCACCGCCACCGACCCGGACCTCGGCGCCACCCTGGCCTACGCCTGGACCACAAGCCCCGCCAACCAGGGCACTTTCGCCAGCGAAACCAGCGCCAACACCACCTGGGACACGCCCACCGTCACCATGGACACGTCCGTCACCCTGACCCTCACCGTCTCCGATAACGCCCCCTCCAACCCCGCCACCGGCACCGCCACCTTCGACCTCACCGTTACCATAGGCCCGTCCGTCGCCGGCAACGGCGTCAACCACGACAACGACCCGGCCACCACCGCCGACAACCCCTTAATGGTCACCACCGCCACGTTTGACGCCGACACCGGCGTTACCACCGGCGGCATCGCCTGCGGCATGTTGATGGTCTCCAACATCCCGACCGACCAGAGCACCGGCAACCCGGCCACCGTCGTCCACCGCATCACCGACCAGCCCCCTCGCGGCATCGTAACCATAGTCGACGCCTGCGCCCAGACCTCCAACGTCGGCGACCACTGGAACTACCAACTGGACAACAGCCTCCCCGCCGCCCAAGACCTCGGCTCCATGGACACCGCCACCGACAACTTCGGCATCGAAACCACCGTCGGCGACATCACGATTAACAGCGTCATCAGCATCAACCACCCCTCGGGCACCTTCCCCGACGACAGCCCGATTATCGTGTTCGCCGGCGGCTCGAGCATGACCGTGGACGAAGGCGAGATGGTCACCCTGGATGCCAGCGGCACCCGTGACCCCGAAAACGAGCAGGTCGGCCTGGGCTTCACATGGACGCAAGACGCCAACGACGACATACAGATACCGACCCCGCTCGACGGCGCAGGAACCAACACCGTCACCTTCACCGCCCCCGAAGAGCGCACCATCCTGAACTTCGAGCTCATGGTCACCCACACAACCGGGCCATCCGCCACCGCCACGCTCACCGTCCGCGTAGGCCGCGGCTCCGAACGCGCTTTGCAAAAAACCCTGGCCGCCTTTGGCCGCGCTTTCGCCACCGGCACCGTGAGCATATTTGAAGACTATCTCTCCACCCCCGCCCGCACAAACACCAGCCACTTCACCGTCGGCGGCCACAAGTTTGATATGGCAACCAACACCCCCGGTGCTGGTGGAACCCATCCGGCCGCCGTAGGGACAGGTCGCGACCTGTCCACCCAAACCCCGCCATCATTCCCGAACACACCCTCGGTGTCATTCCCGAACGATAGAAAAACAGGGAGCGCTACTCCGCTGTCATTCCCGAACGATAGAAAAACAGGGAGCGATAGCGACCATGTTTTTCATCGTATCGGGAATCCAGTTGAACATGCCTCGGCACAACCCGCCAACCTCGCCGACACCATAAACAGCGCAAACCTCGCCGACACCACGACTAACGGTGCCACCACGAGCGAAGACGCCACCACCCCGGCCACCACCACCTTAATGTCCGGCCAAGACCTCCTGATGAAAAGCGCGTTCCACCTCAATCTCAACGACCCCACCGCCACCGCCACCCCCACCGGCTGGAGTTTCTGGGGCCGCGCCACCACCGGCAACTTCAATGGCGACACCGAAACCGAAGCCGCCAACGCAGACATCAGCGTTGACGGCAGCGTCACCTCCGGCTACCTCGGCCTCGACTACCTGACCCCCGCCGGCACCCGCCTCGGCCTCGCCATATCCCAAAGCGACGGCGAAGTGGACTACGACGAAGTAACAGACGGCAACACCACCGCCGGCGACCTGGAAGCCGAAATGACCAGCATCCTGCCCTATATCCAATGGCAACCCGGCGAGTCCACCAACGCCTGGTTGCTGCTCGGCTACGGCAAGGGAGACGCCGAACTCTCCGTAGACGGCGATGACGAGGCCACCGACGTAGATATTGATATGCAAATGCTCGCCTTCGGCCTCCGTGGCGACCTTGACCGCGCCTTCTCGCGCACCGAACTATCGTGGAAAGCCAGCGCCTTCGCCATCACCATAGAGTCAGACGACCAGCCCGACCTCGGCGGCGTAGAAGCCGATTCCCAACGCCTGCGCTTCGCCGTTGAAGGCCGCCGCCCCGGCGCACTATCCGCCACCGGCGGAGTCTTCACCCCCGGCTGGGAGTTGGGCATGCGCTGGGAAGACGGCGATGTAGAACGCGGCGCCGCCGCAGACGCCGGCTTGCGCTTTGACTACGCCAACCCCGCCGCCGGCTGGAGCATGCGCGGCACCACCACCTTCGTATTGTTCAGCCCCGAAGACTACGACGAATGGACCGCCGGCCTGCAAGCCCGCTTCGACCCCGGCACCCAGGGCCGCGGCATAACCTTCACCCTGGAACCCGGCTGGACCAGAAACGGCCGCGGCCAGCAAATGGGGATAGACTTCTCCAACGCGCTGGGCAAATGGAGCAACCGCGGCCTAAGGCTGGAATTGACCGGCGAACGCACCGAACGCGATGACAATGACACCGGGCATAACATCCGATTGACCGGCTCGTTGCGTTTCTAATCTTTGTGCGGGGCGCAGAGCGCGGGGTGGGGTTGCGCGTGACGCGCATTTGCGGGGGGAGACCCCCCGCAGACCCCCCTTGCGGCGCGGGAAAACATCCTGTTTTCAGCGCCGCCGTGCGCGTCCCTGCGCACGCCGAAGTCAGCGGCTATCGCCGCCGGTTGAACGGCGCCGCGATGGTTGGGGCGTAGGGACAGGTCGCGACCTGTCCCCAATTGGCCGCTGAATTCCCACCTCACCTCTGCCGTCATTCCCGAACGATAGAAAAATAGGAAGCGCAGCGACCGTTTGTTTCATCGCTATTCGGGAATCCAGAGACTAAACCGGCGGTGGGTCGTATGGCGCTGGATTCCCGAGAGCGCCAAGTGTCCGTAAGCCGCTTGCGCGGCAACGGACACTAACGCTCGGGAATGACGACAGAGTTGTTGCCACGCCTCCGGCGTCATACCCGCGAAAGTGTAAATCTCCCTCGGTGTCATGCCCGCGCATATGGCTATCCAATAGAATTTGGTTCGGCGTAGGGACAGGTCGCGACCTGTCCCCGATTGGACGCTGAATTCCCGCCTCACCTCTGCCGTCATTCCCGAACGATAGAAAAATAGGGAGCGCAGCGACCATATTTTTCATCGCTATTCGGGAATCCAGGGTTACACCGGCAATCGGCCGTATGGCGCTGGATTCCCGAGAGCGCCAAGTGTCCGTAAGCCGCTAACGCGGCAACGGACACTAACGCTCGGGAATGACGACAGAGTTGTTGCCACGCTCTCGGTGTCATTCCTATGAAAACGCAAATCGCCCCCGGTGTCAGACCCGCATTTGCGGCTATCCAATAGAATTTGGTTCGGCGTAGGGACAGGTCGCGACCTGTCCCCAATTGGCCGCTGAATTCCCACCTCACCTCTGCCGTCATTCCCGAACGATAGAAAAATAGGGAGCGCAGCGACCATATTTTTCATCGCTATTCGGGAATCCAGGGGTTAAACCGGCGGTGGGCCAAATGGCGCTGGATTCCCGAGAGCGCCAAGTGTCCGTAAGCCGCTAACGCGGCAACGGACACTAACGCTCGGGAATGACGACAGAGTTGTTGCCACGCTCTCGATGTCATACCCATGAAAGTGCAAATCTCCCTCGGTGTCATGCCCGCATTTAGGGTAGTAGGGGCAGGTCGCGACCTGCCCCTACGCCACGTTTAGCCGTTTCCTTTGTCCTACCTTACGCCTCTGCCGTCATTCCCGAACGATAGAAAAATAGGGAGCGTAGCGACCTTATTTTTCATCGCTATTCGGGAATCCAGGGTTACACCGGCAATCCGGTCGTGTGGCGCTGGATTCCCGAGTACGCAAGTGTCCGTAAGCCGCTAACGCGGCAACGGACACTAACGCTCGGGAATGACGACAGAGTTGTTGCCACGCCTCCGGCGTCATACCCGCGAAAGCACAAATCTCCCTCGCCGTCATTCCCGAACGATAGAAAAATAAGGAGCGCCAGCGACTATATTTTTCATCGCTATTCGGGAATCCAGTGTCCAACCACCAGCCGCTAACCTTTGCACCAAGTCAAACAATATCTCCATACAAATCCCGCCACTCCGGATTGCA
Source organism: Candidatus Poriferihabitaceae bacterium (assembly GCA_965212085.1). Classification (GTDB taxonomy): domain Bacteria; phylum Pseudomonadota; class Gammaproteobacteria; order Arenicellales; family Poriferihabitantaceae; genus JAHRAW01. The sequence goes on along the minus strand of OZ243042.1, from coordinate 2,656,212 downwards.
TTCTTCAATCATTTTCAACTTCCATTTGCGCTTCCATTTCTTTATTTCTTTCTCCCGCGCAATGGCCGCGTCCATATCTCCGTGCGGTTCAAAATAAACCAGGGTATGCACGCTGTGTTTTTTGGTGAATCCATCAACCGAGTTATTTTTGTGATGCCACACACGGCCGGGCAGGTCGCTGGTTACGCCGGTGTAGAGCGTGCCGTTGCGTTTGCTCGTCATGATGTACACGAATGGGTGTTTTTCGGTCATCGTGATTTGCTTCCGTGGATAGTGGTTGTGATATTGCGTTTCATCGCTTGGGTCGGGAGTGGGGTGTCCTGGCCCGCCATAGTAACACTGGATACCCGCCGCCGCTTCCTTTGCCTTCCTTACGCCTCTGCCGTCATTCCCGAACGATAGAAAAATAGGGAGCGCAGCGACCGTTTGTTTCATCGCTATTCGGGAATCCAGAGACTAAACCGGCGATGGGTCGTGTGGCGCTGGATTCCCGAGTACGCAAGTGTCCGTAAGCCGCTTGCGCGGCAACGGACACTAACGCTCGGGAATGACGACAGAGTGGTTGCCACGTTCCTCGGTGTGTCATACCCGCGAAAGTGTAAATCTCCCTCGGTGTCATTCCCGCATTTAGGGTAGTAGGGGCAGGTCGCGACCTGCCCCTACGCCACGTTTAGCCGTTTCCTTTGTCCTACCTTACGCCTCTGCCGTCATTCCCGAACGATAGAAAAATAGGGAGCGCAGCGACCATATTTTTCATCGCTATTCGGGAATCCAGGGGTTAAACCGGCGGGGGTCGTGTGGCGCTGGATTCCCGAGAGCGCCAAGTGTCCGTAAGCCGCTAACGCGGCAACGGACACTAACGCTCGGGAATGACGACAGAGTTGTTGCTACGTTCCTCGGTGTGTCATGCCCGCGAAAGTACAAATCTCCCTCGGTGTCATGCCCGCATTTAGGGTAGTAGGGACAGGTCGCGACCTGCCCCTACGCCACGTTTAGCCGCTTCCTTTGTCCTACCTTACGCCTCTGCCGTCATCCCCGAACGATAGAAAAATAGGGAGCGTAGCGACCATATTTTTCATCGTATCGGGCATCCGCTTTTTCGGCCCGGCGCCAGCCGGCCATCGCGCACAGGGATGTGCGCAGCGGCGCTGAAAACAGGATGTTTTCCCGCGCCGCACAGGGGGGTGCGGGGGGTCTCCCCCCCGCATGCGCGTCACGCGCAACCCCACCCCGCGTCACGCGCAACCCCACCCCGCGCCTCGCGCACCCGCAAACGCGCCCCACGCGCACCGCTACCCCAGCGGTTTCTCAAACCAGGCAACGTCAACATAACGCCCAAACTTGTGGCCGACCTGGTGCAGGGTGCCGATGGGGGCGAAGCCGAAGTGGTGGTGGAAGGCGATGGAGCGGGGGTTGGGCAGGGCGATGACGGCGTAGGCGCGGTGCAGGTTGGTTTTTTGGATGCGTTGGAAGAGGGTTTGGTACAACGCGCCGCCGGCGCCGTGGGGCGGTTTTTCGGGGTCGGTGTAGATGGTGGTTTCGGTGGAAAGCCGGTACGCGGCTCTGGGGCGGAAGCGGCTGTTGTAGGCGAAGCCGGTTACTTCGCCGTGCAGTTCCGAGACCAGCGCGTGGTAGGGGTTTTCAGCGCCGGCGAATTCTTCGAGCCAGGCTGCGCGGCGTTGGGTGTCCCACGCTTCCAGGTCAAAGGTGATGACGGTGTTGCGGACGTAGTGGTTGTAGATGCGGTTGATGGCGCCGGCGTCGGCGGCGACCGCTGCTCTGACCGCCGGGGCGGGCGTTGGCGGAGACATTGCGGGATGGGTGGTCAGGGCTTTTTGTTCCGGTTCCGGCAGGCGATCAGGTTGACCATTTCAAAGGCGATGGTGGCGGCCGCCAGCGAGGTGAGTTCGGCGTGGTCGTAGGCCGGCGCAACCTCCACGATGTCCGAGGCGATCAGGTTCAGCCCTTGCAGCCCGCGGATGATGTTGAGCAGTTCGCGGCTGCTCATGCCGGCGATCTCCGGGGTGCCGGTGCCCGGCGCGTGGCTCGGGTCGAGGACGTCTATGTCAATGGACAAGTACAAGGGATGCCCGCCGACCCGCTTGCGAATGCGCTCAACGACATGGTCAACGCCGTGGCTTTGCAGTTCGTCGCAGTGAATCACCTTGAACCCCAGTTCCCGGTCCCGTTCAAGGTCTTCGCGGCTGTACAACGGCCCGCGAATCCCCACGTGCATGGAGGCGTCTTCCTTGAACAACCCTTCCTCGGCGGCGCGGCGGAACGGCGTGCCGTGGGTGTAGGGGGCGCCGAAGTAGGTGTCCCAGGTGTCGAGGTGGGCGTCGAAATGCACCAGCGCCACCGGCCCCCCGGCCTTTTTGTTGACCGCGCGCAGCAGCGGCACGGCGATGGTGTGATCGCCGCCGAGGCTGACGATGGAGTCGGCGTGGTCGAATAAATCGGTGGCCGCTTTTTCGATCTGGGCGATGGCTTCTTGGATGTTGAACGGGTTGCAGCCGACGTCGCCGGCGTCTGCGACCTGCAGGGTTTTGTAGGGTTCGGTGTCGTAGGCCGGGTGGAAGTTGGTGCGCAGATGCCGAGACGCCTGGCGAATACCTTGGGGGCCGAAGCGCGCGCCGGGGCGGTAACTGGTGCCGGAATCAAACGGGATGCCGAGGATGGCGACGTCGCAATACGGCACGTCTCGCAGTTCCGGCAGCCGGCAAAACGTCGCCGGCCCGGCGTAGCGGGGCATGACGATGCCGCTCACGGGTTGGATGGGGGGCGGTTTGGGTTCGCTCATGATTCGGGTGGCGTTGCACTCAACGCGACCATCAAGTCAACGCCCCGCCACAACTGCTGCCGGCGCCGGCGGTGCAGCCGTAGCAGTGTTTGCCCAGGGCAATGGGCGCGTTTTCGAGTTGCTCGCGGGTGATTTGCCAGAGTTGTTTGCGCCCGGCGGCGGCCAGCGGCAGGTGCAGCATCTGATTGAAGTCGCAGTCGTACAGGTAGCCCTGCCAGTCCACGCTCAGCAGGTGGCGGCACATCAGCGGCTCTACGGTGGCCGGGTTGAAGTTGTCCACGAGTAACTGCTGGTAACTGTCCAGTTGGCCGGTGCGTTTGAGAAAGTGTTCAAAGCGGTTGATGGGCAGGTTGGCGATGGTCAGCAGGCCGTTGAAGTCTATGCCGAAATCCTCTTTGAGGCGCACCTTGTAGTCGTTCTCCAAACCGGCCTGGGACGGCGGCAGGGTCGGCCCCACCGGGTTGTACACCAGGTCAATGACCAGATCGCCGTGGTGGCCGTAGCCGTAGTCATTCAATAACCGCAGCGCGTTGATGCTCTTGCCGAACACCCCCTTGCCGCGCTGCGCCTCCACGTTTTCGGCGGTGTAGCAGGGTAGCGAACACACCAGCCGGATTTTTCGCTCGGCGTACCATTGCGCCAGATCCGCCTGGCCGGGCTCAAACAACACCGTGAGGTTGCAACGCGAGGTCACGGAGACGCCGCGTTCCAGCAGGCCGTCCACGAAACGCCGGAATCCGGGGATCAACTCCGGCGCGCCGCCGGTCAGGTCGGCCTGGGTGATGCCGTTGTGCGCCGCCCAGGCGAGGATTTTTTCCATGGTCTCCCAGGTCATCATTTCGGTGCGCTTGGGGCCGGCTTCGACGTGGCAGTGTTCGCAGGCCTGGTTGCAGAGGTAGCCGAGGTTGACCTGCAACTCTTTGAGCGATGCGCGGGTCAGCGGGAAAAGGTTGTGCCGGCGGAGGGTGTCGTTGAAGTCGTGTTGTACGGTGGTGTCCATAAAAATAACCGGGGTTGCGGGGTTATTGTGGGGGTTGGCGGACTGTGACGCGCCGGCGGGTGGGGTTAGTGTACCCGATTGACGGCGCGATTGTGTGGTTTAGTGTGGCGGCGGCGGCATTGGTTCCCGGAATCCCGGAATCCCGGAATCCCGGAATCCCGGAATGTTAGCGGTCGGACAGGCCGGCGGACGGGCACAGGTCGCTAATCAGGCAGCCGCCGCAGCGGGGTTTGCGCGCCACGCAGGTATAGCGGCCCAGCAGGATCAGCCAGTGGTGGGCGTGCTGCTTGAACTCCTCCGGGACCGCCGCCAACAGGCCGCGTTCCACCGCCGCCGCGTTCGCGCCCGGCGCGATTCGGGTGCGGTTCGCCACCCGAAAAACGTGGGTGTCCACGGCGATGGTGGGATGCCCAAAGGCGGTGTTGAGGATCACGTTGGCGGTTTTGCGCCCGACCCCGGGCAGCGCCACGAGTGCTTCAAGGTTGTCCGGCACTTCGCCGCCGTGGCGCTCAACGAGCAGGCGGCAGGTCTTGATGATGTTCGCCGCTTTGGTGTTGTACAGGCCGATGGTTTTGATGTGGGTCTTCAGTTTCCGAACGCCGAGGTTGAGCATCGCTTTGGGCGTGTTCGCCGCCCGGTACAGTTTTTCGGTGGCGCGATTGACCGAAACGTCGGTGGCCTGAGCCGAGAGGATCACCGAGATCAGCAGTTCAAACACCGATCCATATGTCAACTCCGTGGTGGGTTCGGGATCGGCGGCGCGCAACCGCTCGAACATCGTGCGGATGGTCTTGTGGTTCCGGTTCCGGTTCCGGTTCCGGTTCCGGTTCGGGTTCGGGTTCGGGTTCGGGTTCGGGTTCCGATTCCAATTCATAACGATTGTTGTTTGCGTTGCAACGCCGCGAGAATTTCCGCTTCGGGGGAGGAGGGAAAACGCGCGCGCTTTTGCCGGCTGCGTTCAGCTTCCTGCGCCGCCTCGCGCCGGCGTTTGTGCCGCGCCCGGCGGCGGGATTTTTCCACCTGTGCGCGGCTGAACGCCGGCCACGGGCTGGGCGTTGCCGGTTTGTCATGTCCGCCATGCCCGCCATCCGGCTTTGCATAATCCGCCGCCGGTTCCACCAGCGTAATGCAATCGGTGGGGCATACCGGCAGGCACAGTTCGCAGCCGCTGCAATCCGAAGCGATCACCGTGTGCATCAACTTGACCGCGCCGACTATGCAGTCCACCGGGCAGGCCGCGATGCAAAGTTTGCAGCCGATGCAATCCGCCTCGCGGATGAACGCCAGTCGCAGCGGCTGGTGGACGCCGTTTTCGGGATTCAAGGGCCGCGCTTCGCGGCCCAGCAAGCGCGACAATGCGTCAATGGAAACCTCCCCGCCCGGCGGGCACTGGTTGATGCCCGCCTCGCCCGCAGCGATGGCCCGCGCATAATCCAGGCAGCCGGGATAGTCGCACTTGGTACACTGGGTCTGGGGCAGGCGCCGGTCAATGGCCTCCACCAGGTCTTGATCCGGTTCCTGATTCTGGTCTTGGGAATGTGCGTTCATGGGCGGTTTGGTTTGATCCGTGAGTCTATCCTACCCAAGCGGGTCAAGATGATAAAATACGGGAATGACGGCGTAGGGACAGGTCGCGACCTGTCCGTATTTGTCAGTGAATTAGTGAACCTGTACAGCCTGATGAGTCAAGTATAATTCCCCCAATAAACACCGAGGCCCGTAATGAAATTGGAAAAACCGGAACAAATCAAATCGGAACACGGTCCCGAACCAACCGGCGTTGACCTGCTTCGCAACGCGGCGAAGACCAAGTCCACCGCCTTTACCGCCGAAGAGCGCGAGCGCTACAAGTTGCGCGGGTTGCTGCCGGCCAACGCCGGTTCCATGGATAGCCAGTTGGACCGGGTGCTCACCAACCTGCGGCGCAAGCAGAAGGACATCGAAAAATATATTTTCCTGTCGGCGTTGCAGGACCGAAACGAGCGATTGTTCTACCGGCTGGTGATCGACAACATCGGCGAGATCATGCCGCTGATTTACACCCCCACCGTGGGCCAGGCGTGCAAGGAGTTCGCGAACATTTTCCGCTCGGAAAAAGGCTTTTACGTGACCGCCGCCGACCGCGGGCAAATCCGCGAAATCTTGAACAACTGGCCGCACAAAGACATCCGCATCATCGTGGTCACCGACGGCGAGCGCATACTCGGCCTCGGCGACCTCGGCTCCAACGGCATGGGCATACCCATCGGCAAACTGAGCCTGTACTGCGCCTGCGCCGGCATCCAACCAAGCCAGTGCCTGCCGGTGATGTTCGACGTCGGAACCGACAACCGCGAACTGCTGGCCGACCCGGTGTATCTCGGCACCCGGCACGAGCGGCTGCGCGGAGACGCCTACTTCAGCCTCATGGACGAGTTCATCAGCGCCGCCGGGGCCGCGTATCCGGGGGTGCTGATCCAGTTCGAGGACTTCATCGCCGCCAACGCCTTCGCGTTGTTGAACCAGTATCAGCACAACACGTTCTGCTTCAACGACGACATCCAGGGCACCGCCGCGGTGGTGCTGGCCGGCGTGTATGCGTCCACGCGAATCTCCGGCGTTGATTTCAAGGACCTGCGCTTTGCCTTCCTCGGCGCCGGCTCGGCGGCCACCGGCATCGGCTCGATGATCGCCCGCGCGCTGACCGAGCGCGGCTTGAGCGAAGCCGAAGCGCACCGGCGGCTATGGTTCTTCAACCGCGGCGGGCTGGTGGAAAGCAGCCGCGACAAACTGCCGGACTACCTCAAACCCTTCGCCCACGACCTGCCGCCCCACAACCTCATTGACGCGCTCGGCGAACACAAACCCCACGTCCTCATCGGCGCCACCGGCGTCCCGGCGACCTTCACCGAAGAAATAGTCGGGATGATGGCCGGCTTCAACCGCCGCCCGACGGTCTTCGCGTTGTCCAACCCCACCACCCGCGCCGAATGTAGCGCGCAACAGGCGTATCAATGGAGCGAAGGCCGCGCCATCTTCGCCAGCGGCAGCCCGTTTGACCCGGTCGAATACAACGGCGAGACGTTTCATCCCGGCCAGGGCAACAACTCCTACATTTTCCCCGGCGTCGGCCTCGGCATGATCGCGTGCCGCGCAAAAACCATCCCCGACAGCGTATTCCTGCTGTCCGCCCGCGCCCTCGCCGAGACCGTAAGCGAAGCCGACCTCGCCCGCGGCCGCCTGTACCCGGCCCTCGACCAAATCCGCGCAGTGTCCCTCGACATCGCCACCGTGGTCGCCGAATACGCCTGGGATAACGGGCTGACCGACCAACCGCGCCCCGGCGACGTCCGCGAGTTTATCGGCGGGATGATGTATGAGCCGAAATACTGAGCCGGCTGGATTCCCGAGTACGCAAGTGTCCGTGCCGCTAACGCGGGGACGGGGCGCGTGACGCGCATTTGCGGGGGGAGCCCCCCCCGCAGCCCCCCCTTGCGGCGCGGGAAAACTCCTGTTTTCAGCGCCGCCGCGCGCGTCCGTGCGCGCGCCGAAGTCAGCGGCTACGCCGCCGGTTGAACGGCACAGAGGCGTAAGGACGGACAGCGAAAAAGGCGATAAATAGCCGCTTCTTTTGCCCTTCCTTACACATCTGCCGTCATTCCCGAACGATAGAAAAATAGGGAGCGTTAGCGACCGTTTGTTTCATCGCTATTCGGGAATCCAGAGGTTAAACCGTTGGTGGGTCGTGTGGCGCTGGATTCCCGAGAGCGCCAAGTGTCCGTAAGCCGCTAACGCGGCAACGGACACTAACGCTCGGGAATGACGACAGAGTTGTTGCCATGCTCTCGGTGTCATACCCGCGAAAGTGCAAATCGCCCTCGGTGTCATACCCGCATTTGTGGGTAGCAGGGGCAGGTCGCGACCTGCCCCCGGCGATGCTCAGCCGCTTCCTTTGCCCTTCCTTACGCCTCTGCCGTCATTCCCGAACGATAGAAAAATAGGGAGCGCCAGCGACCGTTTGTTTCATCGCATTCGGGAATCCAGTTTTTTTGGTTCGGCGCTAGCCGGACTGTCGCGCACAGGGATGTGCGCGCGGCGCTGGAAACAGGAGTTTCCCCGCGCCGCAAAGGGGGGTGCGGGGGGTCTCTCCCCCGCAAAAGCGCGTCACGCGCACCGCAAACCTGCGCCCCGCGCCCCCGCTCTTCCTTACACCGCAAACACCACCAAATGATCAATCTCCAGTTTAATCCCGAGGTCTTCGCCGACGGCGTGGTTGTGGTGTGACGGCACCAGCGAAAGAATTTCCGCGCCGCTTGGCAGGGCCAGGGTGTATAAATAGTTTTCCCCGCGGAACGCGCGTTTTTTGATTTTGGCGGCGCGCGGGCTGTCGTCGTCGTGGATGATGTCGTCGGGGCGGATCAGGACGCGGACGGCGGTTCCGGGCGGGTGGCGGGGGTCGTCGAAGCCGTGCAGGGAGGCGAGTTCGGTTTTGATTTGGTTGTTCTTTGTAACCACGCCGTCTAGGAACACGCCTTCGCCGATGAAGTTGGCGACGAAGCGGGTGGCGGGTTCGTGGTACATCCGGTACGCGGTGTCCCACTGTTCGATGGCGCCGTCTTTCATCACCCCGACCCGCTCGCCGAAGGCGAACGCGTCCTGTTGATCGTGGGTTACCAGCAGGCAGGTGGCGCCGATGTCCTTGAGCAGGCTGCGGACTTCCTGGCGCAGTTTTTCCCGCAGGTCGAGGTCGAGGCTGGAAAACGGTTCGTCCATCAGCAGCAGGCGCGGGCTGGGGGCCAGCGCCCTCGCCAGCGCCACGCGCTGCTGCTGGCCGCCGGACAGTTGGTGGGGATAGCGCCGGCTGAGGCCGCTCAAACCGACGCGCTCCAGCATCGCCCGGGTGATTTTTTTTCGTTCGGCGGCGGCCAGGGAATGTAGACCGGCGGCGATATTTTTTTCCACGGTGAGGTGGGGAAACAAGGCGTGTTCCTGGAACACCATGCTCAGGTTGCGTTGTTCCGGAGGCGTGTTGCCGCGCACGCCGGAGATGCAGCGGCCATTCAAGTGGATGCTGCCGGCGTCTAGTTTTCGGAAGCCGGCGATGGCGCGCAGCACCGTGGTTTTCCCGCAGCCGCTCGGGCCGAGCAGGCTGGCGAGCATGCCTTCCTCTAGTTGGAAGGAGGTGTTCACGACCGCGGCGCGCCGGTCGTACCGGCAGGAGATGTTGTTGACTTCGAGGAGCGCGGGCATGAGTCGGTTGTCAGTGTGTGCGATCGTGGATTCTACGCAAAGGGATGCCGGTCTTCCAGCGCACGGTCGGCGTGGTCGGTGGCGTCGGCGTGGTCGGTGGAGATGGTGCGGCTCAAAATGATGATGGGCAGCAGGCCGGCGAGGACGATGAACAATGCGCCGAGGGCGCTGTGCTCGATCATCTCGTCGGAGGCGAAGTGATACACGTGGGTCGCCAGGGTTTCAAAATTGAACGGCCGCAGGATCAAGGTCGCGGGCAACTCTTTCATGCAGTCCACGAACACGATCAACGCCGCGGTTAGCGCGCCGCTTTTAATCAGCGGCAGGTGAAACCGCCGCAGGGTTTGCAGCGCGCCGTGCCCCAACGTTCGCGCGGCCATGTCCATGGAGCGGGGGATTTTGCCGAAGCTCGATTCCACCGAGCCGATGGAGACCGCGAGGAAACGGATTACGCAGGTGAAGATGATGGCAAAACTCGTGCCGCTCAACAACAGGCCGGTCTCCATGCCGAAGCGCGCGCGGAAAAACGCATCCACGGCGTTGTCGAAGGCCGCGAACGGAATGATCACCCCCACCGCCAGCACCGCGCCGGGCACCGCGTAACCCAGCGAGGCGACGCGGGCGGCCACCGCCACCGCCGGCGAGCGGTGCAGCCGCCGGGCGTAACCCACCACCACCGCCAGCGCGACGCACACCAGCGAGGCGATGCCCGACACCCACAGGCTGTTGAACGCATAGACCCGGAACTGGCCGCTCCACGAGGTTTCAAAATGGGCGATGGCGTGGTTGAGCAGCAACCCGGCGGGAATGAAAAACCCGAACAATACCGGCAGCGCGCACAACCATAACGCGAGCCACCGGGCCTTGCCGGTCAAGGTCTGCCGGGGCTTGCCTTTGAGATGCCCGGCGCTTTGGTAGAACCGGCGGCCCCGCCGGCCAATGTATTCGAGGGAGATGAGCAGGATGACGAAGGTCAGCATGATGGCGGCGATTTGCGCGGCGCCGCCGAGGTTGTCCATGTTGAGCCACACGTCGTACAAGCCGGCGGTCAGGGTTTGCACCGCGAAAAAATCCACGGTGCCGAAGTCGTTCAAGGTTTCCATGAGCGCCAGCGCCACGCCCACGGCGATGGCGGGGCGCGCGATGGGCAGCGACACGTAGAAGAAAGTTTTGACCGGGCCGCGCCCCATCAGCCGGCTGACGTCGAGCAAATAACCCGACTGCTCAAGAAACGAGGCGCGCGCCATCAGGTACACGTAGGGGTATAGCACCAGCCCCATCAGCATGATCGCGCCCCAAATGCTGCGGACTTCGGGGAACCAGTAATCGCCCGCCAGTTTCCAGCCGAACAACGCGCGCAACGCGCTCTGCAGCGGCCCGGCGAACTCCAGCAGGTCGGTGTACAGATAGGCGATCACGTAGGCCGGCACCGCCAGCGGCAGCAGCAGCAGCCATTCCAGCGGCTTTCGCAGCGGGAACTCGTAGGCGGTGATGAGGTGCGCGGTGGCGACGCCGGTAATCAACACCGAGACGCCGACGCCGCACATCAACAACAGCGTGTTGCCGATGTACTTCGGTAACGTGGTGCTGATGAGGTGCGGCCAGATGTTCTCGCTCGGAAAAAACGCCAGCATCAGGATCGCGAAAACCGGCAGCACGGTCAGCACCGCCACCGTAAAAGCGCCGGCCCGCCACGGGTCGGCATTACTCAGCGCATTCAGCACATTCGGCACATTCGGCCCGGAAGCGCCGCGCAGTTTTTGCCGCCGGTTGGGGTTGGCCGCTTCGGGGTTCATCGCGCGCGGGTTGCTTGGTTGGTCAATGGTCAATGGTCAATCGTCAATCGTTGTAACCGACGCGGTCGGCCATCTTCGCAGCCTCGGCGCGGTTGGCCGCCACCAGCGACAGGGCCACGGTGTCGCGCTTGAAGTCGCCGAGGGATTTCAGGTAAGCACCGGTGCCGATGTTTTCGTTCACCGGATACTCGCCGTTGACCTCGGCGTACATTTTCTGCGCCCCATCACCGGCCAGAAACTCCATCAACTTGAGCGCGTTGTCGCGGTTGGGGGCGTGTTTGGTCATGGCCATGCCGCTGATGTTCAGATGGACGCCCCGGTCGTCTCCGTTCTCGTCCTGACCCTGATTGGGAAACACCACGTCCACCGCGTCCGCCCACGCTTTTTGCGCGGCGTTGTTCGCCATCTGGTACATATAATAATGATTGATCACGGCGACGTCGCACGCGCCCTCGGCGACCGCCTTGACCTGGGAGCGGTCGTTGCCCTGAGGCGTGCGCGCCAGATTCGCCTTGACCGCGGCCAGCCATTGTTGCGCGGCGGCGGCGCCGTGGCGGTGAATCATCGAGGCGGTCAGCGCGACGTTATAGGCGTGCTTCCCGGAACGCGAGCAAACCCGGCCCTTCCATTTCGGAGCGGCGAGATCCTCGTAGCGGGTAATCGCACCGCGCGCAACCCGCCCCTTTGCGGTCACCAGAATTCGCGCCCGCGCGGTCAGCCCGAACCAGTGATTGGCCGGGTCGCGCACCGTAGCGGGAATGTTGCGGTTGATCGCCTCGGAGACCGCCGCCTGGGTCAGCCCCGCGTTCTTGATGTCCGACAGCCGCCCGATGTCCACCGTGAACACCAGGTCGGCGGGACTGTTGGCGCCTTCGTTGCGCAGCCGCTCCAGCATGCCTTTTTTGGCGAACACAGCGTTGACCGTGATGCCGGTAGCGGCGGTGAAGGCGTCAAACATCGGCTGAATCAACTGCGGTTTGCGGTAGGAATAAACGTTGACTTCCCCGGCCACGGCACCCACGACACCCACGATGTTGAGGGGCAAGGCGCACGACAGCAGCAGACCGATGAGCAATCTTCGTGGCAGGCGGATCATTTTTGGTCTCCGGTCATTGGGATGGCCAACAGGGACGCGGATGCTAACACGAATAATAATGATTCGCAATTAGATTTGGGGGGATTTCCACTTGGAGTGAAAGGATCCGGTGGCCAACCGGGGCGCAAACCGCTGATAGTACGAATAGGGTAAAATCGCCCTCCCGATCCCCGCTATTCCACCCAAAACAACCCGCCAATGAAGCAACACTTGAAGCACCTGCTGACCCAGGCAGTCGGTGAACTTTGCCGGCAGGGAGCGCTGGGGGAAGGCGCCGAGGAGCGCGTTCACATTGAGCGTCCGCGCAATCCGCGACAAGGCGATTTCGCTTCCAACCTGGCGATGGTGCTGGCCAAGCAAGCCGGGGGCGAGCCGCGGGCGTTGGCCGGGGAACTGATCAAGGCGTTGCCGGCTTCGGAGTGGCTGGAGAAAACCGAAATCGCCGGTCCCGGTTTCATCAATTTTTTCCTGTCCCGGGCCGCCTTTCGCGCGGTCATCGGCGAGGTTCGGGAGGCCGGTGAGAAATATGGCTGCGGCACCGGCGATGGCACCGGCGATAGCCCCGGCGCCGGGCGCAAGGCCCTGGTGGAGTTCGTCTCGGCCAATCCCACCGGCCCGCTGCACGTCGGACACGGCCGCGGCGCGGCTTACGGCGACGCCGTGGCCCGGTTGTTGGGCGCGGCGGGGTTTGAGGTGCGGCGCGAATACTACGTCAACGACGCCGGGCGGCAGATGGACATTCTGGCGTTGAGCGTGTGGTTGCGTTACCTTGAGTTATGCGGCGAAACGACCGAGGCCGGGTTTCCGTCCAACGGCTACCGGGGTGACTACGTTTGGGATCTCGCCGCCGGCCTGCACCGTGAGCATGGCGATGCCTTGCGGGCCGATGCCGCCGGGTTGTTCGCGGATCTGCCCGAAGACGCCGAGGCGCGCATTGACGCGCTCATTGACCGCTGCAAAACCGCCCTGGGACAGGCCGCCTACCGAACCGTGTTTGACCACGGATGCGCCACCCTCGTAGAGCATATCCGCAACGACCTGCTGGAGTTCGGCGTGCGCTTCGACAACTGGTTCTCGGAACGCGCCCTGCTGGAAGGCGGCGACATCGAGCGCGCCCTCGCGACCCTCGCGGACCACGGCCACACCTATAAAAAAGACCGCGCAACCTGGTTCAAGGCCAGCGAGTTCGGCGATGGAAAAGACCGCGCGGTGCTGCGCGCCAACGGCACCCACACCTATTTCGCCTCGGACATCGCCTATCATTTCAACAAGGGCGAGCGCGGGTTCGACCTCATCCTCAACGTGTTTGGCGCCGACCATCACGGCTACGCCGGGCGCATCAAGGCGTCCTTTGAGGCCCTCGGCTTCGCGCGCGAGCGCTTGCAGGTGCGGCTGGTGCAGTTCGCCGCGCTCTACCGTGGCGGGCAAAAAGTTCGGATGTCCACCCGCGCCGGCGAGTTTGTCACCTTGCGGGAGTTGCGCGAGGAAGTCGGCGTTGACGCGGCGCGGTTTTTTTACGTGTCGCGCAAAAACGACCAGCATTTGGATTTCGATCTCGACCTCGCCAAGGCGCAATCCGCCGACAATCCGGTTTATTATATCCAGTATGCTCATGCCCGCATTTGCAGCGTGTTCCGGCAACTGCCGGAAAAAAATATCCCGGCGCCGGATGTTGATGAAGCCGCGCCCGATTATGCGCTGCTGGTGGAGCCGGGGGAGTTTGAGTTGATGCGGACGCTTTCGCGCTTTCCCGAAGTGGTTGAGGCGGCGGCGGTGGGGTTTGAGCCGCACCTGCTGGCCTACTACCTGCGCGACCTGGCCAACGATTTTCACGCCTACTACAACGCCCATCCGTTCCTGTCCAGCGAAGCCGGTCTGCGCCGGGCAAGGCTGGGGTTGATTGACGCCACCCGCCAGGTGATCGCCAACGGGCTGGGTTTGCTCGGGGTCGGTGCGCCGGCCAAAATGTAGCGCTGAGTAGCGTTGATACGGTAACCAGATAATGGCACAAGCCCGCCGCAAATCCCCCGCTAAATCCAGGCCCGGCAAGCCCGGCGGCGGTCTGGCGGGGGTCGCGTTGTTGCTGGCCGGCATGCTCATCGGCGCCCTCGCCACCATCCTGTGGCAGGGTACGCAAACCGCCGACAACGGCATCGGCGCCGGAATTCGCCGGATGATTGAAAGCGTCCGCCAACCGCCGCCCGGCGGCGATGAACCAAACGCCGAGCGCTCGCCGGCCACGTCATCGCAGTCGGCACGGCCATCCACGCCGTTCGATTTTTTCACCGTGCTGCCGGAAATGGAAGTGATGGTGCCACCCGCGCCCGACACCGCTTCCGGCGCTTCCGCCGCTTCCGATGATGGCGCGCAAAAACAACCCAACGGAAGCGGCACCCCAAGCGTCCCGGCGGCGGACGGCGGTTCGTACATGCTGCAAGCCGCTTCCTACCGGCGCCGTGCCGAGGCCGACCGGCTCAAGGCGACCCTGGCCCTGAACGGCATGGTGTCGGCCATACAGAAGGTCAGCATTCAGGGGCGGGGCGATTTCTACCGGGTGCGCCTCGGCCCGTTTCCGACCTACGCGGAGATGCGGAAGGCGGAGCAGCAGCTCAGTCAGGCCGGCATCAAGGCGTTGCGCCTCAAGGTGTCCAAGGCCGGTTAGCGGCGGATCGCCGGGGTCTCCCCGAAGCCGCCTGCCTCCCCGAAACCGCCTGCCTCCCTAAAAACCGCCCGCCGCCCGCCCGGAACAAATGCCCACCATCCGGATCGCCACCCGAAAAAGCCCCCTCGCCCTGTGGCAGGCGAACTACGTGCGCACGCGCTTGCTGGATGGCCGGAACCCGGACCCGGACAAGTGCCTTGACGTGGCGTTGCTGGAAATGGTCTCGGAAGGCGACAAAACCCTGGACGCGCCGCTGTCCGTGGCCGGCGGCAAGGGGTTGTTTCTCAAAGAACTGGAGCAGGCGTTGCTGCGGGGCGAGGCGGATGTGGCGGTGCATTCGATGAAGGACGTCACGGTTACCCTGCCCAACGGCCTCGTCATCGCCGCCATCTGCCGGCGGGAGGACCCGCGAGACGTGCTGGTCTGCAACCGCTTCAACGCCCTGGAGCAACTGCCCAAAGACGCGCTGGTCGGAACCTGCAGCCTGCGGCGGCAATGCCAACTGCGGGCGCGCTTCCCGCACCTGCGGTTTGCCAACCTGCGCGGCAACGTCAACACGCGCCTCGCCAAACTCGACCGGGGAGAATTCGACGCCATCGTGCTGGCCGCCGCCGGCCTCAAACGGCTGCGACTGGAACACCGCATCGCCGGGTACCTGGCCGCGGAAATCTGCCTGCCGGCGGTGGGGCAAGGCGCCATCGGCGTCGAATGCCGGGCCGACGACGCCGGTGTGCGCGAGTTGCTGCGCCCCCTCAATCACGACGACACGGCCCTGCGCGTGAGCGCGGAACGCGCCGCCAATGAACGCCTGGGGGGCGGCTGCCAAGTGCCGCTGGCGGTTTATGCGGAACTGCGCGACGCGCGAATCAACGTGCGCGCCATGGTCGGCAGCCCGGACGGCTCAACACTCCTGGCGAGCGAAAAAACCGGCGCGCGCGCCGAGGCCGTGCGGGTCGGCTGCGCGGTCGCCGATGATTTGCTGGCCCGGGGGGCCGGGGAAATTCTCGCCGGCGTTTATGGAAAGTAATCCGCGACCACCCGTGCTCCAACTGCGGGGAATCGGGGCGCTGGTCACCCGCCCCGTTGGCCGGGCGGATGCCCTGTGCGCGCTCATCGAAAAACACGGCGGCGAGGCCATTGCTTTTCCGGTGATCGAGATCACGCCGCCGGACGATGACGGCGCGTTGCGCTCGGCGTTGCGGCGGCTTGAAGGGGTGGACCTGATAATCTTCGTCAGCGTCCACGCGGTGCGCGGCGTCAGCGAAGCGCTTCGGCAACACGGATTGCAAATCCCTTATGAGACGCGGGTCGCGGCGGTGGGGCCGAAAACGGCGGCGCAGTGCGCGCAATCCGCTATCCATGTGGACTTCGTTCCCGGCGCGCGGATTGACAGCGAGGGCCTGCTGGAAGAACTGCGCGGCTTCGAGGCCGCCGGCAAAAACATCCTGATCTTCCGGGGGCAGTCGGGCCGCGACCTGATCAAGGAGGTATTGAAGTCGCGGGGCGCCACGGTTCGTTGCGTGGAAAGTTACCGCCGCCGGGTCGCCTCCTCATCGGTTGCGCCGGTTGCGCCGTTGCTGGAACGCTGGCGCAAAAACGAAATCCACCTGGTGGTGATCGGCAGCGCGGCGGTGCTGGACGCGCTCCTTGTGTTGATCGGGCCGCGCAACCGCGAGTTGCTGGAGGCAACGCCGGTTTTTGCCTACGGCGAACGGGTGGCGGAGTACTGCCGGGCGGCGGGCCTCGCCGGAGAAATCCGCGCGGCGAAACAACCCACCGATGAATCCATAGTCGCGGCGATTCTTGAATGGGCGGCGGCATGACCGGGGCCGGATGCCGCCGCCGCCACCGCACTGCATCGGCGTTACAACGCGCTGCAAATGGCGTAGTATTGACGCTATGTTGATCATTCGCGTTGCGAGGTAAACGGTGGCGGAAACAACCTCGAAAACCGGGTCCGGGTCCGGGCGTCCGAAGAAAAAGAAAAAAACCGGCAGCCGGACAACGCCGGCCCAAGCCGCTCAAAAGGCCGCGCGCAAATCCTCCGGCACCGGCAAGGGCGGGTTGATTACCGCCATTGTCGTGGCCGCCGTTCTGACTGTGCTGGCGGTGCTCGCGGGCGGCGGATACCTCTGGCATCAACGCGCGCTGAACGCCCGCATCGCCGGTGATGAACAAGACGCCAAACAAGCCGGTGAACAACGCGACCGAATCAACGCCATGGAAAAACGCTTGGATGCTTTTCTGGCGAATCAAACAAACCTCGGTGGCCGCGTCGGCCAACTCCGGGAGCGTTTGGATAACGCCGAAAAAACACGCGAAACCGGAGAAGGTATCAGGGAAGAGAACCGGGAAAAGATTCGCGGCTTGTCCGATTCCATCGCCGCGCTGCGCTCTGAATCCGGCCGCAACGCTGAGCACCGGGGGCTGGAGGAAGTCGAACGTTTGCTGGTGATCGCCAACCAGCGGTTGCAACTAACCGCCGACGTTGGGTTGGCCGGGAAGGCGTTGAAACTCGCCGAAGACGGCCTGCGGCGGCTTTCGCATTCCGCTTCCGGGCTTGCCCTCGGGCCGGTGCGGGAGATGCTCGCCGATGAAATCGCTTCGCTGGATGCCGTGGTGCCGGTGGACGTGGCCGGCACGCTGAACGCGCTTTCCGCGCTGGCCCGCGGCGTGGAAGATTTGCCGCTGGCCGGCGATGTTAAAACTGCCGGTAACCATTCGGCTGCGGCAACGGCGGCGAGTCCGCCCGCGGAGCAAACCGGCGGCGCTTCCTCGTTGTGGGCCGCCGGTCAAAGCTTCCTCGCCGACCTCGGCGCGCTGGTGCAGATCGAGACCGACGGCAAACCGCAGACGCCGATACTTTCCGTGGAGTTGCGCTGGATGATTTTTGAAAAAACCGGGTTGATCCTTGAGTCTTGCCAACTCGCGTTTCTGCGCGAGCACGGGGAGGCGTACGCGGCGCGCATGGAAGCGGCGAAAAACTGGGTCACGAAAAACTTCGACACCGACTCCGCCGAAGTCGTGGCGTGGCTGGAGCGGTGGGCGGCGCTGGCGGCGGAACCGGTGTCGCCACAAACCGGAGCCGGGGCCGGGTTGCCCGACATTTCCGCCTCCCTTCGGGCGTTGCGGGAAGTGATGCGCGCCGGGAACTGATGCGGTGAAACTGGTCGTTACCGTCATCATCACCCTGGGGGCGGCGGTCGGCTTCGCGTTGATCGCCATGGAGGATCCCGGCTACGTGGTGCTGGCGCGTTCGCCCTATACGGTGCGGCTGCCGCTGGCGTTGTTTGTGCTGGGGTTGCTCGCGGTGTTCGCCGGCCTGTACCTGCTGTTCAATTTCATCGCCGCGCTGCTGCGCGCGCCGCGCAAGGCCCGCGAGTGGAATCAGCGGCGCAATCAGGCGCGCGCCCAGGCGCACACCACCCAGGGCTACGCCGGGCTCATCGAAGGCGAGTGGTCAAAGGCGGAGAAAAAACTCCTGAGCCATCTCCCCGACAACCGCTCGCCGCTGCTCAACTATCTGGGCGCGGCGTACGCGGCCCAGCAGCGCGGCCACCTGCAACGCCGCGACCAATACCTCGCAGACGCGCTGGAGCAACACCCCGAGCAGCGGCTGGCGATCCGCCTGACCACGGCGCGGCTGCACTACCAGGCCGGGGAAATCGCCGAGTCCAGGGATGCGCTGGAAAAACTCCGGCGGGTCGCACCGAAAAACGTGCCGGCGGCGCGCTTGCTGGCCGATGCGTACCGCCAACTCAAGGACTGGAATTCGCTGGCGGCGTTGATGCCGTCCCTGGCCCGGCTCAAGGCGTTCCCGCCGTTTGAACTGGCGCGCCGGGAAAGGCAGGCGTATCAACATTACCTGTCTTCGCCGGCGCTGCTGCAGGGCAGCCCCAACCGTAACCGCCCGCTGGAAGCCTTCAAATCTTTGCCCGCGGCCCAACAAAAGAATCCCAAAGTTATCGCCGGCTACGCCCGGCAGTTGCTCCGCGCCGGCGACCACGCGCGCGCCGAAAAAACCCTGCGCCTGGCCCTCAACCGCGGATGGGACGCGGAACTCGCCGGCCTTTACGGCAGGGCTGAGACCGCTTTCACCGATGACCAGATCCTGCTGACCGAATCGTGGCTGAAAAAATACGGCGACCACGCGCACGCGCATGACGGCCTGACCCTGACCCTCGCCCGTTTGTGCCGCCGAGACGGGCGGTTGGGCAAGGCCAAAGAATTGTTCAGCCGGGTCATCTCCGGCGGCGGCCACGATGACGCCTGCGCCGAGTTGGGGTCATTGCTGGAGGAAATGGGCGACAAGGACGCCGCGTTGCTGTGCTACCGCCGGGGCATGGCGGCCCTCGCGCCGGAGTGGGACGCCGGTGAGTTGCCGCCGGTGCCGGTCGGTGAACTGGTGACGCTGGATGCGCGGGAGAGCGCCGAACCAGCGGGCGGTGCGGACGTGATGCCGGTGGTCAGGTAGTTACTGCTGGGGCGCGTAGGTAAAGGAATCAAAAAAGAAGCGCTCAGGCCGCATGCCCTTTGCGCTCAGCCCCCCGCGCACCGCTTCAATCATAACCGGCGGGCCGCTGGCGTACACGTCAACGCCGCCGAAGTCGTCGTAGCCGGCGAGGACCGCGTCGTGCACCCAGCCGCCGGCGCCGCGCCAGTGGCCGGAGGTGGATTCCGACAGCACCGGCGTATAGGCGAAGTTTTGATGTTCCCGCGCCCACGCTTCGGCGAGTTCGTTGAGGTATAAATCCTGCTCGTCCCGTGCGCCCCAGAAGAGGTGAATGTGCTGCGCCGGGTTGTTGGCGAGGGCCTGCTGCACCAGCCCCTTGATGGGCGAAAATCCGGTGCCGCCGGCGACCATGATCATCGGCCGGTCGGCGTCTGACTGCAACAGGTAGGCGCCGAACGGGCCTTCGAGGCGCAGCAGGTCGCGCTCGCGCATGGCGTTGAACACCTTCGGGGTAAAGTGCCCGCCCGGCACGTGGCGGATGTGCAGTTCCAGCCCCGCGTCCGCGGTTTCCTCCGGCAGGTTGGCGATGGAAAAACTGCGCCGCTGGCCGTCCTTCATCAGGATATCTATGTACTGCCCCGGCATAAAATTAAACTCCTGGGATTTGGGTAGCCGCAGAAAAACCCGCATGACGTCGCCGGCCAGTTTGTTGAGCCGCGCCACCCGGCACGGCAACATTCGGATGCGTATATTCTGCCCGGACGCAACTTCTTCCACGTCGATTACCACGTCCTCCAGGGGCACCGCCTGGCACAACAAAAGTTTGCCCCGGGCGATTTCCTCATCGGTCAGCGTCGCCTCTTCGTACTCGCCGTAATCAACCTTGCCCGACACCAGCGTGGATTTGCACGCGCCGCAAACGCCGCTGCGGCAGCCGTAGGGGAAGATGCGGTGGTCGCGCAACGCCGCGTCGAGGATGGTCTCCCCGGGGTTGACGGTGAAGCGGCCGTCGTTGCGCTGATTGGTAACTTCGGCGGGCATTTGGGGCATGGTTAGGGGTAACATTGGGGCGTTTGCTGAAATGCGGATTGTACCCGTTTTGCAACGCGATATTGCGCCCTGATTCCGGTATTCTGATGCCCGAACTGCCCGAAGTGGAAACCACGCTGAACGGCCTGCGCCCCAGCCTGCTGGGGGCGCGGATCGCGCGCCTGGTGGTGCGGGAGCGGCGCTTGCGCTGGCCCGTTGAAGCCCGCCTCGAAAGCAAAGTCCGCGGCCGCACGGTCACCGCGATGCGCCGCCGGGGCAAGTATATGGTGATTAACCTGGACCGCGGCGGGCTGCTGATGCACCTCGGCATGTCGGGTTCGTTCCGGGTGCTGGCAAAAGAAACCGCCGCCGCTACCGGACTCGGACTCAAACCCGAACCCCACGATCACTACGACCTGATCACCGACCGTGGCCGCATCATCCGCTACCGCGACCCACGGCGCTTCGGCTGCCTGCTGTGGGCCGCCGGCGACCCCATGACCCACGCGCGCATTCGCGCCCTCGGCGTCGAACCCCTGGAACCGTCCTTCAACGGAGCGCACCTGCACCGCGCCGCAAGGGGCCGCAGGCTGGCGGTCAAAAGCCTGCTCATGGACGGCCGCGTGGTGGTCGGCATCGGCAATATCTACGCATCCGAAGCCTTGTTCGACGCCGGCATCCATCCCCTGCGCGGATGCCACCGCGTTTCCGAACAACGCTACCGGCGGCTCGCGGAGTCGGTGCAAAAAATCCTGAGCGCGGCGATCCTGCGCGGCGGCTCCACCATCCGCGATTTCGCCGGCGCCGACGGACAGCCCGGCTACTTTGAACAGGAACTGATGGTGTACGGCCGCGAAGACGAACCCTGCCGTGGATGCGGGGTGCGTATTCGCAACGTTACCGTTGGGCAGCGGTCGACTTTTTACTGTCCGAGGTGTCAGCGGTGATGGAGCGCAATGTTCAGCATTCCATTGCCGGCAATTTTTTGATGTTGCATTGATGTTTCATCCGCCCGGATCGCGCAAGTTTCATTTAATCGGCGCGTAGCCATGTAAAAATATTTTGAGTCGGCTTCAACACCGATAAATTTTCTGCCGGATTGAAGCGCGGCCACGCCCGTTGAACCCGACCCCATAAACGGATCAAGGACAACTCCACCCGAATTACTATAGGTGTTGATTAACCACTTCATCAAAGCAACGGGTTTTTGCGTGGGGTGTTTTTTCCCCTCGCTTTCGGCCGTTCTAAAATATAGAACGCTTCGCGGATACCGCAAGCCATTTGTGCACTTCACTTCAATTGCTTTTGTTTGTTTTGCGTAGCACTCCGTGTCCCTTACCGCAGTTCCTTTGTTGTAAGGCTTGCCTTCCGTCATTTGCGGATTAAATACGGGCATTTGCCGGTAAAATACGATGATATCCTCGTGCGCAACGAGCGGCATGCGCTTGGCATTGAGGTAGCCGGTTGCCTTGGATTTTTCCCATACCAGCGTGTAACGAAAATGCTTCTCATTACTCAAAATCATTTGTGAAGTGAAGGGTTGTTTCGCCGTGGTTATAATCGCCGCTTCCATTTTGGCAACCCGGTAGATTTGCCGCCAAAACTCGTCCAAATCAGGAACTACATCCCATTTATTGCGCGGGTTAAGGACGCCATATGGCAAATCCGTCAAAACCAAATCAATGGATTTCGCTTTAACGGACGACAGTTCATCCAGGCAGTTGCCCAGAATCACTTCAGCTTTTGGAAATTTCCCGGACATAATCAATAAATTCTTGCAGCAAGTGTGTGTCCAACGGCTTGTATTGATCTTTGCCCCAAAGAGGAGTTTTAGACGAGCGCTTGCCCTTGGTGAGAAAAAAGACTCTGTCAATGTTGCGCCTGCCCATGTAAAAATCAAAGGCATCTTCTGCAATCGCGTTTTCAATGGAGACAATCGCAGTGCGAACGTCCGGATCGCAAAGTGCGCCCTGCAACATGGCGAAGTCATTGTCTGCTCGTTCTAAAAAAGTGCGATCCAGATAGGTTTTACTCTCCACCAATAAGCGCAGAGAACCATCTTTCAAATAGCAGTGGTTGTCCACTTGAAATTTGATTTTATTCCCGCGTGTGTTGTATGCGGGAAAAGTGGTTTTTTGACATCACCCCCGGTTTCTGTTTGCCAAATTTCCGTCACTAAAGATTCTACAAGATTACCCATTGATTGGCGAATCGCACCGCCTTTCCCACGGCTCTTTGCAAGCCGTTGTGGTTCCGCAATATGTCTCTTGTAAAGAGACTTATATTTGGCAAGATTGTCGCGCATTAGTCATATCCATTATGATGTGGGATAGTTTAAGGATGATGTCGGGTTCGCCACCGCTACTATAATCGTTTATTCCAGGTTTAAGCAACGGTGCCCGCGCATTCTCCGCCACGTTTCACGCGTAATATTCTACTCGTTTTGTTGGCGGTTTTTGCCATAATATCGGCCATGAAATACGACCATATCCTCGAAACCATCGGCGGCACGCCGGCGGTCAAACTGAACCGGCTGGGCGGTGACCTGGGCTGCCGCCTGTGGGTCAAACTCGAATCTTTCAACCCCGGCGGTTCGGTCAAGGACCGCCCGGCGTTGCGGATGATAGAAGACGCCGAGGCCGCCGGCGCGCTCAAACCGGGGGACGTGATCATCGAGCCGACTTCGGGCAATACCGGCATCGGCCTCGCCATGGTCGCCGCGGTCAAGGGCTACCGCTCGGTTTTTGTCATGGCCGAGGACATGAGCGAAGAGCGCAAACAGATATTGAAAGCATTTGGCGGCGAAGTGATTTTGACCCCGGCGGCCAAGGGCACGGTGGGCGCCATTGAGGAAGCGCGGCGGCTGGAAAAGGAAAAGGGCTATTTCTTTGTGGGCCAGCACTTCAACCCCTCCAACCCGGCCTCCCACGAGCAGACCGCCGATGAAATCTGGGCGGATTTCGGCGCCGGCCTCGACGCGGTGGTGCTGACCACGGGCACCGGCGGCACGGTCACCGGACTCGGCATCCACCTGCGCAAAAAACACCCGGCCATCCGCATCATCGTCACCGAGCCCGCGGATTCGCCCATCCTGAGCCGCGGCATCGCCTGCAAGCACAAGATCATGGGCACCGCCCCGGGGTTCATCCCCGAAACCCTCGACCAGAACGCCTACGACGAAGTGATTCCGATCACCACCGAGCAGGCCTACGCCGCGACCCGCAACCTGGCGCGGCTGGAAGGCATCTTCGGCGGTATTTCCTGCGGTGCGGCGACCCACGGCATGCTGGAAGTCGCCGCGCGGCCCGCGTTTCGGGGCAAAACCCTGCTGGCGATTCTGCCGGATACCGGCGAGCGGTATTTGAGCACCGATGTCTGGGACTGAGGTTTGCGGTCATCACGGTCATCATGGTCATCATGGTCATCATGGTCATCACGATCATCACCGCCATCACAAAATCCGCACAACCCAACCCAACCCCAACCGCCGATGAAGGGAGCCGTCGCCGCCGGTCACCGCCTGACCGCCGAAGCCGCCGCCGAAATTTTGCGCGCCGGCGGCAACGCCTTTGACGCCGCCATCGGCGGTTTCTTCACCGCCTGCGTAACCGAGCCGGTGCTGGCCTCCCTGGGCGGCGGCGGATTTTTGCTGGCCCGCGACCACGCCGGACAAAACCAACTGTTCGATTTTTTCACCCACACCCCCGGCGCAACCCCCCGCAATGACGGCGTGGATTTCCACCCGGTCACCGTGGATTTCGGCGCCGTGCGCCAGGAATTTCACATCGGCCACGGCGCTTGCGCGGCGCCCGGCACGGTGCGCGGAATGTTCGATGTCCACCGGCGCCTCGCCACGCTACCCATCCGGGAACTGATGGCGCCGGCGGTGGAACTGGCAAGGAGCGGGGTAAGGGTCAACCGCTTTCAGTCCTACTTGCTGGATCTGGTGTCGCCGATCTACCGCACCGAATCGGCCCTGCCGTTGTTCGCCAGTCCAAACCAGACGGGCCAGCCGGGCCAACTGATGCAGCCGGGGGACGTGTTTTCCAACCCGCAACTCGCCGACGTGTTGGAAGCGTTATCCCGGGAAGGCGAGGCGCTTTTTTACGAGGGCGAACTCGCGGCGCGCATCGTCGCGCAGTGCCGGCAGGGCGGCGGTTATCTTACGCACAAAGACTTGAAGAAATACCGGGTTTGTCGGCGCGCGCCCCTGGAAATCCCGTACCGCAACCAGCGCCTGATCACCAACCCGGCGCCGAGCGCCGGCGGGCTGCTGATCGGTTTCGGTCTTGAACTGCTCAAGCAGGCAGGCGGCGAATTCGGCGACCGGTTCGGCAGCGTCGCCCACGTCGCCACGCTCATCGAAACCCTGCGCGTGACCTCGGAAGCGCGCAGCCGGCATTTTTGCGACGGCCCAAACGAAGCATTGCTGAACCCGGAACTGCTGGAGCAATACCGCCGCCGGGTGCTGGGACGCGCCCGCGCCGCCCGTGGCACCACCCACCTCAGCATCATTGACGCTGAAAGCAACATCGCCTCGCTGACCGTCTCCAACGGCGAAGGCTGCGGGCGCTTGCTTGCGGACGCCGGGTTCATGCTCAACAACATGCTGGGCGAAGAAGACGTCAACCCCGGCGGCTCCGAGCGCTGGAATCCGAATCAGCGCATGTCCTCCATGATGGCGCCCGGCGTCCTGCTCGCCGATGAAGGAACCGTCAGCGCGCTGGGGTCGGGCGGCTCAAACCGCATCCGAACCGCAATCCTGCAAGTGGTCTGCAACCGCGTGGACTTCGGCATGGACCTCGAAGCGGCCATCGCCGCCCCGCGAATGCACATCGAAACCGACGCGCTGCACCGGGAACGGGATTTCCCGGCGCCGGCGGTGCGCTTTCTCGCGGAAAATTTCCCCGGCCACCGCGTGTTTGAAGAACCGAACATGTTTTTCGGCGGGGTACACGCGGCGCAACTGAACAGCCACGGCGAGTTATCGGCGGTGGGCGACCCGCGCCGCGACGGCGTCGGCGTGGTGGTTGCCTGAGCGCAAAAAACCACGGGTGAGTATCAGGGATGATACGAACCATCCGGCGCCAATATAATCCGGCGTAGCCGGTTTCTTACCCCCTCCCTCCCACCCCCTCCCCCCGCAATCAAGCCCAATCGCCCTGACGATTCTTCAGGAGGAATTCCTTGAGCGGCTCCAGCACCCGCTCCGGGGCTTCGATCAGGATTGAGTGTTTGAGGTCGTCGAGGATTACCAGTTCGGCGTTCGGCAACTGCGCCGCCATGGCCGTATTCAAACGGGGATTGCAGGCGCCGTCCAGCGCGCCGGTCAGCACCAGGCACGGGCAGGCGATGTCGCGCAGCCACGGCATCATTTCGGTTTCGGCGTAGATATTGAACACGCTCAGAAAAACTTCCTGCGGCGTGTCGCGCACTTGCCGGATGCGCGCTTGCACGGCATCCGGCCGGGCGGCGATGAATCCGGCGGTGTACCATCGCTCCACCAAAGCGCCGGCCACCGCTTCCACGCCGCGGGTTTGCATGGCCTCGCCCACCGCGCGCAACTTGGCCCGGTCATCGGCGTTTCTTCCGGCGGCGGTGCTGAAGAGTCCCAGCGAGCGGACGCGCCGTGGGTGTCGGCGGGCGTAGGCGGGGCCGATCATGCCGCCGAGGGAATGTCCGATTACGTGGATTTGGTCGTGGCCGAGGCGCTGCCGCAATCCTTCGAGGTCATCAACGAGTTGCGCCAGGGTATATGGCGGCGCCGGCACCGGGCTTTGGCCGTGGCCGCGCAGGTCGTAGCGAACGCAGGTGAAGTACTGCGTCAGTCCGGAGACGAGGCCGTCCCAGACGCTCATGCGCGAACCAACGCCGTGCACCATGTACAACGGCGGCCCGCGCCCGTCCACTTGATAACTGACTTCCACCGCGCTCATGCCGGCGCCGATTTTGACCGGGGCGCATCGGCGAAATGCGGCATGACCTCTTCGGCGAAGTGCTGAATGGTTTCCATGGTCTCCGCCTGGCTGACGCCGAAATTGAAGTTGAGGATGAAGCGGTCCACCCCGGCTTCGGCGTAGGGGGCGAGTTGCTCGGTCATCTCGGAGGCGGTGCAGATGTGCAGGTTGCGGGCGGTCTCCTCAATGGAGACCTTGCGCGGCAGCGGCGCGATCAAACCGCGCTCGACGATGCCGTCGCCGGTGAACACGTTGTCAAACTGGCCGTAGTAGCGGTGCGCGAGTTCGGTTTTGGTTTTTTTGTCGGCTTCGTTTTCGGCCAGGAACGCCACCCGCGACAGCGACAGCGTCAACCCCCGGCCATCTTCGCCGAGTTCGGCCTTGCCGCGATGGAAGGCATCCACCTGATCGCGCATCTGTTGATGACTGCCGGAAAGCGGCGTGGTCTGAATGTGGAACCCGCGCTTGACGCAGTGATAGATGGCTTCGGGAACCAGCACCCCCATCATGATGGGCGGCCCGCCCTGGTTGACCGGGCGCGGCATAATGGTCAGCGGCTCAAACTGGTAGTACTTGCCGTTCCACGAAACTTCCTCTTCGCCGAGCAGGGCTTGGAGAACCGCGAGGGACTCGTCGAACTTTTCGCGGCTGGTTTCCATGGGCACGCCGAGGCGTTCCATCTCAAAGGCGAACGCGCCGCGCCCGACCCCGAGCAGCAGCCGGCCTTCGGTGAAAATGTCGGCGCATACCAGTTGGCCGGCGAGGATGCGCATGTCGTGGAGGGGCAGCACCATCACCGAGGTCATGATTTTGACGCGCTCGGTCAGGCCGGCGATTTTGACCGCGAACTGCAGCGGCGCGGGCATCAGCAGGATGTTGATGAGGTGGTGTTCGGTGATGGAGACCGCGTCGTACCCCAGTTGGTCCGCCAACACCGCCTGGTCGAGCATGTTCTGGTACAGCCGCCGGCCGCCGAGTTCGTGGCCGGGGTAGTACGCCGAAAGTTGAACGCTGAAGTCCATGGCCGATCTACCTGGGCTGCCGGGGCTGCCGGGGCTGCCGGGGCTGCCGGGATCCATCAGATAAACGGCAGTTCGGTGAGCAACGCGGGGATGCGCCGGCCTTCCTTATGCACCTCCACGGCGTCGCCGGGCGCGAGTTCGCGGGAGATCAGCGCGAAGCCGATGTTGCGCTCAAGCCGCCGCGACCAGACGCCGTTGGTCATGTCGCCGACCTTGCGGCCGCCGGCGTGGATGTCGTGCCAGACCGGATGGGGCTGGGTCGGTTGTTCGTCTTCAAGGATCAAGCCGAGTTGGTGGCGCGCCGCCCCCCGGCGATGGATTTGGCGCAAGGCTTGAACGCCGATCACGTCGTCCGGGACTCCAAGGTCAACGTATTTTTCGAGGCGCACTTCGAACGGGTTGGTGGTGTCGTCGGTGTCGCCGCCCCAGGAAAGCAGGCCGCTTTCGATGCGCTCGATGGAGTTGGGGCAGCCGGCGGCGATGTCCCAGGGGCGGCCCGCTTCTTGAACGATGTTCCACAAGGCCATGCCATGCGCGCCGTCCATGAGGTAGATCTCAAACCCGCCCTGCTTGGACCAGCCGGAGCGGGCGAGGATCAGCGGGATGCCTTCAATGTCGGCGCGGCGGAACCAGAAGTATTTGAGTTCGCGCACCCAGTCGCCGAACACCGAGGCGATCACGTCCTCCGCTTTGGGGCCTTGCACCGCCATGGGCGAGACGTCGGGTTCGGCGACGCCGGCGTCGAGGCCGCGTTCGGCGGCGATGGCCCGGGACCAGAAGACGATGTTGGAATCGGCGATGGAAAACCAGTAGCGGTTGTCGTCCACCTTCAGGACGATGGGATCGTTGATGACGGTGCCGGCGTGATTGCACAAGGCGATGTACTTGCCTTGCCCGGCGCCGCATTTGGAGAGGTCGCGGGGGGAGAGAATCTGCGCCAGTTGGCCGGCGTCGGGGCCGGTGATTTCGACCTGACGCTGGGCCGCCACGTCCCACTGCGAGACGCCGTTCAGCAGTTGCCAGTATTCCGCTTCCGGGTCGCCGTAGCCAGACGGCAGCAGCATCTGGTTGTAGGTCGTGAAACAAGTAACGCCGGCGGCCACCGTGGCGTCAAAATAGGGCGAACGGCGAACGCGGGTGTGTGGCGTGATTTGGAACATGGTTTTCGCGGTTGATAGTATGGTCGGGGTGAGAGGATTTGAACCTCCGGCCCCTGCCTCCCGAAGGCAGTGCTCTACCAGGCTGAGCTACACCCCGACTATGGTTCCTGAATGCTCGTTGAATTCCCGTCAGCGACCGGCCCGTCAGTGACCGCGTTTTACCGAAAACTCCGCGAGGTTGATGAGCGCTTCCTTGCAGGGCGATTCTTCGATGCCGGCCAGCGCCTCGACGGCCGCCGCCGCTTCAAGCCTCGCCTGCCCGGCAGTGTACGACAGCGCGCCGGTGGATTCAACGATGGCGAGGATTTCCCCGATGTTTTCGCGCTCGCCGTTTTCGATGGCGCGCCGCACCGCCCGCCGCTGTTTGGTGGTGCCGTGACGTAGCGCGTGGATGAGCGGCAGGGTCGGCTTGCCCTCGGCGAGGTCGTCGCCGGCGTTCTTGCCGGTGTCGGCGCTGTCGGCGTTGTAATCGAGGATGTCGTCAATCAACTGAAAGGCGGTGCCGAGGCGGATGCCGTAGGCCGCCAGCGCCGCGCAGACCGGCGGTTTGCGGTTGCTGATGACCGCCCCGAGCCGCGCCGCCGACTCGAACAACTTGGCGGTCTTGCGGTGGATGGTTTCGAGGTACGCGCGCTCGGTGGTGTCCGGTGAACGGGCGTTCAAGAGCTGCATGACCTCGCCCTCGGCGATGGCGTTGGTGGTCGCCGCCAGCACCCGCATGACCTCGGTGTTGTTAATCTCCACCATCATCTCGAACGACCGGGAATAGAGAAAATCCCCCACCAGCACGCTGGCTTCGTTGCCCCATACTTGATTGGCGGTGGCCTGCCCGCGCCGCATCGCCGAGGCGTCCACCACGTCATCGTGCAGTAACGTGGCGGTGTGAATGAACTCAATGACCGCCGCCAGCGTAACGTGATCATCGCCCCGGTAGCCACAGGCCCTGGCGCTCAGCAGCAAGATCAGCGGCCGCAAGCGCTTGCCGCCGCTGTTGATGATGTGCGCGCCCAGGGTGCGGATCAGCGCGATGTCCGAGTCGAGACGCCGCTGGATCGCGCGGTTCACCGCATCCAGTTCACCGCGCACCAGCGCGGTCGCGGATTCCAGCAGCAGCGCGGGGTCGGGAGGCGGGTTGGCCGGTTCATCAGCCGTAGCAACAGCGGGGTTGGTCATTGGGTTGCGGTGGGTTGCGGGTGGTATGTGCCGCCGTTATTGTAGCCGACATCAGCGGGGAAAAAACCGCCCGGCGCTGAACGGCGCGAGGTCCACCGTGGCCGGTTCGCCGTTCACGAGTTGGGCGATGAGCCGGCCGGTGATGCCGGCCAGGGTCAGGCCGAGGTGCTGATGACCGAAGGCCAGCAGAATATCGTTTGCGCCGGAACGCGCGCCCGAACCGGAGCGCGGGCTTGGGCCGATCACCGGCAACGCGTCGGGGAAGGTCGGGCGGTATCCCAGCCAGGTTTGATCCGGTTTCTCCGGCAGGTCGAACATTTGCCCGGCGGTGCGCGCCAGGTAGTCGAGGATTTTCTGGTTTTTCTCCGGCCCCAGCCCGGCGAGTTCCACGGTTCCGGCGAACCGCAGTCCGTGGTCGGTGGGCGTGGCGTAGAAGCCGCTGCCGACCCAGTGCAGCGGGCGGTTCGCGAGGTGTTGGCGGTCGCGGAACTGGATATGGTAGCCGCGCTCGGTGCCCAGCGGCAGCGCTTCCGCCCCGCCGCCCGCGATCCGCCGCGAAAACGCGCCGGCGGCGAGCACCACCTTGTCCGCCGCCGGTGTCTCGCCGTTCGCCAGCAACACCTCAAGGCGGTCGCCGGTGCGGCGCACCGCCTCGGCGTTTTGCTTGCGCCATTCGCCGCCGCGTTGCCGAAAACATTCAAAAAAAGCGTTCACCAGCGAGCGCGGATTCAACACGTTGCGGGCCTGTTCAAACAACGCGCCACGGACAAAATCGATTTTCAGGTTCGGCTCCAACTCGCGCAGTTCAGCGGCGTCGAGTTCCCGGTAGTGAGCGCCGTGACCGCCGTGGGCGCGCCGCGCGCGCAGATTTTTTTGGTCGGCGGCAAACGCCCGCTGCGTGCGGTAGGCGAACAGGCAGCCCTTGTCTTCAAAGAGATGCCGGCAGCCGGCCATCTCCACCAGCGGTTCCAGCCCGTCGTACGTGTGGGCCAGAAGCCGGCTGAGGGCACGGGTGGTTTTTTCGACTTCGCCGGCGCGGCAGTGTTTGAGAAAAGCCGCGAACCACGGCAGGTTCCGAACGGCGTAGGCCGGGTTGATGGCAAGCGGGCCGCCGGTGAAGCAGCCGTCGAACAACAGCCCCGGCAGTTTGCGGATCAAGGCCGGGTGATTGACCGGAAGGCAGCTGTGCACGGCGATGGTGCAGGCGTTGCCGCCGGAAGTTCCCGCGCCCGGATCGTCGCCGTCCACCAGCAAAACCCGGTGGCCTTTGCGGATCAGCCACAACGCGCAGCAGACGCCGACGATGCCGGCGCCGATGACCACGATTGGATGTTTCATTCGCTGCGCGCCCGCGCCCTGCCGTTACTCGGGCTCAGGACAAATCAATGGCGTGGGCTTTGAGGTCGGCGAAGGCGATGATTTCCAGGGCGCGTTCGTGGGTGGCGCGCAGCACCACCCTGGGCGCCATGCCGGCGTCAAAGGCCTCCTGCCAGCGCGCCGCGCACAGGCACCAGCGGTCGCCTTCCTTGACGCCGGGAAACTGAAACGCCGGGACCGGGGTGGACAGATCGTTGCCCCTGGCCTTGCTGAACTCAAGGAACGCGGCGGTGGCCTGGATGCACACGGTGTGGGAGCCGATGTCGCCGGGGCCGGTCTCGCAGCAACCGTTTCGCACAAACCCGGTCATCGGCGACACCGAACAAACTTCAAGGGGTTCCCCCAATACGCTCTGCTGATTTTCCGGCCAGGGTGGTTGTCCGTTCATTTGTTTGCTCGCTCTGGGTTTGCGGTTGCTGAAGAAGTACAAGGGATTTTACGCTTTTTTGCGGCGCGTATCGAATTCCGCAGATCCGGTTTGCCGGCGGATGGGCGGATGGTCAGGGAATACCGCCCGCGCCCGGACTCGGTTCCGTCGGCGCGGTAGTTGTGTTCGTATAGGTCAAACCCGCTGCCGTCGCCGAGCAGTAGCGTGGTGGTTCGCGTGCCGTAGTCCTCGCCGGTGATGAAGATGGACGAGAGGTGTTTTTCGCGGTCCGGTGGGATGCCGGTGCGGGGCAGCAGGTGGTCGTCCGCGGTGGTTTGATCGGTCATCACCTCGGCCAGTTGTTCGGCCAGTTCTTCGCCGGAGATTTCGCCGCGGGACGCAATCCCAACCCGCGCTTTCAGCAGCGACACCCCGCGGGACATCTTCGGCCACGGATCGTCCGGGGCGCCGTTGCTGAGGCTGTGAAAACCGCTTCCCAGGGAGCGGCTGAGCGGGCCGACGCTGCTGAAACAGTGCAGCCGCCCGGCTTCGCCGTAGATCAGGTTGAAGGGGTTGAAGTCGTGGTGGCGGCGGCGCAGAAATTCGCCGTAGCCGGCGATGCACTCGGTCTCCGGGTCGCGCAGAAAGCGCGCCACCAACTCGCCACGGCTCTGGTTTGGTTGTTGTTGATTAGCGGCGGCCAGCCCGGCGGCGCGGTGGTTGGTCACCGCCGCCACCCGGCCCCGTTCGTTGACCCCGAACCAGGTACCCCCGGCGCGGCGGTCGCGCCCCGCCAGCGTGCCGGGCTGCTCCGGCCAGTGGCGCATGGGCTCGCTTGGGCGGGCGTGGTACTC
Organism: Candidatus Poriferihabitaceae bacterium; assembly: GCA_965212085.1. GTDB lineage: Bacteria > Pseudomonadota > Gammaproteobacteria > Arenicellales > Poriferihabitantaceae > JAHRAW01. The sequence continues at coordinate 2,624,237 of OZ243042.1, read as the reverse complement.
GTCGCGGTTGGCGGCGATGATGAGCGGATAACGCGGGTGCTCGTCAACGGCGATAAAAAGAATGCACATGGGCTTTATAATGAATAGTGAAGCAATGGTAATCAATCCCGTGAAGCGGAATTATAACGCCGCCATCAAACCGTAACCCTGCCATGATCCTGCCGTAACCCTGCCGTGACCGAAACCCTTTCCATCGCTGAGGCGCGAAAACTGGTGCTGCTCAGCCAGCGCCTGCCCTGGGTCAGGCCCGCGGGCCGGGCGTTGCCGGAGACCCTGGCGGCGGTGCGGCACCTCGGCTACATCCAACTTGACACCATTTCGGTGGTCGAGCGCGCCCATCACCACACCCTCTGGAACCGCTCCCGCCGCTACCAGCCCCGGCACCTTGAACGGCTGCTGGAGGAAAGAAAGATTTTTGAATACTGGTCCCACGCCGCCGCCTGCCTGCCCATGGAGGACTACCGCTTCAGCCTGCCGCGCATGCGCGCCTTCGCCGACGGCGAGCGTCATTGGTTCGCCCGCGACCGTAAAATGATGAAAAAAGTGCTGGAACGCATCACCGTGGACGGCCCCCTGCGCGCCCGGGATTTCGAGTCTCCACGGTGCGGGCGCGGGCGCGGCGGAAGCGGTATGTGGGACTGGAAGCCGGCCAAGCAGGCCCTTGAACAACTGTTCATGGAAGGCCGCTTGATGACCTTGCGGCGGCAAGAGTTTGACAAGGTGTACGACCTCGCCGAGCGCGTGCTGCCGCGCGAAGTGAATACCCGAATGCCGGGCCACAGCGAGCACGGCCGCTTTCTGATAACCCGCTTTCTGGCCGCCAACGGCCTCGGCCGGGCGGCGGAAATCGCCTATCAACGGGGTGACGTGAAGCCCGTCGTCGAACGTTGCATGACGAGCATGGAACGGCGCGGGGAAATCGTGCCGCTCCGGGTCAAAGACCGCATCTACCACGCGCTGCCGGCTTCCCTGGAACTGCTCGACCGGCCGTTATCGCGCAAGCGGCTGAAAATCCTGTCGCCGTTTGACAACCTGCTGATTCAGCGCGAACGCATGCGGCACTTGTTTGATTTTGATTATCAGATCGAATGTTACACCCCGGCCAACAAAAGAAAGCACGGCTATTTTTCCCTGCCATTGTTGTGGAACGGCAAACTGGTGGCGCGAATGGACTGCAAGGCGGAGCGGAAAACACGAACGCTGGTGATTCGCAATCTGGTCGGCGAGCCGTCGCTGTCGAAAAAAGAATCGCTGGTGGATGCGCTGGTGGATGCGCTGGTGGATGAACTGAGCCATTTCGCGGCGTTCAACCGCTGTGCGGAAGTAGAAGTCGGGAAACTGCGGGACAAGACCTTGCGGGGTTTGTTGAAGGCGGCGCTTTGATAATGTTAGCGGCTACGCAACCGGCCACTCCTTCAACCCCCGATACACGGCAATTTTTTTCACATACAAATCAGCGTACCCGCGCAAACTTTCCACTTCCCCGTCGCTCAGTTCGCGCACCACTTTCCCCGGCGAGCCGAGAATCATCGAGCGGTCCGGGAAAGTTTTGCCTTCGGTGATCAGGGTGTGGGCGCCGACCACGCAGCTGCGGCCGATCACGGCGTTGTTCAGTATCCGGCTGCCGATGCCCACCAGGCTGAAGTCGCCGATGGCGCAGCCGTGCAGCATCACGCTGTGGCCCACGGTGACGCCATCGCCGATGGTGACCGGCGCGCCGGGGTCCACGTGCACCACCGAGCCGTCCTGAATGTTGGAGTTGGCGCCGAGGCGAATTACGTCGTTGTCGCCGCGCAGCACGGCGTTGAACCACACGCTGGCGTGCGCGCCGATCACCACCGAGCCGATGAGGTCGGCGCTCGGGGCGATGTAACTGTCCGGGTGAATTTCCGGGGCGCGTTGCGGCAAGGCGTAGATCATAAACCGGGCGCCGCTTACAACAACAAAGGCCGGTCCAGCCCTTCCGACGGCTGCGGGCGTTGCAATCCGAACCCGAACCCGCCGAGGCCCGCCAGGGAAGCCAGCCGGTCGAGAAATTTTTTCCTTGCGGTGTAGTTCAGCAGGATTAACTGCGCGTCCCGGCGCGCCGCCATGAGGTAGTCGTCGCTGGTTTGCAGCCGGTCGACGAGGCCGAGTTCCAGCGCGCGGGTGCCGAGCCAGTGTTCGCCGGTGGCGACCTTCTCAATGTCGAGACCCGGGCGCTGGACTTTTACGTAGTCCTTGAACAAGCCGTGGGTTTCCTCCAGTTCCTGCTGCATTTTTTCCCTGGCCTTGCCGGTGTTTTCGCCGAACAAGGTCAGGGTGCGTTTGTATTCGCCGGCGTATAGTTGCTCAAAATCAACGTCGTGTTTTTTGAGCAGCCGGTGCAGGTTGGGCAGCTGCGCCAGCACGCCGATGGAGCCGATGATGGCGAACGGCGCGGCGATGATTTTGTCGGCCACGCAAGCCATCATATACCCGCCGCTGGCGGCGACCTTGTCCACCGCCACGGTCAGCGGAATTTTTCGCTCGCGTAGCCGCTGGAGTTGCGAGGCCGCCAGCCCGTAGCCGTGCACCACGCCGCCGCCGCTTTCCAGCCGCACCACCACTTCGTCTCCGCCCCCGGCCATGGTCAGGATCGCGCTGATTTCCTGGCGCAGGGAGGCCACCGCGGTGGCGCGAATGTCGCCGTCAAAATCCAGCACGAAGATGCGTTTTTCATGCTCGCCGCCGTCATCGCCATCCGATTTTTCCGCGTCCGCTTTTTTGGCCGCCTGTTTTTCCGCCTGCTTTTCCGCCTGCTTTTCCGCTTTGGCCTTGGCCTTGTCGGCTTTCTTTTGCGCTTTGAGTTTTTGCTTGAACTGCCGGGGGGTTAGCAGCGCACCCGACAGCGCCTGCTCCATCTCATCGTACTGCTTGTTGAGGTGGGTAACTTCAAGGTGCTGCTGCTCGGCGGCTTTGCGCTGGCGCATGGACAGCGCCACGAGGGCGCCGGCGGCCACCAGAACGGCGCCGACGATGGTGGCGGTTTTGGCGAAAAACAAACCGTATTCAATGAAAAATTGCATGGCGTTATTCCTGAAAAATTAGTTGCCGGAGGCGGCGCGGGGTTGGTCTATTTTCGCCCAGCTGTCGCGCAATGTAACGATGCGGTTAAACACCGGCTTGCCGGTGTTCGGATGGGACACCGGGCCATCGCCGTCCGCGCGTTGGTCGGGAAAAAAATAACCGAGGCGTTCAAACTGGTAGCGGGTTTGCGGGTCGGGGTCGGCGAGGGAAGGTTCCACCACCGCGTTCGCGCAGCTCACGAGGGACTGCGGGTTGAGAAATTGCCGAAAGTCCGCGCTCTTGTCGGCGAGCGGATTGGCGGCGGAAAACAGGCGGTCGTACAAGCGTATCTCGGCGGCCACCGCGTCTGCGGCGTTGACCCAGTGAATGATGCCCTTGACCTTGCGCCCTTCGGGTTGGAGGCCGTGGCGGGTGCCGGGATCGTAGCGGCAGCGCAACTCCGCGACTTCCCCGTGAGCATCCCTGAGCACGCCGGTACAACGCACCACGAACGCGTAGCGCAGCCGCACTTCGCGCCCCGGCGCCAGGCGAAAGAATTTTTTCGGCGGGTCGGGCTCGTCGCGGAAATCATCCGCCTCAATGTACACCTCGCGGGACAGCCGCAGGGCGCGCGTACCGAGGGCCGGGTTTGCGGGATGATTGGGGGCTTGGATGGTTTCCGTTTCCCCTTGCGGGTAGTTTTCAATCACCAGTTTCAATGGCCGCAGCACCGCCATGGTCCGCGGCGCCACCGGGTCGAGTTCCTCGCGCGCGCAGTTTTCCAGCACGCCCATTTCGATCACGTGCGCCTTGCGCGTTACCCCGGCGAGGCCGATGAAGCGGCGGATGGACGCGGCGGTGAAGCCGCGCCGCCGCAGCCCGCGCAAGGTCGGCATGCGCGGGTCGTCCCAGCCGCCGACGTCGCCGTTGTCCACGAGTTGAGTGAGCAGGCGTTTGCTCATCACCGTATAGTTGAGGTTGAGCCGCGAAAACTCGATTTGCCGTGGCCGCACCGTATTGGTGGTGTTGATGTGATCCAGAAACCAGTCGTAAAGCGCGCGGTGATCTTCAAACTCCAGGGTGCAAAGGGAATGGGTTACGCCTTCAATGGCGTCGCTCTGACCGTGGGTGAAATCGTACAACGGGTAGATGCGCCATCTCTCGCCGCTGCGCTGATGGCGGCGGTGGAGGATGCGGTACAACACCGGGTCGCGCAGGTTGAGGTTGGGGGAGGCCATGTCAATTTTGGCGCGCAGCACCATCTCGCCGTCGGCGAATTGGCCGTCTTTCATTCCCGCGAACAACGCCAGGTTTTCGGCGACGCTGCGGTTTCGGTGGCGGCTGTTCGTGCCGGGTTCGTTCAGGGTTCCGCGGTTGGCGCGGATTTCTTCAAAACTCTGCCCGTCCACGTAGGCCAGCCCCTTCTCAATCAGCCCGACGGCGTACCCGTACAACGCATCGAAGTAATCCGAAGCGTGGGTAACGCGGCTCCACCGGAACCCCAGCCAGCGCACGTCCTCCTGAATCGCCTCGGCAAACGCGGCGTCCTCCTTGGCCGGATTGGTGTCGTCAAAACGCAGCGTGCACGCGCCACCGTAGTCATCGGCGATGCCGAAGTTCAGGCAGATGGATTTGGCGTGGCCGATGTGCAGGTAGCCGTTCGGTTCCGGCGGAAAGCGGGTAACCACGCCGCGATGCCCGCCCGCCGCCAGGTCGGCGTCAATCTGCCGGCGAATAAAGTTGGAGTTTGGAATTTCGGACATTGGGGCGGGCGCAAAACGAAACGGCGTGGAGTATAGCGCAAACGCAGTCCGAAGATGCGCGAAGCCGCCATATTCCGGGCAAACTTGGGGTACACCGGCCTTTTGCATTCGCCGGCGGTGCAAATACTGCAAAACTGTGCTATAAAAAGGAACATCAACCCCCTGGTTACTCACCGGCCTGCCAAACATGGATTTTGCACAAGTCATCGAAAGCACGAAAAGCCTGAGCTCCGAAGAAAGAGCCCTGGTCGCCCATTGCCTGATTTCATCCCTTGAAACGCGGCATGACAAAGGTGTTGATCACGCCTGGAACGAGTTGGCCGAAAAAAGATACGCCGAACTCGTCTCGGGAAAAACGCAACCGGTTTCGTGGAACGAGATCAAAAAAGAGGTGAAAGATTAATCGTGTGTCAACGATTGGATTTCACCCCGAAGTGGCGGATGAATTAAAGGCTTCATACCGCTGGTACGCAGTCATTCCTGTATGGGTTCACTAATTCACCGGCAAATTTCATCCTACTCCGTCATTCCCGAGCGTTAGTGTCCGTTGCCGCGCAAGCGGCTTACGGACACTTGCGTACTCGGGAATCCAGCGGCACACGACCCACCGTCGGTCTAACCCCTGGATTCCCGAATGCGATGAAACAAACGGTCGCTACGCTCCCTATTTTTCTATCGTTCGGGAATGACGGGGGGCATACTGTCGGTGAATTAGTGAATTTCTACAATTCCCGTGAAAGCGGAAATCCAGCGTCCAACCGGTGGCGTAGGGACAGGTCGCGACCTGTCCTTGCTCGCGAAAAAAAAAACCGGAGCCGAAGCTCCGGTTTCAGGTGAAACAAGTGAACGGGTTTTAGAAATCAACCCGCATGCCGATCAGGTGGCGGGCGCCGTCCTGACCGCTTGCTTCAATGTCAAGATCAACGGCTTCGTAGTACAACTTCAGACCGCCGCCGAGATTGTGGTACACGGCCCAGATCAACTGCTCCGGGTCGTCATTCGCATCATCGCCGTCAACATCGGCTTCGGAGTAGCCCAGCATCCAACTGGTGTTCTCGCCGAATTTGCCGCCGCCGTAGATGAAGACGGTGTCAACCTCATCGCCTTCAATTTCGGCGCGTACACCATCGCCGGTGGCCGTAAAGTCACCATTACCGTCGGCGTCAGACTCGACTCTGTCCAGATCGTCTTCTTCGTAGTTCTGCCAACCCACGGACACCCAGTAACCGCCGAAAGTGCCTTTGACGGCGATGCCGACACGGTCTTCTCCGGCTCTGCGGGTATCCGTATCACCATCATCACCAAACGCTGCGTTGGTGCCGGTGGCATCAAAGGTCACATTGCTGTCATCATCCTCGCCGTCCTCGTTATCAAACGCCGCTGCGATGGTGATGCTGTCGCTGACCGCCCAACTTACGCCAAGGCCAATGCCGTCGCCACGGATTTTCTCCGCGTCGGCGCTGCTTTCCGGGCTGTCTTCCTCGTTCAAGCGAAGGTCCAACTCAAGGTACAACGGACCGAAAGAGTTTGAATACTTGATAGTGTTGGAACCACGGAACGGGCCGCCACCGATGGATGAGTACAGGTAGTACCCCAGGGTGTAGGTCGGGGAAATCAGCGTGCCGAAAGTGTCAAAGTAGGCACTCCACTGGTTGCCGACGTCAACGCGACCGAACGGGCCGGAAACGCCAACCGTGCCGATACGCAGGTCGTTAATACCGCGCTCGTTGTCGGTGTTGGTGGAGAACTCATAACGGCCGTGTGCGCTCAGGCCGTTGCCGATTTCCTTGTTGTACTTGATGCCGAAACGGGAAGAGACGGAACTGACATCAGTCTGCGAGTCGCCTTCATCGGCAAGGTCGTTCAGGTCAATGGCGTTATTGATTCGGCCATAAACCTGTACCTCGCCGTAGGCAGCGACCGGCGCCACAACTGCGGCGGAGACCGCCGCTGCGATTAGTTTCTTGTTCATGAGATACCTCGTAGTAAAGACAGTTATAGAGTAGAAAAAGTAAATTTACATTTCGTTAATGTGAACCGAAATTCACATCACTGCGAGGGCGACTATAACAATATCCGGGGGGATTGCAACCGCTTTTACCATTTTTTTTGCATAAATATTAAAAAACTTTAATATTTCGCCGAAAAAGGGCTGGAAATGGCGGAAACAGGGAGGTTTAGGGGGTTGGCGTTTGGGGTTGATGGCGGGAAATTCGGGCTTGGGGCGGGGAAATTCGGGGGTTTTGGGCCTCTGCGAAGTGGTTTTTGGCCGCTTGCCGGCCTGAATTTCGCCGTTCAATGGACGGACGGACGATTTCCGGCGAGGGTTCCCCGTTTGCCCGCCGCCGCCACCCCCGCCCCTGATTTGCCGGGCCAGCCAACGCCCGCCCCGCCGCCGTTTTGCGCCAAAACCCCGCCCCGCCGCCAAAGATAGTCCGCGGCTTTTTGGATAGTACTCGATAACTGTCTTAACCAAGGGGTATCTCATGAACAGAAAACTAATCGCAGCGGCGGTCTCCGCCGCAGTTGTGGCGCCGGTCGCTGCTTACGGTGAAGTGCAGGTTTATGGCCGAATTAACAACGCCATTGATCTGAACGATATCGTGGACGACGGCGACTCGAAGACCGACATAAGCGCTGTCTCTTCCCGTTTCGGTATCAAGTACAACAAAGAAATGGGCAATGGTCTGAGCGCACACGGCCGTTATGAATTCGCTGTTAGCACTGATAAAGAAGGCAAGCGGTCTTTCGATCGGTCAGATAGCACTAGCAATGACACAGCTGGCGTGGACGACCTCCGTATCGGCACGGTCGGCGTTTCCGGCCCCTTCGGTCGCGTTGACATCGGCCAACAGTGGAGCGCCTACTTCGACACCTTCGGCACGCTGATCTCTCCGACCTACACGCTGGGTTACTACCTGTACTCATCAGTCGGTGGCGGTCCGTTCCGTGCTTCCAACACCATCAAGTACTCCAACTCTTTCGGTCCGTTGTACGCTGAGCTGGATGTTCGCTTGAACGAGGAAAGCAGCCCGGAAAGTGGCGACAATGCGGAGAAAATCCGTGGCGACGGCATTGGCCTCGGTTTGAGCTGGGCGGTCAGCGACAACATCACCATCGCCGCAGCGTTTGACTCCGAAGATGGCGCGGATGGCACACCTGCCGTTGCTGCAACGGACGGTACACCTGCTGTACCTCAATCAGCTGACTTTGTCGCAGCTGTAGATCCCACGATCAACGCCAATGGAGTAATCACTGACGGCACACCACAAGTAGGCACTGCTGCCGTTCCTGCTGTTGCTCCCACTGCCGCTAAACCTGCCGGCCAGGACCTCCCCGACACCGATCGTGTTGGCATCGCTGTCAAAGGCACCTTCGGCAGCTATTGGGTGTCCGTGGGTTGGCAGAACTACGAAGTGGACGACAACGACAACACTGCGGCTAATGACGAAATTGACATCGACACCACCTTCATTTACGGCGGTGGCAAATTCGGCGAGAACACCCAGTGGATGCTGGGTTACGTCGAGGCTGACGATGGCGTGAGTGTAGCCGGTGTGGCGAACGATCCGAATGTGGCAGGCAATCAGTTTGTCAAGGCCATTGACACCGATGACTCAGAGCAACTCGTCTGGGCCATCTACCACAACCTCGGTGGCGGCTTGAAGCTCTACTACGAAGCCGTCGATCTCGATAGCGAAAACAAAGGTTGGGATGGTGCTCGCCACCTGATCGGCATGCGGGTTGATTTCTAAAACCCCTCCGCTTCACCCACTAAAAACCGGAGCCTCGGCTCCGGTTTTTTTTGTGCGCCCTTCGGTGTAATTCCCTCCTTGAGGCGAAGACTATACGCGGACGCTTTACTGAAGGTGCTTGACATATGCATAGAATAGTAGCGAACCAATAAAACTCACAAATACAACTCCATTTACAAATCTGGACTGCGACTTCAGCCGGTTCAAGCGGTCGGCCATCGTCTCCTTCTCCAGTCTTCGGATGCGTTCCTCAAGGAGGTCCACTCGGAATTCGGATGCATAGTCGTTGCTCATGGCGAAATCTCCAAAAAACAAGGGGCCGGACGGCCCGGTTCGGATTAAAGAAAATTGTCAAGGGCGACAAGGACGGCGACGCCGGCGCTAATCATCCCCCCGATGCACACCATCATGCGGGTTTCGCTGGTCGCTATCCTGGCCGTTAACTTGGTATCAATCTGCGTGATTATGCTCTCCTTAAAGTCGCTCAATTCGGTTTTGATGGCTACTTTGTGATCAACGAAGTCGGCTTTGGTGTCCCTGCGGAGCCCTTCCAAATCGGCCTTGGTGTCCTTGCGATGTACCTCAAAATCTTTGCGAAGCCCATCAAAATTTTTGCGGAGTCCATCAAAGTCCTTACAGAGTCCATCAAAGTCCTTGCGAAGCCCATCCATATCGCCCTTGACGTCCTTGCGAAGCCCATCCATATCGCCCTTGACGTCCTTGCGAAGCCCATCCATATCGACCTTGATATCCTTGCGAAGCCCTTCCAAATCGGCCTTGGTGGCCTTGCGATGTGCCTCGAAGTCCTTGCGGAGTGCGCCCATGTCGCCCTTAATGTCCTTGCGAAGCCCCTCGAAGTCCTTGCGGAGTGCGCCCATGTCGCCCTTATTGTCCTTGCGAAGCCCTTCCAGGTCGGTTTTAGTGGCCAGGTGGTCCCCCGTGGCGATGCCGATGGTGGCTACCACGGCTTCGGCGATGGGTATCGCAGCCCCGGCTTCGGTGAGCGTTTTTACGGCCTTGTGGGTGTCAAATGCCAGTGAACTCATTTCCATATCTCCATTAGTTAAGTACTAGTAGGGCTAGTAAAGCACTTTTTGACGGCGGATGCAATCATTATTCGGCTTTGGCGTTCTGAAAATCCTCTGAACCCCAGGCAATTTCGTTCAAGGCATCGTCCAGTATCCCCTCGGCCCGCAGGATTTTGGCGGCGGGGGCGAGTTGTTGTTGGTAGTTGCGCCAGCGTTCTCTGGAGGTGGTGTAGATTCCCTGGCGGACTTGCCAGATGCTGGCGGTGCGCACGGCGGTGTCGGATTTTTTTAGGTTGAGGCAGGCGTCGTCCCAGGGCAGTTTGGCCGCTTTGATGAGGTTGCGGGTTTGTTGTTCCTTGTCGCCCACCAGGGTTTCGTACTGCACGGTGTACACCTCGCCGGCGAACACCCGGCGCCAGTGGCGCATCAGGCGGTGGTAGCGCACGTAGTAGCCGGCCAGCACTTCAAGGTCATAGACGAAACTTACGTCGGAAGCGTATAACTGAAAGTAGTTGGAGGTGATCACGTCCAGCGGATGGCGGTGGCAGTGGACGATGGCGGCGTTGGGGAACAATGCTTTGATCAACCACAGGTGGACGAAGTTGAAGGGCATTTTGTCGGTGAAGCAGGGCGTCGGCAGTTCGTGAAGTCGCTGCACCCAGGAGAGGTAGTGGCGGGTCTCGCCGCTCAGGGTTTCGCTATTGATGTCGAGAAAATCCCGCGGATAGACGCGCATCGGTTGGGCGCGTTTTTCCAGGCGGGCGATGGCTTTTTCGATGCACGGCAACTCGCCGCAGCCGCTGACCAGATGATGGCGGGAGATGATTTGCTCCACCAGCGTGGTGCCGCTGCGCGGCATGCCGACGATGAATATGGGGCACGGTTCGGCGGCGGCTTCGCTGAGGCGTTGCGGGGGGGCGGTGAAAATTTCGGGGACGCCGTCAATGTGCGCGAAGTAGCGGTCAAAGTCGAGGCGGGACTCGGCGAATTTGAGGCGGTTGCCGACCTCGTAGGTGGCGAACGCGCGCGCGTATTCGCCGACGTCGTCGTACACCTTGCCGAGGGTGAAGGCGAGTTTGGTGCGGTTGAAGTCGTCGAGGTTTTCGGTTTCCCACAGGCGCGTGATGGCTTGGGCGTCTTCGTCGTCAAGGGATGAAAACTTTTTCATCGCCACCAGGTTTCGATAGGATTCGGTGTAGTGGGGATTCAACTCCATCGCCCTTCGGTAACACCGTTCGGCTTCGGTTTTCTCGCCCTTGGATGAATGTGCCAGCCCGCGGTTGTTCTGGTATTCGGGCAGGTCGGGGGCGAGTTCGATGGCCTTGTGGTAGCACTGCGCCGCCTTGTCAATGCTGTCCAGTTGGAAGTACGCGCTGCCGAGGGAGTTCCACACCCGTGCGTTGCCGGGCATTTTTTTGAGCAACTCGCGGGCCGCGTCAATGACGCCGAAATAGTCCTTGACCATCTCGTACAATGACATTTGCAGCAGCAGCACTTCCTCATCGCCGCCGAACTCCGCCGTCAGTTCGTCCACCACGCCGAAGACTTCGCCGTAGCGTTTCAGGTCCAGCAGGATTTGTCCGCGCAACAGGCGATGACGCTTGGCCGGCGCGGGCTTGTCAAAAAACGCTTGCACGGTTTTGAGCGCGTCTTCGGAATCGCCGCGTTGCAGCATCGTGTTGGCGAGGTTGTGCCGCGCGTCCTCGTTGTCCGGCTCCAGCGCCAGGGCGCGTTCAAACGCTTCCGCGGCGGCTTGATGTTCATTTTTTTCGGCGTGCAACGTCCCCGCAAGGTTCAACGCGCGGGGATGGCGCGGCGCAATTTCCAGGGCCGCTTTCGCGCTTTGCATCGCCGCATCGGCTTGCTTCAATTCCTTTTGCGAAAGGCCGAGGTTGACCACCGCGTCTGCGTGGCCGGGCTTGAGGCGCACCGCCCGCCGGTACGCTTCCGCGGCTTTGGTATGGCGGTTGAGGTGCTGGCGGCTGAGGCCCAGGTTGTACCACGCCACGGCGCTGTCGGGGATGGCCTTGACCAGTTTTTCAAAACCCCGCGCCGCGCCTGCGGCGTCGCCTTGTTGGAGTTTTTCTACTGAGTTGGCGAACAGCAGTTTTATTTTTTCGGGGGACGGGGGTTTGGGCATGGGAGTTTGGCTTGCGTTTTGGTTTTGGTTTTGGTTTTGGTTTTGGTTTTGGTTTTGGTTTGCGTTTTGGGCTTGGCGATTATATCTTGAACCACAAAATCAGGATGTCATTCATCTGATGAATCTAATCATTTGCGCTCGCCGCTCAGCATGGAGACGATGCGCGCGCAAATGTTGTCCATACCGTCGAGCATACCGGCGGGAAGTTTGCCGGCGGGGCGGGCTTGGGCGGTGAGGTTTTCGAGCAGCGGTTGCAGGTTGGCGGCGTTGTTTTGTTTGGGTTCGAGGAGGGTGATGAGGCCGAGTTCGGCGGCGCGGCGGGCGCGGATCAGTTGTTCGGTGCGCGGTTCGGTGCGCGGCATGACGATGGCCGGTTTGTTGAAACTCAGTATTTCGCAGAAGGTGTTGTAGCCGCCCATGGTGATCAGCCCGGCGGCGTTTTCAATGAGGCTTTCGATGCGCGGGTGGTAGTCGAGCACGGTCATGTTGGGCATGGACTCGGAGCGGCGTTTGAAGCGCGCGCGTTTTTCTTCGTCCATGAACGGGCCGAGCACCACCAGCACGGCGGCGTCGAGGCGCTCGCTTTTTGCTAACGCCCGCAGCGCCAACTCGACCATTTCCTCGCCGTCTTTGCCGCCGCCGGGGGTGACCAGGATGTAGGGTTTGTCAAAACGCTGCGCGAAGGCGTCTTCCAGCGAGGGGCGTTTCAGGTATCCGGTGAAAACGGTTTTGCGGTGGATTTCACCGGGCAGGCCGAGGCCGCGCAGGGGGTGATAAAATTCCTCCAGCCCGTAGATCCAGATTTCGTCGTACAAATCCCGCAGCGCCGGCAGCGCCGCTTTTCGCTGCCACTCAAGGCGCAGCGCACCGGGTTCATCCATCACGTCCCGCAGGCCGAGCACCGTTCGCGCGCCGCTGCCGCGCAACATTTGCAGGGTACGGTTGACTTCGCCTTCCAGCCCCAGCGGCTCCTTGTCCACCAGGAACAGGTCGGGGTTAAACACTTGCGCGGTTTGGCGGATGATGGCTTCGCGCATCGCCATGGTTTGATCGAGGTCAATGTGCAATCCCAGCGAGGTGTAACTGCCGTCCTTGAGTTTGATGACGCCGGGGATGCGCACGAAATCCACCCGCGCGCGAAACTCAAAACTGCCGATGACCGGCGACCCGGAAAGAATCAGCACCGAGATGCCCTTGAAGCGGCCGACCAGTTCGTGGGCGATGGCCCGGCAACGGCGCAAGTGGCCAAGGCCGAAGGTGTCGTGGCTGTAAATCAGCACCCGGGCGTTATCCAGGCGGCTTTGTGTGGGCGTTCCTACGGTCGACATCGGCGGGTCGTCATCGGCGGGGCGGCGGGGCGGGAATGGGATGGACGACCATCGCCCGGCCGCCGGGCGATTCGGGTGAATACGACTTCAGGCGGGCTCCTCAGCCTCGTCCCCAGCCTCGTCTCCAGCCTCGTCCCCGGAGTCAAACAGTAACACGATGGTCTGTAAGAGTTGCGCGATTTTCTCCGGGTCCTGCTGCCGTTCCACCCATTCAAACTCGCTGGTCTTGTTGCGGTTTTTGTATTCCTTTTCAATCTTTTCCCGGCCACGGTGGGTAACGTACAGTTTGGTGCCGCCCGCGCCGTTTCTTTCCAGGCGGATGGTGAACTTGTCGAGGGCGGTGCGGCGGGCGGTGAACGCATCAAACAACTCAACGGCGATGGAACTGAGCCCCGCGCCGGCGGGCGCTTCCCCGGTCTTGACGAACCAGTCGGTTTCCATCAACCCCGATTCGGGCTGATAATCCACCAGGTCAATCTCTTCAAAAGCCCAGAACTCGGTCAACTTGCGCCACACCACCCCGGCGTCGGCGTCAATCTCCAGCCACGACCGCTCCTGGTCGGACTGAATGGTGGCGCCGATGACTTCCGGCAGCACTTCATAACCGGACCCGGCGGCGCCGTTGCCCCCCTGATTTTCCCGCACCTTGTCGCTGGAAGACGCCAGCAAATCCGGCGGCACCGCCAGCGCCGCCCGCCCGGTGCTTCTTTTCTTGTTGGTGAACAACGTGTCCCGGTCGCGGGAATCCTTGCCCCGCCGCTCCTCCTGTTGCTCCTTCGGATTGGACGAACACGCCACCAGCAACAAAGCGGCGGCGAGGGCGGCAACAATACGTAATCTGGTCATGGGTGGAACCGTGAATTTGTGGAAAGTTTGACTGCGGAATGTATCATAGTTTGGGAGGCAATACCCTTTGCCGGCTTGTTTTCAGAACGCCAAAGGCGATGATTACCGCCGGCGTCATCGTCCTTGCCGCCCTTGACAACTTTCTTTAGCCCGAACCGGGCGGTGGCTATCCCGACGGCGGGGGAGCGGGTTGTTGGAGGGCCATCAGGTGGTGGTATTTGTGCAGGAGTTGGCGGCGGGTTTCGGGGTGGTTGGGGTCGAGGGGGATGCAGTCCACGGGGCAGACTTCCACGCACTGGCTGGTTTCGAAGTGGCCGACGCATTCGGTGCACCGGGTTCGGTCGATCTGGTAGATTTCTTCGCCCTGGAAAATGGCGTCGTTGGGGCACTCCGGCTCGCACACGTCGCAGTTGATGCATTCATCGGTAATGAATAACGCCATTTGACGGCCTGCGCTCAGGGCTGCGCCTGGTTGAATTTATCTTTGAGCGCCTGAAAAATTTCCGCGTGCACGAAGGCGCTGACGTCGCCGCCGTGGCGCGCGATTTCTTTTACCAGGGAAGCGGATACGAAGGTGTAGTTTTCCGCCGGAGCGAGAAATACGGTTTCCAGTTTCGGCTCCAGGCGGCGGTTCATTGAGGCGAGTTGGAATTCGTATTCAAAATCGGACACCGCCCGCAACCCCCGCAGGATCACTTCGGCGCCGGCTTCGCGGGCGAAGTCAATCAGCAGCCCGGAAAAGCCGACGACCTCAACGTTTTTGATTTCCCCCAGCGCCTTGCCGGCCAGCGCGATGCGTTCGGGCAACGGGAACAGGGGGCTTTTTTCCGAGTTCTCGGCGATCGCCAGAATGATGCGGTCGAACATTCGCGCAGCGCGCATCACCAGGTCGCTGTGGCCGTTGGTGATGGGGTCGAACGTGCCCGGATAGACTGCAATTTTTTTCATGTTTGAATGAGGGTTGATTGAACCATGCCGCAGCGGTTTTCCCGAATGATATGCCAATCCGGCGGAATTGGTAAGGGGCAATCGGCGCGCGGCGATTCAATATACACCAGCGCCTGCGGGTTCAAAAACCCCCGCGCCCGCAGGTTTTTGCAGGTCGCCTTGATCAGCCCGCCGCCGAACGGCGGGTCCAGAAACAGGATGTCGAATCCGCCGCCGCCGTTGGCGTTGGCGGTGGGTTGCGGCCGCCGCAGGAACCGCTCCACCGGCCCGGCGAAAATTTCCACCGCGTCCCCGGCGCGCAGTTTCTCGTGGTTGGCGCGCAGCAACTCGACGGCCCCGGGATGGGATTCCACCATCACCACCTTCGGCGCGCCCCGGGACGCGGCCTCGAAACCGAACGCGCCGCTGCCGGCGAACAGGTCGAGGCAGGCTTTGTGGCGCAAATCGTGGGGCAGCCAGTTGAACAGGGTTTCGCGCACCGCATCCGGCGACGGCCGCAAACCCGCCGCCCCGGCACAGCGCACCCGGCGGCTTTTCCACTGCCCGCCGATGATTCGAATTTGGCCGCTTTTTTTCATGGTGATTGCGCGGGGATTATATCTGTAATCGCGGGCTTGATCGTAACCCGGATGCGCGCACGGTGCCGGAAACAGGAGGTTTCCCCGCACCGCCGTCATCCCGAGCGTTAGTGTCCGTTGCCGCACAAGCGGCTTACGGACACTTGCGTACTCGGGAATCCAGTCCCACACGACCCACCGCCGGTTTAGTTCCTGGATTCCCGAAAGTGATGAAAAATAAGGTCGCCGGCGCTCCCTGTTTCTATCGTTCGGGAATGACGGGTAGGGACAAAGTCGCGACCTGTCCCCGCCGCTTCCTTTGTTGCGCTTCGGGCTGGAAGTTGCCGAGTTGTAAGTTGGGAGCATTCCCCGGCCAGCCGTTCAGCCCTCGGTCAAAACGCGCTCCGCTTCGGCATATTTTTCTGCGGTGCGGGCGATAATCTCCGGCGGCAAATCCGGGGCCGGGGGGGTTTTGTTCCAGTCCAGGGTCTCCAGGTAGTCGCGCACGAACTGTTTGTCGTAGCTGGGCGGGCTGATGCCGGGGCGGTATTGGGCGGCGGGCCAGAAGCGCGATGAGTCGGGGGTCAGCACTTCGTCAATGAGGTGCAGCACGCCCCGTTCATCGAAGCCGAACTCAAACTTGGTGTCGGCGATGATGATGCCCCGTTGGCGGGCGTAGGCGGCGGCTTCGGTGTAGAGGTTGAGGCTCAGGTCCCGGACCCGCGCCGCGTTTGTTTCGCCGACCAGTTCAGCGGTGCGCTGGAACGAAATGTTTTCATCGTGGTCGCCGGCTTCGGCTTTGGTGGACGGGGTGTAAAGCGCTTCGGGCAGCTGCGAGCCCTGTTCAAGGCCGGGGGGCAGGGCGATGCCGCACAACGCGCCGGTGTTTTGGTAATCCTTCCAGCCGGAGCCGATGAGATAACCGCGCACGATGGCTTCCAGCGGCAGCGGCTTGAGTTTTTTCACCACCACGGCGCGTTCCCCAAGGCGGGATCTGAGCCGCGCGTCCGGCACCACTTCGGCCAGCGGTATGCCGCTCAGGTGGTTGGGCACCTGATCCCCGGTGCGCCCAAACCAGAAGTTGGCGACCCTGGTCAGCACTTCGCCCTTGCCGGGAATCGGCTGCGGCAGGACCACGTCGAAGGCGGAAATCCGGTCGCAGGCGATGATCAGCAGATGCGCCGGGTCCACCGCGTAGATGTCCCGCACCTTGCCACGGTTGAGCAGTTCAAGGTGCGGGAGTTCGGCGTAAAAAAGGGACTGGTTCATTATCATTTTCCGGTAGGGGTTGATGCGGCGGTTGTTACCCGGACAGCGCCTCGATGGCGTGCGGCCGGCGAAATCCTTTGGGCAGGAAGCGGCCGCGCTTGGAGCGGCTGCCGACGTAGGTGTCGAAGTCGGCGGGTTTGAGGTTGAGGTGGCGCTTGCCGCTGGCAATGCGCAGGTGTTCCCCTTCGCGGAAAACCGCGAGGCCGGTTACGCGCTCTTCGCCGTCCTTGTATTTCGTGCCGGGGATGTTAATCAACTTGATGCCCTTGCCCCTGGACAGCCGGGTCAACTCGCCGACGGTGAATATCAGCAGCCGGCCAACGCTGGTGATGACTCCGACCCAGTCGTCTTCGTAGTCGAACACCCGCTGCGGCACCAGTACGCCGCCGGTGCCGACCCTGCCGTCCCCGCCAACCCTGGAGGGCGGCGCGCGCAAGCCCGCTTTGCCGGCCTTGTTGCGGGTGTGCAGGTCGCCGAGGCGCGCCACGAACCCGTAGCCGGCGTCGGTGCACAACAGGTATTCGGCGTCTTCAACCCCCATCATCAGGCCGCAAAAAACCGCCCCGGCTTTGGGGTTGAAACTGCTGCTCAACGGCTCGCCGAAGCTGCGCGCCGAGGGCAGGGCGTGGGGCGTCAGCGCGTAGCTGCGGCCGTTTGAGTCGATGGCGATGAGCAGGTCGTTGGTTTTGCCGCACACCGCGCACAGAAACCGGTCCCCGGCCTTGTAACTGAGCGCCGCCGCATCCACTTCGTGGCCCTTGGCGGCCCGCACCCAGCCCTTGGCCGACAAAATCACGGTAACCGCTTCGGCGGGGGCCAGGTCGTGGTGATCCATGGCCCGCGCCGCCTGCCGTTCCGCGAGCGGTGACCTGCGCGGGTCGCCGTATTCTTCGGCGTCCGCCAGCAGTTCATCGCGCACCAGGTTTTTCAATTTCTTTTTGGATTTCAGCAGCGCCTCAAGGTGCTTCCTTTCCTTGTCCAGTTGCGCCTGCTCGTTGCGGATTTTGATCTCTTCCAGTTTCGCCAGGTGGCGCAGTTTCAACTCCAGTATCGCGTCGGTTTGCGCCGCGTCCAGGTTGAAGCGTTTCATCAGCACCGGTTTGGGCTGGTCTTCGCTACGGATGATGCGGATCACTTCGTCGAGGTTGAGAAAAGCGCAGAGCAACCCTTCAAGGACGTGCAGCCGCTCGACTACTTTGTCAAAGCGAAACCGCAGGCGGCGGGTCACCGTAGCGATGCGGTAGTCGAGCCACCGGCACAATAGCGTTTTCAGATCGAACACCGCGGGCCGCCCGTCGAGGCCGATCATGTTGAGGTTGACCCGGTAGCTGCGTTCGAGGTCGGTGGTGGCGAACAGGTGCCGCATCAACGCCTCGGCGTCCACGCGGTTGGAGCGCGGCTCAAGCACCAGCCGGGTCGGGTTTTCGTGGTCGGATTCGTCGCGCAGGTCGGTGATCATGGGCAGTTTTTTGGCCAGCATCTGCGCCGCCACCTGCTCCTGAACCCGGGCCCCGGACACCTGATAGGGCAGCGCGCTGATGACGATGTCGCCGCCTTCCTTGTGCCACACCGCGCGCAATCGCAGGGAGCCGTTGCCGGTGCGGTAGATTTCGCGGAGCTCCCCGGCGGGGGTGATGATTTCCGCTTCGGTGGGAAAGTCCGGGCCTTTGATGTGCTCGCAGACCGCTTCCAGGCCGGCCTTCGGATCCTCCAGCAGGCGGATGCAGGCGCTGACCACTTCCCGCAGGTTGTGGGGCGGGATGTCCGTGGCCATGCCCACGGCGATGCCGGAGCCGCCGTTGAGCAGGACGTTGGGGAGGCGCGCCGGGAGCAGTTTGGGTTCGTTGAGCGTGCCGTCGAAGTTGGGCGTCCAGTCGGCGGTTCCCTGAGCCAGTTCTTCCAGCAGCAGTTGCGCGTAGCGGGTCAGGCGGGATTCGGTGTAGCGCATGGCGGCGAAGGACTTGGGGTCGTCCTGACTGCCCCAGTTGCCCTGCCCGTCCACGAGCGGGTAGCGGTAGCTGAACGGCTGCGCCATCAGCACCATCGCTTCATAGCAAGCGGCGTCGCCGTGGGGGTGAAACTTGCCCAGCACGTCGCCCACGGTGCGCGCCGACTTCTTAAACTTGGCGGCGGCGTGCAAGCCGAGGTCGGACATCGCATAGACGATCCGCCGCTGCACCGGCTTCAACCCGTCGGCAAGACTCGGCAGTGCGCGGTCGAGGATCACGTACATCGAGTAGTGCAGGTAGGCGCGCTCGGTGAACTCCGCCAGCGGCTGGGTTTCCAGCGGCGGCGGGTTGCGCTCGCTCATGGGTTTGGTGGGGAGGGTTTTTTCCGGCATTGTGATTGTGGCGGTACGGTGGTGGTGAGGTTCAGGGACGATAAGGTTGATTATAACGGAGCGGGAATCTGCGGACAGTGGTATTTTGTTTTCCGGGTTGGCCGGGGGCGCGAGGGCGCGGGGTGGGTTGCGCGTGACGCGCATGCGGGGGGGGAGACCCCCCGCACCCCCCTGTGCGGCGCGGGAAAACATCCTGTTTTCAGCGCCGCGCGCACATCCCTGTGCGCGACAGCCGGCTATCGCCGGGCCGAAAAAGCGGGATTCCCGATACGATGAAAAATATAGTCGCTACGCTCCTTATTTTTCTATCGTTCGGGAACGACGGCGGGGGTCTGGCCGGCGCCGTGCATGGCTTCCGCATACCAGCAGGCGAAGTTTCCTACGCTGGGTTCGAGGGCCGAGAAACGTCCCTGGCGGGCGAAGCGGGAGGCGAGGCCGGTTTGTTGGTCGTGGAGGAATGGCAGGTCTTCTTTGAGGGCCTGGTCTATTCGCTGGTAATAGGTTTGCGCGCGGGCGGCGAAATCATTTCGTTGGGTGGACGCGCGGGGGAAGGCGATGGTTTGGATTACGTTGCAGGAGGCGGCGGTGACGGGATACGCCTGGTACATCCACAGGGCGTCGAAGCACGCGGCGAAGGTGAGGTTGGGATAGACCCAGGTGTAGCGCGTGCCGCTCAGGTCGCGGCCGCGCAGGTGCGGCGCCGGCGGCAGGCCCTGGGCGCGGTTTTCTTCGAGCAGCCCGCCGCTGCCTTTGGTTGCGCCGAACTGGGTGGTGTATTCGCCGATTACCGCGTCGCACGGTTCCGGTTCCAGGTACGCGTCTGCGATGGAATGTGGGTGCACGTAGGGCAGGTGGTAGTATTCGTTGAAGACCTCAATGAACAGTTTCCAGTTGCAGGCCACTTGGAATTCCCGCACCCGGGTGCTGACCCATTCTTCCAACGCCCACGGTTGGTGCACCTCGGCAAAGTCGCCCAGCCAGTCTTCAAGTGCGCGTTGTTCGGGGTCAAGGCAGACGAAGGCAAAGCCGTCCTGACATTCCAGCCGGAACGCCGTCAAGCCGAAGTCGGCGGGGTCGAAGCCGCTGCTGGTTTCCATGCGCGGCGCGGAAATCAGCGCACCGTTGAGGTCGTAGGTCCAGGCGTGAAAGGGGCAGGCCACGACCTTGCAGCGGCCTTCGCCGGACAGCAGTTTCATGCCCCGGTGGCGGCAGCTGTTGGCCCAGGCCCGAAGCCGCCCGGCGTTGTCGCGCATCACCACCAGCGGCACGCCGGCGAGGTCGAGGGCGGCGTAATCGCCGGCTTCGGGCCAGCGGTCTGCCCGCCCCACCGCGACCCAGCCGCGCCCAAAAATTTGCGCGCGCTCGCGTTCAAGCCACGCTTCATCATGGTAACAAAGCGGCGGCAGGGTCATGGAACCGGCGAGGGGATGCCCGACCTTGCCGAGGCCCTGCATAATCGCATCAAACCCGTCGCTGCCCATGACGCGGCCTGCTTTACATGTCTTCCGGGTCAATGCCGGGGACTTCGGTGAGGCCGGCGCGTTGTTTCCAGTCCACCGGCCATGCGGCGTAAAAGATCGTGCACTTGCCGTCTGTCTCGTATTTGATGCGGTTGTTCTTCGGCACCAGCATCATGTCGCCGGGGTTGAGGACGTAGTCGTGGCCATCGCAGACCAGCCGGAAGACGCCTTCGTGGCAGTAAATGATTTCGTCGCAGGTGAGCTCCCAGGGAATGGATGTTTTGTGCAGGAAGTTCACGCCGCCGGCCATGCTTTCGCAGTTGCGCGTGGTGATGAACGGCTTGATGTAGGTGCCGTTCTCCGGCAGTTGATCGTAGCGGTGTTGAATATCCGCGCGCTTGAATACGGTTGGTTTTGGCATAGCAAACTCCGGTGGTTGATGGTGATGCGTTAATGGATTGGGATTAGGTATCGCCGAGCAGTTGCGAGATTGCGCGGTCGAGGAAGCCGGTGAAGCGGGGGTCGTTGCCCGGCGAGGCGACGCAGTGCCCGAAGGGCGATGGGTACACTTTTAGTTCCCCGGCGGCGATGTGTTTTACCTCCAGCGCGTTGTCCTGGGGCGGGAAGTACAGGTCGTCTTCGCAGGCGATGACGATGGTGCGGGCTTTGATGGAGCGCAACGCCGCCGCCAGGTCGCCTTTATGGTGATCGTTGGCGCTGATGT
This sequence comes from Candidatus Poriferihabitaceae bacterium, assembly GCA_965212085.1. Classification (GTDB taxonomy): domain Bacteria; phylum Pseudomonadota; class Gammaproteobacteria; order Arenicellales; family Poriferihabitantaceae; genus JAHRAW01. The sequence goes on along the minus strand of OZ243042.1, from coordinate 2,603,051 downwards.
CGCCGTGCTGCCAGGTCCACAGTTTGGCGAGCAGGTCGTTGGCGTCCCAGTCGAGGTGGTCGTTCTCCCAGTCGCGCAGCAACGCCTCAACGGTTTCAAACCCGAGTTGGCGGTACAACCCTTCGCGGTAGAAGGCCTGGGAATAGGCCCAGCCGGCGTAGACCCGCGCGAACGCTTTCAGCCCCGTGGCCGGCGGGCGGGAATAGTTGCCGCCGTCAAACGCGCAGTCCGCTTGCAACGCCGCCTTCACGCCTTCAAGAAAAACCCGGTTGTGGGGCGAAGTCCGCGCCGATGCGCAAAACGGCAGGATCGCATCCACCGCGCCGGGATACTGGCTCGCCCACTGAAACGCCTGGCAGCCGGCCAGGGACCAGCCGGCCACCAGCGCGACGCGCTCAACGCCTAAATGTTCGGTGAGCAGTTGATGCTGGCAGCGGACGTTGTCGTGCAGGGTAACGCGGGGAAATTTTGCGCCGCAACATCGCGGGGTTGCGTTGCTCGGCGACGACGACAGGCCGTTGCCGAACAGGTTGATGGAAACGATAAAGTGCCGCTTCGGATCAATGGCGCGGCCGGCCCCGAAGAAGCCTCGGTTGCGGATATGGGTGCCGGTGTAAAAAGTCGGCAGCAGCACCACGTTGTCCTTCGCCGGGTTGAGCGCGCCGCAGGTTTCGTAAGCGAGTTCGGCGTCGTGCAGCGTCTCTCCGGACTGCAGGCGCACGTCTCCCGGCGAATAGATATGATGGCCGGCTTCGTGATTTGCCACTGCACAGAACTCAGAAAAGCCGCAGGTACTCCCGGACTTCCCAGTCGGTGACTTCCTGATGGTAGCGCTCCCATTCATCCACCTTGTAGGCGAGGTACGAGCGGTGCATGGTTTCCCCCAGCACCCGCCCGGCGAGTTCATCATCGCGCAACGCTTCCACGGCTTCCAGCAGGTTGCGCGGCAGGCGTTGGGCGCCGGAGTCGGCGAGTTCCTGTTCGCTCATGGCGTATAAATCCTGGTTCAAGGGCTTGCCGGGGTCGTGGCGGTTGAGCATGCCGTCGCACATGGCGGCGATGGACAGGGCGAAACTCAGATACGGATTCATGCACATATCGGCGGCGCGGTTTTCAATGCAAAAACGGCTCTGCGGCAGGCGCAGCATGGCCGAGCGGTTGTTGTCGCCGTAGGTCATGTGGGTCGGCGCCCAGGTATAAACGCCGCCTTCAAAGCCGCCGACTTTGGGCACCAGGCCGTTGTAGGAATTGACCGTCGGGCAGGCGAGGGCGGTGTGCGCGCCGCCGTGGCGCAGCAGGCCGGCGACGGCGTGATACACCGATTCGTGCCACTGCCCGTCCTCGCCTTCAAACAAGTTTTTATCGGAGCCGTCGGCGGGGCGCACCGAGATGTTCATGTGCGCGCCGGAACGCCAGTCGCCGAGGGTCGGCTTGGGCATGAAGGTGATGAAGATGCCGTGCTTCTTGGCGATTTCCTTGAGCAGGATGCGAAGGAACACAAAGCGGTCGGCCATCTCCAGGATGTTGGTGTAGTGAAAGTCCAGTTCAAACTGGGAATACGCGCCCTCGGCGACCACGTCGTGCAGGTTCCAGCCGAGGGCTTCGAGCACGTCAATGAGTTCGCCGAGAAACGGCATGGCGTTGGTGGTGTACTCAACGTCATACCCGAACGCCTGACGGCGCGGCCGCAACCCTTCCCCCGGCAGCGGGTCGTCGTCAAAAGCCTTGACCGGCTGGCCGTCCTTCCAGCGCATGGCGATGAACTCCGGCTCAATGCCGGCGTAAAACGCATAACCGTTTTCGGCGGCGTCGCGAATCGCGCGCTTGAGCGTGCTGCGCGGGCACAGGTTATAGGGCGCGTCCCGCCACCACAGATCCGCCACCATCCACGCGCAGGTGCGATCCCACGGGCAGATGGTCAGCGTATCCAGATCCGGCAGCGGAATCTGATCGGCGTCCGCCGGGCCGAGTTCGGGCACAAAGGAAATGGAATGCACCGCAAACTGCGGCCCCTTGCCCGTGCACAACAACTCAAAATCACTGAGCGGCACCGGCTTGGTCTTGGGCTGGCCGAGCAAATCAATCCAGCAGGACAGCACGTACTTGACGCCGGCATCCTCAAGTTTCTTTTTGGCGGCGGCGATTGTCTTCCGGTCGGGCAACGCCTCGGCCAGGGATTGGGGGGCGGGTGGGGTCATTTGGGTTCCTCGGTGGTCGGTGTAACGGTGCCCGGCTACGGCAGGCCGCGCTTCCGTGATGGGATTGAATGAGGCCGCATTGTAGCCGTTACGGCGGCTTGCGGCAAAAGCCTCATCGCCCGGTGGCAAGCGCGACCGCCGGGAATGACGGCAGCGCGGGGCGCGGGGCAGCGCGAGGCGCGGGTTTGGGTGCGCGTGACGCGCATTTGCGGGGGCAGGGGGAGGGACCCCCGCATGCCCCCCTTGCGGCGCGGGGAAACATCCTGTTTCCAGCGCCGCCGCGCGCGTCCTGCGCGCGCCGAAGTCAGCGGCTATCGCCGCCGGTTGAACGGCGCAGAGGCGTAAGGACGGACAGAGAAAACGCGATGCTTAGCCGCTTCTTTTGCCCTTCCTTACGCCTTTGCCGTCATTCCCGCGAAAGTGCAAATCTCCCTCGGTGTCATTCCCGAACGATAGAAAAATAGGGAGCGTTAGCGACCGTTTGTTTCATCGCTATTCGGGAATCCAGAGACTAAACCGGCGGTGGGTCAAATGGCGCTGGATTCCCGAGAGCGCCAAGTGTCCGTAAGCCGCTAACGCGGCAACGGACACTAACGCTCGGGAATGACGGCAGAGTGGTTGCCACGTTCCTCGGTGTCATTCCCGCATTTGCGGGTAGTAGGGGCAGGTCGCGACCTGCCCCTACGCCACCGCTTAGCCGCTTCCTTTGCTCTTCCTTACGCCTTTGCCGTCATACCCGCGAAAGTGCAAATCTCCCTCGGTGTCATTCCCGAACGATAGAAAAATAGGGAGCGTTAGCGACCATATTTTTCATCGCTATTCGGGAATCCAGAGACTAAACCGGCGGTGGGTCAAATGGCGCTGGATTCCCGAGAGCGCCAAGTGTCCGTAAGCCGCTTGCGCGGCAACGGACACTAACGCTCGGGAATGACGGCAGAGTGGTTGCCACGTTCCTCGGTGTCATTCCCGCATTTGCGGGTAGTAGGGGCAGGTCGCGACCTGCCCCTACGCCACCGCTTAGCCGCTTCTTTTGCCCTTCCTTACGCCTTTGCCGTCATACCCGAACGATAGAAAAATAGGGAGCGCCAGCGACCGTTTGTTTCATCGTATCGGGAATCCAGCTTTTTTGGTTCGGCGATAGCCGGACTGTCGCGCACAGGGATGTGCGCGCGGCGCTGGAAACAGGAGTTTCCCCGCGCCGCAAAGGGGGGCGCGGGGGGTCTCCCCCCCCCCGCAAATGCGCGTCACGCGCCCCCGTCATTCCCGAACGATAGAAAAATAGGGAGCGTTAGCGACCGTTTGTTTCATCGCTATTCGGGAATCCAGCGTCCAACGTTCAACGGGGGGCGTAGCCGCTGACCTCAGTAACCCAAATCGGTTCTGACCTGGTTGTGTAGAGGTTCGTCATTGAGATAGCGGCGCATATTTTCAAAAAACAGCGTCAGCGTCAATGCCACGTAGGCGTTGCCGTCGTCGGATGAAATGTGCGGGGTTATGATCAGGTTCGGAACCCGCCATAGCGGGGAATCCGCCGGCAGGGGTTCCTCGTCAAAGACGTCTATTATCGCGCCGCTCAACGCGCCGTTTTGGAGTTTTTCGGCGAGGGCGCGGTAGTCAACCACCGCCGCCCGGCCGATGTTCACGAGGCCGGCGCCGGGTTTGAGCAGCGACAGGCGTTCGCGGCTCAACAGGTTTCGGGTCTCGCCGGTCAGCGGCGTGACCACGAACACGAAGTCAGCCTGGGGCAGCACCGCGTCCAGTTTGCTTACCGGAAAAATTTCATCCACCTCGTCCACCGGGTTGCCGTGGCGGCTGACGCCGATTACGCGCAGCCCGAAGTTTTTGGCGTGTCGGGCGACGGATCTGCCGATGTTGCCGACTCCGATCACGGCCACGGTTTTGCCGGCGATGGGGGGCGAAAAAATCGCATCATAAACGGCCTTTGCCTGATTGGAAACGATCGCCGGCATGGCGGTGTGCAGCATCAAAATTGCCATGAGGCCGAACTCGCCGCCCTTGATCGCGTGCACGCCCTTGTTGTTGACCAGCCGCACGTTCGGCGGCAGCCAGTCCATGGGCGTAAGGTGCTCGACGCCGGCGCCGGTAATGTGGATCCACTTCAAGCGCGGCGCCACGGCAGCGAGGTTTTCGGTGGGCAGGTTCCAGGTCAGCAGCACTTCGGCGGCGGCCATGGACTCGGCGAAATGATCCGTGTCCCAGTCAATGAACACGTCCAGTTTCGCCGCAACCTCCGGAAACTTTTCGGCGACCGCGTCGTATCGTTCGCGGGTGATGGTGAACACTTCCTCGCCGGTCGGGGTGTTGGGAAAAATGCCGGGGGCGTGGTGGTTGTTCTTGATGTGGACTTTGATTTTGTCGGGGGAAGTCATCTGCGTTTCACGGTTGGTTTAGTCGGTTTAGTTGCTCGATCACAACCCGGTCGCGGTCGGCGCCTTGCAGCGCATCCGCCTGAAACAGAATCTCCATAACGCGGTCGTTGATTTGGTTCAACTTTGCACCGGGCGCCTTGATCACGGTATCGCTGCCGTAAGTGGGAATCGCGTTGGGCGCGAGGTCGGTGGGTTGGGGCGGGGGTTTGCCAACCGCCAGGTCCCGGCACAACCGCCGCATGCGCCGCCGGTAGAGGGTAATGCCACGGTCGCCGGAAACCAGGTGCTCTTTTTGGTGGTCGCTGACCGGCCCCATTCCTTCCACCGCTTCGATGTCTCCGGGGTTTTGTTGTTTTTGCCGGTAACTGCGCTCCACCGGTTCGCCCTGTTCAATGCGCTGCATTCCTTCCGGCGTGTTCCACTCCGGCGGGTCGGCGCGTTCGCCAAAATTTCCCCAGGCGCAGGCCATGCAGTGTTGGTCGTCAACGGGCACCACCCAGCGCGTGAAAGCGCTGCGCCCGAAAAGTCTTTGAGCGGTTCCGTCCACCGCGAAAGCCGCGCCGGATTGCGTGAAGTTGGGCAGGATGAGCTCGTTGACCCGCACCCATACATTATCGCCGACCCGCCGCGTGGCGGTGCCGAGGAAGCGGGTTTGTTGGCGTTCGTAAAACTTGATTTCGCCGAGTTGGCCGAACCCGTCGGAAAACTGGTTGCAGTGCAAAAACGCGGTATGCACCGGGTCAACGATGGCGTCGAGCACCTGAATCCAGTTGCAGTTAAACCGCACCAGGTAGGGCGACATCACCATGTCCGGTAACTCGAAGGTGTCGTACACCGGAAACGGCGGCAACGCTTCCGGCGGGCCGCAGTACGCAAAGATCAAGCCCTTGTACTCGCGCACCGGATAGGCGCCCAGGCGTTCGCTTTCCTTGATCTTTTTGGCCGACGCCGAGCCTTCGGGTTCGCCCGGAATTTCGAGTATGGCGCCGTCTATGTCAAACAGCCAGCCGTGATAACAACAGCGAATTCCCCGCGCTTCGCAGCGGCCGAATTCCAGCGAGGCGCGCCGGTGCGGGCATTTTTTATGCACCAGTCCGATGCGCCCGCCGAGGTCGCGGAACAATACCAGTTCCTCCCCGAGGATGCGGATCAGTTCGGGCCGTTCGCCCAGTTCGGCGGCGATAAAAACCGGGTGCCAGTAACGCCGCAGGTACTCGCCGCACGCCGTGCCCGGCCCGACTTCGGCCAACTCGCGATCACACTCGCCCGGCCGGGTTTGATGATAGCCGTTGAACGGCACGAAGGCGGTGTCGGCGGTGGGGTGCGTCATGGTCAGGTTTGCCCGGTTGGTTTGTGTTTCGGCCAGCCGACCCAAACGATATCCCCCTCAACTTTGGTGGGATAGGTTGGAATTTTTCCGCTGGCGGGCATCGCCACCGCCCGTCCGGTTCTGAAATCAAAGCGCCCCTGGTGCAGCGGACATTCCACGCAGCCGTCGGCGATGACGCCGTCGGATAAAAACGCGAACTCGTGATTGCAAATATCGCTGATGGCAAACACTTCATCGCCGTCCCGGCACAACGCGATCATCTTGTTTTGGATGCGCACTTGAGCAGGTTCCTGCGGGTCAAGGGCCGACAACCTGCCGGCCTGGTGCCAGTGATACTGATCGTCGCCCATGGCCGGTGTGCGGATTGGATCAGTCCCCTGATAATCCCATGATACTCAGGAAACCGGTTCGTTGAGTTCAATGGGATAACCGTCCGGGTCCTTGATGAACGCGAGGATGCGCGTGCCGTGTTTCATCGGCGAAGGCTCTTTGGTGAAGGTTACGCCTTCGGCTTTGAGGTATGCGCTGGCGGCGCGAACGTCGGCTACCTTGAGGGCGATGTGCCCCCAGGCGTTGCCGCGTTCGTAGGGTTCCTGCTGGTCCCAGTTGTACGTCAGTTCCAGGGTGGCGCCCTGGTCGTCTTCGCCCTGGTAGCCGACGAAGGTGTTGGTGAAGCGGCCTTCGGGGTAGTCGGTTTTTCGCAGGAGTTTCATGCCCAGGATCCGCGTGTAGAAATCCAGCGACTGGTCGAGGTCGCTGACCCGGATCATGGCGTGGTCTATTTTGAATTTCGGTTTCGGTTTTTCGCTGGTTGCATTGCCGGTCATTGTTGCCCCCGTGTCGTTGGCCCGTGTCATTGAATATCAGTCTGCGATGGAATCATACACCAGTTCCTGAAAGCGCCGCACGCTGGCTTCCCATTCCGGCGACAACCAGCCGCCGCCATCGGCCACCGCCGACCTGCGCCCCAGTTGCAGCCGCTCGCACATGGCGTGATCCTCCTTGTGCACCTTCCACCACAACTCCCGCAAGGCCTCCACCTCCCCGGCGGCGGCGGGCGCATGGTCGTCGCGCAGCAGATAGATGACGCGCCGCTGGTTGGTCTGGCCGGCGTTCAGCGGCGTGTTGAGATGAACGCCGATCTCGCCGGAATAGGCGGCCAGCACGAAGCTGGGGAACAAGGTCAGGTAGTTGGAATCCACCGCCAGGGTGCCGGTGCGCGTCTCGTGGCCGGCGGGCAACTCCACGGTGCAGCCGAGGCAGTGACGGTCAATGAAACTTTTGTGCGTGTCCAGCGGCTGGTCGGTGGTCGCCGAATGTACGAACTGCACGTGATACGGTTCAATGAAGTTTTCCATTAGAAACTTCCAGTTGGTGTTGAGCACCCCGAAGTCCAGCACCGCCACCGGCTTGAGCCGCGTCAAATCCATTTGCAAATCCGCCAGCCGCTCAACCACCGGGCGGATAAACTCTTCAAAGGGCGGGGCGGTGCCGTCCAGGTTGACGAAAATCCAGTCGTGCCACGTCTCGCAGCGGACGCTCACGAGGCCGTTTTGTTTCTTGTCGAAACCCGCCGGCACTTGATTTTCCGCGCCGCCAAAAAACGGCGCGGCGAGCAGCGCGCCTTCGAGGCTGTAGGACCAGCTGTGATACGGGCAGCGAATCAAACGCCCGGCGTTGCCCGGCGCATCCACGAGTTGCAGGCAGCGATGCCGGCAGACGTTGTGAAACGCGTTGATGCCACCGTTCGCACCGTTCGCGCCATCCGCGCCGTTCGCGTTGCCCGAACCGTCCGCGCCGCGCACCAGCAACACCGGCTTCCCCGCCACGCTGACCGGCCGCACGTCCCCGCGCCTGGGCATTTCATGGGCAAACCCGGCCAGCACCCAGGAACGCGCAAACACCCGCTCGCTCTCCAATGCGTGAAACCCTTCATCGTTATACGCCAGCGCCGGCAAGCCGTGGCGAAGATCGCCGGCGCGGGTAAAGTTTTCGAATGCCTGGTTGTTCATAACCGCCTCCTACATATTCCGCCGGTACCGCCCGCCGACCTGGTACAGCAGGTTTGAGATTTGTCCGAGGGAGCATACTTTAACCGCTTCCACGAGTTCGGCAAAGACGTTTTCATCGGCGAGGGCCGCTTGTTTGACGCGCTCAAGGGCGGCTTCGCTGTGCCCGGCGTGGCGGGCGTGGAAAGCCCGCAGGCGTTTGATCTGGCTTTGTTTTTCCGCTTCGCTGGAGCGCGCCAGTTGGATGGCGGGTGGTTGTTGGTCGCCGGAACCGGAACCGGAACCCGAACCCGGACCGAGGAAGGTGTTGACGCCGATGATGGGCAAACTGCCGTCGTGTTTGCGGTGTTCGTACAAGATGGATTCGTCCTGGATTTTGCCGCGCTGGTAGCCGGTTTCCATGGCGCCGAGCACGCCGCCGCGTTCGGAGATGCGTTCGAATTCGAGCAGCACCGCCTCTTCGACGAGTTCGGTCAGTTGCTCAACGATGAAGCTGCCCTGGTTGGGGTTGTGGTTGAACGCCAGCCCCCATTCGGTGTTGATGATCAGTTGGATGGCAAGCGCGCGGCGCACCGATTCTTCGGTGGGGGTGGTGATGGCTTCGTCGAAGGCGTTGGTGTGCAAACTGTTGCAGTTGTCGTAGATGGCGATGAGGGCTTGCAGCGTGGTGCGGATGTCGTTGAAGGCCATTTCCTGGGAATGCAGCGAGCGGCCGGAGGTCTGGATGTGGTATTTGAGTTTTTGCGAGCGCTCGCCGGCGCCGTATTTTTCGCGCATGGTCAGCGCCCAGATGCGCCGCGCCACGCGCCCCATGACGGTGTATTCGGGGTCCATGCCGTTGCTGAAAAAGAACGACAGGTTGGGCGCGAAATCGTCAATGTCCATGCCGCGCGCGAGGTAACTTTCGACGTAGGTGAAGCCGTTGGCGAGGGTGAAGGCGAGTTGGGTAATCGGGTTGGCGCCGGCTTCGGCGATGTGGTAGCCGGAGATCGACACCGAGTAAAAATTACGCACCCGGTGTTGAATAAAATACGCCTGGATGTCGCCCATCAGTTTGAGCGAAAACTCAATGGAAAAAATGCAGGTGTTCTGGCCCTGGTCTTCCTTGAGGATGTCGGCCTGCACGGTGCCGCGCACCTGGTTCAACGCCGTGGCCGTAATTGCGCTGCGCTCGGCTTCACCGGGTTCGCGCTTGTGCTCACCGCGAAAACTTTCGGTTTTCTGGTTGATGGCGGCGTTCAGGAACATCGCCAGGATGATCGGCGCCGGGCCGTTGATGGTCATGGACACCGAGGTCATCGGGTCGCACAGGTCAAACCCGTCGTACAACGCTTCGAGGTCGTCGAGGGTGGCGATGGACACCCCGGAGTTGCCCACCTTGCCGTAAATGTCGGGCCGCTCATCGGGGTCGCAGCCATACAAGGTAACCGAGTCAAAGGCGGTGGAAAGCCGCTTGGCCTCGGCGTGGGCGGAGAGGTTTTTGAAGCGCCGGTTGGTGCGAAACGCGTCGCCTTCGCCGGCGAACATGCGCGTCGGGGCTTCGTTGTCGCGCTTCAATGAAAACACCCCGGCGGTGAACGGAAAGTAGCCGGGCAGGTTTTCCAGCATCAACCACGCCAGCAGGTCGCCGTGGTCGTGGTAGGTTGGCAGGGCGATTTTGCGCACGCTGCTGCCGGACAGCGTGGACACGGCAAGGTCGGTGCGAACCTCGCGGTCGCGGACTTGCACCACCAACTCTTCCGCGTTGTACCGCTCCCGCAGCGCAGGCCACGCGGCCAGCAGGTCTTTGCTTTGTTCGTTCAGTTGTTGATCGCGCTCGGCGATCAAGCGTTCCAGTCCGGGTGTTTCTTGCGCCTCTTGATTAGCCGATTCCGCCGACTCAGTCGATTCTTGCAACAGCATCGCCCGGCTGGCCGCAAGTTGCTGGCGTTGCCGCGCAACCTCCGCCTGGGCTTGTGCGCCGGCCTTGTAGGCGCGCACCGCCTCGGCGGTCTCCGCAAGGTAGCGCACGCGGTTGGACGGAATCAGTTTGTTGTGGCCGGTGGAGCAGCGCTTGGATACGGTCGGCAAGGCATCCTCGGCCTGCCGAAGCCGCAACCCCAGCGCCTCCAGCGCAACCAGCATTCCTTGATAGAGCGCGGTCACGCCGTCATCGTTAAACTGTGCGGCGATGGTGCCGTAGACCGGCATCTCTTCGGGGGGTTGCGCGAACGCTTCGCGGTTGCGCTGCACCTGCTTGCAGACGTCTCGGTAGGCGTCCCTGGCACCGGCGCGGTCGAACTTGTTGATGGCGACGAAGTCGGCGAAGTCGAGCATGTCTATTTTTTCCAGTTGGCTCTGGGCGCCGTATTCCGGGGTCATGACGTACAACGAACAGTCCGCCAGGTCGGAAACCCCGGTGTCGCCCTGGCCGATGCCCGGGGTCTCGACGATCACCAAATCAAACCCGGCCAGTTTGCAAGCGTTGATCATCAGCGGCAGCCGGTGTGGCAGTCCGCCGCCACCGTCGCCGCCGGTGCGTTGGTGGCGGGTCGCCACCGAGCGCATGAAAATATTCGGATGGGAAATCGCGTTCATACGGATGCGGTCGCCGAGCAGCGCGCCGCCGCTTTTGCGCCGGGTTGGGTCCACGGCGATGATGGCGATTTTGAGGTCGTCCCGCCGGCCCATGCGAAAACGCAGCACCAGTTCATCGGTGAGCGAAGACTTGCCGGCGCCGCCGGTGCCGGTGATGCCGAGCACCGGGATGGCGGCGTAGCGCGCTCTGCGTTCCCGGGTTGCGCGCGCGCCGGTTTCAATCTCATCGGCGGTGGGCGGTTGGTCGTCTAAAAATCCGGCGTCGGAGATTCCGCCGTCTTTGTCCGTGACGCATCCTTCGGCGCTGGTGTAGCCGAGGTTGAGCGGGTTGAGCAGGGTCGGCAGCGGCTCGTCGCACGGGTCTTGTTCCAGTGCGCTCAGCAGGCGGGCGAGGGCGCGGCGGTCGCCGTTTTTTACCTCGCTCAATAATCGTGATGCCGACGGCGGTTCATCGGTGCGGCACTGCGCGATGGTGTCTTCGATCATCCCCACGAGGCCCATTTCCTGGCCGTCTTGGGGCGAGTAAATCCGCGTGACTCCGTAGGCTTCGAGTTCCGCGATCTCGTCGGCGATGATGACGCCGCCGCCGCCGGCGAAAAGCCGGATTTCTCCGCCGTCCCGCTCGCGCAGCATATCCACCATATATTTGAGGTACTCGACGTGGCCGCCCTGGTAGGAACTCACGGCGATGCCTTGGGCGTCTTCCTGCAAGGCGGCGGTCACGATTTCCTCCACCGAGCGGTTGTGGCCGAGATGGATGACCTCGGCGCCGAGGGATTGCAGGATGCGCCGCACGATGTTGATGGCGGCGTCGTGGCCGTCGAACAAACTGGCGGCGGTGATAAAGCGAACCGGGGGATCGTGTCGTGTGTCTTGCCGCGCGTCTTGCCGGTCAGGGGGCGTGAGGGTTGGCATACCGGGTTGGGGTTGGGGTTGGCAATTGCGAGGGAATAACGTACATTACCTTTACGTCAACGTCAAGCCGCCGCCGGTTGCGCTCGCCGGTGCCGCATACCATGAAACCAAAAACCACCTACACCATCTCGCAGCTGGCCCGGCATTTTGATGTGACCCCGCGCGCCGTGCGTTTTTACGAAGACAAGGGGCTGTTGTCGCCCCGGCGGGTGGAAAATCAGCGCATCTACCGGGAGCGGGATTTCGTGCGCCTGAAACTCATCCTGCGCGGCCGGCGCATCGGCTTTTCCCTGGCCGAACTCAAGCAGACCCTGGAACTGTACGACACCAAATTCGGCGAGGCGGCGCAGAGCGAGTTTGTGCTCGAAACCATTGACAAGCACCGCAACGAACTGGAACAGCGGCAAAGGGACATTGCGGCGACGCTGGAGGATATGCGCGGCGTCGAAGAGCGCATCCGCGAAAACCGGCTGCGCTGAGTTGCCTGCCTGAGTTGCCTGTTATGAGCAGTTACGAAAATTATTCCCGAACCGCGCCGCGCTATGACGCCACGCGCGTCCCCGTGGGGGTGGAAATCATCACCGGCTGCCTGGCGCAGGGCGAGACGCCCCTGGGTGAACAACATTTGCTGGACGCCGGCTGCGGCACCGGAAACTATACGGCGGCGCTGCTGGCCGGGGTCGGGCGAATCAGCGCCGTGGATCTCAACGACGATATGCTGAACCGCGCCCGCGAAAAACTTGCCGGTGAATACAAGCGCGGTCGCGTTGATTTTCACCGCGCCTCCATTGACGCGCTGCCCTTTGAAGATTCAACGTTTGACGGCGTAATGGTCAATCAGGTGCTACACCACCTGGAACCCACCGCCGGTGCCGCCGCCGGCTATCCGGCCTATCGCCGCGTCTTTACCGAATTCGCGCGGGTGCTGAAGCCCGGCGGCGCCGTGGTGGTGAACACCTGCTCCCAACAACAACTCCGCCACGGCTTCTGGTACTACCACCTGATCCCCGACGCCACCGAACAGATGTGCGCGCGCCACGCCCCGTTGGATGCGCTGCGGCAAATCATGCAGGACGCCGGCATCATCCATCAACAATGCATCGTGCCGGTGGACGCGCTGATGCAGGGAGACGCCTACTTCAACCCCCGCGGACCGCTGGATAAATCCTGGCGCGACGGCGATTCCATGTGGAGCACGGTGCCGGCGCAAACCCTGGAGGCGGTGCACGCACGGCTCAACGAACTGGAGCAATCCGGCGCGTTGGAAAACTACCTCCGCGACCACGACGCCGAACGCAAACACATCGGGCAGTTTTCGTTTTTGTATGGGCGCGTGTGACGCGGGTTTGCGGGGGGGCGCGTGACGCGCTTTTGCGGGGGGAGACCCCCCGCGCCCCCCTGTGCGGCGCGGGGAAACTCCTGTTTTCAGCGCCGCGCGCACATCCCTGTGCGCGACAGCCGGCTACGCCGGGCCGGTTTGAAACGGCACGGCACCCGTTACTACTCGGTGTCATACCCGCAGGACGCGGGTATCCAGCCGCCACAGACGGCAAACTCAATCACGCCCACCCACTAACCATAATGGTCGGACTGGAATGGGTCGGACTGGATTGCTCGTATCGTCCCTGATACTCGCCCTGCGGGCTATGCGAAATTTTGCTCCCGGCAAAATTTTCCCAACGATAGAAAAATATGGTCGCCGGCGCTCTCTATTTTTCTATCGTTCGGGAATGACGGGGAGTTTTTCAGACTGTCAGTGAATTAGTGAACTTTTACAGTTACAACCCCGCCGCAATTTCCCGCAGTTTGAATTTCTGCACCTTGCCGGTGGAGGTTTTGGGGAGTTCGCCGAACACCACCGTGCGCGGCGTTTTGAAGTGGGCGAGGTTTTCGCGGCAGTGCGCGATGACTTCTTGTTCGCTCAAGGTTGAGCCGTCGGTTCGCCGCACGAACGCGCAGGGGGTCTCGCCCCACTTTTCGTCCGGCCTTGCCACCACCGCCGCGTCCACGATTTCGGGGTGGCGGTACAGGCAGTCTTCGACTTCAATGGAGGAAATGTTTTCGCCGCCGGAGATGATGATGTCCTTGGAGCGGTCTTTGAGTTGCAGGTAGTTGTCCGGGTGGATGACGCCGAGGTCGCCGGAATGAAACCAGCCGCCGGCAAACGCGCGCGCGGTGGCATCACCATTTTTCAGGTAGCCCTTCATCACGATGTTGCCGCGAAACATGGTTTCTCCCATATCCAGGCCGTTGCGCGCCACCGGCTGCATGGTCTGCGGGTCGCACACGTCGAGGCCCTCCAGGGCGTGATAGCGAACCCCCTGGCGGGCATTTTTTTGCGCCTTGCCGTCCACGCTCAGTTCATTCCACTGCTCGTGCCAGGCGCAGATTACCGCCGGCCCGTAAGTTTCGGTCAGGCCGTACACGTGGGTGACGCGAAAACCCATGGCTTCCATTGCCGCCAGCACCGCCGCCGGCGGCGGCGCCGCGGCGGTCATCATGTTGACCTCGTGATCGAAGCCGCGCCGTTCTTTTTCACCGGCGTTGATCACCATGTTCATGATGATCGGCGCGCCGCAAAAATGCGTTACGCGGTGTTCGGCGATGGCGGCGTAGATGTTCGCGGAGTTGATCTCGCGCAGGCACACGCTGGTGCCGGCCACCGCCGCCAGCGACCACGGGAAGCACCAGCCGTTGCAGTGAAACATCGGCAGCGTCCACAAATAAACCGGATGGTGGGGCATCTGCCAGCCGACGACGTTGCTCAGGGCGTTGAGATACGCGCCGCGATGATGGTACACCACGCCCTTGGGATCGCCGGTGGTGCCCGAGGTGTAGTTGAGGGAGATGGCGTCCCATTCATCCGCCGGCGGCTGCCACTGGTATTGCGCGTCGCCGCCGGCCACAAAATCTTCATACATCAGCGAACCGGCCCGCGCATTGCCGCCGGCCTCAACGTCAATGACCAGCGGCGCCGCCTCGGTTTTTTTGAGCGCGGCGCGCGCGAGTTCGGCACATTCGCCGTCCACCAGCAACGCTTTGGCCTCGCCGTGGCCGAGGATGAAGGCGATGGTGTTCGCGTCCAGGCGCGTGTTGATGGGGTTGAGAACCGCGCCGGCCATGGGCACGGCGAAATGACATTCATATACGGCCAGGGAGTTGGGCGCGATCACCGAAACGGTGTCGTTTTTGCCGATGCCGTTTTGCGAAAGCGCCGAAGCCAGGCGCCGGCAACGCCGGTACAGTTCGCCCCAGGTAATCACCACTTCGCCGTCAATGACGGCGGCGTGGTCCGGGTACACAGACGCCGCGCGTTCGAGGAATCCGAGGGGCGTCAGGGCGGCGTGGTTGGCCGCGCATGGATCGAGGCCGCGGGCGTAAAGGTTGGTCATCGCGTTGCTGTTGTTTGTTACACTACGCGTTGGATTGTAACCCGAACCACCGGCCAATCGCATGCCCAAACCCAAACCCAAACCCAAACCGCAGACACCGTCCCCGCGCGCCCGCGAGACCATCGCCGTCATCACCGAAAACCTGCTTTCACGCGCCCGTTTGTTGAACGACACAGACGCCCTTGACCACGCCGTCGCCAAACAACTGCGCGACGCCGGCTTGCCTGTTGCGCGGTTTATGACCGCGGTGGCGAGTTTGCACCCGCAAACCGATGCCTTTTCCAGCGTGTGGGAGGAGGGCAAAGAGATTCTGCGCCGGCAACATTTCAACACCGACGCCAGCCCCCACGAGCGCAAAATCAACCCGCTGTTTCACGCCACCGACCACGGCACAAATTCGCGTCACCGCCTGACCGATGCGCCCAAAACCGGCGAAGCCGAAATCCTCACCAACTTGCGCGACGCCGGTTTCACCGACTACGTCGTCGTCGCGCTGCCGTTCAGCGACGGCTCGCACAAGGCCATGACTTTCGCCACGCGCGCCTCGGCGGGTTTCAGCGATGACCACGTCGCCATCCTCAACGGCATCGTCCCGGCGCTGGCCGCCACCGGTGAAGTGCGTTACCTGAACCACCTCGCCGGCGTATTGATGGACACCTACGTCGGCCCCATCGCCGGGCGCAAAGTGTTGCAGGGTGCGATCAAACGCGGCGCCGGTGAAACCATTCGCGCGGTGATCTGGTTCTGCGACCTGAAAGGTTTTACCGCGCTGTCGGAACGCCTTTCCGGGCAAGAATTGCTGGAGACGTTGAACTGCTACTTTGAAGTGATGACCACCGCCATCGAAGCCGAAAACGGCGAGGTCTTGAAGTTCATCGGCGACGCCGTCCTCGCCATCTTCCAGCCCGGCGCCGGCGATGACAACGGCGCCGCCGCAGACCGGGAAGCGGCAACGCGCGCCCTCGCCGCCGCGCAAGCCGCGGTGCGCGGACTGGATGCGGTCAACGACGAACGCGAAGCGGGCCGCCGGCCGCGCATTGAATGTGGCATCGCATTGCACCTGGGCGACTTGTTGTACGGCAACGTCGGCGGCCGGCGGCGCCTCGACTTCACGGTAACCGGCCCGGCGGTCAACCTCGCCAGCCGCATTGAATCCCTGACCCGCGACCTCAAACGCCCGGTTCTGGTGTCGGCAACCTTCGCCGAAGTCCACGGCGGCGCGTTCGAAAATCTCGGCGCGTTTGCTTTCAAGGGCGTGGCCCGAAAGGAGACGGTGTTCGCGCCCGGCGGGTGATGGCCGGGGCGCGTGACGCGCGTTTGCGGGGGGGAGACCCCCCGCGCCCCCCTGTGCGGCGCGGGGAAACTCCTGTTTCCAGCGCCGCGCGCACATCCCTGTGCGCGACAGTCCGGCTATCGCCGAACCAAAAAAACTGGATTCCCGAATGCGATGAAAAATATGGTCGCTACCGCTCCCTATTTTTCTATCGTTCGGGAATGACGGCAGAGGCGTAAGGAAGGGTTGGGGAAGCGGCTATTCATCGCCTTTTTCGCTATCCGTCCTTACGCCTCTGTGCCGTCCAACCGGCGGCGATAGCCGCTGACTGGAGGTCCGTGTCCTGTGGCCGGGAAATTGGCTGCACAAATCATTGGCAATCCGATAAAATGCGTTTTTGTTGCACTTCGGACTGGAAGTTATACCCCCCTGACATTGCCCGAACCGATCATGCCCGACATACCCGAACTGCGCCGGATTTTGCGCGACTGCCGCACCATCGCCATGGTCGGCCTCTCCGCCAACTGGTACCGGCCGAGTTTTTTCGCCGCCAAGTATATGCAGGATCACGGCTACCGCATCATTCCGGTCAACCCCAACTACGCGGAAATTCTCGGCGAAAAATGCCACCCGGAACTGGCCGCGATTCCTGAGACGGTGGACGTGGTTGACGTCTTCCGGCGCCCCGAAAGCACCCCGCAACTGGCCCGCGAGGCGGTGGCCATCGGCGCCCAAGTGTTGTGGCTGCAACTGGGCGTGGTCAACGAGGAGGCGGCGCGGATCGCCACCGACGGCGGGCTTGAGACGGTCATGGATCGCTGCGTGAAGATCGAACACGCGCGCTTGTTCGGCGGCCTCAACTTCATCGGCGTGGACACCAAAATCATCTCCGCCCACCGCCACAAAGTTATTGCCAACTAATCAACGGAGCGCGCCGCCATGAGTGACCACGACTACGGATTTGAAACCTTGTGCCTGCACGCCGGGCAGCAGCCCGACCCGGCGACCGGCGCGCGCGCAAGCCCGATCTATCAGACCGCGTCCTACGTTTTTGACGATACCGATCACGCCGCCAGTTTGTTCAACCTGCAAACCTTCGGCAACATCTACACGCGCCTGATGAACCCCACCACCGCGATGTTTGAAGAACGCATGGCGGCTCTGGAAGGCGGCCGCGCGGCGGTGGCCGCCAGCACCGGCATGGCCGCGCAGATGGCGGCGTTGCTGACCATACTCAAGCAGGGCGATGAACTGGTTTCCGCCAACACTTTATACGGCGGCACGGTTACCCAGTTCGGCGTAACCTTCAAGCGCATGGGCATCAAGGCGGTGCTCGTGGATCCCGACGACCCGGACAACTTCGCCCGCGCCATCACCGGCAAAACCAAAGCGGTGTACGGCGAGACCATCGGCAACCCCCACAACAACGTTCTCGACATTGAGGCCATCGCCGCCATCGCCCACGACGCCGGCGTGCCTTTGGTGATCGACAACACCTTCGCCTCGCCGTACCTGTGCCGGCCCATGGAATTCGGCGCCGACGTCGTGGTGCATTCCGCCACCAAGTTCATCTGCGGGCACGGCACCTCCATGGGCGGCATCGTCGTCGAGTCGGGCAAGTTCCCCTGGGACAACGGCCTGCACCCGGACATGACCGCGCCCTCCGAGGGCTATCACGGCGTGCGCTTTTTTGAAACCTTCGGCGATTTCGCTTTCACCATGAAGGCGCGATGCGAAACCATGCGCACCCTGGGGCCGGCGCTGAGTCCGTTCAACGCGTTTATGATGTTGCAGGGTTTGGAGACGCTGCCGATTCGCATGGAGCGCCACGTTGAAAACGCGCGCGCGGTGAGCGAGTTTCTGAAAAACCACGACACCGTGAGTTGGGTGCGCTACGCCGGCGACCCGGACAACTCCTACTACGACCTCGGCCGCAAGTACTTGCCATCAGGCGCCGGTTCAATCCTGACCTTCGGCATCAAGGGCGGCCAGCGCGCCGGGGCGAAGTTCATCGAAAGCGTAAATTTTTTGAGCCACCTCGCCAACGTCGGCGACGCCAAAACCCTGATCATCCACCCGGCCTCCACCACCCACCGCCAGCTCAGTGAACAAGCGTTGCAACAGGCCGGCGTGGGCGCGGACATGATTCGCATATCGGTGGGCATCGAGACCATAGGCGATATCCTGTGGGACATTGACCAGGCACTGGCGGCCTCCCAGGGTTAGTCGCCGATGGATTCGGATAACCCGGCCACCGGACTGCGGGTGTGCTTCGTCATCCCCACCTACAACGAAGCGCTCAACGTGACGCCGTTGTTGCGGCGCTTGTGCGAGTTGTACCCGGACGACGACACCGCGTTCCTGATCGTTGACGATGAAAGCCCGGACGGCACGGCGCGCCTGGTGCGGGAGTTTGCCGACGGCGAAGACGAGAACGAGCGCCGGCGCCGCGTACACCTGCTGGAAGGGCGCCGCCGCGGGCTGGGCGACGCCTACGTGCGGGGCATCGCCCACGCGCTCACGGCGCTGGGCGCGGACGTGATCGTGCAGATGGACGCCGACTTCTCCCACGACCCCGCGGACGCGCGCAAACTGCTGGCGCACCTCACAGCCGGCGCCGACGTCGCCATCGGCAGCCGCTACGTCGCCGGCGGCGCCGTTGACGCGCGCTGGTCGGCGCGCCGCCGGCTGCTGTCGCGGTGGGGCAACCGCATGGCGCGGTGGATCGCCGGGCTGGCCGCCGTGCGCGACTGCACCGCGGGGTTCAAGGCGATCAAGGCCGGGACGCTGCGGGCCGCGAAGGTGGAGAACATTCGCGTGCAGGGCTATGCCTTCCAGATCGTGCTGCTGCACCGCCTGATTCACGCCGGCGCGCGCATCATTGAAGAGCCGGTGTACTTCCGCGAGCGCGAGCGCGGGCATACCAAGCTGGGCGCGCGCGACCTGGTGGAGTTTTTCTATCACGTCTGGTGGCTGCGGCTCGTCACCCACCGCACCTTCATCAAGTTCGCCGTCACCGGCCTCAGCGGGGTGCTCATCAACCTCGGCTCCTTTCAGGTGCTGCTCGATCTCGGCGTGCACAAACTGCTGGCGTCGCCGCTCGCCATTGAGTTGTCCATCATCTCCAACTTCCTGCTCAACAACTACTGGACGTTCGCCGAGCGCGCCTTGACCGGCCGCAAGCGCATACGGGGGCTGAAGTTCAACCTCGTCTCGCTGATGACGCTGGTGTTGAGTTACGCCACCTTTATCGTGCTTTCCACGTTGTTCCCGGAAGCCCGCCCGGTGCTGCTGCAGGGTTGCGCCATCCTGCCGGCGGCGTTCCTCAACTATTTTCTGAACTCCTGCTGGACCTTTCGCGAGGCGCGGGCGGACGCTGCGGGAGACGAATGATATGACCCGGTTTTTCGCCAACAGATGGTTCGGCCGCCGACCGTGGTTGCGGCCGGACAACCCCGCCGAAACGCTCGCCGTCATGGTGGTCGCCGTCCTGTCCGCCTACCTGATGCTGGTCAACCTGGACTACGCGGCGTTGTGGCACGACGAAGGCACCAACGCGATCATGGCGCACAGCCTGGTGACCAACGGCACCCTGAGCGGCTGGGACGGGCGCAACCTGTTTTTTGGCAGCACCTTTGTCAACCAGCACAAATACGCCATAGACAACGACCTGTACCTGGCCTCCTACCCGCCGTGGCCGGCCTTTCCCAGCGCGCTCGGCATTGTCCTGTTTGGCGACGGGGAGACCGGCGTGCGCTTTTTCCATGCCTTGCTCGGTGTGCTGTGCCTGCCGGTGTTGTACCTGCTGCTGCGGCAAAACTTTCCGGCGAGTCCGCGCTTGCGCGTGTTCGCGTTTGCGTTCTTTGCGCTGTCGCCGATCGTTATCTTGTACGCGCGGCAGGGGCGCTACTACCCCGATGCGATTTTCTTCACGCTGCTGTGTTTTTACTGCTATCAGCGATTTTGGCGCGGCGGTCGCGGCGGCGGCGCGTGGCTTGGCGGGCTGGTTGTTTTTACGACGCTCAATTTTCTCAATCATTTCGCCATCGGTTTCACCGTCGCCGCATCGCTGGCGCTGTGGCATTTGCTCCTGCACCTGCGCGCCACATCGCGCCGGCAATGGCTGCAACTGGCGGCGGCCGGTGCGGCGGCGATGGCGGCCTGCGGGGGTTACTTGCTCATGGTCGGCATTATCGGCGGCGACTCGGCGCTGGAATACGGCGAAGGATTTTATAAAACCGCATGGCTGGAGCGGCACGTCACGCTCATGGGCTATTACTTCCGCGACCTGGCGCGCAGCGGCTGGCTGCCGTTGTGGGTGGCATTGTGGTGGGCGTATTACCTGGCCGTGCCGTTCCTCTCCTCCTGCGCCTCGCGCGCCGGAACAAAGCACAACAAAGCGGCGCGCGGCGAAAGTGAAGGCAAGGGCGAGGACGAGAGCGATGGCAGGACGGTGCGGCACTGGGCATTGTTCGCCGTGCTGCTGGTGGTGACCGGCTCCCTGATTTCGGTGCAGCCCCTTGCCCAGCCAATCGCCGACCTGCGCTACCTGGTCATGGCGCTGCCGTTTGTATTGTTTCTATCCGCGGTGTGCGCCGACTGGGCGTGGCGCAAAAATAAAATCGCCGGCGGCGTGGTCGTGGCGGTGCTGATGACCACCAACTTTGCGGCCTGGCCGTTCTTGATGAAAGACTATCACAAACACTTCGGCTGCCCGAGCGAGCGCTTTGTGCTGCCCGCCATGGTGCGCGAGATTCACCGCCCCTATCCATCCGCCGTTGCCGAAGCGGTGACCTGGCTGCGCGCCAACGCCGCCCGTAACGACACGGTGTTTGTCCATCCGTGGGCGGACTATGCGGTGTTGTTGTATTACCTGGGCGACAAACTGATTTTCTGCTGCGGCTTGCCGGACGACGCCAAACTGCCGAGGGAAAAAATCCGCGCGCTTAACGTGCCGGTGTACGCGAGCGACGCGGCCCCGCAATGGGTGGTGACCATGAGCGGCACCGCCACCGCGCCCGCCGGCTACCGCCCCGTCTATTCCGGTCAGGCGTTCCCCTACCCGACCCAGCGTCCGGAGCTGGAATACCACTGCTTCGCACCCCCGGCGGGGCGTACGGTGGCGCATATCTACCGGCGCAAGGGGGAGTAACGCACGGCGCCGAGTAGCGGTCATGGGCAGAAAGAACAAAAGAAAGAATCGCCGGCAAGCGGGTAACGCGCCCACGCCGGTCGCACAAGCGGCGGGCGCGACGGGTGCGGGCACGGGCACGGGCGCGGTCACAGCGGCAGCGCACACGACCGCCGCGCCGCTTTCCCTCCGCGCGCTTATCAACGGGCACGGCCGCCACGCGCTGGCCGTGTTTGCCGGGCTGGTTGTCGTGTACCTGGCGACCATGCCCCGCGTCGTTACCTACGAAGACGAGGCAATCTTCAACCTGATCTGCCACTACGGCCAGCCGGCGCATCCGCCGGGTTATCCCTTGTACAGCCTCCTGTGCTTCCCGTTCGCGCACCTGCCGTTTCTTTCGGTTCCCGTTGCCGGGAATATGTTGAGCGCCCTGTTCGGCGCCGCCGCCTGCGCGGTGTTGTACTTGATTGCGGTCGGCCTGGGGTGTGGCCGCGGCGGCGGCTACCTGGCGGGCTTTGGCTACGGGCTGTCCAAACTGTTCTGGTCGCAGTCCATCATCCAGGAGGTGTATTCCCTGCACGCATTGTTGTTGCTGGCGGCGTTGCTGCTGGCGCTGCTCTATATGCGGGGCAGAAACCCCGCCCACCTCAAATGCCTGGCCGTGGTTTGCGGCCTGGGATTATCCAACCACTGGGTGTTGACGATTTTGTCCTGGCCGGCGTTGCTGGTGCTGCTGTTGCCGGCCCGCACAGACCTGCTGCGGCACGCGCGCGGCGTCAAAAACCTGGGCGTGCTGGCGGCCCTGTTCACCGTGCCGGCGGTGCTGCCTTATACGTATTTGCTGGCCACCAACCTTCCTTCGCCGGTTAATTTTTACGGCCCGCTCAACAGTCTTGAGGCGCTGCTTCACTATGTGACCCGGGAGGGCTACGCCACCACCGACAATCAACAGGTCTCGTGGTTTGACAAGGCGCTCTATATGAAGTTGGTGCTGACCGAAAGCGCGGCCCAGTATGGAGCGGCCTTTCTTGTGTTTGCCGCGGGCGGCTTCGTGCTGCAATGGAAGCGCTGGCCGTGGCCGGTGTGCTGTGCCCTGATCGTCCTCTACTTGAGCACGACCGTGCTGCTGGTGTGGCTCGTGGATTTCAAGTTTGCAGAGTTGTGGGCGGGCGTGTTCAGCATTTATTCCATAGCCGCCTACTGCGCGCTGGCGTTGTGGGCGGCGCTGGCGTTTGAAGGTCTTGCCGGTTATTGCCGCGACAGGATACGGGTTCATTCCCATGGCACCCGTGGCGCGCGCGTGTTCGCAGCGGCCTTAACCGCGTTGCTCGCGCTGCTGGTCGCCGGCGTGGCGCTTTCCAATTTCGGGTTTAACAACCGCGCCGGCGACCGCTTCGCTTTCAATCAGGCGAGAACCGTTCTTGAATCGTTTGATGAAGACGCGGTGGTGCTGCTGGCCAGTGATTTTCAACTGCCGATCATGGAACTCAACCTCGTGGAGGGAGTGCGCGAGGACGTTGTCCTGTTCAACGTCAGCGGCTTGTTCCTGGCCAACCGCTATGTGAGGGCCAATCAGGACCGCGCGCGGCAGGACCGGGCGGCCGCCGATTTTGTCGCGCACACCTTCGAGCAAACCCGGCGGCCCATCTACTACTTCAGGGACTTTGAACACGGCTATGGCGTTGAAGATTTTTGCGTCTATAAGAAAATCAGGAAAGACTGGCCGGCGGGCAAAAGGCGGCTTAGCGTTCTGCCCGAGTTCCTCGCGTTGTGGGAGGAATCCGAACTCAAGGGCGACGACCTGCATTTTGACGCCGCGGCAAAACGCTTGTTCAGGCGCTGCGTGGTCGGGATGATCTTGGAGGCGGAAGATATGGACCCGCATCTCAAACGCACCTGGCAGGCGCGACTGACCAACGGCGGTTATTACGATTTATTGAGTTTAATCCGCTTCGTTTCGGTGTACCACAAAAACCCGCCGGGGTCCGCCACCCTGGAAGCGTTGATCGAAAAAGCGCAACGCCTGCCCGCCGCCGCCACCGCGCTGCCCAAAGACCGCGCCGCGCTTTTGTACGCCAAAGCCTATGACCGGATTAAGCGCACGCCGCCGGCGCAATGGAAAGACCGCCAAGCCATGCGCGACATCGTGGAGATTTTGCAACGCTCGCTGGCCGTTTATCCGTCGTCCGAAAACCCGGCCGCCGAGTCGCTGCTCAAGGTGCTGGGCGGACTGCGTCCGAAGAATGAAAAAGAACTGGAGCAACTGCGTGGTCGTTATCCGTTTGGGGGCGCGTGACGCGGGGGCGCGGGGACGCGGGGCGCGGGGTGGGGTGCGCGTGACGCGCATTGTGGGGGGGAGAGCCCCCCACGCCCCCCTGTGCGGCGCGGGAAAACATCCTGTTTTCAGCGCCGCACGCACATCCCTGTGCGCGACAGTCCGGCTATCGCCGAACCAAAAAAGCGGGTTCCCGATACGATGAAAAATATAGTCGCTATCGCTCCTTATTTTTCTATCGTTCGGGGATGACACCGAGGGCGGGGCGCGAGGGCGCGGGGTGGGGTGCGCGTGACGCGCATTGTGGGGGGGAGAGCCCCCCACGCCCCCCTGTGCGGCGCGGGAAAACTCCTGTTTTCAGCGCCGCACGCACATCCCTGTGCGCGACAGTTCGGCTATCGCCGAACCAAAAAAACTGGATTCCCGATACGATGAAAAATATGGTCGCTAGCGCTCCCTATTTTTCTATCGTTCGGGAATGACATCGAGGGCGTAAGGCAGGGCAAAGGAAGCGCAAAAGAAGCGACCAAGCCTCATCGTTTCCCTTGCTCGTCTTTACACCTCTGCGGCCGTCCAACCGGCGGCGATAGCCGCTAACTTCGGCGTGCGCAGGACGTGCGCGGCGGCGCTGAAAACAGGATGTTTTCCCGCGCCGCAAGGGGGGTGTGCGGGGGGGCTCCCCCCGCAAATGCGCGTCACGCGCAACCGCCCCCTGCGCCCTGCGCCCCGCCGCCCCGCCGCCCCACACGACTCACCGCCAACCTATTGCTCCAGTAGCCGGGGCATCATCTCCACGAGGTTGCACGGCCGGGTGCGGTAGTCGAGTTGCAAGGATATTAGTTTTTCCCAGGCCAGTTTGCACGCGCCGGTGGAGCCGGGCAGGACGAAAATATAGGTTCCGTTGGCGACGCCGGCGAGGGCGCGGGACTGCAGGGTTGAGGTGCCGATGTCGTCGTAGGAAAGCGCCCGGAACATCTCGCCGAAGCCGTCCAGCGTTTTGTCCAGCAGCGGCGTCACCGCCTCCGGGCTGCCGTCCCGCCCGCTGACCCCGGTGCCGCCGGTGGTGATGACCGCCTGAATTTCGCGCTCGGCGATCCAGCCGGCCACCACCGCGCGAATCCGGTAGACGTCGTCCGGCACGATTTGCTTGTCGGCGAGGCGATGCCCGGCGGCGGTCAGCCGCTCCGCCAGCGCGTGCCCGGATTTGTCGTCCGCTTCAACGCGAGTGTCCGATGCGGTCAGGAGCGCGATGTTGACGGGGATGAATTTTCGGACTTCAGTTGAAACTTTCCATGTCCAGTATTTATCACCCTCAATCCGGTAGTCATAACCGTAGTCACGCAACTGCTTGATGTGCATACGGACATTCGAAGGTGTGCGGCGCGTTTTCTCCGCCATTTTTCTGATAGATCCACCATCCTTAGTATTGCCAGTTTCGTAAATCCGCTGTTTTTTTGGGGTAAGTTTTTTGTACATTCGAATTTCACCTCGTTGATAACAGTAATGGTACTATATTATCCGCGATATTTGCGCGATAAAAACACAACCCCATGCCCATTCACATCAAATGTTTCGCCAGCCTGCGCCAGAAACTCGGCGTTGACGCCGTTGATGTGGATCACCGCCGGGCAATGACGGTTTCCGATGCGTGGCGGGCGTTGAGCGAGGAGCCGCCGCCGGCCAATCTTTTGTGTGCGCGCAACCTCGAATACGTGGACTTCAACGAGCCGCTGGAGGACGGCGATGAAATCGCCTTCTTCCCGCCGGTGACCGGGGGCTAGGGCTGCCGTGCGCATCGAACTTCGCCCGCGGCCGTTTGCGCCCTGGCGGGAAGTCGCCGAGTATCAGGACGCCCGCCTCACCCCCGGCGGCTTCGGCGCGTGCGCGGTATTCGTCGGCACCATGCGCGACTTCAATCAAGGCGCACAGGTCAGCGGCATGACGCTCGAACACTACGCCGGCATGACCGAACGCCAACTGACCGAACTCGTCGAAGAAAACATCCGCCGGCACGGACTCATAGACGTCCTGCTCCTGCACCGCATCGGCGACCTGCACCCCAACGACCCCATCGTGCTGGTGGCGGCGTGGTCGGCGCACCGTGCCGGGGCGTTCAAGGCCTGCCGTGAAATGATGGAAATGCTGAAAAGCAAGGCAACGTTGTGGAAGAAGGAAACCTTGACCGATGGCGACGGCGAACGCTGGGTCGAGGGGAATACGCCGGGGTAGGGCCTGCCAAAGGCATGGGGCTTTGATTTTGTTCGGTTTGTGGGTGCAAGTAAGTGACCCGAATGAAAAAATATCTACAACAACGGCCCAACAACGCGATTCAGTTCCCGTTCGGAAAGCAGTCCGAGTTGGGTGGCGGCGATATTGCCCTGGCGGTCGAAAAATACGGTGAAGGGTAGCGGCCCGCCCGCGGCGTTGCCCTGTTGTTGCATGAGTTGGCCGCCGCCGGTGACGGCTACCAGGGATGGGTAGTTGATGCCGATGCTGTCGCCGTAGGCGCGGGCGGCGTCTAGTTGGTCGTGGGCGATGCCGACGATTTGCACGCCTTGTTCTCCGAGGCGCCGCTGGTATTCGATCAACAGCGGAATTTCTTCCCGGCACGGCGGGCACCACGTCGCCCAGTGGTTGACCACCACCACCTTGCCGAGCCATTCGCCGCCGTTGCGGAGGTTTTTTTCGACGTCCGGGAGTTGGATTTGCGCGAGGGTGGCCCCGGTTTCGCCGGTTTCGCCGGTCGCTTCGGGTTGTGATGTGTGCCAGCCGGCGTAGCCGCCGAGCACCAGGGCGAGCACGCCAAGCCCGGCGACCAGCAGGTGTTTTGTGGCGGGCTTTTTCAATTTTATTTCGCCGGGATTTGGGCTAACGCGCTGAGCAGGGCGTAGAAGTCGGCGCTGTTGCGGTAGCCGTAGAAGTGTTTGTCCTTGCGTTCGACGCCGTTGCGGTCGAACAGCAAAACCGCCGGCGGGCCGAATACGCCGAAGCGTTTTTTCAGCGCCTTGCTGTTTTCGTCGCGGGGGTTGGTGACGTCAATTTGCAGCGCGACGAAATGGGTTTGCATAACTTCTCGCACTTTGGAATCGCGGAAAGTGGTCTTCTCCATGCGCGCGCAGTCCACGCACCAGTCGGCGTAGTAGTCCACCATCACCAGTTTGTTTTCAGCCGTGGCGCGCGCGAACTGCCGTTCGAGTTCGGCGAGATTGCCGACCGGCGTAAAAACCGGCGAAGCGTGCGCGTCTTCAAGACCGATGGTTGGATTACCGGTGCCGGTGAACAGCCCGGCGGGCAGCGGCCTGAACACATCCCGCTGGCCGAAGAAGCCGCCGATCAACGCCGCCACGCCCCACACCAGCAGCACCACGCCCACGCCCTTTATGAATCGTTGCCATCCGCCGGCTGTGGTCGGGACCGGGGTCGGGAGCGGCTGGGTGGCGCCCAGATAGACGCTGAGGATGACAAACAACGCCCCCCACAACAATAGCACCGGCACTTCGGGGAGCACCCCCAGCAGGTAAATCGCAACCCCGATGAGCAGCACGCCAAA
The DNA here is from genome assembly GCA_965212085.1 of Candidatus Poriferihabitaceae bacterium. Classification (GTDB taxonomy): domain Bacteria; phylum Pseudomonadota; class Gammaproteobacteria; order Arenicellales; family Poriferihabitantaceae; genus JAHRAW01. The sequence goes on along the minus strand of OZ243042.1, from coordinate 2,576,011 downwards.
GATATGGTTGACGGTTTTCATCCACTTCCCGGTTTTGGGGAGCAGGTGTCCGGCGCCCAGCCCCAGCGCCAGCAGCGGCACGCCCATGCCCAGCGCCATGGCCACCATCATCCACGCGCCGATCCACGGGTCGCCGGAGGACACGGCGAGGCCCAGAAAGGAGATCAAAACCGGCGACACGCAAGCGCCGACGATCAGCGCCGAGACCGCGCCGAGGACCAGGACCACGGGCAGCGAACCGCCGAGGCCGCGGGTTTTGCTGTGCCATTTGGTTTGGATGAAAGACGGCATTTGCAAGGTGAAAAAACCGAACATGGAAAGCGCCATGACCACCAGCACCACGGCCAGGATGCCGATGGCCCAGAGGTTTTGGAAATACGACTGGAGTTGCTCCCCGGTGGCGCCGGCGAGGGCGCCGATGGCGGCGTAGGTAATCACGGTTCCCAGCACGTAGGCCAGCGCCAGGAGGCCGCCCTTGCGCCGGGTGAGGTTCCCGCCGTGGCCGGCGATGATCCCGGACAGGATCGGCAGCATGGGCAGCACGCACGGGGTAAAGGTCAGCAGCAGCCCGGCGAAGAACGCGCCCAGCAGGAGGCCGGGGGAAGCCGATATGGTGGGGGCCGGCGGCGCGCCGGTGGATGGATCGCCACCGCCATCACCGTCGTCATCGGCCCGCGCGCTTGTGATAATTTCCGGCAGTGCCACGAACAAGGTTTTGCTGACCGGCGAATAGCAGATGCCGTCCTCGGCGCAGCCCTGATAGGTGGCGTGGACGCTGATTCCGGCGCGCGCCGGGGCGCTTGTCTGAGCCGCCCGCCGCAGGGTGATGGGCGCCGAGAAGTCGTGCCTGAACACCGCGAGTTCGCCAAAATACGGGTCGCTTTTGATCTCCCCCGGCGGTAGCGCGGCTTCCAGCACGCGGACGCCCCCGCCGTCTCCGTCTCCCGCATCGCTGAACTTGATCTTGTCGCGGTACAGGTAGTAGCCGTCGGCGATGGCGAAGGTCGTCTCCAGGCGGTCCGGCGCAACCCCTGCGATCTCCAGTTTGAAAGCGTCGTCTACGTCCAGAAACGCCGGCTGTTCAAACCCTTCGCCGACCAGGGCGCGCAGTTCTTCGAGGGTGTCCGGGGAACCGGCGCTGTCGGAAACCGGCGCCTTGCCGTGGTCGGCGTGGAGCGCGGCGCAGAAAAACAACAGTGGCAGCAGCAATCTGGTTTTCATTGGCAGTGGGCAGTGGGTGGCGGGTGGCGGTGGATGGTGAAAGTCGGTGGGCGGCTGGAATTTTCCCGCGCAACCCCCATATAGCGATATGGCGTTAATGCGTTCAACGCGTTCATTCTATCCGATATTGAAACCCTTTCGTAAAACCAGTTTCAGCGTCTACCTGCCAGACGGGACGCGCTGCCGGGGTGCGTACTACCCGGGCGACACCGGCGTGGTGGGGATTCACGTGCACGGCTTCCGCTCCTCGGTGGCCCACACCAAGGCGCGCTTTTTCGCCGATCACGCCGTGCGGCGCGGCTACAGCTGGGCCAATTTCGATCTGCCCTGCCACGGGCGCAGCGAGGGCCGGTTCCGGGAGTTTCGCGTATCCAACGCGCTCGCGGCGTTGGTGGAAGTGATCCAGCAGTTTCGCGGCGCGCCGGTGCTGTTGCTGGGGTCGAGCATGGGCGCGTGGCTGTCCATGCTGGCGGCGCGAAAACTGGCCAGGTCGGCGGGGGTGCGCATCGCCGGGGCGGTTTTGATCGCGCCGGCGTTCGATTTTTTCCGGCAATATCTCCAAGACCAACCGGCGGAAGCGATGCGCGCGTGGCGGCGGGACGGCGTGCGGCGGTTCACCGATCACTACGACCGCACGCGGTATGAACTGGACTACGCGGTGGTGGAAGACGGCCTGGCGCACGGTATTCTCGACATTCCGGAACGCCCCGGCCCCCCCGTGGCGTGGAATTTCCCCATCCGGATTTTCCACGGCGACCGCGACGAAATCGTGCCCATAAGCTTGAGTCACCGCTTCCGGGCATCGGCGGGCGGCGACGTTACGCTGCGCACCATCGCCGGCGGCGACCACGCCCTCGGCGGGCATCTGCCGCTGATCGCCGCCGGGGTGGACGACCTGTTCGACAAAGTGCGGCTCGCGGAGGCGGTTTGATGAAAGCGTTTTTTCTGGTGTTCCTGCTGGTTCCTTTGGTGGAGATTTATTTCTTGATCAAGGTCGGCGGCATGCTCGGCGCCGGGCCGACCATCGTGCTGGTGGTGTTCACCGCGGTGCTGGGCGCGGCGCTGGTGCGCGCCCAGGGCTTTGCGGTCTTCACCCGCGTACAAATGCAGTTCGCCCGCGGCCATCTGCCGGCCATGGAAATGCTTGAAGGCCTGTTGTTGTTCGTGGCCGGCGCCTTGTTGCTGACCCCCGGTTTTTTCACCGACGCCGTAGGCTTTGTGTTTCTGGTCCCGCCACTGCGCCGAAAAATCATCCGCCACGTCCTCGTCCGCGGACTGTTCGGCACCCTCGGCGCAAGAGCGCGACCCGGCCCGCCGCGTGGCCGGGTCATTGACGCCGACTACGAAAAGATCAACGACGAGAAACCCAACGGCGAATTGTAGATGTTCACTAATTCACTGACAAATACGCACAGGTCGCGACCTGTCCCTACGCCCACCCCCGCGCCGCACAGGGGGGCGCAGGGGGTCCCCGCCCCCTGCCCCCGCAAATGCGCGTCATGCGCAACCGCCCCCCGCGCCCCACCCCGCGCAAGCGGCTCGGACACTTGCGTACTCGGGAATCCAGCGCCACACGACCCACCGCCGGTTTAGTCCCTGGATTCCCGATACGATGAAAAATATGGTCGCTACGCTCCCTATTTTTCTATCGTTCGGGAATGACACCGAGGGTGATTTGTTGTTTCGCGGGGATGACGGCGAGGAAGATTTGCGCTTTTGCGGATATGACACCGAGAACGTGGCAACAACTCTGTCGTCATTCCCGAGCGTTAGTGTCCGTTGCCGCGTAAGCGGCTTACGGACACTTGGCGCTCTCGGGAATCCAGTGCCACACCGGCAGTGTCCGCCGGCCAAGCGGTGGCGTAGGGACAGGTCGCGACCTGTCCATGCCAAGCCAATTTAGAAACGCAACGATCCGGTCAATCGGATGTTATGCCCGATGTCGTTGTCATCACGCTCGGTGCGTTCGCCGGTCAACTCCAATCGCAGGCCGCGCTTGGTCCATTTGCCGAGGGCGTTGGAGAAGTCCATTCCCATCTTTTGACTGCGCCCGTCTGCTGTCCAAGCGGGTTCCAGCGTGAAAGTAACCCCACGGCCTTGCACGCCCGAATCCAACCGTGCCTGCAAACTGGCTTCCCATTCTTCATAGTCCTCCGCCTCATGCGCCACCAGAAAAGTGGTTTTTCCCTGTACGCTCAAACCATTCACCGGGTTGGTGTAGTTGAAGCCCAAGCCGAGGTCGGCGCCGCCGCCTTGTTCGGCATCGCCGTCATCCCAGCGTAGGCCGAGTTCCCAGTTCGGGGTGAATTGGGTGCCGGTGGCGGATGCTTGGCCGGGGACGCGGCCTTGTATGGCGGCGCGCAGGCGTTGGGAGTCTGCGGTTACTGCCGGCAGGTCGGTTGCCTCGTCGGCTTCGGATTCCAGTTCCACGGCAAAGGCGCTGGCTTTCCACGACCATTCGCTGCGTTTGTACGTGGTCAGGTCGCCGGATAGGCCGAGGGCGATCATTTGCATATCAATATCTACTTCGGTGGTTTCCGCTTCGCCGTCTGTGGACAGTTCGGCGTCGCCTTCGCCGTAGCCGAGCATGGCCCAGGCGGTGGTGGTGTCATTTGGTTGCCACTGGATGTAGGGCAGGATGCTGGTGAGGTCGGCGTCGAGGTCGCCTTGGGCTTCGTCGGTGGCGTCGTCATAGTCCACGTCACCGCTGGTTTCGGAGATGGCGAGGCCGAGGCGGGTGCCGGTGGGGGTTTGGTAGTCCATGCCGAGGTAGGCGGAGGTTACGTCTCCGTCCAGGTCGAAGTCGTCTTCGGGTTTGCCATTGAAGTTGCTGGTGGTGGCGCGTGCCCAGAGGCTCCAGCCGGAGGTGGCGGTGGCGTCATCGTTTAGGTTGAAGTGGAACGCGCTTTTCATCAACAAGTCGCGGGCGGACATTGTTGTTGTTGTGTCCGCAAGATTGGCCGGTTGTGCGGGGTCGTGTTCAACTGGATTCCCGATACGATGAAAAACATGGTCGCTATCGCTCCCTGTTTTTCTATCGTTCGGGAATGACACCGAGGGTGATTTGTATTTTTGTGGGTATGACACCGAGGGCGTGTTAACAACGCTGTGGTCATTCTCGAGCGTTAGTGTCCGTTGCCGCGTTAGCGGCTTACGGACACTTGCGACTCGGGAATCCAGGGTTTGGGCGGGGGTGTTGTCCGCTAACTCAAACTTGTGGCCGCCGAGGGTGAAGTGGCTGGTGTTTGTGCGTCCGCCGGTGCCGGAAAGGTAGTCTTCAAATACGCCTACCGTCCCCGTAGCGAAAGCTCGCCCGAACGCCGCAAGGGTTTTTTGCAGGGCGCGTTCGGAACTGCGGCCTACGCTGACGGTGAGCGTGTCGGTGTCGGTTTTTCCGGTTCCGTCTGTGAGTGTGAGGGTGAAGGTTAGTCTGGTGCGTTCTTCCGGGGCCATGAAAGTGACCGTTTGGGCTTGGCCATTGGCCGGGTTGAAAGTAACCGGCATCGCGTCATCGGGGATCTGCACCTGCGCCCATTGGTACATCAGGCCCTGGCCTTCGGGATCGCTGCTGCCGGTGGCGTCGAGGGTAACTTCTGCGCCTTCGTCCACGGTTATGCTTGAGCCGTCTGCGAAGACGATTACCGGTATGAGGTCGGCAATGGCGATGGTGAAGGGTAGTGGGGGGGTGGTGTCGGGGTCGGTGGGGTCGCCGTCGGTGGCGGTGTAGGTGTAGGCAACGGCGTCGGCGTTTTGCTCGGTGGTGGGGATGCCGTCCAATACGCGCGTGGTGCCGTTAAAGGCGAGGCCGGCGGGGAGGGTTCCGGTGATGGCGTAGGTGACCGGGGTGTTGCCGCCGGTGGCGGCGGGCAGGGTGACGTTGACGGCGTTGTTGATGGGGTAGGTTTGGGGGGCGATGGTGGTGGTGCCGAAGGTTGGTATGGAGTCGATAACGGCGATGGTGAAGGTCTGTTCTACGCTGTCGGGGTTAACGGTGTCGCCGTCGGTGGCGGTGTAGGTGTAGGTCATCACGGCTTGTTCGGTGGCGGTGGTGGTGCCGCTCAAAACGCGCGTGGTGCCGTCAAAGGCGAGGCCGGTGGGCAGGGTTTCAGTGATGGCGTAGGTCAAGGTGCCATCGCCGGTGGCGGCGGGCAGGGTGACGTTGACGGCGGCGCTGATGGGGTAGATTTGGGGGGTGATAGTGGCGGCGAAGGTGGGTATGGAATCGGCGCCGACTCCCCGGATCTCAATGGTGATGATGGCGGAGACCGGGGTATCTCCGGCGCCCTGAACCGCTTCTACGGTAAAGGTTTCCTGAAGCGTCTCGCCGGTGTGCAAGCCATCTACGGCTGGATTGCTGTTGTCCAGTGTGTAGGCCATTGTTACACTTTCAGGGTTGGCGGGGGTGATATGGATAGTCTGGAACCTTCCGTACTGGCCGGTAGTGTCCTGTTCCGTGAAAGTGCCTATTGCAATAACCGCTCCCGGTGCTCCGAGCTGCAACACGCGACTTACGAAATTTTGATCTTCAACGATGGCGATGGTGAGGCTGTCGGGTGCGCTGATATCGTAGATTTGCGCCGAGGCGTGGTGGGCGGGGATGAAGGTGAGGGCGAGGAGGGTCAGGGCGGAGATCTTGTTCCGCAGGGTGAGCGAGGGTAGCGGCCGGCGGCGTTGGGGTGAGCCGGCGGATGGTGCGGGTTGTCCCGGATAGGCGTCCTTTGGGCTAGGCGCAGCGGCCTGCGGGCGTGGCGCAATGGGGCTCCCGGCAGTCATGACCGGGCTCCCGATTTGTGCTGGGGGGGGGGGGGGGGGGGCAGGAATGGCCGTTGAGACGCCTAAAAGCGTGGTTTTATGCGGTTTTTGGGTGGTTTTGGTTATGGGCGGCGAATGGGAAAATAGCATGATAATCCTCCGGAAAGGGGGGTGGCGTTGGGTTGTGATTTGCTGGATTGTAGCAAAATTTGGCGGATTATAGCAGAAATCGGGGGAATGATACCCCCAAAAAGGGGCGGAATATGGCGGGGTTGGGTGCGCGTGACGCGCTTTTGCGGGGGGAGACCCCCCGCAGACCCCCCTTGCGGCGCGGGGAAACTCCTGTTTCCAGCGCCGCCGCGCGCGTCCGTGCGCGCGCCGAAGTTAGCGGCTATCGCCGCCGGTTGGACGGCACAGCGGCGTAAGGACGGGCAGTGGAAACGGCGGAGTGTTGCGGTTTTGACGCTGGATTGCTCGTATCGTCCCTGATACTCGCCCTACGGGCTACGCGCAATTTTGCTCCCGGCATGGGCAAAATCCCGAATTTCGGCGGGTTTTGGCCGATTTCCCTGAAATTTATTCCCTCAAACCATTGATTTTTGAAATTCCGCCGCTATTATTAGCACTCACTCGCGGCGAGTGCTAACAAAGGGCCTGAAAGCCCCGGCTTCGGCCCCGGTGCCGCCAACATCCTGTTTACCTTCAACTTTCACGAGGAGAGAAGAGTATATGAATATCCGTCCGCTTCATGACCGTGTCGTCGTTCGACGCATCGAAGACGAGCGAACCAGCCCGGGGGGCATTGTGATCCCCGATTCCGCCGCCGAAAAACCCATGCAGGGCGAAGTCCTGGCGGTGGGCAACGGCAAGGTGCTCGACAACGGCGAACAACGCGGTCTCGACGTCAAACCCGGCGACAAGGTGCTGTTCGGAAAATATTCCGGCACCGAAGTCAAAATTGACGGCGAGGAAATACTGGTGATGCGCGAAGATGACATCATGGGTGTCATCGAAGGCTGAGCCGCAAATCAACCGACCAATAAAATTTTTTTTCTTAACGAGGATTAAACAATGGCTGCAAAAGAAGTCGTATTCGGCGAAAACGCGCGAGCGCGAATGTTGCGGGGCATCAACACCCTGGCGGACGCCGTAAAAATAACCCTGGGCCCCAAAGGCCGCAACGTGGTGCTGGACAAATCGTTCGGCGCCCCCACCGTCACCAAAGACGGCGTTTCGGTGGCCAAGGAAATTGAACTCAAGGACAAACTCGAAAACATGGGCGCGCAGATGGTCAAGGAAGTCGCTTCCAAGACCTCCGACGACGCCGGCGACGGCACCACCACCGCCACCGTGCTGTCCCAGTCCATAGTCTACGAAGGGCTGAAAGCGGTGGCCGCCGGGATGAACCCGATGGACCTCAAGCGCGGCATTGACAAAGCGGTTACGGCGGCGGTCGAGGATCTCAAGAAACTTTCCCGCCCGTGCGCCGACCATAAAGAAATCGCCCAGGTGGGCACGGTATCGGCGAACGCCGACACCAACGTCGGCAACATCATCGCCGAAGCGATGGAGAAGGTCGGCAAGGAAGGCGTCATCACCGTCGAAGAAGGCAACACCCTGGAGAATGAACTGGAAGTGGTCGAAGGCATGCAGTTCGACCGCGGCTACCTGTCGCCCTACTTCATCAACGACCAGGACAGCATGGCGGTCAACCTGGAAAGCCCCTACGTGCTGATCTACGACAAAAAGATCTCCAACATCCGCGACCTGCTGCCGACCCTCGAAGGGGTGGCTAAATCCAGCCGCCCGCTGATGGTCATCGCCGAAGACGTTGACGGCGAAGCCCTGGCAACGCTGGTGGTCAACAACATTCGCGGCATCGTCAAGGTGTGCGCGGTCAAAGCCCCCGGTTTCGGCGACCGCCGCAAGGCCATGCTGCAGGACATCGCGATCCTGACCGGCGGCCAGGTGATCAGCGAAGAAGTCGGCATGAGCCTGGAAAGCGCATCCCTCGACGACCTCGGCCAGGCCAAGCGCATCCAGATCTCCAAGGAAAACTCCACCATCATTGACGGCGCCGGCAGCCACGGTGACATTGAGGCGCGGGTCAACCAGATCCGCACCCAGATTGAAGAGGCCACCAGCGACTACGACCGCGAAAAAATGCAAGAGCGCGTGGCCAAACTGGCCGGCGGCGTGGCGGTGATTAAGGTCGGCGCCGCCACCGAAGTCGAAATGAAGGAGAAAAAGGCGCGCGTCGAAGACGCGCTGCACGCCACCCGCGCGGCGGTCGAAGAAGGCGTCGTTCCGGGCGGCGGCACCGCGCTGGTGCGCTGCACCAAGAGCGTCGCCAAGGTCTCCGGCGACAACGCCGACCAGGATATGGGCATCAAAATCACGCTCAGATCCCTGCAAGAGCCGCTGCGCCAGATCGTTGCCAACGCCGGCGAGGATTCTTCCGTGATCCTCAACAAGGTTGCGGAGAACAAAGGCAACTACGGCTACAACGCCGCCAGCGGCAAATACGGCGACATGATCGAAATGGGCATCCTCGATCCCACCAAGGTAACCCGCGCGGCCCTGCAAAACGCGGCCTCCATCGCCGGCCTGCTGATCACCACCGAAGCCATGGTCGCCGAAATCCCCGAAGACAAACCCGCCCCGCCAATGCCCGACATGGGCGGCGGCATGGGTGGCATGGGCGGCATGATGTAAACGCCCGGAGTTTGTTGTTGCCGGGTGGTTTGCCACCCGAAAAGCCCCGCCGTCAGGCGGGGCTTTTTTATGGATGCCACGGCGGTAATTTTCGTGCCGCTAGAGCGTCAGTCCGGCTGGATTCCCGAGTACGCAAGTGTCCGTAAGCCGCTTGCGCGGCAACGGACCCTAACGCTCGGGAGCGCGCCGGAATCCGCTCCAAGCATCAGCCGGTGAAGCCGAAACCGGTTCCGAGTGACCGCGCGCCTCAGGCGAGCGCAAGAGCGGATTCTTCCAGCGTATCGGAGTTGATCACCGCCAGATACGCCGGTCGTTGTTCGGCGTCCCGCCAGGTTTTTTTCACCATGCCTTCCAGGTTGGGGCGTTTTGCCGCCGGCGTTTCTCCCTTGCCCAGCCCGCCGCCGAACTCGATCAGCAGGTCTGCGCCGGCGGCGCCGACTTGCAGGAGGTTTTGATGCCACAGCACGGGGTTGAATAACTGCAGGAACAGGCGCGACTTTAAGGCTTCAAGCACATCAATGCCCGCGCCCGCGTCATGAAAACCGCCGGTGAAGTTTGACAACACCGGAAAGCGCGGCTCGGCAAACGCGGCCTGCTCCAGGGTTTCGCGGAACTGAATCGCGGCTTCAACCATGTAACAAGTGTGAAACGCGCCTTCGGTTTTCAGGCGCGCGCTGCGTTTTTTCGGGAACCTTGCGGTCATGTCGCGGATCAGCGCATCCAGGTCTTGCGCTTGACCGCCCACCACGTTCTGCTCCGGCAGGTTGCAGGCCGCGACTTCGCAGTGATGCCGCCCCGCCAACTCAAAGGCCGATTCAAAGTCGATCATCAACGCTTCCATTTCACCGCGACCGTATTCCCCCATCAACTCGCCGCGCCGCTTGACCAGTTGCAGCGCCGACTCAAAAGAAAGCGCGCCGGCACTGACCAGCGCGCAATACTCACCGAGGCTGTGCCCGGCCGCCATCGCAGCCCCCTCCCTCCCATCCGCCCCCCCCGTGCGCTCGTTGAAAGCGCGCAGGCAGGCGATGGAGTGGGTCAACAACACCGGCTGGGTGTGGCGCGTCAAGTTGATCCTGTCGGCGGACGCATTGAAAGACAAATCGGCAATGTCATAACCCAGCGCATCGCTCGCCTCGTGATAGGTGTCCCGAACCACGGGAAGTTGTTCATACAAATCCCCGCCGATGCCGGGGTACTGCGCACCCTGACCCGGAAACAGAAAGGCCGGTTTTTGGTGGTCGGGCATTATGGGTTGCGGTGCGGTGTTTGGAATTTGGTAAATCTGGTATTGTAGATGTTCACTAATTCACTGACAAATGAGACAGGGAGACCCTGTCGGTTGGCGCGGGCAAATTATAGCATTGAGCCGGGGTTTTGAAACGCAGCGCCTGATGCGGTCGTTGGTGGTGGTAGTCTTGCAGGAAGGCTTGCAAGGCCTCCCGAGCGTTAGTGTCCGTTGCCGCGTTAGCGGCTTACGGACACTTGCGTACTCGGGAATCCAGCCGGGCTAACGGCAGTAGGGCGGGAATAACAAAAGAGACGACAACGACAACGACAATTCATGGTCTGATGGGTCAAGTATATAATCCCCCGTTGAGAAAAGACGATGCAAGCGGACGACCCATTGAAGCACCCGAACCACCTCGCCGACCTCGCCGTTGGCCTCGGCGAACGACTCAGCGATCTTGGCCGCAGCGTTGCCACGGTGGAGTCTTGCACCGGCGGCGGGGTTGCGCGGGTGATTACGGATATTCCCGGCAGTTCGGGGTGGTTTGAACGCGGGTTTGTGACCTACAGCAACGACGCCAAGGTGGAGATGGTGGGCGTGGAGCGCGCCTTGATCGAAAGTTGCGGCGCGGTCAGCGCGGAGGTAGCGGCGGCCATGGCCGAAGGCGGCATTCGCTTCAGCGAGGCGGACTACTGCGTGGCGGTAACCGGCGTCGCCGGGCCGGACGGCGGCACCGCCGACAAGCCGGTGGGCACGGTGTGTTTCGCCTGGGCCGGCCTTGACCGGGATACCCGCTGCGAGCGCGTGCGTTTTGACGGTGGCCGCCGCGCGGTCCGCGAGCAAAGCGTGGCCCGCGCCCTGGTTGGGTTGCTGGATTTGCTTGGCGCGCGCGCCTGAGCTTCGGCCTGAGCCCCTGCCTGCTCCGGCAACCCCAAAGCGGTTGCCGCAATGGGGCGGTCAAAATGGTTTACAATGCCGTGCCACCGTGTTGCCGCGTTGACCACTCGCCGACAAGTCATGAGGTCGTGAGGCCATGAGCCTGAACTATCTGGAATTCGAAAAACCCATCGCTGAACTGGAAGAAAAAATATCCGAGTTGCAGCGGGTCAGCAAAAGCCGGGACCTGAATCTCGACGACGAGATTTCCAAACTGCGCAAGCGCAACGGCGAACTGACCAGGGATATTTTTGCCAAACTCGGCGCCTGGCAAATCACCCAGATCGCGCGCCACCCGCTGCGCCCGTATACCCTTGATTACATCGAGCGCGTGGTCGGCGATTTTCAGGAACTCCACGGCGACCGGATGTACGCCGACGACCCGGCCATGGTCGCCGGGATGGGGTTGATTGACGGGCGGCGCGTGGCCGTCATCGGCCACCAGAAAGGCCGCGACACCCGCGAGCGCGCGCGGCGCAATTTCGGCATGCCGCGGCCCGAAGGCTATCGCAAGGCCCAGCGCGTGATGAAACTGGCGGAGCGCTTCGGACTGCCGATGATAACCCTGATTGACACCCCCGGCGCCTACCCCGGCGTCGGCGCCGAGGAGAGGGGGCAAAGCGAAGCCATCGCCAGGTCGCTGGAAGTGATGACCACGCTCAGGACGCCGATCATTTCGGTGGTCATCGGCGAAGGCGGCTCCGGCGGCGCGCTCGCCATCGGCGTTTGCGACAAACTGCTGATGCTCCAGTACGCCACCTATTCGGTGATTTCCCCGGAAGGCTGCGCCTCGATCCTGTGGAAAAGCGCCGACAAGGCCCCAGACGCCGCCGTGGCCATGGGGGTAACCGCCGCCGAGTTGTCCGGCGCCGGGTTCGTGGACGAGATCATCGCCGAGCCGCTGGGCGGCGCCCACCGTGATTACGATGCCATCGCCGCCGGCCTCAAGGCGGCGGTGCTGGGTTCCCTGGATGAGTTTTCCGGGATGGAGGCATCGGCCTTGCTGGCGCGGCGTTACGAGCGCCAGACGGGTTTTGGTTTGTTTGAAGTCAAAGAATGAGGCGAATCTGATACAGATGTTTGACTCCGGGGCTTTGTGCCAGGTGCTGTTTGAGGACATCGGGTTGCCGGCGGGCGCGGATTTTGCGCTGGCCTACAGTGGCGGGCGCGATTCTCATGTTTTGTTGCACGCCTTGTGCGTGGCGCGCCGGCAGTTTGGTTTTTCGCTGACCGCGCTGCACTTCGACCACGGCCTTGACCCGCAGTCCGCGGATTGGGCGCGGCAATGCGCGGCGGTGTGCCGGGAATGGGAAGTCGCCTTCCTCAGCGACCGGCAACCGCTGGTCAAAGAGCCGGGGCGGAGCCTTGAGGCCGTGGCCCGGCAAAGCCGCTACCGGTGGTTTGAGCAAGTGGTGGAACCCGGCCAAATTTTGCTCACCGCCCACCACGCCGATGATCAGGCGGAAACGGTTTTGCTCAACTTGCTGCGCGGCGGCGGCGTTCAGTCGCTGGCGGGCATTCCCCGGCAGCGCGGGTTGTCGGCGGGCAAATCCACGAAGGTGGTGCGTCCGTTGCTGGCGTTCCCCCGGAAAGCACTGGCCGAATACGCTCGCCGCCACCAACTGGCTTGGATCGAAGACCCGTCCAACCAGTCAGTGGAATTCGACCGCAACTACCTGCGGGCATCGGTCATTCCCCTGCTTGAACAACGCTGGCCCGGCGCCATCCACGCGCTGGGGAGCGCCGCCGAAAACTGCCGCGCCACCGCCGGGTTCCTCGACGAAGTTATGGAGCCGCTTTTGCAACGCTGTGAGGTGGCCGAAAAAAGGGGCGTGTTTTGCCTCGCGCCGCCTCTGGATGCGGAGGCACTGGGGCAACTGCGGCCACCGAGCCGATTCCAGATTATGACCCTGATCCGCCACTGGCTTCACCGCCACGGTCAGCCCTCGCCGTCTTCGGGGCAACTGAGGACTCTGTTCCAGCAGGTGTTTGAGGATGGCAGCGAAAGCGCGAGCATCGCTTGGAGTGGGTCGCAACTGCGTTTTTTCAACGGGCATTTATACCTGACCCGGCAACTCGACGAATCCCCCGGTGATGCGTTACCGTGGAATTTGCGCGTCCGTGATCTTGGGAAAAATGGTGTCCACGTCGAAATCCGCCAAACCGACGGTACGAGCGATGGTGACCTCGCCCCGGCGAAACTGCACGGCAAAACCCTCCGCTGGGTCTGGCGCACCGGCGGCGAGCGCATGACCCTGCCCGGACGCAAGCACAGCAACGCGTTGAAAAAACTCTTCCAGCAAAACGCCGTGCCCCCCTGGGAACGCCGCGCGTTGCCGCTGTTGCTGGCGGACGGCGAGGTCGCCTGGGCCCACGGCGTGGGGCCGAGTGCGGCCTGTTGTGCCGGGGATGAAGGGGGCGAAAAGAGGATTCGCCTGCGCTTTGTGGCCGCCGGCGATTGAGGGTTGCCCGGAATTTTGCTAGACTACGCACCCGTCCGGGGAGCGCTTTCAGGCGCTCCCCATCCGAGTCCGAGTCAATCACCCAAACGGCTTTCGTTATGTTGTCCATGATGTTGTTGCCATGACCAAATTTGTTTTCATCACCGGCGGGGTGGTTTCTTCACTGGGCAAGGGCATCGCCGCGGCCTCGCTGGGCAGCGTGCTGGAGGCGCGCGGCATCGGCGTTACGCTCCTGAAACTCGACCCCTACATCAACGTTGACCCCGGCACCATGAGCCCGTTCCAGCACGGCGAAGTGTTCGTTACCGAAGACGGCACCGAAACCGACCTCGACCTCGGCCACTACGAACGCTTCGTGCGCACCACCATGAGCAAGGGCAACAACTTCACCGCCGGGCAAATCTACGAGCGCGTCATTCGCAAGGAGCGGCGCGGCGACTACCTCGGCGGCACGGTGCAGGTGATTCCCCACATCACCGACGAGATCAAGGAATGCATCCACACCGGCGCCCGGAACACGTCGGGCGCGCCGGGCGCGCCGGGCGCGCAGATCGCGCTGGTGGAAATCGGCGGCACCGTGGGCGACATTGAATCGCTGCCGTTTCTCGAAGCGATTCGGCAGATGCGTATTGAGCTCGGCAGCCGCAACACGTTGTTCCTGCACCTGACCCTGGTGCCGGAGCTGCGCGTGACCGGCGAAATCAAGACCAAGCCGACCCAGCACTCGGTCAAGGAGTTGCGCTCCATCGGCATCCAGCCGGACATCCTGTTGTGCCGGGTGCACGAGCCGCTGCCGAAATCGGCGCGCCGCAAGATCGCCATGTTCACCAACGTTGAAGAAGAAGCGGTAATCTCCGGCGCCGACGCGGACAACATCTACCGCATCCCGCAACTGTACGTGCGGCAAAAAATCGACCGCATCATCACCGACCAGTTGCGCGTCAAGGCCGGGCCGCCGGACATGTCCGAATGGGAACGCGTACTGCGGCACTGCGGCGCGCCCAGGCATGAAATCACCATCGCCATGGTGGGCAAATACGTAAGTTTGACCGAATCCTACAAGTCCCTCACCGAAGCCCTCACCCACGCCGGCATCCACACCCGCACCCGGATCAACATTGCGTACGTTGATTCCGGCGACATCGAAGAGCAAGGCGCCGCGCTGCTCGCCGGTGTCGGCGCCGATGCCATCCTGATTCCCGGCGGCTTCGGCGAGCGCGGCATCGAAGGCATGGTCACCGCCGCCGGTTATGCCCGCGAGAACAACGTGCCGTACCTCGGCATCTGTCTCGGCATGCAGGTTGCGACCATTGAATACGCGCGCAGCAAGGCCGGCCTCGCCGACGCCCACAGCACCGAGTTCAAACGAGACGCCGGCGACCCGGTGATCGCGCTGATCACCGAATGGGTGAACGACGACGGCGAGCGGGAGTTGCGCGACGAAAACACCGGCCTCGGCGGCACCATGCGCCTCGGTGCCCAGGACATTCACCTCAAAAAAGGCTCCCGCTACCACAAGATTTACAAGGCCGGCGTCATCCGCGAACGCCACCGCCACCGCTACGAGTTCAACAACAACTATATGGAAAAATTCGAAAAGGCCGGGCTGGTGTTTTCCGGCCTGTCCGCCAACGGGCTGGTGGAAGTGATTGAGGTGCCCGGTCATCCGTGGTTCGTGGCCTGCCAGTTCCACCCCGAATTCACCTCCACCCCACGAGACGGGCATCCGATGTTCAGCGACTATGTCCGCGCGGCGTTGGCCCATCGTCAAAACGTTTGCAATCAGAACCAGAACCGGAACCGGAACCGGAGCGCAGCGCAATGAAGTTGCCGGACTTCACCACCACCCGGCGGTCGGCGTCGGCGCCGTTTTTTCTGATCGCCGGGCCGTGCGTCATTGAATCCGATGTTATGGCGATGACCACCGCGGCGCGCTTGCAGGAGATCACCACGCGCCTCGGCATTCCGTTCATCTACAAGTCCTCCTTTGACAAGGCCAACCGCACTTCCGCCGCTTCGGCGCGCGGCCCGGGGCGGCGGCGGGGGCTGGAGATACTCGGCGCGGTTCGCCGGGAGATCAACGTGCCGGTGCTCACCGACGTGCATTCCGTGGCCGACGTCAGGGCCGCCGCCGAAGTGGTGGACGTGTTGCAAACCCCGGCTTTTTTGTGCCGGCAGACGGATCTGATCGAGGCGGCGGCGAAATCCGGCAAGCCGGTCAATATCAAGAAGGGGCAGTTTTTGTCCCCCGATGAAATGCGCTACGTGGTGGAAAAAGCCGTGACGGCCAATCCCAAAGCGCAGGTTCTGGTGTGCGAACGGGGTTCGTCTTTCGGCTACAATAACCTGGTGGTGGATATGCGAAGTTTGGAAATCCTGAAATCAACCGGCCGCCCGCTGGTGTTCGACGCGACCCATTCCGTGCAGCTGCCCGGCGGCGCCGGGGGCAAGTCCGGCGGGCAGCGTGAGTTCGTGCCGGTGCTGGCGCGCGCCGCGGTCGCGGTCGGCGTTGACGGCCTGTTCATGGAAACCCATCCGAATCCGGATGAGGCGCTGAGCGACGGCCCCAACGCGGTGCCCCTCGATGACATGGAAGCGTTGCTCAAAAAGTTGCTGGCGCTCGATCGCGTGGCGAAAAGTTTATAATCGCAATCATTCGTAATCATTCGTATTTATTCGTATTGATCATGGTCAACGGAAAAAACGATCCATGCGGCCTCGCCGAAATTCACGCCCGTGAAATTCTCGACTCGCGCGGCAACCCGACCGTGGAAGTGGAAGTGAAAACATGGGGCGGCGCCGGCATCGCCGCCGCGCCGTCCGGCGCCTCCACCGGCTCCCGCGAAGCGCTGGAGTTGCGCGACGGCGATCCCAACCGTTATCACGGCAAAGGCGTGCTGCGCGCCGTTGAAAACATCAACAAAAACTTCGGCGGGTTGTACAAGTTGGGCCCGGTATATGCACACAACAAAGACATGGACCGAATGTTGATGGAACGCGACGGCACCGAAAACAAAAGCAACCTCGGCGCCAATGCAATCCTCGCGGTGTCGCTGGCCTGCGCGCACGCTTGCGCGAATACGCTCGGCGTGCCGTTGTTCGTGTACCTGCGAAGTTTGTTTGAAGCCGGCTTTTCCTGCGCGGGTTATCGCGACGACCCGAACGCGTTTTTCGCCGGTAAAGAATTCACGCTGCCGGTGCCGCAGATGAACATCATCAACGGCGGCGCCCACGCCGACAACGCCATAGATTTTCAGGAGTTCATGATTCTGCCGGTGGGCTTCTCGCGGTTCAGCGAAGCGTTGCGCTGCGGCGTGGAAATTTTTCACGCCCTGAAAAGCGTCTTGCAGGAACAAGGCTTGAGCACCGCGGTCGGCGACGAAGGCGGCTTCGCGCCGCAGTGCAAGTCCAACGAACAAGCCCTCGGCTTGATTATGCGGGCCGTCGAAAAAGCCAACTACCGCGCCGGCGAGCAGGTGATGATCGGCCTCGACGTCGCGAGTTCCGAGTTTTACAAAGACCAAAAATACCACCTCGGCGCCGAAGGTTTGCAACTCGACTCCGCGGCCTTCGCCGGCTACCTGCAAAAGTGGGCGGACAACTACCCGATCATCAGCATCGAAGACGGCATGGCGGAAAACGACTGGGACGGCTGGCGACTGCTCACCGAAAAACTCGGCGGCAAAGTCCAACTTACCGGCGACGATTTATTCGTCACCAACACCGCGATTTTGCAACAAGGCATAGATAAAAAAATCGCCAACTCCATCCTGATAAAACCAAACCAAATCGGCACGCTCACCGAAACCCTGGCAGCCATACAACTCGCCCAAAGCGCGAACTACGCCACTACTATCTCCCACCGCTCCGGCGAGACCGAAGACACCACCATCGCCGATCTCGCGGTCGCCACCGCCGCCGGGCAGATCAAAACCGGCTCGTTGTGCCGTTCCGAACGGGTCGCCAAGTACAACCGCCTGCTTAAAATCGAACAGATTTTGGGGGATAATGCGCGCTATCCGGGCATCGCGGCCTTTGCCAACCTGAACGCAAAATGAAACTCAAACTCTTCGCCACCCTGTTAGCGGGATTGTTTCTCGCGGTGCAGTACGCGCTGTGGTTCGGCGATAAAAACGTCTTCGACCTGCTGCGCCTCAAGCAAACCACCGAACTGACCCAGCGCGAAAACGCCGCCCTGCAGCAGCACAACGACAAACTCGTCGCCGAAGTGATAGACCTCAAGGAAGGCGGCGAGACCGTCGAAACTTTGGCGCGCTCGCAGTTTGGTTTGATCAAAAAGGATGAAACCTTTTACCAGATTGTGGAAGAGTAAATAAAAAGTTTCATGCCGTCATTCTTGTAGAAGCAGGGGCAGGTCGCGACCTGCCCTTGACGTTAGCGGCTACGCCCCCCGTTAAAACGCTGGATTCCCGATACGATGAAAAATATGGTCGCTAACGCTCCCTATTTTTCTATCGTTCGGGAATGACACCGAGGGAGATTTGTACTTTGCGGGTATAACACCGAGAGCGTGGCAACAACTCTGCCGTCATTCCCGAGCGTTAGTGTCCGTTGCCGCGTAGCGGCTTACGGACACTTGCGTACTCGGGAATCCAGTTTCATCTATTTCGGCGGCGGCGGGAAATCAGCGGATAAACCGCGCAACCACATTTAACAGCAACCGCGAAATGTTGTTGTCGCCGTTGTTGTGCAGCAGGCTGCCGCAGAAGGTTATGGAGCCGGTGGAAAACAGTTGCCCGCCGTGGTCGTTGACCTGGTAGATCATGTCGGCGCGAATCAGGTCGGCGGCGGGTTCTCCCGGCCAGGTGGTCAGGTGGGTGAGTTGTTCTTCGGGCACCAGCACGAAGGTGTCGGCGTGGTTTTCGGAACTGGCCAGCAGGCGGAGGTTGTCCGGCGAGCCCAGGCGGGTGTCGGCGCGGTCGAGTTCAAAACCGGCGGCGCCGCAGCCGCTGAAGCCGAAATCGCCGATGACTTGTTCTTCGATGCCGTCAAAAATCCAGGCGATTTCCGGGTCGCTAAAGGTTTCCGGGCGGCGCCGGTACCACGAGCCGAGGAAGGTGCCCTGGGCGGAGAAGCCGACCCCGGCGAGTTTTTGCGGCGGCCGGTTGTTGCGGCGCCACAGTCCGCCGTAGGTGCCGTCGAACGCCTGGTAGTATTCCCCCGGTTCCGCCGCCCATGCGCGGATGCCGCTTTCGGCGCGGCGAATTTCGATGGCGCCGTTGCCTTCCGGGTGCAGCGCCACCTTCCAGTAAAAACCGTTGCCGCCGAGGTACATGAAGTTGCCGCCTTGCTCCCGGTAGGCTTGCAGCGCATCCAGGGTTTGCACGCTGTGATATTCGGGGTGGGAGCCGGTGGTCACCGCCGGGTAATCGGCGAGCGCGGCAACGCCGTCGTCGTGCAGTTCCTGGTCGGTGATGAGGTCGTAGTCAATGCGGTTTTGCTCCAGCCACGCGAGCAAGTGACTGTCCGCTTGCAAGTGGCGCAAGCCGGAACATTGGCCGTCGCCGAAGGTCAGGTAGCCGGGGCGCAAGGTCAGCAATGGCCGGCGGTGGGAGGCGTGGCAGATGCCGCTGCCGTCGTTGTGATCGTTGTAGGTGGACAAGCCGTAGTCGCGGTGTTCGGCGGGATTCCAGGGATAGGCCCGCCACGCTTTTATGCGCGCAAGCCAGGAAGGTTCAAAGTTCGGGCGGGCGTGGTTTCCGTACACGGTGTAGGTGAAGGTGGACACCAGCACGCATAGTTTTGCCGAAGGCTTGCCTTTGGGCGGGCACACAAAAAACGGCATGGCGTCGTAGTCGTCGCCGCATTGAATGCGAACCGCGTAGACGCCGGAGCGAAAATTTTCCGGGATGGTAAAGCGGAAATCGGTCTGCCAGTTGAAGTCGTAGAGGTCGTCA
Source organism: Candidatus Poriferihabitaceae bacterium (assembly GCA_965212085.1). GTDB lineage: Bacteria > Pseudomonadota > Gammaproteobacteria > Arenicellales > Poriferihabitantaceae > JAHRAW01. The sequence goes on along the minus strand of OZ243042.1, from coordinate 2,556,776 downwards.
TCGTGAAAATGGATCGCGCCGTACTGCGCCGGCGCGTGCCGCCAGCACATTTCCCCGGCGTCCCAGTTGGAGCCGGTCATGGCCCGCGCCGGCAGGTTCACCAGGGTTCCGTGAAATTTCCCCGGCCCGGTGTCTTCAATGTGGGTCGAGGAAATCCCCCGGGAAAAATCCCAGTGGGCGAGCCGCCCGTCCGGCAACGGGTCATCGCTCCTGCTCCGTTGGACTTGCTTTTCATCCACGGGGCGGTTCAGGATCATCGGGGATTCGATTTTGCCGTTGTAATGGCCGTGGCAATGATCACGGATGGGCGCACCGCTCAAAGCGCCGATGATCACGCGGTTGACCTGCGCCAGCGCCGGCGCGTGTTTCACTTGCGCGCTGTTGCAGATTGATTTTTGGTTTTCATGCAGCGCGTTCTGACCGACGCGCAAGACGCCGCTGCGGGCGTCGAAACTCGCCCACACCCGGTACCAGTTCCGTGCTTTGAGTTTTTCGCCGGTGTGTACGGCGACTTCTTGCCCACCGGCGATGCTGATGGACGCGCCGCAGCAGCCGTCCTCGTTGATATGCAAATCCACCCCGTTGCCGCCGCTGGTATTGCGGCAACTCAGGATGCCTTGCCGTCCACCGCCGGGCGTGGTCGGCCAGATGGTGGCGACCAGCGCGAAGCCGCCGGCGGCGTGGAACAAATCGTCCACCGCCGCCGACCCGTAAGAGCCGGGATAAAAGGGCTGCAAGCGCGACGGCCAGGCGCCGTTGATTTCGCTGTCAACGGCCTCTTCGATCATGCCGGGACCGGCGGGGTTTGGGTCGGCGCAGATGACGCGCACCAGCGCGGCTTGATAGGGCGCGTGGTGCCGGCTGCTGACCTTGAACTTGATGGTATCGCCGGGGCGGCCCGATAGGCGGTCGGTGTAGCCGATCAGGGGAATCAAGCGGGGGTACCCGTGTGTGATCGGTGTCGGTGTGTCATCGTCGTGGCCTGATATTTTTTTTTGTTTCGGGGGGCGTTCATGGAGAGTTTGTTTCCGCCGATTTTTGTAAATGCTCGTGGATGAGCGGCTGAATTCCCGCCGCCGCACCGAGGTGGGCCGCCATGATAATTTTGACTTCGGGATGTTGCGCTTCAATCAACGCCACCTCAGCGGGTATGTCCTCGGCCACGTGCCGCCCCGCCGCCAGAAAATACGGCAGCACGACGATTTCCCCGGCACCGTCGGCCACCAGTTTGGCGCCGCCTTGAACGATGGTCGGCTCGGCCATTTCCAGGAAGGCGTGTTCCACTCGCTCAAAGCCGGAGCCGGAACCGGAGCCGGAGCCGAACCCGCCGGCACCGCGCAGTTGCAGTTGCGCGGCCAGCGCGCGGATTTCGGCGTTGGCGGATGCGCTGCGGCTGCCGTGGGCGATTAGTAGTAATGCTTTCATGGCCGGGTTTTCATTTCAGATTTTTCATTTCGTTTTTTGCTCGGCAATCCAGTCGCCGATGTTGCCGGTGATTATATCGGTCAACGCCCGGATGTGTTCATCGTCGTCGTTCAGGCACGGAATGTAAGCGTAGTTTTCGCCCCCGGCGGCGATGAACGAGTCGCGGTTTTCCACGGCGATTTCTCCCAGCGTTTCCAGGCAGTCGGCGCTGAATCCCGGACACACCACCTGCACGCCGCGGATTCCGTCCGCGGCCAGGGAGGCCAGGGTTGCATCGGTGTAGGGCCGCACCCATCGCTTTGGGCCGAACCGCGATTGGAAACTGATTCGCCATTCGCGTTCATCCAGTTGGAGTTCTTCGGCCAGCAGGCGCGCGGTTTTTCGACATTCGCAGGGGTAGGGGTCGCCGGCCTCAAAATACGCTTGGGGAATGCCGTGAAAGGACATCAGCAAAACTTCGCTGCCGCCGTGGGCTTGGCGGTACTCGCGCACGCGGTTGGCCAGCGCCGCAATGTAGCCGGGATGGTCGTGGTAGTGGTTGACCATGCGCAACGCCGGAAGCCATCGCTGCCGGGAGCGATGGGACAAGGCCGCGCCGAGCGCGTCGAAAGTGGAGGCGGTGGTGGTGGCGGAATACTGGGGATACAACGGCAGCACCAGCAGTTTGCGCGCCCCGGCGGATTGCAGGTTGGCGAGGGCCGCCTTGATTGAAGGGTTGCCGTAGCGCATGCCGAGTTCGACCTTGATGAAATCTGCGTCCGGGTTCGCGCCGAGGCTTGCGCTCAGACTTTGCTGCAGTTTGCGTTGCTGCCGCCGGGAAATCACCAGCAGCGGCGAGCCGTCTTCGCGCCAGATGTTTCGGTAGGCTTTGGCCGACTTGCGCGGGCGGGTGGTGAGTACCACGAAGTGCAGCGCAAGCCACCACAGCAACCGTGGCGCGTCAATCACGCGCGGATCCCACAAAAACTCCTTAAGATAACGGCGCACGTCGCCGGGTGCGCACGAGTCCGGGGTGCCGAGGTTGGTGATCAGCACGCCGATGGGTTCGTTGCCGCCACGTCTGCCGCCGTGCTCAAATGTTTCTTCGCCGGTGAGTTTCACAACGGCCATGGTAACCCGTCCGCGCGCGCCAAAGCATGGTTTTTACGCGGCGGATGTTTCATTACAATAAGTCCTGATCAAACGGATAACGGGACAGCAGTTCATAACCGTTTTTGGTAACGCGCGCCATCTGCTCCAGTTTCACGCCTTCGCCGCCGTGCTCGGAGCCGCTGAAACTCTCCACGCACAGCACCATGTTTTCCCGCACCACGCCATCGTAGCCGTTGTCCGGCCAGTCTTCGCGGTAATAGATTTTCGGGTATTCATCGCACAGCCCGACCCCGTGCATGACGCAGGGATACCGATGCGCGATGAATTCCGGCTGGCGCGCAAACGCCCGCGCGCTGAGTTCCGCGAAGGTGACGCCCGGACGAAGAAGTTCAAGGTTGTACTGAACCTCTTCCCAGGCGTGCCGGAACGCATATTTTTGTTGCTCGGTGGCTTTTGCCGGGCGGCATAACACGGTGCGCGAGATGTCCGCGCAGTAGCCGCCGGGTCCGATCAGGTCGGTGTCAAACCCCACCAGTTCGCCGGCTTCGATGACCTTGCCGGTGGCCTCCTGCAGCCACGGATTGGTGCGTTGGCCGGAGCACAGCATGCGCCCGTCTATCCAGTCGCCGTCGTGGGCGGCGTTGACCTGATGCAGCACCGACCACAACTGGTTTTCGGTGATGCCCGATTGGAGTTTTTGCAGCATCCGTTCAATGCCGAACTCGGCCACGGCGATGGAATGCCGCATGCGCTTTATTTCCAGTTCCGATTTGATGACGCGCGCATTTTCCAGCAAACTTTCGGCGTCTCTGACCCGCAACCCGGTTCGCAAAACCGCTTGCAGCGCCGGCGGCGAAAACCGTTCAAGGGCGATCCGCGCGCCGGATTCGTGCAGGTGATTTTCCTTCAGGTAGTCAATGACATTGGCGGCGAAGCGCCGGCTGTTGCGGGCGGTGTCCGGCCCGCCGTCAAAAGTCGTAAGAAAATCCGACCGCCGGTACGCGCCGATGGCCGGCAGGCCGCGCCGGGCGGCGCCGTGCATGGTCAGCGGCCCCTCCACCGGCACGAACAAATAAGCGGTCGGTATGTGCGCCTGAAACAGTTGGTACTCGCGAAAGTCCGCGGCGTAGCGCAGGTTCACCGGGTTGTTGAGGATGCACAGGACGACCTCGGCGGTTTTCATCTGCGCCCGCAGCCGGCCCAGGCGGTATTCCCTGAGCTGCGCCAGATCATCGCCGCTGAGTTCGCCGGTGAGTTCGAGTTTCTGTGGGGAGCCGGTCATTGCCCGCAAGTGGTCAGGTGGTCAGTTTGCGGTAAATGCCGGCGACCTTGATGGGCAGTTTGCGGACTTCATCCACCACCACGTAGCTGGCGTGTCCGTACATGTGGGGCAGGTAGTCGCCGGCTTCGCTGTCGATGGTGATGCAAAACGGATGGATGCCGGCGTGGCGGGCTTCGAGCAACGCCTGGCGGGTGTCTTCGATGCCGTAGTCGCCGCGGTATCCGTCGTAGTCGTCGGGCTTGCCGTCGGACAGCGTGATCAAAATCCGGGTGCGCGCTTCAACCTGGTTGAGGATTTTGCTCAGGTGGCGGATGGTTACGCCCATGCGCGTGTAGTCCTGGGGGCGCAGCCCGCTGATGCGCGCGCGCGCTTCGCGGTCGTAGGGCTGGTCGAAGGTTTTGATGCGGTAGATTTCGCAGCGGTTGCGGGTCATGCCGGAGAATCCGTAGATGGCGTACTGGTCGCCGAGCACTTCCAGGGCTTCGCATAAAAGCACCAGGCTTTCGCGTTCGGCTTGGTTGATCCATCCCTTGGTGGAGCCGCTGACGTCCACCATGAACACCACCGCGAGGTCGCGCTCGACCTTGTTCTTGCGCGTGAACAACCGTTCGCTCATCTCGACCCCGGTGCGGGCGTCGGCGCAGGCGGTGACCAGCGCGTCGAGATCAATGTCATCGCCGCCGCTCTGCGCCTTGAGCAGTTTGGCATCAAAGCGCAGGGCCTCAAAATGCCGCCGGATTTCCGCCACCAGGTGCAGGTATTTGTCCAGGGTCTGCTCGATGAACCCGTCGTACACCGGATGCGCCGCCAACTCCCGCAGCACGCACCAGTTCTTGCGGTAACTTTGCCGGCGGAAATCCCATTCGTCGTAGGGGAACGCGCCTTGTTCGTGGTAGGTGCCTTTCCACACGTTCTCGGCGGTTTTGTTCGCAGCCCCGGTCGCCCCGGTCGCCCCATCCGCGCGTTGGTATGCGCCGCCATCCCCGGCCGCCGTCAGCCATTCCGGCGGCAACTGCCCGAGGTCCTGAAACAACGAAGCCAACGCCCCGGCAAGTTCCGGCGGCAGCGTCACTGCTTCACCATCCAGTTTGATTTCCAGACCGGCGGCCTCGTCGCTGTCCATACTGATTTCAAAGGGGTTGGTGCCGGCTTCCAACCCTTGCTCGTCTCCCGGTTCCGCCCCCGCCCTGGCGGCGAGCAGTTCGCTGAGGCTTTGTTGCAAGCGGGATTTTTCCACCTCAATGCGCTGCTCGGCGGTCAGCCGCGCGGCCTCCAGATCCAGATCGCCCTGGTACAACAACGCATCCGGCCACGGCATCCGCAAGGGATACAAAGCGGCGGTGGCCGCCACCGTGTCCGCCACCGTGGCGTCGGCGGCTTCCAGGCGCGCGATAAATTTTTTCCAGGTGGAGTCGTGCACCGGCGGGGCCGCGTCGAGGGCCAGGATTTCCCGCGCCAGACCGGGCAACTCCCTTTGGATGCAGGCGCTCAGCCGCACCGTCTCCAGCAGGTTGAACAGTTTGAGCACGCGCCCGTGGTCGTCCGCGTGTTTTGACAGGTCGGCGATTTGTTGAACCAGATGCGGCGCGCCGGGGGCCGGGCGGCGGAACGTGCCGAACCACGATTGCGCCCACAGATAGACCGCGCTCGCCTTGTACAGTTGATAGTTTTTTTCGCGCTCGTCGAAGCGGTTGATGCGCGCCGGCAGATACAAGGTTTCGGTGTCCGTGTAACTGCGCTCGCCGGCCTCGAGTTTCAGGCTGCGCCCCGCCAGCCCGCAGATGAACCGCTCCAGCACCGGGCGCACTTCATCAAGGGTCACCGAAACATGACTGAGCCGGTACTCCCGCGCGAATTCGGCGACGCGCCCGAACGCCGCGCTGCCGGGATACAACCCTTCCTTGTCGTAGATGTCCATGGCCCCCAGCAACCACAAGCGCGCGCCCTCGATGCCCATCAACCCCAGCGCCCGCGGAACGTGGCTGACGAACTGATAGGCCATCTCCGAGTTGGACTTTTGGATAACCCCGGTCCAGTGCAGCGCAAATTCCTGCTGCGCGCCGGATAGCGAGGCCAGCCCGCGCGCCGGTTCCTCGGCAGTGCGCCGACTCGACAACACCGGGTCGAGACATTCCTCCAGGGTCTGTTCGAGTTGTTGGCAGGTTAGGGAAATGGTGATTTCTCCGGGCGGGGTGGGGTAGGGCGGGGCGGGGTTTATGACCCGAGAAATTATAGCCCGAAAAAGATCGGCGACCTTCCCGCCGGGCAACTGTATCGGTTCGCTATTTCCCTGACAAATTTTATCCTGCCTCGTCAGCCGCGTGACGCGCTTTTGCGGGTGCGGGTGCGGGTGCGCGAGGCGCGGGATGGGGTTGCGCGTGACGCGCATGCGGGGGGGAGAGCCCCCCGCGCCCCCCTGTGCGGCGCGGGAAAACATCCTGTTTTCAGCGCCGCTGCGCACATCCCTGTGCGCGATGGCCGGCTGGCGCCGGGCCGAAAAAGCGGATCCGATACGATGAAAAATATGGTCGCTACGCTCCCTATTTTTCTATCGTTCGGGAATGACACCGAGGGTGATTTGTTGTTTCGCGGGGATGACACCGAAGGCAATTTGCACTTTGCGGATATGACACCGAGAACGTGGCAACAACCCTGTCGTCATTCTCGAGCGTTAGTGTCCGTTGCCGCGTAGCGGCTTACGGACACTTACGACTCGGGAATCCAGCGCCACACGAACCACCGGCGGTTTAGTCCCTGGATTCCCGATACGATGAAAAATATGGTCGCTGGCGCTCCCTATTTTTCTATCGTTCGGGAATGACACCGAGGGTGATTTATACTTTCGTGGGTATGACGGCGAGATCGATTTGCACTTGCAAGCATAACACCGAGAGCGTAGCAACAACTCCGCCGTCATTCCCGAGCGTTAGTGTCCGTTGCCGCGTTGTTTGCGGCTTACGGACACTTGGCGCTCTCGGGAATCCAGTGCGATTTAGAAACGCAACGAACCGGTCAGGCGGATGTTATGCCCGATGTTGTCATCGGTTTTCTCGGTGCGTTCGCCGGTCAATTCCAATCGCAGGCCGCGTTTGCTCCATTTGCCGAGGGCGTTGGAGAAGTCCATTCCCATCTTTTGACTGCGCCCGTCTTCGGTCCAGCCGGGTTCCAGGGTGAAGGTGATGCCACGGCCTTGCACGCCGGAGTCCAACCGGGCCTGCAAACTGGCTTCCCATTCTTCGTAGTCCTCCGCCTCATGGGCCACCAGGAAAGTGGTTTTTCCCTGCACGCTCAAACCATTCACCGGGTTGGTGTAGTTGAAGCCCAATCCCAAATCAGCACCACCGCCTTGTTCGGCGTCTCCGTCATCCCAGCGCAGGCCGAGTTCCCAGTTCGGGGTGAATTGTGCGCCGTCTGCGGTTATCTCGCCCGGTATGCGGCCTTGTATGGCGGCGCGCAGACGTTGGGAGTCTGCGGTTACTGCCGGCAGGTCGATTTCCTCATCGGCTTCGGATTCCAGTTCCACGGCAAAGGCACTGGCTTTCCACGACCATTCGCTGCGTTTGTAGGTGGTCAGGTCGCCGGATACGCCGAGGGCGATCATCTGCATATCAATATCCACTTCGGTGGTTTCCGCTTCGCCGTCTGTGGAGAGTTCGGCGTCGCCTTCGCCGTAGCCGAGCATGGCCCAGGCGGTGGTGGCGTCATTTGGTTGCCATTGGATATAGGGCAGGATGCTGGTGAGGTCGGCGTCGAGGTCGCCTTGGGCTTCGTCGGTGGCGTCGTCGTAGTCCACGTCACCGCTGGTTTCGGAGATGGCGAGGCCGAGGCGGGTGCCGGTGGGGGTTTGGTAGTCCATGCCGAGGTAGGCTGAGGTTACGTCTCCGTCCAGGTCGAAGTCGTCTTCGGGTTTGCCGTCGAAGTTGCTGGTGGTGGCGCGTGCCCAGAGGCTCCAGCCGGAGGTGCCTGTGCCTTCGTCATTCAGATTGAAGTGGAACGCGCTTTTCATCAACAGGTCTTTGGCGGACATTGTGGTGGTGTTCGCTGGATTCCCGATACGATGAAAAACATGGTCGCTATCGCTCCCTGTTTTTCTATCGTTCGGGAATGACACCGAGGGTGATTTGTGTTTTTGTGGGTATGACACCGAGGGCGTGTTAATAACGCTGTCGTCATTCTCGAGCGTTAGTGTCCGTTGCCGCGTTAGCGGCTTACGGACACTTGCGACTCGGGAATCCAGGGTTTGGGCGGGGGTGGTGGCCGCTAACTCAAACTTGTGGCCGCCGATGGTGAAGTGGCTGGTGTTTGCGCTTGCGCCGGTGTTGCCCAAGTAGTCTTCAAATACGCTTACTGTGCCGGCGGCGAAGGCACCGCCGAAGGCGGCGAGGGTTTTTTGCAAAGCGCGTTCGGAACTGCGGCCTACCTGGACGGTGACTCTGGCGGTGGCGGTGTTCGGCGGGGTGCTGTTGTCGGAGACGGTGAGGGTGAACGTTAGTCTCGTGCGTTCTTCCGGGGTGGTGAAGGTGGCGGTGGCGGTGTTTGCGCCGGAGAGGGTAACCTGCGGGTCGTCGGCGGCATTTTGCGTCCACAGGAAGTCCAGGGTCTGGCCTTCCGGCTCGCTGCTGCCGCCGGCGTTGAGGGTAACCATCTCGCCTTCGTCCGCGCTTATGCGCGGGCCGTCGGCGAGGACGATATCCGGCGGGTTGTCGATGACGGTGAGGGTGAAGGTCAGTGGCACGGTGTCGGAATTGGCGGTGTCGGTGTCGGTGACGGTGTAGGTGTAGGAGGTTGCGCTTTGGGCGGTGGTCGGGGTGCCGTCCAGGACGCGGGTGGCGGCGGTGAAGGTCAGGCCGGCGGGCAGGGGCGGGGTCGGGTTGATGGCGTAGGTGAGTGCGCCATCGCCGCCGGTGGCTTCCGGCAGGGTGACGCTGACGGCGGTGGTGACGGGGTAGTTTTGGGGGGCGATGGTGGCGCCGCCGAAGGTCGGCATGAGGTCGGTGACGCCCTGGATGTTAATGGTGATGGTGGCGGAGACGAGGCCGGCTTGTGCTCCGGTGGTCTGATCCCCTTGCGCGGTAAAGGTGTCGGTGAGCGTCTCGCCGTCGTTCAAGGCCTCCACGGCGGGATTGGTGTCGTCCAGCGTGTAGGAGATTGGTGCCAGTCTGGTCAGGGCGCCAAAATGCGTGAGTACGAAGTTTCCGTACAGGCCCTGCGTATTCTGTGTCCTGAAACTACCTAAAAAGTCCTGACCGGTAGCAGACCCGAATGTCAGTCGGCCACTCACCACATTCGGATTGGCGGCATCCTCGGTGATGGAGTAGGTGAGGGTGGCATTGTTCGGGTCGTAGATTTGCGCCGAGGCGTGGTGGGCGGGGATGAAGGTGAAAACGAGGGCGAACAGGGCGAGGGCGGATGCCGTGTTTAGCAGGGCCAGCGGCTGTCGTTGCCGGTGGGGTTGTCCGCCGGATGGTGCGGATGGTCCCGGAGTTTCGCCTTTTGGGCTACGCGCAACGGCCTGCGGGCGTGGCGTAATCGCGCTCCCGGCAGTCATGGCCGGGCCCCTGATCCGTGATAGGGGGGGGGGGGGGGGCAGGAATGGTCGATGAGACGCTCAAAGGCGCGATTTTATGCGGTTTTTGGGCGTTTTTGAGTGTGGGCGGTGAAGAGGCAATCATTGGGTTAACTCCGGGTGTTGGGGTTGGAATGTTGAGGCTATTTTGGGTGATTATACGCCAGATCGGGGCGGATTATACCAAAATCCGGGAAAATAACACCCCCAAAAGGGGCGGGTGTGCGTGACGCGCTTTTGCGGGGGGAGACCCCCCGCAGACCCCCCTTGCGGCGCGGGGAAACTCCTGTTTCCAGCGCCGCGCGCACATCCCTGTGCGCGACAGTCCGGCTGGCGCCGGAAGGGTTTGGACGGCTGACGGCAGGGGCGTAAGGAAGGGCGGGGAAAGCGGCGGACTGGCAAATCCTTGCAAAAGGCCGCAAATCCCGCGTGTCTCAACCACATATCAGGCGAATTTGCTGTATGATTGCCCGAACCAGTTTGTGATCAACCGGCCTGCCCTGCATTCTTTCGGAGCCTTTCAATGCCCACGCCTCCCCGCCTCCGTCATCCCCGCTTTCGTCATCCACTGTGCCACACTGCGCCGGCCCTTGCGCTGATCCTTGCGCTGGCCCCCCTGCCCGCCCACGCCGCCATCGCCGGGCTGGAGGTTACTGAAGCACCGGTGGCCGAGGCCCGGCAGTCGCGCACCCTCAAGTTGATTCATTACCTGATTGACAAGTCTCACTACCGCAAGCAGCCCCTGGACGACGGCTTTTCCGAAGTGGTGCTGGAGACCTACCTTGAGCGCCTCGATCCCGGCCGCAACGTTTTTGTGCAGACCGATATTGACCAGTTTGAAACCCTGCGCCACCAGTTTGACGACTATATTCGCAACGGCGCGCTGCACCCGGTGTTCCTGATGTTCGGCATCCTGCGGACGCGAATGGACCAGCGCGTGGAATACGCCCTTGAGCGGCTCAACGAACCGTTTGACTTCAGCCGCGACGAAACCTACCGCTTCGACCGCGCACAAGCGCGCTGGGCGGTCAACGCCGGGGAGCTTGATGACCTGTGGCGCAAGCGCATCAAAAACGACATCCTCAACCTGCGCCTCACCGGCAAGGACGAGGCCGGCATCCTTGAGACCCTGAGGCAACGCTACACCCATCTGGCGCGCCGCGTCCGCCAGTTCAACTCCGAGGACGTCTTTCAGATTTTCGTCAACGCCTACAGCACCGCCATCGAACCCCACACCAGTTATTTCTCGCCCCGCGCCAGCGAAAACTTTCAGATCCAGATGCGCCTGTCCCTGGAGGGCATCGGCGCGGTGCTGCAGACCGACAACGAATATACCCAGGTGCGGCGCGTCATTCCCGGCGGCCCCGCCGACCTCGGGCGCGACCTCAAGGCTGAGGACCGGATCATCGGCGTCGCCCAGGGAGACGGCGAAATCGTTGACGTCATCGGCTGGCGGCTGGATGACGTGGTGGAGCTGATACGCGGCCCCAAGGCATCGGTGGTGCGCCTGGAAATCGTGCCGGGGGGCGGCGACCCCGACCACCCGCCCACGGTAATTTCCATCCGGCGCGACAAGATCAACCTCGACGAACAGGCGGCGAAAAAGCGCACCCTGGAAATTGAAACATCCCGTGGCGCGTCCACCATCGGCGTCATTGACCTGCCTTCTTTCTACATAGACTTTGATGGCCGGAAAAAAAACCTGCCCGACTACCGAAGCACCACCCGCGACGTGCGCAAACTGCTCGGCGAGTTTGCGCCGGGGGAGATTGACGGGCTGCTGATAGACCTGCGCGGCAACGGCGGCGGCGCGCTCACCGAAGCCATCGCGCTGACCGGATTGTTCATCAAGAAAGGGCCGGTGGTTCAAGTGCGGGACGCCGGCGGCCGCGTGCAGATTGACCGCGACCCGGACCCGGCCATCGTCTATGACGGGCCGCTGGCGGTGCTCGTGGACCGTTACAGCGCGTCGGCCTCGGAAATTTTTGCCGGCGCGATTCAGGACTACCGCCGCGGGTTGATCATCGGCGAACCGACCTTCGGCAAGGGCACGGTGCAGCACCTCGTTGACCTCGCCCGTTATGCAAAAAATGAAGGCGACCTCGGCCGCCTGAAAATCACCATCGCCCAGTTTTTTCGCGTCAACGGCGACAGCACCCAGCACCGAGGCGTGATTCCCGACCTCGTCTGGCCGACCGCCGGTAACGACGACTCCGGCGAACGGGTCCACGAAAACGCGATTCCCTGGCGGCGCATCGGCGGCGCGGCGTTTCGCCATTTTCAGGGCCAGCCGGATGCGGCGGTGTTCGAGCGCACCCGGCAACTGCACGAACAACGCGTGCAAGAAAGCCCGGAATTTCAATACTACCTGGCCGTCAAAGCCAGCAACGAGGAGCGCGACCGCGCTCAGTTCATCTCCCTCAACCAGGCCACCCGCGAACGCGAACGCATGGCGCGGGACGCCGAACGCCTCGCCCTGGAAAACCGCAGACGCCGGGCTTTGGGCCAAACGGCGGCGGAAACCGTGGAGTCGCTGGACCGCGAAAGCGAAGAACAAACCCGAGCCGCCGAAGCGCGCCCCGGCGAACAGAAACCCGACGCCTTCCTGCGCGAAGGCGGCCACATTTTGAGCGACTACCTGCACGCACTGGCGCACCCGGACGCACCCGCCATCGCCAAACGCGGCGAGACGGAGCAGCAGGGCGTGTCGGGCGAGCAATAAGGGCGCGGGGCGGCGCGAGGGCGCGAGGCGGGTTGCGCGTGACGCGCATTTGCGGGGGGAGACCCCCCGCATGCCCCCCTTGCGGCGCGGGAAAACTCCTGTTTTCAGCGCCGCCGTGCGCGTCCCTGCGCACGCCGAAGTTAGCGGCTATCACCGCCGGTTGGACGGCCGCAGAGGTGTAAAGACGGGCAAGGGAAACGATGAGGCTTGGTCGCTTTTTTTGCGCTTCCTCTGTCCTTCCTTACGCCCTCGGTGTCATCCCCGAACGATAGAAAAATAGGGAGCGTAGCGACCATATTTTTCATCGTATCGGGCATCGCTTTTTCGGCCCGGCACCAGCCGGCTGTCGCGCACAGGGATGTGCGCAGCGGCGCTGAAAACAGGAGGTTTTCCCGCGCCGCACAGGGGGGCGCGGGGGGTCTCCCCCCCGCAATGCGCGTCACGCGCAACCGCCGCCCCGGGCACCCGCATGCGCGCACCGCCCCCCGCGCCCCGCCCCGCGCACCGCTAACCCACAACGGACACTAACGCTCGAGAATGACGGGTAGTTTTTCATCCTGCCAGTGAATTAGTGAACTCCTACCCTTATAATAGCCCCCGGCACACCCGAAACCCCACCCACCCAACCGCCCCTGCAATGAAACTCCTCGCCCTCGGCCTCAACCACAAAACCGCCCCCATTGAGTTGCGGGAGCAGGCGGCTTTCGGCTCCGGCGCGTTGCAACCGGCTTTGCGGGAGTTGACTTCCAAGCGCGGCACCGGCGGGATGGTCAGCGAAGCGGCGATCTTGTCCACCTGCAACCGCACCGAAATTTACTGTGGCCGGGATGACCTTGATTACCGCCCCGGCACCCCCGACGACGTGCAGCCGATCCTCGACTGGTTCAGCCGTCATACCGGCTTCAGCCCCGCCGATCTCGCCGGCAACCTCTATCATTTTCCCAACGAGCAGGCGGTCAAGCACGCCTTCCGGGTCGCCTCGGGCCTCGATTCCATGGTGCTCGGCGAGCCGCAGATACTCGGGCAGATGAAGGATGCGTTTCACGCTGCGGTGGAGGTCGGCGCCACCGGCAAGGTGCTGAACCGGCTTTTCCAGCACACCTTCTCGGTGGCCAAGCAGGTGCGCACCGACACCGCCATCGGCGCCAACTCGGTGTCGGTGGCCTACGCCGGGGTGCGCCTCGCGAGGCGGGTTTTCGCGCGCCTCGACGAGCAGACCGTGTTGCTGATCGGTGCCGGCGAGACCATCGAACTGGTGGCGCGTCATCTCAAGGAAAGCGGGGTCGGGACGATGATCGTCGCCAACCGCTCCATCCGGCGGGCGCACACCGTGGCGCAGGCGGTGGGTTGCGAAGCCATCACCCTGGGGCAAATACCCGAACGGCTCGCCGGGGCCGACATCGTGGTTTCCTCCACCGCCAGCACCCTGCCCATTCTCGGCAAGGGCGCGGTGGAGCGGGCGCTGGCCCGGCGCAGAAACATGCGCCGGCACAAGCCGATGTTCATCCTCGACCTCGCGGTTCCTCGGGATGTGGAAGCGGAAGTGAGCGGTTTGCGCGACGTGTACCTGTACAACGTGGATGATCTGCAGTCGGTGGTGGCGCATAACCGCGGCCTGCGGCTACGCGCCGCCGAGCAGGCGGAGATCATCATTGACCTGCAAGTGGTTCGCTTCATGCGCTGGATGCGCTCGCTGGAATCGGTCCCCGCCATTCGCGCCTTGCGGCGGGAACTGGATGTCCTCGGACAGGAGGAGGCGGAGCGTGCCGTGCAGCGAATTCGCCACGGCGAGAATCCCCAGGCGGTGGCCCGGCAACTGGCGCGCAACCTCACCAATAAATTCGCCCACCGCCCCAGCCGCGCCCTGCGCCAGGCCAACGTGGACGGCAATCCGGGATTGATCGCCGCCGCCCGCAAGTTGTTCGGCCTGTGACCCCGCGCCACCGCATCACCCGGCCAGACCGGGGCTGCGGTGGTCATCTCCCCCCCCCCCCCCGCATCCCGACTCCAATGAACCCGGCAACCGAAGCTAAACTGCGGCGGATGGTCGAGCGCCACGAGGAGCTTCACGTGCTGTTGTCCGACCCGGCGGTGATTGCTGCTCAAGCGCAGTTCCGCAAGTTGTCCATCGAACTTTCGGAAATTGAGCCCATCGTTGACGCCTTCGCCACTTGCCGGCGGCTTGGCCGGCAGGTGGCGGAAACCCGGCTGATGCTGAACGACGATGACGACGCCATCCGCGCCCTGGCCAAAGAGGAAATGCCGGCGCTGGAGCGGGCGCTGAGCGACGGCGAGGCGTCGTTGCAAACCTTGCTGCTGCCCAAAGACCCCAACGACGGGCGCAACGTTTTTCTGGAAATCCGCGCCGGCACCGGCGGCGACGAAGCGGCGTTGTTTGCCGGCGACTTGTTCCGAATGTACCACGCCTACGCCGAGGGTTGCCGCTGGAAGGTGGAAGTGCTGAGCCGCAGCGAGGGCGAACACGGCGGCTACCGGGAAATCATCAGCCGCATCCAGGGGCCGCGCGCCTATTCGCGGCTTAAGTTTGAGTCCGGCGCCCACCGCGTGCAGCGAGTCCCGGAAACCGAATCCCAGGGGCGCATCCACACCTCGGCGTGCACCGTGGCGGTGCTGGCCGAGGCCGATGAAATGGACGCCATCGAAATCAACCCGACTGACCTGCGCGTGGACACCTACCGCGCCTCGGGCGCCGGCGGCCAGCACGTCAACAAAACCGACTCGGCGATTCGCCTCACCCACCTGCCGAGCGGCGTGGTGGTGGAATGTCAGGATCAACGCTCCCAGCACAAGAACCGCGCACGGGCCATGGCGATCTTGCAGTCGCGCCTCCTGGAAGCCGAGACGCAAAAGCAGCGCCAACAGGAGGCCAGCACGCGCAAATCCCTGGTCGGCAGCGGCGACCGCTCGGAGCGCATCCGCACCTACAACTTCCCCCAGGGACGGGTCACCGACCACCGCATCAACCTGACGTTGTACAAACTCGAAGACGTCCTCGCCGGCAACCTCGACCCGGTCATCAACCCGCTCAGCGCCGAACACCGCGCCGGTCTGCTGGCCGAACCTGCGGAACTGCGGGATATATGAGGCGGGGTTCGGGGTTGGTGACGATTGAGGAGTTGTTGTGCCGGGGGCGCGCGCGTCTCGGCGGCAATGAAGACAGCCTGAGCGACGCCGAAGCGTTATTGTGCGCCGTCACCGGCCAAACCACCGCATCGCTCATCGCCGCCGCCGAAGAACCCGTGCCCGAGCGCGAGGCCGAAGCGTTCCAGTCCCTGCTGGAAAGGCGCGTGCGCGGCGAGCCGGTCGCCTACCTTCTCGGACAAAAAGAGTTCTGGTCGCTGACCCTGACCGTTACCCCCGACGTGCTCATTCCCCGGCCCGAAACCGAGTTGCTGGTGGAAGAGGCGCTGGCCCACGCCGCGCGCCACGCGGTCGCCACGCTGCTGGAACTCGGCACCGGCAGCGGCGCCATCGCCCTGGCGCTGGCCGGCGAGTTGCCGCATTGCGCCATCGTCGCCACCGATATTTCCCCCGCCGCCCTGCAAGTGGCCGAACGCAACCGGCAAAAACTTCGGCAAAAACTCGCCCCCGGCGCCGTCGAGTTTTGTCCGGGCGACTGGTTCCACGCGGTCCCGGGGCGGCGCTTCGACCTCATCGTCGCCAACCCGCCCTACATCGCCCCCGGCGACCGCCACCTGCGACAGGGCGACGTGTGCTTTGAACCCGGCGCGGCTTTGGTATCGCCGCCCGACGGCCTCGCCGACCTCACGCGCATCATCGCCGGCGCCCCCGGCTGCCTGAACCCCGGCGGGCTGCTGCTGGTGGAACACGGCTACGACCAGGCCCCGGCGGTGCGCGGCTTGTTCAAACAAAACCGCTTCGTCGCCATCACCACCCGCCGCGACCTCGCCGGCAACGAACGCGTGACCGGCGGGGCGCGAGGGCGCGGGGCGGGTTGCGCGTGACGCGCATGCGGGTATCCGGGGCGGCGGTTGCGCGTGACGCGCATGTGGGGGGGAGAGCCCCCCACGCCCCCCTGTGCGGCGCGGGAAAACATCCTGTTTTCAGCGCCGCTGCGCACATCCCTGTGCGCGACAGTCCGGCTATCGCCGAACCAAAAAAACTGGATTCCCGATACGATGAAAAATATGGTCGCTACGCTCCCTATTTTTCTATCGTTCGGGAATGACACCGAGGGCGGGGCGCGAGGGCGCGGGGCGGGTTGCGCGTGACGCGCATGTGGGGGGGAGAGCCCCCCACGCCCCCCTGTGCGGCGCGGGAAAACATCCTGTTTTCAGCGCCGCTGCGCACATCCCTGTGCGCGACAGTCCGGCTATCGCCGAACCAAAAAAACTGGATTCCCGATACGATGAAAAACATGGTCGCTGGCGCTCCCTGTTTTTCTATCGTTCGGGAATGACACCGAGGGCGGGGCGCGAGGGCGCGGGGCGGGTTGCGCGTGACGCGCATGCGGGTATCCGGGGCGGCGATTGCGCGTGACGCGCATGTGGGGGGGAGAGCCCCCCACGCCCCCCCTGTGCGGCGCGGGGAAACATCCTGTTTTCAGCGCCGCTGCGCACATCCCTGTGCGCGACAGTCCGGCTATCGCCGAACCAAAAAAACTGGATTCCCGATACGATGAAAAACATGGTCGCTGGCGCTCCCTATTTTTCTATCGTTCGGGAATGACATCGAGGGAGATTTGTACTTTGCGGGTATAACACCGAGAGCGTGGCAACAACTCTGTCGTCATTCCTGTATAGGTTCACTAATTCGCTGACAAGAATCGCTCATTTCCGGCGAATGAAAACCCCGGAGTTGGCTTTGGGATTGAAGTAGGTGGATTTTGGCGGCATCAGCGCGCCGGCGTCGGCGACTGCCATGAGTTGGGTGATGGAGGTGGCGAAGCAGGCGAAGCAGACCGCCCAGCCTTCGGCGCATTTTTGCCGCAGGCCTTCGCCGCCGGTGACGCCGGAGACGTAGTCCAGGCGCGGGTCGCTGCGGGTGTCGGCGATGCCGAGCAGCGGTTCCAGGACGTGGTTTTGCAGGATGGAGACGTCCAGGGAGTTGACCGGGTCGGCGGCATCCGCCAGTACCCGTGCGAGGTGTTCGCGGACGCGCAGCCGGTACCAGTGGTCGTTGACCAGCATGCCGAACTCACCGTGGCCGGACGGCTCGAACGGCGCGCAACCGGACGCCACCTCTTGCACCGAAAAATCCTGCTCCAGCGCCTTGACCAACCCGGCTTCGGACCACCCGTTCAAGTCCTTGACGGCGCGGTGAAACGGCAGCAACGCGAGTTGCGCGGCGGAGAACAATACCACCAGGAGTTGGTTGTACGGCTCGTCTCCGCGGTCGTTGCCGTTCCCGTCCCCGTCCCCGCTATGCCGCCGGCACATCTGTGCATAACGCCAGCCGGCGGCGGCGCGGTGGTGGCCGTCGGTGAGATAGGTGATTTCGATGCGTTCAAACAATGCCTGTAACCGCGCCTGCTGCGCCGCGCTTTCGACGCGCCACACCTGCTGGGCGACGCCGTCCGGGGAGACAAAGTCGAGGGCCGGCGGCTGCCGGGTTGCGCGGCTGAGGAACTGCTCGATGTCGGCGTCGTGGGGGTGGGCGAGGCAGATCGGGCTTGACGAGACGCCGACCACTTTTTGATACATCGCCAGCAGGTCTTCCTTGTCGCTGCGGGTGCTCTCGTGCTTTCGCAGGCGTCCCTCGTGGTATTCGTCAACGGATACTTCGCACACCACCCCGGTCTGGGTGTGGCCGTCCACCGACAGCCGGTAGATGAACAGGCAGGGCTGCTCAAAACGCCGGAACGAACCGTTGGACAGCAACTCATCCAGGCGCGCCTTGTTCAACGCCAGCAGGTGCTCGGCGGTGGGCTGCGCATCATCGGGAAAATCCTCCCGCAGGCGCATGGTGTTCAGGTAATTCTGCGGATTGGCTTCGGCGAACTGCCGGCGCTTTGCCGGGGACACCGCGTCGTAGGCCGGCGACACCACCCGCGCGGCGTGGCCGGCGTCCACCAGATAACCGTCAAAGGCGCGGATGCGCGGCATGGGTCAGGAGGTGCCGGCGTCAGACGCGGTTGTTTTCCCTGAACCGCGCCATGAACCCGGTCAGCGCCTCCACCCCCGCCGGCGGCATGGCGTTGTAAATGCTGGCGCGGCAGCCGCCGACGCTGCGGTGGCCCTTGAGGTTCATCAGCCCGGCGGCGCCGGCCTCAGCGAGGAATTTTTCTTCCAGCGCTTCATTCGGCAGGCGGAACACCACGTTCATTTGCGAGCGGCTGGTGCGCTCCACCGGGCAGTTGTAGTAGCCGTCGCTGTGATCGATGGCGGCGTACAACAGGCCGGATTTTTGTGCCGCGTTGCGCTCCATGGCCGCCAGCCCGCCCTGGTCTTTCATCCACCGCAACACCTTGCCGAACAGGTAGATGGGAAAAACCGGCGGGGTGTTGAACATCGAACCGCTGGCTTCGTGGACGTCGTAGCGCAGGTAGCGGCCGATTTTGCGGTTGCTGTGTTCGAGGATGGTTTTGCGCACGAACACCACCGCCATACCGGCGGGCCCGAGATTTTTTTGCGCGCCGCCGTACACCAGGTCGAATTTCTCCCACGGAATCGGGCGCGCCATATACTCCGAAGACACGTCGCCGATGAGCGGCACCTGAACTTCCGGCCATTCGGCCATGCGGATGCCGCCGATGGTCTCGTTGGTGGTGATGTGCAGGTAGCGGGTGCGGCCGGTGGAGGCGAGCGCGATCTCGCCGCTCGCCGGCATGCGGGTGTAGCCGCAGTCGGCGCCGTCCCAGGCGGTGTAGATGTCGCCGTAGCAGGCGCCGTCGGTGATCGCGCCTTTGGCCCACGCGCCGGAATTGATATACGCGCCTTTGCCGCCGTCGTGCAGCAGGTTCATCGGGATCATGGAAAACTGCAGCATGGCGCCGCCCTGGAGAAACAAGACGCTGAAGTCGTCCGGGGCCTGGTAGATTTCCAGCGCCAGCGCCATGGCCTCGTCGGCCACCGCCTGGAAATGTTTGCCGCGATGGCTCATCTCAATCAGGGACATGCCCGCGCCCTGGTAGTCAACGAATTCCTGTTGGGCCTGTTCAAGAACGGCGAGGGGCAGGGTGCAAGGCCCGGCGCTGAAATTGTGTTTTCGGTTTTGGTTTTGGTCGGTCATGGTTTGTGCTCAGGTAATGCAAACAGAAAGAAAAGCCACGGGCAGTCTAGGCATTGACGCAATACAGTAACTCGCCGTTTTCAAACGAAGCGATCACCCGGATAACGCCGTCCGCCACCGCCGCCTGGGCCTGCTCGGTGGAAGCGCCGATGTGGTGGGTGCCGCGCACGTTGGGATGGTTGGCGAGGGCTGATTCAAACACCGCTTCGCCGCCCGCCGGCTCGTTCTGATAGACGTCGAGGCCGGCGCGGATTCCCTTGCCGTCCATAGCCCGGATCACCGCCGCTTCATCCAGCAACTCGCCGCGCGCGGTGTTGATGAGCATGGCGCCGTCCTTCATCCCGGCCAGAAAGCGCTCGTCCACCAGGCGCTCGGTTTTTTCGGTGAGGGGCAGGTGCAGGCTGATGACGTCGCAGCCGCCGAGCAACTCCTCCAGGGAAGCGAACTGAACGATACCCCAGGCGTCCATGCCGTTGCGCGCCGTTTCGCTCCAGTTATCCCGCGCCACCGTGCAAAGCCGCATGCCGAAAGCATTTGCCCGCTGCGCCACCGCCAGGCCGATGGCGCCCAGCCCGAGGATGCCCAGGCGCATGCCGCACAACCCGCGGGCCTTGCCGTACATGCGCTTGTCCCAGCGTTTGTTGCGCAGGTCAATGACGTTGCCGGCGATGTTGCGGTCAATGGCGATAATCAGGCCGATCACCAGCTCCGCCACGGCGTTGGCGTTGGCGCCCGGCACGTTGCACACGCGCACCCCCGTGGCGGCGGCGTGGGCCTTGTCTATGGAGTTGGTGCCGGCCCCGGCGCGAATCACCAGCCGCAACGCCGCCCCGGCGTCAATGGCGGCGGCGTTCACTTTGGTGCCCCTGACCACGAGAATTTCATGATCGCCCAACGCCGCCCCGAGCGCCGCCCCTTCAAGGTTCGGGTCAAAGGTAATGCGGTGCCCGGCTTCGCCCAGTGCGCGTTGCTGATCCGGGGGAAAATTATCGGCGATGAGTATTTTCATGGACGGGATTATATCCGCAACCCGTGGCGTTCCGCTACGCCGGACGCATCCCGGAGCGGATTGCTCGCATCAGGGACGATACGAGCAATCCAGCGTCAAACCCGCAATACCCCGTCATTTCCACTGCCCGACCTTACGCCGCTGTGCCGTCCAACCGGCGGCGTAGGGACAGGTCGCGACCTGTCCCCACTCGCGCACAAAGTTCCCGCCCGCCGTCCAAACCCTTCCGGCGTTAGCCGGACTGTCGCGCACAGGGATGTGCGCGCGGCGCTGGAAACAGGAGTTTCCCCGCGCCGCACAGGGGGGCGCGGGGGGTCTTCCCCCCGCAAAAGCGCGTCACGCGCACCCAACCCCGCCATATTCCGCCCTTTTTGGGGGGTATCATTTCCCTGATTTCTGCTATAATCCCCCAAATTTGGCACAACCCAACCCGGCAATTCCAACCAAACACCCCCCTTTCAGGAGGCTTATCATGTTCCCCCGTTCCATAACCAAAAACACCCCAAAACCGCATAAAACCGCGCCTTTGAGCGTCTCAACAGCCATTCCTGCCCCCCCCCCCCCCCCCCCTGCACAACAAAATTCACGCCTGACCCCTAACGGCGCATCCCTCACCGCCTTACTCCTCCTCGCCCTCACCCTCATCCCCGCCCACCACGCCTCGGCGCAGATTTTTGACGCCGCCGCACCCGGTAACAACCTCACCTACACCATCGTTGAGGACGCCAGCCCCAATACCGTAACCGCCAATTCGTTGACATTCGGGAACGCCGTGCAGCTGCAAGTAGGTGTTTTCACGGCCCAGGACACTGATGGCATGTACGGAAACTTTGTAGTTCGCCTAGGTGCTCCCCTAAGCAACACAGCGGTACTGACCTACACACTGGACAACGACAATGCCGCCGTGGATGCCTTGAACGACGGCGACACACTCACCGAAACCTTTACCGTGGCCGGGGAGCAGACCAGCGGAACAACCGGCCCGGTCTCCGCCACCGTCACCATCAACATCCAGGGCGAGACCGACCCCCCAACCTTCGGTGCCGCCACCATCCCCGCCCAGAGTTACACCCCCACCACCGTCGTCAACCTGACCCTGCCCACCGCCACCGGCGGCCAGGGCACAGTCATGTACGCCATCACCGAAACCCTGCCCGACGGCCTGACCTTCACCGCCGCCACCCGCGTTTTGGACGGCACCCCCACCACCATGCTAAGCATGACGACCTTCACCTACACCGTGACCGACAGCGACACCCCGCCCGACATCACGGAACTGCCCTTCACCATCACCATCACCGACCTCATGCCAACCTTCGGCGCCACCACCACCATCCGCCCCCAAAGATACGCCCCCGATGAACCCATCAGCGTAACCCTGCCCGCCGCCACCGGCGGCACCGGCGCACTCACCTACGCCATCAACCCGACCCCGCCCCTGCCCGACGGCCTGACCTTCACCGCCGCCACCCAAGTTTTGGACGGCACCCCGACCACCGATCAGGATGAAACGACCTACACCTACACCGCCACCGACAACGATGCCACCAACCCCGATAGCGTGGAACTGACCTTCACCATCACCATCGGACAGTTCGGTAGCGAACGCGTTGTGCAAAAGACTCTGGCGGCATTCGGGCGGGCTTTTGCCACCGGCACGGTAGGCGTATTTGAAGACTACCTGGGCAACACCGGCGCAAGCGCAAACACCAGCCACTTCACCATCGGCGGCCACAAGTTTGAGTTAGCGGCCAACACCCCCGCCCAAACCCTGGATTCCCGAGTCGTAAGTGTCCGTAAGCCGCTAACGCGGCAACGGACACTAACGCTCGAGAATGACGGTAGCGTTGTTAACACGCCCTCGGTGTCATACCCACAAAAACACAAATCACCCTCGGTGTCATACCCACAAAAATACAAATCACCCTCGGTGTCATTCCCGAACGATAGAAAAACAGGGAGCGATAGCGACCATGTTTTTCATCGTATCGGGAATCCAGTTGAACATGACCCGGCACAACCGGCCAATCTTGCGGACACAACAACAACAATGTCCCCCCGCGACCTCCTCATGAAAAGCGCGTTCCACTTCAACCTCAACGACGACGCCTCAAGCACCTCCGGCTGGAGCCTCTGGGCACGCGCCACCACCACCAACTTCGACGGCAAACCCGAAGACGACTTCGACCTGGACGGAGACGTAACCTCCGCCTACCTCGGCATGGACTACCAAACCCCCACCGGCACCCGCCTCGGCCTCGCCATCTCCGAAACCAGCGGTGACGTGGACTACGACGACGCCACCGACGAAGCCCAAGGCGATTTGGAAGCCGACCTGACCAGCATCCTGCCCTATATCCAGTGGCAACCAAATGACACCACCACCGCCTGGGCCATGCTCGGCTACGGCGAAGGCGACGCCGAACTGTCCACAGACGGCGATGACGAGACCACCGAAGTAGATATTGATATGCAGATGATCGCCCTCGGCATCTCCGGTGACCTGACCACGTACAAACGCAGCGAATGGTCGTGGAAAGCCAGTGCTTTCGCCGTGGAACTGGAATCCGATGCCGATGAGGCCACCGACCTGCCCGCAGTAACCGCAGACTCCCAACGCCTGCGCGCCGCCATACAAGGCCGCGTACCGGGCGAGATAACCGCAGACGGCGCACAATTCACCCCGAACTGGGAACTCGGCCTACGCTGGGATGACGGCGACGCCGAACAGGGCGGTGGTGCGGATGTGGGATTGGGCTTCAACTACACCAACCCGGTGAATGGTTTGAGCGTACAGGGAAAAACCAGTTTCCTGGTGGCCCATGAGGCGGAGGACTACGAAGAATGGGAAGCCAGTTTGCAGGCCCGGCTGGATTCGGGCGTGCAAGGCCGTGGAATTACCTTCACTCTGGAACCCGGCTGGACCGAAGACGGGCGCAGTCAAAAGATGGGAATGGACTTCTCCAACGCCCTCGGCAAATGGACCAAGCGCGGCTTGCGCTTGGAGTTGACCGGCGAACGCACCGAACGGGATGACAACGACATCGGGCATAACATCCGCCTGACCGGTTCGTTGCGTTTCTAAATCGCACTGGATTCCCGAGAGCGCCAAGTGTCCGTAAGCCGCAAACAACGCGGCAACGGACACTAACGCTCGGGAATGACGACAGCGTTGTTGCCACGTTCTCGGTGTCATATCCGCAAAGTGCAAATTGCCTTCGGTGTCATCCCCGCGAAACAACAAATCACCCTCGGTGTCATTCCCGAACGATAGAAAAATAGGGAGCGTTAGCGACCATATTTTTCATCGCTATTCGGGAATCCAGGGACTAAACCGCCGGTGGTTCGTGTGGCGCTGGATTCCCGAGTACGCAAGTGTCCGAGCCGCTTGCGCGGGGTGGGGCGCGAGGCGCGGGGGGCGGTTGCGCATGACGCGCATTTGCGGGGGCAGGGGGCGGGGACCCCCTGCGCCCCCCTGTGCGGCGCGGGGGTGGGCGTAGGGACAGGTCGCGACCTGTCCGCACTTGTCAGTGAATTAGTGAACCTATACACCGCCGGCAAGAAAAAGCCGCAAATTGTTATTCCTGAGTAACCTGAATTGCAGTATGATAGGCACCTTGGGCGTCGAACCGCTTGTTGGGGCCGGCGCACTTGTGGGTGTTTGTGGTTTCTTTTTCGGTTTCGATTTTCGGTTTCGAGATTGTGTCCGCAACCCACTGATATTACTAATCGTTTTGAGTCGGCGCAGTCCTGCGGGCCGGGGCATGCCGACTCACCCATTCAACGCCAATCGTTAAAAGAGGTTACCAATGTCCGCAGCAGACGCCCTGAAACTCATCAAAGACAACGAAGCCAGGTTCGTTGATTTTCGTTTTACCGACACCATGGGCAAGGAGCAGCACGTCTCGGTGCCCGTTGCGATGGTGAATGAAAACACCTTCAAGGAGGGCAAGATGTTCGACGGCTCTTCCATCGCCGGCTGGAAGGGGATCAACGATTCCGACATGATTCTGCTGCCCGACTCCGCCTCGGCGGTGCTCGATCCGTTTTATCAGGAAGTTACGGTCAACCTGCGCTGCGATGTCGTTGAGCCGGCCAACCGGCAGGGCTACGCCCGGGATCCGCGCTCCATCGCCCGGCGTGCCGAAGCCTTTCTGGCCTCCACCGGGGTCGGCGATCGCGCCTACTTCGGCCCGGAAAACGAGTTCTTCCTGTTCGACTCGGTGCACTGGGGCAATGAAATGGGCAACGCCTTCTACGAAATTGATTCCATGGAGGCGGCCTGGAACAGCGGCAAGGAATATGAAGAAGGCAATACCGGCCACCGTCCGGGGGTCAAGGGCGGCTATTTCCCGGTGCCGCCGGTGGACAGCCAGTCCGACGTGCGCTCCCTGATGTGCCTGGTGCTGGCCGATATGGGGGTGGAAACGGAGGTTCACCACCACGAAGTCGGCACCGCCGGCCAGGGGGAAATCGGCACGCGCTTCAATACGCTGGTGAGAAAGGCCGACGAAGTGCAGATCCTCAAGTATGTAGTGCACAACGTCGCCCACAACCACGGCCTGACCGCGACCTTCATGCCCAAGCCGCTGGTCGGCGACAACGGCACCGGCATGCACGTCCATCAGTCCATTTTCAAGGGCGACCAGAATATCTTCTCCGGCGACCAGTACGGCGGCCTGAGCGAAACCGCGCTCTACTACATCGGCGGCATCTTCAAGCACGCGCGCGCCCTGAACGCCTTCACCAACGCCAGCACCAACAGCTACAAACGCCTGGTGCCGGGCTATGAGGCGCCGACCCTGCTGGCCTACTCGGCGCGCAACCGCTCCGCGTCCTGCCGCATTCCCTACGAGGCCAACCCCAAGGGGCGGCGCATCGAAATCCGCTTCCCCGACAACACCGCCAATCCCTACCTGGCGTTCGCCGCCATGCTGCTGGCCGGGCTGGACGGCATCCAAAACAAAATCCACCCCGGCGAACCCGCCGACAAGGACCTCTACGACCTGCCCCCGGAAGAGGAAAAAATGCTGCCGACCGTGGCCCACGGGCTGGACGTCGCCCTCGAAGCCCTCGACGGCGACCGCGATTTCCTGACCAATGGCGGGGTTATGGACAACGACACGATTGACGCCTACATCGAACTCAAGATGGCGGAAGTCAACCGCCTGCGGCTGGAGACCCATCCCTGCGAGTTTGAGATGTACTACAGTCTCTAGGGTGGCGAATCCGGGACACCTCGCCGTCATTCCCGCACACCTCAGCCGTCATTCCCGCAGTGTTTTAGCGGGAATCCAGTCCAACCGGCAGCGAAGTTGCCGGCTTTCCGGATTCCCGATACGATGAAAAATGTGGTCGCTACCGCCCCCTATTTTTCTATCGTTCGGGAATGACGGCGAAGAATGACGGCGAAATTGAATCCCCACGACCAACCGCCGCCGGCGGCGCGCATGCGCTCCTACCTGCAGCGAGTCGCCACCGGGCCGGAGATGAGCAAGCCCCTCAGCCGCGCCGCCGCCCGGGACGCGATGAACCTCATCATCGAAGGGCGGGTGGACCCGGTGCAGGCCGGGATTTACCTCATCGCCATGCGCATGAAGCGCGAGACCGATGAGGAAAACCTCGGCTCCTTGGACGCGCTGCTCGGGGCCGTGGAACGCCGGGCGGTGGACTGCGATACGCTCATTGACATCGCCGACCCGTTCAACGGCTACGCCCGTGGCGTGCCGGCGACGCCGTTCCTCGCCCCGCTGCTGGCCGCCTGCGGGTTGAACGCGTATTCCCACGGCCTGCGGCTGGTGGGTCCCAAATACGGCGTCACCCATCACCTGGTGTACGCGGCTGCCGGAATCCCCGTGGATCTATCCCCCGCCGAAGCCGCCGGGCGCGTCGCCGATCCGCGCATCGGCTGGGGCTATGTTGACCAGTCCGCGTACCTGCCCAAACTCCACGCCCTGGTGGAACTGCGCGCGCAAATGGTCAAACGCTCCTGCATCACCACCCTGGAAGTGCTGCTCGGGCCGCTGCGGGCCGCCGGCCAAACCCACCTCATGACCGGCTACGTGCACAAAGCCTACCCGCCGGTGTACGGCCTGCTGGCCCGGGAAGCGGGCTATCACGGCGCCATGATCGTGCGCGGCGTCGAGGGCGGCTGCATCCCGTCCCTCAGCCAGCCGGCACGATTTTTTCAGTATCACGGCGCCGGTGGTGGCAATGGCAATGGCGATGGCGATAACGCCAACCGCGAAGTGCGAATAACCCCCGAACAGGCCGGCATCCATCAACCCGCGCGGATGATTCCCGTACCCCCGCAACTGCTGCGCGAGACATCGGTATATCCCGGCTCCGCCACCGCCGGCATCACCGCCCCGCTGGACCTCCGGCAAAGCGCCGCGCACTGCGTCGAACTGGGCATGGCCGCGCTCGCCGGGGAAAGCGGCGCGATGCGCGACAGCCTGATCTACGGCGGCGCGATTTGCCTGTTGCACACCGGCCATGCCCCGGACCTCGGCCACGGCGCCGCGCAAATCCGCACAGCCCTCGACTCCGGCATCGCGCTGGAGCGTTTTGTAGCGGCGCGCTAATCACGGCGGTTCGCCGCCAAACAAGTGCTTGCCCGGATTATGGTTTTTTGTGCTAGAATCCGGCGCTCAAAATTCAGCAACCATTTCAGCGGGGAGCAAGATCGGCAATGGTAACCATTCGTTTATCCCGGGGCGGTTCAAAGAAACGGCCCTTTTACTCAATCCTGGTGGCGGACCAGCGCCGGTCATTGCGCGGGCGATTCATTGAGCGCGTGGGGTTTTACAACCCCATCGCCTCCGGGCGGGAGGAAAAACTTCGCATTGATACCGCCCGGATTGACCACTGGGTCAGCCAGGGCGCGCAGCTCAGCGAGCGCGTGGCCCAGTTGTACAAGCAGGCCGGGGCGGCAAAATATGCGGCTTCGGCTTCGGTTTCGGCCTCGGCTTGATTGGGGCTCTGCCCCGTTCCGACCATCGTCCGCGCCGATGAATCACGCTTAAAACCGGCTTCACGGTTTCCGCCGCCTTGCCCGGTTTAGCGCGACCCCGCCCCGCTCCTGACCCCGGCGAAAACCAGCCGCTGGTGGTCGGGAAAATCAACGGGCAATACGGCGTCAAGGGCTGGATTAAGGTGTTTTCGTACACCCGGCCACCGGAGCAGATCCTGGAATACCATCGCTGGATGCTGGGGGAACGGCCCGATGCCGAGGATGCGGATGGCGCGGATACTGGGTTGAACTGGCGATCGGTCACGGTAACCTCCGCCCGGCGGCAGTCCGGTAGACTGCTGGCGAAACTGGCCGGGGTGAACGACCGAGACGGCGCGCACGGGCTGGCCGGGAAGTGGATTGCCGTCCATCCATCGCAACTCGCGGCGTTGCCCGGCGGTGAGTATTACTGGAGCGATCTGGCCGGGTTATCGGTGGTCAATCAGGATGGCATTGAACTGGGGGTCGTTGATCACCTGGTCGAGACCGGCGCCAATGACGTGCTGGCGGTGCGGCGGGATGGCGCAGATGGTGCAGATGGTGCGCCGGCGGGTGGCGCCGATGAACGGCTGTTGCCCTGGACACCGGAGGTGATCATCGAGGTGGACCTGGAAGGCGGTCGCATCCGGGTGGAATGGGACCCGGACGATTAGGCCGGGCCGGGCAAGGCAGGGCAAGGCAAAGGGGGGCAAACGATGGACCTGGCGGTGGTAACGATATTTCCGCAAATGTTCGACGCGGTGGCGGAAAACGGTATTTCCGCGCGCGCGCTGGACAAGGGCGCGCTGAAACTGAAACTGTGGAATCCGCGGGATTTCACCGCAGACCGGCATCGCACGGTGGACGACCGCCCCTACGGCGGCGGCGCCGGTATGCTGATGAGCCCGGCGCCGCTGGCCAAAGCCATTGACGCGGCCACGGCGGAAAACCACGGGCCGGTGGTGTATCTTTCGCCCCAGGGCGAGCGCCTCGACCAGGGGTTGATGGCGGAACTGGCGGCCCTGCCGGCGCTGATACTGCTGGCCGGGCGCTATGAAGGCATTGATGAGCGCATCGTGGAAAGCCGGGTGGAGCGCGAAATCTCCGGCGGCGACTATGTGCTGGCGGGCGGCGAGTTGGTGGCGATGGTGCTGATTGAAGGCATCGCGCGCCTGTTGCCCGGCGTGTTGGGCAATGCGCGCTCGGCGGCCGAGGATTCCTTTGCCGATGCCGAGGCGTTGCTGGACTGCCCGCATTACACCCGCCCCGAGGTGTTTGAGGGGCGGGCGGTGCCCGAAGTGTTGCTGAGCGGCGACCACGGCGCGATACGGCGCTGGCGGCTGATGCAGGCCCTGGGCAGGACCGCCGAGCGCCGACCCGACCTGCTGGCCGGGCGCGGCCTCGACCGGGAACAGAGCGATTTACTGAAAGCGTATCAAGCGGAGCAAGGCGATGAGTAACATTATTGATTTACTGGAAAGCGAACAACTCAAAGAAGACGTGCCCGAGTTCGGCCCGGGCGACACCGTGCGCGTGCAGGTGCGCGTCAAGGAGGGCAGCCGTGAGCGGCTTCAGGCCTACGAGGGCGTGGTGCTGGCGAAGAAAAATCGCGGCCTCAATTCCTCTTTCACGGTGCGAAAAATGACCGGCGGCGAGGGCGTCGAACGGGTCTTCCAGACCCACAGCCCGTTGCTCGCCGCCATCGAAGTGGTGCGCCGTGGCGACGTGCGGCGCGCCAAGTTGTACTACCTGCGGGAGCGCACCGGCAAGGCCGCGCGCATCAAGGAGAAGGTTCGCCGGTAAGCCGGGGGACGCGCCCGGCATCGCTGACGGCGGCGCCCGCTGATTCCGCAGATTGAACGTGCCAGGCGCGAACCCAAAAAACCGGCCGCCGCTGACCCTGCGGGCCGGTTTTTTATGGGGTTTGCTGCTGCTCCCCGGCATCATCGGCAACGGCGTGGCGCAGACGACCGGGCTGACCGGGCCGGACACCCCGACCGCCACCCAAGCATCAGCCCAAGCCCCCACCCCGGAACTGGTGCGCGTACAAAACCTGGTGCGCGCCAACGTGCTCGGCCTCGCCCAGGAAATACTGGAAACCAATGGCCCGGCAATGGGCCCGGCAATGGGCGCGGCGCCGGGCGCGGCCACCGAGCCGACCACCGAATGGCTGCAATGGGAACGGCAGTTGTGGACCTTGTATCAAGTGCGCGGCCAGTGGCAAAAATTGTACGAGCGCACCCGGGAACCGTCGCCGGTCCTGCCGGCTACCATCCGCCGGGAAGCGCAACTGCTGGCGGTTAAAGCCCTGACCGCGCTGCGGCGGGGCGGCGCGGCGCGTAGCCTCATCCGCGCCCAACTGCCGGCGGCGGACGCCTCCCAACGCCACAAACGGCACCTCCGGCAGGCGTTGATCGCCGCCTACCTCGCCGATGATTTGCTGCTTGAGGCGCGCATCGCCATGGCGCATTTCCGCAGGGACTACGGCGCCGGGGAAACCGATTGGCTGTTGCTCAGCGCCGGCGTACTGCTACGCTCCGGGGACCCGGACGCCGCCGTCAACCTGCTCGCGCCCCTCGATCAACCCGCCGCGCGGCTGTTGCGGCTCTACGCCCGCCTCGGCAACCGCAGCCTGACGCCGGATCAGGTCATTGACCGCGCCCTTGCGCTCCGGGCGTCGCCACGGGGGGAAGCCCTGGAGCGCGACATTCAGGCGGTGATGGCCCAGGCCAACATCACCGCCGGCAAGTTCTACCCGCTGGCCGACGTGATCGAAGACTACCTGCTGGCGCCGCCCCCCCGCGACCCCGGATTGAGCGGGGTCTATCCGCAGTTTGGCGCCGCCGACTTGTTCGACGCGTACGCCCGCATCGCCCGGGACGAGGCCAACAAGGCCGGGCTGCTGAGCGGTGAGGAATGGCGCTGGCTCGACCACGCCCGGCAATCTCCGCCGGGCTCGACGGTGGCGCGCAAAGCCCTGTTCGCGTGGCTGGCCGTGGATGCCAAAAGCCCGGCGCTGCGTCGCAGCGCGGTGGACGCCTACGTCAACGTGCTGATTGACTTGCGGCGCACCGCCTTGATCGCGCGCCTGTTCGGCCCGGAGACCCGCCTCGGCAAATTGTCCCTGGGCGGCGAAACCGGGTTGCGCCTCTCCGCCCATGCCCTCGACAACGGCGATTTCCAACTGGCCGCCGAGGCCAACGCCAACCTTTCGGAGCTGCCCGCGCTACCCGCCGGTGTGGACCGCAGCGCGTGGTTGCTGCAAGCCGGGCGCATTGACATTTTCGCCGGCCGCCACCGCCGGGGCGCCGCCAAACTGGACGAATGGATCGAAGCGTTCGACGCCCTCGACCCGGCGCAGACCGACGCCATCCTGCAGCCGATTTTTGATCTGCAAACCGTGGAGCGCCATCAACTGGCGCTGGGGTTGTTGCGCAAGGTGGAGGCGCGCGCACCGGCGGGAAAATACCGGCGCGAGATCGCTTACTGGCTGGCGGAGTCCTACCACGGCAGCGGCCAATACACCGCCGCCGCGGACTTGTTTTTGCACTCCGCGCTGCAGCAGGCCGACGGCTTCGACCGCTGGGGCGAAGCGGCGCGTTTTCGCGCCGCCGAGGCGTTGCTGGATGCCCGGCTGTTCGACGACGCCCGGCGGCTGTTCGAGGATCTGCTGGCGCGCGCCCAATCCGATGCCAGCCGCAGCGCGTTGAAACAAAAGTTGCAGCGGTTGTGGCTGCTGGAATCAAGCCCGCAGGATTCGTCTTTGCCCGCGCCATCGCCGACACCATCCCTGCAATGAGCGATGCTTCCCGGTCGTCCGTTGCCGGTGCCGTCGCCGATGCCCGGCTGGTGGATGAGTTCCTCGACGCGGTGTGGCTGCAAGCGGGGTTGAGCGACAACACGCTGGCGGCCTACCGCAGCGACCTCAGGAAGTTTGTCCACTGGCTGCACCGCCGCGACCGCTCGCTGACCACCGCCGACGCGCAACTCCTGCAAACCTATTTCAGCGACCACGCGGACCGCTATTCAAGCCGCAGCGCGGCGCGCGCGTTGTCGGCGTTGAAGCGGTTTTACCGCCACGCGCTGGCCGGCGAGATTATCGCCGCCGATCCGTGCGCCGAAGTAATCGCCCCGGTCATCGGCAAATCCCTGCCCCAAACCCTCTCCGAATCCCAGGTCGAACGCCTCATCAACGCCCCGGACACCGGCGCCGGCCTCGGCTTGCGCGACCGCGCCATGCTGGAGACCTTGTATGCCACCGGCCTGCGGGCCAGCGAAATCGTCAACCTGGAACTGAACCAACTGGACTTGACCGCCGGGGTATGCCGGGCCATGGGCAAGGGTAGCAAGGAGCGGCTGGTGCCGCTGGGCGAGCCGGCGGTGGACTGGCTCACGCACTACCTGTCGGAGTCCCGCGCCGGCCTGCTGGGGGAAAAGCAAAGCGCGGCGGTGTTCGTTACCAGGCGGGGCGGCGCAATGACCCGCCAGGCCTTCTGGCGCAACATCCGGCGCTACGCATTGAGCGCCGGCATTGCGGCGCATTTGTCCCCGCACACCTTGCGCCACGCCTTCGCCACCCACCTGCTCAACCACGGCGCCGACCTTCGCAGCGTGCAGATGCTGCTGGGGCACTCCAACCTGTCCACCACCCAGATTTACACCCACGTCGCCGGCACGCGCCTGAAATCTCTGCACCGCCGGCATCATCCGAGGGGCTAGGGGCTATACTTCGGGTTGCGGGCCGGAAGTCTTGCGCCGCACTCGCAGGTGCAGTCGCAAGCGGGATTGCAACCGGCAGGGCGAAGCTTCCGGTTCCGCACTCGCCCGGTGATCAGGTCCTCCGGGATTATCGGATTGTCCGAGTATTTTCATGCCCCAGCGCCACGCCCCCGAATCCGTACCAATGGAGTCCGCCGCCAACGGTGCTACGCACGACCTCACGGAAGCGTGCCGCTGGGTAATCGCGCACTGCCGTCCCGACGCCGAACAAGCGTTGCGGGACGGCGGGGATACGGTGGAGATACTCCAATCCCTGGGGATGGATGCGCCGGGCCTGCTGGCCGCTTTGCTGCAGCCCCTGCTACCGATGGATGAAAAAGAACAGGCGCTGATCGCCGGGCGTTTCGGCCCGCTGACCATGACCCTGCTACACGGCGCGGCGCGCATGCGGCAGCTTTCTTCGTTATCCCGGCACCGCAGCCAGACCCGTAACGAGTTCGCCGACCCACGGGTCAACGAGGAAAACCTGCGCAAGATGCTGATCGCGATGGTGGACGACATCCGTGTGGTGCTCATTGAACTGGCCCGGCATTTGTCGGTGCTGCGCCAGTGCAAGGGCGCCGGGCGGAAGGTTGAAGAAGAACTCGGACAAATGACCCTGGACGTGTACGCGCCGCTCGCCAACCGCCTCGGCGTCGGGTGGATAAAGTGGCGGATGGAGGACCACGCGCTGCGCTGCCTGGAACCCGAAGTGTACCGCGACCTGGCGGCGGCGCTGGACGAAAAGCGCGCCGCCCGTGAGCAATACATCGGCGCGTTCATCGCCGCCGTGCAAGACGCGCTGGGGGACGCGGCGCTCGCCGGCGAAGTCCACGGCCGCCCCAAGCACCTCTACAGCATCCGCAAAAAAATGCGCATCAAAGGGCTGGCGCTGGAAAACCTCCGGGACATTCGGGCATTGCGCATCGTCGTGGACAGCATCGCCGACTGCTACGCGGCGTTGGCGGTGGTGCACACCCGCTGGCAACCCCTGGCCGGGGAGTTCGACGACTACATCGCCACTCCCAAGGACAACGGCTACCGCTCCATTCACACCGTGGTCAGCGGGCCGCATGCGCGCACCGTGGAAGTGCAAATCCGCACCCGGGAGATGCACCGCCAGAGCGAACTCGGCGTCGCCGCCCACTGGCGTTACAAGGAGAAGATTCGCGCCGACGACAGCATTGATAACAAGGTGGTGCGCCTGCGCCAGTTGCTGCAATGGCAAGATGAACTGCGGGACGCCGGCGCGCTGGCGGAGACTTCCGCGGGCGATGCCGGCGGGGAGCGGGTGTACGTGTTCACCCCCAAGGGCACGGTGATCGCCTTGCCGGCCGGTTCAACCCCCATTGACTTCGCCTACGCCATCCACACCGAAATCGGGCACTGCATCCGTGGCGCGCGGGTTGACGGCAAAATGGCGCCCCTCGGCCACCGCCTGGCAACCGGCGAGCAGGTCCATATCCAGACCGTCAAGGGCGGCCATCCGAGCCGCGACTGGCTGCGCCACGACCTCGGTTACGCGCGCACCCGCCGCGCCCGCAGCCGCATAACCCAATGGTTCAAGCGCGCCGATTACGACCAGCACCTGGCCGAGGGGCGCGGCATGCTGGAGCGCGAACTGGCGCGCCTCGGCATGGATGAGTTGAGTTACGACAAGATCGCGCGCAACACCCACTTCCACAAAACCGACGACCTGCTGGCGGCCATCGGCGCCGGCGATTTCAAACTGTCCCGCGCACTGGCGCCGTTTCGCCGCGCCGCCGAAGCCGCCGACCACGGGGAGCAGACCTCGCCGCTCAAGCCGCTCAAGCCGCCCCGCTCCCATCGCCACGACAAGCCCAAACCACCCGGCGCCTTCAGCGTCAGCGGCGTGGGCAACCTGCTGACCCATCTGGCCCGTTGCTGCAACCCCGTTCCCGGCGACCCCATCATCGGCTTCATCACCGCGGGCCGCGGCGTGAGCATTCACCGGAAAAACTGCCACAACGTCACAAACCTCAACGCCCCGCGCCGCGAGCGCTTGATTGAAGTGCAGTGGGGGAAATCGGAACTCGCTTCGTGGCCGGTGGAAATTCAGATCGCCGCCTACCACCGCGGCGGTTTGCTGAACGACATCACCGAGTTTCTGAAAGAGAAAAAAATCCCGGTGCTGAAACTCAACATGGAAACCGACGACGAACACGGCGCCAACATTCAACTCAAACTGGAAA
The DNA here is from genome assembly GCA_965212085.1 of Candidatus Poriferihabitaceae bacterium. Taxonomy (GTDB): domain Bacteria; phylum Pseudomonadota; class Gammaproteobacteria; order Arenicellales; family Poriferihabitantaceae; genus JAHRAW01. Next base: position 2,522,506 of record OZ243042.1, on the reverse strand, counting down.
TATCCGGCCTGAAAAACCTCGGACGAATTTTGACCGGATTGTCGCGAATCCCCAACGTACTCGGCGTCCGGCGTGCGTGACGCGTATTGCGGGGTGCGGGTGCGCGTGACGCGCATTGTGGGGGGAGAGCCCCCCACGCCCCCCTGTGCGGCGCGGGAAAACATCCTGTTTTCAGCGCCGCCGTGCGCGTCCTTGCGCACGTCGAAGTTAGCGGCTACCGCCGCCGGTTGGACGGCCGCAGAGGTGTAAAGACGGACAAGGAAAACGATGATGCTTGGTCGCTTTTTTTTGCGCTTCCTTTGCCCTGCCTTACGCCTCTGCCGTCATTCCCGAACGATAGAAAAATAGGGAGCGTTAGCGACCATATTTTTCATCGCATTCGGGAATCCAGCGTTTAACGGGTGGCGTAGCCGCTAACGTCAGGGGCGGGTCGCGACTCGCCCCTACGCCACCGCTTGGGCGCATGTGTTCGTAAGCCGCTTGCGCGGCAACGGACACTAACGTTCGGGAATGACGGCGTAGATAAAATTTGTCAGCGAATTGGTGAACCTGTACAAGAATGACGGGTAGTTTTTCATGCTGCTAGCCCGGCGGGCGGAATGCTTGCCAATCGTCCACCGGGGGCTTACAGTATTCCGCTGGAAAACAGCAGCCTTGAGGGCGTGTAAATGTCGGAACAAAAAATCTACGGCGTCTCCGCCGAAGTTGCCGCCGGGGCGCATTTGAACGGCGAGCAGTACCGGGAGATGTATCAGCGGTCGGTGGACGATCCCAAAAGTTTCTGGGCCGGGCAGGCGGATGAGTTTGTCAGTTGGTTCAAGCCCTGGGACACGGTTATGGACGTGGATTTTCATCAGGCGCGGATCAGGTGGTTTGCGGGCGGCAAGCTCAACGCCTGCTACAACTGCGTGGACCGGCACCTTGCCGAGCGCGGGGAGCAGGTGGCCATTCTCTGGGAAGGGGATGATGTGGATGTTGATAAATCAATTACCTATAACCAACTATTCGAGTTAGTCTGCAAATTCGGCAACGTGCTGAAATCCCGCGGCGTGCAACGGGGCGACTGCGTTTCCATCTATATGCCGATGATCCCCGAAGCGGCGGTGGCGATGCTCGCCTGCGCGCGCATCGGGGCCATTCACTCGGTGGTGTTCGGCGGCTTTTCCCCGGACGCCCTGCGCGACCGGATACTTGATTCGGACTGCCGGGTGGTGATTACCGCCGACCAGGGGCCGCGGGGCGGCACCAAGGTGCCGCTCAAGGAAAACGTCGAGCAGGCCCTGGAAGGCTGCCCCGAAGTCCACACCACCATCGTCGTGCAACGCACCGGCAGCCCGGTTCGCGGCAACACCGAGCGCGACGTGTGGTACCACGAGGCCATGCGCGAGGCGTCAACGGAATGCCCGCCCGAGGAGATGGACGCCGAAGACCCGTTGTTCATCCTCTACACCTCCGGCTCAACGGGCAAGCCCAAAGGCGTTTTGCACACCACCGGCGGCTATCAGTTGTACGCCGCCATGACCCACAAATACGTGTTCGACTACCGAGACGGCGAAATCTACTGGTGCACCGCCGACGTCGGCTGGGTGACCGGGCATACCTACATCGTCTACGGCCCCCTCGCCAACGGCGCCACCACCATGATGTTTGAAGGGCTGCCCACGTGGCCCGACGCCGGGCGTTTCTGGCAGGTGGTGGACAAGCACCGCGTCAACATTTTCTACACCGCGCCCACGGCGTTGCGCGCGTTGATGGGGCAGGGCGACGAACCGGTAACCCGGCACAGCCGCGCGAGCCTGCGCATCCTCGGCACCGTGGGCGAGCCCATCAACCCCGAAGCGTGGGAATGGTATCACCGCGTGGTCGGCGAACGGCGCTGCCCGGTGGTGGACACCTGGTGGCAGACCGAGACCGGCGGCATCCTGATCGCGCCGCTGCCGGGCGCCACCGACCTCAAGCCGGGCTCGGCGACCTTGCCGTTCTTCGGCATTCAACCGGCATTGATGGACGCCGACGGCAACGAACTGCAAGGCGCGGCTTCGGGCAACCTGGTGCTCAAACATTCCTGGCCGGGGCAGATGCGCACCGTGTACGGCGACCACCAACGCTTCGTGGAAACCTACTTCACGGCCCACCCCGGCTGCTACACCACCGGCGACGGCGCGCGCCGGGATGAAGACGGCTACTACTGGATCACCGGGCGCATTGACGACGTCATCAACGTGTCCGGCCACCGCATGGGCACCGCCGAAATCGAAAGCGCGCTGGTGCTGCACGACAAAGTGGCCGAAGCCGCGGTGGTCGGCTATCCGCACAAAATCAAGGGGCAGGGGATCTACGCGTACGTAACCCTGATGGCCGGCGTTGGGCCCGGAGACGAGTTGCGCACGGAGTTGATGGCCCTGGTCAAAAAAGAAATCGGCGCCATCGCCAAACCAGACGCAGTGCAGTGGGCCCCCGGCCTGCCCAAAACCCGCTCCGGAAAAATCATGCGCCGCATCCTGCGCAAAGTCGCCGCCGGCGAACTCGACGACCTCGGCGACACCAGCACGCTGGCGGATCCGTCGGTGGTGGATGAGTTGATTGAAAAGCGGGTGGGTTGAGGATTACCTTTACCTTGACAGTATGAAAAACCCCCGTCGTCCTCGAACGATAAAAAAATAAGGAGCGCCGGCGCCTATATTTTTTCACCGCTTTCGGGAATCACGACTTACTCGGTTTACGCTTACTCAGCGCGCGCCCGGCAATCCCCCAACGCCGCCCGCAACGCCGTTACCGCTTCGGCGGGAGCGACGCCGAGACCTTCCTGGCGATGCGCCGGCGTGCCGTTGCAGTCGAGAACGAACACTACGTTGGAATGTGCGAAATCGCCGCCGGCCAGGGGTTTGTAGCGAACGCCGAGGGCTACGGCGAGTTCCAGCGTGGCGTCATCATCGGCAGCCAGCAGCGTCCAGTCCGGCGCCGGCAGGTTTTTTTCTACGGCGTAGCGGCGCATGGCTTGGGGCGTGTCGCGCTTCGGGTCAAACGAGAACAACACGAAGTTTGCCAACCCGCGTTCGGCGGCGTCGAGGGCGTGGTAGACGGCGAGCATGTCCCGCACGATGAGCGGGCAGGCGTATTCGCAGGCGGTATAGATCATCGCCGCCACCGTTGGCCTGCCCGCCAGCGCCGCGAGGTTTTGCCGCGCGCCGTGGTGGTTGAGCCACACGGATTCCAGTTGATAGACCGAGTAGTCGCCGATCTCCGCCGGCGGCAAAACCTGGTGCTGATGTTGTTGTGCGGCAGCGGTCGCCGCGCACACGATCGCTGCGGCGGCCAAAATGTATGCGCGCGCGTTCATGTCTCAGCCCCGCACTGCGGCGGCGCATCGAAAGCCGAGTTCGCCGTGGGTGTAGCGCCCGTCGAGGCTGCTGCGGTAGCCGTAGCGCAGGAAAGACGGATAGTCCACGTAGGTAGCCGCGCCCACCACGCCGGCGGCGCAATACAACCGGCGGTCGCGGCTTGCATCGGCCCGGGACTCACCGCTGGTGAGGGCCGCGTTGAAGTCCAGCACCCACTCCCACGCCGAACCATGCGCGCCGTGCAGGTCGTACACGCCGTACACGTTTTTGAAGTGCCCGGCGTCGTCCGTGCGTCCGTGGGGCCGGGAATACCACGCCAGTATGCGGGCGATAAACTCCGGATCATCGCCGGCGTCGGCCACGGTTTCACTGGCGGCGGCGGCGAATTCCCACTGCGCGGTGGTCGGCAGCGTTGCGTTTCCGGCGCGGCAAAATGCCCGCGCCGCAAACCACGATACGTTCACCACCGGGGCCGCAGCCACTGCCACACCGGAGCCGGGATCCAAATCGCCGCGCCACTGGGCGAGGTAGTTGGGGTCGGCGAAAAGCGGTTTTATCCGGGACTTGCGCCACTTCGGATGGGCGCGGACAAACTCGAGAAAAGCGCCGTTGGACACCGCTCCGGCGTCCAGGTAAAAGGCTGCCAGCGCAATTTTTCCGCTGCCACCGTCAATGCCCGCGCCGTCGCCGTACAAAGGGCGGTGGGCGCCGCCGGGAATCAGCCGCATACCTTTGTGGACATCGCCGGTGCCGTGGGCCGCGCCCCCGAGGGCGAGGGCGGTGGCCATCAGCAAACCGGCAAGGGCCAAACGGGCAATGCGCCTAGAGTTGTTCACGAACCGCCTTGACCTCGTCAGGTGCCACCATGCCGCCGTTGTTGCCCCAGGAGTTATAGACGTAGCTCAGCACGTGAGCCACATCGGCGTCGCTGAGTCGTATGGCCGGCATCACGCCGTTGAAATTCCGGCCGTTCACCGTGATGGCCCCGGACAGGCCGTCCAGCACCGCGCCGATGCTGCGTTTTTTGTCGGCATTCAGCCAGTCCGATGAAGCCAGCGGCGGAAACGCGCCGTTCACGCCCTGGCCGCCGGTCTGATGGCAGGCGGCGCAGTTCTGGTTGTAAATGCGCATACCGGCGGCGATGCGTTCGCGCCGGGTGTGCACGGCGAGGGGGCGCACTTGTTCGTTCAGGTCCGCCACCGCGCCGCCTTCGGGCTGATACACGTCCTCGTGGGTTTTGCCGGAATAAACCTGGTTGGCCAGGGGTTGCGGATAGCGGGAAAAATCTTCGGCGACGCGAATCATCCCCAGCGCGCCTTTGTTGAAGGCGCGAAAAATGGAATGGTCAACGATGATGTTAACTCCCGGCACCTGCATATCCATTTCGACGATGGCCGAACCGCCGGCGGGTATCAGGGTGGACTGCACGTTGCGGTTGACGAGAGTGCCGCCTTCCACGTACACCTTGTCAAACACTTCGCCGATGATATGAAACGATGACACCAGGTTCGGCCCTGCGTTGCCCACGAACAGGCGCAGGCGTTCGCCGGGGTGCGCCGCCAGCGCGGCGTCGCCGATCATGGTTCCCACTGCGCCGTTGAATACCACGTAGTCGGCGTCCTCGCGCAGGGCTTTGGCCATGCTGAACGGCTGGTAGCCGGCTTCGCCGTGGCCGCCTTTGGTGTAGAACTCGCTTTGCATGACATAGTATTCGCGGTCCACTTCGGGCAGCCCCGCTTCGGGCTCGACGAGAATCAGCCCGTACATGCCGTTGGCGATGTGCATGCCCACCGGCGCCGTGGCGCAGTGATACACATACAGGCCGGGGTTGATGGCCTTGAACGAAAACACCGAGGTGCGGCCGGGGGCGGTGAACGAGGAAGTCGCGCCGCCGCCGGGGCCGGTGACCGCGTGCAGGTCAATGTTGTGGGGCATGCGGCTGCCGGGGTGGTTGTGCAGATGAAACTCCACCAGGTCGCCTTCGCGGACGCGGATAAATTTTCCCGGCACCACGCCGCCGAAAGTCCAGAACAAATACTCCACGCCATCGGCCAGGCGCCCGCTCAACTCCCGGGTTTCGAGGTGGACGATGACCTTGGTGGCGTGCTTGCGGGTGATGGGCGGCGGGACGTCCGGGGCCGTGGTCAGTAGCGCGATTTCCTCGCCGCGCACCTCGGCGGCGGCGGCGCTTTTTTCATCCGCGCAAACGCCGTGGGAGTACCATCCGGTAATCAGTATCGCCGATGCGATGAAGGCCGGGCAGGTACGGAACCGGGTACAAAGAGTGTGCATCGTTCGCTTCCTCAGGAATGGGACCCGCCCATTCTAGGGGAAACGTAACCGGCTTTTCCGTGACATAAATCAATTTTGAAACGCCGGGGTTGGTCATCATAATCCGGGGCGATTCGGATCAAGTTTCCGCCAACGCCCGAAGCCGTGGCGGGCTTTTGATCAACACGCAGCGGCGCGACAGCGGGCGGATGATGCCGTCGCGGCGCATCCGGCTCAGGCAGCGGCTGACGGTTTCGGTGGTGAGGCCGAGGAGCAGGGCGATCTCGGCGCGGCGCAGGGGCAGTTGCACTTCGCCCGCGTTGTGCGCGCCGCCGCCATTGCCATCGGCGTCAGCATCGGCATCGGCGTGTTCGGCGAAGATTTGCAGCAATGCCGCGACCCGCGCCGTGGCCTGGGGGCGGCGCAGCCGGGCGGCGTCTTCCCGGGCGCGCTCCACGGCTTCGGCGAAGTGGCGGAGGAAGTTTTCCTGCAATCTCGGATGGCGCGCGAAGACGCGGTGCAACCCGGCGCCTTCAAAGCAGCACAACTCGCAGTCCGACAACGCGCCCGCGGTGCAGGATACCGCGGCGGAATCGCCGAACGGGCCGAGAAAATCGCCGGGAAACAACAGCGCGCCGACCTCGCCGGGCACCCCGGAAAACGCCAGTTTGACTACCCCGGAAATCAGGTTGCCGATGAAAAACGGCGGTCTCCGTCCCTCGACGCAGATCGTCTCCCGTGGGCTGAACCGCAGGCGTTTGCGGTGTTCGTGGATGAGGTTGGTTTCCGCTTCGCTGAGCACGCCGCCGGTGGCCGGATGCCGCCCCAGGCAATGCCGGCACACCGCTTCCGCGCACTGCGCCCGAGTTTGAACGGGAATGGGTTGGCGCTCAGCCATCACCGCCCCTCAATGGAAAAACAGAAACCGGGAACCGAAAAATTCAGATTGTGGTGTGAGCCGTGGCGCATCAAAGCCTCCCAGCGCGGAGAAAAGACCGGGGAAGTATATCTTTGGGTCTTAGGAAGTTAAGCACATCTCAACAGGTGCTAAACTTCTGATATGTCTACTAAAAACAGGTATTATCGCCGTTCGCGAATCAGCGAAAGGGAATTTCGGCAAATTATACGCTACTTTGCGCTCGACCTTTCGGCCTCCGACACCGCGCGATTGACCACCATCAGCGTCCGCTCGGTCAACGCGATCTACATCAAACTTCGCCGCCGCCTCGCCGGGGAATGCGAGCCCCAAGTCAGCATGACCGGCCAGGTGGAGGTCGATGAATCGTACTTCGGCCCCAAGCGCATCCGCGGCAAGCGCGGGCGCGGCGCCGGCAGCAAAACAATCGTGTTCGGCCTAATGGCCGGGTTCACACGGAGATCGTGCCCGATGCCCGAAAAGCCACGCTGCAAGCGGTTATCCGGGGAAAGGTGGGCCTCGACAGCGTCATTCATTCGGATGGTTGGCGCGGGTATCATGGGCTGGTGGATGTCGGCTATGCGAAGCATTTTCGGGTGCAACATGGCCGCAATGAGTTTGCCAACGAGCAATCGCACATCAACGGCATCGAGTCCTTTTGGGCATATGCCAAACTGCGGTTGAGCAAAGTGAAGGGCATCCGAAAACATATGTTTTACTACCACCTCAAGGAAACGGAGTTTCGGTTCAATCATCGTCGTGATAAGCTCTATCCCGTCATGCTTAAACTGCTTCGAGAGAAGCCAATTTAGATGCTTGGCTTCCTAAGACCCTATCTTTTTACTCGTCTGCTTGCGGAACATCGCCCGCGGCGCAGTCCAGTTCGTAGTATTTGGGCGTGAGGTAGCCCACGGCATTGCCGGCGGTGCCGGTGATTCGGTTGTCGGGGACGAGCATCAACTCCGGCCTATTGGGTGTAGTCGGCGAAGTCCTTGTCTTCGGCCACCGGCAGGGAGACTTTGCCGGCGCAGGTTTGGTCCGCTATCAGTACGCGGAAACGGCAGTTCCAGGCGCGCAGGAACCGCGAGTCGGCGGGCTGGAAGACGTTGCTGACTACGGTGATGACGCGGTCAAGGGCGCGCTGCTTTACCACCGCGCTTTGCGGCACGTAGCGCGCGCGGGCATCGGAGAGTTTTTCCGGGGCGTGGCGGGCGAAGTTTTCGCAGTATTCCAGCACCTGCCGTTGCTCGTCCTGCTGGTCCCGGTCGCGCCCCGTTCAGGCCTTGTCCAGCGCCCGTGCGAGGTCGTCTTGAATGTCATCCGGGTCTTCCACGCCCACCGACAGGCGCACCAGGCCGTCGCTCAGGCCGCGGGCGTTGCGCTCATCGGCGGGGACCTCGGCGTGGGTCATGGTGGCCGGGTGGGTGATCATGGTCTCCACCGAGCCGAGGCTTTCCGCCAAACCGCACAGGTTGACGTGGTTCATCAGCGCCTTGCCCGAAGGGATGCCGCCCTTGAGTTCGAACGACAGCATGCCGCCGTAGCCGCTCATTTCCCGCTTGGCGATGGCGTGCTGGGGATGGGATTCGAGGCCGGGGTAGCTGACCCTGGAGACCTTGGGATGATCCTCCAGGAAACGGGCGATGCGCAGCCCGGTCTGGTCGTGGCGGTACATCCGCAGGTGCAGGGTTTTGATGCCGAGCAGGGTCAGCCACGCATCAAAGGGGCTGTTGACCGCGCCGATGGTTTTCTGGATGAACTTGAGGCGCTCGTAGATGGCCTGGTCGTTGACCACCACCGCGCCGCCGATGAGTTGGTTGTGGCCGCTCAGGTACTTGGTGGTGGAGTGCATGACGATGTCCGCGCCCAGTTCCAGGGGGCGCAAAAATACCGGCGTGGCGAAGGTCGAATCCACCCCCACCGGAATGCCGGCGGCTTTGCCGATTTTGGAAACGGCGCTGAGGTCGGTGATTTTGATGAGCGGATTGGAGGGCGTCTCCAGCCAGATCAGTTTGGTTTCCGGGCGCAGGGCGTTGGCGACGTTGCTCGGATCGGTACTGTCGATATAGGTGAATTCCAGGCCGTAAGTGGTTAATACCCGGTTGAAATGCCGGGAGACGCCGCCGTACACGTCATCGGAACAAACCACGTGGTCGCCGGTTTTGAGCAGTTTCATCACCGCATCCACCGCCGACATACCGCTCGCATAACAAACCCCGTATTTGCCATTTTCCAAAGCCGCGAGGTTCTCCTCCAGCACTTGCCGGGTGGGGTTGGAAGAGCGGGTGTAGTCAAACCCCAAATCCCGCCCCACCTCCGGCAATACGTAAGTGGCAGTCTGGTAGATGGGCGGAATAATCGCCCCGGTGGTGGGATCAGGGGCTTGGCCGGCGTGTACGCATTTGGTTTCGAGTTTCATGGTCTGCCTCATGGATGAGGATGGGGAAATTGGGAACGGATAAATGACAGGCGCAATGATACCGAATTCCCCCGCCGGTGGGGAAAATAGCAGACCGGACCGCACCAAAGCGTTCATCGCCGTATTGGGCGATACCCGTCAAATCTTCTTTGGCCGCTTCGGTGAGCCGATACGGTGGGCCGGTACGCTCAGGCATGCTGCGATCTGCGGCGTTGCCTGGCTTCTTTCCAGATTTGATCAACGCTGCGATCGCTGAAACCGCTTTGTTCGCCTTCGATCAACGCCGTGCGGATGGCCTCGATTTCGGCGGCGTTTTCCTGTTCCCGAATTTGCCGCTCGCGAATCAATTCGCGGACCACTTCGCTTTCATTGCCGAAATGCCCGGTTTTGATCTGTGATTTGATCCAACTGGCTTGCTGGTCGGTCACCGATATGCTTTTTTTCACCATTGACATGATTTGCCTCTCACGGATGGATTTAAAGTGGATTCCCTACTTGGTAGTATATTCTACTCCTTTTGCACTTGGCAAGCCCAACATTTGCCTTGTATCAGCGGCCCAAAAACGCCTCGCACAACCCCACCAACCGCTCGGGTTGCTGAGCGTGGAGCCAGTGCCCGGCGTTTTCGATGGTCTCAATGCGGGCGTTGGGGAAGCGCGCATGGATGGCAGGGTGGGCGGCGGGTGTGAGGTAGTCGGAGTCGGCGCCGGCGATGAACAGGGCGTCGAGGGTTGCCACCCGGTGGTTTTCATACCCGGCGAGGGCCTCCATATTCCGGCGGATGGCGGCCAGGTTGAGCCGCCAGCGATAGCCGCCGGCGTCGGCGTCCGTCACCAGGTTTTGGGCGAGAAACTGCCGGGTGGCGGGGTCGGGGATGCGGTGCGCCAGCGTCGCGTCAATTTGCCGGCGGTCATCGGCGGCGAGGTCAAGGGCGCTCATGGCGTCAATCAATGCCAGGTGACCGCCGGGGTCGTAAGCCTGCGGCGCGATGTCCACCACGATCAGTTTGGCCGGCGCAATGCGTTGATCCTGGGCCAGCATCATGGCGGTTTTTCCGCCCATACTGTGGCCGAGCAGAGCCGGGCGGTGCAGTTGGTGGTCGGCGATAAAACGCGCCACGTCAGCGGCCAAGGCGGCATAGTCCATCGCGTCATGCCACGGCGAACGGCCATGATTCCGCAAATCAAGGCAAAAGACTTCACGGCCCGCCGCAAACCGCCCGGCAACGCTGCGCCAGTTGGCCGCGGAACCGAACAGGCCGTGCAGAATCAGCAGTGGGCGCGCGTCCGGGGCGCCTGAACCGCCATACTTGCGCCCATGCAACGCAAGCGGTTCGGCGGGGGCGGTTTTGCGATGGTTTGGTTTCGTCATTTATGAAAAACCTTGCGGTCATTCCCGAACGATAGAAAAATAGGGAGCGATAGCGACCGTTTGTTTCATCGTATCGGGAATCCAGGGGCTAGACCAGCGGTGGGTTGTGTGGTGCTGGATTCCCGAGTACGCAAGTGTCCGTAAGCCGCTAACGCGGCAACGGACACTAACGCTCGGGAGTGTCGGAGTAGAATGAAATTTGTCAACGAATTGGCGAACTTGTACAATTATGAAAACGGAAGTGTCGATTAACGCCGCCGGGTTATTCTACATGGATTGTGTACAATTTCCCCCGCGACCACCCCCACAGGCCACGACCATAACCACCCCCCGAACTTTCCCCTTCGCCATCGTTGACGTTTTCGCCGAGCAACCGCTGGCCGGCAATCAGTTGGCGGTGGTGCGGGATGCCGCGGGGTTGTCCGATGGCGAGATGCAGGCCATCGCCCTGGAAGCCAATTTCTCGGAGACCACTTTTGTGACCGGGCGCAGCGCCGGCCGGGCCACGGTGCGCATCTTCACCCCGGCATTTGAGCTGCCTTTCGCGGGTCATCCGACGCTGGGCACCGCCTGGGAACTGAGCGGCGGGGGCGGGGAAATCATCCTTGATTTGCCGGCGGGTCCGGTTCCGGTGGTTTTTGCGGACGGGCTGGGCTGGATGACTCCGCCGGAGGTGGCGTTCACCGGCGGCCTCGACGCCGAAACCGCCGCCGCTTTGGTGGGTCTGGCGGCGGATGATTTTTCCGATGACCTGCCCCTGGAGCTGGCCGAAGTGGGGCCGCGGTTTGTCCTGCTACCGGTGAAAAATCTGGCGGCGTTGCGTAAAGCGCGCTTGAACGCCGACCGGTATAAACAACTACTCAGCGACGGCATCGGCGTGCAGTGCGTGTTCCTGTTCACCGAAGACGCCTACCATCCGCAGTCGGATTACGCGGCGCGGATGTTTTTTGAGTCCGCCGGGGTGCGCGAAGACCCGGCCACGGGCAGCGCCAACGCCGCGCTGGCGGCGTATCTTCGCAAGCATCGCGGTGACCTCGGGCAAGTGATCGTGGATCAGGGCGTGGAAATCAAACGGCCGTCCCGCCTCTATCTGCGAACGGGCGACCCGTTGCAGGTGGGCGGCAAGGTGCAGCCGGTAGTGCGGGGCGAACTGCAACTGTAACGCGCCGCTCACCGCACAACGCCGCTGATGTTTCACATCGCCGGGGTCGGCTACAATCGGGCCATGACCGCCGCCGAATGCCAATGACTACCGCCAAATACCAACTGGTAAGCGAGTTCAAACCCGCCGGTGACCAGCCTGCGGCGATCAGTGCGTTGCTCGACGGCCTCGGCAGCGGCGAGGCGTTTCAGACCCTGCTCGGCGTTACCGGTTCCGGCAAGACTTTCACCATGGCGAATGTCATCGCCGACACCGGACGCCCGGCGTTGATCCTCGCCCACAACAAAACCCTGGCGGCGCAACTCTATTCGGAGATGCGCGACTTTTTCCCCGGCAACGCGGTGGAGTATTTCGTTTCCTACTACGACTACTACCAGCCCGAAGCCTACGTCCCGAGTTCCGACACCTTCATCGAAAAGGACGCCTCGGTGAACGACCACATTGACCAGATGCGCCTGTCGGCCACCAAGGCGCTGCTCGAACGCCACGACGTCATCATCATCGCCACCGTGTCGGCCATCTACGGCCTCGGCGACCCGCTCACCTACCACGGCATGATCCTGCACCTCAAGCAGGGCGAGCAAATGGATCAGCGCGCCATCCTGCGGCGGCTCGCGGAAATGCAGTACACGCGCAACGATCTCGAACTGCGCCGCTCCACTTTTCGCGTTCGCGGCGACGTGATTGACGTGTATCCCGCCGAGTCCGAACGCCTGGCGGTGCGCATCGGATTGTTCGGTGATGAAGTGGAAAGCCTGGCGCGCTTCGACCCGCTGACCGGCGCAGTGGAGGCGCGGGTAAAGCGCGTTACGATTTATCCGAAAAGCCATTACGTAACCGCCCCGGACACCATCGCCGGCATCCTCGATCACATCAAAGACGAACTCCGCGAGCGCCTCGCGCAGCTGCGGCAGCAAGACAAACTCGTGGAAGCCCAGCGCCTCGAACAGCGCACCATGTACGACCTCGAAATGATGCGCGAGTTGGGTTACTGCAATGGCATCGAAAACTACTCGCGCTATCTCTCCGGGCGCGAACCCGGCCAGCCGCCGCCGACCCTGATGGACTATCTGCCCGGCGACGCCCTCCTGTTCGTGGACGAAAGCCACGCCACCATACCCCAGGTCGGCGCGATGTATCGCGGCGATCGTTCGCGCAAGGAAAACCTCGTGGAGTACGGGTTTCGCCTGCCGTCGGCGTTGGACAACCGGCCGCTGCGCTTTGATGAGTTTGAAAACCTGCTGCCGCAAACCATTTTTGTTTCGGCGACGCCGGGGCCTTACGAAGCGCAGCGCGCGCCTGAGTCCATTGACCAGGTGGTCAGGCCCACCGGATTGCTGGACCCCGAACTTGAGGTGCGGCCGGTGGACTCCCAAGTGGACGATTTGCTTTCCGAAATCAACCTGCGCGCACAGCGCAAAGAGCGCGTGCTGGTGACCACGCTCACCAAGCGCATGGCCGAAGACCTGACCGAATACCTGCACGAACATCAAGTGCGGGTTCGCTACCTGCATTCCGACATTGACACCGTGGAGCGCGTCGAAATCATCCGCGACCTGCGCGCCGGCATTTTCGATGCGCTGGTGGGCATCAACCTGCTGCGCGAAGGGCTGGACATCCCCGAAGTTTCCCTGGTGGCGATTCTTGACGCCGACAAGGAAGGTTTTTTGCGCTCCACGCGCTCGCTGATTCAGACCATCGGCCGCGCCGCCCGCAACCTCAACGGCCGGGTGATTTTATACGCCGACCGACTCACCGACTCCATCCAACAAGCCATCCGCGAAACCGACCGGCGGCGCGACAAACAACGCGCCCACAACCAACGCCACGACATACAACCCCGCTCCATCATCAAGCCGGTCAAGGACATCATCGAAGGCGTAACCGTCAACGACACCGCGTGGGCCGGCCTGCCGGATGAGTCGGCGGTGGCCGAGGAAGGCGAGCAGTACATCCGCGCCTCCCCCAAAGAGTTGGGCAAACTTCTGAAGCAGTTGGAAAAAGAAATGTACGGCTACGCGAAAAACCTGGAGTTTGAAGCCGCCGCCGCCGCGCGGGACCGCATCAAACGCATTCGAGACGGAAGTTTTTTGTCCGCAGGTGATGGTTGAAACAAACCTCAGACCAGTTCAACGCCGACGTTTTTCAGCATGTTGATCAGCCGAATCAGCGGCAGCCCGATCAGCGCATTGGGATCATCGCCCTTGAGGCGTTTCAACAACGCGATGCCCGGCCCCTCCGCCTTGAGGCTGCCGCAGCAGTTATAGGGTTGTTCGGCGCGCAGGTAACGCTCGATGAGGTCGTCATCCAACTCCCGAAACTCCACCACGAACGGTTCCACCGCCGACTGAAAATCATCGCGCGCGGCGTCGTACAACGCCACGCCCGAATACAACGTAACCGCCGACCCGGACATGCCCCGCAGCTGCCGCACCGCGTCTTCGTGACCGCCCGGCTTGCCGATAATCTCGCCGCGATGATCCGCCACCTGATCCGAGCCGATGATCAACCCATCGGGATAATGCGCCGCCACCGCCTTCGCCTTCGCCAACGACAACCGCGCCACCAGTTCGGTTGCGCTTTCCCCCGCCAACACCGACTCGTCAATATCCGGCTCGTGGCAGACAAACGGCAGGTTAACGCGCTCCAGGATTTGCCGCCGGTAGGGGGAGGTGGAGGCGAGGATGATGGGGCGTTTCGTCATTTTCGCTCGTTGTTGTGTGGGCCATAGAACCATGAAAAACCGGAAATAAAACTTGACTAACTACTGCTTGATCGTGTTTACTTCCACTTGCTGTCTTTGTCTGTGCAATGCATTATTGATCGTATATTCTTGCCGTTTCCGACTGATTTTGTCATTTTACAGTATCATTAATATTTACATTTAGCCCTGTCAGGAAGGTGAATCATGAAAAAAATCGTATTGGCGTTTTTTGTTGCCGTTGTTATTTCCGGGTGCTCAGGCACCAAAATTGGTAGTAACGCTTCTGCCGATTACGACAAAAACCCACTAGAAGTAGTAGTTCCCGTAGGGGTGCCGTCCGAAGTCGTTCACAAAGCAATGCTTGGCACGGTTGTTGGGCGAAAATGGATAGTTCAAAGCCACTCAGAAAATGAAGTTGTCGCAATCTTAAATCACCGTGGGTTTGATGCCACTGTAACTCTGCAATCTGACGACTCTATTATTAAAATTTTAAATAAATCCACATACAAAGATCCCCAAACAGGGGAGATTAAACCTGGTGTGCCTCTAAAATGGCTGATAAATATACAAAAAGATTTACAATCCAAGCTGGCAACTTCCCAATATCAGTAACTGAACCGATCGCTTGTCAAGTTTAAATGGAAAAAATTACCGCACGCCGGATAGATGGCGAGTTGCCGTGCGTATTCCTTACCGACTGTAACGTAATTTGTGCCGGGGGTAGTAAGGAAAATTTACTGCGGGGATTACAACGCCCTCCACAGGAAGCCATGCGTTTGGATTCTAATCTGTTGCAGGAACGGGATGGATATTTCGGAATGGTTAATCTGCCAGAGATATATGAGGCCGGGAATTTAGCACGAACTTGCGGCATTCTGCGTTATCTGGCTGACCAGATGGCGGATACAGTGGAACGTTTGAAATCCTGCTACCGGTCAGATCGAATCGCCGTGCTTATTGGTACTACCACTACCGGTATTCGCGAAGTGGAGTCCAAAGAATCAGTTACTCGTGTTAATTACCACGGGCACCAGGAATTAGCGGCGGTGTCGGAAGACCTGGCAAATTACTGTGGTTTGCAGGGCCCAAATATGGCCATATCCACGGCTTGTACTTCGGGCGCGAAAGCATTGGGGTTGGCGCGGAGATTGCTGAATACGGGGTGGTGTGATGCAGTTTTGGCCGGTGGCAGTGAGTCATTGAACCGTTTGACCTGCCAAGGATTTGATTCCCTGGAATCTTACGCCATGGGCTATTGCAAACCTTTTCAACCGGATAGAGATGGCATTAATATAGGTGAAGGTGCTGCGCTGTTCACGGTAGAGAAAGGAAATCGCGGAATTGCGCTGTCGGGTTTTTCCGAATCCAGTGATGCATTGCATGAGTCGGCCCCGGACCCGAATGGCGTTGGTGCGACAACGGCCATCAAGTCGGCTTTGGCTGATGCTGGTATTGCGGCAAATGAACTGGATTACATCAATCTGCACGGCACCGGCACTCGCCTGAATGATGCAATGGAAGCGCGGGTAGTGCACAACATTTTTGGCTCCAAAATCCCCGCCAGCTCAACGAAATCGGTGACCGGGCATACCTTGGGCGCCGCCGGAGCGGTTGAAGCGGCTATTTTGTGGTTATTGCTTAATCAATCGTCTCCGGTGTCATTGCCTCCGCATCATGGCGCGGAGAATTACGACCAAACCTTGCCACGGATTAACCTGGTTAAGAAAAAAGACAATCCCCGGTGTGTCGTCAAGGCCGCATTATCTACTTCGTTTGCATTTGGAGGCCACAATACCGCACTGATATTGAAACGGCTTGATGGTTGATCGGATGATGTATTCACGCAAAAAAGTGGAATCCTATATGCCACATTCAGGTACTATGCTATTGCTCGACCGGGTTATTGACTATGGCCCGGAACATATTGTGGCAGAAGTCGACGTTGGTCCGCATTTGCCGTTTTATGCCGACGGCAGGGTGCCGGCCTACCTGGGCATTGAGTTGATGGCGCAATCCATTGCCGCATGGTCAGGAATTCGCCGCGCCGATCCGGATTCCCGGCCACCTATCGGGTTTTTGCTTGGGACACGCTGCTTTGAAAGCGCGCTGTCATTTTTTGAAAAGGGGAGTACATTAAAAACTTTCGCTCAACAAGTGCTGGAGAATAACGGGTTGGCTATGTTTGAGTGTAAAATGGACTTGGTAAAAACTGGTGGCACACAGATGAATGTGGCATTGGCCAATATCAGCGTTTATAGTACTGCCTGAAAACTCGAATTAAAAATCAACAACGACAAGTTGATGAAGTCTGTACTCATTACTGGTTCAAGCCGAGGCATCGGCAAATCAATAGCACTTGAGCTGTCCCGCCACGGCTATTCCATTGTTTTGCATGGCCGTAACGCTAGCGAACATCTTGCTTCCACTCGCAACCAAATTGAAAGGGTCGGTGCACAAGTACGAGAACTTGTATTTGATGTGAATGACCGCGGACAGGCCAGAGACACGTTGGGAAACGATATTGCCGCCCATGGCATGTATTATGGCATTGTATTAAACGCCGGAATATCCAGAGATAATGCGTTTCCATTTATGCCGGGGAAAGACTGGGATGATGTTCTGTCAACCAATTTAAACAGCTTTTATAATATACTGAAACCCCTGGTGGAGCCTTTAATTGTCGCTAAACAAGGCGGACGCATTATTGTGATAACATCCATCTCCGGCATCCTGGGTAATCGGGGGCAGGTCAACTATAGCGCGGCTAAAGCCGGGTTGATCGGGGCCGCAAAAGCACTTGGATTGGAGTTAGCAAAGAAAAAGATTACGGTGAATTGCATAGCTCCGGGATTGATTGAAACCGATATGACCGCGAACCTTAATCAAAACCATATACTTCCACTGATACCAATGCGCCGTGCCGGGCGAGTTGATGAAGTGTGCGGCGCGGTATCTTTTCTAATGTCAGATCAAGCAGCCTACATAACCCGGCAGACCATCGCTATAGACGGAGGGATGTCATGACTCAGAGAGTAGTAGTAACAGGGATGTCCGGTATAACGTCATTGGGCTGCAGTTGGCAACAGATAGCGGCCAACATGAAACAAGGAGTCACCGGTACTCGGTTGATGCGGGACTGGCAGGATATTACCGGCTTGAACACAAAACTGGGAGCTCCGGTTGATTGGTTTGAAACGCCCGAACGGTTCAAACGGAAACAATTGCGCGGTGCGGGCAGGGTATCCAGATTCGCATTGTCTGCAACTGAAAGTGCGCTGGCGAACGCAGAGCTGCTTGGCAACAAGGTGGTAGCGAGCAACGATACCGGCGTAGCATATGGTTCGTCTACGGGTAGCATTGATGCTGTGGCGGAATTTGGCGTGTTACTGACCGAAAAGTCCACGCATGCGTTGAACTCAACCAGTTATATCAGGATGATGCCTCATACAACCGCAGTGAACATTTCTGTAGTATATCAAACCAAGGGAAGAATTATTCCCACTTCCTCTGCGTGTACCTCAGGAAGCCTTGCTATCGGTTACGCATATGAATCTATAAAACATGGCTACCAAAAACTAATGTTGGCCGGCGGCGCTGAAGAGTTGGACCCAACCGAAGCCGCGGTTTTTGATATTTTGTATGCCACCTCACTAATGAATGATGAGCCGAAAAAATCGCCAAGACCATTTGACAAGGATCGCGACGGCCTTGTTATTGGCGAGGGGGCGGCGACTCTGGTGTTGGAAGAATTGGAGCATGCGCTGGATCGGGATGCGACGATTCTTGCCGAGGTTATTGGTTTTGGAACGAACAGCGATGGAAATCATGTAACTCAGCCAACGCAAGCAACCATGGAAGTAGTGATGAAACAAGCTTTGGATGACGCTGCCGTTTCTGCATCCGATATTGGTTATATATCCGCCCATGCGGCGGCTACCCCTACCGGAGACGCGGCTGAATCCCGCGCCACCGCAAGTATATTTGGTGAAAATGTTCCGATCAGCTCTCTCAAAGGTTATTTTGGTCACACGCTGGGGGCATGTGGCGCCATTGAAGCCTGGCTGGGAATTTGCGGCCTCAACGAAAGCTGGTTTCCACCTAACCAGAATTTGGTGGAGGTGGGTCAGGAATGTGCGGCGCTGGACTATATAATCGGCGCGCCAAGGGAAGTGCAATGTGATGTGATCATGAGCAACAATTTTGCTTTCGGCGGCATCAACACGTCGTTAGTATTTCGTAAATACTGAGACCAGATCAAAATATATGTTTTTGAAACAGCCGATAGTGGATGGATGGCCTTGGCATTACTGCACTAGGGTGGCGATTTGAGTATCAATATCGCAGTTGCTCCCCTTGTCTCCGAACCACCCGACTGGTTACGGAAGGGGATTGTTGCGGAGGATGCGCTTATTATTAAATCAGCAAGCAATCCACGACGAAAACGAGAGCTCTTCTGGTCCCGGGCATTGAAGGCAAGCCTTGTAGAACAAACGCCTGAAATGGCAACCAATAACTATCCGGGCCGGGTTTCTATTGCTCATGATCGGCACTTTGCTGCCGTGGCAATATCATCATCTGGCAATATCGGCATGGACTTACAAGCAGATTACCCTTTGAAATCCTGTTATCGGATCGCTGAAACCTGGTTTCCCGATCTGGAATCAAAAGAAATTCTGGCATCGGATAACTGTGATCGTTTCCTGCTATCCTGGGTTATTAAGGAAGCTTGGGCAAAATGCATGAACCGGTCCATATTGGAATGCTGTCGAATCGTTGCTGTTTGGCAAGGGCGCGTGCATATTACCGACGGCAGAAATGGTATCGCTCAATTTGCCTGGTCGCGACCATATTCTAATTTTAACGAGCAACAGAAACGTGCGTTGTACCTGGCTCGGCCCGGCGTTACCGACCCCAAAGCTCCTGGAATCGGATTTACCATCGGAATTTGCTTGAAAGGGAAGGCGCAAAATGCTCCGGACATCGAGTGCTTTTCTCCTGGATTCAATGCTAAATTGCGCCACTTTGTGGCAGATTGGGAATGGATCCCGGTTGCCGGTTAAGTCAAACCGAATCATGCAAGTTAGTGCCAGTTACAGCATTGCGGGGTGGTGTGGTATTGCCGGAGGTATTGTTACGCAGCAGGACTGGTCTCTATGGGCCAAAAATAAACTCGAAATTCATCCGACGCTACCCAAACCAAAAGTTGAAACTATTCCAAGCCAAATTCTCCGGCGTGTTGATACGCTTGGTCGATGTGTGATGTTTGTGTGTGAACAATGTATTCCGTTAATCAAGGCTGATCCGGCAATTGTTGCTGTGTCGCGGCATGGCGATTTGTCATCCACAGACAAGCTGATTCAGTGTGTTCGGGCTTGTGAGAATATTTCTCCCACCGCATTCGCTTATTCGGTACATAACCGATTTTCCAGCCTTGTCAGCATGCTGGCTGATTACCGTGGAGTTAACGGTGCCTATAGTTCGGTGCGAGATGGATTTCCGCTGGCGCTGTCCGAAGCCACGGCTTTAATAGCAGAACACCAAGTACTTCAAGTGTTGGTTATAGCCTACGAATCTGAAATTCCCGAAGCTTATTACCCGGTCATTGCCCATCCATGGACGCCTCATGTTGTTGCATTTGTACTGCAAAAAGCCGATGACACGAGGGCACGGTATTCATTGTTGCGACATGCAAACCGGGTCGCTGATACGGTGGACAATGGAACATGCCTGCCACTAATCAGGACTATGTTGCACAAGGCCAATCATCGTGACGGATTCTGGGAGCATCAGCATGATAAATGATGCAACCAGATACGGGCAAAAGTTAGATCGGATCAGGCGATTTTTCTTGACGATATTTTTATATTTCGTGTTTGGTATCGGTGCTTTGGTAGTGTTGGTGTTGCTGATTTTTCCCGCAGTGCTAATTTTGCGAAACAAGCCGCGCCGCGTAAGATCGGTAAGACGAATTAACCGCCATGCTTTCAACGCATTCACCGGTTTTGGTGTAATGCTTGGCGTATTTGATATTTCGTTTAGTGATGCTTGGCGATTACAACAACCGGGGCAACTAATCATTGCCAATCATCCTTCACTTCTCGACGTAGTATTCTTGCTTGGTCGGATTCCCAATGCCAATTGTGTCGTAAAGAATAAGCTGTTGAAAAATCCATTTTTGGCAGTTCAGGTGTATTTTGCCGACTATATTCGCAATGATGATGGAGAGACATTATTACAGAATTGCCTTGTCAGCCTTGAACGAGGGGATCCGGTTATTATTTTTCCCGAGGGCACCCGTACGATTAAAAATCAAGGTTACACATTCAAGCGTGGGGCTGCTCATCTGATGCTGATGTCGAACTGCCCGGTGCGACCGGTGTATATTTCCTGCGAGCCTGCTACATTGGGCCGAGAAGATTCCTGGTACGTGATTCCCGAACGGAAAATTACGTACCATTTTACTGTGATGGCTGAGCTGGATATGGCGCCGATCAGACAGGCCAACAAAAGCGGGGTACCGCTTAAATCCAGATGGTTAACCGGGTATCTGGTGGACTGGTATGAGGCAATGGATATTGATGGGCCGTACAAATCACCCAAAAAAGTTTCCCTTCCGTATTGTACAATGCGAAAAAGCATTGCTTGATAGCCCCCCACACCTTCAAGAACCTTCAATATCCCGGGCAAGTGAGGCCAAGAAATTTACTACGTCAAATACCGATCTATGGTAAACTCTCCCCACAAATTATTTCAAGCAAGTCTTAAGTTACGGATAATTTTCCAGCATGCCCTTATTGGTAGATTATTAAAGATTACTACGGAGTAATTATGCATAATTCATTAAGTTTGTTGCAAAATGAAATTTCGAGATTAATAGTGGATTCTCTCAATCTGGAAGATGTTGATCCTGCCGGCATTGATCCCCAAGCCCCGCTATTCGGTGAAGGCATGGGCCTGGATTCCATTGATGCACTTGAAATTGGCGCGGCAATTAGCAAACGCTATGATCTAAAATTCAAGTCCCAGAGCGAGGAGACTGCGCAGCATTTTAGTTCAGTCGAGTCGCTTGCCAGATTTGTAATGGAGACCACTGATGGACAAACTACTCGCATAAAGGGGTGACATGATGGATAAAAATATGATGTTGAAAAAGTTACAGGATTTACTGGAAGACGAATTTGATATTGAACGAAGCAAGATTACTTCCGAAGCATTGCTGTACGAAGATCTTGGTTTGGATAGTATTGATGCGGTGGATCTTATGGCTTGGATGGTCAAATTGACCGGCAAGCGCATGAGTCCGGAAGATTTTAAAAATGTGCGAATTGTGAGTGACGTGATTGACGAATTGGAAAGACAACTATCTTGATTATCGGGGATACCGCAAGTTGGTCGAAGGCTTGGCAACGAGCCTGACGATTTGTTTCCCTTTCTACCTGTGGCTTGCGGGATGGAACCATCCGCTGGCAACCGCAATATATTTGATAACCACCGGGAGCATCAGATTTATTGCGGGACTGACTGGAACGGCGTATTCCGTTGCCAACTGGCTGATGATATTGCTCCCAATAATGCTTGGGTTACTGATTTTTGCGGTGGGCCCGCGAGCCGGGTTGTATTATCCGGTCGCCATTAATCTTGGATTTCTACTGGTTTTTTACTCAAGCCTGTCAGCGCCGACAAATTTTGTACAGCGCATCGCCGAAAAAATTGAACAGCGCCGATTGGATTCGATTGGTATCAGATACACAGTATATGTGACCAGAATGTGGTGTATCATCTTTTTGCTGAATGGCCTCATAGCACTGTCCCTTGCATGGCAACAAATGCTGGATGAATGGACGCTTTACAACGGATGTATCGCCTATTTAATAATGGCGCTCTTGCTTTTAGGCGAGCGGCTAATGCGTTCCCGAATCCAACAGAAAATGCGCAGGTTGAGCGAACGATATGACTGACAAGTGGTTGGCCGCGCTCAATGATGATACTGACCGTTTAATTTGTCATGGCCCAGGGCGATACTTTTCAATAGCACAGCTCCGGCAACTGATAAGCGGATTGCAGGCGGCCATTGCAGATAAAGAATATCAAATTTGGGTGTTGTATGACGATGATGGATTTCGGTTTATCTGCGCTATGTTCGCGTTGCTGGCATCAGGGCGGGAAGTATTGATCCCGGGCAATGGTAATAAAGAAACAATCGAAGGCTTACTCACACCCGGCACTGGTTTAATTGGATTCCATCCGGATCTTCAAGAATGCTTTGATATTGACGTTTCACCGGGCAAAGAAATTGGAGACCCTGGCGTTAACGTCTGTGTTTCCTCCAAAGGACGGTGGGGGAAGGTGGGTTTTTGCACTTCCGGGTCATCAGGCCAGCCTAAAATAATCACCAAAAGCGCTGAGCAACTTTACCTTGAGGTGGAAACCTTCCGTCACAAATGGCAACCAACGGCGAACGCGTTATTTGTTCCATTGGTAACGCATCTACATATTTACGGATTGACTTTTGCGTTTATGCTGCCAGTATTGGCACGGGCTGGTTTTTATCTGCCCCGTAACGGAGGATTACTGGGAGCAGTGGAACCGATAACACTGAAAACCGCACATTCGATAGATGAACTGGTGATAGTTACCAGTCCGACCATCGGGCGACAAGCTGAACAAATTCAGGTGCTTGCGGAATCCGGGGCTGTTTGCGGGCGTGACCGGCCAGCCCCAATTACCAAGGTTTTTTGCGCCGGAGGATATCTTACCAATGCTAATGCACAAAAAATTAACAAGTTGTTTGACTGCTCGGTCACAGAAATATTTGGTAGCACGGAAACAGGTGCCGTAGCAACCCGGGAGCACAATAAGCGACATCAATCAGGCGATGATAATTTATGGCAGTTGTTGCCGGGCCTGGATGCCATGGTTGCCGGGGATAACGCAAAAACCGGGACAGGGTTAAAGCGGGAATTCGCGGTCTGGGGCGGGCACGTAGGTGGGTCAAGGGAAAACCCTGTCATGACTGGTGACGAAGTGCGTTTTTTTGATCGCCATCGTTTTGAATTTGTTGGTCGCAGTAATCAAATTTATAAAATTGAGGGTAAGCGAATTTCACTGGATTACCTTGTCGAAATACTAGAGGGGTGTGAACTGGTAACCGAGGCTGCTGTGCTACCATACGAAGCAAAAAATAAGGAAGTTTTGTTGTGCGGGGTAGTATTATCGCATCAAGGTGAATCCAGCTATCGATCGCACGGAAAGTTTGCTACTGACTCGTCAATCAAAAAGCACCTGCTTCAGTTTCTGTCTCCGGTGCTGGTGCCGAGAAGTATTCGCTATCTTGATCAAATGTTCCGAAATGAAATGGGGAAGATTCCACAACAAGCATTGATTAATCTGCTGGTGAATCCGGTATTTCCCGAATTGCCACTGATTGCAAATGTCAAAACCACTCGAAATGAGTTGGTGTTTTCATTGCGTGTTCCAATGGAGCTTCGGTTTTTGCGAGGACATTTTGAAACCCGGCCAATCGTGCCGGGCATGGTGTTGTTGCACTGGGTCTATTACTTCATTGACAAGTACTGGAAATTGCCGATGAATCCCGCCCATATTAAACATCTTAAATTTTCCAAACCGCTAACCCCGGGGGACAGGCCGATATTAACCATCAAGCGCATTGGAAATAAGGTGGATTTCCTGTATGAAAGCGAACACAAAGTAAAATTTTCATCCGGTCAAATTCCAAAACATCTGGGAACGCATAATGTTTGATATTGTTATAGTAATTCCAGTTTTTCAACATGGGAAAGTCTTGGAGGACACCGTGTCTCGCCTTTTCCCATCGGGAATTCCGTTGATCGTGGTGAACGATGGCAGTGACCCGGCACAAAGCTTGCTAATTCACGAGGTATGCCGGGATGGACGGATTAAATTACTGGAGCGTAAATCCAATGGAGGGAAAGGAGCAGCGGTGATTGACGGATTACGGGAAGCAGGGCGCCAAGGATATACCCATGCGTTCCAAGTTGATGCTGACGGACAACACAACCTTTTCCGCTTGCCAGAGTTTGTTCGAGTCGCCCGGCAACGCCCCGATGCGGTGATACTTGGTTATTCATGCTACGATGATACGGTCCCGCGAAACCGTCAGTTTGGCCGTTGGATTACGCATATTTGGGTGTGGATAAATACGTTATCATTGTGCATTCGGGACTCAATGTGCGGATTCAAGATTTACCCGGTTTTGCCTGTTCTTGAAATCATTGATGGCGCGAATATTGGGCGCCATATGAATTTTGATACAGAGCTATGCGTACGCGCTTGCTGGAAGGGTTTACCCATTGTGAATTTACCCGTTGAAGTGACTTATCCAGATGGCGGACACTCCAACTTCAGGATGAGGCAGGATAATATCCTGATAACGCTTATGCACACACGCCTTTTTTTCGGAATGCTAATGCGCTTGCCATTGCTGGTAGTCGCACGAGTACGCACAATGATATTTGACAAATTAAAATAGAACAATGAACGTCAAGCACCACGACTACCAACAAGAGCGCGCCAGTAAATGGGGCATATCTTTTCTTATTAATGTGATGAAATTGACTGGGCCCGGGTTCGTCAAGCTGCTTGTTGTGCCGGTTGCTTTCTACTATTTTTTGTTTTCACCCAACGCCCGCAAGTTCTCCGGTGAGTATTTGTTACGAATGCGGGGAGACGTTAAATTAAAGGGCGTGTCCATCGATTTATTAGAGAAATCGCTACTCTGGTTGACGTTTCGGCATATTCTTTCATTTTCCCACTCAATAGTAGACCGTGTGCATGCCTGGTCAACAGGCTCGGGAACAACACATTATCAGGTTGAAGGGCAGGAATTACTGGATGATGTGCTGAACAATAAACACCGCGGCGCTTTGTTTTTGATATCGCACCTTGGAAATTTTGATCTGGCAATTGCGCGTAGTGAAATTGCTCCCGACAGCCGATTTAACATTATATTGGACACCGCGCAAGCGAGAAAATACAACAAATTTCGTGACAAAATTTTTCAATCCAAGCAAGTTCGTTTCATCATCCCGGAGGCCCTTACGCCACTTAAAATAATTTCGTTGACCAGGCAGGTAATTAATGGCGAGGTGATAGTCATTGCTGCAGATCGGGCTATCAATCCAAATAACAAGAACAGTGTACAGGTGGATTTTCTTGGTGGCCAGGCAACATTTCCATCGGGACCTTACATCATGGCACACTTGCTGGAAGTGCCGGTCTACTGTTTGTTTGCGGTAAAGAAACGAGATTGTTGTTTGATTCGGTTTGAAGTATTTGAACCAAAGGTAATTATCCCGCGCAAACAGAGGCAACTTGCAATCAAGCAGTATGCGCAAAAATTTGCCACCCGGCTAGAGCAGGAATGCCTTGCTTCTCCGCTACAGTGGTATAACTTCTACGATTTTTGGGCATGTCCGGAACCGCAGGTGAAAAGTGGTGACGATGGAACATCCTGAACTATCCAAACATCATGGTTTGCCAATCAGTTTGGTGGATGTATCAGTGGCATTCCACGATATCGATGCCATGGACGTGGTTTGGCATGGAAACTATTTCAAGTATTTTGAGGTTGCCAGATGCTCGGTTCTTCAAGCGATTGACTATGATATCCCGCAAATGAAAGCTTCCGGTTACGCTTGGCCAATCGTGGATATACGTTCCAGATTCATCCTTCCGGTTACCTACAATGAACAAATAGAAATTATTGCCATTATTGTAGAATGGGAACTGAGATTGCTGATCAAATACTTGGTAATTAATAAAGCTACCCAGCGTGTGGTGACCCGGGGTCAGAGCATACAGGTGCCACTTCATCTGGAAACAATGTCAATGACATTGGGTTGCCCTGGTTTATTGAAGGAAAAAATTGAAGTTTGGCAAAACCTCCGTAGCCCACTCAAATGAAAAGAACCAGTATTAGATTATGCCGATATGGCGCAGTAGTGCTGATCGTTCTGCAAACTGTTGCCGTGGCTGAATCCCTGTCGATATCGCAACTGCGTGATGAGATTATGGAAAATGGCCCGAAGTCCGGTTGGTTTATACAATGCACAAAACACGGAAGCGCCAACATTATGGGATCTGGCAGATTTACTTTTGAGCCCGAAAAACGAATTGAATTAAATTTCAATCATCCAAATCAATATGTCGTCAACTTTTTTAATGACGGCACACAGACCAAGAGTGTTAATGGCATAGAACAGAAATCCCCCCGCCATAGTCCATTGGGCCGGCTGATATTTTCCATAATGAGCATGAAAAAATCTTTGTTAGATAACCATTTCGAAATAAATTTAGCCGGAAACATTGACCAGTTTCGCATGTTACTTACCCCAAGAAAGCGCATGGCAAAAATCATCCGGGTAGCGGAAATAGCAGGTACCAGCGGATTGGTGGATACGCTTCGAATAACAACTCGGGACAAACGTACTATTGTTATCCGCCTGTTTCCAAAAAAACAGCTTGTTGGACTAGTTTGTGAATAACGGTTTGACACTATCCGGGACGCTGGGATGGATAGGAGCCATAGTATTGGTGGCGGTGGTCGGTCGGTTTGGCTGGCTCCTCCAGACTGATAACCTGGTATTTGAATCCGATATTACGGCACTGCTGCCAACACCAAAAGACTCGTTGCTCATCAAAAAAATTGATGAACGGATAACAACCGCGATTAACAGTCAGATTGTCATTGTTATTCAAGGCCGGAGCATTACACAAACAGATGCGGCAACTGACCGATTAACAGATATTATTGATCAAGGAATAGCGCAAAAAATAATCTTGGCAAAGAAGGCAAAAAACCCCGAAAACAGTTTATTTTCAGAAAGAGTCCAAGCTATGTTGGCGTACAAGGACCGGCTGATCGGGGAGCGTTCACGTCACCGCTTGCAAGAATCTTCTGACTCGCAATTGAATTGGCGTATGAATCAAGTTGTCCGGTTTCCGCCGTCGAATATTACCAATCCGGTGACCGACCCTTTTGGAACGTTGGATGAATTTTTGACAGAGAGATTGTTGAACGTTTCCGGATTTCAATACGATGGATTGTATCTACGGGTGGACCATCTGATTCCGACTAATCTCATTCTACTGGAATTAGCTCAAGGAGAACCCGGAAACGAGCAAGCAAACAATTCGGTTCGATGGATTATTGATGCCAAAGATATCGTGTCCGAAGAATTTGATGTGAAACTCTATCTTTCCGGAGGGCCGATTTACGCAACCGCGGCTAAGGAACAGATTACCCGGGAAATTCGCTGGATGGCGTCTTTGGCCGGAATTTTAACGCTGGGATTTTTTCTTTACATTACCCGGTCTGTTCGCGCGTTGGTAGTTTCCACGACTGCAATTCTGCTGGCCATTGCGGGCGGTTTGGTGATTTCACATGAGACTATTGGCTTGCCCCATTTGATTGGCCTGACCATGGCGACCACCGCTATCGGGATCTGCATTGATTTCAGCTTTCATTTCTGGATTCATATCCGAGCCGGCATGAGTGGCAACACAGCCGTCAAGACTATTTTGCCGGGGCTCAATATGAGCTTCCTGACCACCATCACCGGCTTGTTGGCGATCACGTTCACATCCATTCCGGTTCTAACGCGTTCAGCTGTTTTTATTTGTGGCGTGCTGCTGGTTAGTTGGTTACTGGCATTGTTTGTTGTTCCCCGGTTGGCGGGCGGTGCCGGTGTTCGTCAACCATCCCGGATACGGTACCGTACATTGCCGCGGAAATTTGCAGCAGGTTTGGTGTTGGTGATAGCGTGTGTGTCAGTAGCCGGGTTGGTGTTTAAATATCATACGGATGACAGTCCGGCCAGGCTCGGACATCAGGTGGGGCAACTGGCTGAAGACGATCGACTAGTGCGGGATTTGCCGGGCATGACAGGACAACAAGGCCTTTACTTAATCAAAGCCGACTCCGCTGAATCATTGATAGAGGCTGAGACGGCTCTGCTTGAACCTTTGGCAAAAAACGAACTTCTCCGGGTAGAGGCGGTGAGCCGGCTGGTTATTAGCGAAACTCGGCAGTACCACAACCAATTATTATTCAAACAGGCTATGAGCAATCTGGATGCAGGATTATTGAGGAAATATTTGGAAGCGCTTCAGGTGTCTCAGTTGGATTGGCAATCCAGCGCCGACGGGCAATACAACCTGAATTGGGTAATGGCTCAACCATGGGCATCAATTGAGCGCAACCGTGTACTGGTGTGCAAGGATTCAATCTGTGCATCCATGATTCGTGTGCGGGGTGAGACGACAAGCAAGCTGGATATGGTTTGTTCGCGCATTTCAGAATGCACTCGTATTTCACTGTCAGAACGCCAATTATCGGCTTTTCAAAAACTCCGACACAACCTTGTTTGGGCTTTGTTGCTGGCTATCAGCGCGGTTTTTATCGTTCTCTATTTTCGATACCACAACAAGGCATTCAAATTGATCGCAATACCGATACTGGCATCGGTTAGCGGGATTACAGCAGTCGCTTGGGCCGGTATGCCGATCACTGTGTTTACTTTGGCGGCGGTGTTTCCCTTGCTTGGGTTGTCAATAGATTACGTGATATTTACTTGCGAATCCAGAGGTCACTCCGCGCCAACATTTTTGGCTATATTTGCATCAGCGCTAACCACGTCGCTTTCATTCTGGATTCTTTTTCTCAGTACCACCCCGGCAGTGCAATTTTTTGCCTTGCCCGTTGCCGTAGGCATCCCGGTGGCATGGATTGCCGTGCAGATTATGCAACCCAGGCGTACTTGACTATCCGCATGGATTTAGCCGTGAAAATCGGCCACCTGCTCGAGGCCGATAATCTACCCGTCGGGAATCGGATGGTGGTATGGTACGGGAAAATTAACGAATTAATACAGGTGCTTGAAATCAAGCACTCGACGTGATATGGTGCTCAATCAATGATATATTTTTTCGGGGGCAACAATGCGAAATAAGTGGATTAACCTGTTCTCCAGCCTGTTCTTTTGGACTGTTTTGTGTGCCCCGATGGTGGGCACGGCGGCTGAGGGTGAAATGAATCTGGAAGAGCAAAAGGCTGCATTCATAGGGTGTATCAACACCGAAGGAGAATCATTGAGGGGTTGCGCTGAAGTCCTGGTAGACCCAAAACTCAAAGAGATTGTCGTTGCACTCACTACGGAGCATGTGCCCCTGGAGAAAAAACGACGTGATTTCCAACTCCCACCCAATTGGTGGAGGGGGGGCGGAATCTGGACACCCCCATCAATAGCATTTCCCCTTGTGAATGATTAAATGTTTTTCCTGTGAAGCCTCGTAAAAGCGGTGTCTCGTTTTGAAAATGTCGTTGCAAAAAACGATACCAGTAACACTGGTCTTATTTGGATTTTCAATTCTTGGCCTGGTCACCGGTATCTTTGTTGGCAGAAGCGGCTTGGCCCCAGCCGTGGTTGCCTCGCTAATTCCGGCAATTCTAACCCTTGGTGGCGGGTTTATTATCTTCAAAAGCGAAGACCAACATCCCGTCATGGGACCGGTTTCCGTGATTTTGTTTTCCATTGCACTTTTGTGGGGCGGGTCGATAGGATACACCGACCAAAAGAACGACCTAAAGAGAGAGGCTGATGAAGCGACAGAATTAATAGAATCGCACTTTCGGGACTGTTCAATCCGGGAAGAAAAAATCAACCGCTTTCGGACGAAACTATTGGACCTTCCACCACTGAAAAGCGCAGTGTTCTGTGGTTCCGGTAGCAAACGCTACCAAGAATAAACTGGCGGGCCTGGAGGGACTCGAACCCCCGACCACCTGGTTCGAAGCCAGGTACTCTATCCGGCTGAGCTACAGACCCGCACGGGTGGCATTGTACCGCAAAACTGCGCCGTGGTTTAGTCGAACGCATCGCCGGAATTCGCGGCGAGTTTTTCGCGCAGCAAGTCGTTGACTTGCGCCGGATTGGCCTTGCCGGCGGTTTCTTTCATCACCTGGCCGACGAAAAAGCCGAACACTTTTTGCCGGCCTTCGCGGTATTGTTTGATCTGCTGCGGGTGGCCGGCGATGATGGCGTCAATGACGGCTTCGATTTCCGCGCTGTCGGTGATTTGTTGCAGGCCCCGGTCGCGGATGATGGCGTCCACTTCGCCGCCGCCCGCCTGCCACAATGCCTCGAATACCTCCTTGGCGATTTTGCCGGAGATGGTGCGGTCGGCGATGCGGGTCAGGAGCAGCGCCAGTTGCGCGCTGTCCACGGGGGATTCGGTGATGGTTAAATCGTGTTTGTTGAGGGCGCCGCCGAGGTCGCCGAGGATCCAGTTGGCGGCGGTTTTGGGGTCGGCGTCGGTGCGCGCATTGACCGCTTCGAAGTAGTCGGCGACTTCGCGATCAACCGTCAGCTGGGCGGCGTCGTTTTCCGATAAACCGAGTTCGGTTTGCAAGCGGGCTTTGCGCGCCTCGGGCAGTTCGGGCAGGGTGGCGCGCACCGCTTCGATGAACGCATCATCCAGCACCATCTCCGGCAAATCCGGGTCGGGGAAATAGCGGTAGTCGTGGGCTTCCTCCTTGGAGCGCATGGGCCGGGTTTCGTCGCGGCCTTCATCGTACAATCGCGTTTCCTGAACGACGCGCCCGCCGTCTTCCAGCACTTCGATCTGCCGCCGGATTTCGTATTCAATGGCCTTTTCCACGAAGCGGAAGGAGTTGATGTTTTTGAGTTCGGTGCGGGTGCCCGGTTGCCGCCGCCCGGCGGGTTTCACCGAAACGTTGGCGTCGCAGCGAAAGGAGCCTTCCTGCAAATTGCCGTCGGAGATGCCGAGGTAGCGCACCAGGGTATGCATTTTCCGCAGGTAGGTTACCGCCTCGGCGGCGGAGGCCAGGTCCGGTTCCGACACGATCTCCAGTAGCGGCGTGCCGGCGCGGTTCAGGTCAATGCCGGTCATGCCGTGGAAGTCTTCGTGCAGGGACTTGCCGGCGTCTTCTTCGAGGTGTGCGCGGGTGATGCCGATTATTTTCGGGCCGTGGCCGGTGATGATTTCCACGCTGCCGGCGCCGACGATGGGGAACTCGTACTGGCTGATCTGGTAGCCCTTGGGCAGGTCGGGGTAGAAGTAGTGCTTGCGGGCGAACACCGAGCGGCGGTTGATTTGCGCGTTGATGGCGAGGCCGAAGCGCACCGCCAGGCGCGCCGCCTCGATGTTCATCACCGGCAGCGTTCCGGGCAGGGCGATGCTGAAGTCGCAGGCCTGGGTGTTGGCTTCGGCGCCGTAGGCGGTGGCGGCGGCGGAGAAAATCTTGCTGCGGGTTTTGAGTTGCACGTGCACCTCAAGGCCGATCACCGGCTGCCACTTGGTTGCCTGCTCTGTTGCCGGCGCGTTGCCGTTCATTGCCAGCCCTCCGGGGTTTGCAGGTGCCAATCGGTTTCGCGCTGGTACTGGTGGGCGGCGTTGAGCAGGGCGGCTTCGTCTAGGTAGCGCCCGATGAGTTGCAGCCCCACGGGCAGGCCACCGGCGTCGAATCCCGCCGGAATGGACAGCGCCGGGAGTCCGGCGAGGTTGACCGCGTTGGTGAAAATGTCGTTGAGGTACATGGCCACCGGGTCGGTGGTTTTTGCGCCCAGCGCGAACGCGGTTTCCGGGGTGGTAGGCCCGGCGATCAGGTCGCATTTTTCGAAGGCCGCCTTGAAGTCATCGGCGATCATCCGGCGCAGTTTCTGGGCCTTGAGGTAGTAGGCGTCGTAGTAGCCCGATGAAAGCACGTAGGTGCCGATCATGATGCGGCGCTTGACCTCGGCGCCGAACCCCTCGGACCGGGTTTTTTCATACAGGCCGCTCAGGTCGGCGTAGCCGGTGGCGGCGGCACGGTGGCCGTAGCGAATTCCGTCAAAGCGCGCCAGGTTGGACGACGCTTCGGCGGGGGCCAGGACGTAGTAGCAGGGAATCCCGGCCTCGCTGTTGGGCAGTTCCACCTCCACGGTTTTCGCGCCCAGCGCCCGCAACTGCGCGAGGGCTTCCTCCACCACGCGGGCCACGCCGTCATCCACGCCTTGCCCGAAAAACTCCTTGGGCAGGCCGATGGTCTTGCCGGCGATGGAGCCGTCGAGCAGGGCCGGGTAGTCCGGCACGGGCGCGTCGAGGGAAGTCGCGTCCCTGGGGTCAAAGCCGCTCATCGCTTGCAACACGATGGCGGCGTCCTCGGCACTGCGGGCCAAAACGCCGCCCTGGTCGAGGGAGGAGGCGAAGGCGACCATGCCGTAGCGCGAAACCCGGCCGTAACTCGGCTTGATGCCGGTCAAACCGCAGAAGGCCGCGGGCTGGCGAATGGAGCCGCCGGTATCGGTGCCGGTGCCGACCGCCGCCAGCCGCGCCGCCACCGCCGCCGCCGAACCGCCGGAGCTGCCCCCCGGAACCTTGTCCGGGTTCCAGGGATTGCGAACCGGGCCGTAGTAACTGGTCTCGTTGGAGGAGCCCATGGCGAACTCGTCCATGTTGGTTTTCCCCAGGGTTACCGCGCCGTGGCGTTCGAGGTTGGCGACCGCGGTGGCGTCGTAGGGGGAGATGAAGTTTTCGAGGATTTTTGAGCCGCAACTGGTCAGTACGCCACGGGTGCAGAACAAGTCTTTGTGCGCCAGCGGGATGCCGGTCAGGAGGTCGCCGGTGCCGGCGGCGATTTGCCGGTCCGCGCGCTGCGCTTGCTCAAGGGCGCGCTCGGCGGTCACGGTGATGAAGGCGTTGAGGTTCGCCACCGCCGCCGCCGTCTCCGTCTCCATCTCGATGCGCTCCAGAAAATGCCGGGTCAGTTCAACGCAGGAGTATTCCCGCCCGCCCAGAGCGCGGGCGTGGGCGGCGATGGTTTTTTGGTGCAGCGGTTCGCTCATCCACTCATCTCGACGGAGCCGCCGAAAGTATCAGCCGCGGAATCCTTGGGTCCGGTTGGCGGCCTATTCGACAACCCTGGGCGTCAGGTACAAGCCCTGCTCGGTGGCCGGGGCGATGCGCTGGTATTCTTCGCGCCGGGCTTTCCCGTCCGGTCCTTCAAGCCCGTCGGCGTGGTCGTCGCGTAGCCGCAGCCCCAGGGCGGCCTCGTTGGGGTGGGACATCGGCGCAATATCGCCGGTGTCTATGCGGTTCATCTGCTCCACCAGTTCCAGGATGCGGGACAACTGCCCGGCGTAGAACTCGGCTTCAGCGGCATCGGTGCCGAGGCGGGCGAGGCGGGCGATGTGGGTGATTTGTTCGCTGGTGATGGACATGAAAAACGACTTAGAAGCGGACGCGAAGCCGACATTGGCCGCTGCCGGCCATGCGGCCATGGAAACCCCGCAACTTACCACAGGAATACCCGGCTTGAATAGTGCCGCCGGCATTGGTAAAGTACCGGCGCTTTTTACTTGTGGCGGTTTGTGCCGCCCGGCCAGCCCTCCCACCCGGAAAATCAAGGAAAACCAACCATGCTAAAACGCCTCGCCGGCTTCTTTTCCAACGACCTCGCCATTGACCTCGGCACCGCCAACACGCTCATCTACGTCAGGCACAAGGGCATCATCCTCAACGAGCCGTCGGTGGTCGCCATCAAGAGCGGCGCCCCTGGACGCGGCAAGCGCGTGCTGGCCGTGGGGCAGGACGCCAAGCGCATGCTCGGGCGCACGCCGGGCACCATCGAGGCCATCCGCCCGATGAAGGACGGCGTCATCGCCGACTTCAACATCACCGAGGACATGCTCAAGTATTTCATCCGCAAGGTCCAGGAAAACCGGCTTTTTTCCAGCCCGCGAATCATCATCTGCGTACCCTGCGGCTCCACCCAGGTCGAGCGCCGCGCGATCGGCGATTCGGCCACCAGCGCCGGCGCGCGGGAGGTGTATCTCATTGAAGAACCCATGGCGGTGGCCATCGGCGCCAACCTGCCGGTGGCCGAACCCACCGGCTCCATGGTGGTGGACATCGGCGGCGGCACCACCGAGGTGGGTATCCTGTCCCTCGGCGGTATGGTCTATTCCAGTTCCCTGCGCATCGCCGGCAATTCCTTCGACGAAGCCATCATCAACTACGTGCGGCGGCGGCACAGCGTGCTCATCGGCGAGGCCACCGCCGAGCGCATCAAGCAGACCATCGCCACCGCGTGGTCGGAATCCGAACATATGGAAACCGAGATCAAGGGCCGCGACATCTCCGAAGGAATGTCCCGCAGCCTGGTAATCACCAGCGAGGAGATCTACGCCGCCATCAACGATTCCCTGGAGCAAATCGTACACGCGGTGCGCCGGGCGTTGGAGAACACCCCGCCGGAACTGAGCGCCGACATCGGCGACAAGGGCATGGTCATCGCCGGCGGCGGCGCGCTGCTGCGCGACATTGACCGCCGCTTGATGCAGGACACCGGCCTGCCGGTGGTGGTCATTGACGACCCGATGACCTGCGTCGCCAGGGGCTGCGGCCGCGCCCTCGAGGAAATGGAAGTGCTCGGCGATATTTTTGCGCACGGCTATTGATGCTTGGGGATTTGTACTTGGTTCATCGGCGCATGCGCCGGCGAGGGCTGCGACAGGCGGCGTAGGGACAGGTCGCGACCTGTCCGCAATGCGACTGGATTCCCGAGTACGCAAGTGTCCGAGCCGCTTGCGCGGCAACGGACACTAACGCTCGGGATGACGGCGCAGGATGAAATTTGTCAGCGAATTGGTGAACCTATACAAATGAAATTTATCAACGAATCAGTGAACCTATACGGCCTCTTTCGGGCCACCGCCCCGCGCCATGCCTGCTAACCAGATAACCTGGCCGTACCGCTTCCTGTTCCTGCTGGTGTTTTCAACGGCGTTGATGATCGTTGACCACCGCAGCCAACTGCTGACGCCGGTGCGCAGCGCGGTTTCGGTCGTCAACCTGCCTTTCCAGGCCCTGATCGGCCTGCCGGCGGCGACCCGCGACTGGTTCGGCGCCTACTACCCGGACGACAGCCTGTACCGCGAGTACGCCGCCCTCAAAGCGGAAAAACTGGCCCTGGAAAGCCGCCTGCAACGCTACGACGCGCTGCGCGCGGAAAACGAGCGGCTGGCGAATTTGCTATCCCTGTCGCGGCGTTCCGGGGAACAGGCCCTGCTCGCCGAAATCGTCGAGACCGGGCTTGATCCGTTCACCCACCGGCTGGCCATCAACCGCGGTGTGGAGGCCGGCATCTACATCGGCCAGCCGGTGATTACCACGGAAGGCGTGCTCGGCCAGGTCTCCGGGCTTGGTTTCCGGCGCAGCGTGGTGACGCTGATCACCGACCCCGCCCACGCCCTGCCGGTGCAGGTGCAGCGCAACGGCCTGCGCACCATCGTGCGCGGGCTGGGGGATACGGAGCGGGTCGAGGTGCCGTTTTTGTCCGCCCAGGCGGACGTGCGCAGCGACGATATTCTGGAAACTTCGGGCATCGGTGGCGGCTTTCCGGTGGGCTACAAGGTGGCGCGGGTGCGGGAGATCGTGGTGGACGCCAACCGCGCCTTTATGAGCATTGACGCGGCGCCGTTCGCCGGCGTTGAGCGCGCGCGGGAAGTATTGCTGTTGTGGGTGGACCGCGCGGCCCCGGCGGCGTCCTTTGGCAACGCCGATGAATAGGCCCGGCGACCATCTTCCGGGGTACTGGCAGGTCATCCCGGCGACCCTGCTGGTGGCGCTTTTTTTGAACCTCCTGCCGTATCCCGAATGGGCCAGATACGCGCGCCCGGACTGGGTTACGCTGACGTTGTTTTACTGGTGCCTGGCGACCCCCCGCTGCATCGGCGTCGGCTGGGGCTGGGTCACGGGGCTGATGCTGGACCTGATGCAGTACACCCTGTTCGGCCAGCAGGCCCTCGGCAAGGCGCTGATCGCGCTGGTGGCGACCGGCGCCTGCCGGCGGCTGCGCCTGTACCCGATGTGGCGGCAATGCGCGGTGGTGCTGGTGATTTCTGCCGTTGACATCGCCGTGGTGGTGGGGGTTCACCACCTCACCCGTGGCGTCGAGTTTCGCATTGAATACTGGCAGGCGGCGCTGACCACGGCGTTGTTGTGGCCGCTGGCATATCTCGTGCTGCGCAAACTGCGGCGGCTCAGCGGCATGGTGCGGCGCTAAACTGATAATCCCGATAATCCGATGATACCGGCCAGCGATTACCTGCGCGACGGTCAGATCGTCCGTGACCGCCTGTTGTACGTGGTCGGCGTGCTGGCGCTGCTGGCGCTGATTCTGGTGGCGCGGCTCGCCTGGGTGCAAATCATCCAGCACCAGCGTTTTTCCACCCTGGCGCTGGAAAACCACATCAACTTCGCGCCCCTGCCGCCGGTCCGCGGGTTGATCTACGACCGTAACGGCCAACTCCTGGCGCAAAACCGCCACGCCTACCATCTGGAAATCCTGCCCGAACGGGTGCCGGATATGGGGCGTCTGCTGGCGCAGTTGGGGGGGCTGGTGACCCTCGGCGAAGAGGACCTGGTGCGCTTCCGGCGGCTGCTCAAACGCAGGCCGCACTTTGAATGGCTGACCCTGCGAACCAACCTCAACGAGGAAGAAGCGTCGCGGGTGGCGCTCCGCCAGCACCGCTATCCCGGCGTTGAACTGCAAGCGCGGTTGCAGCGCGGCTATCCCGAAGGCGAGTTGACCGCCCACGTGGTTGGCTACGTGGGCCGCATCAACGCCGACGACCAGAAACAAATTGACCGCCGGGCGTATCGCGGCCTCAGCTACATTGGCCGCAGCGGCATCGAGGAGCAGTACGAATCCCTCCTGCGTGGGCGCCCCGGCTTTGAGCGCGTGGAAATCAACGCCCACGGCAAGGTGGTGCGCAGCATTGATGCAAACGCGCCGCGCAGCGGGCGCTCGCTGCACCTCAGCCTTGACCTTGAACTGCAGCGCAAAAGCGTCTCGGCGTTGCGCGGCTACGAAGGCGCCATCGTCGCCATGGATCCGCAAAACGGCGAAGTGCTGGCCTTCGCCGGCGCCCCCGGATTTGACCCCAATCCGTTCGTCAACGGCATCAGCAATAAAGCCTACGCGGCCCTGCGCACATCAGAGGAACGCCCGCTGCTGAATCGCGCCTTGTACGGCCGCTACGCGCCCGGCTCCACCATCAAGGGCTTCATGCTGCTGGTGGGGCTGGAAAACGGCGTTGACCCCGAACGGCGCGTGTTCTGCCCCGGCTGGTACAGTTTGCCGAACCACAAGCACCGCTACCGCGACTGGAAGCGCGGCGGCCACGGCAGCCTAGACGCGCGCGGCGGCATCGTGCAGTCCTGCGACGTGTACTTCTACCAACTGGCCCGGCAACTGGGCATTGACCGCATGCACGAGGGCCTGTCGCGCTTCGGCTTCGGCCAAAAAACCGGCATTGACCTGCGCGGCGAGCCCAGCGGCCTGATGCCGTCCCGGGACTGGAAACGCCGCGCCCGCGGGCAGGCGTGGTATCCCGGCGAGACCGTGATTACCGGCATCGGCCAGGGCTATATGCTGGTGACCCCGCTGCAACTGGCGACCGTCACCGCGACCCTCGCCAATCGCGGGCGGCGGGTGACGCCGCAGTTTTTGCTGGGGGTGGAAAACCCGCAGACCGGGGCGCGCCGGCCGGTGGCCCCCCAAGCCGCCGGGCGGGTGCGGATGAAACGCGACGACGCCTACGATTATGTCATCGCCGGCATGCGCGACGTGGTGCACGGCCCCAGGGGGACGGCGCGGCGCATCGGGCGGGGGATTCGCTACCAGATGGCCGGCAAAACCGGCACCGCCCAGGTCAAGAGCATTCCCCAGAACGAGCGCTACGACAAAGACACGGTGGAAAACGCTTCGCGGATCATTCCCTGTTTCTCGGTTTTGCGCCGCTGGACGACCCCAAAATCGCCATCGCCGTGGTGGTCGAACACGCCGGCAGCGGTAGCGGCACGGCGGCGCCCATCGCCAGGGAGTTGCTGGACTACTATCTGCTGGAACGCCTCGGCTTGTTCAAGGATCCGGCTGAGGCTGTGGCCGGAACCGGAACCGGAACCGGAGCCGGGCAATGATTCGTCAGACCCGCAGCGCCCTGCCGCCGATGGTGGATATGCCGCTGCTCACCGCCATCATCCTGCTGTGCGCCATCAGCCTCGTGGTGTTGTACAGCGCCGGCGGGGAAAACGTTGATTTTCTGGGGCGGCAGGGCGCCCGCATCGGCTTCGCCTTCCTGCTGATGCTGTTGTTCGCGCGCATTCCGCCGGCCATGCTGGTGCGCTGGTCGCCCATCCTCTACGGCATCGGCCTGCTGCTGCTGGTGGTGGTTCTGGGGGCCGGGATTATCGGCAAGGGCGCCCAGCGCTGGCTGGATCTGGGGGTGTTCCGCGTCCAGCCGGCCGAGGCAATGAAGCTGGCGGTGCCGATGATGGTGGCGTGGATACTGAGCCGTTCGCCGCTGCCGCCGTCTTTGCCGGCCATCGTGCTGTCGGCGCTGGTGGTGCTGGTGCCGGTGGCGCTGGTGACCGCCCAGCCGGATCTCGGCACCGCGATTTTGATCTTCGCCACCGGGATTATGGTGATTTTCCTCGCCGGCATCGGCTGGAAACTGGTGGCCGCGGTGCTGGTGACCGCGGGCGCGGCGGTGCCGGTGTTGTGGATACTGGTGCTGCACGACTACCAGCGCAGCCGCATCCTGACCCTGTTCGACCCCTGGGCCGACCCCCTCGGCGCCGGCTATCACACCATCCAGTCCATCATCGCCGTAGGCTCCGGCGGCATCGGCGGCAAGGGCTGGCTGGCGGGCACCCAGTCGCGCCTCGAGTTCATCCCGGAACGCAGCACCGATTTCATTTTCGCGGTGTTCGCTGAGGAATTCGGCTTCATCGGCGCGCTACTGCTACTCGGCCTGTACCTGTTTATCGGCCTGCGCGGGCTGCTGATTTCGTTCTACGCCCACGACACCTACTCGCGCCTGCTGGGCGGCTGCCTGTCGGTCACCTTTTTCTTTTACGTGTTTGTTAACATCGGCATGGCGGTGGGCATCCTGCCGGTGGTCGGCGTGCCGCTGCCGCTGC
Organism: Candidatus Poriferihabitaceae bacterium; assembly: GCA_965212085.1. Classification (GTDB taxonomy): domain Bacteria; phylum Pseudomonadota; class Gammaproteobacteria; order Arenicellales; family Poriferihabitantaceae; genus JAHRAW01. The sequence goes on along the minus strand of OZ243042.1, from coordinate 2,483,296 downwards.
TCAGCCACGGCGGCTCCGCCATGGTTACCCTGATGATCGGGATGGGGATTCTGATGAGCATCCAGCGCCACAAAAAAATCGTAGATCAACGATGAAAAAAAACTTTTTCAAAACAATGCTATGGAAAGGTATCTTCATCTTTTTCCTACTATCAGGTTTCGGCTCCGGCAGCGCATTTGCGCTGGACTACCGCGCCTACCCGGAACTGGTTACGCTGGTGGAGGTGATGGTGCGCGACGACGGCTATCCGCGCGCGCAGCTGGAAAGCGTCCTCGGCGAGGCCGCCATTGACCGGGGGGTAATCCGCTCCATGGACCGCCAGTACGAGGCGTTGCCATGGCACCGCTACCGCCAACGCTTCGTCAACGCCGAGCGCATCCGCAAGGGCGTGGCGTGGTGGAAACGCCACGACGCCACGTTGCAAGAGGCCGCGCAACGCTTCGGCGTACCGGCGGCGGTGATAGTCGCCCTGATCGGCGTGGAAACCCACTTCGGAACCCGCATGGGGCGCAAGCGGGTGCTTGATTCCCTGGTCACCCTGACCGCCGCCTATCCGCGCCGCAGCGCCTTTTTTGGCCGCGAACTGCGGGCTTTTCTGAACACCGCGCGGGCCGAAAACATCGCCCCGGGGTCGGTGACCGGCTCCTTCGCCGGGGCCGTGGGCATCCCCCAGTTCATGCCCACCAGTTACCAGGCCTACGCCGTTGACCTCAACGAAAACGGCCGCCGCGACCTGATCAACGAAACCGCGGACGCCATCGGCTCGGTCGCCAACTACCTCAAGCAACGCGGCTGGCGCACAGGGCAGGGGATTTTCGCCGCGCTGCCGAACGGCATCCCCCAGTCCGCCACCGAACTGGTCAGCAAACGGAGCAAACCCACCCTCAACGCCGAACAACTCAAAGCCGCCGGCGTGGAGTTTGACGCCAACAACGCCGGCGAAAAAATGGCGCTGCTGCGACTCCGCAAAGAACGCGGCTACCGCTACATAGTCGGATTCAACAACTTTCACGCCATCACCCGCTACAACCCCAGCATCAACTACGCCATGGCCGTGGCCGAACTGGCCCGGCGGATCAGCCGGGAACGCGGGCAATGAGTATTCGCGCTCGCGACAATCCCGGCGTCAACTGCGTTATGGCAGTGGCTGAACTGGCCCGGCGGGTCAGCCGGTGTGTACCTGTCCGCAGCCTTTGCCGGCCCTCATCGCTGGTTTTACCGGCAGTATTAACGTCGCTGTTGGCCGCCGGTTGCTCCGGCATCCCCCTGACCAAGCCCAAGCCCTCCGGCGGCTACTACGGCGGAGACGCGCCGCCGGCGAGTTTGCCCGTGGACCCGGATTCCGTCCCCGACGCCGTGCCGCGCCACGAGCCTTTGAGCGCCACCGGCAACAAACCCTACACCGCCCTCGGCAAGCGCTACCGCCCCCTGGCCTCGGCCACGGGCTTCGTGCAGCGGGGCACCGCCTCCTGGTACGGCAGCAAATTCCAGGGCCGGCGCACCTCCAGCGGCGAGCCTTACGACATGTTCGCCATGACCGCGGCCCATCCGGTGTTGCCGCTGCCGTCCTACGTGCGCGTCACCAACCTCGACAACGGCCGCTCGGTGGTGGTCAAGGTCAACGACCGCGGGCCGTTCCTGCACGACCGCATCATTGACCTTTCCTACGTGGCCGCCCACAAACTCGACATCGCCCGCCACGGCACCGGTTCCGTGGAAGTACGGGTCATAAACCCCGACGCCCAGGAAGCGGACGGCGGCACCGCAAGCCCCGCGAACACCACCGGCGAAATCGTGATTCAGGTAGGCGCCTACGCCAAGCGCGACAATGCGCGCTCCATGCGGCAACTGCTGCAACGCGCCGGCTATCAAGTGGCGCCGCTGGTGGATAACCTCGTGGGCGGGGAGCAGTGGCTATACCGGGTCCGCGTGGGGCCGTTCCCAAGCCGCGCCGCAGCCCGCACAGCCCGCCAGAAACTCGAATCCCTGCTGGGACGACCGGTGGCGGTGGTGGTGCAGTGAAAGTATGAAAACCCGCCCGTCATTCCCGAACGATAGAAAAATAAGGAGCGCCAGCGACTATATTTTTCATCGCATTCGGGAATCCAGGGGTTAAACCGGCGGGGGTCGTGTGGCACTGGATTCCCGAGTACGCAAGTGTCCGTAAGCCGCTTGCGCGGCAACGGACACTAACGCTCGGGAATGACGACAGCGTTGTTGCCACGCTCTCGGTGTTATGCCCGCGCATGCGGGTATCCAGTTGAATTTGGTTTGGCGCGGTCGCCTGCCTTTCATAACGCCTGGAATTCCTCAAATGCGCGCTTGAAGTCGTTGAGGTTTTTTTCGGTATAGGCGGCGTAGTCCTGGTCGAGTTCGGAATGGATTTCTGCGGTCATGCTCCACATTGCTTCGCGTTGATGGGAGGCTGCGCGCAGCGCTTTGAAGCGCCGCCACATCGTCCGGTCGGGCGGGTCGCCGTAGTAGCGTTCGAGCATTTCCCGTTCCAGTTCTTCGGGGAAGACGCTGTTGGAGGCGATGTTGGCGAGGTCGAACAAAGGCGTGTTGAAGCCGGCGTGTTCCCAATCAATGATGCGGATGCGCGCGCCGTCGTCTATGAAGTTGGCGGCCAGCAGGTCGTTGTGGCACAGCGCGGGTTCAATGGCGCCCACCGCCGCTTCCAGTTGTTCGGCTATTTTCATCAGGCCCGGCAGTTGCGATGCGCTACGGCAGTGGCGTTCGTTGAGGAGTTTTTGGTAGTGGCGCACGACGTGAAACACCGAGAATCCCAGAACCGGCCCGCGCACCGCCCGGGTGCCCGCTTGATGCAATGCTTTCAGCGGTTGCAGAATCCGCGCGATGTTGTCGCGCACCAAGGCGGCGTCGAAAACCGTGCCTTCGACAAACTCCATGACCAGCGCGTCCGCTTCGGCGTACACCGGTTTGGGGGCGATGCCGATGGCCGCCGCGGCGCGCCCGCAGGCTTGTTCGTTGAAGCGCATTACGTTGTGCATGGGCATATCGCCGCCGATGCGCGCTACGTATTTGGCGCCGGCGTCCTCCACCACGAAGTTGTGGTTGCTCAAACCACCGCCGAGGGGCACCGGCGCCACCGCCCCGCGCCAGCACGGCAGGCCTCTGACCCGGTCAATGGCTTGGTCGGCGGGATTCATGGTTGGGCGTCCGGCCCGCGCGCCGCCCCAGCGCTCAGGCGCTGATCTGAGTGCCGATGCCGGCGTCGGTGAACAGTTCGAGCAGTAGCGCGTGCTCGACCCGGCCGTCAATGATCAGCGCGGTGTTGACGCCGTTTTTGACCGCGTCCAGGGCGCAGTCCACCTTGGGAATCATGCCGTCTGCAATGGCCCCATCGCCCAGGAGTTTCTCGATGGCCGGGGGGTTGAGGTCGGTGGCCAGTTGGCCGTTGTGGTCGAGGACGCCGGGGGTGTTGGTCAGCAGCATCAGTTTCTCGGCGCCGAGCACCACCGCCATTTTGCCGGCCACCAGGTCGGCGTTGATGTTGTAGGTCTGGCCGTCCTCGCCGACCCCGATGGGCGCGATCACCGGGATGAACGCCTGGCTTTCCAGGAGTTGCACCACCCGCGGGTCAATGGACTCGACCTCGCCGACGTGGCCGTAGTCAATAATTTCCGGGCGTTCAAGGAGCGGGTCGCCCTTGCCGACGTGCAGTTTTCGGGCGCGAATCAGGTTGCCGTCCTTGCCGCTCAGGCCCACCGCGCGCCCGCCGAGGGAGTTGATGAGGCGCACGATGTCCTTGTTGACCAGCCCGCCGAGCACCATTTCCACCACATCCATGGTCTCCGAGTCGGTAACGCGCATGCCGTCAATGAAGGTGGATTCCTTGCCGATTTTCTCCAGCAGTTGGCTGATCTGCGGGCCGCCGCCGTGCACCACCACCGGGTTCATGCCCACCAGTTTCATCAGGATCACGTCGCGGGCGAAGCTGTTTTTGAGCGCCTCATCGCCCATGGCACTGCCGCCGTATTTGATGACGATGGTCTTGCCCTGGTAGCGCCGGATGTAGGGAAGCGCCTCGGTCAGGATGCGGGTGGTCTCGTGGGGACCGGCGGCGGGAGCGGCAGTGGCGGTGGCGGGCGGTGCGGATTGGGTGCTCATCGGGGGTTGGCCGGGGTGCGGGTCAGGGTCGGGTCACGGGTCAAGGAGCCGGTATTTTACCCGAAAGGGCGGCGAATAGCCGTGCATCGGACAGCCGGCGCGCGCAAAGCCCCGGACATATTCCCGCACCGGCAAATATGCTACCATTGCGCGCTTTGCAAACACCATAACTCCAATCCCCACCAACCCCTGACTTGCCGGTTGCGCCGGCCACGGGGCGGGTATGAATGAGGCTTCCATCAATGTCAAACTCCTTTTTATTTACCTCCGAATCGGTTTCCGAAGGCCATCCCGACAAGGTCGCCGACCGGGTCTCGGACGCGGTGCTCGACGCCATGCTGGCCCAGGATACGGGCGCGCGGGTGGCCTGCGAAACCCTGATTAACACCGGCATGGTGGTGCTCGGCGGCGAGATTACTTCGAACGCCACGGTTGATATTCCCGAAGTGGTCCGCGACGCGGTCCGGGAAATCGGATACAACTCTTCGCAAATGGGTTTTGATGCACAGAGCTGCGCGATCCTCGTGTCCATCGACAAGCAGTCGCCGGATATCGCCCAGGGGGTCAACGAAGGGCAGGGGCTGGACCTCGACCAGGGCGCCGGCGACCAGGGCTTGATGTTCGGCTACGCCTGCAACGAAACCGACGTGCTGATGCCTTTCCCCATCACCTACGCCCACCGGCTGATGGAAAAACAGGCCGAAGTGCGCAAGGCCGGCAAACTGGAATGGCTGCGCCCGGACGCCAAGTCCCAGGTGACGGTGCGCTACGTGGACGGCAAACCGCACACCGTGGACACCGTGGTGCTGTCAACCCAGCACGACGACGGCGTCGAACACGGCGAACTGTCGGAAGCGGTCATCGAAGAAATCATCAAGCCGGTGCTGCCCGCCAAACTGATCACCGCCGACACCCGTTTCCTCGTGAACCCCACCGGGCGCTTCGTGATCGGCGGCCCGGTCGGCGACTGCGGCCTGACCGGGCGCAAAATTATCGTTGACACCTACGGCGGGTCGGCCCACCACGGCGGCGGCGCCTTCTCCGGCAAGGACCCGTCCAAGGTTGACCGTTCGGCCGCCTACGCGACCCGCTACGTGGCCAAGAACGTGGTCGCGGCGGGGCTGGCGGACAAGTGCGAGGTGCAGGTCGCCTACGCCATCGGGGTCGCCAAGCCGGTGTCGGTGATGGTGGAAACCTTTGGCAGCGGCAAAATCGGCGACGAGCAAATCGAAAAACTGATCGCCAAACATTTCGACTTGCGCCCCAAGGCCATCGTTCAGGGCCTCAACCTGCTCAGGCCGATCTACCGCAAGACCGCCGCCTACGGTCATTTCGGGCGGCGCGACGATGACTTCACCTGGGAGAAAACCGACAAGGCTGAGCAATTGCGCGCCGATGCCGGTTTGTAATAGCGAATTCATCGATTCTATATTCGGAGAAATCCATGAACACAATTAAACTCAACGTAAAATCTACGGATATTGGCGGTTACAGAAACCCGGATATTTACAAGCGACGCCGTGAATTAATGCAGGAGGTCGTTTGTTTAGATATAGACGGTAATTCTGTTGGGTGGTCGTATCCAGAGATTGTGGAAAAACTTGAGGCCGAGTTTCCAAATTATAAGGTTAACATGCGCGACCTTTATTCTCTCCAAAGTAGGCTGAGAGGAGATGTCCCTGATATAAGGATGGAATATCTAGTCAGAACGGCCGGACAAGCGACTCAAAAAAAAGAAACCGACTATCACGTCGCCGACCTCAGCCTCGCCGGCTGGGGGCGCAAGGAAATCAGCATCGCCGAGACCGAAATGCCCGGACTTATGGCGGTCCGCGAAAAATACGCCGGCGAGCAGCCGCTGAAAGGCGCGCGCATCGCCGGGTCGCTGCATATGACCATCCAGACCGCGGTGCTGATCGAAACCCTCGCCGCCCTCGGCGCGCAGGTTCGCTGGGCGTCGTGCAACATCTTCTCGACCCAGGATCACGCCGCCGCCGCCATCGCCGAAAGCGGCGTGCCGGTGTTCGCCTACAAGGGCGAGTCCCTGGAGGAATACTGGGAGTTCACCCACCGCATCATGCAGTGGGGCGGTGGCCGCGGCGCGGACAGCGGCCCCAACCTGATCCTCGACGACGGCGGCGACGCCACGCTGCTGCTGATACTCGGCGCCAAAGCGGAAAAGGATCCCGCGGTGCTCGACAACCCCGGCAGCGAAGAGGAAGTCGCGTTGTTCGCCGCCATCAAGGCGCGCCTGCGCCATGATGACCGGGGGGATAACGGCTGGTACGGCCGCCGCCTCGCCAACATCCGGGGCGTCACCGAAGAGACCACCACCGGCGTTCACCGCCTGTATCAAATGGCCGCCCGGGACGGCTTGCCGTTCCCGGCCATCAACGTCAACGACTCGGTCACCAAATCAAAGTTTGACAACCTCTACGGCTGCCGCGAATCCCTGGTGGACGGCATCAAGCGCGCCACCGACGTCATGATCGCCGGCAAAATCGCGCTGGTGCTCGGCTACGGCGACGTCGGCAAAGGCTGCGCTCAGTCGCTGCGCGGTTTGGGCGCCACCGTGTGGGTCACCGAGATTGACCCGATCTGCGCGCTGCAAGCGGCCATGGAAGGATACCGGGTGGTGCGCATGGATGAAGTGTGCGGGGAAGTTGATATTTTCGTGACCGCCAGCGGCAACCTCAACGTCATTACTCACGAGCAGATGACGCGCATGAAAAACCAGTCCATCGTCTGCAACATCGGGCACTTCGACAACGAAATCGACGTCGCCGCCATGAAACAGTACCAGTGGGAAAACATCAAACCCCAGGTGGACCAGATCATCCTGCCCAACGGCAACCGCATCACCCTGCTCGCCCAGGGCCGCCTCGTCAACCTCGGCTGCGCCACCGGCCACCCGAGTTTCGTGATGTCAAACAGCTTCACCAACCAGGTGCTCGCGCAAATCGAACTGTGGCGTGACTTTGATAAATACGACAAAAACGTTCACGTGCTCCCCAAACACCTGGACGAAGAAGTCGCCCGCCTGCACCTCGAAAAAATCGGCGCGCGCCTGACCCGAATGACCGAGCAGCAGGCCGACTATATCGGCGTGCCGGTGGACGGGCCTTATAAGGCGGATCATTATCGGTATTGAGAAAAATGTTATGAGCGTGATTCTTAAAGAGGTCTATGACGCCTTTCTTGACGCCGGTGCGAGCGAGGAAAAGGCAACTGCGGCGGCGCAAGCGGTTGCCGGTTACGGCCACGGGTTTGGTAAAATCAAGTTTGATTTGTTGGTTGTTAAGTTGATGCTGGGGGTGATTATCGTTGTTAACGTTTTGCCGATTCTGCGTACGATATTTTTATCCTGACAAGTTAAATGCTTGATCTAATCAAAACCCCATTTAGCCCGACTTTCAAGAAGTTTGCTAAAGACATTGTTACAGATTGTTTTATATGTTCACCATACATAACATCCGGCCCGGTGAAAATGCTCATTGAAACGATTGCTGAGAAAAAACCTAACAATGATATTAAGATTAACGTTTTAACGGATATTTCTTATCGAACATTGGTTCAAGGATCGACAGAAATATTAGCCTTGATGTACCTTTTTGAAAATCATCATAATGTTTGCATTACTTACCTGCCTAGAATCCACGCAAAAGTTTATATTGCCAATCAATCTAACGCGGTTATAGCGTCGGCCAATTTTTCACAAGGAGGGGGCAAGGTTAATTTTGAATACGGCGTTAAAATAAGTGATAGCGATGTCGTTCGAAAGATACAAGGTGATATGGATGAATATAGAAAATTGGGTGCAGATATAACCCAGAATCAACTTGAGATACTTCATCCTCAAATTGAAGAAACAAAAAGAATGATTGAAGCTGAGCAAAAAAAGATTAAGCGAACTATTAAATTACAATCCGCGAATCAACAGCGGGAAATAGAGGATAACCTCATCAGAATAAGGGTAAAGAACAGAAACACACATTCGATTTTTTCCGAGACACTGTTATATCTGTTATCCAAGGGGCCCGCACAAACCAAGGAACTGAATATGCTTATAAGTGGTATTCACCCGGATTTATGCGATGATCGGACTGACAGGGTGATTGATGGAACTCATTACGGGAAACTGTGGAAGCATCAAGTTAGGAGCGCCCAAGTAAATCTGAGAAGATCAAGTTTAATAGTTTACGACCAACGCACAAAACTATGGCACAAAACAAAAAAATAATTATACCAGTTGTCTGCGAAAATCTGAAATGCAGAAATTTCAGTCGTGTTGTGAATGCTATTAGCGGAATACTTTTAGATGATATGGATTTGTTTTACGAAGGTTATGGCAGTTATGAGGAAGCAGATTATTGTCCTGTTTGTGGGGAATTAGGCACAGCGGAAGATGCTATATTTGCGTGACGATGGACGGGCCTTATAAGACGGATTATTATCGGTATTGAGCCGGGACGTTTATATCATTTGTGGAAAAATGTTGTGGTCGTGTAATGGATTGCATCTGTAATTTTCATTACGCGTCGTGCCCGCTAAAGAGTGTCCGGTTTCGCCGGACGGGCATTGAACTGGATTCCCGAGTACGCAAGTGTCCGTAAGCCGCTAACGCGGCAACGGACACTAACGCTCGGGAATGACGACAGAGGTGTTGCCGCACCCTCGGTGTCATACTCGCGAAAGCACGAATCTCTCTCGGTGTCATTCCCGAACGATAGAAAAATAGGGAGCGATAGCGACCATATTTTTCATCGTATCGGGAATCCAGTTTTTTTGGTTCGGCGCCAGCCGGACTGTCGCGCACAGGGGGGTGCGGGGGGTCTTCCCCCCGCAATGCGCGTCACGCGCCCCTTGAGATAGTCCCCTAAAAATGCAACGAAATATCCCGATGCGCCGACTGGCAGGCGGCGATGTCTTTGGCTTGTGCGGTGGTCAGGCGTTTTTGCAGGCGCAGGCCGATGGTGCTTTTTATGGTGTCGTTGTATTGGTCGAGGGCGGGCAGGATGGAACTGGCCGCGGTGTTGCGCCAGTTGACTTCCTGGTTGAACAGGGTTACCGCTTGTTGCAATAACTGGCTTGACGCGCCCCGGTCGGGGGTGTCGCCTTTGAGTGCGCGGCGGGATTTTTTCAGAGTTGATTTGATGGGGGCGGTGCCGGCGACTGCGCTGAGTTTGCTTTCCACTTGTTTGATTTGCGTTATCGCCTGATCCGCCGGGCTTGCGGCGACGACGTTTGCGAGGCCGGTTAACCGTTCCTCCAGCGCCGCCAAAGCCGCGCCTTGTCGGATTACGTTGCGGGCGTTGGCGAGGGGTTGGTAGGCGTTGTCCACGTTGCGGCGGTAGGTCTGGCGCGCTTTTTGGTCGGCGTTGAAGAGTTCGCCGTAGGTCGCTTTTGCGGCGCTCCAGTGGGGCGGGATGCTGTCCAGCAGCGCTTGTTTTTCTCTTTGCAGTTGGGCGATTTCCTGTTCCAGGGGTTCCAGTTGTGTCTGGGTGGCGTTCTGGTTGCGCCGCAGCCGGCCGTGGCGGGTTTGGAGTTGTTCGATTTTGCGTTCCAGTTTGCGGACGCTGATCTGGGTGCGCCGGTTCTGGCGTTGCAGGGGGATGTAGCCGTCAATGTACGCGTTCAGTTCGGTTTCGGTGGCAGCGATTCGCTCCACCAAATTGAAGGTGCCGCCCGCCGCCGCAAAGCCGTCGCTCAGGGCGGTGCGGTAGTCTTCGGGCAGCGCCGACAAGTCCAGCGTCCGCGCGCGGTTGATGTTTTCGGTGATGCGTTCGCGGTTGTCCCGGCCCCGGTATTCGGCGAATACCCGGCGCTCCATGCAGAACTGCAAGCGCGGGTTGACCGGCGGCGGCGCGGTTTCCGAGGTCAGGTAGGTGCGGTACGGCATGTAGTTGACGAGGCTCGGGAAGTAGCCGGCGATGCTCAGCCCGGCGAGTTGCAGGAGGATGAAGGCGAACGCGCCTTTGTAGATTTGCGTGGTTTTGACTTCGGGGGGCGCGACTCCGCGCAAGTAGAACAACGCGAAGCCGAACGGCGGGGTCAGGAACGAGGTCTGGATGTTGAGACCGATCATGACGCCGAGCCATACCGCGGTGATGTTGGCGGACGGGTCGGCGAGCAGTATCGGCGCGACGATGGGCACCACCACCACCGCGATTTCGATGAAGTCGAGGAAAAAGCCGAGCAGAAAAATTACCAGCATGACCACCACGAACTGCGCCCAGAAACCGCCCGGCAGGCCAGTGAGAAATTCCTTGACCAGGTGTTCGCCGCCGAAGCCGCGAAACGCCGAGGTGAGCATGGCGGCACCGATGAGGATGATGAACACCATGGAAGTGGTTTTGGCGGTTTCCACCATCACGCCGCGCAAGGTGTCGTCAATGGTGTAGGCGCGCCACGCGCTCCACAACACCGCGCTCAGCAGCACCGCCACGGCGAGCACCGCCAGCGCGATGCCGAACATGTCGGCGCCGGTTTTGATGTTTTTGATGTTGAGGTCGAAGAGGTTGATGAGGATCAAGATGACGAGCGTGGCGCCGATGGCGAGCACCGCCGGCCGGTAGGCGCCGGGCTTGCCTTCCATCAGGCGGTAGCCGCCCATGATCATCGCGCCCACCGCGCCGATGGCGCCGGCCTGGTTGACCGTGGCGACGCCGGTGACGATGGAGCCGAGCACCGCGAAGATCAGCGACAGCGGCGGCACCAGCGCCAGCACCACACGCAACGCGAAGCGGCGGTCGTACTTGCCGTGGTAGGGAACCGGCGGCGCGGTTTCGGGGCGGATCAGGGTGCTGATGAGGATGTAGGCCATGTAGATCGCCACCAGCAGCAGGCCGGGAACCAGCGCGCCCATGAACATATCGCCGGCGCTGGCCGAGGTGATGTCGAACTCCGAGGGCATCGTGAACTCGCCGGTGGCCTCCTTGTATTCGGCCTTGCGCGCGGTGCCGGCCTGGTCCACCGCGCTCGACAACTGGTCGGCGAGGATGATCAGCACCACCGACGGCGGAATAATCTGGCCGAGGGTGCCGGAGGCGCAGATGGTGCCGCTGGCCAGCGATTTGGAGTAGTTGTTGCGCAGCATCGCCGGCAGCGAAATCAGGCCCATGGCGATGACCGTGGCGCCGACGATGCCGGTGGTGGCGGCCAGCAGCGCGCCGACGAACACCACCGAAATGCCGAGTCCGCCGGGCACCGGGCCGAACAGCCGGGCCATGGCCACCAGCAGGTCTTCGGCGATTTTCGAGCGTTGCAGCATGATGCCCATGAACACGAACAACGGAATGGCGATGAGCGTGTCGCGCTCCACGTCCCAGTACAAACTTCGGAAGTTGGTTACGCCCGCGCTCAGCCACTGCGTCGGCCCGTCCTGGGCGAAGTAGGCGCTGGTGTCGCCGGCGAACAAGTAGCCGCACAACGCCGCCAGCGCGATGGCGAGGATGGACGAGCCCGGCAGCGCGAACGCCACCGGATAGCCGGCGGTCAGCGCCAGGATCATCAGCAGGATCAGGATGGCGAGAAAGACGAGTTCCATGGCGTGTTGGCCTCAGATCGTTTCAGACGATTCAGGCGATTCAGGCAATTCGTCCCGCAACGCGGCGGCGTTGTCGAGAAAAGCGCCGACAAACTGCAGCGCCATGGACACCGCGAAGACCAGCAGGAACCCGGCCATCAGGTATTTGACGTACATCCCGTATCCGCTCTGGGAGATTTCAAAACCGAGCAGCGGGCTGTTGATGCTGGCGCCCCTGCCGGCCATGCCCTGGAGCATGATGGTCCAGCACACCGGAAGCCCCAGCAGCACCGCCCCCGCGGCGTTGGAAAGCGCCTTGCCACGGCGGCTGAAGTTGGCGTACAACACGTCCACGCGCACGTGGCCCTCCTGGGCGAGGGTGTAGGCGCCGGCGAACAAAAACAATGCGGCGTACCAGAACCTCACCAGGTCGCCCATGAACGCCTGTTCGTAGGAGAACACGAAGCGCGAAATCACCACCTGGAATTCCGCCACCACCACCAGCAGGGCCAGCCAGATGAAGCCCAGGGAGCGCGTAAACCAGGCGATCACGAGGGCCGCGACCAGCAACGGGTAATGCACGTACACGCCGCGAAAAACCGGACGCCCGAGTTGTATGGTCAAGTGTTTCCCGGCCACCGCTTCGAGAAATCCCTCGACCCGCAGGAAGGAAATCAGCATGTCAAAAAGCCCGATGAGGAGCACCGCCCAGTAAGCCGCGCGAATGACGTAGGCGGCAAAGCGGGTATACAAGTCGGCGTCGTCCCGCAACGAGCGCGTTGGAGTTACGCACACCAGCACTGCCACCGCCACCAGTATCGCGCCGTAACCGAACACTTGAACCCAGCCCAGGGCCGGCACGGCGGAGAGCGGGGAAGTCGTCGCCACGGGCAGGCCGAAGCGCGCCAGAACCGCGAAAAACTCCGGCCAGCCGCGCCAGTACACCAGGTAGTTGTTGAACACAAACAACAATACCAGGGCGGTCATCAACGCCGCCAGGGTGCGCAGTATCGCGCCTGAAACCGGGTTGTTACTCACCGCAACGCCCCGGAAAAAGCCATCCGCCGCGCGGGCGGGGCGGGGTTATTGGCGGGGTCGGCGGGGTCGGCACCGCGGGTTTTTGCCGATGAACTCGCCGAACGGGAAACCGAACGAGAAACCACAGGGGAACAACCGGAAAAAGTGGGTGGGCATGAGAAACGGAGCCCGAAGGCCCCGTTTTCACTATCGCCGGGGCCGGAGCCTACAGTCCGAGTACCCGGTTGCGCTGGTTGACGTAATCCTGGTCGGAAATTTTCGCCCAGGCGCCGACGTTGGCGCGCGCGCTGGCGAAGCTTTCGTGGATGCGCCGCGCCAGGTCGCTGTGCTCGACCACTTCGGCGAACACTTCGTCCGCCGCCACGCCGAAGGCATCGTAGATGTCGTCGTTGAAGCGGTGCAACTGCACGCCCTGTTCCGAGATCAGTTTGGCCAGGGCCTCGCCGTTCTTGGCGTTGTATTCCGACATCATCACGTCGTTTTCCATGGAAGCCGCGGCTTCGATCATGACTTGGTCGGCTTTGGACAGGCTCTCCCAGAAGTTCTTGTTCAAGCCGCAGGCCAGCATCGCCCCCGGCTCGTGCATGCCGGGATAGTAGTAGTACTTGGCGGCTTCGTAGAACTTCATCACGCTGTCGTTCCACGGCCCGACCCACTCGGTGGCGTCAATGGCGCCGGACACCAGGTTTTCGTAAATCTGGCTGCCGGGCAGGGACACCGGGGAAGCGCCGAGTTTGGCGAGGACGTCGCCGCCGAGGCCGGGGATGCGCATTTTCAGGCCCTTGAAGTCGTCGGCGGAGTTCATCTCCTTGCGGAACCAGCCGCCCATCTGCACGCCGGTATTGCCGCACATCAGGCCCTTCAAACCGAAGCCGCCGGCCAGTTCATCCCACAGTTCCTGGCCGCCGCCGAAGCGGATCCAGGCGTTGATTTCGGTGTAGGTCAGGCCGAACGGCACCGCGGTGAAATAGGCCCAGCCCGGGTGCTTGCCTTTCCAGTAGTAGTCCGCGCCGTGGTAGATCTGCGCGTTGCCGGAGGCCACTTCGTCGAAGGAGTCAAACGGCTTGACGCGCTCGCCGCCGGCGAAGTATTCCACCACGATGCGCCCGTCGCTCATGTCGTTGACGCGCTGGGCGAAACGCTGGGCGCCGGTGCCGAGACCGGGAAAATCCCGCGGCCAGGTGGAGACCATGGCGACTTCGATGCGCGCCTTGACCGCCGCCGGGGCTTGCGCCGCCGCCGTCATTTCGGCGATTTTGGTGTTGGCCTCGTCCAGCTGCGTCTGCAGCGCCGCCTTTTCTTTGTCCTCGGCACAACCGCTGAGGCCGAAAGCGGTGGCGGTAACCGCCGCACCGGCGGCGGCGCCTGTTAGTAATTCACGACGTTTCATGGTGGAATCCTCCTCTGTTCAGGTAGATATGCTTGAAGTTGTCAGGGCGGAAAGTATGGCGTATTTTCCCGGGTGTGTAAAGTTTGCCCCGTGAAGGGGTGAAGGCGTGATTTTTCAACGCTCTTGGCTGGCCGGCGGTAAAGCGATTGGCCGCTGGAAGAACGCAAAACCACCACCGAGAAACAACGCCAAAGCGCCCGCCCACAGACTTACCGAGAGGTTTCCGGTGGTGTCGGCAAGCCAGCCGGCCCCGATCGGCCCCAGTGTCTGCCCCACGGCGAAAGCGATGGTGTAGAGCGCAACCGCGGCGCTCCATTGTTCCCGGGGTATATTCTTTTTGGAAAACGAGGTTACTGCGGTCGGCGCAATAAAAAACGAAACCCCGAAGACGGCGGCGGATAATAGCAAGCCGCCCCAACCCGGAACCGCAAAAGGCAGAATAACCGCTATTCCGGTCGTTAGTGAGGATAACGCCAGCGGGATGCCGTTTGCGTATACGGCCGGCACGCGCCTCCACACAAACGGCGACAGAATAATGGCGATGCCAAGTGTTCCCCACGTGGTAACAACCACGTATATTTGGACGTCATTGGTTATCCTCGTCGCGTGAATTTCGGTTGCTACAAAGCGGCCGCCAGCAGGATCACAAGCCCCACCACCAGCGCAACCGGAATCAGCAGCCCCGGCCAGTCTTTGGGGGCGTCCTTGCTCCTTTCCAGCAACGGCTTGATGCCGGGGAAAAACCACAACAGCACGAGCAGCCCGATCGCCCCCACCAGAACCTGTTCCCAGGTTTCCATTTCAGCGGCGCTCCGGCCGGCGGACCAGTTGGCGGAAATGTGGCGTGGCTTTGAGCATCGCGGCTAAAGATAGCACATTTTGAGGTTAGCGGTTTGCGTTGCCGGACGCTTATTCATCCGGCGGGCGGTAGCGCAGTTGGTTGAGGTTGATGCCGAGGTCAATGCCGGTTTTCAGGGTGAACAAGGTTTTCGCGAGGCGTGCGTCTTCGCGGCCGTTGTGGAGTTTGCCGCCGAGTTTGCCGGGGATGTCGTCGGCGGCTTTGAGGGTTTTTTCGAGGTCGCCGTAGTCGTTGAGAAGTTTGGCGGCGGTGCGGATGCCGATGGCTTTGACGCCGGGGATGGATACGCTGCTGTCGCCGGCCAGCGCCAGCAGGTCGGGCAGCTGCCACGGCTCCACCTGAAAGCGTTTTTTGATCATCTCGCCGTCCAGGTAACGCTGCCCGAAATGATCGAATACCTTGATGTTCGCGCCCAGCAGTTGGCAGTAGTTGCGGTCGGTGGAAAGTATCAGCGCGTGGCCGCCGTGGTTTGCGATCTTGACCGCAACCGTGGCGATCACGTCGTCGGCTTCATAACCGGCCAGCGTAAAACATTCAACGCCGATGTCAGCGAAGGCACGCTCGAACTGCGGCAAGCCGTCGCGCAGCGGCTCCGGCATTTGCGCGCGGTTTTTCTTGTAGTCCGGGAATAATTCGTGCCGCCAGTTGCGGCCGCCGTGGTCGAACACCGCCAGGCAGTGGCTGGGGAGATGCTGGTTGAGGGCGCGCTTGAGGGAGCCGGCGCAAGATGCGATCACGCCGGCGAGGGGGTCGGAACCATTTACATTTCCCTGTTTCGATTCCTCCGGCACCGCCGCGTAGATGCGCCGCACCAGGTTCAGGCCGTCCACCAGTAACGCTTTCATTTCAGATCACGTTGCCGGGGCATGATCGTTCCGGTCAGTCGCTCACCAGCGTCAGAAATTCGGCGCGGGTGCGGTGGTCGGTTCGGAAACTGCCGAGCATGGTGGAGGTTTTCATCACCGAATTTTGTTTGTGCGCGCCGCGCATCATCATGCACAGGTGTTTCGCTTCGATGATCACGCCGACGCCGCGCGCGCCGGTTATGGATTCCACCGCGCCGGCGACCTGGTCGGTGAGGTTTTCCTGTATCTGCAAGCGTCGCGCGTACATGTCGGTGATGCGCGCCAGTTTGGAAAGGCCGATGACCTTGCCCGCCGGCAGGTAGGCGATGTGGCACTTGCCGATGAACGGCAGGATGTGATGCTCGCACAGGGAATACACTTCGATGTCCTTGATCAAAACCATCTGGTCGTTGTCGGATTCGAAGATCGCGCCGTTCACGACTTCATCAAGGTTCAGCCGGTAACCCTGAGTCAGGTACGCGAGCGCCTTGGCGGCCCGTGGCGGGGTTCGCAGCAAGCCGTCGCGCTGCGGGTTTTCCCCGATCGCTTTGAGAATCTCGTGGTAGTGTTCGGCGATGGCGTTTTCGTCGGTCATGTCGTGCTCCGGCCTGGTGTGCGGCAAGCGCCCATTGTATCACTTCGGCGGAAAGAGAATATGGGCTAAAATGGCATATCAAATGGTCAAACCGTCCGCGCCACGCCGCACCCCGACCGGCCTACCCGCAATGCCCACAACGACCCCACTTTCCCCAATCCCCTTATTCCTGGAGTCCCTCGCGCAAATCGTCGGCGCGAAGCACCTCATCGCCGGCGGCGGCGATGGCGGCGGTGATGACCGGCTGCGGCGGTACACCGAAGAGTTGCGCGGCCGCTATCACAGCGAATGTCTGGCCGTGGTCTTGCCGGCGGACGCCGCGCAAGTGGCGGCGGTGGTGAAATGTTGCGCCGCCGCGTCGGTCAGCATCGTCCCCCAGGGCGGCAACACCGGCGCCGTGGGCGGGGCGGTGGCGTGCGCCGGTCAGGTCATCCTCAACCTCGGCAGGATGAACCGCGTGCTCGAAGTTGACCCGCTCAACCACACCCTGCGCGCACAAGCCGGCTGCATCCTCGCCGACGTCCAGGAAGCCGCCAAAGCCCGCGAACGTTTTTTCCCGCTCAGCCTCGGCGCGCAAGGCAGTTGCCAGATCGGCGGCAACCTCGCCACCAACGCCGGCGGCATCAACGTGCTGCACTACGGCAGCGCCCGCGACCTCGTGCTCGGCCTCGAAGTGGTGCTGGCCGACGGGCGCATCTGGAACGGCCAAAACAGCCTGCGTAAAAACAACACCGGCTACGACCTCAAAAACCTGTTCATCGGCTCCGAAGGCACCCTCGGCATCATCACCGAAGCGACCCTGAAACTTTTTCCGCTGCCCCGTGACCGCGTGGTCGCGCTGGCCGGACTGCGCGGCCCCGGCGCGGCGCTCGAATTGCTGGGCCGGTTGCGAGACGCGAGCAGCGACCGCCTGACCACTTTCGAGTTGATGGCGAATTTCGCGGTGCAGTCCGCGGTAAAACACATCAGCGGACAAACCGACTCGCTGAGTGAAGCCCATCGCTGGTACGTGCTCGCGGTGGCGGATAGCACCGCCACGGCGGCAGGTGGAAGCGAGTTACGCCGGCAGGTGGAAGCGTGCCTGGGTCAGGCGCTGGAAGATGAAATTTTGCAGGACGCCGTGATCGCCGAAAACGAAAGCCAGGCCGAGCGCCTGCTGTTGCTGCGCGAGAACATCGTCGAAGCGCAAAAATTCGAAGGCGGCAGCATCAAGCACGACGTGTCGGTGCCGGTCGCCGCCGTCCCCGAACTGCTGCGCCGCACCGAAGCCGCCATCAAAAAAGCCATGCCCGGCGCAAGACCCTGCCCCTACGGACACGCGGGAGACGGCAACATGCACCTCAACATCACCCAACCGCCGGCAATGGACACCGAAGAATTCCTCGCCCAATGGGAGCCGATGAATGAACTGGTGCACGAAATCACCCACCAACTAAACGGCTCCTTCAGCGCCGAACACGGCGTTGGCCTCGCCCGGCTGAGCGAGATGAAACGCTACAAAGACCCGGTTTCGCTGGAATTGTACCGGCGGATTAAGCGGGCGTTGGATCCAAACGATTTGTTTAATCCGGGGAAGGTTAATCCGTGAGCGTAGGCCGTTTTGGTGCAGTTGTGGGAACCGGAAACGATCAGTCAAATTTTCTGACAGAAAATCTATTTTTTACATTGATGCGCCAAAGGCGTTAGCACATTTTTTGCAATCCACTCTACTGCGGGAACACATACCGCATCGCCAAATGCGTTAAGTGCCTGCCTTTCCGTTTTGGTAGTAATAGGGAATTCGTCAGGGACGCCTTGCAAGCGCGCATATTCCCTAGCAATTAAGGTTCGCATTTTCAATTTTCCATTTCCCGCTGCAATGAGAAACTGTTTACCGCTTCCCCCCGTTGCAGTGCGTAGGCAACCAGCGATGTCATCGGAGCGCACTTCCGCACGTTGTCCTTCTTGTCTGCGCCGTCTAAAAAATGTTTTATATGTTGTCGTTTTCTTTTTTGTAAGGGCTTGCACTGCCTCCAAATGCATCGACGGCATCATGCTTAAGTGCTTGTGTACTTTATCCTCCGGCCACCATCGAGAATCACTGTTCGAAATTTTCTCTACAATATTTTTTGAGAATCCACTACTTTTGTGTGATGGCGGTTCTGGAATATCACAACAAAACCAGCAAATGTCAGAGTTGTTTTTCACAAAATTCTTTAATTTTGTTGGCATTAACAGTTCTGAACGCTTGGCGTAGGGAAATTCGGCGATAGGAGCCTTTGTTTTAACGGCAACTAAAAAAATTCGTGGTCGGCTTTGCGGCACAAATGACCGTGCGTTCAGCATAAAAATATCACAAGCGTAGTTCAACTCATTCAACGCCTTCGCCACAATACGCAAATCGTTGCCATGGTTAGATGACAGCCACCCGGCGACGTTTTCTAAAAGCACGATTGGCGGGGAGTCAGCACCTTGTTTTTTTAGAATATTGTGAAAGCCCCAAAACGCACCGGAATGTTTGCCGTTAATGCCACTCATGTTCCCTGCCAAAGATAAATCAATACATGGGAAAGAACAGGTGGCCAATGTGGTTTGCGGTATTCTTTTATGAGAGATAGAGAAAATATCCTCTACAAGGTAGTGCTCGAAAAAAAAACCATGATAGATTTGTTCTCGTTCAGTATTCCAATCGTTTGCATAAACGACGTTCCAGCCCGCTATTTCCAAACCCATGCGAAAAAGCCCAATTCCTGCAAAATATTCAACAGCAGTTAGTTGTGTAGACGATTTCTTGGAAGCAGTTTTACTTCTATTTTTCATTGCTATTTTTCACCAGTGCTTTTGGAATTTCGATTTGCAATGACAAATTTGCTTCCACATCCTCAAGGCGGTTATTGTATGTTCGACACAATTTTATTAATCCTTTGGCGATTTTGTCACCTGAAAATTCGGACATTTCTTCAATATTTTGAGTTACAAAAGACTCAATGGCTTCAACAGATATGCTGTCATGCAGATTCATATTTTCCCGTATGTGTTCGCGTACAAACATGAGACGTTGACTAGGTACCAGCAGAAAAACACGCAATCCATTGGCTAAGTTAGTTTGGCATTTTTCGTAGTGTCCATTGTTTGGCGCAACTGTTACATGAAAAACGCTATTGTGAATTTGGAAATCCCCGGATTCTCCTACTTGGTCATCGGATGCACTGACCGGTGCATTGCGGATGTAAATATTGGGGAACCTCAGTGCCAGTTTCGCACCAACCAAATATTCAGCAACATCACCCATTTTTTTACGTGCACCAGCCGCTTCCAGAATGCTGGAAATAATCGCGTAAGAAGTTATACCAGGTTGATAGTTAAATGTTATCTTTTTTTCATTTAGCTTTGTTGTTGCGCGTCCGGCAAGAAAATTTTGCATATCGTGCAATATATCGTCTCTTTCTTCAGATGGCAAATTTTTCAAGTTGAAGTCTGTAATTATCGTTAGAAGTGTTTCCAGATTTTTCATCAATCCTCGGTTTGTTCGCCCGCCTTCTTTCAGAAAAATCCTTTCTTCTCCGAAAGTCGCCAGAATTTTTTGCACAGCACCAGCGGACGCCCCTTTGAGTTGGTCGCTCCTTTCCGCTTTGTGATCGTCAATGTTCAGCGAAAAATTTGTGCGCAAATGCTCTATAAGCACCAACCCGCCAGCAATATCGCCACGTGTTTCGGGTGACAGGGTCTGTCGCCAGTCTTCCATGATTTTCTGGGTAGAAAATTTCATATCTTGTTAATGCTCGCCATCGATGGTCAGTAATATGAGCAGAAAAGTTTTGCCCTGTCCGTGTAACGCAGTTTCATTTATATTTTTCACGCAACTCGGCATGAACATCTTCCCAGTCATGCAACGTCAAACTATTTCTTTTGTATTCCTTGTATCTTTTGTCAAGTTCTCGCTTTTGCCACTTCTCGGACATTCCTAACGGGTTGATTTCGTCTTTTATTTGCTCCGGCTTCATTGGATTGCCTCGCTTTCAGGTCGGTGAACTGTATTCTACCCCAGTTTCCACCACTCAAAAAGGCCAAACCCACAAAATCATCGGAATAGAAACCACGATTACGATCACTTCCAGCGGCAGTCCCATGCGCCAGTAGTCGCCGAAGCGGTAGCCGCCGGGGCCCATGATCAGGGTGTTGTTTTTGTGGCCGATGGGGGTCAGGAACGCGCACGAGGCGGCTACCGCTACGGCCATCAGGAACGGGTCGGGGTTGACGCCGAGGCGGGTGGCTACGTCTAGGGCGATGGGGGCGGCGATGACCGTGGTGGCGGTGTTGTTCAACACGTCGGAGAGGGTCATGGTGACCACCATCAACAATACCAGCACCACCATCGGGCCGTAGCCCTGGGCGAAGTCCACGAGGGTCTGGGCGATGAGCGCGGTTCCGCCCGAGGCTTGCAGGGCCGAGCCGATGGGGATCATTGAACCGAGCAGCACGATTACCGGCCATTCGATGGAGGTGTAGAGATCGCGGATCGGCACGATGTTGAAGGCCACCATGACCACGCACACCACGGCGAGGGCCGCGGCCAGGCTGATGAGGCCGACGCTGGCGGCGCCGATGGCGAGCGCGAAACCGCCCACCGCGATCCACGCTTTGTTGCGCTGCACCACCCGCAGGTCGCGCTGCTTGAGGGGCAGCCCGCCGAGCAGCGTGCAGGTGGCGGGCAGGCGTTCGGTGGGGCCGAGCAGCAGCAGCACGTCGCCGGCCTGTATGCTCAGCTGCCGCACCCGGTCGCGGAACGATTTGCCCTGGCGGGACACGCCCAGCAGGGTTACGCCGTGCCGGTACAACAGCCGCACGTCGAGGGCGGTGCGGCCTTCAATGTGCGCGCCCTGGGGGACGACGATTTCGAGCAGCGACAGGTCTTCGCCGATGAAGGTGTCGTGTTGCCGGGAGACGACGTATTCCAGCCCGAACTCGCCGACGAATCCGTCAATGCCGGCGGCGTTCGCTTCGATGACCAGCAGGTCGCCTTTCTTGATGACTTCGCGGCGCGCGTGGCCGGGAAACCGTTTGCCGCGCCGCACCAGCCCGATGATGGCAACGTCGGCGGCCTCGGCCTGTTCGTCGAGGGCCTTGATCTTTTGGCCGATGACCCTGGCTTTTTCGCCGACCCGCACTTCGGCGACGTATTGTTCCACTTCAAACAATGCCTGAGCCGCGCCCCGGTCTTTGCCGCCGGAGGGGATCAGCCGCCAGCCGAAGGCGGCGATGTACGCGACCCCGGCCACCGCCGCCACCAACCCCACCGGCGAGAAGTCGAACATGCCGTAAGGCTCGCCCAGGGCCTGCTCGCGGAAACTGGCGACGATGATGTTGGGCGGTGTGCCGATCAGCGTGATCAACCCGCCGAGTATGGAGGCGAAGGACAATGGCATGAGGCTGAGGCCGGGGCTGCGCCTGGCTTGGGCCGCGGCCTGCATATCAATGGGCATCAGCAGGGCGAGGGCGGCGACGTTGTTCATCAACGCCGACAGCGCCGCCGCCACGCCGGACATGATGCTGATGTGCATGACCAATGCGCGCCCGCGGGCCACCACGTGCCGCGCCAGCAACTCCACCGCGCCGGAGTTCGACAGGCCGCGGCTGACGATGAGCACCAGCGCGATGATCACCGTGGCGTGGTGGCCGAAGCCGTCGAACGCGCGCTCTTCCGGCACCACGCCGATGATTACCGCCGTCACCAGCGCGCCGAAGGCGATCAGGTCGTAGCGAATTTTGCCCCACACCAAAAGCGCGAACACCGCGCCCAAAAGCGCGAACAGGATGAATTGGTCGGTGGTCATACCTGTTGATGATACCTTTACCGCGCGCCCGCCGTCATCCGTCATCTGTACGGGTTCACTAATTCGCTGACAAGATTCGCGGGCAAACAATTGAATTACCCCCGCCGCCTGTGTACACTCCCGCGTTTTCGGCAGGCGCGTAGCTCAGCTGGTTAGAGCACCACCTTGACATGGTGGGGGTCGGTGGTTCGAGTCCACTCGCGCCTACCAATGCCGCTGAAGCGGAATAGACATGCTGCCTGAAATAAATGCCTGAAATCACCCTCCCCGACGGTTCCAAACGCCGCTACGAGCAGCCGTTGAGCATCGCCGAGGTGGCCGCGGACATCGGGCCGGGGCTGGCCAAAGCCGCGCTCGCCGGCAAGGTGGGGGGGGTGCTGATGGACGCCGGAGAGGTGATCACCGGAGACGGCGAGCTGGCGATCCTCACGGCCCGCGACCCGGAGGGGCTGGAAATCATCCGCCATTCCTGCGCCCACCTGCTCGGCCACGCCATCAAGCAGCTGTGGCCGCACAGCAAGATGGCCATCGGCCCGGTGATCGAGAACGGGTTTTACTACGACATTGACCTCGACCACCCCATCAGCGACGAAGACCTGGCCGCCATCGAGCAGCGCATGACCGAGCTGTCCGCCAGCGGTTACGAGGTGGTCAAGCGCACGGTCTCCTGGGACGAGGCCCACGGCACCTTCACCGAGCGCGGCGAGCCTTATAAACTGGAGATACTCGACCAGAACATCCCCCGAGACGCGCGCCCCGGTTTGTACCACCACCAGGAATACGTGGACATGTGCCGCGGCCCCCACGTGCCCAACATGGGGTTTTGCCGCCACTTCAAGTTGATGCGGGTGTCCGGCGCCTACTGGCGGGGCGACAACCGCAACAAGATGTTGCAGCGCATCTACGGCACCGCGTGGCCGGACAAAAAGCAGCTGGACGCGCACCTTGAACAACTCGCCGAGGCGGCAAAGCGCGACCACCGCAGGCTTGGCCGGCAACTGGATTTGTTCCACATGCAGGAGGAAGCGCCGGGTATGGCGTTCTGGCATCCGCGCGGCTGGACGTTGTATCAGACCCTGTGCCAGTACATGCGCGGCCAGCAGCGCGCGCGCGGCTACCGGGAGATCAACACCCCGGAGGTGGTGGACTTCTCGCTGTGGAAACGCTCCGGCCACGCCGACAAGTTCGGCGATGATATGTTTGCGCTGGAGTCCGAGGGGCGGCAGTTCGCCCTCAAGCCGATGAACTGCCCGTGCCACGTCCAGGTCTTCAATCAGGGGTTGAAAAGCTACCGCGACCTGCCGCTGCGCTTCGCGGAATTCGGCAGTTGCCACCGCGACGAGTTGTCCGGGGCTTTGCACGGGCTGATGCGCGTGCGCGGCTTTGTCCAGGACGACGGGCACATTTTCTGCACCGAGGAGCAGATCCAGGACGAGGTCTCGGCGTTCATTGATTTTCTGCACGAGGTGTACCGCGACTGCGGTTTTGAGCAGGTCATTTACCGCCTCGCGCTGCGCCCGGACAACCGCGTAGGCGGCGATGCGGAATGGGATAAATCCGAGGCCGCGCTGGCCCGCGCGCTGCAGGCCAAAAACCTGGAGTGGGAGGAGTTGCCCGGCGAAGGCGCGTTCTACGGGCCGAAAATCGAGTTCTCGCTGCGCGACGTAATCGGGCGGGTGTGGCAGTGCGGCACCATGCAGGTGGACTTTTCCATGCCCGGGCGGCTCGGCGCGCACTATATCGCCGAGGACGGCGGCAAGCGGGTTCCGGTGATGCTGCACCGCGCCCTGCTGGGCTCGTTCGAGCGCTTTATCGGCATTTTGATCGAACACTACGAGGGAAAATTCCCGCCGTGGCTGGCACCGGTGCAGGGCGTTTTGCTGAACATTACCGACCGGCAGGCTACATTTGCCTCGGAAGTTGCCGAAACCCTGAAAAAACAGGGTTTCAGGGTCGAATCGGACTTGAGAAATGAGAAGATTGGCCTTAAAATCCGCGAGCACACGCTACAACGCATCCCGTACCTGCTGGTCGCGGGACAGCGGGAAGCGCAAACCAATTCAGTTGCCGTGCGCACCAGAGACGGCCGGGACCTCGGCGCGATGCCGGTTGAGCAGTTTGCCCAACGCCTGGCCGCGGAAGTGGAGCGGCGCGGTAATGTTAACTTAGAGGACTGAGACTATAGCCAAAGCAAAACAGCAACGCGTCAACGATCAGATCGTCGGCGACCCGATTCGTGTTATCGGGGTTGAGGGAGATCAACTCGGCATACTGCCGCTGAGCGAAGCGCTGGAAACCGCCCGCGAGGCCGGTTATGACCTGGTGGAGATTTCCCCCCACGCCGAACCGCCGGTGTGCCGGATCATGGATTACGGCAAGTTCCTGTACAACGCCAGCAAAAAGCGTCAGGAGGCGAAAAAAAAGCAGAAGCAGATCACGGTGAAGGAGGTCAAGTTCCGCCCCGGCACCGACGTCGGCGACTACGCGATCAAGTTGCGCAACCTGACCCGGTTTCTTGAAGCGGGCAACAAGACCAAGGTGACCATGCGCTTTCGCGGCCGGGAGATGGCCCACAAGGAGTTGGGGCTGGAAATGTTGCAGACGGTGGAGCAGGACCTCGCCGAAATCGCGGTGGTGGAGCAGGCGGCCACCATGGAAGGCCGGCAAATGGTGATGGTGCTGGCGCCGAGGCGGTAGCGGAAGATTTGAATTTGAATTTGGATTTGGATATGAAGATGAGCGGCGGTTCCCGGCGGCCACGGTTGCGGGGGTTGCGCTCTTTGTTTGACCCATGTGTTTGACCTATGTGTTTGACCCAAGTGTTTGACCCACGCGGCGCGCCGCCAACGGTGACCACCGCCACTAGCAATGAAATGACCCGGAGTACACAGTGCCAAAACTGAAAACCAATCGCGGCGCGGCCAAGCGTTTCGCACGAACCGCCACCGGCAGGTTCAAGCGCGCGCAGTCCCACCTCAACCACATCCTGACCGGCAAATCTACCAAGCGAAAACGGCATCTTCGCGCGGGCGAACTGGTCAGCACCGCCGACCACGCATCCGTCAAAAAGATGCTGCCGTACGGTTAGACCCGGCCCTGTCCCCATAAAAGTCCTCATGAAAGGAGAGCGAACATGCCGCGCGTAAAAAGAGGCGTCACCGCCAAAGCCAGACACAACAAAATCCTCAAGCAGGCCAAGGGCTATCGCGGTGCGCGCAGCCGAACCTTCAAGGTCGCCAAGCAGGCCGTGGACCGCGCCGCGCAGTACGCCTACCGCGACCGCCGCCAGCGCAAGCGCCAGTTCCGCGCCTTGTGGATCGTGCGCATCAACGCCGCCGCCCGCGAAAACGGGCTTAGCTACAGCCGCCTGGTCAGCGGCCTGGGCAAGGCCGACATCGAACTCGACCGCAAAATCCTCGCCGAGTTGGCGGTCAACGACAAAGGCGCCTTCACCTCCCTGGCCGAACGCGCCAAGGCGGCGCTGGCGGCTTGACGGCGGCGGGCCGTCAGACCGATCGCCGGGCCGGTCGCCGGGCCGCGTGCTGCGCTTAACCCGTGACCGAAAACCGCTCCCTCCTCGCCGATCTTTCGGCCAGCGCCCGGCGCGCCATCAATGACGCGGATTCGCCGGCGGCGCTGGAAGCGTTGCGGGTGCGATACCTCGGCAAAAAGGGCGAGATCACCGCGCAACTGAAACGTATCGGCGGCCTTGAGCCGGCGCAGCGCAAGGCCCGTGGACAGGAACTCAACCGCATCAAGGGCGGCATCCAAAAGTGGCTGGAGGCGCGCCACGGCGAACTGGAACATTCGGCGGTCACCGAGCGTTTGCGGCGGGAGCAGATTGACGTCACCCAGCCGGGGCGGGGGCAGGCGGCCGGGGCGTTGCATCCCGTCAGCCGCACCCTGCTGCGCATAGAAGCGATCTTTGAGCGGCTCGGTTTTGCCGTCGCCGGCGGGCCGGAAATCGAGGATGAATACTATAATTTTGAGGCGCTGAACATCCCGGCGGACCATCCCGCCCGGGCCATGCACGACACCTTTTACATTGACCGGCGCACGGTGCTGCGAACCCACACTTCGCCGGTGCAGATACGCTATATGCACGGCCACAAACCGCCCATCAAGGTGATCGCGCCGGGCCGCGTGTACCGCTGCGATTCCGATGTTACTCATACGCCGATGTTTCACCAACTCGAAGGGCTGGCGGTGGACGATGACCTGGCCTTCGCCGACCTCAAGGGCATCCTGATTCACTTCGTACGGGAATTTTTTGAAACCGATCTTGGGGTGCGCTTCCGCCCGTCGTATTTTCCGTTCACCGAGCCGTCCGCGGAAGTGGACATCGCCTGCGTGTTCTGCCACGGGCGCGGCTGCCGCATCTGCAAGCACAGCGGCTGGCTGGAAGTGCTCGGCAGCGGCATGGTGCATCCCGAAGTGCTGCGCCACGGCGGCATTGACCACAAAAAATTCAGCGGCTATGCGTTCGGCCTCGGGGTCGAGCGCCTCGCCATGCTGCGCTACGGGGTCAACGACCTGCGGTTGTTTTTTGACAATGACCTGGCTTTTCTCAGGCAGTTCTAGGCTTGGGCAGTTTTAGATGACGCGCCGCGCAACCTTTCCCTCATGCTAGTCAGTCACGCCTGGTTGCGCGAGTGGGTGGCCACCCGCACCGATGTCCGCGAACTCGCCGAGCGTTTGACCCTGGGCGGGCTGGAGGTGGCGTCGGTGCAACCCGCCGGGCCAACCCTGCATAAAAAACGGGTGGTCATCGGCCGCATCGTGCGCAGCGATCCGCATCCCCATTCCCATCCCGGCACCGGCGCGCGCTCCCTGCGGGTCTGCGAGGTGGACGTTGGACGACGCGCGCTGCTCACGATGGTGTGCGCCGCCACCAACGCGCTGGCCGGCCACAAGGTGCCGGTGGCCACCGCCGGCGCCCGGCTTCCGGCCCTTGTCGTGGGGGCCAGGGACATCGGGGGCGTCGCGTCCGCCGGGATGATTTGCTCCGCCTCGGAACTCGGTTTGGAAGAACAATCCGACGGCGTGCTGGTGCTGGATGCGGACGCCCCGGTGGGCGCATCGGTGGGCGAATACCTCGGCCTGTCCGACTTCAT
This sequence comes from Candidatus Poriferihabitaceae bacterium, assembly GCA_965212085.1. Classification (GTDB taxonomy): domain Bacteria; phylum Pseudomonadota; class Gammaproteobacteria; order Arenicellales; family Poriferihabitantaceae; genus JAHRAW01. Next base: position 2,455,986 of record OZ243042.1, on the reverse strand, counting down.
TCTCGAAATCGAGTTGACCCCCAACCGCGGGGACTGCCTGGGGATACTGGGCATCGCACGGGAAGTGTGCGCCCTGAGCGGGGCGAAAATGCGCGCGCGGAATGGCCGGCGGCCGGATGCCGGAAGTTTTGCAAAAGTTCGCGCCACCGGCACCGCGCGGTTGCCGGTGGAGTTGCGCGCGCCTCGTGGCTGCCCGCGCTACGTGGGGCGGGCGGTGCGCAACGTTGATGTATCGGCGCGCACCCCGGACTGGATGCGCGAACGCCTGCGGCGCGGCGGCGTGCGCAGCCTCAACGTGGTGGTGGACATAACCAACTACGTGATGCTCGAACTCGGCCAGCCCATGCACGCGTTTGATATGGACAAACTGGCGGGCGGCATCGTGGTGCGGATGGCCAAGCCGGGCGAAAAGCTGCGACTGCTCGACGGCGGCACGGTAAAACTGCGCGGCGACAACCTGGTGATCGCCGATCACAAAAAGGCGGTCGCCCTCGGCGGAATTATGGGCGGACAGAACTCGGCGATCTCCGACGCCACCCGCCACATCTATTTCGAGGCGGCGTTTTTTCCGGCGCCGACGATTATTGGCAAGGCGCGCCGGCTCGGCATGCACACCGACGCCTCGCACCGCTTCGAGCGCGGCGTGGATCCCGGTATGCAGGCGCGCGCCATGGAGCGGGCGACCCAACTGCTGGTGGCCGTGGCCGGGGGCGAGCCGGGGCCGTTGAGCGACGCACGGGCGCAAGATTGTATGCCCCGTCCGGCGAAGATTCAGTTCAACCGCTCGGAGATCGGCCGCATCCTCGGAACTTCGGTGCCGGCGAGCGTCGTGAGTGCGCTGATGAAAAGGCTGGGCATGGGCGTTGTCGCCAACAAGGCGGGCTGGAAGGTGGCGGTGCCCGGCTGGCGTTCCGACGTTACCGGCCCCCACGACCTGGTGGAAGAGGTCGGGCGGGTGTACGGATTTGCGCGCATCGCAACCCGCCCGCCGGCGGCCACCGCCACCACCGGCGGGCACCCGGAAGGCCGCATCGAAACCGTGCGCATCAAGCAAAAACTCGTCGAGCGGGGCTACTTCGAGGCCATCACCTACAGCTTTGTGGACCCGGAAATTCAGCGCGCCCTGACCGGGGCCGACGGCATTCGCCTGAACAATCCCATCGCCGACAACCTGGCGGTGATGCGCCGCAGTCTGTGGCCCGGCTTGCTGGAGGCGGTCAGGACCAACCTCAACCGCCGCCACGAGCGGGTGCGATTGTTCGAGGCCGGCCACGTGTTCCTCACGGGCCGCGCCCGGAATGGGAGCCCGCGCCGGGAAGTCCACCGCCTGGCGGCGGTGGCCGGCGGCCCGGTGCTGCCCAAGCAGTGGGGTGCGCCTTCGCGGATGGTTGATTTTTTTGACCTCAAGGGCGACCTGGCGGCGTTGCTGGCGTTGTCCGCGCAGCGGGGGGAATTTCAATTTCAACCCGCCGCCCATCCCGCCCTCCACCCCGGGCGCAGCGCGCAAATCAAACTGGGGAAGGAGCGCGTCGGCTACCTCGGCCAGTTGCATCCCGGCCATCAAAAACTGCTCGGCGTTGACCAGCCGGTTTGTTTGTTTGAAGTGGATTTATCGTTCATGGCGCGTGCGCCGCTGCCGGATTTTTCGCCGGTCTCGCGCTATCCGGCGGTGCGGCGCGACCTCGCCGTAGTGGTCGAGTCGGGGGTTCAAGCGCAAGATGTGCTGAACGCGGCGCGCGCGGCGGCGGGCGGCCTGCTCACGGATCTGGAGTTGTTCGATATCTACGAAGGCCGGGGAATTGAAAAAAATCACAAAAGTTTCGCTTTCGGCTTGACCTTCCAGTCCGAATCAAGCAATCTTACGGCTGGCGAAGTGGACGCAAAAACAGATAAAATAATCGAAGTGTTGCAACGCCGATTCGGCGCCAGGCTGCGAACCTGAAGCACGAAGGAAGAACGCAACGAAGAAACCAACGAAGAAACCAACGAATAAACGTAACAAAGAAATACAATCAAGAAGCAGAACGAAAGAACGAAAGAAACACAACGAAAGTGAAATGACCGTTACCAAAGCAGATTTGGGCAACACCTTGTTTGGCCGCGTCGGGTTGAACAAGCGCGAGGCCAGAGATTTTGTGGAAATGTTTTTTGAAAGCATTCGCTGCTCGCTGGAACAGGGAACCGCCATCAAACTGTCCGGGTTCGGAAGTTTCACGCTGCGGGACAAAACCTCGCGGCCCGGGCGCAACCCCAGGACCGGCGAAGAAGTGGCAATATCGGCGCGCCGGGTGGTAACCTTCCGGGCCAGCCAGAAACTCAAAGACAGCGTGGTGAAAAATTCCTTTGAACTGACCCAGCGGCTGGGGCGGAAACGCTAATGACGATGCTTGATCCGAGCGGTTTCGAGTTGCCGCCGATTCCGTCCAAGCGTTACTTCACCATCGGTGAAGTCAGCAAGTTATGCGAGGTCAAGCCCCACGTGTTGCGCTACTGGGAGCAGGAATTTCCCCAGTTGAACCCGGTCAAGCGGCGCGGAAACCGCCGTTACTACCAGCGCCACGAAGTGCAGTTGATCCGGCAGATCCGCAAGTTGCTCTACGTCGAGGGCTTTACCATCAGCGGCGCCCGCGCCCGTTTGCAGCAGTTGGCCGCCGAAGGAAACCCCGCCGAATCGCCGGGCCTCGGCGACCGCGGGGCGGAGCTCATCAACCGGCTCATCGCCGAACTCGATGAAGTCCGGGATATTTTGCGCTGAGTGTTTGTGTTGAGTGTTTGCGTGGCATGAATTTGCGTGGCATGATTGACGGCAAAAGAGGCAACCGGTTTCCGGACCAGTATTTCGGGGTGTAGCGCAGCCTGGTAGCGCACCGCAATGGGGTTGCGGTGGTCGGAGGTTCAAATCCTCTCACCCCGACCAATTTTGGTCACGCTTTTAATCCTGCGTTTTGGATCCCGCGTTTTTGACCCCCCAGGCAAAGCCATGCACACCGTAACCCGTTTCCCGCCAAGCCCCACCGGCTACCTCCACGTCGGCGGCGCCCGCACCGCGCTGTTCAACTGGTTGTACGCAAAAAAAACCGGCGGCGAACTGGTGCTCAGAATCGAGGACACCGACCGCCGGCGGTCAACCGAAGAAGCCATCGAGGTCATCTTCGAAGCGCTGCAATGGCTCGGCCTTGACTGGGATCGCGGGCCGTATTACCAGAGCAAGCGGCCGGACCGCTACGGCGAAGTGATCCGGCAACTGCTCGCGGAAGACAACGCCTACCACTGTTTTTGCAGCAAGGAAAAACTCGACGCCACCCGGGAAGCCCAGCGCGCCGCCGGCCACAAGCCCCGCTACGACCGCTGCTGCCGGGACCTCGGACGCCGGCCCGCAGACGGTGAGTCGGCGGTGGTGCGCTTCAAGAATCCAACCGCGGGGACGGTGGTTTTCGACGACGTGGTGCGCGGCGGGGTGGCCATCGCCAACCAAGAACTGGACGACTTGATCATCGCCCGCTCGGACGGCGCACCGACCTACAACCTGACCGTGGTGGTGGATGATATCGACATGGGCGTTACCCACGTCATTCGCGGCGACGACCACACCAACAACACCCCCAGGCAGATCAACATCTTCCGCGCGCTGGGCGCGGCCCTGCCGGTGTTCGCCCACGTGCCGCTGATTTCCGGCCCCGACGGGCGGCGGCTTTCCAAGCGCCACGGTGCCGTCAGCGTGCTCGAATACCGCGACATGGGCATCCTGCCGGAGGCGTTGTTGAACTACCTCGTGCGCCTCGGCTGGTCCCACGGAGATCAAGAGATTTTTTCGATCAAAGAGATGATTGCGTTGTTCGACATCAACGACATCAACCAGTCCGCCGCCGGCTTTGACCTCGCCAAACTTTTGTGGACCAACCAGCACTACCTCCGCCAGGCGGATCCCGAACGGCTGGCCGAAGAACTCGGCGCGCGCCTCAAACGGCGCGGCATCCAAATCCAAATCTCAACTGAAAGCGAAAACGAAACCGAAACCCAAACCGCCGCCGGCCCGCCCCTCGCCGAGGTCGCCGAAGTCATGGCCGAACGCGCCCGGACCCTGGAAGAAATGGCCGACAAAGTGGTTTACCTGTACGCGGACTTCGATGAATACGAGCAAAGCGCGGCCCAAAAACACCTCGGCGCGGATGCGGCGCAGCTGCTGCGCGCCTTGCACGCCGAGTTTGAAAGCGTGGAAGACTGGCGGGAACCCGCCATCAACCGGGCCATGGAGCGCGTGCTGGAAGCGGAGTCGGTAAAACTCGGGCGCATCGCCCAGCCGCTGCGGGTGGCGGTTTCCGGAACTGCGGCGACGCCGCCCATCGACGTTACGCTGCGGCTGGTGGGGCGGAGGCGAACCCTTGAGCGAATACAAAAAGCGCTTCGCTGGATTGCCGGTCAGGCTGCGGGGGCGTAGCTACAACCGGCTGCCCTGGTGTGGTGTATTTGCGCACGGGTTGATCACAAGGTGTCAATGACCCGCGCCAGGTAATCCTGCACGTATTCGGTGAAGCTCCACCGCACCTGGATTTGGAACGACGAGTCGGCGTTGGGTTTGTACAACAGTACGCCGGCGTTGCCGAAGCGCGTCTGGGCGCATTGCGTGGCCTTGAAGGCGCGTTCGTGCAAGTCCAGGGGGCAGCCACGGGCGAGGATGGCGGCGGCGTTTTCGCCGCTCAGTTCGAGGATGGTGTAGTAGTCGCTGACTTCGGTGGCGGCGTGGTGGAGGGGCGCGAGGTGCCGCGCCAGTTGTTCCATCACGGTTTCGGTGCGCCGGATTTCGCAGTGCAGCAACCATTCATCGGGGCCGAGCCAGAAAATCGTGTCGTTGCCGTGGCCATTGCCGTGGCCGCCCGCCGATGTGGTGTTCGCTTCCAGCGGCAGCGGCATCCCCAGCGTCTCGGCGGCGGCGTTCAGGAAGCGCGCGTCGTTTGGGTCGCCGCGCAGGTTGATTTTTCCGCACCACGGGAGTTCGCGAAGGCTGGTCCGGCCTTCCCGCCCTTCAATGGGTTGGCGGCCACCGCCGGGGGAGGTGGGTCGGATGGCGGGCAATGGAGGGGCGGCGTCAGTCACGGGCGCGCTTGCTTGGTTGCTTCGGGGTCATAAAACACGGTGCCGGTGACCGTTACTTTGTGGGCGCCGCCGTCCATGAGCGCGACGTCCAGCACCTCGCCCTTGCGCTTGAAGCCATCGGCGATCAACGCCAGGGCGATGGAGCGGCCGACGTTGGGGCTCAGGTAACTGGAAGAGACGTGGCCGAGCATTTTCATCGGCGGTTTGCCGCGCAACGCTTCCACTACGTGCGCGCCTTCGGGCAGCACAAAAACCGGGTCTTCGGTGAGCAGCCCCACGAGTTGTTTTCTGCCGGGGCGCGCGGTATCGGTTCGGGAAAGCGAGCGTTTGCCGACAAAGTCGGTTTTGTTTTTGGAGACGATCCAGTCCATTCCGAGGTCCATGGGGGTGACCGTGCCGTCGGTGTCCTGGCCGGCGATGATGAAGCCTTTTTCGGCGCGCAGCACGTGCATCGCTTCGGTTCCGTAGGGGCAGATGCCGTATTTTTCGCCGGCCTCGAGCAGCGTTTGCCACAACGCCAGCCCGAAGCGCGCCGGCACGTTGATCTCAAAGGCCAACTCGCCGGTGAAACTGATGCGGAACACCCGCGCCGGAATCCCGGCCACTTCAAGTCGCTGCATGGACATGAACGGAAACGACTCGCCGTCCAAAGGCCGGGAGCGGTCGCACAACTCGGCCAGCAGGTCGCGGCTTTTCGGGCCGCTGATGGAGGCCACCGCCCACTGCTCGGTGACGCTGGTGCAATAGACCTTGCTGTGCGGCCATTCGGTTTGCAGCCATTCCTCGAGCCAGTTCATCACCCGCGCCGCGCCGCCGGTGGTGGTGGTCATGTGGTAGTGATTTTCGCCGATGCGGGTGGTCACGCCGTCGTCGAACACCATGCCGTGCTCGTTCAGCATCAGGCCGTAGCGGCAACGTCCCGGCGCCAGTTTGCTCCAGGCGTTGGTGTAGATCATGTTGAGCAGTTCGGCGGCGTCTTCGCCCTTGATGTCTATTTTGCCGAGGGTCGAGGCGTCCACGATGCCGATGGCGGTTCGGGCCGCGAGGCATTCGCGTTGCACCGCGGCGCGCATGTTCTCACCGTGCTGCGGAAAATAAAACGGCCGCTTCCAGTCGCCGACGTCTTCATAGACCGCGCCGTGGCGGTCGTGCCACGGGTGCATCGGGGTGGTGCGCTTTTGCTGGAACAACTCGCGGCGTTCGTGGCCGATGACGGCGCCGAAGGTGAGCGGCGTGTAGGGTGGCCGGAAGGTGGTGGCGCCGAGGGTGGAGACGGAGGCGCCTTGCAGGCCGGCCATCACCGCCAGGGCGTTGAGGTTGGAGGTCTTGCCCTGGTCGGTTCCCATGCCGGTGGTGGTGTAACGCTTGAGGTGCTCCACCGAGTCGAAGCCTTCGCGGGCCGCGAGTTCGATGTCGGCGACGGTGGAATCGTTGTGCAGTTCGTGGAAGTGTTTTTTCGGCCCGCGGCCAATGGGATGTTCGCAGGGCAAAATCCACAACGGTCGCATCGCTCCGCAGGCCGGTTCCGAAACCTTAAATACGGCCGCCGGCGATTCGCTTGCAAAGCCCGCGGCGGAGGCGGCGGCAAGCCCGGCTTCGTTTCCTTGTGCGAGACAGTCGGCGAGGCCGTAGGTTCCCCGGCAGGCGCCGGCGCAGGTTAGTGCGTTGGTCGGCGGATTTTTTGCAGGAAGAAAACAATGCCGCTTCTCGCAGAACGCGAGTTCGCCCCTGGCCTGGCTGAACAGGTGCACCGTGGGCGTCCAGCCGCCGGACACCGCCACCCCGTCGCAGGCGATGCTGCGCGGTGCGCCGTGCACTTGGCCGCCGTCCGGGGAAAGTGCCATGACCTTGACGCCGGTAATTTTTCCGCGGGCGTAATCCACCGCGCTGAGGGCGCTGTTGGCGTGGATGGGAATGTTCAGTCCTTGGGCCTCAGCGATGCGTTCCCCTGAAAGATCGGGGCGCACGTCCACCACCTCAACCTCGGCCCCGGCGCGTTTGGCATCAATGGCGGTGTGGTAGGCACTGTCGTTGTTGGTCAGCACCACCACGCGCTTTGCGGGCAGCACGCCGAAGCGGTTGATGTAGGCGCGCACCGCGCCGGCCAGCATCACCCCCGGCCGGTCGTTGTCGGCGAACACCAGCGGCCGCTCAATGCTGCCGGTCGCCAGCACAACCTGCCTGGCGCGGATTTTCCACAGGCGTTCTTTGGGCGCCTTGTCGCCCCGGTTGGGGCCGAGGTGCTCAATGACGCGCTGGTTGGCCACCAGGAAATTGTCGTGGTAGTAGCCGGTCACCGTGGTGCGCGGCAGTAGCGTTACCTGCTCCATACCGTTCAACTCCGCGACGCGCCCGGCGATCCATTGAGCGGCGTCAAGGCCGCCGTCGCCAATGTCGCCAATGGTTACGCGATCACCGAGCAGGGATCCGCCGAACTCGTTTTTTTCATCCGCCAGCAGCACCCGCGCGCCGGTTGCGCCGGCGGCGCAGGCCGCCTGCAACCCCGCCGGCCCGCCGCCCACCACCAGCACGTCGCAGTGGGCGTGGATTTTGTCGTAGGCGTCGGGGTCGGGATCATTTGGGGAGACGCCGAGGCCGGCGGCCTTGCGGATCATTTTCTCGTAGGTCATCCACAAGGACTGCGGCCACATGAAGGTCTTGTAGTAAAACCCGGCGGGCAGGATGCGCGACAAGCGGGAACTGACGGCGCCGAGGTCGAAGCCCACCGACGGCCAGCAGTTCTGGCTGTGGGCGATCAAACCTTCGTATAACTCGACCTCGGTGGCGCGCCGGTTGGGTTCGGTGTAGGGGCCGTTTTCGAGTTGCACGAGGGCGTTTGGCTCTTCAGCACCGGCGGAAAAAATACCCCTGGGGCGGTGATACTTGAAGCTGCGCCCCACCAGGGTGACGCCGTTGGCGAGCAACGCCGAGGCCAGGGTGTCGCCGGGGTGGCCTTCGTATTTTTTGTCGTCGTACCAGAAACGGAGTATTTTCGCGCGGTTCAGGCGGCCGCCATCGGCCAGTCGGTTGGGCTGGCTCATGGCGTTTGCTCCCCGGTGGTTTCAGGAACGGAAACGGCGGGAACGGGAACGGGAGCGGGATCGCCGGGTTTGTAACTCCCGTGAATGCGGTCGCTGCGGGTGTCGCGGACGACGTTGAACCAGCGCCGGCAGCCGTGGCTGTGAACCCAGCGTTCGTGGTGAATACCCTTTGGGTTTTTGCGGAAGAACAGGTAGTCGCCCCACGCTTGTTCGCTCAGTTCCTGCGGGTTTTCCGGGCGCGCGATGTGCGCCTCGCCGTGGCAGCTGAACTCGGTCTGGTCGCGCTCGCCGCACCACGGGCACTGGATTAAGAACATGATTTGCTCCGCGCTCCGCTCATCAGTGGGCCACCGCCGCCGCCGCGCCTTCGTCAATCAGCGCGCCGCTGTTGAAGCGGTTGATGGAAAACGGCGCCGCCAGCGGGTGCATATCGGGGCCGGCGAGGGAGTGGGCGAAAACGTTGCCCGAACCCGGCGTGGCCTTGAAGCCGCCGGTTCCCCAGCCGCAGTTGAACAGCAGATTTTCCACCGGCGTTTTGGAAATCAGCGGCGAGCGGTCCACGGTTACGTCCACGATGCCGCCCCACTGGCGCAGCATTTTCAGCCGCGAAAATACCGGGTATAACTCGATCACCGGGCCGACGGTATGTTCGATGCAGTCGAAACCGCCGCGCTGGGAATAGGAAGTGTAGGCGTCCGAACCGGCGCCGATGACCAGTTCGCCCTTGTCGGACTGGCTGATGTAGGCGTGCACGCTGCCGGACATCACCACGCAGTCGAGCACCGGTTTGATGGGTTCGGAGACCAGCGCCTGCAAGGGGTAGGATTCCAGCGGCAGCCGGAAGCCGGCCATTTCCGCCAGCACGCTGCAATGGCCGGCCACCACGCAGCCGACTTTTTGCGCGCCGATAAACCCGCGGCTGGTGTCCACGCCGGTCACCTTGTTGTGCTCGATTTTGAAGCCGGTGACTTCGCAGTTCTGGATGATGTCGACGCCGAGGTTGTCCGCGGCCCGGGCGTATCCCCACGCCACCGCGTCGTGGCGGGCGGTGCCGCCGCGCCGCTGCAGCAGTGCGCCGAGGATCGGGTAGCGGCAGTTGAGATTGATGAACGGAACCATTTCCGCGACTTGGGCCGGGGTTACGAACTCGGAGTCTATGCCGTTCAAGTGGATGGCGTTGCCGCGCCGGCCGATTTCCTGCATATCGTGGACGTTGTGGGCGAGGTGCAGCAGCCCGCGCTGGGAAAACATCACGTTGTAGTTCAACTCCCGGCTCAGGGTTTCCCACAGTTTCATGGCGTGTTCATACAGGCCGGCGGACTCGTCCCACAAATAATTGGAGCGCACGATGGTGGTGTTGCGCCCGGTGTTGCCGCCCCCCAGCCAGCCCTTCTCCAGCACCGCGACATTGGTTATGCCACATTCTTTGGCGAGGTAATAAGCGGTCGCCAGCCCATGCCCGCCGCCGCCGACGATGACCACGTCGTACGTCTTCTTCGGCTCCGGACTGCGCCACGCCCGCTGCCAGTCCTGATGATAATTCAGGGCGTTGCGGAGCAGGGTGAAAATGGAATAGTGGTTCATGGTGGTTGGGGTGGTTATTTGGTGGAGTTGGCAACGCATTGTTTCCATCGCCGAACCTGGATTAAGGAATAAGTATATTGTACCAATGGAGGCACGAGTAAAAATCATTTTCCCCGGGAAAATGGCATCAAAAGGAACTCATCATTTAGTTCGGTGATTAGCCTTGATATACGATTTCCCCATTCTGCTTAACCCAATTTTCGGAGAAACCAACGTGAGATATGGTATTACGACTTTTGTTTAGTTTGCGCTCCGTTTCTCTTACCATAACCAGAGGTTGAAGTTCGTAGATTATTTTTACTTTTGCTTGATTTTCTTGATAGAAAACAGCAAAGTAGATTTTATTGTTACGCCGAATGCGTTTTAAAGATTCCCGGCGTTTGTCGGCGGGTTCCTTAAACATTCTGTCTAGTTGACCAGTCCCGCCTTCTTTGCAAGAAAGATATTCATAGATTTCAGACGGGTCGTTTGGATTGCAAGCATCAGCATCTCTTTTGGTGGTGATTAACTCATGTCCAAGAATATCAGCTATGATCATTTCCTTGATTAATCCGGGTTGCAACAAGTTGTGGATGCCAACTGTTCGCGCTAACTTTGTTGCGCTTAGAATTAGATCAATAATCTTGCGGTAAACTTCACGAGCCATGTGAAAACTCCAAAATCTGTTGCCCGCCATTAATCTCATCCAACCGTTGCTCGGCGAGTTGGACAAATTCTGACTGTAATTCAAATGCCAAAAAATTTCTTTTGATTCTCTTGCACACAACCGGGCATGTACCCACGCCGGCAAAAGGGTCAAGTACCAAGTCCCCTTGTGATGAGCTCGCTAAAACAAGCCTCTCAATTAATTTTTCAGGTTTTTGAATTGTATTTAATGCATCTCTTGAGGATAATTCCTTCGACTTGTAGGTGAGTTGCTTAATATCGCCCCAAACATCGCCCGGATTCTTTCCTTTATGATTGAACTTTGTTTTCCCATACCGCCCGGTCACAACAGAAGGAACCCTTTCACAACGCAACCGGTGTTCCAATTCAACAAGCTGTGAAACCCTGATAGCATCAAGATTATAGCACCGTGGCTTTTTCCCCTTAATGAAGTAAGTAATAATGTCATAATTGTTCGTGTAGTTTAAGCGGCCCTGGGCCAACCTGCTTGGCTGGTACCAAACAATTTTAGATCTCAGATTCAGGTAAGGCCGGTAATCAATGAAATCAATGCAATCTGGTTTTCCAAAAAGGTAAAGAGCCCCCCCGTCTTTCAGTTTGAAAGAAAATCGTTTTATTAGATCTAGGTTGAATTCCTGGATGGATGAAATTCGATCCCAATCGTTCCGGGTTACGCCGTAGGGTCCATCGCATATAACGAGATCCACGGACTCATCTTCGATTTTTTCCAGAAAATCGAAAAAATTCCCGCAATATATTTGGTTTTTTTCAAGCATCAGAAGTGTTTATATCCAAGGACTGATTGGTAGTATATGCGCGGAAAAGAGCAGGGTCAATTTTTTTCCACACTCTATTAAATAGCCGCGTTACAACACCACGGTACACTGCCGGTTAAAACTCCACCCCCTGAGCCGCAAGCACACCCTCATCAAACGCATGCTTGATTTTACACATTTCGCTGACCGTGTCCGCCGCCTCAATGACCGCCGCAGGCGCGTCGCGGCCGGTCATGATCAGGTGCAGCCAGGGTGGTTTTTGCTCGCGCACGAACTCGGCGATTTCTTCGCCGGGAATCCAGCCGTAGCCGCTGCAGTAGTTGATCTCGTCGAGCAGCACCAGGTCGAATTCCCCGGAGAGGATTTTGTCCTTGCTGAACTCCCAGATGGCGCGGCTGGTGGCGATGTCCTGTTCGGGGTTTTTGGTGTCCCAGGTGAAGCCGTCGCCCATGACGTGCCATTCAATGTTGCCGAATTTTTCCGCGGCGCGCTGCTCGCCGGTCTTCCACTTGCCCTTGATGTACTGGATTACGCAAACCCGCAGCCCCCAGCCCGCCGCCCGAAACACCACGCCGAACCCGCCCGAGGATTTGCCCTTGCCTTCGCCGGTGTGCACCAGGGTAATGCCCCGCCGCCGGTCGCGTGATTTCATGGTTGATGCCCGGATAAAATGATGAGGAATTCTGTGTTTTTTACCGTGATTAGTCAATAAGATCCTCATCGCCAAGAGTTGACTCTACCTGCGACTCTAGCCCCAACATGATCGGTCGCCGGATACCGGCCACAAACCCGCCGGTCAACGCGGATTGAGACCGGGGACGGCTGTTTGCGCGCAATGACCAAAATCAAATGTTCGACTGGGTCGATGACTGGGTCGCTCCACCCCATCCCCCCTAAAACAACCCCCGATCACTCATAGAAACAAATTCCCCATCACCAATGACCAAGTGATCAAGCAAGCGCACTTCAACAAGGTGCAGGGCATCTTTCAGTTTGACGGTCAGCGTGGTGTCGGCCTGGCTGGGTTCGGCGATACCGGAGGGGTGGTTGTGGGCGATGATGACGGCGGCGGCGTTGTGGCGGAGGGCGCTTTTGACGACTTCCCTGGGGTGCACCGTGGCGCCATTCAAGGTGCCGTAAAAAAGTTCCTGGTAGCGCAGCACGTGGTGGCGGTTGTCGAGATAGACGATGGCGAAGACTTCGCGGGGCTGGTCGCGGAGTTGGTGTATCAGAAATTCGGCGGCTTGGGAGGGGCTGGTGAGGGGGCCTTCCCGTTCCAGTTTTTGCGCGAGGTAGCGCTTGCCGAGTTCAAGGGCGGCTTGCAGTTGCGCGCTTTTGGCGGGGCCGAGTCCCGGGGTGCGGGACAGCGCGCTTTGTTCGGCGTTGAGGATTTGCCGCAGGCCGCCGTATTCGTTCAGCAGGTCGCGGCCAATATCCACCGCCGATTTGCCCTTGATGCCGGTGCGTAAAAACACCGCCAGCAACTCGGCGTCGGACAGCGAGCCGGGGCCGCCCCGGAGTAGTTTTTCCCGTGGCCGCTCGTCCGTTGGCCACTGCGTGATGGGTGTGCTTGCCATGCCTGTTCTCCTTTGGCTTCCGTGCAATTGAGGTACACTCTACTACATGAGTTGGCATAAAAACAAGCGCATTCTGGTCGGCGTCAGCGGCGGCATCGCGGCCTACAAGAGTCCGGTGCTGGTGCGGCGGCTGATGGAGCGCGGCTGCGAGGTGCGCGTGGTGATGTCGAGCGCGGCCACCGAGTTCATCACCCCCCTGACCTTGCAGGCGGTCAGCGGGCACCCGGTGTATCAGCATTTGCTCGACGTCGAGGCCGAGTCCGGCATGGGCCACATCGAACTGGCGCGCTGGGCCGAGCAGGTGGTGATCGCCCCGGCCACCGCCAATTTTATCGCCCGGCTGGCCGAGGGGCGCGCCGATGAACTGTTGTCGGCGCTGGCGCTGGCGACCACCGCCGAAGTGGTGGTGGCGCCGGCCATGAATCAGCGCATGTGGCAGCATCCGGCGACTCAGCGCAACCTCGCCACCCTGGTGGACATGGGGGTGCGCGTCATCGGCCCGGCGGCCGGGGATCAGGCGTGCGGCGAGACCGGGCCGGGGCGCATGACCGAGCCCGAGGAAATCGCCACCCTGCTGGCCGGCGAGGGGCATCCGCGGCTGCTGGACGGCGCCCGCGTACTGATTACCGCCGGCCCGACCTGGGAGGCGCTGGACCCGGTGCGCGGCATCACCAATCACAGTTCCGGCAAGATGGGCTACGCCATGGCCCGCGCGGCGCTGGATTTTGGCGCGCGGGTGACGCTGGTCAGCGGCCCGGTGAGCCTTCAGACGCCCCACGGCGCGCGGCGCGTTGACGTTGAATCGGCGCGGCGGATGCTGGAGGCGGTTGAGGCGGAGGCGCCGGATGTGGATTTGTTCATCGCCGTGGCGGCGGTGGCGGACTACCGCCCGGCGGAGGTCGCCGCGCATAAAATCAAGAAGAAGGATCAGCAAATGCGTATTGAGTTAGTCCGAAACCCCGACATTCTGGCGACCGTGGCGGCCATGAAGGACGGCCCGTTCACCATCGGTTTCGCGGCGGAGACCGCGGACGTGGTCGCCAATGCCCGGCAAAAAATGCAAGCCAAGGGCGTTGACGTGATGGCCGCCAACGAGATTACCGGCGATGGCGGCGATGGCGGCGATGGCGGCGACAGCGTGTTCGGCAACGACGAAAACTCGGTAACGCTGCTCTACAAAAACGCGCGGCGGGACGGTGAAGTGGCGCTGGCAAAAACCGACAAGTACCGGCTCGCCGTGCAGATCATCGAGCACGTCGTCCCTTTGTTTGAACAAAAACAAAAACGAAAAGCAAAGGCGCGCGCCGCAAAGTGAAAATCGCCCTCAAAATCCTCGACCCCCGCATCCGCGAGTTCGGCTTCCCCCGTTACGGCACCGACGGCTCCGCCGGCCTCGACCTGCGCGCCTGCATTGACGCGCCCATAGCGCTGAAAGCCGGCGGCACGGAGCTCATCCCCACCGGCATCGCCATCCACATAGCCGACCCCAACTACGCCGCCGTACTCCTGCCCCGCTCCGGCCTCGGCCACAAACACGGCATCGTCCTCGGCAACCTCACCGGCCTGATTGATTCCGACTACCAGGGCCAGGTGTTCGTCTCCTGCTGGAACCGCAGCGCCGATGCGTTCACCATAAACCCCGGCGACCGCATCGCGCAGATGGTGATTCTGCCGGTTGCGCGGGTGGGGTTTGATGTGGTTGAGGGGTTTGCGGAAAGTGAAAGGGCGGATGGGGGGTTTGGGTCTACTGGGGCGCAGTGATTGGGATTTTGTGATGACACTAAAAAAAGGAGAAATTATCCGGCACGAAAAATTCGGGTTGGGCGTTGTCGTGAAGGACGAGAAGAAAGGGCGCGTGGGTGTGCGGTTTGACAAGCGCGCACAAGTGACTGATTCTGCCCCTGATATACGTACTCTATTAGTGGAGCTTGCGCCGATTTCGCAGGTTTTACCGGAGGATGAGCAAGTACGCCGTAAAAATACTTTTTATCAGGAAACGAAAGAAGAGTATCAGCATTCCTGCGGTTCTTACTGGGACCCCTTTTACGACGATTTGGCTGATGCGATGCTCAACGTTGAAGACTATAACGATTCAGCAACAATTTACGAATTTTCCGGTGATGTTTTGCCGGAATCCGTATCATCCGCGACAGGCATTGAATGGCCACAGCAAGTGTTTTATTTCGAGAGTTCTGCTCTTTCGCCCACTGTGCGGATGGTTACATCCGTACGTGACGGCGATACGCAAATAGAAACGATTTTTCCGTTGGTTACGGGTCACGGCAAGCAATACACGATAACTATGAATAAAGTGATTGTCTGGCCGAGGGGATTTGAAGCACAAATCGAAGCCAGTATCGGTGCGGTACCCATAACCTTTTTTGATTGTGAATACGGACAGCATCGCAACCTTTACCAAGAGGGTAGAGAGTATGATTTTCTTCTGGCGGCGATCGCATATGATTGCCGTCCGATGCTGGAAGATGAATCTATAGACATCAAATTTCCACCGGACTTATGGGAAAGTATGACTGAATCGGATAATAAATCTCATGATGCTCCGACGAAAGTATTATTGAAGGGTATGGCGATGTTGATACCGATAGACGAATGGGATAACGATGATTATGATTTTCGTGGAACAGTTAAAAGCGTTACGGAATGGGAAGTTTCCGATGGAAAAGTGTGGGTGGTTACTGTTTCGGTTTTGCGTGAGTTTGATTATGTGCCGGGAAAAGATAAAGATATTGATGTCTTCAATCTGCCGATCGTGGTTACCAAAAAAGTGTGGGAGAACAACGCTCCACCTGAAGTCGGACAGGATATTGCAGGCAGTTTATGGCTGCAAGGTCGTTTGTGGCGTTGCTTGCCGTCAGACTAGATAAACATAGACCAATTCGGATATTTTTTCCTGTTAGCGTTGTTGTTAACCCCGAATGAATGTTTTCCAGAAAGACGAAATCAACGCCACCACCCCAACCCCCCCCCCCCCCACCACCACAATAGACGGCCCGGTCGGCGTATCCAGCATCAGCGACATCCCCAGCCCGCCGGCTACGGCGACGACGCCGAACAGCGTCGCCAGCAGTGCCATTACTTCGGGCGAGCGGGCGAAGTATCGCGCCGTGGCGGCGGGGATGATGAGCAGGGAGACGATCAACAGAATGCCGACCACCTGCATCGCCACCGCCACCACCAGGCTCAGTAGCAAAAAGAAAATCGCGCGCATTTGGTTTTCGTTGACGCCGTCCACCAGCGCGAGGTCGCGTTGGATGATGAGGGACAGCAATGGCCGCCAGATTTTCAGGAGCGTCAGCAGTACGCCCAATCCGCCGAGGTAGATCCACCATATATCGTGCCGGGTGATGGCGAGGATGTCGCCGAACAGGTAGCCGAGCAGGTCGAGGCGCACCTCCGGCAGGACCGCCAGCAGCATCAGTCCGAGTGCGAGGGAGCCGTGGGCGAGGATGCCGAGCACGGTGTCGGAGCTGAGAAAACGGCGCTGGCCCATCAGCACCAGCAACGCCGAGACGGCGAGGGACACCAGCAATATGGCCAGTTGCAGGTTGAGTTTGAAGAACAGGCCGAGGGCGATGCCGAGCAGCGCGGCGTGGGACAGCGTGGCGCCGAAATACGCCATGCGTTGCCACACCACCAAGCAGCCCAGGGGGCCGCAGATGAGGGCGACGCCGATGCCGCCGAGCAGCGCGCGGACCAGGAAGTCATCCATGCTGCGGGGGCTCGTGGTCGTGTTCGTGGCCGGGGCGTGATTCAACGTCGCCGTGCAGATCGTGGTCGTGGTCGTGGCGGTGGTGATAAACCGCCAGTTCCGAAGCGGCGCGGTCGCCGAACAAGGCCAGGAATTGCGGATGCCGGCGCACATCTTGCGGTTGGCCGCTGCAGCATAGGTGCCGGTTGAGGCAAAACACCCGGTCGGTGGCCGCCATGACCATATACAGGTCGTGGGAAACCAGCAGGATGGCGCAGCGCCGCCGGTCGCGGATGGCTTGAACCAGCCGATATAACTCGGCCTGCCCGTTGATGTCCATACCGGCGCCGGGCTCGTCGAGGATGAGCAGGTCGGGGTCGCGCAACAGCGCACGGGCGAGCAGCACCCGGCGCATTTCACCGCCGGACAGGGACTGCATCGGCGCGTCTCCGAGGCCGGGCGCGCCCGCGTGGGCAAGGGCTTGGGCGATGGATTTGTGGGCGGATTGCGATGCAGATTTCAATGAGGAGGTTCGGCGGCTGCGCTCCAGTTGCAAAAACCGCCGCACCGTGAGCGGCAGCGTCTGATCGAACTCGATCTTCTGGGGAACATAGCCGATGGCTAATCCGGGACGCCGCCGCACCGTGCCGCGATCCGGCCTGAGCAAGTTCAGCGCGATTTTGACCAGCGTACTTTTGCCCGCGCCGTTGGGCCCGATCAGCGTAACGATTTCCCCCGCGCACACCGACAGATGGACGTCTTGCAGGATGGTCTTGCCGCCGAGGCTGAGGTGAATCCCGGCGAGGTCGAGGAGCGGCGGGCCGCATGCGTGGCGGGTTTCGTTCATGGCCGGCACCGCCGGCAGCGTCCGGTGATTTCAACGGTCTGGCGCATCGCTTCGAGGCCGGCGCGGGACGCCTTTGTTTCGATCATCCGTTGCAGTTCGGGGTCGTCCAGTTCCGTCACCTGGTTGCAGTCGCTACAAATCAAAAACTGGCCGACGTGCCGCTGCCGGGGGCGCGCGCAGCCGACGTAGGCGTTCAAGGATTCGATCTTGTGGGCGAGGCGGTTTTCCAGCAGAAAGTCGAGGGCGCGGTACACCGTCGGCGGCTCGGCGTTGTATTTTTCCCGGCGCAGTTGCCGGAGCAGGTTATACGCGGGCACCGGCCGGTGCCCGGCCCAGATCAGTTCCAGAACCCGCCGCCGAATGCGCGTGAAGCGGATGCCCTTGCGCCGGCAGATTTCGTCGGCCCAGGCCATGGCTGCGGTGATGCAGTGGTCGTGGTTGTGGAGGTTGGGGGGCGGGGTGGCGGGCATGGCGAGAATGGATGATCGGGATTGTTATGTTATAGTATAACATTATTTCTTTTCAATCAACCGCCCGTATTATCTCCCGTGTCTTTTCACTTTCATGCTTTCCGCCGCCTCTTGCTGGCCGGGCTGTTGTGCCTGCTCGCCGCGCACGGCCATGCCGCGCCCAAAGTGGTGGTCTCCGTGCTGCCGCTTCATTCGCTGGTGTCGGCGTTGATGAGCGGCGTCGGCGAGGCGCGGTTGCTGATACCAGGCGGGCAATCCCCCCACGCAAGCCGGCTGAAACCTTCCCAGGTCGGCGCGCTGGGCGCGGCGGATCTGATCGTGTGGGTCGGCCCGCCGCTGGAGCGGCCCGTGGCGAAAATTATCGCCCAACGGCGTGGCGCGGCGCGCGTGGTTACCTTGTTGGAGAACGAAGAGATCGCCCTGCTGTCGGGGCGGCGGCACGGAGAAGCAACAGACCATTCCGCCGCCGCCCACGACCCCTGGCGGGTGGATCCGCATTTGTGGTTGTCCTTCGACAATGCGCGGGCCATCGCGCAAATCGTGGCGCGGGAGTTGGCGAGCCTCGACCCGCCAAACCGCGCACGCTATGAATCCAACGCCCACGATCTTTTGTCGCGCCTGGAGCGGTTGCGCGAATCCCTGCACAAACGTTTGCGCGGGGTGCGCGATTTGCCCTACGTGGTTTTCCACGACGCCTACCGGTATTTTGAAAATGAGTTCAACCTGCGCCCGGCCGGGTCCCTGACGATCAACGCCGAACGCCCCCCCGGCGTCCGGCGCATTCGCGCGCTCAGGCAAATCATCCGCTCACAAAAAGTCCGCTGCGTTTTCAGCGAGCCGCAGTTTCAGCCCGCGCTGGTGAACACGCTGGTGGCGGACACCGACGCCATCGCCGGCGTCCTTGACCCGCTGGGCGCCGGGTTGGAACCGGGTCCGGAGGCGTGGTTTCAACTGATGGAGGGGCTTGCCGATGCACTCGCGGAATGTTTGCGGACGCCCGCACCCTGAGCGCCCGGTCATTTGTATGGGTTCACTTAATTCACTGACAAATACGGACAGGTCGCGGCCTGTCCCCGCCACTGCTTCGCCGCTTTTTCGGCCCGGCGATAGCCGGCTGTCGCGCACAGGGATGTGCGCGCGGCGCTGGAAACAGGAGTTTCCCCGCGCCGCACAGGGGGGCGCGGGGGGTCTCCCCCCCCGCAATACGCGTCACGCGTACGCAAATGCGCATCACGCGCACCGCCCCCGCTCAGGCAATCTCCGGGTATCCCCGCTCCAGGGCGAATTTTTCCAGTGCCTCAATGGATGCGTAATCCGCCGCCGTTACTTGCCGGAAGCCGTTTAGTTTAAGTGCGCCGCGCTGTTTTTCATCGAGGTTTTGCAGACATTCATTGAGCGCGTCGGTGATGGCGGGGTGTTCGCTTTGCGGGAGGTGGGCGGTGGGTGTGATGAAGGGCAGGGCGGTGGTGTGCGCGGACTGGCCGATGATTCTTATGCGCTTTTGCAGGGCGGGTTGGTGGGCGATTTGCAGCGCGTAGGTTACCGCGTCAACGGCGGCCAGTTCGACTTGCCCGCGGGCGACCAGGTCGAGGCTGTGCAGGTGGGAGCCGCTCACTACGACTTCGCCGAAAAATCGCTCCCCGCCGCCCAGTTCGGCGACGGCGTGGCGCAGGACGTTCATGCCGCTGTTGGAGTGCGGGCCATTCACCGCCACGCGCCGGCCGCGCGCGGATTTGAGGTCGGTTAACGCGCTTGCCGCGGGGGTGATGAACCAACTGGAATACTGCGCGCCGGCGCATCCGTCAACGGCGAACAATGGCGCGCACACGGGGTGGTGGGTGGCGGCCCATTTTTTCAGGTAGGGATAGCCGCAGGTGTGGCCGAGTAGCAGAGCGGGGTCGCGGTAGGCGTCGTCGTCGGTGCGGAATGTTACGGTGATTTCAGCATCAAAGTGACCGGGAAGGAACTCCGGCAGTTGGGAAAACAAGGCGCGCCAGGGGGGTTGCAGGGCCGCCGGGGAAGCGTACATGCCGCACGCCACCAGCCGGTTGAGCCGGTTGCGGGTTGGCGCAGTCACGTTTGTTGGCAACCTGTTAGCGGCGTTGCTCGCCGGAAAACGGATGCACCGGCGCGGCCACGGGCTTGAACAGGTGCTTCAACCACGCGCGGTAGCCGGGGTAGTGAAAATAACCGTTGCGATCCAGGTAGCGTTCGCGGTTGCGCCGGTATTCCTGCGGCAGGCGGTACCAGGGCATTTGCGGGTGGTCGTGGTGGGCGGCGTGATAGTTGTTGTTGAGGAACAAAAGCCGCAGCGGCCAGGCGGATTCCATGATCACGGAGCGTTGCGCCGCGTCGGGATGCGGGCGGTGTTCAAAGTAGGAGCGCAGCATCAGCAGCGACTGCGACAGGTAGGCGATGAGCAGGTACTGCCAGGGCGGGACCTGAAACCAGCGGTGGGCGAGGATTACAATCGCCCCGGCCAGAAAAAAATGAACGAAGTACAAGGCAAGTCTTCGCCGACGGCGGGCGCGCATATCGCGGCCCATTCCCGCCAGCAAGCGGCAGAACGCGACGCCGGGACCGAGCGCCATGCGCCCGCCCAGGGTCATGCCGGCCCAGGCCAGCGCACGGCCCGTTGCGCTCGCCTTGCGCCACGCGCCGGGGGCGGTGAAAAAGCTTTCCGGGTCAACGCCGGGCAGGGTCAGGCGGTCGTTGCGGTGATGCCGCAGGTGGCTTTCCTTGTAGGTGAAGTAGGGCACCAGCAGGGATAGCGGCAACTGCGCCAGCAGGTCGTTGAGCCGGCCGCTGCGGGTCGGATGGCCGTGCAGGATTTCGTGGCATACTGAACTGTGCCAGGTCAGGGTCAATGCCAGCAACGGCGCCGCCAGCGCCGGGCCGATGGCCTGATAGTGAACGAGTAGCGCCAGCCACGCGGCGTGGACCAGGAAGATCACCAGCCAGGTGGGCCATTCCATCGGGTTTGCATTTGCGCCGGCGTTTGCGTTTGCGTTTGTTTGGGCCGTGGGAATCATTTGGCCAAGCAAGATAGGGAGGTTGGAGTTGATACATAACAAAAAAAAGTTTATATTAGTCAACAATAGTTACCAAACACCACATTCCGCCCGCATAAATTGGCGGATACTGGCCAAACCGAATAAACAAAAGGCACCCCCAAGCAATGGTAAAACGCTCCGGCCGCACCCGAACCAAGCCCCGGTTTTCGCTGGCGCAGCCGCCGCTGCGGCAAATCAAAAATCCCTACGCGCCCATCGAAGTGCTGGGGGCCGGGGACGTTGAGCTGATTCACGACGGCTCGATGCGCATCCTGGAGCAGATCGGGTTGCAGATCGTCAACGACCGGGCGCGCACGCTGATGTGCGAGCACGGCGCGACCGTGGACAAGGACACCGGCTACGTGCGCATTCACCGGGATGCGTTGATGGAGAAAATCGCCACGGTGCCGTCCGAGTTCACCCTCCACGCGCGCAACCCGGCCTACAACTCCACCTACGGCGGCAACCACATCAACTTCACCATCGTCTCAAGCCCGCCCAACGCCTCCGACCTTCAAGGCGGCCGGCGCAC
Organism: Candidatus Poriferihabitaceae bacterium; assembly: GCA_965212085.1. Classification (GTDB taxonomy): domain Bacteria; phylum Pseudomonadota; class Gammaproteobacteria; order Arenicellales; family Poriferihabitantaceae; genus JAHRAW01. The sequence continues at coordinate 2,434,637 of OZ243042.1, read as the reverse complement.
CGGAAACTTTGAAGACTACTGCAAGTTCCTGAAACTGGGGCAGACCTTCAACGCGGTGGCGACCATGTCCGGTTATCCCGTCGAACCCACCGACCTGCCGGTGCATACCCGCCACCTCGACGCCTACCTCGCGTTCATCACCCTGACCGAAAAACCCTGGCACGTGTACAGCCTCGGCAACGGCAAGGTTGAGGACGGCCTGGAGATGGTGTGCATCGCGCGGGGCATAGACAAGGCGCAGCTGCTGACCGAGCCGAGCATCAGCACCGTGGTCAACACCAACTCACCGCTCAAGGTGGACAAGCCGATGCTCGACGGCGCCATGCTCATGGCGCGCCACGGCCAGCCGGTGATCGTGACCCCGTTCACGCTGGCCGGGGCGATGAGTCCGATCACCCTGGCCGGCGCGCTGGCCCAGCAAAACGCCGAAGCGCTGGGGGTCATCGCCATTACCCAGATGGTCAACCCCGGCGCGCCGGTGATGTACGGCGGCTTTACCTCCAACGTGGATATGAAATCCGGCGCCCCGGCCTTCGGCACCCCGGAATACGCCCGGGCGGTGCTGGCCGGCGGGCAGCTGGCGCGCCGCTACCGCATCCCCTACCGCACCTCCAACGTCAACGCCTCAAACTGCGTGGACGCCCAGGCGGCCTGGGAATCGGAAATGTCGTTGTGGAGCGCGGTGATGGCCCACGGCAACATGATCAAACACAGCGGCGGGTGGCTGGAGGGCGGCCTGTGCGCGTCTTTTGAGAAGTTGATTATTGATATGGAAATGGTGCAGATGATGGCCGAGATGTTGCGGCCCATCGAGGTCAACGAAAAAACCCTGGCGCTGGACGCCATCCGCGAGGTCGGCGCCGGCGGGCATTTTTTCGGCACCGCGCACACCATCGAGCGTTACCACGACGCTTTTTACGCGCCCATGGTCGCGGACTGGAGCAACTTTGAAACCTGGCAGGAGAACGGCGAAAAAACCGCCACCCAACGGGCCAACGAACTGTACCGGGAAATCCTTGAGCACTGGGAGCCGCCGCCCCTCGACCCCGGCATCCGCGAGCACCTCGAAACCTACGCCGCCAAACGCCGCGAGGAGATCAAGCCGGAGTGGTGAACTACGAACAACGCGTCACCCTGTTCCGCGAACGCATGCGCGAGGTCATCGAGCAAAGCAACCGCAACCACTCGCGCTTCGCGCGCTCCATCGGCGTTGACCGCTCGACGCTGTCGCAACTGCTGTCGCCCACCTCGCTGCGCCTGCCCCGCGCCGACACCCTCGCCGCCATCGCCGAAAAATACCAGACCAGCGCCGACTGGTTGCTGGGGCTGACCCACGAAGGCCCGGTGGCCACGCAACTGGTCACCGGCCCGCTGGAGTTTGAAGACTTCTCGGCCTCGTCCGTCAATGAAAAAATCCTCGGCTGGCACCGCGAGGCCGGCGGCCACAAGATTCGTTACGTGCCGGCGACGCTGCCGGACTTGCTCAAGACCGAGGAAATCGCCGCCTACGAATTTCGCCGCTACGGCGCGGGCCGCGCCGCGCAGAGCATCCGCGACACCCACGTATTGCTGGTGCAGCAACGCCGCGAGGAATCGGAAATGGAAGCCTGCCAGTCCACCCAGGATATCCGCAGTTTCGCCCGTGGCGAAGGCATCTGGAGCGGCCTGTCGCGCGCCGCCCGCATCTCCCAGCTGGAGCACATCGCCGGCTTGCTGAAGGAATTGTATCCGCGCTTTCGCTGGTTTTTGTTTGACGCCCACCAGGTCTATACCGCCGCGTTCACGATTTTCGGGCCGCTGCGCGCCGTGGTGTTCGTTGGCCAGGCGTATCTGGTGCTCAACAGCCGCGAACACGTGCGCCTGTTTTCCCGGCGTTTCGACGAGTTGATCCGCCTGGCCACGGTGCAGCCCCACGAAGTCAGCGCCTACATCGGCGAACTCATCGCCGGCGAATGCCGGGGCAAAATCAGCGGCGGAAAAAGCGGCCAAACAACCGGCGGACTTCGCGCAGGCCGCCGTTAATCATGTATAATAGCGCCACACAAGTGGTTGCGAGGAGACAACAATGATCATATACCCTGACATCGAACTGCATAACGGCCAATGCGTCAATCTCAAACACGGCGGCATTGAAGCCCCGAAAATTTTTGCCATCAAACCGCCGGACGCAGCCAAACAATTTGAGCAGGCCGGCGCGGAATGGCTGCACCTGATCGATCTCGACGGCGTCTTTGAAAAGGAAGGCGGCAACAGCGACATCATCCGCGACATCATCCGAAAATCCAATATCCCGGTGCAGGTGGGCGGCGGCATCCGCTCCTCCAGCGTCATTGACGGCTGGTTCAAGGACGGCGCCGAGCGCGTGGTGCTCGGCACCGCCGCGGTGTCCGACCAGCGGCTGGTGGAAGAAGTATGCGCCCATCACCCGGAAAAAATCGTCATCAGCATAGACGCACGCGGCGGCAAGGCGGTTTCCCACGGCTGGAAACACACTTCCACCTTCACCGCCCTGGAACTGGCAAAAAGATTTGAACGCTCCGGCGCCGCGGGAATTATTTACACCGACATAGACCGCTACGACGAACTGCCCGAAAGCAGCATGGCCAACACCACGCAAATGGCCGCGCAACTGGACTGCCCGGTGATTTCCAGCGGCACGGTTCGCAACCTGGATGACGTCTCGATGCTGTCCCAGTTGCCCAACATCGCCGGCGCGGTGATCGGCTGGGCGTTGTTTTCAGAGGCGGTTACTTTAGAAGACGCGCTGCAGGTGGCCCGGCAGAAGACCACTACGGCTGCTTTTATTTAGTACGCCGCCAACCCGTACCGCTCCGGCGCGAACTCCGTCAGCGAATCAATGATCAGGTCGGCTTGCCGATAGCGGGCCTTGTCCATATGGGGATCGGGCACCGCCACCACCCGCATATTCGCCGCAACGCCGGCCTCAAGGCCGAGGGGCGAGTCTTCAAACACCAGCGTTGACGCAGCCCCGGCACCCAGCCGGGCGGCGGCGATGCGAAAAATATCCGGCGCCGGTTTGCCCCGTGCGATGGCCGGGTCGTCGCCGCTCACCACCAGATCGAACAACCCGAACCACGCCCCGTGCCGGGCAGTTTTCACCGCAAACAAATCCCGCGCCGAACTGGTGGCCACCGCCATCGGAACGCCGTGGCGGTGCAGATGCCGCACCAGTTTTTCCGCGCCGGGCATGGCCCCGCAGACCGCAAAGCCCTCCCGCAGCAGGCCGTTGCGCTCATCCAGGTACGCCCGCGCGCTGATGGGCAGCGCCAGCGCCTCCACCAGATAGCGCGCCGCGTCCATCGCCGGACGCCCGATCATGTTGCGCTTGAGACTCCAGTCGTAGGTCTTGCCGAACCGCCCGACAATTTTTTGCGTGACCGTGGTGTAGATGCGCTCGGTGTCCAGCAACAGGCCGTCCAGGTCAAACAGGACGTGGGTAACGGGGGTGGGTTTGTCGGGGTATGGTAACAATATCGAAAACCGGGTTAAGGCGTCAGTGTACGGGTTCACTAGTTCACTGACAAATTTTATTCCGCCGTCATTTCCGAGCGTTAGTGTCCGTTGCCGCGCAAGCGGGGGCGCGCGTTGTGGGTTGCGCGTGACGCGCATTGCGGGGGGAGAGCCCCCCACGCCCCCCTGTGCGGCGCGGGGAAACTCCTGTTTCCAGCGCCGCGCGCACATCCCTGTGCGCGACAGTCCGGCTATCGCCGAACCGAAAAAGCGGATGTCCGATACGATGAAACAAACGGTCGCTGGCGCTCCCTATTTTTCTATCGTTCGGGAATCCAGAAAAGCCGGCAGCGTCAGCCTTACAATCAGCATCGCATTTTATCACCATCCGGATCATACAACGGCTTCGCCGTCAGCGTCGCCGGGTGCAGTTCGCCGAGCATTTCCACTTCGAATTTTTGTCCGTGGGCGGCCAGTTCCGCGGGGACATAGCCGAGGGCGACGCTTTGCCGGCAGTAATGGGCGTAGCCGCCGGAGGTCACAAAGCCGACGCATTCGCCGTTGTGGAAGATGGCTTCGTCGTGGGATACGTCAATGTCATCGGTGTCCACCACCAGGGTTACGAGTTTTTTTTCTGCGCCGTTGCGTTTTTGTTCGAGGAACGCCGTGCGGCCAATGAAATCGGTTTTTTGTGGGGCGATGAAGCGCTCGAGTCCGGCTTCCACGGCGTTGAAGTCCGGGCGGTAGTCCAGGGTCCACACCCCCCAGCCTTTCTCCAGGCGCAGCGACATCATGGCGCGGGCGCCGTACAAGCGCAGTCCCAAATCGGCGCCGGCGGCTTCGATGGCTTCGAACAGTTTCAACTGGTAGGGGGGCGCGCAGTAGATTTCGTAACCGAGTTCGCCGGAAAACGAGACCCGCGCCAGCAGCGCCGGGATGCCGCCGACGGTGGCGGGTTGGATGTCGCGAAAACGCAATCCTTCGGCGGAGACATCGCAGCGGGTGATGCGCGACAGCAGTTCGCGGGCGTTGGGGCCGGAGACCGCCATGCCGTGCCAGGCATCCGATGCGTTGCGGTAACGAACGCCGCCGCCCGCGGGCAGGTGCGCCTCAAACCAGCGCCGGTGCATTTCCTGGGCGGCGCCGGAACCGAACAGCAGGAAGGAATCGTCCGCCAGGCGCGCCACCGACAGGTCGCCGTACAGGCGGCCTTTGGGGGTCAGCAACGGCGTCAGCGCAAGGCGCCCCGTGGGCGGCAGGTTGGCCCCGAGCATTTTGTCCAGAAAGGCTTCAGCGCCCGGCCCGCTGAATTCATGCTGGGCGAAGTTGGCGATTTCCACCGCGCCGACGGCTTCCCGCACCGCCTGAACCTCGGCGGCCACAAACTCAAAGGCGTTGGAGCGCCGCAGGGTCGGCGTCTCGCGGGCGTTTTCCGGGGAGTCGGCGTACCACAACACGTTTTCCAGCCCGAACCCGGCGCCCATGACCGCGCCCCGGCGGCTCAGGCGGTCGTACAAGGCGGTGGTTTTTTGCCGGCGGCCGAGGGGCAGCTGTTCGTTGGGATAACTGATCTGGAAGCGCCGCGTGTAGTTCTCGGCGGATTTGATGGCGCCGTATTCGTGGGTGGCGAACTCGCCGAAGCGGGCGATGTCCATGGCCCACACGTCCACCGCAGGCTCGCCCTCAATGATCCATTCGGCGAGGCACAGCCCGACCCCGCCGGCCTGGCAGAAGCCCGCCATCACCCCCACCGCGACCCAGTAGTTTTTCAGCCCCGGCAGCGGCCCGATCATCGGATTGCCGTCCGGGCCGAAGGTGAACGGCCCGTTGACCACGCTCTTGATGCCGGCGCGGCCCAAGGCCGGGATGCGCTCAAAGGCCAACTCCAGGCGGCCCGCCACCCGCTCAAGGTCGGGCTCCAGCAGTTCATGGCCGAACTCCGCGGGCGTGCCCGCCACCATCCACGGCGTGGCGTTGGGTTCGTAAGTGCCGAGTAGCAGGCCGTGGTGTTCCTGGCGAAAATACAGGTTGGCCTCGTAATCAATGCCGCAGGGCAGTTCGCGCCCGGCCTGTTCGATCTCGGCGATGGTTTCGGTGATCAAGTAGTGATGCTCCATGGGCTGCACCGGCAAGTCCACGCCCGCAAGATGCCCCACTTCCCGCGCCCACAACCCGGCGGCGTTGATCAGCAGTTCGGCGTTGATGACGCCGCCGGGCGTAACCACGTCCCAACTGCCATCGGCGCACCGGCGGGTTTCCAGCACCGGCGTGCGGCAGTAGTAGTTCGCCCCCAAAACTTTGGCGGCTTTGGCGTAGGCGTGGGTGACGCCGGACGGATCAATGTGGCCGTCGAGGGGGTCGTACAATGCGCCGAGGTAGTGCTTGGGCTCAATCAACGGATGCATTTGCGCGACTTCCTCCGGCGAAACGAATTCCTGATCAAGGCCCATGTAGCGCGCCTTGGAGCGTTCCTGTTTCAGGTAGTCGAGGCGTTCGGGGCTGGAGGCAAGATAAAACCCGCCGGTCTTGTGATGACCCACCGACTGCCCGGAAAGTTTTTCCAACTCCGGGTACAAGCCGATGGTGTAGCCCTGGAGTTTGGAGATGTTGGGGTCGGAACTGATGGTGTGAATCTGCCCGGCGGCGTGCCACGAGGAACCGGAGGTTAGTTCTGAACGTTCCAGTAAAACGACTTCCTTCCAACCCATTTTGGCGAGGTGGAAGAGGATGCTGCAACCGACTACGCCGCCGCCGATGATGAGGGCGCGGGTGTGGGTTTCCATCGAATTATTCATAACTATTTCAGAAAAGGAATAAATCAAACGCCGGCAACTAAAAAATACTTTTTTATTGGGTCGACCCCATACTTGGCTTGTTGCTCGTTACTGAAGCATGGCCACAGTGGGTATTAACAAACAATTTTGACTATTGTTTCACTTTAATAGGATTCAGCAACGCCATCGTAGTAACCTTTGGCGAATGCCGCATGCGGGCTTTTGTGCCGCACTTCCCCCGCTTGACTTGAAGGGAAAGAATCTAGTTCCATCTTTATGTCCTCTTCGCGGCGTTTGCCTTGCTCAAAACCTGCTTCATAGGCACACCCTGCACATCGATGACGACCATGACCACCTTGATCGTCCGGTAAATTTGAGAACTCGGGTGCATAGCGGTGATTTTTTTGGCAAGCATTCATTTTAATTTCCTCAAAGTAGTGAATGTTAGTTACGAAAAAAATTTCTATCTTACTCTTCAGGCAATCCCAACCATGCCAGTGGTAACTTACCAAATGTATAATGGCAGTTTACACTGTCTATATATTCAAGAACATCTTTGTATTGTGGTTTTTTGTACCAGTCATTTAGCACATAGACATATTCGACTTTTAATTCTAGTGAGCGTAACAACTTTTGATATTGTTTCCGCTTAAAATCGCAAGTTTGTAACTTTTCATCGACAGAACCGGCAACTTGTTGGTACTTTACTTCAATAATGTACAAAGTTTTTCGAATAATTATCAACAACGCGTCGTCTGGTAGAAGTTTTTTAGAAATTATTTTTTCCCAATCAATTTTTTCTTCACCCAGAAATTTGTAAAATTCAGATTTCTTAAAACATCGCGCAACAAGTGCACCGCTACAATAGATTTCACTGCCCGCTTTGAACGATGGTCTTTTAATTTCATAGTTGGGCATGCGCGCAAACATACTCAATAAATCAACCTGTCTTTCGAAAATCAAACCGGTGCCGGTGCTTTCGCCGCCTATTCCGCCCTCTTTCATCCTGCCGCACTCAAAAAAAGTTTCGGAAATTCATTTCGGCTAACAACAAAATCGAGGCGCTTTTTTGATATTTCAATAAACTCGTCTTCCAATTCACAGCCCACAAACCTGCGGTTGTGACAAACAGCCGCTACTCCAGTTGTGGAACTTCCAGCGAAAGGATCAAAGACTAAATTTTTCGGATCTGTACTCGCCAGAATTATTCTCTCTAGCAATTGTACGGGTTTTTGGGTCGGATGTTTCCCAAACTGTTTCTCAATTTTTTGCGGTGCTTTGAAATCCCACACAGTTTTCATTTGCTTGCCTCCATTCTCTTTGCGCATATCTTTATAGTTGAACATATGTTTCGACTTTTTATTCTTTGCCGCCCAAATAATAGTTTCGGTTGAGTGTGTAAAATATCGGCAAGACAAATTAGGTGGAGGATTCGGTTTCTGCCATGTGATGTCGTTCAGAAGTTTCATATTTAATTGCTGCATTGCGTAACCGATTGAATGAATAACATGGTGTGTACCAGATATCCAGATCGTTCCGCTGGGATTGAGCAGTTTTTGACAACGAGACAACCACTCAAAATTAAATTCATGATTCAACTCCGCACCTTGCGATTTATCCCATTGCCCCTTGTCAACCTTGACCATTTTTCCGGCATGGCAACTAATACCCCCGTTTGAAAGGAAATACGGCGGATCGGCAAAAATCATGTCGAACTTACCGGAAGGAAATTTCTCGATCAGTTTGTCCATAAACTCCAAGCAATTCGCTTGGTAGAGCCACACGCCTTTCTCATTATCCTGAAACACGCATATATTGGGCGCATGGTCCGAAGATTCCATTATTATAAAAGGCGTATTCGAGTTTCTTTCCGGAATTTCGTATTTCAATTTATTGCCTCGCTAATTTGTGCGTTCTGATCTGCCCCGGTCGTCCCGGAAGCCCTTTTGTATGCGTGAAACCATATTGGTCAGATATCCCTAACAAGTATACCTGTTCTGGTTCGAATAATTTTGAGAGATTCGTTACTTTGGTAGTAATTAGTACCACCGATCATCCCGCCCCCCCTTAACCCGCTCAATATATTCCCGCAACGCCTCATCCGCACCCGCATCTATCGCCGGCGCCTCATACTCCTCAAGTTGCCGCTTCCAAACCTCACAAGCCCGTTGCTCATCATTGAGTCCCCCTTCTTCCAACCACTGCTCGTAAGAATGATTATGCGCGATGTTGGACTCGTAAAACGCGGTAGTGTAGTTGCTCAAGGTATGCGCCGTGCCGAGAAAATGCTGCCCGTGTTCGATTTCGCGGTAGGCGTCCAGGGCGAAGGCGTTGGTATCCAGCGCCAAGCCGTCAAACATTTTCACCATCATCCCGCAGCGGTCGGCGTCCTGGATGAATTTTTCATAGCCGGTGACCAGGCCGCCTTCCAGCCAGCCGGCGGCTTGCAGTATGAAGTTGGCGCCGGACAGCATCGCCGGCAGCAGCGACTGGGCGCTTTCCTGGGCGGATTGGGCGTCGCCGGTTTTGGCCGAGGTCAGGGCGCCGCCGCAGCGCAATGGCACGCCGAGGCGGCGGCATAACTGACCGACGGCCATGTACGCCAGCATGGCTTCGGGCTGGCCGAAGGTGGGGGCGCCGGAGCGCAGCGACATGGTGGTGAAGAAGTTGCCGTAGATGGCGGCGGCGCCGGGGCGCACCAGTTGCGTCAGCGCCACCCCGACCATGGCTTCGGCGTGGGCCTGGGCGATGGAGGCCGCCGGGGTTACCGGGCCCATGGCGCCGCCGAGGATGAACGGCGACACCACCACGCCCTGGCCGGCGGCGGCGTAGGTTCGCATCACGCGGGTCACCGTGCCGTCATAGACCAGCGGCGAGTTGACGTTGACGTTGCCGAGGATCACGCAGTGCTTTTCCAGGGTCTCGGCGCCGAACAGGATGCGGCACATTTCGATGGACTCTTCGGCGCGCTCGACGGTGGTAACCGCGCCCAGGAACGGCTTGTCCGACCAGCGGATATGGGCGTACACCATGTCGAGGTGGCGCTTGTTGACCGCAACGTCGCAAGGCTCGCAGACCGTGCCCCCCGAGTAGTGGATGAACGGGCTCAGGTAGGCGAGTTTGACGAAGTTGCGAAAGTCTTCGATGGTGCCGTAGCGCCGCCCGCGTTCCAGGTCGCGCACGAACGGCGGGCCGTAGGCGGGCACCATCGCGGTATGCCGCCCGCCGATGGGCACCGAGCGGGCCGGGTTGCGGGCGACGTGGACGAACTCGGCGGGGGTGGAGCGTTGTACGAGATGGCGTACCAGCCCCGGCTCGAATTTCAGGCGTTCGCCTTTAAGGTCGGCGCCGGCCTGCCGGAACAATTCCAGGGCTTCGGGGTCGCCGCGGATTTCAATGCCGAACTCGCTCAGGATGGCGTCGGCGTGTTCCTCAATGCGCGTTAGCCCTTCCTCGTCCAGCAGGTCGTAGGGCGGCAGCGAGCGGGTGATGCAAGGCGCGACGGCGGTCCCTTCGGCTGCGGTGGCCGCTGCGGTTCGCCCGGATCGCCCGGATCGTGATTGGCGGACGCGCCCGCGGCGGGTTTTTCGGTCCGCGGTGGCGGTTTGGGGGGCGGGGCGGGTCATTGCTACCGTAAGGAAACGCGGGAGGCTATCAAACCAAATTCAGCGGTAAATTGCCAGCGATACGAATACGACCCGTGCGGTGGTTTTTGCCGGATTGTTGTGGTATAGTCGCCGCTCATCAATGCAACGGCGCACAGCCACCGCCATCCATCGCCATGTCCATCACCCTCACCGAATCCGCCGCCGAGCGCGTCAAAGGCCACCTCAAAGCCCACAAGGGCAGCGAGGGGTTGCGCCTGAGCGTCAAAAACTCCGGCTGTTCGGGGCTGGCCTACAGCCTCGACTACGCCGACCAGATCGGCGACGCCGACCGGGTGTTTGAAAGCCGTGGCGTCAAGGTCATCGTCGAAACCGAACACCTGGAATTCTTGAAGGGCACCGAGATTGACTACGTCCGGGAAGGGTTGTCCTCGGCGTTTCATTTCAAGAATCCCAACGTTACCGAACAATGCGGCTGTGGCGAAAGCTTCACGGTTAACTAGTTCAATTTCCGCTAGTTCAATTTCCGCTAGTTCAACCCCCGCGCTTCCTTCATTCCGGCCCCGCCGGCTCCACCAGCCGTAACGGCAATGGCCGCCACCATATCCGTATCCGTATCTGAGCCGCCGGCCCCGGCCCCAACCCGTAGCGTGGAAAAACGTTTTTCCATCGCCACGCTGGGCTGCAAGGTCAACGCTTTTGAATCGGAACTGATCGCCCGGCAACTCACCAAACAACGCTACCGGCGGGTGCATCAGAACGACCCCGCCGACCTTTGCCTGATCAACACCTGCACCGTTACCGCCGAGGCCGACCGCCAGGCCCGCCAACTGGTGCGGCGCGCGGTTCGCAACAACCCGCAAGCCAGGGTCGTGGTCACCGGCTGCTACGCGCAGATGGATGCCGATGCCTGCGCCGCCATTCCCGGCGTTGATCTGGTGGTGGGCAACGGCGCGAAACTGGATATACCGGCGTTGCTGAAGAGGTTATACGACGGCGAACCGCCGGCGGCCCCGATAGTGCAAGTCGGCGATATGGACCGGGAAATCAGCCTCCCCCAACAGTTGATAAGCGGCTTTGAAGGCCGCGTGCGCGCTTTCGTGCAAATTCAGCAGGGCTGCGATCAGGGCTGCACCTTTTGCATCATCCACAAAGCCCGCGGGCCGAACCGCTCGTTCCCGGCGGCGATGATTCGGCGGCAGGTCGAGCGGCTGGTGATGAACGGCTACCGCGAGTTGGTGATCTGCGGCGTAGACATCGGCTCCTACGGCTCGGACCTGCCGGACACCGCAGGCGGTTTGACCGAACTGCTGGCGCAGCTGACCACCATCAAAGGCGACTTCCGCCTGCGCCTGAGCTCCATTGACCCGGCCCACATCACCGACCCGCTCATCGAGTTGATGGCGAACCAGCCGGCGCTCTGCCCGCAACTCCACCTGTCCCTGCAAAGCGCCGACACCCTCATCCTCAAGCGCATGAAAAGACGCGCGACCCGCGAGGTCGTGTACGAGCGCATCGGCAAGTTGCGCCGGGCGATGCCGCAACTGGTGTTGAGCGCCGACATCATGGTCGGCTTTCCCACCGAAAGCGGCGCGCATTTTCGCCACACCCTGGACGCGGTGGACGACCTGGAAATCGCCTATCCCCACGTCTTCGCCTATTCATCCCGCCCCGGCACCCCGGCCGCGCGAATCCCCGCCCAGATCCCGCCCGGCGAGCGCAAACGGCGCGCGGCCCAAGTGCGCGAGCGCGGCAGGGAGGTATGGGGCAGGGTCGCGGCGCGGCATATCGGTACGCGAACCAGGGTGCTCATTGAAGGCGCGGCCAATGGCAAGGGCAAGGGCAAGGGCAACGGCAAGGACAACCTACCCGACGGTCTGGTGCGCGGTCGCGCGGCGGATTATTTCCCGGTGGTTTTTGATCCCCGCCACGGACAGCCCGGCGACTGGGCCGAGGTCGAAATCAACGCGGTCAAAGACAACGCATTGTTTGCCCGCAGGCTTGACTAGAGGGTACAATCCCGTCCCCTGAATTACCTGCCGGCATCGGCGTTTTTGTGGTCGTTGCCGGTTCACCTCACTTGATTTTCGGAGTATGCAATGCCTGTTGAGCGCACTTTATCCATCGTCAAGCCGGACGCGGTCGGCAAAAACGTCATCGGCCGGATTTACCAGCGGTTCGAGGACGCAGGTCTTCGCATCGTCGCGGCGCGGATGATTCACCTGAGCCGGGCGGACGCCGAGCAGTTCTACGCGGTGCACAAGGAGCGGCCGTTTTACCACGACCTGGTGGTTTTCATGACTTCGGGGCCGGTGATGGTGCAGGTGCTGGAGGGCGAAGACGCCGTCCGCCGCAACCGCGAAGTCATGGGCGCGACCAATCCCGCCGAAGCCGAAGCCGGCACCATTCGCGCCGATTTCGCCGGCAACGTCGAGCAAAACGCGGTGCACGGCTCCGACGCAACCGAAACCGCGGCCACGGAAATCGAGTTTTTCTTCGGCGCAGAACAGCTTTGCCCGCGCACTCGCGGATAGCCGGCGGTTACTGGTCACTTGTCTACCGCTCGCCGGCCCATCACGCCAATGGCCACCAACCTGCTGTCCCTGGACCGCGCCTCCATGGAAACCCTGTTCAACGACATGGGCGAAAAGCGCTTCCGCGCCCGCCAGGTGTTGCAGTGGATCTACCAGCGCCGGGTTACTTCCATAGACGCCATGACCGACCTCGCCAAGCCCCTGCGCCAACGCCTCAACGCCGACGCGCGCATCGCGTTCCCCGAAGTGGCCGGGCAGCGGTTGTCCGCGGACGGCACGGTGAAGTGGCTGCTGAAACTGGCCGACGGCAACTGCATTGAGACGGTTTTCATTCCCGAAGCGGAGCGCGGCACGTTGTGCGTGTCGTCCCAGGTGGGCTGCGGCCTGAACTGTAGTTTTTGCGCCACCGCCCGGCAGGGCTTCAACCGCAACCTGAGCGTGGATGAAATCATCGGCCAGGTGTGGGTCGCCAACCGCGCGTTGGCGGCGATGCAATCCAGGAACGGGACATCCGAATCCGAAGTGGCGCGCACAAGCGATGGCGAGACCGGAAACCGCCCGCCCGGCAACCCGGTTACCAACGTGGTGATGATGGGCATGGGCGAGCCGCTCCTCAACTTCGACAACGTGGTCTCGGCCATGGACCTGATGATGGACGACTGCACATTCGGCTTGTCGCGCCGGCGGGTAACCCTCAGCACCGCCGGCCTGGTACCCGCCATCGAACGGCTCGGCGAAACCCGCCCGGTCAGCCTGGCGGTGTCTCTGCACGCCCCCGACGACGCTCTGCGCGACCAACTCGTTCCCCTCAACAAAAAATACCCGATCGCGCGGCTGCTGGAAGCCTGCCGCCGTTACACCAGCGGTCGCGCCGGGCAAAGCCGCCGGCACGTAACCTTCGAGTACGTGATGTTGCAGGGCGTGAACGACAGCGCCGCCCAGGCCCGGGCGCTGGCGCGAATTCTCGGCGACGTGCCGGCCAAGGTGAACCTGATTCCCTTCAACCCGTATCCGGGCATTGAATACCGGCGCTCAACCCCCGCCGCCATCGATCGTTTCCGGGACATACTGCTGGGCAAAAACATTTTCACCGTGACCCGCAAAACCCGCGGCGGCGACATTGACGCCGCCTGTGGGCAACTCGCCGGCAAGGTGACCGACCGCACCAGCCGCTCCCGCCGGCTTCGGCAACAAAACAGCCAACCCATCGTTCCCGCCGGTGGCGTCTGACCCAAACCCCGCCCCCGCCCCCAACGCAACCGCCGCGCCCGGAAGTCCGGGTCCGCTGTTGCGTAAACGGCGGCTCGAAAACGGCTGGTCGGTGGCCGAGGTCGCCCGGGCGTTGTGCCTGTCGAGCCGCCAACTGGAGGCGCTGGAGCGCGATGACTACGAAAACCTGCCCGGCGAAACCTACGTGCTCGGTTACTGGCGAAGTTACGCGAGTTTGCTGGGAATTGACCTCAAGGACTCCGTTGCCGCCCACAAAAAATACCTGCGGGATACGGCTTCGGGGCGGATGCCGGATCTGGAATCCCGGCGGCTGCGGCGGAGCGCCGACTCATCAAACCATCACTTCGGCGTGTCGTTCGCGCTGCTGTCGGTGGTTTTTCTGCTGGGGGTCTGGTACTGGCAGAACCCGTCGCCGGATTCCCTGCCGGAGCAGGGCGGCTGGCAGAGCGATGGGTATGAACCAGGCGGCGTTGCCGGTTCCGGGTCGAGGGCGGAGAGCGGTGGGTTGGAAAACGGCGAAGACGCGTACGATTCCCTTTTTCCCGAATTGTCCGAAAGCATAATCGCCCTGCCGGAACCGAACTTTTTCGAAGAACACGATGCCCGGCACGGGACCATCGGGCCGTGGTTCGGGCCACATTCCGAGTTCAATAGCGAAGTTGGAAATGACCAGTCCGCCGCCACCGCCGCCGCCGCCGCCGCCAATCAACCGTTCGTGCCAAGCGGTGTCCGCCCGGCGGATGTGTTGGCCGCCACCGCTCAGCAATCCGCCGGGGCATTGCTTCCGGCACAAGGTTCCCCGGGAACAACGCCCACCAACGAAATCGTCTTCGCGGTGGATGAAGAAACCTGGCTTGAAGTCCACGACCACGCCGGCAAGCGGCTGATCAACCGCACCGTACCCCGCGGCCAGCGCCTGACGCTGGCGGGCAAGCCGCCGTTCTCGGTGTTCATCGGCAACGCCCGGGGCGTCGCCGTGCAGTACCTCGGCGAGCCGGTTCCGTTCACCGCCCACGGCGGCGGTTTGTTCGCCCGCTTCACCGTCGGCACACGATAGTCGGTGTAGTCGGCGTAGCCGCAATGGAGATGAGCAAAAAACTGCAAGGCGTGCGCGGCATGAACGACCTGCTGCCCGCGCAGATCGGCGTCTGGCAGCGGGTCGAAGCGGCACTCAGGGAAACCGGCCGGGTATATGGATACCGGGAAATTCGCACCCCCATCGTCGAGCAAACCGAACTCTTCACGCAGTCCATCGGCGACCAGACCGACATCGTCGAAAAAGAAATGTACACCTTCACCGACAGCGGCGAGCAAAACCTCGCGCTGCGCCCGGAAGCCACCGCCAGCACCGTGCGCGCCTGCAACCAGCACGGCCTGTTGCACAACCAGCAACAACGCCTTTGGTATATGGGCCCGATGTTCCGGCGGGAGCGCCCGCAAAAAGGCCGCTACCGGCAGTTTCATCAGTTCGGCATCGAGGCCTTCGGCTGGCCGGGGCCGGACATTGACGCCGAAGTAATCCGCGCCGGCACCAGCATCTGGGAACGGCTGGGGGTCAGCGGCATCCGCCTGCAAGTGAACACCCTCGGTTCGCCGCAGATCAGCGCCGGGTACCGCGAGGCGTTGCAGGGATATTTCCGCCGGCACCGGGATGAACTCGACCCCGACAGCCTGCGGCGGCTGGAAAAAAATCCGCTGCGCATCCTCGACAGCAAGGTGCCCGCCACGATTGAAGTGGTGGCCGGGGCGCCGGAGATACTCGCGTTCCTGGACGATGCGGCGCGCAAACACTTTGACGGTTTGTGTCAATCTTTGACGCGCTCTGGTATAGAATTGGAAGTCAACCCGCGGCTGGTGCGCGGGCTGGACTACTACACCGGCACGGTGTTCGAATGGGTCAGCGGCGGCCTCGGCGCGCAAAACGCGGTGTGCGCGGGGGGGCGTTATGACCAACTCGTGGAAAAGCGCGGCGGGCGGCCAACCCCGGCGGTGGGTTTTGCGCTGGGGCTGGAGCGTTTGGTGGAACTGGCCAGTGGCGCGTTCGGTGGCGCGTTCGGTGGCGCGTCCGGGGATGATGCGACCGCGCCGGGCGGCACTGACATTTATGTAGTGTCCGCCACCGATGAAGCCCACGACGCGGCGGTGGCGGTTTCCGAAAAACTGCGCCGCGGGGGTTTTGCCGTGACCACCCACTGCGGCGGCGGCAAACTGAAAAAACAGATGAAGCGCGCGGACGCGAACGGCGCGCGCCTCGCGGTAATCACCGGGCTTGCCGGGCCTGCCGGGTCCGCCGAAGCCGTGCAGGTGAAGCGGTTGCGCGAGGAAAGCGAACAGCAGCGAGTCAGCGTTGAGACTTTGCTTGACTGGTGTCGGAATAATCTTGACCAGAAAAAATAGTATGGCAGACGAACCCAAACTTCAAATCGCCCGGGACCCGGAACTGGAAAGGGCCAGGGCGTGGTGGCAGGAACACGGCCGCCCCATCGTCGCCGGGGTCGTCATCGGCTTGTCGGCGGTGGGCGGGTTCAATTACTGGCAGTACTACAAGGAAACCCGCGCGGAAAGCGCGTCGGTGTTGTTTGAGCGGTTGCGGGGCGTGATTGAAACCGAGGCGGAAGCTGAGGCTGAAGCCAAAGCGGATGCGGAAGCGGACGCAGATGCAACGGAAGTGGAAACCGAAACCGAAACCGAACCTGAACCTGAAACCCAAACCACCCCCTCCATCGAAAGCATCGCCGAGGAGTTGATGACCGATTACGCCGCCACCCCCTACGCCGTCCACGGTGCTTTCGCGCTGGCCAAATCCGCGGTGGACGACGGCGACCTTGAGCGCGCCGCCGGTGCCCTTGAATGGATCCTCGACCACGGCACCACCGGCGGCGATGGCCTGCGGCACATCGCGCGTTTGCGCCTGGCGGCGGTATTGCTGGGCCAGGGGCAAGCGGATGCGGACGCGGTGCTGGCCTTGCTGGAGGTGGCCGACACCGCCGGCTTTGCCGCTCGCTACCACGAACTGAGCGGCGACGCCCACCTGCAAAAGGGCGACCTCGCCGGCGCCCGCAGCGCCTATCAACGCAGCATGGCCGCCCTGGCGCCGAACGCCGCCGAACGCGCCTTGCTCAAACTCAAACTGGACAACGTCGGTGGCTGATATGAAACGAACTTGGATTGTTGGGCTGAGCGCCGGGTTGTTGCTGACTGGTTTGCTCGCCGGTTGTAAATCCAAAGACGCCCAAACGGTGTGGGGCACCTACCAGGAACCGATGAAACCGCAGACCCTGCCCAAAGCCGCCGGCGCATCGGAGCTCAAGGTGTTGTGGCGAAAAGACCTCGGCGCCGGCGCCGAGCAGGGCTACGCGATCCTGAAACCGGCTTATGGCGCCGGTGATGCGGACGACGCCGATGGCTCCGGCGGCCTATACGCCGCCACCCGCAGCGGCAACGTATTCAAACTCAACCCCAAAAACGGCGCGACCCTGTGGCGGCGCGACCTCAACGCGGCGATTTTCTCCGGGGTCGGCGTCGGCGAATCCATCGCCGTGGTGGCGCTGGACAACGGCACCGTGGTGGCGCTGGACGCCGGGTCCGGTGAAGTAGTGTGGAAGGCGCCCCTCAACCGCCAGATTTCCGCCATCCCGGTGGCCGGCCAGGGCCGGGTCATCGCGCGCACCGCGGGCGGTGCGGTGGTCGGCCTGAGCGCCGACAGCGGCGAGATCGTGTGGTCCTTTGAACGCTCAATGCCCGGCCTCAGCATCCACGGCGACTCGACCCCGGTCATCAGCGGCGACGCAGTGCTGGTGGGGCTGGCCAACGGCCGGCTGGCGGCCAACAACGCGGTCACCGGGCGTGAATACTGGGAAACCGAAATCTCGTTCGCCCGCGGCCGCAACGAACTAGAACGCCTGACCGACTCGGACACCTCGCCGCTGGTCGCGGCCACCGTGGTGTACGCCGCCACCTACCAGGGCAACGTAGCCGCGCTGCGCCTGCAAAACGCCGCGGTCAAGTGGAAGGCGGAACTCTCCTCAAGGCTGCCCATGTCCCTCGGCGGCGGCCGCCTGCTGGTCACCACCGAACTCGGCGAAGTGGCCGCCATAGACGCCGAATCCGGCGAAATCCTGTGGACCCAGGAAGGCTTCCGCGGCCACGGAATGAGCCGCCCGCTGGTGATCGGAGAACGCGTCGTGGTCGGAGACGCCGCCGGCAACCTCTATTCCCTGGACCTCAACGACGGCGCGCTGCTGCAAAAACGCAAGGTGGTAAGCGGCGCCGTGGTCGCCCTGATTCCGGGGCCGGGCCAGTTCGCGGTGTTTTCGTCCCAGGGGAATATCAGCGCGCTGGCGTTGCACACGGCGCAGGAATGATACTTCATAATAAGTTTGAGATATAATAAATAACTTGTTGTTAAAACATAAAATAAAAATCAAAAAATTTCCCCCACCTTGCCCAAATGCTCCCCGTACTCGCCCTGGTTGGACGGCCCAACGTCGGCAAGTCCACCCTGTTTAACCGCCTGACCCGTTCCCGGGACGCCATCGTTAACGACCAGCCCGGCGTAACCAGGGATCGCTTGTACGGGCATGGCCGGCTCGGCCCCACGGGGTTTCTCGCCGTGGACACCGGCGGGCTGGAGGCCGAGCACGGGCCGTTCGGAGACGGCGTTCGCCAACAGGTGGAACTGGCCGTTGAGGAAGCCCAGGCGATCCTGTTTTTGGTGGACGCCGGCGACGGGCTGGTTCCCCAGGACCGCGACATCGCCGGGCAGTTGCGGCAGAGCGACGCCAGGGTATTCGTGCTGGTGAACAAAAGCGAGGGTCTTGAACCGGAACTGGCCGCTTCGGAATTCCAGGAGTTGGGGCTGGGCGCGCCGGTGGCGGTTTCAGCGAAAAGGGGGGACGGCGTCGAGGAGTTGCTGGAAGCCGTCCTCGCGGATTATGCGGCGAGCGGCGAACAGGGCGAATCCGGCAAACCCGAAGAGCAGGGCATCCCCGTCATCACCCTGGCCGGCAGGCCCAACGTCGGCAAGTCCACCCTCGCCAACAAACTGGCCGGGGAATCGCGGGTGCTGGTCAGCGAAGTGCCCGGCACCACCCGCGACAGCGTGCGGGTTCCGCTTTGCATAGACGGCCAACCACTGGTGCTGATAGACACCGCCGGCGTGCGCCGCAAGTCGCGCGTGGCCCGCATTGGTGAAACCATCGAGAAGTTTTCGGTGATCAAGGCGTTGCAGGCGGTGGAGCAGGCCAACGTGGTGATCCTGATGCTCGACGCCAGCGCCGAAATCGGTTTTCAAGACGCCACCATCGCCGGCATGATCCGCGACCTCGGGCGCTCCATGGTAGTGGTGGTCAACAAATGGGACCGGCTGGAAAACCGCCAGCGCAAAAAAATCCGCGATGAACTCGAACGCAAACTGCCGTTTCTGCCCGACCCCGAAGTCGTATTCACCTCGGCGCTGCACGGCTCCAACCTCGCGGAAGTAATCCCCGCCGCGCTGCGCGCTTATAACAGCGCCATGACCAGCATCGCCACCTCCAGCATGAACCGCACGCTGGCGCGGGCCGTGGCGCAAACCCCGCCGCCCATGCAAAACCGGCGCACGGTGCGCCTCAAGTTCGCCCATCAAGCGGGCAAAAACCCGCCGCTGATCGTGGTGCACGGCAACCAGGCGGAAAAACTGCCGGCCACCTACCGGCGTTATCTGGCCGGCTACTTTGCCCGCGCGTATAAGTTGACGGGCACACCGGTGCGGATTATTTTTCGCTCCGGGGAAAATCCGTACGCGGAGCGGAAGCGAACCAGGCCGCATAAAAAAACGGCGGGGAGAAAGCGTAAAGCGTGATTGTCCGGCCCCACACGACCCACCGCCGGTGTAATTCTGGATTCCCGATGCGATGAAACAAACGGTCGCCGGCGCTCCCTATGTGGTTCGCACGCTTGCGACCGGCAGCAGATCCTTGATGGTCACGGGGAGTCCGTGCAGCAAGCCGCGTTGGTGGGGCGTGCGCTTGGTTCCGGTTATTGAATCCGCGTCCGCATCCGCATCCGCATCCACGTTATGTCGCGCCCGTTCAAAGCAAAGCGTCGGCAGGGCGTTTATTTTTGGGTCAACCGACAGAATCCGCTTCTCCACGCTGTCCAACGCGTCGTGCACGGAGATGCCGCCGGATTGCAGCTGCGCCACCACTTCGCAGGCGGACCATTTACAGATGTCTGTCACGGGCTATGGTTTATTGGATGGCGTAAGGAAGCTGGAAACCGACCGGGAATTATGCTCCAAAAATCCATCCAATATCCGGAGTATCCGGGTTTGGCGGTACAATGGTTGCATTGGCAATTTACGCACCGAGGCCACCTTGACACAGCATCCGGTTTTTATCCTCTCCGACCGCAGCGGCCTGACCGCCGAGACCATCTGCCACACGCTGCTCAGCCAGTTTCCCGCCATCGAGTTCAACCAGGAGGCACTGCCGTTCATCGAGAACCGCGAAAAACTAGAGCAAGCCATCGCCCGCATCAACCGGGTGGCGGCGGATTCCGGCAAGCGGCCGCTGGTGTTCACCACTTTCGCCAGCGAAGATCACCAGGCCCTAGCGGCCACCGCCAACGCGGAAATCTTCAACCTGTTCGAGCCGTTCATCGGGCGCATGGAGGCGGCCCTGGGACAGACCGCTTCCCACCTCGCCGGCAAGTCCCACGGCATCGCCGACCCGGCCCAGTATGGCCGGCGAATCAGCGCGGTCAACTACGCCCTGCACTGCGACGACGGCTTGCACCGGCGGGATTACCGGCGCGCTACGGTGATTTTGATCGGCGTGTCGCGGTGCGGCAAAACCCCCACCAGCCTGTACCTGGCCCTGCACTTCGGTTTTTACGCGGCCAACTATCCGCTCACCGAGGAGGACTTTGAGCGCGATGCCCTGCCCGAAGAAATCCTCGCCCACCGGGACAAGGTGTTCGGGCTGACCATAGACCCGCTCCGCTTGCAACAGATACGCTCCGAGCGGCGTCCCGACAGCCGCTACGCTTCCCTCGACCAGTGCCGCAAGGAAGTCCGCCGGGCGCAGTCCCTGTTTGCACGCTACCGCATCAAGCACTGCGACTCAACCGCCTACTCGGTGGAGGAACTCGGCAGCACCATCAAGCACCGAATGGCGCTGCAGTCGGCGTTGTACTGAAGTCGTGCGGGCGGGAGCGCGCCGCCCCGCGAATAACGGTGCGCTTGAATAACAGCGGCGCAAACCCCATTTGTTATCCATCAAGCGGAGCGTTATGCCCGCGCCGTCATTATGTTACGGAGCCATCCATGCGTTTGGACAAGTTGACCGCGAAATTTCAGTTGGCGCTGGCCGAGGCCCAGAGCCTGGCGGTCGGTCGCGGTCATCAGTTCATTGAGCCGCCGCACCTGATGCTGGCGATGCTCGACCAGGACGGCGGCAGCGTGCGGCACTTACTCGCCAAAGGCGACGTCAACGTCAACCGCCTGCGCTCGGCCCTCGGCGAGGCGTTGGACCGCCTGGCGAAGGTGGAAGGCAACGACGGCGAGGTGCACCTCTCCAACGACCTCGGCAAGTTGCTCAACGTCGCCGACAAACTGGCCCAGGAGCGCAAGGATCAGTACATCGCAAGCGAGTTGTTTGTGCTCGCCGCGCTCGGCGACCGGGGCGGCCTGGGAAAGGTTTTGCGGGACGCCGGCGCATCCACGAACGGCATCGAGAAGGCCATTGAAGCGATGCGCGGCGGGCGGACCGTGGACGACCCCAACGCCGAAGAGCAGCGCCAGGCGCTGGAAAAATACACCATAGACATCACCGAACGCGCCGAACAGGGAAAACTCGACCCGGTGATCGGGCGCGATGATGAAATCCGCCGCGCCATTCAGGTGCTGCAGCGGCGCACCAAAAACAACCCGGTGCTGATCGGCCAGCCCGGGGTCGGCAAAACCGCCATCATCGAGGGCCTCGCCCAGCGCATCGTCAACTCCGAGGTGCCCGACGGCATCAAGAACAAGCGCGTGCTGTCGCTGGACCTCGGCGCGCTTTTGGCCGGCGCCAAGTACCGCGGCGAGTTTGAGGAGCGCCTCAAGGCGGTGCTCAACGATCTCGCCCGGCAGGAAGGGCGAATCATCCTGTTCATAGACGAGTTGCACACCATGGTCGGCGCCGGCAAGGCCGAGGGCGCGATGGACGCCGGCAACATGCTCAAGCCGGCCCTGGCGCGCGGCGAACTGCACTGCGTGGGCGCCACCACGCTGGACGAATACCGCAAGCACATCGAAAAGGACGCGGCCCTCGAGCGGCGCTTCCAGAAAGTGCTGGTGAACGAGCCGTCCGTAGAGGACGCCATCGCCATCCTGCGCGGTCTCAAGGAGCGCTACGAAGTGCATCACGGCGTGGACATCACCGACCCGGCCATCGTCGCCGCCGCGACCCTTTCGCACCGCTACATCACCGACCGCAACCTGCCCGACAAGGCCATTGACCTGGTGGACGAAGCCGCCAGCCGCATCCGCATGGAAATTGATTCCAAGCCGGAAGCCATGGACCGCCTCGAACGCCGCCTGATTCAGTTGAAGATCGAGCGCGAGGCGTTGAACAAGGAAAGCGACGACGCCTCGGCCAGGCGCCTCAAAGACCTGGAAGCCGAAATCGAAAAACTGGAGCGCGAATACGCCGACCTTGAAGAAATCTGGAACGCCGAGAAATCCGCCGTGCAGGGCAGCCAGCACGTCAAGGAAGAACTGGAGCGGGCGCGCACCGAAGTCGAAGCGGCGATGCGCGCCGGTGATTTGACGCGCCTGTCGGAACTGCAATACGGGCGGATTCCCGAACTGGAAAAGCAGTTGCAAGCCGCGAGCCGCGCCGAGCACCGGGAAATGAAACTGCTCAGGCACAGCGTCAACGAAGACGAGATCGCCGAAGTGGTGTCCAGTTGGACCGGCATTCCGGTGGCCAAAATGCTCGAAGGGGAAAAACAAAAACTGCTGCAGATGGAAGACAACCTGCACCGCCGGGTGATCGGCCAGGACCAGGCCATCCGCGCCGTGGCCAACGCCATCCGGCGTTCCCGTGCCGGTCTATCCGACCCCGGCCGCCCCTGCGGATCGTTCCTGTTCCTCGGCCCCACCGGGGTCGGCAAGACCGAGTTGAGCAAGGCGCTGGCGGAATTTTTGTTCGACTCGGAGCAGTCCATGGTGCGCATTGACATGTCCGAGTTCATGGAAAAACATTCGGTGGCGCGCATGATCGGCGCGCCGCCGGGTTACGTGGGCTACGAAGAAGGCGGCTACCTGACCGAAGCGGTGCGCCGCCGCCCGTATTCGGTGATCCTGCTGGACGAAGTGGAAAAAGCCCACGCCGACGTGTTCAACGTGCTGTTGCAAGTGCTCGACGACGGCCGCCTGACCGACGGCCACGGACGCACCGTGGATTTTCGCAACACGGTGATCATCATGACCTCCAACCTCGGCTCGCAGATGATTCAGGAACTGAGCGACCGGAGCGGCAAGGCCGGCAAAAACGCTTATGCGGCGATGAAAAAAATGGTCCTGGAAGTAGCCGGCAACCACTTCCGCCCGGAATTCATCAACCGCATAGACGACCTCGTGGTGTTCCGCCCGCTGGAGAAAGATCAACTCAAGGAGATCGCGCAAATCCAATTGGAATATCTGCGCCAACGCCTCGCCCAGCGGGACATGGGCCTCGAGATTTCCCCCAAAGCCCTCTCAAAACTCGCCGAAGCAGGCTTCGACCCGGTGTTCGGCGCGCGCCCCCTGAAACGGGCGATCCAGACGGAAATTGAAAACCCGTTAGCGCAGCAAATTTTGCAGGGTGGTTTCGCGCCCGGCGGCACGGTAAAAATTTCCTACGCCGATGGCGAATTTATTTTTGATTCATAACCGCACCATGCCGACCGCCTCGGCAAATTGTTTGACGGCTTGCTTTTTGATTGGGCCGGTCTTACTTTTTCCCCGGCCAGCGTAGTTTACCGTTGGGTTTGAATATCGGTTTATCTCTCTTGCGATGTCGAGCATTGCGTGCCCATATCTGCGGCCTTGAGGGTGTTTCTTTTCTTCTTCAATCACCCGCGCAATAACATCCATCGTGGTGTCAATCTTCACTTCAATTTCCATGTTTGCCGGCAATGAAGGGTTGCTATTTTTTAGTTCCGCCTTTACTTTTTTAAGCACACATTCGGCCGCACTGGCCTTCAACTCGTCTTCAATAATGATATTTGAAACAAGTTGAATGGTTAATTTTTTGACCATTTTGTCAAAATCGTTAAAGACAGTCTTGTCCGAGCAAATTTTTGGCAAGTTTTTGATAAACGAAAAATAGTTGTCGCCATCAAATTCAAGAATTGTGCCGTATGCTTTTTTTGTGTCTTCTGTATATGCGGACACATTTTTTTTCGGCCCGCGAACTTTTGATTCCGAAATCACAAGATGCTTTTTTTCCGGGTTATATGCGAGAATATCCACATCGCTCCACCCTTTCCCTTTTGTTTGATACGGAAATCTCATCTTTGTCCAGTAATCTTTCAAAATATATTCGGCTTCAACAATCGTTTCTACTGTCATTGATTCAGACATTGTCGTATTCCTCTTCGGTTATATCGTTGGAGTGCTGATTATATCTCACACAATGAAAAAATGATTCGTGCTAAACGCCCGCATTTACCTACGTCTTCGCCGCCGCCCACACACTAACCATCTCCACGCCGGCGCGTTTCAACTCGCGCGCTGCGGCGTTGGCGGTGCTGCCGCTGGTGACCACGTCGTCGACGAGGGCGACGTGGGCGTGGCGGATGGGGGCGGGGGCCTGGAACGCGCCTTTGACGTTGCGGCGTCTCTGGCGTTCGCCGAGGCCGGTTTGGGAGACGGTGTTTTTGATGCGCGCCAGGGCCGAATGGCTGACATCAATGCCCAGTTCCGCGCCGATCCGCCGGGCGATTTCCAGCGCCTGGTTGAAGCCCCGCTGGCGCAGGCGGCGCGGATGCAGCGGCACGGGTATCAGCAGGTCCGGCGCCGGGCTTTGGTCTTTCCACACCTGCCGGCAGATCATCGCGCCCAGGGAACCGGCGTGGCGCAATTGCCGGTTGTATTTGAGGGTTTGGATGTGATCCGACACCGGCGCGCGGTACTTGAACGGAATCACCGCATGGTCATAATGGGGCCGGCGCGATTGGCAGCCGCCGCACACGCCGACCTCGTATAATTCCGTACCGCAGACCTCGCAACCGGTCATAATCCAGGGCAGCAATCGCCGGCAGTCGCCGCAGAACCCCGGGCTTGCGCGCACCGCGCATACCGGGCAACGCTCCGGCACCAGGGCATTGAGCAACGCCCCGGCTTTCAGCATGGCCGTGCGCATGGCCATGACTTGGCCGGGGCGCGTTCAGCAAAAGCGCGTTTAGCAAAAGGGGCAAAGCCGGAACTGAGCGAATGGAACATACCGACCTATTGAAACTTGATCTTCACCAAATCGCAAGGGCCAGGGCCGCGCCGCGCCGAAAAACCCCGGCGGGCGGGCTGGGCTACTTGTTCGCCCGCATCGGGCGTGAACTGGAGGAGCGCTGGGCCGTGGAGCAGACCGCTGACGGCGCGCAAGACCGGGGCCGGGTGCTGCTGCTGGATTTTGACGGCGCCGCCCCGGATCTGAACCTGGGCGAGGCCGTGACCATCCGGCGGGTTTCCCTGCTCGAATCCCCGGTTGCCGAGGCGCCTTTGTTTGACGACAATGCCGGCGGCTTTGACGGAGTCGTCATCGGCCTGCAAATGGCGTGGCTGGACCCGGAGGCGGTGCTGGCCGAAGCATTGCGGTTGCTACGACCGGGCGGCCGATTGTTGTTTTGCACCCTCGGCCCCGACACCCTGCAGCAGCTGCGCCGGGCGTGGGGCGAGGTGGACGAGCGCCCCCACGTGCATCCCTTCATTGACATGCACCTCATCGGCGATCAACTCCTCCGCACCGGGTTCGCCCGCCCCATCGTCGACGTTGACCGGGTTACGGTGGAATACCAGCGCCCCGGTCTGTTGTACGCCGACCTGCGTGGCGAAGGATTCACCAACGTCCTGCAAGCGCGGCGCAAAACCCTGACCGGCAAGGCGCGCTTTGACGGGTTTGCCAAAGCCCTGGAGGACTTGCGCGAACCGGGCGCGCCCCTCGCCATCACCTGGGAACTGATCTACGGCACCGCCATCGCAACGCCGCCGCCGTCCGCGCAAATTCGCGTGGCGCCGCCGGAAATCTCTTGAAAAAATTTCGATTTTTGGGTACAAATGCGCCCCGCCCGCGCCTTACCTGTCATGGGCGGTGGATTTTTGCTTTGGGTACGCCACAATATATGCCACAAAATTATGATTAAAGTCAGCAATCTCAGTAAGCATTTCGGCGCCTTTGTTGCGGTTGACGGCCTCAGTTTCGAGGTCAGGACCGGCGAGGTGCTCGGCTTTCTCGGCCCCAACGGTGCCGGCAAGTCCACGACCATGAAGATGCTCACCGGCTTCATGCAGCCGTCCGCCGGGCGCATCGAGATCTGCGGCCACGACATTGAAAGCGAAGCGATCGCCGCCAAGCGCATCATCGGTTACACGCCCGAGGGCGCGCCGGCGTACGGCGAGATGACGGTGCGGGAGTTCTTGAAATTTATTTTGACGGTGCGCCGGGTTGGCGCGGAAAGAGCGCGCGCGGGTTTGGCGGACGTGATCGAAAAACTGGAACTCGCCCCGGTGCTGCACCAGCCCATAGAGACGCTGTCCAAGGGTTTCAAGCGGCGGGTGGGGCTGGCGCAAGCGTTGATTCACGACCCCAAGGTATTGATCATGGACGAGCCCACAGACGGCCTCGACCCGAACCAGAAGCACCAGGTGCGGCGGTTGATCAACTCGCTGACCGCCGACAAGATCGTGGTGATCTCGACCCACATCCTCGAAGAAGTCAGCGCGGTTTGCACCCGCGCGCTGATCATCTCGGCGGGCAAGTTGCTGGTGGACGCGACCCCGGACCAACTGCTCGCGCGCTCGCGCTTTCACAACGCCGTGAGCATGGTCGCGCAGGATCCGCAGGCGGTGGCGACGCAGCTGCGCTCGCTGTCATCGGTCAAGTCGGTGGAAAACAACGAGCGCCTGTTCGTGTTCCCGTCGGGTCCCGAACCGTTGTATCCGGTCATCGAACGCTTCGTCAAAGACACCCAGTTGCCGGTCGGCGATCTGCGCCTCGAAACCGGGCGCCTGGACGAAGTGTTCCGCGATGTAACCAAAGGAGCGACCTCGTGAAGGCGACGCTGGCGATTTTCAGGCGGGAGTTGGGGAGTTATTTCTCGACGCCGATCGCCTACGTGTTCATCGTCATCTTCCTCGCCCTGAGCGCGACCATGGCGTTTTACCTCGGCGGCCTGTACGAGAACGGGCAGGCCAGCCTGGTCGCGTTTTTTGCGTATCATCCGTGGCTGTATTTGTTTTTGGTGCCCGCGATTTCCATGCGCCTGTGGGCCGAGGAGCGCAAAAGCGGCAGCCTTGAGTTGCTGATGACGCTGCCGGTCACGACCACCCAGGCGGTGGCCGGCAAGTTCCTCGCGGCGTGGAGTTTCACCACCGTCGCCCTGCTGCTGACCTTCCCGATCTGGATCACGGTGAACTACCTCGGCAACCCCGACAACGGCGTCATCGTCGCCGCGTACCTGGGCAGCCTGCTGATGGCCGGCGGATTTCTCGCCATCGGTTCGTGCATCTCGGCGACCACCAAAAACCAGGTGATCGCGTTCATCCTCAGCGTCGTGGTGTGCTTCCTGTTTCTGCTCAGCGATTTCCCGCTGGTGCTCGACCCGCTGAGCGCGTGGATGCCGCAGCTGCTGCTCGACACCATCGCCTCGCTGAGTTTCATCCGCCATTTCAGCCTGCTCAGCAAGGGCGTCATCAGCCTCAACGACGTCGTGTACTTCGCCCTGATGATCGGCTTCTGGCTCGGCGTCAACTCGGTCGTGATCGAGATGAAGAAGAGCGACTAGGCGGTATGGTGATGAGGCGGCGATGATGAAACTCAACCTTTCCAGAGGCGCGTTGATCGCGGCGTTCGCGGTATTGTTCCTGGCGCTGATGATCCTCAACAACGAACTGTTGCGTGGCGTGCGCCTGGACTTGACCAGCAACCGGCTCTACACCCTGTCCGAGGGCACGCGCAACATCCTCGAACAGATCGAAGAGCCGGTCAACCTGTACCTGTTCTTCTCGGAGAAAGAAACCAAAAACCTGCCGCACCTCCGCAACTATTACGCCCGCGTCAAAGACGTGCTTGAGGAATACAGCCTGATCGCAGACGGCAACCTGCGCTTGCACTACGTCAACCCCGAAGCGTTCTCGGAAGAAGAAGACCGCGCCACGCAGCTGGGCTTGCAGGCGGTGCCGGTTCGGAGCGGCGACAAAATCTACTTCGGCGTCGCCGGCACCAACGCCCTCGACGCCACCGAAGTGATCCCGTTCCTGCAAACCGACCGCGAAGCGTTTCTGGAATACGACCTCGGCAAGTTGATCTACGGCCTGGTGCGCGTCAACAAACCGGTGCTGGGGTTGATGAGTACGCTGCCCATGGATCCGTCGCCGTCCCAGGCCGCCGCTCTCGGTGCTCAGGCCGGTGCCGGCAAGCCGTGGCTGATGACCGAGCAGTTGAAGCAGGTGTTTGACGTGCGCACGGTGGAGACCGACGCCGCGCTGGTTCCGCGCGAAGTCGAAGTGCTGATGGTGGTGCACCCCAAGGATCTGCCGGAGAAGACGGTGTACGCCATTGACCAGTTCATCATGCGCGGCGGCAAGGGGCTGTTTTTCGTTGACCCCCACGCCGACGCCGAGCAGTCGCCGGTGCCGAACGCGCCGCTGCAGGATCCCAAAGACAAGAGCTCCGGTTTGAACCGCCTGTTCCGCGCCTGGGGGTTCAGCGTTGACGAAGACGCGATCATCGGCGACGCCGCGCGCGGGCTGTCGGTGTCGTATGGCGCGGGGAGCCGTCCGGAGGCGCATCCGGCGGTGCCGAGCCTGCGCGCTGAGGACTTCAACCGCGAGGACGTCGTGACCAACGCGCTCAACTCATTGAACTTTTACATGGCTTCGTACGTGCGCGCCGAGGATGATGATACTGAACTGACGCCGCTGGTGCAGACCAGCGAGCAGGCGATGCCGATACCGATACAAAACTTTCGCTACCTGCCGCGCGCCGGCGACTTGCTCAAACTCTTGACCCCGACCGGCGAGCGTTACCCGCTGGCGGCGCGCATCCGTGGCACTTTCCAAAGCGCGTTTGACGGGCCGCCGCCGCTTGGGTCGGGCGAGGACGAGAACGCCGCCGCCGAACCCGCACCGGAACCCGCCCCGCATCTATCCAAGGCAACCGCCGCCGGGGTGGTGACCGTGGTCGCCGACGCCGACGTGCTCGCTGACCGTATGTGGGCGCAGCGCCGGCAGTTCTTTGGCCGCACCATCATGCAGCCGTTCGCCGGCAACCGTGATTTTGTCATCAACCTGGTGGACAACCTGTTCGGCAGCACCGACCTCATCGGCATCCGCAGCCGCGCCAGTTACTCGCGCCCGTTCACCCGCGTGCGGGAGATCGAGGACGCGGCGAGCCGCAAATACCGCGACACCGAGCAAAGCCTGGAGAAGGAACTCAAGGACGCCGAAGCCAAACTTCAGGAGTTGCAGCAGGAGCGCGACGATCAACAATCCACGCTGCTGACCGCCTCCCAGCGCCAGGAAGTTGGCAAGTTCGAACGCAAAAAAGTCGAGATTCGCAAGAAACTTCGCAACGTGCGCCACCAACTGGTCAAGGACATCGAAAACCTCGGCGCCAGGCTCAAGCTACTCAACGTCATCAGCATGCCGTTGCTGGTCACCGCCGCCGCGCTGGTTATGGGTTTCGTCCGGGTCAGGCGGCGCAAGCGGAGCGCGGCGTCGTGAAGCCGGCGCGCTGGATCATCATCGCCTCGGCGCTCGCGGCCGCCGTGGTCGCGGCGTGGCTGAGCGTCTCCGAACCTGCGCCGGAAGCCGCGCCGGCGTTGTTTCCGGAACTGACGTTTGAAGCGCTCGACGGTATTGAGCGCATCGA
The DNA here is from genome assembly GCA_965212085.1 of Candidatus Poriferihabitaceae bacterium. Lineage (GTDB taxonomy): Bacteria > Pseudomonadota > Gammaproteobacteria > Arenicellales > Poriferihabitantaceae > JAHRAW01. The sequence continues at coordinate 2,404,929 of OZ243042.1, read as the reverse complement.
GATCGGCGCCGGCGAAACTCCCGAAGTCAGCATATACCGCGACCATGACCATGACGTGTGGCGCGTCTCCGAACATCACGACCACCCCGCGGACGTGCTGCAAATCCGCCGCCTGCTGTCCGACCTCAAAGACGCGCGCAAACTCGAACGCAAAACCTCGTCCCCCGGATACTACGCGCGGCTCGGCGTCGCCGACCCCGGCAGCGGCGATGGCGGCGGCAAACTGCTCGCGCTCAAGGGCGCGAACGAAACGCGGCGGCTGATCGTCGGCAAGCGAAGCCGGCAAGTGAGCGGCCAGTACGTCAGGGCGGCGGATGAAGAAACCAGTTGGTTGATCGACGTCCGCCTGCGGTTGCCGACCGCTCCCGAACAATGGCTCGACACGCGGATCGTGCGCATCGCGCCGGGCGAAGTTTTGACGGTGACCCTGACCCATCCCGGCGACCGGAAACCTTTCACCGTTACGCGCACCGCCGACGGTGGCCTCGGCCTCAGCGAGTTGCCCGAAGGCGGCGTTGTTGAGGATCAGTTTGCCCTCAAGCAGATCGTCGCCGTGGCCGAAGATCTGAAATTCAGGCGGGTGTACCTGCGCGCCGATCACTCGCTCAAGTTGCCCGGCGAGCACATAACCGCGCAAGTGACCGCATCGGACCAGTTGGAACTGACCCTCAACGCCTACAAAAACGATGACAACGCCTGGCTGACCCTGGACGCCGCCGGCACCGGCGAACGCGCCGACGCACTCAAGCCGCATCTTTCCAAATGGCTTTACGAAGTCTCGCCCACGGTGTACGACAACCTCGACAAACGCCTCAGCGATCTTGTAGAAGTTCACTAATTCACTGACAAATAGGGACAGGTCGCGACCTGTCCCTACGCCTGCTCCCGCCGAGCCATATAAAACTGGATTCCCGAATAGCGATGAAAAATATGGTCGCTATCGCTCCCTATTTTTCTATCGTTCGGGAATGACGGCAAAGGCGTAAGGAAGGGTTGGGGAAGCGGCTAAACATCGCCGGGGGCAGGTCGCGACCTGCCCCTACTACCCGCAAATGCGGGTATGACACCGAGGGCGATTTGCGTTTTTATAGGAATGACACCGAGGAACGTGGCAACCACTCTGTCGTCATTCCCGAGCGTTAGTGTCCGTTGCCGCGCAAGCGGCTTACGGACACTTGCGTACTCGGGAATCCAGCGCCAAACCGAAGTGTCCGCCGGCCAACCGGTGGCGTAGGGACAGGTCGCGACCTGTCCTTGCCAATCCAATTTAGAAGTGCAGCGAGCCGGCCAATCGGATGTTATGCCCGATGTTGTCGTCATCCTTTTCGGTACGTTCGCCGGTCAACTCCAATCGCAGGCCGCGCTTGGTCCATTTGCCGAGGGCGTTGGAGAAGTCCATTCCCATCTTTTGACTGCGCCCGTCTGCTGTCCAGCCGGGTTCCAGGGTGAAGGTAATTCCACGGCCTTGCACGCCGGAATCCAGCCGCGCCTGCAAACTGGCCTCCCATTCTTCGTAGTCCTCCGCCTCATGCGCCACCAGGAAACTGGTTTTCCCCTGTACGCTCAAACCATTCACCGGGTTGGTGTAGTTAAAGCCCAATCCCACATCAGCACCACCGCCTTGTTCGGCGTCGCCGTCATCCCAGCGTAGGCCGAGTTCCCAGTTCGGGGTGAATTGGGCGCCGTCTGCGGTTATCTCGCCCGGTACGCGGCCTTGTATGGCGGCGCGCAGGCGTTGGGAGTCTGCGGTTACTGCCGGCAGGTCGGTCGCCTCATCGGCATCGGATTCCAGTTCCACGGCAAAGGCGCTGGCTTTCCACGACCATTCGCTGCGTTTGTACGTGGTCAGGTCACCGGATATGCCGAGGGCGATCATTTGCATATCAATATCCACTTCGGTGGTTTGGTCATCGCCATCGGTGGCCAGTTCGGCGTCTCCTTCGCCGTAGCCGAGCATGGCCCAGGCGGTGGTGGTGTCATTTGGTTGCCACTGGATGTAGGGGAGGATGCTGGTGAGGTCGGCTTCCATGTCGCCTTGGGCTTCGTCGGTGGCGTCGTCGTAGTCCACGTTACCGCTGGTTTCGGAGATGGCGAGGCCGAGGCGGGTGCCGTTCGGGGTGCGGTAGTCGGTGCCGAGGTAGGCTGAGGTTACGTCTCCGTTCAGGTCAAAGTCGTCTTCGGGTTTGCCGTTGAAGTTGGTGGTGGTGGCGCGTGCCCAGAGGCTCCAGCCGGAGGTGGCGGTGGCGTCGTCATTGAGGTTGAAGTGGAACGCGCTTTTCATCAGGAGGTCTTTGGCGGACATTGTGGTGCGCGTGACGCGGGTTTGCGGGGGGGAGACCCCCCGCGCCCCCCTGTGCGGCGCGGGGAAACTCCTGTTTCCAGCGCCGCGCGCACATCCCTGTGCGCGACAGTCCGGCTGTGCCGGAAGGGTTTGGACTGGATTCCCGCTTCGGTTCAAGTGCGTGAGTGCGGACAGGTCACGACCTGTCCCTACGGCCGCCGAGGGGGTGTTGGTCGCTAACTCAAACTTGTGGCCGCCGAGGGTGAAGTGGCTGGTGTTTGTGCGTCCGGCGGGGGTGGAGAGGTAGTCTTCAAATACGCCTACCGTGCCGGTGGCAAAGGCGCGCCCGAACGCCGCAAGGGTTTTTTCCAGCGTGCGTTCGGAAGTGTTGCGGCCTACCTGGACGGTGAGCGTGTCGGTGGCGGTTTGCCCGGTTGTGTCGGTGACGGTGAGGTCGAAGTTCAGGGTGGCGCGTTTTGTCGGGGCGGTGAAGGTGGTACGCTCGTTCATACTCCTGGCGCGACCCGTGGCGTCGGTGTCGCCGGGGGTGAGCGTAATCGTCTCGCCGCCGGTCTGCGTCCACAGGAAGGTCAGTCCGGTTTGAACTTGGCCGGTTGCGGTTTGCGGGCCTTCGGGGTCGCGGGTGTTGGTGGCGTCCAGGGTGACCATCGCGCCTTCGTCCACGGTCATGCGCGGGCCGCCGGCGAAGACGATGTCCGGCGGGTCATCGGCGATGGTGATGGTGAAGGGCAGGGTGTCGGCGTCTGTGGCCGCTTGGTTGGCGTCTGCGTCGGTGACGGTGTAGGTGTATGCAATGGCGGTTTGCAGGGTGGTGGGGGTGCCGTCCAGGACGCGGGTGGCGGCGGTGAAGGTGAGGCCGACGGGGAGGGTTTCGGTGATGGCGTAGGTCAAGGCGCCATTGCCGCCGGTGGCGGCGGGCAGGGTTACGCTGACGGCGGTGTCGGGGGTGTACCTTTGGGGGGCGATGGTGGCGGCGCCGAAGGTTGGGATGCGGTTCGGGTCGGTGGCGCCACGGATGGTGATGGTGACCACGGCGGTGGCCGGGGTGTCGCCGTCATCGGCGGCGGTCAGGGTGAAGGTGTCCGTCAGGGTTTCGCCGTCGTTGAGGGCGTCCACGGCGGGGTTGGTGTTGTCGAGGGTGTAGAACCACAGATTGGATCGCGCACCAAAGGCATTTTCCGCTATTGTGGTGAAGGTGCCGTAGGTGGTGGGCATATCGGTTACTACCAGTAGCGGGAGGTCGGTGACGGTGCCACGCGTGACCAGTACTTCGTCGCTGGCGTTACGACCGCTATCCTCAAGAACCTCGCCGGTGAGCGCGTCGGGGTCGCTTACCGGGGCGACAATCATCGTCGGGTCATCGCTGACTCCCCGGATGTTAATGGTGATGGTGGCGGATTGGGCGCCTAGTTGTCCTGCTGATCCGCTGGTCTGATTGGCCTCTACGGTAAAGGTTTCGGTGAGCGTCTCGCCGTTGTTCAAGGCATCCACGTCGGTATTGTCGTTGTCCAGTGTGTAGGTGATTTGTGCTGAACGGGTTTGGCCAACACTCCGCACAAGTACAAAGGTTCCATACATGCCCGCAGTGTTCTGTTCCGTGAAAGCACCATTTCGCGTGTTGCCGGCAGCCCCGAGTTCCAGGCTTCTGGCGTTGGTTACCGTATTGGGTGAGGCGTCCTCGGTGATGGTGTAGGTGAGGGTGGGGTTATTGAATTCGAAGATTTGCGCCGAGGCGTGGTGGGCGGGGATGAGGGTGAGGGCGAGGAGGGTGAAGGCGAGGGTGGATGCCTTGTTTAGTAAGGTTAGCGGCTTGCGTTGCCGGTGGGGTTGTCCGGCGGATGGTGCGGATTGGCCCGGAGTTTCGTCTGGGCTAGGCGCAACGGCCTGCGGGCGTGGCGCAATGGCGCTCCCGGCAGTCATGGCCGGGGCCCCGATTTGTGCTGGGGGGGGGGGGGGGGGCAGGAATGGCTGTTGAGACGCCTAAAAGCGTGGTTTTATGCGGTTTTGGGGCGTTTTTGAGTGTGGGCGATGAAGAGGCAATCATTGGGTTAACTCCGGGTGTTGGGGTTGGAATGTTGGGGCTATTTTGGGTGATTATACGCCAGATTGGGGCGGATTATACACCAATCGCCGCCGATTCAACCCCCGCAGGCCGGGCATTGGGGGTTTTTGGGCAGTTGCATGCGCTGCCATTCCATGGCGTGGGCGTCTAGGAGCCATACTACGCCGGGGAGTTGGCCGTTGCCGAGAAGGAGGTTGACGGCTTCCATGGCCTGCATGGAGCCGATTATGCCCACCAGCGGGGCGATGACGCCTTCCCTTTCGCAGGTCGCGCTTTGGATGGTTGGGTCGGGGTAGAGGCATTGGTAGCAGGGGCTTTCGGGGGCGCGCGGGTCGAAGGCGGTGACCTGGCCTTCCCAGCGGATGGCGGCGCCGGAGACCAGCGGGGTGGCGGTTTCCAGGGACACCCGGTTCATTTCAAAGCGGCTGGGGAAGTTGTCGGTGCAGTCCAGTATCAGGTCGGCGGCGGCGGCTTGTTCGAGGAAGTCGTCGTAGTCCAGGGAATAGTCCAGGGTGGCGACCTCAATGGCCGGGTTGAGGGCGCGCAGGGTGTTGGCGGCGGAGCCGGCTTTGAGTTCGCCGATGTCGGCGTGGGCGTGGATGATCTGCCGCTGCAGGTTGGATTCGTCCACGCGGTCGAAGTCGGCGAGGGTCAGGTGGCCGACGCCGGCGGCGGTCAGGTACAGGCCCGCCGGCGAGCCGAGGCCGCCCATGCCGATGATCAGCACGCGGGATTTGAGCAGTTTGCGCTGGCCGGCCTCGCCGACCCGGGGCAGGCGGATTTGGCGGCTGTAGCGTTCGTTGAAGTCAATTTCTGTCATAGCGGCGCATTATGCCCACATTCTGCGGAGGGCGCCAAATCTCATCCCGCCGGCGGTTCCGCCTCCCGGCCCCCGGCCCCCGGCCCCGGCGGCAATGAACGCCGATCGCCACTAGACCGGCCCGCGCTTCGGTTGTTACACTTGGGCTTTATCAGATCCCACGGCGGCTATGAAAAACCCTTCAGCGGATCTCGCCTTTTTGCACGGCGGGAATATGACCTACCTTGAATCGCTCTACCGGGACGGTGGCGGGGAGCAAGGCGGTGGCGGTGGCGGCGGCGGTGGCGGCCAATGGCGCGATTTGTTCACCGCCTTGCCCGAGGCCGGCGAGGTGGCCGGGGGCGTGGCGGCGGGTGGCTCGCGGGCGTGGTTTGAGGCATCTACCCACAAGCAGGCGCAAGTCTCGCGGATGATCTCCGCCTACCGCGCCCTCGGCCACTTGCTTGCCGACATTGACCCCATCGGCGTCATGCCCCGTGGCGACGCCCTGGAACTGGAACTCGACCGCTTTGATCTCGGCGACGGCGATCTGGACGCCGAATTCGACGTCGGCAACCTCGGCGTTGGCGGGCGCAAACCCTTGCGCGGGATCCTCGCCTACCTGCGGGCGGTGTACTGCGGCTCCATCGGCTATGAGATCGGCCACCTGACTTCCGTGGAGCAGCGGGAATGGTTGCGCGCGCGGGTTGAGTCGGATCCGGTGCGGCCGGTGATCAGCGACGACGAGCGCGTCAACCTGCTGCAAAAACTCACCGCCGCCGATGGCCTGGAGAAATACCTGCACACCAAGTACGCCGGCCAGAAGCGGTTTTCGCTGGAGGGCGGCGACGTGCTGATCCCGATGCTGTCGGACATGATCCAGCAGTTCGGCGCGCTGGCGGTCAAGGAAATCGTCATCGGCATGGCCCATCGCGGGCGCCTCAACGTGCTGGTCAACATACTCGGCAAGGCGCCCAAAGACTTGTTCAGCGAGTTTGAGGGCGAGTACCAGATCGAGGACGCCGACAACCAGACCGGCGACGTCAAGTATCACCAGGGCGCGTCTTCGGACATCGAAACCCCCGGCGGCATCGTGCACCTCGCGCTTTCCTTCAACCCCTCCCACTTGGAGATCATTGACCCGGTGGTGGAAGGCTCGGTGCGCGCCCGCCAGGAAAGGCGCGGCGACCCGGCGCGCAAGCAGGTGGTGCCGATCCTGATTCACGGTGACGCCGCGTTCGCCGGCCAGGGGGTGGTCATGGAAACCTTGAACATGGCGCGCACCCGCGGCTACTCGGTGGGCGGCACCATCCATATCATCGTCAACAACCAGATCGGTTTCACCACCAACACCCTGGACGCGCGCTCAACCTTGTACTGCACCGAGGTGGCGAAAATGGTGCAGGCGCCGATTTTTCATATCAACGGCGACGACCCGGAGGCGGCCCGGCAGGCGGCGCGGCTGGCGTTGCAGTACCGAATGGAGTTCGGCGGAGATGCGATCCTCGACATTGTCTGCTACCGGCGTCACGGCCACAACGAAGCCGACGAGCCGAGCATTACCCAGCCGATGATGTACGGCAAGATCAAGGCCCGCCCGACCCCCCGGCAAATCTACGCCGACCACCTGGCGGCCACGGGCGTGGTCAGCGCCGAGCGGGCGCGGGAAATGATCGACACCTACCGCAACCAACTGGACGACGGCCACGTGGTCGCCGGGCAGGTGATTGACCCCAACAAGGCGCTGATGATGGTGGACTGGGCGCCGTACCTGGGCACCGACTGGGACGACGGAACCGCGACCACGGTGGCCCCGGAATCGCTGCCGAGGCTGGCGCAAAAACTGACCGAGGCGCCGGATGATTTCGTGATTCATCCGCGCGTGCAAAAAGTGTTGAGCGCGCGCGTGGCGATGTCCAAAGGCGAAGCGGATATGGACTGGGGCTGCGCCGAACTGCTGGCCTACGCCACCATCCTTGAAGACGGCTACGACGTGCGCCTGTCCGGCCAGGACGCCGGGCGCGGAACGTTTTCCCACCGCCACGTTACCCTGCACGACCAGTCCCGCGCGCGCATCCATATCCCGATGCAGCACATCAGCGAAAAAAACAAGTACCTGGTGATCAACTCGTTCCTGTCCGAGGAGGCGGTGCTGGCCTTTGAGTACGGCTACGCCACCACCGAACCGCGCACGCTGGTCATCTGGGAAGCCCAGTTTGGCGACTTCGTCAACGGCGCGCAGGTGGTGATTGACCAGTTCATCAGTAGCGGGCAGGCCAAGTGGGAGCGGGTCTGCGGCCTGACCCTGTTCCTGCCCCACGGTATGGAGGGCCAGGGGCCGGAACATTCTTCGGCGCGCCTTGAGCGCTTCCTGCAACTGTGCACCGAGGCCAATATGCAGGTGTGCGCGCCGACCACGCCGGCGCAGATGTTCCATCTGTTGCGCCGCCAAATCCTGCGCCCGCTGCGGCGGCCGTTGATCGTGATGACGCCCAAGAGTTTGCTGCGCCACAAACTCGCGGTCTCCACCCCGGAAGATTTGAGCGGCGGGAAATTTCATACCGTGCTCGGCGAGATTGACCCGGTCAACGCGGAAAAAGTTACGCGCGTGGTGTTGTGCAGCGGCAAGGTGTACTACGATCTCCTGGAAGAACGCCGCCGCCGGTCTGCAGCCGACGGGACTGACGTTGCCATCGTGCGCATTGAACAGCTGCGCCCGTTTCCGGCTTTGGATCTGGAGAAAGAGATGCGCGGCTATGCCAACGCCACCGAAGTCGTGTGGTGCCAGGAAGAGCCGAAAAACCAGGGGTCGTGGTATCAGATTGACCACCATCTCCACGGGCTTTTGCGCGACGATCAGGCGTTGCGCTATATTGGCCGGGAAGCGTCGGCGTCGCCGGCGGTGGGCTACTATAAACTGCACCTTGAACAACAGCAGCGCCTGGTTGACGAGGCGCTGACCACCACCACCAAAGATCACTGAGACCACTGAGAGTAGCGAGCATTACCATGTCCATAGAAATTACCGTGCCCGTCCTGCCCGAGTCCGTCGCCGACGCGCTACTGCTGGACTGGAAAAAACAGGTCGGCGAGCGCGTCCGCCGGGATGAAATCCTGGTGGAAGTGGAGACCGACAAAATCGTCCTTGAAGTGGCGGCTCCCGAAGACGGCGTGGTCACCGAAATACTCCGGGAGCCGGGGGCCACGGTGCTGGCGGGGGAAGTTCTTGCCAGGTTCGAGGCCGGTGCCGCAGACCAAGCCGCCCCGGCGTCGGCGGAAGCGGATGATGATCCCGGCGACGGCGAACAGCCGGCGGACGACGACCAGCCGCTGAGTCCGGCGGTTCGCCGGCTGGTGGCGGAACATGGTCTGAACCCCGCGGACATCGCCGGCAGTGGCCGGGACGGGCGGGTTACCAAGGAGGATGTTCTTGGGTTCATCAGCGATCAGGTGGCCCCGGACGACGACGCAGCCGCAAAACCGCCCGCACCGGCATCCGCACCGGCCCCGGAACCGACTCCGCAACCAACCGCGCCAAAACCGGCAACGACTCAAGTACGCGAGGGTGTGCGCGAGGGCGCGCGCGAAGAGACCCGCGAACCAATGAGCCGCCTGCGCCGCACCATCGCCAACCGCCTGGTTCAGGCCCAGCAAAGCGCGGCGTTGCTGACCACGTTCAACGAAGTGAACATGCAGCCGGTGATGGACCTGCGCGCGCGTTGCCAGGAAGAGTTTGAAAAAACCCACGGCGTGCGCCTCGGCTTGATGTCGTTTTTCGTCAAGGCCGGGGTCGCGGCGCTGCAAAAATTTCCGCTGGTCAACGCGCACGTTGACGGCACCGACGTGGTGCGCCACAACTACAACGACATCGGCATCGCGGTGGCCTCGAAGCGCGGGCTGGTGGTGCCCATCGTGCGCAACTGCGAACGCCTGGGCTTCGCCGAAATTGAAACCCAAATCCGCGAATTCGGGCGCCGCGCGCGGGACGGCAAAATCGAACTAGACGACCTCAGCGGCGGAACCTTCACCATCACCAACGGCGGCGTTTTCGGCTCGCTGCTGTCCACGCCCATCGTCAACCCACCGCAGAGCGCGATCCTCGGAATGCACAAAATCGAACCGCGCCCGGTGGCGGAAAACGGGCAAGTGGTAATCCGCCCGATGATGTACCTCGCGCTCACCTACGACCACCGCATCGTGGACGGCCAGGAAGCCGTGGGGTTTCTGGTGGCCATCAAAGAACTGCTGGAAGACCCGGCGAAGATGTTGCTGGGGTTATGAGCGTGATCGTGAGCGTGCGCGGCGTCCATCATGCCTGAATCCTTTGACGTCATCGTGGTCGGCGGCGGGCCGGGGGGTTACGTCGCGGCGATTCGCTGCGCGCAGCTGGGATTGCGCGTCGCCTGCATTGACGATCAGGTCAACGCAAAGGGCAAGCCGTCTTTGGGGGGCACCTGCCTGAACGTCGGCTGCATTCCCTCCAAGGCGTTGCTGGATTCCTCGGAGCAGTTCCACCGCGTCAACCACCAGTTCGCCGCCCACGGCATCAGCGTGGAAAACGCCGCCATGGACGTCGGCAAAATGCTGGCGCGCAAGGACAAAATCGTCGGCAAACTGACCGGCGGCATCGGGATGCTGTTCAAGGCCAACAAAATCCAGGCCATCCATGGCCGCGGGCAACTCTTGAAAGAGCGCATGGTTGCGGTCAAGGAACCCGGTAGCCCCGGTAGCCCCGGCGGCGGCAAAAACTCCCGCCGCTTGAGCGCGACCCACATTATTCTTGCGCCGGGTTCCACGCCCATTGAACTGCCCGGCATCCCCTTCGACCACCAACGGGTGGTGGACTCCACCGGCGCGCTCTGCTTTGAAAGCGCGCCCGCGCGGCTCGGCATCATCGGCGCCGGCGTCATCGGCCTCGAACTCGGCAGCGTGTGGAACCGCCTCGGCTCGGAAGTGGTGGTCATCGAAGCGCTGGAGGATTTCCTCGGACTCGCCGACCACCAAATCGCGAGAGAAGCGGCCCGCCAGTTCAAGCGCCAGGGCCTCGACATTCGCCTCGGCGCGACGCTGCACAAGGCGCAAACCGAGGGCGGCGCGGTGCAACTGGAATATCGGCAAAAAGACCAAACCCACGCCCTCGAAGTGGAGCGCGTCATCGTTGCGGTGGGCCGCCGCCCGGCCACCGGCGGGTTGCTGGCCGACGGCTGCGGCGTGAATCTCGACCAGCGCGGGTTCATCGAAGTGGATGACCACTGCCGCACCGCAGCCGCCAACGTGTGGGCCATCGGAGACGCGGTGCGCGGGCCGATGCTGGCCCATAAAAGTTCCGAAGAAGGCGTGGCGGTGGCCGAACGGATTGCAGCCGGCGACCACCGGGCCGGGCACGTTGACTTCAACAGCGTGCCGTGGGTGATCTACACCGCGCCGGAAATCGCCTGGGTCGGGCGGACCGAAAACCAACTCAAGGAGCAGGGCGTGCCGTATCGCACCGGATCGTTTCCGTTCGCCGCCACCGGCCGCGCGCTGGCCATGGAGGAACCGGCGGGCCTGGTGAAAATGATCGCCCACGAACAAACCGACCGGTTGCTGGGGGCGCACATAATCGGCCCCCACGCTTCCGAGTTGATCGCCGAATGCGTGCTGGCGATGGAATACCGCGCCAGTTCCGAAGACCTGGCGCGCACCATTCACGCCCATCCGACCCTCTCGGAAGCGGTGCACGAAGCGGCGCTGGCGGTGGACAAGCGCGCCATTCACAAGGCGGGCTGAGGCCGGCTGAGTTCGCCTGAACCCGTTGGCGGGTTGGCGACCGGCGACCGGCGACCGGCGACCTTTCGCATCCATGCGTTTCCCCCATCACCTGTTCAAAGCCTACGACATCCGTGGCGTGGTCGAAACCGCGCTGACCCCGGCTATGGTGGAGCGCATTGGCCGCGCCCTCGGCGGCGAGGCGCGCGCGCAGGGCATCGGTGAGTTCGTCGTCGGACGCGACGGCCGCCTCACCGGGCCGCGGCTCAGCGAAGCGCTGACCCGTGGCATCCGCGCAAGCGGCTGCGACGTCGTTGACATCGGCATGGCGCCGACGCCGGTATTGTATTTCGCCGCCGCCGAAAGTGGCGCCGGCACCGGCGTACAAGTGACCGCCAGCCACAATCCGCCGGAGTACAACGGCCTGAAAATGATGATCGGCGGGGTCACGTTGTCCGGCGGTGGGATACAGGCGTTGAAGCAGCGGGTGATGGACGGCGATTTTGCCGGAGGCGGTAGTGGAGCGTTGCGCCGCGAGGACGCGCTGACCGCGTACCGGCAAAAACTCGTTGCCGATATCCGCCTGGCGCGGCCCTTGAAAGTGGTCATTGACTGCGGCAACGGCGTGGCCGGGGTGGTGGCGCCGGAAGTGTTTCGCGATTTGGGCTGCGACGTGACCGAGTTGTTCTGCGAAGTGGACGGCGCGTTTCCCAACCACCATCCGGATCCGAGCCGCCCGGAAAATCTTCAAGACCTGATCATCGCGGTGCGGCAACACAAAGCCGATTTCGGCATCGCCTTCGACGGCGACGGCGACCGCCTCGGAGTGGTCTCCGGAGACGGCGGCGTAATCTGGCCGGACCGGCAGATGCTGTTGTTCGTCGAGCGCATTCTCGCCGAACGACCCGGCGCGGAAATCGTTTTTGATGTCAAATGCTCGCGCCTTTTGCCCCGCGCCATCGAAGCCCAAGGCGGCGTCGCCACCATGTGCAAGACCGGCCATTCCTTCATCAAAAACAAACTCAAGGAAAGCGGCGCGGCGTTCGCCGGCGAGATGAGCGGGCACCTGTTCTTCAACGACCGCTGGGGCGGATTCGACGACGGCATTTACGCCGGCGCGCGGTTGTGCGAACTGCTGGCCGCCGACCCCCGCGCCCCCGGCGATGTATTCGCCGCGCTGCCCGACACCGTCAACACCCCGGAGTTGCGCCTGGAAATGGAAGAGGGGGAACCCCACGCGCTGGTGGCCGAGTTGGTCGCCAACGCCCATTTCGATGACGCCGCCGTCAGCCACCTGGACGGCCTGCGGGTGGATTTCAAAGACGGCTTCGGTTTGATACGCGCCTCCAACACCACCCCGGCGGTGATCATGCGCTTCGAAGCCGATACCCGGCCACAACTGGAAGCGATCCAAGCCCGGTTCCGTGCGTTGTTGCTGTCCGTCAGGGGGGATTTGGAGTTGCCGTTTTAGGGTGGGGGTACGATTCTTGTCAGCGAATTAGTGAACTTCTACACTCCCCTGAAAATCTTTAATCACTTCCAAAAAAGCATCACCGTAACGATCCAGTTTCACCTGCCCCACCCCGGAGATCATTGCCATCGCTTCCGCATCAACGGGCTTTTTCTTTGCCATGTCAATCAACGCGGCGTTATGAAAAATCACGTAAGAGGGCACGTTCTGTTCCTTTGCCAGGGTAAGGCGCAATTTTCGCAACGCTTCAAACAACACCGCATCGTTGTCATCCAGAAGTTCGGCATCGGGCGGTTTGGCCGCGGATTTTTTCGGCGCGCCGGCGGCCTTTCTTCTGCGCGGCAGTTTTCGCAAAGAGATGGTCTCCCCGCCGCGCAGCACCGCCCGGCTTTTTGGCGTCAGGCGCAACCCGCCGAAGCCTTCGGGGTCGGGGGCGAGCAGTCCGGCGGCGGTTAACTGGCGGATGACGGTGCGCCATTCATTGGCGTCGAGTTCCGGGCCTACGCCGTACACGCTCAGCTTGTGGTGGTTGAGGCGTTTTATGCGCTCGGTTTCCTTGCCGAGCAGCACGTCAATGAGGTAGGTGAAGCCGAATCGCTGTCCGGTGCGGAAAACGCAGGACAGCGCTTTTTGCGCGGCCACGGTTCCGTCCCAGGTTTCGGGCGGGTCGAGGCAGTTGTCGCAGTTGCCGCACGGCCCGGCGTAGGTTTCGCCGAAGTAGCCGAGGATGGTCTCGCGCCGGCAGCCCGCGGACTCGCATAGCCCCAGCAGCGAGTTCATCTTGGCGCGCTCGACGCGCTTGAACTCGTGGTCGGCGTCGGAGTTCTCCAGCAACTGCATGAGCGTTACCACGTCCTGGAAACCGTAACTCATCCACGCGCTGGCGGGCAGCCCGTCCCGCCCGGCGCGGCCGGTTTCCTGGTAGTAGGCTTCGATGTTTTTGGGCAGGTTCAAGTGCGCGACGAAGCGCACGTCGGGCTTGTCAATGCCCATGCCGAAAGCGATGGTGGCGACCACCACGATGCTTTCTTCGCGCAAAAAAAGGTCGTGACTTTTTTCCCGCTCGGAGCGTTCCATACCGGCGTGGTAGGCGACGGCACGCAGCCCCTTGCCGCAAAACCACCGCGCGGTTTCATCCACGCTGCGGCGCGACAGGCAATAGACGATGCCCGAATCGCCGTGGTGTTTTTCGTTGATGAAATTGAACAACGCCTGCCGCGCGCCGGTTGCTTCGCTGATTCGGTAGCAGATGTTGGGGCGGTCAAAACCGGCGATGTATTTTTCGGCGTCGCGCAGGTTGAGCCGTTCGGCGATGTCCCGCCGGGTCAGGTCGTCGGCGGTGGCGGTGAGCGCGATGCGCGGCACGCCGGCAAAGCGCTCGGCGAGCACCGAGAGTTGCCCGTACTCCGGGCGAAAGTCGTGCCCCCAGCGCGAAACGCAGTGGGCTTCGTCAATGGCGAACAACGCGACGCGGACGCCGGCCAGCATTTCGAGCATCGCCTCTGAGAGCAGCCCTTCGGGGGCGACATAAAGCAGATCCAAATCGCCGCGAAGCAACTCGCCTTCAACGCGCCGCCGGTCTTCGTAGGACATGCTGGAGTTCAAAAACGCCGCGCGCACCCCGTACTGATGCAGCGCGTCCACCTGGTCTTTCATGAGCGCGATCAGCGGCGAGATCACCACCCCGGTTCCTTCGCGCAACATGGATGGGATCTGATAACAAAGCGACTTGCCGCCGCCGGTGGGCATGATGGCGATGGCGTTGCCGCCGGTCATCAGGGTTTGGATGATCTCCGCTTGGTGGGGATGAAAAGCGCTGAAACCGAAAGTGTCGCGCAGGACCTGGAAAGCGCTTTGGGAATGGTCTTCCATGACGCCGCCGGTGTTTATTTCGCGCCGAACCAGTTCAGGCTGTGATGCAGGGACACCACCGAGCCGACGATGAAAATGGTCGGCGCGTGAATCTCGTTGTCATCCAGCACGCCCCGCATCTCGCCCAGGGTGCTGACGTACACCTTCTGTTGCTGGGTGGTTCCCTTCTCGATGAGCGCCACCGGCAGGTTCGCTTGCAGCCCGAACGCGAGGAGGTTTTCGCAGATGATGGGCAGGCCGTTGAGGCTCATGTAAAACACCAGCGTTTGGCCGGGCGCCACCAGTGATTGCCAGTCGAGGTTGACGCTGCCGTCTTGCAGCTGGCCGGTGACGAAGCGCACCGACTGGGCGTGGTCGCGGTGGGTCAGGGGGATGCCGGCGTAACTGGCGCAGCCGGCGGCGGCGGTGATGCCCGGAATCACTTGAAACGGAATTCCTTCGCCCGCCAGTTGCGCGATTTCCTCCCCGCCACGGCCAAAAATAAACGGGTCGCCGCCCTTGAGCCGCGCCACGCGCTTGCCGAGGCGGGCGTAGTCAACGAGCATTTGGTTGATGCTGCGCTGGGGGACGGAATGTTCGGCGCGTTGTTTGCCGACGTAGATTTGTTCGGCGCCGGGGTCGAGGCGCGCCAGGATTTCCGGGGATACCAAGCGGTCGTACAAGACCACGTCGGCCTGCAACAGCAACCGGAAGGCGCGCAGCGTCAGCAGGTCCGGGTCGCCGGGACCGGCGCCGATCAAATACACCTCGCCGGTTTCCGCAACCGCGCCGGCGGATGTTGCGGCGGAGTCCAGCGCTTGATCGAGTAGCCTTGAAGCCTCCGCCATCTTGCCCGAAAAAACGCTTTCCGCGACCACCCCTTGCAGGATGTTTTCCCAAAAGCGAATGCGCGCGGCGGTGTCGGGGATTTTCGCCTGGGCGCGTTTGCGAAACCGCCCCACCAGCCGGGCGAGTTCGCCGTAGCCATCGGGGATCAGCGAGTTGATGCGGTTGCCGAGCAGCCGGGTCAGGGTCGGCGAAGCGGCGCCGCTGGCGATGGTGATGGTGAGCGGGTCGCGGTCAATGGTCAGCGGAAACACCACGTCGCACAACGCGGCGTCGTTCACCACGTTCACCGGAATTCCCTTGTCCCCGGCCTCGGCGGCCACCCGCCGGTTCACTTCGTGATCGTCCGTCGCCGCCACCACCAGCGCGTAGTGTTCGCGTTCGCCGAGGTCCCCGCTCGCCCAGGGACGCAGCGCAACCTCGCCGCCGCCCGCAGCGATCAGGTCGGCAAGCTCCGCAAGGTCATCACCGACCTCGGTGGCGATCACATCCACCCGCCCGCCGGCGTCCAGTATCCGCCGCACGCGCTTGGCGGCGACCGCACCGCCGCCGATGACCAGGCACCGCCGGCCGGTGAAATTGTGATGCAGGGGTAAGTACTTCACGGTGGGTTTGTCCGTTCGGGGTACGCTCGCGGCCCGTTGTCTCAGGGCGCAATTTCCCCACCACCCCACAGATGCGTATACGCCTTGCAATGAATCACCAGCGAGCGATACGCATCAAGATCAACACGCGCCGGAATTTCATATTCCTGCGCCCCTCGGTGCGACTTGAGCGGCCCGATTTCCACCGAACTCGGCACCACTGTCCCGCCGGTTATCGAGGCGAGGGGGCGCGAGGACAGGAACACCTTGAGGTCCGGGCCGCTGCGGGTTTTGAAGTCGTCGTCAAAGACGATGTAACGCCCGCCGTCCCGCGCGACGATTTTCCATTGGCCGTCAATGTCGTATCCCTTGTTGGTCCACGCGCCGCTCGCCAGGGTTTCTGCGGCGGCGGAAGGGAAAGAGGCGGCCAGCAGCAAAAGCCCGAGCAAGCCGCCGAGCAGGAATCGTTTGGCGTTGTTCATCATCAGGGTGCCTGTCAAAAAGTGTTGATGGGGTTTCAAAATGGAACTCAATTCCGCCAAATGTAACAGTTTTTCGCCCGGCGGTCGCCCAGCGAAAAACAAAGCGCGGGGCCGGGCTCACTGTTCAAGTATCCGGGAATTTCCACTTCCCCCATTATGGGCGGGCGACATTTATCTTGACACGCCGAAAAAACCGGGGTCAAATGTGCCGGTTTCCCGCCGCAAGGCGGGGTGCTACTTGAGTTCAGGTGCTCCCGGTGATCCCTTGGGATCCGATGGGAGTGAAACGGGAAGCCGGTGTGCGGCGCCACAGGCGCGGCCAACCCGGCACTGCCCCCGCAACGGTAAATGAGACGCGGTTTGCCAATGCCACTGTATCCGCGCGGATATGGGAAGGCGCAAACGGCGAAGTTGCCCGGTTAATAGAAACGCGCAACGGCTCATGAGTCCGGAGACCGGCCTGAAAATTCGCGCGGCCCGTAGGGAGGGTCGCTTGACTCTTTGTGCGCGGGTGCGCGACGGAGTTGAAAAATGCAAAAGCCTGTTTGGCCGGCTGGTTCCGGCGTCCTTGTTGTATTCGTTGTTTTCCTCGTTTTCCTCGTGGTGTTGTTTTCCCTGCTTCCTTTCGGCGGCGCGTTTGCCGGGGAAGAAACGGACGACGACCGCCTCACCATCCTGATCACCGCATCGCGCTTCGCCGAAACCGTGGATGAAACCCTGGCACCGGTTACGGTGATCACCCGCAAAGAAATTGAGCAAAAGCAGGCCGCCACGGTGGAGGAAGTGTTGCGCGCGGTGCCGGGGGTAACCTTGTCGAACAATGGCGGTACGGGGCAACTGACTACGTTGTTTCTTCGTGGCACAAATTCCAATCATGTCCTGGTATTGATTGACGGCGTAAAAGTCGGGTCGGCTGCCAACGGCTTGACGCAGTTTGAACACCTGCCCCTCGACCAGATCGAAAAAATCGAAGTGGTGCGCGGGCCGCGTTCGAGTCTGTACGGTTCCGAGGCCATCGGCGGGGTGATTCAGATTTTTACGCGCAAAAGCCAGGGCGAACCGCGTCCGCGGTTTTCGGTCAGCACCGGTACCCACGACACCTACAGGGGGAAAGTCGGGGTAAGCGGAGGCGGGGAAAACGCTTGGTACAGTCTGGGCGCGTCCACCATCTCCACCGATGGCTACGATGCCTGCCGTGCCGGATTTTGTATTGCCGAGCGGGATGAGGACGGCTATGACAACGATTCTTTTTCTTTGCGCGGAGGTGCTTCGTTGACGGATTCCTTCTCAATTGAAGGCAACTTCCTTAGCTCGGATAATGACACCAAATTTGATGGATTTTATAACGAATCGGAGCACATCGTCCGCGCCGGTAGTGTCAAAGCGACCTTGCAAGGAAGCAAGCAATGGGGATCATCGCTATTGATTAGCCGCTCGAAAGATGATTTCGAAAGTTTTGGCGCTTCTGCAATGAACAGATTTACCACCACCCGTGATCAAGTCAGCTGGCAGAACAATATTCGGGTGAGTGAAAACAGTCGGGTAATTGCGGGAGTTGAGTATAGCGACGACAAGGTCAGTCGCCGACCCAACGACTACGTTGAAGACAGCCGCGACAATATCGGTGTATTCGCCTTGTTACGCACGGCAATGAATACCAATGATCTGGAGTTGTCGCTACGCAATGACGATGACGAGCAATTCGGCGATGAAACTACGGGTAGCATTGGCTGGGGCGAGAATCTCGGCAATGGCAAACGAATAACTGTTTCTTACGGAACTGCGTTCAAGGCACCGACGTTCAACGACCTGTATGAGCAGGAAAGTATATCTTGTTTTGGGATTTTTGGGAGTAATCCTGATCTTGAACCCGAAACCTCAAAAAGTATTGACGTGGGGTTTTCGCATAGCAGTGACATGGGCGAGTGGGCGATTAATATTTATCAAACCGAAATCAAAAATTTGATTGCAAGCCGCCGGACCGGGACCAGGGCGGACGTGAACATAGTTTGCAATGACGATGACAACGATGATACGACCGAAGTCAACGATCTGGCTGATAATATGCCCGTGAATATCGAAGAGGCCAGAATTACCGGCATTGAATTATCCGGTTCAATTCGCATCAAGGATTGGGATGTAGCCGGCACTCTGACGTGGCAGGACGCGCAAGAAATCGAAGGAGACAACAAAGATAAGCCGTTGCTCAAACGTCCGCGAAAAAAACTTGATTTGGATTTCAGCCGCCGATTCGGCGGGTATCTTTTTGGCGCAAACATTTTCGCGCAAGGGCAAAGCGAAGATTTTGGTAATTTTAGCAGTGTTGATCTTGCCGGTTTTGCCCTCGTAAATCTGCGCGGTGAATTTCATATTGAACGCAACTGGTCTCTCGGGTTGAAATTCAATAATCTGTTTGACAAGGAATACGAAACCGCGGACGGCTATCCTCAAGACGGCATCAACTTCCTCGCAACCCTGCGCTACATCCCGTAACGCGCCCCATCCCACACCCATCAACCATCACCGACCGACATGACCGCCCGCGCTTTGATGATACTGCTGGCCTTGTTGTGGCCGCACAACGCGCGCGCGCAGATTACCGTCACCGATGATTTCAATCGCGCCGTTACGCTGGTGGCGCCGGCGCAGCGCATCCTCAGCCTCGGCCCCCACGTCACCGAAAACCTGTTCACCGCCGGTGCCGGCGACAAGGTGGTGGGAGTGGTGGCGCACAGCGACTATCCACCCCGGGCGCGGCGGATTAAATCCATCGGCGACGGTTACGCGCAGATCAACCTGGAAGCGGTCATCGCCCTCGCCCCGGATCTCGTGGCGGCATGGCAGACCGGGCACAACCGGGAGTCGCTGGAAAAAATCGCGGCGTTGGGCTTTCCGGTGTACTACTCCGAGCCGCGGGATTTTGAAGACATCATCGAAAACATCCAAGAGCTGGCGCTGCTCGCGGGCAGTAGCGCGCGCATTAACCCGCCGGTGGCGAAACTGCGCGCCGAACTTGCGCAGGTGCGCGCCCGCTACGGCGCAAAACCCGTGCAAAAAGTTTTCTACCAGGTCTGGAACGAGCCGCTCATCACCTTGAACGGCGATCACTACCTCAGCCGGGTGCTGGAGTTATGCGGCGCGCGCAACGTCTTCGCCGGGCTGCCCATCATCGCGCCACGGGTCAGCGTTGAAGCGGTGCTGCAAGCCAATCCCGACATCATCATCGCCGGCGGCGGGGGAAGCGGGGATGGAAGGAGGCCGGATATGTCGGCGTGGAAAAAATGGCGCCGACTGGCGGCGACCGCGCGCGGCGGTTTTGTGTTCATTGATGGCAGCGTGATGCACCGCCACACCGCGCGCATGATCATGGGCATACGCGGCTTATGCGAACAGATTGACCGTGTGCGGGTGGGGCGGTCGCCGGAGTCGGAGTGAACGGGGGGAGGGCGGCGGTCAGCCTTTGCCGCGCCAGGGAATGGAGCGGTGGATTACCCAGCGCATGACCAGGTCGAATATCAAGCCGAGCAGGCCGAGCAGCAGGATGGTCATCCAGATAATTTCGTAGTCGGACTGCTTGCGCGCGACGTTCTCCACGAAGCCGATGCCGGTGGTGCCGGCGAGCATTTCCGCGGCCACCAGCGTGCCCCAGCAGACGCCGATGGCGATGCGGATGCCGGTCAAAATTTCGGGCAGCGAGTTGGGCAGGATGACCTTCCAGATGATTTGTTTTTTGCTGGCGCCCAGGGAATGCGCGGCGTGGATTTTGGAAAGCTGGGTGCCGGTGGCGCCGGTGCGCGCCGAGATCACCATGATGGCGAAGGCGACCATGAACAACAGGAAGATTTTGCCGTCGTCCTGGATGCCGAAGATGGTCAGCACCAGCGGCGCCCAGGCGAGGGGCGGGATGGGACGGTAGAGTTCGATGAGGGGGTCAAAATAGCCCTTGGCGAAACGCGACAGCCCCATGAACAGGCCGAGCGGCACGCCGAGGATGATGCCGAGGAACAGGCCCGACAGCACGCGCATGATGGAATCCCAGATATGCCCGGTGGGGATGGGCAGCGCGAAGGAATTGTAATCGCCGGTGGCGAAGTTGCGCACCTTGCCCTTGAAGTTGGCGGAGATGTTTCCGGCTTCGTCGTGGCGGGGATACTCGCCGGGTATCAGGCCGGATATCCAGTCGGGCACCACAAAGCCGATCATCTCCGAGACCGGTTTCATTTTGTACCACAATAACGGAATGCCCTTGTAGCCGACTTCGGGATGCGCCATGCGCGTAAAAGTCCGCAGCGTGTCCGAAGGTTTCGGCAGCCAGCGGCCGGAGCCTTGCTCGGAGCAGGCGCGGTTGCCGGCGAGGATTTCGCCGCCGGGCATGGCGAACAGGTTGATATAGCGCAGGCCGCCCTGCAAGTTCTTTTGTTCGTCGTCCAGCGCGATCAATGCTTCCTCGACGATTTCGGTCATCGCCGGGGGAAAGATCCTGCCGTCGTCAATGCGCTTGAAAATCCTGTCTATTTGTTTCAGCAGTTCCTTGCGCTGCGCCACCACCCGCTCGCCGCCGTTTTCATCCATGGGAAAGTTTTTATAGCGCGCCTTGAGGGCTTCGAGGCGGGCGGTGATGCCGGGGCCGTTGTTGCGAATCGCCGTGTAGTCATCGGAAATCTCCGCCACAACCAGGCTGGCGGCGTCGAAGATCCGCCCGCGTCCGGTTAGCGGCAAGGGCGGCAGCTCGACGCTGGTCTCCCCCCAGGCCGGCTGCGCCAGCGCTTTGGCGTGGGCGGCCTCGTCCACCGGCCCCGGATAGCCCGGCGCGCCCATCTCTTCGGCCAGGCGGTTGATGCGCGCGGCGATGTCGTCAAAGCGCCCGGCCAGCGCCGGGTCGGTGGCTTCGGGGCTGGCCTGGGCCGCCAGCGCCTCGCGCATCTGCGCGATGATGGCGCGCAACTCGGCGCGGCCGGCGTCGTTGAAATCCACCCGCGCCAGTTGTTTTTCCAACAGCGTGATCTGCTCGTAGTCCCGCTGCAACAAGCGCGTGCCGGTCAACAGCCGGCCGTCGAGGGGGAAGGACGAGCGCAGCGGATGCACCGCGCGGTTCAGTTTTGCCACCTGGCACAGTTCATTGCCGGCCTGCGGAAAATACGAACGCGCCGCGTCCCAGGAAAAATAAAACCAGACGAGCAGGATGGTGGAGACGCCGGCAACGATCCAGTGCCAGCCGCCCAGCGCGCGGCTCGGATTGCCGAACACGGCGTCGGTTTTTTCGGTGCGGATGAGGCGCCGCCCGTAGACTATCGCCCCGCTCAGCAGGGCGATGAGTACGATAAAGATAAATCCTACGATCATTGGATCATTGGTTTGTGGGGTTGGTCCGGCCCGGCGTGACCGTTACGCGATCTCGGCCTTGCCCATGATCTCTTCTTCCATGTTCCAGATCATGGCGAGTATTTCTTCGCGGGTGTCCACGAACTCCTGGCTGTTTTTGATTTCGCGGGGGTCTTCGGTCAGCCCGCGTTCGGCGAACGGCAGTTGGTATTGCTTGTGCAACCGCCCGGGGCGCGGCGCCATGACGAACAGCCGCTCGCCCAGCAACAGGGCTTCTTCCACCGAGTGCGTAATGATCATGATGGTCTTGCCGGTCTCCTTCCAGATTTTCAGCACCAGCGCCTGCATTTTTTCGCGGGTCAGGGCGTCCAGCGCGCCGAGGGGCTCGTCCATCAGGATCAAATCCGGGTCGTTGATCAGGCATCGCGCCAGCGCCACGCGCTGCTGCATGCCGCCGGAGAGTTGGTAGGTCGGCGTGCCGCCGAAGCCTTGCAGGCCGACGATGTCGAGCCATTCCTCGACCTTGTTGGCGGTCTCGGCTTTGTCGGCGTTTTTCATGCGCAAACCGAAATCCACGTTCTCGGCCACGGTCAGCCACTCAAACAACGCGCCCTGCTGAAACACCATGCCGCGATCCACCCCCGGCCCGTCAATTTCGTGATCGCCGAGCGTGAAGCGCCCGCCGGTGGGGTGCAGGAAACCGGCGATGATGTTGAGCAGCGTGGTTTTGCCGCAGCCCGAAGGCCCGAGCACCGACAGCAGCCCGCTCTGGTTGAGGGTAAAACTGACGTCCTTCAAGGCGTGGACGGCTTCGCCGTCGCCCATGTCGAACTTCATGTTGATGTTGTCGGCGACCAGGTCACTCATCTGAATTCATCCGTTGGCGGCGGCAAAAAAGCGGGCTGCTTCATGATGCTGAAACAGCCCGCCGCGTGGTCAGCCGTGCGGCTTACTTCAGGAACGAAGCGTCGAGAGCGCTTAAGGGGGCGCCGAGAGATTTAAATGCGGCGGTCGCCTGACCGTCGGCGTTGAAGAAGTTCTTCAACTGCTCTTCGGGAGTCGGGAAAATGAAATCCGCCATTTGACCGCGCGCGCCGTCAACCGTCATGCCGGCATCTTTGGCGATGACGTTGATCTTGGATTGGTCTTTGGCGAAGGCGGCGTTTGCCTCGTGGGTGACTTCAAGGAAAGTGCGAAGCAATTCCGGGTTTTCCTGAGCGAATTTTTCAGTCACCGAAATCACATCAAATGCGCCGAAGCCCGCCGCTTTTGTTTCGGCGTCGGTCATCAGCACTTTCCCGGCTTCTTTGGCTTTTTCGATGCTGTTGCCACCGAACAGGCAGACCATCACGACGCTGCCGTCAACCAGCGAAACCGCCCCATCCGCCGGCACTTGGTCAACGACCTTGATTTTGGAGATGTTGACGCCGAGGTTTTTCATTTGTTGCTGGAACGAATAATCCGCCATGGTGTTGAGCGGCACTGCGACCGTCTTGCCTTCCAGTTCGTTGGCATTGTCTTTGCTGATGCCGGAGCCGTCGCGCACCACGCAAGGGTTGGGCGGATAGACAACCGCAATCGCAACCGTTTTGATCGGCGCTTTTGCCTTGACGCCGGTGACGAACGGCGCGAGACCCTGGCTGTAGGAAATGTCAATGTCACCGGCCAGCATCGCTTCGGTCATCTCGGTGCCGGCGTCAAAGTTGACCCAGTTCATTTTTTCGCCGAGGGCGTTGTCGTAAGCCTTTTCAACTTTGGCGATCTGGTTGGGGGTCGCCCATTCCAGAAAGAACGCGACGTTGACGTCGGCCAGGGTGGCCGAGGCCATGGTCGCGGCGACCGCAGCTGCGGCAACGCGGTGAAGATTTTTTGTTATGGACTTCATGGATAATTACCTCGTTAGGTGATTGGATAAGATCGGGGTTGTTATGAAAAGGCCGCCGGCCTTGAACCGGCGCGGCCCTTTGTAACGCTTCAAATTCGCGCCTGCCTCCCAAGTCTGTTATGGCGGCGACGCTGATTTTGGCGGATTCTAGGCTATTGTTCGCCCGGTGACAATAGGCTACCGCAATAAAATATATTTGGGCTATCTATCAAGGCAGTTTATCAGGGCAAGGCCGGTGCGCGCCGCCCCGTTCATTCCCGCCCGCTCAGCCTCGGCAACAACAGCGGAATGGAATCGTCGTCGGGATGCCGCCGCACCGCCACCTCCAGGTTGAAAACGTGGCTCAGGGTCTCCTCGGTGAACACCTCCAGGGGCGCGCCGTCGGCCACCAGCATGCCCCGGTCAATGACCACCGCGCGGTCGGCGAACTGCGCCACCAGGTTGAGGTTGTGGAGGGTGCAGACCATGCCGATGCCGTCCCCGGCGAGGCGTTTCAGGAGGCGCAGCAGGGCGTACTGATGGCTGAGATCGAGGGCCGAAACCGGCTCGTCCAGCAGCAAGAAGCGCTCCGGTGTCTCGGTTGCTGCTCCCGGAGCGCGGATCTGCGCCAGCACCCGCGCGGTCTGTACGCGCTGCTGCTCGCCCCCCGACAGGCTCGTATAGGCGCGCTCGCCCAGCTGCGCGCAGTCGCACCATTCCAGTGTCTCGGCGGCGATGGCGCGGTTTTGCGCTTCGCTGGTCGGGTGGGGCATGCGCCCCATCAACACCACGTCGGTGACGCTGAACGGGAAATCCAGGGTGGATTGCTGGGGCAGCACCGCACGCCGGCGCGCCAGTTCAATGCGCGGCCACTGGCCGATGGGGCGGCGCGCCAGCTCAACGCGCCCCCCGGTGGGTGTGAGTTCGCCGTCAAGGCAGCGCAGCAGCGTGGTTTTGCCGGCGCCGTTGGGGCCCACCACCATGGCCAGTTCGCCGGGGGCGAAGGCGGCGCTGAAGTTGTCCAGCAGCCGGTGTTCGCCGATGCGCACCGAGACGCCGATGGCGCGCAGCATCAGCGCACCGACCTGGCGCGCTGAAAGCGCAGCAGCAGCCACAGGAAGAACGGCCCGCCGAGGATCGCGGTGATGATGCCGATGGGGATTTCCGCCGGCGCCACCACGCCGCGGGCGACCACGTCGGCGGCGACCAGCAGGGCGGCGCCGAACAACGCCGAGGCCGGCAGCAGCAGGCGGTGGTCGGGGCCGGTGAGGATGCGGATCAGGTGCGGCACCACCAATCCGACGAAGCCGATGATGCCGCTCAGGCTGACCGAGATGCCCACCACCAGTGCCACCAGCACGATCAGGCGGCGTTTGATTTTTTCCATTTCCACGCCGAGGTGCCCGGCTTCGCTTTCCCCCAGCAGGTTGGCGTTGAGGGCGTTGCCGTAGCGCGGCAGCAGCAGCAGGGCGGGGATGATGAAGACCATGGCCGCCAGCAGTTTGCGCCGTTCGGTGATCTCCAGGCTGCCGAGGCTCCAGAAGATCAGGTCGCGCAGCTGCGCGTCGTCGGCGACGTAGCTCAGCAGGCCGATCAACGCGCCGGTGATGGCGTTGACGGCGATGCCGGCCAGCAGCATGGTGGCGATGTCGGTTTTGCCGTTGACCACCGAAAGTTGGTGAACCACCAGGATGCTGAGCGCGCCGCCGGCGAACGCCATGGCCGGCAGCAGCCACGGGCCGAGCGAGCCGATGAAGCCGAGGCCGGCGACGCCAATGGTGGACAGGCCGCCGCCCAGCACGATGGTCAGCACCGCCCCGAGCGCGGCCCCGGAGGAGACCCCGAGCAGCCCCGGATCGGCCATCGGGTTTCGGAACAAGCCTTGCATCACGGCGCCGCAAATGGCAAGCCCGGCGCCGACCATGAGGCCGAGCAACAGCCGTGGAATCCGGATCTCGGCGAGTATCATCGCCAGTTGGTGGTCCGCAGCACCCCCGCCCCCGCGCCCGGATGAAAGCATCACCGCCAGCGCGTCGGGCAGCGCCCGCAACACTTCGCCGGCGCCGGTGGCGATCACCCCGCTGGTCAGCGAATACCCGGCCACCGCCAGCAGCAACACGGCCAGCAGGGCGAGGACGGTGCGGCGGCGGCTTGTGGAATAACCGGGCAAGGCGGGCGGCTCGAAGAGTGGTAAATTGCTGATTATCCCCCGTCGCCGCATGCGATGATATAGTCATTGCCAAACCAAAGCGTCTCATGTCCGACACCGTGCCCGACACCGAATTTCTCCGGCAAACCTTCGCCCTCGACGGCCGCGTCGCCGTGATTACCGGCGCCTCGTCGGGAATCGGCGCGCACCTCGCCACGACCCTGGCGCGCGCCGGCTGCGCGGTGGCACCGGCGGCGCGACGCAACGACAAACTCGAATCGCTGGCGGCTACGCTCAGCGGCGACGGCAGCGAAGCCCTGCCCGTGGTGATGGACGTCAACGACCGGCAAAGCGTGGAAGCGGCCTTCGCGCAGATCATCGAACGCTTTGGCCGCGTGGACGTGCTGGTCAACAACGCCGGCGTCGCCGAACCGCAAAAATTCCTGGAGATGACCGAGCAGGCCTGGGCCCGGGTGCTGGATACCGACCTGAGCGCGGTGTGGCGGGTCGGTCAAGCGGCGGCGCGGCAGATGGTCCGGCAAAAAACCGGCGGCTCCATCATCAACGTGGCGTCAGTGCTCGGCGTGGCGGTGCAACGCTCCCAGGCCAACTACAGCGCCGCCAAAGCCGGCGTCATTCAACTAACCAAAACCATGGCCCTGGAACTCGGCCGCAAAGGCGTGCGCGTCAACGCCCTCGCCCCCGGCTGGTTCGCCACCGAAATGAACCGCGAATTCCTGCACAGCGAACGCGGCCATGCGCACATCGCCGGCCTGCTCCCCCAACGCCCCGGCGAGCTCAGCGAACTCGACGGCGCCGTGCTGCTGCTGGCCGGCAACGCCGGCAGTTATATCAACGGCAGCACCCTGATCGTTGACGGCGGCGCGATCCTCGGCTTGTGATCCGCCGAAGTAAAAAGTCGGTAGGGACAAGCCGCGACCTGTCCCTACGCCCACCCCCGGCGTAATCCGCGCAAACGCCCGTCGCCGGCGTGTCAAATTGAAAGTGCGCTGCGCTCGCCTTATAATCAACCACCGCCGGGGCAACAACACATTCCGAGGAGCACATCATGTTCAAGAAAATTCTGGTACCCATAGATATGCAGCGCCAACGCCTGGCCGTGCGCGTGCTGAAACAGGTGGACGATCTGGCCGGGGTATTTGGCGCTCGGGTGCACGTGACCACGGTCATACCGGGCTACGGCATGCCCATCGTCGCCGCCTACTTTCCCGCCGACGCGCAGAAACAGGCCAGAAAGGAAATGGAGGCGAGCCTCAATCAGTTCGTGCGCGCAAAGATGAAAAGCAAGGCCACCACCAGCGTGTCGGTGGGCAAGCGCGCCGAGAGCATCCTCAAGGTGGCCCGCCAGCGCAAGCCGGATTTGATGGTGGTCGGCTACGACAAGAGCCGCGCCGGCGGGGAAATGCTGCTCGGTTCGTGTAGCGCGAAGCTGGCGACGCACGCGCCGTGTTCGGTGATGGCGCTGAAAATCGGGACGGCGGTCGGGCGCTGAGTTGCGCACGCGCCGGTTCACCGGTTCACCGGTTCACCGGTTCACCGAGTCATAACGATTCCAGCGACAGCAGCGAGGCGTTGCCGCCGGCGGCGGTGGTGTCCACGCTGAGCGCGCGTTCCAGCGCAAATCCACGCAGATAGTTGGGCCCGCCGGCTTTCGGGCCGGTGCCCGACAGCCCTTCGCCGCCGAACGGCTGCACCCCCACCACCGCGCCGATGGTGTTGCGGTTGACGTAGATGTTGCCGGCCTTGATGCGCGAGCGGATGCGCTCCACGGTGGCGTGGATGCGGCTGTGGATGCCGAAGGTCAGCCCGTAACCGGCGGCGTTGATGTCGTCCACCACCTTGTCGAGATCCGCGCCGTGGAAGCGGGCGATATGCAGCACCGGGCCGAAGACTTCTTCGCCGAGGTCGGCGATGCCGTTGATTTCGATGATCGTCGGCGGGAAGAAAAAGCCTTTTGTGTCATCACCGAAATCATCGCAAACATCGCCGCCGCTCTCAACCTTGAAGCCCTTTTTGCGGCATTGTTCGACGTGGGCCAGCAGTTTTTCCCGCGCCGCCCGGTCAATCACCGGGCCGACATCCGTGGCGATGTCCAGCGGATCGCCGATGATCAGTTCCGCCATGGCGCCGCGCAGCATTTCCATAATGCGCCCGGCCACTTCGCTTTGCAGGTACAACACCCGCAGCGCCGAGCACCGCTGCCCGGCGCTTTGAAAAGCCGATGCCAGCACATCGCCGACCACCTGTTCGGGCAGGGCGGTGGAGTCCACGATCATGGCGTTGATGCCGCCGGTCTCGGCGATGAACGGGCGGATTGGCACCAGCCCCGGCCCCGGATTTTTCGCCAGGGCCTGCTGAATCCGTTGGGCGGTTGCGGTGGAGCCGGTGAAGGCGACCCCGGCGATGCGGGGGTCGGATACCAGTTTCGCGCCCACCACCGGGCCGCCGCCGGGCAGGCAGTGCAATACCGCTTCGGGCACCCCGGCGCGGTGTAGCAGCGCGACCGCGCAGTCGGCGATCAGCGGGGTTTGCTCGGCGGGCTTGGCGATGACGCAGTTGCCGGCGGCCAGGGCGGCGCTTGCTTGCCCGGTGAAGATCGCCAGCGGGAAATTCCACGGGCTGATGCAGACGAACACCCCGCGCCCGTGCAGCGCCAGTTGATTGCGCTCGCCGGTGGGGCCGGGGAGGGGCTGCGCGCCGGCAAAATCCCGCCGCGCCTGCGCCGCGTAATAGCGCAAAAAATCCACCGCCTCCCGCAGTTCGGCCACCGCGTCCGGCAGGGTCTTGCCGGCTTCTACGTTGCACAGGTACAAGAACTCGTCGCGGTGGCGCTGGTACAAATCGGCGGCGGCCTCCAGCATCTCTGCGCGGGCGTTTCCGCCCAAACCATCCCACGAATCCGCCGCCGCGCGGGCCGAGGTGAGGGCGTTTTCGATGTCCGCGTCGCCGGCGTGGCGAACCACGCCGACGGTTGCCCCGGTGGCGGGGTTGATGACCGGGGCGCTTTTTTCGGCTTCGGCTCCGGCTTCTTCCGTCGTGGCAACGCCGGGCGTGATGGGCTTCGCCGTCCGGGATTCGGTTTGCAGCCGCCGGACGGCGCGGTAGTATTGCCCCAGGGTTTCGCTGTCAAACAGGTTCATTCCGGCGGAGTTTTCGCGGTCGGGGTAGAGGCGCGCGGGCACCGGGATGCCGGGGTGGGGCAGGGGGCTACATTCGGCCAGCGCCGCCACCGGGTCGCGGATGATCTGCTCGATGGGCAGGTGCTTGTCCACCAGGCGGTTGACGAAAGAGCTGTTGGCGCCGTTCTCCAGCAGACGCCGTACCAGGTAGGCCAGCAAATCCCGGTGAGGGCCAACCGGCGCGTAGATCCGGCAGGCTGCGTGGTGCCGGCGCATCACTTGATCGTAGAGGATTTCCCCCATGCCGTGGAGGCACTGAAACTCGAAGTCCCGGCGGTCGCCGGCGAAGGCCAGGATGGCGGCCACCGTGTGCGCGTTGTGGGTGGCGAACAACGGGAAAAAGCGCGTTGGGTGGGCGAGCAGTTTCTGTGCGCAGGCCAGGTACGAAACATCGGTGGCCAACTTGCGGGTGAACACCGGGTAGCCGGCGAAACCGTTGACCTGGGCGTGTTTGATTTCGGTGTCCCAGTAGGCACCTTTTACCAGCCTTATCATTATTTTGCGGTTGCTTCTTGATGCGAGGTCTTGCATCCAGTCCAGGACCGCCGGGGCGCGTTTCTGGTATCCCTGCACCACAAACCCAAGCCCGTCCCAGCCCCCCAGATCCGGGGCCAGGGACAGCGCTTCGAGCACCGACAACGACGGGTCGAGGCGCTCGGATTCTTCGGCGTCAATGGTCAGGCCGATGCCGTGGGCGCGCGCCGCCACGCACAACGATTTGATGCGCGGCAGCAGTTCGTCCATAACGCGCCGGGCCTGGGCGAACTCGTAGCGGGGGTGCAGGGCCGACAACTTGACCGATAGGCCGGCGCTGCGCTGCGGGTCGCCGAAGGCGTCGTTTTTTCCGATGGCGGCGATGGCATCAAAGTAGGCGTCCAGGTATTTTTGCGCGTCTGCGGCGGTGCGCGCGGCTTCTCCCAGCATGTCGTAGGAATAGGCATAGCCCAGGCGTTCGCGGTGGCGGGCGGCCTTGAGGCCGGCGTGTATGTCCTCGGCCAGCACGAACTGCCGCCCCATAATTTTCATCGCCCGTACCAGCGCGGCGCGAATCACGGGTTCGCCGCTGCGCGCCACCAGCCGCGCCACCAAGCCGGGCAGGTGGCCGCCGCCGGGATCCAACCCCTGCCGCTCCAGGGACACCACCTTGCCGGTCAGCATCAGCCCCCAGGTGGACATATTGACGAACAAAGATTCGCTGTGGCCGAGGTGGGCGCGCCAGTCGGCACCGCCCAGGGTGTCTTCGATGAGGGCATCGGCGGTGGTTGGGTCGGGAATCCGCAGCAGCGCCTCGGCCAGGCACATCAAGGCCACGCCTTCTTCGCCGGACAGTTTGTATTCCTGCAGGAACGCATCCAGCCCGCCGTGTCCCTGATGGTCGGCGCGGATGGCGCCCACCAGTTGGCGCGCGGTGTCGGCGATGCGGCGGCGTTGTGCGGGGCTGAGCGACACCCCGGCCAGCAGTTGCGCGGCGCATTCGCCCTCATCGGCGTGGTAGGCGCTGCGAACCGCGGCCCGCAATGGGTTGTGGTCGGCGAACGGGGCGGTTGGAATCATCTTACGGGTTGATTTTACTAGGAAATTTTACCTTTGAATCACAATTTTCATTTTTTAGTTGACATATAAACTAGTTTAAAGTGGGATATTGCGTGTCTGCGGAATTGTCAATGACTTTCTAATGACTCAACCCTGAAACTTATGTTTAGGATGACTGAACGATGAAAAATCGCAAAAAGAATGACGCGTACCTTGATATGAACAATAAAATAGCGTTTGCAAGAATTCTTCCGGTTGTTCTGGCACTTTCTCCGGTCGGTTTTCTTTTTGGAATTCTCGCCGCTCAGGCTGACTGGCGTTTTGTGGATGTGTTTTTGATGAGCCTGATCGGGTTCACGGGCAGCGGTCAGTTTGCGTATCTGAGCTTTGCCCACCCGGACAACGAGGAGATCCAATACTTCACGGTTTTTTTGATCATTCTGTGCATCAATCTTAGATATATTCCGATGTCGCTGTCCGCTTCCCGCCCCATTTCAGGAAGCGCCCCGGGAAAGGCGGTGCTGGCGCACTGGCTTGCCGATGAGTCATATGCGGTTGAACAAAAAGAAGACGGCATCGGAGAAAAAATCGTCATACGGCTGTCGGTTGTCGCGTTCTGGACGCTGTCCACTTCATTTGGCGTTCTGCTGTCGGGCATTTTGCCGATAACCGCCCGGGAAATTCTGGCCGGACTGACGTTTCCAATCAGCGCAATTCTGATACTGTTGAGTCTGGATAACATCTTTTTGTTTATCGGTCAAGGACGTATTGACTGCGGTTTTAACTACCGAAAATTATCCGTATTGGGATTGTGCATCTGCGCGTCGGTAGCGAGCATCGTGCTCATTGGCCCCAAATACTTTTGGATTCCCGGCATCGTTTTGAGTTACCTCCTGCTGAGCAGATACGCGGAGGTGCGCCATGAATGATTACCGCGTCGTCATTGGTATAGCCCTGTTATTCGGCATCTCCCTTATCGTCAGGGTTTTGCCCGCATTCGCTTCTTTTGATTTTTCCGCAAAGACGCAACACAACCTGAAAACTATTCTGCCGATTGCGGTGTTTGTCAATCTGATGATTTATTGCATAACCCAGGAAATCACGCACGATCCATATCCCGCGGTTATTTCCATAGCCGTGCTCGTTTTAATATTCAAACGGATGGGGTTGCTGTGGAGTATTGTCATCGGGACCGGTTTATATGTTTCTTTGGGGTATTACCTGTAAGTTTTTGTTCCATAATAGGTTTTGTCCGCGAGCGGGGCGCTTGGAATCATCGTGCCATTGTGCCACCAGTGCGCCACTATGCGCCTGATTGCCTGATCGGAAAACCGGAAACCGGGCAGCCATTCGCCATTGCCTCCGCCGGGAGGGTATAATAGCCCCGAGGTTCGACCAGCATCAATGGCGGTGAAGGCCGGTCTCCCCGGCGGCGATACGTTGTCAACCCGGTCAGGTCCGGAAGGAAGCAGCCGCAGCAACCGATTCGAGCGCCGGGGCCGGGTCGGCCGGATCCGCCACCTTGCCGGCTTCGCACTCCAGACCAACAAGTGAACAGCAAATGAGCTACCAAGCCCTCGCCCGCAAGTGGCGGCCCAAAACGTTCGACCAGGTGATCGGCCAGGAACACGTGGTGTCGGCGCTCATCAACGGCCTGGATAACCAGCGCGTTCATCACGCCTTCCTGTTCACCGGCACGCGCGGAGTCGGCAAGACCACGCTGGCGCGCCTGTTCGCCAAGGCGCTCAACTGCGAGCAGGGCATCGGCTCCACGCCGTGCGGCGAATGCGTGCCGTGCCGGGGCGTGGATCAGGGGAATTTCATTGACCTCATTGAAGTGGACGCCGCGTCGCGCACCAAGGTGGACGACACCCGCGAACTGCTCGACAACGTGCAGTACACCCCGGCCCAGGGGCGCTTCAAGATCTACCTCATAGACGAAGTCCACATGCTCTCCGCCCACAGCTTCAACGCGCTGCTCAAGACCCTTGAAGAACCCCCCGAACACGTCAAGTTCCTGCTCGCCACCACCGACCCGCAAAAACTTCCGACCACCATCCTGTCGCGCTGCATCCAGTTCAACCTGAAAGCCATGGACATCGGCTGCCTGAGCGCGCTGCTGGAAAAAATCCTTGACGCCGAAGGCGTTGACTACGACCCGCCGGCGCTGCTGATTCTGGCGCGCTCCGCCAACGGCAGCGCGCGCGACGCGCTGAGCCTGCTCGACCAGGGCATCGCCTTCGGCAACGGCGAAGTGCGCACCGAAAAAATTCGCGCCATGCTGGGCATGATAGATGACCAGTTCACCCACCAACTGCTGAGTCAGGTCTGCGTGGGGCAGGGGGCCGAGGCGCTGGAGACGGTGGCCGCCATGGCGTTGCGCTCGGTGGACTTCAGCGCCGCGCTGGATGAAATCCTGACCGCCCTGCACAACCTGTCCCTGTATCAGATCAACCCCCAGGCGGTGGAGTGGAAGGGCATTGACTCGTCCAACCTCGCAACCCTGGCCGGGCAAGTGGACGGCGAACTGCTGCAACTGATCTACCAGATCGCCCTCATCGGCAAGCGCGACCTGGCGCTGGCCCCGGATCCGCGCAGTGGTTTTGAGATGGCGTTGCTGCGCATGATTTCCTTCCGGCCCGAACAAGCCGAAGCCACGGCGAATCAGCCCGGCGCCGCAAAAAATTATCCGCCGATGGCCGCCACCGGAGCGCAACGCGCGCCGGCGGAAGCGCCCATGCAAGCGGTTGCCGAGCCGGGGGTTGCCGCCGGAAGCGCCACAAACGCCGGAAGTGCCACGAAAAATGCCGCGCCCGCCGCCGTAGCCGAACGGAAACGGGAACGGCAACGGGCCAAAACCGCAGACGCAAAAAAGACCGCAGACCGGGCGCAACCGCCCCCCGAACCCGAACCGGCGGAGAACGCCATCGCCGAAGCCGCCCCCGCTGCCACTCCTGCCCCCGCCGCCAAACTGAACCTCACGCTGGAACAACTCGGCGAGGGCGAGCACTGGGCGGCTTGCATTGAGCAATCCGGTTTGAGCGGCGTGGCCCGGGAACTGATGATGAACATGGTGCCGGAATCGGTGTCCGGCCATACCCTGCGCCTGACGCTGGACGCCGACCACGGTCATCTGCGGAGCGACGCCCGCGTGAAAAAAATTGAACGGCAACTCGCCGAGCGGCTGGCGCTGCCCCTTGAACTGGAGGTGCGCGTTGGGCAAGTGGGGGCCGGTGGAGCCGGTGGAGCGGACGGCGGCCAAAGCGGGCCGGGCGACCAAGCCGGCGCGAACGCTGCGGAAACCCCTTCCCGGCGTCAGGAACGCAACCGTCAGGAAAAACAGCAGGCCGCCGAGCAGGCGTTTCAGCACGACCCCAAAGTGCAGGAACTGGTGGACTTGTTTGACGGCGAAATCGTCGGCGATTCCATTCGTCCGCCGGCGAGCTGAAGCCCTTACCCATAACCCATAACCCACAATCTTTTTGACAACGAGGCGACAAACATGAGCGGCGGACTCGGCAACATTATGAAGCAGGCCCAGGCCATGCAGGAAAACATGGAAAAGGCCCAGCGGGAACTGGCCGACACCGAGGTGCGCGGGCAGGCCGGGGGCGGCCTGGTTGCGGTTACCATGACCTGCCGCCACGACGTGCGCAAGGTCGAGATTGATGCGGCGTTGATGGACGACGACCGCGAAGTCCTCGAAGACCTGGTGGCGGCGGGCATCAATGACGCGGTGCGCAAGGTTGAGCAGGTGACCCAGGAAAAAATGGGCGGGCTGACCGAGGGGATGAATATCCCCGGCCTCAAACTGCCCTTTTGACGGCCGGTTGAATGGCCGACCCGCGCGCTGTTGAGGCGCTGAAAGCGGCGTTGCGGCGGCTCCCCGGCGTCGGCCCGAAATCCGCCCAGCGCATGGCCTTTCACCTCCTGGAGCGGGACCGCGAAGGCGCGCGGCAGATCGGCGAAACGATCCGCCAGGCGCTGTCCAAAATCAACCA
This sequence comes from Candidatus Poriferihabitaceae bacterium, assembly GCA_965212085.1. GTDB lineage: Bacteria > Pseudomonadota > Gammaproteobacteria > Arenicellales > Poriferihabitantaceae > JAHRAW01. Next base: position 2,370,715 of record OZ243042.1, on the reverse strand, counting down.
CTGCCAGCGCTGCAACAACTTCAGCGAAGCGGAAAAATGCCCGATCTGCGCCTCCGGCAAGCGGGACGCAACGCGATTGTGCATCGTCGAAACCCCGGCGGACCTCGAAGCCATCGAGCAGGCCGCCGTGTACCAGGGCATGTACTTCGTGCTCATGGGACACCTCTCGCCCCTCGACGATATCGGCCCCTCGGAACTGGGCATTGACCAACTGCTGGCGCTGGTCAAAACCGGCCAGTCAGACGAGTCCGACCAGTCCGATGCGTCCGGCCCGGTTGACGAAATCATCCTCGCCACCAACCTCACCATCGAAGGCCAGGCCACCGCCGACTTCATCATAGACCTCATGCAACCCACCGGCATCAAAGTAACCCGCCTGGCCCGGGGCATGCCCATGGGCGGCGAACTGGAATACATGGACGCCGGAACCCTGAACCAGGCGTTTTCGGATCGGCGGGAGGTGTGAGGGGGTGCGCGCTTACCGGCGCCGGCTATGGTTTGTGAAAGGAGCAGATGCCGCTATTATTGATTTTCTTGCGCGGTATCGTGGTTTTCGCGCTTTTGCCGGTCGCTGGAAGGTCAGGGCCCCTCGCAATGCGCCTTTGATTAGTTGATAATGAACCCATAATTTATAACGCATAACCCATAACCTGTTCCACCACCTTGAGGAGAACAATCATGAAATCATCTTTCATCAAACTCGGCATTGCCGTACTCGGAGTTTCGGGCGGTTTGCTTTTGGCGCTGCCGATTCATGCGAAAACGCTCAACCTCGCATATGATGCCGACCCGGTATCCATGGACATTCACGAACAACTATCCGGCGGGACGCTGCAGCTTTCCCACATGGTGTGTGATCCGCTGCTCCGCTGGAATCAAGAACTGGGATTCGATCCACGGGTGGCGAGCAGTTGGAAACGCCGCAACGACTCCACGGTGCGCTTTAACCTGCGCAAAGGAGTGAAGTTTCATTCGGGCCGCGAAATGACCGCCAAAGACGTCAAGTTCACTTTCGACCGGCTCAAAAGCAGCGATGACTTCAAGGGCATCTTCACCAACTTTGTCGACGCCAAAGTCATCAACGAGCACACCATTGATTTGGTCACCGATGGCCCATACCCGCTGGTTGAACACACCGCGACCTACATTTTTCCGCTCGACAGCGAGTTTTATACCGGCGTTGATGAACGCGGGCGGGACAAAGGGGAAATCGTAAAACACGGCGATTCTTTCGCTTCCACCAACGTCTCCTGCACCGGCCCGTACACCGTCGTTTCGCGGGAGCAGGGCGTCAAGGTGGTGTTTGAGCGGTTCGCCGATTACTGGGATACCAACTCGCCCGGCAACGTCGACCGCATCGTCTTCACGCCCATTAAGGAAGGCCCGACGCGGGTCGCGGCATTGTTATCCGGCGACATTGATTTCGCCGCGCCGATTCCGCCGACCGATCTGGCGCGCATTGACAGCAGCAACAAGGTGGACCTGGTTACCATGAGCGGCACGCGTATCATTACTTTCCAGTTGAATCAGGAACGCAAGGCGGAACTTGCCGATGTGCGGGTGCGGCAGGCCATTGTGCACGCGGTCAACAACGCCGGCATCGTGGAAAAAATTATGAAGAATTTCGGCACCGCCGCAGCCCAGCAAAGCCCCAAAGGATACCTCGGTTACAACCCGGCCCTGCAACCGCGCTACGACTTGAAAAAAGCCAGGGCGTTGATGGCGGAAGCCGGTCATGCCGGTGGTTTCACGGTCACCATGATGGCGCCCAACAACCGTTATGTGAACGACGCCAAAATCGCCGAAGCGGTCGCCGGCATGCTCGCCAAAATCAACATCAAGGTTGATCTGACCACCATGCCCAAAGCCCAGTACTGGCCCAAGTTCGACGAACGCGCGGCGGATATAATGATGATCGGCTGGCACTCCGACACCGAGGATTCGGCCAACTTCAGCGAGTTTCTCAGCATGACCCCGGATGAAGATACCGGCTACGGCCAGTACAACAGCGGCAACTACTCCAACGCCGAGGTTGACCGGCTGGTACTCGCCAGCGCCAAAGAAACCGACCCGGCCAAGCGCGCGCAAATGCTGCAACGGGTCGAGCAAATCCTCTACGACGAAGCGGCGTTCGTGCCGTTGCACTGGCAGGATCGCGCCTGGGCGGCCGGCGTCGGTGCGCGCATTGACAAAATTGTCAACGTCATGAACTTTCCCTATTTGGGCGACCTGGTGATGGATTAGCGAAGCGGTTTTTTGATCGTGAAAAGGTGGGCCTCCGGGGCGCGTCCCCGCGGCCCATCTTTTTGTTTCGCCAAAAGGTAATCCATCCATGTTTGCATTTCTCGTCAGGCGGCTGGGGCAGGCCGTGGTGGTCATGCTGGTGATCAGCGTGCTCAGTTTTTCGATTCAGGATGAACTGGGAGACCCGTTGCAGGAACTCGTCGGGCAGCATGTTTCCGAGGAAATACGCGCCGAGTTGCGCGGGGAAATGGGGTTGAACGATCCGTTCCTGGTGCAGTACTGGCGGTTTCTGAAAAAGGCCGTTACCGGGGATCTCGGCGTCTCGTATTTTTTCAAACGCCCGGCGCTCGAAGTGATTATGGATAAACTGCCGGCGACCATTGACCTGGTCATCGGCGCTTCCTTTTGGATACTGCTTTTCTCGATCCCGGTCGGCATGTTCGCGGCGATCAATCCGCGTCACTGGTTTTCCAATCTGAGCATGGGAGTCAGCATCATCGGCATTTCGGTGCCGGTATTTTTGACCGCGATTTTTTTGATTTACCTGTTCTCCGTTGAACTGGGCTGGCTGCCGTCCTACGGCCGCGGCGCGACCGTGGTATTGCCCGGCGGCTGGGAAACCAGTTTGCTGACGCTCGACGGGCTAACGCACTTGCTGTTGCCGAGTATCTCGCTGGCATCGGTCATCTTGCCGCTGTTTGTACGCATGATCCGCTCTGAAATGATGGAGGTGCTGGAATCGGAGTACGTCAAATTCGCCCGGGCCAAAGGGCTCAGCAACCGCCGTATCTGGATGTTGCACGCGTTCAAAAACACGTTGCTTCCGGTAATTACCGTGGGCGGCGTGCAACTCGGCATCATGGTGGCCTACACCATCCTCACCGAAACGGTCTTTCAGTGGCCGGGCATGGGGTTTATGTTTCTTGAGGCCATCAACCGGGTGGATACGCCGCTGATCGTCGCTTACCTGATCGTTGTGGGGCTGATTTTTGTGATTACCAACACCGTGGTGGACATCATCTACGGCCTGGTGAATCCGATGATCAAACTGACCGGCAAACCACATGAGCAGTAACGCCTTGGCGGCGCACCCCGAGCGCTGGGAGCGCGTCCGCAACTCGCCGGCGTATTACAGTTTTGTCCATAGCCGCACCGCCATGATTAGCGCGGCGGTATTGCTGGCGTTCGTGCTGGCCGCGCTCCTGGCGCCGTTGATCGCGCCATTTGATCCCTGGGATCAGACCCAGTTTGACATTATGGATTCGGAAATTCCGCCGCTCGGCGGCGATGGCGCCGACCGGCGGTTTGTGCTGGGCACCGACGCCATGGGGCGGGATATGCTCAGCACGCTCCTGTACGGTTCCGGAATTTCCATCATCATTGGTGTTTTCGCTACGCTTCTGCAAGGCGTGATCGGGGTTTCCATCGGCCTGATGGCGGGCTACTTCGGCGGCAGGCTGGACAGTTTTCTGATGCGAATCGCCGATATACAACTGTCCTTCACCACCCTGATGGTGGCGATCATTATCCTTGCGGTATTTCAGGCCACCGTCGGCGCCCGGTTCTACGAAGACTTCGCGCTGCTGGTCATCGTGCTGGTGATCGGCATCGCCGAATGGCCCCAGTACGCGCGCACGGTGCGGGCCTGCGTATTGGCGGAAAAGAAAAAGGAATACGTTGACGCCGCCCGGGTGATGGGCTTCAAGCCGGCCACCATCATCTACCGGCACATACTGCCCAATACTTTTTCACCGCTGCTGGTCATTTCCACGGTGCAGGTGGCCAATGCCATCATCACCGAAGCGGCGCTGGCATTCCTCGGATTGGGCATGCCCATTACCAAACCATCGCTGGGCTCGCTCATCAAGAACGGGTTTGAGTTTATTTTCAGCGGGTCATGGTGGATTACGGCTTTCCCGGCGGTCGTGCTGATCGTCTTGATCCTCGCCATCAACCTGCTCGGCGACTGGTTGCGGGACGTCCTTAACCCGCGAGCATATAACGACTGAACCACGGATACTTTTCATCATGCCATTACTCAGCGTCAAAAATCTCGAAGTGGTGTTTCCGCTCAGAAGCGGGCCGGTGAGCGCCATCAAGGACGTCAGTTTCGACCTTGAACGGGGCGAGCGCATCGGCATTGTCGGGGAAAGCGGCGCCGGGAAATCGGTCTCGGCTTTCGCCATCCTCAACCTGATCAGCAAGCCCGGTTATTTGTCCGCCGGCAGCATCCTGTTTGAAGGCCAAAACCTGGCGGCTTTGGATCAGGAGGAAATGCGCCGTATTCGCGGCGATAAAATCAGCATGATATTTCAGGATCCGATGATGACCCTCAATCCGGTGTTGACCATCGGCACCCAAATGACGGAAACCATCCACGCGCACCGCAAAATCAGCGGCAGGCAAGCGCGGGAAATCGCATTGGAAAAACTGCAGGCGGTACAAATTCCTTCCGCGCAAACCCGGCTGGAACAATACCCCCATGAGTTGTCCGGCGGCATGCGCCAGCGCGTAGTTATCGCCATTGCGCTTTTGAGCGATCCGGCGATCATTATTGCCGATGAACCGACCACCGCGCTGGATGTGACCATCCAGGCGGAAATTCTCGAACTGCTGCTGAGGTTGTGCAATGATTTTGCAGTCGGGTTGATTTTGATAACCCACGACCTCGGCGTGGTTTCCGAAGTAACCCAGCGCGTTCTGGTGATGTACGCCGGGCGGGTCATTGAACGCGGGCCTACGGGGGAAGTCATCGCCGCGCCGATGCACCCGTACACCGAGGGCCTGATCGGGGCGTTGCCGGAAAAAACCCGCGCCGGGCAGCGCCTCAATCAGATTCCGGGGGTGATGCCGTCGTTGCGGGACATCCCGGATGGATGCCCGTTTCACGACCGCTGCCGGTACGCCCGGGACATATGCGCCGGCACATTACCGGCGCTGTCCGCCGCCGGCCCGCGCGCCGCCGCCTGCCACTTTCCAGTTAATTCCTGTTCCTAGATCAAATGCCGCAAACCAATCCGGCCAGTCTAGTATCGGTGCGCGAACTGCACCGGGAATTCAACGTCTCCGGCGGGCTGCTTGACCAGTTGTCTTTTGAGCGCGGCAGGCTGGTGCGTAAAATCGAAACGGTAAAAGCGGTCAATGGTATTTCACTGGACATCGTAAAAGGGGAGGCGTTGTGCCTGGTGGGGGAGAGTGGCTGCGGCAAAACCACCGTGGGCCGCACCATCATGGGATTGCTGTCGCCCACCACGGGCGCGGTGCACTACCGGCAACAGCGCATTGATGGCCTGAATCGCGCCGCTTTGCTGCCCTATCGAAAAAAAATGCAGATGATTTTCCAGAACCCTTACGCTTCCTTGAACCCCCGCAAGACCGTGGCGGCCACGCTGCGGGAGCCGGTCAGGTTTCATTTCCCGGAAATTTCCCCGGCCGAACAACGGCAAAAAGTTGTGGAGGTGATGGAATCGGTGGGCGTTGATGCGGCCTGGGGCGCGCGCTTCCCCCACGAGTTTTCCGGCGGTCAGCGGCAGCGCATCAGCATTGCCCGGGCGTTGATGGTGGACCCGGAGTTTATCGTCGCTGATGAGCCGATTTCCGCCCTGGACGTTTCCATTCAGGCCCAGGTATTGAACCTGCTGATGCAAGCCCGCGAGGAGCGCGACCTGACCTATTTGTTCATCACCCATGACCTGTCCGTGGTGGAGCACTTTGGCACCCGGGTCGCGGTCATGTACCTCGGCCGGATTTGCGAACTGGGTCAAACCGGGGAAGTATTTTCGTCACCCCGCCATCCTTATACCCGCGCGCTCTTGAGCGCCATTCCGAAGCTCGGGCGCAGCAAATCAGCACACATCAAACTCAAGGGCGAAGTGCCGACCCCCATCAACCTGCCGTCCGGCTGCGTATTTCACGGACGGTGCGCACACGCCACCGAGATATGCGCCAAGGTCATACCGGAACTGCGGGACACCTCCGGCGGTGTCCGCGTTGCCTGCCACGGGGTGGCGGAAAACCGCATTTGAATCGCCGCTGCGGCGCGCTTCGGCGGAGTTTTCAATGCCCACCCCCCAACGAATCGCCGCCGGCGTGGAATACTGCGGGGTCCATTACTGCGGCTGGCAATACCAGGACAACGCGGCTTCGGTGCAGGCGCGGGTGGAGAACGCCATCAGCCGGGTGGCGGATGAGGGGGTGCGGGTGATCGCCGCGGGGCGCACCGATACCGGGGTGCATGGCCTCGGGCAGGTGATTCATTTCGACACCCGCAGCGTGCGCGAGGGCCGTGCATGGCTGCGCGGGGTGAATACCCACTTGCCGGATGACATCTCGTTGCTGTGGGCGCAGCCGGTGGCGGATGATTTCCACGCTCGCTTCGGCGCGCTGGAGCGCAGTTACCGGTACGTGATTTTGAACCGCGCCGTGGGTCCGTCTTACTTGCACGGGCGGGTCGCGTGGCACTACGCGCCGCTGGCGGTGGCGCAAATGCGCGAGGCCGCCGGGGCGTTGCTGGGGCGGCATGATTTCAGCGCTTTTCGGGCCGCGGGTTGTCAGGCCAAAGACCCGCACAGGACGGTCAGGGAACTGACCGTCAACCAGCGCGGCCCGTGGCTGTGGATGGACATCCGCGCCGACGGTTTCCTGCACCACATGGTGCGCAATATCGCCGGGACGCTGCTGCGCATCGGCGAGGGCCGGGAGGCGGCGCAGTGGGCCGGGCAACTGCTGGCCGGCGGCGACCGCACCCAAGCCGGCGCAACCGCCCCGGCCGCCGGGCTGTACTTCACCGGGGTCCGGTACGAGGCGCGGTTTGCCTTGCCGCCGCCCCCCGACCCGTGCCGATTCTGGTAGCCGGTTTGCTACAATCCGCCCTTGTACAACTGCCCGGTAGTGTTGAAAACCAACCAAACCAACCATGCGAACCCGAATCAAGATCTGCGGCGTAACCGACCCTGATACCGCCCAGGTAGCAGTAGCGGCGGGTGCCGACGCCATCGGCCTGATTTTCCACCCGCCCAGCGCGCGCCACCTGGAAGCGGCCCAGGCCGCCGCCATTTGCCCGGCGGTGGCGCCATTCGTGACCACGGTGGCGGTGATGGTCAACCCCACGGCGGAAGAGGTCCGGGGCATCATTGCGCGGGTTGCTCCCGGCCACTTGCAGTTTCACGGCGAGGAACCCGAAGATTTCTGCGCCGCTTTCGGCAAGCCTTACATCAAGGCGTTGCGGGTCGCCGAGGGCGCCGATTGGCGGGCCGAACTGCGGGCAATGGAATCCCGCTATGCCTCCGCACGGGGCATTTTGCTGGACACCCACGCCGCGGACCGCTACGGCGGCACCGGCGCGACCTTTGAGTGGGGGCAAGCCCGCCACGACGGCGCCATGCCGCTCATACTGGCCGGCGGGCTGACCCCGGAAAATGTCGCCGAGGCCGTTGACCGGGTCGCGCCTTACGGCGTTGACGTCAGCACCGGCGTGGAGTCCAATGGCCGCAAGGACCCGGAAAAGATTCGCCGGTTTTGCCAAAAGGTTCGCGATTCAATATAATCAAATAGATTATAAAATAATCATAAATAAATGAATTGGTTCGATAAAATCATCCCGCCGAAAATCAAAACCGGCACCGCCATCGGCAAGCGCGGGGTGCCGGAAGGCTTGTGGAACAAGTGCACCGCCTGTCAGGCGGTACTCTATGGCGTGGAGTTGCAGCACAGCCTGCAGGTATGCCCCAAATGCGACCACCACATGCGCCTCGGCGCCGACGCCCGGCTGCGGACGTTCTTCGACGGCGCGGAACCCGATGGCCCGCAGTGGCTGGGCGGCGAGGTGCGCCCCGTGGATATGCTCAAGTTCCGCGACCGCAAGCGCTACCGCGACCGCCTCAGCGAAGCGAAAAAAACCAGTTCCGCCAGCGAAGCGTTGCTGGCCGCCCACGGCGCGCTCAAGGGCACGCCGATTACCGCGGTGGCCTTTGAGTTCCGCTTCATGGGCGGCTCCATGGGCTCGGTGGTGGGGGAGCGCTTTGTGCGCGCGGCCCGGCACAGCGTTGAGCACCGCCAGCCGCTGGTGTGCTTCTCGGCGAGCGGCGGCGCGCGCATGCAGGAGGCGCTTTTTTCGCTGATGCAGATGGCCAAGACCACCGCCGCCATCACGCGCCTGCGGGAACGCGCCATACCCTACATCTCGGTGCTCACCGACCCCACCATGGGCGGCGTGTCGGCGAGCCTCGCCATGCTCGGCGACGTCATCATCGGCGAGCCTAACGCGCTGGTGGGTTTCGCCGGCCCCAGGGTCATCGAGCAGACCGTCCGCGAAACCCTGCCCGAAGGTTTTCAGCGCACCGAATTCCAGTTGGCGCACGGCGCCATTGACATGATCGTTGACCGCCGGGCGTTGCGCGACACCATCAGCTCGCTGCTCGCCAAACTCGGGTTCAACGGCGAAAATCCGCCCACGCCGCTCGTGTCCCCTGCGCTGGCCGAAGCGGGCGTTGAGCGACCGTAGCCGTCCCCCGGCCTACCGGGAATGAGCGATTTCCGGCCCCCGCAAGACCGGACGCTGGACGACTGGCTGGCGCACATCCAGACCCAACACTGGCGCAGCATTGACCTGACCCTGGAGCGGGTCGCGCAAGTATGGGCAAGGTTGCGGGGGCGTCCCGCTGATTCGGGCGGCCCGGATCCCAACCTGGGCCTGGTCATAGCCGTCGCCGGCACCAACGGCAAGGGCTCGTGCGTGGCCATGCTGGAAGCGGTGCTGCGGGACGCCGGTTTAAAGACCGGCAGTTACACCTCGCCGCACCTGGTACGCTACAACGAGCGGGTGCGCGTGGACGGTTGCGCGGCGCACGACGCGGCGTTGTGCGCGGCGTTCGCGGAAATCGAGCGCGCCCGGGACGGGATTCCGCTGACCTACTTTGAGTTCGGCACCTTGTGCGCGTTGCTGATTTTCCGGCGCGCGCGGGTGGATGCGTCCCTCCTCGAAGTCGGCATGGGCGGGCGGCTGGACGCGGTCAATCTCGTTGACAACGATCTTGCGCTGATCACTTCCATCGGCATTGACCACGCCCAATGGCTCGGCGCCGACCGCGAGGCCATCGGCCTGGAGAAGGCCGGCATCATCAAAAAACACGCCCTGGCGGTGTGCGCCGATCCCGCCCCGCCGCCGGGCATCGCCCGCGTCGCCGCCGCACAAAACTGTGCGCTGCTGCAAAGCGGCGTTGACTATCGGATTGAGCAAACCAGGCAAACCAAGCAAACCGGCGGCGGCGGCATCCACTGGCGCAGCGATCATTCGGCGGTTGCCGATCAATGGCGGTGCGTGGCCGGCCTGCAACCGCCCCTCGGCGGCGGGCAACAACTCAACAACCTCGGCGGCGTGGTTGCGGCATTGGCGTTGACCCAGGCGCGCACCGGCGTTACCCCAAAGAACCTGATCGCCGGTCTCGCCAATACCCAACTGCCGGCGCGCTGTCAGGTGCTCGGCGGCGCACCGGAAATCGTTCTGGACGTGGCCCACAACGTTGATGCGGCCCGCGACCTCGCGGCTTTTCTGGCGCGGCGAAAAAATGCCGGAAAAACCCACGGCGTGTTCGGCATCCTCGCCGACAAACCCGTTGCCGAAATCATTGCGCTCATGGACGGCGTCATTGACCACTGGTACCTGGCAACCCTGGCCGGGGAGCGGGGGCAGACCGCCGAGTCTCTGAAAGAACAACTGGCCCGCACCGGCAGCGCATCGCCGGCGACCCTCTTTGATTCCCCGCTGGCGGCGGGTTTGGCGGCCCTGGGCGTGGCCGATGCGCGGGACCGGGTGGTAATCTTCGGTTCCTTTTATACGGTCGGTGATATAATCGCCCACTTCGAGCACGACGGCAGGGCCGATGCGCACCGCACAACCTGACCCGCTTGCCGCCGCCATCGTCATCCACGGACCAGCCATCGTGAAGCCCCAAGCTTCATCCCAACGCCAACGCGAATACCAGATGAAACACCGCCTGGTCGGGGCCGTGATTATGGTGAGCGTGGCGGTGCTGGTGATTCCGTGGTTGTTGTCGAGGCAGAACATTGAGGCCAACGCGACGCGCAGCACCGGCAAAAACGCCGCCAACAACGCCATCATTTCCGAAATCGTGCCGCTGACCGCCGCCGGGGAAGCGGGCATCAAGATCACCAAGCAACAATCCGTCCAACCGGCATTGCTTAATCAAGACGACGGGGTAGGGCAGGTTGCCAAATCCCCCGCCCCGGCCACCACCGCCGGCGGCGGCTGGGCGGTGCGCGTCGGCACCTTTTCCAAACCGGCCAACGCCGCTTCGGTCTCGGCGAAACTCGCCAAAAGCGGTTTCACCGCCCACAAAGTCACCGTCAAAACCGACCTCGGCCACGCCACGCGCATCTGGCTCGGCCCCTACGCCAAAAAGGAAACCGCGGGGGAGGTCGGCAAGCGCTTGAAGATTCTGATTGGTGAGCAAGGTTTTGTGACCGAGCACGCACCCTGAGCTTCCGTGTATGTATGGGTTCACTAATTCGCTGACAAATTTCATTCTATGCCGTCATTCCCGCGCAAGCGGCTTACGGACACTTGCGTACTCGGGAATCCAGCGTCAAACCCGCAATACGCCGCCTTTCCTTACGCTACCACCGCAAACCCGCGCCCGTTTTGGGGGCGTTATTTCCTTGGATTTTGGTATAATCCGGCCAATTCACGGCTTGGCACCAGCCCACCACAACCACCCTTTCAGGAGGATTATCATGTCCCTTTTTCGTTTCCCGTCCGTAGTCAAAAACCCGCTAAAACCGCATAAAACCGCGCCTTTGGGCGTCCCGGCGGCCATTCCTGCCCCCCCCCCCCCCCGATACACAATAAGCCGCTAACCTTACTAAACAAGGCATCCACCCTCGCCTTCACCCTCCTCGCCCTCACCCTCCTCCCCGCCCAGCACGCCTCGGCGCAAATCTACGACTCGAGCAATGCCACCCTCACCTACTCCATCACCGAAGATGCCTCACCCAATACGGTGAGCGCCAGCCTGGGCCTCGGGAGTGTGGGAAACCTGCAAACCGGTTCTTTCACGACACAGGATACGCCGAGCCAATACGGAAACTTCGTGCTTCGTCATTTTGTAAGTACAATAACCGGTGACACTTTCACCAGAACAGGCATAATCACCTACACGCTGGACAACGACAATGCCGACGTGGATGCCTTGAACGACGGCGAGACGCTCACCGACACCTTTACCGTGGACGCGACCCAGACCAGCGGGCCAATGGCCGGCGCGGTCTCCGCCACCATCACCATCACCATCCGTGGCGCCACCGATGGCCCCCCCCCAACCTTCGGCAGCGCCACCATCCCCAACCAAACCTACACCCAGGGCACCGCCATCCCCGACCTGACCCTGCCGGCGGTCACCGTCGGCACCGGCACCACTCCGCTGGCGTACACGCTTAGCGTTCCGACCGGTCCGTTCAATTTCGCCGGACTGACGTTTGACGCCGCCCCGGACACACGGGTCTTGCAAGGTACGCCCACCAGGAGACAAGGCGCTTTTGTGACCTACACCGTAACCGATGCTGCTGGCCGCACTGCCACGATACGTTTTACCATCAACGTGCAAAGCGTGTTTAGTTTCCAAGCGTCCACCATCCCTCCCCAGACCTATACCGTCGGCACCCCCGTCGCTTTTACCCTGCCGGTGGCCACCGGCGGTACCGCCCCGCTGACCTACACTTTGATGAGAAGCACCCTCCCGCGGTTGCCGGATGGACTGTCTTTTAACGGCACCACCCGCGTCTTGAGCGGCACCCCGACCACGGCACAGTCTGTGATCTTTTATGCCTACAACGTAACGGACAGCACCGGCCTTATGGGGTTGGGACCAGCCTTGCAGATTACCATCCGTGAACCGCCGGTCACCTTCGCCGCCACCATCGCCGACCAAACCTACCTCCCCGACACCGCCGTCAGCGTCACCCTGCCCACCGCCACCGGCGGCGATGGCGCATTGACCTACGCCATCACCGAAACCCTCCCCGACGGCCTGACCTTCACCGCCGCCACCCGCGTTCTGGACGGCACCCCCACCACCGAGCAAAGGGCAGTACCCTACACCTACACCGCCACCGATAGCGGCACCGACACCGCCCGACTAACTTTCACCATCACCATCGCCGATGACCCGCCGGTAATCGTCCTCGCCGCCGGCACACGCATGACCGTGGATGAAGGCGCCACCGTAACCCTGGATGCCACCGGCAGCAGCGACCCGGCAGGCCAGCCCCTGACCTTCCTGTGGGCGCAAGACGCCGCCGACGAAGTGCCGGTCACCCTCTCCGACAGAACCGCCGCCGCCCCCACCTTCACCGCCCCCGAAGAACGCACCACCCTGAACTTCGACCTCACCGTAACCGACGAAACCGGGCAACCCACCATGGCCAGGCTTACCGTCCAGGTAGGCCGCAACAGCTCCGAACGCGTTTTGGAGAAGACTTTGGCGGCGTTTGGGCGCGCCTTTGCCTCTGGCACGGTAGGCGTATTTGAAGACTACCTCTCCACCCCCGCCGGACGCGCAAACACCAGCCACTTCACCATCGGCGGCCACAAGTTTGAGTTAGCAACCACCACCCCCGCCCAAACCCTGGATTCCCGAGTCGCAAGTGTCCGTAAGCCGCTAACGCGGCAACGGACACTAACGCTCGAGAATGACGGCAGCGTTGTTAACACGCCCTCGGCGTCATACCCACAAAAATACAAATCACCCTCGGTGTCATTCCCGAACGATAGAAAAACAGGGAGCGATAGCGACCATGTTTTTCATCGTATCGGGAATCCAGTTGAACATGACCTCGCCGATACCATAAACAGCGCAAACCTCGCCGACACCACATCCAACGGTGCCACCACCGGCACGCCCACCCCGGTCACCACCACATTAATGTCCCCCCGCGACCTCCTCATGAAAAGCGCGTTCCACCTCAACCTCAACAACGCCGCCCCCGGCACCCCCAACTGGAGCCTCTGGGCACGCGCCACCACCAGCAACTTCGACGGCAAACCCGAAAACGACTTTGAACAAGACGGCGACGTAACCTCAGCCTACCTCGGCGCAGACTACCGCACCCCGAACGGCACCCGCCTCGGCCTCGCCATCTCCGAAAGCAACGGCGAAATAGATTATGACGACCAAGCAGACGACATCCAGGGCGATTTGGATGCCGACCTGACCAGCATCCTGCCCTATATTCAATGGCAACCCACCGATACCAGCAACGCATGGGTAGTCCTCGGCTACGGCGAAGGAGACGCCGAACTGGCCACGGACGGGGATGCCGAGACCACCGACGTGGATATTGAAATGCAAATGATAGCCGCCGGCGTCTCCGGCGACCTGACCACGTACAAACGCAGCGAATGGTCGTGGAAAGCCAGCGCCTTTGCCGTGGAACTGGAATCCGATAAGAACGAAGAAACCGACCTGCCGGCAGTAACCGCAGACTCCCAACGCCTGCGCTTTGCCATACAAGGCCGCGCCCCCGGCACCCCCTCCCCGAACGGTGCCCGATTCACCCCGAACTGGGAACTCGGCCTGCGCTGGGATGACGGCGACGCCGAACAAGGTAGCGGTGCTGATTTGGGATTAGGCTTTGACTACCGCCACCCCGCAAGCGGTTTGAGCATGCAGGCGAAAGCCAACGCCTTGCTGGTACACGAAGAAAACGACTACGAAGAATGGAACGCCAGTTTGCAAGTGCGGTTTGACCCCGGCACGCAAGGCCGAGGCATTACCTTCACCCTCGAACCCGGCTGGACAGCAGACGGGCGCAGTCAAAAGATGGGAATGGACTTCTCCAATGCCCTCGGCAAATGGACGAAGCGCGGCTTACGATTGGAGTTGACCGGCGAACGCACCAAGCAAGATGACAACGACATCGGGCATAACATCCGGCTGACCGGTTCGCTGCGCTTCTAAATTGGATTGGCATGGACAGGTCACGACCTGTCCCTACGCCACCGCTTGGCCGGCGGACACTGCCGGTGTGGCACTGGATTCCCGAGTACGCAAGTGTCCGTAAGCCGCTACGCGGCAACGGACACTAACGCTCGGGAATGACGACAGCGTTGTTGCCACGCTCTCGGTGTCATACCCATGAAAGTGCAAATCTTCCTCGGTGTCATACCCGCATTTGCGGGTAGTAGGGGCAGGTCGCAACCTGCCCCCGGCGATGCTTAACCGCTTCCCCAACCCTTCCTTACGCCTTTGCCGTCATTCCCGAACGATAGAAAAATAGGGAGCGATAGCGACCATATTTTTCATCGCATTCGGGAATCCAGGGGTTAAACTAGTGGTAGGTCGTGTGGGACTGGATTCCCGAGTACGCAAGTCCGTAAGCCGCTTGCGCGGCAACGGACACTAACGCTTGGGAGTGGCGGGTAGGGACAGGTCGCGACCTGTCCGTATTTGACAGTGAACTAGCGAACTTCTACAGAAATGACACCCAAATGAGCCTCCCCGACATCGCCATCATCGCCATCATCCTGGTTTCCCTGGTGGTGGGTTTGTTTCGCGGTTTCATCCGCGAAGTGTTGTCGCTGGCGGCGTGGATCCTGGCGTTGTGGGCCGCGTACGCCTACGCCCGCGGCGGCGGAGTTTTCCTTGAACCCTACATCCACCAGCCGCCGTTGCGGGTGGTGGCCGCTTTCGGGGTTATTTTTGTGCTGGTGCTGATCGCCGCATCGTTCCTCGGCTACCTGCTGTGGCGTGCGCTGCCCCTGAGCGGCATCAGCGGGGTTGACCGCTCGCTGGGGATGCTGTTCGGCGTTGGCCGGGGGGTTATCATCGTCGCGTTGTTGCTGCTGGCGGCGATATTCATGGACTTCGCAACCCAGCCGTGGTGGCAGAAGTCCCTGCTGGTGCATTACTTCACCCCGGTTGCCGACGGCCTGCGCTCGCTGATGCCCGCGGATCTGGCGGTCTATTTTCAGCACAAGGACGGAAGCGGCTGATGTGCGGCGTCATCGGAATCTTCGGCCCGAACCCGGTCAACCAGGCGTTGTACGACGGCCTGACCATCGTCCAGCATCGCGGCCAGGACTCCGCCGGCATCATCACCAGCGACGGCGACCGCGTGTATTTACGCAAGGACAACGGCCTGGTGCGGGACGTGTTTCACACCCGCCACATGTTGCAACTCAAGGGCGGCATGGGCATCGGCCACGCCCGCTACCCCACCGCCGGCTGCGATTCCCGCGCCGAAGCCCAGCCCTTTTACGTCAACTCGCCGTTCGGCATCGCCCTCGGCCATAACGGCAACCTGACCAACGCCGCAACCTTGCGCGAGGAATTGTTCCGCCAGGACTTGCGCCAGCTAAACACTTCCTCGGACTCGGAAATCCTGCTCAACGTCTTCGCCCACGAGTTGCGCGAAGCCATCGGCGCATCGAGCCTGCGCGCCGCCCCCGATGATTTGTTCAACGCCGTCAGCGGGGTATTCCGCCGCTGCAACGGTGCCTACGCCGTGGTGGTGATGGTGGTCGGGGTCGGCATCCTGGCGTTCCGCGACCCGCGCGGCATCCGCCCGCTGGTGTACGGCGTCATGCCGGGCGGCGGTTCCGGTTTCGGTGTCAGTTCCGGCACCGCTTCCGACAACCAAACCGCCCACATCTTCGCCTCGGAAAGCGTCGCCCTGGACGTGCTCGGCTACACCCTGGAGCGCGACGTCCGCCCCGGCGAGGCGATGCTCGTGGACCTCGACGGCCGCGTGCACACCCGGATTTGTGCCGCGCAGCCGCAACATTCCCCGTGCATCTTTGAATACGTCTATCTGGCGCGCCCGGATTCCATCATAGACGGCATCGCCGTGTACCGAACGCGCATGAACATGGGGGAAAAACTCGCCCACCGCCTCAAGCAGGACTGGCCCGGCCACGACATAGACGTGGTCATCCCGGTGCCGGACACCAGCCGCACCGCCGCCGTGGAAATGGGGCGCGTGCTGAAACTGCCGTACCGCGAAGGCTTCATCAAAAACCGCTACATCGGCCGCACCTTCATCATGCCGGGGCAAGCCGAACGCCGGCAGTCGGTGCGCCAGAAACTCAACCCCATCGCCTCGGAGTTCAAGGGCAAGAACGTGCTGCTGGTGGACGACTCCATCGTGCGCGGCACCACCTCCCGCAAGATCATCGAACTGGCCCGGGACGCCGGCGCCAACAAAGTGTACTTCGCCTCGGCGTCGCCGCCGGTGCGCTTCCCCAACGTGTACGGCATTGATATGCCGTCCTCGGCGGAATTCGTCGCCCACAACCGCAGCATCGAAGAAATCCGCCGGGAAATCGGCGCCGACAAACTCTTCTACCAGGAACTAGACGACCTCGTGGACGCCGTAACCCGGTGCAACCCCGCCATTTCCGAATTCGACGCCTCGTGCTTCAACGGCCAATACGTAACCGGCGACATCACCCGCGCCTACCTGCAACAAGTAGACAACGACCGCAACGACGACGCCAAAGACACCGCCAACAACGAACTCGACCTCTCCGAAATAACCGACATCGGGGCGCGGCAGGCGTGACGCGGCCACCCCCTCATTTTTTCAACGCCAGCTTCCCCTCATCGCAATACAACGCGCTTTTCTGCTCATACCAATCCCCAAGCACATACCGCCACGCCGGTTTCTGGTCGAGTTCAAAGCGGTGAACCGCCGGCTGGTGGGTGTGGCCGTGGATCAGGGTGGTTACGCCGTGTTCCCGCATCAGCGCCTCCACCGCCTCCTGGTTGACGTCCATGACCGCCATACTCTTGGTTTGTTTGGCGGCTTCGCTGCGGCGGCGCATGGTTTCGGCGGTTTGCATGCGCTGCTCCAGGGGTTTTTGCAGGAATGCCACTTTCCACTTCGCCGAAAGCATCTCCCGGCGGGACTGCTGGTGTTCGGGGTCATCGGTGCACAGCGCGTCGCCGTGGGTCAGCAGGAAGTCGCGTTGGTGCAGGGTGATTACCACCGGGTCCGGCAGCAGCGTACAACCGGTGCGCCGGGCGAATTCATCTCCCACCAGAAAATCGCGGTTGCCGTGCATGAAAAATAGCCCGGTGCCGGCATCGGCGGTTTTTCGCAGGGCGGCTTCCACGCGCGCGTGTCCGAGCGGTTCGCCGCCGTCGTCGCCTACCCAGTATTCAAACAAGTCGCCGAGGATGTACAAGCGTTCCAGCAGACCGGCGGCGCCGCTCAAAAACTCCTCGAACAGGCGCGTGGAAGCGGGGCGCTCCGGGGTCAGGTGGAGATCGGCGATAAAGGCGGTGGTCATTGGTTTGGTTTGCTGCGGCTCACGCTGGGTCTGCGGGGGCGGCGCGCCTGCGGCTGAATGGCAATGCGGCGGACGCTGGTTTATTGTACCATCGCCGGGCCTGTTTCTTGCGTCCCCATCCTCACCGCCCACCGCAACCCTGCAACCATGAACCTGCAACTGTACGACAGTTACCGCCGCCGCCTGTGCGGGTTTGTGCCGTTGCGGGGCGATGAGGTGAGGATGTACGCGTGCGGGCCGACGGTGTACGACTACGCCCACGTCGGCAACCTGCGCACCTACATTTTTGAGGACGTGCTGCGCCGCACCCTGGAGTTTTGCGGCTGGCGGGTGCGCCACGTCATCAACATCACCGACGTCGGCCACCTGACCTCGGACGCCGATACCGGCGAGGACAAGGTCGAGGCCGGGGCGCGGCGCGCCGGCAAGAGCGCGTGGGTTATCGCCGAACGCTACACTCGCGCCTTCCAGGATGACCTGGAAAAACTGAACATCCTCGCCCCGACCATCTGGTGCCGGGCCACCGACCACATCGCCGAGCAAATCCACGACATCGCGGAAATCGAACGCCGGGGTTACACCTACATCACCTCAGACGGCGTCTATTTCGACACCTCAAAACTGGCAACCTACGGTCATCTGGCGCGCCTCGACCGCGCCGGGCTGGAGGCCGGGGCGCGGGTCGAGGTCGGTGAAAAAAAACACGCCACCGACTTCGCGTTATGGAAGTTCAGCCCCGCCGGCCAGATCCGGCAGATGGAATGGGACAGCCCGTGGGGGCGCGGCTTTCCCGGCTGGCACATCGAATGTTCGGCCATGGCGGCCAAGTACCTGGGCGCGAAATTCGATATACACTGCGGCGGCAAGGATCACATCCCGGTCCACCACTGCAACGAAATCGCCCAGGCCGAGGTGTGCCACGGCACCACCCTCGCCAACTTCTGGCTGCACGGCTACTTCCTCGAAACCGGCCCGGAAGCCGGCATTGAAACCGGGGGGGCGGAAAAAATGTCCAAGTCCGGCGGCGAGTTCCTGCGCCTCAAGACGCTGATGGAAACCGGGCGCGGCTACGACCCGCTATGCTACCGCTACCTGTGCCTGACCGCGCACTATCGCAGCGACTTGAAGTTCACCTGGGAAAGCCTCGACGGCGCCGTCACCGCCCTTGAACGGCTGCGCGCCCTGGCCCACGCCTGGGGCGAACCCGCCCCGGCGGAAGAGGCAGACGCGGCCACC
The DNA here is from genome assembly GCA_965212085.1 of Candidatus Poriferihabitaceae bacterium. Classification (GTDB taxonomy): domain Bacteria; phylum Pseudomonadota; class Gammaproteobacteria; order Arenicellales; family Poriferihabitantaceae; genus JAHRAW01. The sequence goes on along the minus strand of OZ243042.1, from coordinate 2,351,931 downwards.
GTAACGGCCTTCACCGGGGAAATCTGCCGCGACCTGAACACCGCGCGCGGGTTGGCGGTAGTCTGGGGAATGGCCAAAAGCGGCCTGCCGCCCGGCGTCAAAAAAGCCACGCTGCTGCACCTCGACAAAGTGCTTGGCCTGAGAATCGGGGAATGGCAGCCCGCCGCCGTTGAAATCCCCGAAGAAGTCGCGGTCTTGGTTCGCCAACGCACCGCAGCCCGCCAAAACCACGACTGGCCCGAAGCCGACCGCCTGCGCGCCGCCATCCACGCCCACGGATTCGAGACCCACGATTCCGCCGCCGGCAGCGAGATCCGGCGACGGCGGGAGTGATTGCTTTCATACTCACCCAAAGTTCGGGAATGACGGGTAAGGGGGGCGCGTGATGCGCGTTTGCGGGGGGATACCCCCCCCAAAACCACCTTCCCCCGCAACAATCACCAAAAACCCCCAAATCCCCTTAAATCAGGCGTTGCAATCCCCCACGGCAATCCGGTACAATCGGGCCTTGATGCGGGGTGGAGCAGTCTGGCAGCTCGTCGGGCTCATAACCCGAAGGTCGTAGGTTCAAATCCTGCCCCCGCTACCAATTTGCCTCCGGGCAGACTACGACCCCGCGGTATGCGGGGTTTTAGTTTTAGGGGTCGGCGCACGGCGGTCGGCGCGCGGCGGCTGGACCGGGGTGATGGGCCATTGGCCCATTTTTTGTGTACGGGCGAAGCGCGCGAGCGCGGACAACGAGGCATCGGTATGGCGGGCGACCCGGAACTGCGGAATAAGCTGCGGGATTTAGATGTGCTGCGGAATTTATTCGGCTCGCCGGTGGATGCGCTGGGCTACGAGTTGTTGCACCTTGAGTTTTCGGCGGTGGGCGGCAACCGCGTCCTGCGGGTGTACATTGACGCGCCCGGCGGCATCGGCGTGGACGACTGCGAGGCGGTCAGCCGGCAGCTGAGCGCGGTACTGGAGGTGGAGGACGCGCTGCCGCCGGCGTGCGCGCTTGAGGTGTCGTCGCCGGGGCTGGACCGGCCGCTGGTCAAGCCGGAGCATTTTCGGCGGTTTGCCGGCAGCCGGGCGAAGATCGTGCTGAACGCCCCGCTCGGCGGGCGGCGGCGTTTCACCGGCGAGTTGCTGGAAGCCGGCGAGGGATGCGTGGTGCTGGAAGTGGACGGCGAGCGTTATGAACTGGCCTACGACGATATGGATACGGCGCGGCTCGACCCGGTGTTTTGACGGGCGGGCGGACACAAAGCGAGTAGATGAGTGAACGAATGAACGAATGAACGAATGAACGAACAAACGAACAAACGAGCATCGGGCAATTCAAGCGGCGAAAATTATGACGATTACCAACAACGAAATCCTGCTGATGGCGGAAGTGGTTTCCCGGGAGAAAGATCTCGAAAAGGAAATCATTTTCAACGCCATTGAAGCGGCCCTGGCGACCGCCACGCGCAAGTGGCACAGCGGCGAGATTGACGCGCGCGTGAGCATTCACCGGGATACCGGCGACTACGACAGTTTTCGCGTCTGGGAAGTGCTGCCCGACGACGCCGAAGTGGAATTCCCGGATCACCAGATCGTCCTCGCCGAAGCCCAGCAGGCCCATCCCGGCATCGCCGCCGGGGAGATGATCGAAGAGCCGATGGACAAAGTCGAGTTCGGGCGCATCGCAGCCCAGGCGGCCAAGCAGGTGATCATGCAAAGGGTGCGCGAAGCGGTGCGCGAGCAGACCGCCGAACGCTACCAGGACAGGTTCGGCGTGTTGCTCTCCGGCACCGTGAAACGCCTGGAACGCGGTAACGCCATCATTGACCTCGGCGACAGCGAAGCCATCCTGCCGAAGAGCAACATGATCCCCCGCGAGGGGCTGCGGCCCGGCGACCGGATTCGCTCGCTGCTGGAGGAAATTGACCTTGAAGCCCGCGGGCCGCAGCTGGTGCTGACCCGGCTGACCCCGGAGTTCCTGATCGAACTGTTTAAACTGGAAGTGCCGGAAGCCGGCGAAGGCATCATCGAAATTCTCGCCGCCGCCAGAGACCCCGGCTCGCGTGCCAAAATTTCCGTGCGCACCAACGACTCCAACGTTGACCCGGTGGGCGCCTGCGTCGGCATTCGCGGCTCGCGGGTGCAGAGCGTGTCCAATGAAATCGCCGGCGAGCGCGTGGACATCATCGTGTGGTCCGACAACATCGCCGAGTTCGTCATACAGGCGCTGGCCCCGGCGGAGGTTGAGTTGATTTACGTTGACGAAGAGTTGAAGGCCATGGACGTGGTGGTGACCGAGGAAAATCTGTCGCGGGCGATTGGCCGCGGCGGGCAGAACGTGCGCCTCGCTTCGGAGTTGACCGGCTGGGAGTTGAACCTGATGACCGACCAGGACGCCGCCGAAAAACAGGAAACCGAGCAAAAGGCGCTGGTGGAAAGCTTCATGGCGCAACTCGACATAGACGAAAATGTCGCCACCATCCTCGCCCAGGAAGGCTTCAACTCCCTCGAGGAAATCGCCTACGTGCCCCGCCAGGAAATTCTCGACATTGAGGAATTCGACGAAGAACTCGTGGACGAACTTCGCAACCGCGCCCAGGACACCCTGCTGACCAGCGCCATCGCCTCCCAGGAGGAGAAGGAGCCCGAGGAAGATTTATTGAGCATGGAAGGCATGGACGAGCAGACCGCCCGCGCATTGGCCGGCGGCGGCGTGCGTAGCATGAGCGATCTGGCGGACTGCGCGGTGGACGAAGTGCTGGACATCATTGAGATTGACCGGGAACGCGCCAGCGAACTCATCATGACCGCCCGGGCGCCGCTTTTCGCCTGAGGTTTATCTGAAACTCGCCGGAAAAGACTATGTCGCGCATCACCATCAACAGTTTCGCCAAACAGATCGGCGTCGATATTGACAAACTGCTCGGCCAGTTGGCGGACGCCGGCATTGAAGGCAAGACCCGGGACGACATGCTGGAGGCTGATGAAAAAATTAAACTGCTGGGGTTTTTGCAGGGCGGCGGCGCCGAGCGCGAAACCAACCGCCAGCAGATTACCCTCAAGCGCAAAACCACCAATGAAATCAAACAGACTTCCAGAACCGGCGCCGCGCGCACGGTGCACGTTGAAGTCAAAAAGCGGCGAACCTTCGTAAAGCGCAGCGTCATTGAAGCCCAGCACGCCGAAGAAAGCAACCGGCGTCAAGCCGCCCAGGAAGAAGCGCAACGCCGCAACCAGGAGGCGGCGGCACAAAAAGCCCGCGAAGCCGAACAACAAGCCGACCAACAAACGCGCCCGGAAAAACAAGAAACCCCGCAAGCGCAAGAAGCCCGGGAAAAACCGCAGACCAAAACCCCGGAAACGGAAACTAAAACGGCAACGGAAACGGCCGCCAAACAATCGGCAACAGAGGCAGAGGCGAAACCAAAAAAATCGGCGGAACCGGCGGAACCGGCGGAAGACGGAACCCGCAAAAAAACAAAAAAGAACAAAAAAGGCAAACCCGCCGGCGGCCGCGCCGAACTGCACGTCGCCAAGGGACGCGGCGGCAAAAACCGGCGCAAGCGGATTCGCAAAATAGGTAAAATTTCTTCTACCATCTCAGACGCCCACGCGTTTGCCAAGCCCACCGAGCCGGTGGTTCACGAGGTCAGCATCCCCGAAACCATCAGCGTCGCCGAACTCGCCCAGGCCATGTCCATCAAGGCCGGCGAGGTCATCAAGGCGATGATGGCCATGGGTTCAATGGTGACCATCAACCAACTCCTGGATCAGGACACCGCGACTCTGGTGGTGGAGGAGATGGGGCACGTGGCCAAGGTCATGGCCAGAGAAGACCCCGAAGCGTTGCTGCTGGCCGCAGCCGACAAAGATCAGGTGCTGAAACCGCGCCCGCCGGTGGTCACGGTCATGGGCCACGTTGACCACGGCAAAACCTCGCTACTCGATTATCTCCGCAAGGCCAAGGTCGCCGGCGGCGAAGCGGGCGGCATCACCCAGCACATCGGTGCCTATAAAGTGAAACTCAAGCAGGGCGAAATCTGCTTCCTCGACACCCCCGGCCACGAAGCGTTTTCGGCCATGCGCGTGCGCGGCGGCAAGGCCGCCGACCTGGTGATCCTGGTGGTGGCGGCGGACGACGGCGTCAAGCCGCAAACCATCGAAGCCATCCACCACGCCCGCGCCGCCGAGGTGCCGCTGCTCGTCGCCATCAACAAAATTGACCGCGAACAGGCCGACGTCGAAAAGGTCAAACAGGAACTGACCAACCACGAAGTGATCTCCGAAGCGTTGGGCGGCGACGTGCTGATGAACGAAGTGTCGGCCTTGAGCGGGCAGGGCGTGGAGCAGTTGCTGGAATCGGTGCTGCTGCAAGCCGAAGTGCTTGACCTCAAGGCCCGCGACACCGGCCCCGCCACCGGCCAGGTGGTGGAAGCCCGCCTCGACAAGGGGCGCGGCCCGGTGGCCACGGTGCTGGTGCAGCAGGGCACGCTGCGCAAGGGCGACGTGGTTCTGGCCGGGCGCGAATCCGGGCGCGTGCGGGTGCTGACCGACGATCAGGGCAAGCCCGTGAACCAGGCCGGGCCGTCCACGCCGGTGGAAATTCAGGGGCTGAACGGGGTGCCCGTGGCCGGTGATGATCTGTTCGTGGTGAGCGATGAACGCAAGGCCAGGGACATTGCGTTTCAACGCCAGGGCCGGCACAAGGAAGTCAAACTCGCCAAGCAGCAGAAGACCAAACTGGAAAGCCTGTTCAACCGCATGGGCGAGGGCGAAACCAAGTCCCTCAACTTGCTCATCAAGGCCGACGTGCAGGGCTCGGTGGAAGCGTTGTCCGAGGCCATCGAAAAACTTTCCGTGGACGACGTCGCAGTCAAGGTGGTGCACGGAATGGTGGGCGGCATCACCGAATCCGACGTCCACCTCGCGGTAACTTCCGGCGCGATCATCATCGGCTTCAACGTGCGCGCCGACGCCACCGCGCGAAAACTGCTCGAAAACGAAGGCATCGCGGTTCATTATCACAACGTCATTTACGACGTCATTGACCTGGTCAAGTCGTCCATGTCGGGCATGCTGTCGCCGATCATCAAGGAACAGCACGTCGGCCTCGCCGAGGTGCGCGACGTATTCAAGGCGCCGAAGATCGGCGCCATCGCCGGCAGTTACGTCATTGACGGCACGGTCAAGCGCAACCTGCCGGTGCGCGTGCTGCGGGACAACGTGGTCATCTTTGAAGGCGCGCTTGATTCCCTGCGCCGCTTCAAGGACGACGTCGCCGAAGTCAGGAACGGGCTGGAATGTGGCATCGGCGTCAAGAACTACAACGACGTCAAGGTTGGCGATCAGATCGAAGTGTTTGAAGTCGTCGAAACCGCCCGGCAGTTGTAGCGCCGGGCCGGCGGAAGCGGGGCAGGGGAGATGCACGAAGTGGAGCGCAGCAGGCGCGTGTCCGAAGTCATTCGCCGGGAACTGGCTACGCTGATCGCGCGGGAAGTCAGCGACCAGCGGGTGCGAATGGCCTCCATTACCGCCGTGACCATCGGCAAGGATTTGAAACAGGCCACGGTTTATATTTCCAGCGCCGACCCGTCCGCCTCCCCGGATGAAATCGAAAAGGCCCTCAACCACGCCGGCAAATACCTGCGCTACCTGCTGGGCCGCGAGGTCAACCTGCGCACCACCCCGGCGCTGGTGTTCAAGTACGACCACAGCATCCGCCGGGGCATGGAAATGACCTCGCTCATTGACTCCCTCAACAAGAAACGCGCCGCGCCTTGATGTAAAAACTGGTGTCAAAAACCGCTGTCAAAAACTGATGTCAAAAACTAAGCGCCGGGGCGTTCCCGTGGATGGAATGTTGCTGCTGGACAAGCCGGTGGGATTTACCTCGAACCAGGCGTTGCAGCAGGCCAAACGCCTGCTGAACGCGCGCAAGGCCGGGCACACCGGCAGCCTCGACCCCATCGCCACCGGCCTTTTGCCGTTGTGTTTCGGCGAGGCCACCAAGGTTTCGGGGTTGTTCCTTGACGCCGACAAAAGTTACCAGGTGCAAATCCGCCTCGGCGTCGCCACCGAGACCGGCGACCGGGAAGGGCGGGTGCGCCGGGAACGCCCGGTTGATTTCAGCGAGGCGCAGTTGAACGACGCCCTCGAGCACTTTCGCGGCGAATTTGAACAAATCCCGCCGATGTACTCCGCCCTCAAACAAAACGGCCAGCCGTTGTACAAACTCGCCCGGGCCGGGGTCACCGTAGAACGCGCGCCGCGGGCGGTCACGGTCTATGCGCTGTCCCTGGAAAAATGGCAAGGCGAGCGGCTGGAACTGAGCCTCTCCTGCTCGCGGGGTTTCTACGTGCGCACGCTGGCGGATGATCTCGGCGAAGCGTTGGGATGCGGCGCCCACGTGCAAGAACTCCGGCGAACCTCGGTGGGTGCTTTGCGCATCGCAGACGCCTTCACCCTGGCGCAACTAGAAGCCGCCGACTCGCCGCCGGAACGGCAAAAATTCTTGCTGCCCACGGAGCAAGGGCTGGCGCACCTCCCCGAAGTCAACCTGCCGGACAATATCGCCTTTTACCTGTGCCGGGGCCGTCCGGTGCGCGCGCCATCGGCGCCGCAAAAAACCCCGGAAAGCGGCTTGGTGCGGGTATATTCCGACAGCGCCGGCTTCCTCGGCCTCGCGGAAATGACCGAAGACGGCAAGGTTACGCCGAAGCGGTTGTTTCAAACCGCCTGAAAAAAATTGGCTCCCCGGGACAGACTCGAACTGCCGACAGGGTGGTTAACAGCCACCTGCTCTACCAACTGAGCTACCGGGGAACGGAGCGCGAATACTAATTGCCGGGGCGGGGCGGGTCAAGGGGAAGTTAGGGGCGCGAGGGCGCAACCCCACCCCGCGCAAGCGACTTACGTACTCGGGAATCCAGCGGCCATAATGATCCAGCGTGCCGGACTATTCTTTTCCGTTACACTACGCCCCCGCCAATGCAGGAATAACGAAAAATTGAACGGAAAAACCACCGCCCAAACCAGTGCCGGCGATGACAACGTCCGCCTGGCGATCTGCTCCATCATCCTGACAGTGCTGGTGCTGTCCCTGGGAGACGCCCTCGTCAAACTGGTCAGCGCCGACTTTTCCCTGTGGCAGATTTATGTGCTGCGCTCGTTGCTGGCGATACCGGTGGTGCTGGCGTTGATCAAGTGGCCGGCGCCGGGCGGTTCCCTGGTTCCGGTGGCCGCGGGCTGGACCCTGCTCAGGAGTTTTTTGATGGTGGTGATGTGGTTTTTTTACTACGCCGCGCTGCCGCATATTCCGTTGTCGGTGGCGGCCTCGGTGTTGTACACGATTCCGTTGTTCATCACGCTGTTTTCGGCGTTGTTCAGCGGCGACCGCGTGGGCCTCAAGTCGTGGCTGGCGGTGGGCTTCGGGTTCAGCGGCGTGCTGGTGATCGTGCGGCCGACCGCCGATGACTTTAATTTGTACGCATTGTTGCCGCTGCTCTCAGCGGTTTTTTTCGCCGTGGCGATGATCCTGACGCGCACCAAATGCCGCGACGAAAGCCCGAAAATCCTGGCGCTGATGCAGAACCTTTTGTTCGTCATCACCGGCGCCGTCGCCAGCGCGGTCCTTTTGCTCTGGCAACCCCATGAACTCGGAACCGCGAACCGCTTTTTGTTCGGCGGCTGGGCGACCCTCGGCGCCGCCCAGTGGCTGGCCATGGGCGCCCTCGCCGCCACCGTGGTCATCGGCAACATCTGCGGTGCCTTCGCCTACCAGCGCGGCCCGTCGGCGGTCATCGCCACCTTTGATTACACCTACCTGGTGTTCAGCGTGTGCTGGGGTTTCCTGCTGTTCAGCGAAATCCCCGACTTGCAGTCGGTCGCCGGCATGGCGATGATCGCCGCTTCGGGCATCCTCATCGTCCGCCGGCCGCGCCCCTGACGGCCCTTTTTGTTACACTCCCGGTCAACCAACCGACTTCCAAAATGCCCGTAAAAAACCAACGCTCAGCCGCCGTACTGACCCTCTCCCTCTTATCCCTCCTGAGCGCCGCAATCCCGGCTCAGGCCCGCGAGAACATCCACGTCGTCGGCTCGTCCACGGTCTATCCCTTCGCCACCGTGGCCGCGGAAAAATTCGGCAAAAGCACGGCCTTCAAAACGCCGATCATCGAAGCCACCGGCTCCGGCGGCGGCATGAAACTGTTTTGCGCCGGCGTCGGCGAGGCGCATCCGGATTTCACCAATTCATCCCGGCGCATCAAAAAATCCGAGTTCAAGCAGTGCATGAAAAATGGCGTCACCGGCATCATCGAGATCAAGATCGGCTATGACGGCATCGTGCTCGCCAACAGCCGCGCCGCGCCACGGGTGTCGCTGACCCGCAAGGAGATTTTCCTGGCGCTCGCCAAAGACGTCCCCGGCGCGGACCACAGTCCAGCGCTGATACCCAATCCCTACGCCACCTGGGCCGAGGTCAATCCGGCGTTGCCGGCGGTCAAAATCGAAGTGCTCGGCCCGCCGCCGACTTCGGGCACCCGGGATGCGTTCGTGGAGTTGGCGATGGAAGGGGGCTGCCAACAGATCCCGCGAATTGCGGCGCTGAAAAAAACCGACCACGCGGCCTACAAGACGGCCTGCCACCACGTCCGCGAGGACGGCGCGTTCATTGAAGCCGGGGAGAACGATAACCTGATCGTGCAAAAACTCGTCAACAACCCCGACGCGCTGGGCATTTTCGGGTTCAGTTTCCTCGACCAGAACGGCGATGTGGTGCAAGGCTCAAAGGTCGAGCAAGTGGCGCCGGAATTCGAGAACATCGCGGATGGCTCCTATCCCATCTCGCGGCCCCTCTATATGTACGCCAAGTCAGCGCATATCGGCGTGATTCCCGGCATGGCCGAGTTCATGACCGAGTTGACCGACGAGGATACCTGGGGGGAGGATGGCTACCTCGCCGACCGCGGGTTGATCCCGATGCCCGAAGCGGAACGCGCGTTGTTCCGGGATGCGGTGGTGAATCGTGTGCGGCTAAGTTCGTTGTGAGGTTCGTTGTGAGGTTCGTTGTGAGGTCGTGGCTGACGCCGCCGCTTGGACGCTGGATTCCCGAGTACGCAAGTGTCCGTAAGCCGCTTGCGCGGCAACGGACACTAACGCTCGGGAATGACGGCAGAGTTTTTGCCACGTTCTCGGTGTTATACCCGCGAAAGTGTAAATCTCCCTCGGTGTCATTCCCGAACGATAGAAAAATAGGGAGCGTTAGCGACCGTTTGTTTCATCGTATCGGGAATCCAGTTTTTTTTGGTTCGGCGGTAGCCGGACTGTCGCGCACAGGGATGTGCGCGCGGCGCTGGAAACAGGATGTTTCCCCGCGCCGCACAGGGGGGCGCGGGGGGTCTCCCCCCCGCAATAGCGCGTCACGCGCCCAACAATGACCACCCTCATCGCCCTGTGCTTGTTTTTCATCGGCGTGCCGGTCGCGTTGATCGCGGCTTTGCACGGGGTTCGGCGGCGGCGCGCCGCGCGGCACCGGGTTGAAGGGGCGTTCAAGGTTTTTTTGATCCTGTGCGCGTGTCTCGCCATTTTCACCACCATCGGCATCGTCCTGTCGGTATTGTTCGAGGCCATTCGCTTTTTCAACATCGTCCCGTTGTGGGATTTCCTGTTCGGCCTCGACTGGTCGCCGCAGACCGCCATCCGCGAGGATCAGGTGGGTTCCAGCGGCGCGTTCGGCGCCGTGCCGTTGTTCGCCGGCACGTTGTTGATTACGGTCATCGCCCTGCTGATCGCGGTGCCGTTCGGGTTGCTGTCGGCGATCTATTTGTCGGAATACGCCGGCCACCGGGTGCGCGCGGTGGGCAAGCCGGTGCTGGAAATGCTGGCCGGCATCCCCACGGTGGTCTACGGGTTTTTCGCCGCGCTGACCGTGGCCCCGCTGGTGCGCGACGGCGCGGCGGTACTGGGGCTGAACGCCGCGTCGGAAAGCGCGCTGGCCGCGGGGCTGGTGATGGGCATTATGATTCTGCCGTTCGTGTCATCGTTGTCCGATGATGTGATTAACGCGGTGCCCCAATCCCTGCGAGACGGCTCTTTGGGACTGGGCGCGACGCGCTCGGAGACCATCCGCCGGGTGGTGCTGCCGGCGGCGTTGCCGGGCATCGTCGGCAGCATTTTGCTGGCCGCCTCGCGGGCCATCGGCGAGACCATGATCGTGGTGATGGCGGCCGGGCTGGCGGCCAACCTGACCGCCAATCCCTTGCAGTCGGTGACCACGGTGACGGTGCAAATCGTAACCCTGCTGGTGGGCGATCAGGCTTTTGACAGTCCCAAAACCCTGGCGGCGTTCGCGCTGGGGCTGGTGTTGTTCGCCGCCACTTTGGTTCTCAACGTGATCGCGCTGCGCGTGGCGCGCAAGTACCGGGAGCAGTACGAATGAGCATGGAAATTGCCCTGGAACAACGCCTCCAACAAAGCATCCGCGCCCGCTACCGCACGGAAAGGCGCTTTCGCTTCATGGGGGCGGCGGCCATCGCCGTGGGGGTATTGTTTCTGCTGTGGCTGCTGGGGGTGAGCGCGTGGAAGGCTTCCAGCGCGTTTTCCCAGACCTACATCGCCATCGATATGCCCCTGGCAGCGGCGCAGTTTGGGGGCGCCGACCCGGACCGCGAGGCCATCGCCAACGCGCCCTACGCGCGGATGATCAAGGCGGCGTTGCGCGCGGATTTTCCCGAGGTCACCAAGCGCAAGGACAAAAAACGCCTCTATCAACTGCTCAGCGACGGCGCCGAATACCAACTGCGAGACGCGCTGCTGGATCATCCCGAATGGATCGGCACCGGCCAACCCCGCCGCCTGTGGCTGGCCGCGGACGACGAGGTGGATATGCTCAACAAGGGCTACATTGACCGCGCCCAACCCGAAGCCGGCCGCCGCCTGTCCGACCAGTCCATCGCCTGGGTGGATCAACTGGCCGCCGCCGGGCGCGTGGAAAGGCGCTTCAACCGGCCGTTTTTCAGCGCCGGGGACTCGCGCAACGCCGAGCAAGCGGGCATCCTCGGCGCCGCCATGGGCTCGGTGTTCACGCTGCTGGTGACCATGCTGCTGGCGCTGCCGGTGGGCATCGCCGCGGCGGTGTATTTGCAGGAGTTCGCGCCCAAAAACCGCCTCGTAGATCTGGTGGAGGTGAACATCAACAACCTCGCCGCCGTGCCGTCCATTATCTTCGGGCTGCTGGGGCTGGCGGTGCTGATCAATTTTTTCGGGATGCCGAGGTCGGCGCCGCTGGTGGGGGGCATGGTGCTGGCGCTGATGACCCTGCCCACCATCATCATTTCCAGCCGCGCGGCGCTGGCGGCGGTGCCAACCCGCATCCGCCAGGCGGCGCTGGGGGTCGGGGCGTCGGCGGTGCAGACCGTGGTCCACCACGTCCTGCCGCTGGCGCTGCCGGGGATGCTGACCGGTGCCATCATCGGCCTGGCGCGCGCCCTGGGGGAAACCGCACCGCTGCTGGTTATCGGCATGGTGGCCTTCATCGTTGATGTCCCCGGCGGCCCCGGCGACCCGGCCACGGTGCTGCCGGTACAGATATACTTGTGGGCGGACAGCCCGGAGCGCGCCTTCGTGGAGCGCACCTCGGCGGCGATTCTGGTGCTGCTGGCGGTGCTGGCGGTCATCAACGGCTTGATCGCGTTACTGAGAACCAAAGTGGAGACGCGCTGGTGAGTGTGGATGCTGAAAATACCGGGGGCAGGGCGGGGCGCTCGGACACCGCCACCGTCGGCGATGCTTTCGTGGATAACCCGGTGATGGCCTGCCGCCACGTGGATGTATCCTACGGCGACAAGCAGGCGATTTTTGATGTCTCCCTGGACCTCGCCAAAAACCAGGTGCTGGCCATGATCGGCCCCTCCGGCTGCGGCAAATCCACGCTGCTGCGCTGCCTGAACCGCATGAACGACACCATACCCACCTGCCGGGTCAGCGGCGAAATCACCCTGCACGGCAGCGATATTCACGCCCGGGCGATGGACGTGGTCTACCTGCGCGCGCGGGTCGGGATGGTGTTTCAGACCCCCAACCCGTTCCCCAAAACGGTGTATGAAAACGTCGCCTACGGCCCCAAACTCCACGGCCTGAGCCGCGACCGCGCCGACCTTGATGAAATCGTCGCCTCCAGCCTGCGGCGCGCCGGCTTGTGGGATGAGGTCAAGGACCGCCTCAACCAGCCCGGCACCGGGCTGTCCGGCGGCCAGCAGCAGCGCCTGTGCATCGCCCGCGCCATCGCCATCCAGCCCGAAGTGATCCTGATGGACGAGCCGTGTTCGGCCCTTGACCCCATCGCCACGGCGCGCATTGAGGAACTCATTGACGAGTTGAAGCAGCAGTACACCATCGGCATCGTGACCCATTCCATGCAGCAAGCGGCGCGGGTCTCCCAGCGCACCGCCTATTTTCACCTCGGCCACCTGATCGAAATCGGCCGCACCGAAGACATCTTCACCAACCCGGCCCACGACTTGACGGAAGGGTACATTACCGGGCGATTTGGTTAGAAAACAGGCATTTATCGTGTTTATCTGGAAAACAAACGAGGTAGCGTTATGAGCACCCACAGCCCCGGCGATGGCCATATCTTCAAGCGTTTCGACAGCGAACTCGACCACCTGCATTCCTTGGTCGCGCAAATGGGCCAACTGGCGGTGTCGCAACTGCGCGAAGCCGTGGCTACCCTCGCGCAACAGGACGTAGCGGCGGCCCGAAAGGTCATCGAAAACGACAAAAAAATCAACGACCTGGACATCGAAGCCGATGACGAAATCGTGCGCATCATCGCCCTGCGGCAGCCCATGGCGCGGGACCTGCGCGAGATCATCGCCGTCAGCAAGATCATCGCCGAACTGGAACGCGCCGGCGACGAAGCGCGCAAAATCGCCGGCCTCACCATCCGCTTCTATGGCGCCGGCGAAAAAACCCCGGCGGAGCGCATCCTCGAAGACATCTACGCCCTGGCCGAGTACGTGGAAGCGATGCTGACCGCGGCCATCGCCGCCTTCGACGACCTGGATACCGACGCCGCGCTGGAAGTGCTGGGCAAGGGCCTGAAACTGGACGACCGCCTGCAATCCATCCTGCGCCGCCTGACCACCTTCGTGATGGAAGACGCCCGCAACGTCGGCCATTTCGTGGACATCGTGCTGGGCATCCGCGCGCTGGAACGATTCGGCGGCCACGCCAAGAACATCGCCGGGCATATCGTGTTCATCAAACACGGAACCGACGTGCGGCACGAGGGCGTGGAGAGTATTTTGCGACAGTTGAAGGGGGCGGGGGCGGAGTGATGCGGGTTTGGGGGCTTGGGCTGGTGAATACGCTAGTTTACATAATATACCTTATGCGAAACGCGGGGCGCATGTGCGCGGGGCGGGTTGCGCGTGACGCGCATGCGGGGGGGATACCCCCCGCGCCCTCCTGTGCGGCGCGGGAAAACATCCTGTTTTCAGCGCCGCTGCGCACATCCCTGTGCGCGACAGCCGGCTATCGCCGGGCCGAAAAAGCGGATTCCCGATACGATTCCACTGCCCGACCTTACCCCTCTGCAGCCCGCCTCAACCTAAACTGGCGCTTCTAAATCCCCGGATTAACGCCGGTCAATTTAACCGATAAATCCCACAGACGCTCGGCTAAAGCAACCTCATGCGCGTTAGCCGATGGGCGCGCATATGAGGCGGGACCGGCCATTTCGCCCAGCCGACTCGGCCCGAAATAATCGCCGCCTTTGATCTCCTGACCCGTCGCCGCCAAAAGAAAAGGCCACGCGCCCTGCGCCGCATCGTTCAAAAATGGCCACATCAAAGGAAGCAGCCATTTGATCCAAAGAGGCGTGCCGCTCGGCATCTCGGTTCTCGCCATCCCCGGATGGCACGCCACACAGAGCGCGGCGCTCGCACTCCGGCGCAGGCGGCGCTCCAACTCAAACGCGAACAATATATTCGCCAACTTGCTGTCGTTATATCTTTTCATCGTCTTGTAACTGCGCCGGGCATGGAGGTCGTCAAAGTCAATCCTGCCCCTGCGATGGGCTAAGCTGCTCACCACGACAATGCGCGTATTGTCTTTTTTGATCTTTTCAATCAAATGGCCGACCAAAGCGAAATGCCCAAAATGATTGACGCCCATCTGGCCCTCAAACCCCTGCTTCGTGCGCTGCAGAGGCGGCAGCCGCAATCCGGCATTATTGATCAGCACGTCGAGCTTGGGCTGCTGCTTTATCTGCGCAGCGGCGGCCTTGATCGATTCGAGATCGCCCAGATCGGCCTCTACGAAGGCCAGATCGGCATCCGGCTTGAGCGCTTTGATCTTATCCATCGCCGCGTGCGCTTTATCCGCCGCGCGGCAAGCCATCACGACGCGCGCCCCTTTGAGCGCCAATGCGCGTGCCGCCTCAAACCCTAATCCGGCATTGGCACCTGTGATCACAAAGATCTTGCCCGACTGATCGGCTAAATCCTGTTCGCGAAAACCTTTCATAGTCATAAAATCAAATCACCCACGCCGTCATTCCCGAACGATAGAAAAATAAGGAGCGCCAGCGACCATATTTTTCATCGTATCGGATCCGCTTTTTCGGCCCGGCGATAGCCTGCTGTCGCGCACAGGGGGGCGTGGGGGGTCTCCTCCCCCCACAATGCGCGTCACGCGCAACCCCCCCCACGCTCTGCGCCCCTCACCTCGACCGCTTGATATTCCGCAAATGCCCGGTCTTGCTCTGAGCCTCAATAAAGATCCGCGCAATCTCAGGATACTTCCCCTTAATCCGCGTTTCCAGCATGCTGATAACATCTTCCACGTCGCCGGATGACATTGAATCGGTGAAGTCCAGGCTGATGGTCAGCAGCACGTCTTCGGGGCCGAGGTGCATGGTCAGGATTTCGTTGATGCTGATGATGGTGCGTTCCTGGGAGAGGATGCGGCGGATGCCGGTGCGCACTTCGCGGCTGGCGGCCTCGCCGATGAGCAGGCCTTTGCTCTCGTAGGCCAGCACCGTGGCGGTGCAGGCGAGGATTACGCCGATGGATATGGAGGCCAGCGCGTCAAAGACCGGGTCGCCGTAGTACTGGGCCAGTAGCAGTCCGATCATGGCGACGATGAGGCCCAGCATGGCGGCGCTGTCCTCGAACAAGACGGTGAATACGGTGGGGTCCTTGCTCAGCTGCACGGCCTTGAAATAGCCCAGCTTGGCGCCCTTGTGGCGGCGGAACTCGCGGAACGCCACCGCCCACGCCGCCCCCTCAAAGACCATGGCGACGCCGAGCACGATGTAGTTGACCACGGGGCGGTGGATCTCCGTCGGCGCCATCAGTTTGCTGATGCCCTCGTACAGCGACACCCCGGCGCCGATGGCGAACACCAGAATCGCCACCACGAAGGTCCAGAAATACAACTCCATTCCGTAGCCGAACGGGTGCTGCTCGTCTGCGGGTTTGGCGGCGCGCTTCATGCCCCACAACAGCAGGCCCTGGTTGCCGGTGTCCACCACCGAGTGGATGGCCTCGCTGAGCATCGCCGAACTGCCGGTGATGCCCGCGGCGATGAACTTGGTGACGGCGATCAGGCCGTTGCCGATCAAGGCCGCCAGCACCACCCATTTCGAGCCGGATTTTTTTTTCAAGTGCCGGTTAGCCTCACGCTCAAGCCCCTTCCACGGGTAGCGAATACGTTCCGGTGGCGTGCGCCACCGCCCGCCCTTCCCCGAGCGCCTCGCTATACAGGCTCGCTTCGCACACCGCCAAGCGCTTGCCGAGTTTCAGCAGCCCGGCGCCGGCGAGAATATCCCCCGGCGGCGGCTTGCGTAAAAAATTGATGGACAGGTTGGTGGTTACCGCCAGTTCCACCGGCCCGAGGTTGGCCATGATCACGGCGTAGAAGGCGGCGTCCGCCAGCCCCATCATGATCGGCCCGGCCACGGTGCCGCCCGGCCGCAAAAACTCGTCCCGGTGCGCCGCCCGCATCACCGCCCGCTCCCTGGTCAGCGATTCCAGTTGAAGGCCAATGAGCGCCGCAAACGGCATGCGCTCGCCGGCGATGCGGTTGAATTCTGCGACGGTCAAACGGGTCTGGTTGGTGTCCATGGTTGGGGGTTGCTGGTTGGGCGTTGGTATGGTTTGCCGGTTCATTATAGCCCCCCGCCATTGTGCAAACATAGTACAATCTCATATTCCCAATCCCCAATTCCCAATTCCCGCCCATGCTTTTTCTGACCATCGCCGCCTACTATCTCCTCATCGGCTGCGTGTTCGGCGTGGCGTTCTTTTTTCGCGGCTACGCGGTGATCGCGCCGCAGGCCCGTGGCGCGTCCATCGCCGTGCGGTTGTTGTGGACGCCGGCGGCCATCGCTTTGTGGCCGCTGCTGGCCCGCAAGTGGCGGGACAATCGGAACCGGAACCAGAACCGGAACCGGGACATCGATGCAGATGCCGACTGAAATCCGCCGCCGCCAAATGAACCAATGATCCGCCGCCACCGCACAATCCACCGCCTGACCTGGCTGTTGCTGACGCCGCTGCTGCTGGGGCTGATTATCGCTTTCAGCCGCCCGCATACCGACCTCACCCCGGCCAACGACCCGCGCCCGGAAATCCCCGGCGCGGCGGAACGCAAGGGGCCGTTGCCATGAGCCACGGCTACGTGCCGGTGAACTGGAACCGGCGCAAACAAATCTACGACGCCTGCGTGTGGGCCGGCATCATCGTTTATGTGGCGGTGTTCCTGGGGGTCAGCAACCTCCTCTACCGGGGCGCAGACGCCATTTCCATACAAATTTTGCTGATGCGCGCCTTCTCCACCTGCGCGTTTTTGATGCTGACCGTGGTGTTGTGCATCGGCCCGCTGGCGCGCATTGACCGCCGCTTCCTGCCCTTGCTCTACAACCGCCGCCACCTCGGCGTGTCGTTGTTCGTGATCGCGCTGCTGCACGCCGCCGTGGTGGTGTACTGGTACCACGGCTTCGGCGTGGTCAATCCCATCGTCTCGATTTTCATCTCCGGGGGCGACTACCGCTCCCTCGGCAACTTCCCCTTCCAGGCGTTCGGCGCCTTCGCCCTCGCCATCCTGTTCCTGATGGCCGCCACCAGCCACGACTACTGGAACGCCAACCTCGGCGGCCCGCTGTGGAAGGCCATCCATCTGCTGGTTTATGCCGCCTACGGGCTGGTGGTCGTCCATATCACCTTCGGCGCGTTGCAGCAGGACAACACCGGGCTGCTGCCGTGGATGGCAGTGGCAAGCGTGGCATTGGTGGGCGGCTTGCACCTGTTCGCGGCGCTGGCGCGTTCCGGCGTTGAGGTGCAACTCAGCGGCGCAAAGCAGGCCGGGACAGAGACAGGGACAGAGACCGAAACCGCAACCGAATGGGTCGCCGCCGGCCACTGGCGGGACATCCCCAACAACCGCGCCATCACCGTGGCCATCAACGACGACGAGCGCATCGCCGTATTCCGCTACGGCGAGACCCGGCTGGCGGCGGTCTCCAACGTCTGCCAACACCAGAACGGGCCGCTCGGCGAAGGCCGGGTGGTGGACGGCCTGATCACCTGCCCGTGGCACGGCTATCAGTACCGCCCCGAAGACGGCTGTTCGCCGCCGCCGTTCACGGAAAAGGTCAAGACCTACCGCCTCGCGCTGGAAGGTGGTCGGGTATTGGTGGACCCCGTGCCCCTGCCCGCCGGGAGTCCGCGGCCTGTCATTGAAATCACGGAATCCGCCGATGGCTGACCCCAAGGCCAAACCAAAAACCGAAAAAGAAACAACCCCGCCGTTTTTTGTCGGCTACCTGCCCATGCCAACGGCGTTGAAACGGTTTTACTGGCCGCTGGCGGTATTGCTGATCATCGCCTGCGGCTGCGCCGGATACTGGCTGGCGGCCCAGCAAAAATCCACCGGCCCGGCGACCTGGAAGATCGCCAGCCCCGCCACCACTCTGGAAGGCGTTTTGACGCTGGCCCCCTACCCCGTCCTGCACCGCCTCCACCCCGGCAAACCCGGCGCGGTGCAATCGGTGTTGCTGGTGTACCAGGGCAAGCACGCCGCCAACCGATTTTCCACGGCGTTTGATGGCCGCCCGGTGGCCGTGGACGGCTACGAAATCCGCCGTGGCGACTGGATCATGCTGGAAATCGCCGGGGCGGACGCCATCCGCGAGATCGCCGGCGCCGGTGCCGGCGGCTGGGCCGATGAAATTGCCCCGTTGCTGGAAATCAAGGCGCTGGGGGAAATCTCCCTCGCCGGCGAGATCGCCGACAGCAAATGCTTCCTCGGCGTGATGAAACCCGGCGCCGGAAAAATCCACAAAGCCTGCGCCGAGGTGTGCCTGCTGGGCGGCATCCCGCCGCTGCTGGTGGCCAAAGACGCCCGCCGGCAAAAATTCGGCTACCTCGTAGCCCGCGCCGACGGCAGCGGCGCGGCGGAACTGCTAGCCCGGCACGCCGCCGAACCGGTGCGCATCAGCGGGCAACTGCGCCAACAGGGGGATTTGTTGTATATCGCCATGGACGAGAACGGAATCCGGCGCCGCTAGGCCCGACCGGGACGGCAACCTCGCCGCCATGCCAAACCTCCTGATCGTCGCCAACGGCCCGTCGGAAAACACCCGCAAACTCCGGCAGGCGGCCCACGCCGGCGCCTGCCACGAAGACATTCAGGGGGTTGAAGTCCGCGTGTGCGAACCACCGGACGCAGGCCCAGGCGAAGTCTTGTGGGCCGACGGCCTGATCCTCGGCACCACCGAAAACTTCGGCTACATGAGCGGCCTGATCAAGGACTTCCTGGAACGAATCTACTACCCGTGCCTGGAAAAAACCGAGGGCCTGCCGGTGGCCGTATACGTCAAAGGCGGCCTCGACGGCCACGGCGCAAAAACCAGCGTGGAGCGCATCCTGAGCGGCCTGAAATGGAAACAGGTGCAGCCAACGCTGGTGCTCAAGGGCGAGTACACCGACGACTTCGCCGCCCGCTGCAAAGAACTCGGCACCCTGATGGCCGCCGGGCTGGAGTCCGGTATTTTTTGAAACTTGCTATCCTTGCCAAATGAGCCAAATGAACCAAGCCACCACCCTGCTCGTCCTGGCCCTGTTCAGCGGCGGCTACGTCACCCTCCGGTCAAAACACCGCAACTTGATTGCCATGGAAAGGTGCTCGGCCTGAATACGCTCGGCGTCATTGAGATCGGCCACGGTGCGCGCAACCTTGAGAATCCGGTGATAGGCCCGCGCCGACAGCCCGAGGCGGTTCATGGCCGCTTCCAGCAGCGCGTTGCCGGGGGTGTCCAGGGCGCATAGTTGCTCCAGTTCCCGGCCCTGCAAGAGGTGGTTGGTTTTCCCCTGGCGCGCTAACTGCCGCGCCCTGGCTTCCATAACCCGCCGGCGAATGGTGGCGCTGGCTTCCTCGCTTGCTTCAGCGGCGGGTTCGGCGCGGTTCCCGTTCCGGCTCAGGTCGCGGTACCGCACGCGGGGCACTTCCACCTGAATATCAATGCGATCCAGCAGCGGCCCGGACAGCCGCCCGCGGTAGCGCAGCACCTGATCCGGCGTGCAGCGGCAGCGCCCGCTCTCGTCGCCGAGGTAGCCGCAGGAGCAGGGATTGGCCGTGGCCACCAGCAGAAAATTGGCCAGGTAGCGGGTTTGCCGGGCCACCCGGGAGATGTGGATGACCCCGGATTCCAATGGCTCGCGCAACGCCTCCAGCACCTTGCGGTCAAATTCCGGCAACTCATCCAGGAACAATACGCCGTTGTGGGCCAGGGAGATTTCCCCCGGCCTCGGCACCCCGCCGCCGCCGATCAGGGCGGCGCCGGAGGCGCTGTGGTGGGGGGAGCGGAACGGCCGCCGCTTCCAGTGGGCGGGGTTGAAACCGGTTTGGCCGAGGGATTCCATGGCCGCGGATTCCAGCGCCTCGTCCTCGGTCATGGCCGGCAGAATCCCCGGCAGGCGGTTGGCGAGCATGGTCTTGCCGGTGCCCGGCGGCCCCGACAGCAGCACGCTGTGGGCACCGGCGGCGGCGATCTCCAGCGCGCGCTTGGCGAACGGCTGGCCGGTGACCTCGTTCATATCCGCCGGCGCCGCGCCATCGGACGGGGGTTCCGGGGTTACCGCCGGAAGCGCCTCGTGGCCGTTGAGGGTCGCGCAGATCTGCAGCAACGAACCGGCGCCCAGCACCTCCACGCCGCCGACCAGCGCCGCCTGCTTCGCGCAGTGGGTTGGCAGCACCAGTTTACGGCCGCCGCCGCGCAGGGACAGCGCCGCGATCAGCGCGCCCCGGATGTCGCGCAACTCGCCGCTCAAGGCGAGTTCACCGAGGAACACGCAGCCGGCGATGTGGTCGCCGCACACCTGGCGGCTGGCGGCCAGCAGGCCGATGGCGATGGGCAGGTCAAAGCGCCCGCCCTCTTTGGGCAGGTCCGCCGGCGCGAGGTTGACGATGATGCGCTGGCGGGGAAACTCAAAGTTGGAGTTGAGGATCGCGCCGCGCACCCGGTCGCGGCTTTCCTTGACCGCGGTTTCCGGCAGGCCGACGATGGAAAATCGCGGCAACCCGCGGGCCAAGTGAACCTCCACGGTAACTTCGGGGGCATCCGCACCGGATTCAGCGCGGCTATAGACGATGGCTAATGACATTCCTTGTACTCCTGTTTGGTTGAACCCGGGGCGCGAAATCCTGCGCCTGGGGGGAGTATACGCTACTTTTTGCGTGCGGTGGTAATCGGTTTCGCCGCTTCCGTTGCCATTGCCCCCCGCGGCTTGCTACACTTTCCTCCGCACTGGAAACCGAGACTCTGGGCAACCATGAAAATCCTCATCACTCCACGCCAACGGGTGCGGCGCTTTCTCCTGACGCCGTTATGCGCTGCTTTGCTTTTGAGTGTGGCCGCGTGTGGGGGTGGTGGCGGTGGCGGTGGTGGTGGCGGTGGTGGTGGCGCGCCCCCAAGCTCGGGACCCCTTACACCCCGCGTATCGCCGGATACATCATTCATTCAATCCGACGACCCTACTTTTGGCGACGACAGGATGGGCTTTGAATCATCCGCGGAATACACCGTCAGGTACACCATTGTCGCCACGGGCGAAAGGCGCACCGACACCCACCTGGGCAGGATCAACGCCGCAGCCGCCTACGCGCGCGGCGCCACCGGGGCGGGCGAGACCATCCTGATTATGGACAGCGGCATTCGCAGCACCCACCGGGAGTTCACCGAAGGCATTTCCACCAAGGTCACCTTTGAGACCGAGACGGGCTACAACCCAGGCAATATGGAGAGATACCACGGCACCGCCGTCACCGCGCTGGCGGCGGGCAGAAAGGATGGCGGGGCGGGCATGAATGGCCTGAATATGCACGGGGTGGCTTTCGACGCCGATGTGTATTTCAGGGAGGTGAATTTGAGCGACCCGGTACCGGGCTATAACCCGTACGAACTGCATCTCGACGGTGCCGCGGAGGACCAGGAGTTTGCTGATTTTATCAGCCCCCTGTTCTCCCGCCCCGAGGGCGCCGTCATCAATTTCAGTTTTGGCCGGGATGGCGCCATTTCCCTGTATGAAAGGGGTTTGGTGCGAAACAGGCTGGCGCGCACGGCGGCGGTGCTGGCGCAGGCGGGCACGCCGGATGCCGACAAAAAAATTGTCGTGTGGGCCGCCGGGAACGCGGGCGGGCGGAGTGATCTGAATGGCGTTGCGGCGCGATTTGATTCCCCGGAACTGCTGTCGGGTATGAGTGCATACTTCCCCGAACTGCAAAGCCACGTCCTCGCCGTGGTGGCGCTGGATCAGGATGGCACGATTGCCGATTACTCAAACCGTTGCGGCATTGCCAAGGATTTTTGTCTCGCCGCGCCGGGCAGCGACATGCTCTCGACGAATACAAGAAACGGTAACGACCAGGAATATCTCCTGGGCAGCGGCACCTCCTTCGCCGCGCCGATGGTCAGCGGCTCGCTGGCCCTGCTGCGCCAGTACTTTCGCGGACAACTCGGCAACACCGACGTGGTCAACCGCCTGCTCGCCACCGCCAACCGCCGGGGCATCTACGCCGATTCCGACATCTACGGCCACGGTCTCGTGGACCTGGATGCCGCCACCAGACCATCGGGCGGCACCCTCACCACCGGTCTGCCCGGTGACCCCCGCAGCCGCCCGCTCGGCGGCAGCGGCATCGCGCTGGCCGGTGGCGGCGGCGCTTTCGGCGCATCGCTGCAACGCGCGCTGGCGGATGTGGAAATCGCCGGTTTCGACGCGCTTGGTGCGCCGTTCTTTCAGTCGGCGGCGGCAGCGGTAACGGCGGCACGGCGAGTTGGCGGCGGCGGCGATGAGGACGGCGGCGGCGTTACAGTGCTTGACAGCGTTGCCTACCAACTGCGGGACGCGCCGTTGTTCGCATCGCCGTGGATGAACGCGGGCGGGTACGACGGCCCGAAACTTTCGCTGACGGTGGACCACGACGGCGAGATTAGAGACGCGCGCCTCGCCCTCGCCAACGGCTGGTGGTTTTCCCACGGGCATCACGGCGGGCGGCGGCTGGGTTTTTCTGAAGGTTCGGTGGCGCGGCGTTTCAGCGAGCCGCTTGCGTTTGCGGCGCCGTATTTGTCGCTGGTGCGCGACGGGCCGGGGGTCGGCTGGTCGCGTTCCCGTGGCGATGGCGGCGGCCTGGGCTTCGCGCTGATGCACGGCACGCCGCAGTTTGACGGCTGGCAAAAACCCGGCGGCGAGCGCGGATTCGGCGCGTTGCTGGACTATCGCATCTACGAAGGCGCGGGCCGAGCCGGGCTTTCGTTGCAGGCCGGGGCGGTGCGCGAAGCCGATGGCCTGCTCGGTGCGCGCGGACAAAATGCGTTCGGCGAAATACGCGGGGCGACCGTATTCGCCGGCGTCAACGGCGCGTGGACGCCGGGCGGTGAAAACCACTGGCGGCTGCTGGCATCGGCGTACGCCGGTAGCACCCGCGCGCAGGTCGGCGGCAACGGCTTCCTGCGCGGTGCCGACGACATACTCAGCAGCGCGTTCAGCCTCGGCGCGACCCGCGCTTCGCTGTGGCGGCGCGACGACTGGTTGAGCCTGCGCCTTTCACAGCCATTGCGCGTGGAACGCGGCGACCTGTCCCTGCGCGTTCCCGCCGGACGCACCCCATCCGGCGAAGTCGTCCACCGCGACTACGCCGTCAACCTCGCCCCCACCGGCCGCACCCTGCAAGCCGAAGCAATGTACCGCCTCCCCATCGCCGGCGGCGCCCTGCAAACCCGCCTCGGCGTCGAACGCCACCCCCAACACGACCAAAAACGCGACCTCGCGCCGTTCGTTAAGGTGACTTTTGAGCGGAGGTTTTAAGGGTATTCGGCGGGGGCGCGGGGTGCGGTGCGCGTGACGCGCATTGCGGGGGGGGATACCCCCCGCACCCCCCTGTGCGGCGCGGGGCGGGTTGCGCGTGACGCGCATGTGGGGGGGAGAGCCCCCCACGCCCCCCTGTGCGGCGCGGGAAAACCTCCTGTTTTCAGCGCCGCTGCGCACATCCCTGTGCGCGATGGCCGGCTGGTGCCGGGCCGAAAAAGCGATGCCCGATACGATGAAAAATATGGTCGCTGGCGCTCCCTATTTTTCTATCGTTCGGGTATGACACCGAGGGCGTAAGGCAGGGCAAAGGAAGCGCAAAAAAAGCGACCAAGCCTCATCGTTTCCCTTGCCCGCTTTACACCTTTGTGGCCGTCCAACCGGCGGCGATAGCCGCTGACTTCGACGTGCGCAAGGACGCGCACGGCGGCGCTGAAAACAGGATGTTTTCCCGCGCCGCAAGGGGGGCCTGCGGGGGGTCTCCCCCCGCAAATGCGCGTCACGCGCAACCGCACCCCCGCGCTCTGCGCCCCGTGCCCCGCGCCCCCGCTACCCTTTCCCGCTTTCTTCCACCACAAGATTAAGCCGCCGCTCCAGCTCGGCGACTTGTTTTTCCAACTCCACCACCCGCGCGCGGGTGCGATGCAAAACCTTTTCCTGAATTTCAAACTGCTCCCTGGTCAGCAAGTTCATTTTCTCGAAATTGGCGCGCACCACCGCGTCTATATTGCCGCGCAATTCCTTGCCCAGTTCCGCCGGCAACAGCGCGGCGATGGCTTCGCTCAGTTTGTCAATCATTAGACGCCTCCGGGAAACTAACCGGAACCCGGATCCACCGCGATATATTCGATGTGCGCCGAATCGCGGATGGCTCCGTACCAGTTGTCGTAAAAGGATGCGGCCTTGCGCTGGAAAATCACTTGCCGGGCGCGCTTGGCGGCCATCGCCACGCTGATGTCGGCGCGCCGGCGGTCGAGGACTTCCACGAGGTGATAACCGGCCGGGGCGCGTAACGGTTTGCTGAGTTCGTTTAACTCAAGGCGCGCCAGCACCCGCTCAAGTTTCGGCGGAAAGTCGCCGGGGTTGGTCCAGCCGAGGAGGCCGCCTTCGATGCCGCTGACCTGATCCGCGGAATGGGCGCGGGCGATGGTTTCAAAATCCTCGCCGTTGATAATCCGCGCGTACAGTTCACCGGCCAGTTCTTTGGCTTGCGCTTCGCTGAGTTCGGCGCCGGGGCGGATGAGGATGTGCCGCAGCAACTGCTGATCGACGACCTGCCCCCCTTCCCTGCGGTCGTGGACCTTGAGCAGGTGCAGGCCGTTGCCGCTGCGGATGATTTCGCTGACGCCGCCGACTTCGGTCTCGCGCAGCGCGTCCACGAACAGTTTCGGCAGTTGGCCGATCTTGCGCCAGCCGAGGTAGCCCCCGGCATCGCGCTTCGGGCCGTCGGAAAACTCCTCGGCGGATTTCTCGAAAGAGCGCCCTTTCAGCACCGCCGCGCGGATGTGCGCGAGGTTTTCCAGTTCGGCCTGCGCGGCATCATCGGAAGCGGATTTTTCTTCCAGGGCGATGAACAGGTGCGACACTTCCCAGGCCTCGTTTGAGGCGGCCAGTTCCTGGTGGCTGACCAGGTAGTTTTCGACTTCCTGATCGCTGACCTTGACCCTGGCGTTCACCACCCGGTCCACCAGCCGGCGGATCAACTGCTGCTCCCGCAGACTGGCGCGGAACTGCCCCGGGGTGATGCCGTCTTCGGCGAGTTGCGCGAGCAGCTGCGGGGCCGGCGTGTCGTTTTTGCGGGCGATGAAGGCCACCGCGCGATTCACTTCTTCCGGCGGCACGCGGATGCCCCGGCGCACCGCCATCTGCGCCTGGATGCGGTCGTCAATCATCTGGTCGAGGATGCGCGGGTCAATGGCGCCGTCGAAGGGGTCGAGGTGCGTGGTTTTTTGCAGCATTTCCCGGCGGTGCCGGGCCTGGTATTCGCTCATGGTGATGGCTTCTTCGTTGACCACCACCAGCACCTTGTCTATGGCGATGGCCTGGGCGGAGGCCGGGGCAACATAACCCGCTCCGAAGCCGAAGAAAAGAAGCGCGAACAACGCCGCCCCTGTGACCGGAACGTGCCGGGGTTGATGCGTCAAGCGGGTCATTTTCATTTCAGTTCATTCCGTTCATTGGTTCATTGGTTCATTGGTTCATTCGTTCATAACCGCGAGCGTATCTTGCCGAGGTCGTCGAGTTCAAAGGTGAAAACCAGGCGGTTTTTGTGACCGCCCTCGCCGTCCAGATAACGCCGCGCCGCCACCCGCACCGCCCAGCAGCAGCCGTCATAACTGAAACCAAGCCCCGATGATTGCACTTCATCCTCTTCAAGGGAATACGCGGCGTTGCTCTGCAACCGCCAGCGCGGCCCCAGGGGGGTCTCGAAGGCGGCGTTGAGCTGCTCCGAGAAGTCATCGTTGAAAGTGTAGGCGGCGCTCGCGCTGCGGCGGCGATCGCGGCGGTCGCGCCGGTCTCGGTAGTCGGCGGACAACCGAAAGGTGTCGAGGTCGCTTTGGCCGTCATCCCAGCGCGCAAAACCGGTGGCCGACCAGTTCCCGGAAAGCGCGGCGGTGATCTCGCCGAGCAATCCCGAAGCGTCTTCGGTTTGCGCTTGGGCGTCTCGGGTCAGGGCGATTTCGCGGTCTTCAAGATAAAACACCTGGCCGAGGCTCAACTTGAGGCGCTGGCGGCCGCTGTCGTTGTCGAGGATGCGGCTGCTGACGCCCACCGCGATTTGCTCGGTGTCTCCGACCCGGTCGCCGCCGAAGAAACGGTTTTCCCGAAAAAAATGGGCGAAGCTGCTGTCGCTGCCGGCGCTGGTGTCGAAGTCGGGGAACGCGTCTTGTTCGCGCTTTTTCGGAATGTTGAGGTAGAACAATCGCGGCTCCAGGGTCTGGGCGTAGGCCGCGCCGTGGTATTCCAGTTGCCGCTCGAAAAACAGGCGGCCGTCAATGCTGTACACGGGTATTTCCGCCGCCGGGGAGTCGTCGGTTTTACCGTCATCTGCCGGCATACCGTCGTTGTCATCCAGCGAATAACGGATGGCCTGCAACGACACTTTCGGCGTGATATAGCCGTAACTTTTTTCAAGGGTTGCGCTGAGGTATGGCTTGACGCGCAGGCGGGTGCCGTTGACTTTGTCGTCGTCATCGTGCCGAAAGTTGGTGTACTGGGCATCTACTCCGCCCCGGAACCGACCGAGTTTTTGCGGCCTGAACGCCAGGCTTAACTGCGGCAGGGTTTGATAGGGGCGGTCGGTGCGGTTGATGGCGTCGTTGGCGGAATCGTAGGCCGCCGCCCGGGCGCTGAAGCGCAGCGCCTTGCCGAAGTACTCCAGTGCCGCTTTTTGCGGGACGTAACTGGACGCGACCACGTCCACCTCGTTTGCAAAATCGCGCAGGTAATCGCTGTCCGAGATGCGCTGCCAGTCGAGCGTGGCGCGCCAGTTTTCGCCGAAGCGGTGGCGGTGGTCGTAGCCGAAGGCGTAGCGGTCTTCGTTTCCGTCTTCGTATTCGTTGTCCGAAGGCAGGTACTCGCCGCGCACTGCGCCGCGTCCGTTTTCGCCGAGGTAACGAAACTCGCCGAACAACTGCGCGCCGCGCTCGGTCAATATCCGCGGCGTGAGGGTGGCGTCGTAGTGGGGCGCGAGGTTGAGGTAGTACGGCGTCTCCAGCACCGCGCCGGACTCGTTGTCGTAGCCCGCCGCCGGAAACAGGAAGCCGGTTTTGCGTTCATCGTTGATGGGGAAGGTGGCGGTGGGGAAATAAAATATCGGCGTGTTTTTGAATTTCACGGTCATGGACTTGGCGGTGCCGACGCCGGCGGCGTGGTCGAGTTCAATCTCCTTCGCGCTCAACAAGACATCCGTATTGCCCGGTTCGCAGGTGGTCAAGGTGACGTTGTGGAGGCGCTGGAAATCGCCGCCCTCGAAGTCCACGGTCTGCGCCGTGGCCCGCGCGCGGGCGTAGGTGTGGCCGTCGGGTTGGCGCGGTTCAGGCTCATCAGATTCAGCGGGAAGCGAGTCGTCCAGGGGCGAGAAAAAAGTATCGCCGCCATATCCACCGCCGCGCTCACGTTCACGATGGGACGAAGCGTCACCGGCGATGCGTACCTGAACGTCCGACCCCGTGCCGACGAAAGTGTCCACCTCCACGTCCAGCGTCCCGGCGCGGATTTCATCGCCGCCGGCGGTGTAGTACACCACGCCGCCCTCGGCGCGGGCGCGGTACGCGCCACGGTGATAGACGATGCGCTCGGCGTACACCCCGCGATTGCCCTGCACCACCTCGGCGCTGCCGCGCAGAATCACGACGTTGTCGTCCTCGGTTTCGATGGTGTCCGCCTCAACGTGGATGGGCTGGCCGGCGGGGTCGCCCCGCTCACCCCGGAGCGCGTTTTTGAGTTCCGCCGGAATGGTGATCCGCCCCGGCGTACAGATTTCCGCGCCGGGAGCCGGGGTTTGGGCGGCTGCGGCGGCGCAGATCGCGGCGGCGCAACAGGTGGTCAACAGCCGGGCAAGCGGTTTGGGGGGGGTGGCGAGGGCCATGTTTGTTTTGTGGTTCTTTTCGGGGTGGCGGATTATAGCAAATGCGGCGGGGGGCGCGTGACGTGCGTTTGTGAGGGTGGGGGTAGTCGGATGGGTTTTGTGCGCGTGACGCGCTTTTGCGGGGGGGGAGACCCCCCGCACCCCCCTTTGCGGCGCGGGGAAACTCCTGTTTCCAGCGCCGCGCGCACATCCCTGTGCGCGACAGTCCGGCTGGCGCCGGGCCGAAAAAGCGGATGCCCGATACGATGAAACAAACGGTCGCTGGCGCTCCTTATTTTTCTATCGTTCGGGTATGACACCGAGGGCGTAAGGCAGGGCAAAGGAAGCGCAAAAAAAGCGACCAAGCCTCATCGTTTCCCTTGCATGTTTTTACACCTCTGCGGCCGTCCAACCGGCGGCGTAGCCGCTAACTTCGGCGTGCGCAGGGACGCGCACGGCGGCGCTGAAAACAGGATGTTTTCCCGCGCCGCAAGGGGGGTCTGCGGGGGGTCTCCCCCCGCAAATGCGCGTCACGCGCAACCGCACCCCGCGCCTCGCCCCGCGCCCCGCGCCCGCGTCACGCCACCCCGCGAAGTATATAATCCCGCTTTGCCGGCCACCCCACGGCCCAACAGATCAACAGATCAACAGATCAACAGATCAACAGATGCCACCACCAACCACCCCCCTGCCCCCCCTGCCGGATGTTTTGATTCTCGCCGCCGGGCGCGGGCGGCGGCTGCGGCCGCTCACCGATGCCACTCCCAAGGCCCTGTTGCGGGTGGGTTCCAAAACCCTGCTGGAGCATCACCTCGAACGGCTGGCGGCTCAGGGATTCGGCGGCGCGGTGATCAACCTCGCGTGGCTGGGCGGGCAAATCCGGGCTTTTCTAGCCGACGACGGACGGCGTTTCGGCCTGGATGTGCGCTACTCCGAGGAGCCCGATGGCGCGCTGGAGACCGGCGGCGGCATCGTCAACGCGCTGGGGTTGCTGCGCAGCGACCCGTTCATCGTCATCAACGCCGACGTGTTGTGCGATGTCAACTATGCCGCCCTCGCCGTGCCCGATTCCTGCGACCTGCAACTGGTGCTTGCGCCGACCCCGCCCTATCGCCGGCGCGGGGATTTTGATCTGGAGCGCGGGCGGTTGCCGGCCACCGGTGATGGGGCGGGGTCGGCGCAGTGGACCTACGCGGGCATCGGCTGCTTCCGCCGCCGCGCGTTTGACGGGTTTGCGCCCGGCCGTTTTCCGCTACTGCCGGTGATCGAGCGGGCCATCGCCGGGGGTCGCGCCGGCGGCGAGGCGCATCGCGGCCTGTGGATGGACGTAGGCTCCCCGGAACGCCTGGAACAGGCGCGTCAACGGATTTCCTAGCCGAACCGCGCCAGCAGCAACCGGGCCAGCTGCGCCTCGACCCCGGCGACCTCTACCCCGGCGGCGTGCGCTTGCAACTGGGTAACCGCCAGATCCGGGTATCCGCACGGGTCAATCACCTGATAGGGCCGCAGGTCCATGTCCACGTTCAGGCTCAGCCCGTGAAAGCAGCAGCCGCGCGTGATGCGCAGGCCGAGGGCGGCGATCTTGGCGCGCTTCACGTACACGCCGGGGGCGCCGGGGTTGCGGGACGCGGTTACGCCATAGCCGGCCAGCAGATCAATGACCACTTGCTCGATCTGCGCGACCAGGGTTTTCGGCCCCAATCCCCGGCGTTTGAGGTTGAGCAGCAGGTAGGCGATCAACTGGCCGGGGCCGTGGTAGGTGATCTGGCCGCCACGGTCGGTGTGCACCAGGGGGATTTCGCCGCCCTGGTGTTGTGGCGTGGTGCGGGGGGATGCCCGGCAGCTGGTTCCCTGGGTGAACACCGGATGATGCTGGAGAAGCCAGATTTCGTCGGCGGTGCCGGCGTCGGCGGGCCGCAAGCGGGTGAATTCTTGCATATCTTCCCAGACGGGCTGGTAGTGACACAGGCCCAGCCGCCGGAGGGTTACGGGTTCCACGGGCAAATGTTCCGGGCCGGGTTGTTCAGTTGCGGCGGGGGCGGGGGGGCGGAGGTTACCGGCCAACCCGGAAAAGCAGGCGCTTGAACCAGTCCGCCAGCTGCGAGTTCCAGGTTCCTTCGGGGTATGCCCCGACCGCGTGAAGGCCGGCGGTGCGCACGGTTTGGCCGTCGAATTTGACTTCAAAGTCGCCCACCGCCTGACCGGCCCGTAGCGGGGCTTCGAGGCTGTCCGGCAGGTTGACCACCCCGGAGAGTTTGTCCTTGCCGCCTTTGGGGTACAAAATCGCCAGGTCGCGGGTCACGCCGACCCTGGCCCGGGGCTGGCGTCCCATCCACAATGGCAGCGTTTTGACCGTGCCGCCGGGGCGGTACACCAGCATGCCGTCGTAGGCGGCGTAGCCGTATTGCAGCAGCGACTGCACCTGGTCGGCGCGGGTTTTGGTGCTTTGCGAGCCGGTCACCGTGGCGATCAGGCGCACGCCGTCGCGCCGCGCGGTGCCGATCAGGCAGTAGCCGGCTTTTTCGGTATAGCCGGTCTTGATGCCGTCAACGGTGGGGTCCCGCCACAACAGCAGGTTGCGGTTTTGCTGGGTGATGCCGTTGTAGGTGTATTCTTTCTCCGAGTAAATCCGGTAGTAATCGGGAAATTCCCGAATCAGCGCCAGCGTCAGGATGGTCATGTCCAGGGCGGAACTGTAATGCTGCGGATGCGGCAGGCCGTTGCTGTTGACGAACCGGGTGTTGGTCATGCCGAGCCGCGCCGCGGTGTGGTTCATCCGCGCCGCGAACTCTTCCTCGGAGCCCCCCAGGTGCTCGGCCAGCGCCACCGCCGCGTCGTTGCCGGACTGCACGATCAGGCCGCGCAGCAACTCCTCCACGGCAACCCGGGTATCCACCCGCACAAACATCCGCGAGCCGCCGGTTTTCCACGCCTTTTTGCTGATATAGACCTCATCCTGCGGCTTGATTTCCCCCCCGGTAAGCGCCTCAAACACCAGATAGCCGGTCATCAGTTTGGTGAGACTGGCCGGCTCAATACGCGCATCGGCGTTCGCGCTGTGGATGACCCAGCCGCTGGCAAAGTCCGCCAGCACCGAGGAAGTGACCGCGATCTGCGGAGGTGGCAGGGGCGATTTGAGGGGCTGCGGGAGGGGTTCCAGCAGCGGTTGTGCTACACACGGGGTGGCGCACAAGAGCAGCGTGATCAGGAGGATGCGGGGGTTCATTGAGGTTGTATAAATTGATTTATATCAGGTGATTATAGGTGATTTATGAACTAATTTAGTAAAATAATTTTTTTTTTACCGGATTCCCGCCCCCCGTTCAAGCCGGAGCAAACCCTGCGCGGGAATTGTATTGGTTCACTCATTCACTATTAGTGAACCTATACAAATGACGGGGGATTTTTCATACATCAGGAGGTTTTCGCGCTCCGACCCAAGCCGGAGCGCCGGTCGCGTCGCCGGGTGCGCGCGTTGCGGTTGCTCAGGGCGCCGGCGGCGATGCTCATTTCGCCGCGCAGTTGTGCTTTGGCGCCGGCTGAGACTTCGCCGAGGCTGTTTTCTATGACGGCCAGGGTGGGGGCGGATCGCGGGCGGTGTTGGTCTATGGCGGCGCGCATCGCCGCGATGTGCGACGGCGTGGTGCCGCAGCAGCCGCCGATGATGTTAGCGCCGGCGTCCATGGCGAGTTTGGCGTATTCGGACATGATGCGCTGGTCGCCGGTGTACACGATGCTGCCGTCAACGTACTGCGGCACGCCGCAGTTGGCCTTGGCAACGATCACCGGCGCGATGTTCAGCAGTTCGCAGGCGTGGCGCATGTTGATGGTGGCGGCGACCAGCTCCGACGCGCCGACCCCGCAGTTGGCGCCGATGGCGTCGGGCACGCGGGGCATCTGGTGGCTGAGCTTGACGATGTCCGCGGGCGCGAGGCCCATCATGGTGCGGCCGTTGGTGTCCACGCTGAAGGTCGCGACCACCGGCAGGCCGGCCCGCGATGCGCCGGCAACGGCGGCCTGCACTTCCTCCCTGGAGGACATGGTTTCAATCCAGAACACGTCCGCCCCACCCTCTTCCAGCGCCCGCGCTTGTTGTTCAAATGCGTCTGCGGCGTCGTCAAAGCCCAACTCCCCCAGCGGTTGCATGATTTCCCCGGTGGGACCCATGGAGCCGCCAATGATAATCTCCCGCGCCGCCTGGTCCACTTGCTCACGGGCGATGCGCGCGCCCTTGCGGTTCAGTTCCGCGACCCGCTCCCCGGCGTCGTGGCGTTGCAGGCGGTAGTGGGTGCCGCCGAAGGTGTTGGTGAGGATGATGTCCGAGCCGGCGTCTATGAAGGTCTGATACTGGCGGGCGATGCGCTCGGGGTGGAGGTCATTCCACAACTCCGGGGCGTCTCCGCTCGGCAACCCGGCATCAAACAGATTGGAACCGGTGGCGCCGTCCGCCAGCAACACCCCGCGTTCCCGCAGCAGTTTCCCGATGATGTTGGCCATTGCCAGAACGCCTCTCCAGCCTCCCCGGAAGTGGACGGCGGATTATAGCCCAGGGAAACGCAAATGGCATCAGCACCGCCACACAAACGCCGGCAAACTTGACCTGAGCGGCGCGCTGTGCAATCGTGGAGCGCCTGAACGCAGCCCGCCCCACCGGAACCCGCCATGCTGAACACCACGAGTTTTACCATCGGCATTGAAGAAGAGTACATGCTCGTGAACCCCGACACCGGCGACCTGGTGCGTAAAGTGCCGCGTTCGCTGATGCCGGCGATGAAGCGCAAACTCGGCAAAACCGTGTCCCCGGAATTCCTGCAATCCCAGGTGGAAGTGGGTACGCCGGTATGCCGCTCGGTGGGCGAGGCGCGGCGGGAGTTGGCGCACTTGCGGGCGACGGTGGCCGATGTCGCCGCCGAGCACGACATGGCGGTCATCGCCGCTTCAACCCATCCGTTTGCCAACGCCCACGACCAGCACATTACCAACAAGGCGCGCTACGCGGCGCTCGCCGAGGATTTGCAGGAGGTGGTGCGCCGCCTGCTGATCAGCGGTATGCACGTCCACGTCGGCATTGACGACGACGACCTGCGAATTGATTTGATGAACCAGGCGAGTTACATCCTCCCGCACCTGCTGGCGCTCAGCACCTCCTCGCCGTTCTGGCACGGCGCCGACACCGGCCTCAAGTCCTACCGCATATCGGTATGGGGGGAGATGCCGCGCACCGGCATGCCCCATCCCTTTGACACCTACTCGGATTTTCAGCGCCACGTCGGCGTGCTGGTCAACACCGGCATCATCGAAGACGCCACCAAGATCTGGTGGGACCTGCGCCCCAGCGCGCGCTACCCGACCCTGGAGATGCGCATCGCCGATTTATGCACCACGCTCAAGGACGCGGCCTGCGTGGCGGCGTTGTTCCAGTGCTGGCTGCGGTTGCTGCTGCGGCTGCGGCTTGCCAACCAAAGATGGCGGCAGTACTCCACCTGGCTGCTCGAAGAAAACCGCTGGCGCGCGCACCGCTACGGCATTGACCGCGGGCTGATTGATTTTGGGCGCGGTTCCATCGTGCCGTATTCGGAACTGCTGGACGAAATCCTTGAGCACATCAAAGAAGACGCCGAAGCCCTGGACTGCGTCTCCGAAGTCAAACACGCGCGCACCATCCTGCGCCGGGGCACCAGCGCCCACCGCCAGTTAAAGGTGTACTACCGTGCGCTGGAGCAGGGTCATTCCCGGCAGGAAGCGCTGGCCGGGGTGGTGCGCTGGCTGCGGAAGGAGACGCTGCGGGGGTAGGGTTTTACGGCGCCGCCGCCGAACACTTCCGCCCGGCCATAATCGCCTACAATAGCGCCGCAATGTCGGCAATCGCGAACAAACAACCCACGGTCAATGAACGCGGCGGCCAGGACCCGCCCCCCCTGGATCAATCCGTCATAAACGACCCAACGCGCTACCAACGCTGGCGGGCGCAAAAACTGGCGCGCGTGGGGCGTTATCTGGAAGCGCCATTTGTGGAGATTCAGGACCCGGCGCGTCTTGCACAGGCGGAATTGTCGGCGCTGGGCGAGCGAATCAGCGCCATGAACTTCGCGCTATACCGCACCGATACCGCCACCGCATTCGGCCACCGCGCGTTCACCGGCCTGTGCCGGCAGGCGGGATTTGGCCGGCCGGCGGTCAATCCGTTTGCCCATTCATCCGGCGTCAGCGAAATCCGGGTCGCCGATGATGCGCGGCGGCGGGCATACATTCCCTACGACAACCGCGCCCTCAACTGGCACACCGACGGCTACTACAACCCGCCCGCGGAACGCATCAACGGCTTCGCCATGCACACCATCCGCGCCGCCGCCGCCGGCGGGGAAAACCGCTTTCTTGATCATGAGATTTTGTACCTGCTGCTGCGCGACCGCGACCCGGCCCTCGCCGCCTGCCTGTTCGCCGGCGACGTGATGACCATACCCCCCGGTATTCAGGCCGGCGGCACGGCGCGGGCGGCGCACACCGGGCCGGTGTTTTCCATCACCGATGGCACCGGCAGCACCGGCGGACGATTGCAGATGGACTTCACCCTGCGAAAGCGGCACATTCACTGGAAAGAGTCGCGCCCGGTGCGCACGGCGTTGGCGGAGATTCGCGCCATCCTCGACGACCCGGACAACCCCCACATCCTGACCCACCGGTTCGCGGCGGGGGAAGGCGTCATCAGCAACAACGTGCTGCACAACCGCGCCGCCTTTACCGACGCCGCCGGAAGTTTGGGACGGCTAGTGTTACGGGCGCGGTATTATGATCGCATCGGCGATAACACCGGCATCCAGTCCGGCGGGTAAGCCGGTCGGTTATCGGCGAGCACTGTCGGCTGAACACTGGATTCCCGAGAGCGCCAAGTGTCCGTAAGCCGCAAACAACGCGGCAACGGACACTAACGCTCGGGAATGACGGCGTAGATGTAAAGACGGGCAACGGGATCGGCCAAGCATTGCTGTTATTTTTTGCCACCCACCCAACACCCCCCGCACACCCACGATGTCATTCCCGGACGATAGAAAAATAGGGAGCGCAGCGACCATATTTTTCATTGTGTCGGGAATCCAGTCCGGCGGGTAAGCCGGTCGGCCAGTCGGTTATCGACTACTTGCCCGCCATTATTTAATTTTCCCTTCCTTGTAGAGCACGTGCTTGCGGACCACCGGGTCGTACTTTTTGATCTCCATTTTCCCGGTCATGGTGCGCTTGTTCTTGGTGGTGGTGTAGAAGTGGCCGGTGCCGGCGCTGGACACCAGTTTGATTTTCTCTCGCATGATTCGCTCGCTCCCGGTCGCTCGGTTTCAGTTTGGGGTTTGGGGTTGGATGTTGGAGGTCAGGGGGTCAGACCCGCCCGTCGCGGGCGCGGATATCGCGCAGCACCGCGTCAATGCCCTTTTTGTCAATAACGCGCAGGCCGGCGGCGGAAATCCGCAGTTTCACCCAGCGATTCTCGCTTTCCACCCAGAAACGGCGGTGGTGCAGGTTAGGCAGGAACTTGCGCCGGGTTTTGTTGTGGGCATGAGAGACGTGGTTGCCGCTCATGGTCTTCTTTCCGGTAACTTGACATACTCTGGCCATGATGTGTAGTGCGCCGTGGCTGGGTTTTGACGAAATGGGCGCGCTTTATACCAGAAAAACCGCCGGATGGGTAGTCCACAAGCCCATAAAAGGGGGAACGCCCTGAGGTTACCGGCCCGGCGCCTTGCATTCCCGGCTCAGGCCTGTTACATTTCACGCGTTTGTTCAGTGGATTACGGAATGTCGGGGGTACCCGACCGGCTCAGCCGACCGATCCAGCCGAACAAACCCAGTGAAAAGTTAACCGGTGGCCGAACGCTGACGCCTGACCTATTGGCGCGATTGGCACATTGCCACCACAATTGGGCGGAGGCGCCCAGGTATTGAGAGACAAGGTTCAAGGTTAGCGTGGCGGCCCGAGCGGCGGCTACGACACCGGGGTTTCACCAACAACGGCAACAAAACGGCATTAAAAAATTGCGGCTTCCATTCAACGAATCCGGCGGGATTGGCCGAACCAGTTCATAGAATTGGTTCACATTAACCGCTAATTCATTGATAAACAAAGACATAACTCTTGAAAACCAATCAGGAGACCGCCCGGGTGGCAAGCGCCGCCCAACGCTGTCGGACACGCCTTTCAAGCGGGCGTTGACCGGCATCAAGACCGCTGGCATCGCCACCGGTCTCGTCGGTCTTACCGAAGCCCGCCGTTTGCCGCGTCGTTTATGGTTCCCCCCCGAAGACGGAAAATTGCCGTCGGCTCCGAATTTGCGTGTGCAAGAACCGGGGCCGCCAGCCGGTGAAACGATCATCCGCAGCCGCGCCAGACGCCGGACTGCGGGGTTGGGTCGCCGGCATCAGGGTTGTATCGGTATTCGTACTGATACTTGCCACCGCTGATTCGGCAATCCCCCCGCTTCAACCAAACTCCTCTCTCCGTATCACGCCTCCGTTGACCTGACACGCTGCCCGTCCGTCGCCGGCCGGGCAGCCCGACAGCGCCATCGGGCCTGCGGGGCACTCCCCTGCGGGTTCGCGCGCCGGAGAAATTGACAATGAAAAGAATGTTGTTTAACGCCACGCATCCGGAAGAACTCCGGGTCGCCATCGTTGATGGGCAACACCTCGTTGACCTCGACCTCGAATCGGCGGTACGCGCCGAGAAAAAGGGCAACATCTACAAGGCCGTGATCACCAAGGTCGAACCCGGCCTGGAAGCGGCGTTCGTGGACTACGGCGCCGAGCGCCAGGGCTTTTTGCCGCTCAAGGAAATCTACCGGGGGTACTTCGGCCAGTACGATTCCAAAACCCCCATCAGCGGCGTCAAGATCGCCGAGGAAATCAAGGAAGGCCAGGAAATGGTGGTGCAGGTCAACAAGGACGAGCGCGGCGCCAAGGGCGCGGCGTTGACCACCTTCGTCAGCCTCGCCGGGCGCTTCCTGGTGTTCATGCCGAACAATCCCAAGGGCGGCGGAATCTCGCGGCGGGTGTCCGGCGAAGAAAGAATGGACCTGCGCCAGGTTCTCGCCAACCTCAAGGTCGGCGACCAGCACGCCCTGATCGCGCGCACCGCCGGTATTGGCCGCAGCCCCGAAGAGTTGCAGTGGGATCTCGACTTCCTGCTCAAGTTGTGGGACACCATCGAAACCGCCGCCGCGGAACTCAAGGCCCCGCGCCTCATCCACCAGGAGAGCAACCTCATCGTGCGCTCCATCCGCGATTACCTCGGCGCGGACATCGCCGAAATCATCGTTGACGACCGCGAGATCCACGAACGCGCCAGGCGCTTCATGCACCAGGTGATGCCCCACAACCTCACCAAACTGAAATACTACAGCGACAACGTGCCGTTGTTCTCGCGCTTCCAGATCGAGCACCAGATCGAATCGGCGTTCAAGCGCGAAGTGCGCCTGCCGTCCGGCGGCTCGGTGGTCATTGACCACACCGAAGCGCTGATTTCCATCGACGTCAACTCGGCGCGCGCCACCAGGGGCGCCGACATCGAGGAAACCGCGCTGCAGACCAACCTCGAAGCGGCCGATGAGATCGCCCGCCAGCTGCGCGTCCGCGACCTCGGCGGCCTGGTGGTGATTGACCTCATTGACATGACCATATCCCGCAACCAGCGCGCCGTGGAAACGCGCCTCAAGGAAGCCCTCCAACCGGACCGCGCGCGGGTGCAGGTGGGCAAAATATCGCGCTTCGGCCTGCTGGAAATGTCGCGCCAGCGCCTGCGCTCTTCCCTGAGCGACGCCAACTACCGGGCCTGCCCGCGCTGCCAGGGCACCGGCACCATCCGCAACGTGGTGTCCTCGTCGCTGAGCCTGCTGCGGCTTATTGAGGAAAAAGCGCTGCAAGAGAATACCGAGGCCATCCAGGTGCTCCTGCCGCTGGACATGGCGACCTACCTGCTCAACGAGAAGCGGTATGAAGTCAACCAACTTGAATCGCGGCTGGCGTCCCGGATCATCATCATTCCCTCGGAGCAACTCGCCAGCCCGCAGTTCCAAATCAAGCGCATGCGCAGCGACGAACTGGAGGCGCTGACCGGCGTCCCCAGTTACCGCCAGCCGGTCGAACTGGCCGACCGTGAAGAAGACCTCACCGCCAGTTTCAAATCCGCGCCGGCGGAAACGCCCCACGTCCAACTGGAACAGATCGAGCAGGGCATCGCCCCGCTCCAGACCGCCGAAATGAAGGATGCGAAAAATGTGAAAGATGCGAAAGCGGAAGCGAAAACGGAAGCGAAAACGCCGCGCCCCGCCGATGAAAGCGGGATATTGGGGCGTTTGTGGAAAGCGTTCACCGAAGACAAGCCCGCCAAAGAACAGCCGCAGCCCGCCGAGGATACGGAAAAAGCCGCCCGGCCAGCCCCCAAACGAGGTGCCCGGCAAGGCTCAAACCGCCGGGGGCAGCAGCCCAGACGCCCAAGAAGTGGCGGCGGCGGCAAAAGCACGGCGGATGCGTCCGGCAGGCGGCAACCCGCCAAACGGAGCGCCGGCGGTCAGGGCGAAACGCGCGCCGCCCAGCCGAAAAAACCGGGCGGCCAGGAGCGGCGGGGGCGTCAGGGTTCCAGGCAAGGCCAGCCGAAG
Source organism: Candidatus Poriferihabitaceae bacterium (assembly GCA_965212085.1). Taxonomy (GTDB): domain Bacteria; phylum Pseudomonadota; class Gammaproteobacteria; order Arenicellales; family Poriferihabitantaceae; genus JAHRAW01. The sequence continues at coordinate 2,313,358 of OZ243042.1, read as the reverse complement.
CCGCAAAACGCTCAGTCCAAAGCGGCCACGACCGGGACCGGAACTGGAACTGCACCCGCAACCGCAGCCGCAACCGAACGCGCGCCGGCCAAACCAACCCGGCGGGATTTTGCCGCCCACGAACCGGAACAGCGGGTCGGCCAACGGCGAATGAAACCGTCCGCGCCGAAGCCCACAGAAACGGCGCCTTCCACCCATCCGAACCGGCTTCCCCCGCCGCCGCCGGATCTTCCGGATGATTTTGGCAACCGCTGAGGGCTGAGCCGCTGATAGTTGGGGGTTGGGAGTTGGGGGCGTGACCCGTCTTAAAGTTTCCGGTGGCGCAAGTCGCCGGCCTTCCCACGAATGATGGAAGCAAAAAACGCCGTCTCCCTTTGCAAAGAATCCACGCGGTTCGGCAGGCGGCGAAAGCCGTGCCCTTCGTCGGCGTACTCAATGTATTCGTATTGAATGCCCTTTTTGCCGAGGCGTTCGGCCACTTCCCTGGAAAGCGCCGGGGGCACCACCTTATCTTCAAGGCCCTGGAACAGGATCAGCGGACTGCTCAGGCGTTCCAACTGAAAAACCGGGGAGCGTTCGACGAAGCGGCTGTCGGGGTTGTGGGCGGGGTCGTAGATTTTGTCCGCATCAAATTTTTCACCGATCAGGCGGTCGGTGTAGTAGCCCTCAAACTTATGCGTGATCTGCGCCAGCGTGACCAGGTTGCCGATGCCGTAATAGCAGGCGCCGCCGCAAAACATTTGCGGAAACCGCGTCAGCGCGCGCAGCACCGCGTATCCGCCGGCGCTGCCGCCGCGGATGAATACGAGTTCCGGATCGGCGAGGTTTTGCTCGACCACGTGGTTGACGCCGTCGGCGATGTCCGTGGCGTCAATCTCGCCCCACTGCCCGAGCAAACTCTGCCGGTAGGCACGGCCGTAACCGGTGCTGCCACGGTGGTTGATGTCGAGCACCGCGTAGCCGAGGGAGGTGAAGTATTGCCTGAGGGGATGCAACTCCGGCGTGGTGCGCCCGGTGGGGCCGCCGTGCACCACCACCAAAAGCGGCGGCTTCGTCCCGCGCGGGGCGTGGTAGCGGTCATTGAAGGGCGCGTAGAAATAGGCGTAGGCGCGCGCGCCGTCGCGGGTCGGATAGGCGATGGGCTGTGGTTGGCTGCAACCGTGGGCGGCGGCGGAGGGCGATGTATAAACGGCCCGGCCGGAATGATCCGAACGCGCCGAGTCGCCCGGAAAATCCAGCGCCGTGATTTCCGCGCCTCGGTCGGCGTAGCGAGCGATGAACAGCAACTCGCCCTCAACGGCGTCCCCGTGCAAGTGGGCGCACACCGCAAAACCTTCGCATAGCAAGGTGGTTTTCCCGCTGCCGAGCGAAATCTCCAGCAAACTGTCGCCTTCGTGGCGGCTGCCCACGGCGATGATCTGGTCCGCGGAAACCCCCTGCCAGCGGTGCTGCCCGAACTGCCACTGCCCTTCGCCGTATTCAAATTCATCGTCCGTGATTTGCTCAATTTCATTATCGGTATCGGTATCGGTATGGCAAAAGAAATTCCAGAAATCGTTGTCGTCGCTGTCGCTCACAAACAACAACCGCCGGTCATCGAGAAAACCGGGCTGGCACACCGCTTGCCCGGCCCGCTCCACCAGCACCCGCTGCCCGTGAATCTCCAGCGACCCGCCGCCGCCGGCAACCAATTCCGCCTTCACCAGCCGGCTCTGATCCCACGGCATAAACGGGTTGTCCCATTCCATCCACGCGATGTGCGACTGGTTCGGGGAGATCACCGGACACGCATAAAAATCGCCGCCCTCCAACAACACGCGTACCGGCGGCGCACAGGCCCCGGCATGACCCGCCGCTTCATCGGATTCGGACAAGTTGATGGCCACCAAATGATCCCGATCCCCGCACCCCCCGCCGCCGGTTTCCATCACCGCGATCACCACGCCGAAGCGGCTGAGCGGCACAAGGTCGGCGAAGCACGCCGTCCGGCCGTCCGCCGGTGATGGGGTCACCGCCACCGGCGCCGGCACCGGCAAGGAATCCGCGCACAAGTCCTGGCGGTACACGCGCCCGTCTGCGAAGTTGTTGAAAATGATCCGCTCGCCGAGTACGCAGAAGCAGCGCCCGCCGTATTCGTGGGCGCTGGTGCGAATGTTGAACGGCGCCGGGGTCAGGCAAAAACTTTCGCTGGCGCTTGCGCCGCACTCCCGCTGCGCCATCAGCGCGATGCGCCCGCCCTCTTCGGTCAACGCCTCCAGCCAGTACAACCGCCCCCGGTGGCGGAACGGATACATCGGCGCCGACGGCTGGGACAGCAGTTCCTGCGGCGCCATTTGGCTGCGCCACAAGCCGTAGGGGCGTTCGGTTTTTTTGCGCTGCTTTGCGGGCGACTTGGTCATAGCGGTCATAACGCGATTATTTGGATTACGGCAATGCCTCAATCAGCAGCCGGGATGCGCCCGCCGACAATCCCTTTTCCGCAAAAAAACCGGGGCGGGCTTCCAGGGCATACTGAAATTTCCGCATCGGGGCGTACAAGGTTTCATCCCCGTCCCCGTAAGGCTGCATAATCATGGACTGAATCAACACCCCGTCCTCGTCAAAAAACCCGATCGCCAGCGGCGCTTTGACGTTGCGCATGTGGAAACGGCCGCCGGACGGCGCCGGGTACCGGAACAGGATGCTGGTGCGCGCAATAACCCACGGGCAGATATGCTGGTAACCGCTGGCGCGCTCCAGCGCATCATCCGCAATCAACGTTTCAAACTCAACCCGCTCCCGCCGCTCGTTCAACAACGAAATCCGCGCGCTTTCCATCCGCTCCATACCACGATTGGACTCAGCGCACCCCTGCCCCCCCCAGCCGGATTCGTGCGCCACCGCAAATAGCGCGGCTGCGTAGAAAATCATGCACAACGACGTGCGCGAAACGGAGCGGATTGGCATAACGGCGAACATAGCCCAAAGACGCCTGTATTTCCAGCCACCCCAGCGGCTTGCGCCTCAACCCCCCGGCGGCATAGAGACAGGTCGCAACCTCTCCCTGCGCCAGATAAATTTCCCGTTATCCCGCCCCGGCGGTTTCTCTGGCGATGGCGCGGTGTCCGATGTCGGAGCGGTACCAGCATCCCGGCCAGTGGATTTGTGCGGCGAGTTGGTAGGCGGCTTGCGCGGCGGTGCGCACGGTGTCGCCGGTGGCGGTGGCGCACAGTACCCGGCCGCCGGCGGCGATGGTTTTGCCGTTGACTACTTTGGTGCCGGCGTGAAAAACTTTTTGCGCCGTGGCCTCCCGGCCCTGCTGCGGATGCGCGGCGGCGATGGGGCCGGTGATGGGCGCGCCGGTATCGTATTCGCCGGGGTAGCCGGCGGCGGCCATGACCACGCCGAGGGCGCAGCGGCTGTCCCAGTGGGCGCGTTCGGCGGCGAGGTTTCGGCGAGTCGCGGCGAGGCAGTGGGCTACAATATCTGAGCGCAGGCGCATCAGGATGGGCTGGGTTTCGGGGTCGCCGAGGCGGCAGTTGAACTCCAGCACTTTGGGAACGCCGTCTGCGCCGATCATCAGCCCGGCGTATAAAAATCCGGTGTACGGCATGCCCTCGGCGGCCAGCCCGGCGACCGTGGGGCGGATCACGGTTTCCAGGATTCGCTCGTGCATCGCGTCGTCAACGATGGGCACCGGGGAATACGCGCCCATGCCGCCGGTGTTGGGGCCGGTGTCGCCGTCGTGGGCGGCCTTGTGGTCCTGGCTTGAGGCCATGGGCAGGATGGATTCGCCGTCCACCATGCAGATAAAACTCGCTTCCTCACCTTCGAGAAACTGCTCCACTACCACGCGGTTGCCGGCACCACCGTAGCGGTTGGCGGTGAGCATGTCGGTGATCGCCGCTTCGGCTTCGCGCCGGGATTCGGCGATCACCACGCCCTTGCCGGCGGCCAGGCCATCGGCCTTGATGACCACCGGCCAGTCATCTGCGCCCAGGGAATCGAGGTAGCCGATGGCGGCGGCGGCATCGCTGAAACTGCCGTAGGCGGAGGTGGGAATGGCGTGGCGGCGCAGGAAATCCTTGGCGAAGGTTTTGGATCCTTCCAGGCGCGCCGCCGCACGGCTTGGGCCGAAGCAGTTCAGGCCGAGATCGGCGAACGCATCCGCCACGCCCATCACCAGCGGCGCTTCCGGGCCGATGATGGTGAGCGCGATGTCGTGTGCGGCGGCAAAGCGCGCCAGCGCGGGGATGTCATCGGCGTCAATATCCACGTTTTCCACGCGCGCTTCGGTGGCGGTGCCGGCGTTGCCCGGCGCCACGTACACCCGCTCCACCAGCGCCGACTGCGCCGCCTTCCACGCCAGCGCGTGTTCGCGCCCGCCGCCGCCGACGATCAGCGCCTTCATCCGTGCCGCGCCCCTTGTCGCGTCCCTTGTCGCGTCTCCGGCCCGCGCATTACAAGGCATCGAAGTGGATGTACTGCAGGATGTCGTCGCCGCTGTCGAAACGCCCGTCGGGCCCGGCGGAAACCAGCGCCACCTGACCGGCGGCGTCCCGGCGCAGCGCGATTCTTTTTCCCCATGCGTCTTTGATGCGTTTCTGTTCAAGAACCTTTTCAAACACCGACAACGTCAGTTGGCTGTCGTCCGGCCCCTTGCCGGAGGCCGCGAGTTTCAGGGTCACGGCGAGGACACCGAGCGCGGTCACGGTTTTGGCGGCTTGGGGATCGAGGGTGGCGAGGTCGTCAATGGCGGAGCCGTCGCCGCGCTGCCGGGAGCCCGGTTCCGGCAAGACTTGGCCGGCCCGCTCGGCGTAACGCTCCAGCACGCGCTCGCTGATGAGGTTGTTGAAAGCCGCCGGCAGCAGGAACATCACCAGCAGGCCCACCCACACCGCGCCACGGCTGACGCCGCCTCGGGGGTCGGGTTCGGAATCCGCCCGCTCGCTGTCGGTGTCGTCATCGCTGTCGGCGCGCGCATCATCCCCGCCCCCGCCCCCGAAGACCCGGTTGCGGGCGTGGCGGAAGTACAGGTAGTTGGCGGTGAGGGGCCAGAAAAACGCCCACGCCAGGTACACCAGTCCCGGCTTGAGGATGAACGCCAGCAACACGCCGCCGGCGAGATTGACGCCGGCCCACAGCCACAGTTTGCGGTACATCGCCCAGAAAAAGAACGCGAACAACGCCGGCCAGTGCCAGCTCAGGGCGAAAGACGGGCGTTCGATGGCGCCGAATTTGGCGAACTGGCGGGCATAGTAGCCGGTGTTGACCGCCACGAAGCGCATCAGGGCCGCTTCCCGCCCGCCGGTTCCGGGGGCGGTTTCGGCGCCGGCTTCGGTTTCGGCATCGGCGTCGGCTTCATCTGCGCCGGGGTGGTCTTGATGATCCCGGGAAAATGGCGCGTCGGCGGATGCATCGGCATCATCCCGCGCCGTTCCAGCCGCCGCGGGTTCAACTTCGGGCGGCGCAGCCTGCGGTGCACCGGCCTCTTCCATCCGGCATTCCGCGCCCGCCGCACGGATCGCCCGGCAGATTTTTTCCGCATCCTCGCGCTGGTATGGCCGGGTCAGCGGAACCGCCCTGCCCTGCAGGAGTTTTTCCATGGTCTCCGGCCTGGAGTGGAACAACAACGCCAGTTGCTCGATCACTTCGGCGCGGGATTTCTCCGGGCGCACCACGCCGCTGACGATCACCCGGTACGTTGGTTCGGTTTCGGTCACCGCCGGTGCGCCGCTAGTGCCGGAAATGCCGCATGCCGGTGAACACCATGGCCATGCCGTGTTCGTTGGCGGCGGCGATCACTTCGTCATCGCGCATCGAGCCGCCGGGCTGGATGACCGCGCCGATGCCCGCTTCGGCGGCGTTGTCGAGGCCGTCTCGAAACGGAAAAAACGCATCCGAAGCCATCACCGCACCGCGCACCTCAAGGCCGGCGTGTTGCGCCTTGATGGCGGCGATGCGCGCCGAGTTGACGCGGCTCATCTGGCCGGCGCCGATGCCGACGGTGGCCTGCCCGGCGGCGTACACGATGGCGTTGGATTTGACGAACTTGGCGACCTTCCAGGCGAACAACAGGTCGTCCATCTGCGCTTCACCGGGGGCGCGCTCGGTGACCACTTCGAGTTTGTGGTTGAGCAGGCGGTCGGCGTGCTGAACCAGCAGGCCGCCGTTGACTTTGCGGTAGTCAAAGCATTCACCGCCCCGGCCACCGGAACTATTAGCCTCCCAAACCCCACATTCCAGCAGCCGGATATTGGGTTTGGCGGCGACCGCCTGTTTGGCCTCGGCGGACAGCGATGGCGCGATGATGACCTCGGCAAACTGCTGCGCGACGATGGCGGCGGCGGCCTCGCCTCCGAGGGGCTGGTTGAACGCGATGACGCCGCCGAAAGCGGATTCCGGGTCGGTGTCGAAGGCCCGCCGGTAGGCTTGGTGCTGGTCGCCGTCCACGGCCACGCCGCAGGGATTGGCGTGCTTGACGATCACGCAGGCGTGGCTGCGGGTGAATTGTTTGACACATTCCAGGGCGGCGTCGGTGTCGGCGATGTTGTTGAACGAGAGCTCCTTGCCCTGCGCCTGGCGCGCGCCGGCGACGTCGCCATCGCCACCGGAATCGCCACCGAAATCTTTGCCCCGGTGGATGTAGAAGGCGGCGCTTTGGTGGGGGTTTTCGCCGTAGCGCATGAGTTGTTTTCTTATGAATTGCAGGGTGAGGGTGCGCGGAAAATCGCCGGTGCCGGTCCCGGTTGGAACGCCGGCGGCGCGCTCATCAGCGTCACCGAGCGTTCCGAGATAGTTGGCGATGGCGCCGTCGTAACCGGCGGTGTGCGCGAAGGCTTTCACCGCCAGATCAAAACGCATCGGCGCGGAAACCCGGCGTTGTTTTTGCCGCAGTTGCCGCAGTTGTGCAAGCACCGCGTCGTAGTCGTCCGGGTCCACGACCACGGTGGTGTCGCGGTGGTTTTTGGCGGCGGCGCGCAACATCGCCGGGCCGCCGATGTCAATGCTCTCGATGGCCTGTTCCAGTTTGCAATCGGGGTCGGCAATGGTCTCTTCAAACGGGTAGAGATTCACCACCACCAAGTCAATGGCTTTGATCCCGTGCGCGGCCATGACCGCCTCGTCCACCCCCGTTCTGGCGAGGATGCCGCCGTGGATTTTGGGATGCAGGGTCTTGACCCGGCCATCCATCATTTCAGGAAACCCCGTGTAATCAGATACTTCGGTGACGTTTATGCCGTTTTCGGTGAGTTGCCGGGCGGTGCCGCCGGTGGACAGGATTTCGATCTTGAGGTCCGCGAGGCCGCGGCAAAACGCCACGATTCCCCGCTTGTCGGAAACGCTGACCAAAGCCCTGGCGAGCGGATTCGTTTTCATCTGAGCATTGGCGGGTTGCGGGTTACGGGTTGGTGAGATCAATCTTCAATCGTTGAGTCCATACTGGTCTAGTTTTTTGCGCAGCGTGTTGCGATTGATGCCGAGCACGCGGGAAGCCTTGCTCTGATTTTTGCCGGCGTATTTCATCACCACCTCGAGCAGGGGTTTTTCCATTTCGGTGAGCACCATCTGATAGACCCCGCTCGCGTCTTCGCCGTTCAAATCCTTGAAGTACTGCTTCAGTGAGCTTTCCACACAGTCACACAGTTTCCTGTTTCGCGCTTTTTTCATTGCCGTGCCGAGAGTAACAAACCGGAAGTAAGAAACCGGGAATAAATGAAAGAATGAAACGACCCCGCCGCAACGACCCGCCGGCGACTTGCCATCTTACCGGATTCGCGGTTGCCGGGAAAGCGGAATTTGGGTAAAGGATGAATTTGGATTCAGATTCGGATGCAACTGAGCCCGCTCAGGAAGGCGTGGAGCCGGCGACCACACCGACTTCAAAGCCCACCGCTTTTTCGTGGGGGCGGGCGAGGTCGAACAATACCACGCCGAGTTCGCCGGAGCCGAGCACGCCGGGCTGCCCTTCGCCGAGGTAGCGGCCCGGCGGGAAGGTGCGCCGCCCGACGACCCGGCCGTCCCGGTCGGTGAGGGTCACCTGCAAATCGGGCCACGGCTGGGCGAAGGTCGCTTCGTTGACCAGTTTGACCGTGACCCGGATGGCGCCGGGTGCAAGGGGGTGGAGGTCAATGCGGGTATGGGTCAGGGTCAGGCGCGGCAGGTCTCTGCGCGGCGGCAGTTCGCAGTTGAAAAAATCGCAGCAGACGCTCAGGAACGCGCGGTAGTCGCGGTGCTGGACGTACTTTTCCAGGAACGGGTATTTCAACTGCCAGCCGAGCAAGGCCACGAGCACCAGGGCCGCCACCGACCACGATAGCGTGTTGAACACGCCGGCGCGGGGGGCGATGTAGTCATCCACGCCGTTCATGTTGATGCGGTCAGGACGGTCGGGGCGGGCGTTGGCGGCGGGAGTTTGCGGAGATTCGGAAAGTTCGGGGGATTCAAGCGTTTCGCGCCATTCCGCCGGGCGTTCGGAAACTTGATCCGGGGGTTGCTGGTGGGCGTGGACGGCGTCCTTGTGTTCCTGTCCGGTTTCGGTTTTATCGTTTTCAGCGGTTTCACCGTTTTCATTGGTCGCGCCGCTTCCCGCAATTTCCGGCGCATCCCCAAGCGCGGCCTCCGCTTCCCTACCCGCCACCGCCCCTTCGGACTGCTCCGTCAGGTGCCACCGGGCGTTGAAAATTTCGCCGCAGGCGCCGCAGCGAACCAGCCCCTCTTTTGCGTTCAGGTGCGCCTCCCCCACCACGAACACCGCTTCGCAGTGCGGACAGGCGGCGTATAGCCCCGGCCCCGGCCCCGGCTCCGGCGTTATCGTCTGGTCGGTCACTGCCCGCTCCCCAGTTTCTTTTCCAGGTAATGGATGTCCAGTTCGCCGCGAACAAAGGCTTCGTCCTCGGTCAGTTCGCGGTGCAGCACCAGGTTGGTCTTGATGCCGTCCACGACCATTTCCTGCAGCGCGCCGCTCATCCGCGCCAGCGCCTCGCGCCGGTGCATGCCGTGGGTGATGATTTTCGCCACCATGGAATCGTAGTACGGCGGCACTACATAGTTGCTGTACACGTGCGAATCAATGCGCACGCCGGGGCCGCCGGCCATATGGTACTGGGTAATCCGCCCCGGCGACGGCATAAAAGTTTCCGGGTCTTCGGCGTTGATGCGACATTCAAAGGCGTGGCCCCTGAGCTGGACGTCTTCCTGGGCGTAGCGCAGTTCCTGCCCGTCGGCGATGCGGATCTGCTCCTGGAGCAGGTCAATGCCGGTGATCATTTCGGTGACCGGGTGCTCAACCTGGATGCGCGTGTTCATTTCGATGAAGAAAAATTCGCCGTCCTCGTACAGGAACTCGAAGGTTCCGGCGCCCCGGTAGCCGATGGCGCGGCAGGCTTCCACGCAGCGCCCGCCGATGTCGCGGCGCTGTTCATCGCTGATGCCCGGCGCCGGCGCTTCTTCGATGACCTTCTGATGGCGGCGCTGCATCGAACAGTCGCGGTCGCCGAGGTGGATGACGTTGCCGTGGGTGTCGGCCAGCACCTGGAACTCGACGTGCCGGGGTTTTTCGAGGAAGCGCTCCAGGTAGATGACGTCGTTGCCGAACGCCGCCAATCCTTCCTTGCGGGTCATGGTGCAGGCGTCGAGCAGCTGCGATGGGTCGCGCACCACGCGCATGCCCTTGCCGCCGCCGCCGCCGGTGGCTTTGATCATCAGCGGAAAGCCGACCTGTTTGGCGATGCGAACCGTGTCCGCGGGGTCGTCGGGGAGCGGGCCGTCGGAGCCGGGAACGCACGGTACGCCGGCCTCGCGCATGGTGCGGATGGCGGATATTTTGTCGCCCATGACGCGGATGGTCTGCGGGCGGGGGCCGACAAAAATAAACCCGCTTTGTTCGACCTGCTCGGCGAAGCCGGCGTTTTCCGACAAAAAACCGTAGCCCGGGTGGATGGCGTTGGCGGCGGTTACTTCGGCGGCGGAGATGACCGAAGCACCGTTCAGGTAACTGTGCGCCGCCGGTGCCGGGCCGATGCACACCGACTCGTCGGCGAGCCGCACGTACTTGGCGTCGCCGTCGGCCTCGGAATGCAGCGCCACGGTGCGGATTTCCAAACGACGGCAGGCGCGCAGGATACGCAGGGCGATTTCGCCGCGATTGGCGATCACCAGTTTTTTGATGGACTCGGTTATTGCCACTTTGTCATTGCGGTTCAATGACGAACAACGGCTCGCCGTATTCCACCGGGTCGCCGTTGTTCTTGTGAATCACGGTGACGGTGCCGGCGATTTCCGCTTCCAGTTGGTTGAAGGTTTTCATAGCCTCAATGAGGCACAATGTATCGCCCTCGCCGACCACCGCGCCGAGCGCGACGTAGGGCTTGTCCTCCGGCGACGACGAGTTGTAGAACGTGCCCACCAACGGCGATTTAATCACCCGCCCGGTAACTTCGTCCGCCGCCGCAACCGCCGCCGTAGCCGGGGCCGGCGATGATTGGGCGGGAGTCGGCGCGGTCTCGGTCACCGCCGCAGACGACGCGGGCGCGGGCGCGGACACCGGCATTGTCTCCGGCGGGCGCATCGCCGCGCGGCTCAGGCGGATGGTGTTTTCGCCCTCGGTGATCTCCATTTCCGCGAGTTCCGATTCCTCAAGCAACTCAATCAGTTTTTTAATTTTTCGCAAGTCCATAATCTTTGTTCCGTCAGTTTTGGTTCTCGTTCTCGTTCTCGTGCGCCCGCCGCAAATACGCCGCCGCCGCGCCGTAGGCGAACTCATAGCCCTGCGCCCCCAGCCCGGCGATCACGCCGACCGCGATGTCGGAAAAATACGAGCGCCGCCGAAACGGTTCGCGGGCATGGACGTTGGAAAGATGAATCTCAATGAAGGGTATGGCCACCGCCGACAGCGCGTCTCGCAGGGCAACGCTGGTGTGGGTGAACGCCGCCGGGTTGATGATCATAAAGTCAATCCCGTCCGCGGCGGACTGCTGCACCCAGCCGATCAGTTCATCTTCGGCGTTGCTCTGCCGGCAGTCCAGTTGGTGGCGGTCGGCCGCCGCCAGCGACTGCAATTTTTGATCAATGGAGTCGAGGCTTGAGGTCCCGTAGTGCCGGGGTTCGCGGGTGCCCAGCAGGTTGAGGTTGGGGCCGTGCAGTACCAGAATTTTTGCCATCTGTGGGTCGTTCGCCGTGGAAACTTCGGGGATTATCGCAAAAACGCATTTTAGTGTCCAGTTCGCGGGACTTTACCCTGTTTTTGCCACATTTAGGGCATATTTTACTCGCCAGCCCCGCGTACCGGGCGGCGGCGCAACAAAAGAACCAGCCCAAGCAGGATCATCGGCGCACTCAGAAGTTGCCCCATGGTCATCCAATCAAGGGCCACCGGCCCGAGGTGGGCGTCGGGTTCGCGGAAAAATTCGACGAAGAAGCGGAACGCGCCGTAGCCCAGCAGGAACAGCCCGGACACCCGGCCACGGGCGCGGGGGCGGGATGAATAGACCCACACGATGAGGAATAAAAGCACGCCTTCCAGGGCGAACTCGTATAACTGCGACGGATGCCTCGGCGTGTCCGGGGCGGTGTGAAACCATATCGCCCAGGGGAGGTCGCTGGCCCTGCCCCACAGTTCCTGGTTGATGAAGTTGCCGAGGCGGCCAAACCCCAGCCCCGGTATGCACAAGGGCGCGAGAAAGTCGCCGACCCCGAGAAAATCGCGGCGGGTTTTGCGGGCGTACAACCACGCCGCCGCCAGTACGCCGAGCAATCCGCCGTGGAAGGACATGCCGCCGTCCCACAAGGCGAAAACGTCCAGCGGATGGCCGAGGTAGAAGAGCGGGTTGTAGAACAACACATAACCCAAACGGCCACCGGCGATGACGCCGACTGCGATGTAAAAAACCAGGTCCAGGACTTCATCGGGACACCAGCCTGAGCCAACTTTGGCGGCACGATGACGACCCAGCAACCCGCCGGCGGCAAAACCGGCGAGGTACATCAGCCCGTACCAATGCACGGCCAGCGGGCCGATGGACACCGCCACGGGATCGAAATCAGGATGTACAATCAACGCAAGATATTTTTGTCGCAACCAACCCGCAATGTAGCACAATGACCAATCAACTCAGCACCCAAACCAGCCCCTACCTGCTCCAGCACGCCAACAATCCCGTGGACTGGCATCCGTGGGGGGACGCAGCCCTTGCGCTGGCGGTGGCCGAGGACAAACCGATCCTGCTTTCCATCGGCTATTCGGCCTGCCACTGGTGTCACGTGATGGAGCGCGAGAGTTTCGAGGACCAGGCCATCGCCGCGCAGATGAACGCGTTGTTCGTGTGCGTCAAGGTGGACCGGGAGGAGCGCCCCGACCTGGATAAAATCTACCAGAGCGCCCATCAGATGCTGGCTCAAAGGCCGGGCGGGTGGCCGTTGACGGTGGCCTTGACGCCGCGCGGACACGCGCCGTTTTTTGCCGGCACCTATTTTCCGCCGGCACCGCGCATGGGGATGCCGGGGTTCGGCGAAGTGCTGGAAAAGGTCGCCGCCCACTACCGCGAACACCGCGCGCAGATGGACGACCATCATCGCTCCTTTGAAAAAGCCATGACGCGGCTCAACCCGGCACCGTCCAAAGCAACCATACCGGCGGCGGCGCACACCATCAATGCGGCGGCGCGAGAGTTAGCCGGTCAGTCCGATCACGCCTTCGGCGGCTTCGGCGATGCGCCGAAATTTCCGCACCCGACACAACTGGAACTGCTGCTTCGCCACGGCGCGCAAGATGACGCGGGCGGCACGGACGGTGCGGGCGGCACAGTCGGCAAGGAAAGCCTGCGCTTTTTCGATCTGAGTTTGCACAAAATGGCCGAAGGCGGCCTGTTCGACCAACTCGGCGGCGGCTTCTTCCGCTACTCCGTGGACCGGCAATGGCGCATCCCGCACTTCGAAAAAATGCTCTACGACAACGCGCAACTGCTGGCCGTGTACACCGACGCCTGGCGGCATTCCGGCGCACCGTTCTACCGCACCATCGTCGAGCAGACCGCGTCGTGGGTAATCCGCGAAATGCAGCAGGGACACGGCGGCTACGCCTCAACCCTGGACGCCGACTCCGAAGGCGTGGAGGGCAAGTACTATGCGTGGAGCGAAACCGATCTGCGCGCCTTGCTGAACGCCGCCGAGTACGCCGCGCTGGAAGAGTTTTACGGCCTCGCCGGCGAGCCAAACTTTGAAGGCCAATGGCACCTCAACGTTCACCCGGAAGGCACGGCGCGGCTTGCTGATGATGATGACGAAGCCGGCGTACGCGCACTGCAAAGCGCCAAAGCAAAACTCCTCGCGGAACGCGAACAACGCATTCGCCCGGCCCTGGACGACAAAATTTTGACGGCGTGGAACGGCCTGATGATCAAGGGCATGGCGCGCGCCGCAACGGCGTTGGGGCGCGACGACTTCGCCCAATCAGCGCGCGCCGCCCTCGACTTTATTCGCGCAACCACGTGGCGGGACGGACGCCTGCTGGTGACCAGCCGCAACGGCCAGGCGAGTCTCAACGGCTACCTCGACGACTACGCTTTTCTGGCCGAAGGCATCGTTGAGTTGCTCCAGGCAAAATGGCGCAGCGAAGACCTGGCGTTTGCGGTGGAAATCTGCGATGCCATGCTGGCAAACTTTGAAGACCCGGAAGCCGGCGGCTTTTTCTTCACCTCCCACGACCACGAAAAACTCCTGCACCGCCCCAAGTCCGGCCCCGACGACGCCATCCCCTCCGGCAACGGCGCCGCCGTGCGCACCCTGTGCAAACTCGGCCACCTGCTCGGCAACACCCGCTACCTGGAAAGCGCGGAAAAAACCCTGCAACTGTTCGCCGACTCCTTGAACAAAATGCCATCGGTGTACGGCACACTGAGCATGGCGTTGCAAGCGTTTGAGCCGAACCGGCAAATCATCATCCGCGGCGACGAACCGCAAACAACCGCGTGGCAGGCACTGTGCCGCCGCCGCTATCACCCGGAAAACATGACCCTGACCATCGCCGCCAAAGCCACCGGTTTGCCCGAAGCGCTGGCGCAAAAAAAAGCGCAGCGCGGAACGGTTGCGTATATCTGCCGGGGGTTGGAATGTTCGGCGGCGATTGAGTCGGTTGAGGGTCTTGAGGGGGAACTGGCGCGGGATTCCGGTACGCCAGGGCGGGCAACGTCCGGTTAAATAAGGTACCCAACACATTATGACCATTGAGAAACGCTTGTGGGAGGCCGCAGATACCCTGCGCGCCAACTCCAACTACGCCAGCAACGAGTATTTCCTGCCCGTGATGGGCTTGGTTTTTCTGCGCCATGCGTACAGCCGTTACTTGGCTTTCAAAGGCAAGATTGAAAAGAACCTGCCCACCCGTGACGGCAAGCCCCCGGCGTTAACCAAGGAGGATTTCTCCCGGCGCAGCGCGATATTCCTCCGGCCCAAGGCGCAGTTTGATTATTTGGTGGCGTTGCCCGATAGCAAGGACCGCGCCACGGCTATCATTGCGGCGATGGAATCCATTGAGAGGGACTACAACAATCTGCGCGGCATCTTGCCCAAAAATGAATACCAAAAATTGAGCAACGACGTTCTCGGCCAGTTGTTGCGTACGCTCAACCCGGCTGAGTTGAAAAAGGTATCGGGCGACGTCTTCGGCCGCATCTACGAATATTTTCTGGCCAAGTTTGCCGACCAGAAAGCCCACGACAATGGCGAATTCTTCACCCCCGTTTCACTGGTATCGCTGATCGCCCACGTGCTGGACCCCACGGGCGGCACGGTGCTCGATCCGGCCTGCGGTTCCGGCGGCATGTTCGTGCAGAGCGCGCGCATCGTTGAGGAGCACGGTCAAAACCCCACCGACCGGCTCACGTTCCGCGGCCTGGAGAAGATCGAAACCACCATTCCCCTTGCCAAGATGAACCTCGCCGTACATGGCCTTGAGGGTGACATCAAGGGCGCCAATACCTACTACGAAGACCCGCACGACCTGCGCGGCAAGGCCGATTTCGTCATGGCCAATCCCCCGTTCAACGTGGACGAGATTGACGCGGACAAGGTCAAGACCGACCCGCGCCTGCCTTTCGGTCTGCCCGGCGTCAACAAACAGGACAAAGTCAGTAACGGCAACTACGTCTGGATCAGTTACTTCTACAGTTACCTGAACGAAAAAGGGCGCGCCGGTTTTGTCATGTCATCCCAGGCCTCCAGCGCCGGGGGTGGCGAAGCACAGGTGCGGCAGAAACTGGTGGAGAGCGGCGACGTGGACGTCATGATCGCGATTCGCTCCAACTTCTTCTACACCCGCACCGTGCCCTGCGAATTGTGGTTCCTCAATCGCGCCAAGCCGAAAGAACATCGCGACAAGGTGCTGATGATTGATGCGCGCAACGTCTATCGGAAGGTTACGCGCAAGATCTACGACTTCAGTCCGGAACAGCAGCAGAACCTGCTGGCCATCGTCTGGCTTTATCGCGGCCAGACCGATAAATATCTCGACCTCGTTTTCGGTTACTGCCGGCATATCCTGGATGCAGGCACGGATTGTTTCAGCACCGAGGATACGGATGGAAAGACCAACCAATCATTACACAATTTTTCTGTCGCACTATCTTCCCTGACTTCCGCGCTGGAATCACTCTTGAAAGCGTTACCTGAAGATACCGCCGATGACGGGCTGCGCAAAGAACTAATCTTTGCAACTCCCACTTTCCACGCAGACGCCGCGGCTTTCAAAAAAGCCATCGCCAGCCAGAAAGCCACACATAAAAAATGGGGAACCACCAACGGCGCACTGCGGAAAGCCGTTGACGATCTTGCGTCGTTGGCGGAATCAAGCCATGACCTGGCAAAGCAGATAGACCTGCTCTACAAACTCGCTTCGCGCCTTGTCGAAATCTGCGAAAGGTCCGCCAAGACCAACGGCACCAAGATTGACAGGAAAGTTACCCGCGCCCGCAAAGCCGCTGATGAATCCAGACAGCAAGCCGTGGAACAACTCAAGCAGGTGCGCTACTTTTGGCAACAAGCGAATTGGCTCACCGAACGTTTCCCCGATGCCGAACTCCGAGACGTGGAAGGACTGGTGAAACTGATTGACCGCAAAGAGATTGAAATAAACGACCGGAGCCTGACCCCCGGCCGCTATGTCGGCGTCGCGCCGGAGGAAGAAGACGAGAACTTTGATTTTGAGGAAACCCTGCGCGGGATTCATACCGAGTTGAAAGAACTCAACACCGAAGCGGCTACGCTGGCGGCGGCTATTGACAAGAACTTTGAGGAAATGGGGATATGAGTGGCGAAAAGAAAATCATCATCCTCGCCGGCCCCAACGGTGCGGGTAAAACAACATTCGCGCGTGAGTACCTGCCGAAAGAATCCGGCTGTCCTGTTTTTGTCAACGCCGACCTCATAGCCGGTGGCTTGTCCCCTTTTCAACCGGAAGCCGCCGCCGTTCGTGCCGGACGATTGATGTCGAGAGAAATCAGCAACCACGCAAAAAAAGGTGCAAACTTTGCTTTTGAAACAACACTCGCGGGGCGGGGATACGTGAAGCGGATAAAAAAATGGCGCATCGACGGTTATAAAGTCAAACTGATTTTTTTATCGCTTGCAACACCCGAAGAAGCGATTAACCGGGTAAAATCACGCGTGGCGCAAGGTGGACACGATGTTCCCGAAGACGTCATCCGGCGCCGCTTCTCCGGCGGATTCAAAAATTTTGAAAACATCTATCGCCATTGCGTAGACTATTGGCAACTCATCAATAACAGCGATGCCACTCCAGTCCTGATTGAGGAAGGAAAAAACCCATGAAAAAACAAACCAAGCGCACCTCCACCCTGGATGATCCAGATATGCAAGGCGTCATGCCCGCCCTCCTGCGCGCCGCTAAACAGGCGCACAAAATTGCTCATCAGACGGGCACTAAAATTGTCATCATGCGCGATGGCAAGGTCGTGCACATTCCTCCGGACCCGGCGATGTATAAGGATATTTGAACGTGATCGGGCATCAACAAAATTCAGGGACATGAGCAAAACGCCGCCATTCATACCCCCCAAGTAACCCCCCAAGTAACCCCCCCAAGTAAAACGCCTGCTACCCGTGCCGGACCGGGAAATGGCGCCGCCCGACACGCCCAATACCAGGATAAATACCCGATTTGTCCTGAATGTGGTGGCCTCATAACAAACCTGTTGACAACGGCGAAAAACTCTGTTACAACCCCGCTTGCCAAGATTTACGTGATGGGCAACCCGCCAAGCCGGGTTACCTGTCAAATACAATAGCAGTTTTACCCGGGTGGGCGCACGCCCCACGGGGCGAATAGACAGGAATTTCACTTTGTCTATCACGTGATCTTGGCAACGACCCGGCGCCTGCGTGCCGGAAAATTGCAATGATTACGCCCGAAGGGGGTGAACGATGAAAACGGCAAACAAAACGTCAGACGGTGTTGCCGAGTGGATAAAAATCGCACTGGCGGCGACGTTAGCTTTTGCCAGTGTGAGTGTTTACGGCTACCATGACGATGACGACACTTTCAGTCCAGACTACGCTCAATTTTATTCTTCTCATAGAGACGAAAGTATACCAGGGCAGAATCTAACTAATGGCGAAATAGCAGACATGGTACATTACGGTCCCGTTGAAGAACTACGGGAATATCTGGAGAGTGAACAGAATAATCCCGACAAAATAGACCCAAGCGTGTTCCTGTATATGATTGCAGGGAGATGTCAAGACGAGTTTACAACGACCGTAGGCCTTCCAGCACATTACGGTGATTCTCCTACTGCACATTTCGATGATCCTGAGAGAGTCAAATTATTGATTTCTTACGGTGCCGACCCACACAAGGGATTTCTTTGGTACGGCGAGGAAAGAACTTCCCTTGAAAAAATGGAATCTGGACTACCCTATGCGATGGAAGAGATTGAGGAGTATGAGGAGAAGACTTGGTGGGACGGGTGGCGCGGGGCGATTGCTTGGCAGAAGCGCTGTATTGCTAACACCAAAGAGCAAATATCGATCGCTCAAAACGCGTCGCAATACATGAACACCGCCCTCACCGGCGGTTCGGGCGGCGGAACGACAAGTACACCATCCATCAGCGGTTCCGTGCGCGAAGAAGGGTATTTTGGCTCCATCGCAGGGTATTCGGGGGACGGCACGGTATTTGCCTACGCCTTTGAGTTTGGCAGCCGCCAAGAAGCGCGCGACGAAGCATTGGATCAATGCAATACCAAACTCGGCGCCGATGAGGGAAGTTGCGAGGTAAAAGCGACTTTCTCAGGCTCCGACAAATGCGCGGTAATCGCAACCAACTACGACAATAACGGAACCACCGTTGGCATTGCGCACGGTGCCAGATCAAAGACAAAAATTCAAAAAGAGGCATTGCGAGAATGCAACAAAGACCGCCCGGACGGGGAAGGTAGTTGCAGGATAGAAGTGAAGTGGTGCGGCCCGGATGCGGATGTTTAATTCGGTGCACTGCAAAGACTTGTCTTGTTTAACGATCACTAATGAAAGGTTTAATCCAATTCCGTAGTGTTACAACTACGGCTTAGGTAAAACATATTACGGAATGAGGTTTGAATAATGAGTGCTAGAAAACAAACATCACCAAGGACGGTGGCGAGCATAGAGGATGACTTTAGCCAGTGGATAAACGAATTGAAGGGGAAGACACTCCTATACAGGGGACAGGCGGATGCGCAATGGGAAGTGCAACCGTCAGCACTTCGCAGACTGAGGGATTATAGGGGTAAAAAGTCGACAAATGTCACTTCAAAAGCATTCCGAGAGTACATTACAGATTTGCTGATCAGGACTCGGGATCGTGGCTTCGGGTTTCAGGATAGGCAGAAACTCTCTGATATGGAACTGCTGGCGAAACTCCAACATTCAGGTGCCGCTACATGTCTTATTGATTTCACCATCAATCCTCTTGCTGCTTTATGGTTTGCTTGCAGTGAACTGAACAAGGCCGCAGGAAAGGTCGTTGCGATCTGTATCGATGAGGAAGAAAAATTTGTTAAACCAGACTACGACGAAATACAAACAACGAAGATCGGAGAATTTTTAGACACTGATAAACTACATATATGGAGACCGAGAGATATGAATGAGCGAATCATAGCTCAACAGTCAGTATTTATGTTTGGAAAGCAAAAGATAGAAAAGAATACTTGTAAGGAAGTAATAATAAACACAAAACATAAAGACCCTATCTTAAGAGAACTAGAAAAGCTCGGCATAACAGGAGAAAATCTGTTCCGCGACTTCCCCGCCTATGCTCTTTCGAATGCTCACGACAAGCCCATTATTGGTCACCGTGCGGAAAAAGATCCCGATACTGGTGTAGAAGCGCAACAACGGAACTTAAAAAAATAGAACCACTAAAACACCAACCACCGCTCCAAATAAAACGTCATTCACCACGGGCGTGCGTTGCGCACCTTCCCTGTCGGATACGGCGGCTGAATTGCCCCAATCGGTACGGGAAGTTGACATCGTGGCCATTGGCTCAAAGCGCATCATCACGCCGGCGGGAAAAGTCTGGGATGAGTGGTTTGACGCTCCCGGCGTTTCAGATGATTTTATGTCTGCACGGGAACAGCCGGCGGATACGCAACGCGAAAAACTGTGATGCTCAAGTATCTGCCGGATACCAATGTGGTGATCTATGCCATAAAAAACCGCCATCAGTCATTGCGCCGTAAGTTTAATAAGTTCCGCTTGCTGCTCACCCCGCCCCCACCTTCCCCATAACAATATCCCAAACCCCATGCCCAAGTTTGCGGCCGCGGCGTTCAAATTTGGTTTGCGGGCGGTCATCCGGGCGTGGGGAGAAGTGGCCGGGGGCGGCGTGGTTTTTGAAGTGGCCGGATTGTTCCAGGCGTTCGAGGGCTTGTTCGGCGTAGGGCTGCCAGTCGGTGGCGAAGTGCAGGCAGCCGCCGGCGGCCAGCCGCTCGGCGGCCAGTTTGATGAATGGCTCCTGCACGAGTCGGCGTTTGTGGTGTTTTTTTTTGGGCCACGGGTCGGGGAAATACAGGTACACCGCTTCCAGCGTATTTTCCGCGATGGCCGTGGACAGCACTTCAATGCCGTCGGCACAAAATACTTTGACGTTGGTGATGCGCCGCGCTTCGAGTTGCAGCAGCAAGCGGCCAATGCCGGGGCGGTGAACTTCGGCGCCGATGAAGTTGCGGTCCGGGTTTTTTTCGGCCATCTCCAGCAGCGCGCCGCCGTCGCCGAAACCGATTTCCAAACGCACCGGCGCGTTCCGCCCGAAAACTTGCCGGTAGTCCAAAGGCGCGCCGTCCGCCGCCGGTAGCGCGAGGCCGAAGGACGGCCACAGGCGTTCAAGGGCGCGCCGTTGCCCGTCGGTCAACCGGCCTTCGCGCAACACATAACTGCGCACCGGGGGAAAACCGGGGCGGGGTTTAGTCATTCGCGACGGGGCGGCGGGGCGGCGGGGCGACAAAGGGATGGGCGGTGGGTTTTCAAGAATCCCGGCGCGCGTGTTTGACCTGCTCCCAGGCGGTGCGGATTTCGTGGGTTTTCTGGTTGGCGAGTTTTATCATTTCCTCCGGCAGGCCCTTGGCGACCAGTTTGTCGGGGTGATGGCGGCTCATCAGGCGGCGGTAGGCTTTGCGGATTTCGGGCAGCGGCGCGCCGGCTTTGACGCCGAGGATGCGGTGGGCGTCGCTCAGCGAGATTGTTTCGTCCGCGCCGTGGGATGAGTGAGCGCCGCGAATCAGGTTGATCAACTGTTCAAGATCGGCGCGCGCGATGCCGAGCAGTTGCGCGACCTGTTTGAGTATGGCGCTCTCTTCCGGGGCGATGCGGCCGTCGGCCAGCGCCACCTGAATCTGGATTTCCATGAACATCCGAATCAGGTTGCTGCGGCGGTGACATTCCCGGCGAAACTGCGCCAGCACCGCCGCCAGTTCAAACCCCGGCTGCTTGCCCTGCTTGAACAATGATTCGGCCAGTTGCTTTTGTTCCGCGTTCAGCCCCAGGTGGCCCATCAACTGCCGGGCCACGGCGATTTCATCGCGGCTCACGCGGCCGTCGGCCTTGGCGATATGCCCCATCACCGCAAAAGTGGCGGTGAAAAACGCGGCCTGGACGCGCTCCTGATCCCCACTGCCGCCGGACGAAGATCTCAGCCCGGTGTCAAACTGATGCCCGAAAGAAGCCCCCAGCAAGGCGCCCAGCGGCCCGCCCAGCAGGAAGCCGAAAGCGCCGCCGACAACTTTGCCCCACCACGCCATTCAGCGGGCCGGGGATGGTTGGTGCGTGGAAATTTTCACTGGGCTGGGTGGCGGTTGGCCGTGGTATTACGTAGTATGTGGAGCGGGTGAACGGAATCGAACCGTCATCATGAGCATGGGAAGCTCAGGTAATAACCATTATACGACACCCGCAGCGCACCGAGTATAGCCCACGACGCGGCCCTTTTGTGCGATTTCCGCCGCTTCGGTGGGCGAGCAAACGGGCGGGCAATGGCACCGGAGCAATGCGCTATAATGAACCCATCCACTCGTCCCCAACCAAGAGACCCACTATGCACAAAGGTCGAAGCGTTTATGTCATTGACGGCTGCCGAACGCCGTTTCTCAAGGCGGCGGGCGCGCCCGGCCCGTTTGCGGCGGTTGACCTGGCGGTGGCCGCCGGGCGGCCGTTGCTGGCGCGCCAGCCGTTTGCGCCCGGCGATTTCGATGAAGTGATCCTCGGCTGCGTCGGCCCCGCCGTTGAAGAGGCCAACATCGGGCGCGTCGCCTCGCTGCGCCTGGGCTGCGGCCAGGCCACCCCGGCGTGGACCGTGGCGCGCAACTGCGCCAGCGGGATGCAGGCGCTGGACTCCGCCGCCGTCAATATCGCCTCGGGGCGCGCCGATTTGGTGCTGGCCGGGGGCACCGAATCAATGAGCCACGCGCCGGTATTGTTCAGCCGGCAGTTCACGGCGTGGTTGGCGAACTGGGCGCGGGCCGCCACCCTGCCGGGCAAGGTCAAGGCGCTGGCCCGCCTCAAACCGTCGTCGCTGGCGCCGGTGATCGGCTTGCTCAAAGGGCTGACCGACCCGGTGGCCGGGGTTTCCATGGGGCAGACCGCCGAAGAAGTCGCCTGGCATTTCGGCATCAGCCGCGAGGCCATGGATGGGTTTGCGGTGCGCAGCCACGCGCGCCTCGCCGCCGCCGCCGACGGCGGGATTTTCGACGACGAAATAGTCGCGATTTTCGACACCGCCGGCAACCCGTACCGCGAAGACAACGGCCTGCGCCGGGAATCAAGCGTGGAAAAACTGGCGACCCTCAAGCCGGTGTTCGACCGCCCGGCGGGGCGCGTCACCGCCGGCAACAGCGCGCAGCTCACCGACGGCTGCGCGTGGCTGGTGCTGGCCAGCGAAGAAGCCGTGGAGCGCCATGGCTTGCGCGTACGCGGCCAACTGCTGGACTGCCACTGGGCGGGCCTCGACCCGGCGCGCATGGGCCTCGGCCCGGTGCACGCCGCCACCCCGCTGCTGCAACGGCACGGCTTTGGCCTCGGGCAGATTGATTACTGGGAAATCAACGAAGCCTTCGCCGGGCAGGTGCTGGGCTGCCTGGCGGCGTGGCGCTCCGATGAATACTGCCGCAAACACCTGGGCCTGCCCGGCGCCCTCGGCGAACTGGATCAGGAACGCCTCAACCTTGACGGCGGCGGCATCAGCCTCGGCCATCCGGTGGGGGCCAGCGGCGCGAGAATCGTGCTGCACGCCCTCGGCGTACTCGAACGCAAGCAGTGGAGCCGCGCCGTCGCCACCCTGTGCATCGGCGGCGGCCAGGGCGGCGCCATGCTCATTGAACGCAGCGCGGGCAAAGACAAGGCACGACCATGACCAAACTCAAAAACTGGCGCATCCAAACCACGGATGACGTTTGCCGCCTGACCCTGGACAAGCCGGGGGGCAGCCACAACGTGCTGTCCGCCTCGGTCATCGCGGAACTGGATCTGGCCCTCGCCGAAATCGAGCAAGCCGCACCAAGCGCGGTAATCATCCGCTCTGCCAAAGCCGGCGGTTTCATCGCCGGCGCCGACGTCAGCGAGTTCAGTGCCATCCAATCCGCCCGCGAGGCCGCGGAAATGACGGCCCGCGCCCACGGCGTGTTGAACCGCCTGGAAGCCCTGCAAATGCCCAGCGTGGCGCTAATTAACGGCCACTGCCTCGGCGGCGGCCTGGAGTTGGCGCTGGCCTGCGACTACCGCGTGGCGTGCGATGAACCGTTCATCCGCCTCGGCCTGCCCGAAGTGATGCTCGGCATCCATCCCGGTTTCGGCGGCAGCGTGCGCTTGATCGAAACCATCGGCGCGGTCGCCGCCCTGGACTTGATGCTGAGCGGGCGCAGCATCGCGCCCGCCGTTGCGCGGCGCATGGGGATGGTTGACTTCGCCGTGCCGACCCGGCAACTGGAAAGCACGGCGCGCTATGCGCTGCGGCAAAAAGCGCCGAAACGCCGGGTACGCTTCGGAGACTGGAAAAAATTGCCTGCCAAATTGCTCACCAAATTACTCACCAAATTGTTCATCATCGCGCCGGCGCGGGCGGTGCTGGCCGCGGTGCTGCGCAAAAAGGTCGCCGCCCGGGTTGACCCGGCCCACTACCCGGCGCCGTTCCGGCTGCTTGATCTGTGGCGGCGGCACGGCGGCAACCGCGACCAAATGCTCAAGGCCGAACAAGCGTCGGTGGCGGAGTTGATCATCACGCCAACCTCGCGCAACCTGGTGAAGGTGTTTTTTCTGCGCGAGGGGCTGAAGAAAAGCGCCGGCGGCGGCTCCAAAATGACCGGCGAACCGTTTGAGCGCGTACACGTCATCGGCGCCGGGGTCATGGGCGGCGACATCGCCGCGTGGTGCGCCCTGCGCGGCCTGCGGGCCACGGTGCACGATCAAAACCCCCAGGCCCTCGCCGATGCCACCCGGCGCGCCCACCGGCTGTTTCAGCGCAAACTGAGATCCCCGCGCCTGGTGCAGCGGGCCATGGACCGTTTCCAGCCCGACCCCGGCGGGTACGGCGCGCGGCGCGCCGACGTCATCATCGAAGCGATCGTTGAAGACGCCGAGGCCAAGATCGCGTTGTTTGCCGAACTGCAAAAAATCGCCCGCCCCGACGCGCTGCTGGCCACCAATACTTCGAGCATCCCGCTGGAGGTTCTCGGCAACTCTCTGGGCAATACCAAAAGCGCAGCCGGGCGTTTGGTGGGCCTGCACTTTTTCAACCCGGTGGCGAAAATGCAACTGGTGGAAATCATCAAGGGCGACAAAACCCACGCCAAAACGGTGCGGCGGGCGGCGGCGTTCGCCGGGCGCATCGGACGCCTGCCGGTGCCGGTCAAAAGCTGCCCGGGGTTTCTGGTGAATCGCATCCTCATGCCGTACCTGCTCGAAGCCGTGGAACTGGTGCGCGAAGGCGTAGCGGGCGCGGTGGTTGACCGGGCGGCCACGCGCTTCGGCATGCCCATGGGGCCGGTTACGCTGGCGGATACGGTGGGCCTCGACATCTGCCTGCGCGTCGCGCAAATCCTCGGCGAAAGCTCAGGCGGTGGAGGTGGTGGAGGTGGTGGAGGCGATGGAGGCGATGGAGTCCCCGAACTCCTGCGGCAAAAAGTCCAAGCCGGCAAACTCGGCAAAAAAAGCGGCGAAGGGTTCTACCCCTGGGTCAAGGGCAAACCGCAAAAAACCGGCGCCGAAGGCAACGCCCGAACCCAGGCGGGCATCCAGGACCGGCTGATTTTCCGCTACCTGAACGAAGCGGTGGCGTGCCTGCACGAAGGCATTGTGGAGCATCCCGACCACCTTGACGCCGGCCTGGTGTTTGGCACCGGCTTCGCGCCGTTTCGTGGCGGGCCGCTCTGCTACATCGCCGACCAGGGCCAGGACCACCTGCTGCGAAAACTGAACACGCTGCACGAACAACACGGCGAACGCTTCAAACCCGTGGCGGGCTGGAAAGAACTCAACCTTGACCGCAAACCCGAAGACGCGGGCGGCTAAAACGCCCGGCTCCGTTCCAGCCGGCGGCGGGCCCGGCGGTGGTGTGGTACAGATGATTCCCAAATGAAAATAACCGCCATTGAAACATTTTCCAACGAATTTATCGGCATGGTGAAGGTGACCACCGACACGGGGGATAGCGGCTGGGGGCAGGTTGCGCCGTATAACGCCGACATCACTTCGCTGGTGGTGCATCGTCAGATCGCGCCGCACGCCATCGGCGGGGACGCGCTTGACATCAAAGGGCTGGTGGCGCGGATTCCGGAACTGGAGCATAAATTTCCGGGGTCTTACCTGCGCCGGGCGCTGGCCGGGCTGGACACGGCGCTTTGGGATTTGCGCGGGAAACTGGAGGGGCGGCCGGTTTGCGCCTTGCTCGGCGGCGAGCCGGGGCGGATTCGCGCTTATGCTTCTTCCATGAAGCGGGACATCACCGGCAAGGCGGAAGTGGAAAGGCTGACCCGGCTGCGCGATGCTTTCGGGTTTGACGCTTTCAAGTTTCGCATCGCTTCGGAATGTGGGCACGACGTTGATGAATGGCCGGGGCGAACCGAAGACATCGTGGCGCGCATGAGCGCGGCTATGGACGACAGCGTAGCGCTGCTGGTGGACGCCAACTCCGGTTATTCGCCGGCCAGGGCGATTGAGGTCGGGAAGTTTCTGGAGGGATATGGCGTATCCCATTTTGAAGAACCTTGCCCGTACTGGGAGTTGGAGCAAACCGGGGAAGTGACCGGGGCTTTGTCGGCCCTGACCATCGACGTGACCGGCGGCGAGCAGGACTGCGAGTTGCCCACCTGGCGGCGGATCATCGCACAAGGCGTGGTCAATATCGTGCAGCCGGATATTTGTTATGTCGGCGGGATGAGCCGCGCCCTGCAAGTGGCGAAAATGGCTGAAGACCACGGGCTGCCGTGCACGCCCCACTGCGCCAACCTTTCACTGGTGACCTTGTTCACCATGCACTTGCTGCGCGCCATTCCCAACGCCGGGAAGTACCTTGAGTTTTCCATTGAAGGCGAAGACTACTATCCGTGGCAAAGGGGCTTGTACCGGCAGGATCCATATACCATCACCGACGGCTGCGTTACGCTGACCGATGAACCGGGCTGGGGGGTGGAGATTAACCCGGACTGGCTGGGCGCGGCCCGGCATCAAAAAACCGCCGGAAGCGATTTTTCGTGAGCGACCGTGAAACCCTCCATTTTCACCGCCGACTTCAAGGAAACGCCGTACTGGTGGGAGCGCACGCCCCGCCCCCTTGATCAGCAAGGCGCCGAACCCACCGCCCTGCCGGCTTCCGCCGACGTGCTCATCATCGGTTCCGGCTACACCGGATTATCCGCGGCCATCCAGACCGCCCGGCACGGACGCCGCACCGTGGTGGTGGACGCCGAAGACGCGGGCTGGGGATGCAGCACCCGCAACGGCGGCCAGGTCAGCACCAGCCTCAAACCCGGCTTTCCCCTGCTGGCGAAAAAATACGGCGCCGGCGCCGCCCTGGACATCCTGCGCGAAGGCAACAACGCGCTGGCCTGGGTCGGGCGGTGCGTCGAGGAATACGGCATTGACTGCGATTTCCAAAAAACCGGGCGGTTTCAAGGCGCGCACAGCCCCGGCGCCCTCGGCGAACTGCGAAAAAAAATCAGCGAAATCCCCCGCGAGTTGGGCGTCAACGCCCGCATCATTGAAGCCGGCGAGCAGCGCCGGGAAATCGCAACCTCGTTCTACCACGGCGGCGTGGTCTATCCCAACCACGCCTCCATTGACCCCGGCCGCTATCACCAGGGATTGCTGGAGCGCGCGCGCTCCACAGGCGTAGCAATCGTTCCGCGCTGCAAAGTGAGCGGCATTACCAAACCCAAACAAAACGGCATGAGCGGCGCGAGCGGCACGAACGGCACATTCCGGGTCGCCACCGGCAAAGGAACCATCACCGCCGCCGACGTCGTGATCGCCACCAGCGGCTACACCGGCGGCGCAACAAAGTGGCAGCGCCGCCGCATCATTCCAGTCGGCTCCTACGTCATCGCCACCGAACCGCTGCCGCCGGAAACCATCGCCCGCCTGCTGCCCACCAACCGCGTGATCACGGACACGCGCAAACTGGTGGTGTACTACCGCGCCTGCCCGCAACGCCGGCGGATTCTTTTCGGCGGCCGGGTGTCGCTGCGCGAAACCAACCTGCGCGCCAGCGCCCGGCTCCTGCACCGGGAAATGACGCGCCTTTTTCCCGAACTCGCGGCGGTGCGCATCAGCCATTCGTGGATGGGATTCGTCGGCTATACCTTCGATGAAATGCCCCACACCGGAATCCGAGACGGCATCCATTACGCTATGGGCTACTGTGGTTCGGGGGTTTCCCTGGCCAGTTACTTCGGCATGAAAACCGGTTTGCGGGTAATCGGCGACCCGCGCGGCGTTACCGCCATTGACCGCCTGCCCTTCCCCGGCCGGCTTTTGTACCACGGCAATCCGTGGTTCCTGGCGCCGGCGATTTTCTACTACCGCCGGCGCGACCGGCTTACATAACACCCGCCGTCCGCCTCGCAACCGCTGCGCCGCCGTTGACAGGGCGGACATTCGGGTATAATTCCCCCGTTGCACTCAGGCGGGCCGCGGTTCACGGGGCTGCTTTTTGCAACACCACAAACACCAACGCTTAAACCCAACAACCAATACATTGGAGAAACACAACAAATGAAAACCAAACTCACTTCAACCATACTGGCAGGCGCAGTTTTTGGGGTAACCCTTACCCTGACCTTTATCCCGGTCCACGGCGCGTCCGCCGAGGAAGTCACCGTGGCCTCCTGGGGCGGTTCGTATCAGGACGCGCAGAGCAAGGCGTTGTTCCAGCCGGTATCCAAAGCCACCGGCATCACCATCAACGAGGAAACCTGGAAAGGCATCGGGCAGCTGCGCACCAAGGTCAAAGCCGGCGCGGTGCCGTGGGACATCATCAGCACCGGCGCGGGTGGCGGCGCGCGGGCGTGCGTGGAAGAACTGCTCATCCCGCTGGACTACGACCTCATTGACGTCTCAGCGTTCGTGCCCGGTTCGTATCTGCCGTGCTGCGTAGGCTCCGACATCTTCGCCACCGTGGCCGCCTGGAACACCGAAACCTACGGCGACCACGGCCCCAAAAACTGGGCGGATTTCTGGGACGTCAAAAAATTCCCCGGTACGCGTTCCATCCGAGGAAAAATGCACGGCATGCTGGAGCCGGCGTTGATGGCGGACGGCGTGACGCCCGGCGAGGTGTATTCGGTTCTGGACAGCGAGGCGGGCATCCGGCGCGCCCTCGATAAAATCCGTGAACTGAAGCCCCATGTCGCGGTATGGTGGGGTTCCGGGGCGCAGCACGCGCAACTGATGAAAGACGGCGAAGTGGACATGACCACCGGCTGGAACGGCCGCTTCGACAACGCCAAAAAGGATGGCGCCAAAGTCGCCTACACTTTCAACCAGGCGTTGCAGGATCACGACTGCTTCGGCATTCCCAAGGGCGCGCCCAACCCGGATGTGGCGATGAGGGTCATCGCCGAGATGAGCAAGGCGGAAATCCAGGTGAACCTGCCCAAGTACATCACCTACGGCCCGACCAATTCCGACACCTACAAACTCGGCAAGATTGACGATGCCCTCGCGCGCAGCCTGCCGTCGCATCCCGATAACGCCGCGAAGATGCTGCCGGTCAGCCAGGAATGGTACGCCAAGTGGGAGAAGGTCGCCTCCGAGATGTATCAGGATATGATCACGGAGTAATTTCGAAACCGGGAAGCAACGGCGGCGCTTTGTTGCGCGCCGTTGTTCCCGAACCTTCCGCGTTGGTGCGCTGGTGCGCTGGTGCGCTGACAAATTTCATTTTACTTCGTCATTCCCGATCGTTAGTGTCCGTTGTGCGTTAGCGGCTTACGGACACTCGCATACTCGGGGATCCAGTTCAATACGATCCATCGCCGGTCTCTGGATTCCCGAATAGCGATTGGCGAACATCATTCCCCTGACAATCCCCGCATACATTCACAAAGACCGCCATGAAACCAACCAAAGCGCTGCCCATCCGCATTCGCGCAGCCACCAAAACCTACGGCAACGTGTACGCGCTGGACCGCGTGGATCTTGACGTTCACAGCGGGGAGTTCCTGACCCTGCTGGGGCCGTCGGGTTCGGGCAAGACCACCCTGCTGATGGTGCTGGCGGGGTTCACGCGCCCGGATTCCGGGAGTTTGCGCTTCGGCGATGAAGAGGTCATCCGCACGCCACCCCACAAGCGCGAGGTCGGCATGGTGTTTCAGAACTACGCGTTGTTTCCCCACATGGACGTGGCCGGCAACATCGGCTTTCCGCTGAAACTGCGCGGGGCCTCAAAAGACGACCTCAACGCGCGGGTCGAAAACGCGCTGGCCACCGTGCAGTTGCAGGGCTACGGCGAACGCCGCATTACCCAGCTTTCCGGCGGGCAGAAACAGCGCGTGGCCCTGGCCCGGGCGATCGTTTTTGAACCGCGCATCCTGCTCATGGATGAACCGTTGTCGGCCCTCGACAAAAAACTGCGCGAGCAAATGCAGATCGAACTGCGCCACCTGCACGAAAAACTCGGCATGACCACGGTGTACGTCACCCACGACCAGCGCGAAGCGCTGACCATGTCCGACCGCGTGGCCGTGATCAACCACGGAAAACTCGTGCAGCTGGATGAGCCGCGCACCATCTACGACCATCCGGCGACGCCGTTCGTCGCCAACTTCATCGGCGAATCCACCCTGCTCGGCGTGGAGTACATTGACGGCCATCCCTGCTACGCCGGTGCGCCGTTGCAAATCGCAGCACAAAACACCGCACAAAACAAAAACGCAATCCGCGGAGAACTGCTGATGCTGCGGCCCGAGCGGTTGATCCTGCTACCCGGCGGCGCATCGGCGGACTACAACTGCTTCACGGGGAAGGTTGACGACGTGGTCTATCAGGGCGAAAGTTTCGTCGTGTACGCGACCCTGGAAGACGGCGCCCAAGTGGCGGTGCGAAGCGTCAGCCAGCAGCAGTCCCTGGCCGCGGCTCCCGAACCGGGCAGCGCGATCACGCTGGGGTTGCACGCCGATGAAACCGTGTTGATTCCGAAACAATCCCCATGACCACCGGCGTCAATTTCGACGGACTGCGCGGCGACGAGTTGCGCGAAAAGCTGACCTTGTTCGGCCTCTCGATGCCCGCCGCGTTGCTGGTGCTGGTGATCATCGTGGTGCCGGTGGGCTGGTTGTTCTGGTTGTCGCTGTTCAACGACGACGGGGTTTTGTCGCTGAACAACTATACGCGCATGCTCGAAAGCAAATCCTACACCCGCATTTTCGCCACCACCTTCAAGGTCAGTTTCCTGACCACCGCCTTGTGCGTGCTGCTCGGCTATCCGCTCGCGTATTTTCTCGCCCAACTGCCGAAACGCTGGGCGGCGTTGGGGCTGATGACGGTGCTGCTGCCGTTCTGGACTTCGCTGCTGGTGCGCACTTACGCGTGGCTGGTGGTGCTGCAGCGCAAGGGGTTGATCAACGAATGGGGCATGGACCTCGGCCTGTGGGACGCGCCCCTGCGCCTCGCCCACAACCTCAACGGCACGCTCATCGGCATGGTGCACATCATGCTGCCGTTTCTGGTGCTGCCGTTGTACGGCTCGATGAAAACCATCAACTCTGACTACATCAAGGCCGCCTCCAACCTCGGCGCCAACCCGGTGAACGTCTTTCGCCACGTGTTCCTGCCGCTGTCGCTGCCGGGATTGTTCGCCGGCGTGATCATCGTTTTTGTTTTGTGCCTGGGATTTTTCGTGACCCCGGCGGTGCTCGGCGGCGGCAAGGTAATCATGGTGTCCATGAAGATCGAAACCCTGGTGGATCTGTTCTACAACTTCGGCACCGCAAGCGCGCTGGGGGTGGTGCTGCTGGCGCTGACCCTGGCGGTTTTGTTCCTGGCCCATAAACTGCTGCAACTCGACCGGGTGCTCGGCGGCGGCGGAGACGGAGTGCAAGGCCCGTGAACAACAAACCCTTGAACTGGCTGGCGCGCCCCGCGTCCGACATCCAGATCACCCACGGCGGCCGGCTGTGGCTGTACATCGTCGCCGGGTTGATCATTTTGTTTTTGATCATCCCCACGCTGATCGTCATCCCGATGTCGTTCTCCGGCTCCCAGTACCTGGAGTTCCCGCCGCGCACCTGGTCCGGGCGCTGGTACGAAAACTATTTCGGCTCCAACGAATGGATGACCGCCACCTGGGTTTCGGTCAAGGCCGCGCTCCTGACGGTGGCGGTGATTACGCCCATGGCCACCATGGCCGCCTACGGCCTGTACGTTTCCAACCTCAAGGCGGCGCGTTATATTTTTGTGCTGCTGATAACGCCGATGATGGTGCCGGTAATCCTGATCGCCATCGGCGTATTCTTCGCCTACACCCACCTGCGCCTCAACAACACCCTGCTCGGGCTGGTGCTCGCGCACTCCGCGCTGGCCCTGCCCATGTCGCTGATCGTCATCAGCGCCGGGCTGCGAAGTTACGACATGAACCAGGAACGCGTCGCGCGCAGCCTCGGCGCCTCCCGGCTGCGGGCTTTTCTGGTCATCACCCTGCCGCAAATCCGCTTTTCGGTAATCACCGGCGCGCTACTGGCGTTCATCGTTTCATTCGACGAAGTAATCGTCGCCCTGTTCATCTCCGGCGGCAACATGTCCACCATCACCCGCAGCATGTTCCTCGCCCTGCGCGACCAGATTGACCCGACCATCGCCGCCATCTCCACCGTCATGATCATCATCTCCTCGGCGGCACTGGTCATCGCCCAAGTATTCGGAAAATCCGCTACTACGCGTTAGCGCCGGAAAACACCGCCTTGCGATCCTGACCCAACGCCCTTTTTGCCGCCCTGATTCAACCTCTCCTTCCACGCAGCCCGGTTTTGCCATCGGCAGGCCATCAACGATTATCCATTGACACCATACCGCCGTGCAATCACAATAGCGCGACTTTTCGACGGTCAGGCCGAGGCCGCTCCAAACCGTTTCCGATTTGTTTCCGATTTGTTTCCGATTGAACCTGAATTAGCCGAGTGTGACCCGAAACGCCCGCGGGGATGTCCTGTGCGCGATTGAGTGGAGTGCAT
Source organism: Candidatus Poriferihabitaceae bacterium (assembly GCA_965212085.1). Taxonomy (GTDB): domain Bacteria; phylum Pseudomonadota; class Gammaproteobacteria; order Arenicellales; family Poriferihabitantaceae; genus JAHRAW01. Next base: position 2,281,169 of record OZ243042.1, on the reverse strand, counting down.
TAGGTATGGTATTTATCAAGTTGATATTTCTACAATTTTGGGGTGTAGCCAAGTGGTCCAAGGCACCGGATTTTGATTCCGGCATTTCGGAGGTTCGAATCCTCCCACCCCAGCCACTGCCCTGCGCCCTGATCGTTCTGGTCTTGGGCGCCCTTGCCCTGAGGAGGACGCGCCGTGTCTCCGGATAATCTGGCGGTATTTGCCGGGAATGCCAACCCGGAACTGGCCAATGAAATCGTGCAGTGCCTCGGCATCCCCCTGGGGCGGGCGCTGGTGGGGCGGTTCAGCGACGGCGAGGTCAACGTTGAGGTGATGGAAAACGTGCGCGGCCAGGACGTGTTTGTGGTCCAGCCGACCTGCGCGCCGAGCAACGACAACCTCATGGAACTGCTGGTGATGATGGACGCCATCAAGCGCTCGTCGGCGGGCCGGATTACCGCGGTGGTGCCGTATTTCGGCTACGCCCGGCAGGACCGCCGTCCGCGCACCGCACGGGTGGCGATTTCGGCCAAACTGGCGGCCTCCATGATCAGCGTCGCCGGCGCCGACCGGGTGCTGACCATTGACCTGCACGCCGATCAGATTCAGGGGTTTTTCGACATACCGACCGACAACATCTACGCCTCGCCGGTGCTGATGAGCGAACTGTGGCGGAAACAACTGCCCAACCCCATCGTGGTCTCCCCCGACGTCGGCGGCGTGGTGCGCGCCCGCGCCATGGCCAAGCAACTGGAGACCGACCTCGCGATCATTGACAAGCGCCGCCCGCGCACCAACGAGGCCAAGGTGATGCACATCATCGGCAAGGTCAAGGGCCGCTCGTGCATCCTGATTGACGACATGGTGGACACCGCCAACACCTTGTGCGAGGCCGCCGGGGCGTTGAAAAAACAAGGCGCGGTCAAGGTGCTGGCGTGCTGCACCCACCCGGTGCTGTCCGGAGACGCGGTCAAGCGCATCAAAGCATCGCAGCTCGACGAACTGCTGGTGACCAACTCCATCCCGCTCGCCCCGCAGGCCCGCGAATGCGCGATGATCAAGCAGTCGAGCGTCGCCGAACTGCTGGCCGAATCCATCCGCCGCATCTCCACCGGCGATTCCATCAGCAGCCTTTTTATCGACTAATACCAATTTTTTTCTTTTTTTTTTTGAGGACAGAAAAATGAGCGACCAATTTGAACTGATTGCCCGAACCCGCGCCCGCTCCGGCACCGCGCTGGTGCGCCGCTTGCGCCGCGAAGGCGACGTGCCGGCGGTTTTATACGGCGGCGGCAAGGAAAACATCAGCATCGCCATCAATCACGACGTGCTGTTTCACAGCCTCGAGAAGGAGGAATTTCATTCCGCCATCATCGTCATCAACACCGACGGCAACAAGGAGCAGGCGATCCTGCGCGACGTCGTGCGCCATCCCCACAAGACCGGCATCCTGCACGCGGATTTCCAGCGCGTTGACGACCGCAAGGTGCTGACCATGTCGCTGCCCATCCACTTCAGCGGCGAAGAGGAATGCCTCGGCGTCAGAACCGCCGCCGGCATCATCTCCCACCTGATGACCGAGGTGGAGATTTCCTGCCTGCCCAAAGACCTGCCGGAATCGCTGCAACTAGACGTCTCGGCCCTCGACCTCAACGACTCCCTGCACCTCTCCGACATCAAACTTCCCGAAGGCGTCAACATCACCACCCTGATGTACGACGAAAACAACGAACACGACCACGCCGTGGTCGCGGTGCTGCCGCCCAAGGTCAGCCTCATCGAAGAAGAGGAGGCCGAAGCGGAAGAGGCTGAAGCCGTGGCCGCAGCCGAAGCCGGCGAGGGAGACGCAGAGACCGCCGCTGACGCCGGCGGCGAATCCGGCAAGGGCGACGGCAAAGGCGACGGCAAAGGCGACGGCAAAGGCGACGGCAAAGGCGACTAAGGCGCGAGTCCGGCCATCCGCCCTCCGCCCTCCAACCCGCATCCCGCATCCCCACACCGATGGCGCAATCGGGCATCGCCCTGATTGCCGGGCTTGGCAACCCGGGCAGCCGCTACGCCGCCACCCGGCACAACGCCGGCTTTCGCTTCATTGAGCGTTTGCAGGCCGCAAAGGGTTTCCGCCTCGCCGTTGAGTCACGCTTCAAGGCCGAGGTCGGCGGCTTCACCGTGGACGGCCGCACGGTGCGCGTCATGGCCCCCGCCACCCTGATGAACCTGAGCGGCCAAGCGGTCGCGCCCCTGGCCGCCTTTTACCGAATACCGCCCGGGCAAATTCTGGTGATACACGACGAACTCGACCTCGCGCCCGGCGCCGTCCGCCTCAAGGCGTCCGGCGGTCACGGCGGCCACAACGGACTGCGCGACCTCATCGCCCGCCTCGGTAGCCGCGACTTCCCGCGCCTGCGCATCGGCATCGGCCACCCCGGCCCGGAGCGGGACGTCTCCGCCTACGTGCTGAACCGCCCCGACGCCGGCGATCAACTGCGCATCGAAAAGGCCACGGCGCGCGCCCTTGATGTGCTTGACGACGTCATCGCCGGAAATTTCGACGCCGCCATGACCCGGCTGCACGGTGAAGCGCAGAATGGAACCTGACCGTGGGTTTTAAATGCGGCATCGTCGGCCTGCCCAACGTCGGCAAATCCACCCTCTTCAACGCGCTCACCAAATCCCGCGCCGCCGAGGCCGCCAACTACGCCTTTTGCACCATTGACCCCAATGTCGGCATGGTGGCAGTGCCCGACCCGCGGCTCGCGCAACTCGCGGCCCTGGTCAAACCGCAGAAGGTCATCCCCGCCGCCATGGAGTTCGTTGACATCGCCGGGCTGGTGGCCGGGGCATCCCAGGGCGAGGGCCTCGGCAACCGCTTCCTCGCCCACATCCGCGAAGTGGACGCCATCGCCCACGTGGTGCGGGCCTTTGAAGACAGCGCCGTCACCCACGTTCCGGGTGCCGTTGACCCGGCCGCCGACATTGAAACCATCAACACCGAACTGCTGCTGGCGGATATGGAAACCGCGGACAAAGCATTGCAACGCGCGACCAACCAAAGCAAAGCCGGCGACAAGCAGGCGATAGAGTTGCGGGACTTGTTCGCCGAAGCAAAGGCGCACCTCGACCGCGGCGAACCGGTGCGTGCCATGACCCTGGACGAGCATCAACGGCAACACTTGAAACCGCTGTGTTTTCTCACCGCCAAGCCGACCGTGTACATCGCCAACCTCAGCGAAGACGGCCCGGCGGACAACCCGCGCCTCGCCGCCATCGAAAAAATCGCCGCCGAGGAAAACGCCCAAGTAGTGGCCATCTGCGCCGCCATTGAGCAGGAGTTGTCGGAACTCAGCGAGCGCGAAGGGCTGTTGTTCCTCGAAGAAATGGGCTGGCGGGAAGCCGGCCTCAACCGCCTGATCCGCGCCGGCTACTCGCTGCTCGGACTGCATACCTACTTCACCGCCGGCCCCAAAGAAGTGCGCGCGTGGACGGTGCCGGTCGGCGCCCGCGCCCCGCAAGCCGCGGGCGTCATCCACGGCGACTTTGAAAAAGGATTTATTCGCGCCGAAACCACCGCCTTTGAAGACTACATTCGCTACCACGGCGAACAAGGCGCAAGAGAAGCCGGCCGCCTGCGCCTTGAAGGCAAGGACTACACGGTCCGCGACGGCGATGTAATGCACTTTCGGTTTAACGTGTAGGTTTGGGAAACAATCACTGTCTCACTAGCTGTTCGTCAGTCCCGTACATATTCGCTATTTCGCTGGCAAATTTTTTATTCTACGCCGTCATTCGCGAGCGTTAGTGTCCGTTGTTGCGTTGGCGGGTTACGGATACTTGCGTACTCGGGAATCCAGTCGCATGACTGCGACCCGCCGAACCATATAAAACTGGATTCCCGATACGATGAAAAATATAGTCGCTGGCGCTCCTTATTTTTCTATCGTTCGGAAATGACGCAAAGGCGTAAGGAAGAGCAAAGGAAGCGGCTAAGCGGTGACGGGGGCAGGTCGCGACCTGCCCCTACTACCCGCAAATGCGGGTATGGCACCGAAGAACATGGCAACAACTCCGCCGTCATTTGTATGTTGATTTTCCCCCGCATTCAGGCCAGTTTGCGGGGGAGGCGTGAGGGGCGCGTCGTCTGTCATTGGGCGGAAAACCAGTATGGCTTTCGCGCCGTTCGGGAGTTCGACACCCCTCACGCCGATTTGCAGCTGCGAACAGATACATGGGGGGAACAAGCCCCGGATACAAGTGTGCAGTGCGATCACATCATACTCATTCGGAGACATAAAATGAAACCTGAAAAGAAAATAGTCGCCGGCATTGACGTCGGCAAACATCGGCTCGATGCGTCCATATCAGGCGCTACGGCCAAAGGTTTTGATAACACCGCCGGTGGCATTGCGCGGTTGCTTCGCTGGCTGCGCGCCGGCGGCGTTACGCGGGCGGTGTTCGAAGCCAGTGGCGGCTACGAGCGAGGTTTGCTTCAAGCCTTGCTGGCAACCGATATTGAGGCCTGCCAGGCGCATCCGCCGAGGGCGCGTGCGTTCGCCCGCGCCGCCGGCATCGGAGCCAAGACCGACTCCTGGGATGCCCGCATGCTGTGCGCATATGGCGAGCAGATGGCCTTGCCGGCGGTGGTTGCCGTGGACCCGGAAGTCCAGCATTTGCGCGGTCTAACCGAGCGTCGGCGGCAGTTAGTGGATCAGCGTATCCAGGAGTTGAACCGCGTGGAGAAGCGGCCTTCGCTCCTTGCCGTGCGATCCTGCCGCCGCCACATTGAGTGGCTGAACCGCGAGATTACGGCCATAGATAAGGCCATCGCCCAGGCCTTGAGCAGTGGCAAACTGGCCGAGCGTGCGGCGCTTTTACAAAGCATCAAAGGCATCGGCCAGGTTTCGGCGGCGGCGTTGCTCGGCCACCTGCCGGAATTGGGCGAAGGCTCCGGCCATACCTTGACCTCGCTGGTCGGCCTGGCGCCGTGGGCGCGCGACAGCGGGCAGTACCACGGCAAGCGCAGCATCCGCGGCGGACGCGGGGCGGCGCGCCAGGCGTTGTATATGCCGGCGCTGTCGGCGATCCGTTACGACCGCGACATGCGGCGTTTTTACCAGGGCCTGTGCAAGCGCGGCAAGCCGGGCAAGGTGGCGCTGGTGGCGGTAATGCGCAAGATGCTGTTGCTGAGCCACGCGATTATCCGCCGAGGTACGCCGTGGGTCGAAAACTACCCCTCGGCGCCATTAAAAACTTGACTTTGAACACAGATACTCCCGAGCGTTAGTGTCCGTTGTCGCGTTAGCGGCTTACGGACACTTGCGTACTCGGGAATCCAGTCGCATGACTGCGCCCCGCCGAACCATATAAAACTGGATTCCCGATACGATGAAAAATATAGTCGCTGGCGCTCCTTATTTTTCTATCGTTCGGGAATGACGACGTGGGCGTAAGGAAGTGGCTAAGCGGTGGCGTAGGGGCAGGTCGCACCTGCCCCTGATTCGAGAACAGCGATAATACCTGTTTTTAGTGATATATCATAAAGTTAGCCCCTATTGGATGTGCTTAACTTCCTAATACCCTTGCTGGATTGGTTGTTGTATGATGAGATTCGAACCGGATTTCGGATAAAATCGACACTGACAGTGTGTTGGCTGTGCTAAAATACACGCATAATCGAAAACCGAGAATTGAAATGAAACTTAATCCATTTGACCCACGATTTGGACTTACCAAGCACTCTGTTAAATATCGCCATTCTTTTGCAAGGCGTGGTTTAAAAAAACACGGGGTTAATAATATGGTCGGCATTGCGTCATTTGCAGACCACCACACCGATTTGCATAAGCTTTGCCAAAAGCACGGCACAGACAAAGGGCATACCGATATAGCAACGCACAATTTCGGCAAACGCCGGGGATATACCCACGACTATGCAAGCGTTTATGATTTGTTATTCTCTCAAAGTCGCAACAATATAGAGCATTTACTTGAGTGTGGCATTGCAACATTGGACAGGCGGGATGGAATTAATCCAAAAGATAGCAATGAAAATTCGCTTGGCCCGAGTTTAAGAATGTGGCGGGAATATTTCGCCAACGCAACAATCACCGGAATTGATATTGATTCAAATTGCTTATTTACCGATGAGCGAATTGAAACTTACCAATGCGACCAAACTAACGCGCAAAGTATTAAGCAATTCTTAAATCAAATACCCGACCGCAAGTTTGATATTGTGATTGACGATGGCTTACATAGATATCATGCGGGTATTACCTTGTTTGAAAATGTGATTGACCGATTAACTGATCATGGAGTCTATGTTATTGAAGATATCAGGCAACGTGATGTTTGGCAGTATGCGGAGTATTTTAAAAATAAAAACTATGCGACTCGATTTTTTATTATGCCAAAGACGGATGATCTCTTGGGGTGGATATTTTTAACGATTACAAAACAGTCCAACTCATAATAAAATGGAACAACACATCTCCCCCACCCACCTACTCACACCGCAACGCCTCGACATCTGCGCCAAGCACGTCTACGCACGACTGCGCGAGCAAAACCCATCTACCCAATGGGGACGCACGGTCTATGAATCCCACATCTTTGCCATGAATCAAGGCATAGAGTTCCGCCACGGCAAAATAGAAAAATCCGGCATTTCCGAATTCGTAACAAACTACGAAACGTTACTGAACTCAATTAAGGAACGCGGCTTTGACGACGCAAAAGCAGTGCCGATAGCCCGCAACCGCACGGCGCTAAACGGTGCTCACCGCATCGCCGCCTGTTTGTTTTATGACACTCCCCTGACATGCCAAGTATTGGATACACAAGAACGCTACGACAGCAGCTGGGGCCTTTTCCAAAAACGCGGTCTTGACCCCGATATTCTGGATTACATGGCACTGGAATATTGCCGCCTGAAAAGCGATTGTTACCTCGCCGTTGTATATCCCTGCGCCTCGGCGAAGATTGAGACGATTCAATCCATGCTGGCGGAAGCGGGAAAAATAATCTGTCACAAAAAGATACCGGTACTGGGAATGAGAATGGCGGTGAATACGATTAGGCAGTTATACCCCGACATTTTCTGGGACGGAACGCACAAGGAAAAATTTCCCGGCACCCGAAGCAAGGTAAAGAATTGTTTTACCGGAGAGCGGTCGTTTTATGTGCTTTTATTGGAAGTAAAAAACCATGCGGATGTCGTGCCGGTCAAAGAGAGCATACGGGACTTAATCGGAATGGGAAAAGAATCGCTGCACATAACAGACGACCACGCCGAAACAATTTGCATGGCGAAAACATTTTTCAACGCCAACAGCATACATTTCCTTGCCCACGCAACGCCCATTGACTCCCCGGCTTTTCACGAACGCTTTTTGCGTTATGCCGCCGCCGTGAACGATAGGGGGGGGGTAAGCGAGTGCTTTGCCATTCACGGCAGTTCCGTGATGGAAGTGTACGGGGTGCGGCCGGCGAACGATCTGGACTACATCAGCGCAAGCGGGGAGGCGCTGAATACAAACGGTGCCGGCATATCCCTGAGCAACGAGAAGGCGCAGTATGCCGACTGTTCGCTCGCCGATTTGTTGGACGACCCGCGCCTGTATTTTTATTTTTACGGCATCAAATTTGTCAGTTTGCCGGTGTTGATGAACATGAAAAGATTGCGCCGGGAAAGGAAAGACCGGCGTGACCTTGTACTAATCAGAAGATGGCGTAAAATGAACCTGATGTATGAGTTTGCTCAGCTTGCCCATTATTGGCAAAGGTTTTTTCCAAGATACAAGCGCAAGATGGTTAAAAGAAAAATCAAAACTTTTTTGAAATCTCTGAAATGAAAAACTTGATATACCAATACTGGGACGGCGATGCACCGTCTGGTTGCAAAATCGGATGGGAAAATATGCGCATATATGCCAAGCACATCGGCGCCGAGCATGTTTTTGAAGACAATCCGGGATTCGTTACCAATCTGGGGCGATATTCCAAAGTCTATGGTTGCCTCAAACCGATTTTTGACAAGGCTTTCGGCGAATACGACAACATATTATATGCGGACACGGACATCTTCGCCGTGGACGGTCTGCGGGAAAATATATTTGACGGTTTCACCGCCGAGATGGGTATTTGCACCGAGCCGTTCCAACCCGAATTTCGCAAAACGCTCAGCGGCAAACTCACCGGTGAAACAGAGGAACAGTGGGCGCAAGCGATAACCGCCCGCTGGAAAGTGGAAATGCCACGCACTGATTCGGGGCTATTGAAAGTGTATAACGGCGGGCTTTTTATGCTTTCCAACAAGGGTATTATGAAAGCGCGAAAGAAATTTGTACCATTCAAGAAATACATGAAGTATGTCAAATCGCAGGGGCTTCGCGGTATCTACCAATCCGACCAAAACTATATTCATGCAATGCTCAAGGTCGCGGATATGGATTATGTTGAACTGGATAACGGCTGGAACAGCTATGTCCATTGGTATTTTGATTCCGAAAATAAAAAACACTTGAACGACATGCGAACGGAGAACACAAAGTTTGTGCATATTCAGTTAAGTGGTGCCGATGACCTTGATGCCGGTACGCTTTGGAAAATCACCAACCTGCCGGAACGGGAATGGGGGTTGGAGGAATGAAAAAAATAATCCTGCAGCACTGGAGCGGTGAACTCGGAGAACTGGAACATCTCTCCATCGCCAACATATCCCGCTATGCGGAGAAAGTCGGCGCCGAATACAGACTTTTACGGGGTCATGTTTTCAGGCCAAATCTTAGCGCCCAATGCCAAAAACTTTATATGCTTAACGAGGAGTTTGACGATTATGATATTGTGGTCATGCTTGACATAGACATGTTCACAAGGAAGGGGATGGAAGAAGATGTGTTTGAAGACGTCAGCGGGATAGGCATGTCCACCAAGGTTCAGAAACGACTGTTCAAAAGCGTGCAGAAAAAATTTCCCGACCTGACAAACCGAAAATATCCTTATTGGGGTGGCGCGGTTTGGCGTCTGGAGCGGGACATAAGAATAAAACTAAGACCACACATCAGGGAAGACGAAATGGCGCAGTTCAGCGGCAAATACTGCCACCACGACGAAGGTGTCATGCACCGCCTGGCATCTCTGGCGCGGCTTGAAAAGCCTCACATATTCCCCGATGGAGAGAAGTGGTGTCACGGCAGTTACATGCCCGGCATTGAAAACGCCGCCTTGATTCATATTCGCATGAAAACATCAACGAAAGGGCTTAAAAGACCGAAAATTGAAAACTACAACGGCCTGGTGCAAAGAGGTTTGATTGATGGTAATGCGCTAGCCGGGATTGAAATTAACGCTACCGCTTTTACCGGCACCGCCGCCACTACGGAGAAAACCAAGAGTTATGCATACTACAAACCCAAACGCCCGGCGATTTTCCGCAACCGGTATTGGCAACTCGGCAAAATTTTGCGTCCGCACTACATAAAATCCAAGCATAATTACCGATATTGGCGGGCTAAGTATAGCGGCGAGTTTGACGCATTTAACCATGACGATTTCCCATCCATTCACGGTTCATATATTGCATGGAAAGGTGCGATTACAACTGCACCGTCCCGGATTTTGGAATTGGGCAGTTATCAGGGCGGGTCCGCTGTGGTGTGGGCGCACTTGTTTCCAGACGCAAACATTACTTGCGTTGACGCTTGGAAAGAATACTTTGTAAAGCTGACAAACTTGGATGAAGCGGAGTCCATTTTTGACAAGGTCACCGCGCCATTCTCCAAACGACTGCGAAAAATAAAATCCGACACTTTTAGCGCGTTGTCAAAATTGATTAACGACGGCGAAATGTTTGATGTGGTTTATATTGACGCCGGACATTTTGAACCTAATGTTTTAATTGATACTTATCTATCGTGGCGAGTGCTTAGTGACGGCGGCGTGCTGGTGTGGGACGATTATGCAATTGGGCATGCGGAGTACGCTGGACATCAACCTCGCCATGCAATTGACCACTTCTTAAATCGCCACATCGGTGAGTATCGCGTTCTTTCCGCTTACCCCCAAGTCATCATTCAAAAATGTGTATAATCTGCTATTCACACCGTCGTGTCTCCGGCATTTTGCCTGCCGTCACCTTACCGCCAACCACCACCACTTTTACCGACAACGCCGTCACCACAAAGGGCACGACAATGATGAATTTCCCAATAATCCAATCGCTTTGGATTGGCAACCCGCTTTCCAATCTGAAGAATTTATGCATCCATTCATTTTTAGACCATAGTAGGAACAGAAAGTATGTTCAAGAATATTCTCAAGCGGTGGAACCGCCGTCGAAGCAGAACTACTCATCCCGAAACGGCGGGGCCGTTGTGGGACAGCCTGCCACAACAGATTATTGCCGAATGGAAGCAATCCCCGCAATCTTTTTTGCGACAAAAGACCATCAGCCGGGTGCTGCATCCAAACCAGTAAAAGTTAGCCAAGTTGTATTACGCAGAATTGTTGAAAAGTCAGTTTTATCAAGATGTCTTACTGCCCCAAACACTAGATGGTCGTGTGGGCACGCCTTACCAGTTTGAGTTACTACCGCAGGCGAGCCCGTTAACCATTCAACACATGTATTACCTCAATCTGTTGCATGTCGAACTCAAGTGTTCTGTGCCGAAGTCAGTTTCTCATATCGTTGAAATCGGCGGTGGATACGGAAACTTTTGCCGTCTCGTCAAGCGACTCGGATACAACGGGCGCTACATTATTGCCGACCTTGAAGAAATGTTGGAATTACAAAAAGACTATCTATGCGCCAACGACATAACCGGTGTGGAGTTTTCACCGCTTGATATGCCGGCATTACTGTCGAAGCAATCGGCAACATCCCTGCTTATTGCCACATTCAGCGTGAACGAAATGCCGCTACCAGCCAGGCAAGCGTTGGAGCCTTATTACCGGCATTTTGACTATCTGTTCTTTGCACATAACCGCTCGTTTGACGGCGTAGACAACATTGCCTATTTCGAAAATCTAAATCGCCTGATTGCGGATAACGGATATACGGTGCGTCATCATAAAGATGCTTTCCGAAACAGTTGGTTCATGCTGTGTCGCCGTATCCCAGGCTGAATGAACCGCCCTCAAAAAACCGCTTACCTGTCAGCGAAAAAATTTGAACTTATCACACGGCTAAAAAAATGAACCTTCCAATAATTCAATCGCTCTGGATTGGCGAGTCGTTATCCAAGGTTGAACGATTGTGCGTTCAATCGTTCCTGGATAACGGGCACGAATTTCGTTTATATGTTTATGACGAAGTGCAAAACATCCCCGATGGTTGTGTCATCAAAGACGCAAATGACATTCTGCCGAGTAGCACAATCTTCAAATATAAAAACGGCGGTTATGGCGGGTTTTCCAATTGGTTCCGCTATGCAATGCTTTGCAAGGTCGGCGGGTTTTGGGTGGATATGGATGTGGTCTGCATCAAGCCGTTTGATTTTGGCGATGAGTTTATTGTTGGGCGTAGCACATTCAGCATTACCGGAACGGCTGTGCTTGGCGGGAAGGTGGCGGTGTTTGCTGAGTTGGAAAAATCGTGCCGGAACTTTCCCAAAACCAGTCCGTGGGACAGCAACAAATTACGGCGGCGTAAATTCAAAATGCGATTAATGCGGCGTGGGCAAGAAGGTGCGAGTTTTGGCATGGTCGGCGGCCCGGTTTCATTGTCAGCGGCATTAAAACATTACAACTTGTTTGAAAAAGCCAAACCACATACTTGGTTTTTCCCTGTCCATTGGGAAAACTGCGACAGCATTTTTGACAATACCTTTGCCGACCACTCACCATTTACCCAGGACACATTCGCAATTCATTTATGGAATGAACATTGGCGCAGATTAGGCACTGATAAAAACGCTGACTTTCCACGGAATTCATTGTTGGAACAACTAAAATGCAAACACAAAATCAAGTGAGCATTCCCATTTATGTGATTTCACTTGCCCGTGAAACTGATCGACGGTCAACAATCAAAGCCCGGTTGGATGCCGCCGGGGTTAACTATGAAATTGTTGATGCCGTGGACGGCAAAGCCGAGATTGGCGAATGGCAAGATAAGATTCGCCACGATATTGCATGGCGAGTTTATGGGAGAAAGTTGGGACCAGGTGAATGTGCCTGTTATTTTTCGCATTATCGCTTGTGGCAACGCATCGCCAAACTGGACACGCCCGCTTTAATACTTGAAGACGATGCGGTTTGGAATGATGATTTCTTTGGCGTAATTGACGAGTTGGTTAACTGCACATGGAAATGGGATTTGGTGAATTTGGCTGGGCGCAGTTTTATTGATAAAACCGTAAAGCCCAAAGTAAAAACCACCATTTGCAAATTGGCTAATGGTTCTGCATTGGTGCAATGCAAAAAAACCCAGCATTACGCAATAGCGTATTTAGTCACCCCAACCGGAGCTACCAACTTGGCAAGTCAAGCGATTCCAATGCGAATTGTCGTTGATGCTTATTGGAATGAAAGTTGGTATCACAAAATCCGTCATTACAATGCGCTTCCGGCGGTTGCATTTCACAGCGAAGTGGAAACAACCTTGCATCGCATAACTTCTAAAAAAGTCGGACGGACATTTTGGATCTCCCGCTCGGCTTGGTTGAATGCCAGGATCCGGTCATACCGGCGCCGGTGGTTTTATTTAACCCACCCGCCCAAATTACGGCAACAAACCGGTGAACAGTAAAAGGAAACTACCCGTTATTCAATCCCTATGGATTGGCAAATCACTTTCCAAATTGGAACAATTGTGTATTCAACCGTTCCGGCAGGCTGATGTCATCGGCATCCTGCCGGGCGATGTAACGGCCACGCGCTTTGGAGATTCCCTCGTTCAAGGATTTTGCCAGCCCCAGATTCTTGTCGTTGGATACTATTCGTATTCGGTAATCGGAATTACCACGCAGTATTTCCAGCGTGCGGTCTGTTGAGCCGTCATTGACGGCGATCAATTCAAAGTCGGCGAAGGTTTGCGAGAGGATGCTATCAAGCGCCTCGCCGAGATATTTTTCGGCGTTGAAAGCGGGCAGAATTACGCTGACCGCCGGGGGATTTCCGGGGTTTGCATTCATAGATTGTGTACTAAAATTGGCCAGGGGACTGCTGGCCGGAACGTTGTTTTCCCCGAACCGGGGGAGAGTGATCGTCCACTTCGATATGCGATTTACCTTGCATTGGAAGCACTCGGTCTCGTAATGATATACCAACAACCCGCGTGATTTTTTCTAAATCAATGCCTTCCTCAAATGCGACCGTGGATATTTTTTCAAAACTATCCTTGTCCTGCTCTTCTAAATCCGCCAACAATGTTTCCTTGCAAAAAAGAAAACAATGCTCTTGTACCTGATAGGCATTCATGTCTTTTGTTTCTTGAAGTAATCTATCCACGTATTTATCCACGATTTTTTCGGCGTCTATTCTGGCGAAAAGCTCCTTGCCGTACTCGGTCAAAGTTACCGGGCTGCCGGCCTGATCTACGGCGCGGCCATACTTATTAATGATCACACTATAAACCTCGTCCATTTTTCCGGACAACCCGTCCACGGCCTTTTCTACGGCAGACAGCCTGTGCTCAATACTTACTTTCCAGGTTGGCACTTTCCAAATAGCAATTACAACAAGGGCTACGAGAACCCAAGTCCATGAGTGGTTTAGCGTTTGCAGTATCGTGGAAAAAGTACTCATGGTGTTTTAATTTCGGTGGCCGGTTTGGCGGGATTGCCTGAGTTGCGCCGTTCGTGGTCTTGACCGGGAAGCATACCAGATATTACGCCGGGTTGGTTGAAAAATGCGGTAAATGGGGAGGTGTTTGAGATGGAAATCGCCCTTTCAGAGTCAAAAATGTTATGGAATGTGAGCGATGTTAGAAAAATGGGGAGTGGCGACGGCTATATTTTTCATCGCTTTTGGGAATCCGGGGGGTTAGTCGGCGGTGGGTGCGTGGGGCTGGATTCCCGAGTACGCAAGTGTCCGTAAGCCGCTGGCGCGGCAACGGACACTAACGCTCGGGAATGACGGCAGCGCGGGGTTTCGGGGTGCGGGGCGGCAAGCGAGGCGCGAAAGTATCAGGCGCGGGCTTCAAGAGCTACCACCGCCGGCAGGGTTTTGCCTTTGAGCAGTTCCAGGAAGGCGCCGCCGCCGGTGGTGATGCAAGATATTTTTTCGGCGAGGTTGAATTTTTCTATGGCCGCCAGGGTGTCGCCGCCGCCGGCCACGGAATAGGCTTGGGATTCGGCAATCGCGTGGCCGAGGGATTCGGTGCCGTGGGCGAAGTGCGCAAACTCAAACGCGCCCAGCGGGCCGTTCCAGAGAATGGTGCCGGCGCGTTTGATTATTTGCGCGTAGTGTTGAACGGTGTCCGGGCCGACGTCGAGGATCAGGTCATCACCGGCAACCCGGTGCGCCGCTTTTACGCGCGCTTCGGTGCCGGCATCAGCGGATAACGCCTTGGCCACCACCACGTCGGTGGGCAGCGGGATGGGCCGTCCGCGGGCCTCGGCCTGTTCCAGCAAGTCGCGCGCCGCGCCGACCAGGTCCGGTTCATACAGGGATTTGCCGACCGCGTGTCCGGCGGCGGCAAGGAAGGTATTGGCGATGCCGCCGCCGGGGATGAGTTGATCTACCCGCGCCGACAACGATTCCAGCACCGTCAGTTTGGTGGAGACCTTGGCGCCGCCGACGATGGCGAGTAGCGGGCGCCGGGGCTTTTCCAGGGCCTTGCCCAGGGCTTCGAGTTCCGCCAGCAGCAGCGGCCCGGCGCAAGCTTCGGGGGCGTAGCGCGTAACGCCGTGGGTGGATGCCTGGGTGCGGTGGGCGGTGCCGAACGCATCCATGACGAACACGTCGCACAACGCGGCGTACCGCCGGGCGAGTTGCGGGTCGTTGGCTTTTTCGCCGGTGTTGAAGCGCGCGTTTTCCAGCACCATGACTTCGCCATCGCCCGGAACCGGCGGGCGTTGCAGATAATCCGCGCACAGTTTTACTTCACGGCCCAGGGCATGGCCGAGGTATTCGGCCACCGGCGCCAGCGACAGGGCGGGATCGGGATCGGCGCGGCCTTCTTCGGGGCGGCCAACGTGGGACATGAGCATGACTTTCGCGCCGGCTTCGAGGGCGGCGCGGATGGTGCCGAGGGCGGCGTCAATCCGTTGCGCCGAGGCAATTTTCCCGCCGGCCACGGGCACGTTGAGGTCCTGGCGTATCAGCACGCGCTTGCCGTTCAGGTCAAGCGCCGCCATTGGGATTACGGACATGGACGGCCCGCGGGTCGCGGCGGCATCAAGGCGCGTCAAAGCACATCAAGGCGCGTTCATCAAGGCCAGGGTGGTGTCAAGCATGCGGTTGGAAAAACCCCATTCGTTGTCGTACCAGGAACACACCTTCACCAGCGTCCCGCCGCGCACCCGGGTCATGCCGGCGTCCACGGTGGACGACAGCGGCGAGTGGTTGAAGTCCACCGACACCAGCGGCTCGTCGGTGTAACCCAGCACCTTGCCGTCCGCCGCCGACTTCAGCAACGCGTTGATTTCCTCCACCGAGGTTGCGCGGGCGGCGACAAAGGTCAGGTCCACCAGCGACACGTTGATGGTCGGCACGCGCACCGAAAAACCATCCAGTTTGCCGTCCAGTTCCGGCAGCACCATGCCCACCGCCGCCGCCGCGCCGGTCTTGGTGGGAATCATGGAACTGGTGGCCGAGCGCGCGCGGCGCAGGTCAGTATGATAGACGTCGGTCAGCACCTGGTCGTTGGTGTAGGCGTGGATGGTGTTCATCAGGCCGTGCAACAACCCCACCGAATCGTTCAACACCTTGGCCAGCGGCGCCAGGCAGTTGGTGGTGCACGAGGCGTTGGAGATTACCGTGTGGCTTGCCCTGAGCACGTCGTGATTGACGCCGTAGACCACCGTGGCGTCTACGTCCGCGCCCCCCGGTGCGGAGATGATGACCTTGCGCGCGCCGCCGGCGATATGCGCGCCGGCCTTTTCCTTGTCGGCAAAAAAACCGGTGCTCTCGATGACCACGTCCACCCCCAACTCGCCCCACGGCAGTTTGGCCGGATCCCGTTCCGCCAGCACGCGGATGGGGTCGCCGTTGACCACGAGGTCGTCGCCGGACACCTCAACGCTGCCCGGAAATTTGCCGTGGGCGGTGTCGTAGCGCGTCAGGTGGGCGTTGGTCTGTGCGTCCCCGAGGTCGTTGATGGCGACGATGCGAATTTCGTCATAGCCGGATTCATACTTGGCGCGCAGAATGTTGCGGCCAATGCGGCCATAGCCGTTGATGGCGACTTTGATGGTCATGGTTTTACTCCACAATCGGTTTGCTTGAATGTATCACGAAAGCCGCATCACAAAGCCGCGTTACGAAAGAAGGCGCTCGACACATTCGACGACGCGCTCCGTGGTGATGTCAAACGCCTTGAACACGTCTTTGGCGGGCGCCGATTCACCGAACGTGTTGATGCCCACCACCACGCCGCGCGCGCCGACATATTTTGCCCAGAGCGCGGTAACGCCGGCTTCGACCGCGACCCGCGCGGTCACCGCTTGCGGCAGCACCGCTTCCCGGTACGCGGCGTCCTGGGATTCGAAGCGGTCCGTGGACGGCATGGAAACTACGCGCACGCGCACCGGAACCGGTTTCTCGCTCAACCGCTCGGCGGCTTCCATGGCCAGCGACACTTCGGAGCCGGTGGCGATGAGGATGGCTTCGGGAGCGCCCTCGCCCCGGCACTCCTTCAACACGTAGCCGCCCTTTTCTATCAACGCCAGTTGCGCGTCGCTGCGCGGCTGGTGCGCCAGGGTCTGGCGCGAAAACGCCAGGGTAAAGGGTTGCTCCACGGACTCAAGGGCCAGCCGCCAGGCGACCGCGGTTTCCACCGCATCGCAGGGCCGCCACACCGACATGCGCGGCATCAACCGCAGGCTGGCCAGCTGCTCCACGGGCTGGTGGGTGGGGCCGTCTTCGCCGAGGCCGATGGAGTCGTGGGTGAACACAAAAATGCTCGGGATTTTCATCAAGGCGGCCATGCGCAGTGCGTTGCGCGCGTACTCGGAGAACATCAGGAAGGTGGCACCGTAGGGCTTGAAACCGCGGTGTAGCGCGATGCCGTTGACGATCGCCGCCATCGCAAACTCACGCACCCCGAAGTAGATATAGTTGCCCGCCGGCTGCTCGCGGATGGATTCGGATTGGGACCACAATGTCAGGTTGGACTCGGTCAGGTCGGCGGAGCCGCCGAGCAGTTCCGGCAGCATCGGGCCGAAATGCTCCAGCGCATTCTGCGAAGCCTTGCGCGAGGCGATGCTCTCTCCGGCGGCGTTGACCGCCGCGATCACCTCGCCGGATTGCGCCCGCCACGCATGCGGCAACTCCCCGGCGACTCGGCGGCTGAACTCGGCGGCGAGTTGCGGGTGGGCCTGCTGATAGGCCGCGAACCGCCGGTTCCATTCCTGCTCCACCGCAGCCCCGGCATCCACCGCGTTCCAGGCGGCGTAAATTTCTTCGGGAACCGAAAACGGCGGATGCGGCCATTCCAGCTGCGCGCGCGCCAGCGCCACTTCATCCTCCCCCAGCGGCGCGCCGTGGCTGGATGCTTTGCCGGCCTTGTTGGGCGCGCCAAAGCCGATGGTGGTGCGGCAGCAAATGATGGTGGGGCGGCCGGGTTCATCTTTGGCGGCGCGGATCGCCCGCTCCACCGCCGCCGGGTCGTGGCCGTCCACCGTGGCGATGACGTGCCAGCCGTAAGCCGCAAAACGCTTCGGCGTGTCGTCGTTGAACCAGCCGCTCACTTCGCCGTCAATGGAAATGCCGTTGTCGTCGTAGAAGGCGATCAACTTGCCGAGTTTGAGCGAGCCGGCCAGGGAGCAGGCTTCGTGGGATATGCCCTCCATGAGGCAGCCGTCTCCCATGCACACGTAGGTGAAGTGATCGACGATCCGGTGCTGCGGGCGGTTGAACTGCGCCGCCAGGGTTTTTTCCGCGATGGCCATGCCCACCGCGTTGGCGAGGCCCTGGCCGAGCGGGCCGGTGGTGGTTTCAACGCCGGGGGCGTAGCCGTATTCCGGGTGGCCGGGGGTTTTGGAATGTAGGCGGCGAAACTGCCGGAGGTCTTCGATGGTCAGTTCATAGCCGCTCAAATGTAGCAGCGAATAGAGCAACATGGAGCCGTGGCCGTTGGACAGCACAAACCGGTCGCGGTCGCACCACCGGGGATTTTTCGGGTTGTGCTTGAGGTGGCCGGACCACAACACCTCGGCAAGATCGGCCATGCCCATAGGCGCACCGGGATGCCCGCACCCGGCGCGCTGCACCGCATCCATACTCAAGGCGCGAATGGCGTTGGCCTTGCGCCGCCGGTTAAGCCGGTCAGCCGTGCTCATGGCGCGTGGTCATGGCGATTTTCAATCAGGCGGTCGGGCATTTTGTGTGCGGTAGTCTGTTGGGAAACATCTGATTTGCCGGCCATTTGCCGACCATTCGCCGGCAACTCCGGGGCCGGTATAGTAAAGCAAACGGCACCATAACATAGCAAATCTTTTGTGGTTTTCCAAAATGAGCAGTTTCCGGCGCGTATCGGACCTGCTCCAGATCTTGTGCAGTTCGTCTTCGTTTTTGAACAGGCCGGGCAGTTCGCCGAAAAGCCGCGCACAACTCGTCCGGCGTAGGGTAACGATCGGCATGCCCCTCCTCACCGATGCGCATATCCACGCGGTAAATGCCGTGGCCGTTCGTGGCGTAGGCGAACGAGGTCTGCAACTTTTGGGCGTACTTCTTGGCCTGCTCCAACCCTTCGGTAACGGACGCGCTCTCGCGCTTGGCCTCAATCACCGCGAGTTTCTGGTTCTTATAAACGAGAACATAGTCGGCGATGTCCTGCTTCGCCCGCGTGCCCGCGCCCTGGATGCGGCCGATAGTAATCACCTCGCGCCGCACCCGGCTGCCCGCAACCGCACCCCAACCGGCGGCTTTGAGGGCCGGGTCAATCAGTTCGGCGCGGGTTTCGGCTTCGTTCAATGTGTGTTGTCTCCGGGATTTGGGGTGATTCCAAGTGTTTTCAGTTTTGCATTAAAGCACTTAACTTATTGTATTTTATAGGATATTAACCTCAAAAATCGGCTTTTTTGATTTGCTTTAAAGCACTTTTTACAGGCCCTATCAACCCCAGAAGGGCAAATAGCGGACATATCGGAGTGACCTTGTTTTGCTCTCGTCAAGTTTAATCAAGTTCTTTTTTCTAGTCGCAGTAATAACCAGGGAGACTGTAGCCATCTGCTTCTCGGTAACTTGGAAACGCTTGCGTAAGGTCGAGTTTGTCATCCGCTGATTGCCAACATAAAGCAAGCAACAATGTTGGTAGCAGGCACGGATGCGGTCATTTTTACTCATCTCGGAGAAATCCTGATGGGCAAACAGGGTGGCCATAGTTCGGATTTCGTCGTTTCTAAAATTCGGCGCGGGAAGTTGGTGAATCTCAACTTGCTGAATGACTTTATCAACACCACTACCTTTCTCTTCGCAAAAGCCAAACCGACGCATGATGTCAGCTAGTTTTTCATTGCGGGACCTATAGCCGTCAATGAACCGATCAACTTCGATAATAGGTTTTCCAGGGTTAGAAATTTCTACCCTGTCCGTGTACATTTCTATCATCACTGACGCGCCAGTAACAGTGAAATCTTGATGGATTAACGCATTGGCGATCAATTCACGTAGCGCCTGCTTGGGAAACATTCGATATTCTTTGCGGACTGTCTCCTCAAGAATGTAATTACGTGGTGCCTCGTTATGTACAAAATGCACTAAACTTTCAAATTTAATAGCATAACCGAATGCCCCCTGAATATCCTTGCGTGTTTTGATTTTTCCGGTTCCATCATAAAGCACAAAGCGGACTGCCTTACGGGCAATTTCCTTGGGAAATTTTTTTATATCGTTGGCCAGTAAGATAGCTCCCAAATTGGTAATCGCCCATTTTTCGGATTGGTTTTGAATAAAACCTTCGTCTTGAAGGCATTGTAAAATCGCGGACTCCGTACTTGGATAGGGCAGTTTCAGCAAGCCAAAATAAACTTCCGTATCCAGCAGAGCGATGACGTCTTCAGCGTTGATACCTTCCATAACCGTCTGTGCAAACCAATCATCAGTATTTTCGGCAAAAATTTCTTTCAAGCGGTCGGGAGTCATTGCAACTACACTCTCGCCGGCACGCATCAGATAGCGGCCATTAAGGCCCAGCGGTTGTGCAACGGGCCGCGATGGTATTTCAAAGACCAGCACCCGTCCATCAGGATGTGTGATTTCATGGATATTCACCCGGATCCGCAGCTGCTCAACAATTATCCGTTTCAGTTTATTTAATTGCCTTGCCGATAGAAACGCCCGCGTACCGGTTATTTTTCTCGGCGGCGTGTTTGTAACCCCTAGAACGAGGTGTCCCCCGCCTTCGTTAGACAGAGCAACGCAATATTTCAATACTTCATCTGGGTTATATTGCTGGGAAGCTACTTTGAATTCCAGATGTTCACTCTCGGCGGGAGCACACAACCATTTCTCAAGTGTTTCAATGGGGGTCATATACCGGCCTCCGAAAGTATGCGGTTGGCGGCTTTGGTATCAGCGGTCAATTCGCCGGTGAATGCCTGATGCAGAAGGGATTGTTTGAGTTCTGCAAGGGCGCGGTCTTTGGTTTCATAGATACGTTCAAGGGACTGTTTTTCTGCCGAGAGTTTATCAAGGACCGCCACAATTTTCTTCTGCTCGGAAAGGGGTGGCTTACTGAACGAAATACACTCAATCTGCTCTTTCTTGATTGATGCAAAAACAGCACCCTCATTCCCCTTAGTTTCATCCTGCATCGAAAGCAGGAAATAGAATAGAAACTCTCGATGAACCTGTTCGCCAGCACGTATGGCGGCAAGACCACGACCGATACAAATCCGTTTAGTAGCGAAATTTATTGGCCCTACTGGCGCCCTCACAGCCATCAAAACATCTCCGGCAATAGCTTCACGAGTTATTTGCGTCATCCACTTCGCAGGAGCACCCAGGTACTTATCTTTAAACTCTTTCTTGCCTTGATAGAAAGGTAGCCCATCCCCTGTATCATTGTAATTTCTACCCTTTGGAGATTGTCCCGCGATTACCTCACAAACTGTGCCAAGAGCGGATTGTTCCCATACATCCATCACACTATTTTCTTTCTGATAAAAACTCTTCCCAACCCGCAATATATGCTCAATAAAATCCAACTCTTCCAACTGATTGAAAATGGAAATATCAAACTTGTAGGGCAAGTAGAGATCATCCAACGCTCTCATCAACGGATAGACAGAGTTATCCAGCGTCAGGTTTTTTCCAAGAAGCGTAATGTCAATATCCGAACCGGTTCTATAGTTCCCCCTTGCGCGGGAACCATAGATCAATACTTTTTCAATGTGAGTAAAGCGGGAAATAGCACCTCTTATGCCGCGCAGCGTATCCACATCCAGCCCAAACATGATTACAGGTTCCTTTGTTTTTTTTCGTTGCGCAAGACCGCTCGCAACTCTTCAAAAGCGCCGTAATATCTATTGACAATGTCGTGGAATATCGCCTCGGCTTTTTCGCGGTTATATGCGTGAGAAGTTTTGTTGCGAGTATCTATGCTGTCCAGCAGTTCTTTCCCGGATGTGATTAGCCCGCGCTCAAAAGCCAACTGGAAAGCGTCTCGGCTGCCTTGTATATTTTGGTCGCCCCGTGCGGCGTAAAAGTCTTTGAGAACATTCCCGGCCAATTCCTGAGTGTATTTAAAACGTTGAATAACGCCTTCTTTTTCCAGGTCGCTCAGATCCCTTTCCGATGCCAATTCAATCCCTTTTTCCAGCTGTGTCAGAGCCTTCTGATAGTAGTCGAAACGTTGAACCCAGCGTGTGTCTTGCTTGCTCATACCAGTTCCTCAATGGATTTCAAAACCTTGTTTGCCTCTTCATCCAAAAGCCTGATCTGCGCCAGGATTTCCTGCGGGTGCTTTAACGGCGCTTCTTCCGGTGTGTTCGGGTTTTTTATGCTCAGATCAAAAGTATCCTGATTAACATCGGCCACGTCCACCGTCCACGATTGACCGGAGTCGGCAAAAGTCTTCTGCAATTCAACGAACTCGGCGAGGTCGTTGTCATTCAGCGGGTTGGTTTTGCCGAGACTGCGGCCAGGATCCAGTTGGTAGAACCATATTTTTCGCGTCTGCACGCCCTTTTTAAAAAACAGCACCACGGTTTTTACCCCGGCACCGAGGAAAGTTCCGCCGGGGCAGTCAAGCACGGTGTACAGGTTGCAGTTCACCAGCAATTCCTTGCGCAGAGCCTTGGATGCGTTGTCCGAATTCGACAGGAAGGTGTTCTTGATAACCACCGCCGCCCGGCCGCCGGCTTTGAGGCGTTTGATGAAATGCTGCAAAAACAGGAAAGCGGTCTCGCCGGTCTTGATGGAAAAATTCTGCTGAACCTCTTTGCGCTCTTTGCCGCCGAAAGGCGGATCAGAAATTCTCCGGGCTTGCCGGAAAGCCCCGACTTCATCATCCGTTCCCCTTCCAGGTCGTCAAGATACTTGAGGAAAAGTATCCACGAAGTCTGTTCGGTGTAGTCAAGCTCAGTGGTACATCCGGCCTCCTTGAAAAGGATGTCGTCTATATTTTTGAAAGTTTTTTCAAACATTGGTTTGTCTTGAGTTTGAAAGGCATTCTATCAAAATTGCGCCCGCAAAACGGGCGCGGGGCACTCGTTGCATCCATCACAAAGGCGAAGCCTTCGGCGCCGCGCTGTTGGCGTTTATCCAGGCGTCCCAGCGCGTCAGCAGGTCGGGGTTGACCGCTGCTACCACCGAGCGTTTGCGCAGGCGGGCGCAGTCCAGGGGCTTGCCGGAAAGCGAGGTCGCGACGCCGCCGGCTTCGGTGAGGATCAGGTAGCCGGCGGCGAAATCCCACAGTTTCTGGCCGCCGTGGAGATAGAGTTGCGCGCGTCCGGCGGCCAGCCAGCACCATTCCAGCACCGAGGAGCCGAGGTTGCGCTGGGAGCGGTACGGCGGGGAGCGCACCAGTTGCGCGGCGAGGTCGCCCACCAGCCGCTTGTAATCAATGATGGCGATGCACTCGCCGAGGGTGTGCGTGGCGCTGGCGGAGCACGTTAGCCGCTCGCCGTTGAGGCGCGCGCCGCGCCCCGCCCGGGCGGAAAAACATTCGCCGCGCACCGGGTCGAAAACCACTCCGAGGCGCGCGCGGCCGTCCACCACCAGCGCCAGGGAAACGCCGTAGAACAGGAATCCGGCGGTGAAGTTGGTGGTGCCGTCGAGGGGGTCGAGCACCCAGTAACCGGCGCGGCTGCGGTCGCACACCGCGACTTGGTCGGCGTGGGTCATCTCCTCGCCGATGAAACCGTACTGCGGCCAGCGTCGGCGGAGTTGGGCCAGCAGTTGGTTCTGCATCCGCCGGTCAATGTCGGTGACCCAGCTGCCGTCCTGCTTGGTGGTGCGGACCACGTCACCACGGGCGGCGGCGTGTTCCTTGAGCGCGGTTTGCCGGACCAGGGCGCTCAGTTCGGAAAGATCGGGCAGATCGGATGGCGCGTGATCGGCGGCGGGGTTGGGCAAAAGGTTTTCAGCGGTCATGGAAAATTCCGTGGGCCAGGCTTTTGAGATCGGGAATGAGGCCGGTGCGCCGGTCAATTTGCACATAGCCCAGCAGGTTGGGCGGCTGCCCATTGGCGGTGGCGGTGGCGGTGGCGGCGGCGGCGGGTGGAGTGGGGGCCGGTTGGGGGGCAATTTCAACTACCCTGGGCGGGGCCGAACCGGTCAGCGCAAAAAACTCGTCGGGCCGAGTGTCTTTCATCGGCCACAGGATTACCGCGTGTTCGCAGGGTTCGGATTCTTCGGCATCCGCGTCTTCATCGGCAGCGAAGGCGGTGGTATTGTTGATCACGGGCACCGCGAAACCACGCCAGAGAAAATCACCGCAGATCCATTCATGTTCGCGCCCGGACGGTTGCGGCTCCACCCCGCCGACCACCTCCGCCACCAAAGAGGCGGGAATCACCAACGGGCCGGGGGGCGTCTCCAGCACGACCACGCGCATGGTTTTTTCCGGGGCCGCGCTCTGCTCCGGGGCTTTCGCGCTGTCCGCAGACGCCGGAAACAGATCGCAATCGCCGAGCGGAAACCGGGTCAGCCCGTGGCGCTCCGGCAACTCACGATGGATGAACGCGCCGGGGTCGAGAATCACCGCCCTGCCGGAATCCGCTAAAACTGCGACCCCGGCGAGTCCGCGGATGGAGGCCAGTTGCGCGCCGGGGTTTTTGGGGGCGGGGTCGTTGATAGCGTGGATGTCGTGGAACTCGTCCACCGCAAAGGCGCTGACCCGGTCCGCGAGCCGAATCAGCACCAGCAAAGTAAAAGCGGCCGGCTGCGTCCGTTGCGCATCGTCCGCGCCGACTCGCGCCGCGAGGTTGACGACGGGTATCCGCCGCTCGCCCACGGCGAGATATGTTTGTCCATCACGCGCCGGCACTTCATCCGCCGGCACCCGCATCACACGCTCGATGGTGTGCGCGGGTATGGCGAAGCGGTATTTCCCCGCCGTAACCAGCAACGCCCGCTGCGCGCCGAGGATCGCCGGCAGCAGGAACTGAACGCGAACGCCGGTGCCGATTTCCGATTTCACGGCCATCAGCCCGCCGAGTTCGCGCACCGCCCGGCACACCGCTTCCAGACCGCCACCGGGCCGGGCAAGAATCTGCAGCAAATGTTCTTCACCGATTTCATCGGCGCGCTGCACCATGCCCGCCGCCACCGCATCGGCTGCGAGTTTTTCCGCATCCAGCCCCCGGCCGTCATCCCAATACTCAATCAACAATTCGCCGCCGCGCCGCACCACGGCGATGCCGATGCGCCCGGCCGCATCCTTGCCGGAGGCCGCGCGTTGCTCGGCGGATTCGATGCCGTGCGCGACGGAGCAGCGAATCAGGTGTGCGAACGCCGCCGTTATGCGCTCCAGAACCCGCCGCTCCGCTTCGACGCCGCCGCCGGTGAGGGACAGTTCCACCTGCTTGCCGCTTGCCTCGGCTTCGGCTTCAGCGACGCGGCGCAACTGCGGCAGACATTCATCAAACGCGCCCACGGCCACCCCCGCCGGATGCAGTGACGTGCCTTCGGTTTGCGGCCCGTCGCCCAGCAACGACGCCACCAGACTGTTCAAGGACTGAACCTGATCCCGGGACGCCAACGGCACAAAACCGAGATCCGCCACCAGCCCATCGTGGGTTTCCTCAAGCAGGTTGAGCAGTCCCACGTCATCGGGGCCGGCCACGTCGCCGCTTTGGGCGAGCAGGTTTTCGACGCTGTGGCTGAGCCGGGACACGTCGTCAAAACCGGCGTCATCGGCGCCGCTTTTCAGGGTGCTGAACTCGCCCCGCAACAACCCCAGCAACTCCGCGTCCGGGCCGCTCGCGCGCCACGCGGCGAGATGGTCGTGGATGCGGCCAAGAATCGCTTCGCTTTGCGAAAAAAACATTTCCTCAGGGGATCAGGGGATGGCGGGGTGGTGAACCGGGGGCATTGGCATTGGTGCTAGCGTTCCGGCGGTTTGGCGGCGGGGGTTGACTGCCCCGGATTAGCCGCCGCCGCTTGCAGTTTTTCGAGGCCGGCGGCAATTTGGGATACATTCGCGTTTGATTGTTCGGCGGCGCTCCTGAGTTGGGCTATTTTTTCGCCGACGGCTTGCGCGTGGGCGGCTTCAGCGGCGGCCCCGCTCGCCGCCCGCTCCATGATCTCCCGCAACTCCCGGCCAACGTTTTCGATGTCCGCCAATGCGCGACCCGCTTCATCCGCCGGGGCGGTGCCGGCGGCGGCCTTGCCGGCGGTGATTTCCAAAGACGCGATCACGCCGTCGGCGTCGCTTTGAATCGCCCGCGCCAGTTCGGCGACTTCCCCGGCCCCACGGGCGGCGCGGTCGGCGAGGCGTTGCATTTCTTCCGCCGTCTCCACCTCAGCCGCCCCGGCCCCGCCCCCGCCACCGCGCAGGGCGGCGTTGAGGGACAACACCCCGGTTTGCGCGGTCACATCCCGGATCAGGCGCACCGTTTCGTTGAACTGCCGGGTGCTTTGGGCGAGGTGTTTGAGGCGGTCGGCGGCGTCTTGAATCCGGCTACGGGTGTCGTTTATGCCGGCAATGGCATTGTGCGCCGCCGCCGCGCCCTTGTGCGCGGTCTCCGCCCCAAGTTGCGCCTGCCCGGCGGCTTCGGATGCCGATTCGTTGATGCGGCCCAGGGCTTCGGTCATGGACGCGATTTCCCCGGCGATGCGCTTGATTTCCGCCGCCTGCGCGTCATTGGCGGCCTGCCAGCGAGCGATGGGATGTTCGGCGGCGGCGTCCGTGCCGGGGGTTTCGCCGCAGGCGATTTCAATCTCTTCCCGCAATCCGGCGAGCGCCCTTTCGGCTTGCCGGGCGCGGTGCAGGTGAGCGTCGCTGCGACGCCGGGTCTGCTGGTTGATGATCCAGAACAAGGCCAGCAACGCCAGCAGACCCACCGCGCCGAGCATCCACGGCAGGTGCCCGAAAATTTCGGCGCGGCGGCTTCCGGCCGCCCCGGCCAACCCGCCCCAATCGGGCTGGTAGTGGAAGTAAATCAGCCCGGTCAACGCCCCCAGCAACGCCACCATCCAGCAGGCGATCTGCCTGCCGACGCCGGTTTGGCCGGATTGAGTGGGTGGGTCGGGGGCGGCCTTAGCGGTCATTTGCAGTCAGAACCGGCTGCATCAACCGCAACCGATACGGATAAAGCTTTCCGAACCCATCAACGCCGTGGTATCGAGCACCCCCCAGGGTTGCCCGCCATCCATCAGCACCGCGCTCAAAAAAGGCGCCAGGGCCGGGTCAAAATCGGCGACCTCGGTCTGCGGCCAATCGTGGCTGAAAGTCCTTGAACTGATGCGGCTGTCCAGCAGCAGCGCGCTGTTGAACGAATCGCCGGGCATCAAAAGCAGGCTGGCATTCCGGTAGGCATTCGGGCTGGCATCCCGGCTTGCGGCCAGCGGGCGGCGGCCGATGAAGCGCGCAAAGTCAATCACCGTATAGATTTCCCCGCCGACCGGGAGCATGCCCCTGACCCATTCCCGGCACCATGGCAGCGGCAACAACTGCGCCTCCCGGCCCGGCGCGACCCGCAGGCCACCGGCGTCGGGCGTTACCAGATTCAGGTCTTCAATGGTGAACGCCAACCCGCGCCACAGGCCGGTGGCCGGCCGCCCCGGTCCCGGCCCCGGGGCATCGGCATCGGCTTTGCCACCGGAACCGGCGTCTTCGAGCTGCTGCAGCAATGTCATTGGATCGGCCACTGGATTGGCCATCAAGTTGGAAGTTGGCCTGGAGGCCGGATTGGGTCGGTGGACGCCGGTATCATCACGGGCAATTATACGACATCATCCGGCGCGGAAATTTAGTATAATGGGGAAACCTTGCCGATGACGATGAATAACCCCCGACCCGCCCAGCCGCCGACCCGAACCCGGAGGAATCGCCGCCCCGAAAAGATGAAGAGCACTTCCCTGAAAAACCAGTTGCTGGTCTCCATGCCGCAGCTGACCAATCCGAGTTTTCATCAAACGGTCTCGCTGATCTGTCAGCACGACGCCAACGGGGCCATCGGGGTAATCGTCAACCGGCTCACGGATCACCGCCTGGGGGACGTCTTCGATCAACTTTCGCTGCCGGTTTCCAGCCTCAACCGCATCGAGCAGCCGGTCTTTGAAGGCGGGCCGATCAGCCCCGAACTGGGGCTGGTGGTTCACGCCGACAAAAAAAGCAACAACCGCTGGGAATCCTCCCTGGAGATCGGCGGCGGGCTGTGGCTGACCAGTTCACGGGACATACTCGGCGCCATCGCCGGCGGACGCGGGCCGGCGAACGCGATGATGATCCTGGGATACGCCGGCTGGGGTCCGGGGCAACTGGAGTTTGAAATCAAGCAAAACTCCTGGTTCCACGCCCCCGCCGACCATTCCATCATCTTCAACACCCGCATTGACCACAAATGGCATCAGGCCGCCGAACTGCTGGGCATTGACTACGCGCAGCTGTCCACCGAGGTCGGTCATGCCTGAGGCCGGGGTTACCATGCGGGTTTTGACGAAGGGTGCAACGCCCAACGCGGACGTGAACGCCAGAGTCATCGGCTTCGACTTCGGCCTGAAACGCATCGGCGTCGCCACCGGCAACACCCGCACCGGCACCAGCCAGGGGCTGTCCACCGTGCCCGCCAAAGCCGGAACCCCGGACTGGTTTGCGGTCGGGCGGCTCATTGAGGAATGGTTGCCCGCGGCCCTGATCGTCGGCCTGCCCCTCAACATGGACGGCAGTGAAAGCAGTATGGCGGCGCGGGCGCGAAAATTCGGCGAACGCGCGGGGCGGCGTTTCGGCCTCAGCGTGGTGTACGTTGACGAACGCCTGACCACCGCCGGCGCCGAAGAGTTGCTGGCGGCGGCAAGGACGAATACGCCGGGCAAATCGCTCCGTCAAAGGCGCATCAAACACCGAGACAACCTCGCCGCGGAGTTGATCGTTCGCACCTGGCTGGAGGACAACCGCAACTAGTGTACGATTCCGAGCGACTGGCCGCGATCATCCAAAAGATGGCTGACGAGATCCATTCTCAACGGTTGCGCGAACCCATTCTCATCGGCATCCACACCGGCGGCGCGTGGCTCGCCGAACGCCTGCAAGCGGCCCTCGGCTCCGCTCCACCCCTTGCCTCTCTCGGCACCCTCGACATATCCTTCTACCGGGACGACTTCAGCCGCGTCGGGCTCAACCCCGAAGTCAAGGCTTCCAACTTGCCGGTGGCGGTGGACGACCGCGACATTATTCTGGTGGACGACGTGCTCCACACCGGGCGCACCATCCGCGCCGCGCTCAACGAAATCTTCTCATTTGGTCGCCCGGAACGGGTATGCCTGGCGGTGCTCATTGAACGGCCGGGACGGGAGTTGCCGATCCAGGCCGACGTTATCGGGCAGTCCCTGGATCTCGCCGGCCATCAGGAAGCCAAACTCAGCAACGACCACGGCCGCCTCGCCCTCAACATTATCAACCTCGGCCCCGGCACCGGAGCATCCAAGCAATGACCCCCGCCGCCGACTCCATCCAGTTTGACCAAAACGGAAAACTCAAACATTTCCTGACCGTCAGCGGCTTGCCCCGCGAAGTCCTGGTGGGCATCCTCGACACCGCCGAATCGTTCGTCAGTTTCGGCAAGCGCGAGATCAAGAAGGTCCCGCTGCTGCGCGGCAAGACCATGGTCAACCTGTTTTTTGAACCCAGCACCCGCACCCGCACCACCTTCGAGATCGCCGGCAAACGCCTGTCCGCCGACGTCATCAACCTCAACGCTTCACGGATGTCCACCATCAAGGGCGAGTCCATCCTCGACACCGTGCGAACCCTGGAAGCCATGCACACCGACCTGTTCGTGGTGCGCGACAGCGCCAGCGGCGCCGCCCACCTGATCGCCGCCCACCTCCCCGAACCGGTGCGCGTCATCAACGCCGGTGACGGCCGCCACGCCCACCCCACCCAGGCGATGCTGGATATGTTCACCATCCGCCGCGCCACGGGCGGCTTCGACGGCCTGCGGGTCGCCATCATCGGCGACCTCCTGCACTCGCGGGTGGCGCGCTCGCAGATTCACGCCCTCACCGCCCTCGGCGCCGCCGAGATCCGCGTGGTCGGGCCGCGCACGCTGATCCCCACGGAAATCGAAACCATGGGCGTAACCGCCACCAGCGACATGATTGAAGGGCTGGCCGGCATCAACGTCGTGATTATGCTGCGGCTGCAACGCGAGCGCATGGACGGCAAACTGGTGCCGAGCGAGCAGGAATACTACAACCGCTACGGCCTCACCGAAGAAAAACTCCGCCACGCCGACAAAGACGCGGTGGTCATGCATCCGGGACCCATCAACCGCGGCCTGGAAATCTCCTCGGCGGTGGCCGACAGCTCGCGCTCGGTGATCCTCGACCAGGTGACCAACGGCATCGCCGTGCGCATGTCCATCATGGCCACCATCATGGGCGGCTCGGAGGAACGCGCGTGAACCTGCTGATCGCCGGCGGCCACGTGCTGGATCCGGCCAACAACCTGGACGAAGTCCGCGACCTGTACGTGGGCCGTGGCAAGATCGCCGCCATCGGCAAAAAACCCAAAGCCTTCACCATCGCGCGCCGCATTGACGCCGCCGGGCTACTGGTGCTTCCCGGCCTCATTGACCTGTGTGCGCGGCTGCGCGAACCCGGCGCCGCCCACACCGCCACCATCGCTTCGGAAACCCGCGCCGCCGCCGCCGGCGGCATCACGCGCATGGTATGCCCCCCGGACACCGCGCCGGTGATTGACACCCCGGCCATGGCGCAGATGATCCGCGACCGCGCCGGGGTATGCGGTTTCAGCCGCGTGCACCCCCTCGGCGCGCTGACCGCCGGCCTCGGCGGCGAACGGCTGGCGGACATGGCCCTGCTCATGGACGCCGGCTGCGTGGGGGTCGGCAACGGCCTGCGGCCGGTGGCGAACACGCTGGTAATGCGCCGCGCCATGCAGTACGCGGCCACTTACGGATTGCCGGTATTCGTGACCCCGTGCGATCCGTGGTTGCAGGGTAATGGAGTCGTCCACGAAGGCGAAGTCAGCACCCGCCTCGGGCTGCCCGCCATCCCCGAAGCCGCGGAGACCGCCGGCGTAGCCCGCGACCTCGCGCTCATCGAAACCAGCGGCGCGCGCGCCCACTTTGACCTGCTCTCCAGCGGCCGGGCGGTGGAAATGATCGCCGAAGCCACCGCACGAGGGTTGGCGGTCAGCGCCGGCGTCGCCGTCCATCACCTGCACCTCACCGACCAACACATCGGCACCTTTGACACTCGCTACAAGGTGTTCCCGCCGCTGCGCACCGAACGCGACCGTCTCGCCCTGCTGCGGGGAGTCGGCGAAGGAACCATCCACGCGATCTGCTCCGACCACCAGCCCCAGGTCGCCGACGCCAAACTCGCGCCCTTCGTAGAAGCCGCCCCCGGCATCTCCGGGGTGGACACCCTGCTGCCCCTGACCATGGCGTTGATAAATCAAGGCGCGCTGCCCCGCGCCACCGCCATCAAAGCCCTGACCGCCAACCCCGCCGCCATCATCGGCATAGACGCCGGCCACCTCGGCGTCGGTGCACTCGCCGACCTGTGCCTGTTCGACCCGGCCCTGAAATGGACCCTGGAACCGGCGTCCATGCACAGCAACGGCAAAAACACCCCCTGGCTCGGCCACACCCTGACCGGCAAAGTAGTCACCACCCTGATCGGCGGCAAGGTGGTGTACCGCCATCCGTCACGGAAAAACCCGGCAAGGGTATAAAAGACAGTCCGGCTATCGCCGATCTGCCCGCACCAACCAACAGGGTCTGTCTCATTTGTATTGAGCCATGCCACTCGCCACCACCCGTCCCGAAACGACAACCCGCTCCCGATGAACCAACCCCGCAACCTCCTGCGAAACCGCCCGGTGCTGGCCTGGGCAATGTATGATTGGGCCAACTCCGCCTTCGCCACCACCGTCATCGCCGGTTTTTTTCCGGTGTACTACAACGTGCTCACCGCCGGCATGGACACCGGCGCCGCGCAGTTCTGGTTCAACATCACGCTGGCCGCCTCCAGCCTCCTCATCGCCGTCGCCGCGCCGCTGCTGGGGGCGATCTCCGACCACGGCGGCAGCCGCAAAAAATTTCTGGCGGCGTTCGCCATGACCGGCATCCTGATGAGCGCCGGCCTCGCCTGGGTGCACGCCGGCTTGTGGTGGGTCGGGTTGCTGCTCTACGGCCTCGGCAGCATCGGTTTTTCCGGCGCCAACATTTTCTACGATTCCATGATCGTGGAGGTCTCGGAACCGGCGCAGTTCGACGTCGTCTCGGCCTGCGGCTACGCCCTCGGCTACATCGGCGGCGGCCTGCTGTTCGCGCTCAACGTGCTGATGGTCACCCAGCCCCAGTGGTTCGGTTTCGCCGACGCGGCATCGGCGTTGTCCGCCGCCTTCATCAGCGTCGCGGTATGGTGGGGATTGTTCACCGTGCCGCTGTTGCTGACGGTCAAGGAAACCGCGCCCGCGCACCAACCCCGCGCAGGCGAAGCAATCCGCGCCGGACTCGCGCAACTCGCGGTCACTTTCAAGGAACTGCGCCGCATGCGCACGCTGTTCCTGTTCCTGATCGCCTACTGGTTTTACATTGACGGCGTCGGCACCATCATCAAAATGGCGGTGTTTTTCGGCGACCGCATCCTCGGCCTGCCACGGGACAGCCTGATCATCGCGCTGCTGCTGACCCAGTTTGTGGCCTTCCCGGCGGCCTTGTTCTTCGGCTGGCTCGGCCAAAAAATCGGCCCGCGGCGCGGCATCTTGATCGGGCTTGCGGTGTATGTCTCGGTGGTGTTGTACGCCTGGCGGTGGCTCAACTCAGCGGCCGACTTCTACCTCCTCGCCACCGCCATCGGCCTTGTCCAGGGCGGCGTGCAAAGCCTCAGCCGCTCTATGTACGCGCGCTTCGTGCCCAAAACCCGAAGCGCCGAGTTCTTCGGATTTTTCAACATGGTGGGCAAGTTCGCGGCGATCCTCGGCCCGCTGCTGATGGCGGCCACGCCCCTGCTCATCCCCGGTGCCGGTCAGCGCGACAGCATACTCTCGCTGCTGCTGTTGTTCGTCATCGGCGGCTGGCTGTTGTGGAAGGTCAACGTCGCGGACGGCGTACGCGCTGCGCGGGAAGCGTAATGGCCGATAGCCCCGCAACCCGCATCCGCACGCTTACCTGAGTGGAAACTTTATTCGATTCGGGTTAGAACGCATCTGAAACCGCCTTTGCCGCGTACACATCAAGGCATCAGGGCGGCTCATCCCGCCACCGGGAGTTGACGCGCACCACCGAACCCAGTTGCTTGGCGCGTTGCAACCAGTATCGCCGGTGGACGCCGCGATGCCCCTGCACTTTGATGCCGGCGGCGGAAAAGGACGCGCTGATGGCGCCTTCGTCGGCGGTGTTATAGACCGGAATTTGGCGGCGCGCGTAGCGTTTGGCAACGCTCTTGTGGGGGTGGCGGTAGCGATTCAAGTAGCCGATGCTGACCAGCGCGACGGCGGGCTGTACGCGGCTCAGAAACCCCTCTGTGGAAGAGGTTTTGCTGCCGTGGTGGGGGGCTTGCAACACGTCCGCGGCCAGATTCAACCCGCCGGATTCGGCGCGGGCGAGGGCGAGGGCGCGCTCCGCGGGTTTGCCGATGTCGCCGGTCAGCAACACCGAACCGAACTCGGAACTGACCTTGAGCACGCAGGAGGCGTCGTTGCCGTCCACGGCGGATGCGGCTGATGATCCGGGGCGCGGCGGCCACAGCATTTCAAACCGGACCTTGTCCCACACCCAGGTTTGCCCGGCGTGGCATCGCTGCGCCGCCGGTATTTTTTCCGGGACGCTGCTCAGGACGCGCCCGGCCTCAAAACGCTCCAGCACCGCGCCGCCGCCGCCGAGGTGGTCGTTGTCGCCGTGGCTGATGATGAAAACGTCAATGGCCCCGGCGCCCAATTGCTGCAGGAACGGCACCACCACGATGCGCCCGGCGTCGAGGCCGCCTTTGAAGCGCGGCCCGGCGTCGTACACCAGCAGGTGGTTGCGGGTCTGCACCACCGACGCCAGCCCGTGGCCGACTTCGAGCATGGTGTAGCGGAACTCGCCGGTGGCGGGGGCGGTGGCACCAGTCCAGAACAACGGCAGCAACCACAACAACCCGGTCCAGCGCGCCGGAAAAACTTTCGGCGACAACAGTAACAATACCCCGACCGCCGCCGGCGGCAGCGACCACAACGGCGGCGACGGCTGCTCCCACACCGCCCAGCCCGTCGAGGCCAGCCATTCGAGCAGCACCCACAACCGCTCAATGACCCACAATGAACCCTGGAACGCCAACGCCGCCAACCCTTCAAGCCCGATGGCATAGAGCAGCAACCCCAGCAAGGCCACCGGAACCGCGATCATCCCCACCACCGGAACCGCCACCAGGTTGGCCGGCGGCGCGGCGATGGAGACGCGGTGAAACAACGCCAGCAGTAGCGGCATCATGCCCACGAACAACACCCCTTGTATCGCCGTCCACGCCCCCAGTTTGCGCAAAATCCGCCGCACCGGTTCCGCTGCCGGTGCCAGTTTCAGTTCCGGTTTGACGCCGGTTGCGGGACGCGCACCGGCGCGCGCCACGCCGAAGCCCAGCACCGCCACCGCGCCGAATGACAGCCAGAAGCCGCCGGCCAGGGTTGCAAGGGGGTCCACCGCCAGCACCGCCGCCAGTGCCATCACCAGGGTTTCACCGCCAAACGCCCGGCGCCGCAAAAACATCGCCAGCGCCACCACCCCCAGCATGCACACCGCCCGCCGGGTGGGTATGGTCATGCCCGCCAAAAGCGCATACACCACCCCCGCCAGCAGCCCGGCGGCGACCCCGACCTGGGTTGCCGGCACGCGCAGGGGCAGCGCGCCCGCCCACCGCCAGCAGTACGCGCCCAGCAGCAGCACCAGCCCGGACACCAGGCCGACGTGCAGGCCCGATATGGCGACCAGATGGATGGTGCCGGTGCGCAGCAGGACCTCCCAGTCGTGCGCGCTCATGTCGCTGCGGATGCCCACCACCAGCGCGGTCACCAGCCCGGCGCGCCCACCGGACGGCAGCGAGGCGCGAATGAAGCCGGCCACGCGCTGGCGAAAGGCGGTGATGGAAAACGCGCTCTGCGGCTCCAGCAGCACCGGCGGCGGCTGCTCGCGCACGTAGCCGGTGGCGCGCAGGCGGTGGTGAAACAGGTGGGTTTCGTAGTTAAACGGCGCGCCGGGGTTGTGGTAGCCGCGAGCGCGTTTGAGGCGTGCGGTGAAGCGCCATTTCTGGCCGCTCAGGATGTGCGGTTGGGCGCGGTACAGTTTCAGCCGAATCTTGCCCGGCGGCGGATACGCGCTTCCCCGCCACGCCAGTTGCTCCACCTCAAAATCAAAGCGCTGATACTCGCCCGCGGCCACGGGCGCGCCCACCACGCGCCCGGAAATGACCACGTCCTTTTTCTCCAGCGCCGCCGGAATGCCGGCGTCGAGCACCGCCGCGGCCACCAGCCCGGCCCAGCAAAAACCCGCCGCGAAAGCCGCCACCGGCCGCAACCACGCAAAACGCATAGCGCACGGCGTCAGCATCAGCAGCGCCGCCACGCCCCACGCCGGCGGCGGAAGTTGCGGGAAAAACCGCAGCGAGACGACGCCGGCGCAGAACGCCAGCAGCCACAGATGAAGGTGGGGCTTGGGGTGGGGGTCGGGGTGGGAGTTGTTACAGCCGTCCGCAAACTGGCGCATAATGGATCATCCTGATCGCTATCCTTGTCCCGGCTATACTACCACCAATCGCCCCGCGTTGACCAAATAGTTGAGCAAAACCATGCCCAGAGCGCGCATAAAAAAATACCTGCCCGGCCCCGGGCGCATCAAATCCCTGCCGCCGTTCCACTACCTGGGGATTCGCTTCAGCGACCCGGCGTTGTGGATGATCAACCGCAACACCATCTCCCGCGCCGCCGCCGTCGGCCTGTTCTGCGCCTACCTGCCGATGCCCCTGGAAATGCTGCCGGCGGCGTTGCTGGCGGTGTTGTGGCGCGCCAACCTGCCGCTGTCCATCGTGCTGGTGTGGCTATCCAACCCGTTCACCTGGATCGTCTTGTACGCGCCCCCCTACCTGCTGGGGTCGGCGCTACTCGGCGACACCGGCCTGTCCATCCACCGCATCACCATCGAAACCATGATGCAGGAACTGGCCGCCCTGTGGCTCGGCTGCCTGATCTTCGGCGTCGCCCTGGCCTGCGCCGCATACTTCGCGGTGCGGGTGGTATGGCGCATGGTGGTAATCAACACCCGCGACAAACGCCGCTCCCGGTTATCCCGCTTACCCGGCAAAAAAGGCCGGTACGAACAATCCAGAGGCTAAACCGGTTGCGCGAGGCGCGGGGCGCGGGCGCGAGGCGCGGGGTGCGGTTGCGCGTGACGCGCATTTGCGGGGGGAGACCCCCCGCAGACCCCCCTTGCGGCGCGGGGAAACATCCTGTTTCCAGCGCCGCCGTGCGCGTCCTGCGCACGCCGAAGTTAGCGGCTACGCCGCCGGTTGGACGGCCGCAGGGGTGTAAAGACGGGCAAGGGAAACGAAGAGGCTTGGTCGCTTCTTTTGCGCTTCCTTTGTCCTTCCTTACGCCCTCGGTGTCATACCCGAACGATAGAAAAATAGGGAGCGTAGCGACCATATTTTTCATCGTATCGGATCCGCTTTTTCGGCCCGGCGATAGCCGGCCATCGCGCACAGGGATGTGCGCAGCGGCGCTGAAAACAGGATGTTTTCCCGCGCCGCACAGGGGGGCGTGGGGGGTCTCCCCCCCACAATGCGCGTCACGCGCAACCCACCCCGCGCCCTCGCGCCCCACACCATTTGACACGCCGCCGCCGGCGGGCGCACACTGCCGCCTTGCCTCATTTCCATAACGCCACGCAATCCATGACCCCACCCCCCGACCCGCGTCTTGACTTGGAGTTCGTGCGCGCCTGTTTCCCCGCTTTTGCCGAACCGTTGCCGGCCAGGACTGCGTTTTTTGAAAACGCCGGCGGCAGTTATGTGGCCGGGGGGGTGTTGGAGCGGTTGTTGCACTTCTACCGCGCCAACAAGGCGCAGCCTTACGGCGCCGCCGAAATCTTGCGCGTTGCCGGCGAGCAAATGGATGATGGCCGCCGCAGCATGGCCGGCTTGCTGGGGGTGGCAACGGACACCGTTACCCTCGGCCCGTCCACCACTCAGAACCTCAACACCCTGGCGGTGGCCTGCGCCGCCATCGTCAAGCCGGGGGACAAGGTCATCGTCTCGGGGCAGGATCACGAAGCCAACATCGGCGCATGGGAGCGGCTTTGCCGGCGCAGCGGCGCGAAACTGGTGATGTGGGCGGTGGATCCGCAGACCGGCGAGTTGTGCGTGGATGCGCTGCGGCGACTGCTGGATGCGCGGGTGAAAATCCTGTGCATGACGCACAGTTCCAACATCATCGGTACGCTCAATCCGGTGGGCGAAGTGATCGGCTTGTGCCGCGAGAATGGAAACGAAAACCCGATCAGGGTGGTGGTGGACGGGGTTTCCTGCGCCCCCCATCAATGGCCCGACCTCGCCGCGTTGCGCCCCGATACCTATTGTTTCAGCACCTACAAAACCTACGCCACCCACCTCGGCGTGATGTACACGGCGCCGGAGTTTGCCGCGGCCCTTGACCCGCAGTGCCACTATTTCAACACCGGCCACGCGGAGAAACGCCTGGACGCCGCCGGCCCGGATCACGCCGCCATCGCCGCGCTGGCCGGCCTCGGGGATTATTTCGCGGCGAGTTACCGGCATCACTTCGGCGAATCCGGTTCCGGTTCCGGTTCCGGTTCCGATGAAGCGGATGTTTCGCTCAACGACAAAGCCCTGGCGGTTTCAAAGATCATGCGCCGCCACGAAACCGAACTGTGCGCGACCCTGCTGGAGGCGGTGCGGGAGTTGCCCCTGCGCGTCATCGGGCGCGACACCATGCAAGGCCGCGAAGCCAACCTCGCGCTGGTATGCGAACGCTATTCGTCTGCGCGGTTGTCGGCGGCCCTCGCGACAAAGGACATCGCCGCCGGCCACGGTCATTTTTACGCCAGGCGGTTGCTGGAGGCGGTGGGACTCAAAGACAGCGAGGACGGGGTGTTACGAATCAGTTTTGCCCACTACAACACCGAAGCGGAAGTCGCACGGCTGGTGGAAGCGTTGCGCGCCTTGTTTTGACGCGCAACGTCATCCACCTGTTACTTGTGCCAGCGGCGGATTAAAAGTCGCGCTTGACTTCCACGCCGTAGTGGCGGCCTTTTGCCAGCGGGGAGAAGGTTCCGCCGAGCATATTAGCCTGGACGCCGATAAAGCCGGGCAGTTGGGTGTCGCCGCCGTGCTTGACCTCATCCAGCAGGTTGTTGCCGTACAACCCGATGGTCCAGCCGTTGTTGCCGTAGAAGTCCAGCCCGGCGTTGACGATGTCCTGTTCGTTGATGAAGCCCAGGTTGCTATCGGTATAGGCGGACTCATCCCGGTAGGCGTAGTTGGCGCGCGCGGTCATAAAGCCCCAGCCGCCGATTTCCACGTCCCAGTTGAAACCCAAACTCCAGGTCAGGTCGGCGGCGCGCGGCAGATCCAAATCTTCGTCTGCCCCGTCAACATTGCCGTCTCCGTTCAGGTCTTCCTTCACCTCGGTGTACTCGGCGTCTATCGCACCCACCGATGCGTTCAGGATGAAGTAGTCGGTTACCTTGTAGATGCCTTCCAGTTCAATCCCCACGATGCGCGCGTCCGCGGTGTTGCGAACGATTTGCACCACGCCGGCACCTTGGCTAGGCATGTTCAATTCCCGCTGCATATCTTCAATGCGGTTGTAGAAAATTGAAGCATTGAAGCGGCCACGGGCATAGTCGCTTTTGTAACCGATTTCAAAGTTGTCGGTGCGCTCCTCGTCAAACGCTTCGACTTGAATAAAGTCTTGACGCGTGTCGTCGCGCGAGGCGGTATTACGCAGGTTGTAGCCGCCGGAACGATAGCCGCGCGCCCAGTGGGCATAGACCAGCCCGCCGCTGTCCAAGTGGCGGGTGATGCCGATCTTGGGCGACCAGGTGTTCCAGTCATCGTCATCATCAAAATCAAACCCGCAAGTGCCGTCCACCACGTTGCAGCGGTTATCCCCTCCTCCCGCAGCGATTGTTGAAGTAGGGTCTTCGGCATCCGAGAAAAAGGTACGGTTATTTATGAGCGAGGCAATTTTTGCGTCTTTTTTCTCCTCCGTGTAGCGGATGCCGAGGTTCAGGGTCCAGGCGTTGTTCATGTCGTAATCGCCGGCGAGGAACAATGCGGTGGTCTCCACTTCGTATTCGCCGCCGCCGTCCAGTATAAACTGCTCCACAGGTGGCGCAGGTGGGGCACCGAGCAGAGGTGCGGGAGCATGCTCAGTACTTAGAATACGCCGCTCGGCGTACGATATATCCTGAGTGAAGTAGAACAACCCGGCGGTGAAGTTGAGGCGGTCGTTCGCCAGCAGGCCGTTCCAGCGCAACTCGTTGCTGAACTGGTCGGTTTCCAAGTCAATGGGGGCATCGAACAGATTGAGTGGTTGGGCGTCAATGTCGCTCAGCGAGGAATGTTCGTAGTCTTTCCAGCCGAAGATGTTGGTGAAGGTGCCGCCGTGCGCCCGCCAGTCCAGTTGGGCGGAAAACAAATCGCTCTCCGCCTCCAGAAAACCTTCCGTATCAATGGAAAACTTGTGGCTGTTGCGGTCATAATTGTTCGGGGTTCCGGGGGTGCCGCTACCGTTGGTATGCGACTGCGCCGCCGGCCCATCCGACTTGATGTCCATATTTTCATACTTCACATACAACTCCACGTCGTCATTCGGCGTCCACACCAGACTGGGGCGGAACATCACCTGCTCCAGTTCGCCGAAATTGTCGCCGTTGAAATCGTTCTCAAACCAGCCGTCGTCATCATTGTAGTAGGCGGTGATTTTGGCGTTCACGGTTTTGCTGATGGGGCCGCTGGTGCTGCCCATCAAGTAGCGGTTGAGGCCGTCGTGGCCGCCGTCATCGCCTCGGTCCACGGCGGTTTTGATGACGGATTCGCGCTCCGGGCCGGGCTTTTTGCTGTTGAGCAGGATCGCGCCGCCGGTAACGTTGCGCCCGAACAAGGTGCCTTGTGGCCCGCGCAGCACTTCAATGCTTTCCAGGTCAAAGGTGTCGAACAAAATGCCGTAGTTGACGCCCATATAGACGCCGTCCACGAACACGCCGACCGTGGGGTCAATGGAAGGGATGGAGCTGTTGACGCCGAGGCCGCGGATGGAGAAGTTGGCGACTCCTTTGATGGTGCCGATGTCGTCCAGCGCCACGTTGGGGATGCCCACCGCCAGCGAAGTCAGGTCGCGCACCTTGAGGGCGTCAATCTGCTCGGCGCCGTAGGCGGTAATCGGCAGCGGCACGTCCTGGGCGGATTCCTCGCGCTTGCGCGCGGTTACCACCACCTCTTCCAGCAAGGTGGCGGACGGGGCCGCGGACGCGGACTGTTGCGCCGATGCCGGGTGGTGAAGCCCCGCGGCAAGCACTACCGCCGGCAGGGCAACAAGCAACGGGCGGGACACTCGGGCGATCCGGGTCATCCGGGCGAGAGAATGAAACGCAAAGGTTGGGTGTGTCATGACTACCTCCGAGGGTGTGGGGGGTGGGCTTGGGGTTCATATTCGCCAGTAACAGGGGCTACCCTACCCCATTCGCCACTCAAAGGCCAGCCCCGCCGGGCGGTTTTTCCCGCGCTTCCACATAGCTCAGCCATTGGCCGGCGGCCTTGCGGGTGCCGGGGTGGTCGAGGGAATGGGCCAACTCCCGCGCCGCCGCAACGGGCTGTTCAAGGTGGGCGTGGGCGATGCCCTTGAGCAGGCGCACCTCGGCTTCGCGGCCCGCGTTACCGGCGGCGCGCAGCAGGGCGGCGGCGGCCTCCAGCGGCGCGAGGGCGCGGGCGTATTCCCGCGCCGCGACCCAGGCGTTGGCCAGCAGGCGGTAGCGGGGCGCGTCAAAGGCCGATGCGGAATCTGAATCGGCGGCGTTTTGCAGGGCATCGTCCAGCAGCAGCGCGGCTTTATGGGGCAGGTCGTGGCGCAAATACAAGCGCGCCAGCAGGTCAAGGTCCCGGGCGGTGGTCAACGCGCCGCGCAGATGCCCGAGTTCGGCCACGGCGAGGGCGCGTTCGGCGCGCTCAAGGTGATGGTACACCGCCGTCAACTGCCGCCAGTGTTGGGCGGTCTGCGGATAGCGGCTGACCAGTTCCTCCAGCAGTTCGGCGGCGCGGGGATAGCGTTCCAGGGCGAGGTTTAGCCCGGCGACGAAGGCGTAGCGGGATTCGGCGGGCACAACATTCTCGTTCTCGCTCGCGAGTTGCTTCAGTCCGCGTTCCGCCCAGCGCAACGCTTCGGGCAGTTGCTCAAGGGCGGCATTTGCCGAGGCGATCACGAAACACACTGCGGCGGACGGCTGCGCGCCCGCTTCGCTCCACGGCTTGCTGACCGCCAGCGCGTCCTGGTAGCGGGATTCGTGCAGGTATAACTGCGCCAGTTGATAGCGCAGCTTTTCCAGCATGGCTACAGGCAGGGTTTCGCCGGCCAGCGCGGCTTGCAGGCGCGTGGCCGCCGCCGCGTGCTCGCCGGCATCCAGCAATGCCGCCCCGGCGAGGCGTTGCAAGAGCGCGCGTTCGTATCCGCTCAGCCCGCGCCGCTTGAGGGCGCGGTCAATGGTTTGCACCGCGCCCGCGTGGGCTTGCGCCTGCATTTGCTCCTCGGCTTTGGCCAGCGCGCGGTAGGCGCGTTCCGAGACCAGGTAGTTGGCGGCGGTGGCGGTGCCGGCGACGAACGGCAAAAGCAACGCGCCATAAAACAACCATCGGCCAAAAAAAACTGCGCGGCGCATGATCGGTGATTACTCCGGCAACTGAAAGCGCACGATGACTTCCACGCCGCTGCGCCGCACCGCGCGGCCGTCTATGAGTTGGGGTTGGTAGCGCCACCGGGAGATGGCGTTGAGGGCGGCGCGGTCAAAGATTTTTTCCGGCTCGGCCTCAAGCACGCGGGGCGCGATCACGCCGCCGTCCTCGCCGATGGTGAACCCGACCCGCACCCAGCCTTCAATGCGGCGGCGCTCGGCGCGCAGCGGATAGACCGGGCTGATGCGCGCCAGCGGCACGACCTCACGGTTGCCGGCAAAACCAAACGCGCCGAAGCCGCCGTCCAGCCGTGGCACAAACGCCGGTACGCGCACGTCCGGCGGCGCCAACGCCGGGGGCGCGCGCTCGGGCAGCGACGGCAGGCGCGCGCTGCGGGACGCGGCGGCTTGGCTGTCCAGTTTGGGTTTGGGCGGCAGGCGGCGGGTTTTTTCGATGACCCGGGTGTCGCGTTGGATGCGCACGAAATCAAGCACCAGCGGGCGTTGGTCGAGGGTCAGCGCGGCGCCGTTGCCGGCGGCGGTAAAGTAGTACATCAGCGCGAACAATGCGCCGGTGGCGAGCGCCGCCGGCGGCGCGGCGGCGGCCCAGCGCCAGCCGCCGGACGGAGACTCGTGCAATAACTCAGTCGCGTTCCGCATCGGCGGCAATGGCAATTTTTTCCACGCCGGCGAGGCGCACCTGGTCCAGCACCTCAACGAACACGCCGTGGCGGGCGCGTTGGTCGGCCTGAATGACCACTCCGCCGCGCGGGGTTTCCAGGTACAGGCGTTCTACGTTGGCGCGCACCGCGCGGATATCCACGCGCCGCCGGTCAATCCAGATTTCGCCGGCGGCGGTGATGGCAACGATGATGGCGGCGTGTTCCTGCACCACCGCGCTGTGCGCCGCCGGGCGGTTGACGGCGATGCCGGCTTCTTTGACGAACGAGGCGGTTACGATGAAAAAAATCAGCATGATGAAGACGATGTCAATCATCGGCGTAAGGTTGAGTCCGGCGTCTTCCTCGGCGAGGGTTTCGCGGCGTCTTCGCATCAGCCGAGCGCCAGTTGGGCGCGCAGTTTTCGCACTTCACGGGCGGCGCGTTTTTTCAGTTGCGCGGAAAAATAAACCCCGGACAACGCCGCGACCATGCCCGCCATGGCCGGGATGGTGGCGCGGGTGACGCCGTCCGCCACCGCGCGAATCCCCCCGCTTGCGCCGGCGCCGAACACCGACAACCCTTCAAATACGCCGACCATGCCGCTCACCGTGCCGAGCAGGCCGAGTAGCAAACTGATGCCGACCAGCGTGCCGATGAGGCCGATGCGCTGCTCCAGTTGCAAGCGAAACTGCGACAGCCAGCAAGCGCGCAAGGCGCGGGCGGCGCGCGAACGCCGCTCGGCGCGGGCGCTCCACCCGGCACTGAACGCAGCCGCGCGCGCCCCCGAATGAAAGACGAAATACCAGTAACGCTCAATGATGAGCAGCCAGATGAGGAAGGTGAACGCGAGGATGACCGCCAGCACCAGGCCGCCGCTGTCGAAGAACGCGCCCATGGCGTGGTAGTGGGCGTCGTCCACCCACGGTAGCAGGGCCGGCAGGTTCATTGCTATCAGGCCCGCGCCTCGGCGTGCCGGGCCAGCAGGCCGGCGCTCTGGACTTCGAGGATTTCCCGGATGGCGCGGCTGCGGGCGTGGGCGAGGGTGTGCAGCAGCAGGATGGGCACGGCGACGATGAGGCCGAGGGCGGTGGTCACCAGCGCCTGGCTGATGCCGCCGGCCATGAGTTT
This sequence comes from Candidatus Poriferihabitaceae bacterium, assembly GCA_965212085.1. GTDB lineage: Bacteria > Pseudomonadota > Gammaproteobacteria > Arenicellales > Poriferihabitantaceae > JAHRAW01. The sequence goes on along the minus strand of OZ243042.1, from coordinate 2,237,725 downwards.
GGGGTCGCCGGTGCCGAACAAGGTGATTACCTGAAAGGTTTCGATCATGCCGGTCACCGTGCCCAGCAGGCCGAGCAGCGGCGCCACCGCGGCGAACACCTTCATCGCGCCAAGCCCCCGTTCCAGCGCCGGCAGTTCCCGCAGCACCGCGTCTTCCAGTTTGATTTCCAGCAACTCAAAGGCGGCGCCGTCGGTGGCGCGTTCAGCGGCGCAGGCCGCGAACACCCGGCCCAGGGGGTTGGTGTCCCGCGGGTTGTCGACTTCGCGGCGTTGCCGGTTGACCGCGCGGCGGGCGCGGCTCAAGGTCCACAATCGTTCCAGACCGAGCAACACGCCGGCGGCGCCGATCAGCAGGATGAAGTAGCCGACTATGCCGCCCTGCTCGACGCGCTCGGCGAGGGACGGCGCGCGCACCAGCAGCGACAGCACCGCGCCACGGGAGGGGTCTATGGGCGCGGCGAAATAGTTTGAACCCGAATCCGAATCAGTGCCCGACCCGGCGGTTGCGAACGATTGCGCGGCGTTGACATAGCGAGACGCCGGATGACGCGCCAGTTGGAAGAGTTGACCGGGCTTGCCGCCTTTGCCATCTTCGCCCCCTTCCGCCGCCAGATAGGAAAGAAAATCACCGCCGGCGGTCGCCGTGAACGGCCCATAACGCACCACCTGCCGCCGCTTCCCTTCCCCGCCGGGCAGCACGACTTCGCTTTCAAAACGCACGTTGGCCGCCTGCATGGTCATCAGTTCCAGGAACGCCAGCAGCAGATCGTCAAACTGCGCCGCCTCCGGCAGGTGTTTTTGCGCGCCCATCGCCGCGAGTTGTGCGCGCCGTTGTTCCAGCCCCAATGCGGCGATGGAGTTGGTGTACTGGGCGGCGAGGTCGGCGGCGGCGCGGCTGAACACGCCGGCCAGTTGGTCAAAGTTGCCGGCGCGCTGGCGGTACAGGGTTTCGAGTTCCGCGAGTTTGAGTTCGTTGGCGTTGAACTGTTTTTCCAAGCGGTCGCCGGTGGCGGCCAGTTCCGAGAGGCGGCGTTTGGCGTCATCCAGCAGGCGGCGGCGGTCGTCTCGTTTTTGGATGAACGCGCGTTCGCGTTCGCGGTTGGCGGCGCTGCCGGCCTGGCGCGCGGCGCGGACTTGTTGTAGCAGGTCGCTCAGGTTGTTGGATGCCGGGGCGTGTTGGTCGGCGAACGCCGGCGTGCCGGTGGTGATGGCGGCGGCGGCGATGAAGGCCAGCAAAACCGCGCCCGCACACTTGCGCCGCGTCATTGCAAATCCTCCCGCGCAACCGGCGCGCTGAATGGCAGCAACAACAGGCCGGGGGTGGTCTGCTTGCGCGCGATGCGCAAGCCACGGCGAATGTCGGCGCGATAGTCGTCTTCCAGCGGATGCCACGCGGCGGTGGCGGCGTCCCACCGCGCCGACTCGGCGCCGTCGAGGGTTTGGTACACCAGCAAACTGCGCCCCACGCGCAGGAAATCCACCACGCGTTCGGCGTGGCCCTGGTTTATGTTGCCGCGCCAGGCTTCAATGGTGCGGCCGTAGTCGCTTTCCACTTGAAAGGCTTCCATCAACTGGCGGAATTTTTCAGACGCGGTCACGTCGGAGCGCGTCAAAAGTTGTTTCAACCGCGCCACGCGCGCGCTGCGTTCTTCGGGCAGAAAAGGCAGGTCGGCGCCGACAAAACGCTCGAGGGCATCGGTCATGCGCTCCATGGCCGGGAACAGGTCGCGCTCAAAATTCTGCACGTTGGCAATGTTTTTTTCACGGCGGCGAATATCGTCCTGCTGGTCGCCGACCAGTTGTTGCAGGCGGTCGCGGTAACTCTCCAGGGTCTCAACGCGGCGCAACACCGTGCGGTATTCGGCAAACAAGGCGCGCGCTTCGTCATCCAACTCGTCCACGCGCAACTGCGACACGGCTCCCGCGCGCGCGCCTTGCACCGCTTCCTCGACGGCGTCATCGAGGGTCTGCGTGAACCCGCTTCCGGTCGCGCCGAAAAATAAACCGCAACCGAGAAACGCGGCGGCGAGAAACAAAATCCTTTGGGTGGGCATGGCGGTATCCTGTGGCCTAGCAGTCCAGCGTGTGGTCGTATTCCCACTGGCTGATGGCGCGGGTGTATTCGTTCCATTGCTCGCGCTTGAGTTTGCAGTAACTCTCCACCAACTCGGCGCCGAGTTCGTCCTTGAGGGTCTGGCTTTTTTCGGTGGCGCGGATGGCGTCCAGCAGGTTGAGCGGCAGTTTTTTTAAGCCTTTGGGTTTGTGCCCGTCGGTGTACATGTTGATATCGAGGCGCTTGCCGGGGTCGCGTTTGTGTTTGATGCCGTCCAGGCCGGCGGCGAGGATGCCGGCCTGCATCAAATACGGATTGGCGGCGCCGTCCATCAGGCGCATTTCGAAGCGACCCTTGTCGGGGACGCGAATCATGTGGGTGCGGTTGTTGCCCGAATAACTGACCGCGTTGGGCGCCCAGGTCGCGCCCGACTGCGTGCGCGGCGCGTTGATGCGCTTGTAACTGTTCACCGTGGGATTGAAGATCGAGGCCAGCCCTTCGACGTTGTGCATGATGCCGCCGAGAAACCGGTAGGCCAGTTGCGACAGGCCGAGTTCATCGCTATTGTGGTGGAAGCGGTTTTTTTCGCCGGCCTGATCCCACAACGATACATGGGCGTGGCAGCCGTTGCCGGTCAAGTGCGAAAACGGCTTGGGCATGAAGGTGGCGCGCAAGCCGTGATCCTCGGCGATCTGCCGGGTCATGTACTTAAAAAACACGTGGCGGTCGGCGGTCACCAGGCAATCGTCGTAGTCCCAGTTCATTTCAAACTGGCCGTTGGCGTCCTCGTGGTCGTTCTGGTACGGCCCCCAGCCGAGCGTGATCATGCTATCGCAAATCGCCGAAATCACATCAAAGCGGCGCATCAACGCCGACTGGTCGTAACACGGCTTGGCCTGGGTGTCCCGCGAGTCTGAAATGTTGTTTCCGTCCGGCGTGATCAGAAAGTATTCACACTCCACCCCGGTCTTGAGTCGGTAGCCCATTTCATACGCCGCAATAATCTGCCGCTTGAGCGCGACCCTGGGCGACGCATCCACCGGCTGGCCGTCCATCCACAAATCACTCGCCAACCACGCCACCTCCGGCTTCCACGGCAACTGAATCAAACTGTCCGGATCCGGCATCGCAAACATATCAGGATGCGCCGGCGTCATGTCCAGCCACGAAGCAAACCCGGCAAACCCGGCGCCGTCTTTCTGCATATCACCGATAGCCCGCGCCGGCACGAGTTTGGCCCGCAGGGTGCCGAACAGGTCCACGAAACTGATTAGGAAGTATTGGATGTTTCGCTCTTTTGCGATGGTGGTTAGGTTAGTGGTCATGATGCTACCTATCGATAAAATAATCGGTTTAATTTGCCTTGTATTGTATCGGAATTTACTTTGTCAATATGCCGTTCTTGTCATGAACATAAAGTATTTCTTCACCAGTTTCACATTTTTCTTCCACAATTTTAAAATTATCACCCTCGCCGCCGGCAGATTTATTCAAAGTAGCTTTTAATTTTACAATATGAATCTTCTCCGCTAACAGGGCAAGTATTTCATTTTCGTATTTACCAATAATTTCCCAAGTGTGATGGTAGCCCCATTTGCGTAATGCTTTATTTACTTCTTGCGGTGCGTTGTTTTTCGAGTGCTCAATATGTTTGTCAATTCGGCTTTTAGGGTCTTTGCTCGTAAAGCCAACATAAATTTCTGGGCCGACTTCGAGTTTGTAAACATAACAATGTTTGGCGGGAATTTCGCCTTGCAATACGTCTTCAAGTTTTATGAATGTGGATTCTTCTTCATTTTTTTGTTTTGAAACATTAGCCTTTAAGTTAATCCAACGCCAAGGTATTTCTGGAAGATTTTCCCTAGGCGAGTCTTTATTGGTTGATACTTCTACTCGCTCATTAATTTTCCAGGTGAAGTTATCTCTTTTTTGGCGAACGCCGTCATTTATGTAGACGCCGTCTTCTGTTTCTATTTCATACATATCCTCATAGTAGAAGCCCGGTCGATATTTACTACCGTTTACACGCGTAACAGATTTGATGATAGTCGGAAATCTACCAAGTTTTGCGTTGATTACTTCCGGCGATGTTTTCGAAAATTTTGTAACCATGCGAAAATACTCGGTCTGGTACCACGTAACAAGATAATGGTACTCGGATGGCATGTCGTCTATTGACGGACAAATCCGACCGGTTTTTTCCCAACCATCATGAATACCATCCGCCTCTTTATACAAGCGAAATTTACCGTTATTTTCTTTGTACAAATACCGATTGCGACTACCACCACGTTGTGGGTTTGCCTTGTCAGCTTGACGATCCACCGAGCTGACCAAGTGGCTGTTAATCATCGCTGGGGTTATTTTGGTTTGGAATAACTTAAATACTAATTCATCAATATCCTTCTTTGTAACAAACGAAGCGGTATGCGAGTGCAAAAGTTTTGCAACTGCAATCCATACCATATTCATTTTAGTCATCTGTTTCATGTCCATCTCTGATTTTGGTGAATGAATACAATTTGCATTTTAATCTGGATTCCCGATACGATGAAACAAACGGTCGCTATCGCTCCCTATTTTTCTATCGTTCGGGAATGACAGCGGAGTAGGTCATATTGTCGTGGGAATTCTATAGGTTCACTAATTCACTGGCAAATGCGGACAGGTCGCGATCTGTCCCTACGCCCACCCCCGCCGAACCATATAAAACTGGATACCCGCATGCGCGGGTATGACACCGAGGAACGTGGCAACAACTCTGCCGTCATTCCCGAGCGTTAGTGTCCGTTGCCGCGTTAGCGGCTTACGGACACTTGCGTACTCGGGAATCCAGCGCCGCACGACCCACCGCCGACACCGCTGGTTTAATTTCTGGATTCCCGAATAGCAATGAAACAAACGGTCGCTATCGCTCCCTATTTTTCTATCGTTCGGGAATGACGGCGCATTTATATCATTCGGAAATGAAGGATATTTTTTCATACTGTCATTCTACCCCATTCCCGGCACCCACTCCGTCCCCGCCAGCGGGACTTTTGCCATCGCTGCGGCTTCCACGGTCAGGGCTACGAGGTCTTCCGGCTCCAAATTCCGCACGTCGCTTTTACCGGCGGCGCGGGCCAAAGTCTGGGTTTCCAGGGTCAGGCAGCGCAAATAGTTCGCAACCCGCCGCCCGGCCGTTTCGGGGTTCAAGCGTTGGCCGAGTTCCGGGTCTTGGGTGGATATGCCGGAGGGGTCGCGGCCTTGCTGGTAGTCGTCGTAGTAGCCGGCGCTGGTGCCGATGGCGTTGTAGTCGGCTTCGAATTCGGGGCTGTTGTCGCCCATGGCGATGAGGGCGGCGGTGCCGATGGATACGGCGTCTGCGCCGAGGGCGAGGGCTTTGGCGACGTCGGCGCCGCTGCGGATGCCGCCGGAGACGATGAGTTGCACTTCGCGGTGCAGGCCCATGTCCTTCAAGGCTTCCACGGCCATGCGGGTGGCCGGCAGGGTGGGGATGCCGACGTGCTCGATGAACACTTCCTGGGTGGCCGCGGTTCCGCCCTGCATGCCGTCCACTACCACCACGTCGGCGCCGGCTTTGGCCGCGAGTTGCACGTCGTAGAACGGGCGGCTGGCGCCGACCTTGGCGTAGATGGGCACGCTCCAGTCGGTGATTTCGCGCAGTTCCTGGATCTTGATTTCGAGGTCGTCTGGGCCGGTCCAGTCCGGGTGCCGGCAGGCGCTGCGCTGGTCTATGCCTTCGGGCAGGTCGCGCATTTGTGCCACGCGCTTGGTGATTTTCTGCCCCAGCAGCATGCCGCCGCCGCCGGGTTTGGCGCCCTGCCCGACGACGATTTCGATGGCGTCTGCGGCGCGCAGGTCATCGGGGTTCATGCCGTAGCGAGACGGCAGGTATTGATACACCAGCAAGGCTGAGTGGCGGCGCTCTTCGGGGGTCATGCCGCCGTCTCCGGTGGTGGTGCTGGTGCCCACTTCAGACGCGCCGCGCCCCAGGGCTTCCTTGGCCTGGGCGGACAACGCGCCAAAACTCATGCCGGCGATGGTGATGGGGGTTGCGATGGTGAGCGGGTTGCGGGCGTGGCGGGTTCCGAGGGCAACCGTGGTGTCGCATTTTTCCCGGTAGCCCTCCAGCGGATAGCGGGACATGCTGGCGCCGAGCAGCAGCAGGTCGTCGAAGGTCGGCACCCGCCGCTTGGCACCGAAGCCGCGAATGTCGTAGATGCCCTCGCGGGCGGCGCGCTGGATTTCGCGGATCACCGGGCGCGGGAAGGTATGCGATTCGGTGAGCCACGAGCGGTCAACGTTTTTGCTCATCAGTAGGCCCCGGCGTTGTCTATGCTGAAGTTATACAACTTTCGGGCCGAGCCGTAGCGCCGGAAATCGTCCGCGTTCATCCCGTCAAACCCGGCCCGGCGCAGCAGTTCCGCGAGTTCCGCCCGGTGTTCCCGCCGCATGGGTTTTTCCACGCAGTCCGCGCCCCGGCTGCCGGCTTTGCCGCGCACGTAAATCCGCGCCTCGTAGATGGAATCGCCGAGGGCATCGCCGGCGTCTCCGCATACCACCAACCGCCCGCGCTGGGCCATGAACGCACTCAGATGGCCGATGGAGCCGCCCACCACGATGTCCACGCCCTTCATTGATATGCCGCAGCGCGCCGCCGCATTGCCTTCAATGACCAGCAAGCCGCCGTGGGCGGTGGCGCCGCAGTACTGGGAGGCGTCGCCCTTGACCGTGACCTTGCCGGACATCATGTTCTCCGCCAGCCCCGGCCCGGCGTTGCCGTTGATGACGACTTCGGCGTTCTGATTCATCCCGGCGCAGTAGTAGCCGACGTGGCCGTCAATGACGATGTCGCCGGCAAAGCGCGCGCCGACTGCGATGTTGTGTTTGCCGCCGGGGTTCAGTACGCGCATGCTTGCGCCTTCGGAGTCGTCAGCGTGCAAGGCGTGGTTGAGTTCGCGCACCGGGGCGTCGGCGAGGTCGAATTCCGCCGCCACGGGTTGCTTTTTTGCGGCCCCGCTCATGCCGCCCGCTCATGCTGCCAACTATAAATCTTCGCCGGCTGCGGTTCCCAGATGGTGGCGCGTTCGCTGCCGGGCAGTTGGGCGATGGCGCGGTATTCAGATGACATCGCCACCCATTCATCGGTCTCGGCGAGGATCGCGGGTTTGCAGGCGATGGGGTCGCGCATCACCGCGAAACCGTCGCGGGTGCCGATGGCAAAGGTGTAGAAACCGTCGAGGTCTTTGAGGGCCGCTTGCATGGCTTCCACGAGGGTGGCGCCCTGGGACAATCGCCAGGTCAGGTAGCCGGCCGCCACTTCGCTGTCGTTGTCGGTGTAAAACCGAATGCCTTCGGCGCGCAGTTTTTCGCGCAGGCGGTTGTGGTTGGAGAGCGAGCCGTTGTGTACCAGGCACAAATCCAGCCCGGTGGAAAACGGGTGGGAATGTTCGGTGGTGACCGCGCTTTCGGTGGCCATGCGGGTATGGCCGAGGGCGTGGGAGCCGGACATGTCGTGCAGTTGGAAGCGGGTGATGAACTCGGCGGGCAGGCCCTTTTCCTTGTAGATTTCGATGGCGCTGCCGATGCTGGTGATGTTGACGCCGTCGAGGTTGGCTTCGATCCAGTCGGCGGCCCTGCCAGCGCCCCAATCGCCGTCCCCGGTCAGCGACAGCACCGCGTGGTTGGCCAGCGGCGCAAGCACGGCATCGGCGGCGATTTCGGCGCGGATGGTCTCGCCGATGCGATTCCAGTCGGTTTCGGTTCCGGTTCCGGTTTCAGTGGGGCTTGCGCCTGCGGATTGCAAGGTAATTTTGACGCCGCCCGCCGCCACCGGATTGCGGTACACCGCAACCCCGGCGCTGTCCGGCCCGCGATCGGTCATCTGCACCAGCATCGCCGCCAGCATCCGCCCCAACTGCCCTTCAAGGGCGGCGGTTTTGTAGTACAAACCAACGATTCCACACATGCCGTATCCCGTGTATCCCGTGCCGGTTATTGAATGGTTATTTGGCAATGCCAAGCATAGAAAAACGCCGGGAATTATGCCATAAAACCCCGGTGGCGATTTCCGGGTTCGGGGGATTTGTGGTTAACTGGATTCCCGAGAGCGCCAAGTGTCCGTAAGCCGCTTGCGCGGCAACGGACACTAACGCTCGGGAATGACGACAGAGTTGTTGCCACGTTCCTCGGTGTATACCCGCATTTGTGGGTATCCGGCGTCAAAGCGGCGATGCTTGGTTGCTTCCTTTGTTCTTCCTTACGCCTCTGCCGTCATTCCCGAACGATAGAAAAATAGGGAGCGATAGCGACCATATTTTTCATCGTATCGGGAATCCAGAAAGTCAGCGACTACGCTACCGGTTGGACTGGATTCCCGCTAAAATCCTGCGGGAATGACGGCGGAGGAGTTAACGCGTAACGAGATTATGAGCAGATGATCAGAACCGGCGAACAATACCGAAACGGCCTGCGGGACGGGCGGGAGGTGTATATGGACGGCGTGCGGGTGGACGACGTGACCGCGCACCCGCAGTTCAAGCCGGTGGTGGATATTCGCGCGCGGATTTACGACCTCGCCCACGAGGAGGCGACGCGGGAGGCGATGACCTACGCGGAGGACGGCGAACGCTTCGCCGTCGGGTTGCAACTGCCGAAAACCCGCGAACACTGGGAGGCGAAACGCAACGCCGTGGATCTGGTGATGAAAGACATCGGCGGCGTGGTCACGCGGGTCGGCGACGAGACCATCGGCGAGATGTGGTCGTTGTGGGACGGCGCCGATATCCTCAACGAAATTGATGCGCGCTTTGCCGAGAACATTGAACGCCACATCAAAACCGCCATCCGCAACGACCCGTTCCACGTCTCCGCCAACACCGACCCCAAGGGCGACCGCTCCAAAAAACCCCAGGACCAGGACCCCGATATGCTGGTGCACGTGGTTGAAGAAAACGACCGCGGCCTGGTCATTCGCGGCGCAAAGTACGAGACCGCGGCGGCGTATTCGGATCAGGCGTTCCTGAAACCGACCATCGCCAACTGGGGAGACGCCTCGTTTTCCGACTACGCGGTGGGTTGCATCCTGAAGATGAACGCGCCGGGGGTCAAGCACATCTGCCGCGCCGGTTTCGCCGGCAACGCCTCGGCCAAAGACTATCCGCTGTCCAACCGCTTCGATGAGGTGGACACCTTGATCATCCTCGACAACGTGCAAATCCCCTGGGAGGACGTGCTTTTCCACCGCCACACCCGCGCCGCGTCCTTCATTCGCGCCACGCTGCACCGCTACTCCGCGTTTCCCTTCGTCCAGCGCATCCTGACCTACGCCGACCTGATGATCGGCGCGGCGCTTTGGAACATCAAACAAACCGGCCTCGAAAACCAACCGGCGGTGCAGGAAAAACTCGCGCAACTGGCGGTGTACCGCGAGGGCATCAACGCCCACCTGACCGCATCCATCGCCACCGGCGAGCCAAGTCCGAGCGGGTTGCTGATGCCCAACCAGTCATTGTTGTTCACCGGCCGCGTACACGCCTGCGCCAACCTGCCGGCGATGATGCACGTGGCGCGGGAGTTGTGCGGCGGGCAAATTTGCGTAACCCCGGACGCCGCCTCCTTTGAGTCCGAACAAACCGGCCAATGGCTCAGCAAGTTTTACTCCATCAACGAAAACTGGGTCGCCGAAGACCGCCGCAAACTGCTGGCCTTCGCCCGCGACCTGCTCAACTCCGGCTACGCCAGCCACCGCCTGACCTTTCAACTGTTCGCGCAGTCGCCGCCGTTCGCTCACTTGGCCGCGGTGTACCGGAATTTCGGTTGGGACGGGCCGCTGGATTTGGTGAAGAATGCGGCGGAGTTGTCGGATAGGGTGACCCGAAAATGAAAACCACAAACCCCCATCAACGCCATCGCAAGTTCAACACCCGCGATACCTACCCGAACCAAAACCTTGACAACGATTTGTGCCAGGTCGTAGTCGCGCGCGGCACTTTGGTATTCGTGCGCGGGCAGGTCGGCCAGGAAATTGAGGGCTTTGCGAGCATTGCCGACGCCGGCCCCGGCGCGCAGGCCGATCAGGCGATGCGCAACGTCAAGCAGTTGCTGGAAGAAGTCGGTTCGGAACTCGGCCACGTCTGCCGCATTCAGGTCTACATCACCGACCGCGCCCACCGAGACGCGGTATATCAAGCCATCGGAAAATGGTTGAAGGGCGTGTATCCGGTGTCCACCGGCTTGATCGTCAGCGGGCTGGCGCGGCCCGAATGGGTGGTGGAGATCGAGGCCACGGCGGTAATCCCGGATGACCCGGATGACCGGGATAATAAGCGATGACCTTCTCCATCGTTGGCCGCTGTGGCCGCACCGGGATGTTCGGCGTGGCGATCACCACTTCCAGCATCTGCGTGGGCGCGCGCTGCCCGTTTGTTCACGCCGGCGTCGGCGCGGTGGCCACGCAAAACCTCACCGACCCGACCCTCGGCCCGGCGGTGCTCGAGCAACTCGCGGCGGGCCTGGATGCCCCGGCGGCGTTGCGGGAAGCGTTGCACGGCTGCGCGCACCTGCAACACCGGCAAGTAACCGTGGTAGACCGCCACGGCAATACCGCCTGTCATTCGGGCGCGCAAATGCTCGGAATCCACGGCCAAGCCGCCGGCGATGATTGCTTCGCGGCGGGCAACCTGCTGGCGGACGAGTCGGTGGTCGCGGCTATCGCCCAAACTTTTGCGCGGCACGCAGAAGACCACCTCGGCGAGCGATTGCTCAAGGCCATTGAAGGCGGGCTGGCGGCGGGCGGCGAACAGGGGGAAGTTCATTCCGCAGCCCTGCTGGTGGCGGATCAACATCCGTTCCCGCTGGCGGACTTGCGCGTGGACTGGCGCGATCACGATCCGGTTGGCGCTTTACGCGAGTTGTGGCACGACTACCGCCCGCAGATGGACGCGTACGTGGCGCGGGCGGTGAGCCCCGGTGACGCGCCGTCCTACGGCGTGCCCGGCGACCTGTAACGTCCGCCCTGCCCCCCCCCCCTCCCGACCATGCCGACTCTTTCCCCGCAGCAGATCAAACAATTCCACCGGGACGGTTTTCTGGTGATGGCAGACGCGCTGCCCGCCGAACTGCTGACGCCCCTCACCGCGCAGTTTGAACAATGGCGCGATGAAAGCCGGGAACACAACAAGCCCTACGGCGCGACCCTCGACGGCCGTGCGCGCTTTGACCTGGAACCCGGCCACAACGCCAAACAGCCGGCGCTCAGGCGAGTCGCATCGCCCATCGAGATTTCCAAAGACTACCTGCGGGCGATGCGCGAAAACCGCGCGGTGGACGCCATCGCCGAGTTGCTCGGACCCGACATCAAGTTTCACCACTGCAAGATCAACGCCAAGTTGCCGGGCGCGGGAACCGAAGTAAAGTTCCATCAGGATTTTTTGTACGAACCCCATACCAACGACGACCTGATCACCGCATTGCTATTCCTCGACGAAGTCACCGAACAAAACGGCCCCCTCGAAGTCGTCCGCGGCTCCCACACCGGGCCGCTGCACGGCTTGTGGCACGACGGGATTTTCACCGGCGCCATCGCCGTTGATGCCGCCCGCGAAGCCGCACAAAAAACCGTCCAATGCACCGGCCCGGCGGGCGCCGCGTGCCTGATGCACACCCGCCTGCTGCACGGTTCCGCCGCCAACCGTTCGCCCCGCCCGCGCACCCTGTTCATCGCCATCTACAGCGCCGCAGACGCCCTGCCCCTGTCCCCCAACCCCCTGCCCAGCCGCTACGCCGGCGAGATCGTTCGTGGCCGGCAAACCAACCGCGTGCGCTGCTGCCGCTATGAAATGGACCTGCCTGAGGTGCCGGAATCGGCGTCATTTTTTGATCAGCAGGCGAAGCAGGGGTAGCGGGCGAAACTCCATTGACGGCGGCATTGGCGGCGGAGTACTCTATAATCCGGGCGTGGGGAAAAAAAAAATATCGCAATCACCAAACTTGCCGAAGAAACCCGATGACCCAAAATCAAAACCATCCGCGCCTGTCCGATTTTTTTGATCCGGGGTTGAGTGAACACCTCGCCAAACCCACTGAATACGGATCGGCATTGCCCAATGTCGCCTACACAAATGAGGACTTTTTTGCTTTCGAGCAGCAGACCGTGTTCCGTAACACCTGGGTGTTTGCCGGATTCGCGCACGCACTTCAGCAGGCCGGCGATATGCAACCCGTGGAAGTCGCCGGGCAACCTCTGGTGATCGTTAAAAACAGCGCGGAGAAAATCAAGGCGTTTCACAATGTATGCCGCCACCGTGGCGCCAAACTGGTGGCCGAAGCAAAGTCGGGCAGCCCATCCTTCGTCTGTCCCAACCACGCATGGAGCTACGACCTCGACGGGCGGCTGCTGGCGCGGCCACACTTTTTCGGCGGCGACCGGCACGACGTCAACCATGCGGCGCGGCATCGCGCGAATCTGGTGGAAATCCGCAGCGCGGTCTGGCACGACTGGATCTTTGTCAACATCGGCGGACAAGCGCCGGACTTCACTGAGCACATCGGTTTTATTTCTGAACGCCTGGCTGATTACGATTTTTCCGCGCTCCGTTTCGCCGACCAACTTAAGTTCGACGTCAAGGCCAACTGGAAATTAACCATGGAAAACTTTATTGAACCCTATCATGTATTCTCATGCCATCCCTGGTTGCATTCTTTTGTTACCATGGCGGAACGCACACCGCCTTCGTTCCGGGATCATGTTTTGTACTGCGGATACGATTTCCATAAAACCGATCCCGCCCGCGGCCAGGGATTGCCTTATTTCCCCGGCTTGCCGGAACATAAAAAACGGCGCGGCGACTGGTACGTGCTGTTTCCCAATTTTGCCTTTGAGATATTCCCCGATCAGGTCGCCGTATTGATTACCACGCCCCTCAATAGCAGCCACTCCGCAGAGACCATTGCATTGTACTTTGCCGGTGAAGGCGCGAGCGCGCCGCAATACGCCGAAGCGCGCGAGCGGGTTGTCAAAAACTGGAATGAACTCAATCACGAAGACATCGGCGTAATCGAACGCATGCAGACCGGGCGGCTGTCGGAAGGGTTTGACGGCGGTGTGCTGTCTCCTTACTGGGATCCGGTGCAACAACAGTTCGCGCGTTTGATAGTCGGTGCAATGCGTGGGGATTGAAACGGACAACCCATGACCTCCGACGTCTTCGCCGTTAACGGCATCTCCGTCAGCAAAACTTACGGAACCGGCGACGCCGCCGTTACCGCGCTGGATGACGTTTCCATTTCCATCAAGGACAACGAGTTTTTTGTTTTGCTTGGGCCTTCGGGTTGCGGCAAGACCACGTTGTTGCGTTGCATCGCCGGCTTTGAATCGCTGAGCGCGGGGCGCATTTTGTTATTCAACGAAGGCATTGACCACCTGCCCCCCAACCGCCGGCCGGTGAACACGGTGTTTCAGCAATACGCGTTGTTTCCGCACATGAGCGTAGCGGACAACATCGCTTTCAGCCTGCGGATGTTGAAGCGCGACCCGCGGGAAATCACGCAGACCGTCGAGCGCATGCTCAATCTGGTACATATGACCGAGTTCGCCGGTCGTCATCCGGCGCAGCTGTCCGGCGGTCAACAGCAGCGGGTGGCGTTGGCGCGGGCGCTGGCCAGCCAGCCCAAGGTGCTGCTGCTGGACGAGCCGTTGTCGGCCCTTGATTTGAAACTGCGCCAGGCGATGCGGGTTGAACTGAAGCAGTTGCAGGAGGAAACCGGCATCACCTTTATTCTGGTGACCCACGATCAGGAAGAGGCGTTGACCATGGGCGACCGCATTGCGGTGATGTCAAACGGCCGCCTCCGGCAAACCGGAACGCCCCGGGAAATATACGAAAAACCGGTCAATCATTTTGTCGCCGATTTTATCGGCGAGACCAATTTTCTTGAAGTGTGCATTGAGTCGGTGGATGGCAAGCAGGCGCGCTGCGTTCTCGCCGGCGGCGCGCAAGTTACCGCGGCCTTGAGTGCTCCCCGGCGGCCCGGCGACGACGCGACGCTGTCGGTGCGCCCGGAAAAAATCGCCCTGCAACCTTGCGACTCCGCCGACCGGAACGGTGGCCGGGGCACCGACCCGGACCTGAACGGAACCATCGCACGGGTTATCTATCTCGGCACCGACACCCACTATCAAGTTGACCTGGATGCGCGCACCTCGCTGCTGGTTCGCATTCAGAACAGCCGCCGGGCGCACGGTTTTGAAACCGGGGAACGGGTTAGCGTGTTGATTGACGAAGCGGCCTGCCGGGTGCTGGAGAACTGACGTGGAACTCAAAACCCTGACCGCGCCCCGCACTGGTTTGGAAGACGCCGGGGAAAAACGCTTGTTCAGGAACCGCGCGCTGCTGCTCTCCCCGGCGTTGCTGCTCATCGTTTGTTTTTTGATCGTGCCGATTTGCATCATCGTGGTGTATTCATTCCTGACGCCGGGCACTTACGGCGGCGTCATCTGGCAGTTTTCCACCGAGTCCTACATACAGTTTTTGTTTGAACGGGACCTCTTCGACGATACGCTGGTGTTCTCCCCGGCCTACCTGCAAATCTATTTCCGCTCCTTCGTGCAGGCGCTGTGCACCACCATCGCCTGCTTCCTGATCGGGTTTCCCACCGCGTACTACATCGCCACCCTGCCGGAGCGCAAAAAATATATGTGGGTGCTGCTGATCACGGTGCCCTACTGGATAAACCTCTTGATCCGCACCATCGCCATGCTGTTTCTGGTGCGCAACGAAGGGCCGCTCAATCACGCCCTGCTGTTCATCGGCGTGGTGGATGAACCGGTAAAAATCGCCTACACCAATATCGGCGTCGGCATCGGGCTGATCTACACCTACCTGCCGTTCATGGTGCTGCCGTTGTACGCCGCCATCGAGCGCTTTGATTTTCGCCTCGTGGAAGCCGCCTACGATCTGTACGCCAAACGCTGGACCATACTGCGAAAAATCATCCTGCCGCTGGCGATGCCGGGGGTGGTGGCCGGCGCGTTGCTGGTGTTCATTCCAAGTCTGGGGGCGTTCATCGCCCCGGACCTGCTGGGCGGCGGCAAAAACCTGATGATCGGCAACCTCATCGCGTTGCAATTCCAAGGCTCGCGCAACTGGCCGTTCGGCTCCGCCGCCGCCGTCATTTTGATGACCGTGGTGTTGTGTGCGCTGATGGTCTATGTGCGCCAGCAGAACAAGGCGCGCACCGCGCAACAACGCTGACCCATTGATGCACGCTTGATGAACGCGCCGAAAAAACCCCGCGACCTGAAACGCTACCCCGGCTTCGGCGGCATCACCTGGGCGTGCCTGATTTTTTTGTACGGGCCGTTGATCGTCATCGCCTTGTACTCGTTCAATGAAATCCGTTCGATCACGGTATGGGGCGGTTTCAGTTTGCACTGGTACATCAAGGCGTTCAACAACGACCTCATTCAACGCTCCACCTACAACTCCCTCATCATCGCGGTTTCGGCGGCGACCTGCGCCACCACCCTGGCCACCGCCGCCGCCCTCGCCATCATCCGCCGGCGCAACTTCCGTGGCCGCGAAGCGAGCATCGGCATCATCAACCTGCCGCTGATGGTGCCGGAAATTGTTACGGCTATCGCAACCCTGGTGTTCTTCGTGCTGGTGGGTATTCCGCTGGGAATCGGCAGCATTTTGCTGGCGCACACGGTGTTTTGCATTCCCTTTGCCTACCTGCCCATCAGCGCGCGGCTGGAAGGCATCGAAGGGTATTACGAAGAAGCCGCCAACGACTTGTACGCCGACGGCCGCCAGGCGTTTCGCTATGTTTTGCTGCCGATGCTGCTGCCCGGCGTGGTTGCCGGATTTATGCTGGCGTTCATCATCTCGCTGGACGATTTCATCATCACCAACTTTGTCGCCGGCCCCGGCTCAAGCACGCTGCCGCTGGCTATCTACGGCCTGGTGCGCACCGGCCTGACCCCGGAAATCAACGCCGTGTCCACTTTGCTCTTGCTTGTTTCGATATTTTGTGTTACGCTCTCGTATCTGCTGGGGAGGAGGCGTTATCCCGCGGCGAACTGATCCCGCGGCGAACTGCAAGGTTGTTTTGATAACACTACTACCATGGCCATTTGGCCGGAGGTCAAGATGAACAAGATGCAGAAAATACTGATTGCTTTTATCGTCTCTCTGGGTTTGAGCACGCTGTCCGGCCCCACCCTCGCCGCCGGCAAACTCAACATCTACAACTGGTTTGACTACCTGCCCCAGGAACTCATCGACAAGTTCTCCAAAGAACACGACGTTGAAGTAACCCTGGACACCTACGACTCCAACGAGTCGCTGCTGGCGCGCTTGAAAGCGGGCGTCACCGGCTACGACGTCGCCGTGCCCGGCGATTACATGGTGCAGATTTTGATCGGCGAAGGCATGCTGGAGCAAATCAACGCATCCGGGTTCGCCAACTTCAAGTATATGGACCCCGCCTACGTTGACGTGTACTGGGATCCCGGCAGAAAGTACTCAGTACCCTACCAGTGGGGCACCACCGGCTTCATGGTGGACACCGCGGTGTACGGCGGCGACATCAACACCCTGGAAATCATTTTCAACCCGCCGCCGGAACTGCGCGGCAAAATCAACATGCTGAAGGACGTGAACGACGTGCTCAACGCCGGGTTGCGCTATCTCGGACTGGAACGCTGCAACGGCAACCCCGACGACTTGAAAAAACTCAACGCGCTGCTGGCCGACGTCAAGCAGCACTGGCTGAGCTTTAACTCCGACGGCGCAAAAGAGGTTCTGGTGTCCGGGGACGCGGCGGCGGGGCAGATTTGGAACGGCTTCGGGATGCGCGCGCGGGCGGAAAAATCCTCCCTCAAGTACGCCTATCCGAAGGAAGGCATCACCGGCTGGATGGACAACCTCGTAGTGCTCAAGGGCGCGCCCAATCTCGCCAACGCCAAAAAATTCCTGAACTTCATGCTTGAGCCGGAAAACGCCGCAACCCTCACCAACTTCGCCCGCTACACCGCCGGCGTCAAGGGCACCGAAGCGTTTCTGGATGCGGAACTGAAAACCGCCCACGAGGTGAACTATCCGGCCTCAGCCCCGGCGCCGGAGTTTGTGCCGCCCTGCGACGACAAGGTGATCCGCTTGTACGACCGCATCTGGACCAACCTCTTGAAGTAGTTTTTTCGCGTAACTTTCGCGCAACCGAGGCGGCGGCCATGGCCCTATCCCCCCAACCCAACACCCCCAAAGAAATCTGGCAAAAAGACCGGGACCATCACGTCCATCCGTGGACTGATTTTTCCACCTTCAAGGAAACCGGGTCCATGGTGCTGGCGGATGCCGAAGGCGCGTTTGTTTGCGACGCCGAAGGCAACCGCTACCTGGACGGGATCGGCGGGTTGTGGTGCGTCAACGTTGGCTACGGGCGCAAGGAAATCGCCCGGGCCATGGCCGAGCAGGCGGAGAAGATGGTGTACTACTCATCCTTCGGCGCCCACACCTCCATTCCCGCCGCCGAGTTGGCGCAGAAACTCGCTTCTTTGGCACCGGCTGCGCTCAACCACGTGCAGTTCGGCACCGGCGGTTCAGTGGCGAATGACACCGCGGTGCGCATGATCCATTTTTACTTCAACCGCCTCGGCAAAAAATCCAAAAAGAAAATCATTACCCGCCACGACGGTTACCACGGCAGCACCTACCTGGCGATGTCGCTGACCGGCGTGGCGTTTGATCACCAGGGGTTCGACATCATTGAAGACGGCCTCATCCAGCGCGTTTCATCCCCCAACACCTACCGGCGGCCCGATGGCGTAACGCCGGAGCAGTTCTGCGATGCGCTGGTGCAAGAGTTTGAAGACAAGATTGAGCAACTCGGCGCCGAAAACGTCGCGGCGTTCATCGCCGAGCCGATCATGGGCGCCGGCGGCGTCATCGTTGCGCCGCCGGGTTACCACGCGCGCATGCTCGAAGTGTGCCGAAAATACCAGGTACTTTACATCGCCGACGAAGTGGTCACCGGGTTTGGCCGCCTCGGTCATTTCTTCGCCTCGGAAAGCGTGTTCGGCATGGTGCCCGACCTCATCACCAGCGCCAAGGGGCTGTCATCCGCTTACGCGCCGCTGTCCGCGACCATCTTGTCCGATGAATTTTACGACGTAATCAGCGTACCCCAGGCCGAGGGCGCGTTGCTGACCCACGGCTTCACCTACTCCGGGCATCCGGTGTGCTGCGCCGCCGGGTTGAAAAATATCGAGATCATGGAGCGCGAAGATATTTGCGGCCACGTGCGCGAGGTCGGCCCCTACTTGGAAGCGCAGCTGGCTTCCCTTGCCGAACTCGACATCGTCGGCGACGTGCGCGGCAGTCATTTTATGATGTGCGTGGAAAACGTCGCCGACAAGGAAACCAAAGAGTTGCTCTCGGCGGACATCCGCGTGGGCGAGCGAATCGCCGGCGCCGCGCAAAAACGCGGCGTGTTGGTGCGGCCCATCGCGCACCTGAACGTGCTTTCGCCGCCGTTGATACTGACCCGCGCGCAGATTGATACGCTGGTGTCGGTGTTGCGTGAGTCCATCGTTGAAGTGATGGATGATTTGCGGCGGGAGGGGTTGTGGAAGTAAGGCGGTGGCGGGTGTAATTTTGAATTCTTTTCAGTCTTCCTGCAATTCCGGCAGGTCGCGGAAGTAGTCAAGGGCTTCGGGGTTGGCCAGGGCTGCGGTGTTTTTGACCGCCTCCCCGTGGACTACGTTCCTGACCGCGAGTTCGACGATTTTGCCGCTCAAGGTGCGCGGGATGTCGGGCACGGCGATGATTTTTTTCGGCACGTGACGCCGGGTGGCGCCGGACTGGACGGTGTCGCGGATGCGTGTTTTTAGATCGTCGTCAAGCCGCGCGCCTTCGCGGAGCATGACAAACAATACGATGCGCACGTCGTCTTCCCAGGCCTGGCCGATGCACAGGCTTTCGAGCACCGCGTCGACCTTTTCCACCTGGCGGTATATTTCCGCGGTGCCGATGCGCACCCCGCCCGGATTCAAGACCGCGTCCGAGCGTCCGTGGATGATGACGCCGTCTTGGGCGGTGATCTCGGCGTAGTCGCCCTGTGCCCAGACGTTTTTGAAACGCGAAAAATACGCTTCGTGATAGCGGCGTTGATCGGGCTCGTTCCAGAAGCCCAGCGGCATGCTCGGAAAAGGTTTGGTGCACACCAACTCGCCCCGTTGCCCGCGCACCGGCCCGCCATCGCCGGTGCCGTAGACGTCCACCGCCATGCCGAGGCCGCGGCCTTGAATCTCGCCGCGATACACCGGCCGCAGGGGGTTGCCGGTGACGAAGCAGGAGACGATGTCGGTGCCGCCGGAAATGGAGGACAGCATCAAGTCGGTTTTGACGTGTGCATAGACGTAATCAAAACTTTCCTCGGCGAGCGGCGAGCCGGTGGACAGGATTGCGCGCAGGGGGGTGAGGTCGTATTCCGCGCCGGGGCGGATGCCCGCTTTGGCGAGGGCGGCGATGTACCTTGCGCTGACGCCGAACACCGTGATGCCCGCTTCCTCGGCCAGTTGCCACAAACTGCGCCGCCGGGGGAAGAACGGCGCGCCGTCGTACAAAATCAGCGCGCAGCCGCAGGCCAGGCCGCTGACCAGCCAGTTCCACATCATCCAGCCGCAGGTGGTGAAGTAGAAAAATTTGTCGCGGCGGCTGAGGTCGGCGTGCAAGCGGTGTTCCTTGAGGTGCTGGATGAGCGTGCCGCCGGCGCCGTGGACGATGCACTTGGGGGCGCCGGTGGTGCCCGATGAATAGAGGATGTACAAGGGATGGTCGAACGGCAACTGCGCGAACTGCATTTCGGTTTGCGCGGTGGTGAACTCGTCAAAGCGCATGACGCGGCACTTTGAATTGCGCAACGCGGACAGGTCCGGGGCCGGGTCCGGGTCCGGCAATGAACCGGCACAGGGAGCGGGCGCGATGAGTACGCATTCAATGCTGTCGAGGCCGTTCACCACCGTGGCCACGGTTTCGAGCACATCAAAGCGTTGGCCGTTGTAGCGATAGGCGTCAATGGCGAACAATACCCGTGGTTTGATTTGGGCAAACCTCTCCAGCACGCCCTTGACGCCGAAGTCCGGCGAACAGGACGACCACACGGCGCCGATGCCGGCGGCCGCCAGCATCGCGATCACCACCTCCGGGCCGTTGCTCATATACCCCGCCACCCGGTCGCCGGCTTGTACGCCCAGGGCTTTCAGGCATTCGCTGACGCGCACCACTTCGGCGTACAGTTCGCGGTAGCTGAGTTCCCCGGAAACCCCGTCTTCGCCGCGAAAAATGATGGCCGGTTGATGGTCCCGGTAGCGCAGCAGGTTTTCGGCGAAGTTAAGGCGGCTGCCGCCGAACCATTTCGCGCCGGGCATGGCGTCGCCGTTTTCCAGCACGCTGTCCCAGGGTTGGCTTGACTGAATTTCGGTGAACTCCCACACCGCCGGCCAGAACAACCCGCGCTCGTCAATGCTCCATTGATACAAGGCATCGTAGTTTTCGGCGATGCCGTGTTGGGCGGCCATCCGTTGCATGAAGCGAAACATCGCGGTTTGCTCCATGGCTTCTTTTGACGGACGCCACAACGGCTGCTGGTCGGCGGCGGCGGGTTGCGCGGTCTTTTTCATCGCACGATTTTAGTATTGGGATTCCGGAACATGAACGATCAAGCCGTCGAGTTCCGGGGTGATTTTGATCTGGCAGCTGAGGCGGCTGGTAGCGTCCACGCCTTCGGCGAAGTCGAGCATTTCGGTTTCCGACTCGCCTTTGGGCGGCAGTTTGTCGTACCACGATGGATCAATGTGCACGTGGCAGGTCGCGCAGCTGCACGCGCCGCCACATTCGGCGAGGATGCCTTCAAACCCGCAGCGCACCGCCACGCGCATCACCACTTCGCCGTCCCCGGCGTCAACGGCGTGGCGGCTGCCGTCGGCGAGGATGAAGTTGATGGTGGTCATTTTATTTCTCCATTTCCTAAGGGCCTCAGTGCCCGAACAAAATGGGATACAAGGAGCCGACCAACAACAGCGCCACGCTCACGTTAAAGATTCGCAGTTTCCGCGGGTTGGATAAAAAGCGTTTTACCCGCACGCCGAGCACCGTCCAGGTGCACGTCGTCATCACGTTGACCACGCTGAATATAACCGCCACCACGAAAACACCGGCCAGCGGCCGGGACGGCGGCGTGAACGCGCTGAGCGCGGCCAGCGCAAAACTCCAGCCCTTCGGATTGACCCACTGAAACAACGCCGCTTGGGTGAAGGTGAACGGCTTGCTTTTGTGTTGCGCGTCATCGTCCATTGATGCGGCGGTTGCAATTTTCCACGCCAGAAACAGCAGGTAGGCGATGCTCGCGAATTTAAGGATCAGGTAACTGAGCGGAAAGGCGGTGAACAACTGCATCAAACCGGCGCCCACCAGGATTACCATGATGGCGAACCCGGCCACTACGCCGGATATGTGCGGCACGCTGCGCTTGAATCCGAAGTTTGCGCCGGAGGTCAGCAGCATCAGGTTATTCGGGCCGGGCGTGGCCGAGGCGACCAACGCAAACACGGCCAGGGCGGTAAGCAGTTCGTAGTTCATCGGTGCGGGTATGTGGAGTATGAATTATAGACTTGCGGACACTTGCGTTGTCGGGAATGCCGGGGGCGCGTGACGCGCATTTGCGGGGGGGGGAGGCCCCCCGCACCCCCCTTTGCGGCGCGGGGAAACTCCTGTTTCCAGCGCCGCGCGCACATCCCTGTGCGCGACAGTCCGGCTATCGCCGGAAAGGTTTGAACGACGACGGGAACTTTGACAAATTTCATTCTACGCCGTCATTCCCGAGCGTTAGTGTCCGTTGCCGCACAAGCGGCTTACGGACACTTGCGTACTCGGGAATCCAGTCCCGCACGAACACCGCCGGTTTAGTTCCTGGATTCCCGAATAGCGATGAAAAATATGATCGCTATCGCTCCCTGTTTTTCTATCGTTCGGGAATGACGGGTAGTTTTTCATAAACCGCCTAAATCAAATCCGGGTCGGAAATCACTTCCACCAACGCCGGGCCTTGGTGGGCGAGGGCTTTTTCCACCGCCCGGTCCAGGTCTTCGGGTTTAACCACGCGTTCGCCGAACGCGCCGCATAACTGGGCGTAGGCGGCAAAGTCGGGGTTGTGCAGCGAGGTCTGCCACACCTGCCATTCCGCGGCGCGCTGCTCCTTGGTGATTTTGCCCAGTTGGTGATTGTTCAGCAGGATATGGGTGATGTTCATGTCGTACTTGACCGCGGTGGTGAAGTCGGCGAGGTACTGCCCGAAGCCGCCGTCGCCGCTGATGGACACCACCGGCCGGCCACGCAAGTCATCCTGATCCTGGGTAGCCGCCCACGCGCCCATGGCGGCGGGGAAGGAAAAGCCGATGGAGCCGAGGTAGCCGGACATCAACACCGACTGCCGGGTACATTCAAAATAGCGGCCAAACGAATAGGTATTGTTGCCGACGTCCACGGCGATAATCGCGTCTTCGGGAACCAGGCGCGTCAGGGTGTCGAAGATGGCCGCCGAGTTGATGCCCTTGCCGCTGTTGTCGTTGCGGCGGTTTTGTTTTTCGGTGCGCCAGATCTTCCATCGCGCGGCGACCTCGGCGGTTTGATTCACGCTCTTGACCCGCGCGTCAATGCTTTCCGAGAGCAGCCGCGCGGTGGTGCCGATCTCGCCCCATACCGGCAGCGTTACGGCGTGAAACTTGCCCAGCGCCATCTGCTCGAAGTCCACTTGAATGACCGGCCGCTTCTCGGTGATTCCTGTGTGGCTGGAAAACGACGAGCCGAAGGCCAGGATCAGGTCGCATTCGTTCATGAACCAACTGGCGATGGGGGTGCCGGAACGCCCCAGCACGCCCGCCGCCAGCGGATGCGCGTCTGAAATCTGGCCCTTGCCCTTGAACGTGGTGAGCACCGGCGCGCTCAGTTTTTCCGCCAGGGCAACCACCTCATCCATGGCGTGCTTGGCGCCGTAGCCGGCGATGATGATGGGGCGGCGGTGCTCGCGCAGCAGGGTCATGGCCTGCGCCATGGACTCCGCCGAGGGGGTGATTTTGTGGTTGCCGAGGCGGCCTTGGGGATGACCGGCTTTGGCGTTTTTTTCGGCTTCAATGGTCTGCACGTCGTCGGGAAAAATCAGGTGCGCCGGCAAGCGGTTGACGATGGCGTTCTTGCACGCCAGGCTCATCAACTCGCCGTGCTTGCTGGTATGTAGCACCGTCTGGCTGAAGTCCGCCACGGACTCAAAGGCCGACGCCAAATCTATTTCCTGAAAAGCGCCGGGGCCGAACACCTGGACGTTGACCTGCCCGGTCAGCGCCAGCACCGGCGCGCGGTCCACCTTGGCGTCCCACAGGCCGGTCAGCAGATTGGTGGCACCGGGGCCGGCGATGGTCAGGCAGGCGGCGGGTTTGCCCGAAGCCTTGGCGTAGCCGGAGCAGGCGAAGGCCGCGC
This sequence comes from Candidatus Poriferihabitaceae bacterium, assembly GCA_965212085.1. GTDB lineage: Bacteria > Pseudomonadota > Gammaproteobacteria > Arenicellales > Poriferihabitantaceae > JAHRAW01. Next base: position 2,214,136 of record OZ243042.1, on the reverse strand, counting down.
TGCCCTCGTGGCGGATGCCGTAGTAACGGATGCCGCCCCGGCCCTCGCACACCCGCAGGGCGTCGGCGAGTCCGAGGTTGGAATGTCCGACCATGCCGAACACCGACGTTACGCCCCAGTTCAGCATGGTCTCCACCATGACGTCGGAGATGGTGGGGATTTTTTCCGGTTCCGCTTCCAGTCCCAGATAAATGCCGTCTTCGCGCACTTCCACGCGGTACAGTTTCTGCCCCGAATCCTCGTGCCCGCCGGGGGGCTTGCCGGTTTCCGGGTCAAAGTCCCAGCCGTGCCAGGGGCAGCGCAACCAGCACTTGCCGTCCTTGCCGGTCTCGATGGAGCCTTCCCCCAGCGGCCCGCCCTGGTGGGGGCAGTGGTTGTCCATGGCGGTATAGTTGCCGTTGATGTGGGTCAAGGCCATGGACTTGGCGCCCGCCGTTACGGTCTTGACCCGGCCCTCCGGCAGTTCATCGAGGGCGGCTATTTTGTGCCATTCCAGTTTCGGGGTTGGATGGGTCGCTTGATCTGCGTGTTTTTTGGTCATGATCGTTCGCTTGGTTGGGTGAGTATTGAAACCGGACATCTCGTTCCCGTTCCCGTTCAGTCCCGCAGCGGAACCACGCCGGCGTATTGGACGCCGGTCAGATAGGCCATGTCGCGGTTGAAGGTGGTGAGGTCGGAGATCTCGAACTGGGTGAGGCGGCTGTGGCCGCAGGCGCGCGCCAGGATTTGCATCAACGAAACCGAGGCGCGGAAAAAACGCTCCAGCCGTTTGGCGGCGTCATCCACCAGCAGGCGCGCGCGCAAATCTTCGCGCTGGGTGGCGATGCCCACCGGGCAGTTGTTGGTGTGGCAGGCGCGCATGCCGAGGCAGCCGATGGCCTGCAACGCGGCGTTGGAGAGCGCCACGCCGTCTGCCCCCAGGGCCATGGCTTTGGCGAAATCCGCCGGCGTTCTGAGCCCGCCGGTGGCGATCAGGGTAACGTGGTCGTGGCCGCAGCGGTCGAGGTGGCGGCGCGCGCGGGCCACCGCGGCGATGGTCGGAACCGAGATGTTTTCGCGGAAGATCAGCGGCGCCGCGCCGGTGCCGCCGCCGCGCCCGTCGAGGATGAGGTAGTCCACGCCGATTTCCAGGGCGGCGTCAACGTCGTCCTCAATGTGCTGGGCCGACAACTTGTAGCCCACCGGAATGCCGCCGGTTTGCGCGCGCACCTCGGCGGCGAAGTCCTTGATCTGATCGAGGCTGTCCCAGTCCGGGAAACGCGCCGGGGAGATGGCGTCCTGGCCGGGTTGCAGGCCGCGCACCTCGGCGATCTTGCCGCGCACTTTGGCCCCCGGCAGGTGTCCGCCGGTGCCGGTTTTTGCGCCCTGCCCGCCCTTGAAATGAAACGCCTGGCATTTTTTCACCTTGTCCCAGCCGAAGCCGAAGCGCGCCGACGCCAGTTCGTAGAAATAGCGGCGGTTGGCCGCCTGCTCTTCGGGGAGCATGCCGCCTTCGCCGGAGCAGATGCCGGTGCCGGCAAGGTCTGCGCCTTTGGACAAGGCGATCTTGGCTTCCTCGGAGAGCGCGCCGAAACTCATGTCCGACACCAGCAGGGGGATGTCCAGTTTCAGCGGCTTGGCGGCGCCGGGGCCGATGACCAGTTCGGTGTTCACCCCGGCGTCATCCAGTAGCGGCAGGTTCGCCAGCTGGCCCACTACAAACTGCAAGTCGTCCCACTGCGGCAGCTGCGCCCGGCTCACCCCCATCGCCCCCACCGGGCCGTGGTGGCCGGTTTTGCTCAAGCCGTCGTTGGCGAGTTGGCGAATCAGTTTGACGTGGGGCTCGTCGGGGGTGCCCACCGGATCCTGGTAGGCGCCCTGGTAGGCGGCGCGGTTGTAGGGCTGGGGATGGTCTTGCTCCCAGGCGAGGATTTCCTCCTCGTCCACGCACACCTTGTCTTCATCAACCCAGGCGTTGAATTTGGGCAGGGTTTCGCTGTTGTTGTACTCGCTGACCCCGGTATCGTAGCGGTAGTCCCAGCCGTGTACGCCGCAGATGAGGTTGTGGCCGGCGACGTGGCCGTCGGACATCAGCGCGCCACGGTGGGCGCAGCGGCCGTACAACACCGAGACGTTGTCGTCGTAACGAATGATGACCAGGTCAACGTTGGAGACCAGCGCGTGGGCCGGCTTGCGGTCTTGCAGCGCGTTCCAATCGGCGATTGCCAGTTTTTTCATCTGTGTTTCCGGTTGGTTTTTTCGTTGGGTTTTTGCGTTGAGTTTTTTGGGCGGATGCTTGCGTCAGGTCTGCATTTCACGCGCCAGCGCCGGCATCACGCTGGTTTTTCGGTTCTCTTCACAGGCCGGATAGGTCGCGGCGATTGCGCCATAGATGCGCGCCAGCGGCGCGGCGCTCAGGCCGTGCAGGAACACGCTCAACAACACGGCGATGAACACAACGCTGGTGATGGTCTCGGCGTGCTGCAGCACCGTCTCGCTCAGCACCAGCAGCATGAACAAGAGGGACGCCAGCCCGCGCGGGCCGAACCAGCCCAGGAACAACTTGGTGGGCGCCTTGAGTTTCAGCCCCGCCAGCGATACGGCCACCGGCAGCATGCGCAGCAGGGTCAGGCTGGTGAGGGCGAAAACCCAGTGCCAGGGATTGAACGCCGTCAGCGCATCGGGCAGCAGCAATGCGCCGAAAATAAAAAACGCGCTCAGGGTCAGCAACTGCCCTTCGGTCTCGACGAACTCAAACAGGTAATGGCAGGTTCGCTTGAGGCTGTTGCCGAACACCAGCCCGGCGACGAAAGCGGCGATGAAGCCGTTGCCGTGCAGGGCCTCGGCGATGAGGTAACCCAAACCCGCGAGCACCAGGGCGATGATGCCCTGGCCGGCTTCGGATACCCAGCCTCGGGAATCCGCGTAGTTGATGAAGCGCGCGCCGCAGTAGCCCACCACCACGCCGGTAAGCGGGCCGAACGAGAGTTGCAAGGCGGCGAACTGCACCCAGTCCCTGGTATTTTCCGTGGCGATGGCGCTGGCGATGCTGGCCAACAGCAGGATTAACGGCAAGGCGATGCCGTCGTTCAGGCCGCTTTCCACGTTCAGGCTTTGCCGAATCCGCACCGGCACCGCCTTGCTGCTGACCACCGCCTGCCCCAACGCCGCATCGGTGGGCGTCAGAATCGCCGCCAGCAAAGCGGCCTCGCAGATGGTCAGCCCCAGCGGCAGAAAATAAGCGACCCCCCAGCCCAGCAGGATGGTAAGCGGCATCCCCGCCAGCAGCATGCGCCGGGGCACGGTATGATCCTTTTTGAGGATGCGAAGATCAATGCGCGCCGCGTCGCTGAACAACACCAGCACCAGCGTCGCTTCCAGTAGCAGATGCAACAAACTATCGCCAATCTGGAAATCCACCGCCCCGAAAACCGGCGCGCTCAACAGCAACCCGGCCCCGACAAAAATCATCGGCGGCGTAAGCATGCTGCCGTCAATCCGCTTGGACAACAGCCCGAAACAGAGAAACAGTATAAAAATCAATATGATTGAGAGGTGTTCCATGAATGTGGTTGCGGGAGTGTTTTTGGGTCGGATTGGGGGGATTTTTGCTTACGGGGGGATTATTTGCAATAGGGGGCATCGCTTTGGTAATAACAAAGTCGGTGGTTGACCGGCTTGAGTCCCAATTTCATATATAATGAAAACACAATATATGGTATATGCATATTATTTGAAATTATATATCAAATCCAACAGATGCAACATTATTCGATCCTGAGTCTGGCGCGGAATGCGCTGAGCGGCCATCAGAACTGGACGGAGGCGTGGCGCAGTCCGCCGCTAAAAAGGCACTATGACATCGTCATAATTGGCGCGGGCGGCCATGGGCTGGCAACCGCCTATTATCTGGCCAAAAACCATGGCATTACAAATGTGGCCGTGTTGGAAAAAGGTTGGCTTGGGGGCGGCAATGTTGCCCGAAATACCGTAACTATTCGCTCCAATTATATGCGGGATGAAAGCATTCCCTTCTATGTGAAGTCAGTTGCGCTTTATGACAAACTCACGAAAGAACTTAATTACAATCTCATGTATTCAAAACGAAGCATGATTGATGTGATTCAAACGCATACAAAATTTCGTGAGATCAGGCGCAAAATGCTATGTATGGATTTGCATGGTTCAACCTATCAACCCATCGGGGTACGCGAACTTCGGCGCCGCATTCCGCCGCTGACGGGTGGAGATGCGCGCTCCCGTCTGCCGATAATTGGCGGTATGGTACACACCGATGCGGCGGTCTGCCGTCATGATGCCGTGGCGTGGGGTTATGCGCGCAGTGCTGATAGTTTTGGGGTCGAGATGCACCAGAATACCGAAGTGGAAGCGCTCCTGCGCGGTGTCAACGGCGCTATTACCGGCGTAAAAACCAGCCGCGGTATTGTCAATGCCGGCAAGGTTGCCGTAGCCGTATCGGGCTATACGACAACGCTAATGGAAACCGTTGGCATGAGACTTCCAATAAAATCTTTTAATCTTGCCGCTTTTGTTTCCGAACCGGTAAAACCACTCATTGATGTGATCGTTAATTGCCCGGATATTGGTGTTTATATGAGCCAATCGGATAAAGGTGAGTTGGTGATTGGCGGCGCACCGGATCCGGGGCAGTCGTTCCGGCGTGACATAAAACAGAGCGTGTTTGAAGATGCGGTCTGCTCGATGCTGGAATTATTTCCAGCCTTCAAACGGCTCCAGCTATTGAGGCAATGGGGGGGGACTCTTGAGATTGCTCACGATGCCACGCCAATTGTCACCAAAACAGATATCCCCGGTTTATTTGTATCCGCCGGTTGGTGGGGTGGTTTCAAGGCCATTCCCGCCGGTGGGTTTACGTTGGCGCACTTGATCGCCAACAATGAGCCGCATCCATTAATCGAACCGTTTTCGCTCAGTCGTTTCAAACACCTGGAATTTATCATCGAAGCCGGAACGACGACGGCAACATAACCCGGCAAAAATATGTTACGACTCACTTGTCCATTCTGCGGCGCACGCAACGAAAGCGAATTCGTGTACGGCGGTCCTGCAAAATCAAGAAGGCCGGATGATCCCAGCGAGCTGAGCGAAGCCGAATGGGTAAATTACCTGACCTCCCCCGCTAACCCACTGGGGCCAGTCGAGGAAAAATGGTGGCACACCCGGGGGTGTGGGCAATGGTTAACGATTACACGCGACACGGTTACCCATGAGATTGCTGAAAAGGAAGCCGAATAGCATGGCGGACGATACATTTCGTCTCCCGTTTGGCGGGCGTATCGACCGTTCCCACCGTGTCACGTTCCGGTTCAACGGCAAACCATATCAAGGTTACAAGGGCGACACGCTGGCGTCGGCCCTTATCGCCAACGGCGTATTTCTGACCGCACGAAGCTTTAAGTACCACCGCCCTCGCGGCATTGTTGGCGCGGGCATTGAAGAATCCTCATCCATTGTCGAACTTGTCGGGGACGAGAAATCAGGCAGCCGGCCAATTACAACGGTCCACATCAAGGACGGGCTTGAAGCGAAGTCGGTCAACTGCTGGCCTTCTCCTAATTTCGACTGGATGAGCATCAATCAATTTTTCGCCCGCTTGATGCCCGCCGCCTTTTACTACAAAACCTTCATGTGGCCGAACTGGCATTTGTTCGAGCCTTTGATTCGAAGAGCGGCGGGCCTTGCATCCAAACCGCGCATAACCCAATCCGCAGGGCGCTTTGAGGTGCGCAACTGGCATTGCGACGTGTTAGTGGCCGGCGCAGGGCCGGCTGGCCTGATCGCGGCACTGACCGCGGCTTACAATGGCGCCCGGGTGTTAATCGCCGATGATGGAATTGAACCGGGCGGGGCGCTACTCAACCGGCGTATTAAATTTGGCGAACATTCTGCGTGTGAATGGGTGGCAATGATCGTCCGGGAACTCGATAAGTTAGACAACGTAACACGGCTTAGCCATGCCACAGTATGGGCTTATCGTGAACACAATCTCGTTCTAATAACCGAACGGTCTCCGGCTGAAAGCCACATTTTCCAACGAACCTGGCGAGTACGCGCGGGCCGGGTTGTCGTTGCAACCGGCGCACTCGAACGTATGCTTGTGTTCGCCAACAATGACCGGCCGGGCGTGATGCTGGCATCCGCCGTCCAAGCCTGCGTTAACCGTTATGCGGTGAAGCCGGGCAAATGCGCGGTCGTTTTTACGAACAACAACAGTGCGTATCAAGCCGCTGCGGATATGCGGACCGCGGGGATTGACGTTGTGGCAATTATTGACTACCGGGAAAAAATAGCTGACGATGTACGGGAAATTGTGCCGGGAATCGAGATTTACCCGGCCCATGTTGTTACATGTGTCCATGGCCACAGACGCGTCAAAGCGGTAACCATCTGCTCCAATTCAAGCGGTGAAGCGCAGCGATTCGACTGTGATCTTGTCTGTGTATCGGGTGGCTGGAACCCAACCGTTCATCTGTTTTCACAATCCCGGGGCAAACTTGTATTCGATAAGGATTTAGCCGCGTTCCTTCCGGCGGAATCTGCTCAGGCGTGTGTTTGCGCCGGTTCAGCGGCTGGGAAATTTACACACGGCGACGTTCTCCATGATGGTCTTGAAAAAGGCCGAATGGCGGTTGAAAAACCGGGTTTCTCCATTCGTGAGCCTGCGCTGCCGAGCACTCCCAATGAGCCCGAATATCATATCAGACCACTGTGGCATATTGAACAATACGTTCACCGGGAAAAATGCTTTGTCGACCTTCAAAACGACGTCACGCTTAGCGACGTTCATCTGGCGATGCGGGAAGGGTATGGCGCGGTTGAACACGTCAAGCGGTATACCACCGCCGGCATGGGGATTGACCAGGGTAAAACAGGCAACATTAATGTGACCGGCGCCATTGCCAACAAAGCAAATGTTATGCTGAACCAGGTGGGCGTGACCACTTTCCGGTCTCCATATGCGCCGGTCGAGTTTGGCGCCATTAGCGGGTTGCGTGAAGAAAGCGTATTTCTGCCCTATCGGCACACCCCGCTTACCAAGTGGAATAAAGACTACGGTGCGGTAATGTATGAAGCCGGCGCACGGTGGCGGCGCCCGGGATATTATCCAAAGCCGGGAGAAAATTTCCAGGAAACGGTCAATCGGGAGTCGCTTGCGACGCGCACAAATGTGGCGCTTTATGATGGGTCGCCCCTCGGGAAATTTGAAATCAAGGGCGTGGATTCATTGAAATTTATTGATATGCTTTACACCAACACGGTCTCCACGCTTCAAACGGGCATGGGGCGTTATGGCCATATGCTAACCGATGACGGCATCATTCTGGATGACGGCGTCATCTTCAAGCTTGCTGAAAACCACTACCTTATGTACACCTCAACCGGACATGCGGATGAAGTTAATCGACACATGGAAAGCTTTCATAAAAACGAACGCCCCGATTGGGATATAAAAATAACGACCGTGACCAGCCAGTGGGGAAATGCCACGATTTGCGGCCCAAACGCAAGACAAGTAATGGATGAATTACAAACGAATATCAATTTAACGCCCGATGCTTTTCCCTTCATGGCAATGCGGGAAGGAACAGTGGCGGGCATCCCCGCGCGTGTATGCCGGGCGAGTTTCACCGGTGAACTAAGCTTCGAGATTAATGTATGGCCTCGCTATCTTCCTGAACTGTGGAGCAAAATCATGGAAACAGGGAAATCTCACGGCATAACTCCGATTGGTTCGGAAGCCAGCCATGTTCTTCGTGTTGAAAAAGGATTTCTGTCGCTTGGACATGAAGCAGACGGAACTACGGATCCCCATGATCTTGGCATGGGCTGGATCATGTCCCGGAAAAAGAAAGATTTCATCGGCAAGCGTGCCATAGAAATTCGCAGATCTTCCGGAAAATCCCGGCGTGAACTCATCGGGCTCTTGATCGATGACCCAAACCGGCTTGTTATCGAAGGCGCTCCGATTACACCGGGAGGACGCCGAGAACAGTCCGAAGGGTTTGTTACAGCCTGTGTTTGGAGTGTCGTCCAAAACCGCTCAGTCGCCCTGGCCATTCTCACCGATGGGCGCAGCCGAATGGGGCAGAGTGCATATATTCGAATGAAAGATAATGTGGTCACGGCGAAGGTTGTCCGGCCCTGTTTTCACGACCCCGACGGCAAATTGATGAGAAGTTGATATGGGTTATGACGTCCAGATTTGCCGGCAATGCCGGTCCGCTTTGGTTGACCTGAAAGGCAATCAAAGTGCGGTAAAAAAATGGATTGATGACCCGGCGCTGGACTTTCCACGGCAGCCTAATACGGCTGGCATGGCCGGTGATATTGAGATTTACTGGACCGGGCCGGAGAACTGGCTGTTAAGGGCGCCAATCGCCAACGAACCCGAGTTTCTCATAAAGACCCGCCCTCAATCCGTGCCGATGGAAATCAGCGCCGTACTCGTGTCCGACGCGCTTTTATTTTTTGAAATTTCCGGAACAGACGCTGATCAAATTATCACGGTCGCCAGCCCGCTCGATATTCATCCAAATGCTTTCCCGGCCAATGGCGTCACTTATACGGAGGCTTTTGGACTCAAGGGCCTGATTATTCGACGGACCGGAAAATTTGAGTTGGCGGTAGAGTTAAGTTACGCAGATATGATCGAGGACTTTCTGCGGCGCGTTGCCGCGTAGCACCCAGCCGTACTGCTTGGGGTATGCTTCCCGATCAGCGGGCTGCTTTGTTATTTTTCAGTGTTTATCCAGCGCAGCAAGAGCTTCCGCAAAAGGACGCACCGGCATGTCATAAATTCCACCGCCAAGCCTGCCTTTTTTACCTGCTTTGTCGAGAATGCCCAGTCCAACCATCGGGCCGGATTTGAGCGTAACCACGGATCTGGCAGTCAATCCCAACTGAGTATCCAGCACCCGAAAACAAGGGTGCGATCCGGTTGGAAGGCTTCTTATTCGTTCACCGCTGTTCTCAGGCAGATATTTTTCAAGCGCCTTTTTTTGTTCCGGCGACAGGTTGACCGCCATCGCCCCAAGACCAAAACCTTCCACCACCGCACTGTCACCGATAGCACCGAGAGCCCTTTCCTTTGGCACGTCTACTTCGAGACGGCCCAGTGGCGGCATCGCAGGAACAGTGAACCACCTCCCCGGCAAACCGGAAATCTGTATTGCCACGTCCACCCCGTTACCGGCCATTGCGGTGATAAAACTTGAATTCTCGATACCGGACGCGGCTACCATGATGCATTTTGTTGCGGCCATCCAAAGATTCAAAAACAGGCCGGGAGATTCTGCCATAAAGGCGATGGCTGGTTTGTCCCGAATCCCTCCGGGCATTCTGTTTTCAAGCTCAGCGATTAACCCTTTGGTACCAACTACTGTTCGACCATGACAATCATCCCCGTTAGAAAGACCCGTCACAGCCAATGGGATCAATTCGATACCGCCAGCCAGGCCGTTTTGCAGAAAATCACAAAAATATCCATTCAACCATTTAACGTGTTCAAGCACTGCGGTTGATGCAATACCCAGTCGCAGTGAAGGGCGTGCGCCGCCATTGATCGGCGAAAAGGCATGGGCTTTGCCGCGTTGCGCATCATAAACAACATGCAGTTGCATGGACGCACTTACGACCGCGGCCAACGGTGTTACCACGGCGTACTCTTGCGCCGGCTTGAGGATAATTTCGCCGGCCAGGATCATGGTTTTGGCTTGCTTAAAACTGTTCGCGAGCCCCTCGTACACCGCCGCAACACAGGCAGAGTTCATGATTGGCCTGCAAATATCCCCAACCAACCGGAACGGCGGCCCGGCATGAAGGAGGATATTTTTTTCCAGCCCGAATGCGGCGGCAGTGGTAAACCGGTTCCAAACCGGTTGCACTATAACGGCGCGGTCAAAAGCAAGCTGGTCGGCGGAATGTGGGTGGCTTGTTTTCGCGGGTTCACTCCCTGGGCGGTATAACCCATGTTTCCGAAAAGTAAAGGAAGGCGGTGGTTGTTTCAAAACCCGCCTGCATTCGCGTGCCGACCTTGCCGGGCAACGCCCGGCCATTAACTATGATCTGTGCTTTGCGAGCCGGCACCAGCAGGGTGAACATTGTGTGCGCCTTGGTGCCAACTTGATCGGGCGTGAGTTCCAGGGCGCGCGGTTTTTCAAGGTCTTCCCAGACGAGTTCAACGACAAGTTCTTCGCCTGCGATGGTCTCTGAGTATCGGTGTCCTGCCGGGTCACCAAATGAGCGGACTGCCTGGGCTGTTACGTATCGGAGATGCTGAAACGCCGGAGCGTCCCTGAATGCCGCAAGTTTCCCTATAAAATTTTCAACCAGAAAGTCCGCGAGGTCGGCGTTGTCGCTCATCAAAACATTCGGCGCTTCAACCGTCCCTTGCGCCTGTTTCGGAGAACCGTACAGTAGAAGAACTTGCCCCTGACCCACGGGAGACCAGGCGATTCGGAAAAATAACGCCATGGCCGAAAAACTGCCATCACTATGAGTAAGCAGTATTCCCGGATTGTCACCGCTCCAGTCAACTTTGCCCGGCGTGATTGGTTCAGGCAACGGCACGCGCTTTCCTCAATTGATCTGCGGGAGTAATCCAGGTTTCGGAAAAAGCGAGGAAAGCAGTGCTCATAGTGCGGCCAAAAAATTCTCTTGACTGCACCGAACCACCGAGCGGCGTGCCATTGACGGTAATACTTGCGGTTTCGGCTTCAAGGAATACGGAGTACATTTCATGTTCCTTTGTGGCCGAATTCCCGGCTGTTACCTCTACCGGAACGGGCTCTCCAAGATTCTGCCAACTCATCTCCACGGTAACACCAGAACCACGGATAACCTCACAGTAACCAAGTTTGAGATCGCCGGGTCGTTTTTGCACCGAGTCAATATCAAGCCATGTCATGGCCGCCAACCCCCTGCGCCCCCTGAATGTGGGCATCTTTTTGACCCAGCCATCGACAATCCAGCGCATCATGCGTTGATTGTCGGTCATAATAAAATTAGGCGCTCGTGGCCAGCCAAGTTCCCCATCCGGCGCACCCAGGACAATCACCGCGTGACCTCGCCCGTAAGGTGAAAATATCACCCGAAAAAAAATCCCCAAAGCCGCATAATCCGCATCGGGATTTTCCTTGAGGTAAATGCCGGGATTCTCGCCCGACCATTCGACCCGCCCCGGATTAACAGATGTGCGCGTCATGACCAGCCGGACTCATATGTTTTCAACGCATTGCGGATATATTTCTTTCGCTCCTCGCCGATGAGCGTATCCGCCGACGTATAAATGTCCGCCACCTTGTGGGCGACTTCCTTCAATACCGCTCCGTCATCCCGGCCCGTTTGTAGTGGAATTCGCAGCATGGTATCCCCCCCATAGGTTGGAATTATGCCCTCGTAAATCAATGATGGCTGGGGCGCGGGTATGCCATTTTGAACCGCACGGATAGCGGTGCGCAAGCTCTGCCGCACCTTGGAGACTCCAATATCAGTAAAACAGCGGTTTTCTCGTTCGTGGATATTTTTCGCCCCCTGGGAAACCCACGCGTCATAGTCCCCCGGGTCGCGTTGTCGCTGTTCATAACTGCGGTCGCCGCTTTGGCCGTAAAAATCAGTTTTCCCGTACCCCACCTGGTTTTTGTCGGTGAGTCCGCGTGGATCATCGCCATCACGGAAATGCCGCCACGCAAGAACCATTGTATTGGTGTCATCAATCGGTGTAACCCAGCGTGACAGGCCACAACGGCCAAAATAGAGTGATTTTTCCGGAACAGGGAAATGACCGCCATTTTGCGTAAAGCCGGGCAACAGCTTGTCATGAACTCGAATCCAGATAATATCTCCCACGCGCCTGGTATTTGTGTAGAAGTCACCATATGGGCGCTTGAAAAACTCTATCATCGGCAGTTCGGAAAATGCATTGATGAACTGAACACGGCCGGCCTTTGCGTGGAGATAGACGGTATGGAACGGGTCCCAGGCGTTTTCCATAACCTGAAGCCAGTTACAGGGGGATTCAATCAGGTAGGGAATCATTTCATCGCCATCCTCAACAAAGGTATCGAATACGGGAAAAGGGGGAACGGTGTCCTTTGGCCCAAAATAAGCGAAGGCCAGTCCCTTGTACTCGACCACCGGATAAGCGCCGAGACAGGCGAATTCTTTCATCCCGCTACCCGGCGGTTCACACGGGGTTTCAAGAATCGTGCCATCGATTGCGTATTTCCAACCGTGATAACTACAGCGAATGCCGCCTTCTTCAACAACGCCAAATTCCAACGACATATTTCGATGCGCGCAATGCAAATGGAGCAGGCCAAGCGAACCGCCCTTTTCCCGGAAGAGAACCAGGTCTTCACCCAGAACACGTATCCGACAGGGTAAATCGCCAACCTGATCGGTCATGGCAATGGGCATCCAGTAGCGCCTGATATATTCACCACAAGGCGTACCGGGCCCAATTTCGGTTAGTTCCGGATCGGGTTTCAGGTGCCAAACGTGCTGTTGATCGTGGCCCCTGAAATTGCCATCAGGGATTTTAAACGTTGGTAGCATGGTTGATTTCTCCGGTTGTTTGCTCCGCCGGGCCGGGAAACGGGTCGCCACAAGGCGCTGTTCCCACCCAAATAGATTTGACCTGCAAAAAATCCTTCACCGCGTCCGGCCCCAGTTCGCGTCCGTATCCCGAGCGCTTATAGCCGCCTATGGGAGAGCCGGGGTCTACGCTTCGATAATGATTGATATAGATTGTACCGGCCTGAATGTTACTTCCAAGTTGTTGCGCGCGGGCATAATTCGAGGTCCAAATGCCCGCCGCCAAACCGTATCCGGTGTCATTTGCCAAACGCAAGGCATGGTCATCTGTTTCGAATTTTGTAACCGCCAGCACCGGCCCGAATACTTCCTGATGCCACAACGACATGGATGGCGTCACATTGGTGAACACCGCCGGCTCCACATAAAAACCGTCCGGTTGCCGTTCCGGATAAATCCGGTGTCCGCCACACTGACAGTTTGCCCCCTCATCCCTGGCTTTTTCGATCAAACCCAAAACCTTGTCCAAGTGTGGCGAGTTTGCGAGCGGGGCAATCTGTGTCTCCGGATCCATGGGATCACCCGCGCGCAGCGTTTTCACCTTTTCGACAATGCGTTTAACCACCTGATCATGCACGGAGGCTTCAACGATCAAGCGCGATCCCGCCACGCAGGTCTGGCCGTTGGAGAGAAAAATTCCGGAAATAATACCATTGACGGCGTTATCAATATCCGCGTCCGCGAACACAATTTGGGGGGATTTTCCCCCAAGTTCCAAGGTTGCGGGAATGGTGCCGGAGGCGGCAATTTCAGCCACCCTGCTCCCGCCAAAACTGGAACCGGTAAAAGTTACTTTGCGCGTTAACGGATGGCGAACCAGCGGCTCACCCGCTTCTGCTCCCAACCCGGTAACGACGTTGATTACGCCATCAGGAATTTCTGACTCAGCGACAAGGCGCGCAAATTCCAGGGTTGAAACAGACGCATGCTCAGACGGTTTGATAACAATCGTATTACCCGCAGCAAGCGCCGGTGCCGCTTTCCAGGCGGCAATCATTAAGGGGGAGTTCCAGGGTGTGATGGCGGCAATTACCCCATATGGTTCATAATGCGCGGTATTCTCCACTCCGGCAACGCCATTGGCGAGTTTGTGAGAGCGAATCTGCAAGGCCTGGTCGGCAAAATAACGGTACCAGGAATGAAGAACACAAAACTGCGCCCGCACTTCCGTTACACGTTTACCGTTGTCTCTCACCTCAACTTCAACCAGTTCATCCCATCTTTCTTCAAGAATATCGGCAAAGTTATGGAGCATTTCCACTCGCCGATCCTTTGCCGCCCACGCGCCTTCCAAAAAGGCCGCGTGCGCCGCCTCTACGGCCAATACGGTGTCAGCCTCGCTTCCGCGAGCGATCATCGCCCATGGACGCCCTGTTGCCGGATCAATCGATTCCAGCCAACGGCCGGAGGATGGTTTTTCCCACGCTCCCCCTATGAAATGGTTATACTTGTTCACAAAAATTGCCCGTCCGCCTCCCTTTCTCCGACATAATCAGCACCAATTTGAATTCAGCGTTTCTGATGAGTGAACTATCATAAATCAGGTGCGCAAGCGCCGAAATCAGGTCAAATCCGGTGAAATCGAGGATTTTAATCATAATACAATTGGAAATGAATTGTGAATATGCTAACGTAATATAATATATTGGTCAAGCAATCAAGCATATTGTGCGAACAAACCCATGCCAAAATTGTACCCAAAGCCGGGGATTCAACAAATCAAACCACACATGCTGGCGGAAAATTTGGTTGCCGGACCGCCGGTCAGCATTGTACTGAACGCAAACGAAAACGCTTATGGCCCCAGCCCAAATGCGGTAGTCGCCGCAAAAGCGGCGATTACCGGGATAGAGCGTTATTTTGAAAATCCGCTATCCATCATGAGGCCCGCACTGGCCCGGCGTTTTGACTTGGATGAGCAAAGAATTGCGATTGGCCATGGCTCCGACGATCTTTTGTCCCGCTTGGCCCGTGTCTATCTGGCCCCCGGCACCGAGATGATCCGAAGCGTCAACGGCTATCTGAAGACACCTAACTACGCATTTGCGAACGGCGCACAACCGATATCAGCACCCGATGATAATTTCACCGCATCAACCGATGCCATTCTTGAGTGCGTAACGGACCGAACCCGGATCGTGTATCTGGCCAACCCCGACAATCCCGCCGGAACTTATCTCAAGGGTTCAGAAATCCGGCGGCTTCATGCGGGCCTTCCCGAAAAAGTGATCCTCATACTTGATTGCGCATATGAAGAATACGTGGACGCCGCAGACTACGAGCCCGGAAAAATACTGGCCGGCGAAACTGACAACGTTGTTATGACCCGAACTTTTTCCAAGATATTCGGATTGGCGGGCGCCCGGGTGGGTTGGATGTACGGTTCCCAAGAGATTGCCGACACGATTGACCGAATTGGATTGACATTTCCACTAACCTCTCCTTCAATCGCGGCGGCTATCGCCGCACTCGAAGATACGGCGCACACGCGCCATATCTTCAACCTCAACAAAGAGCTTCGAACCTCTTTTTCACAAGCACTCACAGCGCTGGGGCTTACAGTCTATCCAAGCCAGGCAAATTTTATTCTTGTAGAATTTCCCGATCCCGACCGTTGCGCCGCGAAAGCAACCGAAATGCTCAGGCAAAAAGGCGTTACCGTACGGCAGTTTCCGTCGCCGGCCTACAAAAACTGCATCCGAATTACACTGGGCCTCAAACAAGAACTGCGCTTCGCCGAGAAAGTCATATCCGACTTCATCAAGGGAAATGGATAACGGGCGGTACCACTTATGATTATGCAAAAAAAGGCGCTTGCTCATCCGTCCGGGAGTGCAATTCTAGCATCCCTGAAACAGGCGGGTATCCGTTTCATCGTTGCCGTTCCTGACATAGTTACAAGCGATGGCCTTTTGTGGCCGATATCCCGGGACCCGGATTTTGAACTTGTCCGGGTGTGCAAGGAAGATGAAGGAGTCTCCATCTGCGCGGCGATGTCATTCAGCGATGTGCGCGCAATGTTGTTGATGCAACAGACAGGTTTGATGGATTCTCTCAACGCCATCCGGGCTATTGGCATGGAATACGGCCTACCCATATGTATGATGGCAGGTTTACAAGGCAAGGAACCACACCTCAAACCATCACAATCACAAGCATATGGCGTGCGCATTATCGAACCCGTTCTTGATGCAATGGGCTTGTCCCGGCGGCTCATAGAAGAGCCAGCCGACGTATCATCAATTGTTGGCGACATTGAGAAGGCTTATCTAACGTCCACACCCCACTGTTTCTTGATTGGCAGGCCACCAAAACCATGAGACGTGATCACGCCCTTGAAATCTTGAAAAATCATATCACCGACGAAATTGTCGTGGCGGTTTATCAGACTTGCTTCGACTGGATGGTGATTAATCCGCGCGACCTCAATTATGTTTCCACCGGTGCCATGGGACAAGCATCCTCCCACGGCCTGGGCTTGGCGTTGTCCCGGCCTGACAAAAGTGTTGTCGTATTTGACGGCGACGGCAGCCTGCTCATGAACCTGGGATCGCTGGTAACCGTCGGCCATGCATCGCCTGAGAACTACCACCACTTTGTCTTTGTGAATGGCGTCTATGAGGTCAATGGAGCCCACCCTGTCCCCGGTGAACACAGGACTGACTTCGCGGCAATAGCCCTGGCCGCGGGTTACCGTCATTCCGAAAAATTCAGTGACTTGGACGGTTTCACCGCAAATATCGGGAAGTTTCTTGCCCGTCCCGGGCCCGCAATGGCCGTTATGTATATTGAACCGGGCGAATCCTATCCACGAGATTATGAATACATCCATGGCGAGGACGTACGCCGTCTATTCAAGAGTGCGTTACAGAAAAGCTGAATTCTTGCTCAATCATCAGCAAAAAATCTTTTGCAACTGCGGACATCGTTTTTTGCTGCGACCAGATGAGCGCAACTCTGAACGGAAGGTTTGGCTTGAAAGGCACGGCAGAATAGCCGTTCGTAGTCGCACGCTCATTTTCCATCAAACCCACGATTGAAACACCAAGCCCCTGCTCCACAAGATTACAAATTGCATCCCTGGTTCGAGCCTCGTATTGCATCCGCCGTTCGACCCCGGCCTTCCGAAATACCTCATCAATTTCGAATCTAAAAAGGGAATTGGGCATAAAAGATATATAACTTTCTCCTGAAAGATTTTTTGGCCTCAATTGCTTGGATGATTCCAACCTGTGCCCTTTGGGTAACAAACAAACGGACTGTGTATCTATCAGCGTATGTCCAAGGATGGTGGGGTTTTTAATGGTTGACGGTGCAATGCCGAAATCATAATTCTGGGACACCATCCATTCAACCGTATCATCGGTTGACTGAACCTCCAGGGATATCATCGCCCCAGGCTGGCGTTTTGCAAATTTCCGGATCAACTGCGGCGCAATCATCGTGGAAAATGCCGGAGTAGTAATCAAACGAAGTTGGGCGTGCTTGAAGTTCTTTATAGCGGTGGCGGAGTCCTTGATTTGCTCCAAACCGCTGAGCGCCCTTCGCACTTCTTCTATCAAAAGACGCGCTTCGGAAGTCGCCTTGAGGTTCCGACCTGACCGGTAAAAGAGCTTGAAACCGACTTCTTTCTCAAGGTCGGATATAAGCCTGCTTACGGCTGGTTGGGATATGCCAAGCATTCGCGCTGTCTCTGTAACGGTCCCCGCCGATACGACTGTTTTGAACGCATCAATTTGTCGAAATGTGATTTTCACGGTAATTCCCTCGGAAAGTTGCATTCATAACATTATAGGATCTTAGGAAGTTAAGCAGCTACATTGGCTTCTCTCAAAGCAGTTTAAGCATGACGAGATAGAGATTATCACGACGATGATCGAAATTAACAAACCAGCGATGCGCTAGGCGGCGGACAACACATCCGCCAGCACAGTGAGCAAACGCAGCGCCGTTCGCATCCCCGCACCGCCCACGTCCCGCTGCGGCGCGCATTCGACCAGATTCGCACCCAGCAGACGATGTTTGCCGGCCAGCGAGATGATGATTTCCGTTACTTCATCGATCCCCGGCCCGCCCGGGGACCGCGATGGCACCGCAGGCATTTCCACCGGATTGATACCGTCCATATCAAGCGTCAAGTAAACATTTTCATCCGTGATATGCCCCAGCATGTCATCAACACCCATTCTTTTCATCATCCGGGCGGTAATCAGCGTACCGTAGCGAGATGCGGCGGCGGCGTCCGCGGGCAACGCCGTGCCCCAGCCCCGCAAACCGATTTGTGTGATGCCGGTAATCCACGGCATTTCCGCCGCACGCCGCATGACGCTTGAGCGCCCCCACCTTTCACCGCCCACGCGGTCTTTCCAATCAAGGTGGGCGTCTATTTGCACCACGTGCACACCGCCGTCCAGCGCCTTCAAACCTAGCAAAGGCGGAATAGCAACTGAATCATCGCCACCCACGACCAGCGGTCGTCCGCCGATACGAACAACCTTCGCCACGCGCCGCGCCAGGTTCTCCCGATCAGCCGCCGCATCGCCCGACAACGGGAACAAGCCCAAGTCAACCGGCGAGTCGGCAAAAAGCCGGCGTTGCAAATCCACATCCCAGCGCCCCGGTTTAACCGCGGCACTGGCGATTCGCAACGCCTCCGGCGCTTCGGCGCACAGCGTTGAAGCCTCCCCCGTCGGTGTCATGGACGGCACCGCAAGCAACGCCGCACGCGCGGCCTGCGGGTGTTTGGCAATGGGCTGGTTGAAGAAACCGCCCGCCGGCGTCCGTTGTTGCACGTCCGGCACGTCAGGGGCCCAGGGTGGCCGTGCTCCACCACCCGCAAAAGTAATGGCAATGCGTACACATATACGCCAGTGTATAAGCGATTTCCCAACCGGCCACAAAGGCCCGCAACAATTCATCCTCATCCGCTCCGCATTCTTCCGCAACCGCCAATGTCGCCGCCCAATCGGCAAAAACGTATGCCGGAGAACGCCCCGGTTCGGTCATAAAATCTGGCTCAAAAATTCACGGGTGCGCGGATCTTTGGCGTTGGTGAAAAAAATGTCGGGCGGACCCTGCTCCACAATCAGGCCGTGGTCGGTGAAATAAATCCGGTCGGCAACCTCGCGCGCAAACCCCATCTCATGGGTGACTAGGCAGCAGGTCATGCCTTCGGCGACCAGTTCCTTGATCGTCACCAGGACTTCTTTGACGGTCTCCGGATCCAACGCCGCGGTGACTTCGTCAAACAGCATAATGTCCGGTTCCATCGCCAGCGAGCGCGCGATCGCCACGCGCTGTTGCTGACCGCCCGACAACTCGCCCGGATAGCTGTCTTCCTTGCCTTCCAGCCGCACTTTTTGAATCAATGTGCGCGCCTGGCTTTCGACCTGTGCTTTGTCCTTTTTGAGCACCAGCATCGGCGCCATCATGACGTTTTCCAGCGCCGTTTTGTGCGGGAACAGATTGTACTGTTGAAACACCATGCCAACCTTTTTACGCAATGCCAGTTTGTCCAGATTCGGCGAGTGAACTTCAATGCCCTCCACCGTAATTGAACCCGATTGAATATCGTTGAGCGCATTGATGCAACGAATGAGGGTGGATTTACCGGAGCCGGAGGGGCCGATGACGCACACCACCTCGCCCTTGTACACGTCCATGGACACGCCTTTGAGCACTTCCAGGTTGCCGAAAGATTTGTGCACGTCCTGCAACGACAAAATCGGCATATCCACGGTCCAGATGTCGCTCATTGCCCTCTCATCCTCATTGGTTGACGGCGTACTTTTGCTCCAGTCGCCGCGTCCATTCGGCGATCGGATAGCTGTAGGCGAAAAACCACGCCATCAGCCACAAATACATCGGGATTAAAAATTCGCTGCGGCCTTCGGCGGCCAGCGCGCCCTGAGTCAGCATCATGCCATCGTTGACGCCCAAAATGGAGATGAGCGGCGTGGACATGGTGAGAATGGCGTACCAGTTCATCCACGGCGGAATCATGCGCTTGATGCACTGCGGCAAAATAATCTCCCACATCGTCTGGCGGCGCGAAAAAGCCAGCGACTCGGCTGATTCCCACTGGCCCGTGGGAATCGACACGATGGCGCCGCGCACGATCTCGGAAACATTGGCCATAATCGGCAGGGACAGGGCGAAGGCCGCTTTGCTCCAACCCGGTATATCGTATTCCACGCCGAACAACGTGGCGCGGAAAGGCAGCAGCAGCATGAAATAAAATAACAATACCAGCCACGGCGAATTGCGAAACAACTGGGTGATGAGCCAGCAAGCGCGGCGCAACGCCGAGACGCGGGACACCTGCCCGATGCCCACCCACAACCCCAAAAAAGTGCCCAGTGCCATGGACAAAAAACTCACGGCAATGTTGAGCACGAAGCCGCCGAACTCGCCGGGTGGGCCAAAAAACATCAGCGGCGTCCACTTGATCAAGGTTTGTAAAACGGTCTGTTCGGGGTTGCCCTGAAACTGTGCCAGCGCCTCGTCCGCCACGACCCATACAACCAGCGCCGCGATGATAAACAGCCCGGTCCGCCGCCGCGTAAAACCGAGCGCCCACTGGCCGGCACTGATGGACCGCGGCGGGCGCGGTGCGGCGAGAACCGGCAGGATAGCGTGGGTATTCATGCGCCGGTCCCGAAGCCGGGGAGGCGGGTGGTTTTTTCCCAGCGGTGCATGAGCCATACCAGCGCCCCGACGATCAAGATATACACTACCCACACCACGTTCATCATCTCAAACACATTGTATTCGTCCGACCAGATTTGATTGGCCACGTACAGGGTTTCCGGAACCGCGATGGCGTAGGCAACGGTGGTGGTTTTGACCAGGTTGATCAGGTTGTTGTTGAGGGCCGGCAGACACACGCGGTAGGCCAGCGGTAGCGTAACATAGCGGTAGATCTGCGCCCGCGTGTAGCCCAGCGCCTCCGCTCCTTCGATGGTGGATTTGTGCACCGATTCCACGCCGGCGCGGAAAATTTCAATGTTGAAGGCGCCGGCAAAAAACGACAATGATACCACCGCCCAGCCGTAACTGGACAACAGCCCGCCGCGTTCACCGACCGCAACCGACAAAAAAGAATCAACGGCAAAATAGAAAAAGTACAGTTGAATAAGCGGCGGCGTATTGCGGAAGAATTGCACGTAACCACGGGTCAGGTGGCGCACCAAAGACAACGGCGAAGCCTGCAACCACGCGCCAACGGTGCCAATAACAATTGACAGCACGATGCATACCACGGACAGGTGGATGGTGGTCCAGATGCCGTTGAAAAACCGCACACGATCCCACGAATCGTAGAAAACTGTCAGTTTGATGCCGTGCGCCTGGTGCAACCACTCAAACCATTGCCAGAACGCTTCCATCACAGTGGTTACTCCCCGCGCAGACGGTTTCGTGTTTCCACGGGCAACACACGGAGACGGCGCTCAGCGCCGTCCCCGTGCGGATGGATTGCCCGCCCGCCGATTATTCGCCGGGGTCGCGTTTGGCGTCGCAGATTTTATCGCCCGCCAGACATTTTTTGCGCATATCCTCGGGCCATTGTGTCTTGGGAATCCCCCATTTTTTCTCCAGCGCGATGATGGTGCCGTCCTTGTGCCAGTCAATGATCGCCTGGGAGAGCATCCGCCCGATGGGTTCGTGCAAATCTTCCAGGCGAACGGCGGCGCCCCAGGGCACGTCATCCACTACCGGCGTGGCGATGGCATAATCCCGCCACTTGTCGGGGTCGTTGACCTTGCGCGGAACAAAGGCGGAATCATCGTACAGCCAGCCGCCGCAGCGCCCGTCCAGCAAAGCCGCTTCGACTTCCGGCACGCCTTTGAAACCCACTATTTCGGCGCCCCGTTTGATGCCATGCTCCTTGTTATACCAGGCCCCCTGAATGCCGCAGATTTTCTTGCCCTTGATGGAATCCCAGCCGTCAATGCCGGAATCCTTGTAGGCGAAAATGGCGACGCCCGAAGAATAATAGTTTGGCTGCACGATGCCCACCACCTCGCGGCGACCGGGCTTGTCCGACATGGTGGCGATCATCAGATCAATTTTGCCCTGCTCCAAAAACTGCATACGGTTTGAAGCGACGGTGACCACCAGCTCCACGGCGATAGTCTTGCCGGCTTTGTCGCTGATGCGCCCGGCCAAATCGCGCACCATGTCAATTTCCATGCCCACCACGCTGCCGGAGGCATCGCGCATGCCCCAGGGGGCATAGTCGGCCTTAACGCCGACAACGATTTTGCCTTTGGCGATGATGTCATCGAGAGTGCCGGCCATGGCCGACGGTGATAATACGGCCGCCAGACAGCCGGCGGTGATCAGGGTTGTCAGTTTTTTACGCATGATGTTTCTCCTCTTGTTGGTCATGATTATGTGAATGGTTGGGTGAGTGATTGTGTGAACAGGATCAGTCGGTCCAGTATTCACCAGTTTGGTAACTGTTTTTTTCCACCGCTTCAATATGGCGGCGCACCGCCGCCGGACTGCGACAGACCACCATCGCGATCAACGCTTCCAAAAAGGCCAGAGCCGGAACGTATGACGGAAAAAACTGCGTGCTGTCGGTCGGCAGGCAGATAACGTGGCGCGAAAACCCGGCCAGCGGCGAGCCGCTGTCATCGGTGATGACCACGAGGTTCGCGCCCGCGTTCTTGATCATGCGGGCAATATGCACGGAGTCGCGCGCGTAGGGCGCGTACCCGAGCATCAGCACGGTGTCATCGGCGGAGAGTTTCGTCAACACGCCGACGGCGTTGGTGCCGACCGTATGCCAGTTGTCAAAGGCAATGTCGGCCATGTATTTCATATGCGCCATGAGATGCGCGGAACCGAGACCGCCCGCCAGAAACACCCGCCGCGCGCCGGCCAGGCGGTCGGCAACGGCATCCACAAGGACGGGGTCAATTTCATTCAGCATCACTTGAATGTTGTCGATGGACTCGATACCGTAACGAATCACAAAGGAACCGGATTTACCGGAAATGTTTTTGTCCCGCAAAGCCGCCGCCTTTTGGGCAAAGGTAAGTTTGCGCGCGCGTACGCCGCTGCGGCAAGCCTCCCGAAGCGCTTCGTAATCGGCATAACCCATCACCCGCGCCAGCCGTGAAAAATGTGACGGCGCAATGTCGTGCCGACGCGCCACGCGACGCAACGAATAATTCGCCACGTCATCGGATTTATCGCGTATCACCTCCGCCGCGCGCCGTTGTTGCGGGCTCAGGCGAGAGTGCAACTCGGTCAGCCGCACACGCAAAAAATCGTGAACATCGGCATCGGTTGTGTGTCCACGCATGGGTGCGGATGGAGGTGTGGGTAAAGGTGCGGACGACTCCCCGCCTGCCGGTTGGATTTGGTCTAAATGCGCCATTATTTTCAATAATCCAATTCAAATGTTGCAGAATTGGTAAAATCTACCACATCCTTTTGGTTTCCGCAACATTTGAGGCCCATTATGGAGGCTCATATGCAAGAAGCGCGTATTATCATCATCGGCGGCGGCATCATCGGCTGCTCCATTTTGTACCATCTGGCCCGGGCGGGATGCAAAGACGCCCTACTCATCGAACGGGCAGAACTGACCGCCGGCGCGACCTGGCACGCTGCGGGCAATGTGCACAACCAGAACCCCATCCCCAACCTGTCGGCCCTGCAAGCCTATTCGATGAAACTTTATGACGGCTTGTCGGCGGAAGTCGGACAGGAAGTCGGCAGTCATGTTGTGGGCGGGTTCTTTTTGGCGCAAAGCCGCGCGCGCATGGATGAATTCAAGTTTCTGGCCGGCAAGTTCAAGGCGCTGGGACTGCCATATGAACTGGTCTCCCCCGCCGAGATTAAAGCCGGATTTCCACTGATTAACACCGATGGCATCGTCGGCGGTGCCTGGGATCCGGACGAAGGCTATATTGACCCCTACTCCGTCACCATGGGGCTGGCCGCCGCCGCACGGCAGAAAGGAGCAAAAATTGTTCGAAATACCCGCGTGACCGCCATTCGCCGGCTGCCCTCCGGGCATTGGCGGCTGAACAGTGACCAGGGCGTTGAGTATGAATGCGAAACCGTGGTCAACGCCGCCGGCTTTTGGGGCAACGAAGTGGCGGGGATGGTCGGCGCCAGTTTGCCCATTGTCAACATGGAACATCATTACCTCGTCACCGATGCCATACCCGACATCGTCGCCCACGCGGGCGAACTGCCGCTCATCCGCGACGTCGATGCGCAGTTTTATCTGCGGCAGGAAGGCAATGGCTTGCTGCTTGGCGCGTGGGAAGAAGACTGCCGCGCCGCATGGGGCGGTGAGCCCGCGCCCTGGGATTTTGGGCAGGAACTGTTCCAGCCCGACCTGGAGCGAATGGAGGAACGCCTGATGGCGATTTACCACCGGGTGCCGGCACTCAACACGGCGGGCATCAAGCGCGTTGTCAACGGCGCGATCTCCTTTACTCCCGACGGACGAGGGCTTGTCGGTCCGATGCCCGGGGTGCCTGATTTCTTTGTCGCCTGCGGCTTTTTGAGCGGCATCGCACAGGGCGGCGGCGTGGGCCTCGCCCTGTCGGAATGGATACTGGAAGGCGAGACGGAGATGGACCTGTCGTTCATGGACGTAGCGCGCTTTGGCGACTGGAGCAACCGCGACTTTGCCCGGGCGCGCGTACGGGACATATTTCCGTTACGCTATGAAATTTTATACCCGCACCTGGAACGCGACAGTGGCCGCGCACTGCGAACCACGCCAATTTACCACTGCCTGCTGGAGCACGGCGCCGTGATGGGACAGGCGCACGGCTGGGAGCGCCCACTGTGGTTTGCGCCCCGGGGAGTTGCCGCCCGGGATGAGCCTTCTTTTTCGGAACCGAATTGGTGGGAGCACGTCGGCCGGGAAGCGCGTGCGGCGCACACCACGGCGGCACTGTTTGAGATGTCATCCTATTCCAAGTGGCGCGTTGAAGGGCCTGATGCGACGGCCTTTCTAAATCGCATTAACCTCAACCGCTTGCCATCGGCGGGCGGGATGGCGCTGGGATTGATGCTCAACCAACGCGGCGGTATTGTCGGCGATCTGATTGTCGCCCGTTTGGCTGATAATGTTTTTTACTTGGTCGGCGCAACCTTGGCCGAAGATATTTACCAACGCTGGATGGAACAACACAAAGGCGGGTTGGAGGTATCCATTCGCGCGATAACAACGGATACCGCCACGATGGGGCTGGTCGGCCCGTCCTCGCGCCGCTTGCTCTCCGATCTCAGCGACTCGGATTGGTCCAATGACGCTTTCCCGTTCATGGGTTGGCGTAACCGGGAAGTCGGGGGGGTCCGCTGCAGGGCGATGCGCCTGTCTTACGCCGGCGAACTGGGCTGGGAATTGCACTGTCCGATGAACTCCCAGCCGGATTTGTTTGCGGCGCTGATGGTGGCCGGCGAGCGCCACAGCCTGCGGCTGGCGGGCAGCCGGGCGTTGTCGCATCTGCGCCTGGAAAAAGGCTACCGCAGTTGGGGGGCTGAGATCAACGCCGAAATCACGCCCATGGCGGCGGGACTAGAGCGTTTTTGCCGCCCCGACCTCCCCGAAAAAGCGCATACCATCGGCCGCGAGATGGCGTTGCGGGAGCGCCGGACACCGCCCGCAAAATCACTCGTCACCCTGCTTTTTGAATCCCCCAACACCGCCGGCTGCTGGGGTTCGGAGCCGGTTTTGCACGGCGACACCTGCGTTGGCTATGTTACTTCCGGTGGCTACGGTTGGCGCACAAACACCCACATTGCCGTTGGCTGGCTGTCCACCCACTTGTGCGCGGTCGGCACCGAACTCAGCCTGGAAATTCTGGGCGAGCGCTGCCGGGCCACCGTAGCATCCGACCCGGTTTACGACCCGGAAAACACCGCTTTGCGATCCTGACCCGACGCCCTTTTTGCCGCCCTGATTCAACCTCTCCTTCCACGCAACCCGGTTTTGCCAAAAACAGCAGACCACCAACATTATCCTGGTATGTCTCAACCACAAATGAGACGAATATGAGGTAAAAGAGGGGGATCCATTCCTGCAACCAAACAAGAGGATCCCCCCCCATGCGTCAGTTTACCGTATATGGCCGAAGCCTTTCGAAGAAAGCGTATTGGCTGATCAAAATCTAGCAGCACGAAGAAGCTCTTTTAGCCGATGCACGAAGATGACCTTTGCGTTCGCGCCGCCCGCCTGTTGCAGGCGGTGGTTCCCGAAGCCGCCGGGCGCGGCGTCACCATCACCCTGCACAAAACTATCCCCCCCGGAAGCGGGCTGGGCGGCGGCAGCTCCAACGCCGCCACCACCCTGCTGGCCCTCAATCACCTGTGGCAACTGCGCCTGACCCGCGAACGCCTCGCCGCTTTGGGGTTGCAACTGGGCGCCGACGTGCCGGTGTTCGTGCACGGGCGCGCAGCGCGGGCGAGCGGCATCGGCGAAGTGCTGGTGCCCTGTGACCCCGCCGAGCAATGGCTGTGCGTGTGCCTGCCGCCGGTCAACGTCTCCACCGCCCGGGTTTTCTCCCATCCCCAACTCCGGCGCACCGCCCCGCCACCGGCCCCGCCGCCGGGGGACCTTGACCCGGACAAAACCGGCAATGACCTGGAGCCGGTTACCGCGTTGTTGTATCCCCAAGTGGCCGACGCGCTGGCGCAATTGCGGCGCTATGGAAACGCCCGGCTGAGCGGCAGCGGCGCGGCGGTGTACGCCGGGTTTGATTCCCGCAAACAAGCCGAACACGCGGCGGCGCAACTGCCCGGCGACTTGCGGGGATTGAGTATCATCACCCGCTCCCGCAACCGCCATCCGCTGGTGGATTTTCCCGATGGGTGAGGTTGGGCGCGGGCGCGTCTACGGCAAGGCGCCGCTAAAACGTCTCGCCCAGTTTGTGGCGGGCAACGTACAGGCAATGTCGTTGGCCATCTGTAGGGAATATAGTGGATATGCCGGCTCCCCGTTATATTATGCATAACATTTAGTAAATTAAACAGCGATATTGTGTTGACATTGATATATTTGATGCATATTGTAGTGGTATCAAATCCGGTGACTACCGTGAAGAATCCCGCAACGCCGAAAATTAATATCGTCAAGGGGAAGATATGGGCAATAGTATCAAAACGCCTCTAGCCGCACGAAGCAACCACGCGGACCGGCGCAGGCCACCCGAGAGCCTTGCCGCAGAAACCGTGCTTCGGGTGGGCTGGAATATCGCTCAAGTCGCCCTTGTCTTTTTTATACTGGGATGGCTTATCTGGCGTGGCGCTTTGGCCATGGACTACAACTGGCAATGGTACCGGGTGCCACAGTTTTTTTACCGGGTCGTTGACGGTGAGGTTATCTGGGGGCCGCTGGTGTGGGGCCTCATTCAAACCCTTAACCTCGCGATAATCAGCGGCGTTCTTGCGATACTTATTGGAATTGTTACCGCATTCGCTCGTCTGTCCAACTCTATCTCGGGGGAGCTAATCGCAACCTGGTATCTTGAAGTCATTCGCAACACTCCGCTTCTTGTTCAGCTATTTCTTTTCTATTTCGTCCTGGCGCCCATTTTTGGAATAGACCGCTTCTGGTCGGGCGTATTGTGCCTGGCATTTTTTGAGGGTTCTTTTGCATCAGAAATTATCCGGGGCGGGATTCAAGCCGTAGACAAAAAGCAATACGAGGCGAGTGACTCGCTTGGCCTGTCGACAATCAACAAGTTTCGGCACGTCATCATTCCACAATCTTTACCCCTTATTCTTCCGCCGTTGACCGGGCTTTTAATTTCGCTTATCAAGCACTCTGCCATCGTCAGCGTTATTGCAGTAACCGAACTCACTACAACGGGCCTGAATCTGATTTCAGACACCTTTATGGCATTTGAGATTTGGTTTATCGTTGCGGGTATTTATCTTGTTCTTACGATCTCATTGTCAGTGACGGTGAGTTTATTTGAACAAAAATTGAATCGTAATAACCATCACCATTAACACCATCGGAGACACCTCATGAAAACTTTACCGAAATTCAGAACGTTCCTTCTAAGCGTTACGTTAGTGTTTGCCAGTTTAGGCATTGGCAGCAATTTTGCACTGGCTGATGGATTGCTGGAAGAGATTCTAAAACGCGGAGAACTACGCGTGGGCATGTCAACCTTTGTCCCGTGGGCAATGCGCGACCAAACCGGAGAACTGATCGGCTTTGAAATTGATGTCGCAACAAAGGTTGCCGAGGATATGGGGGTTAAAATACGATTTGTTCCAACCGCCTGGAGTGGGATCATTCCCGCGCTGATTGCAAAGAAATTTGATGTCATTATTGGCGGCATGTCAATCACCCCTCAACGAAACCTCACCGCCAACTTTACCATTCCATATGCACACTCAGGCCAACAGTTAGCCGCCAATAAACAGCTGGCCGGCGAATTTACATCCAGGCAGGATTTCAATTCATCCGGTGTAACTATCACCTGCCGTCGTGGCGCAACACCGTGCAAAGCGGCTCAGGACATATTTCCAAAGGCTTCGGTTCGCCGTTTTGATGATGATGCACAAGCTTTTCAGGAAGTTGTGAACGGCAATGCCCATGCGATGATTTCCAGCGCTCCCAAACCCCTCTTTTGGTCGGAAGCATATCCTGAAAAGGTTTTCATGCCATTTGGCGACGAAAATTTAACCAAAGGAGACGAGGCTTTTGCGCTGCGAAAAGGAGACCCGGATTCGTTGAATTTTTTCAGCAACTGGATCAGGGTCAATAAAAGCAGTGGCTGGCTGAGTGAACGGCATGACTACTGGTTCAAAAACCAGTCCGCCTGGAAGGACTTGGTTGCGCCAAACCAATAATACGCAGCCTTCCGTTCGGATGCACATTTTCGGGCGCCGGTATATGGACTCATTGTGCCGGCGCCTGTTGTTACTGGGGAACTGAACGTGGAGAACACTTCACAAATACTGCTACCGCCCCCTCCCCCCAAACGATCCCTGCGTTTAATAGACTACCTGTTTTTTGCCGTAGTGGTGGTTTTTATCGCGTACGCCATCTACCGCGTTAATGACGTGCTGGTCTATCACTGGGACTGGGGGCGGGTGTTTGGATTCGTGATCCGCTTTGATGAAGTTACGGATTCCTGGTTGCCGAATCTCATACTTCAAGGGCTTGCGACCACGTTGCGCCTGGCTGTATGGGCAACACTTTTTGCCACGATAATCGGCATCATGATGGGGTATTGCCGAACAACTCAAAACCTTGCTCTTCGAATTATCAGCAGGTGCTACGTTGAACTGATCCGCAATATACCCCCGGTCGTTTTCATTTTCATTTTTTACTTCTTCGTTTCCAGCCAAATATTTTCGGCAATGGGTCTGGAAGATGTCAATACGGACGACTCGTGGACATCCAGCGCAATCTTCTCTTTCTTGTTTGGAGAGCCGGAGCTGTTATCCAATTTTCTTGCGGGCATGATCTGCCTTTCGCTGTTTGAAGGCGCTTATATCACTGAAATTGTGCGCGCCGGTATTCAGTCCGTCCCCCGGGGCCAATGGGAGTCCGCTAAAGCCATCGGCCTTTCTCATTTTAATGTATTGCGGGATATCGTTATTCCACAAGCCATCAGAAAAACCCTTCCACCGCTTGCCGGTCAATTCATAACCTTGATTAAGGACTCATCCATCGTATCCCTTATATCCATACAAGAACTTACGTTTTATGCCAATGAGGTCGCAGCGACAACCACCAAAGTATTTGAAACATGGATCTTGGTGGGTTTCATATACTTCGTGCTTTGTTACAGCTTTGCCGTGCTATTTTCTTATCTTGAAAAGCGCGCCAAACGCAGTCACCGATAATTCTGCGCACAGGCATGCCTACTCTCGCCAATAGCGCGCCGCTCGTTGAAATTACCGGCCTCTGTAAATGGTACGGTGAATTCAGCGCGCTGCATAACATCAATCTGAACGTTTCAGCGGGCCAAAAAATCGTTGTATGCGGGCCCTCCGGTTCCGGAAAATCCACGATGATTCGTTGCATTAACCAGCTTGAAGCGCATCAGGCCGGCACCATCAGGATTGAAGGCAGGGAAGTCACGCCCGATATGAAAAACATCGAAGATATCCGGCGTAACGTGGGCATGGTATTTCAGAGTTTTGACTTGTTCCCGCACATGACTATTATGGACAACCTGAGACTGGGGCCGGTCCGAAACCGTGGTGCATCAAAGAGCGAGGCCAGCGAGATCGCAAAGCATTTTCTGGAACAAGTCCAAATCAGTGAACAGGCCAACAAGTATCCGGCTCAATTATCCGGCGGCCAACAACAACGCGCGGCTATTGCCAGAGCGCTTTGCATGAAACCCAAAGTTATGTTGTTTGATGAACCAACATCCGCGCTCGACCCGGAAATGATTGCGGGTGTGCTGGACGTAATGATAAATCTCGCCGGGGAAGGCATGACCATGATATGCGTCACCCATGAAATGGATTTTGCGCGGAAAGTTGCCGATCAGGTAATATTTATGGATAACGGAGAAATTGTAGAAGTTGCCGCCCCGGAAACTTTTTTCAATAACCCCCGGAGCGAGCGCGCCAGGCTGTTTTTGGGTCAGATTCTTGGGCAGTAACGGATCACTCGCTACAACTTTTTGAAATTTCCAGGCTTTCACGAATACGGCGTTGGAGCGGGGGGCATCTTTCTAAAAATAGTGGCGGAGAGAGAGGGATTCGAACCCTCGATACGCGATTAACGTATACACACTTTCCAGGCGTGCGCCTTCAACCACTCGGCCACCTCTCCGGTTATTGAGGCGATTTTCCGACCGCTCCATGGTCCGGGCGCAAAGGGTATAACAAGCCGCGCGCGGGCACAAGATCGCGGGCGGGCATCCACCCCCGGTCAGGGAAACAGGCGGCTGATTTCCCAGGGGGTACCGTCGCGGGTGGCGTGGCGGGTGTAGAGTATGCGGTCGTGGAGGCGGTGGGTTCGGCCCTGCCAGAACTCGATGCGGTGGGGGCGGATGCGGTAGCCGCCCCAGAACTCCGGCAGCGGCACTTCCCGGTCGCCAAACCGCTCGGTGATTCGCGCCATCTGCTCTTCGAGCACCCGCCGCGAGACCAGCGTTTCGCTCTGCCGGGAGGCCCACGCGCCCAGTTGGGCCTGGCGGGGGCGGGAATGGAAATATGCCCCGGACTGGCCGGCGTCAATGCGCCGGACATGGCCTTCGATGATCACCTGGCGGTGCAACGCATACCACGGGAACACCGCGGACACGGCGTCGTTTTCCCGCATCTGCCGGGCCTTGCGGCTGCCGTGGTTGGTGAAGAACACGAAGCCGTTTTCATCGAAGCCCTTCATCAGTACGCTGCGCTGGGAGGGCGCACAGAGCGCGGAGGACGCCGAGACGCTCGCCAGCAGCATCGCGTTGGGCTCCACGATACCGGCCTCAGCGGCCTGTTCAAGCCAGCGCCCGAACTGCGCCAGCGGGTCCGGGTCCGCGTCCCGCCGGGCAAGCCCGTCGGCGGAATATCGCGCGCGCAGTTGTTCCGCTTTACCGGCCGTTTTGCTCACCGCTTTGCCGGTCACCGGGCAGGGCAAAAATCTCCGTACGGACGGAAATCAGAACGGAATGTCGTCATCGAAATCTTCCGCCGGCGGGGGGCTTGAACCACCACCTGCACCGCCGCCGCCCGAACCCTGGGACGCGGGTGGTCTGGATTGATCAAAATCTCCTGATGAACCGCCGCCGCCACGACTGTC
Organism: Candidatus Poriferihabitaceae bacterium; assembly: GCA_965212085.1. Classification (GTDB taxonomy): domain Bacteria; phylum Pseudomonadota; class Gammaproteobacteria; order Arenicellales; family Poriferihabitantaceae; genus JAHRAW01. The sequence continues at coordinate 2,182,773 of OZ243042.1, read as the reverse complement.
CAGCATCTGCATTTCACGGGCGACCACTTCGGTGGAGTAGCGATCCTGCCCACTCTTGTCCTGCCACTTGCGAGTCTGCAAGCGCCCTTCGACGTAAACCTTTGAGCCTTTTTTCAGGTATTCGCCGACGATCTCGGCGAGGCGGGTGAAGAACACCACCCGATGCCATTCGGTGTGCTCCTGCTGCTCGCCGGTATTTTTATCCTTCCAGGACTCGCTGGTCGCAATGGATACGTTGGCGACCGCTGATCCGCCCTGGGTATAGCGAACCTCCGGATCCTGCCCCAGATTTCCAATCAGGATTACTTTGTTGATGCCCCTTGCCATGATTAACCTCCTCGTTTTGAGATTGAATTGTCCATTGAGACCCCCATTCTAGCAAACCCTCCGCTTCAACGCGACCCCGAATTCCCATCAAAGGCAAAAACTTCACCGCCACCGCCGCCCAGCCGGAATTTCGGCGCGGTCACCGCCCCCGCCAGCCACAGGCCCGCCGCCAGTGCGCAGAACCAGTACACGCTGTGCGCGCCAAAGCGGCCGCTGAGCCAGCCGGCGATCAGGCCGCCGGCGAACATGCCGAGAAACTGGAAGGTGTTGTACACGCCGATGGCGGCGCCTTTGCCGGTGGCCGGGGCGATGCGCGACACCAGCGACGGCAGCATCGCCTCAAGGGCGTTGAAGGCCACGAAGAACAGCCACAACGCCGCCAGTAGCGCCGTGATTCCCTGACCGGCGGCCCAGGCCATGGCCGTGGTGGCCGGCAGCAACAATGCCACCGCGCCGTTGAACGCCGGCCCCACGCTGCGGTTGCGGGAGCCGAGCAGCACCAGGGGAAGCATGCCCGCCACCGACAGCAGCAGCACCGGCGCGTACAGTTTCCAGTGGCCGGCGAGGGGCAGTCCGCTCTTGGCCAGCAGCAACGCCGGTAGCGTCACGAACACCGCGGTCAGCATCAGATGCAGGCAAAAAACCCCGCAGTTGAGGCGCAGCAGCTGGCGGTCGGCGAGGATGCCGCCGAAGCGCGCCGTCCACGGGATAACCTCAGGCCGGGACGGTAAGGAGCCGGGGTCAGGGCCGGGATCGGGAACCACGCGCCACAAAACCGCCACCGCCACCAGCCCCAGCCCGGCGCTCAACCAGAAAATCCCCGCCACTCCGATGGCGCTTTGCAGCAGCGGCGCGAACATCAGCGACAGCAGGAAAACCGCGCCGATGCTGACGCCGATGGCGGCCATGGCCTTGGTGCGTTGCGCCTCGCCGGTGAGGTCGGCGGTCAGTGCCAGCACCGCCGCCGAGACCGCGCCGCCGCCCTGAATCGCCCGGCCGATGATCAGCCCGGCCATGGAATCGGCGAGGGCCGCCACCACGCTACCCGCCGCGAACACCAGCAGGCCCACGGTGATCACCCGCTTGCGCCCGAAGCGGTCCGAGGCCATGCCGAACGGGATCTGCAACAAGCCCTGGGTGAGTCCGTAGATGCCGAGGGCGAGGCCGACCAGCAACGGCGTGGCGGCGGGCAGCCGCGCGGCGTAAATAGCCAGCACCGGCAGCAGCATGAACAAGCCCAGCATGCGCAGCGCAAAGATCCCGGCCAGCGCCGCCACCGCCCTTCGCTCCGGCCCGGTCATGGGCGGATGGATGGCCTCACGAGAAGCGGAAGCCTGGGAGGAACTGCGGTTCAATTTGTTTGTCGGGGGGCGGCAAAGGCGCGTATAGTATCAGGTTTGCCCGGTTGGGCGGATCTAATGGGCACGGTCATCAACCAGAACAGTAAAAGGAGCGGCAGCAAAAGAAGCGGGATCATCGAAATACGCGGTGCCCGCACCCACAACCTCAAGGGCATTGACCTTGACCTGCCCCGCGACAACCTGATCGTGATCACCGGGCTGTCGGGCTCCGGCAAGTCGTCCCTGGCCTTTGACACCATCTACGCCGAGGGCCAGCGGCGCTACGTTGAATCGTTGTCCACCTACGCCCGGCAGTTCCTGTCGATCATGGAAAAACCCGAAGTGGACCTCATCGAGGGCCTGTCGCCGGCCATCAGCATCGAGCAGAAATCATCCTCCCACAACCCGCGCTCCACGGTCGGCACGGTCACCGAAATTTACGATTACCTGCGCCTGTTGTTCGCGCGGGTCGGCGAGCCGCGATGCCCCCGGCACGACGTCGCGCTGAGCGCGCAAACCGTGAGCCAGATGGTGGATCAGGTCATGGCGCTGCCCGACGGCACCCGCCTGCTGCTGCTGGCGCCGGTGGTCAACCAGCGCAAGGGGGAGTTTCAGCAGTTGCTCGGCGAACTCCATTCCCAGGGATTCATCCGCGCGCTCATTGACGGCCACACCGTGGAGCTGGATGATCCGCCGCGCCTCGACAAGCGTTACAAACACAGCATTGAGGTGGTGGTGGACCGCGTGGTCGCCAGGGACGGCAACCAGCAGCGCCTCGCCGAGTCCTTCGAGACCGCCCTGGCCCTCGCCGACGGCGCCGCACGGGTCGCGCTGCTGGATGAAAAGCGCGAAATCGCCGACACCCTGTTGTTCTCCGGCAAGTTCGCCTGCCCGCACTGCGGCTACAGCATCAACGAGTTGGAGCCGCGATTATTCTCCTTCAACAACCCCGCCGGTGCCTGCCAGGATTGCGACGGCCTCGGCCTGCGGCAGTTCTTCGACCCGGAGCGCGTCATTCAGGATCCCTCGCTTTCCCTGGCCGCCGGCGCCATTCGCGGCTGGGACCGGCGCAGCGCCTACTACTATACCCAACTGACCTGCGTGGCGCGGCACTACGGGTTCAGCGTTGAAGCGCCCTTCGCCGACCTGAGCGCGGAACACCAGCGGCGGGTGTTGTACGGCAGCGGCGACGAAGCCATAAACTTCGTCTATATCCGCCCCGGCCGCAAATACCAGAAGCGCCACGCCTTTGAGGGCGTAATCCCCAACTTCGAGCGCCGCTACCGGGAAACCGATTCCGCCGCGGCCCGGGAAGAACTCGCCAAATGCATGAGCGCCAGGGTCTGCGGCGCGTGCGCGGGCAGCCGCCTGCAACCCGCGGCGCGGCACGTGTTCATCGCCGGGCGGGCCATTCAGGAGCTGACCGGGTTGCCCGTGGATCACTGCCTGGCATTTTTCAAGCAACTCAAACTGAGCGGCCGGCGCGCCGACATCGCCGACAAAATCGTCAAGGAGATCAACGCGCGGCTGGGATTCCTGACCAACGTCGGGCTGAACTACCTGTCCCTGTCGCGGGCCGCGGAAACCCTGTCCGGGGGCGAGGCCCAGCGCATTCGCCTCGCTTCCCAGATCGGCTCCGGGCTGGTCGGGGTTATGTACGTTCTGGACGAGCCGTCCATCGGCCTGCACCAGCGCGACAACGCGCGGCTGCTCGACACCCTGCACCACCTGCGCGACCTCGGCAACACCGTGATCGTGGTGGAGCACGACGAAGAAGCCATCCGCCAGGCCGACCACGTGGTGGACCTCGGCCCCGGCGCCGGCCGTCACGGCGGCGCAGTGGTCGCCCAGGGCCGGCCGGCGGACATCGTGCGTTGTAAAAAATCCCTGACCGGCCGCTACCTGAGCGGCCGCGAACGCATCCCGGTACCACCCCGGCGCACCCCCGCCGACCCCGCCAAGACCCTCACCGTGACCGGCGCCGCCGGCAACAACCTGAAAAAAATCAACGCGCGCATCCCGGTCGGCCTGCTGACCTGCGTAACCGGGGTTTCCGGTTCGGGCAAATCCACGCTGGTCAACGGCACGCTCTATCCGGCGGTGGCGCGCCAGTTGCGGTTGATGCGCGCCAGCCCGCAGCCCTTTGAGTCGGTTCACGGCCTTGAGCACTTCGACAAAATCATCTCCATAGACCAAAGCCCCATCGGCCGCACCCCGCGCTCCAACCCGGCCACCTACACGGGATTGTTCACCCACGTCCGCGACCTGTTTTCCAACACCAGGGAATCCCGTGCGCGCGGCTACAAGCCCGGGCGTTTTTCATTCAACGTCAAGGGCGGGCGCTGCGAGGCGTGCCGGGGGGACGGCCTGATCCGCGTCGAGATGCACTTCCTGCCGGACATTTACGTCCCCTGCGACACCTGCAAGGGCGGCCGCTACAACCGCGAAACCCTGGGCATCCGCTACAAGGGCAAAAATATCAGCGAAGCCCTCAACATGACCATTGAAGAAGCCAAAGCGTTTTTCTCCGCGATCCCGGTGATCGCGCGCAAACTCGACACCCTGCTGGACGTCGGCCTCGGCTACATCACCCTCGGACAAAGCGCCACCACGCTGTCCGGCGGCGAAGCCCAGCGCGTCAAACTTTCCCGCGAACTTTCCAAACGCGACACCGGGCGCACCCTGTACGTGCTAGACGAACCCACCACCGGCCTGCACTTCCACGACATCCGCCAACTGCTCACCGTGCTGCACCGCCTGCGCGACCACGGCAACACCGTGATCGTCATTGAACACAACCTGGACGTAATCAAAACCGCCGACTGGCTCATTGACCTCGGCCCCGAAGGCGGCGAAGGCGGCGGCTTCGTGGTAGCAACCGGCACCCCGGAAACCGTCGCCAAAAACAAAAAATCCCACACCGGGCGTTACTTGAAGCGGTTGCTAAAATCATTTCCACCGAAGCGCGACAACAACTCTGCCGTCATTCCCGAGCGTTAGTGTCCGTTGCCGCGTTAGCGGCTTACGTACTCGGGAATCCAGCCCCACACGACCCCCGCCGGTCTAACCCCTGGATTCCCGAATAGCGATGAAACAAACGGTCGCTGGCGCTCCCTATTTTTCTATCGTTCGGGAATGACGACGAGGTGAGGCGGGAATTCAGCGTCCAATCGGGGACAGGTCGCGACCTGTCCCTACGCCCCAACCATCGCGGTGCCGTTCAAACCCTTCCGGCGCTAGCCGGACTGTCGCGCACAGGGATGTGCGCGCGGCGCTGGAAACAGGAGTTTCCCCGCGCCGCAAAGGGGGGTGCGGGGGGCATCCCCCCGCAAATGCGCGTCACGCGCCCCGCCCCCGCGTTAGCGGCACGGACACTTGCGTACTCGGGACAATTTTGCCGGGAGCAAAATTGCGCGTAGCCCGTAGGGCGAGTATCAGGGACGATACGAGCAATCCAGCGTCAAAACCGCAGTACTCCGCCGTTTCTCCCGTCCGTCCTTACGCCCATACCCCGCCCCACCGACCCCGTGAGCCGCCGACATGATGCCGATAGTACTTGGTAAAAGCATTTACTACGAGGTAAATCATGAACAAGAAACTAATCGCAGCCGCCGTTTCCGCCGCAATCGTGGCGCCGGTGGCGGCATATGGCGAGATCACGGTCTATGGCCGAATCAACAACGCCATTGATTTGAACGACCTTGCCGAGGACGGTGATTCGACAACTGATTTGACTGGCGTCTCTTCCCGTTTCGGCATCAAGTACAACAAAGAGATCGGCAACGGCCTGAGCGCACATGGCCGCTATGAATTTGCCGTCTCTACTGACAGGGAAGGCAAACGATCTTTCGACAGATCAGACAGCACTAGCAACGATACAGCCGGTGTGGATGACATTCGTATCGCCACAGTCGGCTTTTCCGGCCCCTTCGGTCGAATCGATGCCGGTCAACAGTGGAGTTCGTACTTCAACACTTTTGGCACGCTGATCTCACCGACCTACTCGCTGGGTTACTACGTCTACTCGTCCATCGGTGGTGGTCCGTTCCGTGCTTCCAACACCATCAAGTATTCAAACTCTTTCGGTCCCTTGTACGCTGAACTGGATGTTCGTTTGAATGAGAGCAACGAAAGTGCCGACAATGCGGAGAAAATCCGTGGCGACGGTATTGGCCTCGGCCTGAGCTGGGCGGTTACCGACAACATCACCATTGCCGCAGCGTTTGATAGCGAAGATGGCGTGGATGACCAGTCGTTACAAGCTGGAGTAGCCCCGGCTGCGGGAGCAGCGCCGACTACCGCGCAGTTCAATGGTTCTATGGCGGATTGGGATAATAATCCACTTACCGCTGTTACCGCACCACCCGCGGCACTGCAAACGGCATATGCCGCTTTTGCTGATATCGCCAATGGGCCGACCGCCGCACAACAACGAATTGATTATCTCGCAGAACTCGCCGCAGACACCGAGGGCGTTGGAGCAGGTGATCTTGATAGCTATACAGCGGCGAAAAACGGCACGATCAGAAGCGACGCAGACTTGCCCGACACCAACCGCGTTGGTATCGCCGTCAAGGCTAACTTCGGCGGCTATTGGTTGTCGGTGGGTTGGCAGAACTACGAGGTTGACGACAACGATCGCACCGGTGCTGACGACGAAGTGGATATAGACACAACCTTCATCTACGGCGGCGGTAACTTCGGCGAGAAAACCAACTGGTTGATTGGTTACTCTGAAGCTGACGATGGGCGAAGTGCCTCCGCAAGGGTGTATCCACTGCTTGATGCCGACGGGAACACCGCCGGGAACCAACCTCGCTACGGTGCCGACGCAGTTGCTGAAACCGACGACTCAGAGCAGCTCACTTGGGGCGTCTACCACAACCTCGGCGGGGGCATCAAGATTTACTACGAAGCCACCGACGTCGACAGTGAGAACGCAGGTAATGATGGCGCTCGCCACTTCATCGGCATGCGGGTTGATTTCTAACCCATCACCGTAAATGGGATGAGGGGGGAGGCGTGAGATACCTCTACATTATGAGGGGGTCTGCACCTCTCATTATGTTCCCCCCAAATCCCACCTTTACAAAAAACCGGAGCTTCGGCTCCGGTTTTTTTTGTCCGTAATAACTTTGTCCGCAATAACCGACTGCCCGCCGTGCATTTCCGCCGCATCACCACCCGCGACACCTGGCACTTCTGCCGCAACTGCTCAAACTGGCCCACCGCCGGCTATCAAACGCGTACAACCCCGCCGGCGATTGTGGAGATTTGCAACGAATGTCTGAAGAAAAAACTGCACGATAAATGCGCGCAGGAGGGCGGGAATGAGGGGGAATAAGGGGCGGATAGTGCGCGGTAAATGCTTTTACCAAGTACTATAAAAATAGCACCACGATGCCCCATGCACCGAGTTAGTGGTGCGAACATTACCATTTTGTTAATGTTTGTCAAGGGTTTTATTGCAAATTTATGGTTTTTTCGGGGTTGTTGGGGGTTTTTGGCGGTAAAGGATTGTTTTATAGGGGTAATTTTTGGATTGCTGATTTTGCCCGCTCCGCTGTCATACCCGCATTTACGGGTAGTAGGGGCAGGTCGCGACCTGCCCCCGCCACTGCTTCGCCGCTTCCCGAACCCTTCCTTACGCCTCTGCCGTCATTCCCGAACGATAGAAAAATAGGGAGCGTAGCGACCATATTTTTCATCGTATCGGGAATCCAGAGGCTAAACCGGCGGCGGGGCGTGTGCGACTGGATTCCCGAGTACGCAAGTGTCCGTAAGCCGCTACGCGGCAACGGACACTAACGCTCGAGAATGACGACAGAGTTGTTGCTACGCTCTCGGTGTCGTACCCGCATTTGTGGGTAGTAGGGGGGCAGGTCGCGACCTGCCCCTACGCCACCACTTCGCCGCTTTTTTGGCCCGGCGATAGCCGGCTGTCGCGCACAGGGATGTGCGCAGCGGCGCTGAAAACAGGATGTTTTCCCGCGCCGCACAGGGGGGCGCGGGGGGCTCTCCCCCCCGCAATGCGCGTCACGCGCAACCCCGCCCCGCGCTCTGCGCCCTCGCGCCCTCGCCGCGCACAGAAACGTGCTATCGGCGCGCCAGCATCGCGGCTACTGTGGCGCCCATTTCCGAAGGGTTGGGGGCGACCGCTACGCCGGCTTCTTTGAGTATCTCTACCTTTTCCGCCGCGGATTCGCCGAACGCGGAAACGATGGCGCCGGCGTGGCCCATGCGCCGGCCTTTGGGGGCTGACAGGCCGGCCACATAAGCGGCCACGGGTTTGCTCATCTGGTCGCGGATGTAGGCGGCGGCTTCGGCTTCCTGGGGGCCGCCGATTTCGCCGATCATGATGACCGCCGTGGTATCCGCGTCTCCTTCAAAGTGTTCAAGTATGTCGCGGAAGGAACTGCCGTTGATCGGGTCGCCACCGATGCCGACGCTGGTGGAGACGCCGATGCCCAGGGCTTTCATTTGCGCCGCCGCTTCGTAGCCGAGGGTGCCCGAACGGCTGACCACGCCGACGTTGCCCGGCAGGTAGATGTGGCTCGGCATGATGCCCATCATGGCTTGGCCGGGGCTGATGGTGCCGGCGCAGTTGGGGCCGGTGAGGATCATGCGCTTCCCGGCCTTGTAGCGGCGCATGTAGCGCTTGACCTTGATCATGTCCTGGGTGGGTATTCCGTCGGTGATGCAAACCGCGTATTGGATGCGCGCATCGGCGGCTTCCATAATCGCGTCTGCGCAAAAGGGCGGCGGCACAAAGGCCACGCAAGCGGTGGCATCGGTGGCGGCTACGGCGTCTTTCATGGTGTCAAATACCGGCTTGCCGAGGTGGGTGGAGCCGCCCTTGCCGGGGGTTACGCCGCCGACCACGCGGGTGCCGCAGTCCATCATCTCGCGCCCGTGAAAGGTGCCGATGCGGCCGGTAAAACCGGCCACGATGACCCTGGTTTCGCCGGTCAGTAGAATGGCCACGCGATCTCGGCCCGCTCAGGCAGTCCGCCCGCTCGCTTCACGCCACGCCGCCACCACCTTTTCGGCGGCTTCGGCGAGGGTCTCGGCGGTTACGATGTGAAGGCCGCTGCGGCGCAAAATCTCGCCGCCCTGCTCAACGTTGGTGCCCGCCAGGCGCACCACCAGCGGAACCCGGATGTCCAGGGTTGCGACGGCCTCCACCACCCCTTCGGCGACCCAGTCGCAGCGGTTGATGCCGGCAAAAATGTTCACCAGGATGGCCTCCACGCCATCGGTCAGCACCGAGCGGAATGCTTTGAGCACCCGTTCCGGGGACGCGCCGCCGCCGATGTCCAGGAAGTTGGCGGGCGCGCCGCCGACGTGCTGGATCATGTCCATGGTGGCCATGGCCAGCCCGGCGCCGTTGATGATGCAGCCGATGTTGCCGTCCAGCCCGACGTAGCTCAGGCCGCGGTCGGCGGCGTAGGTTTCGCGGGGGTCTTCCTGGGATTTGTCGCGCAACTCGGCGATCTGGTAGCGGCGGTACAAGGCGTTTTCGTCAAAACTCATCTTCGCGTCCAGCGCCACCAGGTGGCCGTCGTCGGTGACCACCAGCGGGTTGATTTCCACCATGTTGGCGTCCAGTTCGGTGAAGGCCCGGTAGCACCCCTTGATGGTGCGCACGGCGTTGGCGATCTGGCCCGCCGGCAACCCCAGGCCGAAGGCGATTTCCCGCGCCTGAAAGTCTTGCAGGCCCACGGCCGGTTCGATGGAGGCGCGCACGATGCTGCCCGGATCGTTGGCCGAGATCTCTTCGATTTCCATGCCCCCAGAGGCCGAGGCCACCACCATGATGCGCTCGCTCTTGCGGTCCTGCACAAAGCCCAGGTAAATCTCCTGCTCGATGTGGGTTGCCTCCTCTACATAAAGGCGGTACACCCCCTTGCCCCGCGGGCCGGTCTGGTGGGTTACCAGTTTTTTGCCGAGCAACTGATCCGCCGCGTTCCACACTTCTTTTTCCGAATCGCAGACGATGATGCCGCCGGCCTTGCCGCGCGCGCCGGAATGGATTTGCGCCTTCACCACCCAGCGTTGGCCGCCGATTTCCGTGGCCCGATAGGCGGCCTGCTCCGGGCTGTAGGCGAGGCCGCCCCTGGGCACCGACACATCAAAACCCTGCAACAGCTCTTTGGCCTGATATTCGTGGATGTCCATTGAGGGGATTACTTTGAAGCGGCGCGAATCAGGTCGTCAATGTTGACCACGTTCTCCGCCATGCGCGCCGAAGCGGCGTCAATCATCTTGCCGTCCAGTTGGGCCGCGCCCCGGCCCTGATCGGCGGCTTCCGCCAGCGCATCGAGAATGCCCCTGGCGCGGGCCACTTCGGTTTCCGGCGGCGAGAACACTTGATTTGCCAGAGCGATTTGCGAGGGATGAATCGCCCACTTGCCTTCCAGGCCGAGGGCCGCGGCACGGCGGGCGGCCAGCAAATACCCGTCGGGGTCGCCAAAGTCGCCAAACGGGCCGTCAATGGCGCGCAAGCCAAATGCCCGGCACGCCACAGTCATGCGGGACAAGGCGGCGTGCCACTGATCACCGGGATAGTCGGGGTTGAGGCCGCCGATCACCACGGTGCGGGCGCGGCAACTGGCGGCGTAGTCGGCGACCCCGAAGTGCATGGCCTCCAGGCGCGAACCGCAGCCCGCGATGGCCTCCACGTTGGCCATGCCGAGGGCGGTTTCGATCAGGGCTTCGAGGCCGATTTTGTGGGGATAGTTCATGGACTGTTCGATCTGGTTGCACAATGCCTCGACCATGTACAGGTCGGCGGGAACCCCGACCTTGGGCACCAGCACCGTGTCCAAATGCCGCCCGGCCTGCTCCAGCACGTCCACCAAATCGCGGTACATATAATGGGTGTCGAGGCCGTTGATGCGAATGGACACCGTTTTCCCCGTGGCCTTCCAGTCAATTTCGTTGAGGGCCTGGATGATGTTTTTGCGCGCCCGCACCTTGTCGGCGGGGGCCACGGCGTCCTCCATATCGAGGAAAACATAATCGGCGTCGCTGTCGGCGGCCTTGGCGATCATGCCGGGGTTTGATCCCGGCACCGCGAGTTCGCTGCGCTGCAAGCGGGTTTTTAGCGGCTGGTGGATGGTATGGCTCATTTGGTGATTTGTCTCAGGCGGTTTGTTCCAGGCGATCCGTGTCTGCGGCGGTGGCGGCGCGCGCGCAGTTATAACCCTGATCGCTCAGCGCGGCCTCCAGCGCGCCCAGGCACAACGATATATTTTTCTCATTACACGCGTAACCCATCAAGCCGATGCGCCAGATTTTGCCGCTCAAGGGTCCCAGCCCGGCGCCGATTTCGAGGTTGTGGTCGGCGAGCAGTTGTTGCCGCAATCGCGCTTCGTCAATCCCGTCCGGGACCTTGACCGCGTTCAGTTGCGGCAGGCGGTGCGCTTCTTCCACGAGGTATTCAAGACCCAACGCTTGCAGCCCTTGACCCAGCACCTGATACAACTGCCGGTGACGCGCCCAGCTGTTTTCCAGACCTTCGCGCTGCAATTCCAGCAGGGCTTGGTGGAGCGCGTAGATGGCGTTCACCGGCGCGGTGTGGTGGTAACTTCGGCTGCCGCCGTTGCCGTTACCGTTGCCGGTGCCGCCCCAGTAACTCATCACCAGATTCAAATCCAGGAACCAACTCGGCACCGTGGTGCGCCGCCGGTTGATCGCTTCCAGGGCGCGTTCGCTGAAACTGACCGGCGAGATGCCGGGCGGCGCGGACAGGCATTTCTGGGTGCCGGAATAGATGGCGTCAATGCCCCAGGCATCCACTTCCAGCGGGATGCCGGCCAGGCTGGTAACCGCGTCAACGATGCTCAACGCGCCGTGTTCACGGGCCAGCGCGCACAGGGCCGGCGCGTCCGAGCAAACGCCGGTGGAGGTTTCGGCGTGCACGAAGGCCAGCGCCTTGACCTTGCCGCCGGTGCCGGCAAAAGCCGCGCGCACTCTGGCAACGCTGACCGGCGTACCCCAGGCGTCTTCCACCAAAACACAAACGCCGCCCACGCGCTCAACACATTCCTTCATACGCCCGCCGAACACGCCGTTTTGGCAGACGATGACCGTGTCGCCCGGCTCGACCAGATTGACGAAGCAGGTTTCCATGCCCGCCGACCCCGGCGCTGAGACCGGCATGGTGAGTTGGTTGCGGGTTTTGAAGGCGTAGCGCAGCAGCGCCTTTACCTCGTCCATCAAGCCGACAAAGTGCGGGTCGAGGTGGCCGATGGTGGGGCGCGCCATGGCCGCCAGCACCGCGGGGCTGACGTCCGAGGGGCCGGGACCCATGAGCGTCCGGGCGGGCGGTTGGAAGGCTTGATACATGGTTTGCGTCGTTGGCTGCGTTGTTGGTAGCGTCGCCGGTAGCGTTACGGGTTGGCAGTCATTTGCGGATGCCACCCGCGTCTCGCGTCTCTTTTCACTTACAATTATACAATTACGGATTCAGCCCCAATCATACCCCCATCCCATAACCGCCATGCCACAACCCACCAAAACCCGATTCGACACGCTGGCGTTGCACGCCGGCCAGCGCCCCGACCCGGTGACCGGCGCCCGCGCCGCGCCCATCTACCAGACCGCGAGTTACGTCTTTGACGACAGCGACCACGCCGCGTCATTGTTCAACATGGAGCGACCGGGGCACGCCTATTCGCGGCTCTCCAATCCCACCAACGCGGTGCTCGAAGAGCGCGTCGCGGCGCTTGAGGAAGGCATCGGCGGCATCGCCACCGCCAGCGGGCAGGCGGCGTTGCACCTCGCCATCGCCACGCTCATGGACGCCGGTTCGCACATCGTCTCCTCAAGCGCCATCTACGGCGGCTCCCACAACATCCTGCAGTATACCCTGCCGCGCTTCGGCATCCACACCACCTTCGTATCACCCCGCGACATTGACGGTATCAGGGACGCCATTCGCCCCGAAACCCGGCTGATTTTCGGCGAGGTCATCGGCAATCCGGGGGGCGACGTGATGAACGTGCCGCTGGTCGCCGAGTTGGCCCACGAACACGGCCTGCCGCTGCTCATTGATTCCACCTTCACCACGCCGTACCTGTTCAAACCGTTCCACCACGGCGCCGACCTCATCCTGCATTCGGCCACCAAGTTCCTGAGCGGCCACGGCACGGTCATCGGCGGCGTGCTGGCGGAACACGGCCGCTTCGACTGGCGGCAAAGCGGGCGCTTTCCGACCCTCGCCGAACCCTACGACGGCTTCCACGAAATGCGCTTCAACGAAGAATCATCCCAGGGCGCGTTTTTGCTGCGCGCCCGGCGCGAGGGTTTGCGCGACTTCGGCGCGTGCATGAGCCCGACCACCGCGTTTTATATCCTGCAGGGCCTGGAAACCCTGCCGGTTCGAATGGACCGGCACGTGCAAAACACCCGCAAGGTGGTGGAGTTTTTGCGCGCCTCGGAGGCCGTGGCCGACATCAGTTACCCGGAACTCGAAGAACACCCCGACTATGTGCTGGCGCAAACCCTGCTCCCCAAAGGCGCCGGCGCGGTGTTCTGCTTCACCCTGCGCGGCGGACGCGAAGCCGGGCGCGCCTTCACCGAAGGCTTGGAAATTTTCTCCCACCTCGCCAACGTCGGCGACGCCAAATCTCTGGTGATTCATCCGGCGAGCACCACGCATTACCGGATGAACGATGAAGATTTGCGCGCCGCCGGGATTAATCAGGGAACGATTCGGTTGTCGGTGGGGTTGGAGGATGTGGATGATTTGTTGGAGGATCTGGGGAGGGGGATTCACCTTTCTAAAAAAATCACTTGATTATGAGGATAAACCGATGACTGACGAAAATACGTGCAACGAGAAATTCGTGCGGTGGCAAGGAATAAGGATACAACACTTGTCCTATGTAATTAATTTGTTTTTGACATTTGCCTTAGCAAGTATTGGCTTTATTCTTCATTTATTAACAAGCGTGGATAGTAACCTTGCATTGTGTCAACTATATTTGTATCGAATAGCATTGTTCTTTTATTTTTTCTCTGGTTTACTTGGTGTTATTTGCACGATAAACAGGTTAAAAGATTTTAGAACTACGGCACAAATTGCGAATCCTAACAGAGATGATAGGAATAAGGATAAAGAGCGTTCGTATGCTAAGTTTCTCGGCGAAACAATATGGACTTTATTTTACGCCCAACTTGGGCTGTTTGGTATTGGTGTTGTTCTATTATTCGTAGCAGTGTTTTTGGAGTAAAGATTTAAAAAGTCCAAACAACTGTAAATATGGCAGTAATCTACTCACTAGGTAACTCAGTTATGAAAAAAACGATCACGGCAATCATTGTGCTTTTGTTAATGTCAGTTCAACTCCTACATGCAAAACACGGAAAATATTCAACATATGGACATGGTGCAGGATCATGCGGAGAGTGGAGTGAGTCCAGAAACCAAGGTTACTTCTCTTTTCCAGCTTGGCTATTAGGGTGGGTTTCTGCCGCCGGATATTATTCGGTCGAACTTCCCGAATCAGATAGTAGAGCTCTTCGGTCTTGGATGGATAATTACTGTAACACGAACCCTCTTGATAAAGTTTCTGATGGTGCCAAAAAATTGGTGAAAGAACTCGAGCGACGCCATTTGCAAGAATAAATAACCTATGCAAATAAAACCAAACAAAACCCCCTACTACGCCTACACCGCCAACCACGCGCCCGCGGACGAGCGCGACACCATCGTGTTCGTCCACGGCGCGGCCATGGATCACAGCGTGTGGGCGCATCAAAGCCGCTACTTCGCCTACCACGGCTACAACGTGCTGGCGCCGGATTTGCCCGGCCACAACCTGAGCGGCGGCGCGTTGCTCGACGAAATCGCCGGCATGGGGGAGTGGCTGAAGCGCATCATCGCCGGCGGCGTCGGGCGCGGCTTTCACCTCGTCGGTCACAGCATGGGCGCGTTGATCGCGCTGCAAGCGGCGGCGGGTTTTGCCCATCCAACCGCGCCGTTGCGCTCCCTGACCCTGGTGGGTTTCAGTTATCCGATGGCGGTAACGCCGCAGTTGCTGGAAGCCGCCGCAAACGATCCATCGTCGGCTTACGGGATGATGACCCAATGGAGCCACGCCTCAAAAATCGGCGGCGAACCGGTGCCCGGATTCTGGTCTCCGGGCATGCAGTTGAGCATGATGGAAAACAGCAAGCCCGGCGCGATTTTTGCCGACCTGAGCGCCTGCAATAATTATTCCGGCGGCGAACAGGCGTTCGCCAACGTCCGCTGCCCGGCCCTGTTCATCTGCGGCCAACTCGACCGCATGGCCCCGGCCAAACTCGCATTAGCCCACGCCGACCGAAATGACAACGCCGAAATCGTCTTCATCCCCCGCTGCGGCCACAGCCTCCTGTCGGAGTCGCCGGACGGAGTGCTGGATGAACTCAAACGATTCATCGGGCGGCATCGGCATTGTACGGCTTGATGGGGCGGCCAAAAACCATGCGAATAATGCGCTATCCAAATGCAAGAAGTTGACCAAATCATCCTCCCCCGCTGGTTGATCCCGGTGGATGAAACCCAATCGGTGCTGGAAGACCACGCGCTGGCGGTCGCCGACGACCGCATCGTTGCGCTGGATTCAAGCGAGGCCATCCGCGCCCGCTACCGCGCAAAAACCGAAATCACGCTGGCCGGCCACGCCCTGTTGCCGGGCCTGGTCAACGCCCACACCCACGCCGCCATGACGCTGCTGCGCGGTTACGCCGACGACCTGCCGTTGATGGAATGGCTCACCGGGCACATCTGGCCGGCGGAAGCCGCGTGGGTGGACGCGCGGTTTGTCGAGGTCGGAACCGACCTCGCGCTGGCGGAGATGATTCGCAGCGGCACCACCTGCTTCAACGACATGTATTTTTTCCCCGAAGTGGCCGCGGCGCGCGCCGAAAACGCCGGAATGCGCGCCTGCATCGGCATGATCGTCATTGACGCCCCGTCGGCGTGGGCGCAAAACGCCGGTGAATGTATCAACAAGGGTCTGCAACTGCGCGACGAGACGCGCCATTCACCGCTCATCAGCACCGCGTTCGCGCCCCACGCGCCGTACACCGTTGACGACTCGGCCTTCGAAAAAATTCGCACGCTGGCGGATGAACTGGACTGCCGGATTCATTTACACGTCCACGAAACCCGCCGGGAAATCGAGGAATCCACCGGCCGCTACGGCATGCGCCCGCTGGAACGCCTCGACCAACTGGGACTGCTCAGCCCGCGACTGGCGGCGGTGCATTTGGTTCACCTGCTGCCGGGAGAAATCGAAACCGTGGCCGAACGCGGCGTCAAGGTGGTGCACTGCCCGCAGTCCAACCTCAAACTCGGCAACGGTTTTTGCCCGCTGGCGAAACTGCTGGAACACGGCGTTACCGTCGCCATCGGCACCGACGGCGCCTCCAGCAACAACGACCTCGACATGCTGGGGGAATTGCAAACCGCCTCGCTGCTGGCCAAAGGCGCGAGCGAAAACCCCGCCGCCCTGCCCGCCCACGCCGCCATCGAAGCCGCCACCCTCGGCGGCGCAAAAGCCCTCGGCCTGGACCACCTCACCGGCTCCCTGCACCCCGGCAAACAAGCCGACCTCACCGCCATCAACCTCGCCGACTGCGCCACCCAACCGGTATATCATCCCCTCAGCCAAATCGCCTACGCCGCCACCCGGCATCAGGTAAGCGACGTCTGGATAGCCGGCAAACGCCTGCTGGAAAACCGCCGCCTGACCACTTTGGACGAAACCGAAATCGTGCAAAAAGCGGCGGAGTTGGGGCGGCGGATTGGTGGCGGTAGTTGAGCGTTATCCGATTAACAAACTAACAAACTTCGGCGGTGGCCTGGTTTATCGCCTCGTCAATTTCGCCGGCTTTGGAAACCATACAATAGCGCCACTGACCGTGACTGCCATCGGCGTTGACCGCGGCAACCCAGCGGTCAGCGGCGCTTTGCTTGATGTCTTTGAGGGGGTCATAGCCTTTGGTTTCGAGGATGAGGTAGCGTTTTTGGTCGTGTCGGAGACGGATCAGAAAGTCCGGCAGATAATCGTGCGTCTCGCCGTTGTGCAGGTAGGGGATGCCGAAGCCCATTCCTTCGTTTTTGGCGAACGCCAGGACTTGGGGATGTTTGTCTATGCGATACGCGGCTAATTGCTCAAGCCGTTTGGTGTCCGGCACGACGGCGTTGATGTGGCTTTTTTCTACCGGATACGGCTCGCGTTTGGTGTAGAAATCCACGTCCGCGGTTGAACCTGCGCCGCGTGAACGTTCATAGCGCGGCAGTTCAGGGGGTTCGCCGGCGGAGTCGTCGGGTTTGATGTTTTCCAATAATCGCTCGATGATCAGCCCGTAATAAGGCGCCATAAACGCATCTTTTTTATCCGCGGGCGGAGGGGCGGAAATTTTTTCGGTGATGTATGTACGCACGATCTGGAACAGTTGCCGGAACAATATGTTTGGTGACGTTTGGCGGTTGTCATCCTGCGCATAATCCCGCACCAGCGTTTGCGTCATTTCATACATGTTTTGTTGCAAGCGGGCTTGTTTGCGAAACTCTTTCAGGGAAACATCTTTCCGCGGGCCGGGTCCGCTCAACGAAGGACGGCCCTGATTGTTCGGTAACGCGGCTTTCATTTCCACTTCCGGCGGAATTTTTTCCGCATCAATGGTCAGCGGCGCGATTTTTTCCATGTCGCAAACAAAGCGGTTTCCCACGGCTTGCCGGTAGCCTTCCACGCGCGGGAAACTGATTGCATACTTCTCTTTCCCCGGCAATGCGTGAATATGATAGCGCTTTACTTTTTTCGGCGGCTCGCCTTTTCTGCCCTTGACCGTGAACGCCGACAACGGCACGCCCAACACGGTGGCGATTTCTTCGCTCATCAAGCCGTCTTCTTCACCGACTTCGTAAGAGGCGCGGCGCAGTCCCCGCCCGATGACCTGCTCGCAGAGTAGTTGTGACATAAAGGGGCGCAGTCCGATGATGTGCGTAACGGTGTTGCAATCCCAGCCTTCGGTGAGCATTCCGACGCTCACGATGCAGCGGACGTCGCGTCCCGGCGGGTGCTTGTCGCGCTTCAATTTTTCCGCCAGCGTTGCAAAGCCATCAGGATACTGCGGGCGTTTCTGGCGGTCCGGGGGCCAAACCGTTTTGCCGATGGTGTCCAGCGTGTAGCGCATCCAGCGGGTTTCATCGCTCTTGGCGTTGCCGCTGTCTATTTCCGCCTGCACGTCGGAATATACGCAGATCGTGTTTTGCTTGTCCTCGCTGTTTCGCAGTTCGGGCAAGTTCGCACGGGGAATGGCGGTTGTCGGCGGGCGATCTTCGGCCAGCCATTCGTACACCACCTTTGCCAGTTTTTTGGTCTTGCAAATGATGATAAAAACCGGCGGGCGTGAATCATCGGACGCTTCCAGTTCCCGGCGCAACTCCTCCCACATACCCCCCATCATGGCGATCGGCGTGTGGGCGTATTTGAGTATCGCCTCGGGCTTGGCGCCGGTTTTTTTGCCGCCGCGTTCGGTGGTCGTAAGTTTCGGCAGTATCCATTTCCAGATGTTGAAATAGCCGGGCACATTGGCGCCGCTGGAATCGCGCACCGCAAGTTGCGGAATCTTCACCAGACCGGCCTCGATCGCATCCTGCAAGTCAAAACTGCTCACCGTCCACGGGAAAATGCGGTTTGTGTTCTTCCCGGCCTTTCCCAAAAAATACGGCGTGGCGGAAAAATCAACGCAACGATTAATGCCGCGCAGCTTGTGCACCCGGTCCAGTCCGTCCACCCAGACCGTGGCCTCCTTGTAATAGTTTTCGGCAAATTCTTCATCAGCGATCATATCGCCGTCGTTGCTGTCGCTTTCATCCACGGTGTGACGCAGGCGGTAGGCGTGATGCGCTTCATCGTTGAAAACCAGGATATTACCCCGCGTTCCCAACTCCCCTTCCAATACGCGCCGCACGAGCGCGGTATCGGTTTCCACATATTTTTCGGATTCAATTTCGACTTTTTCCAGAACCTGTTTTTTACCGCGAATTTCATTGCATATCCGCAAAAGTCCCAATGCGTTCTTTTTTCGCAAGTTCTCTTCGGTCATGTACCGCGTGCCACGCGCAGTGGTGGTCTTGTCGCCGATACGAATAATTTCCCGCGTGATAACGCGCCGCCCGGTTTTGACCACTCTGCCGCCGGTTTGCGTGCTGTGCGGCTCAAAAACGTGCCAGTTGGTGGTGAGAACCCGCCCCTGCATCAGTTGCGGCATCAGCGTCTCCGGCACAAGGTCGCGGGTGCGGTAAATACTCGCGTCTCCCCTTTTCGGATCCAGTTCCGCCAGCCGCTCACGGATGGTCACGTTCGGACAGACGACCAGAACCGCATCGGAAAAACGCTTGTCGTTTTTATTGTTGACTTTGTTGAGTATGCTCCACGCCGCCAGCATGGCCATGACGGTGGTCTTGCCCGTGCCGGTAGCCATCCTGCAACAAAGCCGGCGAAAGGCGGTAAAGCCGTCTTTTTGTTTCTCTTCCCCCGGCTCATCCGGCTTGATGTCAATGCCCTGCAGGAAATCCTGCCGCGCCTCGGTAAGAAAAATAATGGCTTCCGCAGCTTCCAGTTGAGCAAAAAATAACCGATGTTCCCGGCCTTCACGCCGCCAGTATTTGAGTAGTTCCATCGTTACGCGACTTACCCCACCCTCGCCGCGCAAAGCGAGTTCCCGCCATTCGGTTAACCGCCGGCGAACCGTGGAAACTATTTCCAACTTCAGTTGATAGCCGACGTCCCGCTCGCTCTTATCATCCGTCTTTGCCCCCGGCGGCAGGTACATATAAACCGCTTCACGCCGCCCGTCGATTTTTTCCGCCGGCTCGTGCTCGTGTATTTTCCAGTGCGAGGTGGGTTCCTCGTACGGGGGGTTGATGATTGGGTTTTCTACTTCTGCTTCTAGCATTACAGATTAAACAGGAACGGGTATTTTTTTCAACGACGAACCGACTTTAACATGCGTTATGTTTCGTGGTTCTCCGTTTAAACAGACAGTTGCGCGCATAAATTGCGTCCGCATACTGCCATGTATGGCTTTTGCCACCAAAACTGGTGAAAAATCATATTGATCGTTTTGACGGAGATGACCAGATATAAAATCTGCCCCGCCTTGTAATTGTTTTCTGACTTCGTTTACGGATGGACTGGCGCCCTTTACCTCCACCACATAAATTCCCGTAGTAGAAGGGGCGCAATTACAAAACACAAAATAATCACAACGGTTTGTTTGCGCGCCACGCATCATTATATCCGTTGAATAAATAGCGGGTGCTTGATTTTTTATTTGTTTGAGGGAAAATTTTTTGGACCTGGATGTTGCATTCCCATATTGACTTGCAAATCGTTGTTTAAGTGTCATCAGACTTATCCATATCAGCAACCTTCTCCTTGCTATTGAACAAGTCAATGGTCTCATTATACAAATCAGAAGATACATCCAAATGATCTTTCGTTAATATTCCTGTTTGGTCGTCAAAGCAAATGTCCTGAACAGTAGTACCCTTGTTAGATTTAGGCGCCTTAAACCAGTAACCACCAAACTCATTTTTTTGCAAGGTGCGTTTTTCAGCTTTTTTTCTCAATACCTTTGCTCCCGGAATTGTATCAGCGTGGATGAAATTACTGATTTGTTCCAGGATGATGTCGCTATGCGTAGTGGCAATCACATATACGCCAGCTTTTACCAACTCAACCAGTACACCCGCAACAACTCGTTGCGCTTCGGGATGCAAGTGCGCCTCCGGTTCCTCCACGATAAAAATATCGCCAGGGGAAAGATAATGACGAATGAATAAAACAATCGGTGCTAGTTCCGACACTGATGATGATGCATACATTAGCGAAATATCCCGTTGATTCGAGTTCCTGTCTGTAAACTTGTAACGGAAATCCGGATAGCGTGTCGCCAACATTTTCATGTGGATTTCACCACGCATAACATGCTGCTCGATTTTCTGAGATAATGCAGAGACACTGTTCGTGTGTTTTGCACGGCGCCGATTTTCATGAATATTAAGTAATTTTTGTAAAAAATCGGCTAAAACACCGGTAAATGGAATAATTTCTGCACCGGTTAATCCGATGGTGGGTGCCCTGTCAATCACAGCACTCACCAGAATACGATGGCTTTGCATCAAACCACCCCGCACCGCAGGTAGATAGTGTGTATTGATTCCTTCATTTATATATTGGTGCCTTGGATAGCGACGAGGCTTACCAGATCGTGACATCTTCGGTAAAAAATCAAGCAAATTAGCTACTTCAGGTTCCATTAGACCAGTTAAATCCAAAGGACCCACCCCAACTAAATCAGCAGGGTCCCCAAATAAATCAATAGAGTGATTTTTTTTATAATCCTCTAAATATTTAATAACTTTTTTCCTTATATTTTTTACTATAGAGTTTAGTGGAGGCAATTGATCTTTATCTGGAGAAAGAAAATCTAGAATTACTCCTTTGCTTTCATTGGAAACTACAATGGAGGCCGGGATGCCGTTCTGTTTGATCAGATTTTCCCATTCTTCTCCAAAACAACGAATTGCTTCCGCTTCCCAACGCTTATGAATGATAGTTATGAAGTCAGAAAGCACTTTATTAACGATGTCTGTGATTTTTTCCTCATCCGAAATATTTTTAACTGCTATGGTTGTATTGATATTGGTAAAATGGAAAAATGGAAATGCCCCATTCATAACCTTGTCAAAGATATAAATTAATATCGCCAGATAGGATTTTCCCGTATTGCTGGGGCCAACAAAGACGGTCATAGGTTTAATATCCACCTTTGCTTGCCGAATAGGCCCAAAGTTTTTTACAGTCAGTTTCATTTCACTTCCCCCTTAGTTCGCTTAACCACCATCAACTCATTCCCCCGATCATCAATAACCTTCACCGCAACCTGTTCCCCCGCCACAAAAGGCGCGCTCACGGAGCCGCGCAAATGCTCCCAAACCGCATCATCAAAATCCGCTTTCACCGCCCGGCGTATTTTATCCCATGCGGCGGTGCGGGGGAAGAATACTTGGCCGGCGCGGAAGCATTGGCCGTCGTAGTCGGTGTCCAGCATCCAGCAGGGGACGTCATCGCCGCTTCTGGAGTCGGTTTCCATGCTGGCGGGGTCGAATACGTCCAGGCCGTGCAGTTCTACTTGCCACAGGTCGCCGCCGTCTTCGGCTTTTTTAGCGGCTTTTTTCAGTTCCACGTCGGGTAGTCCGCACACCGAAAAAATCTGGCTGGAGCGCATGTTCTTGAGCAGGTCGGACATGGCGAGGTCGGTGCTGGCCTGGGCGTAAATGGCGGGCAGGCCGAAGGTTGCTTCGCCGTGTTCGACGGTTTCACGGGCGGCGGGTTCAATGGCAAAGGCGATGATGAGCAGGCGGGCGTAGTCTTTGTTGCGCGCTTCCTGCCCTGCTTCTATTACGGCGCGTTCGCTGATGGCGCCGTTGGCGGGGCCGAAAACGACGGCGATTGCTTCATCGCCGTCGGCACTTTCCGCCTCGGCGTGGATGTTTAGCGACTTGGCCGGCGGGCGGATGTTTTTCAGGTTGAATGTTTTGTTGCCGGGCAGTTGCACGACGGGCGACAAGCGTAGAATTTCAATCATGCGCGGGATGTGGTTGCTTTCGTCCTCTACGCCGCCTTCCCATTCGGGTGCCGAGTCTTCTATGTCGTGGGCGCGATCCGGGGAAAGGTCGGGGGAAAGCGGCGTGGGAAGCACGGCTTCCACGCAAAAAGGGCCGCTGATGCGCGTAAAGTCACCCGCGACTTCCGGTTTGTCAACCAGCACTTCCTCCGCCGGCGGTTCGTTGTTGGCGATGGATTTGAGCGTGATGTGCGGCACGATGCCGCCGACTTCTTCGCCTTTTCGGTTTTGCTTGCGCGCATACACAAAGCCGCCGCCGGGGCCGCGTTGTTCGTCTTTCAACTGGTAATAGGGGTAGGTGGCGGTGAGCAGGCGTTGGCGGGCAAGTGATAGCGGAACGCGCGACACATCGGTTGTGATCCAGCGGCGGCCCCATTGTTCGGCGACCAGAGCAGTCGTACCGCTACCGCAGGTTGGGTCAAGCACCAGGTCGCCAGGGTCGGTGGTCATTAGCAGACAACGTTGGATGACTTTCTCGGTTGTCTGGACGACATAAACACGTTGCTGAGTTTGTGTGCCTGTACCTGTGTCCTGCCACATATTGTTTAATCTGATAAACGGAAAATCTGTGAAATATCTTTTATAGCGAAGAGTATTTCCAACAGCAGCAATGCGATTTTCTTTTACCAACTGACCTAACCCTTCAGCAGATGTAGACCAGTAGCGATTTTTGGGTGTGTATTCCTGTCCCTCAAAAACAAACGGCGGGCTTTGATAATAATGCGAGGATGTTAAATCGCCTAGTCCGAAAATTTTCCAATCATTAGGTAAAGATTGAGGCGTACTTTTTTCCTCTTTTGTAAGACGTCTCCATTTACCATCAGGCAATTCCACGCACCCAAAAGAATCTTCCCCTACCGATTGAAAGGTTTTCTTTCCAAATAATTCGTAAAATTTTAATTGGGAACGGTTTTTTCCATACCACATAATAAAATCTGATGAAGTTGGAAGGAACTCGGCAGTAAGATTGCTGGTTTTTCGAAAAACAATTTCACTAACAAAATTCTCCCGCCCAAAAACCTCATCCATCACACTACGCACAAGATGCACATTCTCATCCGAAATCTGCACAAAACAGGAACCCGAATCAGTCAACAATTCACGCGCCAGCAACAGCCGGTCGCGCATATAAGTCAGCCAAGAGTGAATCCCCAACTCCCAGGTATCCCGGTACGCCTGCACCATCTCCGGCTCACGGCTGATGCTGTCATCATCGCCATCTTTTACCTCGCGTTTACGCACAAAGGGCTGAAAATTACTCCCAAACTTCACCCCATAAGGCGGGTCCATATAAACCATCTGCACCTGCCGGCCCATGCCTTCATATTCCAGTAGCGAGTTCATCACTTGCAACGAGTCGCCGAGTATCAGGCGGTTTTGCCAGCCGTTCAGGTGCTCATATGCGCCGCGGATTTTGTCGCCGATGCTTTTTTCACCCTCGCCGAACAGGTCCAGCGTTTGCCCGCGGGAGCGGTAGCGTCGTTTCAGGGTTTCCAGCACCGCCGCCGTGGAAAGCCGCTCGTGGACGAACAGCGGCAGGGTCGGCACTTCGATCTTCCCGCGTTCGGCCTTGCCGCTCCAGTTGAGGAACGGTTGCGACAGGGTTTTTAATTTTTCCGCCGCTGCGCGGGCTTTGTCGAGGTCGCCGCTGTTGATGATCTCGTCAATCAGCCGCTCGCCCTCGCCACGGGCTTCGGCCTCATCCCAGGCCAGTTCCGGCGACAGCGATGAGTCGTAGCGGTAGGTTTTGCGCGGCTTCCGCCGGGCGGGCGGGAACACGTCCTGGGCGCCGCTTTCCGGGCGCAACAAGGCCTGTTGGTCGTCGTGGCGGTAGTCCCGTGCCGGTTTTTGTCGGTTTTGTCTGGTTGCTTGTGGCATTGGGGGATTTTACGACAATTTGAAGGTAAACTCTGCGTAACCGGGGGAAATACCGGAAGATGGCACTATTCGGATGATTGACGAACAAAAGCACCGACCTGATGACTGATGACAACGTAGACCCGGCGGAAATTCACAAATTCGCCCAACTGGCGTCGCGCTGGTGGGATCCGGAGAGCGAGTTCAAGCCGCTGCATCAGATTAATCCGTTGCGGTTGGATTTTATTGACCGGCATTCGCCGCTGGACGGGAAGAAGGCGCTGGATGTGGGCTGCGGCGGCGGTATTCTGGCGGAGGCTATGGCGTTGCGGGGGGCCGAGGTGACCGGTATTGATATGGGCGAGGCGCCGCTGGAGGTGGCGCGGTTGCATGCGCTGGAAAGCGGCGTTGCCGTGGAGTACCGGCAAATCACCGCCGAGGCGTTGGCCGCGGAACAGGCGGCGCAGTGGGACATCGTCTGCTGCCTGGAACTGCTTGAGCACGTCCCCGACCCGGCGAGCGTGGTGGCGGCTTGCGCGGCTCTGGTCAAGCCCGGCGGCGCGGTGTATTTTTCCACCATCAACCGCAACCCGAAATCCTTCCTGCTGGCCATCGTCGGCGCCGAGTACGTGCTCAACCTGCTGCCCAGGGGCACCCATCAATACGAAAAACTGATCCGGCCACGGGAGTTGTGCGGCTGGTGCGAGCAAGCCGGTTTGGGCATCGCGGAAATGACCGGCCTGCACTACAACCCGGTCAGCCGCGCCTATTCTCTGGGGCCGGGGGTGGACGTCAACTACCTCGTGTACGGCACCCGGACCTGAGCGTGGGCCTGACGTGAAAGACGCCATTGACACCGTCCTGTTCGACCTTGACGGAACCCTGCTGGACACCGCCCACGATTTCACCAACGCTCTCAACGTCGTTCTCGGCCGCCACGACCGCGAACCGCTGGCGGCGAAGGTGGTGCGGCCCCACGTCTCCAAGGGCGGCATGGCGTTGATCCGCCTGGGGTTCAACAGCGACGGCCACGGCGAACAGGCCGAGCGGTTTTACGACGAGTTGCTTGAGGTGTACCGGCAAAACCTGAGCACCCACACCCGCTTGTTCCCCGGCATGGAATCGTTGCTGGGACACATCGAAGGCAGCGACCGCCGCTTCGGGGTCGTCACCAACAAGCCGGGGTTTTTGGCTGAACCGTTGTTGCGTGACCTGGCGTTGCTGCCGCGCATGGCTTGCGTGGTGAGCGGCGACACGCTGGAAAAACGAAAACCGTGGCCCGACCAGCTGCTGCACGCCTGCGAGCTAACCGGCACCACCACGGCGCGGGCGGTGTACGTCGGCGACGACGCACGGGACGTCGAAGCCGGACGCCGAGCCGGGATGCGCACCGTGGCCGCCGCCTACGGGTATATCTTGCCGGGGGATGATCCGCGCGCGTGGGGGGCGGACGCGGTGGTGGATCATCCCGATGAAATTCAGCGGTGGCTGGAACGGGAACCTGAACCGCCGGATGATGCCTGAGCGGCTCCCTCCCCCACGCCCAGGCTGAAGCCTTTGCCGCAATGATTCAATCGCTGCCCGACCCGCAATCCGCATCGCGCTGGTGCGCCGAGCAACGCGCCCGCCACCGCACCATCGGCTACGTCCCCACCATGGGCGCCCTGCACCGCGGCCACCTGTCTTTGGTGGAGCGGTCGGTGCGGGAAAACCACGCCACCTGCGCCAGCATCTTCGTCAACCCCTTGCAGTTCAACAACCCCGACGACCTGGAAAAATACCCACAAGACCGGCGGCGCGACGCCGCCCTGCTGGAGGGCGCCGGCTGCGACATGGTCTATGGCGGAACCCTGGCCGGGTTTTTCCCCGAAGCAGCCGGCACCGGTGCTAACGCCATCCAACCCGGCGGCGCCAGCCCCGCCGCGCGCGGACTGGAAGGCGCGTTTCGGCCGGGACACCTGCAAGGCGTGTGCGCCATCGTCGAACGCCTGTTCGCCACGGTCGGCCCCTGCAACGCCTACTTCGGTGAAAAAGATTTTCAGCAAACCCTGGTGATCCGCGACCTCGCGCAACGGCTGGACGAAACCAAGGCCATTAACGTCATTAACGTCATCGTCTGCCCGACCGTGCGCGAGCCGTCCGGGCTGGCGATGTCGTCCCGCAACCGGCGCCTGAACCGGGAACAACAGGCGGTCGCGGCAAAAATCTATCAGGCGTTGCTGGCCGCCGGGGAAGCGTGGCGGGATGGCGTTCGCAACGCCGGCGAACTGGAGTTGGTTATGGAGCGCGAGTTGAATGACGAACGCCTGCGCGTTGAATACGCCGCGATCCGCGACCCCGAAAACTGGAGCGAAGATGCACCGCGTGGCGATTTGAAGCAAGCGAGGGCGTTGGTGGCGGTATATGTGGGTGACGTGCGGTTGATTGATACGCTTGGTCTTGGTGGCGCGTGACGCGTGTTTGCGGGGGCGCGGGGCGCAGAGCGCGGGGGTGGGGTTGCGCGTGACGCGTGTTTGCGGGGGCGCGGGGCGCAGAGCGCGGGGGTGGGGTTGCGCGTGACGCGTGTTTGCGGGGGGAGACCCCCCGCAGACCCCCCTTGCGGCGCGGGAAAACATCCTGTTTTCAGCGCCGCCGTGCGCGTCCTGCGCACGCCGAAGTCAGCGGCTACGCCGCCGGTTGGACGGCCGCAGAGGTGTAAAGACGGGCAAGGGAAACGATGAGGCTTGGTCGTTTTTTTTGCGCTTCCTTTGCCCTGCCTTACGCCCTCGGTGTCATACCCGAACGATAGAAAAATAGGGAGCGTAGCGACCATATTTTTCATCGTATCGGATCCGCTTTTTCGGCCCGGCGCCAGCCGGCCATCGCGCACAGGGATGTGCGCAGCGGCGCTGAAAACAGGAGTTTTCCCGCGCCGCACAGGGGGGCGTGGGGGGCTCTCCCCCCCACATGCGCGTCACGCGCAACCCCGCGCCTCGCGCCCCGCCCTCGGTGTCATACCCGAACGATAGAAAAATAAGGAGCGTAGCGACTATATTTTTCATCGTATCGGGCATCCGCTTTTTCGACCCGGCGCCAGCCGGCCATCGCGCACAGGGATGTGCGCAGCGGCGCTGAAAACAGGATGTTTTCCCGCGCCGCACAGGGGGGCGTGGGGGGGCTCCCCCCCACATGCGCGTCACGCGCAACCGCCGCCCCGGATACCCGCATGCGCGTCACGCGCAACCCGCCCCGCGCCCTCGCGCCCCCCGCCCCGCGCCCTCGCGCCACTGACATTACCGAATCGCCTTCCCCCTCCGAATGGTGGTTTTCCCATAACGCCCCCTGATCTCATCGGTAAGTTCATCCAGCACTTTTTGTTTTGCGCCGCCATCGGCCTTGAACAAATCAACCTGAGCGCCCTCAACCGAGGCGAAGTTGGTTACCCCTACGCCGATCAAGCGCACCGAAAATTTCCCGCGCCCCAACTCCTGGCGCAACAACGCATCAACGAGATGCCAAACCTCATCGGTGGCGTTGCTCGGCTCCCCAAGACTTCGTGCGCGGGTGATGGTGGAAAAATCCTCGAAGCGAATTTTGAGGGTCACGGTTTTGCCGTTGAGGCCGGCCCGGCGCAGCCGGTAGCAGACGCCTTCGGTGAGGTCGAGGGCGGTGGCCTGCAGAACTTCAATGGCGGTTATGTCGCTGGCGAAAGTGGTTTCCTGGGAAATGGATTTGACTTCGCCGTCTGGGGTTACCGTGCGTTCATCCCGGCCGTGGGCCAGGTGCCACAGGCGTTCGCCGTTTTGGCCGAACTCGGCTTTGAGCCAGGCCGGAGACGACTGCCGCAGCTGCCGCACGGTGCGGATGCCGGCGTGGTTGAGGCGGGCTTTGGCGGCCTTGCCCACGCCCCAGATTCGCTCCACCGGCAGGTCATCGAGAAACGCCTGGGCGCGGCCGGGATGAATGACCGTGAAGCCGTCTGGCTTGTCGGCGCCGCTCGCCAGTTTTGCCAGGAACTTGTTGGGGGCCACGCCCACCGACGCCACCAACCCGAGTTCGGCGCGAATAGCCGCCTTGATGGAGTGGCCGATTTGTTCGGCGTCGCCGTGCAGACGCTCACTGCCCGCCGGGTCGAGGAACGCTTCATCCAGCGACAGGGGTTCAACGATGGGCGTATAGCGCTCAAAAACGGCGCGGATTTGCGCGGATACTTCGGCGTACAACCCGCCGCGCGGCGGGATGATCAACAGTTGCGGGCATAACCTGAGCGCGGTGGCGCTCGGCATGGCGCTGTGCACCCCGAACTTGCGCGCCGCATAGTTGGCGGCGGACACCACGCCCCGCGCTTCGGGCCGCCCGCCCACCACCAGCGGCCGGCCCCGCAGACCGGGCTGTTCGCGCTCTTCCACCGAGGCGTAAAACGCATCCATGTCCACGTGCAAAATCAACGTTCAGGCGCTCCTTGGGGCAATCGTTCCTGAGGTAATGGGGGTAATGGGTTGAGTCCGGGGAATGAAAACCATACACTTTGCCATTTTCGGGTCGCTTTCGGGTGATCGGGTCCATTGCTCAGCGCCTCCCAAACCAGCACCAGAAACATCGCCGCCGCCACCCTCGAAGCCGCCGGCCTGGAATGTGTGCGCGGTCGCCGCGCCCTTTTCCACGACCTGCATTTTAGACTTGACGCCGGGGCGATGCTACACGTCCGCGGGGAGAACGGCGCCGGCAAGACCTCGCTGCTCAGGCTGTTGTGCGGCTTGAGCCTGCCCGAATCCGGCCAAGTGCGCTGGAACGGCGCGCCGATCCTGCAAACCCGCCCGGACTATTACCGCGACCTCGCCTACCTCGGACACCGCACCGCCCTCAACCGCGAACTGACGCCGCTGGAAAACCTCAACGCCGCGCGCGCGCTGAGTGGCCGCGACACCGCCCCGGCCTCGGCCCGCGATGCGCTGCATCAACTTGGGCTGGATGACTGCATCAACCTGCCTTGCGGCATTCTCTCCGCCGGCCAGCGCCGGCGCGTGGCCCTCGCCGGCATCCTGCTGCGCCCCGGCGGTATCTGGATCCTCGACGAACCGGCCACCGCGCTGGATCAAACCGCGCTGGGGCTGCTGGCGCAAATGCTCGGCGACCAGGTCGCAGCCGGCGGTATGGTGGTTTTCACCAGCCACCGGGAACTGACGCCGCGCGGGGTACAGGGACAACCCGAACAAATCAACCTGGCACAGTTTCGATGAGCGCACCAAGACCATGACCACGACCACGGCCACGACCACCGCCTTTGCCGCGCTGTTGCGCCGGGACCTCGCCATCGCCTGCCGGCGGCGCGGCGAATGGTTGCATCCATTGTTGTTTTTTGTGATCACCGTGTCATTGTTTCCGCTGGCGCTGAGTCCCGACCCGGCTTTTCTCGCGCAAATCGCGCCGGCGGTTCTGTGGGTGGCGGCGTTGCTCGCCACCCTGCTGGCCCTGCCCGGCGTTTTCACCGGCGATTACCAAGACGGATCCCTCGAACAACTGCTCCTGAGCCCGCATCCGGCAACGCTGCTGGTGTCCGCCAAGGTGCTGGCGCACTGGCTGGTCACCGGGATGCCGCTGATCATCGTCTCGCCGCTGCTCGCGGAAATGCTGCACCTGCCCCGGCACGCCCTGCCGGAACTGCTGTGGAGCCTGCTGCTCGGCACCCCGGCCATGAGTTTGGTGGGCGCTATCGGCGCCGCCCTGACCGTGGCGGCGCGCCGCAGCGGGGCGTTGTCGGGGCTGCTGGTCCTGCCCCTGTACATCCCGATCCTCATCTTCGGTGCCGGGGCGGTGCGCGCCACGACCCTCGGCGTTGACCCCGCCGGGCAGTTGCTGCTGCTGGGCGCGATATTGCTGCTGGCGCTGGCGCTGGCGCCCCTTGCCATCGTTGCGGCGTTGCGGGCGGGGGTGAACTGATGGTTCCGAAAACAACGCCCGAATTAAAGTAAAATGCCCGTTTGTGTACGCCCCGAACACGGCCCCCCCATCATCATAATGCCCATAATGCCCCCGCCGCCAAATTCCGCTCCCGGACAACTTGATCCGCCGCACTCCGCGCCCACGCCCACGCCATCCGGCGGCGGCGGCTGGCTATGGTTTCACCGGCTCGGCTCGCCGGCCGGTTTTTACCAGTTCGCAACGCGCTGGTCGAAATGGTTCGGCGGGTTGGCGCTGTTGTTGTTCGCCGCCGGCCTCTATGGCGGCCTGGCGCTGGCCCCGCCGGACTATCAAATGGGCGACAGCTACCGAATCCTCTATGTCCACGCGCCGGCGGCGTGGATGTCCCTGTTCGTGTACGCGATGATGGCGGCGGCGGCGGCCACCGGGCTCATCTGGCACTTGAAACTGGGCGATGCCGTGGCCCGTGCGTGCGCGCCGCTGGGGGCGGCTTTCACGGTGTGCGCGCTGGTGACCGGGTCGTTGTGGGGCAAACCGACCTGGGGCGCTTACTGGGTGTGGGACGCGCGCCTGACCTCGGAGTTGGTGCTGTTGTTTTTGTTCCTGGGCTACATCGCCCTCTCCAACGCCCTTGAGGACCGGCGCTCGGCGTCCCGCGCGGCGGCGGTGCTGGCGCTGGTGGGACTCGTGAACCTGCCCATCATTCACTATTCGGTGGAATGGTGGAACACCCTGCACCAGGGCGCGAGCGTCACCAAACTGGGGCGGCCGAGCATGGATATCCAAATGCTGATTCCGCTGCTGATCATGTTCGCGGCTTTCAAGGCGTATTTTTTCGCGGCGATGCTGGGCCGGGCGCGCCTTGAGTTGCTGGAGCGGGAACGGCGCACAAGGTGGGTGGAGGCGGTGGTTCGTGGCTGAATTTTCCGAGTTTTCTGAGTTTTTACGGATGGGCGGGTACGGGTTTTACGTGTGGTGCAGCTACGGCGTGGTGGCCGTGGTGCTGGCCTGGCATTATTTTTCGCCGCTGGTGAAAAGAAAAAAACTGCTCGCGGAACTGGCCGCGGAACTGCCTCCCGAACCAGCCCGGCACGATCCGCAACCATAACCGCAACCATGAAACCCCAACGCCGACAACGCCTGATACTGATCCTCCTGCTGGTGGCCGCAGTCGGCGGCGCCGTTGGGCTGGCGCTCACCGCCCTTGAAAAAAACATCAACCTGTTTTTCAGCCCCACCCAAGTGCGCGCCGGCGAAGCGCCCATCGGCGGCACCTTCCGGATCGGCGGCATGGTGGTGCAAAACAGCGTCCGGCGCAGCGACGCCGACCTCTCGGTGCAGTTCGCGCTGACCGACACCCGCAGCACCGTGCGGGTCGCCTACACCGGCATCCTCCCGGACCTGTTCCGCGAGGGTCAGGGCATCGTCGCGCAGGGCGTCATGCGCGGCGAAGTATTCGTGGCCCAACAGGTGCTCGCCAAGCACGACGAGACCTACATGCCCCCGGAAGTCAGCGACGCGCTCAAGGCCGCCAACCGCAACTCCAACTCCAACCCCAACCCCAACCCCAACCGTTACGGCGGCGGCGGCGGCGGCGGCGGAGACGCGCAATGATTCCCGAACTCGGTCAGTTCGCGCTCATCCTTGCCCTGGTCATGGCATTGTTGCAGGCGACCTTTCCGCTCTACGGTTCGCTGGCCAACGTCCCCGCGTGGATCGCCCTGGCGCGGCCCGCGGCGCACGCGCAGATGGGGTTGCTGGTGGTGGCGTTCGCGTGCCTGACGCACGCCTTCATCAGCGGCGATTTTTCCGTGGCCTACGTCGCCAACCACTCCAACAGCCACTTGCCCCTGTTGTACCGCGTCTCCGGGGTGTGGGGTGGTCACGAAGGCTCGTTGTTGTTGTGGAGCTTGATCCTGGCCTTGTGGAGCGGCGCGGTGGCGGCGTTCACCCGGCGGCTGCCGGACCTCGTCATCGCGCGGGTATTGTCGGTGATGGCGATGATCAGCATCGGCTTTTTGCTGTTCATGCTGCTGACATCCAACCCCTTTGCGCGGTTGTTCCCGGCGCCCCTCGACGGGCGCGACTTGAACCCGCTGTTGCAGGACATCGGGCTGGCCATCCACCCGCCGATGCTGTACACCGGCTACGTCGGCTTCTCGGTGGCCTTCGCTTTCGCCATCGCCGCGTTGCTCGGCGGGCGGCTGGACGGCGCATGGGCGCGCTGGTCGCGGCCGTGGACCAACATCGCGTGGGTGTTTCTGACCATCGGCATCGCCCTCGGCTCGTGGTGGGCCTACTACGAACTCGGCTGGGGCGGCTGGTGGTTCTGGGATCCGGTGGAAAACGCCTCGTTCATGCCGTGGCTGGTGGGCACCGCGTTGATTCACTCGCTGGCGGCCACGGAAAAACGCGGCGTCTTCAAGGCGTGGACGGTGCTGCTGGCGGTGTTCGCTTTTTCGCTGTCGCTGCTCGGCACCTTTCTGGTGCGCTCCGGGGTGCTGACCTCGGTCCACGCCTTCGCCACCGACCCGGCCCGCGGCCTGTTCATCCTGGTATTTCTCGGCATCGTGATCGGCGGCTCGCTGGCGTTGTACGCGTGGCGCGCACCGGCGGTGGTCAGCCGCGCGCGCTTTTCCCTGGTCTCCCGTGAAACCGCGATCCTCATCAATAACGTGTTGCTCGGCGCGTTGTGTTTCGCGGTCCTGACCGGCACTTTGTACCCGCTGATTCTGGACGCGCTGGGCGGCGCGAAAATTTCCGTGGGCGCGCCGTATTTCAATTTCCTGTTCGCTGTCATCGGAACGCCACTGGCGTTGTTCATCGGCATCGGCGCCTTGCTGCGCTGGAAAAAAGACCGGGCCGCGCGCCTGGGTTTGAAACTGGCGGCGCCGGCGTTGCTCAGCGCGCTCATCGGATTGCTGGCACCGCTGGGGATGTCTCACTATTCCTTCAACGCCGCGCTGGGCATCGCGCTGGGCTGCTGGATCATGCTGAGCGCGCTGCTGATTTTGCATCAGCGCAGCGGCCCGGAAAAAAACCTGCAACGAACCCTGCGCGGTTTGCGAACCACGTCTCGGGGCGTGTACGGCATGACCCTGGCCCATATCGGCGTCGGCGTGTTCATCATCGGCGTCACCTGCACCAATACCTACAGCATTGAAAAGGACGTGCGCATGGCCGCGGGCGAGACCTTCGCCGTGGCCGGTTATGAGTTTCGCTTCAACGGCGTGGCGGACGGCAAAGGCGCAAACTACGACACGGCGCGGGGGGAGTTCCTGGTGACCCGAAACCGGCGGCCGGTGGTTGTGTTGTATCCGGAAAAACGCACCTACCGAGTGCAAAAAAACCCCATGACCGAGGCCGCCATTGACCCCGGTTTCACCCGCGACCTGTACGTCGCCCTCGGCGAGCCGCTGGACGGCAACGATGTTTGGGCGGTGCGAATCTACTACAAACCGTTCATCCGCTGGATCTGGCTGGGGGCGCTGGTGATGGCCCTCGGCGGGCTGCTGGCGGCCACCGACCGGCGCTACCGGCGGCGGGTGAAAGAGGCCGCCAAAGACACCGCCGAAGACACGAACCGGAACGCCGCCGTGGAAAACAACCGGGCGATGCCGGCAGCCGGATGAACCGCTACGTCGTTCCGCTGCTGGTGTTCATGGTCCTGATCGGTTTCCTCGGCGTCGGCCTGAAACTGAAACCACGGGAGCTGCCCTCGCCGTTCATCGGCAAACCGGCGCCGGTCTTTTCCCTGCCGGAGTTGCCGGGGTTGCCGGAGCCGCCGCAACAGGAATTCAGCAACGCGCAGATGCGCGGGCAAGTGTGGCTGCTCAACGTGTGGGCGTCTTGGTGCGTGGCGTGTCGCACCGAGCATCCGTTGTTCAACCAAATGGCCGACGCCGGCGGCGTGCCCATCGTCGGCCTCAACTACAAGGACGACGCCGCGGACGCCGCCGCGTGGCTGCAACGGCTGGGCAACCCCTATTCCCACATACCCTTCGATTCCGGCGGCGACGTCGGCATTGAGTACGGCGTTTATGGCGTCCCCGAAACCTACCTCATCGACAAGGACGGCGTGATTCGCTTCAAGCAGACCGGCGCGCTCACCCCGGAAATTCTGCAACGCACGCTGCTGCCGCTCATCAAAACCTTGCGCGAGGCGACCCCTTGAGCCGCGCCGCCCCGCTGGTTTTAATCGCGGCATTGTGGGCCGCCGGGTTCGGGTTTGGGTTTGGGTATGCGGCGGCGCAAGTGGAAGCGGTGCGGTTTGCCAACGCCGGGCAGGAAGCCCTGTACGCCGGTTTGATCGGCGAGTTGCGGTGCCTGGTGTGCGCCAATCAAAGCCTGTCCGATTCCAATTCTGACCTGGCAAAAGACCTGCGCGGCAAGGTGCGCGACCTGGTGGCGCGCGGGCGGGGCCGCGAGCAAATCGTTGACTATATGGTGGCCCGCTACGGCGAGTACGTGTTGTACCGCCCGCGCTTTTCTCCGGCGAATTTTTTTCTGTGGGCCGCGCCGTTTGTCGCGGCGTTGGCCGGGCTGGTGTTCGTGATCGTCCTGGCCACGGGAAAATCCCGGCAACCGCCCGAACCCTGGTCTGCGGAACAACTGCAAAAAGCCAAGTCCCTGCTCAAAGACGAGGAGCATTGATGATCCTGTTCGGCCTCGGCGCCCTCGCCCTCGCCGGGCTGGCCACCGCCCTCATCCTGCCCGCCCTGCTCAACCGCCGGCCCGTCAACCGCGACGACCGCGCGCGGCAAAATATTCGCATCGCCCGGCGGCGTCTGGAGGAGATGGCGGGCGAACTGGATGCGTCGGGCAACGCCGACGGCGATGTCGAAACCCGCGCGGAAATCGAAGCGGCGTTGCTGGATGACCTGCCGGAAGACGAAACCGATCCATCACCGCCCCCAAAAAACCCCGGCAAGGTTTGGACGGTATTAATTCTGGGAATGATTCCGTTGCTCAGCACCGGCCTCTACCTCGTGCTCGGTACGCCCGATGCGCTGCGCCCCGGCACCCTGACCGCCGCCCCGCAAAACCCGGCCCCCGAAAAAGCGCCGCCGGTGGAGGTGCTGGTGCGCCAACTTGAGGAAAAACTGGCGGCCAATCCGGGCAGCGCCGAGGGCTGGGCGCTGGCCGGGCGAACCTATATGGGCCTCAGCCGCTTCACCGACGCCGAGCGCGCTTACCAGATCCTGCATCAACTGGTCGGCGACGATCCCCACGTGCTAACCGCCTGGGCGGACGCCGCGTTGATGGCCAACAACGGCGCCTTTTCCCCGCAAATCCGGGCGCGCCTTGAACGCGCGCTGGAAATCCGCCCCGAACACGACAACGCCCTGTGGCTCGCCGCCCTGGAAGCCGAAGCCCGGCAGGATTACCGGCGGGCTTTGAAATACCTGGAGCGGTTGCTGCCGCTCCTTGAAGGCCGCGACCGGGATGCGGCGGAAGTACAAGAGTTCATCGCACGGATGCGGGGTTTGACGCAATCGCCAAAGGATGGGGCTGGGGCCGGGTCGTTAAAAGTGCACGTGAGCCTCGACCCGAAACTGGCCGGGACGATCCGCGACGACCACCGGGTCTACGTCTTCGCCAAAGCCGTCAACGGGCCGTCCATGCCGCTGGCGGTGAGCCGTCACCGCGCATCGGAGCTGCCCATAACCATCACCTTGGACGATTCCATGGCGATGATCGAAGGAATAAAAATCTCGGACTTTGAGCGGGTATCGGTGATGGCGCGGCTGTCGCGCTCCGGCGATCCCATCGCCCGGGCGGGGGATATTGAAAGCGCGGCGGTGGTTACCCGAACGAACGCTCAGTCGCCGCCGGAGCTTGTGATTGACCGGGTGGTTGGTGCCGGGCAGTAATTATCAGTACGAAGTATTTTTCTGCTCACCGGCGGGATTATCCCTGAGCGACCCGCTCTCAGCGGCAAAGTCCACCACCGTGGTGCCGTCGCCGGGTTTTTTGCGGATGCTTTGGCCCTGGAAGGAGCCGCCGCTGTCGATGGCGAGGCTGGCGGCGGTCAGCTGGCCTTCGATTTCTCCGCCGGCCAGCAGTTCAATGGACTCGCAGTCGGCGTTGCCGAAGAACTTGCCGGACACGATTAATTTGTGCGCCTTGAGTTCGCACTTGACGACGCCGGTTTTGCCGATGGAGACGACGCCGGTGGACTGGATGTCGCCGTTGAACTCGCCGTCAATATGCAGCGCACATTCTATTTCGACCTTTCCGGTGAAACCGGATCCAGCTGCGATAGTTGTAATGTTGGATGCGTGATCTGTTTGTTGATCAGGTTTATTAAAGATGGCCATTTTATGCTCTTGACTTGTGTGAAAATTTCATTTGAACCGAATTCCCATTTCAAAAAGCCCAGCGGATCAACGGGCTTCCCCAGGTAGCGGATTTCGTAGTGCAGGTGCGGCCCGGCGCTCTGTCCCGAGTTGCCGGAGGTGCCGACCACGTCGCCCTTGTGGATGACGTCCCCCGGCTTGACGCCCATCTTGTGCAGGTGCGCGTAACAGGACTCGAAGCCGAAGTTGTGCTGGACGATGATGTGGTTTCCGCTCAGCTTTGAATAGCCGGCGGTGCGCACGATGCCGTCGGCGGTGGCGTGAACGTCCGCCCGGCTTTTGGCGCGAATATCAACGCCCTTGTGAAACGATTTGACCTTGGTCACCGGGTGAATGCGGTTGCCGAATTTGCTGGTGATGATGCGGATTGCGGTGGGGAAGCCGTTGGGGATGCTGTTGTGCAGGATGGTTTCCTGCTGCACGCTCAACGCCGCCATGTCCACCCGCGCGGCGAGGGTGTGGCGCTCCCCCGGAGCGTTGTCCGAGGCGCCGACCATGGCTTCGATTCGCGCCAGGCGACCGCCGACTTGCGAATACTCCTGCTCCTTGCCGTGGTAGAACCGCCCGATGGCGCGGAGGCGTTCCACCAGCGTG
The DNA here is from genome assembly GCA_965212085.1 of Candidatus Poriferihabitaceae bacterium. Lineage (GTDB taxonomy): Bacteria > Pseudomonadota > Gammaproteobacteria > Arenicellales > Poriferihabitantaceae > JAHRAW01. The sequence continues at coordinate 2,145,698 of OZ243042.1, read as the reverse complement.
GTGCGCTCGCCGCCGGTTCCGGTTCCGGTTTCCACCCGGGCGGTGCGTTCGATTTCCCCCAGTTCCCGGCGGATGCCCCGTGCCTGTTGGTCGTGGAACACGAGTTCCTGGCTGAGGCCGGAAGCGCGCCGGTCAAGCCGCGCGTTTTGCTCGTACAGGGCGCCGGCCTGTTGGTACTGCGCGAAGTTGTAGCCGATGGATCCCGCCACCACCAGCAGCGTCAACGCCAGGTAGCGCTTGACGGTTTTTTTGACGGTGAAGTGGCGCGACCCGGAGGCATCCGAAATGGTTACCGCAAAATGTTTTTTCATATTCTTTGATGGATGAAAGGGGTATCGGCATTCGCGCACTAGTGTTCGGTGTCCGGTGTTCGGTGTCCGGCGTCCGGCGAAGCCTCCTGAAAGCGAAAGCGCGAGCATAGCGCATTTTTGCGCCGGGGGGAAATCGTTGCGGCGGTTTTTTTGCAACCGGCGGCCACGGCACCCCCCGCCCCGCTACTGCCCGGCGAATTCGATGAGAATACGCCGGTTTTGCCTGCCCTTGCTCTTGATGCTGCGCACCCGCACGGCGCCGATTTCGCCGCTTGAGGCCACGTGGGTGCCGCCGCAGGGTTGCAAATCCGCGCCCGCGAATTCCACCAGCCGCACTTGGCCGCTGCCGGCGGGCGGCTTGACCGACATGGTCCTGACCAGCTCCGGCTGGCGCGCCATTTCTTCATCGCTGATCCAGCGCAAACTCATTGGATGATCGGCCTCGATCAAGCGGTTCAGCGTCTCCTCGACCTGCGCTTTGTCCGGGGGTTCGGGCAGGTAAAAATCCAGCCGCCCGCTGCCGTCGCTGATGGAGCCGCCGGTAACCGGTGCCGGGATGGCGGCGCATAGCATGTGCATACAGCTGTGCATCCGCATCAGGCGATAGCGCCGCGCCCAGTCAATTTCCAGGCCGACCCGCTCCCCCACTTCCGGCAGCGCCTCGCCGCCGGCGATGATGTGCAGGTGCGCGCCGGTTTCCCGGTCCTTGCGGGTGTCGGTGACCGGCAGTTCCCGGCCGTCGGCGCGAATCAGTTTGCCGGTGTCGCCGGGCTGGCCGCCGCCTTCCGGGTAGAAAACCGTTTGGTCAACGCACACGCCGCCGCCGTTGCCGCCATCGCCGCCGCCGACAATGGAAACCACCGTGGCCGCGCATGTTTTCAGGTAGCCGTCTTCCCGGAACAGTTCGATGGTCATCTGCTCAGCCCCGTCAATGAATCAAAATAAATCCAATCAGCCCATAGACTCGGCGATTTTGCGCCGCACCTTTTGGGCCACCCGCACCGCCAGCAGGCCGTCTTCCCCGGCCACCAGCGGCTTGCGTTTGTGGCGCACACATTCCACGAAATGCGCGAGTTCCGCATTTAACGGCAACTGCGGCACGACTTCAACCCGCTGCTCCACGAGGCGCGGAAAACGGCAATCGCCGCCGGACGCTTCGGGGAACACGTAATCCAGCTGCTGGTCGGTGAAGTTGAGGCCCAGGTAGCCGTCCCTGGAAAATACCCGGATGCGCCGGAAGCGGTTGCGCGACACCCGGCTGGCGGTAACGTTGGCCACCGCGCCGTTGTCGAATTCCAGGCGGGCGTTGGCGATGTCCACGTGCTCGGTGACCACCCGCGCGCCGGTGGCGCGGACCTGTTTGAGTTCGGCGCGCACCAGCGACAGCACGATGTCTATGTCGTGGATCATCAGGTCGGCGACCACGTCCACGTCGGTGCCGCGCTCGACGAAAGCGCCGAGGCGGTGCACTTCGATGAAGCGCGGGTCATCGGCGAGTTCCGCCAGTTTCATGACCCCGGCGTTGAAGCGTTCGAGGTGGCCGATCTGCAAAATCGCCCCCCGCTTGGCGGCCAGTTCAACGATGGCCCGGCTCTCCTCGACGGTGGGCGCCACCGGTTTCTCGAGCAGGACGTGGATGCCGTTTTGCAGCAGCGGCGTGGCCACCGGCAGGTGTATGCTGGTGGGCACCGCGATGCTGGCGGCGTCCACGCGCCCGACGAGTTCTTCCACCGAATGGAGCGCGCTACAGCCGTGCTGGCGGGCGACGGCGGTGGCGGTTTTGGCGTCGCTGTCCACCACCGCCACGAGTTCGACGCCGGGCAGGTCGTGGTAGATTTTGGCGTGGATTTTGCCGAGGTACCCGACGCCGACCACGGCGACTGTAAGGGGTTGTTGGGATGAGGGGTTCACGTTGGTTGTCGGCTTGATGGTCTGCGCGGCGATGGCCCACCGCCGAAGCCTACCCCGGTTTCGGGGTGCCGGCCAATTACCAAATCGTAATATAGCGGGCGGTGCGGGCAGTATGAAAGGAGGCCGTTCATTTCCCCAGCATCCGCGCGCCGCTCATGGGGCAGGAATGGATGGCGCGCCGCAGCGCTTCGATGGCCGGCGCACGGGGATAGCCCCGGCGCCAGGCGAGGATCGCTTCCCGGGTCGGGGTTTTGTCGGCGAAGCGTTTGATTACCAGCAGGCGGCGGGAATACTCTTCGGCGCCGGCGGCGGTGCACGGCAGCACCGTTACCCCGACCCCGCTTGCGACCATGTGGCGAATGGTCTCGATGGAGCCTCCTTCCAGGGTTTTTTGCAGGTCGGCCCCAGGCCCGGAACTGAGGCAGGCCGGGCATGCCTCCAGCACCTGATCGCGGAAACAATGCCCCGGCCCCAGCAGCAGCACCGTCTCCTCGGCGAGGTCGCCGGTATGCACGGCCTTTTTTTGCGACCACGGATGGGATACCGGCAGCACCACCACGAACGGCTCCCGGTACAACGGCGCGACCTCCACCCCCGACTCGTGGAACGGGTTGGAGATGATGATGGCGTCGAGGCCGCCCTGCTTGAGGCGCACCCGCAGGTCGGCGGTAAAACCCTCCTCGATGATAATCGGCATCTCCGGCACCTGCTCGCCCAGGGCCGGGATCAAGTGCGGCAGCAGGTAGGGACCGATGGTGTAGATCACGCCGATTCGCAAGGGTGCCACCAGCGGGTCGCCGCCGCCCCGGGCGATGCTGGCGACCTTGTCCGCCGCTTCCAGAACCTGCTGGGCCTGGGCCACGATCTGCTTGCCGGTGGGGGTCAGCACCACCTTGTTGGGTCCGCGCTCAAACACCACCACGCCCAGTTCGGTTTCGAGTTTTTTGACCGCCACGCTGAGCGTCGGCTGGCTGATGAAACAGGATTTGGCGGCGCGCCCGAAGTGCTGCTCCCGGGCCACCGCAACGATGCACCGGAGCTCGCTAAGGGTCATTGCCGGGGGTCATGTCCATCGGCGAAACTAGTGCAGCGTGTCCAGATCAGCGGCCAGGGACGCGGCCACCGCCGCCGGCAGCGGGCTTGTGGAATGGGTGTAGTGGCGGTGCGCCACGCCGATATGGATTGGCGCCCCGGCCTTTGCCGACTCGACCATCGCCGGGGTCAGTTCAAAGCGCAGAAAATGCACCGCCGAGGTCTTGTCCTCGGTCTCCCGTTGCAGGTCTTCGTTGGCGATGGGCGAGACCTTGGGATGTTCGCCGACCCGTATCCAGATGGCGCGTTCGACGCCGATCAACCTGCCGAGGGCTGCGCGGCGTTCGGCCTCGTCCTCGAACTCGATCATGAAGGTGGCCTTCCAGTTTGCGCCGTCGGGAATCAGCGGGTTGTAGGCCGCGAGTTCCTCGGCGATGGCATCGGCCTCGAAAATTTTCTCGATCCGCAGGATTTCCTGAACCTGATACTGCATGGTGATGCGGTCCTCAAAATACAAAGTCGCGTTGGGACCGAGGGCCACCCGGCGGTGCTTTTTGTGGGCCATGACTTCGGCGCGATAACCCGGGCGCTTTTCGGCGTAGGTTTCCAGGCTCATGAAATCGGATTTGGTTAGTTTGTTCATATCAATAATCTATAAAGTATTCCTGTCAATTAACTTAGCGAAAAATATACCAAATTTCACCTTTACATCTTGTTTATTTCGGTATAATCGGTATATCTTTCCTATCACCCACCTGCGGAGATCCACAATGATTGCTTTCGGTCCCGGCTGGCCTGTCGTATAAGTTTTGTCGCATAAGTTTATTGGAGCAATGCATCACGCGCCTTGCGTGATTTTTCGACCACCTCATTGAGTGTTTCACTCAATTCAGTTTCACTCAATTCATTCACCAGCTGAATTTTCCTCTTCGACGTGAAACTGCGCACGTACTCGGTGCGTAGTTGTTCACAGATGTCCCGTAGATAATCTACGGAAATGATATAACCCACCACTGCCTGTATCGCGCCGGTCTCCAGAAAACTGTATTCCCTGCAAATAGTCTGGATATTGAACCCCGTGCCCGAAGTCGTACAAAACGTACGGGGTGTACGCCGCGTTTGCCTCGATTTTTTTGATCGCCTCGCCTACATCAAAGTTTTTTTGCGTGGCTTGTGCCTCAAACAGGATGTAATCAATATACGCGATAAGCGCGTTACGCAAATGCTTTTGGCGTTGTTTCTCCGCAAGATAATCCAGTATGATTTTGGCGCTGAATATGAAAAGCGCGGCGACGGCTGATATCGTCAACCCGGCGGAGGATGTCAACCACGATTTTATGATTTCCAGCATCACCTCCCCCTATATTCCGTAGGCCGCCCGCAACAGCGAAACCGGGTGCCCGGTGCGGCTGCCGTCGGCCATGCCGTGTTCAATGAAACGCCCGGCCATGGGGCAGTCGCTGGCGTAGTGGTCGGCCTGCGCCTGGCGCACGCGGTTGACCACCGGCCGGCCGATTTTTGCGGCGGTCTCGTAGAAGCGGCTCTTGACGCCGTAGGTGCCGTCGTGGCCGGAGCAGCGTTCGATGGTCACCACCTCGGTGTCCGGCACCAGTTCCAGGCACTGGCGGGTCTGCGGGCCGATTTTCTGCACGCGCTGGTGGCAGGCGGCGTGGTAGGCGACCTTGCCCAGCGGTTTTTGGAAGGCGGTGTTCAAAAGCCCCGCCCGGTGGCGCTCCATGAGGTATTCAAACGGGTCGAACACCGCCTTTGCGACCCGCCGCACCGCCTCGTCATCGGGGAACAACAACGGCAACTCCTGGCGCAGCATCAGCACGCAGGAAGGCACCGGGGCGATGATGTCCCAGCCCCCGGCCACCATTTTATCCAGTTCCGGGATATTGGCCTGTTTCGCCTTCTCCACCGCCCGCAAGTCCCCCAGCTCCAGTTTCGGCATGCCGCAGCAGCGTTCCCGGTTCACCAGGGTTACTTCAATCCCATTGTGCCGCAACACCTTGATCAGGTCTTCGCCCAGGTCGGGTTCATTGTAGTTGCTGAAACAGGTGGCGAAGATCGCCACCTTGCCGCTGGTGCGGCCCGCCGGCACTGGTTCCGCGCTTTTTCCGGCGCCATTGCCGGGGTCGGATTTATGCCTTTTACGCAGGGTGTCATTGTGATATTCGGGAACGCCGGCTTGAGGATGCACGCCCAAAGCGTGGTGCAAAAGTTTTCGCAGCGGCTTTGAGCGGTTGGCGGCATTGACCCCGTTGACGACGATGGGAATGCCCGCCAGTTTGCCGACGGCGTCGGTGGAGGAGAGGATTTTCTCGCCGATGGTTACGCGGCCGTGGCTGCCATTCCCGCCCTTGCCCGCGCCCTTTTCATGCTTCACCGCCTTGGCCCGCAGCATCAGGTGGGGGAAATCAATGTTCCATTCGTGGGGCGGGATGTACGGGCATTTGGTCTGGTAGCACAAGTCGCACAGGTAGCAGTGATCCACCACCTTCCAGTAATCGCTGTGCGCGACCCCGTCCATTTCCAGGGTTGCCGACGCATCCACGAGGTCAAACAGGGTCGGGAAGGCGTTGCACAAACTGACGCACCGCCGGCAGCCGTGGCAATGGTCGAAGACCCGTTCCAGTTCGTCGAACAGCGATTGCCGGTCGTAGAACCGCGGGTTTTTCCAGTCAACGGGGTGACGGGTGGGCGCCTCAAGGCCGCCCTCTGCGGGAAGCGTGGATGCCATTGCAGGATCCCGGTCAGGCAAGCGGCGTCACCGGGGCCGAGGAAGCCCCCGGTGACCAGCCGCGCGCCGCGCCGGAAACGGGCGTTCGGCGTTTAGTTACAACTCGTCCAGCGCCTTCTGGAAGCGGTTGGCGTGGGAGCGTTCGGCTTTGCCCAGGGTCTCGAACCAGTCGGCGATTTCGTCAAAACCCTCGTCTCTGGCGGTCTTGGCCATGCCCGGATACATATCGGTGTATTCGTGGGTCTCGCCGGCGATGGCCGCCTTGAGGTTGTCCGGCGTGCCGCCGATGGGCAGCCCGGTGGCCGGGTCGCCGATTTCTTCGAGGTATTCGAGGTGGCCGTGGGCGTGGCCGGTTTCGCCTTCGGCGGTGGAACGGAACACCGCGGCCACGTCGTTATAGCCCTCAATGTCCGCTTTGGCGGCAAAATACAGGTAACGGCGGTTGGCCTGGGATTCCCCGGAAAAGGCGTCTTTGAGATTCTGCCCGGTTTTTGAATCGGCTAAACTCATGATCGTGTCTCCTGATAAAGTGGTCGTTGGTTGCGACCCGGAAGTCAGATGGCTCCGGGGCATGGACGCATTGTGGGGTAATTCAATCAATTAGTCTAATTGATTGTTTCTAATAAAGCAATAGGCGTACACTATTATTGAGTCGAACCACGGCCCTGAAAAAGGCCGGGCAATTTGGGGCTTTGTGGTGCGATGGCCTGATACAGTATGTTGACAATAAGCGGGTTATAGTTGACAATATACCTTTCTAACGTTGACAAACTCAAATCCGGGAAATACCGTGGCTGACATTCGCAACAAGAGCGAAGAAATTCGCCGATTTATTATTTCGCAGGTTCAGGAACATCCGGGCGACATCGCAAAGCGGGTTGTCCGGCGTTTTGACATTTCCCGCCAAGCGGCCAATCGGCACCTTCTGCGGCTGGTCAATGATCAAGTACTCGCTTCCAGAGGGGCGACTCGCAACAAGCAGTACCATCTACGCACCTTAAACCAATGGCAGAAAGACTATGAAATAAACGCTTCCCTGACGGAAGCCGAAGTGTGGATTCGCGACATCAGCCCGCTCCTTGCGAGGTTGCCCGGCAACGCGCTTGACATTTGGCACTACGGTTTCACTGAAATGTTCAATAACGCCATTGATCATTCGGGTGGCGATCAAATTCAGGTGATGTTCGAAGAAAACGCCGCGACGGCGGGAATTGTGATCATGGATAACGGAGTCGGCATATTCAAAAAAATCCAGGCGACAGCCGGATTGTTTGATGAACGACACGCGCCTCTTGAACTGGCAAAAGGGAAATTCACAACGGACCCGGAAAACCATTCCGGCGAAGGCATCTTTTTTGCTTCCCGAATGTTCGACGAGTTCATTATTACCTCCGGGGACATCCGCTTTTCACGCGTATTTGGCAGGCAAGAATACAGGATACATAAAGTCGAGAGACCGGAATTTGACACGGTCGTGTGGATGCGGTTAAAAAAAATCGCCTCACGCACGGCACAAAAAATCTTCAACCAGTTCACATCCGGCGATGACTCTGGATTTACAAAAACAAACATCCCGGTTCGGCTCGCACAATACGGCGATGACAAACTCATATCCCGTTCCCAGGCTAAACGATTGCTGGTACGGGTTGACCGATTCAATACGGTAATCTTTGATTTTTCCGACGTCGAAAGCATCGGGCAGGCGTTTGCCGACGAGATATTTCGCGTATTCGCCCGCCGTCACCCGGAGATTGAACTTAATGAAATAAAAGCGAATACCCAGGTGAAGCAGATGATCCAGCGCGCGCGGTCGGCAACATGAAAAATATCATTGCAGGGCGATACGAAAAAGTAAGCACATGCACCACTCCCCCCTACCCCCACTCCCCCGCACAAAACCCGCCCCCTGCTTGAACGGGGGCGGGAACGCCATACCGCTACGAAACAATCCCCTACAGCAACCCCAGCATCGTCTCAGCGTCGCTGACCTCAAAACTCGCGCCTTCCTCAACGTTGAGGTGGGTGACCACGCCGTCATCCACGAGCATGGCGTAACGCTGGGAGCGCACCCCCATTTGGCGTGCGGTCAGGTCCAGTTCCAGGCCCAGCGCTTCGGTGAAGGCGCCGCTGCCGTCGGCCAGCATCAGGATGTCGCCGGCGTTTTGGTCGGCGCCCCACGCGCCCATGACGAACGCATCGTTCACCGACAGGCAGGCGACGGCGTCCACCCCTTTGGCGGTGATGGCGTCATAATGCACCACGTAACCGGGCAGGTGCGCGGTGGAGCAGGTCGGCGTGTAGGCGCCGGGCACGGCGAATAGCAGCACTTTTTTGCCGGCGAAAATCTCGCCGGTGGTCACTTCCGCCGGGCCGTCCGGGGTCATTTGGGCGATGCTCACATTGGGAATGCGTTCGCCGATTTGGATGGTCATTGCAGGTCCTCGTTCAGAAATTCAACAATCAGGGCGGCCTATTTTACGCTACCGGAGCGCGTGAAGCGGTGATAGAGTTTCCCCATCCACGACCGACTTGCCGACCCCGCCGACCCCGCCGCCATGAACTACGACACCCGCTTCCCCGCCATCCCCGACCTCAAGCGGCGCGCCCGCCGGCGGATGCCCGGCTTTGCGTTTGATTACGTGGACGGCGCCATTGACGAGGAGCACGGCAAGCGGCGCAACCGCGACGCCTGGCACGACGTGGTTCTGACCCCCCGCTACCTGCGGGACGTGTCCCATACCGACCTCACCGCGCCGTTGTTTGGCCGCGACTATTCGATGCCGGTCGGGGTGCCGCCGGTGGGACTCGGCAACATGATGTGGCCGGGGGCGGAACTCGCGCTGGCGCGGGCCGCCCAGCGCGCCAACATTCCCTATATCCTCAGCACCTTCAGCACCACCGAACTGGAAAAAATCGCCGGGGAGGCGCCGGACGTGTGCTGGTTCCAACTATACGTGCCGAAAAAAATTGAAGTCATGGATGATCTACTGGCGCGCGCCAAACAAGCCGGCTACCGGATTCTGGTGGTAACCCTGGACATTCCGGTTGGCGCCAAACGCAACCGCGAACTTCGCAACGGCCTGAAACTGCCCTTCAGCCTGAGCGCGAACATCCTCCGGCAGTGCGCCACCCACCCGGCGTGGACCATACAAACCCTGCGCCACGGCCCGCCGGATTTCGTCAACGTGGCGCGCTACCGGGAAAGCGCCAACCAGGGGCTGGCGAGTTTCATCACCGACTTCAACATGCACGGCGTCACCCGCGAGCGCGTGGCGATGATCCGCGAACGATGGGACGGCCCGCTGGTGCTCAAGGGCGTGCAACACGAAGCGGATATGCGTGCCGCCGCCGACCTCGGCGCGGACGGCATCATCGTCTCCAACCACGGCGGCCGCCAGTTGGACGCGGCGCCGGCCTCGGCCCACAGCCTGCGCGCGGTGCCCGTGGAAATCCGCGAGCGCATAACGGTCATGGCGGACAGCGGAATCCGCACCGGCATGGACGTGGTGCGCGCCGGGGCGTTGGGGGCGCGGATGACGTTTGCCGGGCGCGCGTTTTTCTGGGGCGTCGGCGCGCTGGGCAAGCCCGGCGCGACTCAGGTGATGGAAATCTTTCGCGACGAAATTGAGCGAACCTTGAAGCAGTTGGGGTGTGATTCTTTCGGGGAGATGGATGCGCGTTGGCTTGGGTGAAATATCACCGGTCCTTGCTTCGATACGCGTTGATCCGTTGGCAAAAGCTTTCCGCGGCCCGGCCCGCGGCCTCGGCGAAATCCCCTGCCCCGGCCTCCGCATACATAATCCCGCGGGAAACGTTGATCAGCAGCCCGCAACCATCCGCCCGCAGCCCGTTTTCCAATACCGCCTCCAGATCTCCGCCCTGAACCCCGACCCCCGGAATCAGCAACGGCATATCCCCCGCCAGCGCGCGGATGGCGGCGATCTCCTGGGGCCAGGTTGCGCCCACCACCAGCCCGACGTTGCCGTTGCCGTTCCACTCGTTGACCGCGCGGGTGGCGACGTGGTGGGCCAGCGACAGCCCGCCCGCGCCCCCGCTCCCACCACTGGGCAGTTCCTGAAAATCCCCGCTGCCGGGGTTGGAGGTGCGGCACAGGACGAACACGCCTTTGTCCGCGCCGTCCTCGTCAACATATTCCAGAAACGGCGCCAGCGCATCGCCGCCCAGGTAGGGATTGACCGTGACCGCGTCCGCCCGATAACGCTCAAAGGCCTCCCGCGCGTAGCGTTGCGCGGTAACGCCGACGTCGCCGCGCTTGGCGTCAAGAATCACCGGAATATCCGGGTGCTCGTGCCGCAGGTAAGCGATGGTCTGCTCCAACTCGGCTTCCGCCCCCACCGCCGCGTAGCAGGCGATTTGCGGCTTGAAAGCACACGCCCAGGGTGCGGTGGCGTTGATGATTTCCCGATTGAAGGCGAACAACGGCATCCGCTCCTTGCGCACCGCCGCCGGCAGTTTTGAGCGGTCGGGATCCAGCCCCACGCACAACAGGGTTTGCCGGCGACCCCAACTTGCGGCGAGAAGTTCGTTAAATTTGCTCATGGCGTCGGGCGATTATATCTGTAACCGCGCCCCGGTGAGGGAGAATTGTAGAAGTTCACTATTTCGCTGACAGTATGAAAAAATCTCCCGTCATTCCTGTAGAAGTTCCCGCCGTCATTCAAACCCTTCCGGCGCTAGCCGGACTGTCGCGCACAAGGATGTGCGCGCGGCGCTGGAAACAGGAGTTTCCCCGCGCCGCACAGGGGGGCGTGGGGGGCTCTCCCCCCCACAATGCGCGTCACGCGCCCCCACAACGCGCGTCACGCGCAACCGCCGCCCCGCGCCCCGCAAATGCGCGTCGCCCGCCCCTGCCCTATTGGCCGTGGCAATAGGAACTATACGGGATAACCATTTGTTGCCGTCGGGGTTTGGGAATATTCTGTGGGTTCCGAGATGCAAACGCGGATTAACCGCACAACCCTTTGAACAGGTCATCATCATGCAATTCACTCACGAACGCGAATTTACCTATACCCGCAGTTACCGGGGTCCGGTGCGCTGCGTCATCCTCGACTGGGCGGGCACCACCATGGACTTCGGCTGCATGGCGCCCGCGGTTGTTTTTTGCCAGGTGTTCGAAAAAGCCGGCGTCCCCATCAGCCTTGAAGAGGCGCGCATTCCCATGGGCGCGCATAAAAAAGTCCACATCGGCCTGATTTGTGAAATCCCCAGCGTCCGCCGGCGGTGGGTTGAGGCCCACGGCGTGGAGCCCACCGAGGAGGACGTGAGCCGGATGTTTGAGGATTTTGTTCCCCTTCAGGAAGCCTGCCTGTCGGAGTATTCGCAACTGATACCGGGCACCCTTGAGGTCATCGCCGAATGCCGCCGCCGGGACTTCAAGATCGGTTCCACTTCCGGCTACCTGCCGGGCATGCTGGCCATCAATCAGGCGGACGCGGAGAAACAGGGCTACATCCCCGACGCCACTTACGGCGCCGGCGATGTCAAGCGCGGGCGGCCTTTCGGACACATGGTGTTGCGCAACATGCTTGAACTGGATATTTCGCCGGTGCAGTCGGTGGTGAAGGTGGACGACACCCTGACCGGCATCGAGGAAGGCTTGAACGCCGGCTGCTGGGCCATCGGCCTGGCCATATCCGGCAACGAGGTGGGGGTGCAACTGGACGCGTGGAACGCCTTCTCCGAAGAGGTCAAGCAGAAGCACCGCGACCGCATCTATCCTTCAATGTACCAGCGCGGCGCCCACTACGTCGTTGACAGCATCGCCGACCTGGTGCCCTGCATTGACGACATTGAGCAACGCTTGAAGCGCGGCGAAAGGCCGTAGCGGGGCGCGGGGCGTCCCGGCGATCTTTGGTTATCCCTGCATAATGGATCATGACTTCTGGCATCAGCGGTGGGCGGCGGGCCGGCTGGGGTTTCATCAGCAAAAGATCAATTCCCGGCTGAGGAAGTTCTGGACGGCGGCGGCGCCGGTCAAGGGCGAGAAGGTTCTGGTGCCGTTGTGCGGCAAGTCGCTGGATATGCTGTGGCTGGCCGGGGAAGGACATCCGGTGGTCGGCGTTGAGGTCAGCGACGTCGCCTGCCGTGATTTCTTTATTGAGAATGAACTGCAATACCAATGCACTTGCGAAGACGGCGCGCCGTTTGTGCGCTACACCGGCGGCGGTGGCGGTGGCGGCGGCGGCATCGAACTCTGGTGCGGCGATTTTTTTGACCTGAAGCCCGCCGACCTGCTTGACGTCCACGTCGTTTATGACCGGGCGTCCCTGATCGCGCTACCCGATGGGATGCGCGCCGCTTACGCTGCACACCTGGCCGCGCTTTTGCAGCCGGGTGCGCGGGTTTTTCTAATCAGCATGGACTACGATGAAAACAAGATGAAGGGGCCGCCCTTTTCGGTGCCGGAAGACGAAGTGCGCGGTTTGTTTGCAGACGAATTTTCCGTGGATATCATCACCCAATCCTCCGGCCCGGATATCGTCGGCCACCTGGCGGCGCGGGGGCTGGATACGCTGAACGAAAAGGTGTATTTGATGCGGCGGAATCGGGGCAGCGGGTGATACGATTCGCGCCCAACCGCAAACCCCGTTTTTAACCAGAGCATCATGAACCTTTTTGTATCCCCGGAGCGGATTTTTCCGTTCCTGCGCTGGGGGCGAACCCTCACCAAAGAAACGCTTCGGGCGGACCTGCTGGCCGGCCTGACCGGGGCCGCCATCGTGCTGCCCCAGGGCGTGGCCTTCGCGACCATCGCCGGCATGCCCCCGGAATACGGCCTGTACTCCAGCATGGTGCCCGCCATCATCGCGGCATTGTTCGGCTCCTCCCGGCACCTGGTTTCGGGGCCGACGACCGCCGCCTCGATCGTGATGTTCTCGACCCTCAGCACCCTGGCCGTGCCGGGCAGCGCCGAGTACGTAAGCCTCGCCATCACCCTCGCGTTCATGGTCGGAGTGACCCAACTGGTGATGGGCATGGCGCGGCTCGGCACGCTGGTCAACTTCATCTCCCACTCGGTCATCGTCGGCTTCACCGCCGGCGCTGCGCTGCTCATCATGGCCCGGCAGATCAAGATTTTTCTCGGGCTGGAACTGCCGCCGAGCGAGCATTTCTACCAGCAGGTGATGTACCTCTGGAATCACTGGAGCGCGCTGCATCCGCTGGTGGCGCTGGTCGGCCTGGTGACCATCGCCACGGTGCTGGTGGCGAAACGAAAATATCCCAAAATCCCCGGCATGATCCCGGCCATGGTCGCGGGCAGCGTGCTGGCCGTGACGCTGAATCTGGCACTCGGCGAGGCCGTTACCGGCATCGAAATGATCGGCGGGCTGCCCCGGCAACTGCCGCCGCTTTCCACGCCCGAATTTTCGGTGGCGGTGTTCAAGGAACTGGCGCCGCTGGCCCTCGCCATGACCTTGTTCGCGCTGACCGAGGCGGTTTCCATCGCCCGCTCCCTGGCCTTGAAATCCGGCCAGTCCATCCAGGGCAATCAGGAGTTCATCGGCCAGGGCCTGTCCAACATCGCCGGCAGCTTTTTCTCGGCCTATGTATCCACCGGGTCGTTCAACCGCAGCGGCGCCAACTACGAAGCGGGCGCGGTTACGCCGCTGTCGTCCATCCTCGCCGGCGGCCTTTTGATCGCGCTGATTCTGGTAGTCGCCCCGCTCACCGCCTACCTGCCGAAAAGCGGCGTGGCCGGGCTGCTCATCATCGTCGCCTGGCGCATCATTGACTTCAAGCAAATCAAAAAAATCATGCGCGCCGACCGCAAGGAAACGGTCATCATGTCGGTAACTTTTCTGAGCACGATTTTCCTGACCCTGGAATTCGCCATACTGCTCGGCGTGCTGCTGTCCCTGGTGCTGTTTTTACGCAAGACCTCCCGCCCGCGGCTGCTGCCGAGGGTGCCCGACCCCGGCTCACCCCACCGCAAGTTCACCTCCGGGCTTACCAATCCCGAATGTCCGCAGTTCAAAATACTCAGGCTGGATGACTCCGTCTACTTCGGCTCGGTTACTCACATCGGCGAACTGTTTCGATTGTACCGGGAAAAATACCCGGAGCAAAAACACCTGCTGCTGCTGACCAAAGGAATCAACCAGGTTGACGTCGCCGGCGCCGAACTACTCGCCAACGAAGCCTCCACCCGGCGCGCCATGGGGGGCGATTTCTACCTGTACCGCCTCAAAGACAGTGCCGGCAAAATCCTCAAAAAAGGCGGCTACCTGGACTACATCGGCGAAGCCAACGTCTTCGATTCCAAGGGCGGCGCCATTGAGGGCGTGTTCACCAAACTGGACAAGGAAATTTGCCGGCGCTGCAAAAACCGGATATTTCTGGAATGTAAGAGCGTTCCGAGCGAGTGAAGGCCGTGGGCGTTTGCTCATCCCACGCCGCCCCCCCCGCCGATGCGTCTCAACCCCCGGCAAGGCCGATGCGCCGGCCAACCCATTCTGGCCGGTGGGCGATTTGCGCTTTTTTGAGCGCCGCCTGCACGGGTTCCGGCATGGCGGTGGTGTGGTTTTGGCGGGTATCGTAGTGCAGCGTCATGAACTCGCCGGTGGCGCGCACCGTGCCGTCAACCAACATCGTGTGGGCGAACCACATCCGTTTGGCGTCGGCGCCGAGAATGATGGTTTCAATTTCAAGTTCCGCCGGGGCGCGCACTTCTTTGAGGTAGCGGATATGGGTTTCCACGGTGTACATCGCGCAGCCGGTGCGTTTGAAATACTCGACGCCGAGGCCGACATGATCCTGCATGCGCCAACTGGTGTTGCTGAACGGCACCAGATAATACGCTTCGTTCAAATGGCCGTAGGCGTCCAGCCAATCCTCCCGCAGGGGTTCGGAATGCAGGTTGAGGGTGGTCATGGCGGGTCCCGGAAAATGGTTTTACGGAAAGGGGCGGGCTATACGCGGGAATTGTACAAGTTCACTAACTCGCCGACAAATTTTTTTATTCTACTCCGTCATTTGTATCGGTTCCCCCGTTCAATGCTACAATCCGCCCACACAACCGCCACTCACCGCTGCAATGAGCAAAGCCTGCAATGAGCAAAGCGCACACCGAAACCGTCATCGACGTTCATCACTGGTCGGACAAACTGTTCACCATCAAGACCACCCGCGACCCGTCGTTGCGGTTTCGCAACGGTGAGTTCGCGATGATCGGCATTGAGGTGGACGGCAAGCCGTTGATGCGCGCTTACAGCATGGCCAGTTCCCACTATGAGGATCACCTTGAGTTTTACAGCATCAAGGTTCAGGAGGGCGAACTTACTTCGCGGTTGCAGCACATAAAAGTCGGCGACAAACTGCTGGTCAGCAAAAAACCCACCGGGTCGCTGCTCTGGGATCACTTGCGCCCCGGCAAGCGCCTTTACCTTTTGAGCACCGGCACCGGGCTTGCGCCTTTTTTGTCGGTCATCAAGGACCCGGAGGTGTATGAAAATTTTGCGACTGTGATACTGGTGCACGGCTGCCGTTTCATCAACGAACTGACCTACCAGAAACTCATCACCAACGAGTTGCACGACAACCCGTACTTCGGCGACACCGTGCGCGAGAAACTGATTTACTATCCGGCGGTAACCCGCGAGCCGTATCATAATTACGGGCGGATTACGGAGCTCATCGAAAGCGGCAAACTCATGCGCGACGCCGGCCTGCCGCCGTTCAACGTTGAGGAAGACCGCTTCATGCTGTGCGGCAGCCCCGGCATGCTCAAGGGCCTGTCCGCGATCCTGGAGAAAAAAGGGTTTCGGGAAACCCGCAAGAGCGACTTCCGCGAATACGTCGTTGAACGCGCGTTCGTGGAAAAGTAAGAAAAAAATCGGGACCCCTCCGGGCGTTTGCCTTTCCGCGCTTCGTCACCGCCCCATCCACTTACCGTGGTACGCCATGTTAGAAGCCTGGATACCCATCACCATCGCCGCGGCGTTTTTCCAGAACATTCGCTCGGCGTTGCAAAAACACCTGCACGGCCGCCTGTCGGTATCCGGCGCCGCCTACGCGCGCTTCGTGTACGCGCTGCCGGTCTCGGCGTTGTACTTGTGGGCGCTGCACGCCGGCGGCGGGCTGGCGCTGCCCGCTCCCAACCTGCGCTTTTTCATCTACTGCGTCCTCGGCGGCCTCTGCCAGATTTTGTTCACCGCTTTTTTGCTGTGGATGTTTTCCTTCCGCAGTTTCGCCGTCGGCACGACCTTCTCCAAACTGGAAGTGATCATGGTGGCGCTGCTCGGCGCCGTGCTGCTCGGTGATTCCCTCACCCTCGGCGCAGTGCTGGCCATCGCCCTCAGTGCCCTCGGCGTCATCGCGCTGAGCGTCGGGCGTTCGCGCCTGAACGCCGGCGCGCTGCTCGGCGGACTGGCGCAAAAACCCACCCTGATCGGCCTCGCATGCGCGGCGTGGCTGGGCGGCTCGGTGGTGTTTTTTCGCGGCGCGTCGCTGTCCCTCGGACACCCGCAGTTCATCATGGCCGCCGCCTATACCTTGTTCATCAGCGTGCTCCTGCAAACCGTGCTGATGGGGATTTTCATCGCCCGCCGGGAACCCGGCGAACTGACGCGGGTCTGGCAAAACCGGCGCTGGGCGGGCGTGGTCGGCCTCACCGGCGCCCTCGCTTCAATCGGCTGGTTCACCGCCTTCACCCTCCACAACGCCGCCTACGTGCGCGCCCTCGGACACATCGAACTGATCTTCACCTTCCTCGCCACCACGCTGATATTCAAGGAAAAAATCAGCGGCGTGGAGCTGGCCGGCATCGCGCTGGTGAGCGGCGGCATTTTGCTCCTGCTGCTGGCCGGCTGATGCGGCGGTTGCGGCGGTTGCGGTGGTTGCGCCGGTTGCGGCCTCCGGCTGGAAATCCGCAGACAACGGCGGCGCGGGCGGGTAAAATGCCTTGAGATTGTTGCCCCGAAACAGGGAACTCCTGCCGGATTTCGGACTCTATTCGGTCAATCCATCACCCTAAACGAGATAGCAAAATGAAACGCTCCCTTACTGCCGCCCTCGCGGTGCTCGGCATCGCGGTATTGTTGTGGAACTGGGTTGACCGGCCGGCGGTGGAAACCGTGCGGGCCGGCACCGCCGCCACCGCCGCCACCGATGAAAGCAACGCCGTCAACCAAACCGATGCCAACGCATCCCAGGCGGTCGCCACCTTCGCCGGGGGCTGCTTCTGGTGCGTGGAAGCCACCCTCGAAAAAGTGGACGGCATCAGCGAAGTGGTTTCGGGCTACACCGGCGGCCACACCGAAAATCCCACCTACCGGCTGGTCGGTGCCGGCGGCACCGGGCACACCGAGGCGGTGCAGGTGTACTACGACCCCGGCACGATTTCCTACCGGGGCCTGCTGCATTATTTCTGGCGGGAAGTTGACCCGACCGATTCCGGCGGGCAGTTCGTGGACCGCGGCAGCATGTACCGGCCGGCGGTCTACTACCACAACGAACAGGAAAAAATGCTGGCCATCGCCACCCGCGACGAACTGGAAGCATCGGGACGCTTCGACGGGCCGCTGACCATTGAAATTACCCCGGCGCAGCCGTTTTACAAGGCCGAGGACTATCACCAGGATTACTACAAAACCAACGCCAACCACTACAAGTTTTACCGCTACGGTTCGGGCCGGGATCAGTTCCTGCAAAAAACCTGGGGGGCGGAGTTACACGCCAAATACGATGAAGGCGGCGCGGTTGGAAGTGCCGGCCAACCGGCTGAACAAGGCGCCGCGACCCGCGCCAAGTACGCCAAGCCCCTAGACCTGGTGCTCAAAGCAAAACTCAACGACATGCAGTACCAGGTGACCCAGCACGAAGGAACCGAGCCGCCCTTCACGAATGAATACTGGGACAACAAGCGGCACGGCATTTACGTGGACGTGGTCTCCGGCGAGCCGTTGTTTTCCTCCACCGACAAGTACCGCTCCGGCACCGGCTGGCCGAGTTTCAGCAAGCCCATTGACGAGCAGTTCCTGGTACAAAAAACGGACTACAAACTGGTCTTCCCGCGGGTTGAATTACGCAGCAAGTACGGCGACTCCCACCTCGGCCACCTGTTCGAAGACGGCCCCGCCCCCACGGGCCTGCGCTACTGCATCAACTCGGCTTCGTTGCGCTTCGTCGCTAAAAATGAGTTGGCGCAGGAAGGCTACGGCGAGTATATGCGTTTGTTCAAATAACCACGAGTATCAGGGACGATACGAGGAATCCGGCCCAACCGGTTCCTATTGGATTCCCGAGTACGCAAATGTCCGTAAGCCGCTTACGCGGCAACGGACACTACCGCTCGGGAAGTGTAAAAGTTCACTATTTCACTGACAGAATAGCCTGACCAACCCCCAACGTCAGTGAATTAGTGAACTTCTAACATATGCCCACTCAACCGTTCTTGACCAGCAGTTCCCTGGGATAGTCCGCCAGGGTCTCGCAACCGTCGTCGGTGATGACCAGGCTTTCGGTGATTTCGATGCCCCATTCATCGAACCACAGCCCCGGCATGAAGTGAAAGGTCATGCCGGGCGCGAGGACGCTGTCGTCGTCGGCGCGAAAACTCATGGTGCGCTCGCCCCAGTCCGGCGGATAGCTGAGGCCGATGGCGTATCCGCAGCGGTCGTCTTTCGCAAAGCCGTGTTTGCCGAGGGCGGTGAACAAGGCCGTGGCGATGTCGCGGCACTGGTTTCCCGGTTTGGCCGCCGCCAGCCCGGCGGCGATGCCTTCCTGCAGGGCCGCCTCGGCGCGCCGAAACTCAGCCGCCGGTTCGCCGAGATAGACGGTGCGGCACAACGGGCAGTGGTAACGCTTGTACACGCCGGCGATTTCAAAAAACGTGCCGGAATTGTTCGGGATGGGGCGGTCGTCCCAGGTCAGGTGCGGCGCGCCGGCGTCCCGGCCGGTGGGCACCAGCGGGACGATGGCCGGGTAGTCGCCGCCGTGGCCGTCTGCGCCTTCAATTCCGGCGCGGTAGATCTCCGCCACCAGTTGGTTTTTCTTCAAGCCCGGCTCGATCAGTGCAAAGGCGCGCCGGTGCATCTCCTCGACGATGCGCGCGGCGCGCTTCATGTATGCAATCTCGGCGGGAGATTTGACCGCGCGCTGCCAGTTGACCAGCGAGGTCGCGTCCACCAAATCGGCGTCGGGCAAATTCGCCGCCAGCGAGCGGTAGGCGGCGGCGCTGAAATAGTAGTTGTCCATCTCAACGCCGATGGTGGCAGCCGCCCAGCCGTGCTCCTTCAACAATGCGCTCAGATGCGCCATGGGGTGCAGGGCCGGGTCCGGGTTCTGCACGTATTCATCCGGGTAGCCGATGATGCGCTCGTGGGGCATGAACACGGTCTTGCGCGCGCCGGCGGCGTCCATGCCGCGCCCGTACCAAAGGGGAGCGTCGTGCGCCGGCAGGATCACGCACTGATGAACATAAAACGACCAGCCGTCGTAGCCGGTGAGCCACGCCATGTTCGACGGGTCGCTGACCAGCAGCGCGTCTATCCCCCGCTCGGCCATGGCGGCGCGGGTTTTGGCGATGCGGGCATCGTATTCCTGCTGAGCGAAGTTAAAACCCATTTGACTATGATACTGGAATATCGGGACGGCGGGGTTGCCATTGTCGGCAACCTCAGCACCCCTCGGCACTCTCCAGCAACGCCTCCACCCGCAATTTTTTCCGAAGGCTGCGGCGAACCTCCTGCCAGCGAAAGCGCATGGAGTTGCGGACGATCTCCACGTCGCGGTTTTTGAGTTCATCGGCGACCGGCGACCAGTACACCAGCGCCGCCGGGCTTTCGGTGAAGGCCGAATCGTCGTCTCCCAGCGCGCCGAAGTCGGCGCGGGCGATGCGCTCCGCGAGTTTGTGCGCGGCGGCGGCAAAGTCATCACCGGCTTCCGGCGGGGTTCCGGCCTCGGCCAGCACTTCGGCGACGACTTGCCCGAGAATGCCCCGGATGCGCGCCGCCGGAGCATCGCCGCGCAAGGCCAGCAGGACGCCGCAGTACACCGCGAGGTCGGACAGGCAGGCCAGCCAGATGTGCCACTTGGCGATGTTGATGGAAGCGAGCATGGCGGGGTCTTCAAACAACACCGGAAAACTCGTGCCGGCGCGGGTTTTCATGTAGCCGTACAATGCGGTCTGCGCGACGTGGCTGGCGCGGCCGTGCAGGAACCCCCGGAGGGCCGCCGGGGTGTCGATGCGGCCCGCGCCGGCGCCTTTGCCGAACCCGGTGTATTTTCCCAGCACGCGCCGGAAGGTCAACCAGAAATCCAGTGAAAACAATGAATTGTCGGTGTTTTTTATCATTTTATCCGTGCCCCGGCGACCCCCGCAAAAAACCCGTGGGGTTGCCAATACCCGAGATTGTAGCGAAAATCAACCATGACATTGCCGCCGCACTGGGATAATATGCCGGTGCGATATTTCGGGCACATCACATTCACCTTCCAACTGGAGGACATAATGCCGGACACATCACAACGAATCGTTCACTGGCAAAGAACCAAACGGCTGATGCTCATCACCCTGACGCTTTGGTTTATTTTTTCATTCGCGGTCCACTGGTTTGCAAGCGCGCTCAACGCGTTCTCTTTCATGGGCTTTCCCCTCGGCTTTTACATGGCCGCCCAGGGCTCTGAAATCATCTTTGTCATTCTCATCTTCTGGTTCGCCAGGACCCAGCACAACATTGACCGGGAGACCGGTTTCGCCGAGGAGGTCTAGGTCATGAAAGGTAACTTTATTGAAAACCTGCCGAAAATCTACGGCCTCTACACCGGCGGTTTCCTGATCTTCGTCGCCTTGATGGCGGTGCTCGAATCCCTCGGCGTGCAGGCCGACACCATCGGCATTTTGTTCGTATTGTTCACGGTGGTCATCTACGCCGGCATCGGCTGGCTGTCCCGCACCATGCAGGTGGACGCCTACTACGTCGCCGGCCGCCAGGTTCCGGCGGTGTTCAACGGCATGGCCACCGCCGCCGACTGGATGTCCGGCGCGTCTTTCGTGGCGCTGGCCGGCGGCATCTACTTCGGCGGACACGGCTACCTCGCCCTGGTGGTCGGCTGGACCGGCGGCTACGTGCTGGTGGCGTCGCTGATGGCACCGTACCTGCGCAAGTTCGGCTGCTACACGGTGCCGGATTTCATCGGCACGCGCTACGGCGGCAACCTCGCGCGATTTTGCGCCGTGGTGGTGCTGTCGGTGGCCTCGTTCACTTACGTGACCGCGCAGATCAACGCCACCGGCACCATCGCCGCGCGCGCCCTGCAAATTCCGTTTGAGTACGGCGTATGGTTCGGCCTGCTGGGCATCTTGCTGTGCTCAATGCTGGGCGGTATGCGCGCCGTAACCTGGACCCAGGTGGCGCAGTATATCGTGCTCATCATCGCCTATTTGGTGCCGGTGTTCTGGATGTCCAACGCCCAGGACTTCGGCGTAATTCCGCAGTTCGCCTACGGCGAAGCCGTGGTTCGCATCGGCGAGTTGGAGCAGAGCCTCGGCGTCGGCACCGCGCCGCTGGAAAAAGTCGCCGGGCTGAAAGTGCTGACCACGCTGCACAACGCGCCCCAGGAAAGCGCGTTATATAACTGGAAGTTCGTGACCCTGGTATTGTGCATGATGGCGGGCACCGCCTCGCTGCCGCATATCCTCATGCGCTACTTCACCACGCCGTCCATCAAAGCCGCGCGGCAATCGGTGGCGTGGTCATTGTTCTTCATCTTCCTTTTGTACTTCACCGCCCCGGCATTGGCGACCTTCACCAAACTGCAACTGCTTGACCCCAACCTCGCCACCGGCGTCATCGGCAAGGCGATCAGCGACGTCAACGCGCTGGAGTGGGTGCAGAAGTGGAGCAACGTCGGCATGCTGGCGATCACCGACAGCAACGGCGACGGGCTGCTGCAAATCAACGAGTTCTTCATGCGCCCCGACATCGTGGTGCTGGCGACGCCGGAAATCGCCGGCCTGCCGTACGTGATCTCCGGGCTGGTGGCCGCCGGCGGCATGGCGGCGGCGATGTCCACCGCCGACGGCCTGCTGCTCGCCATCGCCAACGCGCTGTCGCATGACTTGTACTACAAGATCATCGACCCGAAAGCCGACACCAAGCACCGCCTGATCGTTGCGCGCGTGCTGTTGCTCGGCATCGGCGCCGCCGGCGCGCTGGTCGCCAGTCTGAAACTGACCGGCATCCTCGGCGCGGTGATCTGGGCGTTTGACTTCGCTTGCAGCGGCTTGTTCTTCCCCATCGTGCTCGGCATCTGGTGGAAGCGCGCCAACCGCGCCGGCGCCATCGCCGGAATGGTATGCGGCTTCATCGCCGGCACCGCCTACCTGTACTACGTCGCGCCGCAGTTCCTCGGCAACGCGCCATGGCTCGGCATAGACCACCTGCGCTTCGGCATGATCGGCATGCCGGTGAGCTTGATTACCATGGTCGCCGTCACCTTGATGACCGCCGAACCAGACGCGGAAACCCAAGCCATGGTGGATGAAATCCGCGTGCCCCGTGGCAGGACCGTGCTTGAATCCACGCACTGATTCAACGCGCGTACCGCAACCCAAAGGCCGGGGCGTTTTCGCCCCGGCCTTTTGCAGTGCCGGGACGTTTTCGCACCGGCCTGCGCCGTAATTACCGTGATCGAAGCGTTCCCCCTCTGGGTCCTGGCGCTGGACTACCTCCTCGGCGTGGTCATGTGGACCCTGATCGGGCGCTTCGCCATGGGCATTTTCCTGCCCGAAGACAGTTCGTTTTTTTTCATGCGCTTCTTCGTCCGCTCCACCGACCCCCTGCTCAAATTCTTCGCCCCGGTTACCCCCGGTTTTCTGGTGCGCCCCCTGGTGCCATTATTTATCGCCTGGTTTTTTTACATCATCCGTTTCTACCTGATGCCGTGGCTGCTCGGCTATTCGGTCATGGGCATGCTGTCGTTCCCCCTGGAAAGCGAATTCGCCCGCACCCTCGCCAACCTGATCGGCAAACTGGTGAACTAGCCCCCACCGGGGTTACATTGCCCACAAGAAAAGGGCGATAATGCCAATACCAATTATGACCCCGGTAGCCCCGGTAGCCCCGGTAGCTCAGTCGGATAGAGCAGCCGCCTCCTAAGCGGCAGGTCGGAGGTTCGAATCCTCTCTGGGGCGCCAACTTTTTCGGAACCGCGCAAGGATAGCTTCCCGTCCGAAGCGCAACAAAGGAAGCAGTCATTTGGATTCCCGAAAAGCGATGAAACAAACGGTCGCCGGCGCTCCCTGTTTTTCTATCGTTCGGGAATGACGGGTAGGGTGGGGCGCGCGACCGTTATGAAAACATGCAAAAATGAAAAGCGCGCCTAGCGCATGACGAACGGGTTGGCCATGGGCTGGTCGGAGGTGTTCATCCACACGGTCTTCGGGCGGGTGTAATCGTACATCGCCTGGAAGCCGCTTTCGCGGCCATAGCCGGAGCCTTTGAAGCCGCCGAACTCGGCGATGGGGGAGACCACGCGGTAGGTGTTGACCCACACGATGCCGGCGCGCACCGCCCGCGCGACGCGCAGCGCGCGCGCGCTGTTTTTGGTGAAAATGCCCGCCGCCAAACCATGCCGGGTGTCGTTGGCGAGGGCGATGGCTTCGGCTTCGTCGGCAAAGCGGATGACGCTCAGCACCGGGCCGAACAGTTCGGTATCCACGATCCGCAAGTCCTGGCGGGGACATTCAATGATGGTCGGCGCGTAGTATTGGCCGGCGTTGGCGCCCGCAAATTCCGGGTCTTGCGGGCGATGACCGCCGCACAACAGTTTGCCGCCTTGTTCCTGGGCAAAGGCGACTTCGCGCTCAATGTTTTCCAACTGCGCGCCGGTGCACAACGGCCCCATCTGCGTGGCCTCATCCAGCGGGTCGCCGATTTTGATTTGGCCGGTTTGTTCGATCATCCGCGCCAAAAACCCATCGGCGATGTTTTCCTGGAGATAGAGCCGCGAACCGGCCACGCAACTTTGCCCGGTGGCGCCGAAGATGCCGGCGATGGAGCCGTTGACCGCGCTTTCAAGGCCGGCGTCTTCAAAGACGATGAACGGCGACTTGCCGCCGAGTTCCAGGGAAACCTCGGCGAAATTTTCCGCCGAGTTGTACAACACGCGCCGGGCGGTGTCCGGCCCGCCGGTGAAACTGATGCGCTGCACCAGCGGGTGGGAAGTCAGGGCGCGGCCGCAGGGGTCGCCGTGGCCGGTAACGATATTGACCACCCCCGGCGGGAACCCGGCCTCTTCAATGAGCCGGCCAAACTCCAGCATCGCCGCGGAGGCGTGTTCGGAAGCCTTGAGCACGATCGTGTTGCCCGCCGCCAACGCCGGGCCGACCTTGACCGCGACCAAGAACAACTGCGAGTTCCACGGCACCACCGCGGCCACCACCCCCAGCGGTTCGCGGTTGGTGAACACCAGCAAATCCGGCTTGTCAATGGGCATGGTTTGGCCGTGAATCTTGTCGGCGCAACCCGCGTAGTAGTGAAAAAAATCCGCGATGTACTTCGCCTGCCAGCGGGTTTCGGTGAGTATTTTGCCGGTGTCAATGGTCTCCACCCGGCCCAGTTCCTCGGATTTGTCCGCCAGCAGGTCGGCGAGTCTGCGCAGATACCGCCCGCGCTCGGTGGGCGATGCGTCCGCCCACGGCCCGCTGGTGAAGGCGCGGTGGGCGGCTTGCACCGCGTCATCCACGTCGGCTTCGGTGGCTTCGGGAATTTCCGCCCAGGCGCACCCGTCGGTGGGATTGATACTGGGAAATTTTTTCCCATCGCCGGCGTCAACCCACGCGCCGTTGATGAGCATCTGGAAAGATTTCAGTTTGGTCATGACCCGCCGGAATGTGTTGGGGACTTGTCAGGGGAGGTGATTATAATATATCTTTCCGGTGATGATGCGCCCGACTAAAAAAGCCGCCAAGCAAGTCATCGGCGAACCGCTGATAATCGGCGGCAAGCGGCTGTCGTTGTCGCGGGCGGTGCGCGCCGGGGATTTTGTTTTTTTGACCGGGCAGGTTCCGTTCAAGGACGGCGTACCGATGAGCGGCGGCACCATTGAAGCGCAGACCCACGCGGTCTTGGGGGATATCCGCAAAACCCTCGCCGAGGCCGGTTGCGAACTGGGCGACGTGGTCAAGGCCACGGTGTGGCTTACTGAGCGCGCGGATTTTGCCGGATTCAATGCGGTGTACGGCGAGTATTTTCCCCACGACCCGCCGGCGCGTTCGGCGGTGGTGACGGATTTGCTGGTGGATGTGCGGGTCGAGGTCGAGGTGATCGCCTACCGCCCGCATCCGCTCGCAGCCGGCGCGTAACCTTGTTCGTGTTACAGTAATCAGGTTTAACAATCCGCATCCGGGAGTCAGGCAGGCACTATGAAATTTCAACTCGCCATCAACATGGAGCGCATGACGCCCGACCTCGACATGCGCGAGGTCGAACGGCATACGCTGGAGATGGTGCAGATGGCCGACGCGGGCGGCTTTACCATCGTCTGGGCGGCGGAACACCACGCCCTTGAGATGACCATTGCGCCGAACCCGTTTCAGATCCTGACCTGGTGGGCGGCGCATACCAACACCATCCGCCTCGGCAGCGGGGTGGCGGTGGCGCCTTACTGGCATCCCATCAACCTCGCCGGAGAGGCGGCGTTGCTGGACTTGTACAGCGGCGGGCGGCTGGAGTTCGGCATCGGTTCCGGGGCCTATCAGCGGGAGTTCGACCGCATGCGCCCCGGCCTCAAGCAGACCGAGGGCTGGCGTTATATGCAGGAGTTGCTGCCGGTGGTCAAGGCGTTGTGGCGGGGGGATACCGAGCATGACGGCGAGTTCTGGCGGTTTCCCAAATCCACCTCGGTTCCCAAGCCCCTGCAAAAACCCCACCCGCCGATCTGGGTGGCGGCGCGCGCCCCGGTCAGTTTTGACTACGCCGTAGAGCACGGCTGCCACGTCATCACCTGGCCGCTGACCCGGCCCATGTCCGAGGCCGAACTGTACCGGCAGCGTTTTGAGGAATCCCTGACGAAACATTCCGATGCGGCCGATGCGGCCGATACGCCCAACCCAACCTTCGCGATGATGCGCCACACCGCCGTCTACGAGCGCAAGGACGATTGGGAAATGCCGGTCAAGGCCGCCCAACGCCAGTTATCCCAGTTTGAAAACCTGTTCAAAAATTTGGGGGACGTGGAAGACGGTTTCCCCAAAGCCATCGCCTTTGCGGAGCTGGCGAACCGCGAGGAATACGATCCGAAAATGCTCCACGACAACCTGATGTTCGGCACCCCGGAGCAGGTGATCGCCAAGTTGAAGCGTTACCAGGAACTCGGCGTGGATGAGTTCGTCTATTACGCCAGCCTCGGCCTCGGCCGCCGGGAACAAAAACGCTCCCTGGAACTGTTTTGCCGGGAAGTGATGCCGGCCTTTGCCTGAAGCATGCCCGCTTCAAGCCCGCACCCCCACCCTCACCCCCACCCGGACCCCGCTCAGGTAACGCGCGTAGCGAGCATCGGCGGCGGCCCCATCGGCGCCGGCTGGGCGGCACATTTTCTGGCGCGGGGCTATGACGTAACCTGCTATTTGCACGACCGCGCCGAACAACGCGCCTTCTTTGAGGTCGTGGACACCGCGTGGCTCAGCCTCGAAGCCCTCGGCCTCAAAGAAGGCGCGTCACGGGAGCGCCTGACCCTCGCCTTTGACCTGGAAGAAGCAGTGTCCGGCACCGGGTTCGTGCAAGAAAGCGCGCCGGAAATACTGCCCCTCAAGCAAGCCCTCTACGAACGCCTCGGCGCGTTGGTGGCGAAGAACGTAGTCATCGCCTCAAGCACTTCGGGGCTTACCATGAGCGCCATCCAGGCGCGCTGCCAAACCCCCCGGCGAACCGTGGTCGGTCATCCCTTCAACCCGCCGTACCTGCTGCCCCTGGTGGAAATAGTCGGCGGCGAAAAAACTTCCCCCGCCGCCGTGCAATGGGCCGGCGAGTTCTACCAACTGGCGGGGAAAACCCCGCTGATTCTGAACCGCGAAATACCGGGCTTCATCGCCACCCGCCTGCAGGAAGCGTTGTGGCGCGAGGCGCTACACATGGTGGCCAACGACGAGGCCACCCCGAGGCAGATCGACACCGCGCTGATCAACGGCCCGGCGCCGCGCATGGCGGTTTTGGGGCAGTGCATGGCGTTTCACGTCGCCTGCGGGGCGGGCGGCATGGCCGCAAACCTCGACCAGTTCGGCCCGGCCCTGAAACTGCCGTGGACGCGGCTGGAAGCCCCGGAACTAACCCGCAAACTACGCGACCAAATGGTGGACGGCTGTGCCGAAATCGCCGCCGGGCGCGATTTCAGGGAGCTCGCGGCCCGGCGCGACCGCAAAATCGTCGGCGTATTGCGGGCGGTCGCCGATGACGGGTGAGGTGGGGGGCGAGGGCGCGAGGCGGGTTGCGCGTGACGCGCATTTGCGGGGGGAGACCCCCCGCATGCCCCCCTTGCGGCGCGGGAAAACTCCTGTTTTCAGCGCCGCCGTGCGCGTCCCTGCGCACGCCGAAGTTAGCGGCTACGCCGCCGGTTGGACGGCCGCAGAGGTGTAAAGACGGGCAAGGGAAACGATGAGGCTTGGTCGCTTCTTTTGCGCTTCCTTTGCCCTGCCTTACGCCCTCGGTGTCATACCCGAACGATAGAAAAATAGGGAGCGTAGCGACCATATTTTTCATCGTATCGGATCCGCTTTTTCGGCCCGGCGATAGCCGGACTGTCGCGCACAGGGATGTGCGCAGCGGCGCTGAAAACAGGATGTTTTCCCGCGCCGCACAGGGGGGCGCGGGGGGTCTCCCCCCCGCATGCGCGTCACGCGCAACCCCCCGCGCCCCGGACACTACCGCTCGAAAATGACAGCGTAGAATAAAAAATTTATCAGCGAATTGCTGAACCCGTACGGGAATGACGGAGTAGAATGAAACCCGGCAGTGAATGACAGTGAATGAGTGACCCCATACACCGTGAAATACGCCCGATTCTCCAGCCAGTTCAAAACCGACAGCGGCATCCTGCAACTGATGGAAGACCTCGGCGGGGCGATCAACGGCGGTGGTGAAATCCAGATGCTCGGCGGCGGCAATCCGGCGGCCATTCCCGAAGCCGAAAAGGTGTTCCGCAGGGAAAT
This sequence comes from Candidatus Poriferihabitaceae bacterium, assembly GCA_965212085.1. GTDB lineage: Bacteria > Pseudomonadota > Gammaproteobacteria > Arenicellales > Poriferihabitantaceae > JAHRAW01. The sequence goes on along the minus strand of OZ243042.1, from coordinate 2,117,530 downwards.
GGAAACGATGCTCGCCGATGGCGAAAAATTCGAGCGCATGGTGGGCAACTACGACTCCCCCCAGGGCAACCACGCCTTCGTTGAGGCGCTCGCCGAACTGCTGCGCGAACGCTTCGGCTGGCCCCTCGGCCCGGCCAACATCGCGGTCACCAACGGTAGCCAGGCCGGCTTCGGCGTTTTGTTCAACTTGTTCGCGGGGCGTTACCCTGATGCCGGCGCAGGTGCCGGTGCCGGCGCCGGCGGCGCGTTCAAAAAAATCCTGCTGCCGATGACCCCCGAATACATCGGCTACGCCGACCTCGGCCTCGGCGAACAGCCGCTCTTCACCGCCAACCAGCCGGTCATCGAAGACCTCGACGACTTGTTTTTCAAATACCGCGTGGACTTCGACCGCCTGAACATCAACGATGAAATCGGCGCGGTTTGCATCTCCCGCCCCACCAACCCCACCGGCAACGTGATCACCGACCGCGAAGTCGCCAAACTCCGGCGACTGACCGCAAAGGCCGGCGTGCCGCTGATCGTGGACGGCGCCTACGGCCCGCCCTTCCCCGCCATCGTCTTCAACCGCGCCACGCCATCCTGGGACGAGCACGTGATCCTCTGCCTGAGCCTGTCCAAGCTGGGGCTGCCCGGCGCGCGCACCGGCATCATCGTTGCCAACCCCGAGGTCATCGCCCAACTAACCCGCGCCAACGCCATCTTCACCCTCGCCCCCGGACGCTTCGGCCCGACCCTGGTCACCCGCCTGCTGCAAAGCCGGGAGTTGTTGTCGTTGTGCGCGGACACCATCGCCCCCTACTACCGCGCGCGCTCCGGCGAGGCCATCGCCCTGGTGCGCGATTTGATGGCCGGCTTGCCGGTGCGCGTGCACGCTTCCGAGGGCGCGATTTTTCTGTGGCTGTGGTTTCCCGATATGCCGGTCAGCAGCGAAACCCTGTACCAGCGGCTCAAACAACGCGGCGTACTGGTAATCGCCGGGCGGCACTTTTTCCCCGGCCTCACGCAGCCGTGGCGGCACCGCGAAGAATGTATCCGCGTAACCTACGCCGCCGACCCGGCGCAGGTCCGGCGGGGGATGGAAATCATCGCCGAGGAGGTTCGGCGGGCTTATAGCGGCGGTTGAGGTTGCGGACCGGGTTGCGGATCGGGCTGCTGATAACGTTGCTGATGGCGGCGGCGGATTCCTTCTTCGGAACCCGGCGATATTTGCTATCATCCCGGTATGGCCAAACTACTGGTAATTGACGAGCAGGGGGGCGCGCGGGTTCCTTTTTTGCGGGGGATGTTGACGCGCTCGTTGCAGGACGCGGGGCTGGATTTTGCCGATGCCTATAAACTCGCCACCGACATCCGAGACGAGTTGGACGACGCCGAGGAAATCACCAGCGCCGAGCTGCGCGCGCGCACCATCGAGGTGCTGACCGAGTACCACCCCGGCAAGGTGCTGCGCCGCTACCGGCGGGCCGACCTGTACCGGGAAAATCTTCAGGTGGTGTACAGCGACGGCCACAGCGCGCCCTTTTCGCGGGGCATCCACGCCCAGCGGCTGGAGAGCTGCTCCCTGCCGCGCAACAAGTGCAACGCCATCGCGCGCCTGATTCACAGCAAACTCATCCGCGACAAGCAGCGCAAAATCACCACCGACGAGTTGACCGCCACCACCTACCGCACCATCGGCAAGGAACTGGGCCAGGAATACGCCGACTACTACCTCATCTGGAACGATTTTATAGACAGCGACCGGCCGCTGCTGGTGCTGATCGGCGGCGTGCCCGGCACCGGCAAGAGCACGGTCGCCACCGAACTCGCCAACGGCCTCGGCATCGTGCGCACCCAGTCCACGGACATGCTGCGGGAAGTGATGCGCATCCTCATCCCCGAACGCGTGTCGCCGCCGCTGCACACCTCGTCCTTCAACGCCGGCGCCGTCGTCGAGCGCGCCGACATCTACGCCGGCAACGCAGGCAAGGATGAGGAAACCCTGTTGTACGGCTTTCAGCGCCAGACCGAACTCGTGGAAGTGGCGTGTCAGGCGGTGCTGCAGCGCGCCCTCAACGAGCGGGTTTCGATGATTATTGAAGGCGTCCACATCCGCCCCTCGCTGCTCCAGCACCTCGCCAAAAGCGACGCCGTGATCGTGCCGGTGATCCTGTGCGTGCTCGACAAGGACTCGCTGATCAGCCACATCAAGGGGCGCCGGGCGCAGACCCAGCAACGCCGGGCGGCGCGCTACCTGGAAAAAATCGAGGAAATCTGGCAGCTGCAATCGGCGCTGCTGTCCGAGGCCGACAGCGCCGACATTCAGATCCTCAACAACCTTGACCGCGAACAAACGGTCAGCGAACTCATCAAGACCATCACCCTGACCATCGCCGCCACCTACCCGAAAAGCCGCATCCGGGCGGTCAAGGCCGGGTATCGGTAATCCGTGAATTCGTGAAACCATGAAGCCATGAAAACCCCGGGCCTGGTGTTCATCCTCGACGGGCTGGGCGACCGCCCGTGTCCGCAGCTGGGCGGCCAAACGCCCCTGGAAGCGGCGGCAACGCCGGTCCTCGACCAACTCGCGGCGCGTCATCAATGCGGCATGATGGACCCGCTGATGCCGGGCATGCCCGTGGACACCCACACCGGCGTCGGGATTTTGTTCGGGCTGCACCCCGCCGAAGCGGTGCGCCTGCGCCGCGGGCCTATTGAAGCGGCGGGCATCGGCCTGGAGTTGCGGCCCGGCGATGTTTTGTGGCGGGCCAACCTCGCCTCGGTGGAAAAAAATTCAAACGACCCGGCGCACGGCTGGCGCATTCTCGACCGCCGCGCCGGGCGCATCCGCGATGACGCCGGGGCGTTGTGCGCGGCCCTGCAAGACCTCGAAGTCGCCCCCGGCGTTACCGCCGGCCTGCATCCCGCCACCCAGCACCGCGCGGTCTTGCGGCTGCGCGGCGAAGGGTTGTCGGCCCAGGTCAGCGACACCGATCCGGGGGGCAATGACATCGCCCGCGGGATACTCAAAGCCGCGCCCAAACCCGGTTTGGAAACCGCCGCCGATGCTCAGGCCCAAGCCACCGCGGACGCGCTCAACCGCTTTACCCAGCGCGCCCACGAGATCCTGCAAGCCCATCCGCTGAACGCCGCCCGCATCGCCCGCGGGCAACCCGCCGCCAACGGCGTGCTGGCGCGCAGCCCCGGCGGGTATCAGCCGTTGAAAAACCTGCTGGCCGAACTCGGCCTCAAGGTCGCCGCGGTGGCCGGCGAGATGACCATCCTCGGACTCGCCGCGCTGCTGGATTTTGACCGCCACACCAGCCCGCGCTTTACCTCCCTGCCGGACACCGACCTCGGCGGGAAACTGCGCGCCGCCGCCGGGTTGCTGGCGGATCACGACCTGGTGTTCGTGCACCTCAAAGGCACCGACACCGCCGCCCACGACAAAGACCCGGCGCTCAAATCGGAGTTCATCGCCCGCTTTGACCGCGAACTGGGCAAACTCGATCTCGGCACGGTCGTGGTCGGGGTCTGCGCCGACCATTCCACGGACTCGGTGCGCGGCGAACACAACGGCGACCCGGTGCCGGTGCTGCTATGCAACCCCACCGGACGCCGGGACCGCATCAAAGCCTACAACGAAACCGCGTGCGTCAACGGTGCTTTGGGCCGGATTACCGCCCAGGGTTTCCTGACCAGCCTGCTGGACGCAATGGGCGCACTCGATAACTGCAAACCGGCGGATTTGGCGTATCCGTTGCCGGGTTAGCGGTGCGCGGGGTGCGGGTGCGCGTGACGCGCATTGTGGGGGGGAGAGCCCCCCACGCCCCCCTGTGCGGCGCGGGAAAACATCCTGTTTTCAGCGCCGCTGCGCACATCCCTGTGCGCGACAGCCGGCTGGCGCCGGGCCGAAAAAGCGGATCCGATACGATGAAAAATATGGTCGCTACGCTCCCTATTTTTCTATCGTTCGGGAATGACACCGAGGGTGATTTGTTTTTTCGCGGGGATGACACCAAAGGCAATTTGCACTTTGCGGATATGACACCGAGAACGTGGCAACAACCCTGTCGTCATTCTCGAGCGTTAGTGTCCGTTGCCGCGTAGCGGCTTACGGACACTTACGACTCGGGAATCCAGCGCCACACGAACCACCGGCGGTTTAGTCCCTGGATTCCCGAATAGCGATGAAAAATATGGTCGCTACGCTCCCTATTTTTCTATCGTTCGGGAATGACGGCAAAGGCGTAAGGAAGGGCAAAGGAAGTAGCTGAGCATCGCCGCTTGGGGGCTGGATACACGCATGCGCGGGTACGACACCGAGGGCGATTTGCGTTTTCATATGAACGACACCGAGGAACGTGGCAACAACGCTGTCGTCATTCCCGAGCGTTAGTGTCCGTTGCCGCGTTGTTTGCGGCTTACGGACACTTGGCGCTCTCGGGAATCCAGTGCGATTTAGAAACGCAGCGTGCCGGTCAGCCGGATGTTATGCCCGATGTTGTCATCGGTTTTCTCGGTGCGTTCGCCGGTCAACTCCAATCGCAAGCCGTGTTTGCTCCATTTGCCGAGGGCGTTGGAGAAGTCCATTCCCATCTTTTGACTACGCCCGTCTGCTGTCCAAGCGGGTTCCAGGGTGAAGGTAATTCCACGGCCTTGCACGCCGGAATCCAGCCGCGCCTGCAAACTGGCTTCCCATTCTTCATAGTCCTCCGCCTCATGGGCCACCAGGAAAGTGGTTTTTCCCTGTACGCTCAAACCATTCGCCGGGTTGGTGTAGTTGAAGCCCAAGCCTAAATCAGCACCACCGCCTTGTTCGGCATCGCCGTCATCCCAGCGTAGACCGAGTTCCCAGTTCGGGGTGAATTGGGTGCCGGTGGCGGATGCCTCTCCCGGTATGCGGCCTTGTATGGCGGCGCGCAGGCGTTGGGCATTTGCATCCACTGCCGGCAGGTCGGTGGCCTCATCGGCTTCGGATTCCAGTTCTATGGCAAAGGCGCTGGCTTTCCACGACCATTCGCTGCGTTTGTACGTGGTCAGGTCGCCGGAGATGCCGAGGGCGATCATCTGCATATCAATATCTACTTCGGTGGTTTCCGCTTCGCCGTCTGTGGAGAGTTCGGCGTCGCCTTCGCCGTAGCCGAGCATGGCCCAGGCGGTGGTGGTGTCATTTGGTTGCCACTGGATATAGGGCAGGATGCTGGTGAGGTCGGCGTCGAGGTCGCCTTGGGCTTCGTCGGTGGCGTCGTCGTAGTCCACGTCACCGCTGGTTTCGGAGATGGCGAGGCCGAGGCGGGTGCCGGTGGGGGTTTGGTAGTCCATGCCGAGGTAGGCTGAGGTTACGTCTCCGTCCAGGTCAAAGTCGTCTTCGGGTTTGCCGTCGAAGTTGGTGGTGGTGGCGCGTGCCCAGAGGCTCCAGCCGGAGGTGGCGGTGGCGTCGTCGTTGAGGTTGAAGTGGAACGCGCTTTTCATGAGGAGGTCTTTGGCGGACATTGTGGTGGTGTTCGCTGAGTCATGTTCAACTGGATTCCCGATACGATGAAAAACATGGTCGCTATCGCTCCCTGTTTTTCTATCGTTCGGGAATGACACCGAGGGTGATTTGTGTTTTTGTGGGTATGACACCGAGAGCGTGTTAGCAACGCTGCCGTCATTCTCGAGCGTTAGTGTCCGTTGCCGCGTTAGCGGCTTACGGACACTTGCGACTCGGGAATCCAGGGTTTGGGCGGGGGTGTTGGTCGCTAACTCAAACTTGTGGCCGCCTATTGTGAAGTGGCTGGTGTTTGCGGTTGCGCCGGTGTTGGTCAAGTAGTCTTCAAATACGCCTACCGTGCCGGCGGCGAAGGCGCCGCCGAAAGCGGCGAGGGTTTTTTGCAGGGCGCGTTCGGAACTGCGGCCTACCTGAATGGTTACCTCCAACGCCGGGCTGGATAGGCCGTTCGCGGTTACGGTCAGGGTGAAGGTCAGTTCTACGCGCTCTTCGGGGGCCATGAAAGTGACCGTTTGGGCTTGGCCATTGGCCGGGGTGAAAATGACCGGCATCGCGTCATCGGGCACCTGCACCTGCGCCCATTGGTAATCCGTATTCGTAATCGGGTCGTCTTCGGGGTCGGTGCCGGCGCCGGTGAGGGTAACCATCTCGCCTTCGTCCACGGCGCCTTCCACCCCTGGCTCGCCGTTGATCATGGCGGTGGCGGTGGGCTGGTCGTCGGGGAAGACGCCGGCGTTGAGGTTGATGGTGATGGTGGCGGTGAGGGGGGTGCCGGCGATGGTGGTGGTGGCGGTGAAGGTTTCCACACGGGTGTCGGCGAGGCCGAGGGCTTGGGTGGCCGGGCGGGTGTTATCCAGGGCGTAGGTCCATGCTCCGGTGGCGGGGTTGAGGGTCAGGGTGCCATACATGCCGAGGTCGGCGGTGCGCCAGTTGGGGGGCGGGGTGGCGGGGAGGTTGTCTATGGCCAGGGTGTCCATGGCGTCGGTGGCGCCGCTGGTGGTGGTGGTGACGGTGTTGCCGCCGCCGATGACGGACGGCGGGCCTCCCTGGATGTTCATGGTGACGGTGGCGGTGTGGGGGCCAAGGCCTAGTCCGCTGATCTGGGTCCCTGCCACGGTAAAGGTTTCGGTGAGCGATTCGCCGGCGCCCAACGCATCCACGGCGGCATGGCTGTTGTCCAGTGTGTAGGTAAATACCGCTTCGTTGACGGATGTATTAGCGAATTCAAAGGTTCCGTATATGCCCGTAGAGTCCTGGTCCGTGAAAATACCTCCTCCTAAGACCACGGGAGTCCCGAATGTCAGCGTAGCGGTTACGGTATTGGGGCTGGCGTCCTCAACGAGGGTGTAGGTGAGGTTGTTATCGGGTGCGTCTGGATCGAAGATCTGCGCCGAGGCGTGGTGGGCGGGGATGAAGGTGAGGGCGAGGAGGGTTAGGGCGAGGGCGGCGGCCTTGTTCCCTAAGGGTAGCGAGGGTAGCCGGCGGCGGTGGGGTGAGCCGGCGGATGGTGCGGATTGGCCCGGATAGGCGTCTTTTGGGCTAGGCGCAACGGCCTGCGGGCTTGGCGCACTGGCGTTCCCGGCACTCATGACCGTGCCCCCGATTTGTGCTGGGGGGGGGGGGGGGGGCAGGAATGGCCGATGAGACGCTCAAAGGCGCGGTTTTATGCGGTTTTTGGGCGTTTTTGATTATGGACGGTGAACGGGGAAACATGGTAATCCTCCTGAAAGGGAGTGGCATTGGGTTGTGATTCGCTGGATTGTAGCAAAATTTGGCGGATTATAGCAGAAATCAGGGAAATGATACCCCCCAAAAAGGGCGGAATATGGCGGGGTTGGGTGCGCGTGACGCGCATTTGCGGGGGGAGACCCCCCGCAGACCCCCCTTGCGGCGCGGGGAAACATCCTGTTTCCAGCGCCGCCGCGCGCGTCCTGCGCGCGCCGAAGTTAGCGGCTACGCCGCCGGTTGGACGGCACAGCGGCGTAAGGACGGGCAGTGGAAACGGCGGAGTGTTGCGGTTTTGACGCTGGATTGCTCGTATCGTCTCTGATACTCGCCTTACGGGCTACGCGCAATTTTGCTCCCGGCAAAATTGTCCCGAGTACGCAAGTGTCCGTAAGCCGCTTGCGCGGCAACGGACACTAACGCTCTGGAATGACGGCAACGCGGGGTTTCGGGGTGGCGAGTTTTTTGCGTGCCAGGTAGGCTTGCCGGGCGATGTTGATGTCTGCGATGTAGTGATCCAGTTCGCTCATGGTCAGGGCCTGGGGGCCGTCCACGAGGGCGCTGGGGGGGTTGGGGTGGAAGTCTATGAGGATCATGTTGGCGCCGGCGATTACGCCCTGGGCGGTGGCGTGGAACAGGTCGAGGAGGCCGTCCGGGGAGCGTTCACGGGTGCCTACGGAGTGGGACGGGTCTATGCATACCGGCATGTGGGTCATGCGCTTGATTACCGGCACGTGGCTGAAATCCACGAAGTTGCGGTGCGGGTCGCCCATGTTGGTTTTCATTCCGCGCAGGCAGAAAATCACCTTGCGGTTGCCTTCGCTGGCGAGGTATTCGGCGGCGTTCAGGGATTCCTCCAGGGTGATGCCGAAGCCGCGCTTGAGCAGCACCGGGTGGTCGTTCTGGCGTCCGCAGGCTTTGAGGAGTTCGAAGTTCTGGGTGTTGCGGGTGCCCACTTGCAGCAGTACGCCGGTGGGGTGGCCGGTCTGTTCGAGGGCGCGGTTGATCTCGGCGATGTGGTTGTCGTGGGTGATTTCCATGGCGATGACCTTGATGCCGTATTTGCCCGCCAACTCAAAAACCCACGGCAGACATTCGGCGCCGTGGCCCTGAAAGGAATAGGGGTTGGTGCGGGGTTTGTAGGCGCCCATGCGCGTACATTCAAAGCCGGCTTCGGCCACCGCCCGCATCATCTGCTCGACGTGATCCGGGGTGTCCACGGCGCACAATCCGGCGAACAGGTTGAGGTTGTCCTGGTTGAAGGTGACGCCGTTGTAGTTGAAGCCGTAGGAGCGCGAGTCCCCGGCGTGGCGGCCGAGCACGGCGTAGGAGCGGGACACCCTGACCACGCGGTTGACCCCGGACAGGGCTTCGACTTCGGCGCGGTCCAGGGTTGAAGTGTCGCCCACCAGGTAGATTTCGGTGAGCACTTGCTGGGTGCCGGTCACCTGGTGAATCTTCGGCGTGATGCCGGGGACGGCGCGCAGGTATTCCAGTATGCCGGCGGTTTCCGGGGAGTCGCCGCCCAGCTGCGGGTCGAGTATGACGATCATTCGACGGGCAGGCCGGGGTCGTTGCCCCACTCCGACCAGGAGCCGGGGTAGCCGCGGACTTTCTCAAAGCCGAGGTGCCGCAGCATGACGAAGGCGTGGGCGGAGCGGTGGTGGGTTTGGCAGTAGGTGATGATCTCCTGACCCTGACCCTGACCCTGCTCCCGCTCGATGCCGAGCCGCGCCAGCATGGCGTATAAATCCGCTTTGGGTTTGAAGCGGTAATGGTTGCCGGGATCCATAGTGTCCAGCCAGTTGAGGTTGACCGCGCCGGGGATGTGGCCGTGGCGCAGGGAGGGGGATTTCAGGCCGTTGTATTCCTCGGGCGTGCGCGCATCCAGGAGCTTGATCTGCGCGTTGCCCAGGGACTGGAGGACGTAGGCCTTGTCGGCGATCACTTCGGGGTTCCAGCGGATGGAAAAATCCGCGGTTTCGGATGCGGATTCGGGGTCGGTTTCGGGGTCGGTTTCGGATGGCGCGGTTTGACCAGGCCGACCGGGTCCACGGACGATGGCGCGGCCTTCGCTGCGCCACGCCGGCAGGCCGCCGTTCAATAATGAATACTTGGCATGGCCCACCGCCTCCAGGGTCCACAGCAGGCGGCTGGCGCGGCCATTGCCCTGGTCGTCGTAGGCGATCACGTGTTTTTCCCGGCGCAGGCCGATGGCCCGCAACGCCCGTTGCAGTCCCTCGGTTGGCGGCACCAGCCCGGGGGCCGGGGGCTGGCCGAGGATCAGGTCGGCATAATCAAGGTGAACGGCGCCGGGTATATGGCCTTGCAGGTGAGTCCTGTAGCCGCTCAGGTCAACGATCAGCAGGTCTTCGTGGGGCAGCAGCGCGGCCAGTTCAAGGGGTTCGATCACGGGAGGGATGGCGTTGGGGGTCATGGGTCAAGCCGGGGATTATAGCGTGAAGCGCGCCGCACCGCACGGCGCTGGCATGGCGCAATCCCAAAACCCCGCCGGCGGTTTCCAATCATATACCCTATCGGGTATTATTCCGGCCTCATCCCTTTCCCGGAGGATTGGCATTGGCGGTTTTCAAAGAGGCGTTGCAACTCAAACAGGTGCCATTGCTGTCGAGCCTCGACAGCAAGCAACTCAAACTGCTGGTTTTCACCTGCGAAGTATTCGACTACGCCGATCAGGATTACCTGTTCCACCACGGCGAGACTTCGGATTGCGTTTACGTGATCCTCGACGGCGTGGTGGAAATTATCGGCAGCGACCAGGACGGCCAGGCGGTGCTGCTGGCGACCTCGGCGGCGAATAACCTGATCGGCGAAATGGCGGTGCTGAGCGGCGCCGGGCGCACCGCCAGCGTCAAGGCGCGGGGCGCGGTCACGGCGCTCAGGATTGCCAACGACCGCTTCATTGAACTGATCACGGGCAATCCCCAGGTGGCGCTGCACGTGATGCAGATGCTCAGCACCAAACTGGCCGACACCAGCCGCCACGCCGCCGACCTGCAAACCCGCATTGAGCGGCTGGAAGGCGCGTAGCGCAGCCGGCGAGCGCGTGCCTTTGCCTTTGCGGCGATGATTTTTCCGCGCCCGGATCCGTAACCCATGGAAAAATCCATCTACAAATACATTCTGCGGCACACCAAAAAGGACCAGGTGTGGCTCATCGTGGTGACCGTGGCTTCCATGCCGCTGGTCTACTACTCCCTGGAGATACCGAAACTCATCATCAACAAGGCCATCGGCGGCGGCGCCGGGCCTTTCGGGGTCTTCGGTTATGACATGACCCAGATCGAGTACCTGCTGCTGCTGAGCCTGGTTTTCCTCGCCATGGTAATCATCAACGGCGGTATGAAGTACGTCATCAACGTCTACCGGGGCGTACTCGGCGAGCGCATGCTGCGGCGCTTCCGCTACACTTTATACGCCCGCATCCTGCGCTTCCCCCTGCCCCACTTCAAGAACCTGAGCGCCGGCGAAATCATCCCCATGGTGACCGCCGAGACCGAACCGTTGGGCGGCTTCATCGGCGACTCCATCGCCCTGCCGGCCATGCAGGGCGGGCTGCTGATTACCTACCTGTCGTTCATCTTCGTGCAGGATTTCTGGCTCGGACTCGCCGCCATCGCCCTCTATCCGCCGCAGATCTACCTGATCCCCCGGCTCCAGCACAAGGTCAACCAGCTGAGCAAGGAGCGCGTCCAGAACGTGCGCAAACTGGCCGACCGCATCGGCGAGTCGGTGGCCGGCATCGCCGACATCCACGCCAACGACACCGGCCATTTTGAGCGCGCCGACATCAGCCGGCGGCTGGGCACGGTGTTTTTGATTCGCAACGAAATCTACCGCCGCAAGTTTTTCATCAAGTTCCTGAATAACTTTCTGGCCCAGTTGACGCCGTTCTTTTTCTACTCCATCGGCGGCTACCTGGTGCTCAAAAACCAGTTGTCGCTGGGCGCGCTGGTGGCGGTGCTGGCGGCCTACAAGGACATCTCGCCGCCGTGGAAAGAGTTGCTGAAGTTCTACCAGATTACCGAGGACGTCAAGGTCAAGTACGCGCAAATCATCGAGCAGTTCGCTCCCGACGGCATGCTCGACGACGCCCTGCTGGAAGCCGGCAAGGAACCGGCGCCGTCCCTGGAGGGCAAGATTCGCGCCAGCCGCCTGAGCTACGTGGAGGACGCCGCCACCCAGGTGGACGAGTTTGATTTCGAGATCGCCGGCGACCGGCACAGCGTTATCCTGAGCAAAGACGGCACCTCCGGCGACGAACTCACGCAACTGCTGGCGCGATTGCTACCCCCCACTTCCGGCTCCATCCAGGTCGGCGATTCCGGCCTCGACCTCCAGGGCCTGCCCGAATCCGTTACCGGGCGGCGCATCGGCTACTGCGCCGCCACCTCGCGGCTGTTCAACGCCTCGATCCGCGACAACCTGTACTACGGCCTCAAGCATCAGCCTTTGGAAGAAGACGCGGCGGATTCGGCAGATTCGGCGGACGCGGCGGACTCAACGAACTCAGCAAGCGCGCGCCGCCAGGCCATCAAGGAAGCCATCGCCTCCGGCAACTCCACCCAGGACATCAACGCCCGCTGGGTGGACATCGCGCTGGCCGGCGCCGCCGATGAAGCGGAGTTTCTGGAGACCGTGCACGCGGTCATCGAATGCGTGGAACTGGACGACGAACTCCTGACCCTGGCGCTGCGCACATCCGAGAACATTGACATACCCGAACAACTGGCGGAGCAAATCGTAACCCTGCGCGGCGAGTTGATCGAGCAGATTAACCAGATCGAATCCGGCGCCATCATCGAGCCGCTGGACCCGGCCAAGTACATCCACAACCTGACCGTGGAGGAAAACCTGCTGTTCGGCACCCCGCTGGGCGGCCGGCCGGCGGCGGATTTTCTCGCCACCAGCCCGCTGGTCGGAAAGATTTTGCAAAGCAGCGGCCTGCAGCAGGAACTCGGCGACATCGGCCTGGAACTGGCCGGCCTGATGGTGGAATTATTTTCCGACGTGCCCGACGACAGCGAACTCTTCGACCAGTTCAGTTTCATCAAGGCCGCCGACCTGCCGGAATACCAGCAACTGGTGGCGGTCACGGGAAGCGGCGGCGGCGCAGCCCTGAGCGAACAACAGCGCGCCAAACTGCTGGCGGTGAGTTTCAAACTGTGCCCGGCGCGCCACCGCCTTGAACTGGTGACGCCGCCGCTGCAGGAAAAAGTGATCGCGGCGCGCAAGGCGCTGATGGACGAACTCGGCGGCGACAACGAGCAGATCCGCTTTTTCGACCGCGCGCGCTACAACCACGGCATGTCGGTGCAGGAAAACCTGCTGTTCGGCAAGATCGCCTACGCCAAGGGGCACCTGCAACCGCGGGTCACCGAAACCATCCGCAACACCCTCAAATCCACCAACCTCAACCAGGCCATCGTCATGGCCGGCCTCAACTGCCCGGCCGGCGCCGGCGGCTCCAAACTTTCATCCATCTTCCGGCAGAAACTGGTGCTGGCACGAACCCTGCTCAAGAACCCGGATATTCTGATCATCAACAACACCCTGTCGGGACTCGACGGCAAAAGTTTTTCGCGCATCCTCGACCGCGTCATCAAACTGCGCCACGGCCGCAACCTGACCTGGGCGCTGAACGACGCGGCGCTGCTGCCGCGCTTTGAACAAGTTTTGATCGTGGAGAAAAACAAACTGATTCACAACGATTCGCCGAAGTCGCTGGCGAAAGTTATTGAAGAGTTGTGACTGATGTCAGCGGCTGGCGCCGTGACTGACGCCGCCGGCTATCCTGTCATTCGGAAATATCTTTAGCCGAACTGAAATTGATGATGGTAACGGCAATCACGGTAACCGCCGCACCGGCCAGTTGTAACAAAGACAAAGTTTCGTGAAGAAATAAAAATGCACCGGTGAGACCAAATATCGGAATCAAATTTAAAAAACTACCGGCATGATTCGCGCTTATGGTTCGAAGCGCGGTGATGTAAAGTGAAAACGCAAAAGCATATTGAACCAACCCCGATGCCGCCGCCAACAGCCAAATATCCAAAGGAATGCTTGCGATGTCTTGGGTTTGCGGATACATCATCTGTTCAAACGGCAGTAGCAACACGGCAAGAATCAACGCGACTGTTTGCTGCCAGGCAACGATGTAGAGTGGATGAATGGCGGCCGCAAACCGGCTGGACAACACAACATATACCGCCGCCGCCGCCGTTCCCGCAAAGACCAGCGCGTCCCCAAAAAAACTGCCGCCGGCATCGCCACCATCGGCGAACACACCGAGCGTGACCAGCAACCCGCCGACCGCCACCGCCGACAACGCCACAAATCGCAACGTGGGCTTGACGCGGAACAAAACCGCCGACACAACGATAATCATAATTGCTTCGGTCGCCTGAATCAAAGTCGCGTTACTCGCGCGCGTCACCGCCAAACCGACCAGCCCAAGAAAAAAAGCGAGCCACGGCTCCAGCAAACCGAGCGACGCGACTTTTACGAACACCGTTCGCGCAACATCCGGCGTCGGAATTCGCCGCAAAAAAATCCAACTCCAAAGAAACACAACGCTTGCAACGAGTTGCAAAACCAACAGAAAAACCGGCGAGAACGAATCCAGAACCCCTTTCGACATCACCGTGCCAACGCCCCAGCAAAACGCCGCCAGCGTTGCCAACACCGCGCCCGTAGAATAAAGTACGTCAGACGGTGTTTTCACAACAATACCGTTCGGCCGTTTCTTTAGTATTCAAACAAAGGAGAGTTTCGCGCACGCCGGGGAGGCCAAGGATATTGGCCTCGCTTCACCGCTATTCATCCATAAACTCGTCCAGGCGAAAGGCCTTGTGCAGGGTGCGCACCGCGAGTTCGGTGTATTCCATGTCAATGGTGACCGAAATCTTGATTTCCGAGGTGGAAATCATCTGGATATTGATGCCCTTTTCGGCCAGCGCCTTGAACATGGTGGTGGCGATGCCGGCGTGGGAGCGCATGCCAACGCCGACTACCGATATTTTCGCCAGGTCGCTGTCCCCCACCACATCGCAGGCGCCGAGTTCGCCGGCGATGGGCGCCAGGATCTGCTTGCTTTTCTCCAGGTCGTCGCTGTGGACGGTGAAGGTCAGGTCGGTCAGCCCGTCGGAGCCGACGTTCTGGACGATCATGTCTATGTTGATATGCGCGTCGGAGACCGGGCCGAGGATGCCGTAGGCGATGCCGGGCCGGTCGGGCACGCCGCGGATGGTAACCTTGGCTTCGTCACGGTTGTAGGTGATACCCGAAATCAGCGGTTGTTCCATTGTTTTGTCCTCGTAAGTGATGAGCGTCCCCACGCCGGGCTCGAACGACGACAGCACCCGCAGGGGGACATTGTACTTGCCGGCGAATTCCACGGCGCGAATTTGTAGCACCCTGGCGCCGGCGCCGGAAAGTTCGAGCATTTCCTCGAACGTAACCCGGTCGAGACGCCGGGCTTCGGGGACGATGCGCGGGTCGGCGGTATAGACGCCGTCGACGTCGGTGTAGATGCGGCATTCGTCGGCCTTCAACGCCGCGGCCATGGCCACCGCCGTGGTGTCGGAGCCGCCGCGCCCCAGGGTGGTGATGTTGTTGTCCTCGTCCACGCCCTGAAAGCCCGCCACCACCACCACTGTGCCTTTGTCCAGATCGCGGTTGACGCGCTCGGACTGGATCTCGACGATGCGGGCCTTGCCGTGGGTGCGGTCGGTGAGGATGCGCAGTTGGGCGCCGGTGTAGGAGCGCGCGTCCACGCCGATGGCGTGCAACGCCATGGCCAGCAGCGCGATGCTGACCTGCTCGCCGGTGGAAACCAGCATGTCCATCTCCCGGCCCGACGGCTGGGCGTTGGTCTGCCGGGCGAGGGCCAGCAGTTTGTTGGTCTCGCCGCCCATGGCCGACACCACCACCACCATTTTATGGCCCTGCTTGACCGACTCGGCGACGTTGCGCGCCACCGCACGGATGCGCTCGACGCCGGCTACGGAGGTGCCGCCGTATTTTTCAACGATGAGGGACATGGCGCAGTCGTGGTTTATGGTAAAGATGAAACAACGATTATATTGATTTGAATTATAACGATTTTTAAGGCGCGACTTCCGCCACCCAGCGATACACCGCCGCCGGCACCTGGGCCACCGCATCGACCTTGCCGCCGCCGCCCTGGGCGAGTTCCGGCTTGCCACCCCCGGAGCCTTCCACCAGCGGCGCCAGCGCCCGGATCAAGTGACCGGCATGATAACGCGCCGCGAGGTCGCCGGTTACGCCGGCGATCAGGGTCACCTTGCCGTCACGGGTGCCTTCGATGCCGAACACCAGCGCCACGCCGCTGCCGAGTTGCCGCTTCCACTGATCCACGGTCATGCGCATGGTTTTGGCATCGGCCTGATCCTGGCGAATGACCGCGACCTTGACGCCGTTGATTTCCTTCACCAACTCCGATGCGCCGCCGCCCCCGCTTCCTGCGGCGGCCAGTTTCCCTTGCAACGACTGAATCTGCCGGCGCTGCGCCCGCTGGCCGGTAAGCAGCGACTGCAACCGCTCCCCGACCTGTTCCGGCGGCGATTTCAGGGCTGATGCGGCACCGTCCAGCAGGGCCAGTTGCGTTGCGACCCATTCCTCGGCTCGGGCGCCGCTCAACGCCTCGATGCGGCGGATGCCGGCGGCGATTCCGCTCTCGGCGGTGATTTTGAAAAAGCCGATGGCACCGGTGCGCTCGACGTGGGTGCCACCGCACAGTTCGAACGACGCATCTCCCATTTGCACCACCCGAACCTGTTGGTCGTATTTCTCGCCGAACAACGCCTCGGCGCCGTCGGCTTTGGCCTGCTCCAAATCCATCACCTCATCGGCCACCGGGATATTGGCGCGGATGTTGCGGTTCACCAGTTGCTCGACGGCGCTCAGTTGCTCCCGGCTTACCGCTTCGTGGTGGGAGAAATCAAACCGCAGCCGCCGGGGTTCCACCAGCGAGCCTTTTTGTTGCACGTGAGGGCCGAGCACCGCTTTCAGGGCGGCGTGCAAGAGGTGGGTGGCGGAATGGTTGTTGGCGCAGGGCTGGCGCAGGCCGGCGGCGACTTCGGCCTCGGCTTGTTCGCCCTTGCCGGCTTCGCCGGAAGTCATCGCGCCGAAATGGCCGATCACCTTGTTGGCGAGGTATTGCGTGTCTTTCACCGCAAAAACCCCGCCCGCAAAACGAATCTCGCCGCGATCCCCGACCTGACCACCGCTTTCGGCGTAGAACGGCGTGCGGTCCAGCACCACGATCCCGCCCTGCCCTTCGCGTAACCGTTCCACGGATTGCTCCCCGGACTGCTCCCCGGCAAGCAGCGCCAGCACCCGCCCTTCGCTGGCAAGGCTTTGATGGCCGACGAACCGGGTTGCATCCACGCCGTCCACGCGCAACGCTTCGCCGCGCACAAACTGCCCGGCGGCGCGGGCGCGGGCGCGCTGCCCGGCCATGGCTTGCTCGAAGGCGTCGTGGTCAACGGTGAGGCCGTGTTCGCGGGCCACGTCCGCGGTCAGGTCCAACGGAAAGCCGAAAGTGTCGTAGAGCCGGAAGGCCGCCTCGCCGGCGATCACCGTGCCGCTCAGCCCGGCGATTTCGCGGTCGAGGATTTTCAGGCCCTGCTCCAGGGTCTCGTTGAACTTTTGGTTTTCGCGCTCCAGCACCCGCGCCACCTGCTCGCCGGCGGCGGCGAGTTCAGGATAGGCATCGCCCATCTCGGCCACCAGCGGCGCCACCAGTTTGTGCATGAACGGCTCCCGGCAGCCCAGCCGGTAGCCGTGGCGCACCGCCCGCCGGATGATGCGCCGCAGCACGTAGCCGCGCCCTTCGTTGGACGGCGTTACGCCATCCACCACCAGAAACGCCGTGGAGCGGATGTGATCGGCGATCACGTGCAACGACTGGCGCAACGCCTGATCGTCTTGCTTCTGTGCCCGCGCCTCCACCCCCAGCACCCCGGCGGCGGCTTTGATCAGGTTGCGGAACAGGTCAATGTCATAGTTGCTGTGCACCCCCTGAAGGATCGCGGCGATGCGCTCAAGGCCCATGCCGGTGTCCACCGACGGTTTTGGCAGGGGTTCGAGTTTGCCGCCGCCGCCGCCACTACGGTTGTACTGCATGAACACCAGGTTCCAGATTTCCACGAAGCGGTCGCCGTGCTGATTCGCTGAGCCCGGCGGCCCGCCCGCCACTTCCGGGCCGTGGTCGTAAAAAACTTCCGAACACGGCCCGCACGGCCCGGTGTCCCCCATTGACCAGAAGTTGTCGTCGGCGCCGATGCGGCTGAAACGCGCCGGGTCAACGCCGACTTCCTCAAGCCAGATCCGCTCGGCCTGGTCGTCTTCCTCGAAAACCGTGACCCACAGGCGCTCCGCCGGCAGGTCGAATTCACGGGTCAGCAACTCCCAGGCGTAGCCGATGGCCTCGGCCTTGAAGTAGTCGCCGAAACTGAAATTGCCGAGCATCTCGAAAAATGTGTGATGGCGCGCGGTGTAGCCGACGTTTTCGAGGTCGTTATGCTTGCCCCCGGCGCGCACGCAACGCTGGGCGGTTACCGCCCGCGGACTGCCGGGCGGCTGGTTGCCGAGGAACACGTCCTTGAACTGCACCATCCCGGAGTTGGTGAACAACAACGTCGGGTCGTTGCCCGGCACCAGCGAGCAGCCGGGCACGACGCGATGCCCGCGGTCGGCGAAATAGTCGAGAAAGCGCTTTCGGATTTCGGTGGTTTTCATGGCTGTATGGGGGGATTATACTTGACGCGTCAGAATGCGCGGGAATGACACCGAGGGAGCAGCAACAACTCTGCGGTCATTCCCGAGCGTTAGTGTCCGTTGCCGCGCAAGCGGCTTACGGACACTTGCGGACTCGGGAATCCAGCGGCAAAACGGCGGTGTCCGCCGTCCGGGCGGTGGCGTAGGGACAGGCCGCGACCTATCCCTCCGCCTGCCCCCGGCTTGAACGGGAGCGAGAATCCAGCGTCAATATGACCCGGCGTAAGGCTCGATTTGCTCCGTGGTAAATCCGCGTTGCTGCAAAAACCGCGCCTGCCGCGCCCAGTCCCGGTAACTGGCCGGGGATGCGCCGAATTTTTTGCGGCGCACTTCGATGGCCAGCGCCCGCCAGCGGGTTTCATAGCCGGACATCACGCGCTCGATCAGGGCTTCCTCAATGCAGTGTTGGGCCAATTCGTAGCGGAGTTTGACCGGCCCGCGGCCACCCTGGTAGCGGCGGCGGCAATGCTGTTCGGTGAACCGGGCATCGGACTGTGCGCCCTGCTCCGCCAACTCGGCGAGCAACCGCCCGACTAGCTGCGGGTCCGCGTTCGGAGGCCGGGCTTGTGGTCGTTTTTGTTGTGGTTTATGGGGCATTTTATGTTGCAGTTTGCGCCGCAACTCCCAGGCGCTATGCTCGCGGCGCGCCAGCAGCCGGTACGCCTTGTCCCGCAGCCGCCGGTACTCGGTGTCTGGTTCCGCGCTCGGTTCTGCGTGCGGCGCCGCGTTCGGTTCCGCGCCCGGTTCCGCGTGCGGCGCCGGGCCGCGGGACGGCAAACCGCTGATGGTCAGGCCCCTTTCACCGCGGCTTTCTGCTCCGCTACCGGTTCCGCAACCGCTTCTCCGGCTTCCCCATCCGCCGCCGGCGCTGGGTCGGCGTCCCCGCCGAGGCTCTTGTGCTCGCGCACCTGGGCTTCGATGGCGGCGGCGATGTCGCGGTTTTCCCTGAGGAACTCCCGGGCGTTGTCGCGGCCCTGGCCGATGCGGTCGGCACCGTAGCTGTACCACGCGCCGGATTTTTCGACCACGCCGAGTTCGATGCCGAGGTCAATGAGTTCCCCTTCCTTGGAGATGCCGGCGTTGTAGAGGATGTCAAACTCGGCTTTGCGGAACGGCGGCGCGACCTTGTTTTTGACCACCTTGACGCGGGTCTGGTTGCCGAGGATTTCATCGCCCTTCTTGATGGCGCCGATGCGCCGGATGTCCAGGCGCACCGAGGAGTAAAACTTGAGCGCGTTGCCGCCGGTGGTGGTCTCCGGGTTGCCGAACATCACGCCGATTTTCATGCGAATCTGGTTGATGAAAATCACCATGGTATTGGAGCGCTTGATGTTGGCGGTGAGTTTGCGAAGCGCCTGGGACATCAGGCGCGCGTGCAGCCCCATGTGGGAATCGCCCATGTCGCCCTCGATCTCCGCCTTGGGGGTGAGCGCGGCCACCGAATCTATCACCACCACGTCCACCGCCGCCGAGCGCACCAGCATATCGGTGATTTCCAGGGCCTGCTCGCCGGTGTCCGGCTGGGACACCAGCAACTCTTCGGTGTTGACCCCGAGCCGGGCGGCGTAGCCGGGGTCGAGGGCATGTTCGGCGTCAATGAAGGCCGCCGTGCCGCCCTGCTTTTGCGCTTCGGCGATCACCGACAAAGTCAGGGTGGTTTTGCCGGAGGATTCCGGCCCGTATATTTCGATGACCCGCCCGCGCGGCAAACCGCCGATACCGAGGGCGATGTCCAGCCCCAAAGAGCCGGTGGAATAGCACGAAATGTCTTGTAAAACCTCGGCGTCGCCGAGGCGCATGACCGAGCCCTTGCCGAATTGCCGGTCGATCTGTCCGAGCGCCGCGTCGAGCGCTTTGCGTTTGTTGTCGTCCATTTTATTGTTTCCCATGGTCAGTTGTTGAATCGGTTGTTGAATCAGTGTTGCTCCGTGAAACACCCGAAATTATCCCATACAAAGGCCGGGCCGGGTTGGGATTTTACGGCATTTTTCGCGGCAGTATCGGGAAATTGACGGCGGCGCCGGGGTTATTTTTCCCGGGGTCATTTTTCCGGTCATTTCCCCTGAATTTCCGAGGGCCGCATCAGCGCCCGCAGGTTCGCGGTACCGGCATCGGCGGGGCCGTCGAATTCCAGCACCGCCAGCGCGCAGGTGGGCATCAGTTTGCCGTCGGCAAAAGGCTCGGCGGCCGGGCAATACGCCAGCAGCGCCAGCTCCATGCCCGGATTGTGGGCGACCAGCAGCACGCGGTCGAAGTCCTGAAGGTTTTCGGCGGCGAGCGCGCGGATGTGGTCGGGAGCGCCGTGGTACAATCGCCGGTCGTACACTACGTTGACGTTGTCAAGCATGCCGCCCCGCCCTTCTTCCAGGGCCAGCCCCGCGCACACCAGTTCAACGGTCTCGGTGGTTCGCGCCGACGGCGAAGCGATGATGCGGTCCGGCGGGTAGCCGTTTTCCGCCAGCCATCGTCCCATCTGTGGTGCGTCGCGCTTGCCGCGCGCGCTCAACGGCCGCCCAAAATCGTTGGATGCGCCGCTGTCCCAGTCGGATTTCGCGTGTCGCAGCAGGAGCAGTTGTTTGGGTTGTTTGAGTTCTTTGTTCGCCATAATTGTTCGCCATAATCAGTGCAAGGCAGTATACAATACGCCGTCATTTTAACCCCACCCGAAGAAAAAAACATGGGCCGCAGACGCAGACACCAAGCCAAACATCCGGCCGGCAAACGCCGCAACGGAAAGACCATCGCCGACACCGCCGACCGCCACCACCTGTACCAGTTGGCGGTGCAGTGCGTGGAATCCGAAATTGACATGGTGGACAAAACCTACCGGGAAATCCGCGGCCACAAAGCCGCCAGACTGCGCGAGGATTTTTGCGGCACCGGCAACACCAGTTGCGAATGGGTGCGGCGGCGCAAAACCAACACCGCCACCGGCTTCGACCTCGACGCCGAAGTGCTCGACTGGGGCCGCCGGGAAAACGTCGCCAAACTGAACGAGCACCAGCAAACCCGGGTGGAGTTGTTGCAACAGGACGTGCTCAAAACCAACCAGACCGCCGCGGACATCATTCTGGCGATGAATTTCAGTTACCTGGCCTTCAAGACCAAAGACCATCTGCGCGCCTACTTCGCCGCCGCCCACGCCGGCCTCGCCGAGCACGGCATCCTGATGATGGACGGCTTCGGCGGCCACGAATCCTGGCGCACCATCAAGGAAAAAACCAAGTTCGACGACTTCACCTACTTCTGGGATCAAGCCAAATTCAACCCCATCACCTTTGAAGCTGTGTGCCACATCCATTTCAAGTTCCGAGACGGCTCAAAGATGAAACGCGCCTTCTCCTACGAATGGCGGATGTGGACTCTCCCCGAAATCCGCGACCTGCTCGCCGAAGCGGGGTTCGCCCGCTCCACGGTTTACTGGGAAGGCACCGATGAGAAAACCGGGGAAGGGAATGATGAGTACTTTCCCACCGAGGAGGGAGTGGATGATCCAAGTTGGATTGTTTATATTGCTGCGGAGAAGTGAAAATTAGTCCGGCTACCCCCCCAAAAACAACTCCCCCACTTTCGGATTTGCCAGCAACTCATCCCCGCTGCCGGCGATGGCGATTTGGCCGGACACCATTACGTAGCCGATGTCGGCGAACTCCAAACCCTTCTTGGCGTTTTGCTCCACCATGATGATGGTCTTGCCTTCGTTGTGCTGGAGGTCATCGAGAATCTCGAACACCATATCTATAAACCGCGGCTCAAGGCCGATGGACGGTTCGTCCACCAGCAGCACTTCGGGGTCCATCACCAGCGCTCTTGAAATTTCCAGCAGGCGGCGTTCGCCGCCGGACAGGACTTTGGCGGGGTGTTTGCGGCGCGCGGCGAGGCGCTGGTATTTGTCGAAGACTTTTTCGGCGGCTTGTTTGGCTTCAAGCGGGCGCGCTTTGAGGAACCCGCCCATCCACAGGTTTTCTTCCACGGTCATTCCCGG
Source organism: Candidatus Poriferihabitaceae bacterium (assembly GCA_965212085.1). Classification (GTDB taxonomy): domain Bacteria; phylum Pseudomonadota; class Gammaproteobacteria; order Arenicellales; family Poriferihabitantaceae; genus JAHRAW01. The sequence continues at coordinate 2,095,520 of OZ243042.1, read as the reverse complement.
AAAAATGGATTTGTCCTGAAGGATGTAGGCGATGCCGGCGCCGGCGAGTTTTTGGCTGGGGGTCAGCGCGGTTACGTCCACGCGCTCGCCGCCTTCGCCGATGAAAATTTCCCCGGAGAATATATTGTTGAAGCCGAATATGGCGTGCAGCACGGTGGATTTTCCGGCGCCGTTGGGGCCGATCAGGCACAACGACTGGGCGCGCCCCACGCGCAGGTTGATGCCGTGGAGAATTTCCATTCGCCCGTAGCCGGCGCGCAGGTTTTCGAGGGACACGTGGGGTTTGCCGCGGGCCAGCGCGTCGAGTTGCGCGACGTCTATGTCTTCGGCGATGGCCGCCGCCCGGCGGGCCACCTGCTCCACCGAAATTACGGTGTCAACGCCGCCGCCGGCGTAGCCACGGGTGTTTTTTTGTTCGCTCATTTTACGTTTCGCTCAGCGCATCAGTGCGCCCCAAGATACGCGTCAATCACCCGCTGATCGTTTTGAATTTCATCGGGGGTACCGCCGGCGAGCATTTCACCGTGGGCAAGGCAGTAAATGGTGTCGGCCATGTTCATGATCACGCGCATATTGTGTTCGATGATGAACAACGTGATGCCGAACTCGCTGTTGGCCCGCTTGAGGCGTTCGATGAGGCCGTTGATGAGGGTCGGGTTGATGCCGGCGGTGGGCTCGTCGAGCAACAGGCCGGTGGGCTCGTTCATCAGCGCCATGGCGAATTCCAGAAGTTTTTGCTGGCCAAAGGACAGCGAGCCGGAGCGCAGAAAGCGCTTTTCATAGAGGCCGACGAATTCCAACAGGTGGTCGGCACGGTCGTATTCTTCGCGGCTGTTGCGGCTGAACGAATCGGCCATGCGCATTTTGCGGTGGGGCAGCGAGATGAGCATGTTGTCAACGCCGTTCATTGCGCCGTAGATGCGCGTTTGCTGAAAGGTTCGCAGCAGGCCCAGGCGCGCGATGCGCTGCACCGGCAGGCGGGAGATTTCCCGGCCCTCAAAGCGGATGGAACCGGCGTCTATGGGATGGTAGCCGACGATGGAGTTGAACAGCGTGGTCTTGCCGGAGCCGTTCGGCCCGATGAGGCCGGTGATGCCGCCGCTCGCCACCGACAGGCTGATGTCCTTGTTGGCCACCACCCCGCCGTAGAATTTGCTGACGCCGTTGATTTCGAGGATTGAGTTCATCAGGCGGTCATTTCGGCGAATTCGGCGAATCCGCCGCACCCTCCCGGCTATCCACGCGAATCCCGAACCACTCCGGCTTGCGGTGCATCAACCAGCCCATGACCCCGTCCTGGAAATACACCACGGTGACCACGATCAACGCCCCCAGCGCCACCCACTGCCAGCCGAGCAGGTAGTTCCAGGTGACCTCCTTGAAAAAGTGAAACAACACCGCGCCGACCACCGGCCCCCACAGCGTTCCCTTGCCGCCGAGCAGCACGCACACCACCATGAAAATGCCGAGGTTGATGGTCTGGTAGGCGGTTTCCAGCGGCTCAAAGTGGATCAACTGGAACGCCGAAATCCCCCCGGCCACGCCGACGAAAAACGCCGCCATGGACCAGGTAACGAGTTTGTAGCGCAGCGTGTGCAGGCCCATGGCCTCGGCTTTTTCCTCGTCGTCGCGCACCGCGTTGATGGCGGCGCCGAAGCGCGTGCCGTACAGCCATTTGAGGAACAGGAACAACGCCACGCCGGTGGCCGCGAACAGAAAGTAGAAAACCACCTTGCCGGTGTCGAGGTCGCCGGGATACACCGGCAGCGCGATGCCCTGGCCGCCGCCGACCCACTCCCAGTTGGACACCAGTTCCCCGGCGGCGATGGCGACGCCGAGGGTGCCGATGGCAAAGTACGGCCCGCGCAGGCCGAAGGTGACGTAACCGATGAGCAACGCGCACGCGGCGCAAAAAATCCCCGCGCCGATGACCCCCAGCAGCATGCCGGTGAAATACTGCGCCTCGGTGAACTCATACACGCCGCCGCCGGATGAACTCGTGTAGTCGCCGACGTCGTGGGCGAGGCCGATGGTGATGACCGCGGCTACGTACATTCCGGTGCCGTAGAAAAAAATGTTGCCGAGGGAGTTGTAGCCCATCTGCCCGCCGGTCATGTCCCAGGTCAGCGCGACTATGATCATCAACCACAGGGTCGCCAGTTGCGTTCCGAAACCCGGAAACAAAAACGGCGCGGCGATGATGAGCGCCAGGAGGACGAGGTGGGCGGTGGTTTGGCGGGTTATCATTGTAAAAAAAATCACTGCAAACTCTGCCGCACCCGCCGCTGCTGAATCAGCCGCACGAGCAACACCAGCAGCAGCAATAACACCGCCACCGCCTGCTGATAACCGATGCCGAAAATATGCGCGCCGTATTGTTCCAGCGCGCCGATGCCGAGGCCGGCGGCGATGACGCCGGGCAGGTTGCCGAGGCCGGCGGCGGTAACCACGACGAAGGCGCGGATGGAGTAGGAGATGCCGTAGAACGGCTGGATTAGCCACACCATCACCACGATGGCACCCGCCGCGCCGCAGATGGCGGCGTTCAGCGAGAAGGTGAAGGCGTACACTTTTTCGGTGTTGATGCCGAGCACCCGCGCCGCGCGGGCGTCCTGGGCGGTGGCGCGGATGGCCTGGCCCATGCGGCTGGATTTCATAAACACGATCACGCCGGCGGCCAGCGCCGCGGCCAGCAGCACGCCGATCAACTTGGCGATGGGCACGTCAACGAAGCCGTCGAGAAAATACAACGTTTCGTATTCGAGTTTGATGCTCTGGGTGTCGGAGCCGAACAGCAGGTTGAGGATTTGTGCGATCATGATGGCGAGGCCGAAGGTCGCGAGCAACGAGGTGAACAAGTCGCGCTCGATGACCCGCGAGATCACCAGTTTGTAGATTACCCAGCCGATGACCCACATCACCCCAAAGGCCGCCGGCACCCCCATAAGCGGCGGCAGCCCGGCGCCGGTGAGCGCCCAGGCGATATAGCCGCCGGCGATCACGAAGTCGCCCTGGGCGAGGTTCTTGACGTTCATCACCCCCCACACCAGCGCAAGGCCGTAAGCGGCGAGGGCGAACAACGAGCCGATCATGAGGCCATCCACGATGATCTTGACGTTGATGACCGGGAACTCCAGGAGGAGGGAGAGGTTGTCGAGGATTTGTTCCATGGGGTATTAAAATAAAACGGCGGGGGCGGGAGTTATACCAACCCCAACCGCCGTTGATTAATATATTGGACGGCCAAATAGGATGTGGTCGCGAGCAAAATAACCGCGCCGCCGATGATGGTGTTTTGCCCGGGGTTTTCGGCGAATAACAGATACGCCCAAATCGGCGCAAGGGGAATTTCGGTCACCCCAACCAAGGCGGCAACGGTTGCGGTTGTGCGTTGCACGCCAAGCAGGTAAACCCCGAATCCCAATCCCGAACTTACCAACCCAAGCAATGCCAGCCAAAAATAATCACTCGGCGTCGTTGCGGCAAAAGAACTGAACGGCAGCACCGCCAGCGCGCAGAGAAAACCCGAAAGATAGGTGGCTTTGATTACATTTGCGGCCGGGAAATATTTGGCGCCGATGGTGAACGCAGCCATAAAAAATGTCATCGCCAAAGCGATGGCGAGACCCAGAAAATCATCCAATTGCCCGGCCCCGTCTATGATGATTGCAACGCCAACAATGCAGAAAACGCAAGCACACAGGGCAATCCAGTCGGCTTTGCATTTCAATACAAGCCACGCCAGCAGAACAGTCATCAGTGGCATCGTTCCGTAAACAAACGCCACATTGGCGATGCTGGTATAGAAAAAAGCCGCAATAAGACAAGCCGTCCCGCAGGCAATCAACGCACCGATGACCGCTTCGCCAAGCGAAAAACGCAATACTTCGCTGATGGATGCACGGCCAGTGCGCCAATATTGCAAAGTCAAATACACCGCCAAAATGCACAGCCCACCAGTGAGCGAACGCCAAAATAGCGTGGTCGGAATGTCGGTGGTCACTACCCGGGTAAAAAGCCCGATCGTAGACCATGCAAGTGCGGCGAGGAAAACAAGCAATGCGCCAAGTTTTTGGTTCATCGAATTTTCGGGTTGAGGTGCAGGATGAGTTGCGTGCAGCGAAACGCCGCGATGAGTTTACCCGGCGCGGCGCTTTCACCGGCGCTGACCTGCGCGTCCCACACTTGCGTAGTGCGGCCAAGGTGCAGCGGGCTGGCGGTGCAGGTAATCATTCCGTCGTGCGCGGTGTCGACGTGGTTGGATTTGAGTTCAACGGTGGTGAAACCGGCGCCATCCGGCAGCTGCACGACGCACGCATAGGCCGCCGTGGTATCGGCGAGCGCGACCACGACGCCGGCGTGCAGGTAGCCGTTAGGGGCGAGGTGGTGCGGTTGGATTGCCAGTTCTGAAGTAACGGTTTGCCCGGTGACCTCGGTCACGCGGACGCCGAGATAACCGGGCAGATGATCGCGGCTGAACGCATTGAAAAAATCCGCGTCCCGGACTTTCGGCAGATCCATTTTCATGCCGGTTCCATCACAATCGCAAACGCCGCCGACCAAACTCGCATGAAGTTCCGCCGGCGGGTTTTGTCGCTCGCGGCTTGGCCGCGTTACTGCGGCTTGCGCGGCCAGTTCAATGCATGCGAGGCAAACTCCGAAGGCGCGACCACGTTGTACTTGCCGTCCTGAATCTGCCGCAGCACCATCGGCTTGGCGATGTTGTTGCCCGCTTCCGAGAAGCGGATTTGGCCGTAAAAAGTCGCCAGGTCGGTGGCCGTGAGGGCGTCCCGCAAGGCTTCCTTGTCGAGGGAGCCGGCGCGCTCGAAGGCGTCTTTCAGGACGTACACCGCCGCCGATGCCTGGGCGGTCTGGTAGGGAACCGTGCGCTTCGCGTAGTCGGGATACGCGGCCTTGAACCCGCGGTCGTATTCCGCGGCGGTGCCGAAAATCGCGTCCTCGTAGGACAGGGTTTCCGCCCACTGGGTTGAACACAGAATGTCGTTGGCGGTGGCGCCGAATTTTCCGGTCACGTCGGCGGCTTCGCAGTGGGTCAGCGCGATCATCGGCACGTCAATTCTCTGCTCGCCGATCTGGCGCACCGCGGTGGCCGCGCCCTTGGAATGACCGCTGACGATCAACACGTCGGGCTTGCGCACCTTGACCTTGGTAAGGATCGCGCTCATGTCCGACAAGTCGCGGGGCAGTTGCTCGTCCACCACCACCTGCATACCGTATTTTTTCGCGTCCTCCAGCACCCCGGCGCGAATGTCCAGGGAAAACGGATCGTTCTCCACCGCCACCGCGACCTTGACCGAAGACGGTTTCTTGCCCGCCTCGGTGGCCTTCTCCGCCGCCAGCGTGATGGCCGACGCCAGGTACTGCTCCGAAGTTGAGAGCACCGCGAACAGGTACTTGTAGCCCTTGTTGAACAACGACCGCGACGCGCCCTCGGCCTCAACCATGGGAATCCGGTACTTCTCGGTAACCGGCGCGATGGCCTTGGTCAGCCCCGATGAATACGGGCCGAGCATGTATTGAATCTTGTCCTGGCTGATGAGCCGCTCGGCGAGCGTCGCGCCTCGGTCGCCCTTGGATTCGTCGTCGTAGTACACGACCTTGAAGTTGTAGCAATCCCCGCCGACCTTGACCCCGCCGGCCTCGCCGATTTTGCTGATGGCGTATTCATAGCCGTTCTGCGCGTGGATGCCGTTGGTGGCGTACTTGCCGGTCAGGGATATGGCCGAGCCGAGGGTGATTTCTTTGCACTCGGCGGCGTGGGCCGCATTTGAAAACAAAAACAGCGAGGCGGCTGCGAGCAGGCAGGTGGTCAGGGTGGTGTGTTTTTGGGTGGGTTTTGGTGTGGGTTTCATGGTGATGGTCCTCCGGGTGGTGCGTTATGTGTATAAGACAAACAGTAGCATATCACTACTGGATTGGGCAATAAACCATGCCAGCCCATGCCAGCCGCCGACCTTGTTGAAAATGAAAAACCGCCACCTTTGACAGGTCGCGGTTTTTTTACGCGGGCTCCCGGCACGGTGCCCGGCACGGTGACCGCCGGGGGGCGCGTCAGTCGGAGGTGTTGGCCTCAATGTAGCTGATCGCGTCCTTCACTTTGGCGATGGTTTCGGCCTTGTCGTCGGGGATTTCGGTGTCGAACTCCTCTTCCAGGGCCATCACCAGCTCCACCGTGTCCAGCGAGTCGGCGCCGAGGTCGTCAACGAAAGAAGCTTCGGGGGTGACCTGGTCATCGGTTACGCCGAGTTGTTCCACCACGACTTTTCTTACGCGTTCTTCTATTGTGCTCATTCGAGTTCTGGCCTCCGGATGATGAGATTGGCCGCCGGGGACTTGGCGTCGCCCGGCGGAATTTTCAGACTCGTGGATGGTAAACAATCGGCTCGCTTAAGTCCACTGCCCGGGGCCTATTCTACCCTAATTGCGGCCTCCGGGTAGGGCCGGGCATGGCGGCGGATTGTCGAAAATCGGGTAAATTTATGGGGTAATTGGTTGATTCTGCGTTGCTTTGCGCCATCCCGCCGGGGCCGGTGTTCAAGGCATAATCAAGGCATAAACATCCCGCCGTTCACGTGGATGGTGGCACCGGTGATGTAATCGCCCATATCGGAGGCCAGAAAAACCACCGCGGCGGCGACGTCTTCGGGGGTGCCGAGCCTTGCCAGGGGGATTTGCGCGCGCAGGGCGGCGTGCTGTTCATCGCTGAGGGCGGCGGTCATGTCGGTGGCGATGAAACCCGGCGCGACGACATTGACGGTGATGTTGCGCGAGGCCACTTCCCGGGCCAGGGACTTGGAGAATCCGATCAGGCCGGCCTTGGCGGCGGCGTAGTTGCTTTGCCCGGCGTTGCCGGTGGCACCCACCAGCGAGGCGATGTTGATGATCCTGCCGTAGCGGGCTTTGGTCATGCCGCGCAGGCACGCCTTGCACAGGCGGTACGCGGATGTCAGGTTGGTGTTGATGATGTCATCCCACTCCGCGTCCTTCATGCGCAGCAGCAGGTTGTCGCGGGTGATGCCGGCGTTGTTGACCAGCACCGCCGGCGCGCCGAAAGATTCAACCACCGTGCCGAGCAGCCGGGTCACGGAATCGTCATCGGTCACGTCCAGCACCATGCCGGTGCCGGGGATATTGGCGGCGGCGAGGTATTCGCCGATGCGCCCGGCACCGGCGTCGCTGGTGGCGGTTCCCACCACCGTGCCGCCGCCGGCGCCCAGCGCCACGGCGATGGCTTTGCCGATGCCACGGCTGGCACCGGTGACCACGCATACCCGCCCTGCTGCAAGTTGCTTCATGTCGGAAGGTTTTTTTCGGTTTGTGGCATCACATCCGAATCAACGCCGAACCCCACACAAACCCGCCGCCGAATCCTTCCAGCAGGACGTGCTGCCCGGCTTTCACGCGGCCATCGCGCACCGCCTGGTCGAGGGCCAGCGGCACCGACGCCGCCGAGGTGTTGCCGTGGCGTTCCACGGTTACCACCACTTTTTCTTTGGGGATTTTGGTGCGCACGCCCACCGCGTTGATGATGCGGATATTGGCCTGGTGGGGAATCAGCCAGTCTATGTCCTCCTTGTCCATATTGTTGGCCGCCAGGGTCTCGGCGATGATGTCGCTCATCGCGGTCACCGCCCAGCGAAACACCTCGCCGCCCTGCATGGTGGTATAGGCGGCGCCGGCTTGCACCTTGCTGAAATTGCGCGACACGCCCACCGGCACGCACAACAAATCCTTGTAGCGTCCGTCGCTGTGCAAGTGCGTGGACAACACGCCGGGCTGGTCACCGGCCTTGAGGATCACCGCGCCGGCGCCGTCGCCGAACAGTACGCAGGTGCGCCGGTCGTTCCAGTCAATGATCCGCGAGAAGGTCTCGGCGCCCACCACCAGCGCGCAGCGGGACGCGCCGGTGCGAATGAACTTGTCGGCCACGCCCACCGCAAACAGAAAACCGGCGCACACCGCTTGCACGTCGAAGGCCGGATGCCCGACGATGCCGAGGCGTTCCTGGAGCAGGCAGGCGGTGCTGGGGAATACCTGGTCGGCGGTGGTGGTGGCGACCACGATCAAGTCAATTTCGGCGCTGTTGATGGCGGCCGCTTCGATGGCTTTGAGCGACGCTTGCTCGGCGAGGTCCACGGTGAACTCATCATCCGCGGCGATCCTGCGCTCGCAGATGCCGGTGCGCGACTCGATCCATTCCTCGCTGGTGTCAATCATGGCTTCGAGATCCTTGTTGGTGAGGATTTTTTCGGGCAGGTATCCGCCCGTGCCGATGATTCGTGAAAAATTCATGGCCCAAGCGTAACCGAATCAGGCGCCGCTGTCAGCGTCCATTTCATTCATCGCGCGCGCCATCGTACTCCCTATCGTGTTCTCCATCGCGTGCCCCATCGCGTCCTCGATTCGCCGCACCAGCCCCTGGTTGACTTCCTGGATGCCCACCTCCACGGCGCAGCGAAACCCCATGGCGTCGGTGCCGCCGTGGGATTTGACCACGGTGCCCTTGAGGCCGAGCAGGCTGGCGCCGTTATAGCGGCGGTGGTCGAGCCGGTCGCGGATGGAATTGAGCACCGGTTTGGCGAACAGGCCGGCGGCGCGCGTGGCGATGCTGCGCCCGAACTCCTCGCGGATGGCGCCCATGATCATCTGCGCGGCGCCTTCGGTGGCTTTGAGCGCGACGTTGCCGACGAAGCCGTCGCACACCACCAGGTCGGTGTCGCCGGCGTAGATGTCATCGGCCTCAATGTAGCCGACGTAGTTGAGGGCGCTGGCCTTGAACAGTTGCGCCGCCGCCTTGATGGTGTCGTTGCCTTTGACGTCCTCAACGCCGATGTTCAGCAGGCCGACCGTGGGGCCGGCCTTGCCGTCCAGGCAGTTGACCAGCACCGAGCCCATGAGGCCGAACTGGAACAGTATCTGCGGCGGGCTGTCGAGGTTGGCGCCGAGGTCGAGGACGTAGGTGCGCCCGCCCATGCGCGGCAGGCCGGCGCAGATCGCCGGGCGGTCAATGCCGGGGATGGTCTTGAGCACGAAGCGGGCGGTGGCCAGCAAAGCGCCGGTGTTCCCGGAACTGATGCAGGCATCGGCGCGGCCCTCCTGCACCAGGTTGATGGCCACGCGCATGGATGAATCCTTTTTCTTGCGCAAGGCGAAAGCCGGGGAGTCGTCCATTTCCACCAACTCGCTGGCGCCGGCGATTTCCAAACGCTCGGCCAACCGCCCGCCGCCCTGCGCTCCAACCCGCACGCCGAACTGCGCCAGCCGCCGCTCAATGTCCCGCGGCTCGCCGACCAGAATCAGGCGCACTTGGGGGTAGCGTTCGATGATCTCAAGGGCCGCCGGGACGGTCGCCGACAGCCCGTGGTCGCCGCCCATGGCGTCAATGGAGAGCGTGATCATTTACGCGCGGGCGGGGGGCGGGGGGGGGGGCCATGCCCATAATGCCATAACGCGCCCACGCCGTGGCCGCATTGTGCCTGCGTCGTGCCTGTATTGTGGCTGCGTTGTGCCCATAATCCATGGCGGGCGCACCGGCAATGAACGAACAGGCACTGAACGAAGACCCAGACTTCAGTCTTCGCTCTTGCTGTTGACCAGTTTTTTGCCGCGGTAGTAGCCGTCGGCGGTAAGGTGGTGGCGGCGGTGCAACTCTCCGGTGACGGCATCAATGGACAGGGTCGTGTCCTTGAGGGCGTCGTGGGAGCGTCGCATATCCCGTTTTGATGGCGTTTTGCGGCTTTTTTGTACGGCCATGATTTTCCTCGCTTTACGGTTCGGGGGCTGATCGGGGTTTGCTAAAGACCCGGGAGTATACTGGTTTGCGGGCGTCCCGTCAAAACCCGCCCCGCGCCGCCGTTGCGGGGCTTCCCGGCCTCCCCGGCCTCAATAGGCGTATTTGCGGGAGTATTTTCAGGCAAAGCCTTAACACCAGCGTGGGATGTCCGTACAATCGGCGCTTTTGCATTCACCCTTTTCATCCTTGGAAACCCATGAACCTTGCCCAAACCGATGATCTGAGAATCACCGGCATCGCCCACGTAATAAACCCCGACGAGTTGATCGCGCGGATTCCGGTGACCGAAAAGGCGGTGCGGACCACGGTCACTACCCGGCGGGCGATTCATGACATTCTGGCCGGGCGGGATGACCGCATCCTGGTGATCGCCGGGCCGTGCTCCATCCACGACACCGCCGCGGCCCTCGACTACGCCAAACGCCTGGTGCCGCTCATCGAGCAACACCGCGCCGACCTGCTGCTCGTGATGCGGGTGTATTTCGAGAAGCCGCGCACCACCGTGGGCTGGAAGGGCTTGATCAACGACCCGGACCTCAACGACACCTTCGACATCAACAAGGGCCTGGCGCTGGCCCGCCAACTGCTGCTGGACTTGAACGACATGGGGGTTCCCGCCGGCACCGAGTATCTCGACATCATCACCCCGCAGTACGTCGCCGACCTGATCTCGTGGGGCGCCATCGGCGCGCGCACCACCGAAAGCCAGGTGCACCGCGAGTTGTCGTCGGGGCTTTCCTGCCCGGTGGGCCTCAAAAACGGCACCAACGGCAACCTCGACATCGCCGTGGACGGTATCCGCGCCGCCAGCCGCCCGCATCATTTCCTGTCGCTCACCAAGGCCGGACATTCGGCGATCTACACCACCGCGGGCAACGAGGACTGCCACATCATTTTGCGCGGCGGCAAGACCCCCAACTACGACGCGGTGAGCGTCAACGAGGCCAGCGAGAAACTGCGCGCCGCGGGGCTGGCGCCGCGCCTGATGATAGATTTCAGCCACGCCAACAGCAAAAAAATTCCGCAGAATCAGGTCAGCGTGTGCGAGCACGTGGCCTCGCAGATCACCCGCGGCGAGCGGCGCATCATCGGCGCAATGATCGAAAGCCACCTGGTGGCGGGCCGCCAGGAAGTGGTCGCCGGCAAACCCCTGGTCTATGGGCAGAGCATCACCGACGCCTGCATTGACATGGACACCACCGAAAAAATGCTCGCCGGCCTCGCGGCGGCGGCGCGGGAACGGCGGCGGGTCGCGCCGGATGCGGGAGAGTTGCCTTGATCAAGCCCCACGGCTCGGCGCGCCTCAATCCGCCGTATATCGCCGACCCCGAAGAAAACGCGGCGCTAACCGCCGAAGCGCGGGGTATGCCGTCGCTGCTGATGAGTTCCGCCGGCGCCGCCAACGCGGTGATGCTGGGGGCCGGGTACTTCAATCCGCTGAACGGGTTTATGGACAAGGAAGACGCGTTGCGCGTGGCCGAAACCATGCATACCCGCGCCGGCCTGTTCTGGCCGACGCCGGTGTTGTGCCTGGTTGAATCCGCCGGCCCGGTCGCCGTGGGCGACCGCGTGGCGTTGCTCGATCCCAACGTTGACGGCGATGACGGTCATCCGCCGTTGGCGGTGATGGAAGTGGCCGCCATTGAATCATTCAGCGAAGCGGAAATGGCGCGCATCAGCGCAAAGGTGTACGGCACCGTGGACGCCGCTCATCCCGGGGTCGCCGAGTTTCTGGCCCACGGCCGGGTCGCGGTTTCCGGCCCGGTGCGCGTGCTCAACTTCAGCTACTTCGCCTCCGAGTTCGCCGACACCTTCCGCACCGCGGTGCAAATCCGCGCGCAGATCGAGGCCAACGGCTGGAAAAAAATCGTGGCCTTCCAGACCCGCAACCCCATGCACCTGGCCCACGAAGAACTGTGCCGCATCGCCATGGCGCGCACCGGCGCAGACGGCTGCGTCATCCACATGCTCCTCGGTAAACTCAAGCCCGGCGACATTCCGGCGGAGGTCCGCGACGCCGCGATCCGCAAAATGGCGGCGCTTTATTTTCCGCCGAACAGCGTGATGATCACCGGCTATGGTTTCGACATGCTGTACGCCGGGCCGAGGGAAGCCGTGCTGCACGCGATTTTTCGCCAGAACATGGGCGCCACGCATTTCATCATTGGCCGCGACCACGCCGGGGTCGGCGATTACTACGGAGCTTTCGACGCGCAAACCATTTTTGACGAAGAAGTTCCCGACGGCGCGCTCGCCATCGAGATTTTTCGCGCCGACCACACCGCGTGGTCGAAGAAACTGAACAAGGTGGTGATGATGCGCGAGGCGCCGAACCACGACAAGGATGATTTCGTGCTGCTGTCGGGCACCAAAGTGCGGGAAATGCTCGGCAACGGCATCGCCCCGCCGCCGGAGTTTTCGCGCCCGGAAGTGGCGCAGATTTTGATGGACTATTACCGGGGTCTTGCAAGTTGACGGCAAAGTTGACGACCAGGCACTTCCGCCTTTTGATCCTCGGTTCCGGGCCGGCGGGGTATTCCGCGGCGGTCTATGCGGCCCGCGCCAACTTGAAACCGGCGTTGATTACCGGCATCGAACAAGGCGGCCAACTAACCACCACCACCGACGTTGACAACTGGCCGGGGGACGCCGACGGCGTGCAAGGCCCGGAGTTGATGGAGCGAATGTTAAAACACGCCAGGCGGTTTGACACCGAAGTAATTTTCGACCACGTCCACACCGCCGGGTTGGCCGCGCGCCCGTTCAAGTTGAGCGGCGATTCCGGCGTCTATACCTGCGACGCCCTGATCATCGCCACCGGCGCGTCTGCGAAATACCTGGGGCTGCCCTCGGAGGAAGCCTACAAGGGCAAAGGGGTTTCGGCATGCGCCACCTGCGATGGATTTTTCTACAAGGGGCAAGACGTCGCGGTCATCGGCGGCGGCAACACCGCGGTTGAGGAAGCGCTTTACCTGTCCAACATCGCCGGCTCAGTGACGCTGGTGCACCGCCGCGACGAACTGCGCGCCGAAGCCATTTTGCAGGATCACCTGATGGCAAAAACCGAGGCCAACGGCGGCAACGTCCGCATCGAGTGGAATCACGTGCTGGAAGAAGTTCTCGGCGATGAAAGCGGCGTAACCGGCATGCGCATCAAAAACACCAACGGCGGCGATGGCGGCGGCGTCCGCGATACCCGCGACACCCGTGATATTAGGCTCACGGGCGTCTTCATCGCCATCGGCCACACCCCCAACACCGGCCTGTTCAAAGGCCAACTGGAAATGCAAGGCGATTACCTGATCACCCGTGGCGGCACCGACGGCGACGCCACCGGCACCAGCGTCGCAGGCGTGTTCGCGTGCGGCGACGTAATGGATCACGTGTACCGCCAGGCGGTAACCTCGGCGGGCAGCGGCTGTATGGCGGCGCTGGATGCCGACCGGTATTTGAAAACGCACTGACGCCGTGGTGAACAAAATGGCGGCGCAAAAAGACAACTCCGAAGACGACACCGAAGACGACATCGGGCTGTTCCGCCGCGCCATGGCGGACACAAACCGCAGCGGCCGCAACTATCGCCGGGCGCGGAATCGCCCCGAACAATCCGCGCCAAACGCGCCAAAGCCCGCCGTTGCGATTCGAAAAACCCGCCTCGCCGAAACCGCGCCCGGCGGCGCAGGCGTAATGACCGACAAAACCGACCAGGGCGATTACGTCGAGTTTGCGCGCAGCGGCTTGCAGAAAAAAATAATCCGCAAACTGAAACGCGGTGATTATGATTTCACCGCCACCCTGGATTTGCACGGCCACACCATCGCCGAAGCCGAACCGCTACTCGCCGATTTTTTGCTTGAAGCGGGCGACGCCGGAGATTCGAGCGTGCTAATCATCCACGGAAAAGGACTGCACAGCGGCGGCGCCGGCGGGGTGTTGAAGCGGTTCACGCTGGGCTGGTTGAAAGCGCAATCCGCGGTCAAGGCGTTTTGTTCGGCCTTGCCCGGAGACGGGGGGACCGGGGCGGTTTATGTTTTGTTGCGGGCGACGAATACTTGAGTAACCGCCGTTACCCCAAGAACCACCGAGATACCCAGCGGCAAGCCGAACGGACCCAGCAACTCAATCATACCGCCGCCGAAAGTAGAACCCGCGGCACTGCCAGTGGAATAGATGACGGCAAAGGCCGTTGTTAGCAGCGGCAGACTGGTGCCTTGATATCTGCCGCCAATCTGAACCAGGCCGATGTTATATAAACTGACCACCAATCCTCCCCCGACAAAAGCCATTAACCAAACCAAAACTGGTGTGTTTATCAACATAACCAACGAGAATATCGCCAGCGATGCGCCCGCGGAACAAAAAAACAATAGTTTCCCCGGGTCAATTTTATCGGCAAGCCATGCGATTGGAAATGCCACGATGACTTCGCCCAGCGTATAGGCAATCAAGATGCTCACTGCAAAACTAGTGGAAAACCCCAATTCCAACCCATAAATCGGAAGCAATGCATACATCGCCGTTTCACAAAGTCCGGTAACCAATGCTAAAAACAATAAATTTTTGGCGCCGAAAAGCAGTTTCCGGTTGCTTGTTATTTTCGCCTCATCGGTTTTGGAAACGTTTGCAACGGGTTTGCAAATGAGCAGCATGATTAATGCGGTCAAACTGACCATCGAGAGAAACCCTATCGGTGCAACGCCATGAAAACCGGTGATATAGGTTGCACTGGGCCCGATAAAAAAACCGAGCGAGTATACGGCCTGAAACACCGCATTGATTCGACCGCGCAAATGGTCCGGAACGATGTCGTTGAGCCAAGCCTCTGTTGATATCCACAGCCCGGCCAGAGCCGCGCCGATAATAAAACGCACTAAAAACAACCATGGCAAATATTCCGACGCAAACAGAAGGCCTGAACTGAATATAAGTATGATAAAAGCAATGAATGAAAAACGGTGGTATCCAAGTTTTCGTATAAGCAGTGGATATAACGGCGCAAATAAAATAACGGCGATCAAGCCAAAAGTTGCGTTCAATCCTATCAAAGTCGAATTCACGCCCATATTTTCAAGGCGCACCGAAAAATAGGGGAAGGTGTATCCATAGATTATCGATTCCAAAAACGCTATGCCTGTTACCAGATAGCAAATTCTCAAACGACGCCTGACAGTAGATTGGTCGAGTGGTTGCTTCATATCATTTATAAAGGTGGTTCACACCAACAAGACCGGATGCCCGCCACTACTCGGTGTCATACCCGCAGGACGCGGGTATCCAGCCGCCACGGACGGCAAACTCACTCACGCCCACCCAGTCCTGTTAAAATCAGGCAACCCCTGACGGTCATTTCTTTTCCATGACCGCAACCGAGTAAAAATCAAACAACGCCATCTGCGCCTCCGCGCCGGGGGCGTATTCTTCGCGAAGACTTTTCATCAGCCGGTCTTCGGCCACTTTGAGCGGGGTTTTTTGTTCCAGCACCTTCAGGTCGTCAAAACCGGTGACCCAGGTGGCGGACATTTTGTCGAAGAATTCGGCGGCTTTGGTTATTGAATCAAAGCCGCTGGTGCGCGTGACCACGCGCTTGTCCAGGTAGTCAAAGGTGACCGCGAAGCGGGCGAGGCTGGCGCAGAAATCATTCAGCAGGCGAACGACGATTTCTTCGGGAAGATACATCGTGTTGCCCTCCCAGGTAATCAGAGTCGGCGCGTTCGGGTCAAAGCCATGCGCGGCCAGTTTGGCGAACAAATCTTCTTCCACGTAGTTGCACGGCACGAAGTTTGCGCGGTAAGGAATGTCGTTTTTTTCGATGACCTGCTGTTTGAAGGCCAGCACCGCGCTTTGATCGACGTCAAAGAAAACCACGTCGTCGTCTTGATAACCGACGGCGCGCATGTCAAAACCGTTGCCCAGCATGATCACCTGGCGAACGCCGCCGGTGACCGCATCGGCGGTTTTGTCGGCGAAGAATTTTATCCGGTAGCGAATCATTTCACGCCCTTCCGGCAGAACCTTTTCAAAATCCCGCGCTTTTTGTATCATCTGTTCATTGACAAAAAGCCGCGAATACCGGTCATCAAAAAACGGCGCATCCGCATCCTCTTCCAGCGCGCGGTAGGCGGCGATGACGAATGCGGTCGCACCGATTTCGTTGATAATGTCTTTCATATTGTTACACCTCGTTTATTTGGCAACGTTGTCGTTCAAATATTCCAAAGTCTCTTTCACTGTGTTCACTATGTAATGATTTGAGGATTACATACTTGACGCATTAAAATCACGGATTTCTACTGGATTCCCGAGTACGCGGGAATTGTAGAAGTTCACTAATTCACCGACAAATTTCATTCTACGCCGTCATTCCCGAGCGTTAGTGTCCGTTGCCGCGCAAGCGGCTTACGGACACTTGCGTACTCGGGAATCCAGCGCCATTTGAGCCACCGCCGGTGTATCCCTGGATTCCCGATACGATGAAACAAACGGTCGCTATCGCTCCCTATTTTTCTATCGTTCGGGAATGACGGGTGTTTTTTCATACTGTCAGTGAAATAGTGAACTCCTACAGGAATGACAGCAGTAAATTATAGTCTCTCGTTACTCCGCCAAAGCAATCATATCCTCAGCCCGCCACCACACCACCACTTGCTCGCCGACCGCCGGGGCGGGAGCGTTGCGGCTGCTGTTGGGGGTGAAGATGGTGAGCGGGGTGCCGTTTTCGGTTTTTACGGTGAGCACGGTTTCGCAGCCGTAGTAAGCGGCGTTGTCTATGGCGGCGTTCACGGAATGAAGGTTGTCGCCTTCGGGTTTTGCGTCGGCGACGAATAGTTTTTCGGGGCGGATGGCGACAAAGGCGGCTTCCGGCGAATGATCGTCTCGTTCATTGCCCGACGCACCGGCGGTGGAAATCTCGCCGAGTCCTTCCACGTTGTAGCGGCGGCCGCCCGCCGGGCGCGCGGGGAGGATGTTCATGCGCCCGACAAAATCGGCGACGAAGCGGTTTTGCGGGGCTTCGTAGAGGTTGCGCGGCGTGTCGAGTTGCCGGATGCGGCCGCTTTCCATGACCGCGACGCGCTCGGCCATGGAAAGCGCTTCGTCCTGGTCGTGGGTGACCACCACGAACGTTATGCCGACGGTGTGCTGGAGTTTGACCAACTCGTTTTGCATCGCCTCGCGCAGTTTGGCGTCGAGCGCCGAGAGCGGTTCGTCGAGCAGCAAAACCCGCGGCCTTTTCACCAGCGCCCGCGCCAGCGCCACGCGCTGGCGCTGGCCGCCCGACAACTGATGGGAGTAACGGCCGGCCAGGGAATCGAGCTGCACCAAAGCCAGCGCCTCGTCCACGCGCCGCTCCCGCTCACCCTGCTCGACACCGTCTATGCGCAGGCCGTAAGCGATGTTGTCGCGCACGTTCATATGCGGAAAAACCGCGTAGGATTGAAACACCATGTTGACCGGCCGCTTGTTGGGCGGCAGCCCGGCGAGGTCGCGCCCGTCCATGGAAATACCGCCGGCGGTGGGATTTTCAAAGCCGCCGATGAGGCGCAGCAGCGTGGTTTTTCCGCATCCCGAAGGGCCGAGCAGCACCAGGAATTCCTTGTCGTAAATGTCCAGCGAAACGCCGCTGACCGCCGCCTCGCGGCCAAAGGTCTTGCTGATATTGCGTATTTCTATGAGCGCGCGGGGCATGATCTTTGTTCGGGTTCGGGTTCGGATTTGTCTTCCGGGTTATCCTTTTTTGCGTTTTGAAAACGCATGGCGAGAACCGCGGCGGCGATGGTGATGACGATGAGCACGGTGGACGCGGCGTTGACTTCGGGGGTCACCGAAAAGCGCACCATGGAGTTGATTTTAACCGGCAGCGTGATGCTGTTGGGGCCGGCGGTGAAGTAGGTGATGACAAAATCATCCAGCGACAGGGTGAAGGCGATGAGCGCGCCGGCGATGATGGACGGGCGAATTTCCGGTAGCAGAATATCGCGCATGGCCTGCCATTCGCTGGCGCCGAGGTCCATGGCGGCTTTTTCCAGTTCGCGGTTGACCGAGGCCAGCCGCCCGCGCACGATGACCGCCACGAACGGAAAGGTGAAGGTGATGTGGGCGATCATGATGTTGCCGAGGCTGAGGGGCCACGCCAGGTCGCGCGGCCACCATTGGTTGAAGAACACCAGCATGGCGACGCCCATGCAGATTTCGGGAATGACGATGGGCAGGGACAGGAGCCCGTCGGCGGCGAAGCGAAACGGAAAGCGAAAGCGCCACAGCAGGATGGCGGCGGCCACGCCGAGGATGACGCCGGCGATCATGTTGACCACGGCGATGGTCAGCGAGTTGACGAAGGCGGAAATCAGCGAGTCGTTTTCCACCGCCTTGAGGTAGTATTTGGTGGTGAAGCCGTGCCACACGATGTTGCGCTTGGAATCGTTGAAACTGAACGCCACCAGCGCCACGATGGGCGCGTACAAGATCACGAAAAACACCCCCAGGAACCCCCGCATCCACCAGCGGCCGGCGTAATCCAGCAGTTCAGGCCTGGCCATCGCCGTCCTTCCCCAGCGCGGTTTTTGCGGCCAGCAACTGGCGCAGGACGATGGCCGCGAAAGTCAGATACATGAGCAAAAAGGAAAGCGCCGCGCCGAACGGCCAGTTGTTGGCACCCAGAAACTGCCGCTCGATCACGTTGCCGATCAACTGGCTGTCGGCGCCGCCCAGCATGTCGGCGATGAAAAACGCGCCCAGCGCCGGCACGAAGACGATCATCACGCCGCTGATGACGCCGGGCATGGTCAGTGGCAGCAGCACCTTGGCGAAGGTGCGCCAGTGGCCGGCGCCGAGATCCAGGCTCGCCTCCAGATACGAGCGGTCAAAGCGGTCCATGGCGGCGTACAACGGCAGGATCATGAACGGCAGAAAAACATATCCGATCCCCAGCGCCACGGCGGCGTTGGTGTAGAGCAGTTCCAGCGGCTGGTACTGTCCTGTGCCGGCAAAGCCGACGGCGCGCAGCAGCGAGTCGCCGATGTCCCACAACCATTCCACGGCGAAATTCAAAAAGCCGCGGGTTCGAAACACCGCGATCAGCGCGTAGGTGCGGATCAGGATGTTGATCCAGAACGGCAGCGTGATGGCCAGCAACAGCGGCGTTTTGATTCGCTGCGGCGCGAAAGCCACCGCCAGCGCCACCGGATAGCCGACCAGCAGGCACGCGCCGGTGGCGGCCACGGCGATGATCAACGACTTGACAAAAATGCCGAGATAGATCGGCTCAAAAGCGCGCGCATAATTGCCGCCGGTCCAGGTCAGGTCATGACCGATGATGCCGATTTTGTCGGAAAAACTAAGCCCGAAAATAAACCCCAGCGGCACCACAAAAAACACCGCCAGCCACAACAGCCCGGGCAAGCCGAGCGCTGCAAAAACCCCGATGTTCGCCCGCCAATGTTCGCTTTGCAATGTGTGCCTCGCAGGTGGTCGGCGACCGACCGTGATTTCAGAGCGACGGTTTCAATCAAAACGCCGCCGGCCGCGATGTATCCGGCTGGCGGCGTTTCGGGTCGGCTGAGACGTCAGGCGGCCAAAATCCGCGTCCACTCCTCGTCAACGAGTTCGGCGCGTTCTTCGCCCAGGTACAAGGACGGTTCCAGCGACGCCAGCACGTCGTCCGGCGGGAAGATGGCGGGGTTTTTGTTGTAGGAATCATCCATCAGTTTGCGCGCCGCTTCGTTGGCGGTGGCGTACTCGATGTATTCCGCAAGGTCGCGCCCGATTTCGGCGCCCAGCAAAAAGTTGATGAAGGCGTGGGCGTTTTCGGGATGCGGCGCGCCCTTTGGAACGCACAGGCAATCCTGCCAGTAGTAGCCGCCCTCTTTGGGGATGACGTAATCCACGTCCGGATCTTCGTTGATGAGTTGGGCGATGTCGCCGTTCCACTCCACCACCAGATCACATTCGCCGGAGGCCAGCAGGTCCTGCCCGTTGTCTTCAAAAACGCCTTTCACGTTTTTCTTGTACTTGATCAACTGGTCGGCGGCCTGGCGGATTTCATCCGGGTTGGCGGAGTTGAACGAGTAGCCGAGGTAGCGCATGACCATGCCCAGCATGGAGCCCGGTTCGCTGATCCAGCCGATTTTGCCGGCGTACTGATCGGACTGCGGCCCCCACACCGCCGACCACGATTCGGGGCGCGCGACTTTGGATTTGCGGTAGCCGATGCCCATGGTTCCCCACATGTAGGGCATGGAGTATTTGCGGCCGGGATCGAAGTCGGCGTCGTGAAAAAGTTTGCCGATGTTTGTGCGGAAGTTGGGAACCGCGCCGTGGTCAATGGGCTGCAATAAATCCGCCCGCCACATGCGCTCGACAAAATCGTTGGTGGGCACGATCACGTCGTAGCCGGGATTGCCCTCGCGCATTTTGGCGAACAGCTCGGCGTTGTCGCCGAACAAATCCATCTTGACCTCGATGCCGGAAGCGGACTTGAAATCGTCCAGCGTGGTTTCGCCGATGTAGGTGTCCCAATTGTAGAAATTGAGTTTCTTCTCCTCGGCGAACAATGGCAGGTGCAGGCCGGCAGTGGCAACGGCAGTGCCGCCGGCGGCCAGAAACGTGCGGCGTGAAAATCTTGGATTTTTCATGGTATTTTCTCCTTCGGGTGGTGGATGACAAAAAAACCTGTATGAAGCCATGAAGCCCGAAAAATGTTGCCAGCATCCGGCGGCGGTGTCAATACGCCCGCGCCCGCCTTCCAGGGCCGTGGGCGCATAATCTCAGGCAATTCGCCGATTTCTGCAGAGACCCGCGCAAAAATGACTTGCCCGCCGGCCCCCGGAGTGCTTTGATTAGCCACTCCCAGCAACCCGCCGGACGCCATGAAACCGACCCTGACCCAATCCATATCCCTCGACCACCTCGCCGCGGTGGAGCGCCCCATCGCCGAGGCCCGCGGCATGCCCAACGCCGCCTACACCGACCGGGAATTTCACCGCTTCGAGCGCGATCACCTGTTCGCCAAAACCTGGACGGCGCTGGCCTTTTGCGATGACCACCGCAGCGCGGGCACGGTCACGCCGGTGGACTTCATGGGCCTGCCGCTGCTGATCGTGTGCAACAAGGACGGCGACCCGGCGCTCCCGAGGGTATTCCACAACGTCTGCAGCCACCGCGGCATGCGGCTGGTGCGGGAACGAAAAAAAACCAACGGGCTGCTGGTCTGCCCGTATCACTCGTGGACCTACGACCTCAACGGCACCCTCAAAGCGACCCCCCATATCGGCGGCCCCGGAGCCGACCGGGTCGAGGGATTCTGCGCTGACTCCCACGGCCTCAAGCCGGTGCGCTCGCACTGCTGGATGGGGGTTTTGTTTATCAACCTGAGCGCCGACGCCCCGCCGTTCGACGAATACGCGGCGCCGCTCACGGACCGCTACCGGCAGTACATCGGCGCCGGCGGCGCGGCTACCCTCGGCCCCTCGAACGCGGACGATGGCCTCTCGTTTGAAGCCGGCTGCAACTGGAAACTGGCGGTGGAAAATTATTGCGAGGCCTATCACTTGCCGTGGATTCATCCGTCTCTGAACGCCTACTCGCCCCTCGACCGCCACTACTGCATGATGATTTCCGATGGTTTCGCCGGCCAGGGCACCAACACCTTCAACCCGGTGCTTGACGGCGGCGAGCGCCTGCCGGTTTTCCCCCACTGGCCGGAGGACCGCCACCAAGTCGCCGAATACCCGACCTTCTACCCCAACCTGCTGCTGGGGTTTCAGGTCAACCACTTTTACGCGCTCATCATTCACCCCCTCGGCGCCGAGCGGATTCGCGAAGACCTTCGAATATTTTACGTCGGCGAAGGCGCCACCGCCGACCGCTACCAACCCGCCCGGAAATCCAACCTCGAAACCTGGCGGAAAGTTTTTTGCGAAGACATCGGCGCCGTGGAAGGCATGCAACTCGGACGCCGCTCACCCGGCTTCCAGGGCGGCGTCTTCTCCCCGGCGATGGACGCGCCGACCCATCACTTCCACCAATGGGTCGCGCGCAAATACCGCGCGGCATATCAGGCGGGTAGCGGGTAGCGGGGGATCGGGGTTCGGGCGGAGCGTCCGGCGATCCGGAGGCCCGGCGATTTACGCCTGCGCGGTTTCCGGCTTCAAAATCTTTTGCAGTTCGCCGCTTTCATACAGTTCGGTCATGATGTCGCAGCCGCCGATGAATTCGCCGCGTACGTACAGTTGCGGGACGGTGGGCCATTTTGAATATTCCTTGATGCCCTGGCGCACCGTGTCGTCGGCGAGTACGTCCACCGATGCGAACGGGGCATCGCAGGCTTTGAGGATCTGCGAGGTGCGCCCGGAGAATCCGCACTGGGGGAAATCCGGCGAGCCCTTCATGAACAAAACCACTTCGTTGCTCTCGATTACTTCTTTCAGTTGTTCCTGGACGGACATTTCGGTTGCCTCGTATTTGGATGGGTTACGGGTGATAACGAAAGGGTGATAACGAAAACGCTCAACCACCAAGCGCGCGGTGCTCTTCGGGGGTCAGCGTCTTCATGGAAAGCGCGTGTATCTCCGCCTGCATTTTATCACCGAGGGCGCGATACACCATCTGGTGGCGCTGAATCAGCGATTTGTCGGCGAACCCGGCGTTGACGATGACGGCCTCAAAATGACGTCCATCGCCGTCCACGCTGACCTCGGCATGGGGCAGGCCGGCCTCAATCCAGGTTTGTATTTCTTCGGGGGTTGCCATATTGCGGTCATTGCGCCCAAGGTTGAACAAGGCGGTATTATGCTGCAAGCGACGCGCGGTGTGCAAGGGCCCAAGATACCCCAAAGCCGCTTGTCCTCATAAATATCGGCATCTCTGCATTTGTTAAACTAAGACAAGTGTTTGATTTCTTGGACTTTAGAAACGTTGTTCCTTGTTGTTCCAAAATTTATTGACAGAGCACATAAACCCTGATATAATGCCCTACATACTGGAACAACGAGGAACAACGTCATGCCTGATATTGCCTATACAGCCTCCAAATCACGGACAAACCGCCCCGGTTGGTCTGTGAGTTTTCGCCATCCACTCCGCAACAACGCCCAAGGCAAGCCAGGCCTCAAAATGCGCCGGGGACTCGGGACCACTAATGAAGCCGAAGCTGATCGGTTGGTTATGGAAATGAACACTCTGCTATCCGGCCAACAGTGGTGGAATACGAACAAACGTGCCGAGGCGGAGCAAAAATTTTCGAAAGCAATTGTTGATGCATTCTACGGTGAAATCCAAATTGGGCAAGAGGATCCTGAATCTCTCCGGGAAGAACTCATTCAGTTGCCTACCAAAGATAACGGTTATTCCAAGGTTCTCTTCGTTGGGACAACAGGGGCTGGTAAAACCTCCTTACTCAGGCAGCTAATCGGTTCCGATCCGAGTACGGATCGCTTTCCATCCACGGCACCTGCAAAAACGACGATCGCAGACATTGAGGTCGTCCAACACGAAAGTGATTATAGAGGTGTTGTTACCTTCTTCACAGAATTTGACACACAAGCCAATGTTGAAGAGTGTGTAGGTGATGCGTGTGTCGCTATTCGAAAGAAGGAGCCAAAAAACAAGGTCGCGGACCGATTGTTAAACCATCGTGATCAGAAGTTCAGACTCAACTATATTCTCGGTGATTGGAAGCAACCCAATGGCGATGAGGACGTCGAGGAATTTTCGTTCGACGAAGAACCAGAAGTCATTGACAACGACCAAAAAGACAGTGGCTTGCTCCCGCATGAACGAGCTAAAAACATCGCCGAACTTGAGGATTTTCTAGAGCGGATATATGCACTCTCCAAAAAGATCACGGAGATGTTGAAATGTGATTTAGATATGTCCGACAGGCTCACTAATGCTGACCGTGAAGCTGCTGATCAATTAATGGAAGAGAATTTCGAAGACTACTTATACAAGAACGAAACCTTTCATGAAATTGTTCAGGATGTTCTAGACAGCGTTCGTGAGCGTTTCCATCTTATCCAAACGGGAACGTTGGAACGGCATCGTTCCGGTTGGCCCAAACGCTGGTATTTCGAGACTAGTAATCGAAAACAGTTCATTAGCGAGATACGCTGGTTTTCCAGCAACTATTGGTCCCAGTTTGGCCGACTCCTTACGCCACTGGTATGTGGAATCCGCGTGAAAGGTCCTTTTTTTCCGGAGTTTGCCGAGACTACACCTCGACTTGTTCTAATTGATGGACAAGGTCTGGGCCACACGCCGGACTCTTCATCAAGCGTGACAACACATATAACACAACGCTTTAATCAAGTAGACGTTATCCTCTTGGTGGATAATGCCAAACAGCCAATGCAAGCAGCCCCTCTTTCCGTACTTCGTTCTGTAGTTGCCAATGGCCACAGTGAAAAATTAGCCATGGCCTTCACACATTTCGACCAGATAAAGGGCCCGAATCTTCGGACGCCAGCCGACAAACGCCGTCACGTAATGGCATCCGTGTTAAACCCATTGTCGAACCTCCGCGACATTCTTGGAGATATGGCAGTCAGAAGCATAGAACACAATATCGATAGCAAATGCTTTATGTTAGGTAGTGTCGATCGAGCCCTTGAGAGGTTGCCCAGCCCCGCAAAGGACTATATGTGCAGTACGCTGACGAACCTTGTGAAATTCTGTGAAAACGCCATTGAGCCGTTGCCAAAAGCAAATGCAAATCCCGTCTATGATCCTTCCGGCATTCCTTTCGCGATCCGAGATGCTACACTTAACTTTCAAGCTACTTGGCTTGCACGGCTCGGGCTAGCGGACACTCATGAAGGCGTCAAAAAAGAACACTGGACACGGATAAAGGCGCTTAACCGGCGTATTGCCTGCGAACTTGATGTTGAATATGATACGCTCCGGCCCGTTGCAGATCTTGTGGCACAACTTACGGAGTCGATTTCCCGTTTCCTCGACAATCCAAACAAATGGGAACCACAAAAACCGGAAAATCAAGAATACCAAATAGCGATTTCTCGGATCCGCGAAACTGTGTCAACGGAAATACACAAATGGGCACCTCAACGTATTCTGGAACAGCATCGTAAGGAGTGGCGGAGTGCATACGCTTTCCGGGGCAAAGGGTCCACGTTTGAGCGAGCTAAAATAATCCGAGATATCTATGATAAAGCCGCACCTGCCTTAGGTATTGTGATGCCACCGATATCAAAGCAGTTCTTAGCGGAAACGCGCGACATCGTAAAAAACGCTATTCAGGAAAGCGGTGGAAAAATTAGACTTTCCGAAAATGACTAAAGCCAAAGCATCCAAGACTAAAAAAATATTCAAGACGCTATGAGAAAGAGCATAGTCATTCCTGTGGACAGTGTTCTGCTTTTTTATTGGCATCGTTATCAACACAGCTATCATCGTGTGAGAAATATAAATGAAGACAACCTAAAACAACCCCGACTACGTATCAAACAATTCTTCAAGGCCGGTTATTTTCGCCATCTGCCGCAGCTGCGCCGGGGCGCCGGTGAATACCAGTTCGGCGGACGACGACCGGGCGAGGTTGGACCAGTGCACCAGCAGGGCGAGCCCGGCGCTGTCCGCTTCGCGCACCGATTCGAGGTCAACCGTGACTTCCTGCGCGCCGAATGCCGGCGTCTCGCCAAATACCGGCGTCTCGCCAAACACCGGTATCTTGTCAAACAACAGGCGGGCGGTTTTTACGGTCAGGTCGCCGCTCAGCGTGATGCGGTTGCCGTCTCGGGTAATGGCGGGCTGCGTCATAATTGTTTGGCGTTACTGTTTGGCGTTGGTGGCCCGCATGGACTCGATCACGCCGTCCATGCCGAGGTTGCCGATGGCGGCGGCGTAGGTGTTGCGGTAGTTGATGATCATGTTGATGCCGCTGATGGTCAGGTTGTAGATTTTCCAATCGCCGTCCTTGCCCAGAATCATCGCGTAATCCACGGCGATGGGCTGCCCGCTACTGCTGAGCGCGACTTCGGATTTGACCACGGCGAATTTGCGCCCCTTGCGCTCTTTGATTTCCGAGCCGGTGAAGATCATTTTCTCGTCTCCGGTGTAGTGGAAAAGCGCCGTGGCGTAGGTGCCGATCAGCAGTTTCTTGAACTCTTCGCCGAACGCCTCGCGCTGCGCTTTGCTCGCCTGCCGCCAGTTGCTCGCCAGCACCAGTTTGGTGATGCGCCGGAAGTCGAACAACGGCACCGCCACCCGGTCAACCAGCGCGAACAACTCGCCCTTGTCGGCCTCGAACAATTCCCGCTTGTCGGTGAACTCATCGAGCAAGGTCTGCACCGTTTGCTCGATTACCAAATGCGGTTTGTCCTGCGCCGTTAACGACGCCGGCATCAGCAAGCCGGTGCAAATAATCAGCCGGCAAACGGCCGGGTTGCGGATGAGGTTTTTTATCGTTGCGTTCATGACGGTCAAATATTCATTTCGTTTCGCTTTCCTTGTTCTGGCTGAACAAAAACTGGCCGATCAACTCTTCCAGTTGTAAGGCGTCCTGAGTGATGTCGAGGCTGTCGCCCTCTTCCAGGTAGAGGTCGTCGCCGCCGGGCTGCAACCCGACGAACTGCGCGCCGAGCAGTCCGGCGGTGAAGATGGACGCGCTGGTGTCGAGGGGCAGGTTGTCGTAGCGCGCGTCTATGTCCATGCCCACCACCGCGCGGTAGTTCTCCTTGTCGATGGATATTTGGCCGACGCGACCGACGCGCACCCCGCCGATCATCACCGGCGCCTTTTGGCTCAGGCCGCCGACGTTGTTGAAGTTGGCGCTGATGCGAAAGGTGTCGCCGCCGCCGGCGCCGGCGTTGCTCACCTGCACCGCCAGCATGGTCAGCGCCGCCAGGCCCGCAAGGATGAAAATGCCGACCCAGATTTCGATGCGCTTTCGTTGCCCGTTGCTCTGTTCCACTACAAGCCTCCAAACATTAATGCCGTTAAAATATAGTCGCCCCCCAGCACCGCCAGCGACGACGTCACCACGGTGCGCGTGGTGGCGCGGCTGACGCCCTCGGAGGTCGGCGGCGCGGCGTAGCCTTCAAACAACGCCACCCAGGTGATCACGAAGCCGAACACCACGCTCTTGATCACGCCGTTCAACACGTCGTCCACCAGGTCAACGCCGTTTTGCATGGACGACCAGTATACCCCGGCGTCAACGCCAAACTGACCGTGGCCGATCAAATATCCGCCCAGCACGCCCACCGCGCTGAGCAGGGCCGCCAGCAGCGGCATGGCGATCAGGCCGGCGATAAAGCGCGGCCCCACCACCCGCGTCATGGGATCCACCGCCATCATTTCCATGGCCGACAACTGTTCGGTGGTCTTCATCAGGCCGATTTCCGCGGTCAGGGCCGAACCCGCGCGGCCGGCGAACAACAATGCCGAAAGCACCGGCCCCAGTTCGCGCACCAGAAACAACGCCACCACCAGCCCGAGGCTCGATTCGGCGCTGAAATTGACCAGTTGATAGTAGCCCTGCAAGCCCAGCACCATGCCGACGAACAACCCCGACACCACGATGATCAGCATGGTCAAAACGCCGATGGCGTACAACTGCTCCACCACCAGCGAGAAGCGCGGCAAGGCCCGCGCCGCGCCCGCCAGCGCCCGCAGCAGGAACAGAAACGCCGCCCCCAGCCGGGCGACAAAAGCGATCGCCCAGGCACCGAGAGCGGCGAGCAGTTTCATGATCGCGCCTTCATCGTTGTGCCTTCATTCGTTGTGCCTTCATTCGTTGTGTTTTCATCCTCGTGCCTCAGCCGCGCCCGGCCAGATCAGCCCGGTACCCGGCGGCGGGATAGTGATAGCCCACCGGGCCGTCGGGCAGGCCGTTCATGAACTGTTTGATCTGCGGCAGGTCGCTGTCGTCCATTTCCTCCGGCGACCCCCGCCCGATGACCTTGCCGTCGCCGAGCAGGTACAGGTAGTCGGCGATGCTGCGGCCCTCGACCACGTCGTGGGTAACGATAACCGAGGTCAGCGCCAGGGCGTCGTTCAACTCGCGAATCAGTTTGACGATGACCCCCATGGAAATCGGGTCGAGGCCGACGAACGGCTCGTCGTACATGATCATCGCCGGGTCCAGCGCGATGGCCCGGGCCAGCGCCACGCGCCGCTGCATGCCGCCGGACAGCTCCGTGGCCATCAACCCGCGCGCGCCCCTGAGGCCGACCATCTCCAGTTTCAACAATACCAGGATGCGGATCAACTCCTCCGGCAAGTCGGTTTGTTCGCGCAGCGGGAAGGCGACGTTGTCGAACACCGACAGATCGGTAAGCAACGCGCTGCTCTGAAAAAGCATGCCCATTTTGCGCCGCATCTCGAACAACCGGCTGCCGCCGCGGGCCGGGATGGGCGCGCCGTCGAACAACAGGCGGCCCCGCCGAGGGCGCAGGCGGCCGCCCACCAGGCTCAGAAACGTGGATTTCCCGCAGCCGCTGGGGCCCATGATCACCGTAACCTTGCCCCGCGGAATAACGATGTCGAGGCCGGCGTATATGCTGCGCCGCCCGAAGGAAAAGTGAATATCCCTGGCCTCAACCATGGGGTCGTCGAAAAAGTCGGGGGGAGTCGTCATTTTTTTAATCATCTGGTTTTACCGGCTTGCCGCCTGACGAATTCAGGCGGCGGAGCATACCACCAAACACCGGTGTAAGGCCATTCCGATGTACCCGGGAATCCAGCCGCACTGACGTTAGCGGCTACGCCATCCACGCCGGATCTTCGTGCGCCGCCTCAGCGAAAATGCGCGCTCGCGCGAAACCGCGGGTACGCTTTCGGCGCAATGAGCGGTGTGCGTGACGCCCCGCTCGCGGCGCGCTTGCTGAGTTTCAGTTCGCGGCGGAAGATGTAAAAGCCGCTCGCCACCAGCAACGCCACGCCGATGATGCTGTGCGCGCGCGGCACTTCGGCCCAGATCAGGTAGCCGAACAGCACCGCCCAGATGATGTAGGTGTATTCAAACGGCGCGACCAGGCTCACCGGCGCGAACGCGTAGGCCTTTATCATCAGGTAAAACGCGAGCGCGCCGTTCACGCCGACGAACGCCATCAGCAAGAAATGTTCGAGGGGCGGCATCACCCACGGGCGCAGTAAAAATTGCAGCGCCGGATTGTACTCGGCGATTCCGGCGCTTCCATCGGTTCCGGCGAACGCCCACACCAACGCGCCGGCGACCGCGCCGCCGATGACGAACGCCAGCATTGAATAAAACGTGATCGTCCACGGATGCTCGCTGACGCCGATGATGCGCGTCAGCAGGTTTTGGCAGGCGTAGGTCAACGCCGCGAGCAGCGCCAGGCCGGTGGCCAAATGGCCGAAGTCGCCGCTCGGCCCGACCACGATGACCAGCGCGAAGAAGCCGACCAGCAGCGCCAGCCAGCGGCGCAGGCCGACCGCTTCCTTGAGCAGTATCGCCGACAGCACGGTGACCATGATCGGCGCCGAAAACACGATGGTGACCACGTCCACCAGCGGCAACGCGGCGATCGCCATGTAATAGGCGAGGTAGGAGCAGAACGAAAGGCATCCGCGCAGCAGCAACAACTTCGGTTTGCCGGTGCGGATACCGCGCCAGCCGCGGGTCGCGCGCACGACCAACAGGATCGGCACGATCGCCACCACGCCGCGAATGAAGACGATTTGCAGCACCGAGTAAGTGCCGCTGAAGTGTTTGATGACGATGTCCTGAAGGCTGAACAAAAACAGCCCGGCCACGCACAAGGCCATTCCGGCGAGCGGGCGGTCATCGGACAGCGGGATGGGGATGGAAATCGCGGCCATGGGCGGCACTTTGCGCCGCGTTTTTTCATTTGGAAAGCGATTTTTTTTGATGTATATTATCGGAAAATCCGATTGATCACGAGGGCCGTGGGGGCCACAGCGCCATGAAATTCGACCACATCCGCACCTTTCTGGAAATCGCCGCCAGCGGCAGTTTCAGCCGCACCGCCGAGAACCTCAACGTCACCCAGTCCACGGTCAGCGGCCGGGTGCGGGCCATGGAGCAGCAGCTCGGCAGGCCCCTGTTCACGCGCGGGCGCGGCGGCGTGGAACTGACTTCCGCCGGGCAGCGCTTCCGCCGCTACGCCGAGGGCATCGAGCGCATGTGGCAGCAGTCCCGCCAGCAGGTTGCGTTGCCCGAAGGCTACCGCACGGTGCTGGCGCTCGGCGCCCAGGTGAGTTTGTGGGAGCGGCTGATTCTCGAATGGATGCCGCGCATGCGGCGTCAGGCGCCCACCGTGGCGTTGCAGGTGCAGGCCGACTATTCCCAAAGCCTGACGCGCCAGTTGGCCGACGGCCTGCTGGACATCTGCGTCATGTACCAGCCGCGCCCGATCGCCGGGCTGGTGATTGAGGATTTATTCGAGGAGACCCTGGTGATGGCGTCCAGAGAACCCCGCGACGTCGCCGCCGGCTGGGTCGAGGACTACGTGTTCGTGGACTGGGGCGACACCTTCCGGGCCCAGCACAGCGCAGCGTACCCGGATATGGAAACCCCCGCGGTCTCGGTGGGCCTCGGCGCGCTGGGCTTGCAGTACATCCTGCAAAACGGCGGTTCGGGATATTTTCCGCTGCGCATGGTTGAGCCGCTGGTCACGAGCGGCGAACTGCACCTGGTACACGGCGCGGCCACCGCGCGCCGCGCCACCTACGTGGTGTACACCACCAACCCCAAGGATGAAGAAGTGCTGACCCTGGCCCTGGACATACTCCGCGACATCGCCAGGGACGCGGAAAAAACCTGACGCCGACATCCGGCACCCGCCCGGCTTTTATGCGCCGCTTTTATCTCGACTGATGCGCGCAAATGCGGAATGGTTGTGGATGGACTCGAAGTTCTCGACGCTGACATCGTAACGGGTGATGCGCGCATCGTCGTTGAAGACGCCGGCCACGTCGCGCACCACGTCCTCGACAAACTTGGGGTTGTCGTAGGCCCGTTCGGTGATGAATTTTTCGTCCGGGCGCTTGAGCAAGCCGTAGAGTTCGGAACTGGCCTGGCTTTCCACGAGGTCAATCAACTCCTCGATGGGGATCGCCTCCGCGGTTTTGACCTCAATGGTCACGTGGGAGCGCTGGTTGTGGGCGCCGTACTCGGAAATCTCCTTGGAACACGGGCATAAACTGGTCACCGGCACCACGATCCTCACCGCCGAGTCGCGCCGCTCGTGGTCAATTTCACCGACCAGCGTGACTTCGTAATCAATCACGCTGCGCACCCCGGACACCGGCGCGCGCTTGTTGACGAAGTAGGGAAAGGTCAGCTCGATTCTGCCCCGTGGCGCGTCTAGGCGTGCGCTGAGCTCCGCCAGCAGGCCGTTGAACGAGGCCACGGAAATGCTTCCGTGGTGGCCGTTCAGCACGTCCACGAAGCGGGACAGATGGGTGCCCTTGTAGTGGGGCGGCAGCGCCACGTACATGCTCACCGAGGCCACCGTGTGCTGCACGCCGCTGCGGTCGGCGACCCGAATCGGATGGCGGATGTCCTTGATGCCGACGTGGTCAATGGCGATGTTGCGCGCGTCGGCGCTCCCCTGAACGTCGGCGATGGGTGCGGCGGTTTGGCGTGGCATGGTAGCGATCGGTGAAAGTTGGTTAGGGCGGCGCTCAGGATTTGACCGCCTTGACCCGGCTGCGGTGTGCGCCGGCGGCGCGGCCGGAAATTTTTCGCAGGATGCGCCGCTTGATGCCGCTCGCGTCCATCCCGCAGCCGGCGAGTTGTTCCTGCTGGGTGCCGTGGCCGAGGTGTTCATCGGGGAGGCCGAGATTGAGCACTTCCACGCTGCGGTCGTGCCGCCTCAGCGCTTCATTGACCGCCGAACCGGCGCCGCCGGCGACCACGTGCTCCTCAAGGGTCACGAGCAGGGAATACGCGTCCGCCATGTCCGCGATCAAGGCTTCGTCCAGCGGCTTGACGAAGCGCATGTTGACCACGGCGGCGCCCAGCTCCTCCCCGACCTGCTGCGCCGATGCCAGCATGGCGCCGAAGGCGAGGATGGCGACGTCGTCCCCGGCCTGGCCGGGGCGGCGAATTTCCGCTTTGCCGATGGGCAGGGCGCGCATCACCCGCCGCTCCGTGACCCCCGGCCCGCCGCCGCGCGGATAGCGCACCGTCGCCGGGCCCGGATGGCGGTGGGCGGTGTACAGCATATCGCGGCATTCGGCCTCGTCCGCCGGAGCCATGATCACCAGCCCCGGTATGCACCGCAGGTAGGCGTAGTCGTAACTGCCGGCGTGGGTTTCGCCGTCGGCCCCCACCAGCCCGGCGCGGTCAATGGCCAGCGTAACGTTAAGATTTTGGATGGCGACGTCGTGAATGAGTTGGTCGTAGGCGCGCTGCAGGAAGGTCGAATAGATCGCCACCACCGGCTTGTATCCTTCCGCGGCGAGGCCGGCGGCGAAGGTCAGCGAATGTTGCTCGGCGATGCCGACGTCGAAATAACGCTCCGGGTAGTCCCCGGAAAAGCGCACCAGCCCGGAGCCCTCGCGCATGGCCGGCGTAATCCCGATCAGTTTTTCATCCAGCGCCGCCATGTCGCACAGCCAGTCGCTGAACACGTCGGTGTAGGTGCGGCCTTTTTTCTTTTTCTCCATTTTGCCGGTGTTGGGGTTGAACGGCGATACGCCGTGGTAGACGCAGGGGTCGCCCTCGGCGGGCTTGAAGCCCTTGCCCTTTTGGGTGACCACGTGCAAAAACCGCGGGCCGCTCATGCCGCGCATGTTTTTTAATGTGGCGATCACGGCGTTGAGGTTGTGGCCGTCCACGGGGCCGATGTAGTAAAAGCCGAGTTCCTCGAACAAGGTGCCGGGCATCACCATGCCCTTCATATGTTCTTCCCAGCGCCGCGCCAGGTGCTTGACCGGCGGCGGCAGCGTGCTGAGCACGGTCTTGCTGCCTTCGCGGACGCTGGTGTAGGCGCGCCCGGAAAGAATCCGCGCCAGGTAGTTGGAGATGGCGCCGACGTTGCGGGAGATGGACATCTCGTTGTCGTTCAGAACCACCAGCAGGTTAGCGTCCAGATCTCCGGCGTTGTTGAGCGCTTCAAAGGCCATGCCGCTGGTGAGCGCGCCGTCTCCGATCACCGCCACGACGTCTCTTTTCTTTTTGGCCTTTTCCTTTTTGGCATTGTCGTTGTCGGCGTCATCGGCATCCGCGAGGCGCGCCGCCACCGCCATGCCGAGGGCGGCACCGATGGAAGTACCGGCGTGGCCGGCGCCGAAGGTGTCGAACTCGCTCTCGCTGCGCTTGAGAAATCCCGACAGGCCCTGGTACTGGCGAATGGTATGGAAGTTGTCGCGCCGCCCGGTGAGCAGTTTGTGGGGGTAGGCCTGATGCCCGATGTCCCACACCAGCCGGTCATCGGGGGTATCGAAGACGTAGTGCAACGCCAGGGTCAGCTCCACCGTCCCCAGCCCCGGCGCCAGATGCCCGCCGGTGCGCGAAGTAACCTCAATCAGAAACCGCCGGATTTCATCCGCCAGTTCCGGCAGCTGCTTTTGCTCCAGTTGCCGCAGCTGCGCGGGGCTGTCGATGCGGGAAAGCAGCGGGTACGAGTTGGAGTTGGATTCGTCCGTTGACATCAAAATCTCCGGTTCACCACAAAATGCGCGAGTTGCTGAAGGAACCCCGCATTATCGCCCAGGGCGGCGGCGGTTTCGAGGGCATTGCGGCATAACTTTTGCGCCTCGGCCCGAGCCTTCTCCAGGCCCAGCAGCGACGCGTAGGTGGCCTTTTGCATGCGCCGGTCGGCGCCGCCGCGCTTGCCCAGGGTCTCGCCGGCGGCGGCCTCGTCGAGAATATC
The DNA here is from genome assembly GCA_965212085.1 of Candidatus Poriferihabitaceae bacterium. Classification (GTDB taxonomy): domain Bacteria; phylum Pseudomonadota; class Gammaproteobacteria; order Arenicellales; family Poriferihabitantaceae; genus JAHRAW01. The sequence continues at coordinate 2,061,890 of OZ243042.1, read as the reverse complement.
GTCAACGATCTGAAACGCCAGCCCGACGCTCGCCGCGTAGCGGTCCAGGCGTTCGAGAAATGCTTCATCGGCTTCCGGCGCGGCAAGCCCCCCCAGGCGGGCGGCGGCGCGAATCAGCGCGCCGGTTTTCAGTTCATGGATGCGCTGCAACCGCGCAAGCCCCGCCGACCCGCCGGCGGCGGCCATGTCCAGCGCCTGACCGCCGGCCATGCCGCCGGGCCCGGCGGCGTTCGCCAGGGTCTCGATCATCCGCAGCCTGCGCCCGGCGGAAACGGCCAGCGCCGGGTCGTTGCACAGGATTTCAAAGGCGAGGGCTTGCAGCGCATCCCCGGCCAGTATCGCGGTGGCCTCGTCGTAGGCGACGTGGCAGGTCGGGCGGCCACGGCGCAGGTCGTCGTCGTCCATGGCCGGCAGGTCGTCGTGCACGAGGGAATAGGCGTGAATCATTTCCACCGCCGCCGCCGGCGCGTCCAGTTGCTCGGTTGCGGCACCGGCGAGCTCGCCGCAGGCGTACACCAGCATGGCGCGAAAGCGCTTGCCGCCGTCCAGGCAGGCGTAGCGGATGGCCTGATGCAAGCGCTCCGGGGAATCCGCCGCGCCGGGCAGTCGCGAGGACAATGCGCGTTCGGTTCGCTCCCGGCAGGATTCCCAAACGGACTCGAAGCCGCTCAACTAATCGTCGCTCCGGTCTTCGTTCCGGTCGTCATCACGGTCATCCCGGTCTTCGTTCCGGTCATCGAGAGGTTCCAGTTTATAATCACCGTGGGCGCCGTGCCTGGCGACCAGTTTCTCCACCCGCTGCCGGGCCGCATCAAGACTCTTGCGGCACTGCTCCGACAACACCATACCCCGCTCGAAATCCTTCAGCGTCTGCTCCAGCGACTGCTCCCCCTGCTCCATCCGCCGGACGATTTTCTCCAACTCCGCCAGGGATTTCTCGAAGTCGGGAGGTGGGTTTTTTTTATCCTGGGGCATGATACGATGAAGTTGGTTTTAAAAAAATTTACAGGATTTTAACGAAACGAATCTGGTTTGGGAATAAAGTCAAAAACAAAAGGTTTGACAAATTTGGATTGGTAAAATCCTGCGAGTATTCTTCGGAATACAATTTCATCCATCAACCCGCGATTGACGCATTCTTTTGTTTCCACTCTTCTTATCAAACTTTTCGCTGAATGTTGTCCGGCGTATTGATATTTGATGTAACTCGTGTGTTGTATAAACGGGTGATCTTCCGGTTCCAGGAGACAGGTCTCGTCATCCCATTTAAGTTTCTGATAGGTGGTTACGGGTGCCAATAATACAAATTGCTGTGCTCCCACCGGATCACACATCACCACGTGCAAATGGAGTGTCGAAAGGTCTCCCCGGGGATTGGATGGAATAAGAAGCGTTGTTCGGCGAACAATTTGGAAATGCCGATCAGGCAACGTCCGCATCCAGTAACTTGAAGTAGCGATTCAGCAACTTTTGTTCGACCAAATCTTTCGCCAACAGAACCGCTTCTTTCTCCGGTATCTCCACCGCACGCAATACCTCAACCTCATCAATCGGAAGCGACCCCCTCCCCATGCTTTCCGGGTCTTGCCATTCGGCACAATGCTCGTGCGTGTAATCCCGCAACTCCCACTGGTTCATATCTCCAAACTTTTCCCACACGCCTTCCAGTGCATTCAGATCACATTCGCTGAGATGGTCGAGATCGCCGCGAGTAACGGGTTTTCGCAATTCGACCAGATAGTTTTCCCGGGCGGAAATCCATTGATTCCACAACTCACCCTCCGCCCCCTGCACGGATCCGTTAATCAGGTTAAGGGTTTGAGACAACACCGGGCCATGTTGCATGGACACCATGTTGTCGAGTGATATGGGAGAACCATAGCGGCGCATTGATTCGCGGTCCGCCAGATACATCAGTTTCATCAACTTCAAGACGTTGATGGGCGCGCCTTCTTTGTCAGCAAAGAATGCCGCCATCTGTGCCAGGATATTTGTGGTTGACATGGGTGATTTGCCTGAGACCATTATCGCATCAATCATCGCATCAATCATCGTATCAATTACGTTATGGCGAAGCGAAGCCCGCACTTGGGGGATATGGGCGGATTATGTCCGACAAAAAAGTCAAATTGCAAGAGATATTGCTACAAAATCAGCTTTTTTCCCGGTAATACCCAAACCCCTTCCCGCATAATCGCCCAACCGAGGGGAAAATGAATACCACGACAAGGCGGTAACAACCGCGCCTGCCGTATCTGCGGTGTTCAATTCTTCGGTGCGGCGGCGTTTGCCGGGTCGTCGCCGAGCAAGCGCCGATAGAGGAAAGATTCGCGCTTGAAAAAACCCGCGGTGTGGAACGATTCCTCAAGGCCCAGCAACTCGTAGTCAAGGTGATGGCAGATCTCGTGGGCGAGGGTGCGCAGGAAGGTGCGGAACTTGACCACCTGGCGTCGTTGGGCGGTGTACATCCATACCGTGATGCAAGCCGGGTCGCCGTATTCGCCCGGCTCGTAGAGGCCGTGCAGTTCGCTGCGGTCATTGCCGGGGCGGCGTTGGCCGATCTTGACCGCGAGTGGTGGCGCGCCAAGCACCTCCGTGACCGCCGCTGACAGATGCCCGGCCGCTTTCTCCACCCCGGCGGGGCCGGGACGCGCGGCCTCCAGCGCGGCGCGCAGGTCGGCGCTTGGCGCGGCAAAGTCGGCACCGTCGGGAATCGCAAAGGTTTCCAGGTGGTCGCTTCGGCGGTAGATCGCCTGCTGGCGGCGATTGAGTTTGTCGTAGTAGGCGTAGCGCATGGGGGGAGTGTATCGCTTTGCGACTCTGCGGATAATTTCCGGTCATAGCCCCGCCACGGGCGGCGAATGGGGTATGATCGCGCCATGCCACCGGACATGCCGCCATTATGAGTACCGCCACAAAACAGCGGCTTCACGATTTGAAGCGATTTTACGCAATTCTGGAAATTCTCTCCGGCAAAACGAACGGGGCACGGCTGTTGTCGGAATGCGCCGGTAGAATGAACTGGCCGGAACGCGGCGTTTATTTTTTCCGCGAGACGGGGGAGGAGCGAACGGATACCGGCGCGGGGTTGCGGGTGGTTCGGGTCGGCACGCATGCGCTCAAGGATGGCGCCAAAACCAGTTTGTGGAACCGCCTGTCTCAGCACAGGGGGGTGACAAAAACGGGCGGCGGCAATCATAGAGGATCGATATTTCGGGGGCTTGTTGGCACGGCGTTAATGGATGTTCATGGAATTTCCTGTCCGACGTGGCTGATAAAACACACGGCACCGAGAGACATCACGGAGAAAGAAAAACCTTTGGAGATTCTCGTCAGCAAGACCATCGGGGCGATGCCTTTTCTATGGCTGGCGATCACCGACCAACCCGGACCAAACAGCCTGCGCGGTTATGTCGAGCGCAACGCCATCGCATTGCTGAGCAATGACCACAAACCGCCCATTGACGCCGCATCTTCGCGCTGGCTCGGCAAGCATTGCGACCGGGAAAGGGTGAGGAACTCAGACATATGGAATCAAAATCATGTTGACGAAGACTACGACCCGAATTTTCTTGATGAACTGGAAGCGCTGACGTTGCAAATGAAGCAAGTGTAATGAAAATCGTAATTCAATGCGCCTCGAAAAAAACCACCGATGCCGAACATCTGGTTGATGACGATGGTGCGCGCGTCCTGTTTGTGGCTGATCCCCGAAGCGCCCCGCCCTGCCGGGGAAAACGTTATGCCCGCCCTGATGATATTGCCACCGATGGAAAATCGTGGAGAGAGTTTTTGTGCAACAACAGCAAAAACAACCCGCTTGGATTGAGCCTCGCGTACAAACTTTACCACAATGGAACCTACCAAATGCTGGTGGAGCGATACGGACTGCACAACGTCTTTATTTTGTCGGCGGGCTGGGGGCTCATAGCGGCGGATTTTCCGACTCCCAACTACGACATCACATTCCGCGCCAGTGCAGAACCTTATAAGCGCCGCAGAAAACGCGATCGTTACAACGACCTGTGCATGCTGCCGGCTGACGCCGATGATGACCTGGTTTTTTTTGGCGGAAAAGATTACCAGCCGCTGTTTCATCATCTTACAAAAAATTACCGGGGCAAGCGTGTCGTGTTTTATAATTCCGCCGCCACCCCGAAGATGCCGGGTTGCGCGTTACACAAGTATCCAACAACCACCAGAACAAACTGGCACTATGGATGCGCCGTGGATTTTGCAAACAACCCATACAACTACATTGGCGCAACCACGCTGAAACCGCAATAATCCATGCCCAATCACTACGACGCCTCGGCCATCGAGGTTCTCACCGGTCTGGAGCCGGTGCGCAAGCGGCCGGGGATGTTCACCAACACCGACCGTCCCAACCATCTCGCCCACGAGGTCATTGACAACAGCGTGGACGAAGCAATCGCCGGTTACGCCGATTCCATCGAGGTGCACTTGCACGGGGACGGCTCGCTGACCGTGTCCGACAACGGCCGCGGCATGCCCATTGACGTTCACAAGGAAGAGGGCTTGAGCGGCGTCGAGGTAATCCTCACCCGGCTCCACGCCGGCGGTAAATTTTCCGGCAAGAACTACCAGTACTCGGGCGGCTTGCACGGCGTCGGCGTCTCGGTGGTCAACGCGCTGTCCACCCGCCTTGAGGTTTGGGTTCGGCGCAACGGCGAACAGCGGCACATCGCCTTCGCCCACGGCGAGCGCGTAACCGAACTCAAGGTTACCGGCACGGTGGCCAAAAAAACTACGGGCACGATCATCCGCTTTACCCCGGACGCGCAGTATTTCGACTCGCCCCGTTTTCATGTCGGCCGCCTGAAGCGCATACTGCGCGCCAAGGCGGTGTTGTGCTCCGGGTTGTACGTCGCCTTTCACGATGAAAACAACTCCGATAACGACGAGCACTGGCAGTACCAAAGCGGGTTGCGGGATTATTTTTGCGCGACCCTGGGCGAGGCGGAGATGGCGCCGCCGGAGCCGTTCGCCGGCGAACACAAGGACGATGACGGAAACGGCAACGGCGAAATCGAATGGGTGGTGGCGTGGATTACCGACGGCGGCGAGTCCATCGCCGAGAGTTACGTCAACCTGATTCCGACCACCCAGGGCGGCACCCACCTGAGCGGATTTCGAAGCGGCCTGACCGAGGCCATCCGCGAGTTCTGCGAGTTCCGCGACCTGCTGCCCCGGGGCGTCAAACTGACCCCCGAAGACGTCTGGAACACCTGCGCCTACGTGCTCTCGGTGCGCATCAAAGAGCCGCAGTTCAGCGGCCAGGCCAAGGACCGCCTGTCGTCTCGGCAGACCGGCCCGTTTGTGCAGACCGCGATCAAGGACGCGTTCAGTTTGTGGCTCAACCAGCACATATGTGAAGCCGAAAAAGTCGCGCGCCTCGCCATTGATAACGCCCAGCGAAGGCTGCGGGCGGGCAAGCGCGTGCAACGCAAAAAAATCACCAGCGGCCCGGCCCTGCCGGGCAAACTCGCGGACTGCACCAGCGACAACCTGGAGCGGACCGAACTTTTTCTGGTGGAAGGCGATTCCGCCGGCGGCTCCGCCAAGCAGGCCCGCGACCGGGTGTTCCAGGCCATCCTGCCGTTGCGCGGAAAAATTCTGAACACCTGGGAAGTGGATTCTTCGGAAGTGCTGTCCTCCCAGGAAGTTCACGACATCGCCATCGCCCTGGGGGTGGATCCGGGTTCAAACGACACCGATGGATTGCGCTATGGCCGGGTGTGCATCCTGGCGGACGCCGATTCCGACGGCGCGCACATTGCGACTTTATTGTGCGCGCTGTTTCTGCGGCACTTTCCGGCGCTGGTAAAAGACGGCCGGGTGTGCGTGGCGATGCCGCCGTTGTACCGCATTGACATCGCCAAGCACGTGTTCTACGCCCTCGACGACGCCGAGATGGAAAAGATTCTGGCGCATATCGAAGCGGAAAAAATTCGCGGCAAGGTGAACGTGCAGCGCTTCAAGGGACTCGGCGAAATGAACCCGCTGCAACTGCGCGAAACCACCATGAACCCCGGCACGCGCCGGCTGGTGAAACTGGAAGTGTCCCAGGATCAAAAGACCCGCTCCCTCATGGACATGCTGCTGTCGAAAAAACGCGCGCCGGATCGCAAGGCGTGGTTGAACAAGAAGGGGGATCAGGCGGAGGTGGCTTGAGGTTTTCGGCGGCCTGAAAACCGGCGGCGGCGTCATCGTTTTATCGCGATCGCCAAATCCATCACATTGGTTCCGGTGGGACCAGGCTTGAACAACGCCGCGATCCGCGCCAGGTAAACCCCGGCGTTGGCTTTCAGCAATGCGTTGTTCGCGCCCGATGCGGCGTTGAAGGTATCGCCGTCCACGAGCCCGCCGGCGGCGTTGGTGGGGCCGTCGGTGCCGTCGGTGCCGGCCACCAGCACCGAGATTTTTCCCCGCCCGCGAATCTCTTTGGCTATCGCGAGGGCGAGGCTTTGGTTGCGGCCGCCGACGCCGGGTTTCGGCGGCAGAACGACCGTGGGCTCCCCGCCCCAGATGTACGCGCCCGCGGGTCCGGTGAGCAGTTCGGCGGCGATTTTTTGGGCGGCGGCGTGAACGTCGCAGTTCAGGGATTCTTCGTTGGCGATAATTGTTATCCCCAAGTCGCGGAGAAATCGGGCGGCGGCTTCGCGGGCGATGCGGTTGGAGCCGATTATTTTTGAGTGGTACGCAAACGCACCGGCGTCGGCGCCGACAACGCCAGACTGATTGCAATCAAACCGGTCGAGCAAACTCGCCAGTTTTTGCGGCAGCGGATTCGGTGAGGATGCAAGCGTATTGACACCGCCGATGCCGCCGCCGATCAAGTCAATGCTGTCGCCGCAAACATCGGAAATCGCATACACCCGAACCGACTTGCCGCCGAACCGGCTCAGCAACTTTCCGCCCTTGATGCAGGAAAGCCGAACGCGCACCGCGTTGATTTGCTCGATGCGGTAACCGCCCGCCAGCAGTTCCCCGGTAAACTTCCGCAACCCATCCAGATCAACCCCGCCCCCGTCCGGCAGCGCCTCCGCCAACGCCGAAGCGCCCCCGGAAACCAGCATGACCAACCGCGCATCCGGCGGCGCAGAACGCACAAACGCATCCACCGCCCGCCCGGCCCGCAAACTGTTTTCATCCGGCAGCGGATGCCCTGCTTCGATGACCGCAACCCGCGGATGCGCGGCAACGGCGTCATCGCAATGCCCATACTTGGTCACCACCAGCGCCCGCCCGTCTCCGGCCAAACCGTCCAACGCCCCGGCGCACATCGAAGACGCCGCCTTGCCCACCGCCAGCAGGTGGGTTATCGGTTCAAGTTGATCTTCGGCAATGGCGGCGCGGGTTGTGCGCTCGCCGGAGACGCTTTCCGCCCCGGCTTTCCACGCGCGAATGATGAGTTTTTTTGTCAAGATATCTGGCATGACCCAGAAAGTAACATTTATTTAGTTTTTGAAGCAATCGGCCTTACGACATTTATTAAGGCTAATAAAAAGCTTAAAACAAACTTGAATTTTCATGGGAAGTGTGCATAATTTTTTGTATCTTCACATGGCACTTCCTGAGACCACCCCATGCCTGATAAAAATAATTGTTTTAGCGCAGGCGATGAAATATATCGTCGCAGTAACCCTGGGCGACGCGGGATCATTACCGACAAACCACCAATCGAAAGAGGGTCGGCTCTCCGTTTTCAAATAAAATTTCACGATGGCGGCACGGAGCGCATCCCAGAGTATGAACTGGAACGAGCCAAGTACATTGATCCGGAAACGTTAATCGAGAAACGCCAATTCGGTAAGGCGTCCGATTTACGGCGCAATCTTTCCCATATCCAGCTCAGCGGCAAGTTATCCAATTTAATTTATAGTTTGGATGTTACCAATACCGATTTTCTTCCGCATCAATTCAAACCAGTTCTTGCTTTTTTAGAGTCGCCCACCCGTGGGCTACTTATTGCTGACGAGGTGGGACTTGGTAAAACCATTGAGGCCGGGTTAATCTGGACTGAATTGCGCGCCCGCTATGATTGCCGAAGATTGTTGATCGTCTGCCCTGCCATGTTGCGCGAAAAATGGCGAGACGAAATGCGAGACCGCTTTGGTATTGATGCCGTCATCATGGATGCGAACCAGCTCCTTGACGAACTCAATCGCCCCTCGAATCAAATTTCGGACGGCAAGGGAATTATTTGTAGCATTCAAGGTATTCGCCCGCCGAGCCAAAAACAACAAAATGAAAACCCACACGGGCAGCGTCAACAATTAGCGGCATTACTTGATAGAAAGACCGATGAGGCCCCGATGATTGACCTCACCATCATTGATGAAGCTCACTACATGCGTAATCGCAGCAACCAAAGCGCACGCCTTGGCCGAATACTGCGCGACATTAGCAAAAACACAGTGTTGTTATCAGCCACTCCCATCAACTTACGTAGCGAAGATTTATTTAATCTACTCAACCTTGTGGACCAAGACACATTTGGTGAGTCACATTTTTTTTCACAGATTGTGGAAGCCAATGCACCGCTCATTCGTGCACGCGAGTTTGCGCTTGATAATTACAAAAAGATACTTGATGTTCAACACTGTTTGGATGAAGCTGCGGCGCATAAAATTTTGCGTGATAACGAACAACTAAAACAAATCAGAAAAGAAATTCGAGAAAAAGATAGTGTTACGGACAATGCAACCCGTGTTCGCCTTGCCGATCAAATTGAACGCGTAAACTTATTGCAGAATGCAGTCAACCGTACGCGAAAAATAGAAGTAATAGAACTCCGAGTACAACGCGAACCTGAGACTTTGTTTGTTCCTTTTGATGGTGGGAGAAAAGATGGAGTAGAGAGAACATTTTATGACGACGTTACTGCTGCGGTACATCAATACGCCGACAAAAAAGGTATTAGCGGTGCTTTTCTTTTATCCAGCCCGCAACGTCAAATGTCCAGTTCATTATACGCAGCAGCGAAGTCATGGGCGGATAGAACGGCGCGAAACGATAAAAAAATGCATGCGCGGATGCGCTATGAAGATGGCGGTGATATGGAAATAGACTCTGATGATATTCCTGACCCCGCGCCACTCATGGAACATCTAGCGCACACAGTGCTTCCTCATGTAGATATTGAGCAGTTGCAAGCAGGTGATAGCAAATTTACTGAATTTCACGTCCACATTAAAAAATATTGCCAAGACCACCCCGATGAAAAAATCGTGGTATTTTCTTACTTTCGCCAAACCTTATTGTATTTGCAACGGCGGCTGACCGAAGAAAATATCGCTTGCCAAGTATTAATGGGGGGAATGCAGGAAAGCAAACAAACTGCCATTGCACGATTTCGCGATGATTCGTCCACCAAAGTATTGCTCTCTTCGGAGGTAGCTAGCGAAGGCGTTGACTTACAGTTTTGTCGCGTGGTTGTGAATTATGATTTACCTTGGAACCCTATGAAAATTGAACAACGCATCGGGCGATTGGATCGGATCGGGCAAAAATCAGAAAAAATTAGTATTTGGAATTTAGGCTACAAGGGCACCATTGATCATCAGATTTACGATAGGCTGTTTTTGCGATTAAAAATTTTTGAGCGAGCCCTCGGCGGACTGGAAGCTATCTTGGGAAAAGAAGTTACCAAGATTACTGATTCTTTCTTCAGCAAAACGCTTACTTCAGAACAGCGCGAAAAACAACTCAAAGACACATGCATTGCCGTTGAAAAGAACCGAAGTGAAATAGAAAAACTCGAGGAAAAAGCGTCCAGTTTACTCGCCCATGGCGACTATGTTCTACAAAAAATCAAAGCAGCTCATGAAACAAAAATGGGTATTACCGAACATGATTTGATGATTTATGTGAGAGATTATCTAAACGAACATGCCCCTAACCACGAATTTCACCAACTTCAAAGTGATAAACTAATTTTTGACATTCGTCTGCCGCCTCAAACTGCGGCAAAGCTGGAAGATTACATTGAACGAAAAAAAATGACTACCACACAACTTGCTAGAGGTAGTCGTGTGCGTTGTGAATTCCGCAACAAAGCGGTTGTCGCCATAAGCAAAGCAGAACAAATCAGTCAATTCCATTCACTGGTGCGTTTTATCAATGCTAAAGTTGATGAAGATAGTTTTTACCCGGTAATTGCGGTACGCTTGCCAAACCACATGCAGCATACCGACCTACAGTTGCAAAAAGGGCAATATGCTTTTACCGTACGGAAATGGAGCTTTAATGGATTGCGTGAAGAGGAAAATTTGCAAATGCGCGTAACGCATACTGAAACTGGTCAAACATTGCTTGAGAATGAGACTTGGAAACTTATCAATGCGGTACGACTGCATGGAAAAGATTGGCCTGAAGCCGCTAATTTAGTGAACTCGAACTTGGTAGATAAAATTGATATTTGCGATGAAGAGTTACAAAAACATTTTATGGAAACAACGATAAACAAAGAAACCGAAAATCGAGACCATGTTGCACTACAAATCCATTCGGCCAAACAGCATCGAAACCGAAAACTCACATCCAAACAGCAAATATTGGATAACTATAAAGTCCGTAATCAATCGAAAATGATTCCTGCAATTCAGGGGCAAATAGATAAAACTAAAGAAAGATTTGAAGTTCAAATTGCAAGACTGAAAGATAAAGCGAGCATGCAGTGTGATGAGCGGAAGATCTGTTGTGGCGTACTATTAATTGAGTAACGGGGTATTTCATGAACTGGGAAGAATTTTTTTTGGCAGCGATTTTTTTAGCGGCGATTATTGGTTTTCTAAAGCCGAAAAAATCCACTAGGACGGTGCCTGTCGAGAAAACATCGGGCACCAAATCCCTAGAAACAGGGGATTCCAAATCGCATGGCTGGCAAACGCAGTTTGACAGGTTGGCCACCGATGCTCAGTCCATACAAATCATTATTGGGCTGGATTTTGGCACGGCGTATACCAAAGTGATAGTGAGCGGTGCAGGACAAAAATATGGTGTACCACTTAGAAAAAATGAAAATCGTATCGACAAATATCTTTTGCCCACGTGCATTTATGAGAATTCTAATGGTGAATTTTCGCTTGAAAAATCGACTGTCTATTGCACTGGCTATTCTGGTTTAAAAATGAATATTCTTGATCAAACTTTAAACCACGCCGCCCAACAACACATCGTTATCTACATTGCACAAGTATTGCAAAAAACACGCGAATGGGTATTGAACGAGAAACGCGACGTGTTTGGTGGCAGTCGCCTGGAATGGGAAGTGAACATCGGTTTACCCACCGAAAAATATTTAGACAAATATCTGAAAACAACCTATCAGCGACTTGTCGATGAGGCGTGGTACAAGAGCACCGACAAACAACTGCGTGGCGATGATGGGCGGCACGGCGAGGATCGAAAACTGGATCCAAGCCTTATTAATGGATTCCCGGAATTTGTTGCCCAAATTCAGACATACATCCAATCCACGCAACTTCAAAAGGGAATTCATGCTTTGGTTGATGTGGGCGCTGCGACCATTGACGCCACAGCTTTTATCGTTCATGACGAACAAGATAGACATCCCATTCTAGCGGAGTCTGTAGAAAAATTAGGAGTCAACTTCTTAAATCAACATCGGGAAAATGGAAATGTCGATGAAGATTTCAAAGAAAAATCCCAAAAACAATTGAACACTGTGCTTCACAACGCATATACGGGTGCTCCAAAAAATTCTGAGTGGGATGAAAAAATACCATTAATGCTATGCGGAGGCGGTGCGCGTAAAACCTTCTATAAAGAATTTTATCCGGAATTTATCCGCAAAGTGAGTCACACGCACCATGGAAAATCTTTGGAAAAATGCCCTCTGCCGGCACTCGATCAGTTAGAAATTCCCGATCTTGCACCAGAAGATCATGATCGATTATCCGTTGCATACGGGCTGTCATTTGACCTATCTGAGCAAAAAATTACTAAACCTGGCCTATACCCACCAGATCAAAACTCCTCAAAGCCAAGGTTTGTCCAATGCCCTGCGTGTAGCGGTCACGGCGGCTATAATGGCAGCTGTCCCAAATGTGATGGTAAAGGATTTCTGTAAATTCTCGTCAACCCGTGGCATTGAAGTCCAAAATGAATTAGTATCACCCCTGTTTTGACCTTTAGGAAATATCCATGAAAATCTCAACAACAAAAGCTGGTTTTTTCTTTTGTGCCTTGTTTGCCTCGGTTCTGTTCGTGTTGGTGAGTCACCACGCCACCGCTAGTCATAATACGCCCGAAGCCCTTGAAGCCCGCACCATGCCCGAAGGCAAGTTGAACGTGGCGGTGGCGGGCGGTCACGCCTGAATTAAACGGGTTTTGGCTTGGATGTTGGGGGGAGTTTTCATAATGCTAATAGCCTAATAACAACGCACGATACAATACCTGATTGCCTGATTTTCTCGCGTGGCGGTGCTGCTTGCCGTACAATGCCGCCCTTGTGCCATTCAGGGAAACGAGTATGCCGATCATCGTCGAAACCACCTTCAACACCAAACTAGCCGAAATTTTGCGGCGCAAAAACCCGTTGTGGCGAAAAAGCGGTGTGGTGGTGGCCGAAGCCGGCGCATCTTTGGACGGCGCCGGCACCCCGGACGTCTTGATCAACTCTATCACGCCCATTGTGCTGGAAATCGAGTTTCTGCCGGCGTCCACGGTGGAAAAGGACGCCGCCGCACGGCTTGGGCGTGTGGTGCGTACCACCGGCAACCGTATCGAGCAAGTGATCGCGTTGCGGGTGTCGGAAAAAATCAGGCAAGCGGCCGAGCCGCAGTTGGAAGAAAAAATTATCAACGGCCGTTTTGAATACTGCTTGTTTTCCAGTGATGCGCCGGGCGCACCCGTGCATCGCTGGCCCGAAGAAAGATGGCTTCATGGCGGCATCAACGAGTTGGTCGCGCTGATTGAAAACGCCGTCATCTCCGAGCGGTTAATTATCGAGAGTTTAGAGACTTTGGAAGGCGGCGTAACCGGTGCGAGCGCACACTTTATGGATGGAACCCAAGACAAGCCGGATGTGGAAGTCAAAATCGCCGCACTCCTGCACCAAACCAAAGGCTTGCAGACTACGCGCATGGCCATGGCGATTATCGCCAACGCGCTGACCTTTCACCAAATCCTCGCCGGTTCGCACGACATCCGAAGCATTGCACAACTGCGGAGTCGGGGTGGCGGTATATTGATAATGGATGATGTGACCACCGAATGGGAGCGGATCGTGCGCGAAATCAACTACTATCCGGTTTTTGACATCGCACGCCGGGTATTGTTGGAAGTCCCGCCGACGGTCGCGCATAAAATTCTCGACCGGTTAGCCACAGTTACCGCGAAATTTTTCGCGTCGGGGATTATCGGCTCGCACGATATTTACGGGCGGATGTTTCAACGCCTGATTACCGACCGCAAATTCCTGGCGACCTTCTACACTCTGCCGGAATCGGCGATGCTGCTGGCCGAGATTGCGGCGGACAAAATGGCGGTGGATTACGCCGATGAAAACGCCGCCCCCGCGCTTTGTCTGGCCGACTTCGCTTGCGGTACCGGCACCCTGTTGGCGGCGGCGTATCATGCGGTATTGGCGCGTCATCGCCGCGCCGGACATGACGATACCGCCATTCACAAGCGGATGATGGAGAATTCGCTGATAGCGACCGACATCATGCCGGCTGGAGTTCACCTGGCGGTTTCCATTTTGTCCAGCATACACCCCACCATTACTTTTGACGACACCAGAGCGCACACTTTGCCGTACGGCCAGGCTGCGCTTTCCCTGGGCGCGCTGGATTTGATAGAGAAAGAAGCTTTGCGTGATTTGTTTCAACACCAAAAACGCATCGGTGGCCGCGGCGAACAAAAAATAGAAGGCCGGGACGCGCAAGCAATGTTTGCGTTGGAGCACGAAAGTTGCGACTTGGTCATCATGAACCCGCCTTTCACCCGTCCGACCAACCATGAAATCACCGACAAGCCGGTGCCGTCATTCGCCGGTTTCGCCACCAGCGCGGACGAACAACGCGCGATGTCCGCACGCTTGCGGAAAATCAACGCAAGGCTGCCGGAACGCGCCGGGCATGGCAATGCCGGTCTCGCCTCCAACTTTATAGACCTCGCGCATCAAAAACTTAAATCAGGCGGCGTACTGGCATTGGTGTTGCCGGCCGTTTTTGCACAAGGCAAGGGATGGGCACGTAGCCGGGAGTTTGTGAATGCGCGTTATGACGACATCACGCTGGTCTCGCTGGTTTCAAGCGGAACGAAGACCTCTTCTTTTTCCGCCGACACCGCCATCGCCGAAGTGTTGTTGATTGGCAAAAAGCGCGCAAAAAAACGCACAAGAGGCAATGCGCCGGTGCGCTTTGTCTCATTGCGGAAACGCCCGGCAAGCCCGGTGCAGTCTGCGGTGGTGGCGCGCGCAATCAACGAAGCAGAATCCGCCATTTGGGTCGGCGGCGACTTCCTGGGCGAAGTTATCCACGGCGTCTTATCCAATGGCGGTGCGGTTGGCGTGTTAGACCATGACTTGGTCACCACCGTGGAGACGCTGCAAACAAGCACGTTGTGTCTGCCGAGCGCAACCAAAACCTATGCCCTCCCCATAACCCGGTTCGGTAACATTGCCGAACGAGGATTGCTGAGTCGCGATATCAGCGGGATAAACTCTGATGGCGGCGCGCGCGGCCCATTTGATATTGAGCCGAAGCGCGACATCCCGACCTACCCGTGCTTGTGGGCACATCGTGCTCACTTGGAACGCACTTTCGTCGTGCAGCCGGACACGCAAGGGCGGGTACGGCCGGGCATGCGGCAAGCAGCCAATACGGTATGGGCGACCCGTAGCACCTTGCATTTCAATCTGGATTTTCGCTTGAACTCGCAGAGCCTTGCCGCATGCGTAACGCCGATGCCCAGTATCGGCGGACGCGCATGGCCGAATGTTCAACCAAAAAACGCAAAACACGAAGCCGCGATTTTGCTGTGGGCAAATTCCACATTAGGACTGTTACTATGGTGGTATTGGGGAACTCGACAACAAACTGGCAGATCAGTAATTAGCATCAGTAATCAACCCAAACTACCAATGTTAGACACCCGCCACCTAACCGCCAAACAACATAAACTTGCGGCGCGCATTTTCACGCGCTTCAAGAGCAAGCATTTTCTCCCGGCCAACGAAGCCTATCACGACGAAGTTCGCCGCGAACTCGACCGCGCGGTGTTGGTGGAACTCCTCGGTTTGCCCGAATCAATCCTCGGCCCGCTGGATTTGCTGCGGGACAAATGGTGCTTCGAGCCGAGCGTACACGGCGGCAAAAAAACCCGCATAATGCAAGTGAAAACCGCCTTGTACGGCATTCGCGAACCGCAACCCCCGGACACGATTTTTTAAGATATAATTCCTGAATCGCATCGCACCTCTGAAAAAACAACCCTGGGAAACATTGATGAAATCACCAAACCTCGCCCTCCCCGCCCGGCTTTTTTGGGCATTCTTCGCCGTGCTGGTAATGCACACGATCGCGCCGGCGGACCACAATACGCCTGAAGCCCTTGAAGCCCGCACCATGCCCGAAGGCAAGTTGAACGTGGTGGCGGCGGGCGGCACGGCCACTGTCGGTACCGGAGCCGCCGCCGGGGCGGGCCAGGACGGGGAGGCGGTTTACAACAGCGGGTGCGTGGCCTGTCATGGGGGCGGGATTGCCGGGGCGCCGAAGACGGGTGACGTTGACGCCTGGAGCGCGCGAATTGCGCAGGGGATGGCGGTGCTGGTGGAGCATGCCATCAACGGGTTTCAGGGCGAGACCGGTGTGATGATCGCCAAGGGCGGGAACGCGGCGTTGAGTGATGATGAGGTTGAGGCGGCGGTGGAGTTTATGGTGGAGCAGTCGCAGTAGGCCGCGTCCGCCGGACGAATATCTGGATTGCCGAGTACCCAGGTAACCGCAAACCGTTTGCGCGGCAACGGACACTAACGCTCGGGAATGACGGAGTAGAGTGAACCCATACACTGATTTTTCAATTCCATTACATTTACAATTTCAATTTGCAATTTTCTATGAACGACCAACACTCCCCGGCCAAACCGGTCACGCCGGTGCTATTGTACGAAAGCGAAAACGATGTCGCCACGCTGACCCTCAACCGCCCGGAGCAATACAACGCGCTGTCCGAAGATTTGCTGGACGGCCTTGCCGAAGCGCTGGACCGGGTTGCCGGGGATGCGTCGGTTCGCGTGGTGGTGCTGGCCGCCGCCGGCAAGGCGTTTTGCGCCGGCCACGACCTCAAACAGATGCGCCAACACGACGATCATTCCTACCAGCACAAATTGTTTTCCAAGTGCAGCGGGATCATGACCAAACTGACCAGTTTGCCGCAGCCGGTTATCGCCAAAGTGCAGGGCATGGCCACCGCCGCCGGCTGCCAACTGGTGGCAAGTTGCGATCTCGCCGTGGCCGCCGACAGCGCGCGGTTTGCGGTGTCCGGGGTGCGCGTCGGGTTGTTTTGTTCGACGCCGGCGGTGGCGCTGAGCCGCAACATCTCGCGCAAGCGGGCCATGGAAATGCTGCTCACCGGGGAGTTCATTGACGCCGAAACCGCGCTGCGCTACGGCTTGATCAATCAGGCGGTGGCAGCGCCTGAACTGGACAACGCCGTCGGGCAACTGGCCGCAAACATCGCGTCCAAACCGCCGCGCGTTATTCAACTCGGCAAGCGGCGGTTTTATGCGCAGCTTGAACAGGGCCTTGCCAACGCCTACGTCGGCGCAACCGACACCATGTCCGACAACATGATGCTGCCGGAAACCCGCGAGGGTATTGACGCGTTCATTGAGAAACGCAAACCGGACTGGCCGCGCTGATTCTGTTATCCATCAATCCCAAAAACAAACAATGAACAACTATAAAATTGCGGTGCTCGCCGGCGACGGCATCGGCGAGGAAATCATGCAGCATGCGCTCAAGGCGCTGCGCTTTATCGAGCAGCGCAACGAGGTTTCCTTTGAACTGATTCCGGCCTTGTTCGGCGCCGGCGCGTGGTTTGAAACCGGCCAGAGTTTTCCCGACGAAACCAGGGCGGTGTGCGACGAGGCCGACGCCATCCTCAAGGGCCCCATCGGACTCGGCGTTGAGGCGTCAAAACAGATTCCGGTGGACCAGCAGCCGGAAAGGGGCGGGTTGCTGCCGATGCGCCGCCGCTACGACACCTACGCCAACTTTCGCCCGGTGCGCCTGCCGGCGGGGCTGGCGCACTTCTCGCCGCTCAGACCGGAAATTATCGGCGACGGGTTGGACATCCTGATCATCCGCGAACTGGTGGGCGGCGTGTATTTCGGCAAAAAGGAAACCGGCGTCAACGAACACGGGCTTCGCTACGCCTCGGAACAACTGGAATACGACGAGTTCCAGATCGAACGAATCGCGCGGGTCGCGTTTGAAGCCGCGCAAAAGCGCGGGAAAAAACTGCACAGCGTTCACAAGAGCAACGTATTGAAATCGAGCGTCCTGTGGTGCGAAGTCTTCGAAGAAGTCGGGCGGGATTTTCCCGAAGTGCGCGTGGAAAACGTTCTGGTGGACGCGGCGGCGACCTATCTTTGCCTCAACCCCGGGCAGTTCGACGTCATGGTCATGGAAAACCTGTTCGGCGATATACTGAGCGACCAGGCCGGCGGCATCCTCGGCTCCCTCGGGCTGATGCCTTCGGCCTGCATCGGCCCGGACAAGGCGTACTACGAACCGTCCCACGGCTCCGCCCCGGACATCGCCGGCAAAAATATCGCCAACCCATATGCCATGATCGGCTCGGTGGCGATGATGCTGGAAATGAGTTTCGGCATGGCCGAGGAAGCGAACAATTTGTGGCGCGCCATGCAGTCGGTATTCGCCGACGGCTACTCAACGCCGGATTTGTCGAGGCCGGGTTCCGACATCACCATGGTCAGCACCGATGAGTTCGGCGTGCGCGTGCTGAACGCTCTTGAAACCGGCGCCCTTGAAACCGGCGCGCTGGAAACCGGCGGTTAGGATTTGACGGCAACCGCTCGCATCAAGTTTCCCGGTTGATGATGGCGTCGTAGATTTCCCGGTCGGTCGCCCCTTCGGTTCCCAGCACCAGTACGCGGCTGCGCTCGTTCAACCCAAGACCGGCTTTCAGTTCGGGACTCGCGCACGCCGCCAGACAACCGGCGAGACCCGCCACCGCCGATTCCCCCGCTTCGATGGCGCCTTCGCCGTGGGCCAGCATTGCCATGACCGGCGCGACCAGGTCATCGGTGATGGTGAGGAAATCGTCCGCCGCCGGGGACAGCACCTCCCACGCCAACTGCGACACCTCGCCGCAGGACAGGCCCGCCATGATGGTTTCGCGGGTGATGCGCACTTCGGTGGCGCGGTTGTTGACCGCGCTTTGAAACAAGCAGTCGGCGAGTTGCGGCTCGACGACGATAAACCGCGGGCGGTCAACGCCCAGCTTCTCCCACAGCCACGCCGCCACCGACGCCGCCAGCCCGCCGACGCCGCCTTGAACGAAGACGTGGGTCAGGCGAACGTCGCCCGGCAACTGCGGCATGTCTTTCCCCCTGTTGTCCCCCAGGATTTCCTCCATCATCACGCTGTAACCGGCCATCACCGTGGCCGGCAAGTCGGCGTAGCCGGGGTAGGAAGTGTCCGAGACCACGTGCCAATCATTATCGCCGGCGCCGGCGTCGGTGGCCGCCCGGCGCACCGATTCATCGTAGTTACCACTGATGCGAATCACTTCGGCGCCCAGTTCCCGCATCGCCGCTGCGCGGCGTTCGCTGACCCCGGCGTGGATGTAGATGCGGCAACGGCATCCAAACCGGCCGGCACCCCAGGCCACGGAACGGCCGTGGTTGCCGTCGGTTGCGGTCACCACGGTAACGGCGGCGGCCAGTTCGCCGAACGCTCCCGCCTCAAGGTCCCGCGCCGTTGCATGCGCGCCGGTTTGCGCGAGGATTTTTTGCTGGAGCAAACGCAATACCGCGTAGGCTCCGCCCAGGGCCTTGAAGCTGCCGAGTCCGAAGCGGCCGGATTCGTCCTTGTAGTAGATCGCGCCCAAACCGAACTGCGCCGCCAGATCGTTCAAGCGGGCGAGGTTTGTTTGCCGGTAGCCCGGCCACGTAGCAATTTCGCGGAGCGCATCAAAGCTGGCCGCGAGGCTGAAATGCCGCCGCAACGCCGCCGGGTAACGAAGCGCACCGGCGTGGTGGGCGTTGGCATGGTGACCGACGCTTGCGCATGCAAAGATTTGTCTGTTCATTGGCAAGGGACTATACCACCCGCATCGTCGCGATTGCAGAAGTTCACTGACAGTATGACCCCCCCGTCATTCCCGAACGATAGAAAAACAGGGAGCGCCAGCGACCATATTTTTCATCGCATTCGGGAATCCAGAGACTAAACCGCCGGTGGGTCGTGTGGCGCTGGATTCCCGAGAGCGCCAAGTGTCCGTAAACCGCTAACGCGGCAACGGACACTAACGCTCGGGAATGACGGCAGAGTTGTTGCCACGCCCTCGGTGTTATACCTGCATTTGCGGGTATCCAGTTTCATCTGGTTCGGCGGGGGTGGGCGTAGGGACAGGTCGCGACCTGTCCCCGATTGGACGCTGAATTTCCGCATCACCTCTGCCGTCATTCCCGAACGATAGAAAACAGCTTTTTTGGTCCGGCGATAGCCGGACTGTCGCGCACAGGGATGTGCGCGCGGCGCTGGAAACAGGAGTTTCCCCGCGCCGCAAAGGGGGGCGCGGGGGGTCTCCCCCCCCCCCCCGCAAATGCGCGTCACGCGTCCCAACCGCCGGCATCAGTTCGACTGGATTCCCGAGTACGCAAGTGTCCGTAAGCCGCTTGCGCGGCAACGGACACTAACGCTCGGGAATAACGGCAGAGGCGTAAGTAGGGACAGGTCACGACCTGTCCGCATTTGTCAGTGAATTAGTGAACCTATACAATCATCCCGCGTCATAAACCAACTCGTAAGACTTGATGAACAACATCCTTTTCCCATCCCTGCCCCTGATCGCGCTGATGGCCTCACTGCTTCTGAAAAGGGGCGCCATCGTCAGCTCCATCATCGGAAGCCTGGCGGTGCTGGCGGTGATTTTTTACGGCGACCGGTACGCGCTCAACATTGATTCCGTCATCATCACGGACTTGCCCATCGTATTCATCCTGACCTGTTCCGTGGCGCTGGTAATCATCCCCGGCCAGATCCTCAACGTGCTGCTGCAAGCGTCGGGCGTCATCAAGGAAATCGGCGCGCGCATCGAAACCATAAAACTGCCGCCGGTAAAAATGGCGTCGGTCATCGTCCTCGGCGTCGCGCCCGCGCTCGAGTCCATGACCGGGTTCGGGGTTTCCTTGTTTTTCACCGTCCCGGTTCTGGCGCAGTTGTTCAGCCTGCGAAAGGCGCTGATTTTGTCTTTGCTGGGCATGAACATCATGCCCTGGGGAACGCTGGCGCTCGCCACCCTGATCGGCTCGCAAATCGCCGGGCTGCCTTTCGAACGGCTGGCGGTGATGACCAGCGTAACCAGCTTCGCGGTTTTTCCGACCATCGGTTTTTTGATCTTTCTGATTTGCCGCGAAGGCGAAGGCAGCGCAAAAGCATATTCCGGTTTGCTCTATCCGCTGCTGTCGGGCATCGTTTTGTCGGGCTGCCTGGTTTTTTACAACGCCTTCGCCACGGCGGAACTCGCCGGCGTCTACGCCGGGTTGACCACCACCTTGCTGATATTGCTCTTTGAACTGTTGCGCAGCGGCAGGAGTTTGCTGTCCGGGTTTATCTACACCCGGCCATCCTTGCTCCATTTGTTCGCACCCTACCTGTTGCTGATCGCCTTGATCGGCCTGTCCAGAATAACGTTCGTCTACGAAGCGTTGCAAAACCTTTTCAGCATCGAAAACCAAAACGTCAAACTGTTTGTTTTCACCAGCCCCGGCGTGTTCATTTTTCTGACCGTGTTATGCCTATTCGCTTTCTCGAAAAAATACCGGCGTCATTTTCACGCTTTCCAGCACGGCCTCAAACGCTCCGTGTATCCGGTGGCGGGCATCATGATGTTCGTGGTTTTTGCCCAGCTCCACCGCGCCAGCGGGATATTCCAGGACATCGCCTCGCGGCTCATCAACCTGCAACCGTCGGAAATCACTTTCATCGCGCCCTTGCTTGGGTTGCTGAGCGGCTATACCACCGGCTCCAACGTCGGCGGCAACGCGCTTTTCATGTCGCTGCAGAGCGAGACCGGAAGTTATTTTGACCGGCAACTGCTCTTTGCCGCGTTGCAAAACAGCAGCGCCGGGCACGCGGTTTTTATGTCGCTTCCCATCATCCTGCTCGCGCTGTCCATCGCCAACATCGCCAAAACCGATGACAACGAAAGCGTTCAGTCCCAACAAACCTGGCTGGTGCGGCGCACCCTGATGTACGCGCCGTTCATTTACGCGGCGCTGGTGATTCCTTTTTACGGGTTGATGAACTAGTTTTGCGCCCCTTGCCGGGCGGCTTTTCATCCGCCGGCGGCGGTTCTTCCGACCGCAGCAGCCCGGAAACCGCCGCCGGTTTCAACTCCCGCCACTGCCCCGGCTTCAAGGTTTTCGGCAGGACCACGCCGCCATAGCGCACCCGGATCAAGCGGCTCAGCCGGCAGCCCACCGCCTCCCACATCCGCCGCACCTCGCGGTAGCGGCCCTCACCGACCACCACCGAATACCAGCTGTTCCTGCCGGGGCTATCGGCTTTCCCACTCTGCCCCCCCTGCCCCCGCTGTCGGCGCACGCGCTGAAACCGGACGCGCCTGCGATCCAGCATCACCCCCGCTTCCAGGCGTTGCACGGCGTCCGCGCTCACCCGCCCATAGACCCGGCACAGGTATTCCCTTTCCACGCCGAAGCTCGGGTGCATCAGGCGGTTGGCGAGTTCGCCGTCGTTGGTGAACAAAAGCAAGCCGCGGGTGTTGATGTCGAGGCGCCCCACCGCCACCCAGCGTTCGCCTTTGAGTTTGGGCAGGTTTCGATACACCGTGGGGCGGTCGCGCGGATCCTTGCGGGTGCTGATTTCGCCTTCGGGTTTGTTGTAGAGAAGGACGCGCCGCCGGGACGCGGGGCCGGGCTTTACGCGCAGCGGGCGGCCGTCCACGGTGATGCGGTCGCCGGGGCCGACCCGCTCGCCGAGCTGCGCGACCCGGCCGTTGACCGTGATTTTTCCCTGCTCGATCCAGCGCTCGATGGTGCGCCGCGACTCCACGCCCAAATCAGCGAGGCGCTTGTGCAGCCGCTCCCCCGCCGGCACCGGCGATGGCACCGACGATTTGGCCATCAGGATTCGGTCGGCGCGCGCTCGATTTCTTCCGGCACGATTTCTTCCGGCGCCGTTTCGGCATCGGCGTCCTCTCCATCGCCGCGTTCCGCATCTGCTTCATCTGCGTCATCTGCCGCATCCGCTTCATCCTCATTTCCGCTATCCACCGAACCCCGCAGGCCGGCCAACAACTCCGGCGGAAACGGCGTGTTGGTCTCCCCGGCGACTTCGCCGGCGATCACGCCGAGTTCGCGCTGTTCGGGCAGCGGCGGCAAATCTTTCAAGGATTCAAGGTTGAAGTAGGAAAGGAATTCGGGAGTGGTGGCAAACAACGCCGGATGACCGGGCAGGTCGCGGACGCCGGCTTCCTTGATCCATTCGCGTTCCAGCAGCCGCCGCATGATTTCCGTGGTCACGCCCACGCCGCGAATGTTTTCGATGTCGCCGCGAGTAACCGGCTGGCGGTAGGCGATGATGGCGAGGGTCTCCAGCAACGCGCGGGACAATCGCGGCGGGCGGGTCGCGTGCAACTTGCGAATCCAGTCGGCGTATTTGGGGCGCGAGTGATAGCGGTAGGCGTTGCCGGTTTTTCGAAGCTCCACGCCGCGCGCATCACATTCCTGCTGCAGTTGCCCGATGGCCTCCCTGACCTCGTCGGCGGAGGGTTGCGAGCCGTCCGCGAACAAGCCCTGAATCCGCGCCACGCTGAGCGGCGCATCCGATACCAGCAGCACCGCCTCAATGATTTTTTTTAGTTCAGCGGACATTTTTATAAAAGTTTATCGACAACATTTATGCCCGCTCGCCTTCAACGCTCTTCAGGTGAATGGGCGCAAACGGCTCGTTCTGCACCACCACCAGCAGGTTGTCGCGCACCAGTTCAAGGATCGCCATGAAACTCACCACCAGCCCCAGCTTGCCTTCGTCAACGCTCAGCAAATCCTCGAAGCGCATGAAACGGTTGGCCTGAATGTGTTCAAGAATCCGCGTCATTTTGTCCCGCACGGTCAGCGTCTCGCGGCCCACGCGCCAGTGTTTGTATTGCTCGGTGCGGTCGAGCACCTCGCGGAACGCCACCATCAGGTCGTTGAGGGAAGCCGTGGCTTCGAGCTTGACCGGCTCGGGTTGATCAAAACCCGCGGCCACCAAATACAGTTCGCGCTCCAGCCTCGGCAGCGCGTCAAGACCCTGGGCCGCCTGGCTGAAGCGTTCGTATTCCTGCAACCGCCGCACCAGCATCGCGCGCGGATCTTCGCCATCCTCGTCGTCATCCCCGCCCGGCCTCGGCAGCAACATCCGGGATTTTATTTCCGCCAGCATGGCCGCCATCACCAGGTATTCCGCCGCCAGGTCGAGGCGGAAATGGCGCATCAGTTCAACGTAGTCCATATACTGCCGGGTGATGCGCGCCACCGGGATGTCGAGAATATCCAGGTTCTGCCGGCGGATCAGGTACAAGAGCAAATCCAGCGGCCCCTGAAAGGTCTCCAGAAAAACCTCCAGCGCATCCGGCGGGATGTACAAATCTTCGGGCCACTTGTCCCACTTCTCGCCGTTGACCAGCACCGGCGCGGGCGCGGGCGGTTCCGATTGGTCCGCGCCGGGTTGTGCGCGTTGTTCCTCGTGGGTGATTTCGTTCATTGGTGATCTCGTGTGATTGGCCTGATTCGCGTGTTCATCATTCATAAACCGCGCCGACCGCGGCGCGCACGATGTCCATGGTTTCCCGCGCCGCTTGCCGCGCCTTGCCATTGCCTTCCTCGATCATCCGCCGCACCTCGCCGGGGTTGTTTTCGTATTCACGGGCGCGCTCGTGGAACGCGGTCTGCTCTTCCAGTACCCTGGCGATCAACGGCCCCTTGCATTCCAGGCAACCGAACGAAGCGGCGCGGCAACCGGCGGACGCCCAGTCGCGCACCTCGCCATCACTGTACACCCGGTGCAAATCCCACACCGGGCATTTGTCCGGATCGCCGGGGTCGGTCAGCCGCACCCGCGCGGGGTCGGTGGGCATGGCCTTGATGGCCTGCTCCACCCGCTTGGGGTCGTCCCGCAGGGCGATGATATTGCCGTAGGATTTTGACATTTTTTGGCCGTCGAGTCCCGGCATTTTCGCGGTTTCGGTGAGCAGGGTCTGCGGTTCCGGCAAAATCGCGCGCCCGCGCCCTTCCAGATACCCCAGCAAGCGATCTTTGTCCTGCTGGTTGAGGTTTTGCGCGGCCAGCACCAACCGCCGCGCCTGTTCGTGGGCGTCCCGGTCGCCCTGCTCGGTGAACCGCCGCCGAAGTTGCCGGTAGGTTTTGGCGGCTTGCTTGCCCATGCGCGCGATGGCGTCGGCGGCCTCCCGCTCAAAGCCCTCGCCACGGCCAAAAAAGTGGTTGAAGCGCCGCGCGATTTCCCTGGTCAGTTCAACGTGGGGTGCCTGATCCTCGCCCACCGGAACGTGACCGGCGCGATACATCAGAATATCCGCGGACTGCAACAATGGATAACCCAAAAAACCATATGTGGCGAGATCAACCTCCCGCAACCGTTGCTGCTGCTCCTTGAAACTCGGCACGCGCTCCAGCCAGCCGAGGGGCGTCACCATGGACAGCAACAGATGCAACTCGGCGTGTTCGGGCACGTGGGACTGAATGAACAAGGTCGCCTTGTCCGGGTCCACCCCCGCCGCCAGCCAGTCTATGACCATATCCCACACGTGCTCGCCCATGGTTTCGGGATGCTGGTAATGAGTCGTCAAGGCATGCCAGTCGGCGACGAAATAAAAACATTCGTAGTCACCCTGCTCCTGCAGCCGCACCCAGTTTTTCAACACGCCGTGATAGTGGCCGAGGTGCAGCCGCCCGGTGGGGCGCATGCCGGACAGGACGCGGTTGTTCGGCTCGCGGTTCGGCGGGTTGTTCGGAAGGTTTTTGTCAGTCACTTGTCCCGGTCACCTGATGGTTGTTTGGTGGGGTCGTTTGGTGATGATCGTTTGGCGATGTCAAAGCATATGCACATTTCACACGAAAGCCGCGATATCCCCTTTCCCTTCCCGGCGCACTTCGGGCACGCCGGACACCACGTCAATGACCGTGGTGGGCTGCCAGTCGCAGGGGCCGCCGTCAATCACCAACTCGACGGCGTTCTCCAGCCGTTCGCGGATGATCTCCGGGTCGTTGAGGGGCAGTTCCTCGCCAGGCATGATCAGGGTTGAACTCATCAGCGGCTCGTTCAGTTGCGCGAGCAAGGCGCTCACGATGGCGTAGTCGGGAACCCGCAGGCCGATGCTGCGGCGTTTCGGGTGTTGCAGACGCCGGGGGACTTCGCGGGTGGCGGCGAGAATAAAGGTATAAGGGCCCGGAGTAAAGCGCTTCAGGAGGCGGTAGGTGTCGTTGTTGACGCGGGCGTAGTTGCTGAGTTCGGAAAGGTCTTTGCACACCAGGGTAAAGTTGTGTTCATCGCCAACCTTGCGGATGCGGCGGATGCGCCGCATCGCTTCCTTGTTGCCGATGGCGCAGCCCAGGGCGTAACTGGAATCGGTGGGGTAGGCGATGACGCCGCCGGCGCGGATGATTTCCACCGCCTGGCGGATGAGCCGCGGCTGGGGGGAATCGGGATGCGCTTTGAAATACTGCGACATTACATTTATCCGGCGTTTCCGGCATTCGCTCCGGAAGAAAGATCCCCCGCGCCACGGCTGTTTTTGCGGCGGCGGCGCGCCGGCGTTTTGTGGGCGGGCAAACTCTCGATCAGGCGTTGCTGCTGTTCCGGGCCACATTCCTGAATGTCGGTCCACCAGCGCACCAGTTCTTCATC
This sequence comes from Candidatus Poriferihabitaceae bacterium, assembly GCA_965212085.1. Lineage (GTDB taxonomy): Bacteria > Pseudomonadota > Gammaproteobacteria > Arenicellales > Poriferihabitantaceae > JAHRAW01. Next base: position 2,035,716 of record OZ243042.1, on the reverse strand, counting down.
CACTTCGCCGGTCCGCCGGCGCAGCGTCAAAAAATCATATCCGGCGCGAAACCGCCGGCTCTCCAGCATGCGCGGCACCGCGCGGGGCCGGCGCGCTTCAAGCCAGAACTGCATCTCCCAGATTTCCACCACCGCCCCACTGACCCGGCGCGGCACCGCCACGCGCGAGCATTGCCGGGCAAACACCCGGTCCCCGGCCGCCCATACCGCTTCGTTGAACGGCGTCCCCGACGAGCGGCGGTCAAATTCCCGCCGGAACGGCCGCCACAACAACACCGCGAACAGGAACGCCGCAATCACCGGCTTGCCCTGGCGCACGCGCTGGTCGGTATTTTTCAGGGCGATTTCGATCAACTCTTCATCGGCCTTGCCGCCGGCATCAGTCTCAGCGATCACCGCCGCGGTCATCGGAAACAATTTTTCCACCAGGTTGTGATCGCGCAACTCGTCCCAACTCTTGCCGGCGTGGCCGTGGTGAAACATTTTCAGCACTTCATCAAACAGGCGCGCCGCGGGCACGTCTTCGAGCAACTCCAGGCAGTCGGCGATGGCCGGCTCCAGCCCGCCATCCAAAACAAGCCCGAGTTTTGCCCGGAAGCGCAATGCCCGCAACATTCGCACCGGGTCCTCGGTGAACCGCTCCCTGGCGTCGCCGATCATGCGCAAGGCGTTCTTGCGGGCGTCTTTGACGCCGCCGAGAAAGTCCATCACCAACTCCCGGTTTGGGTCGTAGTACAACGAGTTGATGGTGAAATCCCGGCGCGTGGCGTCCTGCTCGATGGTGCCGAAAACGTTGTCATCCACCACCCGCCCGCTCTCGGAGACCGGCCGGCGGCCCGCGGCGGCACCACCGACCCCGCCCGCCCGGGCTTTTCGCGCGCCCCCCGGTTTGGCGCGATAGGTCGCCACTTCGATGATTTCCCGGCCAAAGCGCACGTGCACGATTTTGAAACGCCGGCCGATAATCCGCGAACGCCGGAACAGCTGCTTGACCTGCTCCGGGCTGGCGTCGGTGGTGATGTCGAAATCCTTGGGACGCCGGTGCAGCAGCAAATCGCGCACGCAGCCGCCCACCAAATAGCCGTCAAACCCGGCCTCCTGCAAGCCGCTAACCACCTGCAACGCGGCGTCGCTGATCCAACTGCGGTCAAACGCGAGGTCTTTGGTGTGGTAGTGAACCTGGGTCAAAACAGGCGGATTCCTTGTCCGGGCGGATGGCAAAAGGGTAATGCGGTGAATGGGCCTATATAATACCATTTGTCCGGCCCGGTAATAGAAATCCACAACCTGCAAATCGAGGAATGAAAATGAAAGATTACCATGTGAACATTTTTTACAGCGAAGAAGATCAAGGATATATTGCCGATATTCCGGATTTGAAAAATTGTTCTTCGTTCGGGAAAACGCCAAAACAGGCACTGGAGGAAGCGCTCGTCGCCAAAGCCGCCTGGCTGCGCTCGGCAAAGAGCAACAACAAACCCATTCCCCTTCCTGAATACAAGCCCGCGATATATCAAGTGGGATAGCCGGCGGGTAATGCGGTGAATGGGCCTGTATGATACCATTCGCCAAGCCCGATTGCTCCCTTCGTCTAGCGGTCAGGACGCTGGCCTCTCACGCCGGAAACAGGGGTTCGATTCCCCTAGGGAGCGCCACCATCAACCCGCCCGTCGTGGCGCACCGGGGATATGCTCCCGACCATCCGCCAAATCGAGGACGCGGCGAAACGGCTACAATACGCGCATGACGGAATTTGTATTTGATTTGCAAGATATTCGGAGGCTATGATGAGCAACAATTTGTCGGAATACACCTACTGGCAGGACGGGGATATGTGGCTGGGCTATCTCGATGAGTACCCGGATTACGTGACCCAGGGAAAAACGCCGGATGAGTTGAAAGAAAATTTGATGGATATTTACCGGGAATTTACCGCCGATAATATTCCTGCGGTCAGGCGTCATGCAAGGCTTTTGGAAGCATGAAAAGAAGGTATCTGATAGCAAAAATCGAAGGCATCGGTTGTGTTTTTATTCGTCACGGCGGTAAACATGACTGGTATCAAAATCCGGAAACGAAAATTTCACAGCCCGTGCCCCGTCATCGTGAAATAAACGAATACCTTGCACAGCACATAATTAAAAAATTAAGTTAGATTCTTTGTTTCAAGACGGCTGCCTCCCCTACCTTTCTTCTTTACCAATAACTTCCCGCAGCCGCGAGTAAAAAGAAGCAGCCGCAGGCCCGCCGCCGACGCCTTGGTTGTCGGTTCTGCCGAAGGAATTGATTCCGATTACTTTGCCGCGATGGCGGCCGTCGACGGCGATGTAGGGCGAGCCGGACGCGCCTTTGTAGTTGTGGCAGTCGGGGTCGGCAAAAAACAAAATGCCGGCTTTGGCTTTTAAGCGGCAGCCCCACAACGCGGTCATGACTTTGCCGTCGAGTAGATCGCCCGGATAGCCGGCGGTGGCGATGGCTTCGGTGTCGCCGGCGGTGGGGGCGACTTCGAGATGGCCGCCGAGGTTCGGGGCCTTGTTCAGGATCAAAAAGGCGTAATCATTTTGCAGGTTGGCGTGGAAGTCGTTGGCGTACGCTTTTCGCACGCCCGCTACGACGTCGTGTTCGCCGGTTAAATCCCTGCGCGCGAAAAACAGTTTCATTTGTTTCGAGGGGACTCGGCTTCGGCATCTTTGGTCACGGCAAATGCAGTGCGAGTTGGTCAGGGCGATTTTGGGGCGCACCAGAAAAGCGGTGCAGGAGCCAATTCCGGTGATGAGTTTTCCCACGTAGCGGGTGAACGGGCGTTCGCCGCTTATCGTTACGGGCCGCGACTGCTCGTTGGGCGGGACCAGAAACCGAACGGCGTGTACTGATGCGCCGGCATTGATTTCGGAAAGTTTTGATTCCCACTGTTTGATCTGTTCGGTTTCCCGGATCCAGTTGGCGGCTGAGTTGGACGCGGCCTGGGCGCATCCGCCGCCGCCCAGAATCGCGCAGCCGGCCACGCCGGTGGCGATGTTTTTCGCGGCGGATGTTTTTTTCGCCTTGTCGGTTCGTTTTTTTTCCAGGGCGAGGAAGCGGCGCATGTCATCGTCAAACCAGGCCTTGCCCCTGCGCCAGCTGTCCCTGTCCGTAGCGTAGTTGTAAAACCAAAACCAGCCGCTGACCGCGTTCGCGCCTTTGCCGAGCAACCAGTCCGCCATAGCAAAGGCGTTTTCCCGGACCGCCCAGTGCAGTGGCGCGTGGGCAAGTTGGTCGGCGGCGTTTATATCCGCGCCGTTGGTAAGCAACAATGCGGCGATGGTGCGGGCGTTTTTGGAGGCCGCGTAGTGCAGCGGCGTGGCCCCGAAGCGGTTTTTCGCGCCTACGTTTGCGCCGTTGCCGATCAACAAGGCGGTTGTTTCACGGGCGTTGTGCAGCGCGGCTTTGTGCAGGGGCGTATCACCGTGCGCATCCGTTGCGTTGACGTCCGCGCCGCCGGCGATCAACGCCGTTGCGGTTTTGTGGTCGTTGTTCTCGGCTGCGGCGTGCAGCGGCGTGTCCGCCGATGCCGGTGCCGGCCAAGCCAAAAACAAACCAAAAAACAGACAGAAAAAAAGCGCGATGGAGCGAATCGTATAGTCCGGTGTAATGTGGATGTGGATGTGGATGTGGATGCGGATGCCGATGATTACCGCCCGACGATACCCTTCGCCTGCCATAAATCTTCCCACGCCCTGGCCTTTTGTTCCGGGCTGCGCAGCAGGTACGCGGGGTGATAGGTGGCCACCAGCGGGATATTGTCGGGGCCGTACTGATACACCCGGCCGCGCAATTTTCCCAAAGGCTCGCCGGTTTTGAGCAGCGCCTGGGCGCTGATTCTGCCGAGAGCGACGATCACTTTCGGTTTGATTTGCGCCAGTTGCCGGTGCAAATAGGGTTCGCATTGTTCGATCTCCGCGGGCAGCGGGTCGCGGTTGTTGGGGGGGCGGCATTTGAGCACGTTGGCGATGAACACCTGCTCGCGCTCCATTCCCAACGCGGCGATCATCTGGTCGAGCAGTTGCCCGGCGCGGCCTACGAAGGGTTGGCCCTGCAAGTCCTCGTGCTGCCCCGGCGCTTCGCCGACGAACAGCCAGTCGGCGTCGGGATTGCCGCAACCGAACACGGTATTGGTGCGGCTCTGATGCAGTTCGCATTTTTGGCACGCCGATACTTCGCGTTCAATGGGGGTCATGGAATCATCGGCAGCATCGGCGGCAGCATCGGCACCATCGGCACCGTCGACGGCGACACTCGCAGACGCCGCCGGTTGCTCCGGCGCACTCGTCTCCGGCATCTCCGAGGGTTCCGGCATTGCCGGGGCTTCGGCGGCTTCGGCGGCATCTCCGCTTGCAACCGCTCCGGCTTCCCGAAACTTCCATACCTCCACCCCGATTTTCCGCAGAATTTCCCGCTGGCGTTCGGAGTGATTGTCCATGGTAGTTGGCCGGGTGCGCCGGATGCCCTGAATGTAATGGCCGCCGCTAGATGGCCCGCGCCAGTTGCGGGTGCATCCGAACCTCGGTGTCATACAGTTTGTTGAGCGCGTTGATGTACGCCTTGCCAGACGCGATCACGATGTCGAGGTCGGCGCCGTGGCCGTTGACGATGCGCCCTTCCCGCTCCAGCCGCACGCCGACTTCTCCCTGGGCGTCGGTGCCGCTGGTGATGCTGTTGACCGAGTAAAGTTGCAGCAAACTTCCGGACTGGACGATGGATTCGATGGCGCTGAAGGTCGCGTCCACGGTGCCGTTGCCGCGCCCCCGGGCGCTCACTTCTTCGCCGTCCACTTCGACCACCACCTTGGCGGTGGGGGTTTTGCCGGTCGTGGAGGTGGTCTCCAGGTACTTCAAGGCGAAGCGCGCCGTCCCGTTGCCGGCGGTGTCCGACACCAGGGTCTGCAAGTCGTCGTCGAAAATCTCGTGCTTGTTGTCGGCGAGTTCCTTGAAGCGCGCAAACGCCCGGTTCCGTTCTTCATCGGAGCCGAACTCAAAGCCGAGAAACTTCAGCCGCTCAACGAACGCGTTGCGCCCCGAGTGCTTGCCCAGCACGATGCGGTTGGCGGCCCAGCCGACGTCTTCGGCGCGCATAATTTCGTAGGTTTCGCGGGCCTTGATGACGCCGTCCTGGTGAATGCCCGCTTCGTGGGCGAAGGCGTTGGCGCCGACGATGGCCTTGTTGGGCTGCACCGGGAAGCCGGTGATGCTCGACACCAGGCGGCTCGCGGGCACTATCTGGGTGGCGTCAATGCCGCTGTCGCAGGTGAACTCATCCTGGCGGGTGCGCACCGCCATGACGATTTCCTCAAGGGAAGCGTTGCCGGCGCGTTCGCCGAGGCCGTTGATGGTGCATTCCACCTGGCGGGCGCCGGCCATCACCGCCGACAACGAGTTGGCCACCGCCAGCCCGAGGTCGTTATGGCAGTGCACCGAAAACACCGCCTTGCCGGCGTTGGGAATGCGTTCCAGCAACTCGCCGATGAGGTTGCCGAACTGGTTGGGCAGGTTGTAGCCCACGGTGTCCGGTATGTTGATGGTGCCGGCGCCGGCGTTGATGGTCGCTTCAATGATGCGGCACAAAAAATCGTGTTCGGAACGCCCGGCGTCTTCCGGGGAGAACTCAACGTCGTCGGTATGGTTGCGCGCCTGGCGGACCGCGGCCACGGCGTGTTCAAGAACTTGATCGGGTTGCATGCGCAGTTTTTCCCGCATGTGGATGGGGGAAGTGGCGATGAAGGTGTGGATGCGTGAAGACGCCGCCGGGCGCACCGCTTCGGCGGCCTTTTCCACGTCCCGGGGATTGGCCCGCGCCAGCGCGCAGACCACGCTGTCGGAGATCAGTTCGGCGATGGTGTGCACGGCCTTAAAATCGCCGGGGCTGGCGGCGGGGAATCCCGCTTCAATGACGTCAACGCGCATTTTCTCCAGTTGCCGCGCCACTCGGATTTTCTCTTCATGGGTCATGGACGCGCCGGGGCTTTGCTCGCCGTCGCGCAAGGTAGTGTCGAAAATAATCAGTTTGTCTTTCATGTTCTTAGCCTCAATGGCTTACCAGATATTGCGTATCGGGATGAATTTCGGCTCCACCGGTACCGGTATCGCTACCGGCGATCGGTGGGCGGAATTCGGAACTACAGGGAGATGAGGTGGAATACTAGTGCGCGCGCAGGCGCAGTAGCGGCAACGGCAGCGGCAGGATGGTGAGCAAGATGAGCGCAACGGCGCCTGCGGGATGGTTGGCATCCACGGGAACAGGCAAGTTGCAATGGGGCATCTTGGTCAGCATTTGGGGAGTTTATGAAACAAATATTCATAATGCAAGGGGAATTTTTGGGGTTTTGTGGGCGTGGCGCGGATTTGCGCGGGACGGCGGGTGCGCGGAACGCGGGGTGGGGTTGCGCGTGACGCGCATGCGGGGGGGAGACCCCCCGCGCCCCCCCTGTGCGGCGCGGGGAAACTCCTGTTTCCAGCGCCGCGCGCACATCCTTGTGCGCGAGAGCCGGCTATCGCCGGGCCGAAAAAGCGGATGCCCGATACGATGAAACAAACGGTCGCTAACGCTCCCTATTTTTCTATCGTTCGGGAATGACGGCAGAGGCGTAAGGTAGGACAAAGGAAACGGCTAAACGTGGCGTAGGGGCAGGTCGCGACCTGCCCCTACTACCCGCAAATACGGGTATGACACCGAGGAACGTGGCAACAATTCCGCTGTCATTCTCGAGCGTTAGTGTCCGTTGCCGCGTTAGCGGCTTACGGACACTTGCGTACTCGGGAATCCAGCCGAACTAACGCCGGCGGTCGAGCGGGAATCTAAATCAATCCGGCTTGCCCGCCGAATCGTCTTCGTCGTCGTTGTCCGGCAGAAACGCCGGGCTTTCCTCGGTGCCGCGTTGCCAGCGGATTAGCCAGCCTACCGGGCCGGAGGCGGCGTAGGCGAAGGCCATGAGGAACAACGCGCGTGGCGGGTCGAAGAAAATCAGCGCGAAGATCACCACGAAGGCGATGAGGATGGCGAAGGGAATGCGGTTGATGAGATCGAAATCCTTGAAACTGCGGAACTTCAGGTTGCTGACCATGAGCACCGCCAGGATTAGCGTGGCGATGGCGCTGATCCAGGGCATGGATTTGCCGTCAATGCCCGACTCGTGGAAATTCCACACCCAGAAAACCACGAACGCGGCGGCGGCGGGACAGGGGATGCCGTAGAAATAGCGGCTGTCCTTGATGACCAGGGTGTTGAAGCGGGCGAGGCGCAGCGCGGTGGCGGCGGCGTACAGGAACGTGGTCAGCCAGCCGATTTTGCCGATCACTTGCAGCGACCAGAAATACATCACCAACGCCGGCGCGAGGCCGAAGGCGATGAGATCCACGAGGCTGTCGTATTCCTTGCCGAAGTCCGAGGCGGTGTTGGTCCATCGGGCGACTCGCCCGTCGAGGCCGTCCATGATCATCGCCACCAGCAACCCGATGGCGGCGCGTTCAAAGTTGCCCTGGGTGGCCTGGATGATGGCGTAGAAACCGAAAAACAACCCGGCGGTGGTGAACAAACTGGGCAGGAAATAGATGCCCTTTTGCCCACCGTTTCTGGGGCCGTTGGTTTTGTTTCCGTTGCCGGTTTTGTCGGTTTTGTTCGCCATTTGCTTTACGGCTTCGCGTTAGCCGCCGCCCCCGTTCCAGTGAAACCGATCACGTCGTTGCCCGAATGAACCCATTGCCCAAGTTTGACGACCAGTTGCGTGCCGGTGGGCAAGTATAAATCCACCCGCGAACCAAAGCGAATAAAGCCGTAACGCTGGCCGGTTACGACCGCGTCCCCCGGCTTCACGTAAGACAAAATCCGCCGCGCAATCAGTCCGGCGATTTGCACGCTGACCACGTCCTCGCCGGCGGCGGTTTTGATCCAGATGGCGTTGCGCTCGTTGCGGTTGGAAGCCTTGTCCAACGCCGCGTTAAAAAACTTGCCGGGGCGGTACCAGCATTGCTCAATAACCCCGCCCACCGGAATCAGGTTGGAATGTACCGAAAATATGTTCATAAAAATGCTGACCTTGAGGGAGCGAACGCCATCAAGCCAGGGATTGTCGGCCTCCCCCACCGCAACGATTTTACCACTGGCCGGGCTGACGATGGCACCGGGTTGATCGCTGATGCGGCGTTTGGGATCGCGGAAGAACTGGAAGACGAACGCTATCAGTAGCCAGACGGGGATGGACCAATAGCCGAATAGCCAGGTGGCGGCTATGCCGGATAGGAAGGCGATGATTAGGTGGGGGTGGCCTTCGGGGGCGAGGATTGGGTAGTTTGATGGGGGCATTGGATTTGTTAAAACTTTCTTGAGTATTTTCTGAAGGCTTGGATGGTTTGATAAATTAGTGCGCTCTCCCAAACTCGAAAGGAAAAATCTATGGTGTATGCCGAAAATCCCCAGCATCCTACGGTAATGGGTTTTATTGCATGAGTTGGATTCAAAAATACAAAAAATTCTTTCCAATTCCCGAGTTTAAAAATACTAAAAAAATCTCCGGTTAACACCCATAGCAATATGGCATAAGCCAAAATTCCTGAAAACAAAATACAACGCATTGGTCTAAACCAGTCTTGCCCATACCGGTTTGTATGATACCCAAACTCCAAAATTATTCTATCTAACAATTTACCTGATTTTTTCCGTTTACCGAATAATTCAGTCAATTTTTTGAATACCCATAAGCGTTTTAATTTATCCATATTGAATAGCTTTGTATTTCCCTTGATTAGCTCTCTGTGCCATTGCATTTCTTTGATATGAAAGGCAAATGCTTGTGGCATATCATTATTTGTTTGTGCTACGTTTTTTAAAACCCTGTACGTATCCCTTTTTTTTGCTCTTCGAGTTCTTTTTTCTTTTTCAATTCTTCTTTTTCTCTCAATTTTGTTTTTTTTATCAGTTATTCTTTCTCCTAGTATAAATTGCCCTAGTTGTATATCTGTTTCTGGTTTTTCCCACTTAACATTGGTATAGTCAATGCCAGATAAAATGTTGTCAAATATCTTTCTGGTCTTGAAAGAAACTAAATTGAGACTCTGAAAATCAGTGTCGCCGATGGATGTGTTATCTAGTTGGAATGTACCATTGTTCGTATCTTCCTCATGTCCTACATTAATTTTGTACAATTTAAATTTCCCCAAGTTTCTAAAATTAGAAAGTCGGAAATTTTTAAAGTGACAATCTCCAATATTAACTTCAGCACCGGCGGGAACCCTAAGATTTTTTAGTACGAAGAAATTCACATCCAGAAATCCAACCCTAATAAATGGGTTGTTGTACGCCTTACTAGAATGCATTTCACAGTTAATAAATTTAAGTCGTTCCAAGGTCGTTTTGTTTTTGCAAGATTTTTTATAATTACCATATTCCATATTTCTTATTTTTACCTTACTCTTAAAATAGCATTTTTTAAATGATACCGAGGCATTGTAGGCACCTTCCACATTTAAAATAAAATCGTCCAAAAGATCAAGACCATTGAACTCAACATTACCTAAAAAGAATAAATTTCGATTAGAAAGTGTGGACTGGTTAAAAATTTCACTTTGTGTTAAATTATCATCAGTTATTGTAGTTCCAACTAGAACATATTTATATGGCACACCTTTGGGTATACTAGAAAAAGTTAGCCTTGATGAGTGATCTTCATTTTCCCCACCGAAAAGTAGTACGAAAGGCTCGTCCTTTATAGTACAAAACGTATTCTTCGAGATCAAATTATCGTTAATGTATTGATCTATTTCTTTGGCGGTAACCATGCTTTTTCCCTACTCCAATACTAAATCCGCGGGAATGGCAAAACCAAGACCCTCGGCATTTTCATCAGAAATTTTCGAAGTCATAATACCAACCAGATTCCCCTCGCTGTCAAACAAACCACCACCCGACGAGCCGGGTGATATGGCCGTATTGGTTTGTATAAACCGGCTTCCGTCCACCTCGCGCAACTGTGAAATTAATCCATCAGAAAACGACAAATCCAACCCTTTGGGTGCGCCCAAACCATACACATCTTCGCCTACTTTAAGGGTATCGTATCGGCGAACCGCCGCCGGAACGCCCCACAAGCCGTAAACATCCAATAGGCAAAAATCCTTACCTTCATCGGAACGCCTGATAGTGGCGGCAAAGGTAGAGTCAGTATCCGCTCGGCGGTCAACAGATTTATACACGGCAATACTACTACCCACATCAACCACATGGCAATTGGTCGCCACGATATTAGGGCGGATTATCACACCACTTCCCTGACCATCGCCGCTCACGACGACCACCACCGACCGCCATGTATTTTCGAATACGCGCTCAGCGATATTCGTTTTTTTGGGTGTAATGGCGATATTCGCGCTAACGGCGGGCTTTTTCGTACGATTTTCAATCGCTTCCATTCGTCTTGCTGCCTCCTTCTGTGCAGAGCGAATTTCCGCTCGGGATAGATAGTTGCGCCAATTATGCTTACGTAAGTCAAAGGTCGGCGTGGGTGGAAACTCTGGTTCTTTTCCTCCATATACTGAAGAGGGTTGCCCAAAAAAGAAATGCAAAGTGGCATAATCCTCAGCAGTAAAAACTGGTCGTTGTAAAACAGATTGCCCACTTATTATATCATCCGCATTCTCATTTCCGTTTGCCTTAACAATGGAATACCAGATATAAGCCTCGCGATAATCTATAATGATGCCCTCGCCAAAGAAGTATGCACGGCCCAAAGAAACTTGCGCACGCGCATTTCCCTGCTCCGCCGCCTTGCGCCACCATCGCACCGCCTCGCGCTTATCTTGGGGAACGCCATCACCTTGAATGTATGCACTACCCAAAAGAGCTTGCGCGTGCGGGTTTCCTTGCTCTGCCAACTTACGAAATTCGGCAATTTGTCCGCTTGAATACTCCGCAACGGAAACAGCAGAAGCCATCGCCAAAACGGCAAGGGTGATGATACGAACTATTTGAATTTTCATCTGCTTGGTTTTTCCGGTGACTGTTTCAACATTGTATATTGACCACACAAACACGGTCAAGTTAGCGACTAGCTGCCGGTTTAACCCCTGGATTCCCGATACGATGAAAAATATGGTCGCTATCGCTCCCTATTTTTCTATCGTTCGGGAATGACATCGAGGCAACGAGTATTTATCCGTGTATCGCATCATGTAAGTGGGTGCATACTTGCGTCAAGTCACCGTTCTGCGGGCACATCCAAGTATGCGGAGAATTGGGTGGTTCAAATGATATCCACCAAGTGTCATTGCCTCGTTCTCCACCGTGTTGGTTGGTCAACTCGGTCCAATCAATCTCGGATTTTTTAGCAACCCATGCGTGTGCTTCATTTGGAGAAAGCCCCAAACAAAAGATCAGGTCGTAATTTTGGTCTCGGATTTGTTGAAATTTGTAGATGCCACCACTCCACATAGTGGAAAGTTTAACCTCTACTCTCTTGCCATCAACAACCAAATCAGCATCGCTATCCGGAGATTTCTCCACAGCGAAGTCGTATTCCTCCAGAAATTTCCAGACCATCTCCTCCCCGATTTTCCCTTTTTGTCTTGAGGTAATACCACCCTTGATCCACTGGAAAGGGCTATTTACCCAAGTTGCTGAATTATCGCAATAGTGCGGTTTCAGCTCACCGGCAATTCTTATCAGTTTGTTATACGCTTCTCTTGACATTGTAGCAATACCTCTTGTTTCTGTATTTTACACAAACGGGATTCCATCACTGAAATCGCTTCAGGGTTCTCATCAACTAAAATAAATCTGCGGCCTGTCAATGCCGCGGCCTCTCCGGTAGTACCGCTTCCGGCAAAAAAGTCTAATATCGTGTCGTTCGGTTGTGAATGGGTGCGCACGATCCGTTTTAATATGGCGAGGGGTTTTTGCGTTGCATAGCCGGTTTTTTCTTTGCCGTTTGTGGGCACGATGGTTTGCCACCAAGTATCCGTCGGCGTTTTGCCGCGCTGCGCCTTTTCTTTTCCTACCAAACCAGGTGCCATGTATGGAATACGATCAATGGTGTCGTAGTTGAAAACATAGTGGTCCGGATCTTTGGCGAACCAATAAATGTTATCGTGTTTGGTCGACCATCTGGTTTTACTGCGAGCGCCGTAGTCGTATGTCCAAATGATTTCATTGATGCAGTGCGCCCTACCGCCAAAGATTTTTTCCAGCAGTATGCGGCAACGCGCAGATTCCCGCCAATCGATATGAAAAAATAAACTGCCGTTGGCGGTCAATATGCGATGTGCCTCGACCAATCTGGGGCGTAGAAATTCCAAGTAATCACCAAAAACATCGGCATACCCCGATTCGTGCGTCACTGTTGTTTGATAACGATGGCCGCCAAACCCGGTGCGGTCGCCAGTGTCATTTTCGCCGCCGACGCGCTTTGTTTTGATCCGTTTTCGACTTTGGGTTTTGCCGGTATTGAAGGGCGGATCAATATAAATCAGCGGGATGGATTTGGTTGCCATTTGTTGCAAAACTGGCAAGTTATCGCCATGCCAAATTTCACCATCGTTGACATAGCGAGGGGTAAGAGAAGCTTTTCGCCTTTGTGGGTTTTCTATGTTGGCTGTTTTCTTCATAGATTCGTAGCCCGTCCTCTGGGTGAAATTTTCATAGTGCAGATAGGCTAGCACAAGCCAACTTCGCAATCAAACACATCATATAAATGCTTGATTTTACTGCGTCCGACACAGCCCAACCCCCCATCAATTCCTGGATTTATCAATAACCTTACTATCCCCAATCCAAGACATCATAGAACGCAACTCTTTCCCCACTTCTTCAATCTGATGCTGTTGCGCCTTGCTCCGCAGTTCGGGAAATCGTTTCCCGCCGGCGGCGTTTTCGTCCATCCATTCGCGGGCGAATTCGCCGGATTGGATTTCGCTGAGGATTTTTTTCATTTCGGCTTTGGTTTGTTCGTTGACGATGCGCGGGCCGCGGGTCAGGTCGCCGAATTCGGCGGTGTTGGAGATTGAGTAGCGCATGTCGGCGATGCCGCCTTCGTACATCAGGTCAACGATCAGTTTGAGTTCGTGGAGACACTCAAAGTAGGCCATTTCCGGGGCGTAGCCGGCTTCTACGAGGGTTTCAAATCCGGCTTGCACCAGCGAGGTGGCGCCGCCGCACAGTACCGCTTGTTCGCCGAACAAATCGGTTTCGGTTTCTTCTTTGAAGGAGGTTTCGATGATGCCGGCGCGGCCGCCGCCGATGTGGGCGGCGTAGGATAGCGCGGTTTTTTGCGCGGTGCCGCTGGCGTCTTGATGGATGGCGATCAGGCAGGGGATGCCGGCGCCTTTTTCAAAAGTTGAGCGCAACAGGTGGCCGGGACCTTTGGGGGCGATCATGATGACGTCTCGGCCGCCGTCTGTTTTGATGTAGCCGAAATGAATGTTGAAGCCGTGCGCAAACGCCAGGGTCGCGTGGGGTTTCAGGTTCGGTTCCACTGCGGTTTGATAAATTTCCGCCATGCGTTCATCCGGGCACAGCATCATCACCAAATCGGCTTGTGCGACCGCGTCTGCGACTTCGGCGACCGCGAGTCCGCTTCGTTCGGCTTTGGCCCGCGAGTTTGAGCCTTCGCGCAAACCGACCACGACGCTGACGCCGCTGTCGTTGAGGTTGTTGGCGTGGGCGTGGCCTTGCGAACCGTAGCCGATGATGGCGACTTTGGGACCTTTCAGAAAATCCGGGTCGGCGTCTTTGTCATAGAAAATTTTCATGTTGGTTACTCGTCGTTCAAAATATGGGTTATAGAATTGATCGCGGTTATACTTTCAAGGCGCGCTTTCCACGCCCAATGCCGGATATGCCGGAGCGCACCACTTCGATGATCTCAAACGGCGCGAGTGCGCCGAGAAATGCGTCCACTTTTTCGCTGCTGCCGGTCATCTCCAGGGTGTAGGTGGAGTCGGTTACGTCAATGATGCGCCCGCGGAAGATGTCGTTCAGGCGTTTGACTTCTTCCCTTTCGTCGTTGCCGGCGGCGGTTACTTTGACCAGCATCAACTCGCGTTCAATGTGGTGGCCTTCGGTCAGGTCAATGAGTTTGACGACCTCAATGAGTTTGTTCAACTGCTTGGTAATCTGCTCGATGATTTGGTCGGTGCCGTTGGTGACGATGGTCATGCGCGACAGCGAATCGTCGTCGGTGGGGGCGACGGTCAGCGATTCAATGTTGTAGCCGCGCGCCGAGAATAATCCGGCGACCCTTGAGAGTGCGCCGGCTTCGTTTTCCAGCAGCAGTGAAATAATTCTTCGCATCCTGTTCAGGCCAACTCCCGCTCGGTCTCGTCTTCGCGCCCCGGTTTCAGGTGCATCTCGTTGTGCCCCTTGCCGGCGGCGATCATCGGATAGACGTTTTCGGTGTGGTCGGTGACCACGTCCAGGAACACCAGCCGGTCTTTCATGGCGAACGCATCAATGAGCGCGCCTTCAACGTCGGCGGGTTTTTCAACGCGCATGCCGACGTGGCCGAAGCTTTCCGCCAGGGCGACGAAATCGGGCAGCGCGTCCATGTAGGAATGGGAGTATCTGCGGTCGTAGAAAAACTCCTGCCACTGGCGCACCATGCCCATGTAACGGTTGTTGAGGTTGATGACTTTGACCGGCAGGTCGTACTGCTTGCAGGTGGACAACTCCTGGATGCACATGATGATGCTGGCGTCTCCGGTGATGCAGGCCACGGTTTCACCGGGGTACGCGAGTTGCACACCCAGGGCCGCCGGCAGGCCGAAGCCCATGGTGCCGAGGCCGCCGGAATTGATCCAACGGCGCGGCTCTTCAAAGCCGTAGTACTGCGCCGCCCACATCTGATGCTGGCCGACGTCCGAGGTCACGAACGCGCCGCCTTTGGTAATTTCCATCATCTTCTGCACCACGAACTGCGGCTTGATGACCTTGTCGCTGGGGGCGTAGGCGAGGGAGTCGGTGGTTTTCCACTGACCGATTTGCTGCCACCATTGATCCACCGCCGGGCGGTCAATCTCCGTGGTGCGCGGCGCAATGAGTTTCACCATCTGCTCCAGCACGTCGTTGCAATGCCCGACGATGGGCACTTCCGCGGCCACGTTCTTGCCGATGCTTGAGGGGTCAATGTCAATTTGCACGATGCGCGCACCGGGCGAGAATTTTTCCAGGTCGCCGGTAACGCGGTCATCAAAGCGCGCGCCCACCGCGAGCATGACGTCGCAACCGTGCATCGCCATGTTGGACTCGTAGGTGCCGTGCATGCCGAGCATGCCGAGAAAATATTCGTTGGACGCGGCGATCGCGCCCAGCCCCATGAGCGTGGTGGTGCAGGGAAACCCGAGCAGGCCGATCAACTCCCGCAGCGGCTTTTGCGCCTCGCCGAGGACTACGCCGCCGCCGGTGTAGATAATCGGCCGCTTGGCGCCGAGCAGCAAATCCACGCCGCGGGCGATCTGTTTGGCGTGGCCTTTGTTGCGCGGCTGGTAGGAGCGCATGGCGATGGTTTTGGGATAGTCGTACTCGGCGGTGTCGTTGGTGATGTCCTTGGGCACGTCAATGACCACCGGGCCGGGGCGGCCGGAGGTGGCGATATAAAACGCCTTTTTCATGGTCGCGGCGATGTCGCCCACGTCCTTGACCAGGAAGTTGTGCTTGACGCACGGGCGGGTGATGCCGACCGTGTCCACCTCTTGGAAGGCGTCGTCGCCGATCAGCGTGGACGGCACCTGGGCGGTGATGACCACCATCGGGATCGAGTCCATATACGCGGTGGCCAGCCCGGTAACGGTGTTGGTCACCCCCGGCCCGGAAGTCACCAGCACCACCCCCGGCTTGCCGGTGGAGCGCGCGTAGCCGTCGGCGGCGTGGGTCGCGCCCTGCTCGTGGCGCACGAGGATGTGCTTGACCTTGTCCTGGCGGTACAAGGCGTCATAGATATGCAACGCCGCGCCTCCGGGGTAGCCGAAGATGAAGTCAATGTTCTCGTCCTGCAAACAGCGGACGACGATGTCAGCGCCGGTCATTGCCACTTTGCACCTGCCTGTTCAGGAAATATCAAAAAACCGGGGAACCGGGGAACCGGAGAGGAACCCTTGCGAAAACTGGTAAAACCAGCGAAAGCGGAGTATAGCCGCAAACGCGGCGGCAAATAAACAGGGGATTGCAGATTTCGGGGCGGTTTCCGGGGCGGTTTCCGGGGAGATTCTTGGGGGAGCGGAGGGTTCAAGGGGTGCGGTTGTAGCGCGCCAGGCCCGCGTCGAGGTCGTCCATCAGATCCTGCGGCTCCTCAAGGCCGGCGTGGATGCGCAGCAGGTTGCCTTCCTCGTCCCACGCGGTGGCGGTGCGGATGGAGGTGGAGCGCGGGTTGGCCGGCATCACCAGGCTCTCAAAGCCGCCCCAACTCGCGCCGAGGCCGAAGTAGCGCAGCCCGTCCACCATCGCCCCCAACGCTTGCCGCGAGCGCGCTTCAAGGAGGATCGTGAACAACCCCGGAGCGCCGCTGAAGTCGCGCCGCCACAAGGCGTGCCCGGCGTCTTCGGGCAGCGCGGGATGGATTACCCGGCGCACGCCGGGGCACCCGCGCAGGTGCTCGGCGAGGCGCAACCCGGTCTGGTAATGGCGGTCAAGGCGCAACGCCAGCGTGCGCAGGCCGCGCAAGGTCAGCGCGATCTCGTCGGCGGCGGCGAACTGCCCGAGGTTGACCGCAACGCGGCGCACCGTATCGTAATGTTCGCGGTCGGTGGTGATGATGCCGAGCATGGAATCGGAATGGCCGCCGACGTACTTGGTCGCGGCCTGTATGGAAACGTTGACGCCGTGCTCAAGGGGCCGAAAGAAATACGGCGTGGCCCAGGTGTTGTCGGCCATCGTAACGATGCCGCGTTCGCGTGCCACCGCCGCAATCGCCGGCACGTCCTGCACCTCCAGCGTCAGCGAGCCCGGCGACTCAAGATAGATAACCCGCGTCTCCTCGCGCAGCAGCGAAACAATGCCCGCGCCGACGGTCGGATCGTAATAAACAGTCTCAACCCCAAACCGCCGCAACTCGTCATCACAAAAAGCGCGCACCGGCCCATACACCGAATCCGGTACCAACAAATGCGCGCCACGCTCAAGAAACGCCCACAACGCAACCGCACTGGCACTCGCCCCGCACGACGTCAACACCGCGCCATGCCCATTCTCAAGCTCCGCCCACGCCTCGCGCAAAGCGTTGCTCAAAGGCGTGCCAAGCCGGCCGTAGATATAGTTGTCGTCGTCGTAGCGGTTGCCGTAGGCGCGCTCAAACTCGGCAAGGCTGGGGAACAGGATGGTGGATGCGCGGTGTACGGGGTGGTTGACCGGAGTGCGGTTGGTGACGGACGGGCGGCCCAGGGTGGTGGCGCGGGTTGTGAAGTGGGGGGGATTGTTGGGTTTGGTTGGCATCAGCGTGGGAGATCTGATTCTACGTTGTAAACTTCTTGGGTGATTTGGAAAGTATCTTGAATATGGGGTTTTGTTTTTCGTTATTTCTATCCGTGTTGCATTCGTATTGTTTTACTGAAAACTCAGCTATCTGTGATTGCCCGGCATTCATATATAAGTCGGTAAAGGCTCGCTTACGCTTGTCGTTGACATCATCCATCTCTCTTGCTTACCAATCGTTACCATGCTCGTAATATTCATAAAGCGCCCGCGCCGTATTTTCCAGTGCGGAACGTTGGTAATCATATAGCGTATTTTGCGATGAAAACCGCTGAGACTCCGGTACTCGCCAAGTTTCAAGCAGGTCACCGTAGTTCAGGGATTGGGAAATAGATTCAAGAAGCGGGGTCATTTACCCGGAAGTCGTGTTTTTAAGGAATCGGATGGAAACACTTCGACGCTATCCATTATTTCTCCGCCGAGAGCGCCTTTCAACATACTAAGCAAAGTATCTTTCACATTATCAAAAGCCCTTGCCTCCCCCATATCAGTACTACTTGCAACAAGCCAAAAAACATATTTCTTTCCTTCAAGTAGTTTTTTTGCGGCACTACATTTTGCTACCAATCGGCATAAAACTAACATTGAACCATAAGCCTTCAGGCGCATTTCCTCTCGCACTCTTTTAATGGAAAAATCATCCTTATCTTTAGCGTCAAGGTAACTGTATTCTTTCCTGTTGGACTCCATACTTTTTGCAAGTTGTGTCTCCTCTATAAGAATGATGGCACCTTCCTGCTCGAAGAAATAGTCACAACAATTACATTCTCCCAAGCCAACAAAGTGCCTCATACCGCTTTCATTCTGCGGTTCATCCATTTTGTATGCCTTATAATTTTTCCCCAGCGGTTTTCCGGCAATCTCGATCGGTTTGAGAAATTTTTTGAGAGAGTTCATAAACCGGCCATATACAAATCAGCAAATGGTTTAGTCAGCTCTTGTTTAATTTCCGCCATCTTATCGCTAAAATCCTGCTCATCGGTTGCGTGTCCATTAGCGGGAAATTTATTCAAGGCAATCATGCCCTTATCATCGGGGTTCTTCTTTATATGCACTTCCAACCACTTAAGAATGTCCGCGCTGTGAGTTGCGATAACGACATTTACATCTTTTTTCGCCAATTCAAATAAAATTTCAGCCATAACCACCTGCCAAGCTGGGTGCAGATGCGCTTCCGGTTCGTCGATAAAAAGGAAAGAATCTTTATCCAATACTTTACGTTCAATCAAAAAAGCGAGCATGCCGATATTGACAACCCCCATGGCAACCACTGACAAAGGAAAAGTGCGACCATTTTCCTGAAACAATAATTCTCCGGTTTCCGAGAGTATTATTTTACCTTTGATATATTTCTCTGTTATTTTTTTATGTATATCAGGAAATGCCATATCACCAGTATAATTGGCACGAATCGCATCTGACAGATCATAAAAATACTTGGGAACACCTCCGAGTGTCTCTCTTCTCCTACGTGTGCGCCTCGGAGCTATCCGCACATCTTCTAAAGCATTTCTTAAGTTCCAATAAATGGGAGATTCCAGATACATCACTTCAGACAACTTTTGCAATTGCCACAACCAGCCTCGATGAGTAAAAAAATTGACCCCTTTGTTTGAAAATTTAAATCTCACAGAATTTTTAATATCTACTTCGGACTGGTCATCTTTTACACCACTCAAATCAGCTAATATCGGTACTTGAAAATTTCTAATTAAATTTTTTGCAATTTCATTACCTACACCACGAGCAGCGAGTTCATTGGTATCTATATCGTTGAGTGCCTCTTGTAATTTTTTCGAAGCTTCTTCCGCAGGATCAACCGATTTTGATATCAAGTAATTTGAAAAATTGGATGGATCCTTTTCCATATTACTTGCTAGTTCTGACTTCATGGCAATGAGTTTAAGAACTATATCACTCATTTCGCGATCAAGAATAGCAATAATTTCTCTTAATTCTTTAAAGTCATCAACTGGATAATTTTCCGCCAATAATTTCAGGTTTTTGACTTTATCAATCAATAAAAATAGTTGCGAACTTGGTAGTAGGCTTTCATCAATCGTATCCCTCTCATACCAATGTTGCAGATTGCCTGTAAGCTCATCAATAGGTCTGGTAAGGTCATTAATATACGCTTGAATCGGATTCACACTCATCCCACTAAACAAGGAATACAGCAATTTTGAAACCGTACTCTTACCAGTATTGTTTGGCCCGGCAAGCACGGTAAACTGCCCGATACGAATCTTCGCATCGTCAAGTTTTCCAACATTCTTGATGTTTAGTTCAAAATCCACGATGTGCCTCCAATCTACATGAGTATTATAACTCTTTTCGCCCCCACCACAAATAAGGCTTGATTAGCGACACAAAATGCCGCTTCTCTTCTTCCGTCATTTTTGATGGCTCTGTTTTTTCGGTGCTTCCGCCTGCAAAGGTTACCGTATCCGCCGTGCGTTTTCGGGCGGGTATTATACCCCGTTATTATCCGCCCGGGCACCTAAAACCCCGCCCCCGGCACCCCGCCCCTCTGCATCTGCTCCATCATCCTCTTCACCCCCCCCTTCTTTTTCATCCGCTTCATCATTTTTTGCATTTGCATAAACTGTTTCAACAGGCGGTTGACGTCCTGCACCTGCACGCCGGAGCCTTGGGCGATGCGTTTCTTGCGGGAGCCGCGCAGTACGGCGGGGAAGCGTCTTTCGTGGGGGGTCATGGCGTTGATGATGGCGATGGTGCGCGCGGTTTGTTCGCCGCCGAACTGGTTGAGGGCTTTTTGCGGGGCCTGGTTCATGCCGGGGAGTTTTTCCATTAACCCGGACATTCCGCCCATTTGTTCCATCTGCGTTAACTGGTCGCGGAAATCTTCGAGGTCAAACCCTTTTCCTTTGGCGATTTTGGCGGCCATTTTTTTGGCCTTGTTTTGATCGACTTTGCGTTCGGCTTCTTCCACCAGCGACAGCACGTCGCCCATGCCCAGAATTCTTGAGGCGACGCGTTCGGGATGGAACGGTTCGAGGGCGTCCAAACCTTCACCAACGCCGAGAAACTTGATGGGTTTGCCGGTGGCGTGGCGGATGGACAATGCCGCACCGCCGCGGGCGTCGCCGTCGGTTTTGGTGAGCACTACGCCGGTGAACGACAGCGCTTCATCGAAGGCGCGGGCGCTGTTGACCGCGTCCTGCCCGCTCATGCTGTCCACTACGAACAGGGTTTCCACCGGATTTACCGCGCGGTGGATGCGTTGTATTTCCGCCATCATGCCGCCGTCCACGTGCAGCCGCCCGGCGGTGTCTATGAGCAGCACGTCCGCCGCCGACTTGCGCGCCTCGGCGAGCGCGGCGGTGGCGATGTCCGGCGGATTTTGGGTTGCATCGCCGGCAAAGAACTGCGCTTCGGCGTCCACGGCGAGCAAGCGCAACTGCTCGACGGCGGCGGGGCGGTACACGTCAACGCCCGCCACCAGCACGTTTTTGCGGTGGCGTTGTTTGAGGAGTTTTGCGAGTTTGCCGACGGTGGTGGTTTTGCCGGCGCCTTGCAAGCCGGCCACCAGAATCACCGCCGGCGGTTGCGCCGCGAGGTTCAGTTCATCGTTGGCTTCGCCCATCAGGCTGACCAGTTCCTGATGCACCACCGCGATCACCGCCTGGCCGGGGGACAGGCTACCCAGCACTTCGCGTTCCAGCGCGCGGGCTTTCACTCTGGCGATAAAACTGCGCGTAACTTCGAGGGAGACGTCGGCCTGCAAAAGCGCGACTCGGACTTCGCGCATGGCCTCGGCGATGTTGTCTTCGGACAGGCGCCCGCGGCCGCGCAGGTTGCGGAAGGTTTGTTTTAGTTTGTCGCTGAGTTGGTCGAACATGGCGAGTTGGTATTTACAATGCCTGCTCCCGTTGTGGGCGCGGTGTATAATGGCCTATTGTTTCTTTCACAATTTTTTTGTTCAGTATGCTTTTAGTGATCATCGTTGCGCTTGGTCTGTACGTGGCCGTCAGTTGGTTACTCTGGCTTCGCGCCACTGGCGGCGGCGGCGGCGGCGGTTCCAAAATAACCGTGACCGGCACCGGCACAATGACCATCCGGCTGCTGACGGCGGCGGCGGTCTGCCTGCACGCCCTGCACCTGTCCGGGCGATTATATCCCAGCGGCGGCGGCCATGGCGTGGGCGCACTCAATCTGGCCCTCGGCAACGTGGCGTCTCTGGTGGCGTGGATGAGCGTGGCATTGTTCCTGGCCGCGTCCCTGGGCAGGCAAACCTTGAACCTCGGCTTGATCGTGATGCCGCTGGGATTGCTCGGCCTGGTGGTCGGCTGGCTGGCGCCCGGCGAGGCGTTTTTGCTGGCCAACCTGCCCCACGGCATCGGGCGGCACATCGCCATCGCCATTCCCGCCTACGGCGTTTTGAGCATCGCCTTCGCCCAGGCGTTGATCCTGTGGATGCAGGAACGGCAACTCCGCAAGCCCAATCCGGGCAGTTTTTTTCCGGCGTTGCCGGCCCTGGAAACCATGGAGTCCAACCTCTTCCAACTCACCCTGCTGGGCTTTGTGCTGCTGACCGTCAACCTGGTTACCGGCATGCTCAACACTTGGCAAAACTACGGCGCGTTGTTGCTGTTCAACCACCATATCCTGCTGGCGTTGCTGGCCTGGGGCGGTTTCGGCGGGCTGCTGCTGGGGCGCAGGATTTTCGGCTGGCGCGGACGGGTCGCGGCGCGCTGGACCATCATCGCCTTCGCAATTCTGGTGCTGGCGTACTTCGGCACGCGCTTCGTCAGCGGCGTGATTCTGGCGAATCCGTATTGACTCTGACTCTATGAAACGTCAAGGCCGCGAAGTCTCGGCCACTTGGTCGCGGATATAGGCGGCGCTCAACTCCAACGGCGAAACCGCGCTTTGCAACCCCCGCATCATAGCGATCCGCGACACCGTGGCGGCGTCGGGATAACGCCCCGCCAGCCACTCCACCACCGGCCCCGGCCCGTTCAACGTTTCCGGCATAACCGGCGCGTAACGATCCCAGGCGTTGCCGACGCCGATGGTTTTTTTTTCATTGCCGATGGCCATAGCGGTCAGGATTTCCGGCGCACCCAGCGCGGGCTGGATGAGGGTTAGTAGCTCGCCGTTCGGCGTACCCGGCACATTGCGCGGATTAAGATACAAGCCGTAATAAACCTGCCCCATGCGCGCATCAATGGCGGCCAGCACGGTTTCATATCCGGCTTCACCGGCAATCCCAAACGCAAGCGTCTCCAGCGAACCCACCGCCATGACCTTGCGCCCGGAACCGTAGGCCAGCCCCTGGGCGACGCCGATTCCAATCCGCACGCCGGTGAACGAACCGGGGCCGACGTCCACCGCCAGCGCGTCCAGCTGCGCGAGGTCAAGGCCGGACTGTTGCAGTAAAGATTCCGCCATGCCCAGCACCAGTTTGGAATGGCCGTTGGGGGCGATCTCAAACCGCCGGGTGATTTCGCCGCGCAGGTTCAACGCCACCGAGCAGGCTTCGGTGGCGGTGTCGATGGCGAGTATTTTGAGTTCGGCCTTATTCATTAGCGCGTGCTCATTGTCATTGGCGCGCATCGGCAAAAAACGCCCGCACCTCATCCATCGTCCTGGTACGCGCCATACCCGGCAGACTTTTGATGAACAACCGCCCGTACCCCTTCGCGACCAGCCGCGGGTCGCACAACACCAGCACGCCGCGATCGGTTTCGGAGCGAATCAGGCGGCCGGCGCCCTGCTTGAGGGCGATCACCGCCCGCGGCACCTGAATATCCATAAACGAATTGTTGCCTTCCTGTTGGCACGCGCTGAGGCGGCTTTTCATCACCGGATCGTCCGGCGGCGCGAACGGCAGTTTGTCTATGATCACGCAGGACAGGTGCTCGCCGACCACGTCAACGCCCTCCCAAAAACTCGAAGTGCCGAACAATACCGCGTTGCCGCTCGCGCTGAAGCGCTTGAGCAACTCGCGTTTCGGCGCCTGCCCCTGCAGCAGCACCGGCCACTCGAAGCCGCCGCGTTCGCGCAACCGCTCGTGCACCCGGTTCATCATCTCGTAACTGGTGAACAGGCAAAACGCGCGGCCACGGCTGGCGTTGATGACGTCGTTGATGATGCCGGTCAAGGCTTCGTCGTAACCGGCCTGGCGCGGGTCCGGCATATCCGTGGGCAGGTACATCAGCGCGTTGTTCTGAAAATCGTAAGGGCTTTCCCAGCGCCGGGTCTGGGCGTGTTGCAATCCCAGGCGGTTGCAAAACGCAGAAAAATCATCGCCCACCGCCAGCGTCGCCGAAGTGAAAATCCACGCCGCGCGGTTTTGCTCCATCATCTCCACGAAACGCTCGTTGATCTGCAAGGGCGTGCCGTGAAAACGAAACCGGTGATCTTCCACTTCCGCCCAGCGAATCAGGTTGCTGTCGCCGCCGCTCAACCAAGTATCCAAATGTTCCTGAATCAGCAAACAACGCTCGTGGCAACGCCGCAGACCGTCGCCGGCGGGAGCGGCTGCGGCGAGGGCCTGCTCAAACGCCTCAAGGGCGCGGCGCAGTTCCTCGCAGGCACCGTCAAACCGCGCGTTTTGCAGGGCGTCAAAACCAACCGACTGGCCGTTGAAAGGTTTGCTTGCGCGCTGCAAACCCGTCAACGATTTTTTCAGCAACGCCGCAACCTCGGCAAACCCAACCCCGCTTTTCTCGGCCTTCTCCGCCGCCGCCACGTCCCGCTCAAGGTCAACGATCTGCCCGCTGGAAACCGTAAAACCAAAAAACCCCGAAGCGATTTCGGCGAGGCCGTGGGCTTCATCGAATATCACCGCATCGTGCTCGGGCAGCAACTCGCCGAAGCCCTCGGACTTCAGGGTAAGGTCGGAAAAAAACAAGTGATGATTCACCACCACCACGTCCGCCTGCATGGCCCGCTGCCGCGCCTTGACCACGAAACACTGCTTGAAGTCCGGGCACTGCCCGCCGAGGCAGTTGTCGGTGGTGGAAGTTACCTGCCGCCACAAGGGCGATTCCTCGCTGACCTCGGCGGCTTCGGAAATGTCGCCGGTTTGGGTGGCCGCCGCCCACCGTTCGATCAACTGGAATGACTCGCTCTCGCCATCAGTTTCGCTATCGGCCTCGCCGATCAAATCGCTTTGCCCGGTTTGCAACTTGAGGCGGTAACGGCACAAATAATTGGCCCGCCCCTTGAGCAACACCGCGTCCACCGGCCTGCCGAGGGCCTTGCCCACCTGGGGCAGATCGCGGTTGAAGATCTGGTCCTGAAGATGCTTGGTGCCGGTGGAAATGATGGTGCGCCGGCCACTCAAAATAATCGGCACCAGGTAGGCGTAGGTTTTGCCGGTGCCGGTACCCGATTCCACCACCAACGCCCCACCATACGCCAGCGCGTTTTCCACCGCCGCCGCCATTTCCTGCTGGGCGGTGCGCGGCACAAACCCCGCCGCCGAACGATGAAAGACGCCATCCGGCGCCAGCGCATCCAGACTTGCGGATTGGTTCAACGATGCGGCGGCGTTCACGCCACCAAATCGTCAAAAAACGTCTTTATCTTATCGGTCCAGGAACTGCTGCGCGGGGCGTGGCGTTCGCCGCCGGCTTGGAGGCTTTTTCCGAACTCTTTGATCAAATCTTTTTGTTTCGCGGTCAGGTTGACCGGGGTTTCCACCACCACCTTGCAGTACAAGTCGCCCTGGTTGCCGTTGCGTACGTTGCGAACGCCCTTGCCGCGCAGGCGGAAGATTTTTTCCGACTGGCTGCCCAAAGGCACCTTGAGGTTGGCGCGTCCCGATAAAGTTGGAATCTCCAGGGCGCCGCCGAGCGCCATGGTGACGAAACTTACCGGCACTTCGCAGTACAGGTTGTCGCCGTCTCGCTCAAAAATCTGGTGGGGCTTGATGCGCACCTGCACGTAGAGATCCCCCGACCCGCTGCCCGGCGCGCTGCTTTCGCCTTCGCCGCCGAGCCGGACTTGATCGCCTTCATCCACGCCGGCGGGTATTTTCACCGACAGGGTTTTTTCGTCGCGCACCCTGCCCTGGCCTTTGCACGACGCGCACGGGTCGGTAATCACGCTGCCCTGCCCCCGGCACTGCGGGCAGGTTTGCTGCACCGAAAAGAAACCCTGCTGCATGCGCACCTGGCCCTGGCCGTTGCAAGTGGTGCAGGTTTTGGCTTCGGAACCAGGGCGCGATCCGGAGCCGCTGCAAGTGGCGCAGTTGACCATTTTCGGCACGCGGATTTTTTTGTCAACGCCGTGCACCGCTTCTTCGAGGGTCAGTTCAAGGCTGTAGCGCAGGTCTGAGCCGCGAGTACGAGTGCGGCCACGCCTGTTGCCGTGGCCGCCGGGACCGCCGCCGCCGAAAATGTCGCCGAAAATATCCCCGAAAATATCCCCGAAGCCGCCGGCGGCACCTCCCATGCCGCTTGCGGAATCCACGCCGGCGTGGCCGAACTGGTCGTACGCGCCCCGTTTTTGGGGATTGTTGAGCACGTCAAAGGCTTCCTTGGCCTCCTTGAAACGGGTCTCGGCGTCTGGGTCGTCTTTGGTGCGGTCGGGATGAAACTTCATCGCCAGGCGGCGATAGGCTTTTTTCAACTCGTCCTTATCGGCGTCCCGGCTGACGCCCAGAACTTCGTAGTAATCTCGTTTAGCCATGCCCGCTGTGCCGTTCGGTTGTGTCCGGTTTCCACATTTTAAGCGCGCCGGTTACATACCAAAAGCGGGATCCGCAGACCCCGCTTTTTCGCCCGGGACAACCTTGTCGGAACCGCTTCAGGTTTCCTTGCCCTTGTCGTCCTTGTCGCCGACTTCTTCAAACTCGGCGTCCACTACGTCATCGGTGGATTTGGCTTTGGCTTCATCGCCACCATCGCCCTGCTCCTGCCCGGCTTCGCTCTGGGCCTGGGCATATAATTGCTCGGCGAGTTTGTGGCTGGCCTGGGTCAGGGTTTCGGTTTTGGCGGTGATGGCTTCTTTGTCATCGCCCTTGAGGGCTTCTTCCAACTCGCCGACCGCGTCCTCAACCTTTTGCTTTTCAGCGGCGTCTAGTTTGTCGTCCAACTCCTTGACCGACTTGCGCACGCCGTGAATCATCGCTTCGCCCTGGTTGCGGGCGTCCACCAACTCGCGCGTTTTGCGGTCGTCATCGGCGTGTTCTTCGGCGTCCGAGATCATCTTTTCGATCTCGCCGTCGGAGAGGCCGGAACTGGACTTGATGACGATTTTGTTTTCCTTGCCGGTGGCCTTGTCTTTGGCGGAGACGTGCAGGATGCCGTTGGCGTCTATATCAAAGGACACTTCAATTTGCGGCACGCCCCGTGGCGCCGGCGGGATTTGGGTGAGGTCAAAGCGGCCCAGGGACTTGTTGCCGCTCGCGACTTCGCGTTCGCCTTGCAAGACGTGCACCGTGACCGCGCCCTGGTTGTCGTCGGCGGTGGAGAAAACCTGGCTCGCTTTGGTGGGGATGGTGGTGTTCTTTTCCACCAGTTTGGTCATCACCCCGCCGAGGGTTTCGATGCCCAGCGAAAGCGGGGTTACGTCGAGCAGCAGGACGTCCTTGACGTCGCCGCCGAGCACGCCGCCCTGGATCGAGGCGCCGACCGCCACCGCTTCGTCGGGGTTGACGTCGCGCCGCGCTTCCTTGCCGAAGAAATTGGCGGCCACTTCGTGAACCTTGGGCATGCGCGTCTGGCCGCCGACGAGGATGATGTCGTCAATCTCCGAGGCATTCAGCCCGGCGTCCTGCAGGGCGGTTTTGCACGGGCCGAGGGTCTGCTGGAGCAGGTCATCCACCAGCGATTCCAGTTTGGCGCGGGTCAGTTTCATGTTGAGGTGCCTGGGGCCGCCGGCGTCGGCGGTGATGTAGGGCAGGTTGACCTCGGTCTGGGTGGAGGAAGACAGTTCGATCTTGGCTTTCTCGGCGCCTTCCTTGAGGCGCTGCATGGCCAGCGGGTCGCCGCGCAGGTTCATGCCCTGGTCTTTTTTGAACTCGTCGGCGAGGTAGTCAATGAGGCGGCGGTCGAAGTCTTCGCCGCCGAGGAAGGTGTCGCCGTTGGTGGATAGCACTTCAAACTGGTGTTCGCCTTCGATTTCGGCGATCTCGATGACCGAGACGTCGAAGGTGCCGCCGCCGAGGTCGTAGACCACGATCTTGCGGTCGCCGGCACCCTTGTCCATACCGTAGGCGAGCGCCGCTGCGGTCGGCTCGTTGATGATGCGCTTGACCTCAAGCCCGGCGATGCGGCCGGCGTCCTTGGTGGCCTGGCGCTGGGAGTCGTTGAAGTAGGCCGGCACGGTGATCACCGCTTCGGTAACTTGTTCGCCGAGATAGTCCTCGGCGGTCTGTTTCATTTTCTGCAGGATGCGCGCGGAAATTTCCGGCGCCGCCATCTGCTTGCCGCCGGCTTCCACCCAGGCGTCGCCGTTTTTGGCCTTGACGATTTTGTACGGCATCAGGTCAATATCGCGCTGCACCACCTCCTCGTCAAAGCGGCGCCCGATGAGGCGCTTGACCGCGAATATGGTGTTGGCCGGATTGGTGACCGACTGGCGTTTGGCGGCCTGGCCCACCAGCACTTCGCCGTCTTTGGTGAAGGCGACGATGGACGGCGTGGTGCGGTCGCCCTCGCTGTTTTCGATGACCTTGGGCTTGTCGCCCTCGGTCACCGCCACGCAGGAGTTGGTGGTGCCAAGATCAATGCCGATGATTTTTGACATTTGGTTGGGTCCTCATAATCGGAAAAAAGTAATGCATCTGGTTACGCCAAAATATAAGGCCGGGGTGCGGAATAACAAGGGTTTGCCGGTGGGTTTTCGGTGCTAGCCGCCCCGGCTTTGCTCCTCCGATGGTGCCGCCGCCACTACCACCATCGCCGGGCGTAGCAGCCGCTCCTTCAGCAGGAAGCCCTTTTGCACCACCGAGACGATGTGATCCGCCTCAATCTCCGCGGACGGCGTGGTGCTGATGGCCTGGTGCCGTTCCGGGTCAAAGCGCACCCCCGGCCCCGCCTCGACCTCCACCACCGCAAACCGGGCCATGGCGATATCCAACTGCTTCAGGGTCAGGCCAAGCCCCTCTTTCATTTTTTCCACCGCCTCGCCGGCGCCTTCGTCGAGCGCCACCGAGGACGCCCGGTCAAGGCTGTCCCTGACGCCGAGCAACTCCTGGGCGAAGCCCTCGATGGCGTACTTGCGCGCCGCCACGATTTCGTTTTGCGAACGCCGCCGGATGTTCTCGATCTCCGCCCTGGCCCGCAGCTGCCCGTCTTTCATTTGCGCGTTTTCCGCATTGGCTTCGTTCAAACGCGCGAGCAACTCCTCGGCGGGCAACGCGGCAAGGTCTTCCGGGGTGGCCGGTTCGTCGGTTGGTTCATCGGTTTGTTCACTCGTTTGTTCATTTACCGGTTCATCCGGCTCCCCGGACGCAGGCGCAACGCCGTCCTGAGAGGCGGCTTCGGGCGCCGTTTCAGCGGCTTTGGTGTGGTCGGCTTTGGCCATTTGCAAATCCCGGTTCGCGGTCAGTCCAGGTTGGTTCAGCGGGTCGGTTCGGCGAAAAGGTGGGAGCGGGCGAGCAAAGCTCAACCGCGATCATGTCAATCAAAAGCGAAAAACCGGGGCGCGGATTCAGTGACTCAAAGTGACTCAAATCGAAAACGACGAACCGCATCCGCAGGTAGTGGATGCGTTGGGGTTGTTGACCAGAAAGCGGCTGCCCAGCAGGTCGTCCTGGTAGTCAATTTCCGCCCCGGAGAGGTATTGCAAACTGAGCATATCCACCAGCACCTCGATGCCGTCGTGGGCCACGGAAACGTCGTCCTCCTGCTGCTCTTCATCGAACTGAAAGCCGTACTGGAAACCCGAACAGCCACCGCCACGGATAAAAACCCGCAGCTTCAAATCGGGGTTATCCTTGACCGCGAGCAGTTCGTTGATGCGGTTCACGGCGTTGCCGGAGATTTTGAGGTCGGTTTGCATGGCGGATGATTTTACGGGTCGTGGCTCAATAGTAAAGGCGATTATACCGCCGAAATGGGTATGAAACACCTATAATCAAGGGATTTCGCAACCATCGCAATGCCCGCAATGCCCGAAACCGGCAACCAGTTTGACTTCATCATCGTCGGCGGCGGCTCGGCGGGTTGCGTACTGGCGAATCGGTTGAGCGAAATACCCGCTCAGCGCGTCCTGCTGCTGGAGGCCGGGGGGCGGGATAGCAGCCCGTGGATTCACCTGCCGGTGGGGTATTTCAAGACCATGCACAACCCCGGTTTTGACTGGTGCTATGTGACCGACCCGGATCCCGGCTTGAACGGGCGGCGGATCAAGTGGCCGCGGGGCAAGGTGCTGGGCGGTTCGAGTTCCCTGAACGGCCTGTTGTATGTGCGCGGGCAGGCCGCGGATTACGACGGCTGGGGGGCGGACAATCCGGGCTGGTCGTTTGACGACGTGCTTCCCTACTTCAAAAAATCCGAGGATCAGGAGCGGGGGGAAGACCGCTTCCACGGCGTCGGCGGCCCCCAGAAAGTATCCGACATCCGCATCCGCCGCAAAATTACCGACGCCTTCATCAACGCCGCGCTGCAAGCCGGCATTCCCGCGAACGACGACGTCAACGGCGCCGCCCAGGAAGGGGTCGGTTATTTTCAGTTGACCGCCCACTGTGGCCGGCGTTGCAGCACCGCCGTGGGTTACTTGCGCCCGGCGTTGAAGCGTCCGAACCTGACCGTCAAAACCCGCGTTCACGTGACCCGGCTGACTGCCGAAAAAGGGCGCGTCAGCGGAGTCGAATATCTTGACCGAGGGCGAGGGCGAATTCGCACGGCCACGGCGGCGCGCGAAACCGTGTTATGCGCCGGCGCCATCGGCTCGCCGCAGATCCTGCAACTTTCCGGCATCGGCGACGGCGGCTTGTGCCGGCGGTTTGAGATTCCCGTAATCCGCGACCTGCCCGGCGTGGGCCGCAACCTCCGGGATCATCTGCAAATCCGCGCGGTGTACAAATGCCGCCAGGGGACGTTGAATGACGAGATAAACCATCCCCTGCGCAAGATGCTCATGGGGCTGGAATACCTGCTGCTGCGAACCGGCCCGCTGACCATGGCGGCGAGCCAGGTGGTTATTTTTACGCGCTCTGGGGTGGCCGGTTCAGACAGGCCGGACATTCAATTCCATTTCCAGCCGCTGAGCTCGGACAGCCCCGGCGAAGGCGTGCATCCGTTTTCCGCGTTCACCTCGTCGGTTTGCCAACTGCGACCGACCAGTAGCGGCTGCGTGCAAATCACCTCCCCGGATCCCGAAGCGTATCCCTCCCTGCAACCCAACTACCTCGCCACCGAACTGGACTGCCAAACCGCCGTCGCCGGCATGAAAGCGTCCCGAAAAATAGCCGCCATGCCCGCCTTGGAAAACCTCATCACCGAAGAATTCGATCCGGGAACTCACGTCCAATCCGACGACGAGTTACTGGAACACGCGCGCAACACCGCCACCACCATCTACCACCCCGCCTGCACCTGCAAAATGGGCCCCGCAAGCGACCCCGCGGCGGTGGTGGATCATCAACTGAAAATCCACGGCCTCGACGGTGTTCGCGTAGCCGACGCATCCATCATGCCCAACATCACTTCGGGAAATACCAACGCGCCGACTATTATGATTGGGGAGAAATGTGCGGATATGATTAAGGCGGAATTGCCAGCCGGGCGCGGTTAATTCCGGTAAGTCCGCTGCGCCATCGGGGTTTGTTCAATGCAGTTCAACAGGCTTTTGAGAAAGACGGCTTCCGCGCGATTTAGGCGTGTTTTTGGATTCCACGAAAGATACACATCGATCGCCGGCGGGTTTTGATAGGGAGGCATCCGCCAGAGCAGGCCATCATCGATATCGCGCTTCACGACATGGATTGGCAATACCCCGATTCCAAGGCCGGCGATGGTCATGCGCTTGACCTCTTCGAGGTGCGACGATCTTCCGACGATGCGATTGTCGAGCTCGGCTTCGTCCCGGATCATCGCCATTGGCCGCAAGACATCGTCAAACCGGTCGGTTGAAAAGCTAACCACCGAATGGCCGGTAAGGTCCGATTTGGTCAGCTTTTCGATGCCGAAAAGCGGATGGCCCGGACCACAGAAAAGACCAAAGAACTCCCGATACAAACAACGATATTCCAAGCCTGGATCGCGCTCTCGAACTAGGCAAATCGCCAGCGACGCGCGGCGCGATCTGACCTCAGAAAGCGCCGCGGCGCTCGCCATCACATCCAGAGACAACGTGGCTTTTGGGTGAGAGATGTGGAACGACTGGAGTGTTTTATCAAGCAACGGACACACTATATGGCTCGCCATCACAATGCGCACATGCCCGTGGCTTTGATTGGTGACATCCCGCATGGTGATTCGCAGCCGGTTGACGGCGCCATAGATGTGAATCGCTTCTTCGTAGAGCAATCGCCCCGGGTCGGTGAGGCGGAAAACACCGCGCGAGCGTTCAATAAGGCGCTTGCCAATTTGTTGTTCCAAGCGGCTCAGCGCATTCGATATGGTAGGTTGGGTTCGGTTCAATTTGTCGGCCGCACTGGTGATGCCTCCAGCATCGATGATGACCACAAAGGTGTGCAGTAAATTCCAGTCCAAGTCACGAACGACGCCGTCAAGATTGATTTCTCGCTCCATAATTATATTTATAACATGAATGTATTGAGTTAGTATCATCTATATGTAAATGTCTCGCCCTATGATAGCATACTTCTGTCGTTGCGTTACACAATGACAATGACGGTAAATTTTTCCTATCAAAATCATTATTTAGGGGGCTTCCATGCTTACAATCATCAGAGGTTTAATCGCGGGCGTTTTCCTCGGCGGGCTGACCGCCACTTTCTCTGCGTTTGCGGATGACTTGGACAAAGTGAAAGAGTCTGGCGAGCTGTCAATTGCCTTGACAGGGGCTTACCCGCCTTTCTCACAGATTAACGAGCAGAATCAGGTGGAGGGATTTGATGTCGCTATCGGCAAGGAAATTGCCAAGCGGATCGGCGTAAAAGGCGTTATTGTCACCACCGCGTGGGACGGCATTCTCGCCGGGCTTCTGTCCAGCAGATACGACACGATTATTGGCTCAATGACCGCCACCGAAGAGCGCAAGAAGGTGGTCGATTTCGTCGGACCCTATTACCGCGACGGTCGGGCTATTTTCGTGAAAGATTCATCAAAGATCGATTCTCTAGACGACTTGAAGGGCAAGAAAGTCGCGGTAACGCTTGGCGAAACCCATGAGAAATGGGCCAATGCACAGTCGCAAATGGGCTGGACAGTGCGCACCTATAAGGGCTTGCCCGAGTTGATTCTGGAATTGAAAAATGGCCGCGTTGATGCCTTTATCATCGGCTCGATTCCCGGCCGCGTCGCCGAAAAGAACGGCAAGCGCATCAAGATGATGGATCTGCCGAATCTCGACGGCGGCAATCTGCCCGTCGGTATCGCGATTCGCAAAAACAACCCCAAACTCGCCGCGGCGATGCAATCAGCCCTCGACAACATGATGACTGACGGCACATATGAGAAGATCGCGATCAAGTGGGTGGGCGCTGATATTCGCTGACCGTCCAACGCCATTTTTCGAACGCGTTTTCAGGCCGGTCGTTCGGGCATAGCGCCCAAACGAGCGCCGCGCTGGCTAGGTGTAATCGTTGAGGAAGCGCAATGGACTTTGAGCTGATCGGCAGGATTTGGAAATTTTTTGCACAGGCAGCGCTGGTGACGGTCGAAGTGTCCGTGCTCGCCATCGTCTTGGGCCTCTGCCTCGGCTTTGCGGCAGCCCTTGCGAGCTTATCCAAAAACCGCCTCTGCCGCTGGCCGGCCAGGGTATATGTCAGTGTTTTTCGCGGAACACCCGCGCTGATTCAGCTGTTTCTGATTTTCTTTGGCGGCCCGCAAATCGGCCTCCATCTCGAGCCCTTATCTGCGGGAGTAATCGCGCTTGGCGTCAACATCGGCGCCTATATGTGCGAGTCGTTCCGTGGCGCCATTATTTCCGTCGACAAAGGACAGAGCGAAGCGGGGCGCTGCCTCGGGCTTGGGCGGGCGCAGGTGATGCGGCGCATTGTCCTGCCCCAGGCGGCACGCATGATGGTATCACCATTGGGGGTTAATTCAATCGCGCTAATCAAAGGGTCGGCGATCGTATCGACCATCTCGGTGTTGGAGCTTTCATATACCGCGCATCGCTACATCTCGTTGACTTACAAACCGTTTGAGATGTTCGTATTGGCTTCCGCTTTTTATCTCATCATCATTACTGTTTTTTCCTATCTGGTAAACAATATCGATGCGCGCGTGGCCCTCAAGTAGGCGATCTGGAGTAAGCGATGACTCTTGATTTTACCGTCATTCGCGACTACGCCGGCATCCTGTCCGCGGGCGCCTGGTGGACGGTGATACTCACCGTTTTTTCCATGCTGTTCAGTTTGATTGGCGGGGTCGCTTTTGCCGTGCTCCAACGCAGTCGCCATACGGTTATCCGCTGGCCTGTTTCCGGTTTTGCCTGGCTGTTTATGGGAACTCCGCTTCTATTGCAACTCTATCTGATTTATTTCGGTTTGGTCCACATCGGCTTGGACCTGAACGCATTTGCCGCCGGTGTCATCGCGCTAAGCCTGCACTTTGCAGTGTATAACGCCAACATCATCAAATCCGCGATTGCCGCCGTGGACAAGGGACAGGTTGAAGCGGCTCGCGGCGTCGGCTTGAGCGAGTTCCAAACGATGCGCAAAGTGCTCATCCCGCAAGCCCTCGCGAATGTAACGCCGGCGCTTGGAAATATGATGATTGCCTTGCTCAAGGAAAGCGCGTTGGTGTCGGTGATTGGCGTGATGGAGTTGACGCTTTCCGCGCAGCGTGCTATCTCGGACAGCTTTCGCCCGTTTGAGTTTTATATCGCGGCGGCGGCTATCTATTACTGTATTAACCTGGTGCTTGAACAAGCCGTACGCGTTGCAGAGAAGCGCTCGATGCGCTACCGGTAGCGGAGTCAACCATGCGCGAACTCATTGTAAAAATACGCGGTTTAAAAAAACACTACGGCAAACTCGAAGTGCTAAAAGGCATCGACATGGATGTTGCGCACGGTCAAATCGTCGCCCTGATCGGCGCCAGCGGATCGGGCAAATCGACGCTCTTGCGCACGATCAACCAGCTTGAGGATGTTACCGCCGGCGAAATCTGGTTTGATGGCGAGCGGGTTAACAAAAAACTGCCCCGCCGGGCGCGCGAGAAACACCTCAATAAACTCCGGCAAAACATCGGCATAGTGTTTCAGCATTTCAATTTATTCCCTCATCTAACCGCCTTGGAAAATATTACTTTGGCACCGGTGATGCTGGGCCGGGCGAGCAGAGACGAAGCGGCGGAACAAGCTTGCACACTGCTGAAAAGAATCGGGCTGGCCGACAAAGCGAATGTCTACCCGTCTCGTTTGTCCGGCGGTCAGAAGCAACGCGTCGCCATTGCCCGGTCATTGGCAATGACACCGAAGCTGATGCTGTTCGATGAAGTAACTTCGGCGCTCGACCCGGAGTTAGTCGGCGAGGTCAACCGCGTGATGAAGCAGTTGGCGCAGGAAAAAATGACAATGATTATCGTCACGCATGATTTGCGGTTTGCCGAGGATGTTTCCGACCATGTCGTGTTCATGGCAGACGGTTATGTCGGCGAAGAAGGCGCGCCGCAACAAGTATTTCGCAATCCAAGAGAAGAAAGAACCCGGGCCTTTCTGCAACAAGTATTTGATGTCTGAATATTCACGGCAAAAACCATCACACCTTTTCTATCAGGCGCGAGATCGGCGCCCGGTGTTGGCGCGCGCCTCGGGTGTTTACCTGTGGGATGTCAACGGCAAACGCTATTTGGATGGGTCATCGGGTGCGGTCGTGTCCAATATCGGGCACTCCAACCCCAGAGTGCTCGAAGCAATGCGCCGGCAAATGGAGAAATCCACGTTCGGCTACCGCTTGCACTTTGAAACCGAGCCGGCGGAGAATCTTGCGGCAAAAATAGCATCGCTTACACCCGCTTGCCTGGACCGGGTGTTTTTTGTGTCGGGCGGGTCGGAGGCGGTTGAAAGCGCAATAAAGCTCGCCCGACAATACGTGGTAAGCGTTGGCGAGAATTCGCGTTGGAAAGTAATTTCGCGGGTGCCAAGCTATCACGGCTGCACCCTCGGAGCACTCTCGGTAACATCTTACGCGCCACTGACAGCGCCCTTTGAACCACTGATGCGAGCAATGCCCAAAATACCCGCGCCGCGCGCGTATTTGGATGGCCTCGATGCGGATGAGCCGTCAACCGGGTTGCATTACGCGAATATGCTGGAGGCGAAAATTCTTGCGGAGGGGGCGGAATCAATACTGGCCTTCATCGTCGAGCCAATCGGCGGCGCTTCGACCGGCGCTTTGGTGCCGCCGCCGGGTTACCTGCAGCGGATTCGTGAAATTTGCGATCACTACGGCGCTTTGCTGATCCATGATGAGGTCATGTCAGGCGGCGGCCGCACCGGCCGGTTTTTTAGCGCGGAACACTGGGGCACGGCACCCGACATCATCGCGTTATCCAAAGGTTTGGGCGCGGGTTATGCGCCACTCGGTGCCATGATCGCGCACCATCGGCTGGTCGATGCGGTTCTGGATGGCGGCGGCTTTGCGCACGGGTTTACCTATGCGGGGAATCCGCTCGCCTGCTCCGCTGGACTGGCTGTTCTGGAAGAGATAGAAGCCGAAAATTTAATCGAGAATGCAACAAGCATCGGCGGTTTGCTGAAGGCGCGTCTGCAAGAATTGATGCAGCGCCATTCGTTTATCGGCGATGTGCGCGGCAAGGGATTGCTGATTGCCTTTGAACTGGTTGAAGATTGCAGCAGCATGATACCGCTGCCGAAAGCATTCGGCGCGTTTCAACGGCTGGTCGATATCGCCTATTCAAACGGTTTGATTATCTATGCGCGCAGAAGCCGCGATGGACTCAAGGGCGATCACTTTCTGATTTGCCCGCCAATGATTGCAAATGAATCGCACATAGATGATATCATCGATGCGTTGGATACTTCACTTATCCAGCTGGCAAACGAGCTTCGGTCTTTTCAATCAAGGGCGGGCTAAAATATGGAAAAAATCATCATCACCTGCGCGATAACCGGCTCAATTCACACGCCATCAATGACGCCGTATCTTCCTGTTACGGCGGATGAAATCGCCTCGGAGTCGATTGCCGCGGCGCGCGCCGGCGCGGCAATTCTGCATCTTCACGCGCGCGACCCGCTGAACGGTTATCCGTCGGCGGATCCCGGTCACTTCATGGCGTTTTTGCCGCGCATCAAACAAGAATGCGATGCGGTGATTAACATCTCGACCGGGGGAAGCGCGTTAATGAACATCGATGAACGGCTGGCGGCGCCCACGGCTGCCGAGCCTGAAATGTGTTCGCTGAACATGGGTTCGATGAATTTTGCGCTCTACCCGGCGGCCAGCCGCATCAGTGAATGGAAACACAGCTGGGAACGCCCATTCCTCGAAAATTCAGACGACCTTGTCTTCAAAAACACACCTCGTGATATCGCGCGCGTACTGTTTGATCTGGGAGAACAACGCGGTTGCCGATTTGAATTTGAATGCTATGATGTAGGCCATATTTATATGCTTCGGCACTTTGCCGACCGCGGGTTGGTGATGGCGCCGTTTTTTATTCAGTTCGTTTTCGGCGTACTCGGCGGCATTGGCGCCGACAGCGAAAACTTGCATCATATGAAACGAATCACCGACAAATTGTTCGGCAATGACTATGCGTTTTCGGTGCTCGCCACAGGACGCCATCAAATCCCTTTTACCACTCTATCGGCAGCAATCGGCGGGCATGCCCGCGTCGGACTCGAAGACAATATTTTTATCGAAAAAGGCAAATTGGCAAAATCCAATAGCGAACAGGTCAAAAAAATTAGGCAAATTGTCGAAGGCCTTGGCCGGCAGATAGCAACCCCCGACGAGGTGCGCACGATGCTCGGCCTGAAGGGCGCGGCGCAGACGGCGTTTTGACCGGCCGCTTATTTAATAGATCGAGAAACGAGTGATTAAAGCGATATTAGACCCGCGCCAGTCGAAGCACAATCCGAAACATTTCATGGCCAACGGCACGCGGCTTCCCAACCCGGAGGTGCCCGCCCGCATTGATGTATTGCGCCGAGGCGCTGAAGCGGCCGGGTGCGTTTTCGAACCCCCGAATGATCATGGCCTGGGCCCGATTGCCGCCGTGCACTCGGCTGAGTACATCGCATTTCTAAAAGCTATCTACCCGCGCTGGAAGCGCATCCCAAACGCCGCTGAAGAAGTGATACCCAACATTCACCCGGACAAGCGGACCGCGAGTTATCCGAAATCGGCGATTGGTCAGGCCGGGTTTCATCAGGCCGATACCGCTTGCCCGATCGGCGAGGACACTTGGGAGAGCGCTTACTGGTCGGCACAGACCGCATTGAGCGCCGCCGATTTGCTGATCAATGGGCAGCGCATCGCATATGCGCTGTGCCGCCCGCCGGGTCATCATGCCTTCGCCGACATGGCGGGTGGGTTCTGTTTTTTTAACAATGCCGCGATCGCCGCGCGCCATCTATCGAAAGCGGGGATGCGCCCGGCAATACTGGATATCGATGTGCATCACGGCAATGGCACACAGGGGATTTTCTACCGAAGCGGTGAGGTGCAGACCGTTTCGATTCACGCCGATCCGATCCGGTTTTATCCGTTTTTCTGGGGCCATGCACACGAACGCGGCGAGGCGAAAGGGCTGGGAACAAACCTTAATATACCGTTGCCGCGCGGCGCCAGCGATGACGACTACCTCGAAGCATTATCGGCGGCAGCCGCGCACATCAATGCATTCGGCGCCGATGTGTTAGTCGTTGCATTGGGGCTTGACGCCTACAAAGAAGATCCGCTCAGGGGATTGGCGATTACCACCAAAGGATTTGGCAGTATCGGTCAAGCGATCAAGAATTTGGACCTGCCCACGGTCGCCGTGCAGGAAGGCGGTTACCTCTCGCACGCCCTGGGCGACAACCTCCAATCACTCATCGAAGCATTTAATTAGGCAAAAACGCCCGCCAAGCCGACACTGAACCTCAAACAAAAAATCCGACGGAATATGGATCACCCTCACTGATTGGAAAAAATTATACCGGATAAGGAAGCGCTGATTGCCATGCACACGCTGCTCCGGTCTGTGCGTTATTCCAAATTATTCAAATAATGATGATGCGCCGTATTACACCGGCTGAGACGCCACTCCAGCGACACGTTGTCATGTCCGATAGCCACCCGGTCGACTTCGAGGAGGGGGTGGCCGAATTCTACTTTCAGGTGGCGGGCGTCTTCGACGTCGGCGGCTACTGCTTTTAGTTGTTCTATGGCGCTGATGACCGCGAGGTGGAAGCGGGTTTCGTAGTAGCGGTATAACGTGTTGGGCAAGTCCGCTGGCGGTTGGTTTTCGAGGTCGCCGAAGCGGTTGGCGGGCAGGGAAATCCGTTCGAAAATAACCGGGGCGCCGTTGAGGGTGCGCACACGGACGATGCGGATTACCTGTTCGTTGGGGTCGAGGCGCAGCTTGCGGCGTTCCAGGGTGCTGGCGCGGTTTTTGCAAAAGGACACCTCGGCGCTGTCGGGCAGGGTGCGCCGGCCGTTGTCGTCGGCGATGTGGAAAAAATGAAACAGTGCGCGGTCTACGGTGTGGGTTGCCACGTAGGTGCCTTTGCCCTGCTGGCGCACCAGCAGGTGCTGGGCGGTGAGTTCGTCTAGGGCTTTACGGACCGTGCCCTGGCTGACGCCGAACAACTCCGCCAGCCGGGGTTCGCTGGGCAGCAGGTCCCCCGGCTTGAACTGGTTTTTGGCCATGCGCTCCAGAATCAGCGCCTTGACCTGGAGGTAGAGGGGCCGGAAATCGGCGATATTGGCGGGTTTTTTGCGGTTGGGCATGGCTGGTCGGGGGCTGATTTGGGGCGGTTCGGGCAATGGTGTGCAAAATAATAGCACCGCGCCACTTTACATTGGCGCGTGGTGTTGCTAGATTTACCAAATTCTTATATAAGATACAAGAATTTTACCAATCATTTCAGCAATCAAGGGGAGGTAATAAAGCCGTGAACAAGGCCGTCAAAGAGGCCGCGAATCGTGCCGCAAATCCGGGCGGTTCCGCCGGTTCTGCCAGCTCCAGCCCAACAAACGCGCCGGATTTTCTGCTCCACGATGACCGTGATGACGCCGGGGTGGTGGTGGTGGAAGGCGTGGAAGCGGGGCGGGTTCTGTCCGGCTGGTCAATGGAGGCCGACCGCACCGTCGAGATCAAAACCCTGGACCCCATTCCCCTGGGGCATAAAGTGGCCCTGCGGGACATCGCCACGGGCGACGACGTGATCAAGTACGGCGAAGTCATCGGCCAAGCGGTCAGCGACATCCCCGCCGGTAGCCACCTGCACGTCCACAACACCAAAACCAAGAAGTGGTAATCCCGAAATGACCGCCATGACCGCACCGGCTACCCCGGCTACCCCGACTACCATTGGAACCCCCAACATCCTCGGCTTCAAGCGCGAAAACGGCCGCGTCGGGATACGCAATCACGTGGTG
Organism: Candidatus Poriferihabitaceae bacterium; assembly: GCA_965212085.1. Taxonomy (GTDB): domain Bacteria; phylum Pseudomonadota; class Gammaproteobacteria; order Arenicellales; family Poriferihabitantaceae; genus JAHRAW01. Next base: position 1,995,566 of record OZ243042.1, on the reverse strand, counting down.
ATCCTGCCCCTTGACGACCTTTCCAACGCCGCCTGCGAGGCGGTGGCCAACAACATCCAGGGCACCATGGCGATTCCCCACGCCTACGGCCGGCTGCAGTTCGGCGAGGACCTGGAACTGCATTTCCGCACCCTGATCGGCACCGGCGCCAACCCCAACGTGGCGGCGGTGGTGGTCATCGGCATCGAGCCGGAATGGACTCAGGTGATCGTTGACGGCATCGCCAAGACCGGCAAGCCGGTGAGCGGTTTTTCCATTGAACGCCACGGCGACATCAACACCATCGCCGAGGCCAGCCGCGCGGCCAAGGAATACGTTCACATCGCCTCGGAATACCAGCGCGAAGAATGCCCGTTCTCGGATATATGGGTGTCCCATAAATGCGGTGAATCCGACACCACTTCGGGCATCGCCTCCAACCCCACGGTGGGAAACTTCGTTGACAAGACCGACGCCATGGGCCTCACCAACTGCTTCAGCGAGACCTCGGAAATCACCGGCGCGGAGCACATCTGCCGCACCCGTGGCGCCACCAAGGAAGTGGGCGACAAATGGTACGCCACCTGGAAAGCGTACATGGACGAAGTCATCGAGCCCCACAAGACCAGCGACCTGTCCGACAGCCAGCCCACCAAGGGCAACATCGCCGGCGGCCTGACCACCATTGAAGAGAAGGCCCTCGGCAACCTGCAGAAAATCGGCAAAAACGCCCGCTACATAGACGTGCTGGAGCCCGCCGAAACCCCGGCCAAAGGCGCCGGGTTGTATTTTATGGACACCTCATCAGCCGCCGCCGAATGCGTAACCCTCAAAGCCGCCGCCGGTTTTGTGGTGCACTGCTTCCCCACCGGCCAGGGCAACATCATCGGCAACCCCACCGAGCCGGTAATCAAAATCACCGCCAACCCGCGCACCGTGCGCACCATGGGCGAGCACGTTGACGTTGACGTGTCGGCGATCCTGCGGCGGGAAATGTCCCTCGACGAAGCCGGAGACGCGCTGCTCGACATGGTAATCCGCACCTGCAACGGCCGCCTGACCGCCGCCGAAGCGCTCGGGCACCGGGAGTTTGTGCTCACCAAACTGTACCGCAGCGCGTGACCAACCATGACAACCATGACAACTACGACCTTTTTTATGCCAATGAAACCCTTCGTTTCATTTCGTTAAAACCAACTCTATTCAAGAGTATCACCAACCCAGGAGACTGAAGATGTTAAAACCTTACAACCTACTCACAGGCGCGTTCATCGGCCTGTCCATGCTGGTCAGCAGCGCGGCCTTTGCGGAAATCAAAATCCTCGTGCAATCGGTGCTGCCCACCAAGGCGGACGAAATCGTGATGGTCAAGGATTTTGCCGCCAACGTAGCCGCGCTGACCAACGGCGAAGTCCAGATCGAAGTGCTGCCCGCCGGCGCGGTGGTCAGCGGCAAGGACATCCTGCCGGCCGTTGACAAGGGCCTGGTGGACGCCGGGTTCGCCTGGACGCACTACTGGTCCGGCATCCATCCCGCCGCCATGCTGTTCGGCTCGCCGGTTGCCGGCGCCGGCGTCGGCATTGACAACATCGCCTTCATTTCGTGGTACATGAACGGCGGCGGTCGTGAACTGTACAACGAACTGTGGGACGAGATGGACTTGAACATCAAGGGCCTGATGCTGCAACCGGTCGGACCGGAAGCGTTGGGCTGGTTCAAAGAGCCCATCCACAGCATGGACGACTTCCGCAAATACCGCTTCCGCACACCGCCGGGCATTCCGGGTCAAACCTATAAAGACATCGGCGTCGCCTCGGTGGCCATGGGCGGCGGCGACATCCTGCCGGCGCTGGAAAAAGGCACCATTGACGCCGCCGAGTGGTGCTGCCCCAAACCCGACAGCGTGTTCGGCTTCCAGAAAGTACTCAAGCACTACTACCTGCAAGGCCTCCATCAGGTGGTGGTGAACGCTGATATGTACATCAACGGCGACGTCTGGAAAAAACTCACCCCGCACCAGCAAAAAGCGATGGAAGTCGCGGCGGACGCTTCGCTGATTCGCTCCCTGAGCTACCGCATTTATGAAAACGGCAAAGCGCTTAAATCCCTCGTCGAAAATGACGGCGTCATCCTGCACGACACGCCGTCGGACTACTTCCCGGCGTACATGAACGCGGCCAAAGCCAGCCTCGAGAAAAACGCCAACGAAAACGCGTTCTTCAAAAAAGTCTGGGACTCGCAAAAAGCCTTCGCAGAAATCGCCGTCCCGTTCTGGGCCGGCGCGCAAACCTCCAACGCCAAACTCGGTAAGGCGTTTGCGGATAGTCAATAATAACAATCCTTGAATCAACGGGCCTCCGGGTCCGTTGATTTTTTTCTCACAGTCAGCGATAGCTGCGATTATTAATCAAGTAAATACAGATTACTTTCGCACTATTCCACAAAGACGAAAAGCGGAAATCATTGGACTGCTTATCGGAGAAACCAGCGAGCTAAGCAAAGCCGCAGAAGAACTCGCCAAAACACTTAAAAAGCGAGGAAAAAGGAGATGGCTGGTGTGAACAAAACCACCCGCACGTATCAATGCAGGCTACTTTCTTGTAAAATCAACGGGCAACGCAACTTTGCGCTTTATGCTCCAAGGGGGATGCCAGGCCCGGTTTTCATGGTGTTTCTCATCGGTAGAATTGCAACATCATACTACAAAACCCGATTTGTCAAACGACTTTATCCTGTTTTTTTGCTAACCTGCACACCATGCCCGAAGAAATAAACCCCGCCAACCTCGAAATCGCCGACGAGTTAATCGCCGAACGGCGCAGTGCCGAGCCCGGCAAACTTCCGGACGACATGCCGCCGTGGATGGCGGCGACCATCTCCCGGATTGACGCGATGAGTTTGTGGGTCGGGCGCACGGTGTGCTGGATGCTGGTGCCGTTGTGCGTGGCGATGGTGTACGAGGTCATCGCGCGCAAGTATTTTCTCGCGCCGACGATGTGGGCCTACGACATCAGCCGCATGTTGTACGGCGCGTTTTTCATGCTGGGCGCGGGCTACGCGCTTTCGCGCGGCGTGCACATCCGCGCCGACTTCCTGTACCGCAACTGGTCGGCGCGCGCCCAGGGCACAGTGGACACGGTGCTCTACCTGCTGTTTTATTTTCCCGGCCTGCTGGCGTTTATGTGGACTTCCATTGACTACGCCTGGGTTGCTGTTTACCGGGGCGAGCGCGGCATGGACACTGCGTGGATGCCTTACGTCGGACCCATCAAATCGGCGCTGCCGGTGGGCGCCCTGCTACTGTTGATTCAGGGCGTGTCGGAATTGCTCAAAAGTATTTATGCGGCACAAAAAAACCGGTGGCCCGTATGATCCCGGCCCTGATTGACAACATCATCAACCTGCCGCCGGAAGCCATCGGCGTGGTCATGATCGCGGTGATGCTGTTCGCGATCTTCATCGGCTTCCCGATTTCGTTCACCCTCATCTTCCTCGGCATGTCGTTCGGCCTGTGGGGGTTCGGGCATTTGGTGTTCTACCTGATGACCTTCCAATTCTCCGGCGTCATGCTGGAGCAAACCCTGGCGGCGGTGCCGTTGTTCATCTTCATGGGCATCCTCATGGAGCAAGCCGGGTTGATGGAAAGACTCTTCAACGCCGTGCTGCTGACCCTCTCGCGGGTCAAGGGCGCGTTGTACGTCGCGGTGCTGCTGGTCTCCACCGTGTTCGCCGCCGCCACCGGCATCGTCGGCGCGTCGGTGACCATCCTCGGCATCATGGCCGCCAAGACCATGAACCGCTCCGGCTACGACCCCAAACTCGCGGCGGGCACCATCACCGCCGGCGGCACCCTCGGCATCCTCATTCCGCCGAGCATAATGCTGGTGGTCATGGGGCCGATCCTCGAAGTGCCGGTCACGGATTTGTTCGCGGCGGCGATCATTCCCGGCTTCCTGCTGGCCTTTCTGTACACCCTCTACGCCCTGGTCCGCTGCCAACTCAACCCCGCCCTCGGCCCGCCGCTGCCCGAAGAAATGCGCCCGCAGTCCATGGCCTACGTGTGGAAAGAATTCTTTCTCGGACTGGTGCCCCCGGCGGCGCTGGTGGGCTTCGCCCTCGGCAGCATCCTGCTCGGTTTCGCCACCCCCACCGAAGCCGCCGGCATGGGCGCGTTCGGCGCTTTCCTGCTGGCCGCCGCCTACCGAAAACTCACCTGGCCGGGCTTCAAGAACGCGCTCATCAAGACCCTGGAAATCTCGGCGCTAATCCTGATACTGGTGGCCGCCTCAAACTTTTTCGGCGCGGTGTTCTCGCGCCTCGGCACCCCCACCATGCTCACCAACTACCTCCTGACCCTGGACCTGTCGCCCTACGCCATCCTGTTCATGATCATGGCGCTGATCTTCATCCTCGGCTGGCCGCTGGAATGGGTGCCCATCGTGCTCATCATCATCCCCATCCTGCTGCCCGTGGTCGAGCAACTCGGCTTCAACCTGATATGGTTCGGCATCCTGGTGGCGGTCAACCTGCAAACCGCGTGGCTCTCGCCACCGGTGGCGCTATCGGCGTACTTCCTGAAAGGCGTGGTCCCGGAATGGGACCTGAAAGACATCTACGCCGGCATGATGCAGTTCATGGTCATCCAACTCATCGGCCTGCTGCTGATCGTTTTCTTCCCGCAGATTGCGTTGTGGCTGCCGGGGTATTTGTACGGGTCGTAGCGATATTCATTCACATTCCAACCCGTACCCGAATCCAATGACCATCAACATCCTGAAACCCGCAACCAAATCCCCCACCACCGGCGAGGATGACACGCGCAAAATCGTGCAAAAAATGCTGCACGAAATCGAACAAGGCGGCGAGGACTGCGCTAAAGAATACGCCCGCAAACTCGACGGCTGGGAAAAGGACATCGTCGTCAGCCGCGAGCAGATTGACGGGGCGGGTGCGTCGTTGAGCGAGCAAACACGCCGCGACATCGAGTTTTCCCACGGCCGCGTGAAAACTTTCGCCGAGGCACAACTCGCCAGCATGGGCGAGTTTGAAACCGAACTGTCGCCGGGTTTGTTCGCCGGCCAGCGGCTGGTGCCGGTGAAAACCGCCGGCTGCTACGTGCCGGGCGGGCGGTACGCGCACATCGCTTCGGCGGTCATGAGCATCACCACCGCGAAAGTCGCCGGCGTCAAGCACATCGTCGCCTGCTCCCCGGCCCACGCGGAACGCGGCGTCCACCCGGCGATTCTGTACGCCGCCGACCTCGCCGGCGCCGACACCATCCTCGCCCTGGGCGGCGTGCAGGGCATCGCCGCCATGGCTTTCGGGCATTTCACCGGACACCCGGCGGACATCCTGGTCGGCCCCGGCAACCGCTTCGTCGCCGAGGCCAAGCGTATTTTATTCGGGCGGGTCGGCATTGACCTGTTCGCCGGCCCCACGGAAATTCTCGTCATCGCAGACCATACCGCCGACCCGAACGTGGTGGCATCGGACCTCGTCGGGCAGGCCGAACACGGACCGGACTCGCCGGCGTGGCTGGTCACCACTTCCGCCGGCCTCGCGCAAAAAGTCATGGAACTGGTGCCCAACTATATTGAACGTTTGCCGGAGCCCAACCACACGGCGGCGCAAACCGCGTGGCGGGATTACGGCGAAGTGGTGGTGGTGGAAACCGTTGAGGAAGCGGTGCAAGTCAGCGACCAATACGCGCCGGAGCATCTCGAAGTGCAGTGCGAAAACCTCGACTGGTGGTTGAAGCGCCTGAGCAACTACGGTTCGTTGTTCCTCGGCGAACAAACCACGGTGGCCTACGGCGACAAGTGCTCGGGCACCAACCACATCCTCCCCACCAAAGGCGCGGCGAGGTACACCGGCGGCTTGAGCGTCGGCAAGTTCATCAAGGTGCTGACCTGGCAGCGCATGACCGAGGAAGCCAACCGCGACGTCGGCGCGGTAACCGCCCGCATCTCCCGCTCGGAAGGCATGCACGGCCACGCCCTCACCGGCGACGACCGGCTGGCCAAATACTTCCCCGGCGAAAAGTTTGACCTCGGCGCCGGTCCCGGCCACTGAGCTCACGCTCTCGCGGGAACTGACGAAGGAAAAAGCGTCATAAACATTCAATCACAGTTCGGCCTCGACGAGCGGGTCATGGTGGTGGCCGGCGCGAGTAGCGGCATTGGCCGCGCCATGGCCGGGTTTCTCGCCGCCGCCGGGGCATCGGTGGTGCTGGTGGCGCGGCGCGAAACAGAATTGCATGACGCCGCCGGCGAGATTCACGCCGCCGGCGGCAACGCCTCGGTGGTCATCGCCGACCTCACCGACTTCGCCCGCGTCGCCGACACCGCGCGCCATTGTGAACAGGCGTTCGGCAAGGTGGACGGCGTGGTCAACGCGGTCGGCATCAACCTGCGCCAGCCGGTGGAAGAAGTAACCGTGGCCGACTGGAATCAAACCTTGCACCTCAACCTCTCGGCGCCGTTTTTTTTCAGCCGCGAGTTCGTCGCGGGAATGAAACAACGCCGCTACGGCCGCATCATCAACATCGCCTCGCTGCAATCCGCGCGCGCCGACGTCAACGGCCTCGCCTACGGCGCCGCCAAAGGCGGGGTCTGCCAACTGACCCGCGCCATGGCCGAAGTTTGGTCCCGGCACCACATCACCTGCAACGCCATCGCCCCTGGCTTCTTCCCGACGCGCCTCACCAAGGCGATTTTCGACGACCCGCAAAAAGCCGCTGAACGCGCCGCGCGCACCGCCATCGGGCGCAACGGTGAAATGGCCGACCTGTTCGGTGCCACGATTTTTTTCGCCTCCCCCGCCAGCGGCTATGTCACCGGCCAGACGCTGTTCGTGGATGGCGGCTACACCGCGAAGTGATGAGGTAGCAAAGCAATGAAAGCGCTGGTCTACACCGCCAACCGGGAAATGACCTACCGCGATGAGCCGCCCCCCCGCCCCGGCCCCGGCGAGGCGCTCATCGCCATCAACTCGGTGGGCATCTGCGGCTCGGACATGCACGCCTACCTCGGCCACGACCCCCGCCGGGTGCCGCCCTTGATCCTCGGCCACGAAGCCGTCGGCAGCGTGATTGAAGGCTCGCAGCCGGGACAAGCGGTGGTGCTGAATCCGTTGATCACCTGCGGCAAATGCGCCCAATGCCTGAACGGCCGGCAAAACCTGTGCGCGCAGCGGGACTTGATCGGGATGTACCGCCCCGGCGCGTTCGCCGAACAAATCACCATACCGGAGACCAACCTGATTCCGGTGCCCGCCGGCATGCCCGCCGAACACGCCGCCCTGACCGAACCCGGCGCAACCGCATTGCACGCGGTCGGGCTTGCCGAAAAAACCCTGGCGCGGCCCATCAGCGAATCCCGCGCGCTGGTGTTCGGTGCCGGCTCGGTGGGCCTGCTGAGCGCGCTAATCCTGCTCGACAAAGGCGCCGGCGAAGTTCATCTCGCCGAAACCAACGCCCTGCGCCGGGACACCGCCGCCGCCGGCACCGCAACAGGTGTGCCCGGCGCCGGATGCCGGGTCTTCGACCCGCTCGCCAGCCCCCCCGAAGCCGGCGGCTTCGACGCCGTGTTCGACGCCGTCGGCAACGAACACACCCGCCGCGCCGCCGTCGAATGTGCGCGCCCCGGCTCGGTGATCGTGCACATCGGATTGATGGACGCCAAAGGCGAACTCGACGTGCGCCGAATGACGCTCCAGGAAATTGCCTTCATCGGCTGCTACACCTACACGCCGCTGGACCTGCGCGTTACCCTCGACAAACTCCACAGCGGCGCGCTGGGCAAACTCGACTGGCTCGAACAACGCCCACTGTCCGCCGGCGCCGACGCCTTCAAGGAGTTGCTGGCGGGGGACTGCGCGGCGGCGAAGATTGTTTTGAGGGTTTGATCTTTTCCGCCGCATGGAAATGATTCGGCATAACAACGTATTCGTCCAAATGAATATAAGCGTATCTGGTTTCCAACCATAACCACTGACCTCGCACTATCTCGCCGATTGCGTTCAAACTCATGCGGTCGTTTTGCACCCGGCCAAAATAATCAATACCGTCTTGTGTGCAAATCGTTACAAAATAATATCCCGCCGTTGAATAATTGTACCCTGCAAGGCGGTTATCCTTGCGCTTTGGCCTTTCATTCATTGCGCGGTTATAGGCTGGCGCATCAAACCAACATCGCCTTCAACACCTCGTTCCATCCCAGCGCAAGGTTGTTGCGGTTGTAGCCGCCTCCGCCCATGGCGATGATGCGACCGTTGCAGAATTCGTCTGCGAGGCGCACCAGGCTTTTGGCGGCGTGGCCGTGGGCGGCGGGGGAGAAGCGCATGTGGGTGATGGGGTCGCCTTCGATGCTGTCGGCGCCGGCTTGCAGGAGGATAAATTCCGGTTTGAATTCGCGCAGGTACGCTTCCACTTTCGGCCATGCGCGGTGGAAGACTTGATCATCGCTGCCGGGGTCGAGGGGGATGTTGAGTTTGGTGCCGACGGCGGCACCGGTGCCGGTCTCGTTGGCGGCGCCGGTGCCGGGGTACAGGTAGCGCCCGTCTTCGTGGAGGTCGGCGACGGCCACATCCGGGTCGGCTTCGTAGGCGTAAAAAACGCCGTCTCCGTGGTGTGCGTCTATGTCCACGTAGGCGACCCGTTGGATGCCGTACTGGCGGCGCAGGGTTTCGATGATGACGCCGCAGTCGTTGAAGGCGCAGAAGCCGGCGGCGCCGTCGCGGCGCGCGTGGTGCAGCCCGGCGATGGGCACGAACACGCGCGGGGTTTCTCCGGCGACCACGCGGCCAAGCGCGTCAAGATCGGAGCCGACTACGTAGCAGCCGGCTTCGAACACGCCCTTGAACGCCGGGGTGTCGCCGCTGTCGAGATAGCCGAGGCCGGATTGGGAGGCGCGCTTGACCCGTTCAATGTATTCCGGCGTGTGAAATCGCAGCAGGCTTTGTTCATCGCAAGCGACCGGCGAGCGAATATCCACGCGCTTGTCGATGCCCTGCTTGAGGGTTTCGCGCCAGAACGCATGAATCCGATCCGGTCCGAAGGGATGGCCGTCTCCGAAGCCGTAACGACCGAGGTCGTCTCCGAAGTACACGCTGGTAACGTTTGTTGTGGGCATTGTGTTTTTGAAAAATAGTTGGTGATTGTTAATTTTTGGGAGTATATCAAATGTTCACTAGTTCATTGACAAATTTCATTCTACGCCCACTACATCAACGCCTCCGATCCAAGAATCTTTCTCGCCTGGTGAATGTCCGCAAGCGGACGCCCGTCGGGATTGCCATACTCGACCAGTTGAGTGATGAGTTGCCGGTTGTCCGTGGCTGCTTGGCCGGCGCGGAGCAAGAGGTTGTTTTCAAATCCAACGCGCACGTGGCCGCCGAGTTTTGTGGCTTCCGTCAGGCAATCAAATTCATGCGGGCCGAACGCGCACACCATCCAGTTCACCGGCCGCTCGGTTGCTGCGCGCAACGCTTCGAGCATTTGATGCAACGCCTCCGGGGTGGATTGCCGGTGGTCGTAGCGGCCCACCACCAGCAGCACCGAGTGGCCGCCGGGGGGAATGATGCCTTGCTCCAGCAGGGACCCGTAACGCTCAATGTCATCGGCGGAAAACAAAATGTACTGGGCCAGCACGCCCCGCCCGGCCAGGTGGTGAAACAATTCCCGGGCCGGGGCCAAATCCGCGGGGGCGCGAATCAGTTCCCGCAGGGCGATGGAAACGCCGTCGGCGGGGGTATCGGTACCGGTATCGGTATCGGTATCGGTATCGATATGGTCATCGCTGACGGCATACATCGCCCGCCGCTGCTGTTCGGCGTCATAAACGCCGGCGGCTTCGCTGGTGAGTTGGATGAATAAATCATCGCCGGCCTGGGCGCGTATCGCTTTGACGGCGGTTTGATAAGCGCCGGCGTCGAGGGTGTGTTTGCCGTGGGCATCGCGCGCGTGCAAGTGGATCATGCGCGCGCCGGCTTGTTGGACGGCGGCGGCGGTGGCGGCAAGTTGCGCGGCGGTGATTGGCAACGCGTTATGGTCTTCGCGGGTTTTGTAAGCGCCGTTGGGAGCCGAGGCGATTAACAACGGTTGCGGCGTATCGGTATGGGTATGGGAAGCGCGCATGGATTTGAGCCGCCGGTTCAAGCAAACCTCAGGCAAGCCCGCCGATCGCTTCGTCGAGGGATTTTGACAATTTGCTCACCAACTCATCCACGTGGGCGGACTCATAGATGAACGCCGGCGCCAGCAGGACGTGGTGTCCCTGCCTGCCGTCAATGGTGCCGTTGCCGGGGTAGATCATCAGGCCGTTGTCCATTGCCGTGCGCTTGAGCCGCGAATGCAACGGCGCGTCATCGGCGAAGGGCGTCGCGCCAGTCGTATCATTCCGATGCTTCACCAGTTCAATGCCGATAAACAAACCGCGACCGCGAATATCGCCGACGTGGGGATGGTCGTCAAACTGCCGGTGAAGCTGCGCGAACAACTCCGCGCTGCGCCGTTGAACGTTGTCCAGCAGATGCTCGCGTTGAATGGTCTGCTGCACCGCCAGCGACGCAGCCGCCGCCAAGGCGTGGCCGAGGTAGGTATGCCCGTGTTGAAACGCGCCGGAGCCGTCGGCTATGGCGCGGTAGATGCGGCGGTCCATGAGGGTCGCGCCGATGGGTTGGTAGCCGCCGCCGAGTCCTTTGGCGACGGTGACCAAGTCGGCGCGAACGCCGTCCTGTTGGTGGGCGTACAAGGTGCCGGTTCGGCCCATGCCGCACATCACTTCGTCGAGGATGAGGAGCACGCCGTAGCGGTCGCAGATCTCGCGGATGCGCTTGAAGTATCCTTCCACCGGCGGCACCACGCCGGCGGTGGCGCCGACCACGGTCTCGGCGACGAAGGCGATGACATTGTCTTCGCCGAGTTCAAGAATTTTTTGTTCAAGTTCATCGGCGGCCCGTAAACCGTATTCCCGTTCCGACTCCCCCGGCTTGCGGTGGCGGTAGGCGTAGCACGGCGCGATCCGGCCGCCGTCCATGAGCAGCGGTTCATATAGTTCGCGGCGGACCACGTTGCCGCCCAACGCCAGCGCGCCGAGGGTGTTGCCGTGATAACTCTGGCGGCGGGAAATGAAACGGGTGCGCTGGGGTTCGCCGGTTTCGATGAAATACTGGCGCGCCAGTTTGAGCGCCGCTTCCATAGCTTCGGAACCGCCGCACACAAAATAAACGTGGCTCAGATTATCCGGCGCGTGTTCGATCATCTGCTCGCCCAGGGCTTCCAGTTTTTCGGTGGTGAAAAACGAAGTATGGGCGTAGCTGAGCTGCGAAAGTTGCGCGCGCATCGCCTCAACCACCGCCGGGTGATTGTGCCCCAAACAGGACACCGCCGCGCCGCCGGAACCGTCGAGGTAGCGTTTGCCGCTGTCGTCAAACAGGTAAGGCCCCTCGCCGCCGGCTGCGTTCGGCAAGCCGGCATTGATCTGGCGGTGCAGGATTTTGCTCATGGCGCGGATACTAGCGCATAATGCGGTGCGGGAACCAGCCGGGGGGGCTGATGACGCCGATGGTTTGCATTGCCCCGGCGGTGTACTATACTGAACGGATTGGCAAACCAACTACTCGACTATACCCGACTTATACTATTTGGAGGATACCCGATGAAATTACGAAATTGTTTGGCGGTGATTACCGTGGCGGCACTCGGACTGACGGCGGTTGCCCGTGCGCAAGTGCCCGAATCCAACGACCCCATCAAACTGGCGGTCAATGAATGGACCGGCCAGCACATCTCCACCCACGTGGCCGGCGAAATACTCAAACGCATGGGCTATAACGTGGAGTATGTGACCGCCGGTTACTACCCGCAGATGCAGGCCCTGGAAGACAACACCATATCCGCCACCATGGAAATATGGAGTTCCAATATCGGCGAACACTACGACAAGGCGCTGGCCTCCGGCAACGTCGTTGAGATCGGCGACCTCGGCCTCAAGCCGGTGGAATCGTGGTTCTTCAACAACGCCGCCAAACAAAAATGTCCGGGCCTGCCCGACTACAAGGCATTGAACGATTGCGTCGGCGTGTTTGCCAATGCCGAAACCTTTCCCAAGGGGCGCCTGGTTGATTATCCGGCGGACTGGGGAACCTCCAACGTGGACCGCATCGCCGGCCTGGGGCTGGACTACACGTCGGTGCCGGCGGGCAGTGAAGGCGCGTTGGTGGCGGAGATTCAGGGCGCCGAGGCGCGCAACGAGCCGCTGGTGGTGATGTTCTGGTCTCCGCACTGGCTGTTTGCGGTGGTGGCGTTGGACAACGTAAGTTTGCCGCCATTTGAGGCGGGCTGTCAGGACAACGCTGCGGTGGGGGTGAACCCGGATGCGACCTGGGATTGCGACTGGGAGCGCGGCTACATCAAGAAAATGGCGTGGGCCGGGCTGGCCGACAAGTGGCCGGCGGCGCATAAACTCCTGACCGCCTACACCCTGACAAACGCCGATCAGATTCCGATGATGAACGCCATCGATCAGGACGGCAAAAAACTCGAAGCCGAAGTCGCCGCCTGGGTGGATGCCAACGAAGCAACCTGGAAGCCGTGGGTGGATGCGGCGTTGCGGTGAACCGCAAGCGCGATGAACCCTGGGACATCGGAAACGGCGATATTCTGAGTATCGCCGTTTTTTTGCTCAGCCGTTACAAAATAAAAATCATAAAGCGCGGCGCGGAATGAACACGGTGAACAACCCCGTCAAAATATCCTGCCGAAACCTGTGGAAGGTGTACGGCGACAACCCCGGTCAGTTTTTTACGGACAGCAACGGGGACGTTGCCGACACCCGTGGTTTGTGGGAAAAATTCGAGGCAAAGAATCACATCGGCGCGGTGTGCAACGTCAGTTTTGAGGTTCGCACCGGCGAGATATTCGTCATCATGGGCCTGTCGGGTTCGGGCAAGTCCACGGTGGTGCGCTGCCTGTCGCGGCTGATAGAGCCCACCGCCGGGGCGGTGCTGATGGACGGCGAGGATTTGTTGCGCCTGAACGACGCAGAACTGATCGAATTCCGCCGCCACAAGATGGGGATGGTTTTCCAGAATTTCGGATTGCTGCCGCACCTGACCGTGCTCGAAAACATTTGCTTCCCCCTCAAGGTGCAGGGCATCGCCCCGCAAAAACGCGAAGCCCGCGCCCGGGAAGTCATCCAACTGGTGGGGCTGGAAGGCCGGGAAGACAGCTTTCCGAGGCAGCTTTCCGGCGGCCAGCAACAGCGCGTCGGCATCGCCCGCAGCCTGGCGGTGGAGCCGGAGATATGGTTTCTTGACGAGCCTTTCAGCGCATTGGACCCGCTGATTCGGCGGCAGATGCAGAATGAATTTCTGCGCCTGCAAAAACTGCTGCATAAAACCATCGTCTTCATCACCCACGATTTTCTCGAAGCGCTGCGGCTCGCCGACCGCATCGCCATCATGAAAGACGGACAGGTCGTGCAAACCGGCGCGCCGGCGCAGTTGGTGCTGAATCCCGCCGACGACTACGTCGCCGAGTTCACCAAGGACGTGCCCAGGGTACGAATCATCACCGCCGGCGAAATCGCCGACCCCGGCAAGCCCGCGGACGGCATCAAGAAAACCGCCCAACGCATAGACGCCTCGGCGACCCTCGAAGAAATCATGCCGTTGTTCAATGACCATCCCGAAGGGCTGCTGGTGCAACGCGACGGCGCGGACGCCGGCTTCGTGACTCCGCGCCTGGTGGTCAATGCCATGGCCGCCGCCATGAGCGACGCGGGCGGCGACTGATGCGCGCCGCATCCGCACCCGCGCCCGCACCCGAACCGCCCCGGCAAAACTACCGCGGCCTGGCACCGTGGCTGGGGGTCATCCTGATCAGCGTGGTCTGCCTGGGGCTGAGCGAGCGCGTTCCGTGGCTGCTCAAACTGCCCGCCGACCTGGTGATTCCCGTGGCCGCCTGGATCAACGTTTTCATGGACTGGTTTGTCGGCGCGTTCAAGTGGCTGTTCCGCTCCATCAACTGGCTGCTGTCGTGGCCCATGGCCGGCATACAGGGGCTGTTGCAATGGCTGCCGTGGCCGGCCACCATCGCCGGCTTTTGCGCGCTGGCCTGGGTTTCATCGGGCTGGCGCCTGTCATTATTCACCGGGCTCGCGCTTTTCTACATGGCGCTCACCGGCTACTGGTCGCCGAGCATGAACACCCTCGGCATCGTGTTCGTGTCCATTCCCCTGGCCATCGCCGCGGGTTTCGTTCTCGCCATCGGCGCGCATAAGTCGGCGCGCATCAACAAAATCGTGCAGCCGGTACTGGACCTGATGCAGACCGTGCCGACCTTCGCCTACCTGATACCCATCCTGCTGTTGTTCGGATTCGGGCCGGTGGTGGGGGTTGTGGCGAGCGCCATCTACGCCTGCCCGCCGATGGTGCGCAACACCATACTCGGACTGCAAAAAGTGCCGAACGACGTGCTCGAATCCGGCATCATCTGCGGCTCCACCAAGCGCCAGTTGTTCTGGTGGGTGCAAGTGCCGAGCGCGCTGCCGAACATCATGATCGGCGTCAACCAGACCACCATGGCGGCGCTCAGCATGGTGATCATCGCCGCCATCATCGGCGGCTCCGCCGACATCGGCTGGGAAGTGCTGAGCACCATGCGCAAGGCGCAGTTCGGTCAAAGCCTGCTGGCGGGCATCGTCATCGCCTTGATCGCGATGATGCTGGACCGCATCAGTTGGGGCTTCACCGACCGCGCCCGCGCCGTTGAGCGCCGGCACCTGGGCAGGGCGCGGCGCCTGCAACCGTGGTTCATCAGCGTGGCCCTGATGGCGATCATCGTGCTGCTGTCGGCGTTCATGCCCGCCGTGCGCATCTACCCCGAAGCGTGGATTTTTTATCCGGCGGAGGTCATCAACGACGGCCTGCGCTTCGTTACCGCCAACTATTCGAGCGTCACAGACGCCTTCAAAAACACCATCTTCTTTTACTACCTGCTGCCCCTCAAAGTGGGTTTCGCCAAAGCGGTGGCGCCGTTCTCCTGGGGGTTTGCGCTGACCCCGGCGATGATTTGGGGCTATGGAATCCTGGCGCTTGCCCTGGCCTGCTGGTTGTTCGTCCGCCACGGCTGGCGTTCGGCCATCGCCGTGGTGATCATCGCCGGGCTGCTCTACTTTGGCATCACCGCCACCCCGTGGCTGCCGTTCATATTAATCGCCACCCTGCTGGCGTGGCAGGTCGGCGGTGCGTCGGTGGCGGCGCTGTCGTTTTTCGGCTGGCTGTTCATGCTGTTAACCGGCATCTGGCCCCAGGCGATGCTGTCGGTGTATATGTGCCTGGCGGCGGTGATCGTGTGCCTGGTGTTCGGCGGCGGCCTCGGCATCTGGGCGAGCCGCAGTCAACGGGTGTCGAATTTTTTGCGCCCCATCAACGACACCTTGCAAAGCATGCCCCTGTTCGTAATCCTGATTCCGTTTTTAATGTTTTTTCAGATCGGCGAGTTCACTTCCTTCCTGGCCATCATCGCCTACGCCATCGTCCCGACCATTCGCTACACCGAACACGGCCTGCGCAACGTGCCGAAAGAAACCGTGGAGGCGGCGGAGTCCATGGGTAGCACGCCCCGGCAGTTATTGTGGGAGGTGAAAATGCCGCTGGCGATTCCGGAAATTATGCTGGGGCTTAACCAAACCATATTGTTCGCGCTGGCCATGCTGGTAATCACCGCCCTGGTCGGTAGCAAAGGGCTGGGGCAGTCGGTCTATATCGCCCTCAGCAAGGCGGATACCGGCCTCGGCCTGGTCGCCGGGCTGGGCATCGCGCTGATCGCCATCATCGCCGACCGCATCATTCAGTCGTGGAGCAGCCAACGCAAAAAAACATTGGGGCTTGCGGAGCACCCGGCCTGATTGCCGATGATTGATCAGCGATTGATCCGCGCTCAGCGCAGATCGTCCACCAAAGCCTGCAACTCGCCGATGGGCAATGCGCCGACGATGAAGCGCACTTCGCCCCGCCGGTTCATCAGGAAGCCGGCGGGGGTTCCCGATATGCCGACCCTCAGGCCGTCTTCGTGGTCCTGGATTACGCGGGCGGTCATTTTGCCGCCGTCCAGACACGCCTCAAAAGAGTCGCCGTCAACGCCGAATTCTTCGGCCAGCGGGCGCAGGTTGTCGAGGGGAAAGCCGCGGCCGCCGGCGCGGGTTCGGTCATAGATGGCGTGGACGTATTCCCAGAAGGCATCGTTGCCCTTGAGTTCGGCGACACATTCGGACGCCTCCGCCTGTTTTTGCGCGCCGGGGTTGTGCATGCCCAGCGGAAAATGGCGGTACACCCAGCGAATTTCATCCGGGTTGTCCTCCAGCAGCCGAATCGCCGTGGGGTGAAAACGCTTGCAGAAGGGGCATTCGAAATCCGAGTACTCCACCAGCGTAACCGGGGCGTCCGGGTTGCCCAAAATGTGATCGCGCCGGGCGTCCACCGGGCGTAAATTTTCGACCTGGGCCTGCTGCGCTTCGACCCTTTCCTGAGCGGCCGCGGCCCTTTGTTTGCGCACGATGCGCTTGATGCCCTCCTCGATGGCCGCATCCAGCGCGCCGTCGGCGTTCAGCAGGCGTTTGACTTCCTGCTGGACGAGTTCTTTGACGGCTTGTTCGTCAACCTCATCGGCGTGCAGCGGGCCGGCGATTAATTGCGCCGCAAAAACCGCAGAGAACAGGATTTTTTTCAACGCAACATTCCGGCGCACATTCCGGCGCACATTCATTGCAAAATCAGCGCAAACTCGACAGGTTGGCGATCAACCCGATTTTCTTGCGCTCGATTTCCTTGTGGATTTTGTGGGCGAGATCCTGATCGTGGCTCAGGCAGGTGTCGCACACCGTGGAATGTTGGCTGCTGGCTTCCAGCACGGCGTTCTCCATGGCCTTGGCGATGATCGCGGCAACCCGCTCCACTTCGGCCTCGCTCAACGGCGTGTTTATGGCGTCGCCGGCGTCGGTTGCGGCCTGGTTGGCCACCTTGGTCAAGTTCATATCGTTCTCCCGGTACGGATATTGTTTGCCGGCTGATTGTATCAGAAGTGCACCGGGATTGCCGGGGCAAGGCGCGCTTCTCTCAATCTCTCAATTCCTCAATCCCTCAACCCCGCAACCGGACCCCCTTCGGATCAAACAACGGCGCATCCAGCAACCGCGCCTTGTGGGGGCGGCCAAGCACGGCGATTTCGTACTGCCCGCCCTCCTCGACCCGGTCGGCGTTGAGGTAGCCCAGGGCCACGGACTGCCCGACGCTGAACCCGAATGCCCCGGAAGTCACCCGCCCGGCATAACGCCCGTTGTGGTAAATCGTCTCCCCGCCCCAGGCGTCGGCATCGGCGGCCTCAATAACGAAGTTGCACAACACCTGCCTCGGCGGCTGGTCCTTGACCGCCAGCCACGCATCCCTGCCGAGAAATTCCGGCTTGCCGGTTTTCACCAGCCGCGCCATACCGCTTTCGTGGGGATACCATTCCGGCGAATACTCCCGGCTCCAACTGCCGTAACCCTTCTCGATGCGCAGCGAACCCAAAGCACGGGAGCCGACGGGCGCAATATCCAGTTCCGCGCCTTGCTCCAGAATCGCCCGGTACAACGCCAACTGGTTTTCTTCCGCCACATAAATTTCATAGCCGAGATCGCCGGTGAACGAAACCCGGATCAAGACCGCTTCAAAACCGCCGATGTCCGCGAGCCGGTTACCCATGAAGGGCAGTTCGTCGTTGCCGAATTCGAGGCCGGTCAATCGCTGCAACAACGCCCGCGCGTTCGGCCCGGCGACGTTGAAGCCGGCCATGGCGTCGCTCACCGAGCGAAACGACACGCCTTTGGTCGGCAGGTGTTGTTCAAAAATGCGTTTGTGATACCCCTCGGCGATGCCCGAACCGATCATCAGCAGGCGTTCCGCCGACAGGCGCGCGATGGTGAAGTCGCCGGCCAGCCCGCCGCGGGGGCTTAACAAGGGCGTGAGGCAGGTGCGCCCGTCTTCCTTCGGCACGTGATTGGCAACGATGCGCTCCAGCCAGTCAACGGCGCCCGCGCCGGTGATTTCATACTTGGCGAAGTTGGAAGTGTCCACCACGCCCACAGACGCCCGGAGCGCGCGGCATTCGTTGCCGACGGTTTCAAACCACTTCGGGCGTTCAAAACCGAAATCATCCACCGCCTCGATGCCATCGGTGGCATCGGTGGCATCGGTGGCGAACCAGTGCGGATGCTCCCAGCCGTAAGACAACCCGAACACCGCGCCCATGGATTTTTGCAGGTCGTACACCGGGCGCGTCTTGACCGGCCTTCCGGCGTCGCGTTCTTCGTTGGGAAAGTGAATGCGAAAGCGCGAAGCGTAGGTGTCCAGCGCCCGCGCTTTGGTGAAGTCTTTGGTGGCCCAGTCGCCGAAGCGCGACACGTCCCACGGGAACATATCCAGTTCGGGTTCGCCTTCGATGAGCCACTGCGCGAGGGTCAGGCCGAGGCCGGCGCTCTGACTGAAACCGGGGATGATGCCGCAACACACGAAATAGTTTTTGAGTCCGGGCACCGGCCCGAGCAACGCCGATGAATCCGGCGACCAGATCATCGGGCCGTTGATGACCTGCTTGATGCCCGCTTCCGCGAGCGCCGGCACGCGCTCGCAAGCGCGCATCACGTTGTCTTCGATGCGGTCGAGGTCCGGGGGCAGCAGGTCGTGGCCGAAATCCATCGGCGTGCCGGTTTCGCTCCAGAAACGCCCGTCGGCCTCGTAAGCACCCACCAGCAAACCCTTGCCCTCCTGGCGCATATAGTATTCCTGATCGCGGTCCGCCACCCCCGGCAGTTCGCGCCCCAGTTCGGCGATGGCGGGAATCTCTTCGGTTACGAAGTATTGATGCTCCATGGCCATCAACGGCAGCGTGAACCCGGCCATCGCCGCCACCTCCCTGGCCCACAACCCGGCGGCGTTGACCACAAAATCGGCGTGAATGGTTGCCTTCTCCGTAACCACGTCCCAACCGCCCGCCCCACCGGCGCGCGGATTGGTTTCCAGCACCGGCGCAAAGCGGTGGATCTCCGCGCCCCGCTGCCGCGCACCGGCGGCGTAGGCGTGGGTCACGCCGGCCGGATCAACGTGACCGGCGAGGGGTTCGTACATCGCGCACAAAACATTGTCGATCTCCAATAGCGGATGCAGGTCGAGGGTTTCCTTTTTGGAAAGCTCATAAAACTCAGCGTCAAAAGCCTCGGCCTTGGCGGCCTGTATCCGCAGTTGATGCACGCGGTCTTTGTTGCAGGCGAGGTAGATGCTGCCCGGCTGATGAATCCCGCACGACTGCCCGGTTTCCGCTTCGAGTTCGCCGTACAACTTCATCGTGTAATACTGCAACCGCGAGATGTTGTTGGTGTCGTGCAGCCCGTGAGTCCCCGCCGCCGCGTGCCACGTGGAACCCGAAGTCAACTCGTTGCGCTCCAGCAACACCACGTCGCTCCAACCCAGTTTGGCGAGGTGATAAAGAATGCTGCAACCCACCAGGCCGCCGCCGATTACTACGACTTGTGCGTGCTGCTTCATAATAAATTGCTCATTGTTGATGCCGGGGAAAAAATAATCATTAACTCAAACATTATACGCGGGCGGCGGGCAGCGAATCCACATATTCAACAATGCGCCCGCAAGCCTCCACCAGCCGCCGGTCATCCACGCACAAACTAACCCGCAGCAAATCCGCGCAGGCGGCGGAGACGCCGAAGCCGTCGCAGGGGAGGATGGCGACGTCGTGCCGGTCCAGCAACTCGCGGGCGAAGCGGCGGGCGGATATGGGCATTGCGCTGATGTCGAACACCACGAACATTCCGCCTTCGGCGCTGAACAGGTTGAGTCCGCGGATGCCGTCCAGTTCGCGCAGCAGGATGCCGTGCCGGCGGTCGAGTTTTTCGCGGACGTCTCGGGCGGTGGCGGTTCCCGATCTGAGCGCTTCGACCGCCGCGTCCTGGATGAACGCGGGCAGCCCGTAGGACAGGCACATAGCGAGGTTGTAGAGGTGTCGCATGAGCGCGTCCGGGCCGATCACCCAGCCGAGCCGCCAGCCGGTCATGCGGTGGGATTTGGAGAGGCTGGATACGGTGATGCACACGCGTTCGGCGTCGGGCAGGCTGAGCGGGTTGGCGCGTTCGTCTTCGCTCAGCAACTCCTGATAGACGTCGTCGTTAATCAGCCAGATTTCTTTTTCCACGCAGGCGCGCACCACGGCGGCGTACTGCTCGCGGGTGTACACCGCGCCCACCGGATTGTTCGGGGAGTTCAAGACGATGGCGCGGGTGCGCGGGGTGATGGCTTTGAGGATGTCGTCGGGATTTATCTGGAACTGGTTTTCAAACTTCACCGGAACGCTGACCAGCGTCGCCCCGCCGGCGCCGAAGGTGGCCGGGTAGGTAGTGTAGTAAGGCTCCGAGAGAATCACTTCGTCGCCCTTTTCCAGCAGGCACTGGGCGACCGCGAACAAGGCGTTTTGCGCGCCGGCGAAAATCGCGCAGTTGAAATCGCCGACCTTGCGCCCGCTCAGTTCAAGGTGGCGTTGCGCCACCGCCCGGCGCAAATCAAGATTGCCGTTGACCGAAGTGTAGTGATGACGCCCGGCGCGCAGGCTGTCAACGGCGGCGTCAACGATGCCGGCAGAGGTGAACTCTTCGGTTTCCTGGCCGACGCTGAGCATGATGACGTCTTCGCCGGCTTCGGCGCGCGCCAGGCCGTCGTAGTGCACTTCCCAGACGTCCACGCTTTCGCCGGCGATTCTATCGGTCAGAGTGGAAAATTTCATTTGCCTCGGATAGTAGCACGGCGGCGATCACCGCAGCACAAGCGCGTCCGCAAACCCGGCGACATCCGGCAACGCCCAACACTGCGCCATCAACGCATCCGCCTCGTCAACGCTGACCACGCCACCAAACTCGCACAACAACCGAAACTTAACCTCAATCTCATCCCGGCTCAACGGATTGTCCGGGTCGCCTTTGGGAGACGCGATATTGTGCGCGTACACCGACCCGTCATCCAGTTCCACTTCCACGCGGGCGGTCCAGTGTTGCGGGTAACGCACCTCCACTTCGGGGTCAACCACCATGGTCACGGTATCGTGCAGGCGCAAAAGTTCATCGTCATCAAGAGCGGCCTCGGTAAAGTCATGCACCCCGGCGCGACCGTCACGGGCGATGAGCGCGAGCACAAAGCCCATGGAAAATTTGGATTGATGAATGGTCCGTGGCCGCGCCACCGCGCCGAGCACGTCCACCGCCGCCTGATACACGTGCGCGGTGATGCGGGTAATGCGCGCGTAATCGCGATCGAGATTATGCGCACGGCGAATTTCCATCAACGCATCCGCCGCCGGATGTGTGTGCCGGCAGGACGCATGAAACTTCAACGAAGTCTCCAACAACGCCCAGCGTTCGCCCAGCCGGTCAACGATGGCGGCGGCATTCCCCGCCCCCAACATCCCCGCCGCCATACCTTGCTCGCCTTCGAGAATACGCCCGGCGGCGGTCAAGCCGTAACGCGCGGCGTAGGCCGCCATCATTCCATCCGCAGCCGCCTTGGCGGTGTGCAGCTGTTTGGAATCCGCCGCGTCCCGCAAAAACTCCCACAACCCCGCCGCCTGCGTCCCCGCGGAACCGAGCGCGTGCAAAGTTTGCGCCTCGCTAAGTTTGAGCAAGTTGCAAACCGCCATCGCCGCCGCCAAAGTTCCGGCGGTGGCGGTGGTATGAAAAACCCGGTAATGACTCGCGCCAAGAAACTCGCCGGCGCGAATCCCGCATTCATAACCAACCACGGCGGCGGTAATGACGTCCTTGCCGGTGCAATCAATGGATTGCGCCACCGCAACCACCGGCGGAAAAACCACCGCCGCGGGATGAAACACCGAACCGCTGTGCAAATCATCCTGCTCCACCACGTGCGAAGCCGCGGCATTGACCAACGCGGCGAACAACGGACTGGTCATGTTCCGCGACCCAAGCATCTGACTCGGCCCGTCCTCCGGCCCAAACTCCCGCGAAAGTTTTTCCAAAGCGATAACAGGCCGCGCCCCGCTGCCGGCCAACGCCGAACCGAGCCAATCAAGGAGCAGTTCCGAAACGCGCTCCACCACCGCCGGCGGCAGGTCGTCGTAGGCGAGGGAAGCGGCGAAGGTGGCGAGGTGTTTGGATGCGGTCATTGGGGATTTATACGCAACTCCGCAAGGCGATGCAACGGCGGAATCCGGCCTTGACAACGATCGGTCTTTTGGTTATTTTTCCGCCCTGAAGCCCCTGCGGGCCAAACCCCATGCCGACCATCAATAACCACTCCCAAACCCCCGGCCACCGACATCCGCTATCGGCGATGGTGGCCAGGGTAATTCACCCCCCCCCAGTTATTGTAAAATAAGGGTTTTTCTCCTTTTTTGGCATTTCGGCCACGCGCTCGCCGCTACGCCCGCTCGTTTTCGACCCGCCGCCCGGACCCGTCCGGCGGCGGGTTTTTCATTTCCGCCCGGCTTCAATGGCTTCGGGCGGTTCCATGTGAACCGCTGCAACCGGGGCAATGCACCCGAAATTCGAGGAAAAAACCCATGAAAACCGCCTTTTTTGCCCTTGCCGCCGCCATCCTGCTGGCGGCCCCGTTGCCGTCCCTAGCCGCCGACGATGACCACATCTTTTGCACTTTCGAGGAGTTCTCCAGCGCAGACCCCGAGCGGCGGATCTTTTATACGGCGGTGTTCCTCGGCGATTATTCCTTCACCATCGGCTACACCAATAAATTCAGGGATTATCTGGAGGCGGAATACGATTTCAATGGAATTGACAAGTATTGCTTTTTTGAAGACACCGCGCGGGACGCATCCCGCGATATGGACAACAAAATTCGCGATGACGAAAGCCGCGACTTGTATGGCGGCGGCGTAATCCGAACCAACTGGTCGCCGGATAATTTCAGCAACCAACCCCTTCAGGATTTCCACATAACCATTGACGGCGATGAATCGGAGTTGGAAATCTGCGTGCGCGACCATGAATGTGAAGACGGCGACAAGGTGCGCGTGAGCGTGGGCGGCAGCCGCATTTTTTCCGGCGAGATTGACAACGACTGGGACTGCGACGATTTCAAGGCCGAGGCCGGGCGCGACTATGTCATAGAGTTGTTCGCCATCAACGGCACCGGCCGCAAGGGAAATTGCTCCCACCGGGACGTGAACACCGGCGAGGTCCGGGTTGAAGGCGTTACTTCCAAAACTCAGTCCTGGCGGCACCGCGGCGGGGCCGGTTCACGGGCGCGCATTGTGGTTACGGCGAAATGATTCGGTGATGTTTTGTTTTTTCCAACACTCTAACTTTATGGTGAATTTAATGAATACACGAATAATGAAGACAATCACAGCAGCAGTACTTGGATTGTGCGTTTCCATATTGATTGCGCCCAGTGATTACAGCCTAATAAAAAACGCAGAAGCGGCTATGACTATGGAAGAGGAAGGTGGGCTAGCAGTGATACGTGGAAGGTTCTATACATTAAAAAAACTCTTAAATGAGGGACTTAATCCCAATGCAGCTATTGGTCAGACAACATTATTAATGGCGGCTACGAGCCGAAATTGGCCTTCGCGCCGAACTGAAAAGATAATGAGATTACTAATAGAACACGGAGCAGATGTTAATGCAATATCAGCTCATGATGAAAGTGCAATGACCATTGCAATTAGTTTTAAAGACAGAGAAAGTATAAAGCTACTAAAAGAAAATGGAGCAAATGAGGGGTCGTATTACGCGATGTGCATAGTTATGCCTCTAAGAGATGGAGAATACATAAAAGTTGGTGGAGAATATCCAATAATTGTTAGCAACATAATCAAAGGGAATAAAGAACGAATATGGCGTTGTCATAATGACCTAAACGAAGCAATAAAAACGAAAAAACTTATAGAAGGAGACTCCCAAAATGACGACCTCTTTGTTTCAAATTCAGAAGATGGCATTATATCGCAGATATCTCTCCGAGAGGAAATTGATCACATAGTAGATGTTATAGATATAGAATAAACAACCACACGGAGAACCACCATGAAAAAGAAAATCTACCGACTTATGCTCGTCGCGACTTTATCTGTTGCAAAGGGAAAATTTCATCTTTCATAACCACGAGGTAAATATCATGTCAAACATTACTAAACGAGATTTCATCAAAATCCTCCCCGCCGCCGTTCCTGTTACTCTGTTGTCGGGCGTTACCGGAAGTTTGATGAAAAAAATATTTACTTTGCTAATTTTATTTACCTTCACTACGGCAAATGCTGGTAACCAAGAAAGGCAAGATAACTTTGCATTATTTGACTCCTTGTATTTTGTAAATGGGACTCTCACCTTTATTAGTTTGGATGCGGTAGGCGATACTAGTGCTGGAGATCCACTAATACTCAGAGGAGCATCGTGGAATCCATCAGGAGGAACGACACCTGTTACCTTAAATATATCAAGTAATCTTGTGAGAGCGATCATGGATCAAAACTCGGGTTACCAAATTAGCCTTGACAATGAACCAATAACTATTAATGGGCCAAACGAAAAGCAAACAACATTTCCCAAAACTGTGCGTACACATCCCGACTACGGCCTTAACCGGATGCTTATAACTTCGGAGGATAGTGTAATTAGTGTAAGTGATGATCCATTCCCTCTCCTTATCCCTGCTCTTTATGTACTCGGAACCTTTGCAACTCTTTGTTTGGTTTCCAATGTCGTGAATGCTAACACGTGCGATGGCAGAAGGGAGTTTAAAACACTCTTAGGCGCAAGAAATGTACTTTCGTGTGAGTCTACATGCGAGTAAAATTAAACCACGTACAAAGGCACCTTAGAATATCTCGTTTATTTCCCAATCAACAACTGGATTCCCAATACGATGAAACACCACCAAAAACCCTTTCGCACGGCTGCACACGCACTCGCCGTACTTTCCACGCTCGCCCTGTCCACGGGCATCGCAACAGCCGAACAATCTTACTCATCCGTCGCCGAAGTGCGCGGCAGCAATGGCTGGGCTTTTGGTTATGGACTCGGCCACCCATCACTGCACAATGCCGATGTTAGCGCGCTCAACGAGTGCAACCGCAGAAACAGGGGCAACTGCTCCGTTACATACCGCTTCAGGGGCAAGGGATGCGCGGCTATTGCAAAGGGCAGCGACGGCGCCGGTGGATGGGGCGCCGGACACGCGTCTCGCAACGATGCGGAGACCAGGGCGGTGAATGAGTGTAATGGCCGGGGGCAGGGTTGCCGTGTAACCAGCAGTGATTGTACGGGTGGGTAACAGGTGTGCGAGCGTCAAACCGGTGGTGGTAGCCGCTGACTTGCTGTCATTCCCGCAGGATTTTAGCGGGAATCCAGCGTTCGGAGGGCGGTGTTTCGTCGCTTCCTTTGCCCGTCCTTACGCCTCTGCCGTCATTCCCGAGCGTTAGTGTCCGTTGCCGCGTTAGCGGCTTACGGACACTTGGCGCTCTCGGGAATCCAGCGTTCAGCCGACAGTGTTAGCCACTACCTGACCGGCTTACCCGCCGGTACTGGATTGCTCGTATCATCCCTGATACTCGCCCTTCGGGCTACGCGCAATTTTGCTCCCGGCAAAATTGTCCCGACACGATGAAAAATATGGTCGCTATCGCTCCCTATTTTTCTATCGTTCGGGAATGACGGCGAGGTGCGGCGGGAATTGTATGGGTTCACTAATTCACTGACAAACAGGACAGGTCGCGACCTGTCCCTACCGCCCAACCGATACACTCGCGTACCCTCAGCCGTCATTCTCGAGCGTTAGTGTCCGTTGCCGCGCAAGCGGCTTACGAACACTTGCGTACTCGGGAATCCAGTTACGAACCACCGCCGGTTTGATTCAATATGCATTGGACGAAACCGGGCCTACTTGGCTGGATTAGGATTTGATTTTTTCGGAGTATGGGTGAACGGGTTGTTGTCGATGTTTTTTGCGATCCGTTAAATTTCATCGCCATAATTTCTTACGGAATATCTTTCATCGCGGTAAAAGACGCTTTCGTAAGAAAGAGGCTTGCCATCCCGTGCGGACTTCCAGGGAATGTCTTCACGGGAATAGTCGTCCATTTCTTTGGCGTTTTTATCCGAAAGGCGCGCCAGCACGTCATCAATGTGCTTGATTTCGCGCACCGAGAGCAAATCCAGTTGCGGGCGTTTCACCGGGCTATGTTTCTTTATATCGGCGATAACTGAACCCAATTCCATCGAAACAGGTCCGTGATGATCTTTGATGTAGGTGGCCCCCATTAAATTTTCTTCAAACTTCTCGTAATAATCGAAATCAATGAAGTAAAGAAGTTTGTGAAGCACCGCCTCGCCGACATTCGGCTTGTCGCCAACCTCATGTAGCACGTACAAAAGCACCTGCTTGAATTTAGCAAGGTTTTTTTCGGTCGTGCGAATTTGGTTGATCGTGTTCATTTGAATAAACGATCAGAAAGAAGGTTGATTACCCCGCTCATATCGCGCTATTGTACAACTCCCGCAAAACATTTTTCCGCACCTTCCCCATGGCGTTGCGCGGGAGTTCTGCGGCGAAAAAAAACTGGTTCGGCTGTTTAAACCCGGCCAGTTTTTCTTTGAGGGTTGCGCGTATATTGGCTTCTTTGAGGTCGGCATCGGGGTCGCGGACAATCACCGCGACGACGCATTCGCCGAAGTCGGGATGCGGGAGTCCGATTACTGCGGATTCTTTGACACCTTTGATGTCGTCAATGAGATTTTCAATTTCTCTGGGGTACACGTTGTAGCCGCCGGTAATAATCAGGTCGCCGGTGCGGCCGACGATGGTGGTGTAGCCGCGTTCGTCCACCCTACCCAAATCGCCGGTGATAAAAAATCCGTCTTCGCGCAGTTCTTCGCGGGTTTTTTCGGGGTTGCGCCAGTAGCCCCGGAACACGTTCGGCCCGCGCACCTGGATGACGCCGACTTCGCCACGGGGCAACTCCGCGTTGGTGGCGGGGTCGGTGATTCGCATTTCCACGCCCGGCAGCGGGAAGCCGACCGTGCCGGCGCGCCGTTCGTCGTGGTAGGGGTTTGATGTGTTCATGCCGGTTTCGGTCAGGCCGTAGCGTTCAAGGATGGCGTGGCCGGTTGCGCTGCGCCATTGGTGGTGGGTCTCCGCCGGCAGCGGTGCTGAGCCTGATAGGAACAGGCGCATGGCGGCGGCGTTTTTGTTCAGGGCGGGATGGTTGAGCAATCGCGCATAGTAGGTCGGCACGCCCATCAATACCGTGGCGCGGCGCATGG
Organism: Candidatus Poriferihabitaceae bacterium; assembly: GCA_965212085.1. GTDB lineage: Bacteria > Pseudomonadota > Gammaproteobacteria > Arenicellales > Poriferihabitantaceae > JAHRAW01. Next base: position 1,968,249 of record OZ243042.1, on the reverse strand, counting down.
CAGAGACGATCTCGTCGGCGTCGAACCTGGGCAGGAAGATCAAAGACGCGCCCGCCATGAGCGCGACGTGAACCGCGACAAACAAGCCGTGGGTGTGGAAGATCGGCAGCGCGTGAATCAACACGTCGGCATCGGAAAAGCGCCAGCAGTCTTTGACCGTGCGCGCGTTGGCGGCGAGGTTGCCGTGGCTCAACATCGCGCCTTTGGAGCGGCCGGTGGTGCCGGAGGTGTACAAGATCGCCGCGAGGTCGTCTTTGCCACGGGGCACCGCGTCAAATCCGTGTGTCTCGGCGGCGGCGGCTTCGCTCAGCGTACCCGAACCGTCGGCGGCCAGCGAGAAGCATGCGCCGATGCCGGCGCCGGCACCCCCGCCCCCGGCAATGGCGCCCAGCGCATCCATTTTGTCCGGGTCGCAGACTAATACCGACGGTTCCGAATCACCGAGAAAATACGCCATCTCCGCCGCCGTGTAGGCGGGGTTGAAGGGCAGGAATACGCCGCCCGCCAGCAGCGTGCCGAGGTACAACTGCACGGCTTCCAGCGACTTTTCAACCTGCGCCGCGACTCGGTCACCCGGCTTTACACCGGCCGCCGCCAGCACCGAGGCGATGCGCTCGGCGGCTTCAAACATCGCGCCGCAGGAAACGCCGCCGCCGTCCGCCAGTTCGGCGAAGCGCGCCTGCTCGCGCCCGATGGAAGCGGCGCGCAGGCGGGCGGCGAGATGGTTGGCGCCGTACATACCCTGCTTCATCAACTTTTCTTCAGCAACCGTCTCACGCCGGACGCGCAGATGATTGCGCCGTGGTTGGCGAACGCCTCGTGGTTGCGTTCAATGGCGCCGAGGTCGTACAGGTAGTTGACCATCACGCCCCAGGAGTTGCCGATGCCGCGCGCGCTGCGGTCGGCGTTGACGTTGATCCATTCAAGGCGCGCGCCGTTGCCGAGGTGGAAACGCGCCACCCGGTCGAACGGATCGCCGTGCTTGGTTCGGGCTTCGAGCAAGTAACGCGCCGTTACTTCGAGGAGGACGCCGGTGTTCGCGGTGTCGCCAGTGTTGTCGGTGTCGGCGGAGTCCAACGCCGTCAAAAAAGCGCGCTGCTTGTCGTTCAAAACGCTCCCTTCACCACGCTCACCACGCCCACATTCGGCAACCACCCAGCGCCGCAAACCCGGAACCGGCGACAGCGTAACAAAAGTCTTGAGCGCCTTGAACTCGGCTTGCAGTTCCTCGACCACCTGCTTGATCAGGAAGCTGCCGAACGAGACGCCGCGCAGCCCGGCCTGGCAGTTGGAGATGGAGTAAAACACCGCCACGCCGGCGGCGTTCGGATCCAGCGTTGCGCGTTCCCGCGCGAGGATCGGGCCGATGGCAACCGGCGTCTCGTTGGTCAGCGCCACTTCGACAAATATCAGCGGCTCATCGGCGAGCGCCGGATGAAAGAACGCATACAACCGCCTGTCCGGGGCCGCGACCCGCAGGCGCAGATCGTCCCAGCCGTCAATGGCGTGCACCGCTTCGTAGGCGATAATTTTTTCAAGAATTTCCGCGGAACTCGACCAGTCAATGCGGCGCAACTCCAGAAAGCCGCGGTTGAACCACGAGGCCAGCAAGTGCCGGAAATCGGTATCCAGTTGTTTCAGGCCGGCGTCCTCTTCCGCCGCCGCCAGCAAATCGGCGCGCATGGCCACCAACGCCCGCGTCCCGCCGGGGACGCGGTTCAGACGCCGGATCAGTTCCTGACTGCGCGGCTCGCTGGCGAAGTGAATCATGCGCCGGTCCATCTCGCCCGCACCCGCGCCGTCCGCTTCCCGCCAGGCCGCGAGCGCTTCCTCCAGCGCATCTTCGTCCACGCCGAAACGCCGCGCCGCCTCAAAGAAGAACGCGCGCTTGTCCGCCGTGTCCAACCCCGCGTAACGCTCGAAAATTTCCCCGGCCAGCGCAAGCCCGGTAGCCTCGCCGCGCCCGGACAACAAAGCCTCGCACAAGTCGCCGAGACCTTCCTCGGATGCATCGGAAGAAACCAGCGAATGCCCGACTTCGGCGATGCGTGAAAACAGGTCGTTGAGGAGGCGGGGGGTTCTCATTTTGCGGGCCGGTACAATGCGTGGGATTCGTGAAACGGGCAACTGAATATGGTAACAGATGCCAACGCTGAAACGATACCGGTTCGCGCTTCGGATACCGCTTCCGGGGCGGCGGGCTTCGTCTCTTGTTTTTTTCCCCGCAACCGCCGACACTATAATATCGGGAACAACCCGCCACCCCCGCATCAGCATCCATTTGAGGAATCAACATGAAAGCCGCGGTCTGTTATGAATTCGGCAAGCCTTTGGTGATTGACGAACTCGACCTTGCGCCGCCGCTGGCCGGCGAGGTCAGGGTGAAAATCGCCGCGTGCGCGATTTGTCATTCCGACATCACCTACGCCGATGGCGGGTGGGGCGGCAGGCCGCCGCAGGTGTTCGGTCATGAAGCGGCGGGCGTGGTGGAGGAGACCGGGCCCGGCGTGCACAGCGTCTTGGCCGGGGAGCGGGTGCTGGTGACCCTGCTGCGTTCGTGCGGTCATTGCGGCCCTTGCGAGAATGGCCGGCTGAACATCTGCGAGACGCGCTTTCCCCTGGACCGCGAGGCGCGGATGCACAACGGCGAAGGCGTCGTGATCAAGCAGGGGTTGCGCACCGGGGCTTTCGCGGAATATACCGTGGTCGACCAGTCCCAGGTCGCGGTGATTCCCGAAGACCTGCCCTTCGATGTCGCCTCGCTGCTGTCCTGCGGCGTGATCACCGGGTTCGGGGCGGTGGTCAACACCGCGCAACTGCCGGCCAACGCCGCCACCGGCGTGGTCGGGTGCGGCGGCGTCGGGTTGAACGCGGTGCAGGGTGCGGCATTTGCCGGCGCGTTTCCGCTGGTGGCCGTGGACATCGTAGAGCGCAAACTGGAAATCGCCGTAACCTTCGGCGCCACCCACCGCATCAACTCCGCCAAAGTCAACGCCCGCGAAAGCGTGGATCAAATCACCGCCAAACGCGGCCTTGAATACGTGTTCACCGCCGCCGGCAGCCCCAAAGCCATCGAGCAGGGCCTGGCATTGCTGGCGCCGGGCGGAACCCTGACCATCGTCGGCATGCCGCCCACCGGCGACCTGGTGTCCTTCGACGCCACCGACATGGCCAACGCCGGCCAGCGCATTCTCGGCAGCAAAATGGGCTCCACGCGCCTGCGCGTCGACATCCCGCGGTTGATCGCCCTGTACCAAAACGGCCGCCTGAAACTGGATGAGTTGATTTCCAATCGCTATCCGCTGGAGGAGATTAATCAAGCCATTGATGACGTGCGGCGGGACAGGGTGTTGAGGAATGTTATTGTTTTTGAGTAGGGGGATGCGTGAGTTGAATAATGAATTCTCGCTACGCACTGACACTATGAAAAACCTCGCCGTCATTCCCGAACGATAGAAAAACAGGAAGCGATAGCGACTATATTTTTCATCGCATTCGGGAATGACGGCAGAGTTGTTGCCACGTTCCTCGGTGTTATACCCACGCACAAAGTTCCCGCCGTTATTCAAACCCTTCCGGCGATAGCCGGACTGTCGCGCACAGGGATGTGCGCGCGGCGCTGGAAACAGGAGTTTCCCCGCGCCGCACAGGGGGGCGCGGGGGGTCTCCCCCCGCAAACGCGCGTCACGCGCAAACACGCGCCCCGCGCAACCGCGCCCCGCCCCCGGCGTATTCAGCGAACTACTTCTCCAACTCCGCCTGCAACGCCGGAACCGCAACGAACAAATCTTCGTTCCACGAATAATCCGCCACCTGAAAGATCGGCGCTTCTTCGTCGTTGTTGATGGCGACTATGCACTTGGAGTCTTTCATGCCGGCGAGGTGCTGGATGGCGCCGGAGATGCCCACCGCGAGGTACAGGTCCGGGGCGACCACCTTGCCGGTCTGGCCGACCTGGTAGTCGTTGGGGACAAAGCCGGCGTCAACCGCGGCGCGGGATGCGCCCACCGCGCCGCCGAGTTTGTCGGCGAGGTTTTCGAGCATGGCGAAGTTGTCGCCGCTTTGCATGCCGCGGCCGCCGGACACCACCACCCGCGCCGAGGTCAACTCCGGGCGTTCGCTCTGGCTCAGGGTTTGTTCGATGAACTTCACCTTGCCGGTAACGCCCGCCGGACTCAGGTTTTCGATTTGCGCGTTGCCGTTCCGGCCCGTGGCTTCGGCGAGTTCAAACGCGGTGGTGCGCACGGTGATCATTTTCACCGGGTCCGAGGTTTTCACCGTGGCCATGGCGTTGCCGGCGTATATGGGCCGCACAAACGTGTCTTCGGACAGCACTTCGCTGATGTCGGAAATGGACTGCAAATCGCACAACGCCGCCGCGTAGGGAATCAGCGCCTTGCCGAAAGTGGAGGCCGGGGCGAGCACGTGGGTGTAGTTTTCGACCTGCGCCGCCACCAGCGCGGCCACGTCTTCGGTGCCGGCGTGGGCGTACGCTTCATCATCGGCGACCAGCACTTTGGCGACGCCGGCGGCAGCGGCGCAGGCGTCGGCGATGTTGCCGATGCCGTAGCCGGCCACCAGTACGTGAACCTCGCCTTCGCCGCCGCCGCCACCAGCGAGAATCGCCCCGGCGGCGGTAATCGTGTTCAGCGTACCCGGATACAACCCCGAGTCATCGTGTTCCGCAATAACCAGAATGCTCATCAGATCACCTTCGCTTCGTTTTTGAGTTTGTCCACGAGTTCCTCGGCGTTTTGCACCATGACCCCGGCTTCCCGTTCCGGCGGCTCAACCACTTTCAAAATTTCGGTGCGGTGGCTCACCTCTACGCCGAGGTCGGCGGGGGTCAGCGCGTCAATGGGTTTTTTCTTCGCCTTCATAATGTTCGGCAGCGAAGCATAGCGCGGCTCGTTCAGCCGCAGGTCGGTGGTAACCACCGCCGGGCTGGTGATCTGCAGTTTCTCGAGGCCGGCGTCAATCTCCCGCGTGATGGCGAAACCGCCGTCGTTCTTTTTGATTTCGGAGATGTAGCTGCCCAATGGCCGGCCCATGATCGCCGCCACCATCTGACCGGTCTGATTGTTGTCGCCGTCAATGGACTGCTTGCCGAGGATGACCAAATCGGCGCCCTCCCGGTCCGCCACCGCCGCGATCATTTTGGCGATCACCAGCGGCTCAAGGCGCTCATCGGTGTTGACGTGAACGCCCCGGTCGGCGCCCATGGCGAGGCCGGTGCGGATCGTCTCCTGGAACTTTTCCGGCCCCGCGGAGAAAAGAATCACCTCTTCGGCAACCCCCGCTTCCTTGAGGCGCAGGGCTTCCTCCACGGCAATTTCGCAAAACGGATTCATCGCCATTTTGACGTTGGCGGTCTCAACGCCGCTCTGATCGGCCTTGACCCGGACGCGGATATTGGCGTCAATCACGCGCTTTACTGGAACCAGAATTTTCATCTGCCTGGGTTGTCCTCCAAATGGTGGGGTGGAAAATAGCCGCTGATTCTACCGCAAACCGGGCGCCGGATTGTAGCGAAAATTTGCCCCGCTCATCCATTACAATACCCCGCCATGAACTCCCCGCCCGAGCAGTTTGAGTCGTTTGAATCGTTTGTGGAAACCGCCGTTGCCGCGGCGGATGTGGCGCGGGTGGTTACCGGCGGGTATTTTCGCGCCGGGCTGGCGGTCGCCAGCAAGGACGACCGCACGCCGGTGACCGTCGCCGACCGGGAAACCGAGCAGCGCGTCAAGGAGTTGATTCTGGAGCGCCATCCCGGCCACAGTTTTCTCGGCGAAGAAACCGGCGCCACCGACAACGACGAGGAATGGCGCTGGGTCATTGACCCCATTGACGGCACCAAATCCTTCGCCACCGGCAACCCCACCTTCGGCACCTTGATCGCGCTGCTGCACCGCGACCGGCCGGTGATCGGCGTCATTGACCATGGCGCCCTTGATGAACGCTGGGTCGGGGTCAAGGGCCGGCAAACCACCCACAACGGCGCGCCCTGCGCCACCAGCGCCGTTGCGCGGCTCGCCGACGGCTCCATTTACACCACCACCCCGGATATGTTCGCCGGTCCATCCTTGGCGCAGTTCAACCGCTTGTCCGGCGCGTTTCGCTTCCGGGTGTTCGGCGGCGACTGCTACTGTTACGGGCTGTTGTCCTGCGGCTACACCGAAGCGGTTTGCGAAGCGCAGATGAATCCCTACGACTATATGGCCCTGGTGCCGGTGATCGAGGGTGCCGGGGGGGTCATCAGCGACTGGCGGGGCGAACCGCTAAGCTTGAACGCCGACGGCCGGGTGCTGGCGGCGGCCAATGCGCCGTTGCATCGCGCCGCCCTTGCCCTGTTAAACATGGGAAACGTGGGAAACGCGGGCGGGCAGGCGTAGCCCGGCGGCGGCGCGCACATTAACAGACAAGGGCAGAGCAAAGGCAGAAGCAGATGGCGCAGTACGTTTTCACCATGAACGGCGTGGGCAAGGTGGTGCCGCCCAACCAGGCGATCCTCACCGACATTTCGCTGAATTTTTTTCCGGGGGCCAAGATCGGCGTGCTCGGCTATAACGGCGCGGGCAAGTCCACGCTGCTGAAAATCATGGCCGGGGTTGACGCCGACATCATCGGCGAAGCGCGGCCCCAACCCGGCCTCAGCATCGGCTACCTCCCCCAGGAGCCGCTGCTGGACGAAGACAAGGACGTGCGCGGCAACGTTGAGGACGGCCTCGGGCCGATCAAGCAGGCACATTCGCGGCTCGCGGAAATCTACGCCGCCTACGGCGAAGCGGACGCGGATTTTGACGCGCTGGCGAGCGAGCAGGCGAAACTGGAAAACATCATTCAGGCGGCGGACGCCCACAACCTCGACCACAAACTGGAAATCGCCGCCGACGCGCTGCGCCTGCCGCCCTGGGAGGCCGGGATCGGCACGCTGTCCGGCGGCGAGAGGCGCCGGGTCGCGTTGTGCCGGCTGTTGCTTTCCAGCCCCGACATGCTGATCCTGGATGAACCCACCAACCACCTGGACGCCGAGTCCATCGCCTGGCTGGAACGCTTCCTGCACGAGTTTGAAGGCACGGTAATCGCGGTCACCCACGACCGCTATTTTCTCGACAACGTGGCCGGCTGGATCCTCGAACTGGACCGCGGCCACGGCATTCCCTGGGAGGGCAACTACTCGTCGTGGCTCGCACAAAAGGAAAAACGCCTGGCGTTGGAAGCGCGTTCCGAAGCGGCGCACATCAAAAGCATCCGCCTGGAACTGGAATGGGTGCGCGCCAATCCCAAAGGGCGGCACGCCAAAAGCAAGGCGCGCCTGAAGCGCTTTGACGAGCTGAGTTCGCGGGACTACCAGCAGCGCGCCGAGACCAATGAGATTTACATTCCGCCGGGGCCGCGGCTCGGGGATATGGTGCTGGAAGCCGAGGACGTCAGCAAATCTTTCGGCGACAACCTGTTGTATGAAAACCTGAGTTTCAGCCTGCCGAAGGGCGGCATCGTCGGCGTCATCGGCCCGAACGGCGCCGGCAAGACCACGTTGTTTCGGCTGATGACCGGCGCCGATCAACCCACCGGCGGGCGTTTGCGGGTCGGCGAAAGCGTGAAAATCGCCTGCGTGGATCAGTCGCGGAACGCCCTGGACCCGGCCAAAACGGTGTGGGAGGAAGTCTCCGGCGGACAGGACGTGATGCGGGTCGGCGGCTGTGAGGTGCAGTCGCGGCGCTACCTCGGGCGCTTTAACTTCAAGCGCGCCGACCAGCAAAAACGGGTCGGCGAACTGTCCGGCGGCGAACGCAACCGGGTGCACCTCGCCAAACTCCTGAGCGAAGGCGGCAACCTGCTGCTGCTGGACGAACCCACCAACGACCTGGACGTGGAAACCCTGCGCGCGCTGGAGGAGGCGATCCTGAATTTTCCGGGCTGCGCCGTGGTCATCTCCCACGACAGATGGTTCCTGGACCGCATCGCCACGCACATCCTCGCCTTTGAAGGCAACTCCCGTGCGGTTTGGTTTGAAGGAAACTACAGCGACTACGAACAGGACTACAAACGCCGGCACGGCAACGCCATCAAGCCGACCCGGATCAAGTACAGGCCGCTGAAATAATCGTGCCGAAATAAACCGGCTACACTACTGGCTACCGGCTCCAGCCAAAGGGAAAAAATACCCCGGCGCTGTACACGCCGAGCATCTTCCCGCCGGTTTCGTTTTGGTCATCGGCGGCATCAGCGTCTCCCGGCGCGGCGGGTTCAAGGAGTTGCGCGAGTTCATAATAAACCGGGCGGCAAATTTTTGCCCGCAGCCCGTCCCGGACCTCAACGTACGGAGACGGCTGTCCGTTGCGCGGGTCGGTGGTAACTTGAATGGGATGATCCCGGCCCGTCGCCACCACGTCATCCAAATTGGTTCTGAACACCAGTTTTTGCGCCCGGCCCGTTCCCTGCCGGTGTAGTTCCACCGCCTGAAAAGGCGCGTCCTCCACGCTGACCGGATATTTGAGGCGCGGGGTCACGAGGCAATAGCGGCCATCGGGTTCAAGGCGCAGCACCGAACCAAACAATTGGATGATGCGCCGCCGTTCAATGGCCGAACTTTGGTAATACCAGCGTCCATCGGCGGCGATGCGAAGGCCGATGTCCAGGGACTCGCGGGGCTGCCATTGCGCCACCGGCGGTATTTTGAATCCCTGGAGTTGCTCGAACAGTTGTTCGATTTCCGGCATGGTGGTGCGGGCGGTGGCGGGTGGCCGGGCTACTCAGTGCCGGCGGGCGGAGGCACTGAGCGCGCTGCCGAGGAGTTTGGCGGTGATGTCCACCGCCGAGATGACTTCGTCGTAGTTCATTCGGGTGGGGCCGATGACGCCGAGTACGCCGACTTTTTGATTGTCCACTTTGTACGGCGCCGCGATCACGCTGCAATCCCGGAACATACGGTAGCCGGATTCCTCGCCGATAAAGATATTCACGCCGTCGGCGAACATGCTTTTTTGCAGCAGGTCGAAAAGCACCTGCTTGGTCTTGAAGGTATCAAACAGCTGCCTGAGTTTTTCCAGTTCGCCGAAATCCGGAATTGAAAGCAGGTTGTTTTCCCCGCTCACCAAAACGTTCTCGGCGTTGTCATCCCCGTCGTCATCGTCGAAAAGCCCCTGGACGATGCTGAGCGCGGTGCGCATTTCCCGCTGCATGCTGCGCCGGTCCTGGCGCAAATGCGCGAGCAACTCGGCGCGCACGCCGTGCAGCGTGCGGCTGCCGTAAATCGCGTTGAAATAGTTGGCGGCTTCGACGAGTTCCGGCTCGTTGTACTGGCGGTGGGTGGACAAAATCCGGTTCTGCACCTGCCCGTCCTCGGTGATCAGGATCGCCAGCACGCGCTGCCGGGACAGGCGCAAAAACTCGATCTGGCGAATGTGCGCGTGGCTGGTGCCGGGAATCGAAACGATGCCCGCGAACGAGGTGATTTGAGAGAGCATTTCGGTGGCCCCGGTCAAAATGCTTTTGGGGTCGTTGGGGTCGGCGACGCCGCGAATCCGTTCCTTGATTTCGCTGAGCGCGCGCTCGTCCATGGGCCCGACGTTGAGCAGGCCGTTGATAAAAAATCGGTAGCCCTTTTGGGTGGGAACGCGCCCGGCGGAAGTGTGAGGCGCTTCGATCAGCCCGTGCTCTTCGAGGTCGGCCATGACGTTGCGAATGGTGGCCGGGCTCAGGGCCAGGTCGGTCTCCCTGGAAAGCGTCCGCGAACCGACCGGATTGCCGTCGCTGATGTACAGGCTGATAAGCCCCTTGAGCACCTGTTCGGCGCGTTCGTTCAGTTGAAACTGTGATTGCTCAGGCATAAAAAAATTTCGGGACGTTTGTGCGGGATATTCCGCGCACCGGAAACCATCGGAAACATCCGGCGGGCGCGCCTTCTACGCTATTTACGCTAGCAAGGGGGCGGGCGCCCTGTCAAGTTTGTATTTTGCCGCATTACCCCTATACTATGCTTGTTTTTGTGCGCCCGCCCGGTGCCAATTCCCGGCTGGCTGACGGCTAACAATTACGCCCTAACCCCCTGTAACTATTGTGAAAATCAACAAAGTCGGACTGTTCGGCAAATTCAACGACCGTAGCGTCGGCGACACCGTCGCCGAGATCCGGGAACTGCTGGAGAAGCACGACCTCGCGGTCCTGCTCGGCGGCACCACCTCGGCGGACATTGACGGCGAGCGCATTGACGACCGCGACCAGCCCCTCGGCGAACTCATTGACCTCGCCATCGTGGTGGGCGGCGACGGCACCATGTTGAGCGCGGCGCGCAATCTCGCCGCGCACAACGTACCCGCCATCGGCGTCAACCTCGGTCGGCTCGGTTTCCTCGCCGACATCGCCCTGCAAAACCTCGAACCCAGCCTCGCCGCGATTTTGCGCGGCGACTACCACGTCGAACAAAGAACCCTGCTCGACACCACCGTATCCGTGGACGGCCAAACCGTCCACCACGGCAACTCGGTCAACGACACCGCCATATCCAAGGGCAACACCGGGCGCCTGATCGAGTTTGAAATCCACGTCAACGGCCAGTTTCTCAGCCACATCCGCAGCGACGGCATCATCCTCGCCACGCCCACCGGCTCCACCGCGTACTCGCTGTCGTCCGGCGGGCCGATCATCTACCCGACCCTGCCGGTGTTCAGCCTCTCGCCGATCTGCCCGCACACCTTGAGCAACCGCCCCATCGTGCTCGACCAGAACGCGCGCGTGGAAATTACCTCCATGGTTTTCGCCGAGACCCACGCCAACCTCGCCCTCGACGGAGTGATCGCCTGCAAACTGCACGGCGGCGAGACCGTTACCGTGAGCAAGGCCGCCGAGTCGCTGTCCATGATCCGCATCAACGGCCACAACCACTTCGAGACCCTGCGTTCCAAACTTGGCTGGAACGAATGATCGACTGGCTGGAAATCCGCCAACTCGCCATCGCCGAACACATCGCGCTGGAGTTCGGCGACTCGTTCACCACGGTCACCGGGGAGACCGGTTCGGGCAAGTCGCTGATCGTCGGGGCGGTGGGCGTGCTGCTCGGCGACCGCGCCGAAAACTCGATGATCCGCCAACCCCAGGCCGAAGCGGAAATCCAGGGCGGCTTCGTCCTCGGCGATTCCCATCCGGCGATGCGCTGGCTAATTGACCACGGCCTCGACAACCAAAACGAATGCATCCTGCGGCGGGTGATGCGCCGCGACAAACCAAGCCGCGCCTGGATCAACGGCCGCTCGGTCAACGCATCAATGCTGCGCGACCTCGGCCGCGAACTGGCGGACATTCACGGCCAGAACGAACACCATTCCCTGCTCGGCAAAAAAGGCCAGCTGTCGCTGCTCGACAACGCCGCCGGCAACGCCGAACTGCTGGCGCAACTGGGGGGCGACTACGAAAAACTAAAAGCGGTGCGCGAGCGCATTGAACAACTCAAAAATCACGGCGACCTGGCCCGGGAACGGGCCGACCTGCTGCAATTCCAGATCGGCGAACTGGAAGCCCTCGACCCGCGCCCCGACGAATGGCCGCAACTGGAGCAACAGCAAAAGCGCATGCACCACGCCCAGGATCTGGCGGCGGGCGCGCGCGCCGTGGCCGCACGCCTGAGCGAAGACGGCGGTAGCGAAGGCGGTTCCGCCCCCGGCCCCGGCCTCAGTGCCGCGCTCGTGGAGTGCTGCCGGCAGCTGCAACGCCTGGTGGAATACGACGCGCGGCTCGCCAGGGTCATCGCCATGCTCGAAGAAGCCAACGTCAACCTCGGCGAGTCCGCAGCCCAACTGCAAGGGATGTCCGCCGAAGGCGCGCTCAACCCGGCGGAAATCGCCGAAATCGAAGCCCGCTTTTCGCTCTATCACGACCTGTCCCGCAAACACCGGGTGCTGCCCGGCCTGCTCGCGTCCCGCCTCGAACAACTGCGCGCCGAACGCGCCGGGATCAAAGACCCCGAAGCCGAACTGCAACGGCTCGACGCGCAGTGGCACGAACACAAAACCGGTTACGACCGTTCGGCAACCGCCATCGGCAAAAACCGCGCCAAAGCGGCGAAGCGGCTTGAGGCCGGGGTCACCGCCCTGATGCAGGAACTGGGCATGGCCGGCGGGGCGTTTGAAATCCGCCTGAGCGTTGCTGATGGGAATGATGGGAATGATGGGAACGGCGGGGCGCACATTTCCCGGCGCGGCAACGAGAGCGTGGAGTTCGTGGTCAGCGCCAACCCCGGCCTGCCCCTGCAGCCGCTGGGCAAGGTGGCGTCGGGCGGCGAACTGTCGCGGATTTCCCTGGCCATCAACGTGGTCATGGCCGCCGATGCGCCGGCCTCGACGCTGATATTCGACGAAGTGGACGTGGGCATCGGCGGCCGCGTGGCCGAGGTGGTCGGTGAAAAACTGCGCCAGCTGGGCGGCAACCGCCAGGTAATCTGCATCACCCACCTGTCCCAGGTGGCCGCCAAGGGGCATCATCACTGGTCGGTAGCCAAGCAAACCGGCCGCCAGGCCAGCGTCAGCGTGCGGCCATTGGATCACCAGCAGCGCATCGAGGAGATCGCCCGCATGACCGCCGGCGCCGAACTGACCCCCCAGTCCCTGGCCCACGCCGAGCGGCTGCTGCAGTCGGCATGAACACCGTCATACAAAAAACGCGCCGCCGGATTCGCCAACACCGGATTCGCCGCGCACGGCTGGCGGACGTCGCCGGCATCCACGCGCTGCTGAAACATTTCAGCGACCGCGAAGTCCTTTTGCCGCGCTCGGAGAGCGACCTGTATAATAATATGCGCGAGTTTCTGGTGGTCGAAAACCGCGCGCGCGTGATCGCCTGCGGCGCCCTGCAGATATTCACCGGGGAACTGGGCGAAGTCAGAAGCCTGGCGGTGGCGCCGGAGCACGGCGGTCTCGGCCTGGGCCGGCAACTGGTGGGCCGCATCGAAGCGGAGGCGCTGGAGATGGGCCTCAGCCGGTTGATGGCGCTGACCTACGAGACCGGTTTTTTTCACAACCTGGGATTCGAGACCGTGGAAATGAACGAGTTGCCAGAAAAAGTGTGGGGCGTGTGCATCAACTGCCCCAAGTTTCGCAACTGTGATGAAATCGCGGTCCTCAAAAATCTTTCATAAACCTCAATCCTCAACCGACAACCGGCACTCAACAATGAAACTACGCATCCTGCCCGTCCTCCTCTCGCTACTACTGCCACCGGGCTGCATCGTCTACAAAATCGACATCCAGCAGGGCAACGAAATCACCACGGAAATGCTCGCCAGGCTGAAAATCGGCATGAGCAAAGAGGAAGTCGGCAAGGTGATCGGCTACCCGCTCATCACCGACCCGTTCCACGCCGACCGCTGGGACTATTACTTCTACCTCAAAAAAGGCCGGACCAGAAAAGTCGAACAACAATCGGCGACATTGCGCTTCACCGATGATGCGCTCAGCGATATTGAAAGCGCGTTGCTTGAGCCAAACACCGGCGGCTGAATCAGTCGGCTCAGTCGCGAAGGTTCACATACTGCAACGGCAACCCGAGTTTTTGCTCGTCAATGAACGCCATCACCTGCTGCAGGTCGTCGCGTTTTTTGCCGCTGATCCGCACTTGCCCGCCCTGGATGGCCGCCTGCACTTTCATTTTTTGACCCTTGATCAGTTTGACGATTTTTTTGGCGAGTTCGGTGTCAACGCCCTGCCGTACCTTGATTTCCTGAACCGCCTTGCCGGTGGGGCTTACCTTCACCTCGCCTTTTTCCAGGCAACCGACCTCCACCGAGCGTTTCGCCAGTTTCAGTTGCAGCACGTCCGCCACTTGCCCGGCCTTGTAGTCGTCGTCGGCGTGGATGATCAGGAGCGGATCTTTTTCCTCGACCCGCGCGTCGCTACCCTTGAAATCAAAGCGCGTGCTGACTTCGCGGTTGGCCTGGTTGACGGCGTTTTTCACTTCCTGCCAGTCCACTTCGGATACGATGTCAAATGAAGGCATTGCAATTCTCCGCGAATGGTTACACGAGATCCCGGACCGCGTCCCGTTCCTCTTTCAACTCCTGCTCGGTTGCGTCCATTTTTTCGCGGCTGAAGTCGCTGATGTCGAGATCCGGAACGATCTGATAGCGGCCATCGCTACAAGTGACCGGGAAAGAATAAATCAACCCCTCTTCAACGCCGTAACTGCCATCGCCGGAAACCGCCATGCTCACCCAGTCGTCCGGCGCGCTGCCGAGGGCCCAGTCGCGCACGTGGTCAATGGCCGCCGCCGCCGCCGAAGCCGCGCTGGATGCGCCCCGCGCTTTGATGATGGCCGCGCCGCGCTGCTGAACCGCCGGAATGAAGTCTTCCTCAAGCCACGCTTGTTCGACCATTGGCATGGCCGCCTCCCCTTTGGCCAGGGCGTGGGAGACGTCCGGGTACTGGGTGGCGGAGTGGTTGCCCCAGATGGTCATTTTGCGGACGTGGTCGTGGTGGATGCCGAGTTTTTGCGCGAGGCGGGCCTTGGCGCGGTTGTGGTCGAGGCGCGTCATGGCGGTGAACTGCGCGCGGTCGAGGTCCGGGGCGTTGGCGGCGGCGATGAAGGCGTTGGTGTTGGCCGGGTTGCCCACCACCAGCACCTTGACCGAACGCGCGGCGTGGTCGTTGAGGGCCTTGCCCTGGGCGGAAAATATCTTGCCGTTGTCGGTCAGCAACTCGCCGCGCTCCATTCCCGGGCCGCGCGGTTTGGAGCCCACAAGTAGCGCGTAATCGGCATCGGCGAACACCGCGTTGGCGTCATCCGACGCGATGATGCCCGCCAGCAACGGGAACGCGCAGTCTTGCAGTTCCATGACCACGCCGCGCAGGGCGTCCATGGCCGGCGGGATTTCCAGCAACTGCAAGATCACGGGCTGACCCCGGCCCAGCATATCGCCGGCGGCGATACGAAACAGCAGCGCATATGAGATATTGCCGGCGGCGCCGGTGACCGCGATTCGAACGGGAGGGTTCATTGGATTCCTCGGGGAAGTTAAAGGCCGGTAAAAAGTTTGAGCGCTTATTATAAGTGAATGGGGTAGTTTCTACACGTGTTTTGAGATGAACAATCGAATACACCTCCCTTGATTTTTCGCCGGAATACCGCAAACACAATAAAAAGTCGGCACTTAGCGTTTTGCCTGTGTAGATTTCACCAAATTAGTAACCGACAACTTCGAAAGCGCTTGCCCCACAAGCTCCACTGCTTCCTCTATATCCGGATCGCTGGTGTCCCGACCTATACTGAACCGGATTGATGCGTCAGACTCCACGGTTGAGAGGCCAATGGCTTTTAAAACATGCGAAGGTTCCTGAATGCCAGATGTGCAGGCAGCGCCCGTTGACGCTGACAGTCCGGGTTGGAGAGCACTCAGAATATCGTACGCTGAAAAATCAATGAATCGTATATTCGCGTTTCCAGGATGACGATATTCATTTTTTGGTCCATTAATGTCGATGGGCCATTGTAAATTCAACAACCCCTTTACAAACTGATCTCTACGACGGGAGACCAACAGCCGCTCCTGTTTCGCCACACTAGCGCCAAGAAGATTTGCTGACGCCCCCATGCCAACGCAAAGGGGAACAGGCGTTGTCCCTGATCGTAAATTACGTTGCTGCCCCCCGCCGTAAATAATAGGCTCAATTTGATCTTGTAATTCTCGTCTTATGAAAAGGGCGCCTACCCCTTTGGGGCCATACATTTTGTGCGCAGACAGACTAAGAAGATCAACAAAATCAGCAAAAGAACTTAAATCCACCGCGCAGGGGGCTTGTGCTGCATCGCAGTGAAAAATCGCTCCGTGGCCTGTGATTAGTTTCGAGATTTGTTCAATATCCTGAATTGTGCCAACCTCATTGTTTACAGCCATAATGGATACCATTAGCACACCGTCATCCAACGCTTGCTCAAGCGCCGACAAAACAACCCGTCCTTCATTATCCACGGGCACATACTCGACCTTATAACCAAGTTGCTCCTGCAATGCATGACTCGCGGCCAACACACATTTGTGCTCTATCTCACTGACAAGAATTCGTCGGCGATTCCCCTTCGCCGCCCGCCGACCGAAACCAAGCAGGGCAAGATTGTTTGATTCGGTCGCGCCGGAAGTGAACACGATTTCATCATCGTCCGCCCCGATAAAGCGCGCCACACGACCGGCGGCCTCCTTGACGGCTTGGGCCGCCTGCCACCCGAGGTGGTGATCCTCGGAATGCGGATTTCCGGGGTTCTCCACGAAATAAGGGGACATTTCGACAAAAATCCTCGAATCCACGGGTGTGGTGGCTTGGTGGTCGAAGTAGAGGATTTTTCCTATTTTCATTACTTTTGAACAGGTTACAGTTATTTCTGTGATTAGGGACTGAAATAGCGAGGCCGTTTTAATCTGGAGCGAATCACCAGAGAATTGCCATCCGTCACCACGTCCTGTATGATACGAGCGCCAACGAAGAAACTCAACCAATCGATTTCAAAATGTCCCGCGGACCACTTTTTCAAGGCGATTACTGCCCCCGACTATCAGGGCACGAGACGTTTACGTTACGCTATGGATGGCTGAAGAAAGCTTTTGACGCCATTGAAAAAACCAATGGCGGGCAGGAAAGTAAATCCGTATTCCTTAATGAAGATTCGATCGCCCGTTTCGGTGTGGGTAAGAACATGGTTTCTTCCATGCGTCATTGGGCGGAATCGGTTGATATCCTCGCCGAGGATAAAGTGGAAAGTATCATACACACAACACGTTTCGGTCAAAAGTTATTCGGAGCCAAAGGTCTTGATCCCTATATGGAGCATCCGGCGACACTGTGGCTTATTCATTGGAAGTTGGCCGCTTACGCCGATAAGAAAACAACATGGTTCTGGGCTTTCAATCACTACCCCGACATTGCCTTTGACCGGGAACATTTAATCAGGGGACTGGAAAGATTGGCAAAGGAACGTGCATGGCGACGTGCCTCCGGAACCACAATAAAGAACGATGTTGCGTGCTTTATACGCACCTATGTTCCACAGCAATCATCAAGAGGCGGGCATGATGACGTTCTGGAATCTCCGCTGGCCGAGCTGGGACTAATCAAGGCAATCGGCAAACACGACGGCTTCCGTTTTGTGCGCGGCCCGAAGCCGTCCTTGGGGAACGGCGTGTTCGTTTATGCGCTCCTGGACTTCTGGCGCCGCTTTTCACCGAATGCAACCACCTTATCATTTGAATCACTAGTGCACGAGCCGTGTAGCCCGGGCCGCGCTTTCCTGCTCAATGACAACGACGTGATTGACCGGCTCGCCGCTCTTGGTACCGTAACGAGCGATGCGTTCCAATGGTCGGAGACCGCCAACCTCAAGCAAGTGATGCGCAACGCCGATCTTAATCCTGAAACTATCCTTGATTGTATTGATACAGACTATCCAAAAATCAAACGGTCGGCCGCGGCGTGATTAATCGCGTACAAATTGTTCGCCGCTTTCAACGGTCGGTTCGCATTGATACTGACCTCGGCGATGCCAAAGCACTAGATGGGTTCGTATGCCCTCAGTCCTACGCCAACGCCCTGCAAACGATGGCGGAACACCTTTCCAAGTCGGGACAGGGAGCTTTTACATGGACAGGCCCGTACGGCAGTGGCAAATCCAGCCTTGCTGTAGCGTTTAGCGTAGCCCTCGGTGGCAGCACCGACCAACGGAGGCAAGCCGCTAAAATTTTCGGGCACAAACTCAGCAATCAAATACGGAAAGCGATGCCAACCGGCACAAAGGGCTGGAGAATTATTCCCGTAGTCGGACGTCTTGAGAACCCCATTGATGTCATCGGAGAATCTATAAAAGAAGCCGGGCTAGTGGAACGCAGACCACGCGGAGGATGGAGCGAAAGATACCTCATCAGCACCTTGCAGGAGCTTGCCGCACAACGTCCAAGGACCCACGGCGGGATCGTTTTATTTGTTGACGAGATGGGCAAGTTTCTTGAATCGGCTGTTCAGAAAAATACCGACATCTACGTTTTCCAACAACTCGCCGAGGTGGCTTCGCGCAGTAATGGACGCCTCATCCTGATTGGCATTTTGCACCAAGCATTTGAAGAATACGCATCCCGCATTTCCCACGAAATACGCAGGGAATGGGCAAAGATTCAAGGGCGCTTTGTTGATCTTTCCATCAGCACAACCGGAGAGGAACAAATAGACACCATCTCCCGTGCCGTTGAGAACGACCGACAACTAAAAAGCCCCGGTGAACTTGCACGAACGACTGCGGCACTTGCTCAACATCAACGGTCCAAAAACGTCAAAGAATTTGCCCTGACACTGGAATCCTGTTGGCCTCTGCATCCGGTTACCGCCTGTCTTCTTGGCCCCATTTCACGTCGCCGCTTTGGTCAGAATCAACGCAGCATATTCAGTTTTCTCAATTCCTCGGAACCGTATGGCTTTCAGGATTTCCTGCAAAGCGCAAAAAAAGGAGAGGTCTATGAGCCGGACCGACTGTGGGATTACCTACGCGCCAACCTGGAGCCATCCATTCTTGCTTCTTCGGACGGACATCGCTGGGCGTTGGCTGCCGATGCATTGGAGCGATGTGAAACATCGGGCGGGGATGCGCTATGCATCCGTCTGCTGAAAACGATCGCTATCGTTGACCTGTGCAAAGATCGTTCCGGCCTTGTTGCCAGTCTTGAACTGTTGCAAACCTGCTTTCCTGATGTGTCGGACGGTGCTTTAAAAAAGTCGCTCAACCAACTAGGCAAGTGGTCTCATATCATATTCAAAAAATTCCTTGACGCATATGCCATTTTTGCAGGTAGCGATTTTGATATTGACCAAGCTATTAGCGGCGCACTTGAAGATATGGGTCAAATTGACTTCACTACTCTCAAGATGCTTGCGGAACTGCAACCCATACTTGCCAAACGCCACTATCACGAAACGGGGACGATGCGCTGGTTTGATGTCAACTTTGCACACGTCGCGGATATCGAAGAAATTGTGTCCAAATACCATCCTGAAAACGGGGTGGTCGGTCAATTCCTGCTTGCCGTCCCCACTGAGAGCGAAAGCAAGGAACGCATCGAGCAACAGTGCCGAAAGGCGGCGCGGCACAGCGATGAGTGGGATATTGTCGTCGGGACTTCAGAACACTCTCGGTCCATTTTCACTTTCGCCCGCGAGTTGGTCGCGTTGGATAATATCCACAATGATCACCCACAGCTGGCCGGAGACGCGGTAGCACGACGCGAAGTGACCGAACGCATCGCAACCTTGCAAACCCGTATTGGACTGGAGTTGCGCGCGGCGATGGATGGGGCACTATGGTTCCAAAAAAACCACTCACCGAAAAGGTATCGCCACGCTGATCTCAATATTCTGGCCTCTGAACTGGCCGACAGCCGGTTCGACAAATGCCCGCGGTTGCACAACGAACTTTTGAACCGACAAAGGCCGTCAAGTAGCGCCACGGGAGCACAAAAAATATTGCTTCGGCGCATGGTCGCCAATGAAGGTGAGCCGCGCCTTGGCATTGAGGGCTTTCCCGCCGAGGGTGGCCTGTTCGCCTCGATGCTGGAAGCAACAAAACTGTACAAACAGGTTGAGGGAACTTGGCGCATTGTTGCGCCGAAAAACGATGAAGATCACAGTCGCCTAGCACCCCTGTGGCAGGAAACTGTCAACTACATCAAAAAACACGCCAAGCGAACGGTTCCTATTAAGGAAATTTACGACGAGCTTTGGCAGAAGCAACCCTTTGGCATAAAAAGCGGCCTGATACCGATACTCGCCGTATCGTTCATCCTGACTCAACGAAACAAAATCGCCATCTATCGTGATGGTATTTTTCGCGCACACTTTGATGACGTGGATATTGATTATCTATCCAAGGATCCGTCATTCATACAGTTGCGGTGGATGAATCTTTCGAGCGTGTCCGGACGCATTCTTTCGGAAATGTCGGTGGTTGTTAGCGCTCTTGATAAGGGAAACAAATCAGCGCACATAGAGCCGATAGATATTGCGCGCGATCTTGTAGCAATATACGAAGAACTGTCGCAGTGGACCAAGCGAACCATGCAACTTTCTAAAAACGCCATAAAGATCCGCGACCTTTTCAAGCGTGCGCGCGATCCCAATAAGTTTCTCTTTGATGACATTCCCTCAGTAATTGGGAAAGACCGTGATTTATCCAATGATAAAGATATGCGAAAGTTTGTTGAGGACTTTCACGAGGGCCTGAAAGAACTTATAGGCGCCTATCCATTCATGTTGCACCGTATCAGGGATACCATGTTGACCGAGCTCGAGGTGCCAAACCTGTCTCCGCAATCCCTCACAGAACTGCGCGAGAGAGCGGAGAACGTCAAAGAACTCACCGGCGACTTCCGATTGGAGGCATTTATTGGCCGGTTGTCTAAATTTGACGGCACCGATAGCGCCTTTGAGGCAATCGCAAGTCTTGTAACCGACAAACCCCCGCGGAATTGGGTAGATCCGGACGTGGACCGCGCCGGCATCAACGTTGCGGAGATGGCTCAACAATTTCTACGCGCCGAAACCTTCGCACGGATAAAAGGCCGACCGGACAAACGCCAAGCAATGGCCGTTGTCGTTGGAATGGACGGTCGCCCTGTTCCACTGCTGGAAGTTTTTGATGTGGCGGATTCTGACCAAAAGGCAGTAAATTATCTTGTCGGTGTTGTTTCAACCGCCATCCAAAACGCCAACACAAAACAACGCAACATCATCCTGGCTTCACTGGCAAAAATCAGCGCACGCTATATGGAAGATGGCGACAAGAAAAAACCGGCCAAACGGAGAAAAAAATCTGATGCCGGATAAAGAAAAACATGTTCTTGGTCTTTCTGGCGGGCGCGACAGCGCGGCGCTCGCCGTTTATATGCGCCAGCATCACCCAGAGACGGAAATTGAATACTTCTTCACCGACACAGGGAAAGAACTCCCGGAAGTCTACGAATACCTAGTGCGTCTTGAGGGCTTTCTAGGGAAACCAATACTCCGGTTGAACCCGGACCGGGATTTCGATTTCTGGCTCAAACAGTTCAATAGCTTCCTCCCTTCCCCACAGAGCCGCTGGTGCACCCGTCAACTTAAACTCCGCCCCTTTGAACACTGGCTGCGACCAATGCTTGATGATGGTATGACGATTTACAGTTATGTGGCGATACGCAGTGATGAGGAATATCGAGAAGGCTATTTGTCAAAGCGCGATAACCTTATCGTAAAACTCCCTTTTAAGGAAGAAGGTATCGACAAACCCGCTGTTCTGGAAATTCTTGAAGCCGCCGGTCTTGGATTGCCGAAATATTATTCTTGGCGGACACGTAGCGGATGCACTTTCTGTTTCTTTCAGCAGAAAATCGAATGGGTACGACTTATGCACGAGCACCCCGATGCCTTTGAAGAAGCAAAAGCATATGAGAAAAACGCCGTTGAACACGGCTCTCCGTTTACCTGGAGTCAGGGCGAGTCATTGGAAGAACTATCCCGGCCGGAGCGAATCAAACAAATCAAGCAGGAACACGAGAAACGCCTTGCTCGACTTCGCTCAAAAGTACAACCCAATCCCTTACGATCCGACAACGAACCCTTGGATATTGATGACTTGTATGGGAAAGCGAAAGTTTGTTTGGCGTGTCATAAGTAAACTCGGCGCTAGTAGTGATTCATACCCTAAGGCTTTTGACTAATCCAACAACCAAGAACTAACCGTATCCCACGCTAAATTAGCAATATTAGTTGAGCGCTTCTGTATAAAATCAGCAGTCCAACTCTCAACATTACGGATAGGGTCTAGCAATTGCAAGCGATCACCACCTAGTATTAGTTTCTCGGTTTTCTGCGAAAATTCGATACCCTCATGTTTAGATTCGGCTATCCTTGCAGTTGCTTCCTCTACTGTCTTCTCTGATACCGCCATATAAAAAAGCTGTTTCTTTTTCCAACTAGCATTTCCGAGACTTTTATTTTCCTTTTCAGGCAAGAGGAGCAAATTTCCTATAGTATGTCTTCTAAAAGATTGAGTATAAATATCTTTATCCCACCCATTTTTAGGGGAATCAGGCGCTATATGCTCCACTGTTCCATATTTAGAGTTTGTCCAGTTTCTATAGTTGATATATTCATTCTCAGCGGCAATTTTAACCCCATCACGCACCCAAAGTCCTTCTTCTTTAGGGTCAGATATTGAATGATGGGCAGCAGCAAACAAAAGAAATTTTACTAATGGTTTGGATTGTTGGGCAAGAGGATTTTCAACAACTTTTTCGACCCAATTTTCTTGAGATACTTTCCCCATACACTCAGCAAGTTTCTTACGTAATTCCTCTTTAAAGTTAAAAATATCCCAGATTTTGTGTTCATGGTCTAACCCAACTGACAAAGGGTCACCCTTGTGTGACGGTTGCTTTTCCATCAAGGATCGAAATACTGCATCAATGCCATTTGTACTACCAGTATACGCTCTTCGCAGAATGAGGAATCCTGTCAATGCCTTTACTGCGTTGAAAAAGTTTTTTTCACCGCCATTTCCGTGAATTTTAGAATGATAACGAGTCAAAATAGGCAGTGCTAAACTCGTTCTCATGTCGGAAATCAATTGCATACACAGCTGTATCTCATCCCGATGATTAGTTGAATTAAATTCTACTAACTTTTCAATACCTTTTGCATTCCAATAGTTATATCTAAAAAATGTTATATCAGCTATTGCGTCAACAAATTGTGGTTTTCTTTCATCAGAGATCCTGTCGTATTTGCTCCTGAGATAAGTTCTCTGCCTACTCAAATCTCTAGGGAGCTTGGCACCCTCCATATAGAGTGCGAATGACACAATTGCATCTTTCGTCTCTATTTGGCGTGTTTTATCACCTGAGACTTTGTCATCTAAATTGCTCTTGATTTTTGAGAAAGAAATCTCTGAATCAGACCCTTTGTACCCACGTCTTTTTTTACCCTCAAATTTTATGACAAGAGGCTTGAGTGTTTCTAGTGCCGTCAACGGTTCACCCGTCGTATTCAACGAATCAAATATATCGAACGCGGCTTTTTCATCATCCGTTTCCACCGAAGTAAGCACAACATACCTTGTAAAGTATGCTGCAAAAAGAAGAAGACGCACTAAAGGCTCAAAAGCTTTGTCCTTAGATATAGTTGAAATCGCTTTGTCTTGCAAGCCCTCATCACCACAAACACTAACCCGTTCAAATAAATCCCTGATACCACTTTTTTCAAAATTTTTCCTCGGCAAAATCTCATACTCTCGATCTTCAACATCCCCGTCATATCTAACAGATATCTCCTGTATTTTGTCTTTTATAGTTTCATGATTCTTTTTAAACTGCTCATATTCCTTTTCCTTATCCCTTATGGAAGGAAATTCAAAAACACACTTTTCATTATTTTTGTAGTAGTTTTCGTAATATTCTGAAAAATTCTGCAGAAATCTTGAAATTATAGAATAATACTCAGAATCCGTACCTGATAAACCACGACTATCTCCATCCCGTATAATCCTTGGATAAGGAAAATTTTTTGCGCGAGAAGATTGCGTCCCCATGACACATTCGTAAAGACATCCCAATTGAAAATCTTTTTCCTCTTTCATCCAATTGGCGTATTTATTATCAACTTCCAGAATTATTTCATTTGCCTTAATCGCAATCTCCTCAATCAGGACACATGCAATAAGTACGAGGGTCGTCAACCTTTGTTGTCCATCAACAACAGATAAAGAACTCCCGTTAAAACTAGATTCCGTGTCTTTCTCTCGAACTAAAATAAGAGTTCCTAAAAAAGTAAATGATCCAGAATCTCGATCCTTTTCCTGTGATAAATAATAAAAACCATTTAAGCAATCAACAATCAAACGTTCGATATTTTCCTTACTCCAGCTATACATTCTCTGATAGATTGGAATACGATATCCGGCAGAGCCACCATGGCCCTTCATTGTGTCATAAAAACTCGATGCTTTCGCCGTAAATAACTGTTTTACTTCTTTCATTTATTGTTTCCCATAATTTCTGTTAAGTGATATCAGTAAGCAATCAAACAGACACAAAACTGCTTGATGCTCCCCATTATTAAGTTCAAAAAGCCTCTAGGAAAATTTCATATAAACCGATTTCAGGTATATCAAGCCCCAAACACCTGCTCCGGCACCACCGAGTTCGCAGCCGTGTTGTAGGATTCGATTTCGTTGAAGTTGAGGTAACGGTAGATGTCGGCGGCCATGGTGTTGAGTTGGCCGGCTTCGTTCATGTATTCCTCGACGGTGGGCAGGCGTCCGAGTACGCCGGCGACCGCCGACAGTTCCGAGGATGCGAGGTAGACGTCGGCGCCTTTGCCGAGGCGGTTGGGGAAGTTTCGGGTTGAGGTGGACACCACCGTGGCGTTGTCGGCGACCCGCGCCTGGTTGCCCATGCACAGTGAGCAGCCCGGCGGTTCGGTGCGCGCGCCGGCTTTGGCGAAAATGGCGTAGTGGCCTTCTTCGACGAGTTGCGCCTGGTCCATTTTGGTGGGCGGCACGATCCACATGCGCGTGGGGATTACCTTGCCCATCTTGTCGAGGAGCCGGCTGGTTGCGCGGAAGTGGCCGATGTTGGTCATGCACGAACCGATGAACACTTCGTCCACCTTGTCGCCGGCGACTTCCGACAGCAGGCGCGCGTCGTCGGGGTCGTTGGGCGCGCACAGGATCGGTTCGGTGATGGCGTTGAGATCTATGTCTATGACTTCAAAATATTCGGCGTCGGCGTCGGCTTCCATGAGTTGCGGATCGTCCAGCCACGCCTGCATCGCTTCCACGCGCCGGGCGATGGTGCGCGCATCGCCGTAGCCTTCGCTCATCATCCACTTGAGCATGACTACGTTGGAGGTGATGTACTCGGCGATGGGCTCCTTGTTGAGCTTTATGGTGCAGCCGGAAGCCGAGCGTTCCGCCGACGCATCGGCGAACTCAAAGGCCTGTTCCACCTTGAGGTCGGGTAGCCCTTCGATTTCCAGCACGCGCCCGGAATAGACGTTTTTCTTGCCGGCCTTTTCCACCGTCAACAGGCCCTTGCGGATGGCCGCCCAGGGGAGCGCGTGCACCAGGTCGCGCAGCGTGATGCCGGGCTGTATCTCGCCGCTGAAGCGCACCAGCACGGACTCCGGCATATCCAGCGGCATCACCCCGGTGGCCGCCGCAAAAGCCACCAGCCCGGAACCCGCCGGGAAGGAAATGCCGAGGGGGAAACGGGTATGGGAGTCGCCGCCGGTGCCGACGGTGTCGGGCAGCAGCATGCGGTTCATCCACGAATGGATGATGCCGTCGCCGGGGCGCAGGGAAATGCCGGAACGGTCCATCATGAAATCCGGCAGGCTGTGCTGGGTTTCGATGTCCACCGGCTTGGGATAGGCCGAGGTGTGGCAGAAGGACTGCATCACCAGATCCGCCTGGAAACCGAGGCAGGCGAGGTCCTTGAGTTCGTCTCGGGTCATGGGGCCGGTGGTGTCCTGGGAGCCGACGGTGGTCATCTTCGGTTCGCAGTACTGCCCCGGGCGGACGCCGGCCACGCCGCAGGCTTTGCCGACCATTTTTTGCGCCAGGGTATAGCCCTTGCTGCTTTTTGCCGGCGGCGCCGGTTTGTGAAAAATCTCATCGGCGGGGAGGCCCAGGGCTTCCCGTGCACGGGCGGTGAGGCCGCGGCCGATGATCAGGTTGATGCGCCCGCCGGCCCGGACTTCGTCGAGCAGCACGCCGGTCTTCAAGCGGAACTCGCTGATAACTTCATCGCTATCGTGGCGGCACACCTTGCCGGCGTGGGGATAGACGTCGATGACGTCGCCCATTTCCATTTTGCCGACTTCCATTTCGATGGGCAGCGCCCCGGAATCTTCCATGGTGTTGAAAAAGATCGGCGCGATCTGCCCGCCGAAGCAGTAGCCCCCGGCGCGTTTGTTGGGGATGCCGGGCACGTCCTCGCCGGTGTGCCAGAGCACCGAGTTGGCCGCGGATTTTCGCGACGAACCGGTGCCGACCACGTCGCCGACGTAGGCCACCGGAAAGCCCTTCTCCTTCAACTCGCGCAACGTCTCAAGGGGCTTTTCGCCCAGCCCCGGACGCGGATTTTTCAGCATCGCCAGCGCGTGCAGCGGAATGTCCGGGCGCGACCACGCATCCGGGGCCGGCGACAGGTCGTCAGTATTGGTCTCGCCGGGCACCTTGAACACCGTCACCGTAATTTTTTCCGGCACTTCCGGTTTATCGGTGAACCACTCGGCGTCGGCCCAGGATTGCAGCACCTTTTGGGCGTTCGGATTGCCGCCCTCGGCGCGCTCGGCGACGTCGTAGAAGGCATCGAACATCAGCAGCGTGCGCGACAACGCGCGCACCGCTTCGTCCGCCAGCGGCGCGTTGTCGGGCGTGTCGTCAAGGCACGCGATCAACGGCTCGATGTTGTAGCCGCCGTGCATCATGCCGAGCAATTCCACCGCGCGTTCGCGGCTGAGCACCTTTGATGCGGTTTCCTTGCGAACCACGGCGGCCAGAAACGCCGCCTTGACGTAGGCCGCCTGATCAACGCCGGCGGGTACGCGGTCGCTGATGAGCTCAACGAGTTGCGCCTCCTTCCCGGCCGGCGGGTCTTTCAACAACGCCACCAACTGCGCGGTCTGCGCGGCGTCCAGGGGCAAAGGAACGATGCCCTGTTCAGCCCGTTCGGCGGCGTGTTTTTCGTATTGTTCAAGCATGGTCTGTGCGATATGAATTTTTTATTTCAATGCATCGCAGTATTTCCGAATCATTTCCCGCGTACCCGGCAAGACCCAAAGCACCAGGCCAAGTTTCGCCAGGTCGCCAAGCACAAAGGGATACAATCCGGCGGTCAGCGTGGTCTGCCCCCACGGACCCCAGCCGATGAACTGACTCAGCCAAATGAGTCCGGGGATATACAGAGCAACGCTACCGAGCAACATCGCCGCCAACAGGGTGGACAAGCGGCGTTCCCAGCCTTTTTCCACCAGCCAGCCACAAACGGCGATGGCCAACCCCCAGCCGGCAACATATCCGGCAGTCGGCCCGAATAACACCGCGCTGCCGGGCGTCAGATTGGCGAACACCGGCAGGAACGCGCTTTCGGCAAAGAACAATAGCAACGTCAGCAAACCCAGCCGCCAGCCATATACCACCGCGATCAAAAACACCGCGAAGGTCTGCATGGTGATGGGAACGGGCGTGAAAGAAAGATTGATGGCGCTTTGCGAGGCGATGAAAAGCAACCCCGAGCCGATGACGGCAAGGATCGCCAGGCGCACAAAAACCAGCATCCGCGAATGACGCGGCACTTGCCAGATTTCATCGATTGCGCTGGGATACGGCATACTTTGTGTGGTCATTTGAGTTCCCTCGTTGGGTCCGGGTTAGGTTGGATTGGGGTAGATTGGGGTAGGGTAACGCGATTGCGTTCCAAGAAACAACGCATTTCGGGCCATTCTAACGCAACCGGCGCCCGCCGAACAACAACCCCAGCGCCCAGATCAAGGCCGCCAGGATCAGCGCCGGGTTGTCGCCGTGCACGGTATAGGGCGTAACCCCGGCGCGCGGCCGCACCCCGGCGGTGACCACGGTTTTGACGAACTGCGGCGCTATGACCTCGATCCCGCCCCGCCAGTTGATGACCGACGACAAACCGTTGTTGGACGAGCGAATCATTGGCCGCCCGCTTTCCAGGGAGCGAAAGCGCGCCATCTGCAGCCGCTGATGGGGCGCCGGCGAGTCGCCGAACCACATATCCTCGCTGAGGTTGATCAGGATCCCGGAAGCC
The DNA here is from genome assembly GCA_965212085.1 of Candidatus Poriferihabitaceae bacterium. Classification (GTDB taxonomy): domain Bacteria; phylum Pseudomonadota; class Gammaproteobacteria; order Arenicellales; family Poriferihabitantaceae; genus JAHRAW01. Next base: position 1,940,420 of record OZ243042.1, on the reverse strand, counting down.
GGCACTTGATTGCGCCACTCGCCGGGAAAGGCGTCCTCGTAGCAGACCGAGGCGGCAAAGGCATTCCCGACCACGCGCAGCGGCTCCTGAGGCCGCCGCCACGGGGTGAAATCCGACATCGGGATATTCAGCATCTCCACCAGCGGCCCGAACAACCATTTCACCGGCAGGAACTCGCCGAAGGGGACCAGGTGCTGCTTGTGATACAACGCGACGCCCTCGCCCTCGCCCTCGCCCTCGCCTCCGCCGACCGCGGCGATGCTGTTGAAGTACCGCCACCGGCCCTCCACGACCTCGCGGGTCAGCACCCCGAAAATGAAGTCGGCGGGATGCTCGCGCAGTTGCCGGTGGAAGTCCGGCGGCATGCGGTCGAGGTAGTCGGGCACCGCGGCTTCGGGCCACACCACCAGATCCGCGTCTCGCAGCGGAGCGCTTTGGGCGAAATAGCCGGCGATGATGCCGTGGCTTTCGGAACGGTCCCACTTGAGCATCAGCGGCACGTTGTTCTGAACGATGGCCACGGAAATCTCCCGGCCACGGGGTTCGGTCCAGGGCACGCCTTGCAGGTGCCAGCCGCCGGCCCAGCCGAGGCCCACCAGCAGCGACAACAACAGATTGGCCCGCGACAGATCCAGCAGCAACGCCAGCAACGCGCCCGCCGTCATCAACCCCAGCAGGCCGACCAGGTACACCCCGCCGAGGGGCGCGAGGCCGGCGGCGGGAGTGTCGAGCATGGCGTAACCGGTGGTCAGCCACGGGAAGCCGCTGAGCACCCAGCCCCGCAACCATTCCACCAGCAGCCACACCGCCGGCATGATCAGGATGACCCGCGCGGTGGGGCTACGCGCGGCAAAGCACCCCTGTACAAACCCGGCGGCGGCGGGAAACAAAGACACCGTCAGCACCAGCAGCAAAATGCAAAACCCCGCGAGCAGCGGCGGCATGCCGCCGAAAGAGTTGAGGCTGATGTACATCCACGAAGTGCCAACGCCGAACAAACCGATGCCAAATGCGAACCCGAACCGCACGGCGGCGGCCCGTTCGGAGCCGGCGCTCAGCCACAGGGCGAACAATACGCCGATGCTGACGAAGCACAACGGCCACCACCCGAACGGCGCAAAAGCCGCCGCGTTCGCGGCCCCGGCGATGAGGGCTATGAGAGTTTTGAGGTGTTTGGATTGCATGGAAGTCAGGGGCTAACGCCGCCCGCCGCTAACTTTGTGCGCGGGGCGCGGGGCGCGCGTTTGCGGGGCGCGGGGCGCGTGACGCGCATCTGCGGGGGGATGCCCCCCGCGCCCCCCTTTGCGGCGCGGGGAAACTCCTGTTTCCAGCGCCGCGCGCACATCCCTGTGCGCGACAGTCCGGCTATCGCCGGAAGGGTTTGACTAACGGCGGGAACTTTGTGCGGGCGTAGGGCGGGGGTTTGGGGCGTAGGGCGGCGGTTGCGGCGTAGGGACAGGTTGCGACCTGTCCCCGATTGGACGCTGGATTCCGGCCTCACCTCGCCGTCATTCCCGAACGATAGAAAAATAGGGAGCGTAGCGACCATATTTTTCATCGCTATTCGGGAATCCAGGTTATACCGCCGGTAGGCCGTATGCCGCTGGATTCCCGAGAGCGCCAAGTGTCCGTAAGCCGCTACGCGGCAACGGACACTAACGCTCGGGAATGACGGCAGAGTTGTTGCCATGTTCTCGGTGTCATGCCCGCATTTGCAGGTAGCAGGGACAGGTCGCGACCTGTGCCTGCGCTGCTTGTCGAAGCCCACGGCTTGAGCGGGGGCGGGACAATTTTGTCGGGAGCAAAATCGCGCGGAGCCCGAAAGGTGAGGATCAGGGATGATACGAACAACCCGGTCAAACACCCATCCAACGAAACCGGATACTGAATTTTTCATGGCGATGAAATCCCCAGGTCCGCCAGAATCCCCCGCTCCAGCGCCTCCATTTGCTCGGCTTCCGCCCGGCGTTGGTGGTCGAAGCCGCACAAGTGCAGGACGCCGTGAATCACCATGCGCGCCCAGTGATCCATGAGCGGCGTTCGCCCGGATTCGGCTTCAGCGGCCACTACCGGTGCGCAAATTACCAGGTCGCCGAGAACCGCCAGGGGTAACCCATCCAGCCCCTCGCAAGGAAAGGACAACACGTTGGTGGGCCCGCGCTTGCCCCGGTAGCGGGCGTTGAGGCCGGCCATCTCGTGGCGGTCCACCACGCGCACGGTCAGTTCGCCGCCGGGGTGTTCGATTTTTTGCAACGCCGCCGCCGCCCAGGCGCGCACCTGGTCGAGGCCGGGAATCTCAAGGCCGGTACCCGTGGCACAGGCGACTTGCAGTTGCAGTGGCAGTTGCATCAGTCGCCGGAATCCTCGTAGGCTTCGACGATGCGCTGCACCAGCGGGTGGCGCACCACGTCCTGGGGCAGGAAGCGCGTGAAGCTGATGCCGTCAATACCGCCCAGCACTTGCCCGGCGTGCTTCAGCCCGGAGACCTGCTCGCGGGGCAAATCCACCTGGGTGACGTCGCCGGTCACGATCGCCCTGGAGCCGAAGCCGATGCGGGTCAGGAACATTTTCATCTGCTCCACCGTGGTGTTCTGCGCCTCATCGAGAATCACGAACGATTCGTTCAAGGTTCGCCCGCGCATATACGCGAGCGGCGCGAGTTCGATGGTGCCCCTGGCGATCAAGCGGCCGACGCGGTCGAAGCCGAGCATTTCGTAGAGCGCGTCAAACAAGGGCCGCAGGTACGGGTCTATTTTCTCGCCGATGTTGCCGGGCAGAAATCCGAGTTTCTCGCCGGCCTCCACCGCCGGGCGCACCAGCAGTATGCGGTCCACGCGGTCTTCGGAAAGCGCCTGAATCGCGCACGCCACCGCCAGGTAGGTCTTGCCGGTGCCCGCCGGGCCGATGGCGAAGTTGATGTCGTTGTCGGCGATGCGCCGCAGGTAGTCCCGCTGCCGCCGGTTCTGGCCGCGAATCAGGTGCTTGCGAAGTTTGATCACGACCTCTTCGGCGGATTCCTCACCGGCATCGGCGTCGTTGCTGTCGTTGGTATTGGCGTCAGCGCCGGCCCGCGCCAGTTCCAGGTGCACGTCGCCGCCGGTGATCGGCCCGGCCTTGTGTTTGGTCATTTCAAATAAACTCCGGATGACGGATTCGGTTTGGGCCGCCCGGTGGTTCGCCCCGGTAACGCTGAACGCGTTGTGGCGCTGGGATATTTTGACCTCCAGGCGGTTTTCGATTTGCCGGAGGTGCGCGTCGAGTGCCCCGCAAACCCGGGACAACCGCTCGTTCTCGGCGGGCAGCAACTGGAACAGAAGCGCTTTGTTCGCGGCTTTGTTCAAATCGGCTCGGTTATTCAGCGCGGGGCCGGGCAACCCTGGTTTCGATTTTTTGCATCTTCTGCATGGACGCCGGCGGCGTGGACAACACGCCGCGCAAAGAATTGGGCAACGCTTCGGTGATTCGGAGCGTAACGAACGCCCCGCTCAAATCCGCCGGGGCGTCGAAATTGACCACCCGGTTGTTTTCGGTGCGGCCCGCCATTTGCGCCGGGTCCTTGCGCGAAGGCCCCTCCACCAGCACCCGCTGCTCGCCGCCCACCATGGACGCGCCGATGGCCGCCGCCATCTCGCCGATGCGCGCCTGCAACACCCGCAGGCGCTCCTTTTTCACCGCCATCGGCACGTCATCGGGCAGCCGCGCCGCCGGCGTTCCGGGGCGCGGGCTGTAGATGAAACTGAACGACTGGTCGTAGCCGACGCGTTCGATCAAGTCCATGGTGGCGGCGAAGTCGGCGTCTCGCTCGCCGGGAAAGCCGATGATGAAATCCGAAGATATCGAAATATCCGGCCGGCTGGCGCGGATTTTGGCGATCCAGCCGAGGTAGCCGGCGGCGTTGTAGCCGCGCTTCATCAACCGCAAAATCCGCTCGGAACCGCTTTGCACCGGCAGGTGCAGGTGGCCGGCCAGTTCGGGAATTTCCGCGTAGGCGCGCGCCAGTTCGTCGGTGAAGTCGAGGGGGTGGGAAGTGGTGTAGCGAATCCGGTCAATGCCGTCAATGGCGGCCACGTAGCGCAGCAGGTCGGCGAATTCCACCACCCCGCCGTCGTGGGCCGCGCCGCGGTAGCCGTTGACGTTCTGCCCGAGCAGCGTAACCTCGCGCACGCCCCGTTGGGCGAGGCCGTACACCTCGGCGATGACGTCGTCGAACGGGCGGCTGAACTCGGTGCCGCGGGTGTACGGCACCACGCAGAAGGAACAATACTTGCTGCACCCCTCCATGATCGAAACGAATGCCTTGACGCCGCCACCTACGAGGCCGGGGGGCGGCAGACAGTCGAACTTCTCGATTTCCGGAAAACTGACGTCCACCGCCGCCGCCCTGCCCCGCCCGACCGGCCCGCCCCGCTGTTCCAGCACCCGGTCGAGCATCGCCGGCAGCCGGTGCAGGGTTTGTGGCCCGAAAACCAGGTCCACGCAGGACGCCCGCCGCAGGATCATCTCCCCCTCCTGGCTGGCCACGCAACCCCCCACGCCGATCACCAAACCCGGCTTGCGCGCCTTGATCCGCCGCCACTGCCCGAGTTGGGAAAACACCTTTTCCTGGGCCTTTTCCCGGACCGAGCAAGTGTTCAGCAACATCAGGTCAGCCTCGGCGGGATCCTCGGTGGTCTCGTAGCCGTGACTGGCGTGCAACAGGTCGGCCATGCGCGACGAATCGTATTCGTTCATCTGGCAGCCGAAGGTTTTGACGTGCAGTTTGCGCGTCACGGCAGATTTGACCGGAAGGCTCATCGCGGGAATTGTACACCGATTTCGGGGGGGAAATCGCACCGGGGCCGAGGCGTCCGATGACGGTGGGCGCTAATTTTGTGTATGAGGCGCGGGTGCGCGTGACGCGCATTGTGGGGGGGGAGACCCCCCACGCCCCCCTGTGCGGCGCGGGGAAACCCCTGTTTCCAGCGCCGCGCGCACATCCCTGTGCGCGACAGTCCGGCTGGCGCCGAACCAAAAAAACTGGATTCCCGATACGATGAAAAATATGGTCGCTAACGCTCCCTATTTTTCTATCGTTCGGGAATGACACCGAGGGAGATTTGTACTTTGCGGGCATAACACCGAGAGCGTAACAACAACGCTGCCGTCATTCCCGAGCGTTAGTGTCCGTTGCCGCGCAAGCGGCTTACGGACACTTGCGTACTCGGGAATCCAGCGTCAAAACCGCCCCGGCTTTATTTATACTTCCCTTCCCCGTCGCCTTCCACACGGGGGCGGGCGATGCCGGCGATGATTTGGTCTATGTGGATGCTGCCGAGTACTTGGCCGGTGTCGTTGACGACGTTTCCGGCGCGGGTGTCGGCGCGGACTACTTCCTGGAGGGCTTCTTCGAGCACCACGTCGTGGCGAAACTCGGGGCCGGGGACGGTTTCGCCGGGGGTCATGACCGATTTGACTTCGATGACCCGCGCGCGGTTGATGTCCTTGACGAAATCGAAGATGTATTCGTCCGCGGGATGCAGGATGATTTCCTGGGGGTTGCCTTGCTGAATGACCGCGCCGTCGCGCAGGATGGCGATGCGGTCGCCGATTCGCAGGGCTTCGTCGAGGTCGTGGGTGATGAAGACGATGGTCTTGTGCAACTCTTCCTGGAGGCCCAGCAGCACGCCCTGCATGTCGGCGCGAATCAGGGGGTCGAGGGCCGAGAAGGCTTCGTCCATGAGCAGAATTTCGGCGTCGGTGGCGAGCGCCCTGGCGAGGCCGACGCGCTGCTGCATGCCCCCGGACAACTGCGACGGATAGTGCTTCTCAAAACCCGCGAGGCCGACTCGGTCAATCCACTTGTGGCTTTGTTCTTTGGCCTGCTCCACCGGAATCCCCTGGATGGAAAGGCCGTAGGCGACGTTTTCGGCGACCGTGCGGTGGACGTGCAACCCGAACTTCTGGAACACCATGGACGCCTGATGACGCCGGAACTCGATCAACTCATCCTTGGACATGGCGAGCACGTCCTGGCCGTCCACCACGATCTTGCCGGAGGTGGGTTCGATCAGGCGGTTGATGTGGCGAATCAGGGTGGATTTGCCGGAACCGGAAAGCCCCATGATGACCGAGATGCCGCGCGCCGGAATGTCTATGTTGATGTCCTTGAGGCCGAGGACGTGGTGGTGCTTCTCCAGCAGGTCCTGCTTGGATATGCCATCGCGGACGTGGGCGAGGGCCGACTGCGGGCGGGTGCCGAAAATTTTGTAGAGGCTTTGTATTTTTATTTTGGCATCAGTCATGGTGCAGGCCCTGGCGGTGTTTTTGCAGGCGCGCGCCGTACTCTTGGGAGACGCGGTCAAAGATGATGGCCAGCGCAACGATGGCGAGGCCGTTCATCAGGCCGAGGGCCAGGTACTGGTTGGAAATCGAGCGCAGCACCGGAACGCCGAGCCCGGCGACCCCGATCATGGACGCGATCACCACCATCGACAGCGCCATCATGATGGTCTGGTTGACGCCGGCGAAAATGTTGGGCAGCGCCAGCGGGATCTGAACCCCGAACAATCTTTGTTTGTAGTTCGCGCCGAAGGCGTCGGCGGCTTCCAGCGCTTCTTTTTCCACCAGCCGGATGCCGAGATTGGTCAGGCGCACAATCGGCGGCATGGCGTAGATGCAAACCGCGATGAGGCCCGGCACCTTGCCGATGCCGAGCAGCATGACCACCGGTATCAGATAGACGAACGCCGGGATGGTCTGCATGACATCCAGCACCGGCGTGACCAACGCCTGGGCGCGGTCGGAGCGCGCCATCAATATGCCCAGGGGAATGCCCATTGAAATACAGACGATGGTGGCGACCGAAATAATCGCGAGGGTGGACATGGTGTCCTTCCACATGCCGAAGTAGCCGATGGCGACAAACGACAGCACGCTACCGATAACGATTTTGAGGTTGCGCGAGCCGAACCACGCAAGAACCGCCACGATCAAAATAATGACCGGCCACGGCGCGGCAATCAGTAGTTTTTCCAGCCACACCAGAAATTTCAGCAGCGGCCCGAAAAAATTTTCCAGCGCCTCGCCGAATTCACGCGAGAAATCGCGAAAACCGGAATCAATGCTCTTTTTGAGGTCGCGCAGGTTCTGTTTCCCCATGGCGGGGAATTCGGTTAAAAAATTCATGTTCAGGCCCGTTGATGAAAATGCCGGTTAAAAACTAAACGGTTATGGTAACCATCCGCCGGATACCGCCGGATACAAACGGCGCGCCCGAACCGCTCGCGGGCGATTCGAGCGCGCAATGAAAAATGACTTACGACAGCGTCATTACGGAGATTACAAACTGGCCTTGATTTTTTTGGCGGTGTCTTTGCTGACCCACGTTGACCAGACGTTTTCGTGCTTGGTGAAAAATTCCACCGCCGCGTCATCGCCGCCGGCCTGGTTTTCGCCCATATAAACCAGTATGCTGTTCATAACCTCGCCGGGGTAGGTGCGTTTTCCCAGATAGTCAAGGACGTCGTTGCCGGCCTTTTTCTTGAAGTCATCGGTAACCACCGAATACACCTGGGACACCGTCCACGAGGACGGCTTTGGGTCGGCACATTCCTGCTCGGCCAGCGCGATGCAGCCGTCCCAGTTTTCTTTGCCGCCGAACGGCACGCCGTAATCAAGTTTGATCATCTTGTGCTTGCCGATCATGGCGGTCGGCGTCCAGTAATAACCAAACCAGTTCTGATCGCGTTCAACGGCCTTGGTCATTGAGCCGTCAAGGCCGGCGGCGGAACCGGGGTCAACCAGTTTCCAGCCTTTCTTTTCCATCTCAAAAGCGCGGAAAAGATTGGCGTTGGCCAACTGGCAGCCCCAACCGGCGGGGCAGGTAATGAACGCGCCTTTGGAAGGATCTTCGGCATCCGGGAACAGGTCCGGGCGTTCCAGTACGTCAAGGACGTTTTTCAGGTCCGGGTGCCTTTTGGCGGTGGCCGGCGTAATCCACCAGCCTTCGCCCAGCCCGGCGACCGGCGCGGGGTTGGCGGTGATCAGGCGGCCTTCGGCTATCGCCTTGTCGAGGGCGTCAATAAAAGCATTCGCCCACAACTCGGGGGCAATATCCGGCGAGCCTTTGTCGTTCATTGAAGCGAAAGTCGTCTCGGTCGCGCCGGGAACCACTTCGACGTTGCAGCCGTAACCGGCTTCGAGAACGAGCTTGTCAACGCTGGCCATAAACTCAGCCGAAGCCCAGTTCATGGATGCGAGCTGGACGTCACCACATTTCGCCACGGCGACGTTGGTGCTGAGCAGCAGAGCCAAACCAAGCACAGTAGTCTTGGCAATCTTGTGAATCTTCATTTTTTTCCTCATCAGTGATCGTTGGTAATGGTTATGAACAAACATAATAAGCCGGCCCCGGAGGTTGGCGATCTTTGTGCGATCTTCGCCCCGGTGCCGGCACGGACGGCAAGTGTACCCCCTCGCCGGGAAAAAATAAAGCGCCGCGCGGAGCATTGTGCGGGGCCTTGCCGGCCTACTGCGCCAGCATCTCGGCCTTGGTAATCACCACGGGCGTTGTCGGCACATCGCCGAACGCCCCCACTTGCCCGGTCGGCACCGCGCCAATTTTTTCCACCACATCCATACCGCTCACCACCTTGCCGAGCACCGCGTAGCCCCAGCCCTGGGCGGTTTTGGCGGTATGGTCGAGAAAGGCGTTGTCCACGAGGTTGATGAAAAACTGCGAGGTGGCCGAATTCGGGTTGGATGTGCGCGCCATGGCCAGCGTTCCGGCGCGGTTTTTCAAGCCGTTATCGGCTTCGTTTTCAATGGCGGCGCGGGGCGGACGCTGCTCCATATCGCTGGTGAAACCGCCGCCCTGGATCATAAAACCGGGGATTACGCGGTGGAAAATCAGGTTGTCGAAGTACCCCGACTCGACGTATTCAATGAAGTTGCGGACGCTGATCGGCGCCGCTTTCGGGTCGAGTTCGATTTCGATCTCACCCAGCGTGGTGGACATCCTGAGCATGGTTTGGCCCCCGTTGGTTTGGCTGTGGAGCGGCGGGGCGAGTGTTCCCACCGCGACTGAAAACATCATCATAACGACAAGTCTTGCGTAGTTGATTTTTGCGTAGTTGATTTTCGTGCAGTTAATTTTCATGGTGCGGTCATCTCCATAATGTAATCCCAGTGTTTGCGCTCAACCGGAAACACCGACAGCCGGTTGCCGCGCTTGAGCAATCGCATATCGGCCAGCGCCGGCTCCCGTTTCAGTCGTTCCAGGGTGAGCGGGGTTGTGAATTTGTCGAGAAACTTGACGTCCACCAGCATCCAGGTTGGATTGGCGGCGTCGCTCTTCGGATCATAGTGCGAATCTTCGGGGTCAAAGGCGGTGGGGTCGGGATAGGCGGGGCCTTTGATTTCCATAACGCCGACAATCGCCGGCGTCTTGCAACTGGAATGATAAAAAAACGCCCGCTCGCCGGCCTTCATTTGATCGCGCATGAAATTGCGCGCCTGATAATTGCGCACGCCGTCCCAGGGCTCGACCCCGACCCGCGCCAGGTCGTCAATGGAAAACTCGTTTGGCTCGCTTTTCATCAGCCAGTATTGCATCGTACCTTATTGGCCTCCTCCGCGTTGCGCTTCATCATCGGTACACTGGTAAATACGCCGCTCCGTGACCACCGCGGATATCGGAATATCCCAGTTGTCGGCGGCGATGTTCTCGACCCGCTGAATTTCAAATGCCAGCCCGACCAGTTTCGGCAAACTCCGCGGGCTGGTTTTCTTGAACGCGAAGGTCGCGTCATAAAACCCCCCGCCCATGCCGATACGGTTGCCGCAACCGTCGAATCCCACCAGCGGCAACAGCACCAAATCCAGTTCGCGGGCGTCAATCAGTTGCGCGGCGGCCACCGCGGGCTCGGCGATGCCAAACCGGTTGCTCTGAAAAACCGTGCGCGCCGTAATCTCGGCAAAGCGCAGCCGGTTCCGGTTCCGGTTCCGATTTGGTTCGCCACCCACGATTACCGGCGCGTAGCACCGCTTGCCGTGTTCAAGGCTCCACGCCACGACCCCGGCGGGGTCAATCTCGCCGTCGTTGGCCACATACAAGGCGATGCGCTCGCTGCGCCGAAACGCCGGCAACGCTTGCAGCCGCGCCGCCAAATCCACGGCGGCGCGCGCCTGAGCACCCCGCTCGAGCGCGTTGCGCCGCCGCCGCAGGCGTTTTCTCAGCACGGATTTTCCGCCAACCTGATTCATCAACCAATACACCAAACACGACATAAAAGTAATCAAACAGACGCTGCCCGCCTGCGCCGTGTGCCCGCATTACCCTTGAACCAGGAAGATTCAAGTGGGCACCGGGAGCCGCTTCGGGATTGACCACGATAGCGTGGTAATACACGCCCACGACCCAACTATGGTTCCCTGGAATGTGGATTAGGTTCTAAGGAATCCGGCGGGCATCACCAACACCGCAGGCAACGCCGGGGCGAATTGTAACAGAAATTCCGGGGGAAGGGGGAAAGGGGGAAATCCAGGCGGATTGACGGCGAGGCGCGACGCGAGGGCGCGGGGCGGGTTGCGCGTGACGCGCATGTGGGGGGGGAGCCCCCCCGCGCCCCCCTGTGCGGCGCGCGGTGCGCGGGTTGCGTATGCGCGTGACGCGCATGTGGGGGGAGACCCCCCACGCCCCCCTGTGCGGCGCGCGGTACGCGGGTTGCGTATGCGCGTGACGCGCATTGTGGGGGGGAGACCCCCCACGCCCCCCTTTGCGGCGCGGGAAAACATCCTGTTTTCAGCGCCGCTGCGCACATCCCTGTGCGCGACAGTCCGGCTATCGCCGAACCAAAAAAGCGGGTTCCCGATACGATGAAAAATATAGTCGCTGGCGCTCCCTATTTTTCTATCGTTCGGGTATGACGGCAGAGGCGTAAGGCAAGGCAAAGGAAACGCAAAAAAAGCGACCAAGCCCCATCGTTCCCCTTGCCTGTCTTTACACCTCTGCGGCCGTCCAACCGGCGGCGATAGCCGCTGACTTCGGCGTGCGCAGGACGCGCACGGCGGCGCTGAAAACAGGATGTTTTCCCGCGCCGCAAGGGGGGCATGCGGGGGGTCTCCCCCCGCAAATGCGCGTCACGCGCACCCGCCGCCCCGTGCCGGTTCCTGTGTTTCGAAACGCGCCACGGATTCTACCTGGGCGGTGTGCGGGAACATATCTATCACGCCGGCGTGGGTCATTTGGTAGCCGTGGGCGTGGAGCAGGATGTTGGCGTCCCGGGCGAGGGTGGCGGGGTTGCACGATACGTAGACGATGACCCGTGGGCGGATGGCGGGGATTAGTTGTGTTACCACTTCGGCGGCGCCTGATCTGGGCGGGTCGAGCAGGACCTTGTCAAACTTTTCTCCGACGGGCGCGGCGATGTTTTCGCGGTGCAGGTCCGCGCATTGAAATTCGGCGTTCGCAAGGTCGTTGAGCGCGGCGTTTTCGGCGCCCCGGCGGGTCAAAGCGGGGTCGCCTTCGATGCCGAGCACGCGCGCGCCGCTGCGGGCGATGGGCAGGGTGAAATTGCCGAGGCCGCAGAACAGGTCGAGAACGAAGTCGCCGGGCACGGGGTTCAACAACTCCATCGTCAGTTTGACCAGCAAGGCGTTGACTTCGCCGTTGACCTGAATGAAATCCGTCGGCGCGAAACGCAGCGTCAGGTCGTAGTCGTCGAGGCGGTAGTACAACGATTCCGGGGATTCGGGCCACAGCGGTTTCACCGTGTCCAAGCCGCCGGGCTGCAGAAAAAGTTGCAGCGCCCGCTCCTGCGCAAAACGCCTCAGCAGGGCAAGGTCGGCGCCGCTCAGCGGCTGCAAGTGCCGCAGCACCAGCGCCGGCGCGTTGTCCGCCGCGGCCATTTCGATCTGCGGGATGGCGGTGGGGCGGCTGATCTGCTCCAGGAGTTCGTGCAGGCCGGGTAGCAGCGCGGACAGTCGCGCGTCCAGCGTGTGGCAGTTCATCAGGGAAGTGATGTAGTTGCTGTTACGCTCCCGAAACCCCACCAGGATGCCGCCCTTTTTTGGCACGTGGCGGATGCCGGGGCGCGCTTTGCGGCGGTAGTGCCAGGGGGATGCGTGGAGCGGTTTGAGTTTTTGTTGGGGCTGCGCGTTGGCGTCCCGGCTGAGGTAGTCGAACAAAACCTTTTCCTTGAAGGCGAGTTGCGCGGCCGGGGCGATATGCTGCTGGGCGCAGCCGCCGCACACGCCGAAATAGTTGCAGCGCGGTTCGACCCGCTCCGCGGACGGCTCGATAATCCGCTTGAGGACGCCCCGGAATTTCCCCCGGCGCTTGTTGCGCGGTTCGAACGCCACCCACTCCCCCGGCAAAGCGCCGTCAACGATGTAGACCCGGTCGCCGGTTTTGACCACGCCGCCATCGCGGGTGAGGTCGCCCACCCTGCCCTCAATCGGCGTCATGGAAAAAAAAATTTTTTGTGTTTGAGAAATTTTTTTTATTCGGAGAGCGGCTCTTTTGCCTGCGCCTGCGCCCATGCGTCTAGAAATTCGCGAAAATGTTCCTGCCCGGACTGCTCAAGCCACGCTTTTAGCAACGCACATTCGCTTTCAAACAACTCGGTGCTCAGGTTGCCCCGCACCACTTCCCACTTGAGGTACACCAGAAAAGTGTTGAGCGCGTCTGTTTCGCAGTAGGCGCGAATCCGGCGAATCCCGCCGCCCAGAAAAGTATCCCACACGTCCGCCCCGCTCATCCCCAGTTTGCCGGGAAAGCCGAGCATCACGGCGATTTCGTTGAGGGGCGCCGAGGCCCGCGGGGTGAAGCCGGCGAGCACGTCCATCAGGTCAACGTGACGCCAGTGAAAGCGGTTCAAGTAGTTGTTGTAGCGAAACGCGCGGTCGTCGTCGCCGCTTTCCCAGTAGCGCCTCGCGGTCACGCCGTTGAGCAGCGAGCGGTAGTGCAGCACCGGCAGGTCGAAGCCGCCGCCGTTCCAACTGACCAGGGTCGGGGTGTAGCGGTCGAGGCCGTCGTAGAAGCGGGTGATCAATTCGCCCTCGGTTGCGTCTTCGCCGCCCAGGGACCACACCCGAACCGAATCGCCGCTTCGCAGCACCGCCGATATGGCCACGATGCGATGCAGGTGCAGCGGCAAAAAATCCGAGCCGCCGGTTTTTTGAGTTCGCCGGGTGAACATCGCCCGCGCAATATCTTCATCGGACAAACCATCGAGATCGTACAGGCGGGCACCGGTGGCGACGTCCGGGACGGTTTCAATGTCGAATACCAGGGTGTTCACGGGGTTGTTGGAAACATTTGCAACGGCTCAGCGACTCAGCCGCTCACACCGCCAAAACGATTTTGCCGAAATGACTGGAAGCTTCCATGGCGCGGTGCGCATCGGCGGCTTTTTCCAGGGGATACACTTCGGAGATCAGCGGCGTGATGGCGCCGTCGGCCATCAGCGGCAGCACCGTGTCGGCGAAGCGGGCGATGATGGCGGCTTTTTCGGCGCGCGGCCGGGAGCGCAGCACCGAGCCGATGATTCTTTGGCGCTTGACCATGAGTAGCGCGAGGTTGAACCCGGCGGCGGCGGCTCCGCCCTGCACGCCGATCAGCATCAGCGTGCCGCCCACCGCGAGGCATTGCAGGTTTGGTTCCAGGTAGGGGGCGCCGATGTGGTCGAGGATTACGTCAGCGCCGCGCTTGCCGGTAATTTCCCTGACCCTGGGCGCGAATGATTCGCTTTGGTAGTTGATTACTTCATCGGCACCGAGTTGCCTGACCCGTTCCACCTTGCCGGCGGAGGCGGTAACGATGACGGCGCACTGCGGGGTCAGTTGCCCGCACAACTGGATGGCGGCGGTGTTGACGCCGCCGCCGCCGCCGTGCAGCAACACCGACTGGTTGTTTTCCAGCCCGGCGATCATGAAGACGTTCAAGTACGCGGTCAGGTAGGTTTCGCAGACGCACGCGGCTTGCTGGAAGTCCATGCGCTCCGGTACGGGCATGGCGTGGTCGGCGTGGGCGAGGGCGTACTCGGCGTATCCGCCGCCGCCGAGCAGCGCGAGGACGCGGTCGCCGGTTTGCCATTGGGTTACGCCGTCGCCGACGGCCTCCACCGTGCCCGCCGCTTCCAGCCCGAGGATTTCCGACTCGCCTTTGGGGGGCGCGTAGTTTCCCTGGCGTTGCATCACGTCGGGGCGGTTCACCGAGGTCGCCGCCACCTTGATGAGAATTTGCCCGGCGCCGGGGGACGGGCGTTCGGCGTCTCCGAAGACCATCATTTCCGGGCCGCCGAAATCTTTCAGCAGGATCGCTTTCATGTTCGTCCGGGCCTCCGGGCCGGGGAAATCAGGCCGCCCCTCATCAATCAGGCACCCTTTCCACCCGCGCGGCGCAGAACTTGAACTCGGGGATTTTGCCGACCGGGTCCAGCGCCGGGTTGGTGAGCGTGTTGGCGGCGGCTTCGGCGTAACAAAACGGAATAAAAATCATGCCGTGGGGCACCGCGTTGTCGGCGCGCGCCTTCAACTCAATGACCCCGCGCCGGGTGCTGACCTTGATGCGCTCGCCGGGGGTGATACTGAGTTCGCTCAGCGCCCGGACCGACATCGTGGCCACCGCTTCGGGTTCGATTTCGTCGAGCACGCCGGCGCGCCGGGTCATGGCGCCGGTGTGCCAGTGTTCCAGCTGGCGGCCGGTGCTCAACACCAGCGGGTAGTCGTCATCCGGCAACTCGTCCGGCGCGACAATCGCCGCCGGCACCAGCCGGCCACGCTTGTTGGCGGTGGGGAAGCCGTCGTTGAACACGATTTCGGTGCCCGCTTGATCGGGGCCTTCGCAGGGATAGGTGACCGCGCTTTCCGCGGCCACGCGCTGCCAGGTGATGTGGTTCAGGGACGGCATCAGCGATGCCATCTCGGCGAAAATATCCGCGGGCCCGGCGTAGTTCCATTTGAGGCCAACGCGGCGGGCGATCTCCTGGGTAATCCACCAGTCCTGCCGCGCATCACCGGGGGGGGTGAGGGCGGCGCGCCCCATCTGCACCTGGCGGTTGGTGTTGGTGACCGTGCCGTCTTTTTCCGGCCACGCCGAGGCCGGCAGAACCACGTCGGCGTAAAACGCGGTTTCGGTCAGGAAAAGATCCTGCACCACGAGATGTTCCAGCCCGGCCAGCGCTTCGCGGGCGTGCTGCGCGTCCGGGTCCGACATCGCCGGGTTCTCGCCCATGATGTACATACCGCGAATCTCGTTGCGGTGGATGGCGTCCATGATCTCCACCACGGTAAGCCCGCGCCTGGGGTCCAGGCGGGTTCCCCAGGCGTCTTCAAAACGCGCGCGAATAGCGTCGTCGTCCACCAGGTTGTAGTCCGGCAGCATCATCGGGATAAGGCCGGCGTCGGAAGCGCCCTGCACGTTGTTCTGGCCGCGCAGCGGATGCAGCCCGGTGCCGGGGCGGCCCACCTGGCCGGTAATCAGCGCAAGCGCGATCAGGCAGCGCGCGTTGTCGGTGCCGTGGATATGCTGGGAGATGCCCATCCCCCAGAAAATGATCGCCGCTTTGGCGTTGGCGTAGGTGCGCGCCACGGTGCGCAGGGTGCCGGCGTCAATGCCGCACACCGCTTGCATCTGTTCCGGGGTGAACGGGACGAGGTGTTTTTTGAGTTCGTCAAAGCCTTCGGTATGGGCTTGCACGTAGGCGCGGTCGTACAACTCCTCTTCGATGATTACATGCAGCAGCGCGTTCAGCATGGCGACGTCGGTTCCCGGTTTGAACTGCAGCGTGTGGGTGGCGTGGCGGTTCAAACCGGTGCCCCTCGGGTCCATCACGATCAAGGCCGCCGACTTCGCGGCCTGCTTGAAAAAGGTCGCCGCCACCGGATGATTGCCCACCGGGTTGGCGCCGATCACCACCACCACGTCGGAATCCTCCACCGCGTTGAAGGGTGCCGAAACCGCCCCGGAGCCGACGCCCTCAAGCAACGCCGCCACCGATGAGGCGTGGCACAACCGGGTGCAGTGGTCCACGTTGTTGGTGCCGAATCCGGCGCGCACCAGTTTCTGGAACAGGTAGGCTTCCTCGTTGGAGCATTTCGCCGAACCGAAACCGGCCAGCGCACCGCCGCCGCCCACGCCGCCCGCGCCCACATCTTCGGCATCGCGGATTTTGCGGAGGCCGGCGGCGGCGAAGTTCAGCGCCTCATCCCAGTCGGCTTCGCGGAAATGGGTGAAGGGGTTGGCCGGGTCGAGGTCGAGATCGCCGCGCTTGGCGGCATCGTCTCGGCGGATCAATGGTTTGGTCAGGCGGTGGGGATGCTTGATGTAGTCGTATCCGAAGCGGCCCTTGACGCACAGGCGGTTGCGGTTGGCCGGGCCTTCCCGCCCCTGAACCGCGATGATTTCATCATCGGCGACCTGGTAGGTAACCTGGCAGCCAACCCCGCAGTACGGGCAGACGCTGTGGGTTTGCTCCGCCGACTCCGCCAGCGAATCAAACCTGCCCACGCCTTTTTCATCCACCAGGCTGGCTTCCATGAGCGCGCCGGTGGGGCACGCCTGAACACATTCGCCGCAGGCGACGCAAGTGCTGGCGCCCATTGGATCGTCCATGTCAAAAACAATTTTCGCGCGGTGGCCGCGCAATGCCATGCCGATCACGTCGTTGACCTGAACCTCCCGGCAGGCGCGCACGCACAAGTTGCACTGAATGCAAGCGTCCAGGGCAACGTGCATGGCCGGGTGGCTGGTGTCAGCGATTGGCACCGCAGACGCCGGGCGCGCTTCAAAACGGTCGGCGACCAGCGCCTCGCCGCCGCTGCCGTTATTATCAGCCGACATCTTGTCCGCCCACCGCCACAACTTCGAGTCGCGCTCGTGGGCGACCTGCCGGGGCGGCTGATCGGCCAGCAGCAACTCCATCACCATACTCCGGGATTTTTTCGCGCGCCCGCTTGCACTATTGACCACCATCCCCTCGGCGGGCTTTCGCAAACACGCCGCCGCCAGCACCCGCTCGCCCTCGATTTCCACCATGCACACCCGGCAGTTCCCGTCCGGCCGGTAATCCGGTTCCGGGGCATAACACAAATGCGGAATCTCAACCCCTTCACGCTTCGCCACCTGCCAGATGGTTTCGCCGTTGCGGGCTTGGGCGGGTTTGCCGTTGAGGGTGAACGTTATTGTTTTCGTTTCGGTCATTTTCAGTCTTTGTTCAGTTCGTTTTCGATTATCTGCCAGCCGAGATCATTTTTTTGACGCTCCCACTTATCCCGTACTTTAACATTTTTCGTTGGATACCAGGGTTCATACCACCAATAATCGTGACCCTGAACAAGCAAAGTTTTGTCGCCGCCTTTGCAAACATAGACGCCTAACACCGCATACTTATCTTCTTTATCAAGACGCACAAATACCCAAAAATCGGCTAGTTTCGCTTGCTGTATGGCTTCTTCCCGGCTTGCTTTAGCGGGGCCAACTCGCGTCCCAAGGTTGGTTGTGGTGGTCTTGACCTGGACCGTTTTGTGACGGGAAAAATCTTCCGTTCCAACAATCACATCAACAGATTTTGTGTTCCGAGAAGTCGGAACAACATTAAACCCCCTTCTTGAAAGTTCGCGGCAAACATGAAAAAGCCCGATGTTACCGACAATCTGTGTGGGTAATTTTCGCAATTACAAATCCTCCGGAAAATACTTAATCACGCAGTTAATCGGATTACCGGCGGCCTGGCCGAGGCCGCAGATGGAGGCGTCGGCCATCACTGCGCTCAACTGCGCGAGCAGGGCGGTGTCCCACTTCGGTTTGGTCATTAACGCAACCGCTTTTTCGGTGCCGACCCGGCACGGCGTGCATTGCCCGCAGCTTTCGTCTTCGAAAAAACGCATGAGGTTGAGCGCCACGTCTTTCATGTTGTCGTGCCGGCTGAAAATGACGATGGCGGCGGAGCCGATGAAGCAGCCGAACTCTTGCAGCGTATCAAAGTCGAGGGGTGCGTCTGCTTTTGACGCGGGCAGGATTCCGCCCGATGCGCCGCCGGGCAGGTAGCCCTTGAGGGTGTGGCCGTCGAGCATGCCGCCGCAGTATTCTTCGATCAACTCAAGGGCGCTGATGCCGGCGGGGGCGAGTTTGACGCCGGGATTTTTGACCCGCCCGGAAACCGAATAACTGCGCCATCCCTTGCGGTCGCGCCGCCCGGCACCGGCGAACCACTGCGCGCCTTTCTCGACGATGTCGCGCACCCAGTACAAGGTTTCCACGTTGTGTTCCAGCGTCGGCCTGCCGAACAGCCCGACTTCGGCGACGTAGGGCGGGCGGTTGCGGGGCAGGCCGCGCTTGCCTTCGATGGATTCGATCATCGCGGATTCTTCGCCGCAGATGTAGGCGCCCGCGCCACGGCGGATGATGAGTTCGGTATGTTCGGCGAGACCCGCGGCGCGCACTTTGGCGAGTTCCGATTTCAGGATTTCGCGCACCGCCGGATACTCGTCGCGGACGTAGAGGTAGCATTTTTCCGTGGCCACCGCCCAGGCGGCGATCAACATTCCTTCGATGAACCGGTGCGGGTCGGATTCCAGGTAGAAGCGGTCCTTGAAGGTGCCGGGTTCGCCTTCGTCGGCGTTCACCGCCATCAGGCGCGGGCCGGGATACCCGCGAACGATGTTCCACTTGCGGCCGGCGGGAAAACCCGCGCCCCCCAATCCGCGCAGGGCCGAATCATCCAGCGTGGAAATAATTTCCTCAACGCGATGCTTGCCGGCGAGGCAGTCGGCCAGCAGTTGATAGCCGCCGGCTTGTTGGTACTTTTCCAAATCGGTGTAGTCCGGGATCAGCGCGCGGGTTTGACCGTCACCATCGGATACCGTTTCCAGCAAACCTTTTGCGCTCGCATGCGTGGCATGAAAATGACCGACCTCGGCAACCGGCGCGGTGTCGCACCGTCCCATGCAGGGCGCGCGCAGGATTCGCACACCGTCCGGGTTGGCGGCTTGCAGTTCCGCAATCAACTGCTCGGCGCCGGCCAGTTGGCAGGCGATGCTGTCGCAAACCCGAATCGTCCGCGCCGGCGGCTCGGCCTCGCCCTCCTTGACGATGTCAAAATGCGCGTAGAACGACGCCACCTCGTACACCTCGGTCATGGAAAGCTTCATCACATCGGCAAGAGCGGCGAGATGGGCGCTCGACAAACAATGGTAGTGATCCTGAATCAGGTGCAGGTATTCAATCAACATGTCCCGCCGCACCGGCGCATCCCCCAACAACGCCCGCACCCGCGTAAGCGCACACGGATCAACCTGCCGGCCTTTGGGCACAGCGCGGGATTTCTTGCGGCTGCTGCCGGGGTGGCGGCGTTTGGTGGGGTTGGTGGTTGTGGTGGTCATCTATTTTTCTTCGATCATAGAAAGATTTTTAATTAAGTATATTTTTTTGCTCATCTTTTCTTGGCCGTGCATTATTACAATATCTATGAACAAGTCGGGCATTTTCAGGGATTGTCTTCCCGCCTTTCCAATACTGTTCGTCATGATCCATTGCTGCATCGTCAATGTGGATGATATGATTATTGCATATTTGGCATGTTGGATTTATGTCGTAAAATTCTTGCTTTATTTCGCGTGAAAAACATCGCAGTTGTTTGGTTTGATTATCCAAAATTTGGTCCAGCGATCTCTTCCATATCTCAAAGCGTAGATGTACTCTTTTCGTGCTACTTGTGGCCAAGAGGATACTATCAATAAAATTTTCATTTGAAGTCATTAGGTATATCAGTTCTTCTCTGATTGAATCCAAGTTACTCATAACTAAATTTTTATCCTTATCAGCAAAAGACCACATTAAAATATCAAAAAGAGACGCATTGAATTTCTTGGTTTCCCAACGGCCTGCTAAATTCACTTCGTCACCTCGTATAAACCTTTTAAAAGCATTCTCTCCAAGCAAAGAGTGAATCAAGTAGACAGAATTTTTGAATACAGTTTTTAATTTATCAGCATCTACATCAGATATATGTTGTCGTTGCTCCATCTCCTTGTTCATGAATTTTTTCATGGGCGAACTATACTTCAGAAAGGTCTGATGATAGAAAGATGCAAACCTGAGAACATATTCAATATCAAGCATTCTTTTATGTGGCTTAGAATACCCCATGATTTTCATATATTCTTTGTCTTCGGATAAATCACGCAATAAATCGTTATAAGGCCCTCGATATATGCAGTTTCTTAATTCCTGATCATTCAATTTTACCGAACCAGAATTAAGACGCTCAAATATCTCAAACTTCAAATCTTCATTGGAATCTTGACTGAACGTGATGGTTCTTATCTTGCATTCGGAAATTTTTTCTTGATCTTCCTCAGGCAAATCCGAGAATCTTTTCTTATTATATTTCGTAAAAATTTTCAGCCTCGACAACTTAAAATCTTTGCCGTCTGGAAATTTTCCATCAATAAATGAAAAGAAGGCTGTCAGCCTCTGCTGCCCGTCAATCACGGAAACCTTACCATCAGATTCTTCTGACAAATAAACAACAGGCAAAGGAATGCCCAATAAAGCAGACTCCATCAGTTGGCTGGATTTCTGGGCATCCCATACAAATTGACGCTGGAAATCCGGCTGGATGTCTAATCTCCCTTTTTTGCATTTGTCATGTAGTCCTTTTATTTCAGGATCTCCTATAGATGTATGGATTTTCCGTTGCCCGGACAAATCAAAATCATCATTGTCAGTCCCATTTTCTTTTTCATCGTTCATTTTTGCTACTCTCTTGGTTTTGTGGTGTTAGCGTACATAAGTAATTCTGGCGGTTAATGTGAAAGGTTCTGATCGAGCAACAACTTCATGCCGCGGAAACAGCCACAAGATGATGCTCCCGCTGTGCCGCGTAAGACAGACACGCTTGAATCTGATTGCTGTTCAACTCCGGGAAATCTTTGAGGATTTCATCTTTACTCATATCTTCTGCCAGCCAGCCCAACACATCATACACCGTAATGCGAGTGCCCTTGATACAGGGCTTGCCGCTGCGCTTACCCGGCGTGATTTCAATGTAATCTTGATAGTTCATAATTTTCCGCTCCGCTTTTAAGTAATCACTTTTCTCAAAGTACTCCCCAACCCAGCCGGCGACTCCGCCACCGCTATCCCCGCTTGTTTGAAGGCTTCTATCTTGTCCCCGGCGCCGCCTTTGCCGCCGGCTATGATGGCGCCGGCGTGGCCCATGCGGCGGCCGGGGGGGGCGGTGAGGCCGGCGATGAAGCCGCAGACGGGTTTTTTGGTTTTGCTGCGGAGGATGAACTCGGCGGCTTCTTCTTCGGCGGTGCCGCCGATTTCGCCGATCATGATGATGGATTCGGTTTGCTCGTCGGCGAGGAACATTTCCAGGCAGTCTATGAAGTTGGTGCCGTTGACCGGGTCGCCGCCGATGCCGATGCAGGTGCTTTGGCCGATGCCCTCAAAGGTGGTTTGCGCGACCGCTTCGTAGGTCAGGGTGCCGGAGCGCGAGACGATGCCGGCGGCGCCTTTTTGGTGGATGTGGCCGGGCATGATGCCGATTTTACATTCGCCGGGGGTGATGACGCCGGGGCAGTTGGGGCCGACCAGGCGGGTGTTTGAGCCTTCCAGCACGCGCTTGACGGCGACCATGTCCATCACCGGCACGCCTTCGGTGATGCACACCACCAGCGGGATTTCGGCGTCAATGGCTTCAAGGATCGCGTCGGCGGCGAAGGGCGGCGGGACATAGATGACCGATGCGGTGGCGCCGGTTTGCGCGAGCGCATCGGCGACGGTGTCGAACACCGGCAGGCCGAGGTGGGTCATGCCGCCCTTGCCGGGGGTTACTCCGCCGACCAGGTTGGTGCCGTAGGCGAGGGCCTGTTCGCTGTGGAAGGTGGCGGTGGAGCCGGTGAAACCCTGGCAGATGAGCCGCGTGTTTTTGTCAACGAGTACGGACATCAGTTGGCCCCTGATGATTGGGCGGCGTTGGCGGCGTTGGCGGCGTTGGCGTCATTCACGGCACCGACCGCATGGACGGCTTTTTTCGCGGCGTCGGCGAGGTTTTCCGCGGACAGCACCGGCAACCCGGAGTCCGCGAGTATGGCTTTGCCCTGGTCCACGTTGGTGCCTTCCAGCCGCACCACCAGCGGCACGCCGAGTCGCACCTCCCGTGCCGCCGCGACGATGCCTTCGGCGATGACGTCGCAGCGCATGATGCCGCCGAAGATGTTGACCAGGATTCCTTTGACGCTGGGGTCGGAGAGGATGATCTTGAAGGCCGCGGTCACGCGTTCGGCGGTGGCGCCGCCGCCGACGTCGAGAAAGTTGGCGGGCGAACTGCCGTATAACTTGATGATGTCCATGGTCGCCATGGCGAGGCCGGCGCCGTTGACCATGCAGCCGATGGAGCCGTCGAGTTTGATGTAGTTCAAGCCCTGTTCGTCGGCTTCCACTTCCGCCGGATCCTCTTCGTCTCGGTCGCGCAATTCGGCGACCTGCGGCTGGCGGAACAATCCGTTGCCGTCGAAGTTCATCTTGGCATCGAGGGCCAGCAACGCGCCGCCTTGGGTCACCACCAGCGGGTTGATTTCCACGAGGCTGGCATCAAGTTCGGTGAACGCCTTGTACATGGCGCCCAAAAACGCCACCGCCGAGCGCACCTGAGCGCCGCTCAGCCCAAGCCCGAACGCCAGTTTGCGCGCGTGAAACGGTTGCAGGCCGATGGCCGGGTCAACCGCAACCTTGATGATTTTTTCCGGGGTCTCGGCGGCCACCTGCTCGATTTCCATTCCCCCTTCGGTGGAGGCGATCACCGTAACGCGGCTGTTGGCCCGGTCAATCAACATACCCAGGTACAACTCGCGCTCAATGTCGCAGCCTTCCTCAATATAGATTCGCTTGACCTCTTTGCCCGCCGGCCCGGTCTGATGGGTGATCAGCTGCATGCCGAGTATGTTACCGGCGGCTTCGGTTACTTTTGCCAGCGAGTCCACCACCTTGACCCCGCCGCCCTTGCCCCGTCCGCCGGCGTGAATCTGCGCCTTGACCACCCACACCGGGCCGCCCAGCTGTTCGGCGGCGGCGGTCGCCTCGTCCACCGTGAACGCCGCCTTGCCGTTGGGCACGGCAACGCCGAACCCGGCCAGCAACGCCTTGGCCTGGTATTCGTGGATATTCATGGCGATGGTTTCATCGGTTCATCGGTTGATGCGCGCCGGTTGAGGGCACGCCGGGCGCGCTACTATTGAACTGCCGTAGCGCATAAAATACTGGCAATCATGACAAATAGCAATGACGCGAACGATGCCGGCGGGGGCATCGCAACCGGCGACGCCGGCGACCCGCCCCCGCCCCTCGGCGAAATCGTCGAAAACTGGTCGCCCCCGCCACCCCCCGGCCGCCGGGCCATGCGCGGCCAATACTGCACCGTCGAGCCGCTGAGCGTAGAAAAACACAGCGCCGACCTGTTCCGCGTCAACCGCCTCGACCGGGAAAACCGCATCTGGCATTACCTGCCCTACGGCCCGTTCGACACCCTGCAAGCCTACCGGCAATGGCTCGCCGCCACCTGTCTGGGGGATGACCCGATGTTTTTCAGCATCATCGCCCACGCCACCGGCACAGCGGCGGGCATCGCCGCCTACCTCAACATCAACCCCAACGCCGGCTCCGTTGAAGTAGGCCACATCAACTACGCACCGCCCATGCAACGCACCCGGATGGCCACCGAAGCGATGTACCTGATGATGCGCAACGCCTTCAAACTCGGATACCGCCGCTACGAATGGAAATGCAACGCCCTGAACCAACGCTCCCGCAACGCCGCCCTGCGCCTCGGATTCAGTTACGAAGGCATCTTCCGCCAGATGATGGTCGTCAAAGGCCGCAACCGGGATACCGCATGGTATGGCATAATTGATAAAGAATGGCCGGCGCTGGAACGCGCGTTCCAAACTTGGCTGGCGGCGGATAACTTCGACGGCGACGGGGCGCAGCGGCGGTCGCTTGCTGGGTTGGTTGCGGGGGTGGGTGGTTTATGATTGCCTGATCGCTGACGTCATCACATAAATACACCGAACAATTCCTCATGAAACCCACAAAAAAACTACGCTGGCAATACCGCTTTGACAACTTCAAAAGATCTTATTTTTTGTTGCAAGAAGCCGCCGACCAATATTATGAAAAATCCCTGGATCAACTGGGAAAGGAAGGAACGATAAAACGCTTTGAAGTATGTATGGAACTGGCATGGAAAACTATAAAGGACTATCTGGAACACAAAAATGTTGTGTTCGGTCAGGTCACGCCCAACGCAGTGATAAAAGAGGCCATCGCTGCCAAACTTATTGACGATGGCGAGGGGTGGATGATGGCTTTGGATTCCCGCAACAAGATGAGTCACACCTACGATTTCAAGGAGTTTGAAATTGTGCTTGAGCAAATAGTTGAAAGGTATCTCCAATGCTTTGGACAACTCTATGAAGTACTGGCGGTTGAAAATGACACGATCCACGATGCTTGATCACGGCCTAAACAAAAATCAGCTCGGTATGATTGTGGATATTCTTTCTCAGAATGTTCCCAACATTGACAAAGTTTCTTTGTATGGCTCAAGAGCTACAGGGAAGTACAAAGATAATTCGGATATTGACCTGGTTCTTTATGGCGATATTGAAAAGGCCAAGGCTGATCGTTTGTGACGTGTTTTTTTGAGAGTCTGTTACCTTACAAGGTGGATATTTCCATATATCAACATATCAACTATCCGCCTTTGAAACGCCATATAGATGAACAGGGACAAACGTTGTTTACAAAAGAGCAGATTTATAATGAGTAAGGGAGCATCTCAAAAAAACGGCTGGCGAGAAGCCAAGCTAGGAGATATTGGAAAATTTCGGGGCGGAGTCACGTCCATAAAAAAAGAAGACTATGGCTTTGGGACCCCTTTCATCACATACATGAATATCTACAAAAATTCAAAAATAAAAGATGAAAGGTGGCAGGAGACAGGGTTACTCGATATTATTGAGATTATTGGCGGAGGCACGCCAAAAACAACAGTAGCAGAATATTGGGATGGTGATATACCATGGCTTTCCGGTGGCGATATTGCGTCTAATCATAAAACATTGCCAATGGCATTTAGCCAATCCAATTACGGAGTGTTGCCGAGATATAAAGAATGTTTTTTCTTTTCTTATTTGCTACTAGACCATCTAGTTGAAAAATTGAATGCGGCTTCCCACGGCAGTGTATTTGACACGATCACAACTGCTACCTTTAAGGGTATCCATTTTGCTCTACCACAGGAGAATTTTATAGAAAACTTTGAAAATAGTGTTAGACCGAATTTTAAAAAAATCCTTGAAAATAGCCATCAAGTCCGCACACTTGGAACTCTACGAGACGCCTTGTTGCCAAAGGTTATGAATGGAAAGATAAGAGCAATATAAGGCAACACGATGAACACACAAGAAATACAACTAAAAAGTTATAAAGAAATGCTTAATGAAATAAATGGCAAAGAATGCCATTTACTGCTGGGCAATGGTTTTAATAATTCATTGGGAATTGAGACTAACTATAAAAGTATTTTTGAGAAAATGAAGGAAGAGTACAGTGGATATAACGAAATGGAGGAAATAATAAAAAATCAAAACTATGACATTGAACATCTTATTCTTGAGTTAACAAAGAATCTGGAAAGTGTAAACATGGGAGACTTCCTTAAGAAATATGTAGCTAATAAGGTAAAATTAGATTTCATGAAGGCGGCAAACAGTATTGTTACCAAGCAAATAAAAAATATTTATCAAGAAAAGAATCAGGGCATTTATCTGATCTTGAAAAATTTTAAGAATTACTTCACGCTCAATTATGACGCTTTTTTATATTTATTATTAATGAAATTTAAAAGCAATGGTGAAAAAACAGTAGCTTTTCAAAATACCACTCTTTTTCAGGTAGAAGATTTAAACCAACAAAACGATAGTATGTACAATGAAATTAAGGCTGCGTATGAACAAGGAAAAATAAACATCACAGTAAAAGATACTAGTGTTACTAAAAATTTAGATACATGTACAAAAGCAGAATTTACAACAAATATAAAAAATTATTTTTCGGAAAAAAAATGGCCAGGAAAAACTATTAAAAGAGCTGTAGATCTCTTATGGAGAGAAATCAAAAATCAGTCTTTATTAGAAAATATAAATGATGGATTCTCTTTATTTAAGGAAGACTATATCTATAACTTTTCAGCACACCAAAACCTTTTCTTTTTGCATGGTGCATTTCATATATATCAAGACAGACAAGTTATTAAAAAAATAACTCAAAGTCAAAATAAAGCGCTATATGAAAGATTAGAAAAAATTATTAATAGTGAAGAAAAAGAGATTATTTGCATATTAGCAGGGAAAAGTGATGATAAAGAACAAGAAATTAAAGAGAATGACTATTTAAAAAGTTCTTTAGAAAAATTATCGAAATTAAATGATACATTAGTAATTTTAGGCAGTTCTCTTGGAGAGAATGATAAACATATTTTTGAAAGAATTAACCACAGTTCAATAAAGTCCATCTATATTTCTAGTTGTGAAAAGGAAAAAAAGAAGGATCATAAGAAAGCCAGACGGATATTCCCTCAAAAGCAAATTATTCTTTTTGACTACGAAACTATTTCATATGGCGAAACATAATGTTGCCAATCATTTTTCCGGCGTCGGAAAAACGATAAAAATGCCCAAAGGAGCGTTTGTTTGATTTTGGCACCCACCCATCAGCAACCCTGCGGTATCCGGCCATCCTTGACCGCAAACTGGCAATCAGCCACACCCCAAACTAACAATCAGCCAGCCCCCAGCCTAACAATCAGCCACCCCCAAACCTTGCAATCAGCCACCCCCTAAACTTGCAATTGGTCGGACATGAAACAAGCTATTTACCCGCACCAGGCTGAAAAACCCTGCCCTATTCCGCCATCCTTGACCGCGTAGGCTGACAATTAGACGCGCCCCAAAATAACAATCAGCCAAGGGCTGGTATGGCTCAATCACATATGAGACGAATATGAGGTAAAAGAGGGGGGATCCATTCCTGCAACCAAACAAGAGGATCCCCCCATGCGTCAGTTTACCGTATATGGCCCAGGCCTTTCCAAGAAAGCGTATTGGCTGATCAAACTCCAGCAGCGCGAAGAGGCGCTGTCATCCGATCCACAAATCAGTCATCGCTACCATGCCCTGCAACGCTTTGACCAGGCGCGGCACGATGGGCTGACCGCCACCCAGGCGGCGGTGGCGGTGGGCATCTCACGCGCCACCTTGTATCGTTGGCGGCGGCGCTACGGCGGCAACCCCGGCAATCTGGCCCCGTATTCGCGGCGGCCGCACACGGTGCGCAGCCGCAGCAAGCGCACGCCGGCATTGTTCCGGCAGGTGCGGGCGATGCGCGGTGAGTATGCCTGGGGCAAGAACAAGATAGCCGCAGTGCTGCGCCGGGATGGCTGGGAGGTGTCGGCGGCAACGGTCGGGCGGGTGATTACAAAGTTGCTCAAAGAGCACAAGATCGCGCGGATTCGCCCCGGCCGGTGCCACGCCAGAAGCCGCGCGGCACCACGCTTTTGGGCGCGACGGCAGCGCCCGTTTGCGCCGTCCGCTCCGGGCGACTTGGTGCAGTTCGACAGCATGTACGTGACCTCCCCGGAAGGGACCTCGTGCCTGGTGATCAACGCCATCGATGTGGTCTCGCGACAAGCCTGGTGCCTGGCGGTCTCCGGCGCCACCTCGGCCAGCGCCCGGCGCGCCCTCGAGCGCGTCTGCGCGGAAGTCCAACCGCGACAAGTGCAGGTTGATGGCGGCTCGGAATTCAAGGGCGCGTTTGAACAAGCCTGCGCCGAACGCGACATCCCGCTGCACGTCTTGCCGCCGCGCTCGCCGAAACTCAATGGCCACGTGGAATCGTTCAATGGCCTGTTGCGACGGGAGTTCTTTAACTTCTACCGCTCGCTACCGGGCGAAATAGCCCTGCTCAACGAGGCCTTGCAAGCCTTCCTGCAAGACTACCACCACCAACGACCGCATCAGGCGCTGCGCTTCAAAACCCCGGCTCAATGCTATAATTTGCCCGCACCAACCGATCGGGTCTCCCTGTCTCATATGTATTGAGCCATGCCAGGGGCTGGACTAACAATCGACCAAGGGTTAAAATAACAATCAGCCGCTATGAATATGCCCATTTATAAACGTCATATTGAGCCACGCCTGCGGGAGGCGTTGGCGGATACTCCTGTGGTTCTGCTACAGGGGCCGCGTCAGTGTGGCAAGACCACGCTTGCCCAAATGGTGGGGGAAACGGACGGGTATGCTTACTTCACTTTTGATGATGAAGCCACGAAAAATTTTGTCCGCATCCTACAAAACCGATGTTCAAAATTTGTCTATAGAACTGCTGGAAAGGCAGAGTTATGTTATTTATTGACGGATGAATAGATTTCTTCCTGACCAATCAGAATAATTTCTTCTGCACCAATCGCTCAATTTTTGCAATTTCTTCCGCAGAGGCGTTTGGGATTATGGCAATGAGTTCCTGGCGGGCACTTTCGGCTCGTTTATCAATAGTTTCCCGAATCTGTCCGGCAGGAATAGCCTGTAAATAATTCTTCATACTTTTCAACGCTTGTTTTCCGAACAATTCCGCAAACTGCTCTTGTTCGCTTTTACTGAAATTGTTGTCCTCGGCTATTTGACGCACGGAAAGCCACATAACCAAGTTTTCCTTAGCCTCTTCGATTTTCTTTCTGGCCGGACCATCTACATAGTTTCGAAGATCGGTCTCAATGCGTTTGTCCAAGTCAGTGTGCACATTTCCCCGTGAATCTTTATCCGTCTTCAGACCATCGCTCGTCGAAAACCAAAGCAACGCCCGGCAACGCACCAGCATGGATGGATGCGAAGTATGCGCGTCATTATGCGAGGGGTGGTTCTTGAGTTGGGAGATGAAAGTTCCGGCATCAAAACGCAAATGCCGGCTGGTCAGCCCTGATATTGTCTTCATCATAGCGCGGATGGCAATGTCCAGAGAATTGCATGCCATCAGCCCTATCCGGTCGGCGGAGATTTCCTGCGCTCTGGACTGCATAAAGTATTCCAGGCTTTCTTGCTTGGCCTTACTTGTTCCGTGCCCCAAAAGAAAGTGCCCCAGTTCATGTCCGGCCACAAATTCAAACTCTTCGGAGCTCAGGGTTTCGACCAGTGTCGATGAAAAGCGAATGACACAAGCACTGGAACCATCAGAAATACAGGCTGCCTGAATTTCCGGTGTGGGGTACACAAACGCCTCGACTACGGTGTCGGGAATTTGCAACCGTTGGCAAACGCTCCTGAGCCGTTCGCTAAGGGCGGGCGTTACTTCTCTGGATATACAAAGGCCATTCTGATAGAAGTGACTGCGGACAGCAGTCAATTCTCCACTACCTCTGTTGCCGTAATCTAACGCCACATCGCCGGTATAGCGCAGGCTCTCGGCAAACTTCCGCGCTCTTCGCAGTTCATCAGACATACTTCTTTCTCACCCCGGCGATTAGATCAAGCATGCGTTGAGCATTGTCTCTTTCTTTGCCTTCAGGCAGCGTATTCAAACGATTGTTCCATTTGCTGAATTCAGTGCTCAAATGCTTTTTGATGCGCTCTTCGGGCCAGCCGGATTTAATGCCAACCAAGGTTTCCGCGTTGGCTCCACCAGTGACAGTGGGATCAAGTTCAATGAGGCGCGTATCCAGTATTTCTGCCACTCTTTTCATATCAAGACCAAGCAACTCGGCGAGGTTGTTCAATGCTTCAATTTCGCCGGTATGGGCCACGCCATCTGCCGCCATAATGTCTGCGCTAAATTCCAGCGCCTGATATTTGCTACCGATTTCGCCGATGTCGTTCAGACGCCCAGCAAGGGCTTCAAGGTCAAGCGAACCACGCTTGGCCTCTGCGTAGCTTTCTTGTAGTGTGCGATTAAATTTTTCTTTCATGTCTGCTTCCCGCTCACCGGAGAATGGAGTGATCGATTGCTTGATCCACTTTTTTAGCAACAATCCCTCCTGCTCATGCAAACTCCCATCGGAAAGCGCCACAGCCATGGCTATTTTGAGTGTGAGAATCTGCCCCTCAAACCGGTGTTTGGCAACCTCCTGATAACCCTTTTCTTTGAAGTGGTGAGTAAATTTCAATTTCCGGCGCCAAAGGACCCCAGAGTCGCCAGAACGAAGAAAACCACGTTTCACCACCGGCGGGTCGGACAAATCCACGACCCGTACCATGACCGTCAAATCACGTTGTCCGCCGTAGGGTGGCCGCAAAATTTCCGGAAAGGCTATACCAATTCGAGCCCATTCGGGAATTGTGTAGTGAGAGGCTACGACCCCAAACTCACATTTCATGAAATAAGCCCGCGAGTCGTTTTCCTGAAAATGCTCAATGACGCACAACACAGGTTGGGCCTTTCCGGTGGCTTCGTCCATGATAGAAATCCAGGCTGCGGCATTTTTTTCTTCCTTGAAGGGAAATGAACCGCGAGCTTGAACCTCTTTGGCGGGAATGCTTCTATCTTTACTTTCTACTTGGACATCTTCCAGACGAACCTCGAATGGAGATTCTTTACTAGATGATCCAAACAGTTTGCTCATAAACCCAGCCACGCTATTCCACCGTGAATTCGTTGATATCCGGATCTGTGTCGGCATTGGACCCGGATGGGTAAAGAATTTCTATCTTTTCTCCGGTCTCAACATCTTCAAAAAGACAGCGCATTGTCTGGTTGTCAGTGTATTGAAAAGTAACATTGATTCCCTGCCCAGCCGGGCGTCCCGGTGGAAGTGATAGCTCCCTTAACCCAACTACCTCTATAAACTTCAAATCAGTTTCCTCACTCCCGGCTTCGGTTACTTGGCAGTTCACCTTAGTTTGTCCATCCACGGCGGTGTAATACGTGTGGCTTGCTTCGCAAGGAATTTTTGTATTTTTCTTTATCAAAATTGAATTTCCTAATCGCTTCTCACCATCAACATTAGTTCTGGCGACGATTCCGTAATACCTTGCAGTCCTTTCTATAAATTCCATCCCAGAGATTGCTTTCCTTTGTGCGGGAGAGAGTTTTTCGTGGTCACCCTTATAGGCGGCATACAAAGCGGCCCCGAGGGCTACGACCTCATCGACATTCGCCTTGAATATCGGGTCTTGATTAAATGCCCGCTTGATGCTTTCCTGTACCACGGGGATTCGGGTACTGCCCCCAGCGCAAAGCACCCCGCGAATATCCGCGGGCTTTAGTCCGGCTTCTTCCAAGGTGGATTCACAGAGCATTTCGGCTTGGGTGACTTTGGCAGAAATCAGCTCATCAAATTCATGGCGGGTAAGCTCAATCGTTTTACGGTTCACCTTTGTGGTTATTTTTTTCCGTTTTGACAGCTCCTTTTTATCTTCTTCTGCCCTGTTTAGGTCGTAATCACCGCCTTCGAGCGCTTCTCCTGCAATGGCTTGATATTTCTCTTCCACCAACTCCTTTAGCACTTTATCAAAATCAATGCCACCGAGTTTGTGAACACCGTTTGATGTCAATACTTCGACATCTTTTCCCTTGATGCGAATGATGGAAATATCAAATGTACCGCCACCCAAATCATATATCGCATAGATACCTTCAAGATTCATGCCCTCCCTGAATGAATAACACAAGGCCGCAGCGGTGGGTTCGTTGATAATGTAATTGATATTCAGACCGGCGCGTTGCGCCGCTTCAATGGTGGCTTCCCGCGCCTCATTGGCAAAATTTGCGGGAACAGTAACAACGACTTCCTCAATATCCACAATACCGCAATCTCGAATCATCCTCTCCAACACCAGCGCACTTAAATCAGTGGGAGTGTAATCGTTATCAAGAATAGTATAAGTTTGGGAAGTTCCCATTTCGCGTTTGAAAAACCCCACAGCATTTTTTTTCTTTTCATCGCTATACACTGCCCTGCGTGGAAATTCACCGACCTTAACCTCATTATCTTCGTGTTCATCCGCGCCCACACAAGATGGTGTGAGATTTTTGATCTCGTTTTTGTCGTTGGGTACGATAACTGGCTTCCCGTGTTCGTCGATTTTCGCGACGACCGAGAATGTAGTACCCAAATCAATGCCAATAAATGAACCCATAGTTATAGTTGCCCCCTAATTTGTGGTGAATATTCGAACTCTCGCAGGATAAATCACATCAAAGCCCTCCGGTGTCCTCATTCGATAGCCCTTTTCCAAGATTTCGACAATCTTGAACTTGTCTTCCGGCTTGTCGGTTACCCGTGTTTTGGGATAGTCGGCAACGCCTTCAGCACGGCGGTAATCCTCCCCAATTTCAGGCGCGAAAGTCTCCACCCCGCAACTGTCCAACGCATCTTCGGCAAGTGCCTTGATAACTTTCAGGGCTTCTGATTCAGCACCACCATCCCGCATAAAATCAGCGATGGCTATATCCACCGGAACCAATCGCTTCAAATAATCCCGAAGCGCCGACGCATCGGGAGCCTCGTCCCCCGCTCCGCCATTGGGCATTCGTTGCAAGATACGGCTTTCGGCTTTTTCGATTTTAACCCCGAGCCCCGGTAGAAGTTGCTCAATTTTCTCCAACCGGGGCAACGCTTGACTGGCTGTAGTAGCAGACGATCTGTTCCATCTGTACAGGCACACACCCAGAACAATGAACAATGTCAAAATCAATCCCGCCAGTCCCAGCATAGCAAACATGGAGGAACGTAACTGTTCCGCTCGGATACTTAACGCTGTGGCTTGACTTTCAACGAACTGTCTCATCATTTTGGTTTGGTTTTCGGTGAGCTCGGTGAACTGTCTGATTTCCCGGGTTTGGCTTTCAGCGAGTTGCCTGATTTGGATAAGTTCGGTTTCCGTTTTTTGTATTGTGGGCGCAAGGTCAATTGCTTCGGATTGTTCTTTCAGGGCCGGTAGAGCCTCGAAGCAAGGAGAAAAGAGCACCGCACCTGCGCTCAAACTATCCTTGTTATTTTGAAATGCATTCGGGTTTCTTTCATAGATAAGATTTACCCATTCATCATCTGAAATTGCGTCCGGTTTTGCCATTCGTTGAACGAGACTGTCCAGGGTATCACCAGCTAATGCCTGTAAGCCCAAAGATTGCTCTGAGCATAGGGGTAACACTCTGGTCATTACATCATCTTCCGCAGGATAGGCCGTACTACCCAATCCCATTAGCCAACCAAGCAACGCCAAGTGAACCACATTCGCTTTTTGTATCTTCATAGATTTTAAGATTCTCAGAGAATTAACAAAATCGATAGTGTAGCACACTGTTGTTTTGAGACCATCTCAAGAAGCCCGCGCCGGGGCGGTCACCCCCGAATTTTTTCCTCAACCGCGCTAAAAATCCCCCGCAGCATGCGAACCTCCCGCGCGTAGGGACGGGCGCGGTTGAACAGGCGGGTTAGTTTGCGGTGGAGTTTGGCGGAGTTGCCGTCGGCGAATTGCAGGCGGGTCAGGAGGTGTTGCAGGTGCCGGTAGAAGTGCCGCATTTCTTCGGCGGTGGCGTGCGGTTCGGATGGTTCGGGGGGCGCGTTGTCGGATCCGTTGCCGGCTTCGTTGCCGAACGTTTTTTCCATCGCGCATCGCAGTTCATACAATAACACCATCGCCGCCGAGGCGATGTTGAGGGAGGGAAACGCCGGGTCGGCGGGGATGCGCACGAGGTAGTGGCAGCGGTCGAGTTCGCGGTTGGTGAGGCCGCGGCTTTCGCGGCCAAACAATAGCGCCGCGTGGGCGTGGCGGGCGGTGGCGGTGTGCGCGGCTTTTTCCATGGCCCGGGCCGGCGACAGTTGCGGCCATTCAATGGCGCGCGGCCTTGCGCTGGCACCGACCACCAGGGCGCAGTCGGCGATCGCCTGGTCGAGGTCGTCAACCACCACGGCATTGTTGAGGATATGGTCGGCGCCGGCGGCGCGGGCGGTGGCCTCGGCGCCGGGGAAATCCCGGGGTTGCACCAGCGCCAGCCTGTTGACGCCCATGTTGGCCATGGCCCGGGCGGTGGCGCCGATATTGCCGGGATGGGTAGGTTGAACCAGCACTACTCGGATATAATCCAGTTCTTTCATTGCCGCATTGTGCCGCAAGCGATTGGGCAATGGAACGCCTTGCGCGGGGCTTCGCGGAACTTCGCGGAACTTCGCGGAACTTGTTGGCGCGCGCCGGCCCTGCAAAACCGCCGCATAAAATAACGCACCTGAAATCGCACTTGAACTAACCAACCATCCGATGGATCCCATTCTCAACGTCGCAGTCAAAGCCGCCCGCCGGGCCGGCAGGATCATCCTCCGTTACCTGGATCGCCTCGACCGGGTTTCGGTGGAGCAAAAAGGGCGCAACGATTTCGTCAGCGAGGTGGACCGCATGGCGGAAGAAGACATCATCGAAACCATCCATTTCCTGTACCCGAACCACGCAATCGTCGCCGAAGAAAGCGGCGGCGAACTCTCCGGCGATTCGGGCGACTCCGGCAATTCCGGCGACTCCAACCACAAAGAATTCGAGTGGATCATAGACCCCCTGGACGGCACCGCCAACTATCTCCACGGCCATCCGCAGTTCGCGGTCTCCATCGCCGTCCGGCAAAATGGCCGCCTCGCGCACGGGGTTGTGTTCGACCCCCTGCGCGATGAAATGTACACCGCCTCCCGCGGACAAGGCGCGCAGCTCAACAACCGCCGCATCCGCGTCACCTACCAGGACAAACTGGAACGCTCCCTGCTGGCCACCGGTTTCCCGTATAAACACCGCGCGGATTTTGAACCGTGGATGCGCGACTTCCAAACCTTGCTGCCCAAAGTCGCCGACGTGCGCCGCTGCGGTTCCGCCGCCCTGGATCTCGCTTACGTGGCGTGCGGCCGCCTGGACGGTTACTGGGAACCCGGCCTGGAACCCTGGGACATCGCCGCCGGCAGCCTGCTGGTGCGCGAGGCCGGCGGCCTGGTGGCGGACTTTCAGGGCAAGCAGGATTTTCTGAAGACCGGCCAGGTCATCGCCGCCAACCGGATGATTTTTAACGAACTGATGCGCATCATTGCCGCCGGCGAAACCCGTAGCGTAACCCCCGCAACATGAACCCCGCAACATGACCCCGCCCGCCACCCAACGCACCCTCTTGAGCGGCGCGCAACACACCCCGATGATGCGCCAGTACCTGGCCATCAAGGCCGACTATCCCGACACCCTGCTGTTCTACCGCATGGGGGATTTCTACGAGTTGTTTTACGCCGACGCCGAACGCGCCGCCAAACTGCTCGACATCACCCTGACCACCCGCAGCAAGTCCGCCGGCCTGCCCATCCCCATGGCCGGCGTGCCCTGCCACAGCGTTGACCAGTACCTCGCCAAACTGGTGCGGCAAGCCGTGGCGGTCGCCATCTGCGAACAAATCGGCGACCCGGCGACTTCCAAAGGCCCGGTGGAACGCAAGGTCACGCGGGTGGTCACGCCGGGCACGCTCACCGAAGAAAACCTGCTGGCCGACCGCCGGGAAAACATCACCGCGGCGTTGTTCGAGTTCGGCGGGCGCATCGGCGTCGCCACCCTGGAAATTTCCAGCGGCCGCTTCAACGGCTTTGAACTGGAAGGGCGCGAACGCCTGCAAGGAGAGTTGGAGCGCATTTGTGCCGCCGAAACCCTGGCGGCGGAGGATCAGGCGCACCTGCTGGACCCGGCGGCACTTAACCGGGAGCAGGGTTCGCAAACGCCGATACCGGACTGGTACTTTGAAACCTCGCGGGCGCACCAGGTATTGTGCGACACCTTCGCCACCCGCGACCTCGCGGCCTTCGGCAGCGACGCCTTTCCGCTGGCGACCCGCGCCGCCGGCGCCCTGATCCAATATATCCGCGACCTCCACGGCAACGACATCCCGCACATTCGCGGCATCGCCTACCAGCACGACGATTCCACCATCCTCATTGATTCGGTGAGCCGCCTCAACCTCGAAATCGAACGCAGCCGCGATGGCAGAACCGCGCACACGCTGGTCAACCTGTTCGACCGCTGCGCCTCCCAAATGGGCGCGCGCATGCTGCGGCGCTGGTTCAACAATCCGAGCCGCGACCACGACCTGCTGAGGACGCGCCACGACGCCATTGACTGGCTCATTGATGAGCAACGTCACGGCGGCCTCGCCGCCACACTCAAACACGCCGGCGATATGGAGCGCATCCTGGCGCGCATCGCCCTGAAAAGCGCGCGCCCCAGGGACCTGACCCGCTTGCGAACCGCGCTCGCGGCGTTGCCGGAAATTCAAGCCCAGTTGGAAGACGCATCAAAGCCGTTGCTGGCGTCCCTGCGCGGCCAAATGACGCCGCAGCCCGAAGTCCTCGACCTGCTCAACCGCGCGGTGAACGACGATCCCCCGGCCCTGACCCGCGATGGCGGCGTGCTGCGCGATGAATACGACCCGGAACTCGGCGAGTTGCGTCATCTGCAGCGGGACTCCGGCGCCTTCCTGCTGGAACTCGAAGCCCGCGAAAGGCAGCGCACCGGGGTGCCCGGCCTGCGGGTCAAGTACAACCGGGTGCACGGCTATTACATTGAACTGCCGCGCTCGCGCTCAGACGACGTCCCCGACGACTACGTGCGCCGCCAGACCATCAAGAACGCCGAGCGTTTTGTGACCGAGGAGTTAAAGGAGTTTGAGGAAAAAATCTTGAGCGCCAAAGGCAAGGCGCTGGCCCGCGAGAAATGGCTGTACAACGAGTTGCTGGAAACGCTGGGGCCCAACGTGCCGGCGTTGCAGGATTGCGCCGACGGCCTCGCCCAACTCGACCTGTTGGTCAACTTCGCGGCGCGGGCGCTGGAGCTGCGGCTGGTGCGCCCGGTGTTGAGCGATGAGATGACGCTGGAAATCGAGGAAGGCCGTCATCCGGTAGTGGAGCAGGCGCTGGACACCGGCTTCGTGCCCAACTCTATCCGCCTCGACCACGGCACGCGGATGCAGCTCATCACCGGCCCCAACATGGGCGGCAAAAGCACCTATATGCGCCAGGTGGCGGTCATCACCCTGCTCGCCCACACCGGCTGCTACCTGCCCGCCCGCGCCGCCACCATCGGCCCCATTGACCGCATCTTCACGCGCATCGGCGCCGCCGACGACCTCGCCGGCGGGCGCTCCACGTTCATGGTGGAGATGACCGAAATGGCCCACATCCTGCGCAACGCCACCGCCCAAAGCCTGGTGCTCGTGGATGAAATCGGCCGCGGCACCAGCACCTTCGACGGCCTCGCGCTGGCCTGGGCCTGCGCCACCGACCTGTCCCGGCGCGTCAACGCCTGCGTGTTGTTCTCCACCCACTACTTTGAGTTGACCGCGTTGGCCGAGCAGTTGCCGGGCGTGGTCAACGTGCACTTGGACGCGGTCGAACACGGCGACGACATCGTGTTCATGTACAGCGTCAAACCCGGCCCGGCCAACCAGAGCTTCGGCTTGCAGGTTGCGCGGCTGGCCGGCGTGCCGGAGGAAGTGATCGCCGTCTCCAGGGAGAAACTGCACGGCCTCGAAGATCAGTACGTCGGCAGCGTCGGCGACGCCCAGGCCAACGATGCAACGCCCGCTTCCCAGGCCAGTTTGTTTCCGCAAAACCCCGCGCCAAGCCCCCCGGAAGCGCAGGCCGTCATCGCCAAACTCAAACAAGTAGCCGCCGATGAACTCACCCCCCGCCAAGCCCTTAACCTGCTATACCACCTGGTGGAACTGACCAAAAAACCCCCCGAACGATAGAAAAACAAGGAGCACCGGCGATTATATTTTTCATCGTATCGGGAATCCCGCTTTTTCGGCCCGGCGATAGCCGGCTGTCGCGCACAGGGATGTGCGCGCGGCGCTGGAAACAGGAGTTTCCCCGCGCCGCAAAGGGGGGTGCGGGGGGTCTCCCCCCCGCAAAAGCGCGTCACGCGCATACTTCCCTTCGCAAGGTCAGCAATCGCCGCCGGCTTATTCCGTTGGCACGGAGTACGGAAGCGGAATTCGAATCAACGCGGAACCCGAAGCCGAACCAACCAGCAGCGTCCCGGCTTCAGCCAGATTCGCCGGCGCGGTGGCGCTGAGGGTATATTCGCCGTCGCCCGTCTTGACCGCATCCACCACCACCCCGGCTTTTTGATCCCCGCGCTGCTCCGCGTAAACGGGGGCGCCGGGCGCAAGGTTCTCGACGCCGCTCACGGTGCCGGCCAGCATCCGCTGTTTTGCCTTGCCACGGTAGCGCAGCCGCGCAACGATTTCCTGGCCGGGATAGCAGCCCTTGGTGAAACTGAGGCCGTCCACCAGATCGAGGTTGATCATCTGCGGAATGAACGCCTCGGCGGTCTGTGCATAGACCTGGGGAATGCCGGAGCGGATGTCGGCGAGACGCCATAGATCGTCATCGGGTTCGGGTTCATGCCCGCCGGCGCGCACGAAAGAATCCATGACCTGCTTCTCCCCCAGCAGGATTTGCCGGGAGCCAATACCGCCGCCGACACCGCCAGTGCCACCGAGGAGTAGGCGCTCAATGCCATCGCCAACATCGGCATCATCGCCGTTGATCAGGCCCAGCAGCGCCATTTCCGGCTGCAATGCGATGTCAACTTTGGCCCGCAGCACGTACATTTTCAGGCGCTTGACCAGTCCATCCGCCAACCCGGCGGGTGCCAGCATCCAAAACCCACCGGCGTGGCGCACCAGCCGGAGCACCGCCAGCACCCGGCCTTTGGGGTTGCAATAGGCGTTCAACTGGGAGGGCCTCGCCCCGCCCGACCCGTGGCCGATGGCGTCCACGTCGTTGCTCAACTGACCCTGGAGAAACGACTGCGCGTCATCGCCGCGCACTTCAATGAGGGCCAGGGAGCTGAGGTCGGCGACGACTACGTCGCCGGTCAGGGCTTCGAGGCCGGTTTTCGCGGGGTTGGTCATGGTGGTGAGGGCGGTATGAAAATGTTCCGGTGGCGTCAATGCGCCGCATCAACGGGTATTTTCCCATAACCGGGGCCGGCGGATGAAAGTATTTCGGGGCCGGGGCAAATCGGGGACCGCCGCCAGCGGCTCCCCGAAACGCGCCGGCGGGGAAAATATCCCGGTTTTCTTGACGGCGGTTTGCTTGTATATTAGCCCGAACCCGTCAACCGAGGTACCCGGATTGTCCCCACCCCAGCGCCCGCTGTCCCCCCATTTGCAGGTCTACCGGCCCCAGTTGACCTCGGTGCTGTCCATCCTGCACCGGGGTGCCGGCGTCATCATGGCCATCGGCGCGTTGTTGTTCGCCTGGTGGTTGTGGGCCGTTGCCGGCGGCCCGGCGGACTACCGGATCGCCCGCGGGTTTTTCGCTTCGTGGCCGGGGCAGGCGCTGTTGTTTGCGTGGACGTTGTGCACCTTTTACCACCTCTGCAACGGCATCCGCCACCTGGTCTGGGATGCCGGCTACGGCTTCGAGTTGCCCGCCGCCTACCTGAGCGGAAAAATCGTCGTGGCCGCCTCGCTGGGGCTGACCCTGCTGGCGTGGCTGGCGTGAGCGGCATGCACCCGGCGCAAGGGAAAACTTCGCAGCAAGGCTCCCGGCACTGGTGGCTGCAGCGGGTTTCCGCGCTGGCGCTGATTCCGCTCACCTTGTGGTTTATGTTCGCCATCCTCGGACACATCGGCGACGGCCACCGCGCGGCCACGGCGTGGATCGCCCAACCCCCGGTCGCAACCGCGCTCATCGCCTACCTGGTGTTCCTGTTTTTCCACGCCCAACTCGGCTTGCAGGTCATCATTGAAGACTATGTTTCATCCCACGGAACGCGCCGCAAAATCCTGCTGGTGATGCAGGCGGTCAACGGGCTGGGCGGGATCGTGGCGGTGCTTTCGGTGCTGCGCATCGCGTTTTGGTGATGACAAGATGACCCACAAGATGACCACCATGACCGAAGCCTATCCCGTTACCGATCACCAGTACGACGTGGTCGTGGTCGGCGCCGGCGGTTCCGGCCTGCGCGCCACCTTCGGCATGGCCATGGAAGGGCTGAGCACCGCCTGCATCACCAAACTGTTCCCGACCCGCAGCCACACCGTCGCCGCCCAGGGCGGGATGAGCGCCGCGCTCGGCAACATGGGCGAGGACGACTGGCGCTGGCATATGTACGACACGGTCAAAGGCTCGGACTGGCTCGGCGACCAGGACGCCATCGAATATATGTGCAAGGAAGCCGCCGACGCGGTCATCGAACTCGAGCATTACGGCGTGCCGTTCTCGCGCACCCCCGAAGGCAAAATCTACCAGCGCGCGTTCGGCGGCATGACCACGCATTTCGGCGAAGGCCAGGCCCAGCGCACCTGCGCCGCCGCCGACCGCACCGGCCACGCCATCCTGCACACCCTCTACCAGCAATCCCTCAAGCACCACGCCGAGTTTTTCATCGAGTACTTCGCCGTTGACCTGATTATGGAAGGCGGCGAATGTAAAGGGGTCATGGCCTGGGATCTCGACAGCGGGCGCTTGCACCGCTTCGCCGCCAACATCGTGGTGCTGGCCACCGGCGGCTACGGGCGCGCGTATTTTTCCTGCACCTCGGCCCACAGCTGCACCGGAGACGGCGGCGGCATGGTGCTGCGCGCCGGGCTGCCGCTGCAGGATATGGAGTTCACCCAGTTCCACCCCACCGGCATCTACGGCGCCGGCTGCCTGATCACCGAAGGCGCGCGCGGCGAAGGCGGCTACCTGACCAACGCCAAGGGCGAGCGCTTCATGGAACGCTACGCCCCCAACGCCAAAGACCTCGCCTCCCGGGACGTGGTCAGCCGCTCCATGACCATGGAAATCCGCGACGGCCTGGGGGTCGGCGAACACAAAGACCACATCAACCTGCACCTCGAACACCTCGGCCCCGAAGTGCTCGCCGAGCGCCTGCCGGGGATTTCGGAGTCGGCGCAGATTTTCGCCGGCATTGACGTAACCCGCGAGCCGATCCCGGTGCTGCCGACCGTGCACTACAACATGGGCGGCATCCAGACCAACATCCACGGCGAGGTGGTAACCCTCAAAGACGGCGACACCGAGCACCTCATTCCCGGTTTGATGGCCATCGGCGAGGCGGCGTGCGTGTCGGTGCACGGCGCCAACCGACTGGGCTCGAACTCGCTGCTGGACATCGTCGTCTTCGGACGCGCCGCCGCCCATCGCGCGCGCGAACTCATCAAACCGGATTCGGCAAAACCATCGCTGCCGAAAACCGCCGGCGAAGAAATCATCGCGCGCTTCGACCGCATCCGCCACGCCGGTGGCGAAACCCCGACCGCCGAAATCCGCCTGGCGATGCAAAAAATCATGCAGGATCATTGCGCGGTTTTCCGCACCGGCGAGATCATGGCGGAAGGCAAACAAAAACTCGCCGAAGTGTGCGCGCGCTTTGCCGACGTCCGGGTTTCCGACCGCTCGATGATCTGGAACACCGACCTCGCCGAAACCCTCGAACTCGACAACCTGCTCCGCCAGGCACGGGTGTCCATGGACGCCGCCGCCAACCGCCTCGAAAGCCGCGGCGCCCACGCCCACGAGGACTATCCCGAACGCGACGACGCCGAGTGGATGAAGCATACCCTGGTATGGCAATCGGAACTGGAAGCGCAGCCGGTGATAGATTACCGGCCGGTGCACGACTATACTCTGACCGATGAAGTCGAGTACATCAAACCGAAGAAGCGGGTTTATTGAACATATTTATACAATAGCGAAATGACTAAAAAAACTAAACAATTTTCAGTAGTTGACCTTGAAACAACAGGTTTTGGAAAAAATGACAGAATCTGCGAGATTGCTGTTGTCAACATAAATTCGGAGACACTTGAAATAATCGATGAATTCGAAACACTTGTTAATCCCGAACGAGATATTGGAGCCGTTCATGTTCATAATATTACAGCAAGTATGGTTGATAGCGCACCCACATTTCAATATGTTGCAAGTAGATTAGCGGAACACTTGGATCGATCAGTGTTAGTAGCGCACAACATCTCTTTCGATCAAAGAATGATTAGTCAGGAATATGATCGTATGGGAGCCGTTTTTAACCCGGGCATAGGAGTATGTACTCTACTTCTCACGAAGGAGAAACTAATTCTTGCTGCCAAACGCTTCGGTATTAAATACGAAAATCATCACAGTGCGCTTGCAGATGCGAGAGCCACAGCCGAAATTTTCAAGTTGTCATTTGAAGAATATGAGGGCGAGATGGCACCGATGAGTATCACCAAACTCGATGCGCCGCCTTGTGAAGATGTTGTTGTGAGAAATAGCGTGCTAGAAGATGTTGTAACAAAAAAATCACTTATCGAACAAATCTGTATACATACTCGCTTCCCGACTACAGAGGGAGATATTCTACAATACTTGGATATGTTGAATTCTATTTTGGCTGATTTAACTATTTCTGCAGGAGAGCAAAATAAAGTTAACGATCTGATAAAAACATTAGAGTTAGACTCTAATGATATTCATTGGGCACACGATGTGTACTTGCAGACGCTTATTGCAGGTGCCAAAAGAGATGGCATAATTACTGAAAGGGAAAAGGAAATAATCGATATTGTAGCGGATACTCTCGGTGTGGCGCATCAAGAAATTCCTAGTGATGATATTGTTTGTACCAGATGGTCTGAGGGGACGAGGGTATGCTTTACAGGAACAGCCGTCGACTCAGATAATCAAAAAATTGAACGGGGATTTTTAGAGGCAGAAACTGCAAAGAGAGGACTTCAGCCAGTTCGACAGGTTACTAAAAAAGGCTGTGATCTTTTGGTTACACAAGATATTAAATCGCAGTCAACTAAAGCACAAAAGGCACGTTCATATAAAATCGAAATAGTTTCAGCGAACGATTTTCTTTCCAGTTTAGGTTTATGATAAATTTACAGTATTCATTTACGCGATATAGCCATGGCCAAATTCACCCTACCCGCCAACTCTAAAATCGTCGAAGGTAAAAATTACCGCGACCAAACCGCGGTGCGCCCGCGCACGGTGCGCGTGTATCGCTGGAACCCGGACGGCGGCGGCGATGGCGGCGGCAATGGCGACGGCAACAACCTGCCGCGCGTGGACACCTACGAGGTGGACCTCGACGCCTGCGGCCCCATGGTGCTGGACGTCATTCTCCACATCAAGAACGCCATAGACAGCACCCTGTCCTTTCGCCGCTCCTGCCGGGAAGGGATTTGCGGTTCGTGCTCAATGAACATTGACGGAACCAACACGCTGGCGTGCCTGAAGCCGGCTGCGGAGATCAAGGGCGACATCAAAATCTACCCGCTCCCGCACATGCAGGTGGTCAAGGATCTGGTGGTTGATATGAACAATTTTTACGCCCAGTACGCGGCGGTCAAGCCGTGGTTGCAAGCCGGTGACGCGCCCGAGCGCGAACGCTTGCAGTCCGAGGAGGAGCGGCAGAAACTGGACGGGTATTATGAATGCGTGGTGTGCGCGTGCTGTTCGACGAGTTGTCCGAGTTACTGGTGGAACGGCGACGGCTACCTCGCCAATCAGGACCGCTACCTCGGCCCGGCGGCGTTGCTGACCGCGTACCGCTGGATCGCCGACAGCCGCGACCAAGCCACCGATGAACGGCTCGCGGAGCTAGATGACACGTTCAAGTTGTACCGTTGCCACACCATCATGAACTGCACCAAGACCTGCCCCAAGCACCTGAACCCGGCCAAGGCGATCGCGCTGATCAAAAAAGCCATCGCCGAAAAAAACCGGGGCGGGCGGCGTTAATATTGGAATTGGAATTGGAATTGGAATTGCAGCGCGACCAACGGAGCAAAAAGCGGCTGGCGTGGCGCTGCCGCCGGGGAACCAAAGAACTGGATGTGATTTTGTCGGGTTTTTTGGATAACCACTACGGCGCGCTGAGCGCAACCGGGCAACAACGCTTTGAGCGGCTGCTGGAAAGCGCCGACCCGCAACTAACGGACTGGCTGTGCAACGGCACAACCCCCGCCGACCAGGGAATGGCAACCATTGTCAAACAAATTTTATCTGCCCCTCGCGCTTAGCATCGCATCATCACGCTGGATGACGGCGGCCATCGTCGCGCTGCACTGCACGCCGCTGCCGCTGCTGGTGGTGGCCGTTGACGGGGCTTTGGCGTGGCCGCTTGGAGTACTCGCCGGCCTTTCCCTGATTTTTCACTTGCGCCGGCAACGCGCGGCGGCGAACGCCACCCGCCTGGAGGCCACCGCCGCCGATGAATGGCTGTTGCACCGGGCTATCGGAGGCGGGCGTTGCGACAAGGTGGAACTGATTGACCAGGTGAACCTCGGCTGGTGCGTGTTGTTGCTGATGAAACAAAACCGGCGAAGGTTCCGGCT
Organism: Candidatus Poriferihabitaceae bacterium; assembly: GCA_965212085.1. Classification (GTDB taxonomy): domain Bacteria; phylum Pseudomonadota; class Gammaproteobacteria; order Arenicellales; family Poriferihabitantaceae; genus JAHRAW01. Next base: position 1,896,025 of record OZ243042.1, on the reverse strand, counting down.
GGTGGTCAAGTCCGGCGAACAACACCGTGAGCAACTGCACCGCCTGCGCGTGCTGCGGGTCGGCCAACGAAGCGGGCAACGAAGCGGCTGAGCGGACAATAAATCCCCCCCCCCCCGCTCAAGGCGTTAAAACCGTGTCCGCAGCGGGCCGGCTTTGGTCGGCGCGGGGATAGTCCCGGGTCATGTGCAACCCCCGGCTTTCCTTGCGAAGCATGGCGCTGCGCACGGTCAGTTCCGCCACCTGCACGAGGTTTCGCAGTTCAATGAGGTCGTTGTTGATGCGGAAGTTGCTGTAAAACTCGCGTATCTCTTCCTGCAGCAGGGCGATGCGGTGGGCGGCGCGGGTCAGGCGTTTGTCGGTGCGCACGATGCCGACGTAGTCCCACATGCAACGCCGCAACTCGTCCCAGTTATGGGAGACCACGATGCGCTCATCGGGATCGGTAACCTGGCTTTCGTCCCACTTCGGCAGGGTTGGAAACCCATCGCCGCCGCCGGCTCCGCCGGCATCATTTGCGATGCGCCCGGCGCAGGACTCGGCAAACACCAAACATTCCAGCAGCGAGTTGCTGGCCAGCCGGTTGGCGCCGTGCAGGCCGGTGTGGCCGGTCTCGCCGATGGCGTACAGGTTGTGGATGTCGGTTTGTCCGTCGAGGTTGGTGACCACGCCGCCGCAAGTGTAGTGCGCCGCCGGCACCACCGGCAGCGGCTCAAAGGTCATGTCGAGTCCCAGTTGCCGGCAGCGCGCGGCGATGTTGGGGAAGTGTTTGAGGATGAATTTTTTTGGTTTGTGGGTGATGTCGAGGTACACGTTGTCGCAGCCTTCGATCTTCATTTCCAGGTCAATGGCGCGGGCGACGATGTCCCGGGGCGCGAGTTCGGCGCGCTCATCGTACTTGGGCATGAAGCGCCGCCCGTCGGCGTGCACCAGTTTCCCCCCTTCGCCGCGCACCGCTTCGGAAATCAGCAGCGACTTGGCGTGGGGGTGATACAGGCAGGTGGGATGAAACTGCACGAACTCCATGTTCGCCACCCGGCAACCGGCCCGCCACGCCATGGCGATGCCGTCGCCGGTGGAGGTGTCGGGATTGCTGGTGTACAAATAAATCTTGCTGGCGCCGCCGGTGGCCAGCACCATATAGCGGCAGGGCAGCGCGATGGCTTGTTTGCGCCGCAGATCAAACGCGTACAGGCCGAGGCAGGTGTTGGCGGCGCCGGCTGCGGATACGGATACGGATAGTTGACCGCCCTGTTTTTTGGAAGTGATGAGGTCAATGGCGATGTGGTTTTCCAGCAAGTTAATGCGCGGGTGTTTGCGCACCATCTGTTCAAGAGTCGCTTCCACCGCCGCGCCGGTGGCGTCTGCGGCGTGAACCACCCGGCGGTGGCTGTGGCCGCCTTCGCGGGTGAGATGAAACTCGCTGTCGGCGACGTCGTCCCGCAAACTGAAACTGACGCCGCGGTCAATCAACCACTGAATCGCACCGGGCGCGTTTTTGACCACGAACTCGACGGTGCGCCGGTCGCACAACCCGCCGCCGGCGTCGAGGGTGTCGTCAATGTGGGAACGAAACGAGTCGTCCGCGCCGAGCACCGCGGCGATTCCGCCCTGGGCATAGCGCGTGGAGCCTTCCTCCAACTCGGACTTGGACAAAATAGTAACGCCGACGCCGCGGTCGGCAAGCCGCAACGCCAACGACAAACCGGCGAGGCCGCCGCCGACTATTATTACCGGGTTTAACTTTTTAGACATTCAGAATACTTTTTGGTTTATCATTGGATAGTCAATCTATTATAAATGCCGTGCTTATGGGCGTTTTATTTAATTTTCTGTTATAAACTGCCATATCCACCAACGCTTTAAAATAACCAATAGCAGAGGTTTGTGAAACCATGAATTTGGAAGAAATCTTGCGGCGAATAGCCAAACAACTACATTCTGGTCGCTTACAAAACGAAGAGCAGACCAAACTAGCGGCAATTTTACCTGTTTTACGTGCATTAGGATGGGACGAAACTAATCCATCGGAATTTGTGCCAGAACATACTGTGGACAACGGGCGTGTAGATTATGCTTTGTTCAATCCAAAAACCCCAACTCCTATGGTTTTTGTGGAGGCCAAACGACCCGGGAACGCTAGCGACCACGGCGAAGGTCAGCTGTTCGCCTATGCATCCAATCAAGGCGTACCTTTTCTTATACTAACGGATGGGGATTCTTGGAATTTTTATCTCAGTATGGCGGCTGGTGCTGCATCGGATCGTAAATTCTATCAACTTTCAGTCCGACGCTGTGATGAAAATGGCAAAGATGACAAGACCACAGAGTACGCGAATTTCTTCCGAAAATATCTAAAGAAAGAACGTGTTATTTCAGAAGATGCTCGAAGAGACGCTGAAAAGCTGCGGGCAGATGCACACGAAAAAACGCGTGCGCGCAATGCGATTCCTGAAGTCTGGCACAATTTGTTAGAGTATCCGAATGAGGCCCTCTGTGGTTTAATTGCGGATGCAGTAGGGAACGAGAAAGGCATCCGCCCAGAACTAGAAGATGTTGAGGTTTTCTTGAAACGCCAACTTCATGTGAGTGCAAATGGTGCCACTTCGAACATCCGCACTTTACAAAATAGTAGAATAAAGCAAGATTACGAATCATTTGGAGAACAGAAACATCAAACAAATACTGACTCTGGAAGAATCACTGGTTACATACTCGCCGGCCAAACCGTGCGAACACGAAGCGGCAATCATACTCTGTCTGAAATTCTAAAAGTCTTTCAACGCCAAGACCCGACATTTATGGATAAATTTGCTACGAGAACAGAGGGTAGAACCAGGAGATTGGTGGCCAGATCCCGGGAAGGACTTTATGACAAATCCCACTTAATAGAATACTCTATAGATTTACAAAATGGCTGGTGGCTCGGTACAAATATCTCTACCCCTCAAGTAAAAAGGTATATCGATATAGCATGTGATATTAGTGGCCATCCTGTGCAATTAATATAGGTTTGGGATGGCACGAACGCTTAGTCATAGTATTCGGTAATTTCCTCAAACGCCAACAACGCATGTTCAATGTCTTCGCCTTCAGCGAGTTGATATGCGTTGATGCCGCAGCGTTCCATCAACGGCAGGTTGTCGCGGTGAGCGCCGAGGGCGCGGATTTCGCCGGGGAAGTGGTGGTGGCGGCGCAGTTGCGTGGCTTGGGAATAGCCGCGCCCTTCGTGGAAACTGCCGAACTCCAGGGCGATCAATGACAGGCGGTCAAGGTCGGCGGCGATGGATTCAACTTCGTCTTCGGGGCTTAGACTGACGCCGACGTTGCGGGTATCAGAATCAATGCGCGAGCGCAGCGCCAGCCATCGTTCAAGGGGCAGGATTACGTGGTCGCAGCGACCCGCGTCGCCATCACCGGTATCGCCGGTAGCGCCGTTATCAAGCCGCCACGGATCGTTGATGATCGCGCGATTTTTGATGATCCGCATAGACCTTTTCCTTGAACGGCTCAACGCCGGTGCGGAGTACCGTGTCCAGGAATTTCTCGCCGTCCCGGCGCAACTCAAGATAGGTTTCCACCAGCGTTTCAACGGTCCCGGCAACCTTTTCCTTGGGCACCGCGGGGCCGAGCCGCTCGCCGAGGCGGGTGTGGTTTTCGGACGAGCCGCCGAGGGTGATTTGGTACCATTCGCGGCCTTTTTTATCGACGCCGAGTATACCGATGTGGCCGGCGTGATGATGGCCGCAGGCGTTCATACAACCGGACATTTTGAGTTTGATTTCGCCGATATGGTACAGCCGGTCGAGTTCCGACAGCCGCCGGTTAATCTGCCGGGCGATGGGGATGGTGCCGGCGTTGGCGAGGGAGCAGTAGTCCAGCCCCGGGCAGCAGATCATGTCGTTGAGCGTGCCGATATTCGGGGTGGCGAGGTCGAGGCGGTTCAGTTCATGCCACACCGCAAACAGGTCGGTTTTTTTGACCTGGGGCAGCACCAGGTTTTGTTCGTGACTCACGCGAATTTCATCCTCGCCGCAGGTACGCACCAACGCCGCCAGTTGCTCCATTTGCCCGGCGTTGAGATCCCCCGGCGGTTGGCCCGGCGCTTTGAGGGATACATAGACGATGCGGTAGTCCGCATCGCGGTGGGCGACGGTGTTGTGCTCGCGCCAGCGAAGGAAACGCCGGTCGGCAACCGGGATGGCTTTGGTGTGCGTCTCTTTGGTTTTGGTAACGGCGCGGGCGCGGGCGGGAGCGTTATCAAAAAACGATTTCGCCTCGGCGATTTCCGCTTCATTGAGGGGCGGCGTTGACGGAGACGCCGAGGATTGTTCGGTGCGCCATTCCTTTTCGACCTTTGCCCGGAAGGCGTCAATGCCGAGGTCGTTGACCAGAATTTTTATGCGCGCGCGGTACTTGTTGTCGCGGCGGCCGTAGCGGTTATAGACCCGCAGGATGGCCTGCAAATAACCCGTCAGGTCCGCTCCCGCCAGCGATTCCCGGATGACCTTGCCGATCACCGGGGTGCGCCCCATGCCGCCGCCGACGTACACGCAAAAGCGCGTCTGCCCGGCGTCGTCGAGGAAAAGGCGCAGCCCGATGTCGTGCAGTTGGATCGCCGCGCGGTCGTTTTTTGCGCCGGTTACCGCGATTTTGAACTTGCGCGGCAGCCAGTTGAACTCCGGGTGCAGGGTCGCCCAGCGGCGGATCAGTTCGCACCACGGGCGCGGGTCGGCGATTTCATCGGCGGCCACCCCGGCGAGGTGGTCGCAGGTGATGTTGCGCACGCAGCTGCCGCTGGTCTGAATGGCGTGCATCCCGACCTCGGCCAGTTGGCGCAGGATTTCCGGCACCTCGGCCAGGTGCGGCCAGTTGTACTGGATGTTTTGCCGGGTGGTGAAGTGGCCGAAACCGCGGTCAAAGCAGCGCGCGATATGCGCCAGCCGGATCAGTTGCGCGCTGTTGAGGACGCCGTAGGGAATCGCAACCCGCAGCATGTGGGCGTGGCGTTCCTTGTACAGGCCGTTGCGCAGCCGCAGTTGCTGGAACAGGTCCGGGTCCAGGGCACCGTCCTGAAAACGCCGCACCTGCCCCTGAAACTGCCGGGCGCGCTGGCGCAACAGTTCGCCGTGCTGGGCGGGGTAAGGGTTGCCGCCGCCGGATGGTTCGCTATGTGGTTTGCCGTATTGGTGCATTTGCCCGCCCTGATTGCCGGCTACCGCTGGCCGGGCGCACAATGTAGAAAAAAAATGTTTTTCATGCAAGCATTAATAGAAAATAATACTATTTATCTGTTATAATACGGCTCCACATAGAAATTATTACCTTAATTATGCCAGATGAAGAAAATATCACCATAGACCAGGTCGATCGCAAAATTTTGTATTACCTGCAGCAGGACGCCGGTATGACCATCAAGGCGATCGCCAAAAAGGTCCACCTGTCGCCGACCCCGTGCTGGAAACGCATTCAGCGCATGGAGGACAACGGCATCATCCGCGCCCGCGTGGCGCTGCTGGATCCGGCGCGGGTCAACGCCGGGGTCACCGTGTTTATCGCCGTGCGCACCGACCAGCACAACATCGAGTGGAGCGAAAAATTCGCGCGCGAGATGAAAACCATCCCGGAAATCATGGAAATCTACCGCATGAGCGGCGAGGTGGATTACCTGCTGCGGGTGGTGGTGCCCGACATCGCCGCGTTCGACCGGATTTACAAGACCATCATCGGGCGCATCGCGCTGTCGGACGTAACCTCCATGTTCGCCATGGAGCAGATGAAGTACACCACCGCGCTGCCGGTATTAGAATGAACAAGGCGAACCACAAAACGACTATACCCGGCGGCGCGGAATACATACAATACGCCCCTGATTTTTTTCTTTCTAACTTGAGACCGAGCGTTCCGGGAGAACCAACATGACCTACGTAGTTGTCGAATCCTGCATCCGCTGCAAATACACCGACTGCGTCGAAGTCTGCCCGGTGGATTGTTTCCACGAGGGGCCGAACTACCTGGTGATCGACCCGGAGGAGTGCATTGACTGTAGTTTGTGCGAACCGGAATGTCCGGTGGATGCGATCCTTTCCGAGGACGACCTGCCGGAAGACCAGCGGCACTTCCTCAAACTGAACGCCGAGTTGAGCGAAACCTGGCCGGTGATCGCGGAGATGAAACCGGCCCCGGAGGACGCCGACGACTGGGTCGGAAAGAAGGACAAGTTGCAGTACCTGGAGCGGTAACGGTGACGCAAGGCCGCAAACCAACGCCGCAACCCAATGCCGCAAACTAAGGCCGCAATGAAAACCCGCACCCCGCCGGTCATTCGCCTCGCAGACTACCAGCCGCCGGCGTATCAAATCGTCGAGACTACGCTGGTGGTTGACCTCGGTTTCAAGGAGACCCGGATCAACGCCCGCCACCGGGTGCGCCGCCGCCAATCATCCAAAGAGCAGCCGAACCTGGTGCTGAACCTGGACGCCCAGGACTCCCCGGCACCCGCCGGCATCGGCATTGACGGCACCCCCCTGACACCCGAACAATACCGCGTTGAAGCGGGACGGCTAACCCTGTTCGACGTCCCCGAAGCGTTTGATCTCGCCATCCAAAACACCATCCACCCCGATCAAAACACCGCCTTGAGCGGCCTCTACCAGTCCGGGGAAATGTTGTGTACCCAGTGCGAAGCCGAGGGCTTTCGGCGCATCACCCCGGCCATTGACCGCCCGGACAACCTCGGCTGTTACACCGTTACCCTGCGCGCCGACAAAAAAACCTTCCCGCTGTTGTTGTGCAACGGCAACCTCGTGGAACAAGGCGATTGCGCGGACGGCCGCCACTACACCACCTGGCGCGACCCGTTCCCCAAACCCACCTACCTGTTCGCCATCGTCGCCGGCAAGTTGTCATGCCTCGAGGACTCCTTCACCACGCGCAGCGGGCGCGCCGTCGCCCTGCGCTTTTTCGCCCGCGCACGGGACATCAAAAAATGCGCCCACGCCATGGCCTCCCTCAAACGCGCCATGGCCTGGGATGAAAAAACCTACGGCCGCGAGTACGACCTGGACTTGTTCAACGTGGTGGCGGTGGGGGATTTCAACATGGGCGCGATGGAGAACAAGAGCCTCAACATTTTCAACACCCAGTACGTGCTCGCCGACCCGGCCATGGCCACCGACGGCGATTTTGAGAACGTGGAAAGCGTCATCGGCCACGAATACTTTCACAACTGGTCCGGCAACCGCGTAACCTGCCGAGACTGGTTTCAACTCAGCCTCAAGGAAGGCTTCACCGTGTTCCGCGAACAACAGTTCAGCGCCGACATGGGCTGCAAAGCGGTCAAGCGCATCGAAGACGTGGCCGGGTTGCGCAGCCACCAGTTCCGCGAAGACGCCGGCCCCATGGCGCATCCGGTGCGCCCGGATTCCTACATCGAGATCAACAACTTCTATACCGCCACGGTGTACAACAAGGGCGCCGAGGTAATCCGCATGCTGCACACGCTGCTCGGAGCCGAGAGGTTTCGGCGCGGAACCGACCTGTATTTCGACCGCCACGACGGGCAAGCGGTCACCACAGACGACTTCGTGGCGGCCATGGAAAGCGCCGGCGGCGCGGACCTGACGCGCTTCAAAAACTGGTACAGCCAGGCGGGGACGCCGGTGGTGGAAGCGCAAACCGCCTTTGACGCCGAGCGCGGGGTTTTTGAAATCACCCTCACCCAGAGCTGCCCGCCGACCCCGGAACAACCCCGCAAGGCGCCCTTTGTGATTCCGCTAAAGGCGGCCCTGTTCGACCGCGACGGCAACCGTCTGTCCACCAATGCCGAACATCCGGGCGGACATCAAGACGAGCATCAAGACGACCTGCTGGTGCTTTCTGAGCGCAGCCAAACGTTCACCTTCAAGGGCTTGAAAAAAATGACCGCCCCGCCGGTGGCCTCGCTGCTGCGCGGCTTCAGCGCCCCGGTTGAACTGCGCCAACCCCTGTCCGAGGACGAACTGGCGTTGCTGCTGGCCCACGACGACGACCCGTTCAACCGCTGGGAAGCCGGGCAGAAACTGTTCCTCGGAGACATCATCAAGGGCGTCAAAGCGATTCAGGAGGGAAAGAAAATCCGCGTCTCCGACACCGTTACCCAAGCGTTCGCGGCGGTGCTCAACGAGACCCGGCAGGCTGATGCCGACCCCGCGCTGCAAGCGGCAATCCTGATACTGCCGGATCAAGCCTACCTCAGCGAGCAGCTGACGCCCATTGACCCGGCGGCAATCTTTGAAGCGCGCCACGGCTTGAAACGTCATCTGGCGCGCGTCCACAAAACCAAACTCCTGGAATGTTATCACCAACTTGAACAACGCAACGACGGCGCCGTCAACGCCAAACTGATCGGGATTCGCAGTTTGCGGGACACCTGCCTCAACTACCTGGTCGCCCTCGACGAACCCGAAACCCACCAACTGGCGGCGGCGCTGCTCAAAAAGGCCCGCTGCATGACCGACTCAACAGCGGCGTTGCGGGCGCTGGCCGACTCCACCAAATCGGACCGGCAGGCGTTGCTCGATGAGTTCTACCGGCGCTGGAAGGATGAGCCGCTGGTGGTGGACAAGTGGTTGCGGATTCAGGCCACCGTGGCCGCCCCGGAAACCCTGTCGCGGGTGGAAGCATTGTGCGCCCACCAGGCGTTTGATCCCGCCAATCCCAACAAGGTCTACGCGCTGCTTGCCGGCTTCAGCCACGGCAACCCGTTTTGTTTTCACGCCGCGGACGGCTCCGGCTACCGCTTCGTCCGCCGCTGGGTGGCGCAGTTGGACCCGCTCAATCCCCAAGTCAGCGCGCGGCTGGTGTCGGCGTTCACCAACTGGAAAAAATTTATTCCCGAACTCAAGGAGCAGATGCGAACCACGCTGGAAGAAATCGCCGCACTGCCGAAGTTATCGCCTGATGTTTCGGAAATTGTCGGTAAGAGTTTGGAGAATTGACGATTGGGGGGGGGCGGCGCGAGGGCGCGGGGGGGGTGCGCGTGACGCGCATTGTGGGGGGGAGAGCCCCCCACGCCCCCCTGTGCGGCGCGGGAAAACATCCTGTTTTCAGCGCCGCTGCGCACATCCCTGTGCGCGACAGCCGGCTGGCGCCGGACCGAAAAAGCGGATCCGATACGATGAAAAATATGGTCGCTATCGCTCCCTATTTTTCTATCGTTCGGGTATGACGGCAGAGGCGTAAGGCAGGGTAAAGGAAGCGGCGAAACGGTGGCGTAGGGGCAGGTCGCGACCTGCCCCTACTACCCACAAATGCGGGAATGACACCGGGGGCGTAAGGCAGGGCAAAGGAAGCATAAAAAAAGCGATCAAAGCATCATCGTTTCCCTTGCCCGTCTTTACACCTCTGCGGCCGTCCAACCGGCGGCGATAGCCGCTAACTTCGGCGTGCGCAGGGACGCGCACGGCGGCGCTGGAAACAGGATGTTTCCCCGCGCCGCAAGGGGGGTCTGCGGGGGGTCTCCCCCCGCAAATGCGCGTCACGCGCAACCGCACCCCCGCGCTCTGCGCCCCGCGCCACCGCAAATGCGCGTCACGCGCAACCGCCCCCCCCGCGCTCTGCGCCTCGCGCCCCCGTAAGTTCACGCTCCACCAACCCGCAGATTTTCTCCAACGCCCCACGATTTTTTTCCACCAACTCCCGCCCCCGGTTTGCGTATTGATCCCTGAGCAACGGGTCGCCCAGCAGACGCCGGACCACCTCCGCCAACTCGCCGCTGTTCATCACCTGTATCCCCGCGGCGTGTTGCAACAGCAAGTCGGCGATTTCGGCAAAGTTGAACATATACCGCCCGAACACCACCGGTATCCCGGCGGCGGACGCTTCCAGCACGTTGTGGCCGCCCACCGGCGTCAGGCTGCCGCCGATGAAGGCGAGGTCGCCGGCGGCGATCAGCAGGGGCAACTCGCCCATGGTGTCGGCGATATAAACGTCGGTGTCCGCGCTCACCCGTCCCGGCGTCCCGGAGCGCAACACGGTGTTGTAACCGTGGCGGGCGCAGAGGCGGAACACCGCGTTGAAGCGTTGCGGATGGCGCGGCGCGATCACCAGCAGCAGCGACTTGAAATGTTTGCGAACGCGCGCGAAGGCTTCGAGGATTTGCGCTTCCTCGCCTTCGTGGGTGCTCCCGGCCACCCACACCGGGCGCGCGCTTCCCAAATCCCGGCGCAGCGACTGCGCCGCCTCGCCGGTGCTCGAGGGCAGGACGATGTCAAACTTCAGGTTGCCGGTTACGCTGAGGGCCGCCGGGGGTGCGCCCAGCCTAATCAGGCGTTTGGCGTCTACCCTGCCCTGCACCGCAAAGCCGCGGATTTTTTGCAGCGCCGGTTTGATGAGTTTTCGGAAGCGCCGGTAACCACGGTGGGAGCGCCTCGACAAACGCACGTTGACGTACAACACCGGCACGCCGAGATGGTGGCAACGGGCGATCAGGTTGGGCCAGATTTCGGTCTCCATTACCAGCGCCAGGCGCGGGCGCAGGGCGTCTAGAAAGCGCCGCACCGCGCCGGGATAATCGTAAGGCAGGTAACAGTGCCGAACCCGCCCGGCGAAGGTTTTGGCAACCCGGTCGGCGCCGGTCGGGGTCATGGTGGTGACGGTGACCGGTTTGTCGGGATGGTTTTCCAGCAGGTACTCGACCAGCGGCGTGGCGGCGTTGACCTCGCCCACCGACACCGCGTGAATCCACACCCCGCCGGGCGCGAAAGAAGCCCCGGCCAATCCCAGTGCCAGCCGCTGGGGCATGTTTTCAAAATAACGCCGGTCGCGCAACGCCCGGCAAACCAGGCGCAGCAGCACCAGCGGCAGCGCCAGGTACAAAAAAATTCGGTACCAAACCAGCATAAAAAAAAATTTCCCTGTTCCTTTAACCCAGGCCCAACCAGTCTCTCGGCTTGAGGTAATCGTCTTTGAGTTTCTGTTCCTCGCCACCGGCTTGCGCCTGCGCCTGGTATTTCCACCGCACCAGCGGCGGCAGCGACATCAGGATGGACTCGGTGCGGCCGCCGGACTCGAGGCCGAACAACGTGCCGCGGTCGTACACCAGGTTGAACTCCGCGTAACGCCCGCGGCGGTGGCTCTGAAACAACCGCTGCGCTTCGGCGTAGGGCGTATCCCGCCGCCGCTCAACGATCGGGCGGTAGGCTTCGATGAAACTGTCGCCGATGGCGCGCAGGAATTCAAACGCGCGGGCGAACCCCCCTTCCCGGTAGTCGTCAAAAAACAACCCGCCGATGCCGCGCGCTTCGTCCCGGTGTTTGAGGTAAAAATAGCGGTCGCACCACGCCTTGAAACGCGCATAGTGCCGGGGGCCAAAACCGTCGCAGGCGCGTTTCGCGGTCTGATGCCAGTGGACGCAGTCCTCCGCAAAGCCGTAGCAGGGGGTTAAATCGTAGCCGCCGCCGAACCACCACTGCCGCTCTTCGCCCTCCGGGTCGGCGAGAAAAAAACGCACGTTCAGATGGCAGCAAGGCACGTAGGGATTCAACGGATGCATCACCAGCGAAACTCCGGCGGCCTCAAAGGGCTTGCCGGCGATACCGGCAATGTCGGCGCGGTGGCCGGTGGCCGAAGCCGGCAGCGCGGCGCCCTTGATATGGGAAAAATTCACCCCGCCCTTTTCAAACAACGCGCCCTGCTGGATGATTCGGGTGATGCCGCCGCCGCCGTGTTCATGCTGCCACGCATCTTCGGCAAAATCCGCCGCCGGTTCCAGTTCCCCCAGTTGTCGGCAAAGGTCGTCTTGCAGCCCCCGCAAATAGCGGATGACCGCAGCCGGGTCGGGCGCGTCGTTCGGTGCGTCGTTGGAAGACGAAGACGGCATGACCTCAGCCCCGCACCACCTCGCCGGTCTCAAAGTGGCGAATGATGGACGGCGCGCGCGCGTTGCCGATGCGGCCGTCAACGATGAAATCAACCTCGTCGCCGAATTCCCGCAGCACCGCATCGGCGCTTCGCAGCATCCGCCTGCCGGCGCGGTTTGCGCTGGTGGAGACGATGGCGGTGCGCGCCAGTTGGCACAGTTGGGCGGCATCCCGATGGGCGGTTACCCGAACCGCCAGCGTGGTGTGCGCGCCGCACAGCCGGCGGACGGTGGAATGTGGGAGACCGGTGGCCGCCGGCAGCAACCAGGTGTGCCGGCCCGGCCATGAGCCGAGAATCTGCTCGCGGCGGCGCGCGCCGGACAAGTTCACGTAAGGCAGCAGACGATTGTAACGGTCGGCGATCACGATCAAACCTTTGGCCCACGGGCGGCGCTTGATGCGCAGGATGCGGCGCACCGCCGTGGCGTTGCGCGGATCGCAGCCGAGGCCGAAGCACGATTCGGTGGGATACGCCACCACGCCCCCCGAGCGGATGACCCCGGCGGCGCGGGCAAGTGAATCAGGGTTCAAGTTGCGGTCAGGTTGTGATCAAGTTGCGTCACGTTGTCTCACGTTTTGATTAGCCCGCCTTCAAGGACTTCTGCAACGCTTCATTGGCGGCCATAACCCCGGCGGCGTTTTCATCCCGCTCGGCGCGCACCCGCGCCGCCAGTTCTTCATCAGTGAGGGCCAGAATCTGCGCCGCCAGATAGCCGGCGTTTTTGGCCCCGGCCTTGCCGATGGCGACGCAGGCCACCGGAATCCCCCCCGGCATTTGCACCGTGGACAATAGCGCATCCCGCCCATTCAACGGCCCGCCCTCCAGGGGCACGCCGATCACCGGCTTGGTGGTCAGCCCGGCCACCGCCCCGGCAAGATGCGCGGCCAACCCGGCGGCGGCGATGAACACCGCGCAACCGCGCTGCTCGGCTTCCTTGACGTAGCGATGAGTGGCGTCGGGAGTGCGGTGCGCCGAAGTAATCCGGGTCTCCCACGCCACGCCGAGATTGTCGAGCACCTCGTAGGTCGCCCGCATCACCTCAAGATCGGATTTCGATCCCATCAGGACTGCTACGAATGGTTTGGTCATAGTGTGGGTATGGATTGTGGATAACGTTGTTGGGAATGGGGTTTTGAAAGCGTCTGGAAGATGGGTGGTAGGGTACTCAAATTTTGTTGGGGAATCAAGTTAGAAAGGGGACGCGAGGGCGCGGTTGCGAGGGCGCGGTTGCGAGGGCGCGGGGCGGGTTGCGCGTGACGCGCATGCGGGGGGGAGACCCCCCGCGCCCCCCTGTGCGGCGCGGGAAAACATCCTGTTTTCAGCGCCGCTGCGCACATCCCTGTGCGCGACAGTCCGGCTATCGCCGGAAGGGTTTGAATGACGGCGGGAACTTTGTGCGGGCGTAGGGACAGGTCGCGACCTGTCCCCGTTGCTGGTTGGGCGGCAGAGGCGTAAGGAAGGGCGGGGGATGCGGTCATTCACTCCGCGTCCGTAACCGCTCCCTGCGAAGCCGAACCCACCAGTCGTGCGTATTTGGCCAATACGCCGCGTTTGTATTTCGCTTTGGGCGGCTTCCAAGCCCTTGCGCGCCTTCGCAACTCGGCGGTGCTGATTGCCACGTTGACCTCGCGTTTTTCGGCGTCAATGGTGATGGCGTCGCCGTTTTTGAGCAGGGCGATGGGTCCGCCCAGCGCCGCTTCCGGGGTTACGTGTCCGACCACGAAGCCGTGGGAGCCGCCGGAAAAACGGCCGTCGGTGATGAACGCCACGTCCCGCCCGAGTCCCTTGCCCATGATGGCCGAGGTCGGCGACAGCATCTCGCGCATGCCGGGGCCGCCTTTGGGGCCTTCGTAGCGCACCACGATCACGTCGCCTTTTTTGACCGTGCCGTCGAGGATGGACTGAAGGGCCTGCTCCTCGGAGGCGAAGATCCGCGCCCGGCCCGCAAAGCGCACGCCTTCCTTGCCGGAAATTTTGGCCACCGCGCCTTCGGGGGCGAGGTTGCCGTACATTATCACCAGGTGGCTGGTCTTTTTCACCGGGTCATTGAGGGCGCGCACGATGTCCTGGCCTTGGGGATACGGCCGAACCTCGGCGAGGTTTTGCGCCAGCGTGCGGCCGGTCACGGTCAGGCAGCCGCCGTGCAGCAGGCCGGCGTCCAGCAGCATTTTCATCAACGGCCGCAGCCCGCCGATCTCGATCAACTCCGACATCATCGCCCGGCCGCTGGGGCGCAAATCAGCGAGCACCGGCACGCGTTTGCCGATGCGGGTGAAGTCGTCCAGTTTGAGATTGACGCCGATGGCCTGCGCCATGGCCAGCAAATGCAGCACCGCGTTGGTGGAGCCGCCAAGGGCGATGACCACGGTGACCGCGTTCTCAAAAGCCTTTCGGGTCATGATGTCGCTCGGGCGGATATTGGATTTCAGCAGATGCATCGCCGCCCGCCCGGCTTCAAAGCAGTCGGCGGATTTCTCCTCGGACACCGCCGCCTGGGCGGAGCTGTCGGGCAAACTCATGCCCAACGCTTCAATGGCCGAGGCCATGGTGTTGGCGGTGTACATGCCGCTGCACGAACCCGGCCCCGGTATCGCCGCGCGCTCAATGTCGCCGACTTCCTTGTGGCTGATCTTTTTTTGCGCGCGCGCGCCGACCGCTTCAAACACGGTCACGATGTCTATGTTGCGGCCCTTGTGGCGGCCGGGCAGGATGGTGCCGCCGTACACGAAAACCGACGGCCGGTTGAGGCGCGCCATGCCCATCAGGCAGGCGGGCATGTTCTTGTCGCAGCCGCCGATGGCGACCAGCGCGTCAAACCCCTGGCAGGCGGCCACCGCCTCGATGGAATCGGCGATGATCTCCCGCGACACCAGCGAATACTTCATACCTTCGGTGCCCATGGAAATCCCGTCCGACACGGTGATGGTGTTGAACACCACCGCCTTGCCCCGTGCCGCGTCTGCGCCCGCCGCGGCCCTGAGCGCGAGTTGGTCAATGTGCATATTGCAGGGCGTAACCCGGCTCCAGGTGGAGGCGATGCCGACCTGCGGTTTTTTGAAATCGCCGTCCTCAAAACCCACCGCGCGCAACATCGAACGACTGGGCGCGCGCTCGGTTCCGTCCACCACCTGAGCGGAAAAATTTCGCGGGTTGGGTTTGGGTTTGAGTTTCGGTTTAGTGACGGTGGCGGCGGGTTTTTTGTTTTTTCTGTTGGGCATGGCTGGTTGGCCGGATCGGGTGAATTTGCAGGGAGGATACCAGAATTTCAGGGGGGCATCCGGCTTCGCCGAACGCTGTGTATAGGTTCACTCATTCGCTGACAAATTTCATTCTACCTCGCCAGTCTCAATCTCCTGCGCCGTCATTCTCGAGCTTTAGTGTCCGTTGTTGCGCAAGCGGGGGGCGCGGGCAACCCGGATATCTTGAACCTCAGCGCGCCCGAAAAGTAATTCGCCCCTTGGACAAATCGTAGGGCGTCAGTTGCACGGTAACCTGGTCGCCGCGCAGAATCCGGATGTAGTGCTTGCGCATCTTGCCGGAAATATGGGCGATGATCTCGTGGCCGTTCTCCAGTTCCACGCGGAACCGGGTGTTCGGCAGGGTCTCGATAATCGTGCCCTCCATCTCGATGCTTTCTTCTTTGGCCATACCATTAATACGAAACAGGAAAGGGCGGAGTGTACCGAAGTTCTGCGGCGGTTTCAAACGCGCCGTTGACCGTTGATACGCTCAGCCCAGAATCTTCTCCAGTATGTCCTCGTAAATCCCGGACAAGCGGTCGAGATCGGCGGTGGATACGCATTCGTCAATCTGGTGAATGGTGGCGTTCAGCGGGCCTAACTCAACGACCTCGGCGCCGCTCGGGGCGATAAAGCGGCCGTCCGAGGTTCCGCCGCCGGTGGAGCGCAGCGGTTTGCGCCCGGTCGCCGCTTCGATGCAGTCGGCTACCGTGGCGACGAACTTTCCCTGGGCGGTTTCAAAGGGCGGGCACTCCCGCGCGTCCCAGTCAATTTCAAAGCGGCCGTGGTGGGGTTCCAGCACCCGTTGGATGCGTTCGCGGATTTCGGCACCGGTGATTTCCGGGGAATAGCGCAGATTGAACTGAATCTCCACCTCGCCGGGGATGACGTTGCCGGCTCCGGTGCCGCCGTGGATATTGGACAACTGAAAGGAGGTCGGCTGGAAATTTTCATTGCCGCGATCCCATTCAATGGCCAGCAGTTCGCCGAGAATTCCGGCGGCGTGGTGGATGGGGTTGTCAGCGGGGTAGGCGATGTGCCCCTGGGTGCCCCGGACGCGCAGCGTCGCGCCCAGCGAGCCGCGCCGCCCGACCTTGATGGTGTCGCCCAGCGTGGTTGCGCTGGAAGGCTCGCCGACGATGCACATATCAATTTGCCGGTTGCGCGCGGCGAGGATTCGCATCACCTCTCCGGTGCCCCAGCGGGCCACGCCCTCCTCGTCGCTGGTGATCAACAGGCCGATGGCGCCGCCGTGGCCGGGCCGGCGCGCCACGAAGCGCTCGCAGGCGGTGATGAAACAGGCGATGCCGCCCTTCATATCCGCGGCGCCGCGGCCGTGCAGCATGCCGTCCCGCACCTCGCCCTGAAACGGCGGGATTTTCCACCGCTCACGGGGCCCGGTTGGAACCACGTCGGTGTGCCCCGCGAACACCAGCAACGGCCGCCCCGCCCCGCGAGTCGCCCACAGGTTGGTCACATCCTCAAATCTCATCGGCTCCGAATCAAACCCGATTGCCCCGAGACGGGCGCTCAACAATTCCTGACAGCCGCCATCCGCCGGCGTAACCGACTCGCGGCGAATCAACTCCTGGGCGAGGGCGATGGTGGGGGAGAGCGGCATGCGGGGTTAGGCGAATGGTGTTGGGATGATTCGCCGGGATATTGCCCCACGGATTGGGGTAAAGCAAGCCGTCATTATGTATGGGTTCACTCCCGAGCGTTAGTGTCCGTTGCCGCGCAAGCGGCTTACGGACACTTGCGTACTCGGGACAATTTTGCCGGGAGCAAAATTGCGCGTAGCCCGTAGGGCGAGTATCAGGGACGATACGAGCAATCCAGCGTCATACCCGCAATACGCCGCCCACTTCGGGGGATGACATTTCTCTGGATTATCGTATAATCCGGCCAATTCACGGCTTGCTGCCAGCCCACCACGACCACTCTTTCAGGAGAATTCTCATGTCCCTTTCCCGTTTCCCGTCCGTAGTCAAAAATGCCCTGAAACCGCATAAAACCACGCCTGCGGGCGTCTCAGCGGCCATTCCTGCCCCCCCCCCCCCGATACAGAGTGGTTATTAACCTCCACGAATGTATATAGATATGAAAAAAAATATGGTTCAACCAGCCAAAAGTCCCGGCAGCCCCTTTTATTTTCTGCTCATCATTACCGTCATGCTGGCCGCCGTCCACAACGCGGCGAACGCGCAAACCGGATCAGTCAAGCAAGTCGAGGTCGTGTTCCTGATAGATGAAACCAGATCCGTCGCAAACAACAATCAACGCGATTTTATCGATCAACGCGATTTTATCGGTGAGTTTGCAACGACACTCGAACGAGAGTTTCGGGAAAGGGTCGGCATCACCTCCCGGTTCGGCGTGGTTGGCTTCGGCAGGGAGGGGTTCGGACCGCGGCGGCCGGTCATTGATCCGCCGCCCAATGACCTTGAGGCACTGCCGAGGGGACAGCCGCGCAGCATCCCGGTCGGCGGCGACAGCCTGGGCACCGTCGCGGGAATTGATGATGCGCTGGACAACCTGGAGACCACGCGCGAACGGCAGGGCCGGGAGGAGACCGGCTATTGGGGATTGCATCACGTGCTGGACACCATTGACTTCACGCCGGGTGCTTCGACGGAGCGGGTCATTGTGTTGATCACCGACGCGGATCGCACGCCCGACGTCAACATAGGGGATGAAATGATGCCGGGGCCCGTCAATGCAGACGATCAACCCGTTGATTCCACCAGCGGGCTGACCATCGCCGAGGAAGAGGCGCGGCGGCGGATGGTTTCGGGGTACGACTTGACCACCGATGCGGTGTTCGCGATGCTGGAGGCGGCGAGAGTGCAGATACACGGCATTTTGCTCCAGCCGATACGGGAAGATTCGGCGGTGGAGCGCTTGGACGACGAGAGCAACCCAAAGGCGCTGGCCCTGCGCGAGCGCGATGGGCAACGGCAGTTCTTCACCGACCAAGACGACGACGGCGTACCCGAGCGGCAGACCGGCGGATTCAGTCTGGTAGACGCCGGGCAAGTCCGGGATCCGGATGATCCGGGCGAAGTGCGTGTTCCCGGTGAGCGCGAGTTCACCGAGAGGGATTACGTGGAGCCGATTCTGAGTCGCGGCGGCTGCATTGGCGACCTGCGCGAGATTCGCAGGAGGCAATTCAACCGCAACGCGTTCAGCGTGATCCTGGCGGACTGCGTAGCGGGACAGCCGATCAGGCCCCTTCCGCCCATCATCCCGCTCTACGGCTCGATCATAACGCGGCTGCATTACACCGAATTGATGCTGCGCCTGAGCGGGCGGCTGCATGGCACTGATTACGGCCATCAGTCCAGGGTGGACGTGCTGAGCGCACTGGCGGGCGCGGTTGCGGATGAGAAGGCCGGGGCTTTTTCGGCTGATGAATCCGCGCCGGCCGGTGCCGTGGCGCATCCGCGCGGGCCGGTCAGGTTCTTTGCGAACGCCGCCGAGCAGTCCGTGGAGGTTGAGCCCACGGGTATTCTTGACGGCTTCGGACAGGACGGATGGCGCATTACCATCGGCGCCGACGTTGACCTGTCCGAAGACGCCCTCGCCGGCATCGCTTACAGCTACGCCAAAGCCGATGCCAAAGCCGACCACTCGAGCAGCACCGTGGATACGCGAACGCGCGTGGTTTCCCTTTACGCCGGCGCGCGCCGGTCCGAGGACAAACGCGGGTGGTACGGTGGCTACGTGTCCCACGCGTGGCATGACTACGATCTGCGACGGGCGAACACCGAAGGCACCGCCACGGCGTCCCCGGACGCCAAGCAGTTTTCCTTCGGCGCGGAGACCGGCTACGATTTTGAGCGGGAGGAGAACGTGACGGTGACCCCGGCCTTCGGACTGCACTACACGGACCTGGACGTGGACGACTACACCGAGTCGGGGTTTGGCGCCACCACGGTCAGCGACGAGGACTACACGTCGCTGACCGCCGTGGCGCGGCTGAAAATCGCCGACCGGATCCCCCTGAAAAGCGGCAGGACGCTGGTGCCGGCGATTACGCTTTCAGCGACGTACGCGCTGGACGAGTTGACCGACACCGTGACCATCACCACTCCGGGTCCAACCGCCCTCAGCAGCGACCGGCAATTTCAGTACCGCTCCGGCGAGTTCGGCCGCTCCGCGCTCCTCGTCAACCCCGGTCTTGCGATCATCAACGACACCGGAACAATCGCCGCCCGGCTTGACTACGAGGCGGGGTTCAGCGATGAGGTTGAATCGCATGCCGTCATCTTCCGGCTGCGATTCACTTTCTGACCGGCATTGCCGGTGGAGCGGCTTTGCGGATGCGTGATTTTTTCAAGGGTTGTGCGTTGGCTTTCTTGCGCCCCTCGTCGGACCGTTACGATGTCTCAGAGACGGATTACCTTCCGGGCGCACTAAGCGCACTAAGCGCACTACGCCCACTACGACCCGCTACTACTACGGCGTGAGCCGCCGCAGGCGCCGGTCCACCGTTACCCGTGCCGCCAGCCAACCCAGGAACGCGGCCCCCAGCACCACCCCCGCGCTCACCGGCAGGCCCAGCCATTCCACCCTGAAACTGCTTTCGTACAAACCCGCCAGCGTGGCCACGGGTTGGCCCAGCAGGTACAGGCCGGCGTTGCCGATGGCGCAGGCGAACCATGCGCCGAACAAACCCTGCAACGCGCCGAAGTAGAGGAACGGCCTGCGGATGAAGGCGCGGGTGCCGCCGACCTGGTCAATGATTTCGATTTCATCGGCGCGCCCGGCGATTCCGAGGCGCACGGTGTTGCTGATGATCAGGATCACGCCGACCGCCATGAGCGCCGACAACACCGCCACGCCGCGCCGGAACAATTCGAGGATGGCGCTCAGGCGTTGCAACCACAGTTGATCGAAACTCGCGTTTTCCACTTCTTCGCGGGCCGCCAGTTGCGCGACCAGTTGCTCGATGTGCGCGCTTTCCTGATCCGGGTCGGGGTACACCACCAACAACGGCGGCAACGGATTTTCCGGCAGGTTGTCGAGGGCCGCGCCGAACCCGGAGACGCGCTTGAACTCGGCGATGGCTTCGCCCGGAGGGACGTAGCGGATGTCGTCAATGGCGGGAATTTGCAGCAGGCGGCGGCCAAACGCCACCGCCTTTTGGTCCATCTCCGGGTCGCCCGGCGCAATGTTCAGAAACAACGACACTTGCGGGCGGTGATGCCACTGCCCGGCGGCGGCGGCGAGGCTGTCCACCACCTTGTGCAGCACCAGCGGCAACGCCATGGCGATGCCCAGCATGGTCAGGGTCATGAGCGTCGGCAGCGGCGTCTTGCACATACGGCCGAGGGTGTCGAACAGGACCTGGAGGTGTCTCAGGATATAGGTCATCAGGCGTGGTTTTCGTTCAGCAGCCGGCCGTCCTCAAGAGTCAGCACGGCGGCGCGCTCGGCGTTGAGGTGAAGGTGGCGGTGGTCGTGGGTCGCGATCAGCACTGTTACGTCCACCTGGTTAAACAGGAAAAACAGTTTCATGATCTCGTCGCTCAACTCCGGGTCGAGGTTGCCGGTCGGCTCATCGGCCAGCAGAATCTGCGGGCGGCCGACCACGGCGCGGGCGATGCCGACGCGCTGCTGTTCGCCGCCGGACAGCATGATCGGATAACTCTTCGCCTTGGGCAGCAGGCCGACCTTGTCCAGGGCGGCGCGCACCCGCCGGCCGGTTTCGCCGTGTTCCACGCCGGCCACCACCAGCGGTAGCGCGACGTTGTCTTCGACGGTGCGGTCGTGGAGCAGTTTGTGTTCCTGGAAAACGCTGCCGATGGTTCGCCGGTGGCGGGCGATGCGGCCGCGCCGAACCCGCAGACGCGCCAGGTTGCGCTCGTTCACCAGCACCTGCCCGCGGGTCGCCACTTCGCCGCGGGTGATGAGTTTCAGCAGCGTGCTTTTGCCGGCCCCGGAATGGCCGGTCAGGAAAGTCATGGAGCCGGCGGGGAGGTGAAACGAGACGTTGTTCAGCGCCTCAAACCCGTTCGGGTAGCGCTTGAAAACCCGGCTGAAACGAATCACGGCGGCGAATCAGCCGGCCACTCAGCCGACGCTGCGAGGCGCTTGCGGGAGCAACGCGGCGGCGAACTCGGCGGCGCAAAACGCCCGAAGATCCGCGGCTTCCTGACCGGTGCCGAGGTAGCGAATCGGCAGCCCAAAACGCTCCGCCAGCGCCACCACCACCCCGCCCTTGGCGGTACCATCCAGTTTGGTCACGCACAACCCGTCGAGGCCCACCGCCGCCTGAAAATGCTCCACCTGGGAGAGCGCGTTGTAGCCGTTGCCGGCGTCCACGGTCAGCAGGGTTTCGTGGGGAACCGCCGCATCAACCTTGCGCAGCACGCGCTTGATCTTTTTTAACTGCTCCATCAGGTCGCCGTGGGTATGCTGGCGGCCGGCGGTGTCAATCAGTAGCACGTCCATCCCGCGGGCGCGGGCGGCGTTGTGCGCGTCAAAGGCCACCGCCGCCGCATCGGCACCGTGGGATTGGGCGATGACCGGCACCTCCAGCCGCCGCCCCCAGGTTTGCAACTGCTCAATGGCGGCGGCGCGGAAGGTGTCGCAGGCCGCGAGCATGACCTTGGTGCCGTTGCCGTCGCTGCCATCGCCACGCAACCGCCCGGCGAGTTTCGCCAGCGTGGTGGTCTTGCCGGTGCCGTTCACGCCCACCATGAGGATGACAAAAGGTTTGGCGGCGGCGTTGATCACCAAAGGCCGCTCGCAAGGCTCCAAAATCTCCGCCAGCACCGTGCGCAGGGATTCCAGCAAGCGGTCGGCGGGCGGGCCGTCGTTGGTGTTGCCGGTATTGCCGGCATTGCCGGCATCCCGGCGCAGGCGATTCATAATTCGCTCGCCGGCGTCCACGCCAACGTCCGCCAGCAACAACTGGTCGTACAACCCCTCAAACAAGGCTTCATCGGGCTCAGCCCTTCCGCCCGCCCCGCCACCGCCCAAAAGCCCGCCCAACCCGTCCGCCAGGTTGCGGCGGGTCTTCGCCAGCCGGGCGAACAGGCCGCTACTTTCGGCGGCGCTTGCGGGACGGGAAACTTTCATCTGAAAACCGTGGTGGCCGCCTATCGTATCATTGAAGACCACCGGCACAAACGCGCCGGAACGGGTTTTTTGCCACGCCCTCGGTGTCATACCCGCGCATGCGGGTATCCAGCCTCCAGGCGGTGCATAACGGGGCGGGTTTTTCTGCTACACTCTCCGTTTGGCTTACCCTTACACCAACCCGATCAACCACCTCCCGCAAGGAGTCGAAAAATGAAAATTGAAACAAAAGCAGTTCATTCCGGTTACCAGCCGGAGCCTACCACGCATGCCGTGGCGGTGCCGATATACCAGACCACGGCCTACGCGTTCGACAACACCCAGCACGGCGCCGACCTGTTTGACCTCAAGGTGCTCGGCAACATTTACACGCGCATCATGAACCCCACCAACGACGTGCTCGAACAGCGCGTAGCGGACATGGAAGGCGGCGCGGCGGCGTTGGCGGTGGCTTCGGGGCAGGCGGCCACTACATATTCCCTCCTGACCATCGCCGAAGCCGGGGACAATTTCATTGCCATGTCGACCTTGTACGGCGGCACCTACAACCTGTTCGCGCACACCTTCCCGCAA
Organism: Candidatus Poriferihabitaceae bacterium; assembly: GCA_965212085.1. Classification (GTDB taxonomy): domain Bacteria; phylum Pseudomonadota; class Gammaproteobacteria; order Arenicellales; family Poriferihabitantaceae; genus JAHRAW01. The sequence goes on along the minus strand of OZ243042.1, from coordinate 1,873,229 downwards.
ATCGGCATTGAAGCGCGCTTCGCCGACCCGGAAAATCTCGACGGGATGGCGGCGTTGATTGACGCCAGGACCAAGGCGGTGTATTGCGAGTCCATCGGCAACCCGGCGGGCAACGTCCTTGACCTGGAAAAAATCGTCGACATCGCCCACGCCCACGGCATTCCGGTGATCGTTGACAACACCGTGCCGACTCCCTACCTGTGCCGGCCGTTTGAATGGGGCTGCGATATCGTGGTGCATTCGGTGACCAAGTACATGGGCGGCCACGGCACCATCATCGGCGGCGCGCTGGTGGACTCCAACCAGTTCGATTGGGTGGCCAACAAGGAACGCTTCAAGCGCCTCAACGAGCCTGATGTTTCCTACCACGGCGTGGTGTTCACGGAAACCGGACTGCCGCCCTACATCCTGCGCGCGCGGGTGGTGCCGCTGCGCAACATGGGCGCGGCCATGGCGCCGCAAAACGCGTTCCTGGCGTTGCAGGGCCTCGAGACCCTGCCCCTGCGCATGGACCGGATTTGCGACAACACGCTGACCGTCGCCAAGCACCTCGAAGGCCATTCCAGCGTAACCTGGGTGCGCTACGCCGGATTGGACGGCAGCCCGCACAAGGCGCTGCTCGACAAGTACATGGGCGGGCGCGGTTCCGGGGTGTTGAGTTTCGGCATCAAGGGCGGGGCCGAAGCCGGCGCGAAATTCATTGACGCGCTACAACTGATCACCCGCCTGGTGAACATCGGCGACGCCAAGTCCCTGGCGTGTCATCCGGCCACCACCACCCACCGGCAACTTTCCGAAGAGGAACTGGCCGCGTCCGGGGTTTCAAGGGATCTGGTGCGCCTGTCCATCGGCATCGAAAACGTCGGCGACATCATCGAAGACATAGACCAGGCGTTGAGCGCTTCGGCCTGACGCCGCGCAGGGAAACCCGGCGAAGTGGATGACCGCACATTTGCCACTCCTCCCGGCAAGCGGGGCGGGGTTCGGGGGCGTGGTGCGCGGGGCGCGCGGGGCGCGCGGGGGTAAAGGGGCGCTCCCCGGGTGGCTCGCACGGGTCGCGTGGCTCGTTGGTTGCGGCGTGGCCGGGCTTGTAATCATCGGGTTGTCCGGTTGCGCCGGACGGGGCTTGCAGGATGGCGGGCAAGGCTTGCGGGCGACGGCGAACCACGCGCCGGCGCCATCCGTGGACGCCGGGCAGATCGGCCCCGACCCCGGCCCCGGCCCCAGCCTCACTCCCGAACTCCTCTACGAACTGCTACTCGCCAACATCGCCGGCCAGCGTGGCCGCAACGCGGTGGCAATGGAATCCCTGTCGCGGGCCGCCTACCTGTCCGAAGACCGCCGCATCATCGCCCAAGCCATCGGGCTGGCGGCGCGGCTTGAAGATCACCGGCGGGTCATCGAGTTGTCCGGCCTCATGGCGCGCGTCCAGCCGGGCGGCACCGGCCATCACCTGTTGCTCGCCGATGCCCAGTTGCAGAGCGGGCAGAGCGATCAGGCGTTGCCGATACTCATTGACCTCGCCCGCGGGCAGCGGCTGGGCGGGGAAGCGGTGCTGCAATCCATCGCCGCGTTGCTCGCCGAACGGCCGCCGGAGGAGCGGATGGCGGCGCGCTTTGGCCGCGCAATCGAGGCATGGCCGCAAAGCCCGGAACTGAAACTGACCGCCGCCCTGCTGGCCGCTGAATTGGAACTGGAACTGGAACAGGAACAAGACGGAACCTTTCAGGAACTGATCGACGGCGCCCTGGCACTGCGCCCCGGCTGGGAGACCGCGGCGATGCTCAAACTGACCGGCCTGAGCGATTTTGACCCGGCGCGGATGCCGGCCTACGCCGATGAGTTTTTGCGGGCGTTCCCGGCCGCCGGCGCGTTCCGCACGCACTACGGAAAACTGCTGCTGCACACCAATCAGCTGCAAGCAGCCGTGGCGCAATTCGACATCGTTCTGCAACAAAACCCGCGCTCCGCCGAAGCGCTGCTCGCCGGCGGTATGGCGTATCTGGAGCAGGAAAATCTGCCCGAAGCCCTGAAGCGGCTGACCCGCGCGCTGGCGTTGGACCCGCAAAACGACCGGGCGCGACTGTACATCGCCGACATCAAAATCGCGCAGGGCGATGCGGACTCGGCGGCGGCGGTGCTGGGCGAGGTGGCATCACCGGAGTACTATCTCGACGTCGAGACCCGGTTCGCCTTTGTGATCGCCAAACGGGACGGCATTGAGGCGGGGATTCGCCACCTCGCGGAAATTGACGCGCGCACCGAGGACGAGGCGGTGCGCGTTATCCTCGCCCGGGATTTACTGTACCGGGATTTCGACCTGTTCGACCGCGCCCTGGAAACCCTCGGCGCCGGCCTCGCGAAAATGCCGGGGCATCCCGATTTGTTGTACAACCGCGGCCTGCTGGCGGCGCAGATGAACCTGCTGGAGCTGCACGAGCGCGACATGCGCGCGCTGATTGAGCAACAGCCGGACAACGCCCACGCCTACAATGCCCTAGGCTATACCCTCGCCGATCAGACCGGGCGGTTGGATGAAGCCTTTGGGTTGATCAGCCGGGCGCTGGAGATGCTGCCCAACGACCCGTACATTCTCGACAGCATGGGCTGGGTCAATTTTCGCATCGGCAATAACGACGCGGCCATCGAGTACCTGCGGCGCGCCCTGGACGCGCAACAAAACGCCGAAATCGCCGCCCACCTCGGCGAGGCGTTGTGGGTGGCGGGCCACCGCCGGGAGGCGCGGGAAATCTGGGAACGGGGAAAGGAATGGTCGCCGGACAACCCGGTCCTGTTGGATACCCTGGAGCGATTTTCCGGCTGGGACTCCTCCGCCGCGCCGGGTTTGCCGGGTTTGCCGGGTTTGCCTGATTTTGCGACACGGCCGCCGGCGTCATCCTTTGCCTGCTTTGCCTGCCCTGCCTGCCCTGCCCTGCTCTCCGCGTTTGCCCCGACCCCGGTCGCGCCATGACCCAAATAGCCGGGGCGCTCCTGGCGATGCTCCTGCTGCTGGCCGGTTGCGCTTCGCCCGGAACCATAAAACCGTCCACGCCCGATGAAACACAAGCGTTGTGGCGGCAGCACCGGGCCAAAATGTCCGGCATTTCCGCGTGGCGGCTCAAGGGGAAAATCGCGATACAAACTGGAACTGGAACCGGAACCGGCCCCGAAAACGGCAGCGCCACGCTGGTCTGGGCGTACCGGCGCGACCGCCAGAAAATCGAACTGTACGGCCCGTTCGGCAGCGGGCGGGTGCGGATTACCACGCAGCCCGGCTCCGGGTCCGGAACCGAAACCGGCGGCGCCGTGCTCAAGGACACCAGGGGCAACACCATTGAAGGCGCCAACGCCACGGAGGTTTTGTACCGGCGGCTGGGCTGGCAGGTGCCGTTTGAGCAACTGCAATACTGGGTGCGCGGCATTCCCAACCGGGGCGCGACCGGCATCACGCTGGACCACGCCGGGCGTTTGCAGACCCTGCGCCAGGGCAACTGGCTGGTGGAATACCAGGACTACGCCTACTACTCTGATGACGCCAACCAACTCCACCTGCCGCGAAAACTGACCATCACCGCCGCCCCCGGCAGCATGGAAATCTACGCCCGGAACGGCGCGTACATCGGCGACCAACTGAGCGTAACGGTAATCCTGAAACGCTGGCGGGATATTCGGTTTGATTAGTAACCATTCCGCCGCTTCCACGGCCTCGCCGCCGGAACTCCCGGCCCCGGCGAAGATCAACCGCTTTCTCCGCGTCACCGGCCAACGCGCCGACGGCTATCACCAACTGGAGACGTTGTTTCAGTTTCTCGAATTCGCCGACACCCTGGGCTTCGAACTATCGGACCAGCCGCGCATCCGCCGCATTGACCGGCACGATTTTGCACTGCCCGAAGATGACCTTTGCGTTCGCGCCGCCCGCCTGTTGCAGGCGGCGGTTCCCGAAGCCGCCGGGCGCGGCGTCACCATCACCCTGCACAAAACCATCCCCCCCGGAAGCGGGCTGGGCGGCGGCAGCTCCAACGCCGCCACCACCCTGCTGGCCCTCAATCACCTGTGGCAACTGGGCCTGACCCGCGAACGCCTCGCCGCTTTGGGGCTGCAACTGGGCGCCGACGTGCCGGTGTTCGTACACGGGCGCGCGGCGCGGGCGAGCAGCATCGGCGAAGTGCTGGCGCCCTGTGACCCCGCCGAGCAATGGCTGTGCGTGTGCCTGCCGCCGGTCAACGTCTCCACCGCCCGGGTTTTCTCCCATCCGCAACTCCGGCGCACCGCCCCGGCCCCGGCCCCGCCGCCGGCGGACATTGACCCGGACAAAACCGGCAATGACCTGGAGCCGGTTACCGCGTTGTTGTATCCCCAAGTGGCCGACGCGCTGGCGCAGCTGCGGCGGTATGGAGACGCCCGGCTAAGCGGCAGCGGCGCGGCGGTGTACGCCGGGTTTGATTCCCGCAAACAAGCCGAACACGCGGCGGCGCAACTGCCCGGCGACTTGCGGGGATTGAGTATCATCACCCGCTCCCGCAACCGCCATCCGCTGGTGGATTTTCCCGATGGGTGAGGTTGGACGCGGGCGCGTCTACGGCAAGGCGCCGCTAAAACGTCTCGCCCAGTTTGTGGCGGGCAACGTACAGGCAGATTAAATCGTAGGCCAGCGTCGCCCCCAAAAGCGCGGTGATTTCCGAGTGGTCGTAGGGCGGCGAAACCTCCACCACGTCCATACCCACTACGTTGATGCCGCGCAGTCCGCGCAGGGTTTGCAACGCCTGCGCCGAGCTCAGCCCGCCGCAAACCGGGGTGCCGGTGCCGGGGGCGAAAGCGGGGTCAACGCAGTCTATGTCGAAGGTGATGTAGGTTTTGTGATCACCGATGATGTCCTTGATGGCGGCGGTCAGCGCATCAACGCCGTGGGCGTGCACCCAGGCGGCGTCGAAGATATTGAAGCCCATGGGCTTGTCGTTGGTGGTGCGAATGCCCGCCTGCACCGAGCGCGCCGGCACCACCAGGCCCTCCTTGACGGCGTGAAAAAACATCGTGCCGTGGTCAATGCGCCCGTCCTCGTCCTCCCAGGTGTCGGTGTGGGCGTCAAAGTGCAGCAACGACAACGGCCCGTGCGCACGGGCGTGAGCGCGCAAAACCGGCAGCGTCAAAAAGTGGTCGCCGCCGAGGGTCAGCATCCCGGCGTTGCCGTCGAGAATGGTCCGGGCGTGGGACTCAATGGCCGCCGGCACCTTTTCGGGACGTCCGTGATCGAAGTAACAATCGCCGTAATCCACCGTTTTCATCTCCGCAAACGGGTCGAATTCCCACGGCCAGTTGCGCTGCCACGCCACCTCGGTGGAAGCCGAGCGAATCGCCCGCGGCCCGAAACGAGCGCCGGCACGGTTGGTGGTCGCCGTATCAAACGGCACGCCGGTAACCGCCAACTCCGCCTCCGCAAGATCCTTTGAATACCTGCGCCGCGCAAAACTCAACGCCCCGGCAAATGTCGGCTCAGGCGCAACTCCGGTGAGCGCTTCGGCGGTGAAGGCGTTGTCAATTTCGTTGGCCATTTGTGGGGAGTATAGTGGATATGCCGAACCCCCGTTACTTTAGCACCCCCGTTACTTTAGCTTTGGGTCTTGGGAAGATAAGCGGCTACATTGGCTTCTCTTGAAGCAGTTTAAGCATAACGGAATAGAGATTATCACGACGATGATTGAAACAAAACTCAGTTTTTTTGCGGTGGTAGTAAAACAGGTGTTTTCGCTTGAACAGGCAGAACACGACTCGGCGATGCGGCGGCGAAGTTTGGTGTAGATCGCGTTGACCGAGCGGACACTGCCGGCGTTCATCGCCTCGGCGACGCTGGTCATCGCCCGGGTATTCGGAAAATCGGCTCGGGAAAAAGCCGCTGACGCGGGCAGTCAAGGGGATTAATCGCGGGTATAATTGCCCCATCCACTTCCCCCATTCCCCCCGGATTCGCATCATGTCCGCACACACCACCGCCGAACTGCGCGACCTTGACCGCAGGCACCACATCCATCCGTTCACCAACCACCGGCATATGCGCGCCGGCGGGGCGCGTATCATTACCGAAGCCGATGGCGTGTACGTCCACGATTCCGACGGCAACCGCTACCTTGACGCCATGTCGGGGTTGTGGTGCGTCAATATCGGCTATGGCCGCGCCGAACTTGCCGAGGTTGCCGAAGCGCAGATGCGGCGGCTGCCCTACTACAACAGTTTTTTTCGCACCGCCCAGTTGCCGGCGGTGGAGCTGGCCGAAGCCCTCGCCGAGGTTACGCCACCGCAATACAAGCGCGCGTTTTTCGGCTGCAGCGGCTCCGACGCCAACGACACCATCGTGCGCCTGGTGCGCTACTACTGGAAACTCCTCGGCCAGGAACAACGCCAGGTCGTCATCAGCCGCCACAACGCCTACCACGGCAGCACCATGGCCGGCGCCAGCCTCGGCGGGATGGCGGCCATGCACGCCCAGGGCGGCTTGCCCATCGCCGGCATCGAGCACATTGAACAGCCCTATTATTTTGGCCGCGCGGGCGCGGATCAAAGCCTCTCCGAAGCCGATTTTGGCCGGAAGGCGGCGCGCGCGCTGGAGGCTAAAATCTGCGAACTCGGCGCCGACCGCGTGGCGGCGTTCATCGGCGAGCCGATCCAGGGCGCCGGCGGCGTGATCATTCCCCCCGAAACCTACTGGCCGGAGATTCAGCGCATCTGCCAAAAATACGACGTCCTTTTGATCGTGGACGAAGTAATCTGCGGCTTTGGCCGCACCGGCAACTGGTTCGGCTCCGACACTTTCGCCATTGACGGCGATTTGATGACCCTGGCCAAGGGCCTGTCCTCCGGCTACCAGCCCATCAGCGCGGTGATGGTGGCCGACAAGGTGGCGCGGGTGCTCGACGAGCACGACGATGAGTTCAGCCACGGCTACACCTATTCCGGGCATCCGGTGGCCTGCGCGGTGGCCCTCAAAAACATCGAAATCCTGCGCCGGGAACGCATCATCGAAAACGCCCGCGCCGGCGCCATGGCCTGCCTGGAAGCGCAGCTGCAAACCCTCGCCGCGCATCCGCTGGTGGGGGAAGTCCGGAGCCGCGGATTCATCGGCGCCATTGAACTGGTGGCGGATAAAGCCACGCTGCGGCGCTTCACCGCCAACCCCGGCGCCACCGGAGTCGGGGCCTTGTGCCGCGACGCCTGCTTCGACAACGGCCTGGTGATGCGCGCGGTGGGCGACACCCTGGTGCTGGCCCCGCCGCTGATCATCCGGCCCGGCGAGATAGACGAGTTCGTCGAAAAGGCGGGGCAAAGTCTGGACCAAGTGCATGCTCAAATCAGCGGCTGAGCGGCGACAGGAGCCAAATCACCGAAAGATTATTGAGAAATACCACAAAACCCCCGCTTTTTTCGGCGTTGCCCTTGCCTGAGAAAAAAAACCCGGTACCCTGCGCGTTTTTGCACTTTTGCATGGAGCGCGACAATGTCAACGACCAGGAAGGCCCCGGAGAAAACCGGAAAAAATTACCTTTGCAACGTCCCCGCCAACGCCGAAGGGGAATATGAAAAACCCGCCGGGCAAGCCGCCGCACAACACACCGCAAAACGCGCCCCCAAAAGCGCGTTGCGCTGCTTCACCCTCCTTTTGCCGCTGCTCTCCGCCCCCGCTTTCGCCATCACCGAGGCGCAGTTCATCGAAAAAGTCCTGGCCCAGGACAAACTCCTTGAGGAAGCGCAAATCGGCCTCGACATCAAGCAAATTGAACTGGACGCCAGCCGCGACAACTATCAAAACTGGAAACCCTACCTGTATTTTGACGCCGACTACCGCTATCAGGATGTGGACCGAACCACCACTTCAAAATCCCTGTATGTCAAAAACAGCAAGCAATACCCGAAAGAACTCGGCCTGAAACTGGAAAAACGTTTTTTATCCAACCCCGGCAGCCTGGAACTCGGCATCAACCGTTCCAAAAACAAAACCTCGGCGATACGCTACAAAAAACGCGTCCACGATCCGAAGCGGGACTACCAACTGGAAGTCGAACAAACCGAGCGTTACCTCCGTTACACCTACCCGTTGCTCAAGCACGACAGCAACGCCGCGTCCCTCAAGACCCACCACCGGGACATCATTGACCTGAAACGGCAAAAATTGTTGTTCTATGAAACCAAGGAAAATTTTCTCGACGACCGTTTGAATGATTACCTGCTGTGGGTTTTGTACCAGCGGCAGGAGCGCATTGACCGGGAGTTTCTGGACAAACTGCGGCGCCTGCGTCCCGGCGACGACGCCGAAAGCGCGTTGTTAAAGAGCACGGTGTACCAGATAGAAAAATACAACTCCGACACCCGCACCAAACTGCGCGCCATCCGGGAAAAACTTTCCATCCTGCTGGACGACCGCACCATCCTGACCGAAACCCCGGAATATGATCTGCGCAAGCGCGCCGAACTGATCGCGGAAAACCTGCCCGGTTATTTGCAGACCCACAACCGCACGCTGGAACGGATCAACCTGAGCATTGAACTGAACCGGATTGAAATTGCGTATTACCGCAACCAAAGCCTGCCGACGCTGGATCTCAATCTGGAAGCCCGGCGCACCACCACCAAGGGGAACACCATCTCCACGCTCTACGAAGACGACAAAACAAACTATGTAGCCGGGCTGGAGTTCAGCTACCCGCTGGGCGGCAGCGTCACCACCAAAGCGAACCTCAAAAAATTCCAACTGGGAGTGCGAAGACTGGAAATCAGTTATCAGGAAAAACTCCAGGACATACTCGCCGACCTGCGGCTGCTGGACACCCTGTTGAACTGGGACGAAGACCGGCTCCTGGAAGCCATCGAAGCGGCGGCGACCAGCACAAGAATTGAATACCAGAACCACCAGTCCGGCCAAACCTCGTTCCGGGATCTTTTGCAGGCCTACAAGGACGAACGCATCGCCCGCCTCGACCACATAGAAAACATCATTGACTATCAGGCCAACCGCATCGAATACGACAACCTGCTGGACCGAATCATCCGCGGCCCCTGCCCGGTGTCGTTGCCGGAATGTGCGTACTGACGCCGTGGGGGGCGCAGAGCGCGGGGTGGGGTTGCGCGTGACGCGCATTGCGGGTGCGCGGGGTGCGCGTGACGCGCATGCGGGGGGGAGACCCCCCGCGCCCCCCTGTGCGGCGCGGGAAAACATCCTGTTTTCAGCGCCGCTGCGCACATCCCTGTGCGCGATGGCCGGCTGGCGCCGGGCCGAAAAAGCGGATGCCCGATACGATGAAAAATATAGTCGCTGGCGCTCCTTATTTTTCTATCGTTCGGGAATGACACCGAGGGTGATTTGTTTTTTCGCGGGGATGACACCGAAGGCAATTTGCACTTTGCGGATATGACACCGAGAACGTGGCAACAACTCTGCCGTCATTCGAGCGTTAGTGTCCGTTGCCGCGTTAGCGGCTTACGGACACTTGCGTACTCGGGAATCCAGCGCCACACGAACCACCGGCGGTTTAGTCCCTGGATTCCCGATACGATGAAAAATATGGTCGCTATCGCTCCCTATTTTTCTATCGTTCGGGAATGACACCGAGGGTGATTTGTTGTTTCGCGGGGATGACGGCGAGGAGAATTTGCACTTTGCGGATATGACACCGAGAACGTGGCAACAACGCTGTCGTCATTCCCGAGCGTTAGTGTCCGTTGCCGCGTAGCGGCTTACGGACACTTGCGTACTCGGGAATCCAGTTACCACCCACCGCCGGTTTCTGGATTCCCGAATAGCGATGAAAAATATGGTCGCTATCGCTCCCTATTTTTCTATCGTTCGGGAATGACACCGAGGGTGATTTGTTGTTTCGCGGGGATGACGGCGAGGAGAATTTGCACTTTGCGGATATGACACCGAGAACGTGGCAACAACGCTGTCGTCATTCCCGAGCGTTAGTGTCCGTTGCCGCGTTGTTTGCGGCTTACGGACACTTGGCGCTCTCGGGAATCCAGTGCGATTTAGAAACGCAACGAACCGGTCAGGCGGATGTTATGCCCGATGTTGTCATCGGTTTTCTCGGTGCGTTCGCCGGTCAACTCCAATCGTAAGCCGCGCTTGGTCCATTTGCCCAATGCATTGGAGAAGTCCATTCCCATTTGTTGACTACGGCCGTTTTTGCTCCAGCCGGGTTCAAGGGTGAAGGTGATGCCTCGGCCTTGTGCGGCGGGGTCATACCGCACTTGCAAACTGGCGTTCCATTCTTCGTAGTCGTTTTCTTCGTGTACCAGCAGGGCATTGGCTTTCCCCTGCATGCTCAAACCGCTTGTGGGGTGGCGGTAATCAAAGCCTACTCCCAAATCAGCACCGCTACCTTGTTCGGCATCGCCGTCATCCCAGCGCAGGCCGAGTTCCCAGTTCGGGGTAAGTTGGGCGCCGTTCGGGGAGGGCGTTCCCGGTACGCGGCCTTGTATGGCAACGCGCAGGCGTTGGGAGTCTGCGGTTACTGCGGGCAGGTCGGTTTCTTCGTTCTTGTCCGATTCCAGTTCCACGGCAAAGGCGCTGGCTTTCCACGACCATTCGCTGCGCTTCCAGGTGGTCAGGTCACCGGAAACGCCGGCGGCGATCATTTGCATTTCAATATCTACTTCGGTGGTCTCGGCATCCCCGTCCGTGGCCAGTTCGGCGTCGCCTTCGCCGTAGCCCAAGACTACCCATGCGTTGGTGGCATCATTTGGTTGCCATTGGATATAGGGCAGGATGCTGGTGAGGTCGGCTTGCAAATCGCCCTGGATGCCGTCTGCCTGGTCGTCATAATCTATTTCGCCATCGCTTTCGGAGATGGCGAGGCCTAAGCGGACGCCGGTGGGGGTGCGGTAGTCTGCGCCTAAGTAGGCTGAGGTTACGTCGCCGTCTTGTTCAAAGTCGTCTTCGGGTTTGCCGTCGAAGTTGGTGGTGGTGGCGCGTGCCCAGAGGCTCCAGCCGGAGGTGGCGGTGGCGTCGTCATTCAGGTTTAGGTGGAACGCGCTTTTCATCAACAGGTCTTTGGCGGACATTGTGGTGGTGTTCGCTGAGTCATGTTCAACTGGATTCCCGATACGATGAAAAACATGGTCGCTATCGCTCCCTGTTTTTCTATCGTTCGGGAATGACACCGAGGGTGATTTGTATTTTTGTGGGTATGACGCCGAGGGCGTGTTAATAACGCTGCCGTCATTCTCGAGCGTTAGTGTCCGTTGCCGCGTAAGCGGCTTACGGACACTTGCGACTCGGGAATCCAGGGTTTGGGCGGGGGTGTTGGTCGCTAACTCAAACTTGTGGCCGCCGAGGGTGAAGTGGCTGGTGTTTGCGGTTGTGCCGGTGGTGGTCAGGTAGTCTTCAAATACGCCCACCGTGCCGGTGGCAAAAGCCCGCCCAAACGCCGCCAGGGTCTTTTCCAAAGTGCGTTCGGTGCCGGTGGATGGCGGCCCGATGGTGAAGGTCAGGTCGGCGGTACTGCCGTCGTCGTCGGTAACGGTGTAGGTGTGGGTTTGTTGGACGATGGCTGTCGCCGGGGTGCCGGTGATGGTTGGGGGGTTGGCGTTGCCGTCAAAGGTCAGGCCGTCGGGCAGGGCCGGGGTGAGGGTGTAGGTCAGGGCGCGGTTGCCGCGGGTGGCAGTGGGCAGGGTTACGTTGACGGCGGTGTCGGCGGTGTAGGTTTGGGCGGGGATGGTGGTGGTGCCGAAGGTGGGGGTGGTGTCTGGTTCGGTGCTGATGGTGAATCTTGGGGCTGGGAAAAAAACTTGGTCGCCATCGCTGTCTCTGACGCGGTAGAGGGGATCGAGGTTATTGGTGGCGCCGCCAAAGGTCAGCGTACCGGAGAGAATGCGCGTATTCCCATCCAAAGTCAGACCTGGCAAAAAGCCCGGCACGGCGAAACTGTAAGTGAGCGGCGGGTCGCCGCCGGTGGCCTCCGGCAGGGTTACGGGCGTGATGGGTTTGCTTTGCGTGAATACCAGGTTTGGGAAAGTCTGGCTGCCGAAAGTCGGCATGAGGTCGGCTTGGGCCGAGGCGTGGTGAGCAGGGATAAAAGTGAAAGCGAGAGCGAACAGGGCGAGGGCGGATGCCTTGTTTCGTAAGGTTAGCGGCTTACTATGTGTATCGGGGGGGGGGGGGGGGGGGCAGGAATGGCCGCTGAGACGCACGCAGGCGTGGTTTTATGCGGTTTTAGCGGGTTTTTGAGTGCGTTTTTGACTACGGACGGGAAGTGGGAAAAGGACATGAGAATTCTCCTGAAAGGGTGGTTGCGGTGGGCTGGTACCAAGCCGTGAATTAGCCGGATTATACCATAATCCAGAGAAATGCCATTCCCCAAAGTGGGCGGAATATGGCGGGGTTGGGTGCGCGTGACGCGCTTTTGCGGGGGGAGATCCCCCCACACCCCCCTTTGCGGCGCGGGGAAACTCCTGTTTCCAGCGCCGCCGCGCGCGTCCGTGCGCGCGCCGAAGTTAGCGGCTACGCCGCCGGTTGGACGGCGGCAGAGGGGTAAGGTCGGGCAGTGGAAATGACGGAGTATTGCGGGTTTGACGCTGGATTGCTCGTATCGTCCCTGATACTCGCCCTACGGGCTACGCGCAACCACCCCCGCGCTCCGCGCTCCCCGGCTGCGCAAAATCTTCACCCAAAATCATCTCCAAAGCATCCACCAACACCCCCACATTCGCCGCAGAAAAACACATCGGCGGCTTGATCTTCAGCACGTTCCCCGACGGCCCGTCCGTGCCAATCAGCACCCCCTCCTGCTTCATTCGCTCGGCGATGTACTCCGCCTGCCCCCGCGCCGGTGCCAAACTCTCTCGGTCGTTGACCAGTTCCACGCCGATAAAAAGTCCGAGGCCGCGCACGTCGCCGAGCAACGGAAACCGCGATTGCAACGCGCCAAGCCCGGCGCGCAGCTCAGCGCCCACGCGCAGGGCGTTTTCCTGCAAACCTTCCTCTTCGATGACGTCCAAAACCGCGTGCCCCACCGCGCAGGAAACCGGGTTGCCGCCGAAGGTGTTGAAGTATTCCATGCCGTTGTCGAAACTTTCGGCGATCTCCCGGGTGGTGATGACCGCGGCCATGGGGTGGCCGTTGCCGATGGGTTTGCCCAGCGTAACGATGTCCGGGATCACTTCCCGCCCCTGGGTTTCAAAGCCCCAGAAGTGGCTGCCGGCGCGGCCAAACCCGGCCTGAACTTCGTCTGCGATGCACACCGCGCCGGCGCGCCGGGCGTGGGCGTACGCGGCTTTGAGGTAACCATCGGGCAACACCACCTGACCGGCGCAGCCCAACACGCTTTCGGCGAGAAAGGCCGCGGCGCCGCCGTTGGCCGAGGCGTCTTGCAAAGCGCGCTGCACATCTTTGGCGTAGTTCACCGCCGCGTCTTTTTCATCGTCCTTGAATTGCCCGCGATAACCGTCCGGGATGGCGGCGTACACGTGGCCGGGGGTGCCTTCGCCGCCTTTGCCGTCGTGTTTATAGGGGCTGACCTCGATCAGGGCGCTGAGGTTGCCGTGGTAGGCGTGTTCCAAAACCACCACGCCGCGCCGGCCAGTATGGCAACGCGCCATGCGCAACGCCAGGTCGTTGGCTTCGCTGCCGCTGCACACCAGGCAGCAAACGCACAACGGTTCGGGAAAGGTTTGCAACAGCCGCTCGGCGTATTCGGCGATGGCCGCGTACAGGTAGCGCGTGTTGGTGTTGAGCACCCCGGCCTGCCGGCGTTCCGCGGCCACTACTTGCGGATGGCAATGGCCGACGTGGGAGACGTTGTTCACGGCGTCCAGGTATTGGCGGCCGGTGGCATCGTACAGGTATTGCATCGCGCCGCGTACCGCGTGAATGGGCGCGCGATAGGCCAGGCTCAGCGACGGGTTCAAGGAGCGCCGCCGGGCGGCGAGGATGGCTTCCCGGTCAAGGGCGGGGGTTGGCTGCGCGCGTTCGGGGGCGCGTTCGGGGGCCAGTTTGCGGTTCGGGATGCCCAGTATCGCGTTGGGGTCCGGGCACAGGCTGAGCCACACTTCCCGGTGCGCGTGGGCGCCGACCCCGGCGAAGGTGTCGGCCTCTTCCGGCAGGTCGGTGATGATCTGAAAATGCACGTGGGGCGGCCAGTTTCCGTTTTCGTGAATGTCGCCCAGGCGCGCAAGTGGTTGGCCGGCTTTGACCGCCGCGCCTTTTTCAAGGTGGTGCAACGAAGCCGGGGCGAGGTGGCCGTATAAAGTGTAAAAGGTGATCGCCCGGCCCGATGCGCCGGCGGCCCGGTGGGCGAGGATCAAGGTGCCGCCGTAGTCCAGGGGCGCGTCGTGGTTGGCGGTGGAATGTACGACTCCTTCGAGGGGCGCGAACACCCGTGAGCCGGCGGGCAGGAAGATGTCCACGCCGAGGTGCAGGGTGCGGCGGTGGCCGGTGGCGTCGGTGTAACGCTCGCCGGTGTAGATCAGGCGGTACTCAGCGTAACGGCCGATGGCGGCGACGCAGGCGTGGTCTTCAATGGCGCGAAACAATCGCCGGGACGAGACCTCCGGGTCAACGGGTTGGCCGGGGGCGTCCATATCCGGGCTGCCGACGCTCGCGTCCAGAATCAACAACGGGTCCTTGATAAAGTCGATATCCACCAGTGGGGAAAACCGCTTTTGCTCGCGGAACCAGCGCACCACCGCCGGAGAGTTCGGAACCGCTTCCAGTCCGCAGGCGGCGCGCAAGGTGAAGTGGGCGAAGCGCGGCGAAACATCCCGCAGCAGGCGCAGCGCATTCCAGGCCGGCTGCGCGCTGACGCCGAGGTAGTCATTGCCGGGTTCCAGGGCGCGTTGATGGGCGCAGATGCAAACGCTCAAGGCGAGGCGCATGCACATCAACGCAAACAACGCGCCGAACTCGGCTTCGTTCAACGGATGCTTGCGGTGGTAGCCGCGAATCACCGAGGCCGCGGCTTCCAGTGGCCGGGCTTTGCCGAGCATCGCGTAGGCGGCGGCGATGGCCGCGTCGGCGACCAGCCACGACACCGTCATATCGCCGTAGTCAATGATGCTGATGACGCGCTGATTCCACGGCCCGTCCCCGGCCACCAGCACGTTGTGGTCGTTGGCGTCGTTGTGAATGACCCCGCGCCGCAGTTGCGCCGATGATGGCAGCACGTGCGCCCGGAACAAACCCGTGAAATAATCCACCAGCGCGCGTTGTTCGGCGGATGCCAGCAGCGGCGCAAAATCTTCGGCGACGGCGTCCGCCCGGTGCATCTCCCAAAGCAGCGGGCGGTCGAGGGCGGCGTGGGTGAATCCGGCAAGGGATTTGTCCAGCAACGCCAGCCGCTCGCCGAGGCTCTCCAGCAGTTCCGGGGTGTGCGGGTTGACCGAGGCGAGCAGCCGGCCTTCCACGTAGCCCACCACGCGAGCGTAGTGGCGGGCGCCGTCGGCGGCGGTCACGGTTTCAATCCGCTTGCCCGCCAGGGACTTCACGCACGCCGGGGCCTGTTCAAAAACCCGCTCTTGGGCCAGCCGCTCGAAGACCTGATGCTGACATTCCAGCAGGCCGATTTTTTCAGCGGCGTTGGCGATCTTGAACAGGTAGCGTCCGCCGGGTCCGTCAAACCGATAGTTCAAGTCGCGCTCGCCGTTGAGTTGGCGGCAGTGCCCTTCCAGGCCGTATAACTTTTTGGCCGCCGCCGCTGCTTCACGCACACTGAAACGCGGCAACACACAAATTTCGGGCATAATCAGAAACCTTTTGAGGACGAACGGATGGCTTTGAACAATCGCGCAATTTTCACACATTGTCATAGCGGCGCGCCATGAGCGGCCAGACAAACCAGAGCGACCCAAGCGACCGGGGCGACCGCCCGGACACTGACCGACCGGACACCATCCGCCCGATCATAGACTGGCTGCTGGCCCAGGCGTTGGCCGACTTCCAGCTCGGCGACCTGGTGACCGGGGTCGCGGAAAGACTGCTGGAAACCGGCTATGCGTTGCACCGCTTCCACGCCACCGTGCGCATCCTGCACCCCATCTACAGCGGCACCGCGTTCACCTGGACGCGCAATCAGGGGCTGCAACGCGCCGCCTTTGAGCGCACCGACAGCGCCTCAGACGCGTGGCGGGACAGCCCCCTGAACTACATGCTGCAAAACCGCCTCACCGAATACCGCCTGCACATTCACCGGGACCAGGGGATCGAAGCCTACTCTTTCATCCGCGACTTGCAAGCCCAGGGTGCCACGGACTACCTCGCCATCCTGACCCCGTTCGGCGACCCGGCCACGGCCATCGCCCGCGAAGACGGCGTGGTGATGTCGTGGAGTTGCGAAGCGCCCGGCGGCTGGAGCGATGACGAGGCCGCCGACCTGCGCCGCCTGCAATCGCGGCTGGCGGTGGTGGTGCGCCTCGCCATGCATCAAACCCTGGCCCGCGACGTGGTCTCGGCCTACCTCGGCGCAGACGCCGGCCGGCGGGTGCTGGCCGGGCAAATCCAGCGCGGCGACGGCGAAGACATCGAAGCGGTCATCTGGTTCTCCGACCTGCGCTCCTCCACGCGCCTCGCCGAAACCCTGGGCACCGATGCGTTTCTCGAACTCTTGAACGGCTTTTTTGAATGTACCGCCGGCGCGGTGCAGGCGTCAAACGGCGAAATCCTCGACTACATCGGCGACTCCGTGCTCGCCATTTTTTCCTTCGCCCGGTTCGGCGGCCCCGCCCAAGCCTGCCGCACCGCCCTGGCCGCCGCCAACCTCGCCTCGGCGCGCTTCGCCGAAAACAACCGCGAACGCCGGTCGCGGGGCGAAGAAGCCCTCGGTTTCGGCATCGGCCTGCATCCGGGCACGGTGATGTTCGGCAACATCGGCATCGCCGACCGCCTCAAGTTCTCGGTCATCGGCCCCGCCGCCAACGAAGCCGCGCGGGTAGCCGACCAGTGCCGCGGCCTCGGCGAGGAAATCGTCGTCTCCGAAGTATTCCGCGACCTCGCCGGGGGTGAGTGGCGGCCGTTGGGGGTGTTTGAGTTGCGGAACGTGGATCAGCCGATGGCGTTGTTCGCGCCGGGGTGATTTCAGTCCCCAACCTGAATGCGGGGGAAAATCAACATACAAATGGCGACAGAGTTGTTGCCACGTTCCTCGGTGTCATACCCGCATTTGCGGGTATCCAGCCCCCAGGCGGCGATGCTTAGCCGCTACCCCAACCCCTCCTTACGCTTTCGCCGTCATTCCCGAACGATAGAAAAATAGGGAGCGATAGCGACCATATTTTTCATCGCTATTCGGGAATCCAGTTTTTTTGGCCCGGCGATAGCCGGCTGTCGCGCACAGGGGGGCGCGGGGGTCCCCCCCCCCCCCCCCCCCGCAAACCCGCGTCACGCGCCCCCACGCAACCTTTGGTTTTTCGGATCCCACACCGGTTCGGCGGTGACCGTTGCGGCGCGCAAGTCACCGAGCAACTCAACGGCGAGTTGGCTTCCGGGCGCGGAAAATTCCGTCTCCACGTAGGCGAAGCCGAGGCTTTTGCCGGTTACGTGGCCGTAGCCGCCGGAGGTGGTTACGCCGATGGGGTGTTCGGCGTCTCCGTTTTTGAACACCGGTTCGCCGCCGGCAATATCGGAGTTGCCGGGTTCCACTACGAGGTACACGAGTTTTTGCGCGATGCCCCCTGCGCGGGCGGCGAGGGTGGCGGCTTTGCCGTTGAAGGCGGGTTTTTGTTCGGCGAAGAAGCGTTCAATGTCCGCTTCCACCGGGGTGATTTCATTGGTGAGTTCCGCGCCCCAGCCCTTGTAGGCTTTTTCCATTCGCAGCGAGTTCACGGCGTAGGTGCCGAAGTTGGCGATGCCGTGGGGTTCGCCGGCGGCTAAAACGGCTTCGTACAATTCAAGCAGGCGTTCCATCGGGCAGTGCAGCTCCCAGCCCAGTTCGCCGACATAGTTGACCCGCAACGCCCGTAGCGGCACGCCGGCCATGGTGATTTCCTGCGCGCTCAGCCACGGAAACGATTCGTTGCCGAGGCCGGCGTCGGTCAAGCCGGCGAGCGCGTCCCGGGATTTTGGCCCGGCGACTACCAGCACGCCGAGATGGTCGGTGATGTTGGTCACGGTGACGTCTTCGCCGGCACCGTCACCGTCACCGTTTCGTACGCCCTGGGTCAGGATGTCAAAATCGCGGTCTTCGGCGCCGGCGCCCGAGAGGATGTAGTAGCGACCGCCGGGCAAGCGGGTGACCGTGGACTCGCCGATGATGCGCCCCTGGTCGGACAAGTAGTGGGTCAGGGTGATGCCGCCGTCCCGGGCCGGCATGCGGTTGGCGCTGATGCGGTTCAGAAAGGTGTGCGCGTCTTTGCCGCTGGCCTCGTACTTGGCGAAACTGGAAAGGTCGAGCACGCCGACGCGCTCGCGCACGGCGCTACATTCTTCGGCCACCACTTGCATAATGTTGTTGTGCCGGAAGCCGGTTTCCTCGACCCGGCCGTCCACGGAAAACCATTTGGGCCGTTCCCAGCCGTTGGCTTCAGTATAAACCGCGCCCTGTTCGGCGAGGCGTTCGTACAACGGCGTAACGCGCTGCTTGCGGGAAGCCGGGCGTTCCTCGCCGGGCAGGTGCAGGGCGTACATATGTTCGTAGTCCTGATGGGATTTGGCTTTGGTGTAGTCGCCGGGCGCGTACGGGCCGAAGCGGCGCGGGTCCACGCCGGCCATGTTGATTTCCGCATCGCCGTGCACCATCCACTGGGCGAGATATTTTCCCGACCCGGCGCCGGCGGCGATGCCGATGGAGGCGCCGTTGCAGTGCCAGTAGTTTCGCAATCCCGCCGCCGGGCCAAGCAGCGGGTTGGCGTCCGGGGTGTGGGGAATGGCGCCGCATACCACGCGCTTGATGCCGAGTTCCGCCCACGCCGGCACGCGCTCCATGACGCGCTCAATGTAGGGAGTGAGGTTGTCGAAATCGGCGTCAAAGAGTTCGTTCACGGAATCCCATTCCGGCCAGCCGCCGCGATGGGGCCAACATTCCAGGGAGTTGGCGGTCTCGTACATGCCGATCAACGCGGACTTTTGTTCCTGGCGGTAGTACGCAGACGGATAGGGGTCGCGCATGACCGGCATTTCCTCATCGCGCTCGGCGAATTCCGGCACCGTTTCGGTAACGAGGTAGGTGTGCTTCATGTTGGTGATGGGCACGTCGGTGCCCGCCATCTGACTGACCTGCCGGGCGTAGCAGCCGGCGGCGTTGACCACCATTTCGCATACCACGCTGCCCGCTTCGCCGCCCGCTTCGCCGCCCGTATCAGTGATCACTTCCCATTCGCCCGAAGCGCGCCGCTTGATGCCGGTAACGCGGGTGTTGGTGACGATGCGCGCACCCATCTGTTTCGCGCCTTTGGCCATGGCGTTGCACACCCCGGCGGGGTCAACGTGCCCGTCGCCGGTGGTCCACGCCCCGGCCAAAACGCCATCGGTTTTGACCAGCGGGTTCAGTTGTTTGATTTTCGCGGGGTCAATAATCTCGCAGTCAAAACCGATGAGTTTTCCGACCGCCGCGACGCGGTGAAACCATTCCACTTCCGCAGGCTTCAAGGCAAACCGAATCCCGCCGCAGCCGTGCCAACTGACGTACTGGCCGGTGAGTTCTTCGAGTTTGGGGTACAGGCGTACACCGTAGTCGTGGATTTTCGCCATGTTGTAGTCGGCGATAAAACTCGGGCACTGACCGGCGGCGTGCCATGTGGAGCCGGAGGTTAGTTCGCCTTTCTCAATGAGCAGGGAATCGCTCCAGCCTTCCTCGGCGAGGTGGTAGAGCAAACCGGCGCCCATTACGCCGCCGCCGATGATTACTACGCGGGTTTGGGATGGGAGTTTTTTTTGGTTCATTGCTTTTGTTTCTCAACGATTGGTGGTTACTGCCCGACCGTGTTGTGATCGAATTTGTACGTGGTCAACTCACCCAACAAATCTTCTTCGTGCAGATGATTCATGTTTTTTGTTGTATCGTCTTCGTTCATTTCCCTCTCACCTTCATCTGCCCCCTCGGCAAATGCACATCAAACTCCTCCCGCAACCGCGCATCCAACTCATCGCTGATATGATCAGGAAAATGCGTAGCAAGAATCTCTTTAGTCTTCTCCCGCGCCGGCACGTTAACCGGATTACCGCCGATCTCCTGCCACTCCGAAGGTGTCAGGCGGTTGCCGACTTCGGGATATACATAGTCGCGTTGCATTCTTGAAAGCGTGGAGTCGTGGCCGAGGAAGTGTTCGGGGCCGTTGATGCAGACGTCGGTGATGGTTTCCACGGCCAGGGAGTCGGGGTCGGTTTCGATGCCGCGCACGCTGCGGTTGATGGCGCCGAGCACGTCGTTGTCTATGGCGGCGCCTTCAAAACTGAAGCCCAGCAAACTGCCCTGCATGCCCACGGATTCGTACACGAGGTTGGCGCCGCTGTGGCCGGCCATGGCGATGGTGTAGCCTTTTTCGCTGCCGGACTGGGCGTCGGGGATTTTGGAATCGGCCATGCCGGCGGCGATGCCGGTGGGCAGGTCGTAGAAACGCCCCATCTGCCCGCAGGCCGCCATCAGCACCGCTTGTTCGCCGCTGCCGCCGCTCATGGCGCCGGTGCGCAGGTCGGACACGAACGGCCACGGCGCGAAAATCGCCGGATGACCCGGTTCAATCAGGTTGACGTACACCAGCGCGCCGAGGCATTCCGCACATTCCTGGGCCACCGCCCCGGCCAGGGACGCCGGGCTGGTGGCGCCGGCCTGCCCGGCGGCCAGCAGCAGCACCGGCATGCCGCCGCGCACACACACTTCCAGCACCCGGCAGGCGTCCTCGGCAAAGCGCAGCGGCGGCACCACGAAGCAGCACGAGACGCTGGCGAACGGCCGCTCGCGCCATTTTTTTTCGCTGCCGGCGATGCGGTGCAGCATTTTCAGGCCCTCCTCGGCGTGGGCGGGGTCTACGTAACTGACGCCGCAGTGCTTGGCGGTTCCGCACACCGAGGCGTAGGTGGTGTTGAGGTCCATTGCGCGCGGGCTTTCGACGTCCCGCGCCACCATGCAGCGCTGGAAAAAATGAACGTGTTCGAGGCGGTCCACGAGGCGGGCGGCGTCGTATAAATCCTGCAGGGTGGACTCGCGGTACGCGCCCTTGCCCGGATATTTTTCATGCGCCTTCCATTCATCCACCACGTGCACCGCGGCGCCGGCGGTGCCGAAATGCACCTTGTAGCCGCTCAAATCCAGGTCGTATTCCGGCGACTGCCCGTACAAGGTGATGTTGCGGGCGGCCTTTTCCAGCGCGTCTTCCACCAGCGAACGCGGGAGTAGCAGCCGGCCGTCATCGGTGTGCGTGCCGCCGGCTTTGGTGATCAGTTCAATGCAGGAGGGGATGGCGCGGGAAAACCCTACGTTTTCCAGGAGGTCGAACGCCGCCTGGTTGACGCGCGCGATGTCGGCGTCGGTCAGGGGCAAAAAGCGCCCGCCGGTTTGCCCCGGCCGGACCGGCTTGCTGTCCTCCGCCAACGGCGCCGCGCGCAACGCCTTGCGGGCTTCTCGCCCCCCTGCTCTTCGACTTGCCATGGTTTTGACCGCGTTTCGGTGGTTGGTGTGGCGGGCGTATTATCGGAAAGATGGCCTTTCTTTACAAGCGCAACGGACGGCGGGGGCATTCCGGGTTATAATCCGCCGACCGGGGCAGTATGCCTTTCACTTTTCACTTTTCACTTTCCACTTTCCACTTTCCATTTTCACTACCCGTCCGCAGGTCTCCATGCTTGAAGCCGCCATTGCCATCATAAGCCTGATCGCCGGTATCGGCGTTGGCTGGTGGTTCCGTTCCAAATCCAGTTCAGGGGGCGACCCCGAAACAGTCGCCCGGCTGGAGGGCGAGTTGCGCGCCGCCAGGGAATCCGAGGTTGCCGCGCGAACCAATCTGGAGAATTTGCAGACACAATTCGAGGCGGAGAAAAAACGCCTGGAGGAAATCCGCCAGGAGATGGAAAACGCCTTCAAGGCCATGGCCGCCGACATCGCCCATCGCAACTCCGAGACCTTCCTCAAACAGGCCGGCGAGCAGTTTAAATTCCTCAAGGAAAGTTCGGAAAAAGATCTGGACGAAAAGAAAAAACTCATAGATAAAAGTCTGTCGGGAATGAACGACAAACTGGAGTTCATTCACAAGCAGTCCACCGAGTTGAAATCCAGCATTGACACCAGCCAAAAAACCACCGAAGCGCTCAGCGAAAACACCGCGCGTTTGCGGGAAATCCTGTCGTCATCCCAGCAACGCGGGCAGTGGGGCGAGCGCATGGTCGAGGACATCCTGCGCTTCGTCGGCCTCATGGAAAAAGTGCACTACACCAAACAAAGCGCGGTGGAATCCGGGCAGCGGCCCGACTACACTTTTATGCTTCCCCAGGAAAAAAGATTGAACATGGACGTGAAATTTCCCCTCGCCCACTACGAAAATTATCTCTCCGCCGAAGACGACGAAGTGCGCGGCCGGGCGAAGGGCGTTTTTCTGAAAAACGTGCGCAACCACGTCAATTCCGTGTGCGGCCGCGAATACATCAACCCCGCCGAAGGAACGCTTGAATACGTCATGCTGTTCATCCCCAACGAATCCATCTACGGCTTCATCAACCGCGAAGACACCGGCCTGATAGACTACGCCCTGGAAAAACGCGTGCTGTTGTGCTCGCCGCTGACGCTCTACGCGATGCTCTCGCTCATCCACCAGGCAACGCGCAACTTCACCATGAACGAACGCGCCTCGGAAGTAATGGCGCTGGTCGGCCAGTTCAGAAACCAATGGAAAAAATACGTCGAGCAAATGGACAAACTGGGCCGCCGAATCGAAAGCCTGACCGGTGACTTCCAGGAATTGGTAACCACCCGCACCCGCGTACTGGAAAAACCCCTGGACAAGATTGAAAATATCTCGCTGCCTGTTGCTGAGGATGCGCCGGAACTGCCGGAATCCCCACCGTAAAAATGTCGGGAACTTTATATAACCACGCCGGTCATAGCCCGTATCATGCAAATCTGGAACCGCCGCCGGGGCCGGGGCGGATCCGGCATCCATCAACCTCTTTCATAGACAGAAATCAACAGACCATGAAAAACTATCTACGCAATCTGGCCGGCGCGTTGGCGCTGGCTACAATGACCCTGATGACCCTGCCGGGCGCTGCCTGGGCGGAAGATCCGATTTACACCTCGTATTTCAGCAGCGTCGCCGCCGGCGGTTATGACGTGACCGCTTATTTCACCGAAGCCAAGCCGGTCAAGGGGAAAAAGGCGTTCAAGACCAAGTACAAGGGCGCGGACTGGCATTTCGCCAGCCGGGAAAATCTCGACAAGTTCACCGCCGACCCGGAAACCTACGCGCCGCAGTACGGCGGTTACTGCGCCTGGGCGGTCTCCCAGGGGGACACCGCCAGCGGCGATCCGTTGCAGTGGACGGTCCACAACGACAAGTTGTACCTCAATTATAATCAGGAGATCAACGACCGCTGGCGCGCCGACCTGGACCGCTTCATCGTTGACGGCAACAAGAACTGGCCTGCGGTGCTGAACTAGGCTTCAGCCCCTTCCCCCAACCGGCGGCGGCGAATCTCCTTTCGCCGCACCTTGACCGGCGTCCGGCACTCCGATAAGGGCGCTCCGACACGGGCGCACCGCGTAGCCGGTTTCCACAACGGTACTTCATCCGCTTCAATTTTCGGCGGATTGTGCGGTATAGTGTGCAAAACCCACCGCACCCCCCATGAACGTCGTTTTTGAAGTCTCAATACCGGTATTCGGGCTTGGGTTGCTCGGCTATTTCGCCACCCGCCTGGGATACTTTTCCCGGGACAACGCCGACGGCTTGGCCGGTTTTGTCTACAATTTTGCCGTGCCGCTATTGTTGTTCCGAACCCTGGCCCACGCCGGCCTGGTCGGTGATATTCCGTGGCGGCTGGTGCTCGGTTACTACGCGCCGATGGCGGTTTTTTACCTCGCCGGCATGCTCGTCAGCCGCCTCGCTTTCAGGCGCGATTTCGAGGCCCAGGTCATCACCGGCTTCTCCTTCAGTTACGGCAACGCCATCCTGCTCGGCCTGCCGCTGGCGCTGCTGACCTTCGGCGAGGAAGGCTCCATTCCGTTTTTCATCCTGCTGGCGTTCCACGCCTTGAGCGCCTTTACCATCACCACCATCGCCCTTGAATACGGGCGCAGCGAGGGCCTGTCCATCGGCTCGATGCTGGTGAACATGCTCAAAGCCGTCGCCACCAATCCCATCCTCATCGGCATCATCGCCGGCGTCGCCTTCAACCGGCTGGGCTGGGCGGTGCCCGTGGCGCTGGACACCCTGGCCGGTTTTATGCAAAATGCGGTCACGCCCTGCGCCTTGTTTGCGCTGGGCGCGACTTTGACCGGATACCGCATAGCCGGCCGCCTGAAACAGACCGGCGTGATCATCCTCGCCAAGTGCGTGCTGTTCCCGCTGGTGGTGTGGGTCAGCTGCCGCTATGTATTCGGCATTGACCCGTTGTGGGCCATCGTCGCCACCCTGCTGGCGGCGCAGCCGGTCGGGGTCAACATTTTTATTTTCGCCGAGCGCTACAATACCGCCCAGGCGATGGCGACCACCGCGATCTTTCTGTCCACGACTTTTTCATTGCTGTCCATTCCGGTGCTCTTGTATCTCATAGACCTGCACGGGCTACGCTAATCAAGTTGACCAATCAAGTTAACCGATAATCATGCACAAAGAACAGGCCACCGTCCGCAACGCCACCCTTGAAGACGCCCAAACCCTCGCCGACTTCAACCGCGGCATCGCCATGGAAACCGAAAACCGGGCGCTGATTCCGGCGGTCATTCTGAGCGGCGTCAAGGCGGTGTTTGAAAACCCCGCGCGCGGGTTTTATGTGGTCGCCGAAGTGCGCGGCGGCCTGGTGGCCTCGCTCATGGTGACCACGGAATGGAGCGACTGGCGGAACGGCGAATTGTGGTGGATCCAAAGCGTCTACGTGGCCCGGCAATGGCGCCGCCGGGGGCTGTACCGATTGTTGTATGATTACGTCAAACAACTCGCGGCCCAGGATCAAAACGTCTGCGGCTTCCGCCTCTACGTGGAGCGCGAAAACCGCGTCGCGCAAAAAACCTACGCGGCGCTGGGGATGAGCGAAACCCGTTACAAGGTATTCGAACAACTCGTCTCCGGGCGCGTTTTTTTCACGCCGTCCGAGTAATCTTCGGCGAATAATTTCCCTTATCCATGCAAGAAAACTACCACAACCTGCCGCCGGTCAACGGACTCAACTTCGTCGAGCTGTCGCCGATTTCGTTTCTCAACCGCGCCGCCGACACCTACCCCGAACACCCCGGCGTGGTCTACCACGAACGGCGCTACACCTGGAAGCAGACCGCCCAACGCTGCACGCAACTGGCGTCGGCCCTCAACGGCCTCGGCGTTACCACCGGCGACACCGTGTCCATGATGGCGGCCAACACCCCGGAACTCGTGGAGGCCCACTACGGCGTTCCCATGTCCGGCGGCGTGCTCAACGCCATCAACACCCGGCTGGACGCGGACACGGTGGCGTACATCCTTGAGCACGGCGACTGCCGGGTGCTGATTACCGACAGCCACTTCTCCGCCGTGGTCAAGCGGGCGCTATCACAACTGGGGAAACTCAAAAAACCGCCCATAGTCATCGACATCGTTGACGCCCAGGCGCAGCCGCCGCAAGGCAACGGCGAAAAACTCGGCGTCATGGACTACGAAGAACTGCTGGCAAGCGGCGACCCGCAAGCCGAGCGCAACGATCCGCGCTGGCGTCCCCAATCCGAATGGGACGCGCTGACCCTGAACTACACCTCCGGCACCAGCGGCCGCCCCAAGGGCGTGGTCTATCACCACCGCGGCGCCTACCTTATGGCCATGGGCACCATCGCCGCGTGGCAGATTCCCAAGCACCCGCGCTACCTGTACACCGTGCCCATGTTCCACTGCAACGGCTGGGGTCACGTCTGGTGCATGGCAGTGATGGGCGGAACCCTGGTGTGCAACCGCCTGATCCGCGCCGACCTGATCTTTGACGCCATCGCGCGGCACAAGATCACCCACTTCGGGGCGGCGCCCATCATCCTCGCCATGCTCGCCGACGCGCCGCCGGAAGTGCAGCGAACCACCGACTACACGGTGCAGGTGATGACCGCCGGCGCGCCGCCGCCGAGCAAGGTGCTGGAAAAAATCGAACGCCTCGGTTTTAGTGTCACCCACGTCTACGGCCTGACCGAGACTTACGGTCACGTGATGTACTGCGACTGGCGGGAGGCGTGGGAAAAATTGGACAAGGAGGCGCAGGCGGAACTCAAGTCCCGCCAGGGCGTGCGCCTGCCGATGATGGAGGCGGCGCGGGTGCACGGCGTGGAAAGCGGCGAACCGGTGCCGGCGGACGGCCGCAGCATCGGCGAGATCGTGCTGTCCGGGAACACCACCATGAAGGGCTACTACAAAAATCCCGAAGCCACCCGTGATGCATTCAAGGACGGCTGGTTTCACAGCGGCGACCTGGCGGTGGTGCACGCCGACGGCTACATCGAAATCAAGGACCGCCTCAAGGACATCATCATCTCCGGCGGCGAAAACATTTCCTCCATTGAAGTGGAGTCGGCGTTATACCGGCATCCCAAAGTGGCGGCGGCGGCGGTGGTCGCCAAGCCCGATGAAAAATGGGGCGAGACGCCGTGCGCGTTCGTGGAGTTGCAGGCCGGCGAATCCGCCGAAACCGTTGATGAGGACGAGATCATCGAGTTCTGCCGGGCGCATCTGAGCGGATACAAGCGCCCCAAACAGGTGGTTTTTATGGAGCTGCCCAAGACCTCGACGGGTAAAATCCAGAAATTCAAACTGCGGGAAATGGTGCGTACGGGCGCGGTATGACCCTCCCCCCCCCCTCCCCCCTACCCCGCCGCCGAAATATTTTTTTACACTTAAACCGGTATTGACATGACTGAAATCAAACGAGTTGCGGTGCTCGGCGCCGGCATCATGGGCAGCGGCATCGCCGGCGTGTGCGCCAACGCGGGCTGTCAAGTATTGCTGCTCGACGTGGAGCAGGCGGCGTGCGATGCCGCCAAACAAAAACTCGCGGCGGGGCGTTCGCCGGTGGTGCCGGAAGCCGCGCTGCTGGATAACATTGCGACCGGATCATTCGCCGCGGATCTCGGCAAAATCGCCGGCTGCCAGTGGATCTGCGAGGCCATCGTCGAGAACTTGAAGATCAAGCGGGAAATGTTTGCGAAGATTGAAACGCTGCGCGCCGATGGCTCCATCATCACCACCAACACTTCGGGCATCCCGCTCAGCGGCATCTGCGCCGGCATGCCCCAACGCTTGCAGCGGGACATCGCCGTCACCCACTTTTTCAACCCGGCGCACGTGATGAAACTGGTGGAACTGGTGCCCGGCGAACACACCCGGCGCGAGACCATCGAAACCCTGACCGGCTTCCTCGGCGAACGCCTCGGCAAAGGCGTGGTGCACGCCAAGGACACGGTCAACTTCATCGGCAACCGCATCGGCTGCTTCTGGATGCTGGCCGGCCTGCGCCTCGCCGAAAAAGCCATGCGCGAGGACCGCTTGAACATCGAAACCGTGGACGCCCTGACCTCGGCGCCGCTGGGCCTGCCGGCCACCGGGTTGTACGGCCTCATTGACCTCATCGGTCTCGACGTCATGCACAACGTCGGCAAAAACCTCGAAGCCAACCTGCCGGCGAAAGACGCGGGGCGGAAATTCATCGCCTTCACCGAAAACGTGCAACGCCTCCACGACCGCGGCCAACTCGGCCGCAAAACCGGCGGCGGATTTTACAAACTCACGCGCCACGACGACGGCCGCAAGACCATGGAAGTTTTCGACCTGGACGGCGACCGCTGGCGCGAACCGAAACCCGTTGCGCTGCCGGAAAACCAACAAACCCCCGGCGGCCTGTTCGCCGATACCGGCGCCAACGGCCGCTTCGTCCGCGACCTGCTCGCCACCACGTTGTGCTATGCCGCCGACCTTGTCCCGGAAATCGCCAACGACATCGTCAACGTTGACCGCGCCATGCGCTGGGGATTCGGCTGGCAACGCGGCCCGTTCGAGATGATTGACCAACTCGGCGCGCAAGTGCTGAGCGCGTGGTGTTACGAGACTTCAACGCCGCTGCCGAAAATGCTGCGCCTCTTGGAAGACAACGGCGAGCAAAGTTTTTACCGCAACGACGGGCGCGAGTTCCTGAATACCGAAGGGCGCTGGGAAAGCGTGCCGGCCTGAAACCGAATTCATAATGCAGACCGACTACCAACAACACCCGCCGTCGGGCGCGCCGGAGCAAATCGGGCCCAAAGGCCGCATCGGCCTGGTGGCGCTGGGCACCGACCTCAACAGCGAGGCGGACCTGCGGCGGATGGCCCCCGACGGCGTGGAAATCTTCACCAACCGCGTGCACAACCGCAACCCCACCACCGTGGAAAACCTGCTGGCCATGGCGCCGGACATCACCCGCGCGGCCGGCGGCATCCTGCCCGGAACATCCCTGGACCTGCTCATCTACGCCTGCACTTCGGGAACCGCGGTGATCGGCGAAGCGAAAGTGACCGGGTTGCTGCGCGCCTGCCACCCCGACCGCAGCGAACTGCCGTGCACCACCCCGGTTACCGCGGCGCTGGCGGCGCTGGCCTGTTTTGAAGCCCGGCGCATTTCCATCCTGACCCCGTACATTGAGCCGGTCAACCGGGAACTCGCGGAATTCTTCCGCGGCCGCGGCGTCGAGGTCATCAACGTCCACGGCTTCGGCATCGCAGACGACACCGACATGACCGGCGTCACCCACGATTCCATTTACGACGCCGCCATCCAGGCCTGCCGAAAAGACGCCGACCTGCTCTTCATCTCCTGCACCGCCCTGCGCTCAGCCCAGGTAGTCCAAAAAATCGAAACAAAAATCAACAAACCCGTCATCACCAGCAACCAGGCGATCATCTGGCACGCCTTGAAACTTCTGCAACACCCCTTTGATGTGCCGGGTTTCGGTTGTTTGTTTGAGCGGTAGCCGGTCATTCCCGCCCACCCGCCGGCGTTAGTCCGGCTGGATTCCCGAGTACGCAAGTGTCCGTAAGCCGCTAACGCGGCAACGGATACTAACGCTCGAGAATGACGACAGAGTTGTTGCCACGCTCTCGGTGTTATACCCGCAAAGTACAAATCTCCCTCGATGTCATTCCCGAACGATAGAAAAATAAGGAGCATAGCGACTATATTTTTCATCGTATCGGGAATCCAGTTTTTTTGGTTCGGCGATAGCCGGACTGTCGCGCACAGGGATGTGCGCGCGGCGCTGAAAACAGGATGTTTTCCCGCGCCGTACAGGGGGGCGCGGGGGGTCTCCCCCCCCCCCCGCAATACGCGTCACGCGCCCACGCACACTTTCATTTTCCGCCCCGGCTTCCGCCCCGGCTTAGCAACCTTAGAACAACCCTTCCACTTCACCCCGGTCGTTCAAGCGAATGCGGTTGGCCGAGGGGGTTCGGGGCAGGCCGGGCATGGTCATGATGTCGCCGCATACCACTACCACAAACCCCGCGCCGGCGGACAGCCGCACTTCGCGCACCGGCACAACGTGCCCGCTGGGGGCGCCTTTCAGGGTTGGGTCGGTGGAAAAACTGTACTGGGTTTTGGCGATGCACACCGGCAGGTTGCCGAAGCCGCCGTCCTGCAAATCGTGAATCTGATTGCGGGTTTTTTGGTCGGCGGTGATGTCGGTGGCGCGGTACAGGTTGGTGGCCACGGTTTTGATTTTTTCCCACAAGGGCATTTCATCGGGGTACGCGGTGCGGAAGTGGCTTTCGCCGCCGTTGGCTACGGCGGCGATTTCTTCGGCGAGTTGAAGCGCGCCGTTGCCGCCGTCCGACCAGTGGTTCGCGTCAATGGCGGTTACGCCGTAGCCGCCGGCGACCTCGCGCACCGCCGCCATCTCGGCGTCGGTGTCGGCGCTGAAACGGTTGATTGCGACCACCACCGGCACGCCAAAGGACTTGATGTTTTCGATGTGGCGCGCGAGGTTGACGCAGCCATCGGCCACCGCCCGCACGTTTTCCTTGCCGAGGTCGTCCTTGCCAACGCCGCCGTGCATTTTCAGCGCCCGCACGGTGGCCACCAGCACCACCGCATCCGGTGCCAGGCCGGCGCTGCGGCACTTGATGTCGAAGAATTTTTCCGCGCCGAGGTCGGCGCCGAAACCGGCTTCGGTGACTACATAGTCCGCGAGTTTCAAGGCGGCGCGGGTGGCGATCACCGAGTTGCAGCCGTGGGCGATGTTGGCGAACGGCCCGCCGTGGATGAACGCCGGGTTGTGCTCCAGGGTCTGCACCAGGTTCGGCGCGATGGCGTCCTTGAGCAGAACCGTCATCGGGCCGGGCGCCAGCACCGCTTCGGCGCGCACCGGCGCGCGCTCACGGGTGTAGCCGATGACGATGCGGCCGAGGCGTTCTTCAAGGTCTTTGGCGTCCCGGGCCAGGCAGAAAATCGCCATCACTTCGGAGGCCACGGTAATGTCGAAGCCGTCCTCCCGCGGATAGCCGTTGGCCGCGCCCCCCAGGGAACTGGTGATGTGCCGCAGCGAGCGGTCGTTCATGTCCACCACCCGCCGCCACGCCACCCGGCGGGTGTCAAGCCCCGCTTCGTTGCCCCAGTAAATGTGATTGTCAATCAACGCCGACAGCAAACTGTGGGCCGAGGTGATGGCGTGGAAGTCCCCGGTGAAGTGCAGGTTGATGTCCTCCATCGGGATCACCTGCGCGTAACCGCCGCCGGCGGCCCCGCCCTTCATCCCGAAACAGGGGCCCAGGGAAGGCTCGCGCAGGCACACCATGGCCTTCTTGCCGAGTTTGTTGAGGCCGTCGGTCAGCCCCACGGAAGTGGTGGTCTTGCCCTCCCCGGCCGGCGTCGGGGTGATGGCGGTCACCAGTATCAGTTTGCCGTCCGCCCGCCCGCGCAGGGATTCGACGAACTCCAGGCTGACCTTGGCCTTGGTATGCCCGAAAGGCACCAGCGCCTCACCGGGGATGTCCAGCCTGGCGGCGATTTCCGCTATCGGCTTGATGGGCGCGTTTTGCGCGATTTCTATGTCTGACATGGGTTGGTGGGTTTGGATTAGGGTTGGGTTGGTGGATGGTTGTTGAGCGTAACGGCGAAAATTTCGTGGCGCGATTGTACCCCAAGCCCCGCAACAATCGCCAACCAATAGGCCACCGATGCCACCGGATACGACCCCGCAATGCGCGCCCGGCCGGTGGTTTTTACAACTCCCGCTCCGACCACAGCCCCTTGAATTCCTGCCGGGACTCCAGCCAGCCACGGTCTGCGCTTTCCATTTTCAGTATCAGGCGGATGAGGCCGGCCTCGTCAACGCGTTCGTCAATCACTTCGCAACGCTGGTAGAGCCGCGCGCGCAGGGCGCCGGCCTGGGGCTTTAGGCGGAGTTCGTACTGACAACGGTGGCGGCGGTGGCCGAGCAATTCTCCCACCGCGCGCTGCAGCAGGCCGATGCCTTCGCCGCTGTGGGCCGACAGCCACACGGTGCCGGTCAGGCCGTCCTTGCCGCGCCGCACCCTGGCGTGGTCGGCGGTCAGGTCTATCTTGTTGTTGACGTGGATGACCGGCACGCCGCCGGCGCCGATTTCCTCCAGCACCTGTTCCACCGCCGCCCTGAGTTCGGCGAATCCGGGGTCGGCGTAGTCGTTCACCAGCACCAGGCAGGATGCGCTCGCCAGTTCTTCCAGCGTGGAATGAAAGGCGGCGATCAGGGTGTGGGGCAGTTCGCGGATGAAGCCCACCGTGTCCGACAGCACCACCGCGCCGAAGCCGGGAAGTTGGAGGCGGCGCATGGTCGGGTCCAGGGTTGCGAACAATCGGTCGGCGGTGGGCACGCGCGCGCTTCCGGTGAGGCCGGCGAGGCGGTTGAACAACGAGGATTTTCCGGCGTTGGTGTAGCCCACCAGCGACACCGTCGGGATCAAGGCGCGGCGCCGCGCCCGGCGGCGCAAGGCGCGCTGGGACTCAACGCGCTGCAAGGCCCGGGTCAATGCGCGGATGCGCGCACCGATCAGGCGGCGGTCGGTCTCCAGCTGGGTTTCACCGGGTCCGCGCAGGCCGACGCCGCCCTTCTGGCGTTCAAGGTGGGACCAGCCGCGCACCAGGCGGGTGGAAAGGTGTTGCAACTGCGCCAGTTCCACTTGCAGTTTGCCTTCGCTGGAGGTGGCGCGCTGGGCGAAAATGTCGAGGATCAGGCCGGTGCGCTCCAGCACCCGGCATTCGACGATGCGCTCCAGATTGCGCTCCTGAACCGGGGACACCGGATGATCGAAAATTACCAGCGTGGCGTCGTGCCGCTTCACCAGCGCGCCGAGTTCCCGGGCCTTGCCGGTGCCGATGAAGGTCGCCGCCACCGGCCTGGTGCGCCGCAGCACCACCTGGTCGCAGACCCGGACGCCGGCGGAGCGCGTCAACTCCCCGAGTTCGCGCAACGGCTGCCCGTCATCGGAACCGGGGCCATCCAACTGCGCCACCAGTATCGCGCGCTCCCGTATCGCACGCTCTTGGGGCGCGGGATGGTGGACGAAGCGGCCGTTCTCTGCGGAGTTAGTCAGAAACGCCGCCCCTCCGCGCACTCAACCCGGGCCGCCGCCAACCCCACCGGCGGCACCGCTCACGGGGTCGCTCACGGGGTCGCTCACGGGGCCGCTCACGGGGCCGCTGCGCCATGCCGCTGCCGGGATCGTCAGTAGGATGGTTGACGCTCCGGGTCTTGCGGGTCATGACCGTGGCCGTGACCGTGACCGTGATTGTAGTCATCGGAAGCACGGTGACCATCGTGGGGAATGCGCACCGAGCGCGCCGGGACGATGGTCGAGATCGCGTGCTTGTAGATCATCTGACTGACGCTGTTGCGCAGCAGCACCACGAACTGGTCGAAAGATTCGATCTGCCCCTGTAGCTTGATCCCGTTCACCAGAAAAATTGACACCGGGATCCTTTCTTTACGCAGGATATTCAGGAAGGGATCCTGCAACGCCGTCCCTCCTCTTTGTTGGTGTTGGGCCATTTTTATCACCTTGTTATGGTTGGTTATGAATGGGTAGTTTGTCGTTTTCGTATCGTTTTCGTATCGCCTGTATCTCGTTTGACGGATTCTAGCACATTATGTTCCACCGGCAAAACGCCGGGGTTCACCGGCCTGCCGCCCCGCCTCCACGGCCACCGCCGCGATCATGTCGCCGGGGCGCACCAGCCCCGGATGGTGGCGGCCCAGCAGGATGCCGCTCAACGGCGCATGATAGCGTAGCGGCGGCTCGCCGGTGCGCTCAACGTTGTAAATCCGGGCGATCTCCCCGCCGGCCTCGACGCGGTCGCCGGGGTCCGCCAGCAGTTCCAGCAGGCCGGCGTGGGCGGAGGTGACGAAGCAGTCGTCGCCGGGCATATCGAGGCGAACGCCGGGGCGCGGCGCCGGCGCCTGGTCGAGGATGCCGGCGTGGATGAGGAAATTGCTGACTCCGGTGCGGGCGATTTCGTTGGTGCGGGTGGAGGTGGAGCCGCCGCCGCCGAGTTCGGTGGAGACGAACACCTTGCCCTGGGCTTCGGCGGCGCTGTCGTACATGCCGGTGGCGTCCAACTCCCGCAGCAGCACGCAGTAAGGTGCCGCAAAGGCGTTCATGGCCGCCTCGCAGCGCGCCTGTTGTTCGGCGGCTCCGGGGGCGGGGGCGAGGGCGTGGGCGGCGGCGAAGGGAATGAATTGCAAGGTTTTGCCCCCGGAATGAATGTCGAGCACGTACTCCGCCATGGGCAGCAGCGTGCGCTGGAAGTAGTCCGCCATTTTCTCGGTGGCGGTGCCGTCGGGGCGCCCCGGAAACACCCGGTTCATATTGCCCCGGTCAATGGGCGAGGTGCGCGTACCGGCGCAAAAGGCCGGGTAGTTCATCATCGGCACGATGATAATCCGGCCGCTGACCCGCGCCGGGTCAATGCGGTTGACCAGGTCCAAAAGCGCCGTCGGCCCTTCGTATTCATCGCCGTGGTTGGCGCCGGTCAAGAGCGCGGTGGGGCCGGCGCCGTTTTTAATGACGGTCAGCGGGGTCATGATCGCGCCCCACGCGGAACGGTCGTCGGAATGGGGCAGTTTAAGGTGGCCGTGGTGAACGCCGTCGGCGTCGAAATCCACGCTGGCGGTGACCGGGCTGGGCGGGCTGGGAATCGTGGTTTGGGTCATTATTGTACAGGCTTGTACAGGTTCACCAATTCACTGTCAAATGCGGACAGGTCGCGACCTGTCCCTACGCCCCAACCCCCGCGCCACCGTTCAAACCCTTCCGGCGTTAGCCGGACTGTCGCGCACAGGGATGTGCGCGCGGCGCTGAAAACAGGATGTTTTCCCGCGCCGCAAGGGGGGCATGCGGGGGGTCTCCCCCCGCAAATGCGCGTCACGCGCACAAAGTTAGAAGTGCAACGAACCGGTCAGGCGGATGTTATGCCCGATGTCGTTGTCATCACGTTCGGTGCGCTCGCCGGTCAACTCCAACCGCAGGCCGCGTTTGCTCCATTTGCCGAGGGCGTTGGAGAAGTCCATTCCCATCTTTTGACTGCGACCGTCTGCTGTCCAGCCGGGTTCCAGCGTGAAAGTTACCCCACGGCCTTGCACTCCCGAATCCAGCCGTGCCTGCAAACTGGCTTCCCATTCTTCGTAGTCTTCCGCTTCATGGGCCACCAGAAAACTGGTTTTTCCCTGTACGCTCAAACCATTCACCGGGTTGGTGTAGTCGAAGCCCAATCCCACATCCGCACCGCCGCCTTGTTCGGCGTCGCCGTCATCCCAGCGTAGGCCGAGTTCCCAGTTCGGGGTGAATTGGGTGCCGGTGGCGGATGCCTCTCCCGGTATGCGGCCTTGTATGGCGGCGCGCAGGCGTTGGGAGTCTGCGGTTACTGCGGGCAGGTCGGTGGCCTCATCGGCTTCGGATTCCAGTTCCACGGCAAAGGCGCTGGCTTTCCACGACCATTCGCTGCGTTTGTACGTGGTCAGGTCGCCGGATATGCCGAGGGCGATCATCTGCATATCAATATCCACTTCGGTGGTTTCCGCTTCGCCGTCTGTGGACAGTTCGGCGTCGCCTTCGCCGTAGCCGAGCATGGCCCAGGCGGTGGTGGTGTCATTTGCTTGCCATTGGATATAGGGCAGGATGCTGGTGAGGTCGGCATCCAAATCGCCTTGGGCTTCATCGGTGGCGTCGTCATAGTCCACGTCACCGCTGGTTTCGGAGATGGCGAGGCCGAGGCGGGTGCCGGTGGG
Organism: Candidatus Poriferihabitaceae bacterium; assembly: GCA_965212085.1. GTDB lineage: Bacteria > Pseudomonadota > Gammaproteobacteria > Arenicellales > Poriferihabitantaceae > JAHRAW01. The sequence goes on along the minus strand of OZ243042.1, from coordinate 1,837,870 downwards.
GGTTTGGTAGTCCATGCCGAGGTAGGCTGAGGTTACGTCTCCGTCTTGTTCAAAGTCGTCTTCGGGTTTGCCGTCGAAGTTGGTGGTGGTGGCGCGTGCCCAGAGGCTCCAGCCGGAGGTGGCGGTGGGGTCGTCTCCTTTGAAGTTGAAGTGGAACGCGCTTTTCATCAGGAGGTCTTTGGCGGACATTGTGGTAGTGTTCGCTGAGTCATGTTCAACTGGATTCCCGATACGATGAAAAACATGGTCGCTATCGCTCCCTGTTTTTCTATCGTTCGGGAATGACACCGAGGGTGATTTGTGTTTTTGTGGGTATGACACCGAGAGCGTGTTAACAACGCTGTGGTCATTCTCGAGCGTTAGTGTCCGTTGCCGCGTTAGTGGCTTACGGACACTTGCGACTCGGGAATCCAGGGTTTGGGCGGGGGTGGTGGTTGCTAACTCAAACTTGTGGCCGCCGATGGTGAAGTGGCTGGTGTTTGCGCGTCCGGCGGGGGTGGAGAGGTAGTCTTCAAATACGCTTACTGTGCCGGCGGCGAAAGCACCGCCGAAGGCGGCCAGGGTTTTTTGCAAAGCGCGTTCGGAACTACGGCCTACCTGGACGGTGAGTGTGGCGGTGTCCTCTTCCCCGGTCCTATCGGTGACCGTGACGGTGAAGGTTAGTCTGGTGCGTTCTTCGGGGGCGGTGAAAGTGGCGGTGGCGGTGTTTGCATTGGTGGGCGTAATCAGATCTTCATCCGGCGGCGGCGACACGTTGTCGACGGCGGTGTGCGCCCACGCGAAAGTCAACCCGGTTGTGCCATCATCCCGGTTTTCCGGGTCATAGCTGAGGCCGGCATCCAGGGTGACCATCTCCTCGCCTTCGTCCACGATCATGCGCGGGCCGCCGGCGAAGACGACTTCCGGCGGGTCATCGGGGAAGACGCCGGCGTTGAGGTTGATGGTGATGGTGGCGGTGAGGGGGACGCCGGCGATGGTGGTGGTGGCGGTGAAGGTTTCCACTTGGGCGGCGGTGGGGCCGAGGGCTTGGGTGACTGCGCGGGTGTTGTCCAGGGCGTAGGTCCAGGCGCCGGTGGCGGCGTTGAGGGTCAGGGTGCCGTAGGTGCCACGGTCGGCGGTGCGCCAGTTGGGGGTTACGCCGTCGGGGAGGTTGGTTATGGCCAGGGTGCCCATGGCGTCGGTGGCGCCGCTGGTGGTGGTGGTGACCGTGTTGCCGCCGCCGGTGACGGACGGCGGCGGGGTGATGGTGATGGTAAAGGGCAGTTCCACGCTGTCGGGGTTGGAATCGGTGGTGATCACCCCGTCGTCGCTGTCGGTGGCGGTGTAGGTGTAGGTCATCACGCTTTGCACGGTGGTGGGGGTGCCGTTCAGGACGCGGGTGGCGGCGGTGAAAGTGAGGCCGCCGGGGAGGGTTTCGGTGATGGCGTAGGTCAAGGCGCCATTGCCGCCGGAGGCGGCGGGCAGGGTTACGTTGACGGCGGTGCTGGTGAAGTAGGTTTGGGGGGCGATGGTGGCGCCGAAGGTTGGCATGCGGTCCGGCTGTATGGGTTCCGTGATGGTGATAAATACAAGTACTTGATCGACTCCGCCGCGACTGCTACGTACCACGTAGGTATATTGGGTACTGGGCTGCGTCATCCCTGGTGTGCCGCTCAAGGTGCGGCTGTCGGCGTCAAAAATCAACCCGGGAATCATGGCCGGAGCGCCCAATGTTGTGCCGAGACTGTAGATCAGCGGGGGCGTGCCGCCGGTGGCTACCGGCAGGGTCAAGGCGACAGGGACGCCAACGGCGAACGTCTCATCAATGCGGAAAATGCTGCCGTCGAAACCCGGTTGGTTCGGTTCGATGACGGCAAGATTGAGGTTCAGCATCGCGGATTGGCTGTTGGCGTCGGTTACGGTGTAGGCGTAGCGTGTGCTGGGTTGGGTTGCTGTTGTCGTGCCGCTCAGAGTGCGGGTGTCGCTGTCAAAACTCAGCCCAGCGGGCAGGTCCGGGGTGATGGCATAGCGCAACGGGGTAGTGCCGCCGGTGGCTGCCGGCAGGATACTCGGTGTGATAGGGGAGTCGGCGGTGAGAACCAGCGTTCGAATGGTTTGCGCGCCGAAAGATGGTCCGGCCTGTGCTGAGGCGTGGTGGGCGGGGATGAAGGTGAGGGCGAGGAGGGCTATGGCGGATGCTGTTTTAGCAAGGCTGGCGGCGCCGCCGCCGTTAGCGGTCAGGCGTGAAGTTTTCCGGGGGGGGGGGGGGGGCAGGAATGGCCGTTGAGACGCCTAAAGGCGCGGTTTTATGCGGTTTTGGGGTGTTTTTGGTTATGGAACGGGGGAACATGGTAAGCCTCCTGAAAGGGGGGGTGTTTGGTTGGAATTGCCGGGTTGGGTTGTGCCAAATTTGGGGGATTATAGCAGAAGTCGGGGGAATGATACCCCCAAAGTGGGCGGAATATGGCGGGGTTGGGTGCGCGGGACGCGGGTTTGGGTGCGCGTGACGCGCTTTTGCGGGGGGGAGACCCCCCGCACCCCCCTTTGCGGCGCGGGGAAACTCCTGTTTCCAGCGCCGCTGCGCGCGCCGAAGTTAGCGGCTACGCCGCCGGTTGGACGGCACAGCGGCGTAAGGACGGGCAGTGGAAACGGCGGAGTATTGCGGTTTTGACGCTGGATTGCTCGTATCGTTCCTGATACTCGCCCTTCGGGCTACGCGCAATTTTGCTCCCGGCAAAATTGTCCCGAGTCGTAAGTGTCCGTAAGCCGCTTGTGCGGCAACGGACACTAACGCTCGGGAGTAACGGCGTAGAATGAAATTTGTCAGCGAATTAGTGAACCTATACAAATGACACCGATGGTGTGCGATTGTGTCGGGTAGATGTTTGGCTGAGTATTCGTTTGGGGGGAATGGCAATATAGTAACGGTTTTTTGCATCGCTACCGGATTGTTCGTCAGGTTTTATGGTTCCCGCAAAAAAAAAAGTGCAATGGCGCGCCCGGAGAGATTCGAACTCCCGACCTCTTGGTTCGTAGCCAAGTACTCTATCCAACTGAGCTACGGGCGCGTTGCCTTTTTGTTGTACGTTTTGGCGGAGAGAGAGGGATTCGAACCCTCGATGGGGCTATAAACCCCATACTCCCTTAGCAGGGGAGCGCCTTCAACCACTCGGCCATCTCTCCGGTGTTATCCCCGCCTGACCGACCACGGCTCCCGACTCCGCCGGGTTCCAAACGCTCAGGCGCTCAGGCGTTATTGGGATCCGCCTCTTCCGCCGAGGGCTGTTGTTCATCATCATCCGCCGGAGCATCCGTATCCTCCGGCGTGCCGTCGGCCAGGTTTCCCGGCTGTTCGTGTTCATCGCCGCCATCGCCGCCATCGCCGTGCGGGGCAACGCCACCGCCTTGTTCGTGTTTGATTTTATAGTAGATCTCCTCACGATGGACCGGTATGTCCTTGGGCGCGTTGATCCCAATTCGCACCTGGGTGCCGCGCACCCCCAGCACGGTGAGGCGAACTTCGTCGCCGATGTAAACGGATTCGCCGATTCGGCGGGTAAGGATTAACATTTGCTCTGCTCCTGTGTGAATAATACTGCTGATTTTTTTGACATCAAATTCGCCGGCTTTTGGTCGCCCTGGCACCCCGATGCCCAGCCGTAAAAATATACAATTTCCGCCTCAAACACAACCCTTTGTACCGGTCCATAACATTATGGCACTCCGAGTAGTTGATTAACGGGGATTGTACGGTGGCATGGCTCCATTATGTCTCATATCTGTTTGAACCACACCAGCGGCTTCCTGTGCTGCGGGCTACGGGTATAATACGCCACCCATTCAAGGCGCCTTCGCTGCGGAAATGTTGCGGCCGTTCCGTGTCGGGTGCCACAAACCACTAACCTTCAGCAATCACCAATCATAATGGAAACCCTCGACGAATTTTTCAAACTCGGCCAGATCATTTTTGTTGACCTGGTGCTGGCCGGAGACAACGCCATCGTCATCGGGCTGGTGGCGGCGAAATTCACCGTTGAGCACCGCCGCAAGGTGATCCTCTACGGGGTCGGCGTCGCGGTGCTACTGCGCATCGTGTTCGCCGTGCTCACCGTACAACTGCTGGCGATCAAGGGGCTGATGCTGGCCGGCGGGCTGCTGCTCTTGTGGATCTGCTGGAAACTGTGGGCGGATTTGCGCGAACCGTCGCCGCACACCCCGGCGGTGCGCCACCCGGAACGCGACGACCCCGACGCACCGGAACAACCCGCAGACGCAAACCCGTCCATGACCTCCTCGATCATGCAGATCGTCATCGCCGACATCTCCATGTCCCTGGACAACGTGCTGGCGGTAGCCGGCATCGCCGACGGACACACCGGGCTGCTGGTAGCCGGGCTGGCGATATCCGTCGCCTTCATGACCTTCGCCGCCGCCCTGATCGCCAACGTGCTGCAAAAAAACCGCTGGATCGGCTACGTCGGCCTGGCGATGATTTTTTACGTGGCACTGAAAATGATGTACCACGGAGCCTTGCAACTGGTGTGAGCGCCGCAAAACCGGGAACCGCCTCGGTCATGCCTCCGCAGATGTGCCGGCAAAGGCCGTCTCCCGCCGCCGCACGATGGCGCTCAGGGTTTCGTTGTACGGCGTAGCGATGCCGTGTTTGCGCCCGAGTTCCACCGCCATGCCGTTGATGGCGTCAATTTCCGAGGGCCGCCCGGCGTGATGGTCGAGCAGCATGGACGGCCTGGCATCGGGCATAGCGGCGCCAAACTCGGCGACGTAGGCAACCGGGTCGGCGAAGGACAACGCCACGCCCATGCGGCGCGCCAAGGCATGGGCCTCGGCGGCGCACCCTTTGGCGATGCGCCACGCGGCGGCGTCCGCCATCAACTCTCCCAGGGTGCAGTCAAACACCGTGCAGGGTGCGCTGAACGCCACGTTGCAGATGTATTTTTCCCAGATCAACCGCCGGATGTCGGCAAACGCCTCGGCCCTGAAACCGGCTCCGCACCACACACCAACCAGGTTTTCAAGGCGCGCCGTCAGGCCGCCCTGCATCTCGCCGAGGCGGATTAGTTTCATCGCCGAATGGAACACGTGCCCCGGCCCGCGCATGGACGCGCCAAAACCGTCCGCCACCCCCAACAGCACGTTGTCCACGGGCATATATTCGGCGATGCGTTCACCGGCGCCAAGGCCGTTCTGGATGGTCACCACGAGGGAGTCCGGCCCCATCAGCGGCGCGATGGCGCGGGCCGCCGCGCCGACTCCGAATGCTTTGGTGGCGATCACGTAGAGATCGCATTGCGCCGCGCCGGCGGGGGTCGTGGCGGCACACAGGGTGGCAACGATGCGGTCGCCGCCGGCGCCTTCCACCCGCAGGCCGTTTTGGTTGATGGCGTCAACGTGCGCCTGCCACGGGTCAACGGCGTGGACCTCGTGCCCGGCGTCCGCCAGCAGGCCGGCGTACACCGAGCCCATGGCGCCGACGCCGAAGACCGCGATTTTCACAGCGGCGTCATCCGGGTTTTCGGCAGGCGAATGTTCAACGCGGCGCGCAACCGCGCATCCGTCTCAGCGCTGATATGCGCCGGAAAGTGCGCGCCCAGAATCCGCCGCGCTCGCTCCCGGGCCACCTCGCGGAGGTCTCGGGAGCCGTCCGCCTCCCACTCGTCAAAGGGGCGGCGGTCGGCGATATTCGGGTAGAGAAAGTCGCTCTCCATACGGCGCAGGGTTTCGGCGTGGCCGAGGAAATGGCCTTCGCCGGCCACCACGTCGGCGATCATTTCCACCGACAGGGTTTGGGCGTTGACCTCCGGCGGGCTGATGGAGCGCAGAATTCCCCCCAGCATGTCATTGTCAATGACGTAGCTTTCAAAGGCGCAACCGGACAAACTCGCCAGCATGCCGCACGCTTGGGTAATCACGTTGGAACCGGCCTGGGCCGCGAGGCTTACCGACAGGCTTTTTTCGAAACCGCTCTGGGCGTCGGCGATTTTGCTGTCCGTGGCCCCGGCGATGGAGGTGTTGGGTAGGTCATAGTACTGCGCCATCTGCGTGGTGGCGGCCATCAGCACGGCCTGCTCCCCGCCGCCACCGGACACCGCGCCGGTACGCAAATCGGTAATCATGGGGCGCGCACCGAAGGTTACCTTCGCGTCGTGGTTGACGGTCCATGCGAAGATCATCCCCGCCAGGGTTTCGGCGACGTTTTGCGCCACCGAACCGGCGATGGTGACCGGACTGGAGGCCCCCAACTGACCGAAGGAGTTAGCGTGCACCGGAAACCCCAGCCGCACCGCCGCCGCCATGACCTCGCAGGCTTCCGCCGCATAGCGCAGCGGCGGTGTTACGTGATTGACGTTGAACGACAAAAACGGGCGCGCCGCGAAAGCCGCCCCGGAGCCGGCGATGGCGAAACACAGCTGCGCGATTTCCTCAACGTGCGCGGCGGCCCCGGCGCTGGTGAACACCGGTTTGGCGGTTCCTTTGACGCTGGTGTAAGCGGTGTTGAGATCGAGGGAGCGTTCATCGGGCATGTCACCGGCCACCAGGGAGCGGCTGAAAAAGTGTATGTTCTCCAGCGCGTCCACCAGCCGCGCCGCATCGTACAAATCGCCCAGGGTGGATGCGCGGTAGCGCCCGCTTTCAAGGTCAACCACGTACGGTGCCGCACCTCCGGAGCCGACGTACACGCGCTTGCCCCGCAGGTGCATGTCATGCTCCGGCGCCTGCCCGGGCAGCGTGAAATTGCGGCTGAACCCGGCCAGGGCGTCGTTGATCAACGGTTCGGGAAACAGCAGGCGGCCGTCATCGCCAACCTTGCCGCCGTGGGCGGTAACGGATTCAACCACCACCGCCGGCGCCTCGGCCATACCGATGGTCTGCAAAATCTGACGAACCGCCCCATCAATTTGCACCACGTCCCGCTCCGACAACGGCACAAACCGCCCGCCGCTGAACCCGGTTCCAACCGGCGTGTTTTCAACCCGCGCCGCACGCGCATCACTGCGGGCTTTGCGCCCACGGCGGGTTTTGGAGGGAGCGGCGGAATTTTTGCTCTCGGACATGGAATTTCTGAGATTTTTTTTTGACGGTCCGGTGATTAATTTACTGTAAAGACCGGGGCCGCGGGAACAACCAACAAAGGTTGAACAGGCGGGGCATTATGGCTGGCGCCCTGTTATCGCGCAACAAAAACAGTCATTGCCGCCGCCAGTGGCTATAATCGCCGCGATGTTTATGAACGCATCGGTTGCCCGAAGAATATGTTGGATACCACCGAATCAAAAAAGAATCGAAAAAGCGATCTCTCCGGAGAAAAAGCAGGGCTGATATGACCACCCCAAAGACGCCGCACCGCCGGCCCGCCGCACCCGTGCCCGCATCCGGCAAAAGGATCCACTCCACCGAAGACGCCCGCCGCCTGGCGCGTAGTCGAATGCCGCGCATGATTTTTGATTTTGTGGATGGCGCGGCCGGGCGTGAAATTGCGGCGCGGGGCAATCGGGCGGCGTTGGCGGGAATCCGGTTGCAGCCACGGGTGCTGGTCAATGTCGGGGAACGATCTCTCGCCAAAACCATTCTGGGCGAAGAGAAGGGGTTGCCCTTTGGCATCGCGCCCATGGGTATGTGCAATCTGACGTGGCCCGGCGCCGATCATCTGCTGGCCGCGGCGGCGGCGCGTTATACTATTCCCCTGTGCGTATCCACGGCGTCATCAACCACGCTGGAGGATTTATACCAGCAGTCCGACGGGCAGGCGTGGTTTCAACTGTACGCCGGCGATTCGGTGGAATCCGCCCTGCGGATGGCCGGACGCGCCGAAGAGGCGGGATACACGCGCCTGGTGCTGACCGCCGACGTGCCGCAGGTGGCGCGTCGTATGCGCGATTTGAAAAACGGGTTTCGGGTGCCGTTTCGGCTGGGGCCGGGTCAGTTTCTGGATTTTGCCATGCATCCCCGCTGGTCCATTGAGACGCTGATTCGGGGCGTGCCGCGCATGATGAATTTTACCGAACCGGAAGGCTTTGCCAGGGGCGCCACGCGCGGGGCGGCGGACTGGGCCTTCCTTGACCGGTTGCGCGGGCAATGGCGCGGCAGGTTGATCGTCAAAGGGGTGACGTCGGCGCAGGATGCCCGGCGAATCAAGGAGGCGGGGGCGGACGCCGTGTACGTTTCCAACCACGGCGGCCGGCAGCTCGATAGCGCACCACCGGCCATCCATATACTGCCGGGTATCCGCGCGGCGGTGGGCGCGGACTATCCGTTGATTTTTGACAGCGGCGTGCGCAGCGGTGAGGACGTGGTCAAGGCTCTGGCGCTGGGAGCGGATTTCGTCATGGTCGGATGCCCGCTGCTGTTCGCCATCGGTGCCGACGGCGCACGCGGACTGGGCGCGTTGCTCGATATTTTCGCGGAAGAAATCAGCGTCGTGTTGGCGCAACTCGGCGTGGGGCGGGTCGGTGATATCAGCGACGCCGTGGTTGCGCCGCGAACCGAACCGAATCATCTTACGGTGAAATGATGACGACCAGACGAAAAATCCGGGGCGGCAACCTGCTGGCGCGGGCGTTGTACGAAAAGGGCGTGGAGCATGTTTTCACCCTCGCCGGCGGGTTTTGCAATCCGGCGCTGGAAGGATTCATGGAATGCCGACTGCCGGTGGTCAACTGCCCCCACGAGCAGATCGCCGGGCACCTGGCGGACGGCCACACCCGCATCACCCGAAAGCCGGCGGTCTGCCTGGTGGGGCCGGAAGGATTTGCCAACGCGGTGCCGGCGATGATGGAAGCCTGGGGGGAGCGCTCGCCGGTAATCTTCGTGACCGGTTCGAGCACTCTCAAGCGTGACGGCTCCGGTGGCTTCAAGGAAATAGACGACGTCGCCATCGCCGCGCCCCTCACCAAGCACAGCATCCGCATCACCGACGGCGCGCGAATCGGCGAATTCGTCGACCGCGCCTGGAAGATCGCCACCGGCGGTTATCCCGGCCCGGTGCACCTGAGCCTGCCCGTGGACATCATGTTCTCCTCCTTCGATGCGGACGTTGGCCGCGAGGAACGCCCGTTTGAGCGCGCCGCGCAGCCGCCGCCGAGGGCGTGGCCGGATCCGGAGGCGCTGGGGCCGTTGCTGGATATTATTTTCGCCGCCGACCGACCGCTGTTGATCGGCGGGCATGGCGTGTGGTGGTCCGGCAACGAGAAAAAACTGGAAGCGGCTGGCGCAACGCTGTCGATCCCGGTTTTCAACGCGCCCTACCATCAAAAACTGCTGGGCGAATCGAGCCCGGCGGGTTTTGGGCTGGCGGATATTCATCAGTATGCGCCATCGGAATTTGCCCTGCACGAAGCCGACCTTGTGATCATGCTCGGGGGGCGCCTCGACAACCAGATGAATTTCGGCAACCCGCCGCTATTTCCGCGCACCACGACGCTGATCTGCGTCAACGGCTCCCACGAGGAACTGGCCCTCAACCGGGCAGCCGACCACCGGCTGCTGTCCGACCCCGGCGCCTTTCTCGATGCGTTGACGGGCCGCGCCGCACCGGGCAAATGGGCCGACTGGTTCGAACGCAACCGGAAAAAACGCGCGGAGTGGGTGGACAAAACGCTGGCGGACCTGCAACGGGACGCGCGGGCGGGCGACGCAAACGGCGGCAAAATCCACCCGCTGCAGCTGGCCCTCGACGTACAGGAAGCGATGGCGGCGGAGGACTGGCTGGTGTTCGACGGTGGCAATACCCACTTCTGGAGCGAAATCGCCGTCAACGTCGCCGGCTGGCGGGGCCGGAAACTCGGCGGAATCCTGCATCCCGGCTCCTTCAGCATGCTCGGGGTCGGGGTGCCCTTCGCGCTTTCGGCAAAGAACACTCACCCCGATGCCCGAGTGGTGCTGATCAGCGGCGACGGGGCCTTCCTGTCGGGGGGGCTGTCCATCGAAGCCGCCTTCCAGGAAAAATGGCCCATCGTCGTGGTGGTGGACAACAACGGCGGGCTCGACTGCATTTCCCAGCAGCAGGAACGGCTGTTCGAAAAGGCCCGGCACTTCGCCACGGATTTTCGCGACATCCCGTTTCACACGCTGTTCGAGGGGCTGGGCGGTTACGGCGAACTGGTGGAAACCCGCGAGCAACTGGCGCCGGCGTTGCAGCGCGCCTTCGCCAGCGGCAAGACCGCCTGCCTGAACGTCAAAACCAAAGGCGTAATCAGCCCCATCGTGCTGGCGACCACGAACAAGCGCGACAAAGCGTCCATCGAATAGGCCGGCCGGAGTATCCCCGTGGCGACGCTGACAACCCATGTGCTGGATTCGGTCAACGGCACCCACGCCGCCGGCGTGGGCGTTGCGCTGTACCGCGTTGACTCCTCGGGCGAAAGAACGATGCTGTTCAACGCCGCCACGGACAGCGGCGGGCGTCTGCGCCAAATCATAGAAATGGGTGTGGCGCTGGATGCGGCGGACGCCGGAGTAACCTGCGAACTGGTATTTCAGGTCGCCGACTATTTCGCCCGGCAGCCAGTGGCGGGGGTTGGCGCGGGGATTCTGCGCGAGGCGGTGTTTCGTTTTTCCCTGCCCGATCCGGACGGCGCTTATCATATTCCCATGATGATGGCGCCCAACAGTTATTCGGTGTGGTGTTCAAACCGGGGTTGAGCGGCCAATGGACACGGCAACCAATGGCCTGAACCCGTCCCGCCGCCTGCGGCGCACCCCCTATACGGAAAAGGTCGAAGCCCTCGGTGTACGCGGGTTTTCGGTGGTCAATCACATGCTCCTGCCCAAAGCGTTCGAACACTCCGTGGAAGAGGATTACTGGCATTTGCGCGAGCACGTGCAGATCTGGGACGTGTCCTGCCAGCGTCAGGTGGAGATTCGCGGCGCGGACGCCGCGCGTCTGGTGCAGTGGATGACGCCGCGCAACCTTTCCCGGGCCAGGGTCGGGGATTGCCTGTACGCGCCGCTGGTGGATCAGGCCGGCGGCATGATCAACGATCCGATCTTGCTGAAACTGGCCGAAGACCGGTTCTGGTTGTCCATCGCCGACTCGGATGTGCTGCTGTGGGCCGCGGGCCTCGCGCTGGGGGCGACCATGGAGGTGGCGGTCGAGGAGCCCGACGTCTCGCCGCTGGCCATTCAGGGGCCGCGGGCCGAAACATTGATGGCCGCGGTTTTCGGCGACGCCATCCGCGCGCTGGGTTTTTTCAAATTTGCGCGGTTTGAATTCATGGGAACCCGGCAGGTAATCGCCCGCTCCGGCTATTCGCGTCAGGACGGCTTCGAGATATACCTGAACGACGGCCAACTCGGCCCGGCCCTCTGGGACAAGTTGTGGGAAGCGGGACGAGCGTTCAACCTCCGCCCCGGCTGCCCCAACCTGATCGAGCGCATCGAAAGCGGGCTGCTCTCTTACGGCAACGAGATGACCCGCGAGAACAACCCGCTGGAATGCGGGCTGGATGCGTTCTGTGATTTGGACGAAGCCGTCAACTGCATCGGCGCCAAGGCCCTGCGATCCATCGCCGCCAACGGCATCACGCAACAGATCCGGGGCCTGGTATTCGACGGCGACCCCTGCCCGCCCTGCGCCGCGCCGTGGCCGGTCGTCCAAGCGCACGGCCACGGCGCGCCGGTGGGCCAGGTAACCTCCGCCATCCATTCGCCGCGCTTGCGCGCCAACGTCGCTCTGGGAATGATCGCCGAAGACTTCTGGGACCCCGGCCAACCCGTGCGGGTCCACAGCGCCGACGGCAAAGCCCGCCAGGGTTTTGTGACCGCATTGCCGTTTGCGTAGGCCACCCGAACCCGCAACCCCATCCATGAGCAACACCCCCTCTCCCTCCAAACTCACGTTATTCGAAGAACGTGTCCGGGTGCCCCGCCAGGAAGCGGAAGACCTCCTTGAGGCAATTCTGATTGGCATCGGCTGTCCGCGGGACATCGCGCAAATAGTGGCCCGGCATTTGGTGGAGGCCAACCTTTCGGGGGTGGAATCCCACGGCGTCATGCGGGTTCTGCAATACGTCGAACAGTACCAAAGCGGCTACATGAGCATCGAAGGCCGACCGGTCATCATCGAACACGATGGCTTTACCGAGGTGGACGGCGGCGCGGGCATCGGTATTCCGGCCATGCTGATGGCGGTGGCACACAGCCTTTCCGCGGTGAACAAGCGGGGTATCTTTGCCTTGCCGATTCGCAATCTTGGTCATACCGGCCGGCTCGGCGCATTCACCGAGACGGCGGCCGATGCCGGTTGCCTGATGATTATCGTCGGCGGCGGCGGTCGCCGGCAGTGGCGGCAGGTCGCGCCCTACGGAGGCCGCCGGGCAATGCTGCCCACCAATCCCTGGAGCCTGGGCATTCCGGGAGGCGATCGCGGGCCGGTGGTGCTGGACTTTGCCACCGGCATGGTCGCAGGAGGCTGGATCTACGCAGCACAATCCGCCGGCGGGCTGTTGCCGGACGGGGTGCTACTCGACAAGGAAGGACGGCTGTCCCGGGACCCCCGGGCGTATTTCGACGGCGGCACCATCCTGCCCAAGGGCGGTCCGCTGGGGTACGGACTGGCGGTGATGGCGGAAATGATCAGCGAAGCCATGCTCGGCCCGGTTACCACGGAGGCCAACTGGCTGATGATTACCATGGAGACTGCCCGCTACCGGGAACCGGGCACGTTTCAGGCCGTTGCCGAGGAAGTGCTGTCGGAACTGCGAAACTCACCCTCCGCCGACGGGTTTTCCCGCGTGGAAATCCCGGGCGAAAAGGAACGCGAACACCGCAACAACGCCGGAGATTATATCGCCGTCCCGGCCAAAACCTGGCGGCAAATCCTCGCTCTCCGGAAATGACGACCACCCGCCATCTCCACACTCAAAAACAACAACCCCTCGTCAATACACGCAAGCGAGACAATTTTGTCGGGAGTAAAATTTCGGGGCGTCAGGAAGCCACCTGGCGGATGTTGGTGACTACCTCGTCTATTTGTTGGTTCAGGTTTTCGAGCCGCGAGCTCATTTGTTCGCCGTCTTCCATGGACTTGCGTAGTTCCAGGAGTTCGTTGCTGATGTTGAGGCCGGCCATGATGGCGCAGCGGTCGATGCCGAGCACCTGGGCGCCGCCGGAAACTGCGCGCATTTGCCGGTCGAGGTAGGCGGCGGCTTCCACCACGCCCTGGCTTTCTTCTTCGGTGCAGGCGACCGTGAACTCGCGCTGCATGATGCTTACTTTGACGCTTTCTTTTTGCGTGGCCATGTTCAGGCTTCCGGGGTTCAGGCTTCCAGGGATTTAAGGCGCGACACGATCTGCTCGACCCGGCCGTGGGCGATGCGGTTTTTTTCCTGGAGGGATTTGAATTCCTGGCGGAGCATGCGCTGGTCGTTTCGCAGGAGCTCGTTTTCGCGGCTCATGTCCTCGGTCAACTTAATCAGGTCGGTGACGCGTTGTTCGAGTTTTTGTATGGTTTGTTCCACGGGGGTTGCCTTTGGTCTGCCACGCTCGGATGGGGAACTATAAAACGCCCGTTGCGGCGCGTCAAATGCTTCGTGCCGGAATCCGGGGAGAATTTTCCGCCACCGGCGGCAGGCGGCGGCTTGCCTGGGGCGTTCGATGGGATTAGACTGCGGGGTTATCGGGGTTTAGTCCGGTCGTTGTTCCCGGAGTTCCCAAATTGTCCAGTTACACCGGAGAGAATTGCCATGCCAACCAGCCTCGTTGTCGGCGCCAACCGTGGTATCGGGTTTGAAGTATGCCGCCAACTCATGGAACGCGGGGAACGCGTCATCGCCGCCTGCCGCACGCCCGGCGCCGACCCCAACAACCTCGGTAGCCTCGGCAATTCCGGCGCGACCGTCCTCAGCGGCATTGACGTCGCCGACCCGCAAAGCGTGGCCCGGCTGGCCGCCGAACTCAAGGGCGTCGAACTGGATCTGTTGCTGCACAACGCCGGCATCCTCACCTCGGAAACCCTCGATGATCTGGATTTCGAGCGCATGCTCAGGCAGTTTCAGGTCAACACACTGGGCCCGTTGCGGGTCGTTCACGCCCTGCTCGGCAACCTCAAGGCCGGCTCCAAAATCGGCATCGTCTCCAGCCGGGTGGGCTCGCTGGAGGACAACACTTCCGGCGGCAACTACGGCTACCGGGTTTCCAAAGCGGCGGTCAACATGGTGGGCGTCAACCTCGCCCACGACCTGCGCGCCCGGGAAATTCCCCTGATTCTGCTGCATCCGGGACTGGTGGCCACCGAAATGACCGGCGGCCGGGGCATCGAGCCGGCGGCGGCGGCCCGCGGACTCATCGAGCGCATTGATGAACTGTCCATGGACACCACCGGCACTTTTTGGCACGCGGAGGGGTATCCGCTGCCCTGGTGAGGGCACCGGGCCTTAGCCTTGCCCTTGCCGTGGCCGTGCTGCGGAGAACCCGGTGAGGAGTTGAACATGAACCACAAGGCAGCGCTTCCGGGGCGGCGGTTTCAGGGATCCATCTACCGGGATCTCGACCGCAAACTCAAAAACTCCCGCTGGAACAGCGGCGCCTCCGAGGCCCACGGATTGCTGAGCGCCCTCGCCTGCCGTGGCGTCCCCGGCGAGCGGATTGGCACCAAGGCATGGCTGTTCCAACTGTCGGAGAAGGCCGATATTGAGTTGCTCGAAGGCATGTACGGGTTGATACTCCGGGACTTGCAGTCCGACGGTTTCGAGTTTGACCTGCTGCTGCCCGGCGACGAGTTCAGCGAAGCCCAACAAATCGAAGCCCTGGCGGACTGGTGCGACGGCTTCATCCAGGGGTTTTTTCACGACGGCGAGGAAGACATCGAAACCCGACTCGACGGCGTTCCTGATTGGGTGCGAAAATCCGTCAACGACATCATGGAAATCATCCGCATTAGCGGCGCCGGCACCGATGAAGAGACCGAACGACAGTTGTTCGACATCGAAGAATACCTGCGGGTTGCGGTCCGGGCAATTTTTGAGGAACTGAACCCGGATCCGCGGCAACCATCGGGCGCAACCAGAATAAACTGATGGAACATACTTTCGACCCCGAAGTTCACCGCCGCCGCCGCCAGGATTTGATGCGCTTCATGCGCGACGGCGTCGCCATCCTGCCCACCGCGCCCCACCAGCCGCGCAACGGCGACGTACTGTTCCCGTTTCGCCCGGACAGCGATTTTTACTACCTGACCCACTTTCCCGAACCCGAAGCCGTGGCGGTGCTGGCGCCGGGGCGGCCCGAAGGAGAGTTCCTGCTGTTCTGCCGGGAAAGAAACCCCCACAAGGAAACCTGGGACGGACGCCGCGCGGGCCTCGCCGGGGCGTGCGAACACTACGGCGCCGACCAGAGTTTTCCCATCCACGAACTCGACAAACGCCTGCCGCCGCTCCTCGAAAACCGCGCCAAGGTGTTCGCCACCATGGGGCGCTACGCGGATTTTGACAGCGAGTTGATTCGCTGGATCAGCGAGGTTCGCTCCCAGCAACGCTCCGGCATTCAAGCCCCCGGAGAGTTCGTGGATCTCGGGCATCTCCTCCACGAGATGCGCATCATCAAGAAAAAGGACGAACAAAAACTGATGCGCGACGCCGGCCGCTTGTCGGCGGCGGCCCACCGCCGGGCCATGCGGGCCGCCGCTCCGGGGCGCTACGAATACCAGGTGCAGGCGGAACTGGAATGCGCGTTTCGCCTCGGCGGCAGCGCGTGGCCGGCCTATCCTTCCATCGTCGCCGGCGGCGAAAACGCATGCATCCTGCACTACACCGAAAACAGCCGCATGCTCAAAGACGGCGACCTGCTGCTGATTGACGCCGGCGCGGAACTGGACTGCTACGCCTCCGACATCACCCGCACGTTTCCGGTCAACGGAAAATTCAGCGGCGAACAAAAAGCCGTGTACGAAATCGTGCTGGCGGCACAAAAGGCCGCCATCGAAGCGGTCAAACCCGACCGCTCCTTGATCGACTACCACGACGCGGCCACGGAAATCCTGACCGACGGACTCATCGAACTCGGGCTGCTGCGCGGGGAGCGCGGCGAACTCATCGAGGCCGAGGCCAACCGGCGTTTTACCATGCACCGCATCGGCCACTGGCTGGGCATGGACGTGCACGACGTCGGCGATTACAAAATTGACGAGCAGTGGCGCTTGCTGGAAGCGGGCATGGTACTGACCGTCGAGCCAGGTATCTACATCCCCCCCGCCGGCGACGTTGATACAAGGTGGCACAACATCGGCATCCGCATCGAGGACGATATTCTGGTCACGCGCGCCGGCAATGAAAACCTGACCATTGATGCGCCCAAGGAAATCGCGGATATTGAATCGTGGATGGCCGGGGCATGACGCGGCCATGACCGGCAACTTCGCCTGCGACGTGGTCATCGTCGGCGGCGGGCTGGTGGGCGCGAGCCTGGCGGTGGCGCTGGCGCCCACCGGGTTGTCGCTGGCCGTGGTCGAAGCGGCGGCGGCGGACGCCGATGAACAGCCGAGTTTCGACGAGCGAACCGTGGCCCTGACCTACAACGCCCGCCAGATTTACACCGGCATGGGGGTGTGGGACGAAATCGCCGCCCGCCACGCCCAGCCCATCCGGGAAATTCACGTATCCGAGCGCGGCCGTTTCGGCATGACCCACCTGCACCACCACGACGCCGGCGCAGACGCCGAAGCGTTGGGCTACGTGGTCCCGAGCCGGGTGCTCGGCGGGGTTTTGCACCGGCGAATCAAACAAAGCGAAGCCGTCACATTGTTCTGCCCGGCCACGGTCGAAGGCCTGGAGGTCCGGGAGCGGGACTGCGTGATCAGCGTATCCCGCAACGGCCAAACCGTGACGCTGAAAGCCGGCCTCGTGGTGGTGGCGGACGGCGGACGCTCGGGGTTGGCCGGGCAAGCCGGCATTACTTCGCGCCACAGCGAATACCCGCAGAACGCGATTCTCTGCGTCGTCGAAAGCGACCGCGATCATCATGGCCGCGCATTTGAGCGGTTCACCGGCGAGGGGCCGCTGGCGCTGCTGCCCCATAGCGAAAAACGCTATGCGCTGGTGTGGACCACCGATTCGCAGCAAGTGGCGGCGCGCATGGCGCTGAGCGATGCGGCGTTTATCCACGCGCTGCAACGGGCCTTCGGCGACCGCGCCGGCAACCTCGCGCGGCCAACCCCGCGCAAGTGCTATCCCCTGCAGCACAGCCGCGCCGCGCATCCCGTCGGGCGGCGCACGGTGATCATCGGCAACGCCGCGCACACCGTTCACCCGGTGGCCGGACAGGGCTTCAACCTCGGGCTGCGCGACGCCGCCGTGCTCGCCGAAGTCCTGCACCGCGCGCAACGGCAACAGCGGGACATCGGCGACGCCGCGCTCCTCGAAACCTACGCCGGTCTGCGGCGCCGGGAAACGCGAATGGTGAGCGGGTTCACCGACGGCCTGATCCGCTTGTTCGGCGACCGGCGCAAACCGGTGGGGCTGGCGCGCAACCTCGCCCTCGCCGGCATCGAGTTGTTTCCACCAGCCAAACGGCTGCTACTGCGCCGCACCATGGGCCTGGCCGGCCAGCCGTCTCGGCTGGGCGCGGGGCTGCCGCTGGGCTGAAGCGGAAGCGAAGGCGGGCGTCCGCCCGCGCGGATGCCGGGCAATGTCATCATGCAATCCCCCAAACGATTTGACGTCATCGTAGTCGGCGCCGGCCTCATCGGCGCGGCTGGCGCGTGCCTGTTCGCGCGCCAGGGCCTCACGGTCGGGCTGCTGGAAGCCCGCTCCCTGGCGCAGCTTGATGAAGATGATGGGTCGGCGGACGGGCGCGTCAGCGCCATCAGCCTGGCCGCCGGCAATCTGCTCAGGGCGCTGGAGGTGTGGCCGGGGATTGACGCGGCCAAGGTCAGTCCGTACCGCGAGATGCGGGTGTGGGATCGCAACAGCCCGGCGAAGATTTCCTTCGTGGCCGCCGACCTTGGGCGGCCGTGCCTCGGCTACATTATCGAGAACCGGGCGATGGTCGCGGCGATGCTGGCGAAACTCCGGCAAAACTATCAAGTCACGATTATGGACAATACCGAAATCGGCGGCGTGGAGCGTAGCGGACCTGGGCCGGGGGCGCCGTTGCGGGTCACCGTGCCCGGCGGCGCGGTGGAAACCCGGCTGCTGGTGGGGGCCGATGGCAGCGCTTCCCGGGTGCGGGAGTTGTGCGGCATAGCCACCCGCTTTTCCGACTTTGCCCAGGACGCCATCGTCAGCACCATCTCCACTTCCCGCGAGCATCGCTCCACCGCGTGGCAGTGTTTTCTCGAAACCGGCCCGGTGGCGATGCTGCCGCTGGCGGACGGGCGGTGTTCGCTGGTGTGGTCCTGCGACCGCGAGCGGGCGGATGAACTCATGGCGCTGAGTGAGGCGCAGTTCTGCGCCCGGCTGCAAGGGTTGTTTTTTGACGCGCTCGGTGAAGTCACCGGATGCCGGCCACGGCAACGCTTCGCCCTCACCCGCCACCACGCCGACCGCTACATCGCCGACTCGGTGGCGCTCATCGGAGACGCGGCCCACATCACCCACCCCCTCGCCGGACTCGGCGCCAACATCGGGTTTATGGACGCCGCGGCCCTCGCCGAAGTGGTGGAACACGCCCACGGCCGGGGCCGGGACATCGGCCAACACAGCGTTCTCAGACGCTACGAACGCTGGCGCAGGGGCGACAACGCGCTGGTGCTGGCGATGATGGATGGCTTCAAGGATATTTTCGGCAGCCGCCACGCCGCCGCCCGGGCGGTTCGCAGCACCGGCATGAACCTCGCCGATTCGATTTCGCCGCTGAAAATCATCCTCGCGAAATTTGCCACCGGTTTGTATGGCGACGTCCCGGCGTTGTGCCGCCGCGTTTGAAAAAAGTTTTCTTTCCTGAGGTTGCTTGGCTGAACGCTCCACCGCCGGCATCAAGGCCGCTTGTTCAGGTATAATCCGGCATTGATTCCAACCACCATCACAACCATCAAAACCGAACCCCGTGTCAGGCAGCACCGACCTCAAACAGGCAGGACTGAAAACCACCCGGCCACGGCTCAAGGTGTTGTCGGTGCTGGAGAACAGCGAGGTGCGGCATATCGCGGCGGAGGACGTCTATAAAATTCTGCTCGCCGACAAACAGCCCATCGGGCTTGCCACCATCTACCGGGTGCTGACCCAGTTTGAAGACGCCGGGCTGGTAATTCGCAACAACTTCGAGGGCGAACGCGCGGTGTTCGAACTCAACGACGAAGCCCATCACGACCACATGGTGTGCGTTGCATGCGGCGAGGTCACCGAGTTTGTCGACCAGCGCATCGAAACCCAGCAGGAGAAGGTCGCCAAAGATCACGGGTTCACCATCCACGACCACGCGCTCACCCTGTACGGCAAATGCAAAAACTGCGCGCGCAAAAACAAAAAACCGCGAACCCACCGATAACCCCGCGCAACCGCGCCGGAGGAACCCCGTGTCAACCCTGATTACCGGATCGTTTGCCTACGACACCATCATGGTGTTTCAGGATCAGTTCAAGAACCACATCCTGCCCGAGCAGACCCACATCCTCAACGTGTCTTTTTACGTGCCGGAGATGCGCCGGGAATTCGGCGGCTGCTCCGGCAACATCGCCTACAACCTGAAACTGCTGGGCGGCGACCCACTGCCGATGGGCGCCGTGGGGGAGGACTTTTCGCCCTATCGCAAGTGGCTTGAAAAAAACCGCATTGACCTGACCCACGTCCGCGAAATTCCCGGCGCCTTCACCGCCCAGGCGTTCGTGACCACCGACGCCGACAACAACCAGATTACCGCCTTCCACCCCGGCGCAATGGATCACGCCCAGCAAAACAAGGTGGCCGACGCCGACGCCGCCGGCGTTGATCTCGGCATCGTTGCCCCGGACGGCCGCGACGCCATGATTGAGCACGCCGCGCAGTTCGCCCAAGCGGGCATCCCGTTCATCTTCGACCCCGGCCAGGGACTGCCGATGTTCAGCGGCGCCGACCTCGACCGCTTCATCGCGCAGGCAACCTGGGTGGTGGTCAACGACTACGAATCCGAACTGCTGCAGGAAAAGACCGGCAAGCACCTCGAACAAATCACATCGCGGGTCGAAGCCCTGATCGTCACCCGCGGCGCAAAAGGCGCCGACATCCACAGCGGCGGCGGCACCATTCACATCGCCGCCGCGCAAATCAGCGAAGCCAAAGACCCCACCGGCTGCGGCGACGCCTTCCGCTCGGGTTTGTTGTACGGCCTCGCCAACCAACTGGACTGGCAAACCAGCGGCCAAATCGCGTCCCTCATGGGCGGCATAAAAATCGAACACCACGGCACCCAAAACCACCACTTCAGCAAATCCGGGTTTGCGGCCCGCTACCGGGAAAATTTCGGGGAGACGGTCAGTCTTTCCTGACCCGACGCCGGCGGTTGTATCGCCGGCGGATTGCCCGCGGAAAACTTTATCGGGACCGAGACCGGGAATGCGATGCCGGCGCAGAACGCCCCGTTATCCATCCGCGCCATCCGCGCGGTTCAGTTTGGCGAGTTCCCGTTCCAGAAAACGATAACGATCTTCGCCCTGATAGCGGTCGGCGGACACATAAACGTCGCCGACCCGTTTTTGCAGCGCTTTGATCGCGGTCACATCATCCGACCCCGCCGCCGGTGCCGGCTCGGGCAGTCGAATGACGGTATCGCTGCCGTAGGTCGGGATGGCGCCGTTTTCAAACACCTGGGACGGGTGCGTAGGTTTGCCCCCGCTTTCCACGTTTTTTATCTCGCGGCTCAAGCGGCTTCGATACATGACCACTCCCTTGTCGGAGGTTGCCAGATGCATCGCGCCCCGTGGCGCTATGGGCCCCTGGCCGACGAAGGCTTCATAGTCCCCCGGATTTCTTTGCCGGTCTTCGTAGGGCCGGTTGCGCAACTCCGCAATATCAATTTTTTCAAGGGCTTCGGGGGTTCGCAGTTCGGGGGACGATTGCTCGGCCCGTTGGTTAAAATGCCGGAACGCCAGCACGCTGGTGTGGGTGTCATCCACGGGAACCACCCACCGGCTGAAAGAGTTTCGCCCGAAATACTTCGGCTCCCCGCCGTCGGTGCTGTTGTACACGCATCCCGCCTGGGTGAAATTGGGAAAAATCACATCGTTGGTTGAAAACCAGATGTATTCGTTCACCCTTCGCGCTTTGGTGTAGAACAAACCAAATGGACGCTCCCTGAAATCGGCGAGGGGGTGGATGCCGAGTTTCTCGGTGAACTGCACGATGTTCACCCTGGTATGCAGGTATACCACGTGCATGGGGTCCATGGAATTTTCCGCGATCTGCAGCCAGTTGCACGGCATGGTCACTTCGTAAGGCACGAGTTCCCCGCCCTCGATCTCAAAAGTATCATAGACCGGAAATTCCGGGCGCTCTTCCGGGGGGCCGAGATAGGCAAACAGCAATCCCCGGTATTCTTTGACGGGATACGCGCCGAGGCGGACGTTTTGTTTGATGCGCGCGTCATCTTCCTCGGCGGGCGCGCGAATAATGGAGCCGTCAACGTCGAATTCCCAGCCGTGATAACAGCACCTGATTCCCCGTTCGGTCAGAATCCCGAACTCCAGCGAAGCGTGGCGGTGCGGGCAGTGTTTGTGCACGAGACCATAGCGCTTTGATTTGTCCCGGAACATGACGAGGTCTTCGCCGAGGTGCCGCACTACTTTTGGCAAATCGCCAAGATCCCCGGTTTTCATCAGCGGATGCCAGAATCGGCGCATGTATTCGCCGCAGGGCGTTGCGGGGCTTACCGAGGTCAACCGGGTGTCGATTACCGGCGCGTTGCGATGGTAGTAGCCGGAAAATGGCGTTTGCCGGGTTGTCATTGGCGTACCGGGAAGCAAAAGAAATGAAGGCGGCAGCCGCTCACAGTCGAATCCCCAGGCCGTTTATGACGCGCGAGCAGTAGGCGAAAAAGGCGACCAACTGCACGAGTTGAGAAATCTCCCGGTCGTCAAAACCGGCCTCGCGCAGCAGTTCAATATCTTCTTTGGTCATCGCCGACGGATGCAGGGTCAACTTTTCCGTATAGGCGAGGGCTGCGTACAAACGCCGGTCTTCGACGCTCTCGCGCCAACCGCCGTCCCTTAACGCGGCGATCATTTTTTCGGATTCATCTTTGTTGCCGTAACAGCGGTGATAATTCTCACCGTGGGAGCGGTACGCGTACTCGGAATCGCACAGAATCGCCACATAAGTCGAAACCAGTTCCGCGAGCCACGGCTCCAGCGGCGCCTCGGGATTATGCAGCAAGGCCCGGTACTGCTCGTCCGCGGGCATGATCACTTCCGGCGTCTGAGACATGGCAAGATACAGGTTTTCAACCCCGCCCCGGTCATCGGCAACCGCAGAATACGCCCGGGCCAGCGCATCCCGCGCCTCATCCACCGAAAAGATTTTTACCCAGGCCGCTTGTTCAGCCTTTTCCACGCCGTCTGACATCATCGCCTCCGAAAGCCGTCTTTGATTCATAACCCGATGCCAGGAGAATACCCCGAATGCAGCTGTTCTTTTTCCGTTGAATCCAAAACAGACCGCACCTCCGGGAAATCAAGGAATACAAACCTGCCGTTTTTCCACAACGGTTTGTCATCGAACGCAATGCTCGCATTAATCAATTGAATCGCGACGTCACCCGGGTCGCGCCCGCAGGCGTGGAAGTGCGTGAGCTTTGGCGACCCGAACGCCATGCTCCCCCAGTATTCAAGATCGTTATAGGGATCCCCTTCAAAAAACGTTCCCGGATTGATGCCGGTGTGCCAGGAATTTATGGTATACGGGTCGCCCCCGGTGATTTCCGTGGCGCGTTCCATCTGCCGTTTTACCGCCTTTATTTCACCGGCGTCGCCCTCGAACTTTACCATTCGAGAATCTTCAATACCGACGTTGATCGCCGATTTAATGCGCAAAACGCTGTTCTCGTAGGCGTGTGTCGAAGAGGAGGTGATAAAATTTTCCAACACCAGGTTGCCGGACATTCGATGGCAGTTGATGGGGGCAAAAATCATCACCGGAAACAAATCCAGATGAAATTCGGAAGTCGCGGGGGTGCCGCCTCTCCGGTCATGTCTCCGGTCATGGCGCATTTCACCGCTCAGCCGGGTTCCGCACGGGGCGCTGATTTGATAGCGCATCGATGACAGGATGCGGTTTTTGAGCAGGTCATGAATGCGTTGCATTTTTTGGTGGTCCGTGACCGCAAACGGCGCGGCGAAATGTTTTTTGGTCGCCGCGTAGCACATTACTTTTTTTCCCGCGCCGGGCGTATCCAGAAACCGCACCTGATCACCCAGCCTTGAAAAAAACACGGTCGCATCAGCCGCCGGCATCGCCTCGGCAACGCTCTTTGGAAACTGCCCGGCTCCGGACACCGGCTTTGCCATGATCACCCGGGTATTTATGCCCATGCCCTCCGCAATACGCGCCACGGCGAAACAAAGTCCGGGTTCAAAATACGAAGCGCGCCCCGCCTCCCCCACCAAAAGCAGGTTTTGGCCCGGCTTCAGGTTTGTGCAACGCCCCAGCAGGTTTTGCACACCCCGTTCGATTTTGGAATGGTTTGTTTCAACATTCATCGGCTTTGCTCACTCGCCATGTTTGGCGATCTGTTCTTTGCGCTTCGCCATATAGGCCCGCAACTCTTCCTCGATGGAAGGGTCAATCGCCGGCTTTTGGTATTCTTTCAGAATTTGTTTCCAGATGGTATTGGCGCGCTGCGTCGCCGAGCGTGCGCCGTCATCCCGCCAGGTTTCAAAATTCCGCCAATCGGAAAGTATCGGTTGGTAAAAAGCGTTTTCATAACGTTCAAGGGTATGCGATGTTCCGAAAAAATGCCCGCCGGGGACGACTTCGGCTATGGCATCCAGGCCCATGCTGTCCCGGTCAACCACCACCGGCTCCAAAAACGCCGACTGCATTTGCAGTATTTCCGCGTCCAGTATCAGTTTTTCGAACGAGCAGGTTAACCCGCCTTCCAACCAGCCACCCGCGTGCATGACGTTATTTACGTGAGCCTGAATGCAGGCGTTGACGGACATGTCGCTCTCGTAGGCGGCCTGCGCGTCCACGCACACGGAGGCGGTGGTGTTGGATGAGCGAATGGGCAAATGGTAGCGGCGCGCCAACTGCGCGGACATGATCACCGACTGCGCGTATTCCGGGGTGCCGAAAGCCGGGGAGCCGCTGCGCATATCCACGTTGGAGGTAAAATGCCCGTAAAACGTCGGCGCCCCCGGCGCCGCGGCCTGGGTCAATGCGATACACCCCAGCGCTTCGGCGTTTTGCAGCGCCACCGCGCCGGCCACGCTTGCCGGCGCCATCGCTCCGGCCAGCGTGAAGGGGGTGATATGGACCGGCTGGCCGGCCAGCGCGAACTCTCGCATGCCGTCCGCCTGCCCCTCGTCAAACAGCCGCGGGGAGTTGGTATTTAATCCGCCGACGATGGCGGGGCGAATTTTCAGCCCCTGATCATCGGTTTGCAGCGCAATTTTTGCCATCTCGATACAGTCACGGGCGCGTTTGGCGGTGTTCAGCCAACTTGGCTGCCAGCCTTTGTCGGTGAGCGTAATCTGCGCGTACATCATATCCAGGTGGCGGCTTTCCGGCGGCAGATCCAGCGGCTCCAGCCCGCTGCCGCCTTCGTGGTGAAAAACGTTCAGGGACCCCGAAAGTTTTACGAAATTTTCCATGTCCGCGCTGGTGCCCGCGCGGCGTCCGCGATCCAGGTCGGACACGAACGACGGCCCGCAGACCGTCGCGAAGACGATGGAATTACCGCCCATGGTAACGGTCTTTTCCGGGTTTCTGGCATGGATCGTGAACCGCTCGGGCACGCTCAGCAGCATTTCTTCGATCAAGGAGGGATCAAATCGTACGCACTTGCCGTCGCGGTCCACCTCGGCGCGAACGTCCGTCATGAGCCGCAACGCGGTGTCGCTTTCCACGCGCAGCCCGATGTCGCGCAGGATGTGCAAACTGGCCTGGTGTATCGCCTCCACCTGGTCCGCCGACAGGATTTCCATCGGCTTGTAGGGATTGCAAAGCGCGCCGAAAGGCCGCTGGACGAGCCCTTTGTTTCGGGCTTCCCGGCGGTTCGGGCGCGACCGGGTTTGACGACGGGACATCAGGATTCTCCCCTGGGTTTCATTGCGTTATCAAGCCCGCATCCTCGCGCCCGACGGATCGTACAACGGCTCTGTTTGAAGGCTCGCGGGCCGTAACTCGCCCAGTATCTCGACGCTATAATTTCCACCGCTCCCGTGGGCATCGCGGCGCACGTAGCCCAACGCGATATGTTTTTCCGTGGCCGGGCCGTATCCACCGGAGGTCACATAACCGGCCGCTTCCCCGTCCAGAAAAATCGCTTCGTCTCCCCAGACCGCGCACTCCCCGGCATCCACGGTCAGGGTAATCCGTTTTTCCCGGGGCGCTTTGCGCTTCAACACCGCCTCGCGCCCAACAAACGCCCCTTTGTCCGGTTTCACAAACCGCTCCACTTCGGCTTCCGCTGCGGTGTAGTCCGGGGACAGTTCAAGGCCCCATGCGGGGAAACTTTTTTCCAGTCTGGTGTGCATGAGGCAGCGCGTGCCGGCCAGCCCGAGTCCCAGATTGCGGCCTTCTTTTCGCAGCAGATCAAACAACGGCAACTGCCCGGCCCTGGGCATGTACATTTCATACCCCGCCTCGCCGGTAAAAGATACCCTGAGCAACAATACCTTCCCGACTTCGCCGATGGACGCTTCTCCCGCCGACATAAAAGGGAAAGCGGCGGTGTCCATGTCGCGGTCGGCGAGCCTTGTGAGTAACGCCCGGGCATTCGGCCCGCAAATATGCAACCCGCCATATTTGGACGAGATGTTTTTGATGGATACGCCCGGCCCCGGCAAATACCCGCGGAAATGACGCATAAAGGACAACTGCATGTAATCGGCGCCGAGCACCATGAACCGCTGCGGTTCGATTCTGGCGATGGAAAAATCACCGGCAAGCCGGCCACGGGGCGAGAGCATCGGCGACAGCGTCATTTTCCCCACCTTCGGCAACCGGTTCGCCATAACATAAGTGAGCCAATCCTCGGCGCCGGGGCCCGCGATCTCAAACTTGGCCATCGCGGAAAACTCCATCAGTCCGAGTTCGTTTCGTACGCGCTTGCCTTCTTCGACCACGGGCTTCCACCAGTTTGGCTGGCGGTAGGTCAGGCTGTCTTTCGCTTTTTTTCCGGTTTTCGCGAACCAGTTGGGGTGTTCGAGTCCGAAAGATGAACCGAAGACGCCCCCGGCTTCTTTGAGGCGCTGGTAAACCGCGGGTTTGTGGAGCGGGCGGCCGGCGCTGAATTCCTGGTATGGAAAAGTTTTCTGTGAGCGGTTTTCGTAGAAATAGCGCGTGGTTTTCAAGGTATGGGAGCGGGTTGCCCAGGACCCGAAGCGGGCCACGTCCCAGCAAAAGATATCACACTCAGGCTCCCCCTGTATGATCCATTCGGAAATGACCCTGCCGATTCCCGCACCGTGGTTGAAACCCGCCATTACGCCGTTGGCGCAGAAATAATTTTGCAGCGCGGGATGCGGCCCTATCAGCGGGCCCAAATCCGGTGAAAAAATCATCGGCCCGTTGATTACGCGCTTGACCCCGGCCTCCCCGAGGCACGGCATGATTTCCACGGCTTTTTCGAAATTCCATTCCATGCGCGACAGATCATCGGGCAATAATTCATGGCCGAAGTCCGCGGGGGTTCCTTCCTGCGCCCAATGCGTGCAGCGTTTTTCATATGCGCCCAGCAGCAGCCCCCGGCCTTCCTGCCTCGCGTAGCATCCCGTTTCGTTGTCATTGATCTGGGGCAATTCAAAGCCGGCCTCCCCGAGCTGCGGCACGTCTTCGGTGACCAGATAGTGATGTTCGACCGGAACGAGGGGGAGTTCTATTCCGGCCATCGCAGCCACTTCTCTGCCCCAAAGGCCCGCCGCATTGACGACGTATTCGGCGTGTATGGTTCCTTTTTCGGTGACCACGTCCCAGCTCCCGTCGGCGCGTTGATTGGTTTCGACCACGGGCGTCTGCCTGTGTATCCCGGCCCCCAGTTTGCGGGCGGCGGCGGCAAACGCCTGGGTTGCCGACGCCGGGTCCACGTGGCCGCCCTGCTCTTCCCACAGTGCGCCCGCCAGATGGCTGGTGTCCAGAATCGGCGCCCGTTCTTTTGCTTCGCGCGGGGAAATAAAATAACTTTCGATTCCCAATCTTCGGCAGGCGCTGCGCATAACGGCATTGCTCTCCATTTCATCCCGGGTGCGGCACACGTTAAGCCCGCCGGTAAAATGAAACCCGCAGGACAGGCCGCTTTGTTTTTCCAGTTCCCGGTAAATTTCAAACGTGTATTTGTGAATTTCTGCGGCGGCGTTGGGCTTTGTGACGGTGAACAAACCGCCCGCCGCGTGCCAACTGGAGCCCGACGTCAACTCCCGGCGTTCAAGAAGCACGACGTCCGTCCAGCCGTTTTTGGCAAGGTGGTAGAGCACGGAGCATCCAACGACGCCGCCGCCGATCACCACAACACGGGCCGGATTAACTATTTTTTCCTCCGCTCAACGTTATAGCGCGCTGCTCTGCAAGTGGCAAAAAATCGAATGCGCGGAATCTTTCAGCAGATCCGGGGGCGGCTCCCGGTTGCACATTTCACCAAGGCTCTTCGAGCACCTGCGTTGAAACGGGCAGCCCGATGCGGGCGGCGAGAGCTCGGTCACATCGTCCGCCAGCAGCGTGGGAACGCGGTCCGGGTCGGGTTCGAGAATGGCGTTGGTTAATGTTTTGGTATAGGGGTGGGAAGGCTCCGCGAAAACATCCGCCGCGGGACCCGATTCACAGACCCGCCCCTGATACAAAACCACAACGCGGTCCGAGATCGCCCGCACTACCGCCAGGTCATGGCTGACAAACAGGATGGCGGCTCCGGTGCGCGATTGCAGTTCCACGAGAAGATTGAGAACCGCGGCTTGCACTGAGACGTCGAGCGCGGAAGTTACCTCGTCGCATAAAATCAAATCCGGGCGTGCCGCAAAAGCACGGGCTATGCCGATGCGCTGCTTTTCACCGCCGCTCATTTGACCGGGAAATTTTCGCATATATTCCGGGCCAAGGCGGACGTCGTTCAGCAACTCAACAATCCGCTCGCGCAAAGCGGCGCCGTTCAGTTTTTCGTACAATCGCAACGGCAGCATCAGGATTTCCTCAACCGACAGCCGCGGATTCAACGATGCGTCCGGGTTTTGAAAGACGATCTGAATGCGGCGTTTTTCCTCCCGTGACCGTTCTTCCACGGTTGCCGGCATGTCGTTGCCGTCGGCGCCGATAATCCGGCCGTCGGACGCCGGCACCAGGCCCGACAGCGCTTTCAAGATCGTTGATTTGCCCGATCCGGATTCCCCCACCAAGGCGACGGTCTCGCCGGAATGGATATCGAGATTGACGCCCTTGACCGTTGCCACGGGTCTTGATTTTGAGGAAACCAGTTTTGAGAGCAGCGTTGGCTGGTCGTAGCGAATTTCGACGTCCTGAAGGGAAGCGATTATTCCCCCCTTGTTTGCGGGCACCCGCCTCTGCGCGTCGCCGATGTTCGACTTCGCGTCAATTTCCGACAGGAGGTGGCAGCGCCCCTTGTGGGTGGCGTTGATTTCGGTAACCCCCGGCCGTTGATTCCGGCAAACGTCCCTGGCGTGATGACAGCGCGGGGCGAACAGGCATCCCTCCAGGCGCTCGTTGGGCGACGGCGGCCTGCCGTCCATTGACGCCGGAATGGCAACCTCGCCCAGCCGTGGAATGGACGCCAGCAACCCCCTGGTATAGGGGTGCGCGGGAGCGCCCAGAACCTCCCGCACCGGCCCGTCTTCGACCACTTCGCCGGCGTACAACACCATGATTCGGGTGCACACCCTGGCAATTACGCCGAGGTCGTGGCTGACAAAAATCATCGCCAGGTTGCGCTCTTTGCGCAGCGTATCCAGCAGTTCCAGAATATGCGCCTGGGTGGTCACATCAAGCCCGGTGGTCGGCTCATCCAGAATCAAGGCTTCCGGTTCGCCAGCCAGCGCCATGGCGATGGCAACGCGCTGCTGCTGCCCGCCGGACAGTTGGTGGGGATACCTTTCCAGAATAACTTCGGGGTCGGGCAGCCGGACATGATTGAGCAGCTCTATTTTTCTCCGCCGCCATTCGCCGGACGGGACTTCGGAATGAAGTTCGATGGCCTCTTCCAACTGCGCGTCAATGCGCAGGGACGGCGTCAATGCCTGCCCGGCGTTTTGGGGTATCAACCCCAGGCGCCCGCCGCGCAGGCGTTGCAGGGTGGCGGGGGGCAGGTCGAATATGCTTTCATCCCCCAGAAAACTCCGGCCGCCCAGCACGCTCAGCCCTTCGCCCAGGTACCCGAGCAGAGACAGGGCGACGGTGCTTTTTCCGCTTCCCGATTCTCCCACGAGGCCGACGGTTTCCCCCCGCTCCACCGTCAACTCGATGTCCTTGATGATTCGGTATTCCCCCCGGGACACGTTGATCCCGACGCTGAGATCGTGGGCGCGCAGCAACGCCGGAGCCTGGCCGTTCATCTTAGTGAATCCTCGACCGGTCTATTCCGAGCGCTTTGGCCAGCGCATCCGCGGACATGTTCAGGCCGATAATCAAAGAGCTGAGCAGAATCATCGGGGCGACCACGGGCGCCAGAGCAACCGACATATAGTTTCTTGACGAGGCGATCATCAATCCCCAGTCGGGCGTCGGCGGGGCAACCCCGAACCCGAGAAAAGAGAGCGCGCTGAAGGTAAGCAGCATCCAGCTCCAGCGCATCGCTCCTTCCACCAAAACCACGTCCATGACGTTGGGCAGCAGTTCATAGCGCACGATGGTCAGCGCCGACTCGCCGCGGGTTCGCGCCGCCGTTACGTAGTCCTGGGCGACCACGTCCAGCGTGGCGCCGCGTATGATGCGGATAATCGCCACCGCGTAGAGAAACCCCAGCGTCAGGACCATCACAAACGTGGAGGCGCCGAATATGGCGATGATTAATAACAGCAGCAAAAGCCAGGGAATGGCCAGAAAGGCGTCAACCACCCGCATGACAACGTCGTCCGTTGTGCCGCCGACGAATCCCAGAAGAACGCCGCAAAACCCGCCCAGCAAAAGCGCCAGCAAGGTGCCGAAAAACGTGGTCACCAGCGCCGGCCTGCCGCCGTAAATGCTTCGCGAAAGCACATCACGGCCGAGGTTGTCGGTGCCCAGCCAGTGCTCCGATGACGGCGCGGTGAGAATGGCTCCGGCGTCTTGTACGGCAACGTCAAAAGGGGCAAGAATACCGGCAAATACCGCGAAGAACAGGTGCATGCACAGCAGGGTTAATCCGATTGCGCCGGACGGCTGCGCAAACATGGCCCGCAACACCTCGGCCAGTTTGGCGAAACCGGTTTTGGGGGCCTGTACTGAAATTGCCGCGTCCATACCGGTTATTGAAACTTCATGCTCCTGAGCCTGGGATTCAACACCAGCGTCAGGATGTCCGCGGCGAGATTCAGCCCCACGTAGATGAGGGCGAGGACCAGCGCGATGGCCTGCACCAGGGGCAGGTCCCGGTCACCGATGGCGTCCACGATCAGCCGCCCGATTCCGGGGTAATTGAAAACCACCTCGATAACCACCACGCCGCCCAGCATCCATGCGATGGTCAGCGCGATGAGGTTGATGGTGGGAACCAGTGAGTTGGGCAAAACGTGGCGCCGAACCATGGTCCAGTACGGAACGCCTTTCAGCTTCGCCATCTTCACGTATTCGCTGGACATCACGTCAATGACACTGGTTCGCACCATCCGCAGAATGTGCGCCGTCATAACGCCGGCAAGCGCGATCACGGGCAGGATGATGTCTCCGAGAAAATCCTGTATGGGCGCGTCCGGCCTGGTAATTACGATGCCGGGCAACCAGCCGAGCCAAATGCTGAACACCAGAATCAAGACCGTCCCGAGCACGAATTCGGGTATGGTCATAATCATGATGGAAAACGTCGAAAGCCCGATGTCGAGGGGCCGGTCCCGCCACAAGCCGGCGATGACGCCGAGCATGATGGCCAGCGGGATGCCCACCAGACACGCCGACAGGCCAAGCAACAGGGTGTTTCGCAGGCGAATGCTCACCAGCCCGCTCACCTCGGTGTCCCGGGCCATGGAAACCCCCAGGTCGCCCCGGGCCGCGGCGCTAATCCACTCGCTGAATCTGGCCACGGCGGGGCGGTTCAAGCCGAACTCTTCCCGGCAGGTTTCCAGGCGCGTTCCCTGGGCGGCGCGGCCAAGAAAAGCGGTGCAGGTGTCGCCCGGCAGTGCTTCCACGGCAACAAACACGATGCCCACGACAATGGAAATCGTTATCGCCGCCAGCAATAATCTTTTGGTTAAAAGGATGAACACGGGCGTTGCCTCGCAATCAAAAGCAACAGTTTAGCGTGATTTTTTGCCGCTGGTTTTGCGCTACTTTTTGGTGATGAGGTGCCACTTCAAATGCAAGTCGTCCACTTCGGGGAATCCGCCGATGTTCTTCCCAAGCACCCGGGTTACGTTCAAGTGATAGGGAATCAACGTTGCGCCTTCGTCAAACAACATTTGCTGGGCCTGCCCGTACAGTTTGGCGCGCTCATCGAATGAGGAAGCCTGGCGCGCCGAATCCAGTTGCGCGTCAAACGCTTCGTTACTGTAACGGCTTTCGTTCCAGGAACCGCCGCCCCGAAAAGCTTCGTTCAAGATTTGATCGGCGGGGCGCGTGCTCCACCAGGTCAGGAAAGCGGGGTGCTGCATCCACACGTCGCCCCAGTATCCGTCCGCAGGCTCCATATTCACCTTTACCCGGATGCCCGCCCCGGCGGCCTGTTGCTGATACACTTCGGCGATGTTCACCCAGTGCTGGTCAAGATCACTGACGCTGATCTCGATATCAATTCCGTCCGCGAATCCCGCTTCCGCCAGCAACGCCTTTGCGCCTTGGATGTCCGCCGGGCAGTTGAAGTTGGCCCGGTATTGATCGTTGGGCGCCACGGGGGTATCGCAACTGACCGTTCCGCCGCCTTTCCCGACCACCAGTGCGGCCATCGCTTCACGGTCAACCACCATGCGCAACGCTTTGCGGACTCGCGGGTCGCCGTAAGGTTCTTTTTCGGTGTCAAACGCGATCCCCTTCCAGTCCCCAGACGGGAAAGTTTGCGTAACAAACGTCGGATTGCCGGCGAACAGCGGCGCCTGCTGCGCGCTGACCGAAAGCAGCCAGTCTATTTGCCTCCCCAGCATCGCCTGCACGCGGGCCTGGGCGTCCGGGATGCCGATGATTTCTATGCGGTCAACCTTGGGCGGCCCTTCCCAATACTCGTCGTTTCGCACCAGCACGGTGGTGCCCACCGCGTCCAAGGTTTTCAGTTTGAACGGGCCGGTTCCGATGCCCGTGGTGCCGATGGTGTCGCCGGTTCCCGAAGGCGTAACCCTTACGCGATAATCAACCAGCAGCAGCGGGAAGTCGGCGTGACCGGAGGTCAGGTGAAAAACCACCGTGTGGGCATCCACCGCCTCCACGGAATCCACCAGCGCCAAAGCGGACGCAAGGGGCGATTCAAACTTGGGGTCCTTTATTCGGGCAAACAGATCAACTACGTCTTCTGCGTCAAGATCACTGCCGTCGTGGAACTTGACGCCCTTGCGCAGGTTGAACGTCCACTTTGACGCATCCTCGGACGGCGACCAACTCGCCGCCAGAGAAGGCTCCGGGCGTCCCTCCGAGTCAATCCGCACCAGTTTGTTGTATATCGGCTGAATCGCGTAATAAAAACGATTGGTATGGATTGGATCCAGGCTTTCTTTGCCGCCTTCACCGACCGGATGGCCGAATCGGAAAACGGTTTCGGCGTGGGCGACTGCCGCACCCAAGCCCAGTAGGGCGGCCAGCGCGATAATTTTCGACTTTGATATGGCTTTCATCGTTACTCCTCCACGGGGTTTAGGGTCATGGCTGCAACAATCTTGTAACCGCGTTGTAATCCTCAATCTGCGATCACACATCTGCCTTATAACTGCAAAATTACACTAATAAAAGCAAAATGTCAAGCCGAATATGTCGCTGTGATCACAGTATTTCGCCCAAAACAGGGGAAACAAGGCCCCGGCCTTCAGGAAACCTCGTTGTAGAGAAACATCCCCCACTTGATATCTTCCTCCATCAACCGGCGCGCCTGCGCACCATTCCGGCCTTTCAGCGCATCAATAATTTTGTAGTGATTGGTTTCCCAGTCCGCCACGTTGCTCAGATGCCTTATGGCTTTCCCCAGCAAAGGCCCGCTTCGCGCGTACAACCCTTCCACTATACTGGATAAATCGGGATTGTTGGCGGCGCGGTAAATCAATGAATGAAATGCGAAATTATTTTCAAGAAAACGCTGGGCGTCTCCCTGTTTCCATGCGGCGTCCATCATCATGGTGAAGCGGCGCGCCATGTCTATGTCCTGACTGTTCATATTCGCCGCCGCGATTTGCGCCGCCGCGCCTTCCAGTACCGAGCGAATAAAAAACAAACTGGCGGCGTCCCCGGTGCTGACTTCGGGTACGCGGTAGGCTTTTTTGGCCGCCCCGGCGAGCGCCTTTTCCGCTTCCAATCGTTTTAATGCCTCGCGGATGGGCATCGTGGACACCTTATATTGCTCCGCCAGGGTGCGGATGGACAGCGTGTCGCCGGGTTCCATCTTGCCGACGATCAGTTGAGACCTCAGGTCTTCGTAGATTACAGTGCTGAGATTGTTTTTGTTACTCATATCTTCAACCAATAATCAAAATCAATAATCAAGCGCGCCATTATCCGCCCGAATCAACGCGCGTTGAGTACCGCATCATATACGCTTTTGGCCGCCCGAACCATTTATTCCAGCCCTATTAACCCGCCCAACGTTGCGCCAGCGCCCGCAGGAAATTGACAAAAGCCTGCGCATAACTCCTGTCCAGCAGCAAACAGACGTCGGTCGGTTGCCGCCACCACATCAAAACCTGAAAATCGCCGATACGACATTTTGCCATCCTGAAATTCCGCACCCGCTCATCGTCGAGGTCCAAAGAACTGTAATCGCGGAGAAATTGATACGCCCGCTTTCCCTTTAACCGGAACAGGCTTTTCCCGTGGCTGATATCCGTGGCGTTTCCAGACCGTTTTTCATCCGGGTCGGGGGGCAAACCGGACCGCGCGTCCTCACCACAAACGATATAAAGCGAACGCGGCCCATACCTGAGATAAACCGCTTCCCCGTGCGTGCCTGAAGCGCCGGTCTCGATGTTTTGCCGGCACCGGGCGCGGCAGAATTTATGCAAAGCACCGGGCGTATAAAACTGCAGTTGCCGAATTTCGACGCGCAGTTGCTCCTTGAGCGTCAAGTCCGCGGCATCGGAAATCGCGCCGTCGGCATCGGTTGCCGGCTCTCGATGGACGCGCTCATCCATGTGCACGCTTCCCTTCCGCGTCGTAGAAACAACTCGGACAGACCCGCACCTCGACCGATTGATTGGCAACCGGCGACACCGCCCATAGATGCGCGTTCATTCGGGAATGCCCATTCTCGAGCAACCCGAGGGCGATGGAATATCCCAGGGTCGGGCTGTGCACCGACGCGGTCAGTCTGCCCCGCGAGGTTTGCGTTGCCGACGCCGACAGGGGCAAATCCACCAGGTGCGCGCCACGGGGTATCGAGGTGTTTTTATCGAGCGCGCTCAGCCCGACCAGTTGCAACCGATGGTTGCCCTGCAAGCCCGGCCGCGCGAGCAAAGCCCGGCCTATAAAATCCTTGTTGACGGACACCATTCGCGACAACCCCAGATCGTGGGGAGTGGTGCGGCCGTCCATCTCGGCGCCAACCGTTAAATGCCCCTTCTCTATCCTTAGCACGTCCAGCGCTTCCAACCCGTAAGGGGTGGCATCAAACGCTTTTCCCGTGCGGGTTATTTCGCCAAGCAGATGGGTGGCGTATCCGGCCGGCACATTGATTTCATAACTCAACTCCCCGGAAAAACCGGCGGCAAAAACCCGGCAAGGCAGACGCTTGTCCAAACAACCCTCCCGAACCGAGGCCAACGGAAACGCCGGTCTTTCCACGCCGAAATCCGGATTCAACGCTCGCAGCAATTCACGGGCGCGGGGGCCTGCTATGGCAAGAGAAGCCCAGTGCTCGGTTATCCGGGTAATTTGCGCGTCCAGTTCGGGCCACTGAACCTGCAGCAACCGGGTCATCCAACGCCACACCGACTCCGCGTTTGCGGTGGTGGTGGTAAGCAAGTAATGTTGACTCCCGACCCGCGCCACGATCCCGTCGTCGTAGGCTATGCCGTCTTCACGAAGCATCATTCCGTAACGAAGCCGCCCGGCGTCAACGGTGGAGATATTGTTGCAGTAAATTCTTGAAAGGAACTCCGCTGCATCTTTTCCCTTGACGTCCACTTTCCCCAGCGTGGACATGTCAACAAAGCCGACTCCGTTGCGAACCGCGCCGACCTCGCGGTGGATTGCCTGCGCCATGGTTTCGCCGTCCCGGGGGAAATATCCAGGGTAAAGCCAGTCCCCCGAAGTTTGAAACACGCAACCCGCTTTCTCAAAAGCGCGGTGAAACGGCGTTCGGCGCACCGGCGACATGTTTTGCGCCGTTCTTGCTCCCGTCAAGCCTCCGAATAAAACCGGAGAATAAGGCGGGCGCGACGTGGTATGGCAATTTTTTTCGGGAGGGTTTGCCATGCACTGATAAAACACCGCCCCGGCGTTTGCCCAACTGGTTTTTCCCTGGTCGGTTCCCATTCCCGTTGTGGTGTACCGCTTCATCAATTCCACGTCGTCAAATCCTTCGCGCACGGCCTGTTCTATGTCCGAGCGGGTCACATCGTTTTGAAAATCAACAAACGCTTTTCCCTTTCCGGCGTGCACGGTATTTTTTACGCCCGGCTTTGGTTCAATTTCCGGCGCCCGGCCCTCGTCGAAAACCTTCAATCCAAGTTGCGCCAAAGCCCGGTTGGCCTGATATTCGCCGTCCGCTAACAATGAGTTGACGCCGGTTAATCCGCGACACGCGCCTGCGCTGAGCAAGCGCCCGGTTTGTGTCCGGGCGTCATTCATCAGACTGCCGCCGGTATGCGTTGCCAACTGGGCAACGGGCATCCAGCCGGAGGATACGCACACCAGATCGCAGGAGCGTTTTACCGGGCCATCTTTTGACTGGTAGATTACCGCGCGCACCCGGCTTCGGCCCCGGGCACTCAACAGGTTTTCGCCGGGCTTCAGAGACCCCGCCACCTTGATCCCGGCTTTGTCCAATGCCGCTATGGTCAGCGCCTCATCCCCGGGATCCGCGATGGCGAGAAACGCCCTTCGCCCGGGCGCGACCCCGTAGCGGTGGATATATTGCCGTACCGCGCCCGCCAGCATAATGCCGGGGCGGTCGTTGTTGGTGAAGACCAGCGGTTGTTCCAGCGCGCCGGTGGCCGGCAAAATTCTTTCCGCGCGTATTTTCCAAAATATATGCCCGGAACCACGCGCCCGGTTTTGGGACGCCAGAATCAAGCCATGATCGTAGTGGCCAAACCCGAGGGTTCGCGGCAGCAGCGTAACATTTTCACGCCGGCGCAATTCTTCCAGCACATTCGCCAGCCACCGGGCCGGGGCGACGCCGGCTATTTTTTCTTCCCGCCAAAGCAGGGAGCCGCCGAATTCCCTGTCCTGCTCCAAAACCACCACCCTGACGCCGGCGCGCGCTGCGGTTAACGCCGCCGCAAGGCCCGCCGGTCCGCCGCCGATAACCACGATCCGGCAGAATTTATGGCGCTGATCGTGCAAAGCCGCGTCCACCCCGGCCCGGACTCGGCCATGCCCCGCAAGCCTGCGAATGATTTTTTCGTACAGCCGGTGCCAGCCCCAGCCCGGCCACTTGAAAGTTTTGTAGTAAAAACCCGCGCCCATCAGTTTCGAGCCGAGGGACAAAACCGCGCCCAGATCAAAGCTGAGCGACGGCCAGTTGTTCTGGCTTCTTGCCACCAGCCCTTCCCTCAGCGCGACCTCGGTAACCTTCAGGTTCGGCGTGAACACGCCGTTATCATCCGCGCATTCCACCAATGCCGAAGGCTCTTCCAGCCCGGCGGACAGTATCCCCCGTGGCCGGTGATACTTGATGGAACGCGCAACCAGGTGTATATCGTTGGCCAGCAGAGCCGACGCCAGGGTATCCCCCCGGCAGCCTTCCAGCTCGCGCCCGTCAAACGTGAATTTTACGGGCTTCGAGAGATCCACGCCGCTCGCGGTTGAAATTCGATTAACCTGCATGGCGTTTCAATCCGCATCAGCCGCGCTGATTTCATGGGTCAGCGTATCGCGCATGACTTCGATCCAGCATTCACAACCTGCTTCGTGATACCACAACTCACGGGTCAGCCCCCTGGGATTGTCCCGAACGTGGACGGCGTTGTGCCATTCGTTTCGGGCCGCCGGCGGGGTTTGATCGAGCGGGGGAAATTTAACGGCGGCGCCGCCGTAGGTGAATTCGCACTGATCACGGGGCCCGCACCACGGGCAGGGTATTAACAGCATCTGAGATCAATGCAACCAGGGATAGGGCCCGGTCCCGCTGTCGTCAATCAAGTCTCCGTTCGCAAACCGCTCCGGTGAAAACGGCGCGACAAGATCCGGAACTCCGCCGCCGGCGAGCATCCCGGCCAGGGCCCACCCCACGGCCGGGGTCGCCTTGAACCCCGAATATCCCCAGCCGCAATTCAGATACAAGTTGTGTACGGGTGTTGGCCCGATAATGGCGTTGCCGTCCATCGAGATGTCCGCGGTTCCGGACCAATGCCGCAGCAACCGTAACCTGGATATGAACGGAAAAATTTGTGAAGCGCGAACAAGGATATTTTCCAGGGTGGAAAATGAACCCCGCTTTGCGAAGGAAGGATAACCGTCCGTGGCGCCGCCGAAAACCAGTTCGCCCTTGTTGGTTTGACTGATATAGGCCAGCCCCGCGTTGTAATTGACCACGGAATCAAGCACCGGTTTGACGGGTTCCGAAACAAAGGCCTGGACGTTGATGGATTGAACCGGCAGCGGTATGCCGGCCATGCGGGCGACCTCGGTGGTTGCCCCGGCCACCGAAATCAGCGCCTTACCGCACCGAATTTCCCCCTGCCCGGTTTTTACGCCGCACACTTTTCCACCGCCGATTACGAACCCCGTGACCGGGCAATTCTGCACCACGTCAATCCCCGCCCGGGCGCAGGAAGCGGCAAAACCCCACGCCACCGCGTCGTGGCGAACAACGCCGCCCGCCTCCTGAACCAGGGCGCCGGTAACGGGAAATCGCGAACCTGCGCTCCGTTCCAGTTCCAGTTCCAGTTCCAGTTCCGGCACGCGGGATTGCAATTCCGTGGGCGACAAAATGTTTGCGTCGGCTCCCCGCAAACGCATGGCGTTGGCGCGCAGCGTGAAATGCTCGAGTTCAGCGTCGGAGTGCGCCAGGTCCACGTAACCCCTGGGGGAATACATCAGGTTGAAACCCAGTTCCCGGCTCAGGGACGCCCACAACTTCAGCGCCATATTTTTCAGTTGAAAACTGGCATTCAAAAGGTAATCGGAGCGCACGATGGTGGTGTTACGCCCGGTATTTCCGCCGCCGATCCAACCGGCTTCGAGCACCGCCACGCTGGTAATTCCGTGCCGGCTGGCGAGATAGTGCGCCGTGGCGAGGCCATGACCGCCCCCGCCGATGATCACAATGTCGTAACAAGACCGTGGTTGTGAACGCGGAACGATTTGCCGCCGGCTGCGGCAACCCGGCGCATCGCGGAGCAAATCAAGAACCGAATAACCCACTTGGTATCAACCCGCAATTTTCGACAGGTCGGCGCGCTTGACAACCGGCGCGACAAAAAAGAGATGGCTTCCGCGAACAACCCGTGCGGCGTGCCGGCGAACCAGCACAACGCCCGGGCGTTCGAAATCAAAACGAATCGGCGCCCGTTCAATTTCCTCCACCGAGTGCACCCAACCCGCCACCTGGCCGGCTTTCACAACACTTCCGGGTTCGCAAACGGGTTCAAAGATGCCGGAAATAGTGGAGACCAGCGTGGAACATCCGGAAATGCCATCGAGGAAAGTGGTCTGAGCGTCATTGAACGCGGGTTCGGGCAGTAACCCCAAATGCCCCAACACGTTTTTTACCCCCGACAAACCAGTTGCAACGGCATTGCCGTCAACGTTCCCGCCCCCCGAAAGTTCGGCGGAAATAAACGGAATTCCCATGGCATGCGCGGTCGGGTCAAATCCACTGGATTTTTTGCCATCAACCACAAGCGTGAACGGCGCGTTGAAAGCTTCCGCCAGTTTTATGCTTGCGTTCATAACCGCGCGGTCCGCGCAAGCGCACAGAAATCCGCTGGGATGATATTCCGAGGTCAAACCTCCGGAGTGCAGATCAATACCCGCATCCGCCAAGGGCAACAACCGCGTGGACACAAAATGCGCGATGGCTTCGGTTGGTGACCCGTCGCCGGTGCCGGGGAAACAGCGGTTGAGATTTTTCCGGTCCAGCGGAGAAACCCGGGAATTATCCAAAACCGCGGGGTAATTCAACGCCGGAAGGATGATCAGCCGCCCCGACAGATCGTTCGGCTCCAGTTCATGGGCCAGTTTTCGAAGGATTACCTGCCCCTCCTGTTCATCCCCGTGGTTTCCGGCGGCCAGCAAAACCGTCGGCCCCGGGCCGTTTTTAATGACGACTACGGGTATGGGAATGGTCGCGAATACGTGTTGGTTGTCGGAATGATCCAGCTCCAGCGCACCGAAACGTTTGCCGGCATTTTCGAAATCAACGCCGCATCTTATGTGTTCCGTTTCCAGCATCCGATCTACTCCGCAAGCCA
Source organism: Candidatus Poriferihabitaceae bacterium (assembly GCA_965212085.1). Classification (GTDB taxonomy): domain Bacteria; phylum Pseudomonadota; class Gammaproteobacteria; order Arenicellales; family Poriferihabitantaceae; genus JAHRAW01. Next base: position 1,797,912 of record OZ243042.1, on the reverse strand, counting down.
GTCGTCGTTTTCCATCACCACGATTATGGACGGCCCCGAGTGTTCAAACGCATCCGCCAGCGCCCGGGTAAAAGAAACCTCATCAGTAACCCGGATGCCCGGACACCCAAACGCATCCGCCATTTTCACAAAGTCGGGGGCCAGCGGACTCACGCCAATTTCGGGAATCCCGCGTTTGACCATGCCGTCTCGTATCATGGCGTAGCCGTGGTTGTGCCAGACGATAATCGCAATCGAGAGTTTTTCTTCCACCGCAGTGGCGATTTCGTTCACCGTGAACATGAGTCCGCCATCGCCTACCAGCGCAACCACTTTGGCATCCGGTTTGGCTATTTTGGCCCCGATGGCGCCCGGCACCGCGCATCCCAGCGTGCCATAACCAGCCGGGTAAAACCAGGTTCGCGGCAGTTCCGTTCGCATCGCCGCCGTTCCCGTATAAACGATCTGGGCTATATCGCCCATCACCACCGCGTCGTCGGGCAATTGATCACGCAGCAGGTTCAGCAGCCTGATATGCCGGCGTTCAACGGCGGTGAACTCGGCGGACTGAGCGGCGCGAACCCGTTCAAGTTCCGCGACCACGTCCCGCCCGGCGCCGTCCATGCCGCGGGATTTTATTTCCGGCAACATGAGTGCACACGCCGCACGGGCGTCGCCCTGCACGGCGACGGCTGCCGGAAAAGCATCGCTGAATCGGGCCGGGTCAATGTCCACCCGAATCACCTCGCCATTCACGGGCATGTCATAGATAAAACTGTCCGCTTCGGCAATTTCGGTGCCAATCGCGAGTATTACATCCGCGCGCCCGAGATAGGCTTGCACCGCCGGGCTGATCACGCCACCGCCGAGGCTCAGTTGGTTGGAATCGGCGACGATGCCTTTGCCGGCGTTGGACGCAATAACGCCGGCGTTCAACAACTCCGCCAGTTCGGTGACTTCAGCGGACGCCGACTGCGCGCCGCCGCCCACCATCATGACCGGCCGGGAGGCTTTTTCCAGCAGGTCAACCGCCGCTATAACGGATGCCCGGGCCGGCACCGGGACATCCGCCACCCGGCGGACCGCCCACTCTTCTTCGACGCGCATTTCCATGACATCCAGCGGAATGGCGATATGAACCGGTCTTGGGCGGCGTGAATGAAATACCGTAAAGGCCCGGGCAACCCACTCCGGCACCTCGGACGGGTGATGTATCATTACGCTGAACGCGGTAATCGGCCGGGTAATGGCGCACAGATCGGTGGTTTCATGCAGCCTGCCCCATCCCTTGCCGAGGGAAGGGCTGTCGTTGGCGCTTGAGATTACCAGCATCGGTATGGAGTCGGCGTAAGCCTGGCCGATTCCCGTGGCGGCATTGGTCACGCCGGGGCCGGTGATGATCGTGCACACGCCGGGCTTGCCCGTTACCCGTGCGTACCCATCCGCCATAAAACTGGCGCCCTGCTCATTGCGCGGCGTCACCGCCCGCACGTTGCCGCCCGCGATTCCCCGGTAGAGTTCCAGGGTGTGTTCACCGGGAATGCCGAATACGGTGGATACGCCGTACCCTTCCAAAAGGTGCACTAATGCTTCACCGCAGGTTTTGCCCGACATGTTTTTCTCCTGTAAAAAATTACCCGGGTTGAGCGCGCGGATTACCGAACCGGGATGCCCCTCGGTACGCCTTATACTACATCGCATCGGGGAAAACCATAACTATCTGTGATCACTGTTTTTCACGATTTTCGCATCCCCGCCGCCGGGATCGCAAATCAGGCATAAACCCGCCCGGTTGCATTCGCCGGGAATCGCGCTTACACTATTTGTGATCACAGTTCAACGACCGCCATTCCTTGAAAGCCCTCCGGTAAATGCGCCCGCACGGCGCACAACCCAGGCAATTTTTCATCATCCAAACCAGTGCACAGCAAAATCACCATCGCGCCCAAACCGGCACTGGAATCCATCGGCTACTACATGGTGGGCATATCCAAACTCCCCGGTTGTGACCTGCCCATCAAACTGTCGTCCAACGAATCCGCGCTTGGCATGAGCCCCCTCGCCATTGAGGCCGGGCAAAAAGCGCTGACAGACGGCCATCTCTATCCAGAGGTGGATACCCATCAGATCGCCGAGGCAATCGCATCCCGGTTCAGCCTCGAAGTGAACCGAATGGCGTTCGGCCCCGGATCCGACGAGTTGCTCCAGCGCATCGTCAATGCTTTTGCCGGCCCCGGGCAGGAATTGATTCACAGCAAAAACGCCTATATGCAGTTCCCCATTTACGCAACACTCGCCGGCGCCACCCCGGTGGCGGCGGCGGATGAGGACTTTCACTACGACGTTGATTCGATTCTGGGCAAAGTAACCGAGCGCACCAAAATAGTGCTGGTCGCCAATCCCGACAACCCGTCCGGCACGCATTTATGCGCCACGGAAATGCGGCGCTTGCACGCCGGACTGCCGGCCAGTGTGCTGCTGGTCATTGACGCCGCCTACGAGGAATTTGCGCCGGCCGATGATCCGAACGAGGACTACGAGTCGGGCACCCGGCTGGTCCATGAATACGACAACGTGATCGTGACCCGAACCTTTTCCAAGTTGTATGGAATGGCGGGCCTGCGACTGGGTTGGTGTTACGGGCCGCAGTGGGTCATCGAATTGTTAACCCGGATCGGCCCTTCTTTTCCCGTCAATACCATCGCATTTGCGACTGGAATTGCGGCTGTCAACGATGCGCGACATGCATCGAAAGTGCTGAACCACACCACGGCCTGGACCCGCAGGCTCATCCATAAATTTTCCGAACTGGGCCTGAAACCCTATCCGAGCCAAACCAATTTCGTACTGGTCGGCTTTCCCCCGGAATGCGGCCGCACGGCAAACCAGGTCAACGAGCACTTGAACCGCAACGGTATTATTCCCCGGCGATTCTCCGTGGATTCATTCGCCGACAAACTTCGCTTCACGGTTGGCCGGGATTGGGAGATGGAAAAAACCATTGCCGTGCTGGAACGCCTGATAAAATCCGCCGGGCCGGATTGAGGTAATGGTGCCGGAAAGAGGAGTCGAACCTCCGACCTACTGATTACGAATCAGTTGCTCTACCAACTGAGCTATTCCGGCAGTTGTGCGGGCGGTTGCGGGCGGTGTTGCGGGGGGCTTGATTATACGGCGTGAGGGAAATTCAGTACACGCTACGCCTTCAAGCGCGTCGGCAGCGAAAAGGATACGTTCTCCGGCGGGCCGCCGAGTTCAACCGCCTGTTCGACGGTTTGGCCGAGGCGTGCGATGACTTCGGCCACCAGCGATTCGGGTGCCGATGCGCCGGCGGTGACGCCCGCCTGTTTTTTTCCTTCGAGCCATCGCGGCTTGATCTCGTCCGGGCCGTCAATCAAATACGCCGGCACGCCCCGCGCCTGCGCGATCTCCCGCAGGCGGTTGGAGTTGGAGCTGTTGGGGGAGCCGACCACGAACACCACGTCGCACGCCCCGGCCAGCTGCTTGACCGCATCCTGCCGGTTCTGGGTGGCGTAGCAAATGTCGTCTTTTTTCGGCCCGATGATGTTGGGGAAGCGGGCTTGCAGCGCGCCGATGATGCGCGCGGTGTCGTCCATGGATAACGTGGTCTGGCTGACGTAGGCCAGTTTGCCGGGGTTTTTCACCGTGAGCCGCAGCACGTCTCCGGTGTTTTCCACGAGGTGAATCCCGCCCTCGGCCTGGCCCATGGTGCCTTCCACTTCGGGATGCCCGGCGTGGCCGATGAGGATGATTTCCAGGCCGCGCTTGCGGTACTGGCGGACCTCGACGTGAACCTTGGTGACCAGCGGGCAGGTCGCGTCGAATACATTCAGGGCGCGGTCCCGGGCTTCCCGCCATACCGCTTTGGAGACGCCGTGGGCGCTGAATATCACTGTGGCTTTTTCCGGTATCTCGTCCAGTTGGTCAACGAAGATCGCGCCCTTTTTGCGCAGGTCGTCCACCACGAAGCGGTTGTGCACCACTTCATGGCGGACGTAGATCGGCGCGCCGTATTTTTCCAGCGCGCGTTCGACGATTTCGATGGCACGATCCACGCCGGCGCAAAAACCCCGGGGATTGGCCAGTACTACTTTCATGCTGATTCCAAATCTTCCACCCTTCAATCCGCCGATTATAGCCTTTCGCAAAGTCAGGAATCGCGTTTTGCCGCGCCGGTGCGCCACCCGAGGCTGTCGAGGATCAGCCCCACGGCGCCGAGGGTGATGGCACCGTCGGCGAGGTTGAAGGCGGGGAAATACCAGCCCCGGTAGTGCAGCAGGATGAAGTCAATGACGTGCTGATGGCTGACGCGGTCAATGAGGTTGCCGAGCGCGCCCCCCAGCACCAGCGCCAGCGCCCACGACAGCAGGGCGTTGCGCTGATGGCTGCGCCACAACCACAACACCAGCAGCAGCGAAACCACGACGCCGAGGCCGCCGAGAAAATAGTGCTGCCAGCCCCCGGCGTCGTCGAGAAAACCGAACGCGGCGCCTCGGTTGAACACCAGCGCCAGTTGCAGAAACGGCAGAATTTCCACCGCCGGCCGCCCCGACAAACCGGTGCCGGCGGCTTGCTTGGTGAGTTGGTCAAGGAGCACCACGATGCCGGCGAACGCCAGGTAGGCGATGAATTTTCGGTGGTGGTGCGAAGAATGGACGGTCATTTCTCGACCCCGGCCCCGGCCAGCATCCCTTTGGCGACTTGAACGTCCGCCGCGATCTGTTTTTTGAGCGCGTCGTAATCATCAAATTTTTCCTCGTCGCGAATTTTTTTGACAAACTCCACGCAAACCCGCCGACCATATGCGTCGCCGTGGTAATCAAACAGGTACACCTCCAGCACGGTTTTCGACGCGCCCGGGTCGGCGCGCAGCGTGGGCCGCCGGCCGAGGCTCGCGACCCCGGCGATGGCGTCATCAGCGCGACCGGCGAGGCCGCGAACCGTGACCGCAAACACGCCGCTCAACGCCGGCTGGTGCCGGATGGCGAGGTTGACGGTGGGGAATCCCCATTCCCGGCCACGCTTGTCGCCGTGAATGACGCGGCCCGCGTGGGTGTATTTCCGCCCCAGCAGTTGCTCGGCCCGCGCCAGATCCCCGGCCGCCAGCAGCGCCCGCACCCGGCTGCTGCTGATACGGTCATCGTGCCGCCGCATGGTGTCGCAGCGCTCCACCTCGTATCCGTATTGCCGCGCGCGTTGTTCGAGCAGTTTGAAATCCCCGGCGCGCTTTGCGCCAAAGCGAAAATCATCGCCCACCAGCAGGTACTTCACCCGCAGCCCCGCGGCCAGGTAATCACGAATAAACGCATCGGCACCGGTGCGCGACAGGTCGTGATCGAATTTGAGGCTGAGCATAATATCCACGCCACATTCGCGCAGGGCAAAAAACCGCGTGGTGGTGGTGGTGAGCCGGGCGGTAACATCGGTGCCGGTGCCAGTGGCGGTGCCGGCACCCGGCTTACGGTCGTGCCGCGAAAAATATTCCTGGGGATGGGGGTCAAAGGTCATCACCACCGCCGGCAGCCGCCGCCGCCCGGCCTCGGCGACCAGGGTTTGCAGGATTTTCCGGTGCCCGATATGAACCGCATCGAAGTTGCCGATGGTGAGCGCGCAGCCGTCCCGGGGCAGGTCCGGGGCGCGCATGGAGCGAATCAGTTTCATCGTCGCTATCCTTCTCCGTCCCCGCCCCGCCACATGGCGCGCAGCCGCAAACCCATGACCCACAAGGCGGCGAAATACGCTACCCCGCCGAGGCCCACCCAAAAAGCCAGTTTCCACGCCCGCTGCCCCACCGGCATCGCCAGCCAGCCGGCGGTGTCGCCGCTGCCCCACCCAATCAAAACCCCCATGCCCGCCGAAGCCGCGCACACCTTGAACAAAAAGCCGCCCCAGCCGGGCTGCGGCGTGTACACCCGCTCTTTTCTCAAGGCCAGATACAACAACGCGGCGTTGAGGCAGGCCGCCAAAGAAGTCGCCAGTGCCAGGCCGACGTGGCGCAGCGGATAAACCAGGATCAGGCAGCACACGATGTTGGCGGCCATGGAGATCACGGCGATGCGCACCGGGGTTTTGGTGTTCTTGCGGGCGTAAAAACCGGGGGCGAATATTTTTACCAGAACGATGGCGGTCAGGCCGGCGGCGAAGGCGACCAAACTGGCGGCTGCCATATATACGCCGTTTTCGGTGAACCCGCCGTGGAAATAGATGGTCGCGATCAGCGGCCCGGCGAGGGCGATGAGGCCGGCGGTCGCCGGCAGGCAGATCAGGCACACCCAGCGCGCCGCCCAGTCGAGGGTTCCGGAAAACGCTTCGCCGGCGCGCGCGGTTTGTTGGCGCGACAGGCCGGGCAGGATGGCGGTGCTGAGGGCGATGCCAAACACCCCGACCGGAAATTCCATCAGGCGGTCGGAGTAGTACAACCAGGAAATGCTGCCGGTCACCAGAAACGAAGCCAGCAGGGTATTGACCAGGACGTTGATCTGCGCCACCGACACCCCGAGGATGGCCGGCAGGGTCAGCCGGAACACCTGCGCAACCCCGGCGTTGGCGCCGGCGTCTTCGGGGGTGCTGACGATGCGCGGGCGAATGGCCAGTTTTTCCTTGCGTAAAAAAGGAATCTGAAACAACAGTTGCAGCAGCCCGGCCACCGCCACCCCCACCGCGAGGGCGATGGGCGCGTCTGAAAACAATGGCACCAGCAACAACGCGGCGCCGATCAGGCACAGGTTCAGGAGGATCGGCGTGGCCGCCGGCGCGGCGAATCGTCCGCAGGTGTTCAGCATCCCGGCGGCCATGGCCACCAGCGAAATGAAAAACACATACGGGAAGGTGATGCGCGTGGCGCTGACCGCCAGTTGGTATTTTTCCGGCTGCTGCAAAAACCCCGGCGCGATCAACGCCACCAGCAGCGGCGCGGCCAGCACGCCGATGACCGAAGCCGCCAGCAAAATCAGGCCGAAGCGGCCGATCAAGAGTTGCAGAAAGCGCCGGTTTTCCGACGCCGGTTTGTGTATCCGGTAGTCGGTGAACACCGGCACGAACGCCGCCGAAAACGCCCCTTCCCCGGAAATGCGCCGGAAAAAATTGGGGATTCGCAGGGCCACGAAAAACACATCGGCGGCGGCGCGGTCGCCCAGCAGGTGCGCGAACACCACGTCCCGCAGCAGGCCGGACACCCGCGACAAAAAGGTCATCGCCCCGACCACCGAGGCCGAGCGGATCAGCTTGGCCGGCATGATGCGTTACCGCCTCCTAAGCGCGGGGGGATTTTTGGGCTTGACTTTCGGCGCGAAATTGACCATATTCCCGCGTCCCTTGAAACCCGCCCCACCTTGCGAGGCACCACTTTGGCCAATTCCCCCCAGGCTCGGAAACGCGCGCGCCGCAGCGTCAAGCGCCGCATCCGCAACATGAGCCAGCGCTCGTCCCTGCGCACCTCCATCAAGAAATTCCTGAAACTCGTCGGCGGCAACGACCGCACCGGGGCCGCCGATGCGTACCGCGAAGCGACCGCCGGCATTGACCGCACGGTGTCCAAAAACCTGCACCATAAAAACCGCGCCGCGCGCCTGAAAAAACGCCTGAACAATCGTTTAAGAGCCCTCAACGCCTGAGTTCTGAGTTCTGAGTTAAAACGGGGGACTGCATCCACGGGCGAACCGGCGGGAATGAATGATAGCCCCGCCACCCCACCACCTCGTCAACCCGTCAGCGCGATGTTGTCCCGGTGGATGAGTTCGGCTTCAAAGCCGTATCCGAGGATGGATTCTATCTGATTGCTCGGCTTGCCGGCGATGCGCGCGGCTTCCTCGGCGTTGTAGTTCACCAGCCCGCGCGCCACTTCCTGCCCGCGCTGAGTAACGCAGGTGATGATGTCGCCGCGCCGGAACGCGCCCCTGACTTCGGTGACCCCGATGGGCAGCAAACTCTTGCCGGATTCCCGCAGCACCCGCGCCGCGCCGTCGTCCAGCACCACTTCGCCGTTGCCGCGCAGTTGCCCGGCGAGCCATTGTTTGCGCGCCGCCATGCGCCCGGTTCCCGGAACCAGCAGGGTTCCGAGCGGCTCCCCGGCGCGCATTCGTAGCAGGGTGTCGGCGTCGCGCCCGTCGGCGATCACGGTGGCGGCGCCGGAGCGCGCGGCCTTGTGCGCGGCCTGCACTTTGGTAATCATGCCGCCCCGCCCGAAGGCGCCGGCGGGCCCGGAGTTGCGCAGTAAATCCGGGTCATCGGCGCGCCCGTGTTTGATCAGTTCGGCGTCGCTGTCGTGCTCCGGGTTGCTACTGTAGAGGCCCTCGCGGTCGGTGAGGATGGCCACCACTTCGGCTTCCACGAGGTTGGCCACCAACGCCGCGAGGGTGTCGTTGTCGCCGAACCGGATCTCGTCGTTGACCACGGCGTCGTTCTCGTTGATGATGGGAATGACCCCCAGCGACAGCAAGGTGCGCAGCGTGTTGCGCGCGTTCAGGTAGCGTTCGCGGTTGGCGAGGTCGGCGTGGGTCAGCAGCACCTGAGCGGTCACGATGCCGAACTCCTTGAAGGCCGACTCGTAGCACTGCGCCAGCCCCATCTGCCCCACCGCCGCCGCCGCCTGCAGTTGGTCGAGTTCGGTCGGGCGGTGTTTCCAGCCCATGCGCTGCATACCCTCAACGATGGAGCCGGACGACACCAGCAATATCTCAACCCCGTGCCGTTTGAGGGTTGTCATCTGCGCCACCAGGGCGTTGATGGCGGCGCGGTTCAGCCCGGCGTCGGTGTCCGTGAGCAGCGAGGTGCCGACCTTGACCACCCAGCGCGTGGAGTCCGTGAGTTTTTTTCGGTCAGCCATGTTCGGCCTGCAACGCCATAGTTTCGGTCTCCCCGGCGGCCTCCTCAGTCCATTCGCCCGGTTCGGCCAGTTCGGCCAGCCGTTTCATCAGGTCATTGACCAGCCCGTCGCATCCCTGGCCGGTGGCCGCGGAAATCAGGTACACCGGAAGGGCGGGTTCGGATTGGCGTCCGGGTTCGCGCCTCAGTTCGCGCCTGAGCGCGTCCCCAAGCCGCGCCGCCTTCGACGCCTCCAGCAGGTCAATTTTATTCAGCACCAGCCAGCGCTCCTTTTCCGGCAGCGCGGCCCCTTTATCAGAGGAATCAAAGGCGTCAAAAGCGCGCAACTCCCGCTCGATTTCGCGCACCGCCCGGGCCAGAACTTCGGGATCCATGGGCGCGGCGTCCACGAGGTGCAGCAATATCCGGTTGCGCATCAAGTGCTTCAAAAACCGCATGCCGAGGCCGGCGCCGTGGGCGGCGCCCGGAATCAAGCCCGGAATGTCGGCCATCACGAAGCCGTTGGCCGTGCCGCGCCCCCCTGCCCCTCCCCGCAAGCCGCCGGTTTCCACCATACCCAGTTGCGGATACAACGTGGTGAACGGGTAGTCGGCGATTTTCGGGCGCGCACGGGACACCCGCGCCAGCAAGGTTGATTTTCCGGCGTTGGGCAAGCCCAGCAAGCCGACGTCCGCCAGCACCTTCAGTTCGAGTTTGAGTTGCCGTTCATCGCCCGGCCTGCCCGGCGTGGTCCGGCGCGGCGTGCGGTTAGTGCTTGATTTGAAGCGCGCATTACCCAGCCCGCCGTGGCCTCCACGGGCCACCAGCAAACGGTCGCCGTGGCGAATCACGTCGCCGATCAACTCCGAGGTAAGCGCGTCTGTGATCACGGTTCCCGGCGGCGTTCGCACGCTCAGGTCGGCGCCGCCCCGGCCACAGCGGTCGCGCCCCGCCCCGCCGCGCCCGCTGTGCGCCCGGTACAATCGCGTGTAGCGAAAATCCGCCAGCGTGTTGAGGCCGTTGTCGGCGCACACATAAACGCTGCCGCCGCCGCCGCCGTCGCCGCCGTCCGGCCCGCCTTTGGGCCGGTGCTTCTCGCGCAGGAAACTCAGGCAGCCGTTGCCGCCTTTGCCGGCAACGACCCGGATGGTTGCTTCGTCAACGAATTTCATGGTGGTTGTGGCGCCGTCCGTCTGGTATCAGGATCAGGGTCAGGGGCGGGCGCAAAAACCCTGCGCCCCCGTAGCAAAAACCCCGCTTTGTCACCAAAGCGGGGTTCCGTGCCGTTCGGATATACCCGTGAATTACTCGGTGACCACGCTGACCGTTCTGCGCTTTTTGGGGCCTTTGACTTCGAATAATACCTTGCCCGGGGCGGTGGCGAACAGGGTGTAATCCCGGCCCGCCCTGACGTTGCCGCCGGCGTGGAAGGAACTGCCGCGCTGGCGCACGATGATGTTGCCGGCCAGCACCTGCTGGCCGCCGAATTTTTTAACGCCGAGGCGTTTAGACGCCGAATCACGACCATTGCGGGAACTGCCCCCGGCTTTTTTGTGTGCCATCTGCTTTGCCTCTGTGACTGTGCGGATTGATCAACCGGCGCGGTGGCGCGGTCAATCGGTTTCTTTTTTTGCCGGTTGCTCTGACTGCTTTTTGGCCGCTACGCTTTTGCCGGCGGATGTTTCGGTCGTCGCGCTCTTTTTGGCGGTCTTTGTTTCGGTCGTTGCCCCGGCTTTTGCTTCGGTTTTCGCGGCAGTTTTCTTTTTGGCCGCCACGCTTTTGTCAGTGGATGTTTTGGTCGTTGCCCCAGCTTTTGCTTCGGCCTTCGCTTCGGCTTTTGCTTCAGTCTTCACTTCGGTCTTCACTGCGGTCTTCGCCGCAGTTTTCCCGCCGCCGATGGCCGTGATCTCGATTTCGGTATAGGACTGGCGATGCCCCTGGGTGCGGCGGTAGTTCTTGCGCCGCTTCATCTTGAACACGCGAATCCGCTCGCCCCGGCCATGGCCGAGCACGGTGGCCGAAACCGCGGTTTGCGGCGCCGACGAACCGGCCGTGATGCGCTCGCCATCGGCGACCATCAGCACCCGCCCCAACTCCACCGACGCACCCTCGGCGGCGGCCAGTTTTTCGACTTTAAGTTTGTCGCCGACCGCGACCTTGTACTGCTTGCCGCCGGTTTCAATTACTGCGTACATTGGGGGAATCCGTCAATTATTCGTTCATTTATACAACCACCGAAAGCCACGGCGCACACACGCCGGGACATTCGGGGTGGAAAGACAGGATTTTAGCCATACCGCAGCCCCCGGTCAACCCAAATTTTTTTACCCCCCGGAATACAAGGGCATCGCGCTTTTGCCGTGCCGAAAGACGCAGGGGCAAGTCGCGACCTGTCTTCACACCCGCCGTCATTCAAACCCTTCCGGCGCTAGCCGGACTGTCGCGCACAGGGATGTGCGCGCGGCGCTGGAAACAGGAGTTTCCCCGCGCCGCAAAGGGGGGTGCGGGGGTCCCCGCCCCCTGCCCCCGCAATGCGCGTCACGCGCACCACAAACGCGCCCCCCCGCGCACCACAAACGCGCGCCCGCGCCCGCGCATCCCCCGGTTTGTTTGTGCTATCATCTGGCTACCATATAACGCGACGCCCACGGGCGCATCGCAACCACCAATAGAGGAAAATGTTTATGTCCACCAACAACAAACCGGCCAAAGCGCCGGACCGGGAGACCCTGGAGAAGTTTGAGCGGCTCCAGTCTTCCTTTGAAAACGGCCGCGTCAGCCGCCGCAACTTTATCTCCGGGGCGCTGGCCCTTGGGGTTTCCATGACCGCGGCTTCGGCTTTGGTCGGCAAAGCGGAAGCGGCCACGCCCAAAAAGGGCGGGCGCCTGCGAACCGCGCTGACCGGCGGCGCCACCAGCGACATCCTCGACCCCGGCCAGATTCTCGACCTGTACATGATCAGCGTGCAGTTCGGCCAGCTTCGCAACGGCCTCACCGAAGTGGCCGCCGACGGCAACCTGGTACCGGAACTGGCGGAAAGCTGGGAAGCCAGCCCCGACGCCAAAATCTGGACCTTCCAGGTTCGCAAGGGCGTTGAGTTCCACAACGGCAAGACCCTCGGCGCCGAGGACGTGGTGGATTCCCTCAATCGTCATATCAGCGAAGGGACAACCTCCGCGGCCAAGGGCATCATGAACGGCGTGGACTCGTTCAAGGCCGACGGCAAGCACACCGTGGTCGCCAACCTCAAAGGCGGCGACGCCGACTTCCCGTTCATCCTGAGCGACTACCACCTCGGCATCTGCCCCTCCAACGGCGACGGCACCGTGGACTGGCAGTCCGGGAACGGCACCGGCGGCTATTCCCTGGTCGATCACGACCCCGGCGTGCGCACCCTCACCAAGCGCAATCCGAACTACTGGAAAGCGGGCGTGGCGCACTTCGACGAGAACGAAACCTTCCAGATACCCGACCCCAATTCGCGCACCAACGGCCTGCGCACCGGCGCGGTGGACTGTATGAACAACGTTGAGGCCAAAACCGTGAACCGCCTGAAGAAGGTGGCCGGCATCAAGGTGGCGTACACCACCGGCAACAAGCAGATCACCCTGCCGATGCGCACCGACACCGCGCCTTTTGATGACAACAACGTGCGCCTCGCCATCAAGCACATCGTTGACCGCGAACAGTGGCTGAAAAAGATCAAGTACGGCTACGGCGAGTTGGGCAACGACAGCCCCATCGGCCCGGCCAACATCTACCGCGCCACCACCGATGAGATTCCCCAGCGCGAATATGATCCCGACAAGGCCAGGCACTACCTCAAGAAGGCCGGCCTGGACAACTTGAAAATCAAGTTCCACGCCGCGGAAACCGGTTTCGGCGGTGCCGTGGACGCGGCGCAGTTGATGAAAGAGACGGCGCGCCCGGCGGGCATTGACATCGAGGTTGTGCGCGAGCCTGACGACGGTTACTGGTCCAACGTGTGGCTGAAAAAGCCCTTCGTGGCCTGCTACTGGAGCGGACGCCCCACCGAAAACTGGATGTTCTCCCAGGTGTACGCGGCGGACGCGGAGTGGAACGACACCTACTGGAAACACGAACGCTTCAACCAGTTGCTGATCCAGGGGCGCGCCGAGTTGGATACCGGCAAGCGCCGCGAGATCTACGTCGAGATGCAGCGCATCGTCCACAACGAAGGCGGCGTGTTGCTGCCGTTGTTCCAGAGCGACCTGTACGCCCATACCGACAAGGTCGGCACGCCGGAAGTCATCGGCGCCAACTGGGAACTGGACGGGGCGAAGAACGCCGAACGATGGTGGTTTGTCTGATTCGGTACACTTCGTGGCAAAAGATGAAAGGCCGGCTCCGCCGGCCTTTTGTTCGTGGGGCGGCGGCCAATGCTTGCTGATAGTTGCTGAGGCCATTGCCCGCCGCCGCCGGATCGGGTAGAATCCGCTTTTACTTTCACAAACTCCTTTCTTCACCGCGTCGCGGGAAGATACAACCCATGGGGAGAATCCATGAGACACTATGAAATCGTGCTGCTGATCCACCCGGATCAGAGCGAACAGGTGCCGGCCATGCTTGACCGCTACCGGGAGATGGTGGGCGCCGACGCCGGGAAAGGGCTGGTTCACCGCGTTGAAGACTGGGGCCGGCGGCGTCTGGCCTACATGATCAACGAGGTTCACAAGGCCCACTACGTGATGTTCAACGTCGAATGTGGCCTCGAGACGCTGCGGGAACTGGAAAAAAACTTCAAGTTCAATGACTCCATTATCCGCAGCCTGGTGATCCGGCGCGGGCGCGCGGTGAGCGAACAGTCCGCCCTCGCCAAAGCCAAAGCCGCCGAAGACCGCGAGGAAGCGCGGATTCAAGCGGAAAAAAAGGCCGCGCGGGACAAGCCCGACCGCGACCCCAAATCGGCCCGGCCGGCCCCGGACAAGCCCGACCGCGCCACCGAAACGGCGGCTGCCGCCGAACCAAAGGCGGATGCGGGCCGGGATGAGAAGCGGGAAGCGTCTCAGGACGAGAGCGGGGAAGCCACTCGGGACGCCGGTCAGACCGAGACCGCTGATGCTGAAAAACCCGCGGAAGAAAAACCTGACGAGGACAAGCCCGCGGAAGACAAACCTGACGAAAGCAAGCCTGAAGAAGACAAACCCGAACCCGCACCCGAATCCAAACCGGAGACCGCATAATGGCCAGAATGCAGCGCCGTCCGCGCTTTTGCAAGTTCACCGCCGAGGGGATTCAGTCCATTGATTACAAGGACCTCGACATCCTCAAGGCCAATATCAGCGAAACCGGCAAGATTTTGCCGCGCCGCAGCACCGGCACCAAGGCGCACTTCCAGCGCCAACTGGCCGCTGCGGTCAAGCGCGCCCGCTACCTTGCGCTGATTCCCTACACCGACCAGCACGACAACTAGGCCGGCGTCATCACATCGGACACAGGAACCACGATGGAGATCATCTTACTGGAAAAAATCCAGAACCTCGGCGACCTCGGCGATACCGTCAAGGTGGCCAACGGCTACGCCCGCAATTTCCTGATCCCGCAGAAAAAAGCCATGCGCGCCACCGACGAGGCCAAGGCCAGGGTTGATGAGCGCCGCCGGCAACTGGCCGAGGAGGAAAGCAAGCGCATGGAGGTGGCGCAGGCGCGGGCCGACCTCGCGCTTCGCGAAGTTACCGTCACCCGGCTGGCCGGCGAAGCCGGCAAACTGTACGGGTCGGTGTCGCCGGCGGACATCGCCGAAGCCCTCACCGAAGCCGGCTGCCGCATCGAGAAAGCGGAAATCTTTCAGCCCGGCGGGCCCATCAAGCAGACCGGCGCGTTTGCGGCGGACGTCATCCTGCACCCGGAAGTGCGCTTTGAGGTGAAAATTACCGTGCTCGGGGAAGGGGGTTCCGACGCGCCGCCGCCGGACCAGGCCGATGTTGCCGATACCGCCGAAACTGCCGATACCGCCGACCCGCCCGGCGTCGCCGAGGCGCATCAGGACGGTGGCGACGGCGAGGCCGGAGAATAATCTTGACCGCCGCCCCCGAAAAAAGCGCCTGCGGGCGCTTTTTTTTGTGCTTCGCCGATTCTCTGGTATGCTTGCACAAAACCCGTAACAATTCCCCTGAACCGACCCGCAACTGACGCCAAATTGACCGCCCTCGCAGAAATCGCCGCCCCCGCCGCCAAACTGCCCCCCCAAGCCCTTGAGGCGGAGCAGTCGTTGCTCGGCGGGTTGTTGCTCGACAACCGCAAGTGGGATGAAGTCGTGGACGAGGTCAAGGCCGGTGATTTCTACCACCACAACCACCGCCTGATCTTCGATGCCATCCGCGGCCTGCGCGGCGACGACGACCCGGCGGACATCGTTACCGCCTCGGAGTGGCTGGAGAAGCAGGGCGACCTCGACAAGGCCGGCGGCCTCGCCTACCTCAGCACGCTGGCCAACAACACCCCCGGCACCGCCAACATCCTGACCTACGCCCGCATCGTCCACGAGCGCGCCATCCTGCGGGAGTTGATCGCCGCGGCCAACGACATATCCGGCAGCGCCTACGACCGCCAGGGAAAAACTCCCCGCGAAGTGCTGGACTACGCGCAAAAGCGGGTGCTGGAAATATCCGAAGGCGGCGACGGCGGTCGCGACGGTTTTGTAGAACTGCAAAAACTCCTCACCGGCTCCATAGACCGCATCGAGGAACTGTTTGACTCCAAGGAATTCATCACCGGCATCCCCACCGGGTTTACCGACCTCGATGACAAGACTTCGGGGTTGCAGCGCGGCGACCTGGTAATCGTCGCCGGGCGGCCGTCCATGGGCAAGACTTCCTTCGCCCTCAACGTCGCCGAATACGCGGCGCTCCAAAAAGATCTGCCGGTGGCGGTGTTCAGCATGGAGATGCCCGGCGAACAGCTGGCGATACGCATGCTGGCCTCCATGGGGCGCATTGATTCCAACAAACTGCGCACCGGCAGGCTCAGCGAAGCCGACTGGCCGCGCCTGCTTTCCACCGCCGGGATACTCAGGAAAGCGCCGATATTCGTGGATGACTCCACCGGCCTCTCGCCCCTGGAGCTGCGCGCACGGGCGAGGCGCTTGTGGCGCAAAAACAACAAGAATATCGGCTTGATTATCGTCGATTATCTGCAGTTGATGCAGTCCTCCGAAGACAACGAAAACCGCGCCACGGAAATCGCCGGCATTACCCGCTCCCTGAAAATGCTCGCCAAGGAGCTGAATGTTCCGGTGATGGCGCTGTCGCAGCTGAACCGCGCCCTCGAACAGCGCCCCAACAAACGCCCGGTGATGTCCGACCTGCGCGAGTCCGGCGCCATCGAACAGGACGCCGACGTGATCTTTTTCATCTACCGCGACGAGGTCTATAACGAACACACCGAGCAAAAGGGCGTCGCCGAAGTAATCATCGGCAAGCAGCGCAACGGCCCCATCGGCACCGCGCGGCTGACCTTCCTCGGCGAGTTCACCCGTTTCGAGGACTACGCCGCCGGCACCGCCGGCGATTACGGGCTGCCCGGATAGCGCGCCGCGCAGTTTGAGAAAGATTTGTTTTGGGGTTATGTATTTTCGTATCCAGCCTTTATGCGCTCCTCTTCAGGGATGGTTTGCGATACCGCATCGGTTATTGATAACCCCGCTTCATTTCCGCCACTGGCCGGCGCCCCGGTCATGAGCAACCAGCGTTGGCGCGCGCGGGCGTTGATTGACGCCGGGGCGTTGCGCCACAACCTCGCCCTGGTCCGCAAACTGGCGCCGGGCTGCCGGGTCATGGCGGTCGTCAAGTCGAACGCCTACGGGCATGGCATGGCCGCCGTCAGCCGCGAAATTGCCGGGCGCGTGGACGCCTTCGCCGTGGCCACCCTGGAGGAGGGCATTGACTGCCGCGCCGCCAACCCGTCGCTGCCGGTGGTGGTGCTGTCCGGGTTGCAACAGCCGGCATCCCTGGAGTTGTGCCGGCGGTACCGGCTTGATCCGGTGGCACATACCTTGCAACACGTGCAATGGCTCGAGCAGTACCGCGGCGAACCGCTCAGCCTGTGGCTGAAGATAGATACCGGCATGAACCGGCTCGGCATCGCGCCCGCTGAGGTGGCCGGCGCCGTGGCTCGCTTGCGGCGCAACAAGCGGGTGGAAAGCATCCGCCTGATGTCCCACCTCGCCAACGCCGATGACTCCGACGATCCCTGCACGGAGCAACAGTCGCAACGCTTCAAGCAATGCACCGGCACCGACGCCGGCGACCTCGGCCAACTGGAGCGCAGCCTCGCCAACTCCGCCGGGGTGATGCGGTGGCCGCAGACGCATTTGCACTGGGTACGCCCCGGCATCCTGCTATACGGCGGCTCGCCGTTGCTCGGCCGCTGTGGTCCGGAACTGGACTTACGGCCGGTCATGCAACTCGAAGCGCGGCTGTTGTCGGTCAGGGTTATTGCCGCGGGGCAACCGGTCGGGTACGGCGGCGCCTTCCTAAGCCCGGCACCGATGCGTATCGGCGTGGTCGGGTTCGGTTACGGCGATGGGTATCCGCGGGTGCTGAGCCGGTCCGCCAAAGTGCTGATCGGCGGCGCGCGCGTCCCGGTGATTGGCCGGGTGGCGATGGACATGACCACCGTGGACTTGTCCCGTTGCCCGGAGGCCGAGGCCGCGGTCGGGCGGAAGGTGGTGTTGTGGGGCGGCGGGCTCAGTGTTGATGAGGTGGCGCGCTGGGCCGGAACCATTTCATATGAACTCTTGTGCAAGGTCACCGAGCGAGTCGAACGAAGCGTTTGTGAATCCGTGGAGCAGATGGATGGCCAAACCTAAAATCCAATATTCCTGCAGCGAATGTGGCGCCCACAGCCCCAAGTGGGCCGGGCAGTGCGGCGACTGCGGGGCCTGGAATACCCTCGCCGAGCAGGTCGTCCGGAGCGCTTCGCCGGCGAGCCGCTTCGGCGGCGAAGCGCACCAGCCCGCCGCCGAAGCCCGGCAACTGGCGCGCATCGACGTCTCCGAAGTCAACCGCCTGTCCAGCGGCAGCGTCGAGTTTGACCGGGTGCTCGGCGGCGGGCTGGTGCGCGGTTCCACGGTGCTGATCGGCGGCGACCCCGGCATCGGCAAGTCCACCCTGCTGTTGCAGTACCTGTCCACCATCAGCGCCACCCTGCCGGTGTTGTACGTCAGCGGCGAGGAATCCACCGAGCAGCTGGCGCTGCGGGCCAGGCGGCTGGAGCTACGCTGCGACGACCTCAAGGTGATGGCGGAGAACAGCCTCGAAGCGTTGCTGGAGACCGCGCAACGGGAAGCGCCGGCGGTGCTGGTGGCGGATTCCATCCAGACCTTGTACAGCGACGCCCTGACCCAGGCGCCGGGCAGCGTGTCCCAAGTGCGCGAATGTGCCGCGCGGCTGGTGCGCTACGCCAAGCAAAGCGGCTGCACCGTGGTCGTGGTCGGCCACGTCACCAAGGAAGGGACGCTGGCCGGGCCGCGCATTCTTGAACATATGGTGGACAGCGTGTTGTATTTTGAGGGCGACAGCAGCAGCGCGTTCCGCCTGATTCGCGCCTTCAAAAACCGCTTCGGCGCGGTCAACGAAATCGGCGTGTTCGCGATGACCGAGCAGGGCCTCAAGGACGTCGCCAACCCGTCCGCGATGTTCGTCAGCAAGCAGAGCGCGTCTCGCCCCGGCAGCGTGGTGCTGGCCACCCAGGAAGGTTCGCGCCCGCTGCTCGTGGAAGTGCAGGCACTGGTGGACGACAGCGCGTTGTCTAATCCGCGCCGCTTGTGCGTCGGCCTTGAGCACAACCGGCTGGCCATGCTGCTGGCGGTGGCCCACCGCCACGCCGGCATTTCCCTGAACGGTTACGACGTGTTCGCCAACGTCGCCGGCGGCGTACGGGTCTCGGAAACCGGCGCCGACCTCGCGCTGCTGACCGCCATCCTGTCGAGCGTCAAAAACCGCCCGGTGGGCGGCGACCTGGTGGTGTTCGGCGAGGTCGGATTGTCCGGAGAGTTGCGGCCGGTGCAGCGCGGGCTGGAGCGCATCCGCGAAGCGCAAAAACTCGGCTTTGAACGCGCCTTGCTTCCGCGCGCCAATCTGCCCAAGGAAAAGGTGGACGGAATCGAGTTGATCGCGGTGCGAAAAATTGAAGAGGCGCTGGAAATTTTTGCGTAATAAGGCGGCACCCGCCACCGCGCAACTAACCGCCGCTTTCCTGGATATTACGCAGCAACTCGTTGATGCCCACCTTGCTGCGGGTTTTCTCGTCCACGGTCTTGACGATGACCGCGCAGTACAGGCTGTGGGAGCCGTCTTTGGCGGGCATGGAACCGGACACCACCACCGCGCCGGGCGGGATTTCGCCGTAACTGACTTCGCCGGTTTCGCGGTTCAGGATGCGCGTGCTTTGGCCGATGAACACGCCCATGGAAATCACCGCGCCCTTGCCCACGCGCACGCCTTCCACGACCTCCGAGCGCGCGCCGATGAAGCAGCCGTCTTCGATGATGGTGGGGTTGGCCTGCAGGGGTTCGAGGACGCCGCCGATGCCGACCCCGCCGGAGAGGTGCACGTTGCCGCCGATCTGCGCGCAGGAGCCGACCGTCGCCCAGGTGTCCACCATGGTGCCGGGGCCGACGTAGGCGCCGATGTTGACGTAGCTCGGCATCAGGATCACGTCCGGGGCGATGTACGCGCCCTTGCGGACGTGGGCGGGCGGCACTACGCGAAACTCGCCGCGGGCGAAATCTTCGCTGGTGTACGCGGCGAATTTCAGGCCGATCTTGTCGTAGTAACTGGAAAAGCCGCCGCGAATGATGCGGTTCTCTTCGATGCGAAACGAAAGCAGCACCGCCATCTTGAGCCATTGGTTGACCTTCCAGCCGCCGCCGTCGGGTTCCGCGACCCGCATCTCGCCGGAGTCCAGCAGCCCGATGGCGTCGTTGACCGCCTCGCGCACGGTTGCGCTGACGTTGTGGGGTTTGATTTCGCTGCGGCGTTCCCAGGCGTCGAGGATGGTTTGTTCAAGTTCGTTCATGGCCCATGGTGTATAGTGGATTAGTGGATTTGTAGATGGAGCGCGCATTATATACGATGAAAAAACCAACAAAAAAGCAAGGCACTGAAAACTCCCGCGCAAAAAGCAACCGCCCGGTGGTTTTTCTCATGGGCCCGACCG
This sequence comes from Candidatus Poriferihabitaceae bacterium, assembly GCA_965212085.1. GTDB lineage: Bacteria > Pseudomonadota > Gammaproteobacteria > Arenicellales > Poriferihabitantaceae > JAHRAW01. The sequence continues at coordinate 1,777,929 of OZ243042.1, read as the reverse complement.
CCTGCGGCAAAACCGACTTGGCGGCGGCGTTGTTCGACGAATACCCCGCCGAGTTGGTGAGCGTTGACGCCGCCCAGGTCTACCGCGGTATGGACATCGGCACCGCTAAACCGGCGCCGGCGTTTCTTGGTAAATATCCCCACCACCTGATCGACGTACGCGACCCGCACCAGACCTACTGCGCCGCCGGGTTTCGCGAAGACGCGCTGGCGTTGATCGAGCGTATTCACGCCGCCGGTAAACTGCCGATTCTGGTGGGCGGCACGATGTTTTACTTCGCGGCCCTGGAACACGGGTTGTCCGGGCTGCCCGCCGCCGACCCCGAAACCCGCCGCCAAATCGCCGCTGAAATCACCCGCCGGGGTTTGCCGGCCATGCACGCCCGACTGCAACGCCTTGACCCGGCACTGGCGGCGACCATTTCGCCCGCGGACCCCCAGCGCATTCAGCGCGCCTTGGAAATTCACCGCCTGAGCGGCCGCCCGCCCGGCGAAGTGATGGCGCAGTCCAAACCCCGCCCCATCCCCCATCCCGTCATCAAACTCGGCCTTTTCATCGCCGACCGTGCAGCGTTGCACCGGCGCATCGCCGCGCGCTTCGGTTGCATGCTGGAACAGGGTTTGGTGGACGAAGTCAAAACCCTGGCCGCCGCCATCCCCGACTCCCACCCACACCCCGGCCAACTGCCGTCCCTGCGCACCGTCGGCTACCGCCAGGCACTCGGCTTCCTGCGCGGCGCGTTCACCCACGACCAGATGACCGAGCAAAGCATCGCCGCAACCCGCCAACTGGCCAAACGCCAACTCACCTGGATGCGCCGCCAACGCAACCTGGTATGGCTCGACGCCGCCGCCGCCGACCTCGCAACCACGGACAACGCCCGCGCCTACCTGCAAAACCGCATCGCTCGGAACGGACGGCTGCGCTGAACCGGCAGATTCCAGTCCGAAGCGCAACAAAGGAAGCCGGAATCTCGTTCAACTTGATTCGGCGTAGGGACACGCGACCTGTCCCTACGCCCCCCCTCCCCCCCCGCCGAGGGGCCGCGCACCAGCAGTTCGCCGATTTCTTCGGGGGGCACGCTGTGGCCGTGTTCGTCCACGGGGCGCAGGTCGTAGCCGGGTACCGCTTTTCCGGAGGCGCCGTAGCGGATGTTACCGGGGCGGTTGGAGAGGAAGATGTGCAGCAGTTCGGTGGAGCCGACGCCGTCTATGATGTCCACGCCGAAGGCGGATTTCAAACCCCGGACATCAGACCTCAGACCCCAAGATACCGCGCCTGCAAGCCGGCGGTTGCGCGCAGGGCTTCCGAGGTTCCCTGCCAGGCGATGGCGCCTTTTTCGATGAGGTAGTGATAATCCGCAATTTTGCCCAGTTCGTCCAGATTTTTGTCAATGAGCAGCAAGGAAATGCCGGTTTTTTTGATCTCGTTGAGTTTTTGCCAGAGGTCTTTTTGCACCAGGGGCGCGAGCCCTTCGGTGGCTTCGTCGAGGATCAGCAGCTGCGGGTTGAGCATCAACGCGCGGCCGGTGGCGAGCATTTGCTGTTCGCCGCCGGACAGTTGATCGCCCATGTTGCCGAGGCGCCCTTTGAGCTGCGGGAACAACTCCAGCACGCGCTCCAAAGTCCACGGGTTGCGCGAGTGGTTGTAGTTGGCGGCGGTGGCGACGAGGTTTTCGCGGACGTTCAGGTTGGGAAAAATCTGCCGGCCTTCGGGCACCAGGCCGATGCCTTTTTGCGCGATTCGGAAGGGCCGCAGGCCGCTTATTTTTTCGCCGTTGTAGAAAATCGCCCCGCTGCGGCACGGCAGGTTGCCGATGATAGAATTGACCGTGGTGGTTTTGCCCATGCCGTTTCTGCCCAGCAGCGTAACCGCGCCGCCGCTTGGAATCTCCAGGCTCAGGCCGAACAACGCCTGGCTGTTGCCGTAGAAGGTTTGGATGTTTTGCACCGCCAGGGTCACGCCGCCGTCTCCCCCAAATAGGCGCGCTGCACTTCGGCGTTGGCGCGTATCTCGGCGCTGCGCCCGCTGGCGATGATGCGGCCGTTGACCAGCACCGAGGTGGTGTCGGCGAGGGTGAACACCGCGTCCATGTCGTGCTCAATGAGCAGGAAGGTAGTTTTTTCCCGCAGCCCGTCCAGCAGCGCGATCATCTTGCCGGACTCCTCCTTGCTCATGCCCGCCATCGGTTCATCCAGCAGCAAGAGGCGCGGTTTCAACGCCAGCGCCATGGCCAGTTCCAGCCGCCGTTGCTCGCCGTGGGAGGCCATTTCGGCGACGACCCCGGCGCGCGCCTCCAGCCCGACGCCGGCGAGGCCGTGCATGGCGCGTTCGCGCAGGCCGGCGTTGGCGGCCACCGGCGACCAGAAGCGAAACGAATGGCCGGCCGTGGACTGCACGGCGAGCATCACGTTCTCCAGCAGGGTCATGGGCAGGATGACGCTGGTAATCTGAAACGAGCGCACCAGCCCGAGGCGCGCGCGCCGGTGGCGGCTCAGGCGGGTGATGTCGCGGCCCTGAAAGCGGATTTTGCCGCTGTCCGGGGGCAACGCCCCGGCCAGTTGTGCCACCAGGGTGGTTTTGCCGGCGCCGTTGGGGCCGATGATGGCGTGGATGCGATGCTCGGCGACGGCGAGGTTTATGCCGCGCACGGCGTGGATGCCGCCGAACTGTTTGTGGAGGTTTTCGGTTTGCAGGAGCATCGCCTGGATCACATCCGGTTTCGATTTGGGTTTTGTTTTTGATGGAGGCCGGCGAACAAACCGACCATCAAACCGTGCAGCCCGCCCTTGCCGAAAAACAACACCAGGGCGATGAGCAGCAGGCCGAAGATCAGGTGCCAGTACACGGTGATGCCGGATAAAAACTCTTCCAGCAGCAGGAACGCGGCGGTGCCGATGAGCGGCCCGAACAGGGCGCCGGCGCCGCCGACCACGAGCATGAAAAGCAGGTTGGCGGAGCGCGTCCAGTCCATCATTTCCGGGCTGATAAAGTTGGTGAAATTGCCGAGGAAAAATCCGGCCACGCCGCACATCGTGCCGGAGATTACGTAGCAGGCCAGTTTGTAACGGTAGGTGTCAAAGCCGAGGGCCTGCATGCGTTCGTCGTTGTGCCGCCCGGCGAAGATTACCCTGCCGAAGCGGGCGTGGGTCAGGCGGTGCATGAAAAACAAAAACACCAGCAGTACCGCGAGGACGCAGTAGTACAACGCGGCGGGGTTTTCGAGGTCGAGCAGATCGTGGAACGCGCTGCGCTGGTAAATCACCAGGCCGTCATCGGCGCCGTATTCATCCATGCTGACAAAGATGAAGTACAGCATCTGCGAGAACGCCAGGGTGATCAAAATAAAATACAACCCTTTGGTGCGCAGGCAAACCGCGCCGGTGATGAGCGCGAAGGCGGCGCTGCACACCACCGCCAGGCCGAGGTGCAGGAAGCCGTTGTAGATTTCGTAGTGGGCGGGGATGCCGACGCAGTACGCGCCGATGCCGATGTAGGCGGCGTGGCCGAGGCTGATCATGCCGCCGCCGACGATCAGGCTGAGGCTGAGCACGGCGATGGTGAGTATCAGCACGCGGGTCAGCAGATCCAGGTAGAAACCTTGTCCGCTGAGCAAAATAATGACCGGCGCGGCGAGCAGCGCAACCACCAACAGCGCCACCACCAATAGCACCGGCGGCGAATATATTTTCGCGCCGGCGCCGGTATTGTGCGGGTGCGGACGGCCGTTCATTTTTTGCTGAAACCGACCGGCGGAAACAAGCCCCTGGGTTTGAACACCAGCACCACCGCCATCAACACGTACACCAGCATCGCCGACAACGCCGGCGCGGCGGTCTCGGCGGCGTGGTTGGAGAGAAAAAGTTTGAGCAGGTCGTCGAGGTAGGAACGCCCCAGGGTGTCCATGAAGCCGATCAGGAGGGCGCCGTAGAACGCGCCCTTGACCGAGCCGATGCCGCCGACGATGACCACCACGAAGGCGATGATGATGATCTCGTTGCCCATGCCGATGCTGGCTTCGGTAATCGGCGCGATCAGCAGGCCGGCGAATCCGGCCATGGCCGCGCCGATGGCGAAAACGATCCGGTACAGGCGGTCAATGTCCACGCCCAGGGCGGTGACCATGACGCGGTTGGAGGCGCCGGCGCGGATCAGCATGCCGAGGCGCGAACGGGTTACCAGAAAATACAACCCCGCGGCCACCAGCAAACCGCAGGCGATGATCAGCAGGCGGTAGGTGGGCAGGACGAATCCCCCGACTTCAACCTGCCCGTTCAAGACTTCGGGCAGCGGGATGGCGGCGCCGGCGGAGCCCCAGATGATATGGGCGAGGGTGTCGAAAACCAGGATCAGGCCGTAGGTGACCAGCACGTGATCGAGGTGGTCTTTGCGGTAGAGTTTTCGCACCACCAGCCATTCCACCACCGCGCCGACCACAAAAACCACGATGACCGCAACCGCCATGGCGGTGATGAAAGAGCCGGTGAGCGCCGTTACCCCGGCGCAGACGAACGCGCCGATCATGTAGAACGAGCCGTGGGAGAGGTTGATGAAGTCCATAATCCCGAAGATCAGGGACAACCCCGAAGCGAGCAGGAACAACAGCAAGCCGAGCTGCAAGCCGTTCAGCAGCTGGGAAATCAGGAGATACCAGTCCATTCAGCAGCGGCGCAAAAGTTCGTCATCCATCGGTGTCATTCCTGTATAGGTTCACCAATTCGCTCCCGAGCGTTAGTGTCCGTTGCCGCGTTAGCGGCTTACGGACACTTGCGTACTCGGGTATCCAGCGTTCAAACAACGATCCAACCGCTCAAAGGCCGGCCCGTGCTGCGCCGCATCCACCGCCCCCGCCAGCAAAATCCCCCGCACCAGTTCCTCGGCGGACTTGGCCTCGGCGTTGTCGCCCTTGCCCATGGCCGCCGACAAACGGCCGATCTGCAAAGCCATGCGCTGCCGGGAAAATTCCGCCGGGGAATCCAGTTCAAGCAAAATTTCCAGTTCCAGCAGGCGTTCGTGTAACGCCTCAAGGTTGCCCGGCAACGCATCCTTCAAGCGCCGCAAAGCATCCGCATCCTCCACGGCGGCGCTCGCCAGTTGATACCGCTCGGTTATGGCCTGCTCCAGTTCATCCGGCAACGCCGCCAGCGATTCCCAGCGTTTGTTCAAGTCCTTGAGTTTCTTCACTCCCGCGCCCGCACTCGCACCCGCACCCGCTAATGCCAACCCCTCAACCCCGGCGCACAGCAAAGATTTTTCCCGCAACAACCCTTGCAACCGCACCGCCTCCGCCGCACCCGCCTCGGCCAAAACTTTTTCCGCCCCGGCCACCGCCTTGCGATAGCGCGCGGTAATTTTCTTCCCGGCGGCTTTCGGAACCTCGCCCAGTTCACCCCACTGCGCCTTCCACTTACCCAAATTTCCCCGCACAATGGCGTCATCCCCCGCCTCGATTTCCGCGCACAACGCCTCCTTCGCCGCAAGGTTCTGCTGCAACGTCTGCTTCACCGCCTTGCGCTCAACATCCCGCTTCGCATACACCCGGTCGCAAGCCCCGGTAAAACGCTTCCACAACCCCTGCTCCGCGCCCCGCGAACAGGGCACGGTCGGCGCCCAGGTTTTTTTCAACTCGCGCAGTTCCGCAAGCGCCGCGCCGGTGTCGGTTCGTTCGGCGAGTTGCGCAACCTCGGCGATGAGGTTCTCGCGGATTCTGCGGTTGCGCTGCCGCTCGCGGTCCAGGCGTTCCGAAAATTTTTCGATGATGGCGTCGAAGCGCCGCTGCAGCGGCTTGCGCTGTTTGAACTCCGCCTGGCCGCTTTTGCGCCATTCGCTCTTTCGCGTCTGCAGCAACTGCTGGAGTTTTTTCCACGGCGGGTCGCGCCATTCGACTTCTTCAAACTCCCGCTCCAGCAGCGCGCAAACTTGTTCGCGGCTGCGGCTGTTTTCCCGGCGCTGTTTTTTTTGTTTGTCGAAGTGCGCCTGGCACGGCTCGTAGGCTTTGCTGCACGCGCGGTCGAAAACCGCGTACAGTTTTTTATCGCCGCCCTCCCCGGCCGCGTCCCATTGCTGCCATTCCTTGCGCGCCTGCTGGATGCGCTGGGCGATCTTCGCGAGGCTCGCGCCGGGCTGGTGCAGGCCCTTGATCTCCGCAATCATTTTTTCCCTGGCCTGCCCGGTGCCCCACTTGCGCCACGAAGCCAGTTTGCGAAGTTTGGGCCGCAGCGTTTCCAGTTCGGTGATGACGGTCTGGCGGCGGCTGCTCGACAAACCGGTGATGCGGTTCAATGCGTTGATGACCGACTGCTCCAGTTGCTGGGATTGTTTGACGTCGCCCTTCTCCAGATCGGCGCGCAACTGCGCCAACTGCGCTTCAAGGGCGGCGAACTGCTTGTCCCGCAGCTCCACCTGGGCGTGTACGCGCGCGCGCAGTTTGGCGAACAGGGCGGCCAGGGTATGGTCCGCTTGGTCCGCGCCTTCGTCCTTGCCGTCGTCCGCCTTGCCCGCTTCGCTTTGCCGCAACTCCCACTGCTTGCGAAGGCGCTTCGCCTTGTGCTCGTCAATGCCGCCTCTGGCGGCGAGCAGGGCCTTCACCTCCCGGCGCAACTGCGCGGCGGCGGGGGTTTTCCCGTCGTCGCAAAGGCGTTCGGTTTTGTTATCATTCATACTCCGCAATTATATGACTTCCGCCACGACCTGTAAGGCCGCATTACAAGGCCGCATGATGGATACCCGCCGGCGCAAAAACCGTAAAAACCCGAGCATCCCGGTGCTCATGCTCCTGTCGGGCGTCGCGCTCATCCTCGGCGCAGCAGCCCCGGAAACCGCGCGCGCCCACCACCTGCTGCCCCGCCACGCCCTCGAGTGCAGCGCCAACTTCCCCTGCCCGGAAGCCATTCAGCCGCGGGTTCGGTTCTGGATCGAGGTGTTCCGCAGCTGGAGCCAGGAGACCGCGATTCTCCACGACCCGGAACGCCCGGAGCGCGTTTATGCGGTGTTCGACAGCGGCCAGGGCTGCAACCGCGCGGTGCGCGCCACCGTGAAGCGCGAGCGCGCGCGGGTACGGAAATCCCTGCGCGCCGTGGCCGCCAAAATCGAGGCCGGGCGGGACCTTACCAACGCCGGCAGCAACGCCGGCGAGCGCCACCTGGCGGCGTTGTTCCCGGCCCAAAAGCCCCGGCAAATTCGCGCCGCCGCCGACAATATCCGCTGCCAGAGCGGGGTGCGCGACAGCTTTGTGGCGGGGCTGAAACGCTACAACCGCTACCGCACGATGATTGACGAGGTGCTGCGGGAAAACGGCCTGCCGGCGGAAATCCGCTACCTGCCGTTCGTGGAATCCTCCTACAACCCGGCGGCCTATTCCAAGGCCGGCGCCGCGGGAATGTGGCAAATTATGCCGAAAACCGCGCGCGTGCTGGGCCTGGAACTGAACGCCACGCTGGATGAGCGCCTCGACCCGGAAGCGGCCACCCGCGCCGCGGCCCGCTACCTGAAGCGCGCCGACCGCACCCTGAGCGCAGCCGCCAGGGAGGCCAACCCGGCCATCACCCGGCCGCAGATTAATCCGTTCATCATCACTTCCTACAACTACGGCGTGAGCGGTATGAAGCGCGCCATGCGCCGGGTGGCGCCGGATTTCATGGCGGTGCTGGAGCGTTATAAATCGCCGCGCTTCCAGATCGCGGTGAAAAACTTTTACGCCAGTTTCCTCGCCGCCCGCCACGTCGCCATCAACGCCGAGCGCTATTTCGGCGTCCGCGCCGCCACCGACGCCGGCGGCGCGTATCCGCCCCATACCGTGGTGCTGGAGCATCCCACCTCCATCGCCCGCATCGAAGCGGTGTTCGGCCTCGGCGAGGCGCAGCTGCGCCCGCTGAACCGCGCGTTGACGCGCTTCGTGTGGCGCGGCTGGCGGCTGATACCCGCCGGCTACCGCCTGCGCCTGCCGCGCAGGGCTCACCGCTGGCAGGCCGAGCGCGTCAAACTGGCGTCCCTCAGTCCCGAACGGGTAATCACCGGCGGCGACCGCTATACGGTGCGCCGAGGCGACACCGCCTGCGGCATCGCCCGCGCGGTCAAGGTCAACTGCAGCGCACTGATCCGCGCCAACCAACTCGGCAAAAGCGCCCTGATCATTCCCGGCCAGAAACTGCTCATCCCCCGCAAACTGGTGGTCGCCGCGCAGTCTCAGGCCACCGGCAAGCGCGAACCCTTGCCCAAGCGACCCGTGGCCGCCACCCACCGGGTGCGCCGGGGCGATACCGCGTGCGGCATCGCCGAGCACTTCGGGGTTGACTGCCGCACCCTGATCAGCCACAACCGCCTGGGACGCCGGGCGATCATTTACCCCGGCCAGAAACTCGCCATACCGGGCGAGGTACTGGCCGGTATCGGGGCGCGGGGCTTGAACGCCGACCAGCAATACATCGTGCGCCGGGGCGACAGCGCCTGCCGGGTGGCGCGCAGGTTTGCGGTGAACTGCGCGGCTTTGCGGCGGCTCAATCAACTCAACGCCGAGGCCGTCATTCATCCGGGGCAAAAACTCAAAATCCCGGGGCTGGTGGTGCCGGAGACCAGCGCGACCGCGCAGCTGCTGGCCGGGGTGGATAAGGTGAAGCCGGGGGCGGCGGTTGTTGAGTCCGTTGCGCCTGATGAACCTGATGAATCCGTTGAGTCCGGTGAACCGCGTTCCGTTCAGTACACCGCAAAGGCCGTGGACGCGGCGGACGTGGAAACGAAAACAACGGAAACGCCCGCCGATGGCGACGGCGACGGCGACGGCGACGCCGACACCCTGCGCAACCTGCTGGACACGCTCCCCGACCTCGGCATCCGCGTCAGCGGCGCCGCCGATGCGCCGGTGTACGCGGTGCGCGTGGAAGCCGATGAAACCCTCGGCCACTTCGCCGACTGGCTGGGCATCGGCGGCACCGCCGCGCTGCGCGAACTCAACCAATTGCGCTCCGGGTCCGGGCGTTCCATCGCCATTGGCCGGCAACTGCGGCTGCCGGTCCGGGACGCGCGGATGGCGGAGCGTTTTGAGCAACGCCGCACCGACTATCACCAGGTGCTGAGCGAATCCCTGAAGGAGCACTACGACCTGGTGGGCATCGAAAACCACGCCGTGCGGCGCGGGGATTCGCCGTGGTCGCTGTCCGTGAAACTGGGGTTTCCGGTGTGGCTGTTGTACCGCCTGAACCCGGTACTGCGCGACGCGCCGCTGGTGCCGGGGCAGGTGGTGGTGCTGCCGAAGCTCAGGGCCAAGCCCTCGTGACCCATGTCCGAAATCCCTGACCAACAAGCAAGCCCGCCCGCCCCCGGCAACGTCTATTCGGTACAACGCCTGGTCGGTGAAATCCGCGCGCTGCTGGAGGAGGGCTACCGGGAAATCTGGGTGGAAGGCGAAATCTCCAACCTCGCGCAGCCGGCTTCCGGGCACCGCTATTTCTCCCTCAAGGAAGGCGACATCCTGATTCGTTGCGCGTTGTTCAAGGGCCGCCACCGGCAGTTCAGCGTGCCGCCCGCCGAAGGGATGCAGGTGCTGGTGCGCGGGCGCGTCACGGTGTACGAGCCGCGCGGGGATATGCAGTTGATCGTCTCCTGGCTGGAGGACGCCGGCGAAGGCGCGCTGCGCCGGGAGTTTGAGGAACTAAAACGCAAACTCGCGGCGGAGGGGCTGTTCGCCGACCGCCACAAACAACCGCTGCCCGCCCACCCCACGGTCATCGGCGTCATCAGTTCGGACAGCGGCGCGGCGCTCCACGACATTCGCGTTACGCTCAAACGGCGCTACCCGGTCGCCCGGTTGATCGTCTATCCGACCCCGGTGCAGGGCGTCAACGCGGTCCCCGGCATCGTGGAAATGCTGGCCGTTGCCAACCGCCGCCGGGAAGCGGATGTGCTGATACTCGCGCGCGGCGGCGGTTCGCCGGAGGACTTGCAAGCCTTCAACGACGAAGGCGTGGCGCGCGCGATTTTCGCGTCAAACTTGCCGGTAATCAGCGCCGTGGGTCATGAAATAGATTTCACCATCGCCGACCTGGTCGCCGACCTGCGCGCCCCCACCCCCACCGCCGCCGCCGAAACCGCCGCCCCGGAACTCGCGCAGTTGCATCAAACCCTCCGCCACGCCACCGCCGCCCTGCACAATGTTACTCAACGCCTCATGGAAACCCTGGAGCAACGCCTTGACCACGCCACCGCGCGCGTGGTTCACCCGCTGCAACGAATTCAAGCCGCCCGACAAACCCACCAAGCCCTGGCCAACGCCCTCGGCTACCTCGCCGCAAGCCACCTCGACCGGCAGCAACTGCGGATTCAGAAACAAGTCGCCGAACTCCGCTATCACTCCCCCCGCACCCGGCTCGCGGAAAACCTGCGCCGCCTGATTGCGTTGCGTAAACAACTGATCAATACCGCCACCGCCGGTGTTGGCGGCGCTGCGCAGACCGTTGACCACCTCGCCACCAAACTGGAACTGATGAGTCCGGCGCACACGCTGGAGCGGGGATACGCGATACTTCAAGACCAAAACCGGGAAGTCGTGTTTGACGCCGGGAAAACCGAAAAGGGGCAAACGCTGACCGCAAGCGTGGCGCGGGGAAAGTTTTTGTGCGTGGTGGATCGGTTGCTGGAAAAATAATGTGAGCGGCTGACGCCGCCGGTTTGATTCTGGATTCCCGAGTACGCAAGTGTCCGAGCCGCTTGCGCGGGGCGGGGTTGCGCGAGGCGCGCATTTGCGGTGGCGCGGGGCGCAGAGCGCGGGGGGCGGTTGCGCGAGGCGCGGGTTTTGGTGCGCGTGACGCGCTTTTGCGGGGGGAGACCCCCCGCAGACCCCCCTTGCGGCGCGGGAAAACATCCTGTTTTCAGCGCCGCCGTGCGCGTCCTGCGCACGCCGAAGTCAGCGGCTACGCCGCCGGTTGGACGGCCGCAGAGGTGTAAAGACGGGCAAGGGAAACGATGAGGCTTGGTCGCTTCTTTTGCGCTTTCTTTGCCCTGCCTTACGCCCTCGGTGTCATACCCGCATTTGCGGGTAGTAGGGGCAGGTCGCGACCTGCCTCCGGCGATGCTTCGCCGCTACCCGAACCTTTCCTTACGCCCACGCCGTCATTCCCGAACGATAGAAAAATAGGGAGCACCAGCGACCGTTTGTTTCATCGCTATTCGGGACAATTTTGCCGGGAGCAAAATTGCGCGTAGCCCGTAGGGCGAGTATCAGAGACGATACGAGCAATCCAGCGTCAAAACCGCAGTATTCCGCCGTTTCTCCGCCGTTTCCCCGCCTTTTCTTGCGCCTCATACCCCGTCAAACCGGCGGCGTAACCGCGAAATAGTACTTGGTAATGTCTTTTACCGCGCACTATCCGCCCCTTATTTCCCCCCATCCCCGCCCTCCTGCGCGCATTTATCGTGCAGTTTTTTCTTCAGACATTCGTTGCAAATCTCCACAATCGCCGGCGGGGTTGTGCGCGTTTGATAGCCGGTTTTTGGCCAGTTTGAGCAATTGCGGCAGAAATGCCAGGTGTCGCGGGTGGTGATGCGGCGGAAGTTCATGGCGGGCAGTCGGTTATTGCGGACAAAATTATTACGGACAAAAAAAACCGGAGCCGAAGCTCCGGTTTTTTGTAAAGGTGGGATTTGGGGGGAACATTACGAGAGGTGCAGACCCCCTCACAATGCAGAGGTATCTCACGCCTCCCCCCTCATCCCATTACAACGATGGGTTAGAAATCAACCCGCATGCCGATCAGGTGGCGATCACCGTCCTTTTCGAGGTTATCGCTATCAAGGCTGATGGCTTCGTAGTAGAGCTTCAAACCACCGCCGAGGCTGTGGTAGAGAGCCCAAATGACCTGCGATGAATCATCCGTGTCGGTTGAAACTTTCCCATCCCGGATGTTGACTTGATTGGCGCTTACACCATCGTCAGCCTCGGCGTACCCCAACATCCAACTGGTGTTCTCGCCGAACTTGCCGCCGCCGTAGATGAAATAGGTTTCAGTCTCAAGGCCGTCGAACGCAACAGTGCCATCCTCGACAGTACCATCATCGTCAAGATCGAAATCTTCATATGCTATGTCGATATCGTCGTACTCGTGATTCTGCCAGCCCACTGACACCCAAAAATTCCCGAAGGTGCCTTTGGCGGCAATACCCCAGCGATCTTGGTCTTGTCCGAAGGAACCCGACGACGCGGTCGTAGTGTCATCGTCGACGAAGATATCATCGTTTGCTGTCGTTTGTGCGCCAGTGAAAACTACCGTGGCCGGCCCACTGTCATCTTCCTCGTCTTCGGCATCAAACGCCGCAGCAATGGTGAGGTTATCGCTAACCGCCCAGCTCAGGCCGAGACCAACGCCATCACCATTAATTTTCTCCGCCACGTCGCCACCTTCCGGACTGGATTCGTCGTTCAAGCGAACGTCCAATTCAAGGTACAACGGACCGAAAGAGTTGGAGTACTTGATGGTGTTGGAAGCACGGAACGGACCGCCACCGATGGATGAATACAGGTAGTACCCCAGGGTGTAGGTCGGGCTGATGAGCGTACCGAAAGTGTCGAAGTAGGCGCTCCACTGGTTGCCAATGTCAACGCGACCGAAAGGGCCGGAGACACCGACTGTGGAGATACGGATGTCGTTGATGCCACGCTCGTTGTCGGTGAAAGTGGAGAACTCATAACGACCATGCGCACTCAGGCCGTTGCCCATTTCTTTGTTGTACTTGATGCCGAAACGGGAAGAGACACCGCTTACATCAGTCTGCGAGTCGCCTTCGTCGGCAAGGTCGTTCAGGTCAATGGCGTTGTTAATTCGGCCATACACCTGCACCTCGCCATATCCCGCCACCGGCGCCACGACTGCGGCAGAAACGGCGGCTGCGATTAGTTTCTTGTTCATGATTTACCTCTTGGTTAAAGACATTACTACGCACTATAAAAAATAGCGCAACGGTGCCCAATGCACCGATTTAGTGGTGCGAACATTACCATTTTGTTAATGTTTGTCAAGGGTTTTATTGCAAATTTATGGTTTTTTCGGGGTTGCGGGGGGTTTTTGGCGGTAAGGGGTTGTTTTATAGGGGTAATTTCTGGATTGGTGCTTTTGCCCTCTCCGCTGGTTTGACGCTGGATTGCCAAGTCGTAAGTGTCCGTAAGCCGCTACGCTCTCGGTGTCATACCCGCATTTGCGGGTAGTAGGGGCAGGTCGCGACCTGCCCCCGGCGATGCTCAGCCGCTTCCTTTGTTCTTCTTTACGCCCTGCCGTCAGCCGTTCAAACCCTTCCGGCGATAGCCGGACTGTCAATAAGCCGGAAAAAATGTTCGCGCGCTTTTTCTAAACTGAACGGTGTCGCCCACGGGGGTGTAGTGTGCGCCGTGGAGTTGCCCGCCGCCGGCTTGGGGGCGCCGGCCCGGTGACTGTATCAGGAGTTTGCGCGGTTGGGTTTGGGTTATTTGTTGGAAATAATCCAGGATGTCCTCTTTGCTCAGGCTTCCGATGAGTTCGGCGGTTCGCCGGCGCGTGTCAAACGCGAATTCCTTGCGGTCAATTTCCCGCCAATAGCGGTTGCTGCGGTCGGCGAGTTTTTTGTCGCGGGTCAGGATGCGATCCACCAGGCCCTGTTTTACCCGGTTGAATTCTGTTTCATCCATGCCTTCAAGAATGTTTCCGAACGCCTCCAGGAACTCGTTGATGAGTTGGTTGATGCGCGCCGGCGCGTGGGTCGGGCTTTGCACCGAAAAAAGCAGCCCCGGCACTTCCAGAATATCCAGCCGCCCGGCGTGCACCAGGTAGCCGACCCGGTTGGTGGTTCGGATGTTGAAAAAAAACGGCGACTCGGCGAGCCGCGCCAAGAGCAGCATCTTCGCCCTTTCCGGATCGCTTTTGCCGTGGCCTTGAAAATAGATTGCCAGAGCCGAGTCGTCGTGATCCACGTCCATACTGCGCAGATACGCGGCGTGATCATCCAGCATCCTGATCCGGATCCGCTCCACCTCCTCTATCCACTCGGAGCCGGCAAACGCCGATGCCAGCATCGCGCTCAGCCCGGCGGCCCGCGCTTTGGTGACGTCTCCGTGGGACAGCGCCGTGATGTGAATTTTTTCAAAGAAACCGGCGGCGTGGGTTTTGAGATCGTCAACGCCGATTGCGTCCAGCACCGCGAGGCGTTCCGCTTCGCTCCAGTAAGGGTGCATGAGCAAGCGGTACAACTCATGCACGGTCTGGTTGGACGGCGACTCCAGGGAGACGTTGCGCCATTCCCGCCGCAACTCGTCCTTGATCAACGCCAGTTCCGCGGCATCAAAGCGCGGTGCCTGCAACGCCTCCAGCAGCGTTTTCAGCATCACCGCCTGCTTGTCTTCATAGCCGCTGATGCGCACCGAAAACCCGCGGCTGTGCCGGTACAATTCATAACCGAGACCGGCGAGGCGCGCCGGGTAGGTGGCGGTGTCGAGCTGCCGGTTCACCAGCCTGACAAACAACTCGCCGAGCACCAGGTTGCGCGCGCTGCCGCCGGCGATGGGCGACTGGACGCTGAAAAAAAACGCCGCCCGCGGGGTGCCGAACTGCGGGTCGCCGTGGTACCAGACGTCCATGCCCGGTTGGGCGTCCAGCGGTTCGGGGATCGCCGGTGTTTGCCCAAGAGACTGGCCGGCTTGCACGCTCAAACGTTCCGGGATAAAGCGGTTGGCGGCGGGCAGCGCCAGGCGTTCGTCCGGTTTGTCTTCGCGCCATCGCGCAAGGGTCGCCGGGGGAATGGGCGCGATGCCGAAATCCACCCCGTAGAACGGCGCTTCGCTATCGGTCTCGACGCCCTTGGCCACCACCTGCAACAACACGTTGTCCGGCGTCAAACGCGCCAGCAGTTGGTTGATCCATTCGCGGCGGTAGTCTTCCATCATATACGGCCCGCGCAGCACGTCCTCAATGGGATAGCGATGCAAACTGTCCGCCAGCCGCCGGGCGGTGGCGCCGGCGCCGTGCTCTTCGGCGAAGCGGAAGGCGATGGCGGCGAGTTTGCGCTCTTCATCGTAGCGCCACGACTCAATCCCTTCGGCGCGGATGAGCGCGATGTAGCGAAATAACAATGAACCGATTTCGTCAATGTGCGCGAGGCCCGCTTCGGTCAGTTGGATGGACACTTCAAAAACGCCCTGGACTTTGTCCCGGTAGCCGGCGCCGGCGCTCAGCCCTTCGGCCCAGCCCATGGATTCGAGCAACGCCAGCAGCGAGCCTTCGCCTTCATGCCCCAGCAGGTTGGCGACATAGCCGAGGGGTTTGCTGCGGTAGCGGTCTTCGTTGCCGGCAACGGGGAACAGGAAAGCGGCGCGCAACTGGTCTTTTTGCGGCGTTACGTTAAGCCTTGAAGCGAGGCGCGCGCGGGTGAAGTACGGCTGCGTGAAGCGTTGCGCTTGGGCGTCTCGGTCGGGAATCCCGGCGAACAATTCCGTGACCCAACGCTGCAACTGGTCGAGGGGTTCGCGGCCCACCACCGCCAGCGTCATGATGTCGGCGGAATAGTGTTGGGCGTAGAACTCGATGAGTTTTTGCCGGGCGGTCATGCCGTCCGGGTCGTCGGGGCGGTCGCGCAAGGTGTGCCGGGAGCCCACCGCAAAGCGAGACGCCGGATGGTCGGGGTTGATCAACTGCCGGCGCGCCGCCCACGCGCGGCGGCCTTCATCCTTGATCCGGGACTGGTATTCGGAATGCACCACGGCGCGCTCGCGGTCAACGAAGGTCGCGTCGAAGGTCGGGTCTATGAAAAACCGCGAGAAGCGGTCCAGCGCCGGCAGCAGGTGGTCGGCGCTGATGTCGAAATAATAGTTGGTGTGGGAAAACGAGGTGTAGGCGTTGTTGTTGCCGCCGTGGTCGTCTATGAATTTTTTGTATTCCCCGGCTTCGGGGTATTTGCGGTTGCCGAGGAACAGCAAATGTTCGAGAAAGTGGGCCAGCCCCTGCCAGTCATCCGGGTCGCTGCCGCTGCCGACGTGGACGTCCAGCGAAGCCGCGGCCTGGTCGGTGGCGGGGTCGGACACCAGCAGCACTTTCAGGCCGTTGTCCAGCACAAGGGCGCGGTAGTCCTTGGAATCCGGCGGGCTTTTGACGATTTCCGGCGCGCCGCCGGCGGCCAACGGCAAAGACGGGAACGCCAGTATCAGCACCGGCAGGGCAAGTATTTTTTTCATCATCGGCGAATTATGGCAGGCATCTGCTATGACCGGGAAACGCCGTCCGGGTTCGGGCCGTAGCACACGCCGGCCATTCTCTGCTACACTTTCCCGGTCATTGACCCCCATAACAGGAAATTTCATGAAACTTTACGGCAGTTATACCTCGCCCTTCGTCCGCCATTGCCGCGTGGCGCTGGCCCAGGAGGGTCTGGACTTCGACTTCGTGGAAGCCGATTACGCGATGAGCGCGGAAAAATCACCCACCGCCAAGGTGCCGTTCCTCAGCGACGGCGAGCGCACGCTGACCGACTCCGCTTCGATCCTGAAATACATCCGGGAAAAATCCGGCGAACCCGGCAAGCGCTTCCTCGCCGACCTTGAGGATTCTGAAAACTTCGCCATAACCAACACCCTGCTGGACAGCGCCATCAACGTGTTCATGCTGGAAAACGAAGGCTTCGGCCCCGAACAAATCAAGTACCTCGGGCGCCAGAAAAACCGCATCCAAAGCGGCCTTGAAGCCCTCGACCGGCGCTTCGCCACCGACCGGGACCTCAGCCGGGACGGCGCCCTGCGCTGCGCCTGCTTCCTTGGCTGGGCGCTGTTTCGCAAGCGCATCAACCTCGACGGACTCGACAACCTCCGCGACCTGCTGGCCGCCGCCGACCAAGTAGAAGCGTTTGCCGCCACCGCCCCGCCTGTATAGGTTCACTAATTCACGGCCAAATAGGGACAGGTCGCGACCTGTCCCTACGCCGCCACTCCCGAGCGTTAATGTCCGTTGCCGCACAAGCGGCTTACGGACACTTGTGTACCCGGGACAATTTTGCCGGGAGCAAAATTGCGCGTAGCCCGTAGGGCGAGTATCAGGGACGATACGAGCAATCCAGCGTCAAAACCGCCATATTCCGCCCATTTTGGGGGATGGCATTTCTTTGGATTATGGTATAATCCGGCAAATTCACGGCCTACCACGACCACCCTTTCAGGAGAATTCTCATGTCCTTTTCCCACTTCCTGTCCGTAGTCAAAACCACCCAAAAACCGCATAAAACCACGCCTGCGGGCGTCTCAGCGGCCATTCCTGCCCCCCCCCCCCCGATACACATAGTAAACCGCTAACCTTACGAAACAAGGCATCCGCCCTCGCCCTGTTCGCCCTCGTTTTCACCTTCATCCCCGCCCACCACGCCCAGGCCCAAGTCGACCTCATGCCGACTTTCGGCAGCCAGACCATCCCCGACCAAACCTTCACGTGCGGCAAACCCATCAGACCCGTTACCCTGCCGGAGGCCACCGGTGGCGACCTGCCGCTCATTTACGGGGCAGTCGAATTTACATTCATCGCTCTTACAGGCATATCCTTTGATGAAGATACGCGCATACTTTCGGGCACACCGAGCTGTCCTTCAGCCCGCACCACCTCTACGCAGTACTTCGCCGAAGATGCCGATGTCGACGTCGCTATTTTACGTTTCAACATAATCTTGCAAGACGACACCACCCCGACCTTCGGCGCCGCCACCATCCCCGACCAAACCTACGCCGCCGACACCGACATCGGCACCGTCACCCTGCCCACCGCCACCGGCGGCAACCGCGCCCTGACCTACACCCTCACCCCGGCCCTGCCCGCCGGCTTGACTTTCACCCCCGCCACCCGCGTTTTGGCCGGCACCCCGACCACCGAACAAGACGCCGTTGAATACACCTACACCGTCACCGACATGGATCCCGCCGGCGCCAACACCGCACAACAGACTTTCACCATCGCCATCGGACAATTCGGCAACGAACGCGTTGTGGAAAAGACTCTGGCGGCGTTTGGGCGGGCTTTCGCCACAGGGACGGTGGGCGTGTTTGAAGACTACCTGACCAACACCGGCGCAAGCGCAAACACCAGCCACTTCACAATAGGCGGCCACAAGTTTGAGTTAGCAACCAACACCCCCGCCCAAACCCTGGATTCCCGAGTCGCAAGTGTCCGTAAGCCGCTAACGCGGCAACGGACACTAACGCTCGAGAATGACGGCAGCGTTGTTAACACGCTCTCGGCGTCATACCCACAAAAGTACAAATCACCCTCGGTGTCATTCCCGAACGATAGAAAAACAGGGAGCGATAGCGACCATGTTTTTCATCGTATCGGGAATCCAGCGAACACCACCACAATGTCCGCCAAAGACCTGTTGACGAAAAGCGCGTTCCACCTAAACCTGAATGACGACGCCACCGCCACCTCCAACTGGAGCCTCTGGGCACGCGCCACCACCACCAACTTCGACGGCAAACCCGAAAACGACTTTGAACAAGACGGCGATGTAACCTCAGCCTACCTCGGCACCGACTACCGCACCCCAACCGGCGTCCGTTTAGGCGTAGCCATCTCCGAAAGCGACGGCGAAGTGGATTATGACGACCAGGCAGACGACATCCAGGGCGATTTGGAAGCCGACCTGACCAGCATCCTGCCCTATATCCAATGGCAACCAAATGACGCCACCAACGCATGGGTCGTACTCGGCTACGGCGAAGGCGAAGCCGAACTGGCCACGGACGGGGATGACGAAACTACCGACGTGGATATTGAAATGCAAATGATCGCCGCCGGCATATCCGGTGACCTGACCACGTACAAACGCAGCGAATGGTCGTGGAAAGCCAGCGCCTTCGCCGTGGAACTGGAATCCGAAGCCGATGAGGCCACCGACCTGCCGGCAGTAACCGCAGACTCCCAACGCCTGCGCGTTGCCATACAAGGCCGCGTACCGGGAACGCCCTCCCCAAACGGCGCCCGATTCACCCCGAACTGGGAACTCGGCCTGCGCTGGGATGATGGCGACGCCGAACAAGGTAGCGGTGCTGATTTGGGATTGGGCTTTGACTACCGCCACCCGGCAAGCGGTTTGAGCATGCAGGGGAAAGCCAATGCCCTGCTGGTACACGAAGAAAACGACTACGATGAATGGGACGCCAGTTTGCAAGTGCGGTATGACCCCGGTGCGCAAGGTCGTGGCATTACCTTTACCCTGGAACCCGGCTGGAGCGCAGACGGGCGCACCCAAAAGATGGGGATGGACTTCTCCAACGCCCTCGGCAAATGGACCAAGCGCGGCTTACGATTGGAGTTGACCGGCGAACGTGCCGAGAAAACCGATGACAACATCGGGCATAACATCCGGTTGACCGGTTCGCTGCGTTTCTAAATCGCACTGGATTCCCGAGAGCGCCAAGTGTCCGTAAGCCGCTACGCGGCAACGGACACTAACGCTCGGGAATGACGACAGAGTTGTTGCCACGCTCTCGGTGTCATACCCGCAAAAGCGCAAATTCTCCTCGCCGTCATCCCCGCGAAACAACAAATCACCCTCGGTGTCATTCCCGAACGATAGAAAAATAGGGAGCGATAGCGACCATATTTTTCATCGTATCGGGAATCCAGGGACTAAACCGCCGGTGGTTCGTGTGGCGCTGGATTCCCGAGTACGCAAGTGTCCGTAAGCCGCTTGCGCGGCAACGGACACTAACGCTCGAGAATGACAGCGTAGAATGAAATTTGTCAGCGAATTAGTGAACCTATACAGGAATGACGAAGTAGAATGAATGAAATTTATCAGTGAATCAGTGAACTTCTACAATGCCCGCGAAAGCAAAATCCAGTCAAAATGGCGTCCCCAAGGGGATTCGAACCCCTGTTGCCGCCGTGAAAGGGCAGTGTCCTAGGCCGACTAGACGATGGGGACTGGTTTGACAAATCTTCGTGTGCGCTTGCCTGTTCGCTTGCCTGTGCCTGTGATAGCGGTTATGGCGGTCGGTTATGGCGGTTAAGCCTGGTGGAGCCAGGCGGGATCGAACCGCCGACCTCAACACTGCCAGTGTTGCGCTCTCCCAGCTGAGCTATGGCCCCGAAAGGGCGCGTATTGTACGGCTTCGGCGGCGGCGGTTCAAGGGTTTTTGTGGCCGTCGCCTGCTCCCGGCGTTGCTCGCTGCGGGGTTGCTGTTGTCCCAGGCGGCCCACGGGCAAAAGCCCGGCGTCTTCCTGCTCAAAACCTGGGACGGCAGCCGCAACGTGGTGGGCTGGGTGATGAGCGAAAAACTCGACGGCGTGCGCGGGGTGTGGGACGGCAAACAACTGCTCAGCCGTGGCGGCAAGGTGTTGCACGCGCCGACGTGGTTCATCCGCGGCTTTCCGCCGTTCGCCCTTGACGGCGAGTTGTGGACCCGGCGCGGGGATTTTGAAAACATCATGTCCATCGTGCGCACAAAAAAACCAGACGCGCGATGGGCGCAGGTGCGTTACCACGTTTTTGAAGTGCCCCGCCAGCCCGGCGGCCTGTTGGAGCGACTGGCGGTTTTGGCCGACTTTCTGCAAGAACACCCCAACGACCGCCTGAAAATTATCCCGCAGATCAAGGTTACCGCCACCGCCCAGCTCAAGAGTTTTCTGGCGGAAGTAAGCACCGGCGGCGGCGAAGGCGTGGTGGTGCGCGACCCAGGCACACCCTACCAGACGGGCCGCCTGTCCTCGGCCCTGAAAGTCAAAAACTTCTTGGACGCCGAATGCGTGGTGCAAAAAATCCTCCCCGGCAAGGGCAAATACACCGGCAAAATGGGCGCGCTCCAATGCCGGATGGCGAACGGCCGGCTGGTCAAAATCGGTTCGGGCTTCAGCGACAAACTCCGCGCCCGGCCGCCGCCCGTGGGCGGCGTGATTACGTTCAAGTACTATGGATTGACCAAAAAGGGCAATCCGAGGTTTCCGGTTTATCTGCGGCGCCGATGAAAGTCAGCGGCGGTTGCCGCCGCACGGATATGGCGAAAACCCGGTAATTGGGCTAGACTTGCCGTCATTCCTGACCGAGCAAGACCAGCAAATGTCCGATCCCAAACCCCTGGCAGACAGCGACGCCACCGAGACCGGCGAGTGGCTGGATGCGCTCAGTTCGGTGATCGAGCGGGGGGGCAACGAGCGCGCGCATTTTCTCATCGAGCGGCTCATTGACCAGGCGCGGCGCTCCGGCGCGCATATTCCCTATCAGGCCAATACCGCGTATCTCAACACCATTCCGGTCCACCAGGAGCAGCGCAGCGACGGCGACCACGCCCTGGAGCGGCGCATCCGTGCGTTGATTCGCTGGAACGCCCTGGCCATGGTGGTGCGGGCCAACCGTATATCATCAGAATTGGGCGGGCACATCGCCAGTTTCGCTTCGGCGGCGACCTTGTATGACGTCGGCTTCAATCACTTCTGGCGGGCTTCCACTGCCGACGCCGATGCCAAAACCGGTGCCGGACAGCCGGGGGATATGCTGTTCATCCAGGGCCATTCGGCCCCCGGTATCTACGCCCGCGCCTACCTGGAGCGGCGCCTGAACAAGGAGGATCTGCGCAACTTCCGGCAGGAGGTGAACGGCGACGGCATTTCCTCCTATCCGCATCCGTGGCTGATGCCGGACTTCTGGCAGTTCCCGACGGTGTCCATGGGGCTGGGGCCGATCATGGCGATCTACCAGGCGCGCTTTATGAAATACCTGCACCACCGGGGCCTGATTGACGCCGGCGACCGCAAGGTGTGGGTGTTTCCGGGGGACGGCGAGATGGACGAGCCGGAGTCCATGGGGGCGCTGTCGCTGGCCGGGCGCGAGAACCTCGACAACCTGATTTTCGTGGTCAACTGCAACCTGCAACGCCTCGACGGCCCGGTGCGCGGCAACGGCAAGATCATCCAGGAACTGGAGAGCGAGTTCCGCGGCGCCGGCTGGAACGTCATCAAGGTCATCTGGGGTTCGTACTGGGACCCGCTGCTGATGCGAGACGACAAGGGCCTGTTGAAGCAGCGCATGGAAGAAGCGGTGGACGGCGAATACCAGGCCTTCAAGGCCAAGGACGGCGCCTACGTGCGCGAGAAGTTTTTCGGCAGTTATCCCGAACTCAAGGAAATGGTTTCCAACATGACCGACGAGGACATCTGGCGTCTCAACCGTGGCGGCCACGACCCCCACAAAGTCTACGCCGCCTACACCGCGGCGGTGGCCCATCGCGGGCAGCCGACGGTGATCCTCGCCAAGACCGTGAAGGGCTACGGCATGGGCGAGGCCGGGGAAGGACAGAACACCACCCACCAGCAAAAGAAAATGGGCGAGGATGCGATGCTGGCGTTCCGCGACCGCTTCAATATCCCGCTCACCGACGAGCAGGTCGCCAAGGCGCCGTTCTACCGCCCCGACGAGGATTCCGACGAGACCCGCTACCTGCTGGAGCGGCGCCGCGCGCTGGGCGGTTTTCTGCCGGCGCGGCGCAGCCAGTGCAAGCCGGCTTTCAAACTGCCGGCGTTGAAACTTTTCCAGTCGCAACTCGACGGCAGCGGCGAGCGCGAGATTTCCACCACCATGGCGTTCGTGCGCATCCTGTCGTCGCTGGTGCGCGACAAGGAACTCAAAAAGTACATCGTGCCCATCATCCCCGATGAATCCCGCACCTTCGGCATGGAGGGAATGTTCCGGCAGCTGGGGATCTACTCCCCCAAGGGGCAGTTGTATGAGCCGGAGGACGCCGACCAACTGATGTTCTACCGCGAAAGCAAGGAAGGCCAGGTCTTGCAGGAGGGCATCAACGAAGCCGGGGCGATGTCGTCGTGGATCGCCGCCGGCACCGCGTACAGCAATCACGACATCTGCGTAATCCCGTTTTTTATTTTGTATTCAATGTTCGGCTTCCAGCGCATCGGCGACCTGTGCTGGGCGGCCGGCGACAGCCGCGCGCGCGGCTTCATCCTCGGCGGCACCGCCGGGCGCACCACGCTGGCCGGCGAAGGCTTGCAGCACCAGGACGGCCACAGCCTGATCCTCGCCGGCACCGTGCCCAACTGCGTGTCCTACGACCCGGCCTACGGTTTTGAACTCGCGGTCATCATCCACGACGGCCTGCGGCGGATGTACCGGGAGCAGGAAAGCATCTACTACTACATCACGGTAATGAACGAAAACTACCCCCATCCGGCCATGCCCAAAGGCGTCGAGGAAGGCATTTTGCGGGGGATGTACCCGCTGCGTGCCGCCGATAAAAAGGGCAAAAAGAACAACAAACTCAAGGTGCAACTGCTCGGCAGCGGCGCGATTTTGCGCGAGGTGGAAGCGGCGGCGGAAATGCTGGAGGCGGAATACAACGTCAGTGCCGACGTGTGGAGCGTTACCAGTTTCAACGAGTTGGCGCGGGACGGCTTCGACGCCGAACGCCACAACTACCTGCACCCGCAAGGGTCGCCGCGCAAGAGTTACGTGGAAATGTGCCTCGGCAACGCCGAAGGGCCGGTGATCGCCGCCAGCGATTACGTGCGCTTGTATGCCGAGCAGATACGCGCCTTCGTGCCGCAGAAGTACTATGTGCTCGGCACCGACGGCTTCGGGCGTAGCGACACCCGCGCCAGTTTGCGCCGGTTTTTTGAAGTGGACCGCTGCCACGTGGTGGTCAACACCTTGCACGCCTTGGCGGAAGCCGAACTGCTGCCGCCGGAACAATGCGCCGCGGCCATCGAAAAGTACGGCCTTGACGCCGACAAACCCAACCCCGCCAGGGCCTGAACGCGCACCGAATAAAATGAGCAGCCCCGTTGAAATTAAGGTGCCGGACATCGGCGATTTTGATGCGGTGGAGATCATTGAAATCCTGGTGAGCGAGGGCCAGCAGGTGGCGGCCGAGGACCCGCTGATTACGCTGGAGAGCGACAAGGCGACCATGGACATCCCGGCACCGAAAGACGGCGTGGTCACCAAACTGCTGGTCAAGGTCGGGGAGATGGTGTCCGAGGGTACGGCCATCGCCCTGCTTGCCGCCGGGGAGGGGGCGGAAGGGGCGGAAGCGGCGGAACCACCGGCCAAAGCGGAAAAACCGAAAGAACCCGAACAAACCCCTGCGCCGCCATCCGACAAAGACGCCGCACCCGCGCCGCCGAAAAAACCCCAAAGCCCGCCGGCGACCGGCCAAGCCCCCGGCCCGCCGCCGACCCTGCCGCCGTCGGTGCCGGCGGATTCCGACTCCGCCCTGCCCCACGCCAGCCCCGGAATTCGCCGCTTTGCCAGAGAACTCGGCGCACCGCTTTCGCAAATTCCCGGCAGCGGGGCCAAGGGAAGAATCCTTACGGAAGACGTCAAGGCGTGGGTCAAAGCGCAGCTGAGCGCGCCGCTTCCAATGCACCAGGGCACCGCCACGGGCATCCCGCCGATTCCCGAAATAGATTTTTCCAAGTTCGGCGGCGTGGAGACGGTGCCGCTGTCGCGCATCAAAAAACTCTCCGGGCCGCACTTGCAGCGGGCGTGGCTGAACGTCCCCCACGTTACCCACCACGACCAGGCGGACATCACCGAGTTGGAAAATTTCCGCCAGTCCTTGAAGGTTGAAGCGGAAAAGGAAGGCATCCGCATCACCCTGCTCGGCTTCGTGATCAAGATCCTCGCCCGCGGCCTGAAAAAATTCCCAACCTTTAACGCTTCGTTGAGCGCGGATAAAGAAAGCCTGGTGATGAAAAAATACTACAACGTCGGCATCGCCGTGGACACGCCCCACGGATTGGTGGTGCCGGTCATCCGCGAGGTGGACCGAAAAACCATCTTTGACCTCGCCAAGGAGATGGGCGAACTCAGTCAACGCGCGCGCGACGGCAAACTCAAACCAGACGACCTGCAAGGGGGGTGCATGAGCATCTCCAGCCTCGGCGGCATCGGCGGCTCGGCGTTCACGCCCATCGTCAACGCCCCGGAAGTGGCCATCCTCGGCATCACCCGCGCACGCATGACGCCGGTGTGGGACGGCGCCGAATTCCAGCCGCGACTGATGCTGCCCCTCGATCTTTCCTACGACCATCGCGTCATTGACGGCGCCGAGGCGGCGCGTTTTGCCGCCTTCCTGACGCAGTCGTTCGGCGACGTGCGGCGGCTGGCGTTATAACCGAAACCGACGATGCCGCAAACCGGCGACAACGAAACCATTGACGCGCAACTCGCGGTGCTGGGCGCCGGGCCGGGCGGCTACAGCGCGGCGTTTCGGGCCGCCGACCTCGGCCTCAAGGTGGCGCTGATCGAACGCCATGCGAACCTCGGCGGGGTGTGCCTGAACGTCGGCTGCATTCCCTCCAAGGCGCTGCTACACGTCGCCGGCGTGATCGCCGAATCAACGGAATCCCAGGCCATCGGCGTGCGCTTCGGCGAGCCGCTGATTGACCTTGAACAGACGCGCAAATGGAAAGCCGGCATCGTCAGCCAACTCACCGGCGGCCTTGCCGGGCTTGCGAAAAAACGCAAGGTGGAAGTGGTGCGCGGCAACGGCCGGTTTGCTTCGCCCCACAGCATTGAGGTCACCGACGATGGCAACGGGGACGGCGAAACCAAAACCGTGCGCTTTGAACAGGCGGTAGTCGCCGCGGGTTCCGCGCCCATCGAAATACCCGGCTTCCCCCACGACGACGCGCGGGTGATGGATTCCACCGACGCGCTGGAACTCGACGACATACCCGAACGCCTGCTGGTGGTCGGCGGCGGCATCATCGGCCTGGAGATGGCCACGGTCTATCACGCCCTGGGCGGCAAGATCAGCGTGGTGGAAATGCTCGACGGCCTGATGACCGGGGCCGACCCGGACCTGGTGCGGCCATTGTTCCGGCGGATTTCCAAACAATACGAAAACATCTGGCTGGGCACCCGCGTAACCGAAATGAAGGCGCTCAAAAATGGCATCCGGGTCGGTTTTGACGGACCCAAAGCGCCGAAAGAAATGACCTTTGACAAGGTGCTGGTGTCCGTGGGCCGAGCGCCCAACGGCGCGCGCATCAACGCCGAAGCCGCGGGCATTGCGGTCACCGAACGCGGGTTCATTGAGGTGGACGACCAGCAACGCACCAACGTCCCGCACCTGTTCGCCATCGGCGACGTGGTCGGCCAGCCGATGCTGGCGCACAAAGCGGTGCACGAAGGCAAGGTCGCCGCCGAAGTGGCCGCCGGCCTGAAAAGCGGGTTTGATGCGCGGGTCATTCCGTCAGTGGCCTACACCGACCCCGAAGTGGCGTGGGTCGGCGTTACCGAAGCCGAGGCCAGGCAGCAGGGGCTGGACTACGGCAAGGGCGTGTTCCCGTGGGCCGCCAGTGGCCGCGCGTTGAGTCAAGCCGCCGGCGAAGGCGTCACCAAACTATTGTTCGACAACCAGACCGAACGCATCATCGGCGCCGGCATCACCGGCCGCCACGCCGGCGACCTCATCAACGAGGCCGCCCTCGCCATTGAAATGAACGCCGACTCCGAAGACATCGGCCTCACCATCCACGCCCACCCCACCCTCGCCGAAACCCTCGGCTTCGCCGCCGAAGCCTTCGCCGGGGTGATTACCGACTTGTACCTGCCGAGGAAAAAAAGCAAGTAGCGGGTGGC
The DNA here is from genome assembly GCA_965212085.1 of Candidatus Poriferihabitaceae bacterium. Taxonomy (GTDB): domain Bacteria; phylum Pseudomonadota; class Gammaproteobacteria; order Arenicellales; family Poriferihabitantaceae; genus JAHRAW01. The sequence goes on along the minus strand of OZ243042.1, from coordinate 1,751,346 downwards.
GTTAGCAGTTGGGGCGTGTGGGGCGTGGAAAAACCACTCAAATCAACCGCTCAGGTCAACCACAGCACCAGCAACAACAATACCGCCCCCAGCACGACGCACAGGCCGTATTTGTTGCTGATGCTCAAGTCCGCCCAAAATCGTTTAATGTTCATTGTCCGGTTCCGTATTTATTCATCGCCATTATAACCCTTCTTGAGCGCAGCGCGCGACCATTCAGTTGGCGGTCAATCAGGGTGCGCGTGAGGCGCTGGGCTTCGCGCAGTTCAACCTCGGAGGGAAAATGCTCTTCGCGCAGGGCGCGCAGGGTGCTGCCGCTGATGGTCAGGGCGGGCTCAGTGGCGGACTCAGCGGAGGCCGCGGACGACTCAGCGCGCACCGGGCCTTTTTCAAGTATGTAGTGGTATTGCCGCCGGGCGGAGATCGCTTCGCCGGTTTCGGCGTCGTGGTCGAGCACCGCGCCGAAGCCGATGTGGTCGAGCAGTTTTTTTTCAAACACGCGCAGCACCCGGCGGGTTGGCTGCGCTTCGGCCAGTTGGCGGATGGCGAGGTGGTAATGCGCGAACAAGGTTTCGTGGGCATCGTGGCGGTGCAGCAGCCGCAGCAGCAACTCGTTCAGGTAAAACCCGCTCGCCAGCGTTTGCCCTTTCATCGCCGTGGCCGGCCCGTTCTGTTCCGCCGAAGTGAGCGTCGGCAGCTGCCCCTTGCCCGCCCAACTCGCCAGCAGCGGCGTGAACGGCAGCAACACGCCGCGGGATTTTGATTTGCCCCGGCGCGCGCCTTTGGCGAGCAGCATCAGGCGGCCGTGCTCTTTGCTGAACACGTCCACCAGCAAACTGGTTTCGGAAAATGGCCGTGCGTGTAATACGTAAGCGGGTTGCTGCTCGATTTTCATCGCGGTCAGTCTTCCATATAGCCCAGCGTTCGCAAAATGGCGGCGTTGTCGGCCCAGCCTTTTTTTACCTTGACCCATAAATCCAGATAGACGCGCACCGCGAACGCTTTTTCCATCTGCTTGCGGGCGCGCTCGCCGATGGCCTTCAACTGGCGCCCGCCGTGGCCGATGACGATGGATTTCTGGCTGGCTTTTTCCACCCAGATAATCATCCCGACGCTCAGCAGGCTGTCGTCCTTGTAGTCAAAGCGCGTAACTTCCACGGCGCTGGCGTAGGGCAGTTCGCGGCTGAGCAGGCGGAAGGTTTGCTCGCGCACCAACTCCGAGGCGAGGAAGCGTTCGCTGCGGTCGGTGTGCTGGTCGGCGGGGAATCCCGGCGCGCCTTCGGGTAGCGCGGCTATCATGACCTTGAGGAACGCTTCAATGTCGGCGGGTTTGCGCGCCGAGAGCGGGATGATTTCCCGGAACGGATGAATGCGCGCCGACTGTTCGATGAGCGGCAGCAAACGCTTGCGGTCGCGCAGCCGGTCAATTTTATTGATGACCAGAATTACCGGCGCGTTTTTTTGCGCGACGCGGGCGAAGAGCTTTTCCAGTTCGCCGGTCCAGCCGCGAAAGTCAATCATAAAAACGATCAGGTCGGCCTCCGACATACTGTTCATCGCGGTGCGGTTGATGGCGCGGTTCAAGGTGCGCGGCTCGTCGCGGTGCAGCCCCGGCGTATCCACAAAAACCAGCTGCGCGTTGGCCAGCGTCTTGATGCCGAGTATCCGGTGCCGGGTGGTTTGCGGGCGGCGCGACATGATGGATATTTTTTCGCCGACCACGCCGTTCAGCAACGTTGATTTGCCGGCGTTGGGCGGCCCGGTGAGCGCCACCACGCCGAAGCGGTGCGGGTCAGACATGGTGGTCAGGCATGATGCTCAGGCATTATCTTCGAGCAGCGATAACGCCTTGCACGCGGCGCTTTGCTCGGCGTTGCGCCGGCTGTCGCCGGCGGCGATAACCGGCTCTTCGATGCCGTCGGTTTGGCACGACACGGTGAAGGTCGGCGCGTGGGATTTGCCCGACTGCCCGACCACTTCGTACACCGGCAGCGGCAGGCCGCGTTTTTGCAGGCGTTCCTGGAGGCGGGTTTTGTGATCCTTGAGCAAGTCGCGGGGGGAAATTTGTTTGAGTTGATCATCAAACAAAGCGAGCAGCACGGCCTTGACCGTCGCCATGCCGCCGTCCAGATAAACCGCGCCGACCAGCGCTTCAAAAGCATCCGCGAGTATGGCGTCTCGCTCGCCGCCGCCGCTTTTCCGCACGCTGCCGCCGAGCAACAGGCACCGCTCTACTTTGATGCTGCGCGCGCGCTCGGCCAGCGCCGGCCCGCACACGAGGTGCGCGCGCATCCGCGTCAAGTCCCCTTCCGGGGCCGCGGGAAAGCGCGCGTACAACGCTTCGGCCATGACAAAACCGAGGATGCTGTCACCGAGGTATTCAAGGCGCTCGTTGTTGCTCCGCCCCCGACTGCGGTGAGTCAGGGCGCGGCTCAGCAGCCCCTGGTCTTTGAACTGGTAGCCAAGCCGCGATTGCAGGGACGCGGGGTCATTCATGTATAGGTTCATTCATTCACTGACAAATCTTATTCCAGGTCGTCATTCTCGAACGATAGAAAAATAGAGAGCGTTAGCGACCGTTTGTTTCATCACTTTCGGGAATGACGGCGTAAAATGAAATTTGTCAAGGGATGCGGTCGCCAATCCGGTTCCACTCCACGCCGCCGTTTTCAAGACCCTTCCAACTGAACCAGATGAAGAACGCCCGGCCAACTACGTTTTCTTCGGGCACGAAACGCCAGTAGCGGCTGTCGTTGCTGTGGTCGCGGTTGTCGCCCATGACGAAATAGTTTCCTTCGGGAACGGTCACTTGCATATCGCGGCCATGCAGGTCGCGGTCTATGATGATGGTGTGGGTGGATTCATCGGTGGTTTCCAGGTAGCGGTCGGCGTCTCGCAGTGCTGGGCCGCGCCGTTGCGACTGGCCGAAATGAAACACGCCGTCTTCAACCCGGGGGGCTTGTTCGCCGTTGATGAAGAGTTTTTTGTTTTTGTAGCCGATGACGTCTCCCGGCAGGCCGACCACGCGCTTGACGAAGTTCAGTTTCGGATCCCGAGGGTAGCGGAACACCATCACGTCGCCGCGCGCAGGGCCGCCCACGGAGACCACCTTGCGGTTGATCACCGGCAAGCGAAGCCCGTAGGAAAACTTGTTGACCAGGATGAAGTCGCCGATGTGCAAACTTGGCAGCATGGAACCGGACGGAATGCGAAACGGTTCAATGACAAACGAGCGCAGCACGAACACCAGCAGCACCACCGGAAACAACGCGCGGGCGTATTCCACGAGCAGCGGTTTGGTGGTGGGCGACGCGGATGACCCTTCGGCCTCCGCGGACGCGGGCGCGCGGGCATCGCCGGCGATCCGCGAGCGTTCAAGCGAGCGTTCAAACAACAGGCGGTACAACAACGACACCAGCCCGGTGAGCACCACAAACACCAAAAGAATTAATGAAAAGTCCACTGCTTACTCCGATTACGAAATTGTTTTGGTTATTCCCGGTCCACCCGCAGCACCGACAAAAACGCTTCCTGGGGAATGGACACCGCGCCGATTTGCTTCATTCGTTTTTTACCCGCTTTTTGTTTTTCCAGCAACTTGCGTTTGCGCGTGATGTCGCCGCCGTAACACTTGGCGGTAACGTTTTTACGCAGCGCCTTGACCGTCTCGCGGGAGATGATCTTGCCGCCGATGGCGGCCTGAATGGCGACGTCAAACATCTGCCGGGGAATGAGTTTTTGCATGCGCCTGACCAGCTCCCGCGCATGGTAGCGGCTTTGCTCACGATGCACCAGCACCGCCAGCGGGTCAACCTTGTCGCCGTTGATCAGCACCTCCACCTTGACCATCGGCGCCGGTTTGGCGGCGATAAAATCGTAGTCCAGCGAAGCGTAGCCGCGGCTCACCGATTTCAGCCGGTCGAAAAAATCCAGCACCACTTCGTTGAGGGGCATCTCAAACTCCAGCATCACCTGGCGGCCATGATAACGAATGTTGCGCTGCCGCCCGCGCTTTTCCACGCACAACGACAACACCGCGCCGATCATGCGCTGGGGGGTGAGGATCCGCGCCACGATGCATGGCTCCTTGATCTCCGCGATTTTGGACGGGTCCGGCAGCGCCGCCGGATTGTCGAGCAGCAGGGTTTCGCCGTCCTTCTTCAACACCTCGTAGACCACGGTGGGGGCGGTGGCGATGAGTTCCAACTGGTATTCCCGCTCCAGCCGCTCGCGCACGATTTCCATGTGCAGCATGCCGAGGAAGCCGCAGCGAAAGCCGAAGCCCAGCGCCTGGGAGGATTCGGGTTCGTAGGACAGCGCCGCGTCGTTGAGGCCGAGTTTGCCGAGGGAGGTGCGGAAGGCTTCAAAGTCGGCGTTGTTGACCGGGTATAAACCGGCGAACACGGTGGGCTTGATTTCCCTGAAACCGGGCAGCGGTGCGGTGGCCGGGTCGCGGCTCAGGGTGACCGTGTCGCCGACCCGCGCGGCCTTGACTTCCTTGACGCCGGCGACCATGAAGCCCACCGCCCCCGCCGAAAGTTCCGGGACGGTGAGCGCCTTGGGGGTGAAGACGCCGATGCGCTCAACCTGATAGTCAAACCCCGTGGACATCATGCGAATCCTGGTTTTGGCGGCGCGCAGGCGGCCGTCCACCACGCGAATCAGCGACACCACGCCGAGGTAGTTGTCAAACCAGGAATCAATCACCAGCGCGCGCAATGGCCGCGCCGGGTCGCCATTCGGCGGCGGCAGGCGGGTTACGATCTGCTCAAGAACGCCCTCAACGCCCTCGCCGGTCTTGGCGCTGACCGACAGCGCGCCGGTGGTGTCAATGCCGATCACATCCTCGATTTCCGCCATCACGCTTTGCGGCTGCGCCGCCGGCAGGTCAATTTTATTGAGCACCGGAATGACGGTCAGCCCCAGATCCACAGCGGTATAACAGTTGGCCACGGTCTGCGCCTCAACCCCCTGGGTCGCGTCCACCACCAGCAAGGCGCCCTCGCAGGCGTTCAACGAGCGCGACACCTCGTAGGAAAAATCCACGTGCCCCGGCGTATCAATCAGGTTCAACCGGTACGCGCAGCCGTCTTTGGCGGTGTAGTTGAGCGCCACGCTCTGCGCCTTGATGGTAATGCCGCGCTCGCGCTCCAGGTCCATTGAATCGAGCACCTGCGCCTTCATTTCGCGGGGATCCAAGCCGCCGCACAGCTGAATAAAACGGTCGGCGAGGGTGGACTTGCCGTGATCCACGTGGGCGATGATGGCAAAGTTTCGGATTTTCGACTGGTCGGCAACGAGCATGGCGGGCAGCCGGTCAAACACCGGCGGCGTAGGTTGGATGGTGGCGTGGATGGTAGGGGAAGCGTAACTAGTGATGGTCCCGGCATGGGCAACGCGGATTTTACTCCTAACCGGGGTGGGGTTGGGGGGTTATTTTGGGGGTATTGGGGCGGGGGGTGGTTGCGCGTGACGCGCATTGTGGGGGGGAGAGCCCCCCACGCCCCCCTGTGCGGCGCGGGAAAACATCCTGTTTTCAGCGCCGCTGCGCACATCCCTGTGCGCGACAGCCGGCTGGCGCCGGGCCGAAAAAGCGGATCCGATACGATGAAAAATATGGTCGCTACGCTCCCTATTTTTCTATCGTTCGGGGATGACACCGAGGGCGTAAGGCAGGGCAAAGAAAGCGCAAAAAAAAAGCGACCAAGCCTCATCGTTTCCCTTGTCCGTCTTTACACCTCTGCGGCCGTCCAACCGGCGGCGATAGCCGCTAACTTCGGCGTGCGCAAGGACGCGCACGGCGGCGCTGGAAACAGGAGTTTCCCCGCGCCGCAAGGGGGGTCTGCGGGGGGTCTCCCCCCGCAAATGCGCGTCACGCGCAACCCGCGCCCCGCGCCTCGCGCCGCCCGCGGCAACGGACACTTGCGTACTCGGGTATCCAGTTCAATGCCCGCCGTTCTCTTCGGGTGCTATGTGCCGGGCCAGAAAAATCATCTGCGCGGCCACGAATACCAGGGTCAGGCCGGTCAGGCCGAATACTTTGAAATTGACCCAGGTTGCGGTTCGGGCCGCTTCATCGGCGGCGGGGTTGTGGTAGAACGCGACATACAGGTTCAAAAGCCCCATCAGCAGAAAAAACAGCCCCCAGGCGATGTTCAGTCTTCGCCAGACCGGGGCGGGGAGGCTGATTTGGCGTCCCATGACGTGTTCCAGCGCGGTTTTTTTGCCGAACGCGAGGATGCCGAGGATGGCGGCGGCGAATACCCAGTTGACGATGGACGGCTTCCACTTGATGAAGGCGTCGTCCTGGAGGGCGATGGTGAGGCCGCCGAAAACCGAGATGACCACCAGCGTTACGAGGTGCATGGTTTCAAAGCGGCGGTGCCTGGCCCAGAAGATTGCGACTTGGGCGAAGGTCGCCAAAATAGCCGCTGCGGTGGCGGTGTAAATGTCGTAGAATTTAAACGCCGCAAAAAAGATCAGCAACGGCAGCAGGTCGAACAGGAGTTTCATTGCGGATTGATGGCGTTTGGACTGGAAAATTCGGCGGAAACGGAACCCGCATGGTATCATGGGCGCATTGGAGTATGGGAGCTTGCAACTTGCATTACGGCTGTCATTCCACAACCATTCCAGTTCCGGCACCCAAACAACAGACATGAAAAAACCAGCGGAGGATAGCGGCATCAGCGTCAAAAAGTACATCGTCGTGGAAGGCCCCATCGGCGTGGGCAAGACCACGCTGGCGCGGAAAATCGCCGCCAGTTTGGGGGCCGGGCTGTCGCTGGAGCAGTCCGCCGACAACCCGTTCCTGGAGCGTTTTTACAAGGCGCCGTCGCAGTTCGCCTTGCAGACCCAGTTGTTTTTCCTGTTTCAGCGCGTCCGGCAGGTGAAGGAACTGCGCCAGGGGGATTTGTTCGCCCCGGTTCGGGTCGCCGACTTTATGCTCGCCAAGGACCCGTTGTTCGCGCGCGTTACCCTGGACGACGACGAACTGTATTTGTACGAACAGGTGTACCAGCAACTGGTCCCCGAAGTGCCGGCGCCGGATTTGGTGATCTACCTGCAAGCGCCCACCGACGCGCTGGTGAGCCGCATCCGCAAGCGCGGCATCCTGTTTGAACGCAATATGGAACGCCGCTACCTTGAAGAACTGGTGGAATCCTACGCGCGCTTTTTCCTCGGCTACCACGAGTCGGCGCTGTTGATGGTCAACGCCGAAAACCTCAACTTCGTGGACAACGACGAGCACTTCCAACTGCTGCTGGAGCAGGCCGGCAACATCACTTCGGGGCGCCACTACTTCAACCCGGTGTTGTAATCATGGGCGATAAACCCGATGCGCCGAATTCAGATCCAATGACCGGCGCGTTTCCCGAAGACCAACCGCCTTCGCTGCGCACCGTGGCCATGCCCGCCGATGCCAATCCCAGCGGCGACATTTTCGGCGGCTGGATTATGTCGCAGATGGATCTCGCCGGCGCCATCTACGCGAGTTACCTGGTGGAGGGGCGGCTGGTGACGGTGGCGGTGGAGGGCATGACCTTTCACCTGCCGGTATTCGTCGGCGACCAGGTCAGTTGCTACTGCAAACTGACGCGCACCGGCACCACATCCCTCGCCATCCGCATCGAAACCTGGGTGCACCGCAAGCAGGCCGGCGAACAATACCTGAAAGTTACCGAAGCCACCTACACCTACGTATGCGTGGACCAGCGGCGGCAACCCATCCCGCTCAAAAAACGCGCCTAGTCGGAATCGGAGTTGGAACCGAACGGCCCGGCCCTGCCGTAGCGGTCTTCAAGGCGCACGATATCGTCCTCGCCGAGATAGTCGCCGCACTGCACCTCGATCAACCGAACCGGCGCATCGCCGGCGTTCTCCAGGCGGTGTTGAACCCGCGCCGGGATGTAGGTTGATTCATTCTCGGCGAGCGTGAACACATCATCGCCCTTCGTCACCCGCGCCGTGCCCTTGACCACCACCCAGTGCTCGGAACGGTGGTGGTGCATTTGCAGGGACAGGCCGTGGCCGGGGTTGACCTGGATGCGCTTCACCTGAAAATTATCGGCGGCGTGGAGGCTCTCGTAGTAGCCCCACGGCCGGAACACCTTGCGCGGCTGGTCGGCTTCGGGGCGGCCTTGGGCCTGCATCCCGGCGACCAGTTGCCGGAGGGCCGGGGCGTGTTTGCGCGCCGCCACCAGCACCGCGTCCGGGGTGTCGGCGATGATGCAGTCGTTGACGCCGAGAACGCCGACCAACCGCCCGTGGCCGTACACGATGTTGCCGGCGGCGTCCTTCAGCAGGACGTCGCCCTTGACGCGGTTGTTGTGTTCGTCAGCCGCGAACACTTCGCCCAGGGCGTCCCAGGAACCCAGGTCGTTCCAGCCCATAACCGCCGGCACCATCATCACGTTGGCGGCGCGCTCAATTACCGCGTAGTCAATGGAAATGTTGCGGCACCGCGCAAAGCCGGCGGCGTCCACGCAAGTGAAGCCGAGGTCGTCATAACGCTTCGCCCATGCCTGCTCGCAGGCGGCAAGGATGCCCGGCTCAAACCCGGCGATGGCGGCCAGGTACACCGACGCCTTGACCAGGAAGATGCCGCTGTTCCAGTAGCAGTTGCCGCGTGCGATCCATTCGGCGGCGGTCTCTTGATCAGGTTTTTCGCAGAACTCGGCGACCTTGCGCGGCGCGCCGGTTCCTGCCGCCGCCTTTGCATCAGCGTCCGTGCGGATGTAGCCATAGCCGCTTTCCGCGCAGTCGGGGGTGATGCCGAAAACCACGATCTGATCGTCTTGCGCCGCCGGTGCGGCGGCGGCGACCGCTTTGACGAAGGCATCCGGGTCTTTGATCACGTGATCCGACGGCATGATCAGCAGCGTGGCATCACCGTCATCCCGCGCGGCCAGGGCGGCCAGCGTTACCGCCGGTGCGGTGTTGCGCTGGCTCGGCTCAACCAGGATGGTGCAGGCCGCGCGTTCCCGTTCGCTCAGGCCGTCGGCGACAAAAAACCGGTGGGCGTTGTTGCAGACCACGATGGCGCGTTGGCAGTCGAGACGCCCGACCCGGTCCATGGTGCGGCGAAACAGGGTTCCGCCGCCCGCGTTGGCATCGCCGGCATCGCCGGCGTCGTCAAACAAGGGCGCGAACTGCTTGGGATAGTTCTTGCGCGAAAGCGGCCACAAGCGGGTGCCTGAGCCGCCGCATAGAACAACCGGTACCAGTTTCATTTGTGCACTTTTCCAAATACCCGGTCACCCGACCGCCTCGCCGCCACGGACAAGGGAGCACCGGATTGAATTTATTTTGACGCGGCGGGTTTTGTTATAATCCCGCACCGCAACAACCCCGGCGCATTGTACCACCGCCTTTGCCTAAATCCGGGTTGCGAAGCGACTTTGCCCTTATTGCCTCCTCGGACCGGTCAGCGAACAACGGATAACTATGAGCACCCGAAAAAGCAGGAACCGGACCCGGCGCAGGCAGGCCAAATCGCGGCCCCCCTCACCAAAATCCGCACAACCCGCAAAACCCGCGCAGCAGGCGGGCGCATCCGCCCCCCCCAATCCGCCGCCGTACATCGCGCCGGGGTTGCAAACGCTTTTCGCTCCGGGGCGGGAAAACGCGCAAACCGCCGTGCTCTCCGCCCTGGCATTGTGCCTGCTGGTGGCGTTCAGTTATTTCCCCGCCCTCGGCGCCGGTTTCGTGTGGGACGACGTGGTGCTGACCGAGGCCAGGGCGTTGCGGAGTTGGTCGGGCCTGTGGGAGATCTGGTTCGCGCCGCGCACGCTGTCGCGGTTTGAAGGGCATTACTGGCCGCTGCTCTATACGACCTTCTGGCTGGAGCACCAGTTGTGGGGTTTCGCCGCGGCCGGCTATCACGCCGTCAATCTGCTGCTGCACGGGTCGGCGGTGTTGTTGCTGTGGCGCCTGTTGCTGCGGCTGAACGTGCCGGGCGCGTGGTTCGCGGCGGCAGTGTTCGCCGTGCATCCGTTGCACGTGGAGTCCGTGGCGTGGGTGATCGGGCGCAAGGACGTGCTGGCGGCATTGTTTTACCTGGCTTGCGCGCTCTGCTACCTGCGTTTTATGGCCGACCGGCGGCGCGGCTTCTACATCGGCGCGCTGGCGTTGTTCGTGACCGGCCTGTTGTGCAAATCCACCCTCATCACCCTGCCCGTGGCCTTGTTGATCTGGCACTGGTGGAAGCAGGGGTTTGTGACCCTGGCCGACCTGCGGCGGGTGTTGCCGTTCCTGCTGCTGGGCCTCGCCATCACCGCCGCCGACGTGTCGTTCTACAAGGACCGGGACCCCACCGCTTTTGATTACTCGCTGGTTGAGCGGGCGCTGCTCGCGGCGCGCGCGTTGTGGTTCTACGCGGGCAAACTGGTATGGCCGGCGGACCTCGCGGTCATCTACCCGCGCTGGGAAGTGCGCGCCGACCTGCTGGGCTGGGCCTGCTTGCTCGCCGCGGGCGCCACGGCGGCGGCATTGTGGTTCGCGCGCCGCCGCATTGGCCGCGGGCCGCTGGCGGGGGCATTGTTCTTCGCGGTTGCGCTGTCGCCGACGCTGGGCTTCGTGGACTATGGTTACATGCTGTATTCCTTCGTCGCCGACCGCTATCAATACCTGGCCGGGATCGGGGTCATCGCCACGTTGAGCGGCGGCGCGGTGTGGGGCCTCGGCAAACTGCCGGGCGCGGCGCACAAGATCGCGCCGGTCGGGGTCGCCGGGGCGGTCGGAGCGGCGCTGTTGCTGGCGGTGTTGGCAACCATCACCTGGAACCAGGCGGGCATCTACCGCGACAACGTGACCTTCTACACGCACGTCATCGCGCTCAATCCGCAGGCGCGGTTCGCCCACCACAGCCTCGGCCTGGAGTATCAAAAGCAGGGACGCCACGAGGAAGCGCTGGCCGCCTTCCGCACCGACTATGAATACGCCCGGGGCGGGCCGTCCGCCGAAATCCGCCTCAGCAAGGCGCATACCGCCATGGGAACCGCGACCGAGGCGTTGGAGCGGCTCACGGAAGCGGAGGAGCACTACCGGCGCGCGGTCGAGCTCACCCCGCGCTTTCCGGGGGCACTTGAGAACCTGGGCGCGTTCCTGATCAAGCAGAAGCGTTTCCGGGAGGCGCTTGAGATTTTTCAAGCCCTGACCGTGCTCACGCCCGGCGATGCAAGATTCCAGGTCGGCGTAGGGGTCGCGCTGGCCGGCCTGCGGCGCATTGACGAGGCGCTGCAAAGCTACGAGCGGGCGCTGCGGATGGACCCGTCCCTGGAGCAGGCGCGGGTTAATCGTGAGAGCCTGCTGAAGTACAGGGAAAGCGGCGGCGAATAATGGATCAGGGAAGGCGGCGCGCACCGACTGCCGGCGGCGGACAAACGACCCAAACAAACCGATAACCCAATGGCAACCCGAAAAAACAGGAACAAGGCGCGGCGCAGACAAGCAAGGCCGCAGCCCGTTTCTTCAAAACCCTTGAAAACCGAAACGCGGGCGGGCGCGTCCGCAAACCGCAAGCCGTCATCGGCCACGGTTGGCGCCGGGTTGCGCTCGTTTTTCTCCCCGTCGGGACTGGCAAACGCGCCAAGCCGTGCGCACGCAACCGTGGCGTTGTGCCTGCTGGTGGCGTTCAGTTATTTCCCCGCCCTCGGAATGGGTTTCGTGTGGGACGACTTCGCCTGGAACGAGGCCGCGCAGGTGTTGAGTCCGTCCGGCATTTGGCAAATCTGGTTTGCGCCCCACACGCTGCAGAACGAGGGGCATTACTGGCCGCTGCTCTATACGACTTTCTGGCTGGAGCACAAGTTGTGGGGGCTTGCCCCGGCCGGCTACCACTTCGTCAACCTGCTGCTGCACACGGCGACCGTGCTGTTGTTGTGGCGCCTGCTGCGGCGGCTCGCGGTTCCGGGCGCGTGGTTCGCGGCGGCGGTGTTCGCCGTGCATCCGTTGCACGTGGAGTCCGTGGCGTGGGTGATCGGGCGCAAGGACGTGTTGGCGGGTTTGTTCTCCGTGGCTTGCGTGCTCTATTACCTGCGTTTCGTGGAGGACGGGCGCCGCGCGCACTACATCCGCGCGCTGGCCGCGTTCGCGGCGGGCCTGCTGTGCAAGTCCATCGTCATCACCCTGCCCGTGTCGCTGTTGCTGTGGCACTGGTGGAAACAGGGGCGCGTGGTCGTGGCCGACTTGATGAGGACGCTGCCCTTGCTGCTGGCGGGGCTTGCCATCACGGTGACCGACTGGTGGTACTACAAGAACCGCGAAGTCATCGTCCTGGAAGACTACGCGCTGATCGAGCAGGCGCTTTCCGCGGCGCGCGCGTTGTGGTTCTACGCGGGCAAACTGCTGTGGCCGGCGGACCTCGCGGTCATCTACCCGCGCTGGAGCGTCAGCATCGGGGAGCCGCTGGACTGGGCGTATCTGGTTGCCGCCGTCGCGGTGGTGGCGCTGTTGTGGTGCTGCCGCGCCCGCATCGGCCGGGGGCCGCTGGCCGGGGTATTGTTCTTTGTCATCACGCTGTCGCCGACCCTCGGTTTCGTGGAATACGGCTTCATGCAGTTCTCCCTGGTCGCCGACCGCTATCAGTACCTGGCCGGGGCCGGGGTAACCACCGGGGTAATCGCGGCCCTGGCCACCGTCGCCGCCCGGATTGCAGGGCGCTGGCCGGGCGTACCGCAGAGGGCCATGTACGTGATGGCGGCGCTGCTGCTGGCGGTGCTGGGAACCATCACCTGGAATCAAACCGGCATCTACCGCGACAACTTCACGTTCTACAACCACATCATCTCGCTCAACCCGCAGGCCAGAAACGCCTGGTACAACCTCGGCCGGGAGCACCAGGCGGAAGACCGCCTGGAGGAAGCGCTCGCCGCCTATCGCACCGCCGGGGAGCAGCGCCCCGGCCACACCTGGGCGCACATCGGCGCGGGGATGGCGGCCACCGACCTGGGGCGGCTGGCGGCGGCGGAAACCCATTTCCAGCGCGCGCTCGCCGCTGAACCGGACTTCCCGGAAGCCCTCAACGGCCTGGGCGCGCTGCGGCTGCGGCAGAAACGCTACCGCGAGGCCCTTGAACTCTTTCAGACCCTGATCAAACTGGAGCCCGAATACGCCAAGGTCTATTCCGGCATCGGCGTCGCCCTGGCCGGGCTGAACCGGCACGCCGAGGCGCTGCGCAGTTTTGACCGCGCGCTTGAGCTGGATCCGAACCTGGAAGAGGCGCGCACCAATCGCGAACACGTACGCAAAGACCTGCAAAGCGGGAGCAAGTAATGGCCAGAAAGAGAAAGCACCGCCAAACCGCCCCCCGGCGGCGTCCGGCAAAAACCGCGGCGACCGCGGCGGCACCGGTAACCACCGCAACCGCCACCGCAGCAACCACGCCGGGATCGTGGCGGCAGCGCCTGTGCGAGTCCTGCGAATCCTTGTTTGCCACCGCCCACCCGCGGCCCGCCGAACGCTGGGCGTATCTGCGCCCGCTACTGCTCGCGGCTTTCCTGGTGCGCGCCGTGATCGCCTTGTGGGGCGACTTCGTGCTGCATCCAGACGAGATCATGCAGTACCTGGAACCGGCGCACTACGCGGCGTTTGGCAACGGCATCCTGTACTGGGAATACGTGCACGGCGCGCGCAACTGGCTGATTCCGGGCGTGGTCACCGGCGTGCTGAAGACGCTGGACGCGCTGGGGCTGGGGCAGCCGGCCGTTTATATCCCCGTGGTGAAACTGCTGTTCTGCCTGCTGTCGCTGCTGGTGCCGTGGGCCATGTACCGCTTCACGCAGGCCACGGTCAACGAGCAGGCCGCCCGGCTGGCGTTGATCTTCGGCTGTTTCTGGTACGAGTTGGCGGCGATGGCGCACAAGCCCTTCTCCGAGTTTGTCAGCACCACCCTCTTCATGGTGGTGCTCGCCCTGTCGGTCGGTAGCGAAGCGCAGCGCCGTGGCAACCTGTTCGCCGTCGGCCTGCTGGCGGCGCTCAGCGGCGCGCTGCGCATGCAATACGCGCCGCCGGCGCTGCTGTTGTTGTTGCTGCGCTCCGTGTACCTGCGCGGCGGCGGGCTGGCGGCGTTATGGGGAGGCGCGCTGCTGCTCACGGCGCTGGTCGGCATCCTGGAATGGCAGACCTGGGGCGCGCCGTTCCATTCCTACGTGACCAACTTCTTCATGAACCTCGCCCTGGACGCCGGCCGCACCGGCGAATCAAGCCGCTGGATGCTCCTCGGACAACTGGCGGCGGCCAGCGGCGGCTGTGCGGTACTCGCATTCGTGGCCGGCGCGCGCAACTGGCGCAGGGACGGGGGGTGTCGGCTCATCCTGCTCATCAGCGCCGTCACGCTCATCCTGCACCTGCTTCCCGAACACCGCGAGTACCGCTTCATCCACCTGCTGATTCCGTGCTGGCTGATGCTGCTGGCGGCGTGGCTCCCGAGATGCGGCGGCGGCCGCAAAGCGTCCGCGCTGGTGCGGCGCTACGGCGCCGTTGCGGTGCTGGCCTTCGGCATACCGGCCCTGCTGAACGTATTCCCCTGGCAAGTCTGGATCTACAAAAGCTTCTCCCAGGAGCATCCGCTGTCCTTCCTGCGCGACCGGGAACCCATCTATGAGATGCTGTCTTTCCTGGCCAAAGAGGACGACGTGCGCGGGGTGTTCTACCGCACCCAGAAAGACAACTCGTACTTCCGCGGCGGCGGCTATTACTACCTGCACCACGACGTCCCCTTCTACACCCGCTACATCCTGGAGGAAGCCAAACGCCAACGCCCCGGCGCATCGTGGGAATCGCTGTTCTCCCACGTCATAACCGAAGCCGGGCAGAGCATCCCCGGCTTTGACCTCCTGCGGCAACGCGGCAACCTCACCGTCTGGCGCCGCCTGAACAACAACAAACCGGTCGCCGTGTGGCGCGAACACGTGATGAAAGGAACCCACCCGCAACTCAACGCCCTGGTCGCCAAAACCCTCAAACGCCTGCGCGCCTCGCCCCTGTTCGGGTTTTTCGTGGCCGATTTGTACTGGGAGAAATCGCCGCCGCAGATAGAGATGGCGGATGACTAAGTTGAGCGGGGGGCGGTTGCGCGCTCTGCCCTCTACCGGGCGTACGCCACTCCCGAAGCGAGCAATTCCACCGTCTGCGCCGGTGCTTCGCCCATCACGGTGACGCGGTGGTCGTTGATGGTGCTGCGATAGACGTGCACCGCACCCATGCGGCTCAGCCCTTGCATGTCGCTTTGTTCGGTGTTCGCGGGTTTGATGAAGATGGACACCGTTGACAGGCCGTCGGTGAAGATCAGGTGTTCGATTTCCCGGCCTTCCATGGGGGACATTCGGCGGATGTGCTTGCTCAGGCGGTAGCCGGCGGGCAGTTGCGTGACGCGCCACCCGGATTCGTCGAGGGAGGCCGAAGGCTGCGGTTTTTCGCCGCCGTACCAGACCAGTTTTTCTTTGCTGGTAACGGCTTGCAGGTCGCGGTCGCTGATTTCGCCGTCCACGTCTATGGCCACGAACAGGTATTGCTCCACCACCTGGTCGTCCTGGTTTATCAGATCCGAGCGCAGCAGCAGCCCGGTTTCGGTATCCGCCCACAGGCGGTAGCCGTAGCGGTAGGCGTCGTTGGGGATCACGTTGATGCGCTGCGCCATGCGGTCGGCGATGCGGTTGAGGCCGCCTTCGGTGAAGTGGTAGTTGCGCCGCAATCCTTCCAGATCGCCGGGCAGGATGCGCGGAAAGCCGCTCGCAAACGCCTGGCGGTAATCGTGCACGCCGACCTTCTGTTCCGGGATGTAGCACCAGATGCGGTTGCGGTCGCGGACGATTTCCCTGGCCTCGCCGTTCAGGGAATACAACCGCTCCTGCATCATCTCGCCGCGCACCCGGCGCACCACCTGCATGGCCTTGATGCGGCCGTCGTGGGAATGCACGAACATCCCGGAGAAACTCAAACTGGCCGCCGCCTGATTGATTTTCATCAGCCAGTCGGCGGGCTCGGCGCGGGCGATGCCGGTCGTCAGCAGGCCGCACAACAAACCGCACAACAACGCCGCTGCCAGCCCCCGGCTTCCCCCGGTCGCGGGGCGCGTGGACCGCACGGACACGGACTTAGCGCTCAATGGGTTCATTGCTGACCAGTTTGGCGTACACCACCAGGCCGTTCAGCCCCGGCGAGGAAGTGAACTCGCCGTGCTGGGCCAGCATTTCGCCGACCTCCTGCGCAAAGCGGGCGCCGTGGCCATCGGCGGTATCGGCAATACCGGCGATGGGATTAGCGCCGCCGGCGCCCGCACCCTCTTCCCCGGTCGGTTGCAGGGTGATCACCGCCGCCAGCGCAACGGACGCCGCCAGCGCCGGCAGGCCGGCGGATTTCCATGAAATTATGCGAGCGACGGTTCGGGCTGAAGACGAACGCGCAACCGGGGCCAGCACCGTCGGCTCATCCTCAAGCCGCGCGCGAATGCGCTCGCCGAGGTCGGCACCGGTCTGCTCGACTTCGCCGCGCAGCACGCAGCCGATCAGGTGATAGCGCTGCCATACCTGACACCGACACCGGCGCCGGCGCGCGCCGTCATCGGCGAGGAGGCGGTCGAACGCCTCGCGCCGCTGCCGGGGGGTGCCTTGCCGGTCAATGAGGGCGGAAATTTTTTCGTTCATTGTTGGTTCATCATGGCTGCGGATATTCGCTAGGGTTTAGTCGCTATCGGGGCGCGTTAGTTCATTGCCGGGGCGTGTTTTTTGCCGCCGGTTTTGCCTTTGGGTCGCGTATTCATCCGTCCATCAACGGCGTCATCGCCTCCTGTATGGCCTCCCGCGCGCGGAAGATTCGCGAGCGCACGGTGCCGATGGGGCAGTCCATCACTTCGGCGATGTCTTCGTAGCTCAGCCCTTCCAGTTCGCGCAGGGTGATGGCCTGGCGCAACTCTTCGGGCAACTCGCGGATGGCCTTGCGGATGGCCTCCACCAACTGGTCGTTTTGCAAGATGACTTCCGGGGTGTTGGCTTCGATGAGGCGTTCCGGGGTGCGCGCCGGGCCGTCGTCGTTGATCTCGACGTCCTGGGAAGGCGGGCGGCGGCGGTTGGCTACCAGGTGGTTTTTGGCGGTGTTGACGGCGATGCGGTACAACCAGGTGTAGAACGCGCTGTCGCCGCGAAAGCGGCCGATGGCGCGGTAGGCCTTGATGAACGCTTCCTGAACGATGTCCTCCTGCTCGCCGGTATCCCGCACCAGCCGGCTCACCAAACTGCGGATGCGGTACTGATATTTGGCCACCAGCAGGTTGAACGCATGCTTGTCGCCGTTTTTGACCCGCGTGACCAGCGCGTGATCATTATCCTGATTGTCCTGATTGTCCGGGTTGTCCTGATTTTCCATAGCAGCGATAAGGATTGATGCCGAAATGCGCGCGCGTTATTGTGCCTCAGCGCCGGGTTATACACAAATCCGGGCGGGGACGCCAAGGCACGCTAACACCCGGCTGCTTCCGATTCCGATTCCGATTCCGATTTCGATTCGGTCGCGCACGGCTGCAGGTATTCCACCCGCAGTTGCAACGCGCGCCGGCCCTGGTATTCATTCACCTGGAGTTGGTAGGCGGCTTTCACGGTGTCCAGCGGGGGCGCGTCCTCGCCGGGTTCTACGTAGCGGAAAACGATGGCGTCGAATTCACCGGCTCCACGGATAGGGGCATGGCCCTGGCCGGCACCGTTCAGCGGCGCGAGGGTCAGCTTCAAGTGCTGGTGGCCGACGATGCGCTGGGCGGTTACGCGAAACTCGCCGTCAAACAAGGGCGCGGGAAAATGCTGGCCCCAGGGCGAGGCGGCGCGCACCAGTTCGGCGGTTTCCAGGGTGAAGTGTTCGGCGGCGAGTTCGCCGTCTGTGAAGAGGTCGTGGCTCGGTGCGCGATCCTTGAAATGGGCGCCGACCAACTCGCCGAACTGCGCGGCAAAGGCTTCAAAATTTTTCGCGGCGATGGTCAGGCCGGCGGCCATGGCGTGACCGCCGAATTTTTCGATGAGGCCGGGGTCGCGGGTGGAGATGGCTTCGAGCAGGTCGCGTATGTGCAGCCCCGGCACCGAGCGCGCCGAGCCCCGCAACCACCCCCCGTCCGCCGGCGCGAACACCACCGCCGGCTGGTTGGATTTTTCGCGAATCCGGGTCGCCACCAGGCCGACCACGCCCTGATGCCATTCGGGGTCGAACAGGCACCAGCCGCGCCGCGTTACATTGCCGGGGTCGCCGGGGTCGCCGGCGTCGCCGTCATTGCCATCGTTGCGCCGTTCAAGGCGGGCGACGATGCGCGCCGCCTGTTCGTGCATGGAGCGCTCAATGTGCCGCCGCGCGCGGTTCATGTCATCCAGCAGCCGCGCATACCCCAGGGCCTCGCCGGGGTCGTCGGCGAGCAGACATTCGATGCCGGTGGATATGTCGGCCATGCGCCCGGCGGCGTTCAAGCGCGGGCCGATGATAAAACCGAAATCAGACGCATCAAGGCTTTGGCAGCGCTTGCCCGCCACTTCCATGAGTGCCTTGATGCCCGGCCGGCAGCGCCCCCCGCGCACCCGCGCAACGCCCTGGGCTACCAGAATGCGGTTGTTGTAATCCAGCGGCACCAGGTCGGCGACGGTTCCGAGGGCCACCAGGTCCAGGAGTTCGGCGAGGTTTGGTTCCGGGCATCCATCGCCGCCACCGCCATCCCCATTAAAACGCCCGGCCCGGCGCAACCCGGCGCGCACCGCCAGCAGCAGGTAAAACATCACCCCGACCCCGGCGAGAGCCTTGGACGGGAAGCCGCATCCGGGTTGGTTGGGATTGACGATGGCGTTGGCGTCGGGCAGTTCGGCGCCGGCGAGGTGGTGGTCGGTGACGATCACCGGCACCCCGGCGGCGCGCAACCGGGCGACGCCTGCGATGCTGGATATGCCGTTGTCCACGGTGACCACGAGATCCGGCTGCAAGCCCAGCGCGACTTCGGCGATTTCGGCTGACAGGCCGTACCCGTATTCAAAACGGTTGGGGGCGAGGTATTCCACCCGCCCGGCGCCGAGCGCGCGCAGGCCGAGCAACGCCACGGCGGTGGCGGTGGCGCCGTCGGTGTCGTAATCGCCGACCACGACGATTTTTTGGTCATCCGCGAGGGCGGTTAGCAGGAGGGCGGTTGCCGCTTCGATGCCCTTGAGTTGTTGGGGAGGGTGCAGGCGGTTCAGGGAATAGTCGAGTTCGGCGAGGGTTTGGACGTTGCGGTTTTCGAAGATTCTTCGCAGCAGCGGGTGGAGATGCGCGGCGTGGTTTCCGTGCGGGTCTCCGTGCGGGTCGTCGTGCGGATCGTCTCCGGGGCGGCACTCAAGGCGGCACAGTGGGCGGCGGCGGGTAATCTGTTTCATCCGCTCAGGAAAGTTTCTCCAGCCGGATGCACATAATTTCACCGCTCACAGTGTCCAGCCCGGCGAGTTTTTTCAAAGCCCGGTTCATGTTGCGTTCGCGGGTTTGCTGGGTCAGCATGATGATGGTTACGTCATCAAAAGGCCGTCCGCGGCCCTTTTGCAGGATGGTGTCAATGCTGATTTCGCTGTCGCCGAAGATCTGCGTGATGGCGGCCAGCACGCCGGGGCGGTTGGTAACGCGCATGCGCAGGTAGTAGGCGGTTTCGATTTGTTCGATGGGCAGGATCGGCAAAGCCGCCAGCGAACCGGGCTGGAAGGCCAGGTGCGGGACCCGGTTTTGCGGGTCGGTGGTGATCGCGCGCACCACGTCCACGAGATCCGCCACCACCGAGGACGCGGTCGGCTCGGCGCCGGCGCCGGCACCGTAGTACAACGTCGGCCCCACCGCGTCGGCGCGCACCAGTACGGCGTTCATCACGCCGTTGACGTTGGCGAGCAAACGCTCGTGGGGAATCAGCGTCGGGTGGACGCGCAGTTCGATGCCGTCTGCGGCGCGCCGGGCGAGGCCGAGGTGCTTGATGCGGTAGCCGAGTTCCCGCGCGAAGGCGATGTCTTCGGTGGTGATGGCGGTGATGCCCTGCACGTACACGCGCTCGAATTGCAGCGGAATGCCGAAGGCGATGGAGGCGAGGATGGTGAGTTTGTGGGCGGCGTCGGTGCCCTCAATGTCAAACGCCGGATCCGCTTCGGCGTAACCCAAAGTTTGGGCCTCGCGGAGCACCGCGTCAAAATCGCCGGCGGCTTCCTCCATTCGGCTCAGGATGTAGTTGGAAGTGCCGTTGATGATCCCGGCGAGCCATTCGATGCGGTTGGCGGCCAGCCCTTCGCGGATGGACTTGATTACCGGAATGCCGCCGGCCACCGCCGCTTCAAAGGCCACCATCACTCCGCGCCGCTGGGCGCTCTCAAAAATGGCGTTGCCGTGCAGCGCGATCAGCGCCTTGTTGGCGGTGACCACGTGCTTGCCGTTGTCAATGGCCCGCAGCACCGCTTCCCTGGCGATGCCGTCGCCGCCGATCAACTCAACGACGATGTCAATGTTCGGGTCGTTGACGATTTCGAGGGGGTCGGCGGTCAGGGCGATGGCGCCGGTGCTGAACGGCCTTTGCCGTGCGGGATCGCGCACCGCGGCCCTGATCACGCGAATCGCGCGCCCCGCCCGGCGGCTTATTTCATCGGCGTTTCGATGCAGCACGCCGAGGGTGCCGCCACCGACGGTGCCGAGGCCCAACAGGCCGACATTGACAGCTTTCACCGTGAAATTTTTAGAGATTCCAGAAACTGGTGTTATACAATGAAATCTGCGGGGCCATGTTGCAAAGTATTGCAAGAACGTTGCAAAGCGGCCCGCAGGGCGGACTTTATGAAACTTCACCTCAACCGGCAACCCGATACGCTGCTGATTCATTCCTGGGCTTTTGGCCCGGAACAAGACAGCGAACAGCGCAGCGATAACGACGCGCCGAATGGCGATAACGGCGCACCGAATGACGATAACGACCGCTACCGCATCCGCATCGCCGATACCTGGTACCGGCAGAGCCTGATTCTAACATCCCGGTCGGTAAAATTGTGGGCGGTGGCGGATGTTTCGGCGCTGGAACTTCATCATTTTGAGCAACTCGCCGAACTCGGCGCGGAACTCGACGCCGAGGTGATAATCCTCGGCGCCGGAAAACGCACGGTCTTTCCCCGCCCCGCCGTCACCCGCCCGCTGATGCGCCGGCGCATCGGCCTGGAAGTAATGGACACCGCCGCCGCCTGCCGCACCTACAACATCCTGGCCGGCGACGGCCGGGTCGCGGTGGCGGCGTTGATTTTGTGATGTTGGTGGTTTTTTGGAATGGTAGAAGTTCACTACTTCACTGGCAAATATCTCATCCCGCATCCGTCCGCGCATCAACCATCAACGCTTTCATTTCCCCAACCGCCTGGGGGAAGCCCACGGCAAGGGCGCGCGCCACGATGGCGTGGCCGATGTTCAACTCGGTGATTTCGGGTATCACCGCAATGGCCTGGGTGTTGGTGTAGTGCAGGCCGTGGCCGGCGTTCACGATCAGTCCGGCTTCAAAGGCGTACTTTGCGGCGGCGATGACCGCGTTCAGTTCCTGCCGGAGTTCGCCGGGGGTGCGTGCGTCTGCGTATTTTCCGGTGTGCAGTTCGACGACCGGCGCGTTGACTTCGCAACTGGCGTCTATTTGCTTCGGGTCCGGGTCAATGAACAATGAGGTGCGGATGCCCGACTCGTCCAAAGCCGCGACCAGGTCGGCGATGCGGTCGCGTCCGCGAACGACGTCGAGCCCGCCTTCGGTGGTCAGTTCAACCCGGCGTTCGGGGACGATGCAGGCGTCGGCGGGCTTGACCCGGAGCGCGATTGCGCGCATTTCATCGGTGGCCGCCATCTCCATGTTGAGTTTGGTGCGGGTGCGCCGGGCCATGCGCTCGATGTCCGATTCGATGACGTGCCGGCGGTCTTCGCGCAGGTGCATGGTGATGCCGTCTGCGCCGGCTGCTTCGGCTTGCAGCGCGACCTCCACCGGGTCGGGGTACGGGGTGCCCCGCGCCTGGCGGATGGTGGCGACGTGGTCAACGTTGACCCCCAGATAAATGTCCCGGTTGGCTGGCATGGCAAAGGTTTCTCAAAGGTTTCTTGAATGAATAAAGGCGGCGGACCGGCTGAATGCTACCGCAAAGCCGGCGTCATTTATACCGCCGCTTCCATCGGCGGCGAAAAGTTCCCCGCCCGGCGTTACGATTATTTAATACCGCGTTCACCTTGCGGTAAGGATTGCTCTGCTATTTTGTTTCGCAACGTAACACATTCGAGGCAATTTCCATGTACGCACCCTTTCCAATCCGAACCGCGGGCAAGACGGGTTTGGTTATCTCCATCGCCGCCGCCGTGCTCGCCGTAGTGGCATTGACCTTCGCCCGGCCACCGCTATCGGTGGGCGCGACGCCGTCCCACGCCGCCGCCGGCCTGTCTGCGGTCAACGTCAACGACGGCTTTGCCGACCTGGTGCAGGCGGTGAAACCCGCGGTGGTCAACATTTCCACCACCGGCCGCGCCGCTTCCAAAAACGCGCCGGGGCTTGACCGGCAGTTGCCGCAGTTGGAGGAGTTTTTTCACCGCTTTTTCGGCCAGCCGCCGGAGGGTTTTCGGCGGGACCGCAAATCGCGGCCCAATGCACAACCACGCGCACAACCTCATGCACAACCCCGTGAACGAAAAACCACCGCGGTCGGTTCGGGGTTCATCATCGCCGCCGACGGCCTCGTGGTCACCAACCATCACGTCATCGAAGGCGCCGATGAAATCGAAGTGGTGTTTGACGACGGCACGCGCCGCCCGGCGACCCTCAAGGGCCGCGACCCCAAAACCGACCTGGCGTTGCTGCAAATCACCGCCGACGAACCGTTGCCGTACGTGAAGTTCGGCGATTCAGACGCGGCGCGGGTCGGCGACTGGGTGATCGCCATCGGCAACCCGTTCGGCCTCGGCGGCACCACCACCAGCGGCATCATCTCGGCCCGCGGGCGCGACATTCAAGCCGGCCCGCTGGACGACTTCATCCAGATTGACGCGCCCATCAACCGCGGCAATTCCGGCGGCCCGTTGTTCAACACCAAAGGGGAAGTCATCGGCGTCAACAGCGCCATCTACTCCCCCAATGGCGGCAGCGTCGGCATCGGTTTTGCGATTCCTTCTTCCATGGCCGGCAACGTGATCGCGCAGCTGCGCGACACCGGCGTGGTGCAGCGCGGCTTTCTGGGGGTTCACATCCAGGCCGTTACCAGAGAAATCGCCGAAACCCTGGGGCTTGAAAAAGCCGCGGGCGCGCTGGTTACGCAAGTGGCGGCGGACAGCCCGGCGGAAAAAGCCGGCATTGAGGCCGGGGACGTGATCCTCGCTTACGACGGCAAAGAGGTCCGCAAAATGCGCGACCTGCCCAAACTCGTGGCCCGCACCGAAAACCAAACCGAAGTTGACATCGAAATCTGGCGAGACGACCGGCGCACAACCCTGCGGGCCGCCATCGGCAGCAGCGAAGCGGAGCGCATCGCCACGGCTGTGCCGGAGGACGCCGCCGAAACCGGCGGCCTGGGCTTGTCTGTGGGCCCGTTGAACGCGGAAAACCGCGAGCAGTACGGCATTCAGGCGGACGCCGGCACCGGTGGTGTGCTGATCATCGCCGTTGACCCGGACGGCGCCGCCGCCCGGCGCGGACTGCGGGCCGGCGATCTCATCAAGCGCATCGGCAACGCCGCCATCAACGCTCCGGCGGAGGTGAAGGAGGCGGTCACGGCTTCCCGCAAGGCCGGCAAAAAGGCGCTGCTGCTACTCATCGAACGGGACCGGCAAACCCGCTTCGTGGTGGTGCCGATGAATGTGAATTCCTGAAGCATTACCTCACCACCTCATCCTGTCGTGTCGCACAGGGACGTGCGTTTTTTTGCCACGCTGCCGGGCAACCGGGGCGCGCCCGCGTCGGGCCGTGAATTGCCCTATAATCCGGCCATGAATCCGGCGCGTTCCGTTTCCGAATCCGGCCCAGACACTGGCCCTGCTGATCCTGCTGATCCTGTCGACCTTGCCGACCTTGCTCAGGTGGACGTTGTCTGGCGCGCGTTGCGGGCCGAGGTCGAGGGGCAACTTGCAAGCGAGCCGATGCTGGCTACTTTCATGGAGCCGACGGTGCTGCGGCATCGCTCCTTTGGCCGTGCGCTGGCGGCGTTGCTGGCGCAAAAACTGGCGTGTCCGACGCTCACCGAAGCGGGTCTGCGGGAAATCATCAACCACGCCCACGACGGCGACCCATCGCTGTTGCGCCACGGCATCGCCGACCTGCTGGCGTTCTGCGACCGCGACCCGGCCTGCGACCGATACTCGCTGCCGTTCCTTTATTACAAGGGCTATCAGGGTTTGCAACTGCACCGCATCGGCCACTGGCTGTGGCGGCATAACCGCCGCGAACTCGCGTTGTACCTGCAAAGCCGCAGCAGCGAAGTATTCGCCATGGACGTCCACCCGGCGGCGCGCATCGGCAGCGGCATCCTGATCGACCACGCCACCTCCCTGGTGATCGGCGAGACCGCGGTGGTGGGCGACAACGTGTCCATGCTCCACGAAGTTACGCTGGGGGGAACCGGCAAGGACAGCGGCGACCGGCATCCCAAAGTGGGGCCGGGGGTGCTGATCGGCGCCGGGGCGAAAATCCTCGGCAACGTGCGCATCGGCAAAGGCGCGAAAATCGGCGCCGGCAGCGTGGTGCTGAACGACGTGCCGGCGCACAGCACCGTGGCCGGCGTACCGGCCAAACCGGTCGGCGCGTGCAGCAGCGAGCAACCGGCGCTGGAGATGGATCACACTTTGGAGATGGATTGAAGTTTTTATGCGGGGGACTAGCCAACACCCAAACCATCGCAACCCTTTTCGACGGCATCGCCCGGCACAGCTCAGAAGGCGTCTGGTTCAAACAACGCGCCGAAGAAGCGGGCTTCAAACAAGCAGTCGCCGAACGGGATTCAGGGGAACCGATCGGGGGGAGCAAATCCTGATAAGCCGTTTTACCTTGCGAGAATATCTTTTATGTCCGCCGGCTTTCTTGAAACCGCAAAGTCCCACTGGCCGAATCCGCCGTGTTCATTGACGGCTTTGACCCATTCCCGCATGTATTCGTGTTTGGTGTCATCCTGTTCGGTCTGCTGTCCTTTTGTTTCAAGCACCAGAAAATCCCCGGACTTCATTCGGATGAGAAAATCAGGGCGGTATTTTCTAACCGTGCCGTTATAGATATAAAGCACATCAAAACCCAGGTGGTCGTTTTTGACCCACGCTTCAACCGCTTTGTTTGTATCCAGTTCAAAAGATTCGGATGCCTCCCAGGTGCTGTCAAAAACGCAGTAGTTAATATGGCTTCTTTCAGTAGGTTGGCAGGGTTTGCCGGTTCGCCACGGACGCATATCCCCGGTTGAGCGAATGGGGCGGGTACTGTCAAGAACAAGATCCATTTTTTCGGTGTTGCCAAACTCTATCGCCTGCCAAAAATGCCGGATGACCTTTGCCATGTTGAGCGTTATTACGAGTTGCCTTCGCTTGGCATCCTTATTGAAAAGGGCGGGCGATATTTGAATACGATCCGAATCCAGAAACTGCTCCGTAAGCCGCACGAGTTCCGCCATCAATACTGACTCAGACGCCTTCCAATTCGGCTTCATCTCTTTCCAGACACTCTGCGCGGTTTGGAAAATCATCGTTTGTTTGCGAAATTTTTTCATCAATTCCTCAAGGTCTATATCCTTGATTTTAGAGATGTCCGGTTTGTTGTTTACCGTGGGCGCAATTTTCGCTATCTGAACCGTTTTTGATGTGTCAAGTTGAAGGGGTTTGATTTTTTTCCAATCAAGCGAAAGCTCCGGTTTGTATGTCCTGTCTATTCTGATGACGTTTGGCCATTTAATGGTAAATTCTTTTTTCTCGTCAACGGGTTTGACCGTAATTTTAGGATCAGGAGGAGGCGGAGGCTGATCCGTATCTTTTTCGTGCGGCAGAAAACTGAACGGCACACCAAAGACATTGACATACTCCGCGTCAAACAGCCCGGTGCCCTTGTTAATATCATATGATGCCCGCCTGAGCCCGCGCCCGATAACCTGTTCGCAAAGAAGTTGACTCGTGAAAGCCCGCAGTCCCATGATTTGCGTAACCGTTCGCGCGTCCCATCCTTCGGACAGCATTCCTACTGATATGACGTTTTGTATCTGCGCCCCGGGCTTCCCTTCCTGCCCGACGGTATTCACTTTCTCACGCAGAAGATCCGCCTGCTCTTTTTGGGTGAGTTTCCGCTCCGTGTTTTCTTCATCTTTTTCCGTTTTGATGGCCGCCGGCGCCGGCTCTTTTTCCTCCGCCTTTTTCAATACTTTTGAGTCAATATGTAAAATGCCTTCCGGGTCGCACAACGCTTCAACCATTATTTGTTTGTTGTCAAACGCATATTTAATACGCGCCGCCGTCTCCGTGCGGTTTGCAACCGTAATCATTACCGGCGGCGTTTCCTTTCCTTTCCAAAGGTCTTTTGTTTTTTCCCAATCCGATCCCAGCAAAGCATATGCATTTGTTACAAGGCCAGGCAATGGTTCATGGGGTTTGGCCGTGCGGTTCAAGTCGTCTTTGACTTCATCATCGCCGTAGATGTGGTAGAGGCTGGGCTTATAGGTTTTTGCATTTGGTAACGCATCCTCGCGCACGACAACGCGCGGTGTTTTGACAAGGCCGGACTCAATGGCGTCATTCAATCCGAAATCGCTCACGATCCACCCGAACAACGCTTCCCCGGATGTTTTCTTTCCGCTGGGAGCGAAAGGTGTGGCGGAGAAATCAAAACAGTTCAAAATTCCCCGCGTTTTGTGTATGCGGTCAAGGCCGCCAACCCATTTGGTGGCCTCGTCTATTTCCTCTTTGTTGACGCCTTGTATTTTTGACTCCGCCGGAACGCGCCACGCGTGGTGCGCTTCGTCGTTAATCACAATCAGGTTGCGGGCGCCTGCCATATCGCCGAGCACTTCGCGGGTGTACGCTTCATCGCTTTTCGGCCCGCGCTTGTCCACGCCTTTCTTTTTTTGAATTTTTTCCTCGCCTTCCCAGTTTAGCGCGTGCCAATTCCGTATGAGGATTTTGGCCAAGTAGAGTTTTTCTCTCAAAGACAACGGAACGACGCCGAACTCGTCGTAGTAGTTTGTGTTTGAGGGTACAAGAACGGAAAGGCGCTCCCTGACCGTAAGGTTGGGGGCGACGATAAAAATATTTTGCGAAAAACGCCCGTCTCTGGGGTAAGTTGCGCGGTTAATCGCCTGCCATGCAATCAACATTGCCATAACGACGGTTTTCCCGGTTCCGGTGGCAAGTTTGGAGCAAATCCGATCGAACTCTCCGCCGTCGCCTGGAATCTTAATCCCGGTTTTTTCCGATTCCGGTGTTTCGATATACCATATTAAAGTTTCAATGGCCTCAATCTGGCAGAAGAAAAATGGGTAGTCTCTTTGCTCGTCATCTTTCCAGTGCTCAAGCAGGGATTTTGTGATGCCGGTGATTCCGGGGTAGCCCGCTTCCCGCCAAACAGCAACGCGCTGGCGGATTTTGTTTACGAGCGGAAGTTCAATGGGGATTCCCCGATCTTGATGCGGTCTTGCCCGTGGATCGGCAATCATGTACTCAGCCTGGCGGCGACCTTCTACGAGTTCGTGGGGCGCTCCCTCTTCGATATACTTCCAGTGGTGGGAAGGGGGGGTGTAGGGGGAGTTTATGATTAGGCTTTGCATAGAGTTAATATTTTGGGGGGTTCAAGAAATTATAACTACTAGTTGGGCTCATGGATTATTTAGCACGTAGTCAGTGAGATCGCGCATACAATTTTGTATTTGTTCATCAAAAATTTCATCTCCGGCTTGGTCCAGTATCATCGTAAGGCGCGCACGATCAAAAAATAACCCGGCTTCTCGACTCGCCTCTTTCAATGCAGAGTCCGTTACGTGGTACGGAGTGGCAAATGCCCTAACGGGCGGGATAATTGTCATTGGATGAAACCATTTCTCAATTTTATTAACCTGCAATTCGCTCCATTTTGAATCCCAATTATTTCCACAAGCACATTGACCAAGAATAAATATCTGTCCAAATGTTCTCTTGTCAGCATGTTTTAACCAAATGACGAAATCCACTCCTTCGTCTTTTTTTGAACTAGGATCCAGACTATCCTCCGGCTCCCACCGAAACTCTCCAGAGCATTTTCCCACTTCCTGCATTGCTTCCTGAAAATTCAGTCCATTTTCCGAGTCTCGCGGAAACCCAGTGTGCAAGGATTGGGCATATCTTCCCAAATATGTCGCTATTAACTTGGTTGTCGTTCGTTCAAACAATCTCGGTAAGTGTTTATGTTTTCCCTTAAAGTTGTTTACGTTGCATATTGCCAACAAAAATTCGTAAAACCCTTTATTCCTTTCCTCATAATAAAGTGTGTTTTTATCTAATTTAAACGGGTATGCATCTCCCATAAGACTAACCCTGCGTTTGATTTCTTCATGTATTCCACCTACAAAACTATCAAGAGTAAGGTCTTCTTCATGCCAGGTGGGACGATCTTGTCCATCTTGAGTTGCGTAATCATCGAGAGCACTGGCAACTCGCTCATTGTAGGCTCCATTGTCAACAATGGCTGATCCATATCTCAGTGATTCAAATTCTGTTTGGTCAGCATCGTAAGAAAGGTTTTGTTCATTCATGTATTATGCTCAGGTTCATCATCACCAGACGCAATCTCTCTTATTTTTTTGTCAAGACTAGCTGCCAAATTTCTATTACCGGAAGAATCGGCAATTAAATCTTTGGCGGAATCCTGATGGATACTATGTTCAGCTAATCCAGAAATTAAGTTGCGGAGTATGCTCTTAGTTCGGCCAAGCCCATCCGCAAGTTGTTGTTCAATCGGTTGCGTAAGATCTTCAATCTCCTCAATATTTTTCCCCTGCTCCAGAAGCCTGATTTTTTCCTTGTCGCCAAATACTTTTGCCAGCGAGCTCAATTTCCTGGAATCATCTATAGCCGCATTCCTCCCCTGACTCTTATCTCCAAACATGGATTTCAGAACAAGTTCTCCTTTCTGCAAATTATTTTTGGATAACGGTTCTTTAATTGCCTCACTACTTTCCATTTTCAAAAAATCTCTAACTGTAAGATATCCAAGAATTGTATACACCCAAGAAAATGGATAATCAGAAACACTTCCTCGGCCTTTTCTAACACTATCACTGGGCTGAAATCTTCCTGTTTTTATCAATTGCTGAATGAGGTAGTAACCCTCTAGTAATCGGTTGATTGTCTTGTGTTGATCTCCAATCATTTGCGAAATTTGGGATACTTTCAGATTGTTCTTTTCCACCACTTGTGCGACCCAAGAAGCTTTGGCATACGAGTCCCAAGGCTGAGTAGATGCAATATGTCTAACACCCAAATACGATAAAATTCTTGGGTCATCGTAAGGAAAAATAATAACTGAGACAGGATCGATTATGGGTTTATTGTGGTCTTCCCATATTTTCTTGAACCTTCCAGCCCGCATTTGTTGATTAGAAGCCCTGCTATCGCCAAGGATCATCAGGCATGCAACCAAACGTCTGTTGCCTTCTTTGACAACAAACCTTCCGCTTTCTGGCGATTTTTCACATACCAAAGGTTCAGAACTAAAGTAACCGTTTACAGCCAAGGAACTCAAAATATCGCCTACTCCAAAACGTTCAACAACACGATCCAATATAGCTGATTGCTCTTGTTTATCCCCATCCCCTAGATTCCCGAATCTTGGATTATCCCCGTCAAGCAACAAACTCTCCACAGGTAGATATTTCATCTCTCCTCCAGCAATATTATCAACAGTATTCATTACTTATATCTCCACGGTCTTACCATATATCCGGCAGGGCTTCAGCAACTGCTTTAAATAATAGCGGAGGCACGGCATTTCCAATAACCTCATATTTCTTGAGTAATCCGCCATTTTCGGGAAAAACCAAGTTTTTCTCGAAGCCTTGAAGTCTGGATGCCTCCCGATAAGAAAAACGCCGTTTGGGAGCATCACAAGACCATTGCCATTTATCAGGTTGTATATTAATTAACTCGGGACTTATCGGGTGTAACGGCATATGACGTGCGTTACTAACAATAGTTTTACTCGGCTCTGTCCAGTCACGCCGCCTGTTGCGGGACATATAATACCAGTGAAATTTAGCATCTAAAAAATCTCCTTCCGGCCAGTCGGGCAACCCAGCAAGTGCATCAGCAATAGTTTTTATTGGTGCTTTTCGCCCAATACCATGGGTGGGTTTTGGAAACTCATATCGAACACCCAGATCGGACCGAATGCCCACGATGAAAACTCGTTGGCGCTCCTGAGCAACCCCAAAATGAGCTGCGTTTAACAAATCATCCTCAACTAAATATCCCGCCGAACGAAACCGTATAGTTTGATTTTGCAAAAGATGCCGGAAGTCGCTTCGGTACATGCCGGAAACATTCTCCACTATAAATGCCCTGGGGCGTATTTGTCGCAAGGCTCTATCAAACTCTCTGTATAAGTAATTAACTTTTCGATTTGACTCTCTAGCTCCTCCTTGGCTAAATCCTTGGCACGGGTAGCAACCCACCAGCAGGTCAGCATTGGGGAATGACCTGATTTCTTGAATATCCACACATTGATAGTCTGTTTCGGGAAAGTTAGCCAAATATAAATCTCGAGCATATGGCATAATGTCATTGGCAAATACCACATCAAACCCGGTCATAATCAGCCCGCCGTCTGATCCGCCACATCCGCTGAACAATGAAACAGCCTTCGGCTTACCATTCAATTTGGCCAACCTTGGTTTTTTGCTATGGGTTTTTGTTGTCATCATTTCACTCATTTACTCAATATTTCAACCACTTTCAAACTCTCAATCCCCCGGTCATCCACGATTTTAACAGCAATTCTACCATGTTTCCCAACCTTAAAGGGCAAGGATTCCGTGCCTTTATACGCCTCAATCAACTCCCCGTCTATCTCCGCCTTGAGGTTTCTGGCCAGTTTCGCCCAGCCGCCTTTGGCGTCGGCCATGGGGAAGAAGACCTGGCTTGGGTACAGGCTTCTGCCGTCGTAGTCGGTGTCCAGCATCCACACGGCGATTTTGGTTTTGTCGCCGGATTCGAGTTTACCGGATTTGGTGTTGAAGTAGTCGAAGCCGTGTACGAGGACGCGGTGTTTGCCGGCGTTTTGGCCGGTGGGGATTTGTTCCACGGCGATCTCCGGTTGACCGATGAGCCAGAAGCTTTCGTTGCTGGCGCGTTTTTTCTTGAGGTCGTCGGTTTGCATGTCGGCGTTCATTTGCGCTTTCAGGAGGGCGACGCCGGGCCAGTTGGTTTCGTCTATGTCTTTTGCGGCTTCGGGGTCAAACTGGAAAGCGGCAAAGACGACGATCTCGGGTTTGGGTACGAGGGTTTGCGCTTCTTCGATGGCGAGGGCAACCTGCCTTTGTTCGAGGGGCGCGTGTTCGGGGCCGAATGAAATGGCGGTGCGGCGCAGGTTGTATGCCGCAGCGCCATCTTTCAGGTTGCTTTTGCCGGAATCGTCCGGTTTGGTTTCGGCGTCTGCGTGCAGCCAGCGGCAGGCTAGCGATTCAACACGGGAGAAGGAAATCCGTTGTCCGCCTTTTCCGCGAATGCCGGTTTTCAACAGTTCGCCGCGCCATTCATCCTGACGCCGGGTTTCGCCGGAACGCGCAACGCTTTCATCCGCCGGGGCGGGTTCGGGTGCGGCGATGCGGTCAATCGGTTGCACCGTGGGCGACGGCACGGCTTCCACGGTAAAAGGCCCGGTAACCCGCGCGCGTTTGGTGTCTTTGAGCGGTTGGTCGTACAGGGTTTCGGTTGCGGGCGGCTCATTGTTGGCGATGGATTTCAAGGTGATGTGCGGGACTTTTTTGTATTCAAAACCGCTACCGACTCCTTCGTCGGGATAGGCCAGTTTGTAATAGTCAAAAGTGCCGGTCATCAGGCGTTGTTTGGCGAGGGTGGTTGCTACGCGGGAGGTGTCGCAGGTAATCCAGCGGCGGCCCCATTGTTCGGCGACATGAGCGGTGGTGCCGCTGCCGCAGGTTGGGTCAAAGACGAGGTCGCCGGGGTCGGTGGTCATTAATAAGCACCGCGATATTATTTTCACATTGGTTTGAACGACATATATCTTCTGTTCCCCAAATCCAGCAGCAGTGTCGCTCCAACTATTTTCAATCTGAATCACTGGGAAATCAGAATGGTATTGTCTAAAGTAAGGATTTTCACCTAGAACAAATATCCGATTATTTTCTATTAAATTTTTCATCCCCTCGGAGTGTGTTCTCCAACTCTTACTGCTAAGTGGTTTATGTATCCTATTTTCGAATTCAAAGTTATATGTGCAAGAAGGGGTATAGCCAGACGAAGTCAGCACTGATCTTTTAAATATTCTTTCTCGTTCTTGATTCGATAATTCCTTAAACTCCGCTTTTTTCAGCTTTCGATATTCACCGTTACCAAGATCTAAATAAGAAAATTCCGGCTCTTCTTCAATGTTTCTTTCTATAAAAAGTGGGCGAAATTTTATATTTGCTTTGTTTTTCGTATACCAGATTATGTAGTCATAGATATTTGCTAAACCTTTTTGGCCTAGCGGACTCATACTCCGGTAATTAATCTGCGAAACAAAATTCCCCACCCCAAACACCTCATCCATAATCTCCCGAACATGATGCACATTCTCATCCGAAATCTGCACAAACACACTCCCACTCTCCGCCAACAACTCCCGCGCCAGCAACAACCGATCACGCATATACGACAAATACGAATGAATCCCCAACTCCCAGGTATCGCGGAACGCTTTGATCATCTCCGGTTCGGCGGTTAAATCCTCATCCTTGCCGTCCTTGACGTCTCGCTTGTTCACGAACGGCTGAAAGTTGGAGCCGTACTTAATCCCGTAGGGCGGGTCCATATATACGCACTGCACCTTGCCCGCCATGTTTTCTTTTTGCAGCAGCGAGTTCATCACCAGCAGGGAATCGCCGGCGATCAGGCGGTTGCTCCAGTTGTGGGCGTGCTTGTAAAACTCGATTTCGTGGCGCAGCGGAATGTCGCGCACTTGCTCAAACAGGCTCATCTGTCCGCCGTCGCCGTTTCCGTTGCGCTTTCGCACCGCTTCCACAATCGTGCGCGAGTCTATGCGCTCGTGAACATGGAGCGACACGGTGGGCACTTCAAACGATGTGTGCTCGGCTTTGCCCGCCCACTGTAATTGCGGGTCCAGGTGCGGGTCGTGGGCGTAGGTTGTCCTGCCCGCGTCTTTGTCGGTGTCGGGCGTAACCAGCCCGACCGGCGGGTTGTTGGAGCGCTCTTTGCCGGCGTGCTGGTATTGTTCAATGGGCTTTTTCATTTTTTTACGCTTTGCCATCTGACTCTCTCCCGGTTGATTGTACCCTGTTCAAAACGAAGACCCCGGCTGTTCAAGAAAAGCCCGTTCTTCATCGCTTGAGGGGCGTCCGAGTATTCGGTTGCGGTGGGGGAAGTGGCCGAAGCGTTGGATGATCTCGTGGTGTTTGCGGGCGAACTCCAGGTAGCCGTTGAATAGTTTGGCTTCCTCTGCATTGGAGGCGGCGCTTTCGGCGAGCGACTCGTACAGGGAGACGGAGCGTTGTTGTTCGGCGAGGTCTTCGCTGTGTTCGAAGGGCAGGTAGGCGAATACGCGTTGGATGGGGTTTAGTTGCGCCGCGGCGCCGCCGGCCACGCATTGTTTGGCGTACTCCAGCGCTACCGGGTCTTGGGCGAATGCTTGGGGGGTGTCGCGGTGTATGTTGCGGGGGAACTGGTCGGTGCAGATGATCAGCGCCAAGAGGCCGCGGGGGGTGTCGGCCCACGAGGCGAGGGCGGGGTTGTGGTTGGCGGCGGCTGCGCTGGTGGCGGCGAAGCGGGCGGTGATTTCGCGGTCAATCTGCTGGTTTTTGGACCACCATAGCGGGGTTTTTTCAGCGGCGACCTCGGTGGCGGTGCGGCCGTTCCCGAACCAGAATTCGAGGACGCCGTTGATTTCCGCAAGGCCGGTTTCCCCGGCGGCGTTATTTTTCCGTGGCATGGTTGTATTATTTGTCGGGTTCCTGTTATTCCCGTTTATAATAGCGTCCAATCGCGCCTAATACTACCGCCGCCACCGCGCCGCGCCCTGCCGACCCCGCCCCCACAGACCCGGACCTGATGCCACCGTTGCCGCCGTTGCCGCCGTCCATCCGAACCCGCCGCCTGCGCTGATGGCCGCCAAACTGTTCCTCGCCGTGGTGGTGCTGGTGGGCTTGATGTGGTTCCTCGGCTGGTACAACCGCGCAGGTCCGGCGCAGCGCAACCGCTCGTTGCGCAGCATCTTGTTGTATGGCATCGGCGCGGCGATTTTGGTGCTGGTGCTGACCGGGCGCATTCCGTGGTTGTTCGCCATCATCACCGCCGCGGTGCCGTGGTTGAACCGCGCCATGGCGGCCCGGCGGGCGTGGCAATTCTTCGAGGAATTCCGCAAGCCGGGGGGAGGCCGCGGGCAAGGTGCCGAGGGGCGCGGCGCGGCGGGCAGGGCGGGCCAAATGGACATCGCCGAGGCACACGAAATTCTCGGCCTCAAACCCGGCGCCACGGAGCGGGAAATCATCGAAGCCCACCGCAAACTGATGCACAAAAACCACCCGGACCGGGGCGGTTCGGATTACCTCGCGGCGCGCATCAATCAGGCCAAGGAAATTCTGCTGAAGGCGTTGTAGGGGCGCGGCGGCGGGGTTTATTTCATCACACCATGCGGAATAATCCGCTACAATACGGGCAAAACCGACCCACTCGATGAGCAAACTGCATTCAGCCAAACATCCGTGGTCTCCGTGGTTTGGGCGCGGTTTGCCCGCGCTCCTGTTGGCGATCGCGCTATGGCCGGCCACCATGGGCGCGGTCAACACCGAGCAGCGCGCGTCGTGGGGCATCAACCCGCAGCTGATCGCCTCGGTGATTACCCCGGCTATTGAGGCCAACCGTTTTCCGCCGAGCATCGCCCTGCCGGATTTTCCGGTGCGCGGCGACCTTGAGGTGCGCTATACCATTGACGCGGCGTTGCAGGGCGAGGCGCAGCGGCTGCTGGATGAATACAACCCGGATTATGGCGTGCTGGTGGCGCTGGAGCCCGACTCCGGGCGGGTGCTGGCGATGGCGAGCAGCGCCCGCAACCGGAGCAACGCGGACAATGTGGGCAATGTGGACAACCTGACCCTGATCAACAGCTACCCCGCCGCGTCCATCTCCAAGATCATCACCGCGGTCGCGGTCATCAACGAAAACAAGGCCGCCGCCGACACCATCATTCCGTTCAACGGCAAAACCACGTCGTTGTATAAAAAAAGCGTGTTTGAACACCGCAACAACAAGTGGACGCGAAGATATTCCTTGAGGGAATCCTTCGCGCGCTCGGTGAACAGCGTGTTCGGGCGCGTCGGCGCGCTGGAAGTGGGCGGGGAAAGCATGCTCGACTACGCCCGGCGGCTCGGCTTCAACGGCCGCTTTGCATCGGATTTCAGTTTCGGCAACGGCGCCGTTGAGGTGGACCCGGCGGACCCGTGGCAGGTGGCGGAGATGGCGTCCGGCTACACCACGCGCAACACCCTGTCGCCGCTCCACGGCGCGGCGCTGGCCGCGACCGCTGCGAACGGCGGCAACCTCGTGGCGCCGGCGCTGGTGCAAGCCATCATCGGCCCCAACGGCGTGCCCTTGTACTGGCGCGAGCAGCCGGCCAAATCCCGGGTCATGAGCGAGCGCACCGCGCGCCAACTGAAAAAAATGATGCGCGCCACGGTGGTCGCGGGCTCCGCGAAAAGATCGTTTTCGGGATTCAACCACGGCGCTTTGAAAGACGTCGTCATCGGCGGTAAAACCGGTTCGCTGACCGGCTTTGCGCCGCAAGGAAAATACGACTGGTTCGTCGGGTTCGCCGAAATGGGCGAGCGCAAAATCGCCTACGCGGCATTGTGCATCAACAAAAAAAGATGGTACGTGAAATCCACCCGGCTGGCGCGGGAACTGCTGGAATTTTATTTCCGAGACGCGGCTTTGCAAAACGCCGATGCCGGCGTCTCCGCTTCGTGATCGCTTCCTGATCATTTCCTGACACGGGAACGGCGATGAAACAATACCTGGACGCGGTGCGGGAAACCCTGGAGAAGGGCACGCGCAAGCCCAATCGCACCGGCGTGGACACGATTTCGACCTTCAACATCAACTACGAAATTGACCTCGCCGAAGGCTTTCCGCTGCTGACCACCAAGACGGTTTCGTGGAAGAACATCGTCATCGAAAACCTCTGGTTCCTGTCCGGCAGCACCGACATCGGGCTGCTTCAAGCCCACGACTGCAAGTTCTGGGACCCGTGGGCGGACGCGGACGGCAAGGTGCCGAGCGCGTACGGAAATTTCTGGCGCAACTTTCCGCTGCCGGACAACCGAACCAACGACCAGGTCGCTTACGTGATCGGGCAGCTGCGCGAAAACCCCATGAGCCGCCGCATGCTGGTGTCGGCGTGGGCGCCGGGCAACGCCCAGACCAGCGCCCTGCCCCCGTGCCACGCCTTGTGGGCGGTCAACGTGCAACTGAACCGCTCCGGCGAACCGTATTTATGCTTGCACTTGACCCAGCGCAGTTGCGACATCGCGCTCGGCGTTCCCTACAACATCGCGGGCTACGCCTTCATGCTGGAACTGCTGTCGCGCTTCGCCGACATTCCCGCCGGCATCTTCGGTCACACCTTGATTGACGCCCACATCTACACCGCCAAAGCAGACGGCTCCATGGCGGAGTACGATCATATCCCCGGCCTCAAACAACAACTGCAACGCGCGCCGCGACCTTTGCCCGCCCTGGAAATTGATTCTTCCATCCAATCCCTTGACGACATCAAACCGCTGCTGTCGCTGGGCACCGATGAAATCATGGATAAGTTCAAACTGCATCGCTACGACCCGCATCCGGCGATTGCTTTTAAGGTGGCGGTGTAGGTGGCCGAAGGGCGGGCCAACTTTCCCTCGCCGCTGCGGGGCGCGATCGTCGCCATGACCCGTGACCGCGTCATCGGCATTGACGGCGGTTTGCCGTGGCATTACGGCGAAGACCTGAAGCGGTTCAAACAACGCACCATGGGCTGCGTTGTGATCATGGGGCGGGTAACCTGGGATTCCATCGGACGCAAGGCATTGCCGGGGCGGCGTAATATCGTTATCAGCCGGTCTGAGGTGCCCGGCGTGGAGCATTACGGTGGCGTTGAACGGGCGATTGCGGCTTGCGGAGATCAGGATTTATGGGTTATCGGTGGCGCGCAAATTTACCGGGCGGCGATGGGGTATTTGAATTTGCTGGATGTGACCTGGGTGCCGGATGTTGTTGAGGGGGAGGGGGTTGTTAGATTTCCGGGGATTGATTTGGGTTGTTGGAGTGTTGTGGATGAGTCGGTGGTGGCTGGTGGTAATTTGGATAATATTGTTTATCGGCGTATGTAATATGGAAAAGTAATGCGCTTGCCCGTGCTAATCCGATTTACAGTGTTTCGCACTCTATCAAATCAAATGCGTTATTATCTATTTCCCGAACCGCATCAAGTAGTTGTTTGGTGTAGTCGTCTCCCCAGAGCGGGGCTGAAGGATGATAAGCATCGATCACATACTGTTTGTCGTTTCTTTTATACCACTGAAATTCTCTTGTTGGCGTTTTTTCTATTTTTTTGGTTTCCTCTTCTTCGCAACTGTCTAAATAATGAAAAATTTTAAAAGTACCGCCGCAAATGATCAAATTTGGGTTGTAGATTTGAACCTGATCAGTGATAAATTCTCGGTCATGCATTGCAATCAAAGCCAATTTCATCATGTCCGTGTAATCCGGCCCTCCACTTTTATCGAGGTTAAACGCACAAATACCTGGAGGCATCTTGTCGTAGGTGAATTTTTTTTGCTCATCACCGGACATACTACGAATTCCGTACAATGTTTTGGCGACCGTCGTCCAGATTCTCCATTGATAACAAGTCAATTCTTCCTCTCGGAGATCATGTTCTGTTTCATGGGCATACTCTTTAAGAAGAAAAGCGGTCTTCACTTTGGACTTCTCATATTCATGTTCGCCGCCTTTGGCAACACCGTCTTTAACAAAGGGTTTGCGTTGGGGCCGCTCTTTTTGCCACCTTTTAAAAAGTTCATCTTCTGCGTCTCTAATGCTCATTCGAATTTCCTCCAAAAGTTATGTTGCTAATATGATTTTACAGTATATTTTCACTATCGTTACAATCTCAACCATCATTGTAAATACTTCTCATCTCTTCCGCCAACCCCAAAAACTCCCCCCTCAACCCCCGCGGCCCAACAACTTCAACATTACTCCCAAACCCCTGCAACCACCACCGCAATTCAGCAGTATCCGCCACCGTCGCTTCAACCAGCATCCTGCCATCTTTTTTAGCAATGATCCTTTGATCATCCGACAATCTGGATTCAGCCAAATGAACCCCCGCACCATTGGAAAACAACGCGCGCAACTTTATTTTCTTGCCTGACACGGGATAGGAAAACCCCTTCTCTTCCTTGACATAACGCGCAAGGTCAAAACCCGCAACCGAGTTTGCGGGCGCATCCAGCAAGTTCGCGCGGCTCATGCGGTGCAACGCGTAGTGTAGCGGGTCTTCATAGTCCCACGCGGTTGCCACCAGGTAGATAATTCCATTTCTGAACACGATGCCGAGGGGGTTCAAGATATGGCGTTTGGTGTCGGCTTTCCCCTTGCCTTTGTAATCCGCTTCAAACTGTTTGCTTTCCAGCAACGCGCCATAGACAACGTCTTGCACTTCCCGCTTTACCGCCGGCGCGAGCAACTCAGGCCCCCGGTTGATGATGTGAATTTTTTCCGACCACTTTCCGAACCGGGTTTGTTGCAAAATTTCCGTTGCGTATTTGAAGTAGGGTTCCAAGAGGTGGAGCGTGGCGGGCGGTATGAGCAGTTTCAAGTGTTCCGACGCCAACTTCAAGGCGAGCGCGGTGGACTGATCCATTGCCGGGATTTGCGTGATCGCGTGTTCGTTGGACCAGAACCAGTAGTTTGTACGCCCTTGTTGTTCGCAGGTTATCGGGTATGACCCGGACAGTTGCTCAAGGTTGCGCTGTATGGAGCGCGCATCAACGTTGAACTCCGGATTTTTGGCGGACAGTTTTTTCCGTATTTCCGTTGTGCTCGACATCTTCGGGTACACCGGTATCACCGCCAGCATCGCCAGCATGCGGAAAATGGTTTCGGTGGATTTACGCATTAGGTTTAGTTATTTTTGAGTGTTGATTCATTACTATTTGCCTTTCTGGGAGTTTACGGTATTCTCCAGATAATTCCGATAGCCTTCAATAATTGCATTACCAGTATCAGGGTGCTTTCTCAGTATTTCAATTACGTCCTCCTGATAAAGCTGCCCCTTGGGTTTGGTTCTTTTGGGAAGTGTTTTCATGGCAGCGTAACTCCAGGATAGGTTCCGGTTGATAAAAAATCAACCAGCGCGATCAACGCTTCGGTATCGCGTTTGCAATAGCCGAGTAAATCGTTGATCAATGATTGGCGGCGTTGTGGTTCGGTATCGGGATGGATGACTTGCAGATAGGCCGCGCCCGCCGCTTCGCCATCCTGCACTTCGCCGAGGTCGCCGTAAGACAAGCCGGGGGCAATGGTTGGTAGCACTTCTTTCAGCGACCACGACCCGCGCATGCCGGGGTGATAGTAGTGCTCCTTTGTCAGCGGCAACAAATCAACCAGGCGATTGATGACTTGATTGATGTCCGATTCCAAATCCGGAAAACGGCGGGCAAGCGCGTTCAAACAAGTCTGTTCATAGTGACTGTACACAAATATCGGGCCGTCTTTCCCAACCGCCGCCAGCAGAGTTTCAATGAACGGCCGCATCGGCGCATCGCCCGTTGTATCAAGAAATTCCGCGTGTTCATACCGCCCCGGCTGCGCTTCGGTATGGCACGACCATTGAAACGGAAGGGCTTGGTAAGGACGGGTTCCTTTCCAGACGGGCACCGCGAAACTGATGGTTTCAAAGTCAAGGTAGTAACGGGGGCGGGAATAACCGTTGATGATTTTCTTTATTGCCGGCTTGAACTCCGCCTTGCCTTGCGCCGTCACCTTTCGCACGCGTTCCTGAGTTGTGTTGCTCAGGCGTCCCGGCGGTATGTCGCGAATGTCATCAATGCCCTCGGCCTCCAGTTCTTTCACAATTTCTTTTCGCCCCGGCAGACAGGATAGCGGAAACTCAGTACCCGCATCCGGCCCCGAGCAATAACCGATGAAGGGGCACGAGTAAGGATTGTGGCAATGATTTCCGGTTTCTATGTCCGGCTCTTTTCCCGCCACAACTTCTTGAAACTTTGCCACCCACTCCGGGACTTCCTTTTTGAGTTCGTCAATATCCCCCGCAAGGTCTGCGTGATGAAGCAATCCCCGGTAGTCGTGGTCGCCGCCATACACGAATTGGTTGTCAATATGCGCGAGTTCCACCTTGTCAAGGGACAGCCCGCAGCCTTCCAACACCCAGGCTTGCACGGCGCAATCCGGGTAATGCGGGTCTTTGACGGAAGTGCCCGCCTTGACCTCGATCAACCGGTAGCCGCCCGCTTCCTTCTTTAGTATGTCGGCCCTGATCAACACGCCTTGATATGCGAAAGTCGCTTCAAACACGGGTTTTTCGGGATGCGCCTCAAGCACCCGTTGGGTTTCCCGCAACGCCGACGATCCCGTTCCATCCCATTCCACAAGGTGGCCGTCTTTGTGCAGGGAACGCACGACGTCGTTGACCGCATGCCCGATGGCAAAAAGGCGTTCGACGCTATCCGAAGTTGCCGCGTCTTGCGGTTTATGGGTTTCCAGCCAAAGCCGTTTTTCGCACTGCAAGCCGGACAGGATTTTTGATTTTGAGAGTTTTGCGGACATGTTATGCCACCACGGGTAGAGTTATGTTTTGATCACCGGATCAGTCATCGTGAACCTACCGTAATCCAGCCATACGACATACTGCGTCGCTATTCGGGCCGTCGGCAAAGAAAAATACCCCGCTGCGGGGCCGGGTGGCCTTCGCGGGTTTTGGCCGGGTCGTTTGGGTCGAGGAAATCGGCAAGGGATTCAAACTGCATCCATTCGGTAACGCGCTGTTCTTCGCTGGTGGTGGTGCTGACGTCGAGGAGTTGAACATCGGTGGCGCCTGATTTTTGCAGCCACGCTTCCAACGCCAGGGGCGACGGGATTGCGTGGACGTTGCGCATTTGGGCGTAGCGGCCGGCGGGCGCCAGCACGCTATCGGCGCCGCCGTCCACCACCAAAGTTTCAACCACCAACTCGCCGCCGGGGCGGGCAAAGCCGAGCAACTCCCGAAGATGGTCGCGGGGATTGCGGCGGTGGGATAAAACGCCCATGGAAAATACCGTGTCAAAGCCGGCGCCGGTGCCGGTGCCGGTTCCGTTACCGTTACCGGTGCCGTTACCAAATGAAAACTGCGCGCTTTTTAACGGCAAAACAAACGCCGGGAAGTCCGGGCAGTAGCGTCTCATAGCGTTGAACTGGGCGATGAACAACTGGCCGGGGTCAATGCCCAGCGCGAGGGTTGCGCCCTGGCCGAGCATGCGCCACAGGTAATAGCCGTTTCCGCAGCCGACGTCGAGCACGCGGCGGCCCCGCAGGCAAGTGATTTTTTCCGCGAGCCGCGCCCACTTGAGGTTGGAACGCCATTCGCCGTCAATGGCTACGCCGAATAACTCGAACGGCCCCTTGCGCCACGGCTTCAGTTGCAGTAGCAGTTGTTTGAGGTTCGCCCTGGCCGCGTCTTCGCAATCCTTCGGGTCGCCGATGCGAACCGCCGGGCCGGTCAGGTCGTGGGCGGAAGCGGTGATGTCGGGAAGTTGTTCAAGCATGCTTTGCCATTTTTCCCGGTCGCCGTGCGGGTTGCTTTGATAGACGCGCCGCGCGCTTTTCAGCAATGCCTCAGTCAATGACCCCAGGCCAACCGAGTCCAGCGCCTCGTCCAGGCCGGCCCAATCCTGCGTCGTCATTTAAGCGCGATGAAGGAGCAAAAATTAAACGCCCGGAACCATTGACTGACCCGCGAAAACCCCGCCCGCCGCAATCGTTCGTGGTGGGCCGTCGCGCTGTCCGGCGTCATGACGTTTTCCAGCGCCGCTCTTTTTTGCGCGATCTCCAACTCGCTGTAACCGTTCGCGGCCTTGAACTGATCGTGCATGGACTGTTGCAGGGTTTCTTCACCGGAATCTTCAAAGGCGATTTTTTCCGAGAGCACCAAAACTCCGCCGGGTTTCAGGCCGGTATGAATTCGGGTCAGCAGGCCGATGCGGTCGGCGGGGTCGAGGAACTGCAAGGTGAAGTTCAGGATTACCATGCCGGCGTCCTTGATTTCCGCGTCCCGAATATCGCAGTGCAGCAAACTGAATCGTTCGGAGTCAATCACGCCGTTCAGGTTGTTGCGGCATTGCTCCAGCATCGGCGCGGAGTTGTCAACGCCGATGAAGCGCACCGACGGGTCGGGAATCCGGGAGTGCACCGACAACATCGCCGCCCCCAGCGAGCAGCCCAGGTCATAGACGTTGCAACCGCCCCGCAGGCGCCGTTCGGCGATAACGCCGAGCATGGAGACGATGGTTTCGTAACCGGGCACCGAGCGCCGGATCATGTCGGGGAACACCGCCGCCACGTGATCGTCAAACACAAAATCAACCACGCGGGGCAGTTTGCCGGCATAGACTTTGTCAATGTCGCCCTTGCTCATGTTCGCAAGCCCGCACGCCTTAGAAACTCAAACCTGTTCCAGTTCAATCAGGGTTCCCACGGCGTCGGCGGGATGCAAAAACACCACCGGTTTGCCGTGGGCGCCGATTTTCGGTTTGCCGTCGCCGAGGATTCTCATGCCCTCGCCGGCCAGCCGTTCAACGGCCCGTTGGATGTCGTCAACCTCATAGCACAGGTGGTGCATTCCGCCGG
The DNA here is from genome assembly GCA_965212085.1 of Candidatus Poriferihabitaceae bacterium. Classification (GTDB taxonomy): domain Bacteria; phylum Pseudomonadota; class Gammaproteobacteria; order Arenicellales; family Poriferihabitantaceae; genus JAHRAW01. The sequence goes on along the minus strand of OZ243042.1, from coordinate 1,708,269 downwards.
CGGGATTTCGCTGCAGAAACTTGGCGATGGGCGAGTGCTCGCCCAGGGGGTGCAGCAACTCGATTTTGGTATTGGGCAGTTCCACAAAAACCGTGGTAACGCCGTGTTCGGGTAGCTCCAGCGGCGCCGACACGCGGGCGCCGAAAGCGTCCCGGTACAAATCGCCGGCGGCGGCGAGGTCCGGCACGACAATCGCCACGTGGTTCAACTTACCGATCATCTGCCGAACCCATAAACGCCGCAACCAGTTTTCGCGCGGCGATGGACGCCGGCAGTTCGCCCTCGCCGACCTGCTGCAACGCGTCCTCAAGGGCCGCGCCAACCGCGCTGTCGTTCTTCAACTCCGCCAGCAACTGCTCGCGGGTCTCGTTCCACAACCAGTCCCGCGCCTGCTGTTGCCGGCGCTTTTGCAACGCGCCGTCCGCCTCCAGCAGGCGGCGGTATTCATCAATTTTTTTTTGCACCGCATCAACGCCGGTATTTTCCAGGGCGGAAGTGATCAGCACCGGCACCCGCCACGCCGCCAGCCGCCGCTGAATCAGGTGCAGCGCGTGCTTGATGTCGGCGGCGGCGGCGGTCGCCTGTTTCTCCAGGCCGCCATCGGACTTGTTGACGATGACGACGTCCGCCAGCTCCATAATGCCCCGCTTGATGCCTTGCAGTTCGTCGCCGGCCACCGGCGGCAGCATCAACAAAAAAATATCCGTCATCGCCGCCACCAGGGTTTCCGACTGCCCGACCCCCACGGTTTCCACGATAACCAAATCAAACCCGGCCGCTTCGCAGGCCAGCACCGCTTCATGGGTTCGCCGGGCAACGCCGCCCAGGGTCTGCCCCGACGGCGACGGGCGAATGAATGCCTTCGGGTTGGCGGCCAGCGTTTCCATTCGGGTTTTGTCGCCGAGTATCGAACCGCCGCTGAAGGACGAGGTCGGATCAATGGTCAGCACCGCCACGCGATGCCCCTGCTCCGTGGCGCGGTTGCCGAATGCCTCGATAAAAGTGGACTTGCCGACGCCGGGCGCGCCGGTGATGCCGATGCGAATCGAGTTGCCGGTGTGCGGCATGACGCTGCGCAGCAGTTTCTCCGCCGCCGTGCGGTCCTCGGCGCGGGTGGATTCGAGCAGGGTGATGGCTTGCGCCAGCGCGCGGCGGTCGCCGGAACGCAGGGTTTTGATGTCAACCATTTTTCGGCTCGTTTTGCATACCCGATGCGGCGATTGCGAACTCCAGAATCGGCTGCTCCGCCTCAAGGGTTGCACCCGGCTTCGCCAGCACCTTTTCCACCACGCCGTCCTGCTCGGCGCGCAGGGAGTTTTCCATTTTCATCGCCTCAATAACCGCCAGTTCCTGCCCGGCCTTGACCTTTGCACCCGCTTGCGCCGCCAGCGACACCAGCAGACCGGGCATCGGCGACAACAGGAAGCGCGACTGGTCGGGCGGCATCTTGTGCGGCATCAGGGCGTGTAACCCGGCGGTGCGCGGCGACAGCACCTTGGCGGTGATCCGGCAGCCGCCGTGGGCGAGGTCGTAGTCGTGTCCGCGCCGCTCAAACTGCATATTGACCGCCTCGCCGTTGACCCGGCAGCGGCACACCGGCTCGGTCGCCCGCCACTGGTCTTCAATGAGATATTGGCCGCCGTCGTATTCCACCCGCCAGCGGCCCGGCTCGCCGCTCACCTCGGCGGGATAATAGTCGTCACCGATGGCAACCACCCACCGCGAACCGATGGCGCGCCCGTAACCCGGCAACTGGCCGGTGGTGGTTGCGGCGCGCCGGCTCAGGCGGTGATGGAGAGACGCCGCGACAACAACAAAAACAAAAACGTTCCGCTCCATCTGCGCTTTGCCGGCGCGCGTGAAACCGCCGGGGTATTCCTGCTCGATGAAGTGCGTGCTCAGGTCGCCTTTTTGAAACCGCGGATGCGCCATAATCGCGGCCACGAACGGCTGATTGGTATCAACGCCGCGAATGTAATACTCGTCCAACGCCAACCCCAAATGCCGGATGGCCGAAGCGCGATCCTTGCCCCGGGTCACCAACTTGGCGATCATCGGGTCGTAGAACCGCGAAATTTCCGAACCTTCCTCGACGCCGGCATCAACGCGAACGGACTTGTTTTCATCCGGCGGCAGGTAACGCACCAGGCGGCCGCTTGAAGGGAGGAAATTCCGGTACGGGTTTTCCGCGTAGATCCTGGCTTCCATGGCCCAGCCGTCGAGTTTTACCTCGGCTTGCTTAAGCGGCAGTTTCTCGCCCGCCGCAACCCGAATCATCAACTCTACCAAATCAAGGCCGGTGATCATTTCGGTGACCGGATGCTCCACCTGCAAGCGGGTGTTCATTTCCAGAAAATAAAAATTGCGTTCGGCGTCAACGATCATCTCCACCGTGCCGGCGGAGCGGTAGTTCACCGCTTTGGCCAGCGCGACCGCCTGCTTGCTCATCGCGGCGCGGGTTTTTTTATCAATAAACGGCGACGGCGCTTCTTCGATCACTTTCTGATGACGCCGTTGAATCGAACACTCGCGTTCGTTGAGCGTAACGATATTGCCGTGGGCATCGGCGATCACCTGGATTTCGATGTGGCGCGGCTGTTCGATAAACTTCTCGATCAAGATGCGCCCGTCGCCGAAACTGGAAAGCGCCTCGCCGGAAGCGCGCGCAAACCCGGCCTCCGCCTCCTGCGCGTTTCCGGCCACGCGCATCCCCTTGCCGCCGCCGCCGGCGCTGGCCTTGATCATCACCGGATACCCGATGCCGCCGGCAACCCGCACCGCCTCGGCGGCATCGGCCACCACTTCGGCGTGACCGGGGATGATGTTCACCCCGGCTTTTTGCGCCAACTTCTTGGATGCGATTTTGTCGCCCATGGCTTCAATGGCGTCGGGGCCGGGGCCGATAAAAACGATGCCGGCCTCCTCAAGCCGGCGGGCAAAATCCGCGTTCTCGGATAAAAATCCATATCCCGGATGAACCGCATCAGCGCCGGTCTGCTTGCACGCGGCGATGATTTTTTCGCCATCCAGATAACTCTCCGCCGCAACCGCCCCGCCGATATGCACCGCCTCATCGGCTTTTTGCGCGTGCAGCGCGTCCCGGTCCGCATCCGAATACACCGCCACCGTGGCAATGCCCATGCGCCGCGCCGTCTTGACAACCCGGCAGGCAATTTCGGCGCGGTTGGCGATTAGGATTTTGGTGAACATTGGCTATTCAAACTCGCTGCGTGGAATGCCTGCTTCCTTGATGATGGACAGCAAAGTTCCCGGCGCGACCTCTCTGTGGTCAGGCACCGTTAACGTAATGGCGTGCGCGGCAAATTTCTTTCGCATGATGACGTGGCTTCCCCGCTGCCTGACAAAAGCGAAACCATGCATGGATAAAATTTTGCAAACTTGCTTCCCCGACAATACCCGCAACTTAGCCATGCGCAATTTCAATGGGCGTCACGTACATTTCGCCGCCAGGCCGCCAGGCAATCACATCTGCTCCGTTCAATCGGTCGGCAATGTTTTCCAGCGGCGTAACATATGCTTCGCGTACCAGCCGCCTGTTCACTTCCTCTTCATCTGCACATTCAAAAAACAATTCCAGCGCCTCGGTCAAATTTGCGCGCGCTTCGCCCACGGTCTCGCCTTGGCTTACCACGTTCAACTCGGGGCAAAGGGCGACGTACCATTTGCCTTCTTTTTCGATGATGCCGGTGAGTTGAGTTTTCATGATTTAATCCTCTCGTGTGTAAAAAAAGTTATGGCAGTTCAGCTCTGCGCGTTAATCTTGGTTGTGGTCAATGCGCACAAATAATCACTTCCTGGGTTTGCACCCAGAACCACCAAGTATTTATCTCGTGTCGTACCGCTTTCAAACTTAAATTGATCATGGTGCAACACCGCACCTATTTTAAAATCTCCGCTCATTTAGCGCAATCCCGTTCCTTCAAAAACTTCATCCAGCATCTGCATTTCATCTTTTTCAATGGTCGGTTCGTCATTGACAATCGGCTCAGACTGTAACGCCAACGCGTAAGGAATAAGGCGACCTTTGCCGTCACCTTTTCCATAGATTTTTTTCCATGGAAGTTTCGGACTATGAGAATATGCGCTCATGACATCGGAATTAATATCTTTGAAGAAAAAGACCAATCGTTCCATAATTTCCAATTCGCGTGGAGTGAAATAGTTTTCATCAAAATCTGTTTTCGTTGTAAATTCACGCTTTACAAGGATCTCGCTCAGATCGTCAAATGTTTCCCTTACTCCTATCACAGCGGCTTTCTCTTCACTCCCTTGCTGAATTTCCCCATACAACTTAACAGGAACCGGACCCATTGCAAACGCATGATAATCAAGCCCAGTCACCGATCTGCCTGTCTGGCGGTAATGTTCAAAATCCAGAAAATTCAAAAGTTTGAACAGTTTGAGCGTGGAACAATAGTGTGTATTGCTCAAGAAATAAGCAATCGCACCCGACAGTTTTTCACGATAGTAATGAATAAACATAATACATTCCCTACAAAGGAATATTCCCATGCTTCTTCCAAGGATTCTCCAACCTCTTCTCCCGCAGCATCGCCAGCGACCGGCACAACCGCTTCCGCGTATCCCGCGGAAAGATCACGTCATCAATATACCCCCGCCGTCCGGCTACGAACGGGTTGGCGAATTTTCCGCGGTATTCTTCGGTGCGGGCTGCGATGGCGGCCGGGTCTTTGGCTTCTTCGCGGAAAATAATTTCGACCGCGCCTTTGGGTCCCATAACCGCGATTTCGGCGCTCGGCCAAGCGAGGTTGACGTCGCCTCGCAGGTGTTTGGAGGCCATCACGTCGTAGGCGCCGCCGTAGGCTTTGCGCGTGATCAGGGTGACTTTGGGCACGGTACATTCGGCGTAGGCGTACAATAGTTTGGCGCCGTGGGTGATGATGCCGCCGTATTCCTGGGCGGTGCCGGGCATGAAGCCGGGGACGTCCACGAGGGTGACGATGGGTATGTTGAAAGCGTCGCAAAAGCGCACGAAGCGCGCGCCCTTGATGGAGGCGTTGATGTCGAGGCAGCCGGCCAGCACCATCGGCTGGTTGGCGACGAAGCCCACGCTGTTGCCTTGCATGCGCCCAAAACCGGTTACCAGGTTTTTCGCGTACTCGGGTTGCAGTTCAAAAAAATCGCCTTCGTCCACGACCTTGCCGATGACTTCCTTGATGTCGTAAGGCTGGCTGGGGTTGTCGGGTATCAGCGTGTCCAGGGATTTTTCCGCGCGCGCCAGGGAATCGTCGCAGCTGCGATGGGGCGGGCGGTCGCGGTTGTTGGACGGCAGGAAGTTAACCAGCCGCCGGGTCATCAGTAGCGCGTCCACGTCGTTGGCAAAGGACAGGTCGGCGACTCCCGAACGCGTGGTGTGGGTCAACGCGCCGCCGAGGTCTTCGGCGGTCACTTCTTCGTGGGTCACGGTTTTGACCACGTCGGGGCCGGTCACGAACATATAGGAGCTGTCTTCCACCATGAAAACAAAATCGGTGATGGCCGGCGAGTACACCGCGCCGCCGGCGCACGGCCCCATGATCAAAGAAATTTGCGGCACCACCCCCGATGCCAGCACGTTGCGCTGGAACACTTCGGCGTACCCGCCCAGGGACGCGACGCCCTCCTGGATGCGCGCGCCGCCGGAATCGTTGATGCCGATAACCGGCGCGCCGACCTTCATCGCCTGGTCCATCACCTTGCAGATTTTTTCCGCGTGGGCTTCGGATAAAGAGCCGCCGAACACGGTGAAGTCCTGGCTGTAGATGAACACCAGCCGGCCGTTGATGGTGCCGTAGCCGGTAACCACGCCGTCTCCGGGGATGGTTTTTTCCTGCATCCCGAAGTCGGTGCAGCGATGCTCAACGAAAATATCCCACTCCTCGAAACTGTCGTCGTCAAACAGAATTTCAACGCGCTCGCGGGCGGTCAGTTTGCCCTTGGCGTGCTGCACCTGAATGCGCGCCTCGCCGCCACCCTGCTTGGCCTGGGCGCGCTTGCGTTCGAGTTGTTCGATGATTTTATGCATGGTCTTTTTTCAGAGCTTACAAAGACGTTCGTTAAAGTCCGCCATCCCCAATCCTCTCTGCTCACTATAGATACTTGCCCCTTCTTTATGCATTTCTTGTGCATTTTTTTTGTTTGGAAAAAATCCGTCTCTATCAACCACCCGATGCACGGGCACTTCCTCAACACTATATCTATTGCCAAGCGTCCTGATTAAACCACCCACCGCTTGAGCTGAGTCTACTCTACCTGTTAACAAACAGGAAATATCGCCATATGTGGTCACACGTCCGTGAGGAATACCGCAAACGACTTCGCGGACTTTGGATTCGTTAAGAATTTTTTGATCGTCCATATTCTGCTACACTTTGGCAAACAAAATCTCCAACACTTCCCCCGCGGCTTCCAAGATATTCGCGCCCGGGCCGAAAATCGCTGCGACGCCTTCTTTATACAAAGCGTCATAATCCCCCGGCGGGATGACGCCGCCGCAGATTACGGTGATGTGTTCGCAGTTGGCTTGGCGCAGCGCTTCCATCACGCCGGGCACGAGGGTGCGGTGGCCGCCGGCCTGGGTGGAGATGCCGATGAGGTGGACGTCGTTTTCCACGGCCTGGCGCACCGCTTCTTCGGGGGTCTGAAACAACGGCCCGATGTCAACGTCGAAACCGATGTCGGCGAACGCGGTGGCGATGGTTTTGGCGCCGCGGTCGTGGCCGTCCTGGCCGAGTTTGACCACCAGCATGCGCGGGCGGCGTCCGGCCTGTTTTTCAAATTTTGCTATCTCTTGTTTCAACATGGCAAAGCGCCGGTCGCCCTCGTACATGGCGCCATACACGCCGCCGATGGATCGTATCTGTGCACGGTGGCGATTATAAACCCGTTCCAGGGCATCGGAGATTTCCCCGACGCTGGCGCGCGCGCGCGCGGCTTCAACCGCGCCTTCGAGCAGGTTGCCTTCGCCGCCGCCGTTGCTACTGCCATCGCCGCTTTTTTGCGCGAGTTCGGTGAGCGCGTCAAGCGATCGTTTGCATCGCCCTTCGTCTCGGGTTTTTCGGGTTTCGGCCAGCCGCCGGATTTGGCTTTCCCGAACCGCCCGGTTGTCCACCACGCGAATATCCACCGCGTCTTCCTCATTCAGCCGGAAGCGGTTGACGCCGATGATGACTTCCTCGCCCCGGTCAATGCGCGCTTGTCTTTTGGCCGCGGCTTCCTCAATGCGCAGCTTCGGCATGCCGGCCTCCAGCGCGCCGATCATGCCGCCCAGTTCCTCGACTTCATTGATCAGTTTGCGCGCTTCAACCACCAGGCTGTGGGTCAGGCTTTCCAGGTAATACGAACCGGCCATGGGGTCAACCACGTGGGTCAGGCCCGCTTCGTTTTGCAGCACCAACTGAGTATTGCGGGCGACGCGCGCGGAAAACTCCGTGGGCAGCGCCAGCGCCTCGTCGAAAGAATTGGTGTGCAGCGACTGGGTGCCGCCGAGCACCGCCGCCATCGCTTCGATGGTGGTGCGAATGATGTTGTTGTAAGGGTCGCGGCTGGTGAGGCTGACCCCGGAGGTCTGGCAGTGGGTGCGCAGCATCAGCGAGCGCGGGTCCGAGGGCGCGAAGTGTTTTTCCATCAACGCCGCCCACAACGTTCGCGCGGCGCGCAGCTTGGCGATTTCCATGAAGAAGTTCATGCCGATGCCGAAGAAAAACGACAGCCTCGGCGCGAACCGGTCAACTTCCAGTCCGGCGTCGCGGGCGGCGCGCACGTATTCCATACCGTCGGCGAGGGTGAACGCGAGTTCCTGAACGCTGGTGGCGCCGGCTTCCTGGATATGGTAGCCGGAGATGGAAATCGGGTTGAAGCGCGGCATTTGCGCGGCGGCGTAGCCGATGATGTCGGAGACGATGCGCATGGACGGGCGCGGCGGATAGATGTAGGTGTTGCGCACCATGAACTCTTTGAGGATGTCGTTTTGCAGCGTGCCGGACAATGCGCCCGGCGCGACTCCCTGCTCTTCGGCGGCGACGATGTACATCGCCATCACCGGCAGCACCGCGCCGTTCATGGTCATGGAAACCGACATCTTGTCCAGCGGGATTTGGTCGAAGAGAATTTTCATATCCTCAACGGTATCAATGGCGACTCCGGCCTTGCCCACGTCCCCTTCCACGCGGGGATGATCGGAGTCGTAGCCGCGATGGGTGGCGAGGTCGAACGCCACCGACAACCCGGCCTGACCGGCTGCGAGGTTTTTGCGGTAGAAGGCGTTGGATTCCCCGGCGGTGGAAAACCCGGCGTACTGGCGGATGGTCCACGGCCGCCCGGCGTACATACTGGCGCGGGCGCCGCGGGTGTAGGGCGGCAACCCCGGCATAGTGTTGAGGCCGGCGATGCGTTCGAGATCTTCGCCGGTGTACAAGGGTTTGATCTCGATGCCTTCCGGGGTGCGCCGGAGCATATCAGCGCACATGCCGGATGCCCCGGATGCCCCGGACGCGCCGCCTTGCATTTCTTTTTCGGCGAGTTGCCGCCAGCGTTCGCGCGCAGTTGCGCCCGAAGTTTGATGCGCGTCAGACGGTTTTTTTTCAGCCGCTGCTTTGACCATGGTTGGCCCTCGTGAATGTTGCCCGCAACAAGTGTAACGGAAAGCGCGGGGCAAAAACAGGCGGGCGAGCCGCTGCCAGCCTGGCGCGACTCAGCGCGACTTAGCGCGCGGCCACAAACTGCGCCATTCGCTCCAGCAGCCGCGCGGGATTGTCTTCCATGATCATCAAGCCGCGGTGTTTTGATTTGACGAACCCTTCGGCCACCGCGTGATCCAGAAACCCCGCAAGGTTGTCGTAGTAACCGCATGCGTTAAAAACCGCGCACGGTTTTTGGTGGAATCCCAACTGCGCCCAGGCCAGGGCTTCGAACAATTCTTCCAGGGTTCCGAGACCGCCGGGCATGGCGATGAAACCGTCCGACAACTCCGCCATCAACGCCTTGCGTTCGTGCATGCCGGCGACCACTTTCAATTCGCTGAGTCCGTCGTGGGCGACTTCTTTATCCAGCAGCGACTGCGGGATGATGCCGATGGCCTCGCCGCCGCCGCCGGCCACGCGGTCGGCGATGCGCCCCATCAGTCCGGTGCGCCCGCCGCCATAGACCAGGCCGATGCCCCGGCTCAGCAACGCATCGCCGAGGTCGTCGGCGGCTTGCAAATAGCCGGCGCGCGCGCCCGGTTTGGCGCCGCAGTAAACGCAGATTCTTTTCATATATTGTGTTTCAACGGCGCTGCCCCGGGACGCGGTTTTTTCTTGCTCGTACATGGTCGTTCCCGGTTGTGTTGTTATCAGGGCGAGATTATAAGCCACTTTTGCGGGGCGGAAACCGGAAAATCCGGCGGTTTCACGCGCAATTTTCGCTGGTATAATCGGGTACAATTCACCATCGGCACACGCGCCGGCAAACAAAAATGGCCGTCATCCATTGGTCACCCTGAGGAGCAAGCAATGAGTTACCAGCACATCAACCTGCCGCAAAACGGCGAAAAAATTACCGTGGAAAACGGCCGGCTGGCGGTTCCCGACCAGCCCATTCTGGGTTTCGTTGAAGGCGACGGCATCGGCCCGGACATCACTTCGGCGTCGCTGCGGGTGTGGGACGCGGCGGTGGAAAAAGCCTACGGCGGCAAGCGCAAGGTGCGCTGGTGCGAACTGTACATGGGTGAAAAAGCCGCCGGCATTTACCAGGGCGATTATTTTCCCGCGGAAACCCTCGACGCCATCCGCGACTTGGTGGTGTCCATCAAAGGCCCGCTGACCACGCCCATCGGCGGCGGCTTTCGCTCGCTCAACGTATCCCTGCGCCAGGAAATGGACTTGTACGCCTGCGTGCGTCCGGTGCGTTACTTCAAGGGCGTGCCGTCGCCCCTGAAAAAACCCGAAGAAGTGGACGTGGTGATCTTCCGGGAAAACACCGAAGACGTGTACGCCGGCATCGAATACCGCAGCGGCACCGAAGAAAACAAAAAACTCGCGCGCTTCCTGCGCGAAGAACTGGGCGCGGAATTTTTTGAAGACGCCGGGCTGGGGGTCAAGCCGGTCAGTTCGTTCGCCAGCAAGCGGCTGGTGCGCAAGGCCATTCAACACGCCATCGAGCGCGGCAAAACGAGCGTTACCCTGGTGCACAAGGGCAACATCATGAAGTTCACCGAAGGCGCGTTTCGCAACTGGGGATACGAGGTGGCCACCGAAGAGTTTCGCGAGCACGTGGTCACCGAAGACGAGTTGTGGGACGACCACGACGGCAAACTGCCCAAGGGCAAAATCCTCATCAAGGACCGCATCGCCGACATCATGTTTCAACTCCTGCAACTGCGCCCGGCGGAATTCGAAGTGATCGCCACCACCAACTTGAACGGCGACTACCTGTCCGACGCGCTGGCCGCCGAAGTGGGCGGCGTCGGCATCGCCCCCGGCGCGAACATCGCCGATCACATCGCGGTCTTCGAAGCGACCCACGGCACTGCGCCCAAGTACGCCAACCAGAACAAGGTCAACCCGTCCTCGCTGATGTTCTCCGGGGTGATGATGCTGGAATACATCGGCTGGCGGGAAGCGGCGGAACTGATTAACGACGCCTTCGTCGCGGTGCTGGCGAAAAAAACCGTGACCTACGATTTCGCGCGCATGATGAAAGGCGCCACCACGGTGTCCACCAGCGGGTTCGCAGACGCCTTGATTGACAAAATTAACGCCTGACCGAACCGCCATCCGCCATGTCAAAGAAAAAAATCATCCTCGTCACAGTCATCGTGCTGCTGGCGGCGGCGCTGGTGTATCTCGGCCCGGAAAAATATCTCAACCTGGACTACATCAAATCCCAACTCGGGCGCATCATCGAATACCGCGAGGCGCATCCGCTTTCCGCGGCGCTGATGTACACGGCGTTGTACGTGGCGGTCACCGCCGCATCCATTCCGGGGGCGTTGATCCTGACCCTCGCGTCCGGCGCGATATTCGGTTTTTTCGTGGGGACGCTGATCGTCTCAATCTCCGCGACCACCGGCGCCACCATCGCTTTTTTGATTGCGCGTTATCTTTTTGACGATTTGGTGCAAAAGAAGATGGGCGAGCGGCTGGCGAAAATCCGCGAAAAATTCCGCGAGGAAGGCGCGTTGTATTTGTTTTCCATTCGCCTGGTTCCGGTTTTTCCGTTTTTCGTGGTCAACCTGGTGATGGGCCTGACCTCGATCCGCACTACTACCTACATGGCGGCGTCGTTGCTCGGCATGTTGGGGCCGAGCATGGTTTTCGTCAACGCCGGCACCCAACTGGCGCGGCTGGATTCGGTGGAGGGCTTGCTGTCGCCGCAGATCATCGCTTCGTTTTTGTTGCTCGCGGTTTTCCCCTACGCCGCCCGGTACGTTGTGAAGTTGCTCAAAGCCCGGCGCGCCTGAGTCGCTCTGAATCGTTCTGTATCGTTCGCGCCGTGAAAAACCGCAAATACGACGCCAACCTGATCGTCATCGGCGCCGGCAGCGCCGGCTTGGTGAGCGCGTATATCGCCGCCGCCGTCAAGGCCAAAGTCATCTTAATCGAGCAAGCCGAGATGGGCGGCGACTGTCTCAACCGTGGCTGCGTTCCCTCCAAGGCGCTGATCGCCTCGGCGCGGTTGCTGCATCAAATCAAGCGCGCCGCCGACTACGGCATCAAATCCGCCTCGGCGGAGTTTGACTTCGCCGACGTCATGGCGCGCGTGCAGTCCATCATCCAAGCCATCGCCCCGCACGATTCGGTGGAGCGTTACACCTCCCTCGGCGTCGAAGTCATTCAGGGCCGGGGAGAAATCACCTCGCCCCACAGCGTCAAGGTGCGCGCCCACGACGGCGGCGAACGGGAGTTGCGCGCCCGCGGCATTATCATCGCCACCGGCGGCCAACCATTCGTTCCGCCCATTGAAGGCATGGAACAGGTGGACGTCCTGACCTCGGACAACATCTGGGAACTGAACGAGTTGCCGCCAAGATTGCTGGTGCTCGGCGGCGGCCCCATCGGCTGCGAACTGGCGCAGTGTTTCGCGCGCTTCGGCAGCGCGGTGACCATCGTCGAGATGCTGCCGCAGATCATGATCCGCGAAGATGAAGAAATCGCCGCCGGCATCGCCGCGACTTTCGCAGCCGAAGGCATTGACCTGCGCACCGGCCACCGCGCCGAAAAAGTGCTCGTGGAAGGCGAAGGCGGCGAAAAAATCCTGCGCTGCGACCACCACGGCGCGCGGGTTGATTTGGCGTTCGATCAAATCCTGGTCGCCGTGGGCCGCACCGCGCAACTGGAAAACTACGGCCTGCAACAACTCGACGTCCCCGTAAGCAAACGGCGCACCATTGAAGTGAACGACTACCTGCAAGCCGGCTACCCGTCGGTGTATGCCTGCGGCGACGTCGCCGGCCCCTATCAGTTCACCCACGCGGCTTCTCATCAAGCGTGGTATGCGTCTGTCAACGCCCTGTTCGCTCCGTTCAAAAAATTCAGGGTGGACTACCGCGTGATGCCGTGGGCCACCTACACCGACCCCGAAGTGGCGCGGGTCGGCTTGAACGAACTCGACGCAAAACAGCGCGGCGTGCCTTACGAAGTAACCCGCTACGACCTCGCCAAACTAGACCGTGCGCTCACCGACGGCCACGCCGAAGGCGTCGTCAAGGTGCTGACCGTGCCCGGCAAAGACAAAATCCTCGGCGCCACCATCGTCAGTGCCCACGCCGGCGACCTCATCGCCGAATTCGTCCTGGCCATGCGCCACGGCCTCGGCCTGAACAAAATCCTCGGCACCATTCACGCCTACCCGACCTGGATGGAAGCCAACAAATTCGCCGCCGGTAATTGGAAACGGGAGCATGCGCCGGAGTGGGGGTTGAGGTTATTGGAGCGGTTTCATCGGTGGCGGCGGGGGTGACTGCCCTGCGAAGCCATATTCTATTCTAGTTTGTTTATTTTTTGAGGGTAAAGTTATGCTTACTGTAATTACCGATCGAAAGGAATCAAAAGCAGCTTTCAAGCTTTTGAAAAAGAAACTCAGCGGTGGCGTAAAATTCACACGTACCATTGGCACACGAGCTGGTAGTGAAGAACATGAAATCCGCTGGCATCGTGCTAATAATATGTGGACGTTACTGACTGATGGTAATGACCTTGATCGTTTTTGGTGTTGCTATGGACTCGAAAATCCCAAAGATAACAATGCACCTAATATCACCGTCGAAATCAACCCGCCTCACGAGTGGAAAAATCTCCGCAAAGCTGGGATGTTTGCTCGAGATAATCAGGGCACCGTATATCTCTGCCACACCGGGAAAATTGGTGGTGGTAGAAAAGGAATAGGCAAAAACAACTTCTTGGAGCGATATCGAGGGAAAAACTTCGTGGAAGTTAATATCCGGCGAAAAAAACCAGTATCTATGATAAACCTCGGCCCAATTAACGATCGAAATCTGCTCAATCAAATTACGCACTTTGTACGCGAAGTGGCACGCATCAAAAAAGAAGTGAGCGAAGTTCCCAGTCCATCCCCTCGCTCCGATTATTTCCGCCCCGAATTTTCAGGAACTAAGAGAAGTTACTCTCAGAGCAAAATCGTTGTACCCAACGTCAAACATGGATTAGTTGTTGATGCGCTAGCGAATGCAGCAGAGAAAGCGGGGCACCAAATTCGGAACGACCAACCACGAGATTTATTTTTGGTCAATCGAAATGATCGGATGATTACGCTGTTTGAAGTGAAAACGAGTATCGAGACCACAGATGTCTATCAAGCGGTTGGGCAACTCATGCTCAACGGCCAAGCGCAACAATGTAACGTTAGAAAGGTATTGGTGCTACCGGGAAAACCAAAAGGAAAAACTAAACAAGCACTCAACAGTCTGAAAATCGAAATTCTTTGTTATGAATGGCACAAGAATAACCCAAAATTCTTGTCATTAAGGAAATTTCTCTACCCCTGAACCTTAACCACCGTCCTCCCCCAATTCGTTTCATCAAAGTAGCTCTCAAACACCCCAGGCAAGCCATCCAAATCCACTTCACGGGTGGCGATGAGGCCGAGTTTGTCGGGTTTGAGGTCGGAGCCGAGGCGGTTCCAGATTCCGTGGTATAGCTCGGTGGGCATTTCGATGGAGTTGATGCCGAGCAACGACACGCCGCGCAGGATGAACGGCATCACCGTGGTATGCAGTTCGTGGCTGTCCACCAAACCGATGCCGGCGATGTTTCCCCACGGCTTCACGGTTCGGGTCAGCCACGCCAGGGTTTCGCCGCCGGCGTTGTCCACCGCGCCGCCCCAGGTTGCTTTTTCCAGCGGGCGGTTGCCCATCTCTATCGTGTGGCGGTCAATGAAATCGCCGGCGCCGAGTTGGCGCAGGTAATCGTATTGTTGTTTTTTGCCGGTGAAGGCGGTTACTTCGTATCCGGCGGTGCTCAGCAGGTTGATGGCGACGCTGCCGACGCCGCCGGTGGCGCCGGTGACGACGATCGGGCCGTTGTCTTTGGTCTGGCCGTTTTGTTCCATTCGCACCACCGCCAGCGCGGCGGTGAAGCCGGCGGTGCCGAGCACCATGGTTTCGCGCAAGCTGAGTCCGCGCGGCAGCGGCACCACGCAGTCGGCCTTGATGCGCGCGACTTCGGCGTAGCCGCCGTCGGCGGTTTCCGAAAGGCCGCAGCCGCAGGCCAGCACTTCGTCCCCCTCCCGGTAGCGTTTGTCGGTGGAATGCGTTACCACGCCGGAAAGGTCAATGCCGCCGTTCAGCGGGAAGCGCCGCAGAATTTTGCCGCGTCCGGTGGCGGCGAGCGCGTCCTTGAAGTTGATGCCCGACCAGAATACCTTGACCACCACCTCGCCTTCGGTGAGGTCGTCCACGGCGATGGTTTCAAAACCGGCGGCGATTTTGCCGTCAACCTGGTTGATTCGGTAGGCGCGAAACGAGGTCATGTCAGGGGCGCCGGTTTCTGTGATGCAAAGGGCTTGAACGCGGGAAATGGGCGCGCAGGAATTCCATCTGGTCGGCGAGGATTCGGCGGCCCTGCAGGTAAATGTACTCGGCGTGGGTGGGCGTGAACGGCACCGCCAGCAGTTCCATGCCGGCCTGCTGGGGGGTGCGGCCGGCCTTGTGGTTGTTGCAGCGCACGCAGGCGGTCACGACGTTGTTCCAGCTGTCGGCGCCGCCCTGGCTGAACGGGGTCACGTGGTCCCTGGACAAGTGCTTGTGGGGAAAGCGGCCGCCGCAGTACAGGCAGATGCAGCCGTCTCGCTGGAACAACGGCAGGTTGTGCAGCGGCGGAACGTAGCTGTCGCGCATTTTCATCACCGCGTGGTTGTTGCCGTGGGTGGCGATGATGGAATTGATGTCCATACAACTCTGACTCCCGCTGATCCGGTTGAAGCCGCCGCGCACGCGCATGGAGTTGGAGCCGCAGGCGTAGGCCACCTGCCCGAGGCACTGCAACGTCACGGCGCGCTTGAAATCCACCCACTCCAGGGGCATGCCCGAAGCATCGGTGCGCAGGATTGGCTGGGTTGGGGGGAACATGACGGGTGTGGTTGATTTTGGTTTGCGGGTCATTATGGACAGTTTGATGCGGGCATGATATATCAGCTATGCGGGATTCTACTATTATTTGTTTCACCAAACAGGAACATTATACATGAGCAACCTTCTATCCTCTCCCGAGTTTGTCGGCGCCGTGGCTGCCGCACTTATCGCCGTCTGGATTCCCGCCTCCTATCTTTACTTGCAACGGAAAAATCGCATCAACGCATCCATTACCTTGATATATCAGTATGCCAAGATAGCCTAGGAAACGATGAAAGAACGTATTTCGGTCAATGACACAAATAAAAAATACATCACGGATGGCTACCCGGACGAAGAAACCGCGAACTATACACCACTCGTGTTCTTATCGGAAACGGATCGCCTGACCTTTGAGCAAATCCGCGACGTCTGCCAACACTTGCGACTGGATGAGCAGGAATCTTTGCTCAGGTATTTCGTTGCCGAAACCGCATTGGACGCTATTGCCCATGCAATCAATTCGGATTTTGTCCGTTCAATGCCACAAGGACGAAAGGTAAAGATTTGGGAAAAATACGAGGCGCATAGCAACGATCTACAAAAGAAAACCGATGACATCGTAAGGGCTCTGGAAAAGTATGCGCCCAAAACAACAAAAAACGCCACCCCGCCATAATGCGCACGACAACGACATCCTCCGCCGGCGCGGTGCCGCTTATACGCTCACGCTTATACGCTCACGCTTATACGCTCAATGGTATTCCCGGTCCGATATTCATAAATGGCCTCATCAATCAGGTTATTTAATCATTGTATTCCTTGACGCGACCTTGTCAAGAGATTTTAACGGGTAGAAATGGTGATTTAACCGCCCCGACACCCGCTTATAGCGGCAGATACGCCAACACCAGCCGCAACACCGCATTGGCGAAAATGCCGGCGATCAGGTCGTCGAGCATGATGCCCAGCCCGCCGCCCATGCGCCGGTCTATCAGGCGGATGGGCCACGGCTTGGCGATGTCAAACAGCCGGAACAATGCAAAGCCCAGAATCACGGCATTCCACGAAAACGGCACAAAACACAACGCCACCCACAATCCCACCATCTCGTCCCAGACGATGCCCGGATGGTCGTGGGTGTCCAGGGATTCGGCGGCGCGGGCGCACCAGCCGATGCCGGCGATGAACGCGGCCAGTAGCGCGCCGGCGTAAAACAGCGGGCCGAGCCAGGACAATAGCAGAAAAAACGGGATGGCGGCCAGCGTGCCGAAGGTTCCCGGCGCTACCGGGGCGAGGCCGGCGCCGAGGCCGAAGGCGAGAAAATTTCCGGGGCTTTGGAATAAATCCCGCCGGCGGATTGGCCGCCTATTCGCTGAGTTCGTCCCGGACATCGCGCGCTATTTTGTCGAGCACTCCGTTGACGTATTGGTAGCCGTTTTTTGAGCAAAACAGTTTGGCCAGATCCACGGCCTCGTCCAGCACTACCTTCGCGGGAACATCCGGGGCGCAGACCAGTTCGTAGGCGCCGAGGCGCAGTATCGCCTGCTCGATCAAATCCACCTTTTCGGGGTCGCGGTCGAGGCGGGCTTTGATGCGTTCGTCAATCTCTTCGATGCGGGCGGGGATGCGCTCAATGAGCAGCAAAAAATAATCCAGGTGTTTGCCGGTGAGGTTTTCGTTGGCGATGAAGCTTTCCCGAATTTCGGACGGCGCCTGCCCGGTCATTCGCCATTGATAAAGCGCCTGCACCGCGCAGCGGCGCGCCAGGCGTCTGCCGCTTTTCGCCATGACTTCGTATCCGCCACCCTGCGCCGGTTAGAGTTGTTTCATCAGGCTGACCATCTCAAGGGCGGCGCGAACCGCGGCGGCGCCCTTGTTCTTCGCGCCGGGGTCGGCGCGTTGCATGGCTTGGGCGGCGGTGTCGGTGGTCAGCACGCCGAAAATCACCGGGACGTCTCCGCGCAGGTTGAGCTGCGCGATGCCGCGGGCACATTCGCCGGCGACGTAATCAAAGTGCGGCGTCTCGCCGCGAATCACCGCACCGAGGGCGATGATGGCGTCGTACTCCCCCGATGCCGCAAGTTTTTTGCACACCATGGGGATTTCAAACGCGCCCGGCACCCGGAAGCAATGGACTTGATCCGCGCCGATGCCGTGGTGGTGGAACTCGTCCGTGGCCGCCGCCAGCAGTTTGTCGGTGACGGATTGATTGAAGTGGGCGGCGACGATGGCGTAGTTATCGTGGCGGGCGTGGCGGGCGTCCGCGGCGTGCCCGGAGATTTCATTCATGTTCTTGCTGCCATTGTTCCAGCTGCTGCGGGTCGGCGATGTAGGCGACGATTTCAAGCCCGAAACCCGACAACCCGTGGGCGCGTCTTTCACGACCCAGGGCCAGCACCTTGCCGACCTTGAGGTCTGCCAGAATTTGCCCGCCGGCCCCCAGCATCCGCAGGTTGGCGGGGCTGTCGGCGGCGCGGGGTTTGCCGATTTTGCCGGATGTGGATCGCTTCGCCGGTTTGCCGGCTTTGACCGAGGCGCGTTTCAGTTCCACGCGGCCGGCCAGTTCTTCGGCGGACTCATGGTAGGACAATAACACAACCACGCCGCTTTGACCCGCGACGATGGTCTCCAGCACGTTCTCCAGCGACCAACTCCAGGGCGAGGCCGGGTCGGTTACCACGTCCAGCAAACCACGGTGCACGTGCACCCGCACCGGGGTTGGCCGGGCGGCGTCAATCTCGCCGTGAACCAGCGCCAAATGCACCCCGCCCTCAACCATATCCCGGTAGATGTAGGACTTGAAGCGGCCCTGCCTGAGTTGCAGGCGGGCTTCGGACACGCGCTCCACGGTGGGGTCGTTTTGCATGCGGTAGCCGATGAGTTCGGCGATGGTGCCGATGCGGATGCCGTGGGTGCGGCCGAATTTAACCAGGTCGGGCAGGCGCGCCATGCTGCCGTCGGGGTTGAGTATTTCGCAGATCACGCTGGCCGGTTCAAAGCCGCTCATGCGCGCCAGGTCAATGCCCGCTTCGGTGTGGCCGGCGCGGGTCAGCACGCCGCCGGGCTGGGCCTTGATGGGGAAGATATGCCCCGGCGTTACCAGGTGTTCCGGCCCGGCGTTTTTTTGCACCGCGGCGCGCACGGTGATGGCGCGGTCGTGGGCGGAAATGCCGGTGGTCACGCCGTGGGCGGCTTCGATGGACACGGTGAAGTTGGTGGCGAAGCGCGCGTTGTTGCGGCTCACCATCAGCGGCAAATCCAGCTGGCTGCAGCGCTCTTCGGTGAGGGTCAGGCAGATCAGGCCGCGCCCGTGGGAGGCCATGAAGTTGATGTGCTCGGCGGTAACGCATTCCGCCGCCACCAGCAGGTCGCCTTCGTTTTCGCGATCCTCGTCATCCACCAGGATCACCATCTTGCCACGGCGAAAATCACCGAGGACGTCTTCGATGGAATCCACCGTTATCCGCTCGCCGGTCATTTATTCGCGGCCTCCGATTCCAGCAGCCGCCGCACGTAACGCGCCACCGAATCCACCTCAAGGTGCGCGCGCGCGCCCGGTTGCAGCGTACCGAGGGTGGTGTTTTCCAGGG
This sequence comes from Candidatus Poriferihabitaceae bacterium, assembly GCA_965212085.1. Taxonomy (GTDB): domain Bacteria; phylum Pseudomonadota; class Gammaproteobacteria; order Arenicellales; family Poriferihabitantaceae; genus JAHRAW01. Next base: position 1,689,108 of record OZ243042.1, on the reverse strand, counting down.
TGTGGGGAACCAGCATAACTTCAAAGCGGGTATGGTCGGCATGGTCGGACACGGTATTGACGGTCAGGCTGACGCCGTCCACGGCGATGGCACCTTTGGCCGCGATCAAGCAACCCACGGCCCGGGTGGTTTCCAGTTCCATGCGCGTAAAGGCGCCGCTTTCGTGGCGCGCCAGCAGCGTGCCGACGCCGTCAATATGGCCGGACACCAGATGACCGCCGAGGGGCGTTTGCAGGGTTAGCGCAGGTTCAAGGTTGAGGCGGTCACCCGCGGCCCATTCGCCGATCAGGCAGCGCGCCAGGGTTTCCGGCGAAATGGCGAAAGTAGCGAAGGTGGCCGAGGCGGCCGAGGCGGCATCGGCGGCGCGCAGTTCGGTCACGGTCAGGCAGGCGCCGTTGACCGCGATGCTGTCGCCGGTGCGAATGGAGTTGGAATCCGCATTGAGACCGCCGAGACCGCCGAGACCACTAAGATTAATCACCAGCGTGCGCCCCGCCCCGCCCTCGCGGATGGTTTTCACCGTCCCCAGGGCGCGCACGATGCCGGTGAACATGACGCCGCGCGAGCTAACCGGGACCGGAATCGGAACCGGGGCCGGAACCGGAAGCCGGCTTCGGCGCGACGATGTCCAGCGACAGGCGCAGATCGCCGCCGATCATTCGCACGTCGCGAAACGCCAGGCGGTGCTTGTCCGCCATGCTCTCCAGTCCGGGTATGTTGAACATGCCGCGGGCGTCGTTGCCGAGCAAATCCGGGGCCATGTAGATAATCACCTGATCCACGAGTTGTTGTTTGAGCATGTTGCCGCTGAGCCGCGGCCCGGCCTCCAGCATCAACTCGTTGATCTCGCGGTCGGCGAGTTCCGTCATCACCCGCCGCAGGTCAATGCGCCCGGCGCGTTCCCGGCACGGGATGACCTCCACGGCGTCGCCGCTCAAAATCTCCGCGTCTCGGTCGTTGCCGGCGGTGGTGATAATCAGCGCGCGGCCGGGGGGTTGCAGGATTTTGGCCTGCCGGGGGGTGCTGAGGTGGCTGTCGAGAATCACCCGCAGGGGCTGGCGTTCCACCGCCTCCGCTCCTTCCGGGCGCGCGGTCATTTGCGGGTCATCGCGCAGCACCGTGCCGACGCCGGTCAGGATCGCGGAACTCGCGGCGCGCAGTTTGTGGGCGTCTCGGCGCGCCGCCGCGCAGGTAATCCACTGGCTTTCGCCGCTCGCCATGGCGGTTTTGCCGTCCAGGCTGACCGCCATTTTCAGCGTCACCCACGGCCTGCCGTGGAGGATGCGCTTGCAGAAACCGCGGTTCAATTTTTGCGCCGGTTGTTTGCCGACCCCCAGGGTCACGGCGATTCCGGCGCCTTGCAGCGCGGAGATGCCGGCGCGGTTGACCAGCGGGTTGGGGTCTTCCATGGCGATCACCGCGCGGCTGATGCCGGCCTTGATGACCGCGTTGACGCAGGGCGGCGTCTTGCCGTGGTGGCTGCACGGCTCCAGGGTCAGGTACAAGGTCGCCCCCTTGGCGCGCTTGCCGGCCTGCCGCAGGGCGATGATTTCGGCGTGCTCCTCGCCGGCTATGCGGTGCCAGCCTTCGCCGGCCACCGCGCCGTCCCTGACCACCACGCAGCCGACACGGGGATTGGGGTGGGTGGTGTTGATGCCCTTGGCGGCCAATGCCAGCGCCCGCGCCATGAAACGTTCGTCGTCTCCCGGCGCGAGGGGTTGCTGATCTTCGTCGGCAACGATCTCAGCGACCTCAGCGGTCTCAGCGGTATCATCAACCCCAACGGTTGCGCGACCGCCCGTGGCGAGTTCCTTGACGGCGCCGAACACGATGACGACTCAGCGTTTTTTGCTGCCGCTGAAAAGCGACAGTTGGGCTTTGTGGGGCCGGCTCAACTGCGATTCGCGGAGTTTTACCACCTCGTCGCCGAAGGAATCGAGGTCCTGGAACCTGCGGTACACCGAGGCGAAGCGCACGTAGGCGACTTCATCCAGTTCGCCGAGTTCCAGCATCACCGCCTCGCCGATGTCCCTGGCCGGAACCTCGCGCTCGCCCTTGTGGGTGAATTTACGCATGACGCGGTTGATGGCGCCCTCGACGACTTCGGTGTCTACGGGGCGTTTTTCCAGCGCGCGGGTCATGCCACGGCGCAGTTTGTCTTCGTCGAATTTTTCCCGGCTGCCGTCAAACTTGATGACCAGCGGCATCTGCAGCACCACGTGTTCAAAGGTGGTGAAGCGGTCGTCGCAGGCCTGACACTCGCGCCGCCGGCGCACACATTCGCCGCCGTCGCCGAGGCGTGAGTCAATCACCCTGGTATCTTCGCTCGCACAATAAGGACATCGCATCGGGCATAACCTCCGCTGGTTCGATTATAGTCGTTGCCGTTGCCGTGTTGCCACGCAACCGCCCGCGCCGTTTCACCGTCAAGGCACGGCGCGTCAGAGCGCGGCGCGTCAAGGCGCGGCGTCGGCGCCTTCTTTTTTGACCGGCATCAGGTCTTCACGGGTGATGCCGAGCACCAGCACCGCCGGGCTGGCGACAAAAATGGATGAGTAGGTGCCGATGATTACGCCCACCAACAGCGCGATGGAAAACCCGCGGATTACTTCGCCGCCGAAAATCAGCAGGGTCAGCACCACGACCAGGGTGGTCAGCGAGGTCAGCACGGTCCTCGGCAGGGTCTGGTTGATGGACTGGTTGATGGTTTCGACGGTGTTGCTCTTGCGCATCTTGCGAAAATTTTCCCGGATGCGGTCGTACACCACGATGGTGTCGTTGAGCGAATAGCCGATGACCGCGAGCACCGCCGCCAGCACCGGCAACGAAAAATCAAACTGGAACAGGGAGAAGACGCCGATGGTGATGATCACGTCGTGCACCAGCGCCACCACCGAGCCGACGGCGAAGCGCCACTCAAAGCGCAGGGTCACGTAAACGAGGATGCCGATGAGGGCGTACAGCATCGCCAGACTGCCCTGGTTGGCGAGTTCGTCGCCGACCTGGGGGCCGACGAACTCCACCCGCCGCATCTGCACCCGGCAGTCGGCGGCGCCGCCGTCCGCGGCGCATTGCTGCAAGCCGCCGGGATTGCTACCGTCCACCAGCACTTCGCCAAATGGCGCGCGCAACGCCTCGATCACGCGCTCGCTGATCTGCGCGGCCTGGCCGGACTGAGCGGACTGGCCGGTTTCCGCCTGTAAAGCGCCCGCCGGCAACCGCACCAGCACGTCCCTGGCGGTGCCGAAATGCTGCACCACGGCATCAACGAGATCCCCCTGCCGGAGCGCGCCGCGCACGGATTCAATCTCAACGGCTTCCTGATAACCGACTTCCACCAGCGTGCCGCCGCTGAAATCAATGCCGAAATTCAAGCCGCGAACGCCCAGGGAGGCGATGCTGAGCGTGATCAGGATCACCGAGACCACCAGCGCGAGCCGGCGTTGGCCGAGAAATTCGATGCGGGTTTTTTGTTTGAAAAATTCCATATCAGATGACCATTCAGATGGACAGCCTCCCGACCGTCCTGCCGCCGTAGTACCAGTTGATCAACGCCCGCGTGACCATGATGGCGGTGAACATCGAGGTGATGATGCCGATGCTCAAGGTGACCGCGAACCCCTTGATGGGGCCGGTGCCGAAATTGAACAACACCACGGCGGCGATCAGCGTGGTGATGTTGGCGTCAACGATGGTGGACAACGCCCGGTCATAGCCGAGGTGGATGCTGGCCTGGGGCGAGTTGCCGTTGCGCATCTCCTCGCGGATGCGCTCAAAGATCAGCACGTTGGCGTCCACCGCCATGCCCACGGTCAGGACGATGCCGGCGACGCCGGGCAGCGTCAGGGTCGCCTGGAAAAACGACAGCACCGCCACCATCAGCGCGAGGTTGAGGGTCAGGGCGACGGTCGCGGTTATGCCGAACACCCGGTAGTACACCAGCATAAAAATCAGCACCATGAGGAAGCCGGCCATCACCGAGGTAAATCCCTGGCTGATGTTGGCCTGGCCGAGGCTCGGCCCGACGGTGCGCTCCTCGACGATTTCCACGGGCGCCGCCAGCGCGCCGGAGCGCAGCATCAGCGCCAGGTCGCGGGCTTCGGCGACGCTGTCCAGCCCTTCGATCTGGAAACGCTTGCCGAGTTGGTCGCGGATTACCGGCGCGGTCAGGACTTCCTCAATCTTGCTGCTGACCCGCAGCGGTTGTCCCTGGGAATCGCGCACCACGCTGCCGTGGTCGTCCTTTTTGGTGGTTGAGGTGATTTCGAGATAAACCACCGCCATGCGGTTGCCGACGTTGTCGCCGGTAACGCGCTGGTTGATGCGCGCGCCGGCGGCGTCCAGGGTGATGCTGACGATCGGCGAACCGGTCTGGGTGTCGAGGCTGGCGGCTGCGTCAATGATGTTTTCGCCGGAGTAAATGACCCGCTTGAACAACAGGATGCGCCGCTCGTCTCGGAACCCGTAGAGCCGCGACCCCGGCGGCGCCTGCCCGGAATCCACCGCCTCGCGGTTGTGTTCTTCGTCCACCATGCGCATCTCCAGCGTCGCCGCGCGCCCGAGGATGCGCTTGGCCCGGGCGGTGTCCTGCACCCCCGGCAACTGGATCACCAGGCGGTCGTCGCCCTGCTGCTGCACCACCGGCTCGGCCACCCCAAGTTGGTCAATGCGGTTGCGCAGCGCGGTCATGTTCTGCTCCAGGGCAAACTCCTTGATCTCCTCAACCTGGTCATCGCCCAGATGCACCACCAGCACCCCGGCGCGTCCGTCGTCCGGGCGCACCTGCAACTCCGGCAAACGCTGCTCCACGAGGTCCCGCGCATCATCCAGCCGCTGCGCCTCGCGCAGGGTAATTTCGATGTCCCCGGCGGGGTTGGGGCGCACGCTGCGGTAGCGAAGTTTGCGCTCCCGCAGGATGCTCTTGAGGTCCCCGGCGTAGCGTTCCCGGGCGCGGGCGATGGCGTTGTCCATATCCACCTCCAGCAGGAAATGCACGCCGCCGCGCAGGTCCAGCCCCAGGTACATCGGGCTGGCGCCGGAGTTGGTCAGCCACGCCGGCGCCCCGGACAACAACGTCAGCGCGGTGGTGTAGGCGTTGCCCAGTTCCTCCTCGATGGCGTCCCGGGCCTTGAGCTGGTCTTCGCTGTCGTCGAAGCGAATCTTGATGCCATCGGCGTCCCGAACCAGCGCTTTGGCCTTCACCGACGCGCCCTCCAGCGCCCTCTCAACCCGCTCCAGGGTAGTCCCGTCCACGCCCGCCCCGCGCGCGCCGCGAATCTGCACGCCGGGGTCATTGCCGAAGATATTCGGCAGCGCATAAAACGACCCGACCGCCAGCACCAGCGCGATCAGCAGGTATTTCCACCAGGTGGTTTGGTTCAACATTCGGGTTTTGAAGAAAAAAGTGCGGGCGGATTATACAACGGAAGTATCGCCGGATGTATGGCCGTGCGCTTTCATTTTCCGCTCCCGCTACAAAAACCGCTTGCCCGCGTGGTCGGTGAAGCTGTCGGCGTCGCGGATGTATTTGATTACCGTGGAGGGGTTGCGGTGGCGGGTGATTTCCATGATTTTGTCGAGCCGTGCGTGGTGCACCGCCGCGCTGGTGACGAAGCCGGCGCGCAGCGAATGTCCGGCGACTTCGGAGGGGTCAAGGCCGATGAGTCCGGCGTAGTGCTTGATGAGGCGGGGGATGTCGGAGTGGTGCATGGGCGAGCCGCGCAGGGCGCCGCCCTTGGACATGGTTTGAAACACCGGCCCGTCGGCGATGCCGGAAATTTTCAGCCAGCTTTTCAGGCGTCCGATGGGGCGCAGGTTTTCGCCTTCGGGTACGGCGATTTTTTGCCCGAGGCCGTGCTGGTCGGTTTTGGATTTGCGGATGTGCACGAACATTTTCGGGTAGTCCTCGTCGCCCATCATTTCAAGGTCGTCCATGGTCAGGCCGCAAATTTCCGAGCGCCGCAAGGCCGCGGCAAATCCCAGCGCGATGATGGCCGCGTCGCGCAATCCAATGGGGGTTTTCGCGCAACGTTTCAGCATCGCCTTGATGTGATGCTCGCGCAAGGCTTTCACCTGCCGGCTTTTGCTCCCCCTGATCCGCGCCAGCCCCTTGCACACGCCGGCAACTTTGGGGTGGTGGGTGGGTGATTTCAAGTTCGCTTCGACGTGTTTCCGGTTGATGGCGCTGCGCCACAAAAGCACCGTGCCGAACGCCGGCAGTTTGCCGCGGACGCCGGGGCGGGTCGCCATTTCCGCCAGGAATTTGGCGACGTCTTCGTAGCGCGCGGGCAGCGGACAGGCGCCGGTTGCGGCGCAGTATTTTTCCCAGCGCTCCCAGCCCTTGGCGTAGGCGGCGCGCGTGTTGTCCGCGAGTACGGAAGAGAGAATATGATCACAGATGAGCGGAGATTGTTGTGCGTGTGGGCCGGCTTTTGCTGAGTTTTGAAATGGTTCGAGCATTGGTTCACCTTAATTAAAAGGTTCATTTTAGCCGAGAATGAAAAAATCGCAGAAATTCTAGATTAGAAATAGATCGAGACATTTTATCGAGTGGAGAGAATTGACCTATAAATGCTTTTCGGCACCATCTAGTCCGTCGTACGTTCACTGGTATACTTCAACATGTTAAGTAATGTCCATGCAGTTTCTACAAGATCGCCATCATTACATGCGCTCAGCGTTTCTTATATTTTAATTTTGCCCACAGTGCTAGGGTCGGAATTATTCATGAGTAGGGAAATCAGTCGTACGCCGACGGACGTATTCGTCCAACAACGGTACAGCAAGAATGTATTTGCCATGGCGATTTTTGAATATCATTCCCTTATTAAACAACGTAGTAAGTATTTGATTGACGTGGCTACCACTAAATGCACGCCCGATTGTCTTTGATTTCTCTGTGATTTCCTGAACGGTGAATTCCTTGTCGCTATTTTCAAGATGAGCAATGACGCTGAGCAGATCTCTCTGTCGATCGGTTAATTTAGCCCAACGAGCCTCAAAAAAATCTATGTCCAATTTATGGGTGATGCGCTCGATAATGTCGGTGCTATGTCCGTCATTAATCGACGAGCTACCGGTAATATAGTCATATAGTTCCCGGCACCAGAATTGAAGAAAATATGGGTATCCCCTTGTAATGTATACGATCGAGTTACTGTTGTTGTTGAAGAAATTTTTCACCCTCTCCGGATCATGTTCTAATGGTTTTGCAATTGCCTCAGTAGCATCCTGACTATTCAGGTTATCTAAAGTCATCACTCGAAACATCCGCTCCGCATAAGTCCGCGACCTAACCAGTTTGGGAAATAAGGTAGGTAACCCAGCCAACACCAACATGAAAGGTATACCTTGACTTTGTAAAGAACTGAATACATCAAGCATTGTAGCAAGAGGATATTGTTTCTCTGCACTTCGGTCTGCCAGATTCTGAGCCTCGTCCCAAGCAAAGATAATTCCCTTTTTTTTTGGCATATTTTTTTGTAGCAAATCCCAAGCGACAAGCAAAATCTTCTTGAGTTTGTCAGAAGTCAGTCCCGGCTCTTGTTCAAACAAAGTCGACATGGTCTGGTAGTCAAAGGCCACTGTTTCATATTCCATATCGCTAGTAAAGCCGGGGCGTTGTCGTTGGCGAACTGAATATGGCCAATCGCCAGAAATGGTTTGCATATCCGCTAGCAAACGTTGTGCAAAATGATCCTCGCTGACAGAGACCGCTTCGGATATGTCACTACCCACCCAGATCCAGCCACTTTCAATAGCGTTTTTCCTGAGCGCGTCCTGCAAAAGAACGGTCTTGCCGATACCTCGAACCCCAGTCAGCACCAAATTTTCCAAAACTGGCCTTTGCCCCAAAATGCGGGAAAATTCCTGACGTTCGCTACTGCGCCCAGCAAGGTAGGGCGGAGCATGGGCGGCACCGGGCCGATATGGGTTGCCTGTCATACTAAAATCACGGATAATTAGTTAAATATGTAAATTTATATGTTTCGTTAATTATACCTAATTTCGGGGTTAGAACAACAATTTCAAGGCAATATCCTCAAAATTGGAGGTTTTTATGGGTTTATTCATAGTTTTAGCTAATTTAGCCAGAGTTTCAGGACCACAATTTTTTATGCATTTGTACAGTCTGGCCATAGGAGTATAACAGCAATTCTCCATCAGGCGTTGTACAGAAAGCTTCGTAGATGCCCAGAGCACCTTGGATGGCGTAGTTTTCTCAGGGCTTTCGCCTCTATCTGCCGGATGCGTTCGCGGGTCACACCGAGCTGTCCGCCGATTTCTGCCAATGTGTGTTCGGTGTTCATCCTTATACCGAACCGCATCCGCAATACTTTAGCTTCACGTTCAGTGAGCGAGTCTAATAGCTCATGGGTCGCACGTATTAGCCCGGAATCAATGGACGCATCACTCGGTGCTACGATATTTTTATTCTCAATAAAATCGCCTAAACGCGAGCCTTCGTCGTCGCCAATAGGGATTTCCATGGAAATCGGTTCTTTGGCGATTTTCAATACCGTACGCACTTTTTCTTCGGGCAATTCCATTTTTTCTGCGAGTTCCTCGGGCAATGCCTCGCGTCCTTTCTCTTCCAAGGCCCGGCGGGACACGCGGTTGATCTTGTTGATGGTTTCGAGCATATGTACTGGAATACGAATGGTGCGCGCCTGGTTGGCAATAGAACGGGTAATCGCTTGACGAATCCACCAAGTGGCGTAAGTCGAAAACTTGTAACCACGGTCGCAGTCAAACCTTTTTACGGCTTTCATCAGGCCTATGGTGCCTTCTTGAATCAAATCCAACAGGTCAAGATTGGAAATTCCTGAATATTTTTTAGCTACCCATACTACTAATCTTAAGTTGGAACAAATAAATTTCTCTCTAGCTTCGCGATCGTGGTGCATATTCTGCGCCAGATCTTGCTCCTCTCGTTTAGAAAGAAGTGACCAACGGCTTATCTCCTCAATATAGACACTAAGAATATCAGGTGCATCGCTGTGTTTACACAGGCAATTTGTGCGGTATTTGTCCGGGACATTAACCAAGTGACGTATTACATCCCCAAAAGTTACCGAAGGTCCGGATGTAATGACTCTCTGCCATTTTGTCAAGAAGTTTTTGTGTCTCCAGTGTGGATTTTGAAGGCGAACATCCATGGTCACACCTGCAGCAAATAGAACATTTTTTTCTGACTGGAGCTTATGTTTCCTATGTGCTGCCGCTGCCAGCGCTATCCGCTTTTTATACCGAAATATACCAATTACTGGATGTGCAACGACCTTGTTCAATGCCCGAATAATGGATTGCAATTCGCCTTGAGTTAGGTAGGGGGAATAGCGTATATCTGCGACTACAAAAATTATGGACTGAGCCAATATACCACCGTCTTTTCCGCGGGATGGCGACAATCGTATTTCCTTTTCGGTAATTTGGAAAAGGAAAAAAATTTCGTGTATGAGTCTGTTGAGAGTATGACATTCTCTATCGGTTAATTTTTCCTTGATATATGGAAAATTATCCAAAAAGCAATCCAGCGTACCACCATGCTCGTCAATATCTATAGTACGGTCGCTGGTTAATCCGAATTCGCTTAGTAGCTGAATCGCGCCTTCGTACAAAGGTGCATCTTCAAAATTATGCAAAGCTTTCCAAAGATTATTACTAACAGACTGGAAAACTTTGTTCTTAGTTGGTTTGGTTTCGGATTGCACGGCTGTTGAGTAGTCTATTTTTCTTGAGTGGTAGCATTTGATTCGTCGCTTTTAACCACCAACCAGGTTACTAGTTCAAAATCGTCTGCATCACGAGGTTGTTCGTTCGAACTGGGCAGAACACCATCGCGATTCCGTAGGCCTTCCATCATTTGTTGGCGAAATTGTCCGCTGACAGCGCGAAAAACATTATCCAGCAATTTATCGTATTTTTCCATGTTCCGTCCATCGTTGGTCTCACGGTCGAAAGCATCACACAAGGGTATTAACGGTTTGTCTCGTCCACGTGCCAACTCTGCGAATAGCTCTAATGTTTGTTTGGCGTGTAAGTAATTGTAGCGCACATCGCCGTTATCGCGCACATAAACCAGGTAGTGAGGTTGCAAAGGACTAGGGCTTTGTTTGCCTTGGGGGGGATTTTTCTGACGCAGGCAAAAAATCACGCCTGGAGTAGCAATACCGGAAAAAAGACTATCTTGCCCCCCTTGCTCCGCTACGGGAGCAACGGCGTACACACCCGGTGGTGTACTTTCCAATTCCTTTAGGTTCTTCCGTAAGTAGTCCTCCAGTTGAGCCAAGAAGTCGTCTAATGAGAAATCGCTCAGTGCCACGCCATCGTCAAGTTCATCCAGGTCGAGCACTTCTTCACGCAAGCGACGTAGTTGGGCGTCGCGAAAATTCAATTCCAGTTGGGCGTTGTCGCGTATTTCACCTTCAGGGGCGAGACGATCATCACCAGTAGCTGCGGCATCCACCAATGCCATTCGCGCTTCTACTCGGTTTTTTAGATTTAGGTAGTCATCCAGTTCTTCGGTCGGCCAGTAGTTAACCATGCGTACTTGCTGGTTACGACTGCCAATGCGGTCAATCCGGCCAAAGCGTTGGATTAGGCGTACCGGATTCCAGTGAATATCATAATTCACTACCAAATCGCAATCCTGCAGATTCTGTCCCTCGGAGATGCAGTCAGTGGCGATCAAGACATCGATCTCTGGTTTCCCATCCACGGTGGGCTTGCCTAGCTCGTCGCGCTCAAAGCGGCCGCGTCCTATGGGTGCAAAGTTAGTCAAAATATCGTTAAAATTATTCTTGCCATAAGTAGTTTTTGTTTCATCACCCGCCACCATTGAGCACGCCACACCCAAAGCCTCAATCTCCGGCATCAGTTCGCGGTACAGATAATCTGCCGTGTCCTTGAAAGCGGTGAACACCAACACCTTACGATTCATACGCCCGTCCTTGTCGGCCTCCGGGTTTTGTAGTTTGTATCGCAATTGCGCCATCAACGCAGCCAGCTTACCGTCGCGTTCTGGAGTAATTGCAGCGACTCGGACTCGGACGCCCTCTAAAATTTCCCGATCTTTTCGCAGATCATTTAACCAGCTCGGCAAATCCAAGTCTTTGAAATGAAATGGCCTACGGGCCTTATTGACGGTGAAATCCTCGTCATCCAAATCGTCCTCGGGCACCTCATCCGCTTCATCGGTGGATGATTGATTATCTTGATATTGTTTGATTCTTCCCATCAATTGGTCAATCTTTTTGATAGTGCGCTCCAGAGTCAGAGCTAATGACGGCGCAGCACTCTCTAAGCGTTTCAGGAAATTTATGCGGATCATACCGATTAACCAGCGTTCACGGTCGGCTTGATTGAAGTTGCGTTGCTGCTTCTCTTCTTCCAGTTTCTGTTTTGCCTGATTACTGGTGACATACGCAGCCGGGGTATAAATGGACAGCCTGAAGCTACTAATCTCCCTATCCAGCGTTTCGTAGGAGAGCTCGGCTTGCGTGTCTGTGGGTGGGTTTTTGTTCTCTGGCTTGGCACGTTTGGGAAAGCCGCCGATTTTTTCCACGACCTCGGAGTAGAACTTTTCCACGTGGCGGCGTGATCGGGCGATGGATACGGCATCCAATAGCATAAAAAAATGACCGCCAAGTTTAGCAAAAAGATCGCGCTTGTTCTTTTTACCAGCGCTCTGTTCCCACTCCTTGAAATCCCTTTGTGCGATACCGAGCATGGTGCGAAGATTATCTATACCAAGTGTCTCCTGAAAGGTATTTTCTCGTTTGCCAGTCATCAGATAGAGCTGGTTGCGCAAATCGGCCAAAGAGGTATTCACGGGCGTAGCCGACAGCATTAATACGCGGGTTTCACCATTCGCTTTGATGACTTCTTCCAACAACCGCTCATAGCGGCTACGGCGGATAACGTCGCCGTGTTCATCGTATGCACTGCGAGATTCGTTGCGAAAATTGTGGGATTCATCTATAACCACGAGACCGTAAGCGCCCCAGTTAAATTGGGCCAAATCTATCCCGTTGGAATCTCCTGAATCCCTTGATAAATCAGTATGATACAGGACGGTGTAGTGGAGATTATCCTGCTTGAACGGGTTGCCTTTCTGGCCAAATTGTGCAGCGTAAAGTTTCCAATTTTCGCCGAGCTTCTTCGGACATAATACCAATACCTGCTTATTTTGCGCCTCATAATAACGGATGATAGCTAACGCAGTGTAGGTTTTACCAAGCCCGACACTATCAGCGAGAATACAGCCATTATACCGCTTCAGGCGGTTGATGATGCCGGTCACGCCGTCTCGCTGAAATGGGTATAATGTATTCCATATTTGTGTGTCCCGCAAATGCAACTTATCCAGTCTACCGTCAGTTTCTTCGCGCGCAGCCAGCCGGTCACGGAACACCTCTAGCAAGGTTTTGTAGTAGACCAACTCCGGTGAGAGGTTTGCACCAAGCCGTCGTAACGCAGCCAATACCTCATCCTTGACGTCCCTGGTTCGTTGTTTGTCATTCCAGATAGCATCGAACCAGTGTTTTAACGCATCACAAGTTGTAGCATCTGCGATGGGTAAATTGATTTCCAAGTTCGCACCAGAATCAAAACCGAGCCCGCGGCGCGTAAAGTTCGAGCTACCGGCGACTGCCACGTCTACGCCAGCGGTCCGTTCAAGGTGGTACATTTTGCCGTGCAAGAAATTCGCCTGTTTGATAGTGCGGACGGCAACTTGTTTTTCTATCCACTTCTCACAGTCCTTGGCGAGGCGTCTTTGTTGAAGCAATCTTTTCGGCGAAAGTCCCTGCTCGGTCAGTTTAAAATTCTTGCTTTCATTTGCATTGGGATTGACTTCTTCCACCGAACCAGGGTCACCGTATAAAAACCGTACCGCGCCAGCGTTACCCAATCCATCTCGCAACATTTCATAGGCATACACCGTGAAATAAGCCGAGACAATGCGAAAAATCTCCGCACCTTCGTCCAGCTGCTCTCCCAAGTATCCACCAATGCTGGTTTGGGGGTTGCTGTTATCGAGAATGGCCACCTGAACTACGATAACTTTTCCGCCCTACTTGATCGTCCCCTTGGGCATCATTTGCGCCACCGCCATGCGCTGCACCTTGATGCGCACGCCGTCGGCGATTTCCACGGTAACGAAGTTGTCGTCAACCGAGGTTATTTTTCCCAGCGCGCCGCCGTTGGTCACGATCTCGTCCCCCTTGGACAGCTCCGCCACCATGGTCTTGTGTTGCTTGGCGCGCTTTTGCTGGGGGCGAATCAGCAACAAATAGAAAATCACAAAAATCAGCACCATGGGCAGCAAGCCCACCAGGCCGCCGGAACCGCCAAAGCCGCTCTGCGCCCATGCATCGGAAATCAGAAAGTTCATTATTACATCCGCAAAATTGATTGTGTGCGATGGATTATGCCACAAACCCGGCCTTTGGTGTCAGCGGCTGACGCGCTCTTTTTCTATCGTTCGGGAATGGCGGCGAGGGCGGGGGCGCGAGGGCGCGGGGCGCGGGGGCGCGGGGCGGGTTGCGCGTGACGCGCATGTGGGGGGGAGAGCCCCCCACGCCCCCCTGTGCGGCGCGGGAAAACATCCTGTTTTCAGCGCCGCTGCGCACATCCCTGTGCGCGATGGCCGGCTGGCGCCGGGCCGAAAAAGCGGATGCCCGATACGATGAAAAATATGGTCGCTGGCGCTCCTTATTTTTCTATCGTTCGGGAATGACGGCGAGGGTGATTTGTTTTTTCGCGGGGATGACGGCGAGGAAGATTTGCGCTTTTGCGGGTATGACACCGAGAGCGTGGCAACAACGCTGCCGTCATTCTCGAGCGTTAGTGTCCGTTGCCGCGCTAGCGGCTTACGGACACTTGCGTACTCGGGAATCCAGCGCCACACGAACCACCGGCGGTTTAGTCCCTGGATTCCCGATACGATGAAAAATATGGTCGCTGGCGCTCCCTATTTTTCTATCGTTCGGGAATGACACCGAGGGTGATTTGTTTTTTCGCGGGGATGACACCGAGGGAGATTTGTACTTTGCGGGAATTGTATAGGTTCACTAATTCGCTGACAAGAATCATTCATTTGTTTGGGGGTTTTAGCGTTGATGCCCTGGTGCGGTCTGTACTCGTTGTAGTAGAGCAAGTATTGCTCCAATTCGTCCCTGAACTCGGCCTCCGTCTCAAACGTCGTCCCCTCAATCAAATCCTCGTTCAGCGTCCGCCAGAAACGCTCCACCTTGCCATTGGTCTGCGGCCGGTACGGGCGCGTATAGCGATGACGGATGCCCAACTCCTGCAGCATGCGCTCAAACGGATGCCGCTCCGGCACGCGCCTTGAAGCAAACTCCGAACCATTGTCGCTCAACATCTCGGCGAACTGTATGCGGTATTTGAGGTTCAACAGATTCAGAATCTTCAAGGTGCTAAACATCACCGTCAGACTCTTCACGTCTTCCACCACCTCCGCCCACGCAACCCGCGTGCAATCATCCAGCACGCATACCAAATAACGCCGCCGGGGGTCGGAAACAATCAGGTCGCGGCTCAAGCAATGGCAGTCAATATGCCCCAGTTCCCCGGCTTTATGCTTGATAATACGCCGTTTGTTCTGCTTCATCGGTACACTCATACGATTGACGCCATAGCGCTTAAGGATACGATAAATCGTACTCGGCGAGGGCGTCAATTCCTTGAACTCCGGCAACAGCAGGGTGTAGATCTCATAGCGGTTGACGCCATTTTGCCGGTGCGCCAGGATCGCCTGCTCGAGGTCCGGGCGCCGCGCCCGCCACCTCGGGCCGCGCTTTTGTGGCAACACGGCGCTGATATCGCCGCTCTGGGAGGCGCGGTGATAATACTTCAAGAAGGTTTGCCGGTTGGTGTGGTGGAAGCGGTAGAAGTCGCTGACGAAGCGGAGCTTCGGATGGCGTCCGGCCTTGACCTGCTCGTATTCCTGGATCAGGAACCGCCATTTGCTCAAATAGTTGCGCTGCAGGGTTTTGTCTCGGGTATTGTCTCTCATGGGTCGTACCTCTTGGGTTGGGATTGGTCAGGCTATTCTGTCAGTGAAATAGTGAACTTCTACAGGAATGACACCGAGGGCGCGGCAACAACGCTGCCGTCATTCCCGAGCGTTAGTGTCCGTTGCCGCGTAGCGGCTTACGGACACTTGCGTACTCGGGAATCCAGTGCCACACGAACCACCGGCGGTTTAGTCCCTGGATTCCCGATACGATGAAAAATATGGTCGCTATCGCTCCCTATTTTTCTATCGTTCGGGAATGACGGCGAGGGTGATTTGTTTTTTCGCGGGGATGACGGCGAGGAAGATTTGCGCTTTTGCGGGTATGACACCGAGAACGTGGCAACAACCCTGTCGTCATTCTCGAGCGTTAGTGTCCGTTGCCGCGTTAGCGGCTTACGGACACTTGCGTACTCGGGAATCCAGCGCCACACGAACCACCGGCGGTTTAGTCCCTGGATTCCCGATACGATGAAAAATATGGTCGCTGGCGCTCCCTATTTTTCTATCGTTCGGGAATGACACCGAGGGTGATTTGTTTTTTCGCGGGGATGACACCGAAGGCAATTTGCACTTTGCGGATATGACACCGAGAACGTGGCAACAACCCTGTCGTCATTCTCGAGCGTTAGTGTCCGTTGCCGCGTTGTTTGCGGCTTACGGACACTTGGCGCTCTCGGGAATCCAGTGCCACACCGGCAGTGTCCGCCGGCCAAGCGGTGGCGTAGGGACAGGTCGCGACCTGTCCATGCCAATCCAATTTAGAAACGCAACGAACCGGTCAGGCGGATGTTATGACCGATGTCGTTGTCGTCTTGCTCGGTGCGTTCACCGGTCAATTCCAAGCGCAAGCCGCGTTTACTCCATTTGCCGAGGGCGTTGGAGAAGTCCATTCCCATCTTTTGACTACGACCGTCTGCTGTCCAACCCGGTTCCAGGGTGAAGGTAATTCCACGGCCTTGCACTCCCGAATCCAGCCGCGCCTGCAAACTGGCTTCCCATTCTTCGTAGTCCTCCGCTTCATGCGCCACCAGGAAAGTGGTTTTCCCCTGTACGCTCAAACCATTCACCGGGTTGGTGTAGTTGAAGCCCAATCCCACATCCGCGCCGCCGCCTTGTTCGGCGTCGCCGTCATCCCAGCGTAAGCCGAGTTCCCAGTTCGGGGTGAATTGTGCGCCGGTGGTGGATGCTTGGCCGGGAACGCGGCCTTGTATGGCGGCGCGCAGGCGTTGGGCATTTGCATCTACCGCCGGCAGGTCGGTTGCCTCGTCGGCTTCGGATTCCAGTTCCACGGCAAAGGCACTGGCTTTCCATGACCATTCGCTGCGTTTGTAAGTGGTCAGGTCGCCGGAGATGCCGAGGGCGATCATCTGCATATCAATATCTACTTCGGTGGTTTCCGCTTCGTCGTCTGTGGACAGTTCGGCGTCTCCTTCGCCGTAGCCGAGCATGGCCCAGGCGGTGGTGGTGTCATTTGCTTGCCACTGGATGTAGGGGAGGATGCTGGTGAGGTCGGCTTCCAAATCGCCTTGGGCTTCGTCGGTGGCGTCGTCGTAGTCCACGTCACCGCTGGTTTCGGAGATGGCGAGGCCGAGGCGGGTGCCGGTGGGGGTTTGGTAGTCCATACCGAGGTAGGCTGAGGTTACGTCTCCGTCCAGGTCGAAGTCGTCTTCGGGTTTGCCGTCGAAGTTGGTGGTGGTGGCGCGTGCCCAGAGGCTCCAGCCGGAGGTGCCTGTGCCGTCGTCATTGAGGTTGAAGTGGAACGCGCTTTTCATCAACAAGTCTTTGGCGGACATTGTGGTGGTGTTCGCTGGATTCCCGATACGATGAAAAACATGGTCGCTATCGCTCCCTGTTTTTCTATCGTTCGGGAATGACACCGAGGGTGATTTGTATTTTTGTGGGTATGACGCCGAGAGCGTGTTAGCAACGCTACCGTCATTCTCGAGCGTTAGTGTCCGTTGCCGCGTTAGCGGCTTACGGACACTTGCGACTCGGGAATCCAGGGTTTGGGCGGGGGTGTTGGTCGCTAACTCAAACTTGTGGCCGCCTATTGTGAAGTGGCTGGTGTTTGCCGAAGCCCCGGAACCGGAAAGGTAGTCTTCAAATACGCCTACCGTGCCGGTGGCAAAGGCGCGCCCGAACGCCGCGAGGGTTTTTTCCAAAGCGCGTTCGGAAGTGTTGCGGCCTACCTGGACGGTAAGCCTGGCCATCCTGAGTTGCCCGGTTGCGTCGGTTACGGTGAGGGTGAATTCCAGGGTGGTGCGCTCATCCGGGGTGGTGAAGGTGAAGGTGGCGGGGACGGCGTCGGTGTCCATGATCTCTGGATCCGGCGGTGCGCCGTCGGTGAGGGTGTGCTCCCACTCGTAGGTCAGGGCCTGGCCTTCCGGGTCGCTGCTGCCGCTACCGTCGAGGGTGACCATCGCGCCTTCGTCCACAGTCATGCTTGGGCCGCCGGCGAAGACGATAACCGGCGGATCATCGGTGATGGCGATGGTGAAAGTCAGTGGCACGCTGTTGGCGCCGGCGGGGTCGCTGTCGGTGGCGGTGTAGGTGTAGGTCATTGCGGCCTGGGCGGCGGTGGGGGTGCCGTTCAAAACGCGGGTGGCGGCGGTGAAGGTCAGGCCGTCTGGCAGGGGCGGGGTCGGGTTGATGGCGTAGGTGAGTGCGCCATAGCCGTCGTTGGCGGCGGGCAGGGTGACGTTGACGGCGTTGCTGATGGGGTAGGTCTGGGGGGCGATGGCGGTGCCAAAGGTGGGCGGTTGCGCTTCACTGATGGTAATCACCACGTTCGGCCCACTACCGGAAAGGCTGCTGCTGTCCGTTACGACGTAGGTATGGAGGGCCTGGGGCGCTGCCGTGGTCGGGGTGCCGCTCAGGATGTGGGTGGTAGTGTCAAACGCCAGTCCAGCCGGCAGGTTGCCGCCCGCTCCGGTCAGTTGGTAGGTCAGCGGGGGGGTGCCGCCGGTGGCCGCCGGCAGGGTAAAAGAGACGGGGGTGCCGGCGGTATAGGTTTGGCGAATAATACGGGCAGTTGATTCAAAAATGAACGTGGAGTTTACGGTGATGCGAAACGTGATGGTGTCGGTGGCGCCACCAAGAGTCCTGGTTACGATGTAGGCGTAGGTAGAGTCGCTTGTCCCGCTGGGTGTGCCGGACAGGACCCGTGCGTCCGGGGCTGAGTCAAACGTCAGCCCGATTGGCAAGGCCCCACCCCCCACTCTTTCAAGAGTGTAGGCCAGCGGAGGGGTGCCGCTGGTGGCCGCCGGCAGGGTCAGGTTGACGACGGTTACGCGCTGGATATAGGTCTGGTCGGCGATGGTGGCGCCGCCGAAGGACGGGAGGATCTGCTGGGCTGCGGCGTGGGGGGCGGGGATGAAGGTGAGGGCGAGGAGGGTCAGGGCGAGGGCGGCGGCCTTGTTCCCCAGGGTGAGCGAGGGCAGCGGCCGGCGGCGGTGGGGTAAGCCGGCGGATGGTGCGGATGGTGTGGGTTGTCCCGGATAGGCGCCCTTTGGGCTAGGCGCAACGGCCTGCGGGCGTGGCGCAATGGCGCTCCCGGCAGTCATGGCCGTGCCCCTGATTTGTGCTGGGGGGGGGGGGGGCAGGAATGGCCGATGAGACGCCTAAAAGCGTGGTTTTATGCGGTTTTTGGGCGTTTTTGAGTGTGGGCGATGAAGAGGCAATCATTGGGTTAACTCCGGGTGTTGGGGTTGGGGTTTGGGTGTTATTTTCGGGATTATATGCCAAGGCGGGGCGGATTATACCAAAATCCGGGAAAATAACACCCCCAAAAAGGGGCGGAATATGGCGGGGTTGGGTGCGCGTGACGCGCATTTGCGGGGGGAGACCCCCCGCAGACCCCCCTTGCGGCGCGGGGAAACTCCTGTTTCCAGCGCCGCCGCGCGCGTCCGTGCGCGCGCCGAAGTTAGCGGCTATCGCCGCCGGTTGGACGGCACAGCGGCGTAAGGACGGGCAGTGGAAACGGCGGAGTGTTGCGGTTTTGACGCGGGGTTTCGGGGTGCGAGGTTTCGGGGTGTGGGGCGGGGGTGTGGGGCGTAGGTCGGCGGTTTGGGGGTTCGGTGCGCGTGACGCGCATTTGCGGGGGGAGACCCCCCGCAGACCCCCCTTGCGGCGCGGGGAAACATCCTGTTTCCAGCGCCGCCGCGCGCGTCCGTGCGCGCGCCGAAGTCAGCGGCTACGCCGCCGGTTGGACGGCCGCAGAGGTGTAAAGACGGGCAAGGGAAACGATGAGGCTTGGTCGTTTTTTTGCGCTTCCTTTGCCCTCCCTTACGCCTTTGCCGTCATTCCCGAACGATAGAAAAATAGGGAGCGTTAGCGACCGTTTGTTTCATCGTATCGGGCATCCGCTTTTTCGGCCCGGCGATAGCCGGCCATCGCGCACAGGGATGTGCGCAGCGGCGCTGAAAACAGGATGTTTTCCCGCGCCGCACAGGGGGGCGTGGGGGGCTCTCCCCCCCACAATGCGCGTCACGCGCACCGCCCGGCTCGTATAAAATACGCCGGATGTTTCGCGCTTCTGTACTCATCTGAACCGATGAACCAACCGCCCGCCACCGAAAAGATTGAGGCCATCGGCTTTGACGCCGCCGAAAACGAGCCGTTGCGCCGGGATGTTCGGTTGCTGGGGGATTTGCTCGGCGAGACCATCGCCCGGCGGCACGGCAGCGCTTTGTTTGAGTTGGTGGAAGAGGTGCGCACCATTGCCAAGCAGGCGCGCCTCGGGGAAACCGCCGCCACGCGCCGCCTGATTGCTAAACTGTCCGGCCTGCCGGCCCCGGAGTTGCTCAACCTTGCGCGCGCTTTCACGTTGTTCCTCAACCTCGCCAACATCGCCGAGCAGCACCATCAAATCCGCCAGCGCCGGCAACTGGCGCAAACCGAGTGGGCCGGTCATGCGGATCATGCAGACCATACCGGCCACGCCGCTCACAACGATCCGGCGGATGCGGCGAAACCGGCGCCCGCCCACCCCGGCGGCTTCGTCGGCGCCGAGTTGCAAAAACTCCTTGACCGCAAGGTGGACGCCGAAACCCTGTACCGGCATACCGCGCGGCTGTCCATCAACCTGGTGCTGACCGCCCACCCCACCGAAGTGATGCGCCGCAGCGTCTCTTCGAAGTTTCTGCGCATCGCCCACCTGCTGGCCGAGCAGGACCGCCACGACCTGTCCGCAACCGAGCGCGCGCAAATCCGCCGGGCATTGCACCGCGCCATCGCCGAAGTGTGGGCCACCGATGAAATCCGCCGCCGCCGGCCAACGCCGGTGGATGAGGCCAAGACCAGCCTGGTGACGGTGGAACATTCGTTGTGGGACGTGGTGCCGAAGGTCGCCCGGGAACTGGATGACGCGCTGCTGCACCACACCGGCAAGCGCCTGCCGCTGGACGCGGTGCCCATTCGCTTCGGTTCGTGGACCGGGGGCGACCGCGACGGCAACCCCAACACTACGCCGGAAGTTACCCGCCAGGTATGCCTGCTCAACAAACTCAAAGCGGCGCAGATGTTCTTGAACGACATTGACCAACTGCGCCGGGATCTGTCCATGCGCCGCTGCAGCCCGGCCCTGCGGCGCGCGGTGGGGGTGAGCGTCGCCGAACCGTACCGGGCGTTGCTGGAGAAGGTCATCCGCAAACTGAACGCCACGCTGCGGCATTACTCGCGCTTGTTCGACGGCAAAAAACCGGAGCCGAAGTCGGCGCGCGCCAACATCTACCGCCGCACCCGCCAGCTGCGCGAACCGTTGATGCTCTGCTACGACTCGCTGACCGAATGCGGCGACCAAATGATCGCCGAAGGGCGGCTGACCGACATCCTGCGCCGGCTGGACGCCTTCGGGCTGACCCTGTTGCAACTAGACGTCCGCCAGGAGGCCAGCCGCCACACCGACGCCATAGACGCCATCACCCGCTACCTCGGCCTCGGCGGTTACGCCGAATGGGACGAGGAGCGCCGCCGGGAATTCCTGGTTGCGGAACTGAACAGCAAGCGGCCGTTGATCACTTCGACCTTTCCCGGACCGGGGGACATTACTTCCGCTGAAAACGGCGACGGTGCCGAAGTCGCCGAGGTGCTGGCGACGTTTCGCATGCTGGCGGCGGAGAACCCGGAATCGTTCGGCGCATATGTAATTTCCATGGCCTCAAAGCCGTCCGACGTGCTGGCGGTGGCGTTGCTGCAGAAGGAATGTCGGGTGCGCCGGCCATTGCGGGTGGTGCCGTTGTTTGAGCGGCTGGAGGCCCTGGAGGGGGCCGCCGCGTGTATGGACAAATTGTTCAGCATTGACTGGTACAAGGCGCACATCGGCGGCCGCCAGGAGGTCATGATCGGCTATTCCGATTCGGCCAAGGACGCGGGCATACTGTCGGCGGCCTGGGGCTTGTACCAGGCCCAGGCGCAACTGGTGGAGACCTTCGCCAAACACGGCGTTGACCTGACCCTGTTCCACGGCCGTGGCGGCACCGTGGCGCGCGGCGGCGGCCCGGCCCGCGAGGCGATCCGCGCGCAACCGCCGGGGTCGGTCAACTGCTCAATGCGCGTTACCGAACAGGGAGAAGTGATTCAGGCCAAGTACGGCCTGCCCGGCATGGCCGAGGAAACCTTGCAGGGATACATCGGCGCGGTGCTGGAAGCCACCCTGACCCCGCCGCCGACGCCCTGCGATGCCTGGCGCGAACAGATTTCCCGGTTGTCCAAAGACGCCCTTGGGGAATTTCACGGCGTGGTTCGGGAACACGACGATTTCGCCGCGTACTTTCGCCTGGCCACGCCCCAGCAGGAACTCGGCAAACTGAAAATCGGCAGCCGCCCGGCGCACCGCCGCCAGGTCAGCGACATGCGCGATGCCATCCGCTACCTGCGCGCCATTCCATGGATCTTCGCCTGGACCCAGACGCGGCTGATGCTGCCGGCGTGGCTGGGGGTGGGCAACGCGCTGCAAAAAGCCGGGGAGCGCGGCGACCGCGAGGTGCTGGGCGAGATGCAGCGCAACTGGCCTTTTTTCAAGGCGACCCTGGACTCCATCGAAATGGTGTTTTCCAAGGCCAACCCCAACGTCTCCGCCATTTACGACGAGCGGCTGGTGACGGCGCGCTTCAAACCCCTGGGCGACCTGCTGCGGGAGAAATACCGGCAGACCGTGGCCCTGGTGCTGGAAGTTACCGGGCACCGCATTCCGCTGGAGAACGAACCGGTGGTGCGGCGTTCGGTGGACGTCAGGAATACTTACGTGATCCCGCTCAATATCCTGCAGGTGGAACTGCTCTCAAGGGTGCGCAACGACGCGCCGGGGGAAGTCGAGGATGCCCTGCTGATCGCCATCAACGGTATTGCCGCGGGGATGCGGAATACCGGATGATGCCGGTGGTGCCGGTGGTGCCGGTTTTGCGGGCCGGCGGGGATTAGGATTTATCTGCGTCCTCGGGGAATTTGTCCGCGAGGAATCTGTTGATGTCATCGACGAAAAGGCATGCGCCACCCATGACGATGACCACAAGGGCGATTGCGATATAGAAATAATAGTGCATTTCGATTACCTCCTTCACGAATTACCTGATGGTTTATCCGGCGATTTACGGCGGATGACGCCGAACACCCATACCAGCAGTGCGAAAACGATCAATCCCAACTCTCCGGCGGGCACCGCCCCGGAGTCATTGATGAAAAAGCCGATAAAGCCGGCCGCCACCATTAACACGCCTGCCTGCCGGGCATCCTTTGATACTGCATCCTTGTTAAATTCAATCACAACCGGGTTATACCCCAGTTCTCATCAAATTGCAAATTGCCGGAACCGCCAAACGGGCGGATAATCCGTAGCCGCCCCGTAGCCGCCGCCGCAACCCGCTATGAAATCAATTATTCCCCCAAAAAACCTCCTGTGGAGGATCGCCCCGACCGCCCTGATTGCCCTGATCGCGCTCGCGGGCATGCCGGCAAGCGGCGCGTCCGCCCAGGACGAAAAACCCGCCGCCGAAAACCGCGCGGTGCGGCTGGCCACCACCACCAGCACCGATAACTCCGGCCTGCTGGATCAACTGCTGCCGCAGTTTGAGCGGGACAGCGGTTACGCGGTGCGGGTAATTTCCGTGGGCACCGGCAAAGCGTTGCGGCTGGGGGAAAGCGGCGACGTGGACGTGCTGCTGGTGCACGCCCCGCAGAGCGAGAAGCGTTTTATGGAACTCGGCCACGGCGTCCACCGGAAACAAGTGATGGCCAACGACTTCGTGCTGGCCGGGCCGAAAAACGATCCGGCCGGTTTGCGCGCGGCGGCCTCGGCCACGGACGCCTTTCGCAGGCTGCGGCAAAGCGCGAGCACGTTCATTTCCCGTGGCGACGATTCCGGCACCCACAAAAAAGAGCTCAGCCTCTGGAAGGGCGCCGGGGTCAGCCGCTTTGGGCCATGGCGTCTTGAAGTCGGGCAGGGAATGGGCAAGAGTTTGCAGATCGCCGATGAGTTGCAGGGATACCTGTTGATCGACCGCGCGACCTGGACTTTCCTCAAGGAAAAAACTTCGCTGGCATTGCTCTATCAGGGTGCTCAGGTTGATCAGGGCAATGGATCCCTGCACAATCCCTACGGCGTGATGGCGGTCAATCCCCAGCGCCACCCCACCAACATCAAGGGCGCGATGGCGTTCATCGCCTGGCTCACCTCCGCCAAAGGCCAGGCCGCCATCGGCGCGTACGCGGTTCGCGGCACGCGGCTGTTCAGGCCCGCTTACAACCCGGCCACCGAAGCCGGCAACCACTGACCGGTGGAATCCCTCGGCGACGCCACCGTTCAGGCCCTGGCGCTGTTGCTGCGTTGGGACGCCGAACTGTGGGAAATCATCGGCATCTCCTTTCGCGTCTCGCTGAGCGCCATCGCCATCGCCATCCCCCCCGCCCTGCTCACCGCGTTTCTGCTCGCGCATCTTGAGTTTCCGGGCCGCCGGATTTTGATTTCCCTGTTCAACACCCTGCTGTCCCTGCCGGCGGTGGTGATCGGGTTGACCGTGTACCTGCTGCTGTCCCGGCAGGGGCCCCTCGGAGACTGGCGGCTGTTGTTCACCCAGTCGGCGATGATCATCGCGCAAATTATGCTGTCGTTTCCGATTCTGGTTTCCATGAGCCACGCCGCGTTTCAGGCCGCCGATCAACGCGCCTGGGAGACCGCGCGGACCCTGGGAATTTCCCCGTTCCGCGCCTTCGTGATGGTGGTCGGCGAGGTGCGGTTCGGATTGCTGGCGGCGATTCTCGCGGGGTTCGGGCGCATCATCGCCGAAGTCGGCGCGTCCATGATGGTGGGTGGCAACATCCTGCACCACACCCGCAACATTCCCACCGCCATCGCCCTCGAAACCAGCAAGGGCAATTTCGCCCAGGGCATCGCGCTGGGCATCGTGCTGCTGATCATGGCCTTCATCCTCAATCTGTCGTTGCAGTATTTTCAGGGACGTGGGAAGCTTTCGGCATGAACGCCGGCATCGAAATCCGTTACCGCGATATTCACAAGTTTTTTCACCGGCGGCATTTGCTCGACGGCCCGTCGCTAACCCTCGAAGGCGGCGCCGCGCTCCTGCTGTCCGGCGAAAACGGTTCGGGCAAAACCACGCTCCTGAAAATACTCGCCGGCCTTGAAAAGCCCGCCCACTGCATGGTTGATTTCGGCGGCGGCGATGGTGACGTGCCGTGGTCAAAATGCCGCAAGCAGTTGCAGCAACAAGTGATGTACCTGCACCAGCAGCCGTACCTGTTCGACGGCGACGTAACACGCAACCTGGCACTGGCGCTGCCCCGCACCATGCCCAAATCCCAGCGCAGCCGGAAAATTCGCCGGGCGCTGGAATGGGCGCAACTCGATAGCATCGCCGACGCCCGCGCCAAAACCCTGTCCGGCGGCGAGAAGCAGCGGGTGTCGCTGGCCCGGGCGTGGTTGCGGCAGTCGCGGGTTCTGCTGCTGGACGAACCCATCGCCAACATGGACCGGGAAGCGCGGGCGCGCACCGTGGCGCTGCTGAAACGCCTCAAAAACGCCCGCGCCGCGCTCGTGATCGCGAGCCACAACCACGAAGTTTTCAACGAACTCATTGACCGCCGCGTGGTTCTCGACCGGGGAAAACTGAGCCAGTCCCGCACCCCGCCGCTTCCCGACAACGTCACGCCGCTGGCCAAAGAGGGCGGGGCCGGAAAAGGAGCGAAAGAGCAAGGCACCGGGAATGTCTCGCGCTGAGGAAGGCCTGAGCGCCGTAGTGTTGGCCGGTGGCCGGGCAACCCGCATGGGCGGCGCCGACAAGGGATTGATTTGTTTTCAAGGCACGCCGCTGGCGGCGCAAATTTGCGCGGCCCTGGAACCCCAGGTGGCGGAGTTGATGATCAACGCCAACCGCAACCTGGAACGCTACCGGAAACTGGGCCACAAAGTCGTCGAAGACCAACTCGCCGATCATCAAGGCCCCCTCGCCGGAATGCACGCCGCCCTCCTCGAAGCCGGACACCCGTGGCTGTTGACCATCCCCTGCGACGGCCCCTTTGTGTGCAACGACTACGCCGCTCGAATGTTCGACGCCGCGAAAAACCAAACCGCCCGCCTCGCGGTCGCCCACGACGGCCAACGGGCGCAGCCGGTGTACTCCCTCATCCACCGCGACCTCGCCGGCAGCCTGATAAATTTTCTACAAAGCGGCGAACGCAAAATTGACCGCTGGCACGCGCAACACGCCTTCGCCACGGTGGATTTCTCCGACGCGCAATCCATGTTCGTCAACGTCAACACGCCGCAGCAGCTGGCGGAGTTGGAGCAGCAGACCGGGCCGGGGCATCAACGCTAAAACCCCCAAACAAATGAACGATTCTTGTCAGCGAATTAGTGAACCTATACAGGAATGACGACGGAGTTGTTGCCACGTTCCTCGGTGTCATACCCGCGAAAGTGCAAATCTCCCTCGGTGTCATACCCGCGCATGCGGGTATCCAGTTGAATTTGGTTCGGCGTAGGGACAGGTCGCGACCTGTCCTATGTATCAGTGAATTAGTGAACCCATACAATTCCCGCCTCACCTCTGCCGTCATTCCCGAACGATAGAAAAATAGGGAGCGGTAGCGACCATATTTTTCATCGCTATTCGGGAATCCAGGAACTAAACCGGTGGTGGGTCGTGTGGCGCTGGATTCCCGAGTACGCAAGTGTCCGTAAGCCGCTTGCGCGGCAACGGACACTAACGCTCGGGAATGACGACAGAGTTGTTGCCACGTTCCTCGGTGTCATACCCGCGAAAGTGCAAATCTCCCTCGGTGTCATACCCGCGCATGCGGGTATCCAGTTGAATTTGGTTCGGCGTAGGGACAGGTCGCGACCTGTCCTATGTATCAGTGAATTAGTGAACCCATACAATTCCCGCCTCACCTCTGCCGTCATTCCCGAACGATAGAAAAATAGGGAGCGGTAGCGACCATATTTTTCATCGCTATTCGGGAATCCAGGAACTAAACCGGTGGTGGGTCGTGTGGCGCTGGATTCCCGAGTACGCAAGTGTCCGTAAGCCGCTTGCGCGGCAACGGACACTAACGCTCGGGAATGACGGCAGAGTTGTTGCCACGTTCCTCGGTGTCATACCCGCGAAAGTGCAAATCTCCCTCGGTGTCATACCCGCGCATGCGGGTATCCAGTTGAATTTGGTTCGGCGTAGGGACAGGTCGCGACCTGTCCCTGCTCGCGCACAAAGTTCCAGCCCGCCGTTCAAACCCTTCCGGCGCTAGCCGGACTGTCGCGCACAAGGATGTGCGCGCGGCGCCGGAAACAGGAGTTTCCCCGCGCCGCAAAGGGGGGTGCGGGGGGCATCCCCCCGCAAACGCGCGTCACGCGCCCCCGCAAAAGCGCATCACGCGCCTCGCCTTACCGCCCGCGCATAAACCACTTGTCTATCTCCGGCAGCGACACGCTCATCCAGGTGGGGCGGCCGTGATTGCACTGGCCTGAGCGTTCCACCTGTTCCATCTGCCGCAGCAGGGCGTTCATTTCGGCGTGGGTCAGTTTGCGGTTGGCGCGCACCGAGCCGTGGCAGGCGACGCTGGAGAGGATTTCATGCTGGGCGTTGGTGATGCGATCCGAACGGCCGTGCTCCAGCAAATCCGACAACACGTCGCGCACCAGCGTCTCGATGTCGGCCCTGACCAGCAACTCCGGCACGGCCCGCACCACCAGTTGTTCGTCGCCGATGCGGTCGAGGTCAAATCCGAGGGAAGCGAACACGCCGCAAAATTGTTCCGCGGCTTCGGCTTCGGAGCGGCTGACGATGATGCTGATGGGCACCAGCAGCGGCTGGCTGGCGGTGGCTTTGGCGTCGGCCTGCCGCTTGAGGGTTTCGTAGGTAATGCGCTCGTGGGCGGCGTGCATGTCCACCATGATCAACCCGTCTTTGTTTTCGGCGAGAATGTATATTCCCTTCAACTGCGCGAGCGCGTAGCCCAGGGGCGGCACATCCGAGGCGAACGCATCATCGTCCGCAGGCGCACCCGCCTCGGCACCACCGACACCACCGGCACCCGCCGCGCCATCGCCGGACGGATGAAGCGCCTGGTAGTTTTCCATTTGCTCGGCCACCAGCATGCGAAGATTGCGCTGCGCCGCCGTGGTGCCGAACCCGCCCTGCCGGTTTCCGGCGGCGCGCAACTGATGGGCCGCGTCTGGGGTCGGCAGGGTGACCCCGCCCTCCTCCGGGCTCAGGCCGGCAATGACCCGGTGCAGGGTGCGGTAGATGTAGTCGTGAACCGCGCGGCTGTCGCGGAACCGCACTTCGCTTTTGGCGGGATGCACGTTGACGTCCACGAGGCTGGGTTGGATCTGAAAAAACAATACGAACGCCGGATGGCGGCCGTGGTACAAAACGTCGTCGTAAGCGCGCCGCACCGCGTGGGCGATGAGGTTGTCGCGCACCGCGCGCCGGTTGACAAAGAAATACTGCAAGTCCCGCTGGCTGCGGGAAAAGGTCGGCAATCCCATCCAGCCGTTCAGTTCCATGATTTCAACTTCATCTTCAAAATAGATGCTGTGCCCGGCGAACGGTTTGCCGCAGATGCTCGCGATGCGGTTTGAACGCTCCGCCGGGGTGCGCGCCGGTGCGGCGCGAAACACTTCCTTGCCGTCGTGCACAAAACTGATGTCCAGGTCAAAGCGGCTGAGGGCGATGCGGCGGATGACGTCGTCGAGGTGTTTCAACTCGGTCTTCTCGGTGCGCAGAAACTTGCGCCGCGCCGGGGTGTTGTAAAACAGGTCGGTGGTCTCCACCGTGGTGCCGGGCGGATGGGGCACGGGCTTGGCGGCGGAAATATCCACCCCGCCGTGGCAGGTTACTTGAAAGCCCGACCCTGACCCTGACCCCAACGCCGCCTCCGCCTCCGCGACCCGGGAGCTCAAGCTCAGCCGCGACACCGCGGCGATGCTGGGCAGCGCCTCGCCGCGAAAACCGAGGGTGCTGACGTTGAACAGGTCGTCGAAGCGCGTCAGTTTGCTGGTGGCGTGGCGGGACAGCGCGAGCCGCGCCTGGGCTTCGGGGATGCCGATGCCGTTGTCGCGCACCTTGATCTGCTTGAGGCCGCCGCGTTCGGCGTGCACCTGAATCTGCGTGGCGCCGGCGTCAACGCTGTTTTCCAGCAACTCCTTCAACAAAGACGCCGGGCGTTCGATGACTTCACCGGCGGCGATCTGGTTGATGAGCCGGTCGTCCAACTGGACGATGGCGGCGCGCTGTTCGGCGGGAGCAGCGGGAAACTCAGCAGACGATTCAGCGGACGACTTAGCGGACGACATAACGACTCCCGCTCTTGACCAGGTAGCGTTTGATGCCGGCGACGATGGCCGCCGCGATGCGGCCTTGATGCGCGGAACTCATCAGCAGTTTTTCTTCACCGGGGTTGGTGATGTACGCGGTTTCCACGAGGATGGACGGTATGTCCGGCGATTTCAGCACCACGAAACCGGCCTGCTCCACGCGCTTGCTGTGCACCCGGCCGATTTTTTTCAACTCCGCCAGCACGTCGCGCCCGAAACTGATGGACTCGCTGACGGTTTTGGTCATGGACAAGTCCAGCAGCACCCCGGCCAGCAGGTTGTCCTTGTCGGCGAGGCTGACGCCGCCCACCAGGTCCGCCGAGTTTTCCTTGTTGGCCAGCCACTTGGCGGTCTCCGAGGACGCACCGCGCTGGGACAACGCGTACACAGACGCGCCGCGGGCGGATTTATTCTTGAAGGCGTCTGCGTGAATCGAAACGAACAGGTCCGCCTGGCGGCGGCGGGCGATGCGCGTGCGCTTGCGAAGGGAAATGTAGTAGTCGCCGGTGCGCGTCAGTTCGGCGCGCAGGCCGGGTTGTTTATTGATGCGAACTTTTAGTTTTTTGGCGATTTGCAGCACCACGTTTTTCTCGTAGGTGCGCCGCCCCAGAGCACCCGGGTCCTCGCCGCCGTGTCCGGGGTCAACGAGGATCAGCAGTTCGGATTTGGGTTTGCGCGGGGGCGGGGTCAGGGTCGGTGTCGGCGCCGGCTTGTCCGCTTCCACCACGGCGTCTCTGTGATAGAAGTCCACCACCAGACGGTATTGATAGCGGCCGCCGGGTTTCAGCATCTGAATAAAATAGCGCACCGGCTGCGCCAGATCGAACACCAGGCGCGTGATATTTTTTTCCGGGGTGCCGCGCCGGATGCGGCGGATAAACTGCCCGGTGGTTTCAGCCGCCGGAATCGCGCTGTTGATCCGCACACCGGCGAGGTCAATCACCACCCGGCCGGGACTTTCCAGTTTGAACGCATCAAAATCGGCCCGCCGGTCCATGTCGAAAACGATCCGCGAACGCTCCGGGGCGTGCCACATGCGAATATCCTTGATGCTCGCCGAATGGCCCGCGACCGGCTTGGCCGATGGCGGGCCGCCGCAGCCCTGAAGGCCGAAGCCGAGGCTGAGCAACAGCGCGACCGGCAGCAGGCGGCTTGGGTTCATCATTTTTTTTTGTCTGGTTGCGGCAGTTGCGCCGCGCCATCGGTTGCGTGAACCCGCACTTGGCGGCCTTGATCCGAATCATCGCCCAGGCAGCGAATATCAACCCGAAAATCCGGCGCCGGCATCCGCCCCGCGCCCCGCTCCGGCCATTCCACGAGCAACGTGGACGACCCGTCCAGCATATCGCGCAGCCCGGTCATTTCCAGTTCGTCGGGATGCTCCAGCCGGTACAGGTCAAGGTGATAGACGTCGCCCCCCGGCAACGGGTAGCGCTCAACCAGCGTATAGGTCGGGCTGGGCACCGCGCCGTTGTGACCCATGCCGTTGAGGATTCCGCGAGCCAGGGTGGTCTTGCCGGCACCGAGATCGCCGGCGAGAAAAACTACGCTCCCGCCCTCACCCCCCAGCCGGCTTGCCCAGCAGTTGCCCAGTTCCAGCATGGCCGCTTCCGAGGGGATGTCGAAGGATTGCATGAAGAATGCCCGGTGCAAATTGGAAAGTTGGAAAATTGCCGGGGGTCGCGTCTCGCTGGCCGCCAGTGAAAATCAGCCCCGCCCATCCCGGCATTTTAGCACTTCATCGCCGGCAACGGCACGGCCCGCCCGATCCACCGATCCACCGATCCACCGATCCACCGATCAGGACGCCTCAATCCCCCGAATGACCGGCGCCAGATGCCGGATGACATCTCGCGCCAGCAACCCCCGTTCCCCGGTCTCTTGCACCGCCCCATCGGCGGCGCTCCCGTGCACCCACACCCCGGCGGTGGCCGCGGCTTTGATCCGCAAGCCTTGCCCCAGCAAGGAGCCGATAACGCCCGACAGCACGTCGCCCATGCCGGCGGTGGCCATCCCCGGATTCCCCTTGTCGCACAGGAACATCGCCCCATCAGCACAGGCCACCAGCGTACCCGCGCCCTTGAGTACGCACACGCCGCCGAACTTCGCGGCGATTTCGCGGGCCGCCGCGAGTCGGTCGGCCTGCACCTCGGCGGCGGCACATTGCAATAATCGCGCCGCTTCGCCGGGGTGGGGCGTGAGCACCCAGTCCGAGCGTTGTAGCGGCTTTCGCGCCAGCCAGTTGAGGCCGTCGGCGTCCACCACGATATGCCGTTCGCTGTCTATGAAGCGGTCGAATACCTGCTCACTCCACGCGGACTGACCGAGACCGGGGCCCAGCACCACCACATCGGCCCGCGCGGCGATACCCTGCGGAGAAAGTTGCAGCGCATCGGCGCTCATCAACTCCGGGCAGCGCAGCGCGGGAAGATCGAGGTGCGCCGCACCGCCGGCCACGGTCACCAGCCCGCTGCCGCAGCGCAACGCCGCTTCCCCGGCCAGCAGCACCGCCCCCAGCATGCCGGCATCTCCGCCGACTATGAGGACGCGGCCGGCGTCTCCCTTGTGCATTTCGCGATGGCGTTTTGCCAACAGCGGCTGCTGAATGATGCGCGCCACCGGCGCCACCGCGCGCCGCGCCGCGATGGGAACGCGCAGGTCTTCAAAAACGATTTCGCCGGCGTGGCTGCGTCCCTGTCCGGTGAGCAAACCCAGTTTGAGGCCGATGAAGGTGATGGTGGCGTCGGCCTTCACGCAGGTTGCAAAGGCAAACCCGGTATCGCCGTGCAGTCCCGATGGCATATCCAGAGACACCACCGGACAATTCGCATCGTTCATGCGCCGGATCCATTCGGCGGCGGCGCCTTCGGGAGCGCGGCTCAAGCCGGTGCCGAACAACGCATCCACCACCAGACCGGCATCCTCAGGTATCGCCGGATCGCCTTCACCCGCTTCCACCACGCCGCCGCTGTCCCGATATTCTTGAGACGCCGTGGCCGCGTCATCGGTGCCGGGCGCGGCGGTCGCCAGCACGGTCACCGGAACGCCGATCCTGCGGGCGCAAAGCGCGACCACATACCCATCGCCGCCGTTGTTTCCCGCGCCGCACACCACCACCAGGTGATGGACGCCGCTGTAACGGGCCATGATTTGTTTGAACGCCGCTTCCCCGGCGCGGCGCATCAGGGCGATGCCGGACACGCCGTGTTGTTCGATGACGACGCGGTCAATTTCCCGGACCTCGCGGGCCTGATAGATTTCTTCGGGAAGCATGCTCAGGACTTGGACGCCCGCCCGGTAAACGCGTATCTGAATTGCCGGCGGCGCACTACTTTATATTGGCGCGCAAAAACCCAAGCGTCCGCTCCCAGGAAAGCGCCGCGTTGGGTTCGTCATAGCGCGAACTCGTGGGGTTGGCGAACGCGTGATCCGCGTCATACCAGTGGACGTCCAAGCGCGCGCCGTGGCCGGCCTGCGCCATGGCCTGCTCAAACCCGCCGACCATTTCCCCGTT
The DNA here is from genome assembly GCA_965212085.1 of Candidatus Poriferihabitaceae bacterium. GTDB lineage: Bacteria > Pseudomonadota > Gammaproteobacteria > Arenicellales > Poriferihabitantaceae > JAHRAW01. The sequence continues at coordinate 1,656,726 of OZ243042.1, read as the reverse complement.
GATCCATCCGTCCTTGGTGGCGAAATGCCCCAGCACCGGCCCCTTGAGGGCGCGCAACCTGTCCGCTTCCACCGCGACGTTGCCGTAGTAAATCACCGTAGCGTCCACCGGCGCGGCGATGGAAGCGTTGAGCGACCACCCGCCGCCGAAACACCAGCCGATGGTGGCGACCTTGCCGCTGCTGCGGGGATGCGCCTTGAGCCAGTCTATCCAGTTCACCAAAGTGTCGGTGGCCGCTTCCGGATCCACCTGCTGCATCATCGCCCGCGCGCTTTCCGGATCGGTAACCGCCGGTTTGCCGTACAAGTCAACCGCCAGCGCCACATATCCGAGGTTGGCGAACTCCGCCGCCACGGACTTAATCTGATCGTTCAACCCCCACCATTCGTGAATCAACAAAATCGCCGGCGCACGCTCGGCGTCGGGCAACGCCAGCGCACCCGACACCGCAACGCCGCCGGAGCGCGTGGTAAAGATGGTCTCGGTACGCCCGGCGGCGGCCCGGCTCAACTGCGGAATCGCCAGCACGGTAGCCAGAGGCAAACTCGCCAACCCGGCCAGAAACCGGCGGCGTTGGCCGGATGAAACCCGGATTTCGGGAAGATGCGGATGGGTTCCGCAGGTGGTTGGGGTGCACATGGTGGTTGCCTCTTGGTTGTATGTTTTCTTGAACTGATTTTTTTATAATAACACGCCCCCGCCCTGCCCTCACGTCATTCCCGCAGGATTTTAGCGGGAATCCAGTTCAACCAGCAGCGCAGTTGCCGGCTTTCTGGATTCCCGATACGATGAAAAACATGGTCGCTAACGCTCCCTGTTTTTCTATCGTTCGGGAATGACGGCGAGGGTGGATTTGTGCCGTCATTCCCACGAAAACAATAATCAGGCACAATACCCGTTACTACTCGGTGTCATTTGTATAGGTTCACTAATTCGCTGACAAATTTCATTCTACGCCGTCATTCCCGAGCGTTAGTGTCCGTTGCCGCGCAAGCGGCTTACGGACACTTGGCGCTCTCGGGAATCCAGTCGCAATTATTTTCTTATGCACCCACCCATGGAAAATCTCACCAACCTCGCCGAGCTAATCAAAGCCTGGGGCGCACAGCTGGGTTTCGCCCACACCGCCATCAGCGACGTGGATCTCGGCGAAGCCGAGCAGCGTCTCGGCGAATGGTTGCACAAAAATTTTCACGGCGAAATGGATTACATGTCCCGCCACGGCGTCAAGCGCACCCGGCCCGGTGAATTGGTGGCGGGGACCATCCGCGTGATTACGGTGCGAATGGATTACCTGCCGCAGTCCATGGAAGACGCGCAAAACTCGCTGTCAAACCCGGCGCTGGGGTATATCTCCCGCTACGCGCTGGGGCGGGATTACCACAAAGTGATGCGCCGCAAACTGCAAAAACTCGCCGCGCGCATCAGCGCCGAAGCCGGGGCGTTCGGCTACCGCGCGTTGTGCGACAGCGCGCCGGTCATGGAAAAAGCGCTGGCGCAAAAATCCGGCCACGGCTGGCTCGGCAAACACACCAACCTGCTTAACCGCGAAAGCGGCTCGTGGTTTTTTCTCGGCGAACTGTACACCGATCTCCCGCTGCCCGTGGACGCACCCACCGGCGCGCACTGCGGCACCTGCACCGCGTGCATAGACGTCTGCCCGACCGCCGCCATCGTCGCGCCCTATCAACTCGACGCCCGCCGATGCATCTCCTACCTCACCATCGAACTCCACAGCGCCATCCCGATGCCATTCCGAAAAGCCATCGGCAACCGCGTCTTCGGCTGCGACGACTGCCAACTGGTATGCCCGTGGAACCGCTACGCCCGCATCAACCCAAAGGGCGATTTCGCCGCCCGCCACCAACTAGACGCCACCGCCCTCACGGACCTGTTCGCCTGGAACGAACGCGACTTCGAACGATACACCGAAGGCTCGGCAATCCGCCGCATCGGGCATACCCGCTGGTTGCGAAACATCGCCGTGGGGCTGGGTAATGCGCCGACGGATGAAGGGGTTGTAGCGGCTTTGCGGAGCAGGTTAAGCCATCCTTCGGAGTTGGTGCGGGAGCACGTGGGGTGGGGGTTGGGGGAGCATATTTCCGGATAAATAACAAAAACAGGTCGAAAATTAGGAAAAATCACTTGTAATTATCGAAAAATAGCCGATAATTAACGAAAAAATGTGATATTTTTCTGAATATCAACCGGAGACCGACTGTGATTTACAAATACCATTTCAAAAACGCCTGGTCGTTCGCAGAAGAAACCGAGGTTTCTTTCATGCTGAACCGCCATGCACCGGACACGGATTCCGTTTTTACAACCCCACGGGGCGTACGCCTGTCAAAACTGATGGCGGTGCAAGGGGCTAATGGTGCGGGTAAAAGCAATGTACTGAAAGTTGTGTCTTTTCTGAGCTGGTTCATCAGCGATTCGTTTTCCAGCCAAGAGCATTTATTCGCAAGATTTGCCAGCTATTTCTTGACCCCGCTGGAGGATAGTGAGTTCAAGATAGAGTTTGAGCATAAGAAGGAACATTACCGTTATCACGTGATCGTTCAGACTTCCGGTAAGAAAAGGAGTGTTATACATGAATCACTCTATCGCAAAACCAGCACCTCTTTCAGTTATATGTTTCGCCGTGACCGAACTGAGTCCGGCTATAAAATTCGACAGAAAAACTTTGACTTTGACCCAAAAGAGGCCGCCCGGGTGCGCTCCGATGCGTCGCTGATTTCGACCGCCGCCCAATACAACGTGCCGTGCGCCGTTATATTGGCAAATTATTTTGAACAGATCAGAAGCAATATCAATACTTCGCTTGCTGAAGAACAGTTTCACAGTATAGAGAGCTTTTTCGCGGCAGGTCAATTTTATTTTGAACACCCAAACCTTCATAAGAAAATGGTCAAATTTATGAGTCAAGCGGATTTGGGGTTATCAGATGTCGCAATGGAAACAAAAGATGGCACATGGGGTAACTACCCGATTAGATTTCCCTGGGGTATACATGAGCAAGGGAAAGAGAACGTCAAGATAAATTTTATGGATGAATCCGGTGGTACACAAATGTTGTATTTGTTACTTCAAAAAATTCTCCCTGTACTGGAACGCGGCGGCATCGTGGTTCTTGATGAACTGGACTCGGGTCTGCATCCTGATATGGTCATGGCGCTGTTGGGGCTTTTCACGGATACGGAAGGCAACCCCCACAATGCACAGATTATTTTTACTTCCTATATTCCCGACGTTATGGATACATTGCTGAAGGAACAAATACTTCTTGTTGAGAAACGCCCCGATGGGTGCAGTGAAGCATGGAGACTGGATGATATAAACGGCATCCGGCGGGATGAAAACTACTATGGAAAGTATCGCGCCGGTGCCTATGGCGCGACACCGAATATTTGATGGTGAGACGCAGACACCCCCGGCTTCATACCGTATTACTGGTTTGCGAAGGAAAGACTGAAAAGGCATTTTTGCAACACCTCAAATCGCTTTACATCACTCGTGGATCCGGCGTAGCCGTCAAAATTATCAGCGCCGGCGGAAAGGGGCCTGAATATATCGTTGCACACGCCATCAGGCGGTCGCATCGGATTGCGTCTGATCGAATACGAGTCCTGATGGATACCGATATTCCAATCACAGCCGCTGTTCGTAGCAAAGCGGCGCAACACGACATCCAATTGATTGAATCCAATCCTTGTCTTGAAGGGCTGCTACTCAAGATTCTTGACCGGCCGGTGCCATCGACAAGCAAACAATGCAAAAAAATATGCAAAGAGTGCCTTATTGGGCCTCTTACGGAAAAAGAAGGTTATGGAAAACTACCTTTTGAACTCCTTGAGAAACGGCGTCGTGATGTTCCAGAGTTAGCCAAACTCCTGGACACTTTCATTTTTTGATGGTCGGAGTTGGTGCGGGGGTTGGGGGAGCACGCGAAGTTAGCCAATCACGAACGCACCTGATTTCGGTTGAGAAATTCTGTTCCCTGGAATGGAACAAAGTTACGCAACAGACGGTGGTACCAAGATAAATCTACGAAATAACCCTTGTCCGCGCCCAAAGCAATAACAATCTGGTTAGCGCAATGCGCGTGCAAGGCACGGTAAACCGGCGGCTCATCGGCGTATAACGCATAGATGTTCTTCGTCCATCCGGCCAAAGTCGCCTCGTCCGCATTCGGCGTCGCCAGGATCGTGCCGTTTAGTAAGGTAAAGCCATGATACAGGGATTTGTGGAGCGCATATTTTTTAGCGGGGTTATAAACCAAACTGGACAATGCCAACAAACTGATGATAGCCCACAGCCACAAGGTGTCTTGTCCTGCGAACCATGAGTCAACCCAGCGCAATACGCTGGCGCTGGCGATAGCGAACACGATGAACTGAATCAACAAATGGACCGTGTTAAAAAAACGTGCACGCGCTTGATGGTAGCGCATGGAGCGTTCGCAGTCTGTCAGCAAGTCGTCTCGAGAAAGAATTTCACTTGTGTTTGTATTCATATTTGTCATCTCCTCCCACTCGCCCCGCCAAGTCGATTTCGCTTCGGCCTCGGTGTGTCAGGCGGCGGGCTGCTGTTACGAGTAGATTTTTTGATAGGTTGATGTGTAGACTCATGTTTCTGTCTGGTTGTCGATTTTTTAGCAGGTCGTCCTTTTCCTTGATGCATTGTTCATACCCTGATAATGTTAGAGACAGCAACACCTTATCGCAATTACGGCAATCCGTCAACAGTCCAGGCCATCGCACGGTATCAATTCCCCATCGCATAATGTTATGTGCCTACTTTATCAATCTCCCCCATCAACCGCTCCGTTTCGCTCAAAGCAACGATGATTTTTTGATAGTGCGTAACGTCTTCGTGGGTCAGGGTGCGGCCTTTGCGGTCTTTTAGCCATTTTTGGGCGGGTTGGTAGCCGCCGATGGGGAAGGTCCAGGCGGGTTCGGGGACGTTTTCGAAGTATTGGGTTTGGTTGATTTTGACTTTGCCGAGGCGGGTTTTGGGGTTGGTTAGTTGGTATTCGGGTTTGGTGATTATGTTGTCGCCGGTTTCGGGGTAGGCGGTGTTGCGGGTGTTCAGGATTGGGCTTTCCAGCAGGTGCAGGGTGCGCAGTTCGCCGCCGAGTTGTGCGAGTTTGCGGAATTGTTTTTGGTCGGCGGGGTATGGCACGCGGGGGAAATCTATTTTCAGGAATTCTTTGTAGCGTTCGCGGTATGCGGGTGAGTGCAGGACGGCGTAGATGTAGTCAAGCAGGTCAATGGGGGCGAAGGTTTTGTTGTCGTCTTCTTTTTCGGGGGTGAAGCGCAGGTTGAGGCCGGTGGCGATGGTTTGCACGATGTTGGGGGCGAGGTTTGGTTTGCGGGTCTTTTGTCCATCAATGCTTTGATGTTCGGTGTCGGGGTAAAGATAAAGAGGAAATCCAGACCCTATCTCACTTGTTTTGTTAGAGACAAAAGATGATTCAAAAATTTCTTTGGTAATGAATACATGATAATAATTTTCAGATCCTTTGAACTGCCTACAAAGAGTCAGCCCTACATTCTCGCCATCAAAGAAGTGGCGCATGACTTGAAATACTGGCCAACCTATAAAGCCTCTTGTTTTTCCAGTATAAATAATGTGCCTTTTATCAAATGGTCGATAGTTGAGTTCTTGTATTAACTCGTTTCTAACTCGAAATTTTTCTATATCAGCTTTTGCCCATTCATATTGCCAATCCCTTACATCAGAAGGGAGTGAGTATTTTTCATAAAATTCATATCTTGGTAGTTCCAGAATATCACTTGCTGCTTGCAAAGCATTAGTTCGTTCATAGTGTATCGCCAGTTTATCTCGCTTGGTAACAATGCCCGTGCCGTTCAATGAAAAAATGTCTTTTACAGAAAACCCCTTGTCATACTCAGATTGCAATTCGTAATCCTTCGGCACAAAGAAGTATTGGGGCATCTGCGGTTTTAATTCCTTAAAATCAACTTGCAGAATATCGTTGTCCCACAAAAATTGATACTTCCCCTCCCGTTGTCCGTATAGGTCATAGTGAAATACGCGGGCCGGCGTGTTTTTATCGCTTGTCTTGACGAACAGATTAATGGATACGCCCTGTTGGATGTCAAATACATTCTTGTCTGCTGATCCATCGGGCGCGGTTTCTTTTTTATTGCTGTTTCCGTGCAGATCAAGAATGTAAATCTTGTCAAAACTTTGTAGCAGACTCCAACGCATACCACGAAATGTCGGGTTGTCTAGAAAACCATGATTGTTAATATAGGCAAGTACGCCTTCACCAGTACGGTCAATGTAGTGCTGGCCGTAGCGGATAAACTTTACATAGTCATCGTTAATCCACTTGGAGTTTTTCTCCTGCAACTTTCCGCCGCTTGGTTCCTGTTTGTAATCATGCAACAGATTGGTAATCCACTCGCCCTTGTTCGCAGACTCGCCACTGTACGGCGGATTACCAATCACCACCATCACCGGCGCATCTCGCTTAATAAAATTTGCTTGGCGTGCTTCATCGGATAGCCATTGGGCGAGGTCGGAAGCAGTATCTCTGTGGTGATCCTCCAATGAGTTAGTCAAAAAAATCCGCAACCGCTCATCGCCGAGTTCACAACCGCTGTCCCGCAACACCATTTCCAGTTTGGTATGCGCCATCGCGTAGGACGCCATCAACACTTCAAAGCCGTTCAATCGCGGTATCAATTCCTTGCGCACATAATCCGGCCAAATGCCTTTCTGATTGGAAAACCGGCTTTCATAAATCTGTTGCACGATGGCGGCGAGGAAGGTTCCGGTGCCGGTGGCCGGGTCGAGGATTTGTACTTTGTGGACTTCCTTTTTGACTTTGGCGGCCTTGCCTTTTGCGTCCGGGCGTTGCACTTCAATGGTGGTTTTGCCGGTGTCGGCGAGGCCGTCGGGCAGGCCAAATTCGGCGCGTAAAATTTCATCCACCGCGCGCACGATGAAGTTCACCACCGGTTCGGGGGTGTAGTACACGCCCCTGCTCTTGCGTAGTTTGGGGTTGTATTCGCCGAGGAAGGTTTCGTAAAAATGCAGGAACGGGTCGTTGCGCTGGGTGGCCTTGCCGTAGCCTTTCATCAACTCAACCACGTCGGCGGCGCGGAATACGTCGGCGAGGTCGTCGACGATCCAGCGGATGCGTTTATCGAGATCGTAGCCGGCGATGTGCTGAAAAAACCTGCGCAGGAACGGGTTGTTGGCGGGGATCAGTTCGGCGGCTTCCTTGCGCGAGAAGGTCGCGGGGGTCGGGTCGTGGAGGCGCGCCGCGAACATTCCGTAGGCCACGGTCTGGGCGTAGATGTCGGCGAAGTTCGCGGGCGCAATGTCGTGTATTAAATGTTTGCGAAACGCTTCCAGTTGGCCGAGCAATGCGCTTTGCATTTCACTGACGCCGGGTTTGCCGGTTGCATATTGATCCCGCTTGAGCGCCTGGGTAATCGCCCCGGCCAGCATCCGCGCTTTCACCGCCATGCGCCGCGCCAGGTCTGCGGCGGTGGTGATGGTCTGGCCTTGATAACCGGCAAAGGTGTTGAGTATATCGGCGAAGGCGCCGAAGTTGTCGGGCTTTGGCTTGATGCGGCCACGGCTTTGCCCGGCGATGTTCACTGCGGCCACTTGCTCACCGTCCTTGAACAGGCGGAACTCGGTGTAGTTGGTGAAGATCAGGTTGTCCAGCGATTCGGTGTAGCGGTTCAGTTGTTCTTTGTGGGCCGGGTCGTCCAGGTTTCTGCCGATGTCCTTGGCTTCTATGTAGCCGATGGGGATTTCGTTGCGGGTCAAAACAAAGTCGGGGGCGCCGCACTCTGTTTGCTTCGGTTCGTTGGTGGCCAGCACGCCGGAGAGCGCCGATTCCAGCAGGGTTTTGAGGGCCGGGCGGTGGGTGTGTTCGGTGGCGTTGCCGGCGGCGTGGTGGCGTTCCAGTTGTTTAATGTAGGCTTGGATTTCCATGATTGGTTATTTTTCCGGGGGTGTGCGGTTGCTTTATTGTACCGGTAATTTGGTTCGGTTTATGGGGATTATTTCAGCGGATGATGCCGGCGGCGGGTCATGTGGGACTGGATTCCCGAGTACGTAAGTGGGGACAGGTCGCGACCTGTCCCTACACCTGCTCCGTTCAAACCCTTCCGGCGATAGCCGGATTGTCGCCGGAAGGAATGACTATTTATTTTTCTCTTTCTTCATCTCACAACTTCTCCTCAAACCCCGCCCGCCGGTACCATTCTTTAGCTTTTTCGATATTTTTTTCTACGCCGTCTCCCTGTTCGTACATCATCGCCAGGGTTGTTTGGGAGCCGGTCAGGCCGTGGGCGGCGGCGCGTTGGAACCAGTGGACGGCTTTTGTGCCGTTTTTGGCGATGCAGTCGCCGTGCAGGTACATGAAGCCGAGACCGTGTTGGGCGAGGGCGAAGTCCCGGTTGGCGGCGGCGCACATCCATTTCACCGCCAGCAGTTCGTTGCGCACCATGCCGAGGCCGTTCTGGTACATGATCGCTAATCGGTACTGGGCGTCGGGAATTTCCTGCTCGGCGAGCGGGCCTAGCAGGGCCATGGCTTGAGAGAAGTTTTTGGCTTCAAAGGCGGCGATGCCGCTCGACAGGTTCATGTCTTGTGATGTCAGGTTTTGGTCGGGCATTTTTTCATTGACCTTTTTTGGGCGGAACATATTCGGGGTCGTTCGGGTTCATAAAAATAAAACGGTGGCCGTCCTGCTCCAGTTCAACGTAGTCCAGCGTCGCGCCTTGCAGAAACTCGGTGCTGGTGGGCGCGACGATGATGGCGATGCCGTTGGATTCGGCGTGGCTGTCGTGTTGGCCGGGTTCGTCAAATCCCATGGCGTAATCAAAGGTGCCGTCCGGCAGCCGCTTGGCGGCGAGGCGCAGGGCCAGGCTTGGGGAATCCATTTGGGCGAAGGATTCAAGGATTTTTTTTGCGGCTTTGGGGGTGATGGTGATCACGCGCTTTGTCTCGCCGGGGAAAAGTTCTGCGCTGGTTTTTGTTCAACCGCCTTGCACGCCCGCACGAAAGCGACGAACCGTCCGACCCAGGGATTGGCGGCGGTGTTTCTAAAATGCGAATAGTTGGCGAGCGCGTTGCCGTGCACCAGCCCGTCAAAGCGGCCGTTGATTCCGTAGCCCCTTTTCACGCGGTAGGCGAAGCGGGCGTTGTCCGCCAGTCCGGTGACGCGGGAATAATGAAACTCGTGGGCGGCGATGTCGGCGATGTCGGCGGCGGCGTCGTCGTTATGCGCCGCCGGCCACAAACCATCACCCGTTTCTTCGAGCACTACGTAGCCGCGCCCGACCGGCGATTCGCTCATTTCTATTTGCACCGGAATGGCCGCCGCCATGCCGCAGGTTTTGCCCGACCAGGTTACGCTTTGCGCCAGATACATCAGCCCGCCACATTCGGCGTACACCGGCCCGCCGCGTTCCACGAAGCGTTTTACCGCCGTGCACATGGCGCGGTTGCGCGACAACGCCGGGCCGTGGGTTTCGGGAAACCCGCCGCCGATGTACAAGCCGTCTGCTTCGGGCAGCGTTGCGTCATTCATCAAATCAAAAGGCAGCAAACGCGCGCCGTGGGTTGCAAACGCGCTCAGGTCATCGGCGTAGTAAAACCCGAACGCCGCATCCCGTGCGATGGCGATGGTCACATCCGCGGGCTGTGTTTTTCGCGGCGGTGATGAACACGGCGCAAAAGGAGCGGCGCGTTCGGCGATGGCGCAAACCGCGTTGAGGTCCACCTGGGCGGTAACGGCGGCGGCGATGTTGTGGATGACGCCGGCGGCTGTGTTTTCCCGGTCGGTGATCAACCCCAGGTGGCGCTCGGCGATTTTGAGATCGCGGTCAGCGTGCACCGCGCCCAGCACCGGTATATCGGTGTAGGTTTCAACGGCGGCGCGCAACTTGGTTTCGTGCCGCGCGCCGCCGACGTTGTTCAGGATTACGCCGGAAATTTTTAACGCCGGGTCGAAGGCTTGATACCCCAGCAATAACGGCGCGATGCCGCGGGTCATGCCCGTCGCGTCTAGCACCAGCAGCACCGGCGCGTCGAGGACTTTGGCCAGGGCCGCGTTGCTGTCGCCCCCCGCCGGGTCGAGTCCGTCGAACAAGCCTTTGTTGCCTTCAATGACGGCCAGGCCACCGTCTGCGGCGGTGGCGTGGCGGGCGCGGGTATATGTGCCGAGGATTTCGTTCGCGTCCATGGTGTGAAAATCCAGATTGATGCAGGGGTTGCCGGCGGCGCGGCTCAGCCACATCGGGTCAATGTAGTCGGGGCCTTTTTTGAAAGGCCGGATTTTGAAGCCGCGTTTTGCCAAAGCCGCGCACAAGCCCACGGCGATGGTGGTTTTGCCGGAGGACTTGCGCGTGGCGGAAAGGAATAGTCGGGACATGATTGCCGGGCGAGGTTATTCCGATTTGGATTCCGATTTGGCCGTCGGGTACTCCGGCACGAACGGCAACACCCGCATCACCACGAGCAACACCAGCAGCGCGACCGCAACGCCGCCGACGCCGAGCAGCACTTCGGGCAGCGACGGCGCGTAGGCCGCGATCTCGCCGTCGTAAAAACTGCTGGTCACGGTTTTGCCGGGGAACAGGAGCGATGGAAACGCCTGGCCGCCGATGATGATGATATACAGTTGGGCGAAACTTCCCGCCACCACCAGGGCGGCGGCGCATGCCAGCGCGCGCACGCCTTTGTGATGCGTGAACAATAACACCAGCGGCACAACGCCGCCGGCACCGAGTTGTACCAGCCAGAACAAGCCGGTGTAAATCCCGCCTTCCAGCAAAATAAAACGCTCCACCGCGTGATGCTCGGCGGCGTACAGGTTGGTCAAGTGAAAGATCACGGTCAGAAAAATCACCGTGGCAACGAACCACCCCAGCAACCGCGCCAGCCGCGCCAATACCGCATCATCCAGCCAGTTTTTGTGCCACCTTGACAACGCCACGGCAACCAGCACGAACACCGCGCTGCCCAGGGACAACGACAGCACGATGAACAACGGCACCAGGATGGCCGCGTCGTAGGCCGGGCGCGCCACCAGGAATCCGAAGATGGCGCCGGTGCCGCTGGTGAGCACGAACCGCCACAGGAAGGACAGCACGCCGGCGGGCCGGGCGTAGCCGTGGAAGCGGTGTTCAAACTGGGTCCACAGGTAGCCGGTAACCACGGCGATGAAGCCGGTGTATAAAAAAATGTTCCAGGCGAACACCGACTTGAAGTTGTAGTGGGTCATGGCGATGATCAAGCGTTCGGGGCGCCCCAAATCCAGCACCAGTATCAGCAGGCCGCCGAGCAACAATGCGATGGCCAGCAACGCCGACAACCGCGCCAGGGGTTTGTACGCTTCAATCGCAAACACCGACCCCAGCGAGGCCACGTTCAACGCGCCGGACGCGGCGAGGATCAAGCCGAGCGCGAACACGTGGGGAATCCCCCACACCACCTGGTTGTTCATTCCGGTTACGTGATGGCCGTTGACGTCCATATAGTGCGCCGCGCCGTAGCCCAACGCAGCGAGCACCGCAAGGCCGGCGATAACTGCGCGGTAGTCCGGGGCCGCGCTTTTCAGGCAGGTGAAGCGGGGGATCATTTCGGTGCGGTGTTTTCTCAGAGGTTTTGATAGCGAACGCCGGTGTTCAAACCGAGGTCGGCGCGCACCTGGCGGCTGGGGGCGGATTTCAGGCGCGTTGCGATTTCGCTTTGCGGGTCGTTGAGATCGCCGAACACCATCGCGCCGTTGCCGTCTCGGTTGCAGGCTTCGGCGCAAGCCGGCGTCTCGTCCTTGTCCACGCGGTGAACGCACAACGTGCAGCCTTCCACGGTGCCCTTGCCGCGCGGCGACCAGGATTTTTGTTCGGTGAGGTTTTCATGCACGAACGAGCGCGCCTTGTAGGGGCAGGCGAGCACGCAATAGCGGCAGCCGATGCAGGTGTGTTTGTCCACCAGCACGATGCCGTCTTCGCGCTTGAAAGACGCCCCGGTCGGGCAGACGTCCACGCACGGCGGGTTTTCACAGTGCTGGCAAAGCATCGGCAGCGAAGTCACGTGGCCGGTGTGATCATCTTCCAGCGTCACCTTGCGTATCCACTGCGCGTCTGTCTGCGGACGGCCGGTGTTTTGCAAACCGTGTTCGTCGTTGCACGCGGTTACGCAGGCATCGCAGCCGGTGGCGCATTTGTCGGCGTCAATTAACATGCCCCAGCGGGTTTTACCGCTAACCGGTTCATCATCCGACTTGGCGCGGGTCAGTTCGATCAAGCGAACGCCGGGCGACATCGCCGCAAGACCGGCCACCGCCGCACCTTTGATGAGCGAACGCCGCCGGGGGTTGGGCGGGCTTGGCGGGCTTGGCGAATGGCCAGGCGAATGTTTGCAATCGCTCATTGTATTCGTCCCGCCAGTGACTTGTTCATCAACATTTGCCCGGCCCGGCCTTCGTGGCCTTCGCCGTCCGGCTTGGCCGCATGACATTCAAAGCAATCCAGTTTGACGCCGGTGAAAACGTGGCAACTTTGGCAGAACTGTCCGGGCGCATCCACGGCGATGAATTGTCCGTGGTCGTCCGGGTCTCGTTGGGCGTGGCATGCAACGCAACCAACGAGGCTGTGCCGGGGCGTGCGAATGCCGCTGCGCACCGTCAAATCGCGCTGGTGAACCAGGTATTTGATATGATTTTTACGCATCAGTTCGGTGGGTTCCACGCAGTTTTCGCCTTTGCCCCTCGGCAGTTCCGGCAGGCCCACGTCGGCATTCAGGCCGGCACTCAGCAGACCGCCCCACAACAAGGCAATCACGAATACGGGCAGCGTTCCACCGGGCGCGATCTTCATCGGCAAACCTACTCGCCCAGCCCCATGTCAATGTAGCCGGTCGGGCATACCTCGGCGCAAATGTGGCAGCCGATGCAGCGGTCATAGTCGGTGTCCACGTAGCGGCCCAGGGTTGACTGGTCTTTTTTGACCTTGAACACCGCGTTTTGCGGGCAGTACACGACGCAGTTGTCGCATTCAAAACACATCCCGCAGCTCATGCACCGCCCCGCTTCCTGGCGGGCGGCGTCGCCGTCGAGGCCGAGGCGGCGTTCGGCGAAATCGCTGAGCACCTGCTCGGCGTTCGGCCCCCGGCTTGCACGGCTATGGCGGGGCTGGTAGCCGAAGTGTCCGAGAAAAAGTTTGTCCGAAGAAATAATTTCGTGCTTGCCTCGGTCTTCGTAGTTGTGCACCGCGAACTTGTTTTGCGCCGTTCCCCATTCCTGCCGGTGGTCGTATTCTTGCGGGGAAAGATCGCCTTCGCGGAGTTTGTCGAGCAAGTTGAAATGATGCACGTCAACTTTCGGACGCGCAACCGGATCCGGAGCCGCGTCTCCTTCACCGCCGCGCAAAAAACAATCTATGCTGTCGGCGGCGATGGAGCCCTGGCCGATGGCGGTGGTCAGCAGATGTGGTTTTACGATGTCGCCGGCGACAAAATGCCCCGGCCGGCCCGGTAGCCGGTATAACGAGTCGGCAGCGATGAAGCCGTGGCCGTTGTCCAACTCTTCAAGCCCGCGCAGGTCGCCGCCTTGTCCAATCGCCGAGACGATGAGGTCACATTCAATTTCAAACTCGCCGCCCTCCACCGCCAGCGGGCGGCCGTCCTTGTCAATGACACATTCGCTCATGTGCAACGCCGTCGCCCGCCCGTCCTTACCGAGCACCGCTTCCACGGGCATCACCCCGCAGCGGATAGCAACGCCTTCGTAGAGCGCGTCTTCCACTTCGTGTTCGGTGGCGGTCATTTGTTCCTGGGGAAACAACGAGGTCAGGGTAACTTCGGCGCCTTCCCGCAACGCGGCGTAGGCGGAATCGTGGGCCACGTAGCCGCCGATGACCACTTCGGGGCGTTCGGTTTTTTTGATGTTGCGGATGTTGCCGAGACGCCGGGCCACCGACACCACGTCAATGGAAGTGTCGCCGCCGCCGACGCACACCACGCGGTCGGCGGTGGCTTGCAGGCGTCCGCCGTTGAAGGCTTCGAGGAACTCAACGCCGCTCACGCAGTTGGGCGCGTCTCCGCCGGGGATGGGCAGCGCGCGCCCGGTTTTGCAGCCGGGTGCCCACAACACCGCGTCAAAATCCCGTTCCAGTTCGGCGATGCCAACGCCATCACCGTTGCCATCGTTATTGCCGTCGCCGACTCGGGTGTTCATTCGCAGTTCAATGCCGCCGAGGTCGAGGATGCGTTGAATCTCGTGGCCGAGGACGTCTCGCGGCGTACGGTAGCCGGGTATGCCGTAGCGCATCATGCCGCCGGGTTGATCGTGGTCGTCGAAAATAACGCTGCCGTGACCCCGGCGGCGCAGTTGGCAGGCCGCCGCCAAACCCGCCGGGCCGGCGCCGACGATGGCGACCCGCCGCTTCCCCAGGGTTGCATCGCAGGCCAGTTTATATTTTTCCGCGAAGGCGTGATCGCCGATGAACTGCTCGACGGCGTTGATGCCGACGTAGTCATCCACCTCGTTGCGGTTGCAACCCTGCTCGCACGGCGCCGGGCAAACCCGGCCCATGATTGAGGGAAAAGGATTGGCGGCGGTGGAGCGGCGAAACGCGTATTCCTGCCAGTCCACGCCGGCGGGCGGCTTTTCAATGCCGCGCACGATCTGCAACCAGCCGCGCACGTCCTCGCCGGAAGGGCAACTGCCCTGGCACGGCGGCGTGCGATGCACGTAGGTCGGGCATTTATGGGAGCGGTCTTCGTTGTAGATATTCTGCTGCCAGTTCGCCCAGGTATGCTCGCCGTCCTTGTAGGCGCGGAAGGTTGGTTTTGCATTGACGGGCTTTACCGTTTTCGATGGCGGCGAATCGTTCATTGCAGCCTCCCGATCTCCAGCGCGTCTCCGACCAGTTGATGGACGCTGACGATCATGTTCATATCAAGTTCGTAATACGGCAGGGTCTTGGTGAACTGACTCTTGCAGATGGCGCAAATCGCCGCCATGTGCGTAACGCCGTGATCGCGAACTACCTCGTGCAGAGCCTGCATTCGCGGAAGCGCGCCCTTGACCCTGAGTTCGGTCAGGTCATCGGTCAACAGGCCGCCGCCGCCGCCGCAGCAGTAAGTCGCTTCGCCGATGCTGTCGGCGCGCATGTCAACGAAATGATTGCAGCAGGCGCGGATGATTGCGCGGGGAATCGTGAACTGCCCGCCGGGGATGCCGCCCATGCGCGAAGCGCGGGACACGTTGCAGGAATCGTGAAAGGTGACCACCTTGTCGTCGTTGCGCGCCTTGTTGAAGCGCAGCGCGCCACGGGTGATCAAATCGTGGGTTGATTCGCAAATATGCTGGGGCGCGGGATACGCCGGGTCGAGAAAATCCAGCGGGCCGATGAGCGTGTTCCAGTAGTTGTACGCGACGCGCCACGCGTGTCCACATTCGCCCACCACGATGCGCTTGACGCCGAGTTCCAGCGCGGCTTCGCGCACGCGCTCGGCGACCTTTTGCAAATGCTCCTGGCTGCCGATGAACAACCCGAAGTTGGCGGCTTCGGAGGCGTGTGAACTCAGCGTCCAGGAAACCCCCGCGCAGTGAAAAACTTTGGCGTAGCCGATCAAGCCGTCAACGTGCGGCTCGGCGAAAAATCCGCCGATGGCGTAACCAGCAGCACCTCCGCGCCGGATTGATCCAGCGGCAATTTAACATCGGCGCCGGTGTCTTCGGCAATCTCCTCCTCCAGTTCCTCCAGCGTGTTCGCCAACGCCGGGCCGGGCAAACCGAGGTTGTTGCCGATGGTGTGCACCTTGCCGATGATTTCGTTTGAATACTTCTGACCGATGCCGACGCTCGCCAAAATCTCGCGCCCCGCCATGGTAACCTCGGCGGTGTCAATGCCAAACGGGCAGTACACCGAGCAACGCCGGCACTGGGAGCATTGGTGATAATACGAATACCATTCGCGCAAGACGTCCTCGGTCAGATCAACCGCGCCCACCAGCCACGGAAAATGCCGGCCAACAAAAGTGAAGTAACGCCGGTACACCTTGCGCATCAAATCCTGCCGCGCCACCGGCATATTTTTCGGGTCGGCGGTGCCGAGATAATAATGACACTTGTCGGTACACGCCCCGCACTTGACGCAGGTGTCCATAAAAACCTGCAACGACCGGTACTTGCCGAGCAACTCCTTCATCTTCCCAAGCGCAAGTTCGCGCCAGTCGTCCACCAACTCCGCCGGAAACCCCAACGCCGCCTGATGATCCGCCTTCGCCACAAACGGCGCACTGTGCGCCATCGCGCCGATGCGGATGGGTGGGATCTCCGGGTAGTTTTTGATTACCGGGATTTGGAAGTCAACTTTTTGCATGGGCATTCACGGGCGCGTTTTTTGGGCCGCTCCGTTGCTCACGCGGATTATCCGCCTGATTGCGCGTTGGGCTGAAAAACACGCCCGGGCCGTGGAGCAGTTTGCTGATGGGGAAAATCAGCATTAAGATAATTACCAGCGCGAGATGAACGAGCAGGGTTGGGTCGGCGGGTAGCGGGAGCAGGTCAAGGGACAGCAGTCCGAGGAAAAAACCTTTGACGGCTACGATGTTGGTGTGCCATACATATTTGATTAGCAAACCGCTGCCGGCAATCGCCGCCAGCAGTGCAAGCATGAGGTGGTCGGACGGTGCTGTGATGTAGCGGACGCGGTCCACCAGCACGCGCCGCGCCCATAACCCCAATAGGCCGAAGAGCATGACGAAGCCGGCGTAGATGCCGGCGGATTGCAGCCACTGCACCCATCCCCAGACCGGTTCGGTAACATAGCGCAGGTGACGCAACAATGCCAGCAGTAATCCGAAATGAAACAACCAGCCGAACAGCCAGGTCCATTTGCTGGCCTTGAACAAACTTTCAAAGAAAACCACTTCGCGGAACAGGTGCCACGCTACGCCCGCGCCGGTGGTCGGGGCGGGGGTGGTCGGTATTTTCAGCGGCACGGGGATGCGCGCGTATAAAATGACGCGGTACAGGACGCCGAGCGTCAGGGTGGCGGTGGCGATGTAGAACAACGCCGCGAAGATGATGGTCGTCGCCATGTCGGTACGGACGGGGCCGCTTTCGGCGGCGCTCCGATTCCGGTTCCGGTCTTGTATGCTTTCCCGGCTACACGCAACCGGTCGGCTTGGGCAGGCCGGCGTATTTGCATGCCTGCTTGGCCGGGCCGTAGGGGAACAGTTCGTACAGGTATTTGCTGTTGCCCTTGTCCTTGCCGAGGCGTTTGCCGATGGCCTTGGTCAGCACCCGCACCGCCGGCGCGATTTGGTATTCGTCGTAATACTCGCGCAGAAAATTCACCACTTCCCAGTGATTTTCCGACATTTCGCAGCCGTCTCCGGTGGCCATGGCCTCGGCCAGGTCAGCGTTCCATTCGCTGATGTTGGCGAGGTAGCCTTCCTCGTCGGTTTCGTAGGTTGTGCCGTTCACTTGCAGGGTCATTGGAATATCTCCGGTAGATAGGGTTGTAACTTGTTAAAACCAGGATTGCACTTTGTCGCAACTCGCGGCGAGCGCGACAAAGCGTTCGTATCCCACCACTTCAATGCCGTCAATTATTTTAGACGGGTCAACGCCGCGCGCTTTGAGGTCTGCGTCCAGGGCGTAAAATTTTCGTTCGTTCATGGCTTCGCGCACCCGCGCTTCCACCGAAGTTCCGGCCAACGCGCCGTACACGCCGTCTTCAATGAACAGGATATGGCTACCGGCGGTGGAAAGCCGCAGGCAGGTGTCGAGGCTGTTTTTCTCGAACGGGGATTTGTTGACGGTGTGCAGCATGCTCAGAAGTTCAGCAATACGTCCTGCGCTTCGATGAGGGCGGCGAGGGCGTCTTTGTCAACCACTTCAATCAGCGGCTTTTCCGCCCAGTCATCGTCTTCGTCCTCGTACACCAGCGGCATCAAGTCACCGGCGCTCAGGCCGCGCTGTTCCAGGGACTCGCGTTCCACGTAAATTTTTTTGACATCAAAATCACCGAGCGCGCCGAAAGTGGCGGTGAAATTTTTGACGCCGATGCCACCGGTGTCCTGGCCGGTCTTGAGTTGGAACACGCCGTCATCCACAAACGCGACCGACACGTCCTGATCGAAGGCGGCGCCGATGAGGGCGACTTCCAGACCTTCCTGGGCGTAGTTGGAGCCGTGGGGGGCGCGCCGGTTCAAGTACATAAATTTTTTCACCGCGCCTTTGCCCGGATCCGGATTGGGTGCGCCGTTTTCGGACTGCTCGTCGGTCATTTCAATAGCCATTTCAGCAGGGCGTTAATCGCCGAAGGCCACCAGCCGGTCGGCTTGGATGCCCGCCTCAATGAGTTGGCCGAGACCGGAAATGCGAAAGCCGTCGGCGATGTTGTTGGCGTCTTTGCCGTTTCGTTTTTGCTCGTCGGCGTCCACGATGCCACGGCGTTGGGCCGCCGCCACGCACACCACCAGGTCGAGCCCGTGTTCAACCGCCAGTTGCGACCAGCGTTCGGTGATGTGCCGGTCATCCTGGGGCGGGGTGGCCAGGCGGGTGCCGTTGTGGACGCCGTCGTGGTAGAAAAACACGCGAAAGATGTCATGCCCGCCGGCGAGCGCGGCGCGGGTGAAATGATACGCCGTGTCGCTGGCCTGGTGGGTGTAGGGGCCTTCGTTGACGATGATCGAAAACTTCATTGGTTTATTTGCCGTGCGTCATTTATGTATGGGTTCACTAATTCACTGTCAAATACGGACAGGTCACGACCTGTCCCTACGCCACCCCGCCGAACCATATAAAACTGGATTCCCGATACGATGAAAAATATAGTCGCTACGCTCCTTATTTTTCTATCGTTCGGGAATGACGGCGAGGGAGATTTGTGCTTTCGCGGGTATGACGCCGGAGGCGTGGCAATAACTCTGCCGTCATTCCCGAGCGTTAGTGTCCGTTGCCGCGTTCGCGGCTTACGGACACTTGCGTACTCGGGAATCCAGCCGAACTCGCCGCCCGTTGGATGGTGGCGGGGGCGTAAGGACAGGGGATTTTTCATACTTGTCAGTAAAATAGTGAACATCTGCAATTCACAAACGAATATACGCGGATGAGTTGAGGCTCTTGCGCGAGCCGCGCCAGTGGTCAATGTGGTACTTGGTGAACGGCAAGCCGGTGAGTTCAAAGAAGCGCGGCCAGCCGATGCGGTCAATCCAGTCGTTGACGCGCTCCCAGTCCCGCGCATCGTTTTGATAGGCTTTGAGGATATTTTTGACGATGGCGGTCGCTTCGGGCCAGCGCGGCGGATTGTTGGGCACGCCGCCGGCCACCAGTTTCTGAAAACTCGGCTTGCTGCGCGCATTGGAGTGATTGCCGCCCACCCAGATCGCGAGTTTGGAATGTTCGGGATCGTTGATCTGCATCGGCGGACAGGGCGGATAACACGCGCCGCAGCAGATGCATTTTTTCTCGTCAACCTCAAGGCTCGGTTTGCCGTTGACCAGCGCCGGGCGGATCGCCGCTACCGGACAACGCGCCACCACCGACGGCCGCTCGCAGACGTTGGCCACCAAATCGTGGTTGATTTTCGGCGGCTTGGTGTGCTGCACGTTGATGGCGATGTCGCCCTGCCCGCCGCAATTAATCTGACAACACGAAGTCGTGATGTGCACGCGGTTGGGCATGTTGCAGTTTTTGAACTCGTCAATGAGTTCGTCCATCATCGCCTTGACCACGCCGGAAGCGTCGGTGCCGGGGATGTCGCAATGCAGCCAGCCCTGGGTGTGCGAAATGAACGCCACCGAGTTGGCGGTGCCGCCGACCACGAATCCCGCGCCTTCAAGCGCGTTGATCAGCGGCTCCACTTTGGCTTCATCCGCCACCATATATTCGATGTTGCTGCGAATGGTAAAGCGCACGTGACCGTCGGCGTACTGGTCGCCGATGTCGCACAACTTGCGCAGCGTATAAACGTCGAGAATCCGCTGGGTGCCGGCCTTGACCGTCCAGATGCCGTCTCCGCTTTGCGCTTCATGATATAAAACGCCGGGGCGCGGGTGGGTGTGCCATTTCCACTGCCCGAAATTCCGAAGCACCGTCGGGTGCATATACTGCATTCCGTCGGGGCAGCCGGATTCGATGGGGCGGCGCATTTCGCTTAGATTAATTGCCATGATATTGGGATATTTTGTTGATGCTCGGTTCAGGTTGGTGTCGTTCGGGGTAATTCTTTCACGGGCGCTCACGGAGATTCTTCGACTTGAAAAGTTGCCCCGCATATACCGACAATTTTTACGCGCGTACCGGCTGCCACATCCGCGCCTTGCGCGCGCCAAACCGTGTCTTCCACGCGCACTTTTCCGATGCCGTTGACGATCGCATCTTCAACGGGAACCACCATGCCGATATAGTGTTCGCCGCGCGCACTCAACGAGGATTGTTTGTCTTTGTTTGATTTCAGATATTTGCGCGACAAAAAAATCGCAGCCAACGAAAATACCGCAAACAATACAAACTGAATCTCCCACGCCAGGCCGGGCGCAAAATAGACGAGTACGCCGATTACGATGCCGGACACGCCCATCCATAAAAGGAAAGTTCCTGAGACCACGACCTCAAGCGCCACCAACAAGGCACCGAAGCCCCACCAGGTCCAATGCGTCAGCGGGAATAGTTCGTCTATCACTGTTTTTTCTTGTCGGCGAATACATTTTTAGAAAGTTCACCGATGCCGGCAAGCGAACCCAGAATTCCGCTCGTTTCCATCGGCAGTAACACCAATTTTTCATTGTCGGCTGTGCCAATCGCGTGCAACGCTTCAACATATTTTTGCGCGACAAAATAATTGATTGCGCTCGCATCTCCTTGCTTGATCGCATCCGATACCAGTTGTGTCGCTTTTGCTTCCGCCTCGGCTAATCTCTCCCGCGCCTCGGCATCACGAAAGGCGGATTCCTTGCGGCCTTCGGCGTCGAGAATGGCCGACTGTTTTTCACCTTCGGCGCGCAGAATTTCCGACTGCCTTTTCCCTTCGGCCTCCAGAATATCGGCGCGTTTCTGCCGCTCGGCTTTCATCTGCCGGCTCATCGCTTCGACCAAATCCCTGGGGGGTTCAAGATCGCGAATCTCAATGCGCGTAACCTTCACGCCCCACGCATCGGTCGCCGCATCAACCACGCCGAGCAACTTGGTGTTGATCTCGTCTCGATTGGAAAGAATCTCATCAAGGTTCATCGCACCGAGCACCGTGCGGATGTTGGTCAGGCACAAATTGCGCATCGCGTGATGGAGTTGGCTGACTTGATAACTCGCTTGCGAGGCACTCAGCACCTGATAAAACACCACGCCATCGGCGACGATAACCGCATTGTCTCTGGAGATTACGCTCTGTTGGTCTATGTCGAGCACTTGCTCCATCATGTTGACTTTATGCGTCACGCGATCGACAAATGGCACGATGAAGTTGAGGCCGGGGGTCAGCGCCTTGGTGAAACGGCCAAAACGTTCCACCGTATATTGGCTGCCCTGCGGCACCGTTTTGACGCCGGAAAATATCAGTACGATGGCGAGCAAAACGATGATGAGTACGAACGTGCCGGAATCGGCCGCAATACCAAATTGCGCGCTCGCCTGTGCGCTCCACAAAAACGCCAGCGCGGCGAAAGTTTTTATGACTGCTTTCATGTTGAAGTCTCAGATTAAATCCGGGTTATTGAAAAAAAAAAATTATGATGCGGCGGCCTTCGCCTCGCGCTTGGCCTCGCGCTTGCGTTCAAACCACTTCGCGGCTTCCTCGTCCCAGCCGTCCATGCGCACGTAGGAACTTTCGCGGGGGTGGCTAATCATGTTGGGGTCAACGTCCACGCCGACTCCTTCGAGGAAATTCACCAGCCCGATGCGTTCGATCATCTCGCCGCAGCGTTCGTGTTCGAGGCCGTTTTCGGCCCAGAAGTCTATGACTTCCTCGGCCAGTTCAACGATGCGCGCATAGTCCGCGTCTTTGTCCAGTTTCATAAACGGCACCACCACGGTGCCCATCAGGTCGCCGATCTTGAGGGTGCGTTTGCCGCCGATCAGAATGGTTACGCCCTTGTCGTCGCCCGGCGACAGCGACTTGGGCATGACGTTCAAACAGTGCATGCACTTGACGCAGTTGCGGTTGTCAATTTCGAGTTTGTCGTCGTCGGTCAGGGTGATGCAGTTGGTGGGGCAGCGCGTGACCACGTTGTCAATGACGTGTTGGCGGCCTTTGTCGGCGATGTACTTCGCCACTTCCGCTTCGTTGATTTTGATGTCGTCTCGCCAACTGCCGATGACCGCGAAGTCGGCGCGCTCGATGGAGTTGGTGCAGTCGTTGGGGCAGCCGGATATTTTGAACTTGAACTTGTAGGGCAATGCCGGGCGGTGGACGTCGTCGGTGAAGTTGTTGACCAGTTCGCGATGCAGCCGGTGTTCGTTGGTGCAGGATTGTTCGCAGCGCGCCGCGCCGACGCACGACATCGCGGTGCGCACGCACGGCCCGGCACCGCCGAGGTCGAAGCCGTATTCGTTGATCTCGTCGAAGAAGTGCTGGGTGTTTTCGGTGCCGGCGCCGATGAACATGATGTTCCCGGTCTGGCCGTGGAAGGTGACCAGGCCCGACCCCCACTTCTCCCAGCTGTCGGCGAGTTGGCGCAGAACGCCGGTGGTGTAGAAGTTGCCCGCCGGCGGCTGCACGCGCAGGGTGTGAAACTCTTTTGATTCGGGAAACTGTTTGCCGACTTCGGAAAACCGCGGGATGATGCCGCCGCCGTAACCGAACACGCTGACGGTGCCGCCCTTCCAGTAGCCTTTGCGGGTTTCGTAGGAGTGTTCAAGTTGGCCGAGCAAGTCGTTGGCGACGCCGTTGATGCGGGCATCGCCGTGCTCGTCCCGCAGGCGTTTGATGCCCGACACAAAGCTCGGCCACGGGCCGGTTTCGAGTTCGTCGAGCATGGGGGTTTGGTGTTTTTGATCGCTCATTGTTGATCGCTCATTGTTGATCGCTCATCGGTCGTGGCGCACATTCGCGGACAAGTGTGCGGCGTATTGTAGCGGGCTTTGCGGGCAAACACAGAGTCCAAAAAGATATAGTTTCGGGGCAAAACGAATATCCCTTTCGGGGTATGCGCGCTATCCCGAAGCGCCGCCCCGAAGGCTGCCGGCTTGTGGCAGAATTGGCGGGATGATGCAGTGGGAGCAAACCGATGACGCGGACTTCACAGTGCCCGACGATGTGGTTGACCTGTCGTTTCGCATTGACTGCGCGCAACTGCCGGTGGACCATGCGCGGGATCTGTACCGCGCCATCGCCGGCGTGTTGCCGTGGCTGGAGGATGAACCGTGCGCGGCTATTCACAGCATTTTCGACGCCGCCTCCGGCAACGGCTGGCTGCGCCCCGCCGGCCCCGCCGACACCGCCGGCGAGTTGATGCAACTTTCCAAACGAACGCGCCTGTACCTGCGCCTGCCCCGGCACCGGGTTGCCGACGCCGCCGGATCGGGTGCCGCCGGACACGGACTAAGCGGGCATACCCTGGACATCGGCGGTTATCCCCTCACCGTGGGCAACGGCAAAACCAAACCGCTGTCGGCGTGGCCAACGATCTTCGCGCGCTCCGTGGCCGTGGCCGGTGGACCGGGCGATGACGAAAGGGCATTTTCCCGGGCCGTCGCCGCCGACCTCGCGATGATGAACATCCGCCCGCCGAAATTGTTGTGCGGGCTTTTACATTCCATCCTCGGCAACGGCGCAACCCTCAGCGCGCGCAGCGTGATGCTGGCGGATCTCAAACTGGATGAGTCCATTCGCCTGCAACAAAACGGCCTGGGCGCCAACTTGAAAATCGGCTGCGGCATTTTTCTGCCGCACAAGAGCATCGCCGCCGTGGCCGCAAGCCCCAATACCACTTGAACCACCTGAACCACCCGACTTAGGAGATTTGTGTCATGCCCAAACCATCTGAGAAACAACAACTCATCGCAAAAATCATCGCGCTGCAAAAATCGTTCATCCAAAAAGAACAAAAAACCGGCGTCAGCGCGCAGCAGTACTACCTGCCGGACGAGGACGATGCGCTGAGCGGATACCACGAGGAACACGAAAAACTCGCCACCCAACTGGTGGACCTCGCGCACCGGGAACGGGGAACTTCGCGGTAGTTTGACGCCGCCACGGCCATGCGAAGCGCGCGAATCCGAACCGCCTGGAAGAACAAGGGCCGCGAAGTTTCCATCGAAGAACACGCCGTGGCGGTGGCGGCGGTGGCGTGGCGGGTTGCGCTCAACGCCGCCAAAAATCTGCACCAGCAAGCGTTCGTTTATGAAGAAGACGCGCAACGCCTCGGGGTCATGCGCGAGTACCTGTATTTTTTTATTCACGCCGCCGACCGCCGCGTGGCGGGGCGATTCGACGAGGCCCAAAGAACCCGTTTCATCACCGCCCTGTCCCACGAATGCCGGCGGCACTACCTCGAAAACGAGCGCGACGTCCTGGCCGGGGAGCCGCCGGAACGATTTGTGGATGAACTGAATGACCGGATGGCGCGTTACGCCGGCACGCGTTTTGCCGGCGACCCATCCGCAACAGAAACGGAAACGGAAGCGGAAACGGAACCGGGGTATGAAGCGTTTCGCGCCCTCGGCATGCGCGTTCAGGATTGTATGGAGCAAGCGCAAACCAACAAGTGGGCGCAGGATCAAGTGCTCAACATTGACGGCCCCGAAGCCTTTCGGGTTTTCAGCAGGGCGTTGTCGGCCTTGAACAAATCCGCTGAACAGGCCGGCTAAGCAGGCCGGGGATTACAAGATTCAGCCCTTCCAGTTTTCCGCGTTGGCGGTGTCGCCGTTTGCTCCGTCTCCGTAACCCGCTTTATAGGATTCGGTGATGCGCTGCTCTTCAACCTGCGGATTGCCGAGAAAACCGCTCGCCCATCCGACGATATAGTCCGGCGCAACGCCCCGCTTTTGCAGGCCGGCGATGGTTTCGTAGTATTGATTATTCATCGGGTAGATTTTTTTGTTATTTCATTACCGCATTGGCGGCGGCGATTCGTTAGTACACAAAATAGTGCCGCTCCATCGCCTCGGTAATGTTCCAGGTACAACGCGCATCCGGCATGAACGTTACCAGATCGCAGGGCCCGATTATAACACTTTCACCGTCGGCGGTCGTAATCCCGGCGCGTCCGGAAATGATATAGGTAGTCTCCGTCCGCGCATAAAATCGCTCCTCAACCGACACCGCCTCACTGCAAACCCGCCAGTCAACCACGCCGAGCACTTCCAGCTTCATCGGCGACGGGTCGTGTTCGATCAGAATGTTGTTCATCGTGCCGGCGTCTTCGCCTACTCCACCACCACCGCCGCCCCGCCGCCCCTGGGGTCGGACGCGGCGGTGATTTTCCCGGACTGGTCGCGGATGACCGCGTGCATATTGCCCCAGGTTCTGTTTCTGGAATGTAGTTTATGACCGCGGCCGATCAACTCTTCAATGGTTCGCCCCGACAGCGCGCCGGGTTCAAACTGGATGGCGTCTGGCAGGTACTGATGATGAAAGCGCGGCAGGCTGACGATTTCTTGGGCGTTGCCGCCACGGTGAAACTCCAGCGCCGCGAGCAGCAGCATGGAAATGATGCGGCTGCCGCCGGGGGTGCCGAGTACCGCGACGCGCTCGCCGGCTTCGAGGAAGGACGGGCTCATGCTGGAGAGCATGCGCTTGCCGCCGGCGATGGCGTTGGCTTCGGCGCCGACCAGGCCGTAGGCGTTGGGCGCGCCGGGTTTGGCGGAGAAATCGTCCATCTCGTCGTTCAACAATACGCCGGTGCCGGGCGGCACGAGGCCCGAACCGAACGGGTAGTTCACCGACAACGTGGCCGCCACGCGGTTGCCATCGGCGTCAATGACCGAAAAGTGCGTGGTGTCGGCGCCTTCGCTTGGGGGCGCATGCGCCTGGGCGGTGGGCGCGAGTTGGCCGCTGGGAGTGGCGCGGTCAAAGCGGATGGACTGGCGCTGTCCGGCGGCGTAGTGGGTTGCGAGGATCATCGCCGCAGGCACTTCGACAAAGTCGGCGTCTCCCATGTACTGCGCGCGGTCGCGGTAGGCGCGGCGCATCGCTTCCACCGCGGCGTGCACGAAGTCCGGGCTGAAGCCGGATTCCGATTCATCGCGTGCGGCGATGTCATACCCGGCCAGAATGTTGAGGGCCAGCGCCATCACCAGCCCGCCGGATGACGGCAACGATGCGGATGTGATTTTCATTCCCTTGTAGCGGGCCACCACCGGCTCGCGCAACTTGACCTCGTAGGCGGCCAGATCCTCCAGGGTCCAGATGCCGCCGGCGGCGCGCACGCCGTCCACGAGTTTTTGCGCCACTTCGCCGTGGTAGAACCCATCGTGCCCGGCGGACGCCAGCGATCGCAGCGTGGCGGCGAGATCACGCTGCACGATGCGCGCGTTTTCCGCCGGCGGCTCGCCGTCCACCAGAAAAATCGCCGCCGCCGCCGGCGACGCTTTGATGGCCTTGAGGCGAAACTTGATGCGCTTGCGGTAGCGTTCATCCACCACAAACCCGTTATCCGCCAGTCGAATCGCCGGCCCCAGCGACACCGACAACGGCAGCACCCCGTGGTTTTTCGCCAGCCACGCCAGCGCCGCGGGCGCGCCGGGAATGCCGGCGGCGAGGGCGCCGTTGATGGACAGTTTCGGGATCACGTTACCATCGGCGTCTAGATACATATCGCGGGTCGCCGCCAGGGGCGCTTTTTCGCGGCCATCCAGCATCGTGTCGGTACCCGCCGTGGCGTCGTGCAACAGCCAGAAACCGCCGCCGCCCAACCCGGAACCGGCGGGCTCAACCACCGCCAGCGCCGCGCTCACCGCCACCGCCGCGTCGAACGCATTGCCCCCCCGCCGCAGCATTTTGATGCCGGCTTCGGTGGCCAGCGGATGGGCCGAGGCCACCCCCGCCGGCGCCGGTGCGCGCAACCACCATACCAACAACGCGCCGAGCACCGCCACCACGGCCAGCGCGATGATCAAGTTGCGCCGGTTCAGTTGCAGCATCGGCGGCATCGTTCCGCTTCCATCTGCGCTTCCATCTCCGCTTCCATCCTGCGGCGCGGAATCCGGTTTATTCCGGCGGCGAAACATTGATGAAGGTGCTGCGGTAGAACTTCAACTCGGCGATGGATTCGCGAATGTCATCCAAAGCCCGGTGGGTGTTGTTTTTCTTGAAGCCGTTCAGCAGTTCGGGCCGCCAGCGCACCACCAGTTCCTTGATGGAGCTGACGTCAAGGTTGCGGTAGTGCAGGTACGCTTCGAGTTTGGGCATGTACGCGGCGAGGAAGCGCCGGTCCTGGCAGATTGAGTTGCCGCATAATGGCGAGTGGTTGCCGGGGAGGTGTTTGGAAATGAACGCCAGGGTAACGCGCTCCGCCTCGTCCTCGTCTATGCGTGATTCGCGGACGCGGTTGACCAGCCCGCTTTCGGTGTGGGTTTTGGTGTTCCACTCGTCCATCCCCGCGAGCCGTTCAAGGGGTTGGCGGATGGCCATGACCGGCCCTTCTTCAATGACGTTGAGGTGGGGGTCGGTGATGACCGTGGCGATCTCAATGATGCGGTCGTCGCGCGGCGAAAGACCGGTCATTTCGAGGTCCATCCATACCAAGTTTTGCGGGGCGTTGCGGCGTTTTCTTTTGGAGAGGTTTTTGGTCATCTGTGGATTATATCGTAATCTCTGAACGCGCGGATACGCATGACAGCAGCCGGGTTAACGCCGGTGGAGGGGCGGGGGCGCGGGGTGGGGTGCGCGTGACGCGCATTGTGGGGGGAGAGCCCCCCACGCCCCCCTGTGCGGCGCGGGAAAACATCCTGTTTTCAGCGCCGCTGCGCACATCCTTGTGCGCGACAGTCCGGCTGGCACCGAACCAAAAAAGCGGGTTCCCGATACGATGAAACAAACGGTCGCTAACGCTCCCTATTTTTCTATCGTTCGGGAATGACGGCGAAGGCGTAAGGAAGGGTTGGGGTAGCGGCTGAGCATCGCCGGGGGCAGGTTGCGACCCGCCCCTACTACCCGCAAATGCGGGTATGACACCGAGGAAGATTTGCACTTTCATGGGTATGACACCGAGAGCGTGGCAACAACTCTGTTGTCATTCCCGAGCGTTAGTGTCCGTTGCCGCGCAAGCGGCTTACGGACACTTGCGTACTCGGGAATCCAGTGCCACACCGGCAGTGTCCGCCGTCCAAGCGGTGGCGTAGGGACAGGTCGCGACCTGTCCATGCCAATCCAATTTAGAAGCGCAACGAACCGGTCAGGCGGATGTTATGCCCGATGTCGTTGTCATCTTGCTTGGTGCGTTCGCCGGTCAACTCCAATCGCAAACCGCGTTTTGTCCATTTGCCCAATGCATTGGAGAAGTCCAGTCCCATTTGTTGACTACGGCCGTTTTTGCTCCAGCCGGGTTTCAAGGTGAAGGTAATCCCACGGCCTTGTGCGCCGGGGTCATACCGCACTTGCAAACTGGCATCCCATTCATCGTAGTCTTCTTCTTCGTGCGCCACCAAAGCATTGGCTTTCCCCTGCATACTCAAGCCGCTCGCCGGGTGGCGGTAGTCAAAGCCTAATCCCAAATCAGCACCGCCGCCTTGTTCGGCATCGCCGTCATCCCAGCGCAGGCCGAGTTCCCAGTTCGGGGTGAGGAGTGCGCCGTTCGGGGAGAGGGTGCCGGGTACGCGGCCTTGCATGGCAACGCGCAGGCGTTGGGAATCGGCGGTTACTGCCGGCAGGTCGGTTTCTTCGTTCTTGTCGGATTCCAGTTCTACGGCAAAGGCGCTGGCTTTCCACGACCATTCGCTGCGTTTGTACGTGGTCAGGTCGCCGGACAGGCCGAGGGCGATCATTTGCATTTCAATATCTACTTCGGTGGTTTCGTCATCCCCGTCCGTGGACAGTTCAGCGTCGCCTTCGCCGTAGCCGAGCATGGCCCAGGCGGTGGTGGTGTCATTTGGTTGCCATTGGATGTAGGGCAGGATGCTGGTCAGGTCGGCATCCAAATCGCCCTGGATGTCGTCTGCTTGGTCGTCATAATCTATTTCGCCGTCGCTTTCGGAGATGGCTACGCCTAAGCGGACGCCGGTTGGGTTCGGTAGTCTGCGCCTAAGTAGGCTGAGGTTACGTCGCCGTCTTGTTCAAAGTCGTCCTCGGGTTTGCCATCAAAGTTGGTGGTGGTGGCGCGTGCCCAGATGCTCCAGTTGGCGGTGCCGGTGGCGTCGTCGTTTAGGTTGAAGTGGAAGGCGCTTTTCGTCAACAAGTCTTTGGCGGACATTGTGGTGGTGTTCGCTGAGTCATGTTCAACTGGATTCCCGATACGATGAAAAACATGGTCGCTATCGCTCCCTGTTTTTCTATCGTTCGGGAATGACACCGAGGGTGATTTGTGGTTTTGTGGGTATGATGCCGAGAGCGTGTTAACAACGCTGTCGTCATTCTCGAGCGTTAGTGTCCGTTGCCGCGTTAGCGGCTTACGGACACTTGCGACTCGGGAATCCAGGGTTTGGGCGGGGGTGTTGGTCGCTAACTCAAACTTGTGGCCGCCTATTGTGAAGTGGCTGGTGTTTGCGTTTGTGCCGGTGTTGGTCAGGTAGTCCTCAAACACGCCCACTGTGCCGGTGGCGAAGGCCCGGCCAAACGCCGCCAGGGTTTTTTCCACAACGCGTTCGTTGCCGAACTGTCCGATGGCGATGGTGAAAGTCTGTTGCGCGGTGTTGGCGCCGGCGGGGTCTATGTCGGTAACGGTGTAGGTGTATTCAACGGCGTCTTGTTCGGTGGTCGGGGTGCCGGCCAAAACGCGGGTGGCGGGGGTGAAGATCAGGCCGTCGGGGAGAGTTTCGGTGATGGCGTAGGTCAATGCGCCATCGCCGCCGGTGGCGGTGGGCAGGGTTACGCTGACGGGTTCATCGGGGGCGTACCTTTGGCGGGGGATGGTGGCGTCGAAGATCAAGGGGGCGGCGGTGACTTCAAGGTCGAAGGTGAGGGGGGTGGGGGTGATGCTGCCGTCATCATCGGTGGCGGTGTAGGTGTACTCCGCCTGGGCGGTGATGGCCGCCGGGGTGCCGGTGATGGTCGGGGGGTTGGCGGTGCCGTCAAAGATCAGGTTGGCGGGCAAGGCCGGGGTGAGGGTGTAGGTCAGGGCGCGGTTGCCGCCGGCGGCGGTGGGCAGGGCTACGTTGACGGCGGTGTTGGTGAAGTAGGTTTGGGGGAGAATGGTGGCGGTGCCGAAGGTTGGGGTGGTGTCTGGTTCGGTGCTGATGGTGAAACCTGGGAGTGGGAAAAAAACTTGGTCGCCATCGCTGTCCATGACTTGGTAGAGGGGATCGAGGTTATTGGTGGGGCCGCCAAAGATCGGCGTGCCGGAGAGAATGCGCGTATTCCCATCCAGAGTCAGATTTCGAATAATGCTAAACGAGAAGAAACTGTAAGTGAGCGGCAGGTCACCGCCGGTGGCCTCCGGCAGGGTTACGGGCGTGATGGGTTTGTTGCGCGTGAATACCAGGTTTGGGAAGGTCTGGTCGCCGAAAGTCGGCATGAGGTCGACTTGGGCTGAGGCGTGGTGGGCTGGGATGAAGGTGAAAACGAGGGCAAACAGGGCGAGGGCGGATGCCTTGTTTCGTAAGGTTAGCGGCTTACTATGTGTATCGGGGGGGGGGGGGGGCAGGAATGGTCGTTGAGACGCCCGCAGGCGTGGTTTTATGCGGTTTTAGCGGGTTTTTGACTACGGACGGGAAGTGGGAAAGGGACATGAGAATTCTCCTGAAAGGGTGGTCGTGGTAGGCCGTGAATTGGCCGGATTATACCATAATCCAGAGAAATGCCATCCCCCAAAGTGGGCGGAATATGGCGGTTTTGGGGCTGGATTGCTCGTATCGTCCCTGATACTCGCCCTGCGGGCTACGCGCAATTTTGCTCCCGGCAAAATTGTCCCGAGTCGTAAGTGTCCGTAAGCCGCTTACGCGTCAAGGCCCGATGAACCGGTTGGCCGCCCCGCCGGCGGCGCGCTCTTTCATCCGGGGTTTTTCGTCTTGCCAAGATAAAACCGCAGTGGCAAAATGGCGGCCTCAGTGTAACAAACAAGTGAAGATTATGATCCTCACGCTCCCGATAAACGGAGGTTGACAATGGCTTTTCTAACAGGCAAACGCGCGTTGATCGCCGGCGTTGCCAGCAATCGCTCCATCGCGTGGGGCGTGGCGCGGGCCATGCGCGCCCAGGGGGCGGAGCTGGCGTTCACCTATCCCAACGAAAAAATGAAACCCAGGGTCGAACGCCTGGCGGCGGAACTCGGCACCGCCGCCGACCTCGTGCTGCCCTGCGACGTCGCTTCTGATGACCAGATCACGCAACTGTTCGCCGACCTCGGCAAAACCTGGGACGGCTTCGACGCGCTGGTTCATTCCATCGCCTTCGCCCCCCGCGAAGAACTGGACGGCCTGTTCCTCGACGCGGTCACCCGCGAAGGGTTCAATATCGCCCACGAAATCAGCTCTTACAGTTTCGCCGCCATGGGACGCGCCGCCGCGCCGTTGATGGGGGAACGCAACGGAGGCGGAGGCGCGATGCTGACCCTCACCTACATCGGCTCGCTGCGCTCCATGCCGGGGTACAACGTGATGGGCCTGGCCAAGGCCAGCCTTGAGGCCAACGTGCGCTACATGGCGCAATCCCTCGGCGCCCGGGGCATCCGCGTCAACGGCATATCCGCCGGCCCGATCCGCACCCTGGCCGCCGCCGGCATCGCCAACTTCAGGAAGATGACCGCGCACTTCGAAAAAGTCGCGCCGCTCGGACGCGCCGTCACCATAGACGAGGTCGGCAACACCGCGGCGTTTTTATGCTCCGACCTGGCTTCGGGAATTACCGGCGAAATTACTTACGTGGACGGCGGGTTCAACACCGTCGGGATTAGCGAAAGTTTTATCGGGGATGATTGAAAGAACGAGTCGGTCTCAGTTCAACCCCAAACTCTTCAACTTCCCCGCCGTCGGCACGCCTTCCTTGTCCCAGCCGCGCAGTTTGTAGTACTCCGGCAACAACACATCCAGTTCCACCACGCCGCCTTTGGCGAAGCCGCTGGGCACCGGGTCTTTGAGCATGCGCGGCGGCAGGGTGTCGTCTTTGCGGCTCAGGCCGGCCTTGAGGTTGAACAATCGCTCCAGGTTCCACACCCGTTCGCCGGTTTCCCGCAGGCGTTCTTCGGACCACTCGCCGGGGCACGAGGCGTCTATCATTTTGCGGTATTCCGCGTTGCCCCACACGCCGGTGGTGAACAGGCACAAGCCGGTGGAGTCCACCATGGCGACGAAGTCCTGGGACTCCCGGCAGGCTTCGGCCTTGCCCGTGGTGCCGGCGTCGGCCATGTCCACGTCGAAGGTGTCGTGCTTGAGGTGGCACGCGCCGCGGTTGCTGGTGGCGTAGCCGAGGCCCATGCCCTGCATGGCGCGGCCGTCGTAGCCGGCGAATTCCTGGCCCTTGGCCACCATCGCCAGTTCCGGGCGGCCGTATTTTTCACACAGGCGTTTTGAGCCAAGCCCCAGGTCGCGCCCGAAGCCTTCGTATTTGCCGGTTTTCTCCGACATCACCACCAGTGCCTCGGCGCTGCCGAAGTTGAGCTCCATGCCGTCGGTTTGCTTCCGGTCAATGACGCCGAGTTCGTAGAGTTCCATGGCCGCCGCCAGGGTCACGCCGAAGGAAATTGGGTCCATACCGTGTTCGTTCATCATAAAACCGGCGAAGGTCAGCGCGTCAATGTCGTCCACCCCCACCACCGGGCCGAAGGCGAACGCGGTTTCATACTCCAGCCCGCCGGACGCGCCCCAGTATTCCTCGCGGTCCTTGACGCTGAAATGCATGGGATCAATTTTTGCGATGCGCCCGCAGGCGATGGTGCAGCCGAAGCACGCGGCGTTGGTGACCAGGTTGGTATGGCCGTTGCGGTTTTTCAGGGTCGCTGCTTTGGCGTTAATTTTGCCGACGCCGTTGAACGAGACCTTGCGGAAATTCTCGGTGGGCAGGCCGCCGAATTCCTGCATGCTGTCCATCATCGCGTGGGTGCCGTAGCGCATCAGGCCGCGCCGTTCACCGCTGCCGTGCAGTTTGGCGTTCACTTCCCCGGCCACTTCCATAAAGCGCGCCGGCTCTTCCGCCCTGACGCCGACGCTGCCGCGCGCCGCGATGGCTTTCAGGTTTTTCGCGCCCATCACCGCGCCGACCCCGGAACGCCCGGCGGCGCGGTGCAGGTCGTTGACCACGCAGGCGTATTTCACGCCTTGCTCGCCGGCCACGCCGATGGCGGCGACCTTCAACTGCGGGTCCTGGTGCTGCTTGCGAATCCAGCCGTCGGCGTACCACACGCTCCGCCCCCAGATTTCATCCGCCGCCAGCAACTCGATCTGGTCGTTGTGTATGGAAAGATACACCGGCTTTTTGGAACGCCCCTTGATGATGAGCAAATCGTAGCCGGCGTATTTCAACTCCGCGCCGAACTTGCCGCCGGAGTTTGAGCAGGCGATGGCGCCGGTCAGCGGGCCTTTGGTGATGACCGCGTAACGCCCGCTGGTAGAGGCCATGGTTCCGGTCAGCGGGCCGGTGGCGAAAATCAGCACGTTATCGGCCCCCATGGGATCCGCCGCAGGATCCATCTCCTCCCACAAATACTTGCTCCCCAGCCCGCGGGCGCCGAGGTATTCGTCCGCCCACGCGCGGTTCAGCGGCTCAATGGTGATGCCGCCATCGCTGAGATTTACTTTTGCGACCTTGTTTTGCCAACTCATTTTCGGCGCCTCCCGAAGTCAGACCCAATGGAAATTGAGGGCCAATGATCGCCGATTTGCCCGCATAAATCCAGCCCCCGAAACCGCCGCAAAGGCATGCCCCGCGCCGTCTTCATTCCCGAACGTAAGTGTCCGTTGCCGCGTTAGCGGCTTACGGACACTTGCGTCCAAGCGGTGGCGCAGGGGCAGGTCGCGCCCTGTCCCTGTTCGCGCACAAAGTTCCAGTCTCCCGTCCAAACCCTTCCGGCGATAGCCGGACTGTCTTTTCCCCGGCTGCATCACTCTCCGGGCCGAACCATTTTCTCCGGGCGGACGACCTGGTCGAACTGTTCGGCGGTGACGAATCCGCCGTTGACTGCTTCTTCGCGGAGGGTGGTGCCGTTTTTGTGGGCGAGTTTGGCGATGGTGGCGGCGTTGTCGTAGCCGATGGTGGGGGCCAGGGCGGTTACCAGCATCAGCGAGTTTTCCACCAACCGCGCGATGCGTTCGCGGTCGGGTTCGATGCCGGTTATGCAGTTGTCGGTGAAGCTGAGCGCGGCGTCTCCGAGCAGGCGGATGGATTGCAGGACGTTGTGGGCGATCACCGGCTTGAACACGTTGAGTTCGAAATGGCCCTGGGCGCCGGCTATGGTGACCGTGGTGTGGTTGCCCATGACCTGGGCGCAGACCATGGTTAGCGCCTCGCACTGGGTGGGGTTGACCTTGCCCGGCATGATCGAGGAGCCGGGTTCGTTTTCCGGCAGGCGCAACTCGCCGATGCCCGAGCGCGGGCCGGAACCCAGCAGGCGAACGTCGTTGGCGATTTTGTTGAGGCCGGCGGCGATGGTGTTGAGCACTCCGGAAATTTCCACCATGGCGTCGTGGGTTCCCAGGGCTTCAAACTTGTTGGGGGCGGAGGTGAACGGCAGGCCGGTAAAGGCCGCGACTTCATCGGCGAACTGTTCGGCGAAACCCTGTTTGGAGTTGACCCCGGTGCCGACGGCGGTGCCGCCCTGGGCGAGCGGATACAAACGCGCGAGGCTGCCTCGGATGCGCTCTACGGCGAGGTTCACCTGGGCGGCGTATCCCGAAAATTCCTGGCCGAGGGTGAGCGGCGTGGCGTCTTGCAAGTGGGTGCGGCCGATTTTGACGAGGTCGTTCCAGCGCCGGGCTTTGTCGTCGAGGGCGTCGCGCAGGTGTTGCAACGCCGGGATCAATGCGTGGTGCAGTTGCTCTACGGCGGCGATGTGCATGGCCGTCGGGAAGGTGTCGTTGGACGACTGGCTGAGGTTGCAATGGTCGTTGGGATGCACCGGCGTTTTGGAACCCAACTCGCCGCCCAGCCGGCGGATGGCGAGGTTGGAGATGACCTCGTTGGCGTTCATGTTGGACTGGGTGCCGGAGCCGGTCTGCCACACCACCAGCGGAAAGTTGTCATCGTAAGCGCCGTCCATCACCTCTTCCGCCGCCGCGACGATGGCGGCGGCGATTTTTTCATCAAGGGATCCCTGGGCGATATTGACCCGCGCCGCGCAGCGTTTGATGATGGCCAGCGCCCGAATCAACGGGCGCGGCATGCGCTCGTCGCCGATGCGGAAGTTGCCGAGGGAGCGCTGGGTTTGCGCCCCCCAGAGTTTATCCGCGGGCACTTCGATGGCGCCGAAGGAATCGGTTTCGGTGCGGAAGTTGCTCATGGTGGTTGGCCTCGCTCCATGGTGGTTGGCCTCGCTCAGTGGGGCTCAGTGGGATTCGCTCCGTTGCGAGTATAGCATTTCACCGGGGCGCTGGCCGCCGGCGGCAGGATGGGCGATAATGACCGCCGGCAACACATCGGCGATGGGCCGGCGGCGACCGCAATGACCACCGTTACTTCGTTTCCCCGCAGCGTCAAGGAGATCGAAAATACCTGGATTGTGCTGTCCGACGGCATCCGGCTGGCGGCGCGGATGTGGATGCCCGAAGACGCGGCCGCGAACCCGGTTCCGGCGATCCTTGAATACCTGCCCTACCGCAAACGCGACGGCACCTGCGCGCGCGACGCCCTGACCTATCCGTACTTTGCCGGGCACGGATACGCCGGGGTGCGCGTGGACATGCGCGGCAACGGCGAGTCCGACGGAATCGTGCGCGATGAATACCTGGAACAGGAACAGCAGGATGCGCTGGAAGTCATTGAATGGCTGACCCGGCAACCGTGGTGCGATGGCAAGGTCGGGATGATGGGCATTTCATGGGGCGGGTTCAACAGCCTTCAAGTGGCGGCGCTTCGCCCGCCGGCGCTCAAGGCGGTCATATCGTTGTGCGCCACCGACAACCGCTACACCGACGACATTCACTACAAGGGCGGCGCGTTGCTGATGGAAAACCTCGGCTGGGCGAGCACCATGTTTTCGTATTCCTCGCGCCCGCCGGACCCGCTGCTGCGCCCCGATGACTGGGAACGGGTTTGGATGGAGCGCCTTGAGAACACGCCCCTGCTCATCGAAAAATGGCTGCGCCATCCCGTTTATGACGACCTGTGGAAGCACGGCTCCATTGACCGCGACTACGCCGGCATAGAAGCGGCGACGTTGTTGATCGGCGGCTGGCACGACGCCTATTCCAACACCGTGCCGCGCATGCTGGCGCGCCTCGCCTGCCCCCGGCAGGGCATCGTCGGCCCGTGGGCGCACCGGTATCCGCACTTCGCAACCCCCGGCCCGCGCATCGGTTTTTTGCAAATCGCGGTGCGCTGGTGGGATCACTGGTTGAAGGGCGTGGACAACGGCGTGATGGCGGAGCCGCGCTACCGCGCCTACCTGATGGACGGCGTCGCGCCGCAGCCCGGCTACCGGTTCAGGGCCGGGCGCTGGGTGGCTGAACATCAATGGCCGAGCGAACGGGTCAAAGCGGCGCGGTTTTTTCTCACTACCGGCGGGCTCAGCCGCTCGCCCGGTGAAGCCGCGCAGTTTCGGATCAACTCCCCCGAAGACACCGGCACCAACGGCGGCGAGTTCTGCATTATGTGGCTTGGCCCGGACTGGCCCACCGACCAGCGCGATGACGACGCCCGCGCCGTGGTGTTTGACGTTGCGGTGGCGGGCGGCCCGTTGAAGTTGTTCGGCGCCCCGGAGATAACCCTCGCGCTCAGCGCCGACCATGCCCACGGCCACGTCGTGGTGCGCTTGTGCGACGTGGCGGCGGACGGCGCCGGTACGCTGATTACTTACGGCGTGTTGAACCTCGCCCACCGGCACGGTCACGAAAACCCGCAGCCGATGACACCGGGGCGGCGCGAAACCGTGCGCTTCAAACTCGATGACTGCGGTTACGCGGTGCCCGCCGGGCATCGCCTCCGGGTGGCCGTGTCCACCGCGCACTGGCCGCTATTGTGGCCGGCGGCGTGCGACACTACCCTGACCTTGTACGCCCCGGAGTGCCGCATTGATTTGCCGGTATATGAAAACGGTGCTAACGATGATCACGATAACGAAAGCGGCGCGCCGCAGTTTCCGCCGGCGCTCACTTGCGAACCGGAAGGCCGGGAGATTCAGACCCCTCCGGAGAGTTTTCGCAAGGTCACCAAAGACCTCGGCAACCGGGTTACGACGGTGGAAATCCTCAACCATTTCGGCAGGTCAAAGAGTACCATTCACGGCTTGATTACCGAGCAGACCAACCACGAATGGCACACCGTCAACCCGGCGGATCCGTTGAGCGCGCGCTCCAGGATTACCGGCGCGCAACTCCTTGAGCGCGGGCGGTGGAAGACCCGCACCGAGACCACCACGGAGATGTGGTGCGATGAACGGCACTTCCACATACACGCCGAACTCAAAGCCTTCAAGAACGAGCGGCGGGTATTCGAGCGATCCTGGGACGAGTCCGTTGCCCGGTGGTTCGGCGATCATCCGAACGATTCGGCCACCTGATTTTTTTGTGGGGTTTCCATGCAGGCCTTTTCCAACCTCCGGGTAATTGATCTGACCCACGTCATCGCCGGCCCGTTTTGCACCTACCAGTTGGCGGTCATGGGCGCCGACGTGATCAAGGTGGAGCCGCCGCAAAATCCCGATGTTTCCAGAACTTCCGGTTCGCATCCGGACTGGAAAAAAGCCGGCGCCGGAATCGAAGCAGAGACCGGACTGCGAAGCGACTACACCGCCCAGAACGCCAACAAGCGGGCGGTGTGCGTTGACTTGAAATCCGCCGAGGGCGGGGAAATCCTGCGGCGGTTGATCAAAGGCGCCGACGTGTTCGTTGAGAACTACCGCAGCGGTGCCATGGCGAAAATCGGCTTCGACTATCCGGCGGTAAAATCCCTCAAGCCGGACATCATCTACTGCTCCATCACCGGCTTCGGTCAACAAGGCCCAATCGCCGGGCGAACCGCCTACGACAACGTGATCCAGGCCTGTTCCGGTTTGATGGCGGCGACCGGCGATGCGCGCAGCGCGCCGCTCAAGGTCGGGCCGCCGGTGCTCGACTACGGCACCGGCATACAGGCCGCCTTCGCCATCGCCACGGCGTTGTATCAACGAACCGCAACCGGCAAGGGGCAGCACATTGATGTCGCCATGCTGGACGCGGCGATCATGCTGATGAGCTCCCACGTTACGCGCTTCCACCACGCCG
Source organism: Candidatus Poriferihabitaceae bacterium (assembly GCA_965212085.1). Taxonomy (GTDB): domain Bacteria; phylum Pseudomonadota; class Gammaproteobacteria; order Arenicellales; family Poriferihabitantaceae; genus JAHRAW01. Next base: position 1,618,268 of record OZ243042.1, on the reverse strand, counting down.
GGGAACTCGCGCCGGTTACCGGAAACGACAGCGCGTTCAACGCCGGGTACTGCTGCTACGCCACCAAGGAGGGGCTGCTGATGTTGGGGGCCTACACCGGCGAGCAGGTCAAAAACATGTGGGCGGTCCTCGGCGACCCCGGCCACGGCGAGGCGCTGGCGGCCTTGACCCCGATGGACATGGCCGGTCATTTCCAAGCCGACAACCAACGTATCGCCGGAATCCTCAAGGAAAAAACCGCAAGCCGGTGGGAGATCAAGTTCAACCACCGGCGAGTGCCGGCGGCGCGGGTGCGCGAACTCGATCAGGCGTTGGCCGATCCCCAACTCAATGGCCGGGCGGTGCTGCAACGTTTGCCCGCGGACGCCGACTGGCCGGCTACGCAAAAACTTCCCGTGGCCGCTTTCCAGTACGCCGACGCCGAAAGCGGCCCGCAACTCCGCTCGCCACCACCGCCACCGGCCCGGCACACCGCGGAAGTGCTGGGGGAAATTGGTTACAGCGAAGAGGAACTGTTGGAACTGCAAAACCGGGGGGTTATCAAAATGGCGGCCACCGATGGTGAGCGTGGATGAAAATTCTGCTCACCGGCGGCACCGGATTGATCGGGCGCGCGTTGTGCGAAGCGCTGAGCGCGCGGCGCGATTCCCTGACCGTGCTCAGCCGCCGGCCCCATAGCGTGGCGGAAAAATGCGGGGCGGCGGTTCGCGCCATCGGCTCGCTGGATGAATGGCGCCCGGAGGATCGATATGACGCCGTGATCAACCTCGCCGGCGAACCCATCGCCGGGGCGCGGTGGAGCGCGCGGCGCAAAAAAAGGTTGTGGGACAGCCGCGTTACCTTGAGCGCCGCGCTGCTGGAAAAAATCTTGCGGGCCAAAACCAAACCCGGCGTCTTGCTCAGCGGCTCGGCGGTGGGAATTTACGGCGATTGCGCCGACCGCGAAATGGATGAAAGCGCCGCAACCGCAACCGACTTTGGCGCGCGCTTGTGCGACGCCTGGGAACGCGAGGCGCGCAAGGCCGAAGCCTGCAACGTCCGCACCTGCGTGCTGCGCACCGGACTGGTATTGAGCCGCGAAGGAGGCGTGCTCAAACAAATGTCGGTGCCGTTCCGGCTGGGGCTGGGGGCGCGAATCGGCACTGGCCGGCAGTGGATGAGCTGGATTCACATCGCGGATCAAGTCGCCATCGTGCTGAAGTTGCTGGACGAACCCAATCATCGCGGCGCGTTCAACCTGTGCGCGCCCAACCCGGTGGACAACGCCGCTTTCACCCGCAGCCTGGGATTGGCGGTGCACCGGCCGGCGGTGCTGGCGGTTCCCGCGTTTGCAGTCAACGCGGCGCTGGGGGAAGCGGCGTACCTGCTACTCGGCGGACAAAAGGCGCTGCCGGCCAAACTGCTTTCGAGCGGGTACCGCTTTCGCTATCCTGAGCTGGACGGGGCGCTCAGGGCGTTAGTGTAAGGCGCGCGTCTTTGGCTTGTTGGTTTCGGCTTGTTGGTTTCGGCTTGTTGGTTTCGGCTTGTTGGTTTCGGCTTGTTGGCCTTGACTTATTGGTCTTTGAGTTTGCCGATCAGTTGCGCGAGTTTGAGGCCGACGTTGGCCGCCGCCTGGTGTTTTTTATCGTCAAGCAACGAGCCGTCTTCGGCAAACGCTTTGGAAGCACGGGTCACCGCGAGTTGACCCGGAAGCACGGTCACGCCCAGGTTGCCCAGCAACATTCGTAGCGCAACCAACCCGCGAAGCCCGCCCAACGCGCTGGGCGAGGCCGCCAAAATGCCGGCGAACTTTCCCGCGTAGGCCGTCAACGGCGTCTCGCCCTCGGCCTGTGAACGCGACGCCCAGTCAATGGCGTTTTTCAGCAACGGACTCAGGGCGCTGTTGTACTCCGGCGAAGCGATCAAAAATCCGTGGTGCGCGATCAACAGGTTTTTGAACTCCACCGCCGCCGCCGGCATGCCCTGCTCCGTTTCCAGATCCTGATCAAAAAGCGGCATATCAAAATCGGCGAGGTCAATCAAGGTCACCTCCGCGCCGCCGCTCCGCGCCCCGGACGCGGCGATGCGGATGAGTTTCTTGTTGAACGACGCTTTTCTTGCGCTGCCGGCGAAGGCGAGGATGCGGGTCATGGTTTTTATAAAAAAATAGACGATGAGGGGGTGACGCACTTTTGTGCGCCGGGTTATTCTACCGGATTTACGCTTTCGCGGGACGGGTAACGGGAACCGTTCGTGGTTATTCCCATGCCCGCGGGCGGGTGCTATGATGGAGCAATGTTTCACCTTCCACGGAGCACACCGCCATGTCTGTTTTTTCTTCTTTTCAGCGCGCGTCGCGGTTTCCACGGTTTGTTTGGGCGCTGCTGATTGTTTTTTCCGCCGCCTCGCTGACGTCGTGCGACAACGCCGGGCAAAAAAAGCCGAACGCCATGCTTGAGGGTTTTTCCGCCGCCTCCATCGCCGGCGCGCAACGGCTCGTGGATGAAGCCATGCAACTCGCCGGTGAAGTGGGGCACGAAGAAGTTTTTCGCCGCATCAACGAGGACCAGGTATTCTGGAACGGTGCCTCCTACGTGTTCGCGCTGCATGCCCGCACCCGCGTCGTGCTGGCCAATCCGGTTTTTCCCTCGGACGTCGGCAAACACGAAACCGAACTCACCGACGACGCCGGCAATTCGCTGGCGGCGCTGATAGATGAGGCAAGCGATGACGGCGCGTGGGTGGAATATCAGTGGTTCAATCCCGAAACCAACCAGTCCGCCCGCAAGGTCAGCTGGGTGAAAAAAACCGGCGACTACATTTACGGCAGCGGCATCTATGAGTAAATCCCGGCGCCGCTCATCGGGCACCGGCCACCGGCCATCGGACTTGTCGCGCCCTGAAACCGCAGTGAAGAATTTATATGGATAGCCACGGCTTCATGTTCAACCTGGTGGTGTACCTGTCCGCCGCGGTCATCGCCGTGCCGTTGTTTGCGCGGCTCGGCCTCGGCTCGGTGCTCGGCTACCTGGCCGCCGGCGCGTGCATCGGCCCCTGGGGGCTGGGCCTGATCAAAAACGTCGGCGACATCCTGCACTTCTCCGAACTCGGCGTGGTGCTGCTATTGTTTTTGATCGGCCTTGAACTGGAACCGCGAAAATTGTGGACCTTGCGCCGCCCGATCCTCGGCGTCGGCGGCACCCAGGTGCTGATCACCGCCGCCCTCATTTTCCCGCTCGGCCTGCTGCTCGGCGCGCGCTGGCAAACCGCCGCGGTCGCCGGGCTGGGACTGGCGTTGTCATCCACGGCCATCGCGCTGCAGTCCCTCAAGGAAAAAAATCTGCTGACCACGCCCGCGGGCAAGACCGGATTTTCCGTGCTGCTGTTTCAGGACATCGCGGTCATCCCCATCATCGCGCTGATTCCGCTGCTCGGCTTTGAAGTCGTTGACGGCACCCACGCCGGTGCCGGCGGGCAGCAATCCACGCTGGTGATCATCGGCGTGATGTTCGGCATTTTTGTCATCGGCCGGTTTTTCCTGCGCCACATATTCGGCTTCGTCGCCTCAACCCACTTGCGCGAAGTGTTCACCGCGTTGTCGCTGCTGCTGGTCAGCGGCATCACCGCCATCATGGACCTGCTCGGCATCTCCAAGGCGTTGGGCGCGTTCCTGGCCGGGGTGCTGCTGGCGAATTCCGAGTATCGCCACGCCCTGGAATCGGACATTGAACCATTCAAGGGATTGCTGCTCGGACTTTTTTTCATCTCCGTTGGCATGTCGGTAAATTTCGGCCTGCTGCTCGAAAACCCGCTGTTGATTGCCGCCCTCACCGTTGCGCTGGTGACGCTCAAGGCGGCGGTATTGTACGGCGTCGCGCGATTCGCCGGCATTCCCCCCAGCCAGCGCGGGCTGTTTTCATTGACCCTCGCCCAGGGCGGCGAATTCGGTTTCGTATTGTTCGGCTTTGCGGTAACCGTGGGCGCCATGGAAGCGCACGTCGCCAACCAACTGATCCTCGCCGTGGCGCTGTCCATGGCGGTTACACCGCTACTTTTGATCGCCAATGAAAAATTGATTGAGCCGAAATTTTTACACGCGAACGACCTGCCCATGGATGAAATCGTTGACGACCGCAACCCGGTCATCATCGTCGGCTTTGGGCGCTTCGGGCAGGTGGTCGGGCGCCTGCTGATGGCCAACAAAATCACCCCCACGCTCATCGACAACAACCCCGAACAACTGGAACGGGTGCGCCGCTTCGGCTACAAATCCTACTACGGCGACGCCCTGCGGCTAGACGTGCTGCGCTCCGCCGGCGCCGCCCAGGCCAAACTGATCGTGCTCGCAATGGCCGACCGGGAAACCATCAACCAGGCCATTGAACTTATCCGCCGCGAGTTTCCCAACCTGAAAATATTCGTGCGCGCCTACGACCGCGGCCACGCCATGCACCTGATCGACAACCGGGTTGACGGATTCGCCAGGGAAACCTTCGCCTCGGCCCTGGAACTCGCCCAAGACACGCTGGCCGAATTCGGCTTCAACGAATGGCAGGCGCAACGCCTGAGCGAAAAATTCAAGAAATTTGATTTGGATACATTGGAACAGCAAGTAGCCGTCCGCCACGACGAAAAAGCGCTGATTTCCATCGCCCGAACCGCGCGAAATAACATTGAGGAAACCTTTGCGGCGGATAAGGAGCAAGAGGATGAACAGGGTTCGGCGAAGCCCCCGCCGCCGGTCTAACCTCTGGATTCCCGAATGCGATGAAACAAACGCCCCCTGTTTTTCTATCGTTCACTCCACCACACCATACCCCCCCCCGCCGGGGGTTTCAATCACGAACACGTCCCCGGCCCGCAGTTCAATCCGGGCGACGCCGGCCAGTTTGGTGACGCTTCCGTCGGGGTGTTCGACCCGGTTGTTGCCGGTGGCGCCGTCTTGTCCGCCTTTGATGCCGTAGGGCGGCACCTTGCGGTGGCCGGACAGGACGTTGGCGGTCATGCCTTGCAAAAACCGCACCCGGCGCACTACGCCGTTGCCGCCGTGGCGGCGTCCGGCGCCGCCGGATGCTTTGCGGATCGCGAACGATTCCAGCACCACCGGGAACCGCCATTCGAGGACTTCCGGGTCGGTCAGGCGCGTGTTGGTCATGTGCGAGTGCACCGCGTCGGTTCCGTGCGCGTCGGGGGTCGCGCCGGTGCCGCCGCAGATGGTTTCGTAGTATTGATGCGTATCGTTGCCCCAGATGAAATTGTTCATGGTGCCCTGGGAGGCGGCGGCGGTTTGCAGGGCGCCGAACAAGGTGTCCACCAAATACTGGGAGGTCTCGACGTTGCCGGCGATGACCGCCGCGGGGTGGCGCGGGCTGATCATGGAGCCTTCGGGGATGATGATTTCCATGGGCTTGAGGCAGCCTTCGTTCAACGGAATGTTGTCGTCCACCAAACACCGGAACACGTACAACACCGCGGCGCGCACCACCGCTTCGGGGGCGTTGAAATTGCCCGGATGCTGGGCGCTGGTGCCGGTGAAGTCCACCACCGCGCGGCGGCGCGCACGGTCAACGCTGATGGCCACCGCTATGCGGCTGCCGTCGTCCATCGCGTAGGTGAAGCGGCCGTCTTTCAACACGCCGAGCACGCGCCGCACCGATTCCTCGGCGTTGTCCTGGACGTGGCGCATGTAGGCGTGGACGGTGTCAACGCCGTAGTGCGCGGCCATGCTCATCAACTCCCGCGCACCCTTTTCGCAGGCCGCCAGCTGCGCCTTGAAGTCGGCGATGTTCATCTGCGGATTGCGCGCCGGCCATTTTCCGGCGGTCAGCAAGTCGTAAATTTCCTCTTCGCGGAAGCGGTCGTCTTCCACGAGTTTGAAGTTGTCAATGACCACGCCCTCTTCTTCGATGCTGGTGGAATCCGCCGGCGCCGAGCCGGGGGTCTTGCCGCCGATGTCGGCGTGGTGGCCGCGCGAGGCGACGTAGAACAAAAGTTTTCCGGGTTGTTTTCCGCCAGTGAACACCGGCTTGATGATGGTAACGTCCGGCAGGTGGGTGCCGCCGTTGTAAGGCGCGTTGAGAATGTAGGCGTCGCCGGGGCGGATGTCTCCGGCGCGTTCGCGGATTACGGTTTTGATGCTCTCGCCCATGGAGCCGAGGTGTACCGGCATATGCGGCGCGTTGGCCACCAGCGCGCCTTGCGGATCAAAAATCGCGCAGGAAAAATCCAGCCGCTCCTTGATGTTGACCGACGCCGCGGTGTTCTCCAGCACCGAGCCCATCTGCTCGGCGATGGACATGAACAGGTTGTTGAAGATCTCCAGCATCACCGGGTCAACTTCGGTTCCGATGGCGCGTTCCGGTTTGCGTTCCCGGCGGCGTTCCAGCACCAGGTTGTTGTCGGCGGTCAGCAACGCGCCCCAGCCGGGCTCGACGACGATGGCGCTGGTGGGATCGAGAATCACCGCCGGGCCGTCAACGAACTCGTCCACCCGGAGCGTGTCGCGATGATAAAAGGGGCAAGGCTGCCAGCGGTCTTCCATGTAGCACTTTCTTACCGCGTCGGGTTGCGCCGCCGCGTCTTTGTCAGCCGCGTTGATTTGATTGCTCCGGTTGACGATGGTGGACGGCCGGGCGGCTGCAATCACTTCCACCTCGATGGACTCCACCACCATGCCCTTCTCCGGGGAGATGAAACCAAACCGCATTTGGTGCAGTTTCTCAAACCCGGACACCACGTCTTTCATCGCGCCGTGGTTCACCACCAGCGCGGTGTCGGAGCCTTGATAGCGGACGTGCAGCAAGCGCCGAAAAATCAGGCCGCCGTCTTCCGCGCGGTCTTCACCGCAGTCTTCACCCTGGGCTTTCAGTTCGTCAACGCCCGCTTGCTGCAACTCGTTCAGTTCAACTTCCAGATCATTCAACAACCCGGAGTCGAGCAACTCTTCCACCGCCCGCCGGCGGTCCACCACGGTGTCGGCCAGCCCCATGCCGTAGGCCGACAGCACCCCGGCGCAGGGATGAATCAGGATGCGCTTCATCCCCAGCGCGTCTGCCACCAGGCAGGCGTGCTGCCCGCCGGCGCCGCCGAAACAGCACAAGGTGTATTCGGAAACATCGTAGCCGCGCTGCACGGAAATTTTTTTGATGGCGTTGGCCATGTTTTCCACGGTGATGGCGAGGAACCCCGCCGCCACCGCTTCCGGGGTGCGCCGGTCGCCGGTATCAAGTTTGATTTGCACCGCCAGTTCGGAAAACTTTTGCGCCACTACGCCCGCGTCCAGCGCCTCGTCAGCGCCGGCGCCGAACACTTTTGGAAACAGGTCGGGCTGAAGTTTGCCGAGCATGACGTTGCAGTCGGTGATCGCCGGCGGCCCGCCGTTTCGATAACACGCCGGACCCGGATGCGCGCCCGCCGAATCCGGGCCGACGCGATACCGCGCGCCGTCAAAATACAAAATGGAGCCGCCGCCGGCGGCCACGGTGTGGATCAGCATCATCGGCGCGCGCAGCCGCACCCCGGCCACTTCGGTTTCAAAGGTTCGTTCAAATTCGCCATGACCGGATTCGCCGTTGTAGTGGCTGACGTCGGTGGAAGTGCCGCCCATGTCAAAGCCGATGACGCGCTTGAAGCCCGCCGCCTCCGAGACCCGCGCCATGCCCACCACGCCGGCGGCGGGACCGGAAAGCACCGCGTCCTTGCCCTGAAAAAACCCGGCGTCGGTCAGTCCGCCGCTGGAACGCATGAACATCAACCTGCCGCCCAACTCCTTCAACCCCGGCAACTGCGAAGCAACCTGATGGACATAGCGGCGCAAAATCGGCGAGAGGTACGCGTCCACCACGGTGGTGTCGCCACGGGAAACCAGTTTCATCAGCGGGCTAACTATGTGGCTCACCGAGACCTGCTCAAACCCCAACCCGCGCGCGAGTTCGGCGAGGCGGTTTTCGTGATCGTGATGCCGGTAACCGTGCATCAAAACGATGGCGGCGGAGCGGTAGCCGTCATCATAAAACCGCTTGAAGCCCTGTTTCGCGCCGTCCGCATCCAGCGGCCTCAGCACTTCGCCGGCGGCATTGATTCGTTCATCAATTTCAAGCACCGCGCCGTACAACATTTGCGGCAGTTTGATGTGCAGCGCGAACAAATCGGGCCGCGCCTGATAGCCGATTCGCAACGCGTCTCCAAACCCGCGCGTGGTCACCAGCAAGGTGCGCTCGCCACGGCGTTCCAGCAAGGCGTTGGTGGCCACCGTGGTTCCCATCTTGACCGCGGCGATGTGCTCGCCGGGCAGGGCGTCATCGTCCCCGGCTCCGACTCCAACCTCAACCCCCGCTTTGGCGAAAATATCCCGGATGCCCTGAATCGCCGCGTCCCGATACTGCCGGGGATTTTCCGACAGCAGTTTATGCGTGACCACCTCGCCATCGGGCCGCCGCGCCACCACGTCGGTAAACGTGCCGCCGCGGTCGATCCAGAATTCCCATTTATCCCGGTTCGCGTCCGAATGACTGGATTGCATGGTCGGTGGGCGCGCCGGATTACTCCAGCGCCGCAATGATTTGGTGGTGATAGTCCACGCCGCTGAAGCGGCACAGTTCCTGCAAACCCGTGGGGCTGGTTACGTTGACTTCGATGAGTTTGCCGCCGATGACGTCTATACCGGCGAAGAATACGCCCTGTTCCAGGAGGCCGGGTTTCATGGCGGCGCAGATTTCCAGGTCTTCGGGGGTGAGGTCGGCGGGGTGGGCGGTGGCGCCGGCGTCGAGGTTGTTGAGTTCGGCGCCGTCGGCGTGGACGCGCAGGATGGCGCCGAGGGGTTCGCCGTTCAACAGCAGGATGCGCTTGTCGCCGTGGCGGGCCGCGGGCAGGTATTGCTGGGCGACGATCCAGTGTCGTCCGCCGTGGGTGGCTTCGTTAAGTGTGTCATCGTTGGTGTTGGCGTCGTTAGCGTCCCCGGCGTTGGCGTCGTAAAAAACGATGCCCTTGCCGCCGAAACCGTCCACGGGTTTTATCGCCACGCGGCCCACGGCTGCGGAGAATTTTTTGATTTCGCCACGGTCGTTGCTCACCAGAGTTTGCGGGGTGAAATCGGGATAGTGCAGCGCCGCGAGTTTTTCATTCCAGTTGCGGATTCCATCCGGGCGGTTCAATACGCGCGTGGTGGCCGGCAGGTGGTCGAGCAGTAGCGTGGTGTAAAAATAGCGGCGGTCAAGCGGTGGGTCGGTGCGAATCCACACCGCGTCTGTTTGCGCGAGCGGGATGTTCTCGGCGCGCAGCACGGTGAACGGCTGCGACTCGTCTTCATCAACCCGCAACCATTCCACCACGGCGTGCACGCGGTCGTGTTCCAGGCGCAGGCTGCGCTGCTCGAGATGGCATACTTCATGCCCGCGCCGGGCGGCGGCGAGCATCAAAAAATAGGTGGTGTCTTTCCATGGCTTGACCTTCGCCAGCGGATCCATGAGGAAGGCGTGTTTCATTTTTTGATTGCATAGCCGAGGGTTTGCAGCGACTCGGTTATTTCGTCGAGGATCAACGGGTCGTCAATGGTGGCCGGCATTTTCCATTCGCGGTTGTCGGCGATTTTTTTCATGGTGCCGCGCAGGATTTTTCCGGAACGGGTCTTGGGCAAGCGCGCAACCACGGCGGCCTGTTTGAAGGCCGCCACCGGGCCGATTTTATCGCGCACCAGTTGCACCGCTTCGGCGACGATCTCGGCTTGGTCGCGCACCACGCCGGCGCTCAACACCAAACAGCCCAGGGGGACTTCGCCCTTGAGGTCGTCGTTGACGCCCATCACCGCACATTCCGCCACGTCCGGGTGGGCGGCCAGCACTTCTTCAATGGCGCCGGTGGACAGGCGGTGGCCGGCGACGTTGATCACGTCATCGGTGCGCGACATCACAAACACGTAGCCGTCCTCGTCGAGGTATCCGGCGTCGCCGGTTTCATAGTAGCCGGGGAACGCCTTGAGGTAGGAATCAAAGTAGCGTTGGCGGGCGTTCCACAGCGTCGGAAAGGTGCCCGGCGGCAGCGGCAGTTCCGCGACCAGCGCGCCGATGCCGCCGGCTTTCACCGGCTTGCCGGTTTCGTCGAGGGCCTTGAGCCGCCAGCCCGGTACCGGTTTGGTGGGCGAACCTTCTTTGATCGGCAACGCTTGGATGCCGAGGCAGTTGGCGCAGATGGACCAGCCGGTTTCGGTTTGCCACCAGTGGTCAATGACCGGCACGCCGAGTTTGTCCTGCGCCCAGTTGAGGGTGTCCGGGTCGGTTCGTTCGCCGGCGAGAAACAACGATTGCAGACAACCGAGGTCGTATTTTTTCAGGTACGCGCCGTCCGGGTCTTCTTTCTTGATGGCGCGAAAGGCGGTGGGGGCGGTGAACAAAACTTTAACGTTATGTTCGGAGATGATTCGCCAGAACGCGCCGGGGTCCGGGGTTCCCACGGGTTTGCCTTCAAAGACCACGGTGGTGTTGCCGTTGAACAACGGCGCATAGACGATGTAGGAATGACCCACCACCCAGCCGACGTCCGAGGCCGCCCAGTACACATCGCCGGGCGCGACGTTGTAGATGTTTTGCATGCTCCACTTGAGGGAGACGATGCCGCCGCCGGTGTCGCGCACCACGCCTTTGGGGGCGCCGGTGGTTCCCGATGTGTACAAAATATACAACGGGTCGGTGGCCGCCACGGGTACGCAGTCGGCGTCGGATGCGGCTTGTGCTGCTTCGCGCCAGTCAAAGTCGCGGCCCGAAATCATGTCCGCTTCGGCTTCGGGGCGTTGCAGGATGATGCAGGCGCTGATCTTGTGTTCGGCGAGTTCTATGGCCTTATCCAGCAGAGGTTTGTAAGGGATCACGCGCCCCGGCTCGATGCCGCAGGAGGCAGCGACGATTACTTTCGGCGTGGCGTCGTCAATGCGCACCGCAAGTTCGTTTGGCGCGAAGCCACCGAACACCACCGAATGGATGGCGCCGATTCGCGCGCAGGCGAGCATGGCGACCAGTGCTTCGGGTACCATGGGCATATAGATGATGACGCGCTCGCCCTTGCCAACGCCGTGGCCGGCGAGCACGCCGGCGAAGCGCGCGGTGGCGGCTTTGAGGTCGTCGTAGGTGAGGGTTCGGCGGCTGTCGGTGATGGGGCTGTCGTGAATGATCGCCGCCTGCGCGCCCCTGCCCTGTTCGACGTGCAAGTCCACGGCGTTGTAGCAGACGTTGGTCTCGCCGCCGCTGAACCAGCGGTAAAACGGTGCGTCTGAATCGTCCAGCACCTTGTCCCATTTTTTATACCAGTGCACGGCCTCGGCGGCCTCCCCCCAGAAGCCTTCGGGGTCGTCCATTGAGCGTTGGTGGGTCTTGTCAAATGTGCGGTTCATGGGCATTATTCACGGGTATTATTCACGGGCATTATTCACGGGCATGCGCCGGCTTGCGGATTATACTGACCGGCAATACGCAATACCGCAATACCACAATAGTAATGCAAATCAACCAATTTTGGATACCGCAAATGTCTTACGCACACATAATCGTTGAAACTCGCGGCCAGGTGGGTCTCATCACCCTCAACCGCCCCAAAGCGTTGAACGCCCTGTGTTCGGAAATGATGATCGAACTGGGCCGCGCGCTGCGGGGGTTTGAGCGGGACGAGGCCATCGGCGCTATGGTGATTACCGGCAACGAGAAGTCCTTCGCCGCCGGCGCCGACATTTCCGAGATGAAGGACAAGACTTATATGGAAGTGTACAAACAAAACTTCATCACCGAAAACTGGGAGGACGTAACCCGCTGCCGCAAGCCGGTGATCGCCGCGGTGGCCGGTTATGCCCTCGGCGGCGGCTGCGAGTTGGCGATGATGTGCGACTTCATCATCGCCGCCGACAGCGCGCGCTTCGGCCAGCCGGAGATCAACCTCGGCATCATCCCCGGCGCCGGCGGCACCCAGCGGCTGATACGCGCGGTGGGCAAGTCCAAGGCCATGGAGTTGTGCCTGTCGGGGCGGATGATGGACGCCGAAGAAGCCGAACGCGCCGGTTTGGTGGCGCGAGTCGTGGAGGCGGATAAACTCATGGAAGAGACCATGAAAACCGCCGGCGTCATCGCCTCCAAATCCCTGCCGGCGTTGATGATCTGCAAGGAGTCGGTCAACCGCGCCCACGAAACCGGCCTCTCCGAAGGGCTGCTGTTTGAACGCCGGCAGTTCCATTCGCTGTTCGCGAGCGAAGATCAGAAAGAGGGGATGGCGGCTTTTGTGGAGAAGCGCAAGCCGAAGTGGAAGCATAAATAATCACGCTGTTTTTTTATCTGGGGGATGCAAAATGATTGTACTGGACACTGAAACCACCGGGCTCGGCGGTGACGCTGAAATCTGCGAAATCGCAATCATCAACGGCAACGGCGAAGTGTTGCTGGATACCCTGGTGAAGCCCACCATACCCATTTCCATGGGCGCAAGGGAAATTCATGGCATCACCGATGAAATGGTTGCCGGCGCGCCGCATTGGGCGGAGTTGCACGAACAATTCACGCAACTCATAAAAAAACAAAAAGTGCACATTTACAACGCCCAATATGATCTGCGGTTGTTGCAACAAACGGCGGCGGTGCATGGCTTGCGGCCAGGCAGGTGCAACGCCTCCTGCGTAATGCTCGAGTTCACCCGCTATTCCGGCGGAACGAAGTGGCATAAACTCGCCGCAGCCGCGCGCACTTGTGGCGTGCCCGTCAAGGAAGCGCACCGGGCATTGGGAGATTGCAGGATGACGCTGGGCGTACTGGAATATATGAACAAAAATCCGCGCAAACGATACCGGCGAACCTGACCAATTCCCGAATGAGCCGCCCACCCCTCAACCGGCGAGGCGTACTGATCGTCCTCATCGCCGGCTGCGTAATCTCCTGCGTCGGCTTTGGCATCCGCTCGGCTTTCGGCCTGTTTCTCGAACCCATGACCGTGGCGCGGGACTGGCCGCGGGAAACCTTCGCCCTGGCGATGGCGCTGCAGAATCTCCTGTGGGGCATGGCGCTGCCGTTCGCCGGCGCCATGGCCGACCGCGTCGGCCCGGTGCGGGTGATCATCATCGGGGCGCTCCTGTACTGCATCGGAATCTGGGGCATGACCCTCGCCGAGAGCGGCCTGGCGTTGCACCTGAGCGGCGGCATCCTGACCGGAACCGGAATCGCCTTCGCCTCGTTTTCCATCGCCCTGGCGGCCATGGCCAAAGTGGTCGGCGCGGACCAACGCTCGGTCATACTGGGGCTTGGAACCGCGGCGGGGTCGCTGGGGCAGGTATTATTTTCGCCCATCAGCCAGGGCTTCATCGCCGCCTACGGCTGGAGCGCAACCCTGCTGATACTCGCCGCGTCAACGCTGGTGATGATTCCGCTGGCGCTGCTGCTGCCCGGCGATCCGTCCGGCTCCGGGGACGCGCCCAGCCGGCAGACCATGGGCGAAGCGCTGAGCGAAGCGGTCACCCACCGCGGCTTCGTGCTGCTCACGGTCGGCTTTTTTGTGTGCGGTTTCCACGTCGCCTTCATCACCGTGCATTTTCCGGCCTACGTGCGCGACATCGGGCTGGACCCGGCGGTCGGCGCGTATTCCATCGCCCTGATCGGCCTGATGAACATCATCGGCTCGTTCCTGTCCGGCGTGGCCGGGCAACGCTGGAGCAAAAAATACAGTCTCAGCGGCATCTACCTGATCCGCGCGGTGTGCATTTTTCTGCTGCTGGCGGCGCCGAAAACCGAACTCAATATCTACCTGTTCGCCGGCGCCATGGGCATCCTGTGGCTGTCCACGGTGCCGCTGACCACCGGCATCGTCGTGCAGGTGTTCGGGGTTCGCTACATGGCCACCCTGTTCGGCATCGTCTTCTTCAGCCACCAGGTCGGCAGCTTCCTCGGCGTGTGGCTGGGCGGGCGGTTGTATGATCAAACCGGCGCCTACGACGGCATGTGGTGGGCCGGCATCATCGCCGGAATCATCGCCGCCGTCATCCACCTGCCCATCAACGAAAAACCCCTGCCGCGATTATCCGCGCAACCCGGCTGAGGGTTTCGCCGCCGGTGGCTTCGTGGAATCCGGAATTGGCGGGCTTGCCGCCGCGCGCTCCAATCAGCCGGTTTCACGCGTGAGTAAAATAGAGTTAATCTGACTTTACTCGTGAGTAAAATAGAGTTAATCTGACTTTACTCATGAGTAAAATAGAGTTAATATAACTTTACTCATGGAACCGAAAATGGCTCATAAACCTCACAAACCCCCAAACCGCTATGTAACCGCCCCCGTGCGCTCCGACCTTCGGCAAAAAATGGTGTTCGTCGGAGGGCCGAGGCAGGTCGGCAAAACCACGCTCGCGCTTTCGTTGCTGAACACGAAGAGCGCGCGGCATCCCGGCTATCTCAACTGGGATGATGCCTCGGTTCGGCCACAACTGTTGCGGGGCGAACTTCCCGGCGGGGAAAAATTGGTGGTGCTGGATGAAATTCACAAATACCCGGGGTGGCGAAACCTCGTGAAGGGATTTTATGACGCCAACCGCCGCCAAACGTCGTTTTTGGTCACCGGTTCGGCACGGCTTGATTATTATCGCAAGAGCGGCGATTCGCTTCAGGGGCGGTATCACTATTACCGGCTGCACCCGTTTTCATTGCGCGAGATGAACCGCACTCCAAACCAAAACGACGTGCAAGCGTTGCTGAAGTTCGGCGGCTTTCCGGAACCGTTGATTTCCCATAACACCAGAGTCTGGCGGCGGTGGCAGCGGGAACGGTTGTCCAGAGTAATTTACGAAGACGTGCGCGACCTCGAAAATATCCGCGCCATCGGGTTGCTGGAATTGCTGGTGGAAGCGTTGCCCGAGCGGGTGGGCTCCCCGCTTTCCATCAAAAACCTGCGCGAGGATCTTGGCGTGGCCCATGAGACGGCGGAACGCTGGGTAAAAATTCTCGAATATATGTACGTCTGCTTTCGGGTGCCCCCATTTGGTTCGCCAAAGATTCGGACGGTCAAAAAGGAACAGAAACTTTACCTGTGGGACTGGTCGCAGGTTCCCGAAGGCGGGGCGCGATTTGAAAATCTTGTGGCGTGTCAGTTGCTCAAATACTGCCACTACGTTGAGGATACGGAAGGACACGCGATGACGCTGGCCTTTATCCGCGATACCGACCGGCGGGAAGTGGATTTTGTCGTGTTGCGGGGCAAAAAGCCGTTGTTTGCGGTGGAATGTAAGTCGGGCGAGAAAACCGTGAATCCGGCGATACGGTATTTCCGGGAGCGAAGCAAAATCCCGGTGTTCTACCAGGTTCATTTGGGCGCTAGAGACTACCTCGTTGACGGCATTCGGGTGCTACCTTTCGCTACTTTTTGCCGGGTGTTGAAATTACCGTAACGAATTTCCGAGTCAAGTCCGGCGGACGATTGACTCCATCGCTTTGAGAAACTGTTTCACCTCATCCACCGTATTGTAATGACACAACGACACCCGCACGCAGGTTTCCAAATCCAGCGGGTTGAGGATGTTCGCCGAAAAATAATCGTTCTTGCGGATGTGGACGCGCACGCCGTGATCGCTTAGCCGGCTCACCACCTGCGCCGACGGCACGCCCTCCACCGCCAGCGACACCAGCCCTTCCCTTTTGGGGTTGTCGCTGCCGCCGATCACCAAAACTTCCGGCATGGCGGCCAGACCTCTTTGCTCACCGGCGCCGTTCAGCATCGCCTCCACCAAGTGTTTTTCATGGGCGGCGATGGCCCGCCCGGCGGCGGTTATGCGCGCCCGGCGCTCCCCCTCCCCGGCGCCGGTAAATCGCGCGCCCAGCCAGTCGAGGTAGTTCACTACTTCGCTGAACGTGGCGTAAGCGGCGGCGTCTCGGGTGCCCAGTTCCCAGAAATCTTCGGCGGTTCCCTCCAGGCGGTCGTGGGGCGCGGCGCTGAGCCGCGGGGAGACCCAGGCGAATCCGTAGTTGTGCCGGGAAAAAACTTTGTAGCCGGAGATCGCGTAGGCGTCGGCATGGTAGCGGTCAACGTCCACGCCGCCGTGGGGGGCGTGCTGGATGCCGTCAATCACGATAAAGCAGTCCGGCGCCGCCGCTCGAATCGCTTCGCTGACGGCGGCGACGTCCACCGACATGCCGGTGACCGGGCTGGTCTGGATGACGGTGGCCACCCGGGTGCCGGCGGTAACCCGTTGCCGGTACGCCTCCACGCCGACGGTGCCGGTGCGCGGGTCGTGGGGAATGGCGAGGTATTCCAGCCCGGCCCGCGCCGCCCATTGCCGGGCGGCGCTGGCGGTGGCCGGGTGCTCCAGGGTGCTGCCCAGCACTTGACCCCGGCGTCCGTTTTCCGTGGCCGCGGCCTTGAGAACCGCCGCGCGGATTACGCGGAACAAACATTCGGTGCCGCTTTCGCCGACGAACACCAGCCCCTCGCCGGCGCCGAGGAAGGCCAGCATATCCTCCCGGCCTTGCCGGATGAGGCGCACCATCTCCGCCGACGCCGGGTTGTCCCGGCCCTGATTGTCGGGAATCGCCGACAGCCGGGTGTTGACCTCAACCACCGATTTCAGGGTCAACGACCCCCCGGCGTTTTCAAAAAATATGCGCGGGCCCTGGTAGGGGCAGCGGTCCACGTGGTGGAATCGCTCGCGAATCTCGCCCTGCAGCGTGGGGTTAAACATAATCATTACCCTCCGTCGGCGGGTGGTTTTTGAAAAAACGCGCGGTACGCGCTCACCAGCAGGGTCAGGAAACCGGCGATGATCAGCCCCAGCGCGATTGGGCGGCTGACAAAACCGCTCCATTCAAAATGCAGCATCTGCATCGCCTGGGCGAAGGTCTGCTCGCCGATTTTGCCGAGGATGAGGCCGAGCACGATGCCCGCCACCGAGTACCCGCTTCGGCGCAGAAAAAATCCCGCCACGCCGGCGACGAACATGGCGATGACGTCAATGCTCAGCCCGCGCACGGCGTAGGCGCCGACCGTGGCCAGCAGCAGAATCAGCGGCGCCAGAAACTGAAACGGAACCCGCAGCAGGTTGATGATGGTTCTGGTTTCCAGGTAACCGATCAGCAAAATCGACAGGTTGGCGAAAAACATCGCCGCGAAAACCACCCACACCAGATCGGCGCTGTTCAGAAACACCAGCGGGCCAGGCTCCATGTCGTGCATCTGAAACACCCCGACCATCATCGCGGTCAAAGCGCCGCCCGGCAATCCCAATGCCAGAAGCGGAATCATCGCCGCGCCGGTGGCGGCGTTGTTGGCGGTCTCCGAAGAGATCACGCCTTCCAGTTTGCCGCGCCCAAACTCTTCGGGGGTTTTCGACCAGCGCACCGCCTCGTTGTAGCCCATGAAGGCCGCCAGGGTGGCGCCGATGCCCGGCAAGATGCCGCAAAAAAAGCCGATGACGATGGAGCGCACGATGGCGATTTTATGCGCGATTAACTCGCCCAGGGCCGGGAAGTCCACGCTCATCTTCGGCGCTTTGTAGGCGCCCGCGGCTTTTTTCTCGGCCTGGATGAAAATCTCCGAGACCGCGAAAAATCCGAGGATGGTGGGGATGAAGTGGATGCCGGCGAGCAGGTAGGGCATGTTGAAATCATAGCGCTCGATGCCGCCCACGGGATCCTGGCCGACCACCGCCACCAGCAGCCCGGCGAGTATCGACAGCCAGCCCTTCCAGAAGGTTTTCGCCCCCACCGAGGAGGCGACCGCCAGCCCGAAAAACACCAGCGCGAATATCTCCGGCGGGCCGAACGCCGAAATCGCCCAGCCCGCAATCGGCGCGGCCGCCGCCATCATCACCACCGCCGAGATGGTGCCGCCGATGGCCGAGCACATCACCGCCGCGCCGACCGCTTTTCCGGCCTCGCCTTTGCGGGTCATCGGGTAGCCGTCAAACGCGGTCGGCGCGTTTTCCGGCGCGCCGGGAATGTTGAACAGGATCGCCGTGATGGCGCCGCCGTACACCCCGGTGCAGTAAATCACCGAGAACAGCATGATGCCGTGTTCCGGCGACAGGTGCGCGGTGAACGGCAGCAGGATGGCCGCCAGGGTGAGCATGCTGACGCCGGGAATGGCGCCGAACAGCATGCCGCCGATCACCCCGCCGAAGAAAATAAACACGCCGGCGGGGTCGCTGAACAACGCAACCGTGCCGCCGATGAAATTGTGAACTGTTTCCACTTGCGCGACTCGCCGGCCCGGCTTCTATTGCAGGAGGTTGACCAGGCCGGCGCCGATTTCGTAGAACGGGCTGAGGTTTCCGGCCGGCAGCCCGACGTACAAAATGCTGACGAAAAGCATCAGCATCAGTCCCGTGATGACGGCGGTGATGAGCGCGATCCAGCCCGCCCGGCGCTCGCCCATCAGGCACATCACGCCGGCGGCGAACACCGGTGCCAGGGCGTAAAACCCGATGTCCTGCATCAACGCGCCGAAAAAGACCGGCAAGGCCAGCATGGCGCCCACCGGATTACCCCGCGCAGTAATCAGGTACAGCAGAATCAAAACACCGGCGCACCCGAGTTTGACGGCGTGCAGCGCCGCTTTATCCGCCGGCGAAAACCACGACGCTATCCACTGCGGCAGTATCATGTAGGCGAACGGCAATGCCAGCAGGAAAAAAGTCCACAGATACCACTTGAGGTTGGCGTGGCGCTGCGTACCAGTGCCGCCGGAACGGGAACGATCCCGCGCCTCCGCCTCGTTCCCGGCACCGTCGTCCGACGCCGCCCGCAACAAACCGGATGCGCCGCGCTCGCCCGCTTTCCAGTGATACGCCAGTTGCCCGACGGCGGCCACCGCAATCAGCAGCAGAATCACCCGCGGCCACGCCGAAGCACCGAATTTATAGATCTCGATTTCGCGGTCGAACTCGAACGACCCGGCATACAATGCGGCCACCAGCAGCAGCCACAACGCCGCCTCGACGACGTGCCCGGTTTTCAGGTTACCCATGACGCGCGCCGATGGTGACCGCCGGATGGACGAATGAACGAATGGAACCCGCTGCCGCTGCCACGATACCGCTTCCTCCCGTGGAGCGTTAACTCAGCGGGCTCAACGAACGCCGGCGTCGCGCTTATTTAACATCAAGCCCCATTTGCTTGTACACGCCGCGGTACTGGGCGATGGTGTTGGTGATCAGTTTCCGGGTGCCTTCGGTGTCCCGGAAGCTTTCGATGAGGCGCATGTATTTTCGTTCGTTGTAGTCCTGGTAGCTCTGTTCGCAGAAGGCTTTCTGGAACGCCCACTGCAACCAGGCGACGCGCTTGGCCGGCGCGTCCTTGTGCACGAAGAAACCACGGAAGCGGAACAGCGGCTCAAAGTCCAGCCCCGCGTCGCTCAGGCTCGGCACCCCGGCGAACGCCGCCGGCGACTCCTTGAGCAGCGTCAGGATTGGCTTGAAGGTGCCGGAGTCGAGAAATTTCCGCACGTCCCCCGGCTGTTCAAACAAGGCGTCAACCTGGCCGCCGGCGAGGGCGCCATAGCGCGGGGCGCCCTTGTCAAAGGAGATCTGCTGGATTTTCATGCCGGTCGCGTCGGTGATGAATTTCATAGACACGCGCTCCATGGAACCTTCCTTGGAAACGTTGGCGATGGTCGCCTTGCCGTCCCGGGCTTTGACCCAGCGGACGAAAGAATCCCAGTCGCTGAACCGGTCTTCTTTGGCGCGAATATAAATCTGGCTGAAGGTGATCTGGGAAGTCACCAGCGGAATCAGATCCACCGCCGGGTTCGGGCGCGTGGAATCCAGCGCGTGGGCGCTGGAAGCGTCGTCTATGTGCTCAAGCACCGTGTAGCCGTCCGCCGGTGCCGCCATATAAGCGGTCATCCCCACGGTGCCGGACCCGCCGGGCTTGTGGTCGCGGTTGATGGCGACGCCGGTCAGCCCGGTTACCGCCTGGGCCATGGCCTGCGCCACCTGCCCGGAACCGCCGGCCGGGCCGTAAGGCACGATCATGGTCAAGGCCCGCTCCGGGTAGCCGTTCGGGCCTTGCGCGGTGGCCGGCAACGCATCGGTGGCGCAAACCGCGTAGGCGGCGTTGGCGGACAGGGTCATGGCCGCCAGCATGGTTGCCGCCGAAGCCAAATACTTTTCTGGTTTCATTTTTGATTCCTCGCTTTGGTGATTGAGTTTGCAAACCGGGCAACGGACAATGCGCGCCCGGCGTTTATTATGAAAACCGCGGCCAACCGTGTCAATGCCGCCGCCGGTCGCGCCGGGGCAGTGTAGCACTTTTGGCAACACTACCGGAAGGCTTCCGGGCAAGGGAAAACGCTGTTAGATTCCCTTACTCCGTTGCTTCGGCTGCCACCCAAATCCGTTTCAAGGGCAATAATTAGCTTCGCTAGTTGATCTCGCGCAACTTGAGTCAAGTCCTCCGAGCCCACGCTTTCATAACTTTCCTCATCAGTTTCAGTTTCTTCTCGATCAGTAATGTCTGATGATTTCCAATCGTTCTTCGCCTTCTCGTCAATACGCTGTGCGGTTGTGGCCGGTGAAAACGGTAACGAAAGGGTGGTCGTTTCACTAATATGAATGATAACAAACCCGCCGATGCGGTTTGAGTTGCGCGGCGGGTTGCAAGTACACTAGCACGTTCAGGGTACCTCCAAGCCAATTTACCAACAGGCCCGGCGCATGGCAAATTCCTCCCCGGCAGGTTCCGCGGCTCTCGACGCCGCCGCCGACCGGCAACCCCGCGAAGCGGTGGACGAGCTGATGACGCGCGCGCGCGCGGCGTTGCGGTCGCTGGCGGGCGCATCCCAGGCGCGCGTGGATGAACTGGTTACCGCCGTCGCCTGGTCGTTGTACAAACCGGAGCACGCCCGCGCCCTCGCCGAAATGGCGGTTCGGGACACGGGCATCGGCAACGCCGCCGACAAGGTGATCAAAAACCGCCGCAAAACTTTCGGCGCGCTGCGGGATTTGATGCGGGTAAAGACCGTGGGCATCATCGAATCCGATCCCGAACGCGGGCTGGTCAAGTACGGCAAGCCGGTCGGGGTGGTGGCCGCCATCACCCCTTCCACCAACCCGGTGGCAACCCCGGTCAACAAAACCATGATGGCGCTCAAGGGCGCAAACGCCATCATCATCGCGCCCTCGCCGGCGGGCTGGCCGAGCACCAACGCGGCGGTGGCGTTCATGCGCGGCGCATTGCAACGCGCCGCTGCGTCGCCGGACCTGGTGCAGATCCTGCCGCAGCCGGTGACCCGCGAGTTGAGCGGGGAATTGATGCGGCGCGCCGACCTGGTGGTGGCCACGGGCTCCCAAAACAACGTCAAGGCCGCCTACGGCAGCGGCACCCCCGGCATTGGCGTGGGCGCCGGCAACGTGCCGGTGATCATTGACAGCAGCGCCGACCTTGACGACGCCGCGGAAAAAATCTGCGCCTCCAAAACTTTCGACAACGCGACCTCCTGCTCTTCGGAAAACGCGCTGATCATTCTTGACGACGTCTACGACGACGCCATGGCGGCATTGCAACGCGCCGGCGGGTATCGGGCCGGCGATGCCGACAAGAAAAAAATCCGGCGGCGGTTATGGGTGGACGGAAAACTGAACCGCGATTTGATCGCCAAAGACGCCGGTGTGTTCGCCGGGCGGGTGGGCCTCGGCGCGGGGGCGGATGGCGCGCGCTTCTTCCTGGTCGAAGAGCAAGCGTTCGATCCCGCCTCGCCATTCGCCGATGAAAAACTTTCGCTGGTGGCCACCGTTTACCGGGCGGCGGATTTCAACCATGCCGCGCACTTGGTGGCGGAGGTGTTGCAGGTGCGCGGCAGGGGACATTCATGCGGCATTCACACGCGCGACGCCGAACACTCGGCGCGGCTCGCGGAACAAATTGACGTGGTCAGGGTGCTGGTCAACCAGGCGCACGCCCTCGGCAACGGCGGCAGTTTCGACAACGGGCTGAACTTCACCTTGAGCATGGGCTGTGGAACCTGGGGCGGAAACAGCATCTCGGAAAACCTCAACTACCGCCACTTCATCAACATCACCCACCTGGTGCGCACCACGGCGGAAGACAAACCCACCGAAGCGGATTTGTTCGGCGACCACTTCGCCCGGTACGGCCGGGCATAATCCGCCGGAACGCCGCCAACACCCGTGCCGGCCACCGTTCGACAGCAGATCGACGCCCACGCCGCCGCGCGCGCCGGCCAAACGTTTGTGATCAACCCGGAACTGGAAAGGGAGATCACCTTTGGGCAACTCAAAATCTGCGTTGATGAAATCGGCGCGCGCCTCGACCGGCTGGGAATAGCCGCCGGTGCCAGGGTCGCCTTCCTGCTGGACAACGGCGCGTGGGTGGCGCCGCTGTTTCTCGGCGTCATGGCCGGCAACCGCGTGGTGGTTCCCCTCAACGCCGTGGCCGGGCCGACGCAGTTACGCCACGTGCTCGATCATTCCGACACCGAAATGGTGTTCGTAGCGCCCCGCTACCGCGACAAACTGGCACAACTGCTGGCGCGGATTGAACGCGACATAACCGTCATCGTTACTTCCGAGGAACACGGCCCGGACTGGCCCAAACCCGAATCATCCGGCACCGCCGCCGTTGCAACCCCAACCTCAATCCCACCCCCCGCGACTTCCGACCCCGCTCTGCTGCTCTACACTTCCGGCTCAACCGGCTTGCCCAAAGGCGCGCTGCTGTCCCACGGCGCGGTGCTGTGCGGCGGCCGCAACGTCGCCGGCGGCCACGGGCTGTCGGAGCGCGACCGCGCCTTGTGCGTGCTGCCGGTCTATCACATCAACGGCGCCATGGTAACGGTTTGCGCGCCCCTGGTGAGCGGCGGCAGCGTGGTCATGCCCAACCGTTTCAGCGCCGGCGCTTTCTGGCCGCTGGCGGCGCAATACCGCTGCACATGGTCGAGCGTCGTTCCCACCATCATCAACTACCTGCTCGACCGCGCCCGGCGGGAGCCCTTCGCGTTCGGCGTTGAACCGAAATTAAAAAACTTTCGCTTTGGCCGCTCGGCATCGGCGCCGCTGCCCATCGCCGTGCTGCAGCAGTGGGAACGGGTGTTTCAGGTGCCGATGATCGAAACCCTGGGGCTGACCGAGACCGCCGGCACCGTGGCCACCAACCCCATGCCGCCGGCGCTTCGCAAACCGGGATCGGTGGGCCGCGCTTGCGGTAATGAAATCAAAATTATCAACCGGCGCGGCGGCGACTGCGCCGCCAACACCGCCGGAGAAATCGTCATCCGCGGAAGCAACCTGCTGGAGCGCTATTACAAAGACCCCGAAGTTACGCGCGCGGCGTTTGTGGACGGCTGGTTTCGCACCGGCGACCTCGGATTGCTCGACGACGACGGCTACCTGTTCATCACCGGCCGCCTGAAAGAATTGATCCTGCGCGGCGGCGAAAACATCGCGCCTCGGGAAATTGACGACGCCTTGTACCAACACCCAGCCGTCCTCGAAGCCGCGGCCGTGGGCGTGGCGCACCGGGACTACGGCCAGGAGGTGGTCGCCTGCGTCGCCCTGCGGCAGGGGTTTGACTGCACCGAGCAGGAGTTGAAAGCGCTCTGCCTGGCGTCCGTCGGCGAAACCAAGGCGCCGAAAACTATTTACTTCCTTGAGCAACTCCCGAAAGGCCCGTCGGGAAAAATCCTGCGCCTTGAACTGCCCGGGATTATTGCGTCGCTGACGGGCGGGTAGGGACAGGTCGCGGCCTGTTCCTGCCGGGGATTATCGCGGAGATAGTTAAGTCGGGCTTGCGGCGGCGGATGCGTTGACCGCGAGGGCTTCTTTGATTGCCGCATCAATCCCGGCAAACCGGCATTCTACCGGGGACAGTTTTTTTAAACTTGCAAGCGTGATTTTTTGTTGATCACCCACCAACTTGTTTAATTTTGCCGTGGATAGAATATAAAATTCCCATTGCTCGAGATCAAGCGGGTTGATGGTTTGTTTGTTTTGATGGGCAAGCACGGCGAAGACATAGACGTCCGCCTGCCGGGTTTTTTCAGCGGAGCAGGTATTGGTCGCCGCGTCCCATCCTCGGGTTGGCTGAATGGAGAACTTGATCGATGCCGGTTTTTCCTGGGGCCAGCTTTGAATATACGCCGATGATTTCACTTCAATTTTGATGCCTTGCCTGGTCACCAAATCAATCGCATCCCACTCTTTCCGAACTCCACCGGTGCAGCCGGTCGCCGCCGCGACAATATATTCGGCAAGCACTCCGCGCGTCGCATTGCCGACAACGTCGGACGACGACCACCGCCAGAAAGAAAGGAGGTCGCGCGCCGCTGATGCGCCGTCTCCGGTGAACTTTTCGCTGCCGGTTTTTTGGGCGAATTTGTTTGACCCTTGCAGGTTCATTTATCCTTTGACTGACTGATGCGCCGCGCCAGGCGAAAGAACATTGGCGATGTTTTCAGCAAGCCGACGAATTTCGAGCGCTGTTCCGCGGGCACCGACGCGCGGCGGCGCATTCTGATTACGACGACTCCCGCCAGGGAGGCGTGGACCACGCAGGTATAAATAAAGAACGCGGCGGGGCCGAAGTATTTGATCACCAGGGACGCGGCGTAGGGGCCGATCACCGCGCCCAGCGAAAAGAAAAAGGTCAGGCCCGCCGAGACCAGCACGTACTGGCCGGCCGCGGCGCGGTCGTTGGCGTGGGCCGCGGCCAGCGAATACAAGGGCAGCGCGAAGGCGCCGAAGGCGAACACCCCGGCATAAACCGGCAGCACCGAGCCAAACTCCTGGCGCGACAGCGCTATGGCGGCGAACATGGCGCCGATGGTGGCGGTCAGCACCGTTCTTCGCCGCCCCAGTTTGTCGGACATGTAGCCGAGCGGGTATTGCAGCACCGCGCCGCCGATAATGCCGAGGGTCATGAACACCACCACCGCGCCGGTGTCGAGGCCGATTTCGATGCCGTAGATCGGCCCGATGAGGCGGAACGCGGAGTTGGTCAGGCCGATGGCGAGGGACGTGAGGCAGGCCAGCGGGGAAATTCGCCAGATGGCGCCGAGATCCAGTTTGAGGTTGTCCGGCGCTTTGGGCCGGGCGCGGTTGGACAACGCCACCGGCACCAGCGACAGGCAGTACATCAGGCTGACCACGGAAAAAATCTGGTAGCCGCCCTCCCCCACCAGCGGAATCAGAAACTGAGTGCCGGTGACCGCGAGCAGGTCAACGATCCGGTAGACGCCGAGCACCCGGCCGCGGGAGGTGTTTTTGGAACTCTCGTTGATCCAGCTTTCAATGACCATGAGCAGCGCGGCGAAACAGAACCCGCTGATTACCCGGACCGCCATCCACACCCAAGCGTTGGGCACCATCGCCATGACCAGCGGCGCCACCGCGCCGACCGCGGCGAGGGCCGCGAAAGCCCGCACGTGGCCGATGGAGCGAATCAGTCTCGCGGCGCTGAAACAGGCGCCGAAAAAACCGGCGAAGTAGCAGGCGCCCATCAACCCCACGAGGTCGGTATCGAAGCCTTCAAGCCGGCCGCGCAGGGCGATCAGGGTGCCGAGCACGCCGTTGCCGCCGAGCAGAATCGAAGCGGCCAGCAACAGCGGGGCAATGGGCCGTATCATGGAAGCGGGGCGGGACCCGGTTTCACCGGTCGGGTTTGGCGGCACTGGTTTTTGCCAACGTTCGTTTTGCAAAAGGGGTAGTATACTACCGGCGCGGCTGGTGGGCGTGAATGCGCTGAAAACAATAACCCTTCGGCACAACGACGCCGCACAACACGATGAACAACAAACGCACCCGCAAGACCGGCGTTTTTCCGATGACAATTTTCGCCGCCGCTTGAACGAACGTAAACGCAACCGCGCGCCGCGCCGGGGCGCCCGCTTCATACCAAAAGACACCGACCGACTGCCGATGAACAACACCACGTCCAATCCACTGCGCGAAGCAATCGCCGCCTCCTGGGCCTTGCTGCTCGGCTTCGGCATCCTCATGCTGGGGGATGGATTGCAGGGCACCTTGCTGGCGGTGCGCGCCTACCGCGAAGGCTTCCCGACCGCCGTCACCGGCCTGGTGATGTCGTCGTTCTACGCCGGCTTTCTCGGCGGCACGTTGTGGGCGCCGGGCATCGTCCGGCGGGTCGGGCACATCCGGGTATTCGCGGCCCTCGCGGCGCTGGCTTCCGCCGCCATTCTGGTTCACGCCGCGTGGGTTCACCCGGCGGCGTGGTTCGCGCTGCGCCTGCTCAGCGGTTTTTGTTTCTCCGGACTGTACATCGTCGCCGAGAGCTGGCTGAACGACAGCACTTCTAACCAGACCCGCGGCCAGTTGTTGTCGGTGTACATGGTGGTCACCTACGTCGCGGTGGGCGGCGGCCAGCTTTTTCTCAACCTCGCGGACCCGTCGGGGTATCCGTTATTCGTGCTGACCTCGATTTTGATTTCGGTGGCGGTGGTGCCGCTGTTACTGAGCGCAACACCGGCGCCGCGCTTTGAAGATTCGAGTTCGGTCAGGCTGGCCGAGTTGTACGGCATATCGCCGCTGGGCGTGTTCGGGATGTTCGCGGTGGGGCTGGCGAGCGCGGCGATTTTTTCCCTGGGCCCGGTGTACGCCGGCTTGCTGGGGCTGGACACCGCCGGGATTTCCTACTTCATGCTCGCGCCGGTGGTCGCCACGGTGCTGCTGCAATGGCCCATCGGCCGGCTGTCGGACCGCTTCGACCGGCGACTGGTGATTCTCGCGGTTACGCTTGCCGCCTCGGCGGCGGCGGTGGCGTGCATCTATGCGGCGCGCATCTCGACCCTCCACGTGACCGCCCTGTTCGGCCTGTTCGGCGGATTTTCACTGCCGATGTACGCGTTGTGCATGGCCCACACCAACGACCACTTGCGCCCCGAACAGATGGTGGCGGCCGGCAGCGGGCTGATCCTCGCCGGCGGCACCGGCGCGGTCATCGGACCGCTGGGCATCGCCCTGGCGATGGACGTTTCCGCCGACTGGTTTTTCGGAACGCTGGCCATCGTCCACGCCGGCATCGGATTGTTCGCGCTACTGCGCATGCTGCTGCGCAAGGCCAAGCCGCTGGCACAACAAGGCTACCACGCCCCGGCCACGCTGCTGCGCTCGCGCCGCATGGCGGAGTCTATTCAGGAGCATTTGCGGGATGATTTTGGCAATCCGGATTGAACCGGCTTCGGCGGCGAGGTATTTGCCCGGAGACGAATCCGCAAACGGATTGTTCGGTGAACTATTCGTTTCCCCCGGTTGAAATTCGTTTCACCAGGGATTTGATGCCGTCTATTCGCAGCGCGACTTCTTCTTCCAGCGCGTGCACTTCCTGCTGGATTAGCTCTTCCAGGTTTTCGGTGCTTTTTTTCGCTTCTATGAGTTCGTCGAGTTCGGCTACGGCATTGCGGAATTCCAGAGAGCTTTCATAAACCACTTCGGTGCGGCGCGTTCCGCTGTCCACCAGGGTGGATTTTTTGATGCGCGGGAAACGGTAGTTGAGGCTGGCGGGGAGGATGGCGCCTTTTTTGCGTCCGTACACGATTCGCAGAATGTCGGTGTTGTCCACCATGAAAAGCGCGTAGCGCGCAATGTTTTCGGGGTGCTTCACTCCCATCGCCGTCAGGGCTTCGAATTTGCTCATGTCTGTTCTCGGTCGGCTGCGGGGATCAGGCGGTGGGCCGGTCTTCGCCAATTTTTTCGTATCCGTGCAGAATTGTTTGCGCGTGAGTCTCGGCTTCGTTCAGTTCCTCAATGGTGCGGTGGCATGCGATCTGGTGGCCGTCTTTGAGTTCGCGCACAGGCGGACTCCGGACGTCGCAAACACCGTCCGTGGCCACCGGGCAGCGGTTGTAGAACGGGCAGCCGACCGCGGTAATCTCGACGCCTCTGGCGATGCCGACCGCCATTTCGCGCTTCTGCATGGTGTCTTCCAACCAGCCGATGCGCAGCTCCGGAACCGAACTGATCAACAGGCGCGTGTAGGGGTGGAAGGGTGGCGTGAGTACTTCGTCGGTGGGCCCCTGCTCCGCCACCCGGCCGGCATAGAGCACCACGATCTCATCGGCAAAAGAGGCCACGGTGGACAGATCGTGGCTGATGAAGACGAACGAGACGCCGGTCTTGTCGCGCAGCGAAGTCAGGAGCTTGATGACGTTGGCGCCGACGATGCTGTCCAGCGCCGAGGTTACCTCGTCGCACAGCATGACTTCCGGCGACGCGGCGAGGGAGCGCGCCATGTTGATGCGCTGTTTCTGCCCGCCGGACAGCTCCATGGGATAGCGGCTGGCGAATTCGGCGGGCAGTTCCACCATTTCCAGAATTTCCGTGACCTTGTGATGTTTCTTCTTGCCGGTGATGCCGTGATAGAACTCCAGCGGCCGGCCGATGATTTGGGCGATGGTCTGCTTGGGATTGAGGGCGGTATCGGCCATCTGGAAGACGAACTGCACTTTTTGCAATTCCTCCCGCTTACGGTCGAGGAGGCTGCCCTTGAGGTGATTCCCGTCCAGCCTGACATCGCCTTTGGACCGGGGCAGCAGCCCGGCCATGACCTTGGCGAGGGTGGATTTGCCGCAGCCCGATTCACCGATGACGCCGACCACGTGGCCGTTTTCAACCTTGACGTTGACGTCGCGCAGCACCGCAATAGCCGGCTCGCCGTTGACGATGTCGCCGTAACCGGCGGTCATGTTTTCAACTTCGAGGGCGGCGAGATCCCGGTCGTGCTCGCCGGTCAGCGCCACTCCCATGCCGGCCGCCGGCTTGGGGCGGACCGCGTCCATCAGTCTGCGCGTGTAGGCGTGTTTGGCGTGGTTGATGATTTGATCCGCCGAGCCCTGCTCCATGATCTCGCCGTTGTACAACACCACGATGTGATCGGCGATTTGCGCCACCACCGCGAGGTCGTGGGTCACGTAGATGGCGGCGGCGTGTTCCTCGTGGATGACTTTTTTGAAGGCTTTGAGCACTTCGATCTGGGTGGTCACGTCAAGGGCCGTGGTGGGCTCGTCGAGCACCATCAAATCGGGGTTGCCGCACAATGCCATGGCCGCCATCAGCCGCTGTAGCTGGCCGCCGGAGACCTGGTGCGGATAGCGAAAGCCGATGCGCTTGGGGTTGGGCAGTTCCAGGGCGTGATACAAATCCACCGATCTTTTGTTGGCTTCTTCCTGGGTGAGTACGCCGTGGAGCACTGCGGATTCGGTGACCTGCTCGCCGATGGTGATGGCCGGGTTGAAAGTGGCGGCGGCGCTCTGCGCCAAGTAGGCGACGTTGTGCCCGCGAATTTCACGTTGCCGCAACGGCGCCATGTTCAGCACGTCTTCGCCATCGAGCAATACCTGGCCGCCGGCAAACTCGAGTCCCGGTTTGGTGTAGGCCAGCGCCGACAGCGAAATGGTGGTTTTACCGGAGCCGGATTCGCCGATGAGCGCCACCACCTGCCCCTTGCAGATGTCAAAAGTGACCCCTTTGACGATGGGAATCTCGACGCCTTCGTCGTTGCGGGCGCTGATTTTGAGATCTTTGACTTCGAGGAGTTTTTCCATGGTTCTACACCATTTTCCTGGCCAGACTGCCGCCGGATTTGGCCGAGATGTCATCCACGATCAGGTTGATGGATATGGTGAAGGTGGCGATGGCGATGGCCGGCCAGATGGCCGCGTAGGAACCGTAGGTAAGCCCCTGGAGGTTTTCCCGCACCATGCTGCCCCAGTCCGAGGCCGGCGGCTGCACTCCCAGGCCGAGGAAACTGAGGCTGGAAATAAACAATACCACGAACACCAGCCTGAGCCCGAAGTCGGTGGCCAGCGGCATGGCGGCGTTGGGAAGCACTTCGGATCTGATGATCCACCACACGTTTTCGCCGCGCGCTCTGGCGGCCTCCACGAAGTCCTGCACCATGATGTCTTGGCCAAGGGCACGGGCGATGCGAAACACGCTGGTGGCGTAGATGACCGCCGCGGTGGCGATGAGGATGGGGATGGACGAGCCGAGCGCGGCGATGACGATCAGTCCCAGCATGATGGAAGGCAGCGCCAGCACGGCATCGTTGGCGCGGCTGATGGCCATATCCCACCAGCCGCCCTTAACCGCAGCGGCGATGCCAAGGGTGATACCGATGAAATAGGCGAGGAGCGTGGCCAGCACCGAGATGCCGATGGTGTTCCTCGCGCCGAACAGGACTCGTGACAGGGTGTCCCTGCCGAGGTGGTCGGTGCCCAGGTAAAAGTTGTCGTAGGCGTTGAGGAAACCGTCATCCCCTTCCATGTCCATTTCGTGGTACGGGGAGATGGACGGCCCGATGACGACGATCACCAGCCAGAACGCGACGATCGCAATGCCGACCTTGCCCACCCAGGAAAGCTTCAGTTTCCTTTTCGGCGGCACGTCCGGCAGTTCGCCGAAAGCATCGAGTTCCTTGAGGATTTCTCCTTCGTCTTTTTTGTTTTCAGTCATGGCGAGGCTCCAGCGAGCATTGAGGCCGGTGAAGGGGTTTATTTGGGCTGCCTGAGGCGCGGGTTGGAAAGTATTGAGGCGACGTCCGCGAGCAGAATTAAAACCACGTAGGTGCCGCAGAAAATCATCGCGCAGGCCTGCACCAGCGGAAGGTCGCGGGTCTGCACACCGTCGATCATCAGCTTGGCGAGGCCAGGATAGGCGAAGATGGTCTCGACGATGACCACCCCGCTGACCAGGTAGGCGAGATTCAGCGCGATCACGTTGACGATCGGGCCGATGGCGTTGAAAAAAGCGTGGCGAAGAATAATCCGCCGTCTCGGGACGCCCTTCAAAATCGCCATCTCGATGTACGGCGAATTCATCACGTTCAAGATTCCCGCCCGGGTCATGCGGATCATCTGCGCGGACACCACGATCACCAGGGTAATGATCGGCATCGCCAGCGCTTTCAGCAACTGCCATCCGCTCTCATCGCCGCTCAGGTAGGAGATGGCCGGTAGCCAACGAAGTTCGACGGCTAGAATCAGAACCAGCAGGGTGGCGATGAAAAATTCGGGCACCGAAATCAGGCTCAGCGTGCAAAAAGTTACGATGCGGTCAAACCAGGTTCCGGGGTGCATGGCCGCGAACAATCCGAGCGCTACGGATATGGGAATGGAAACCAGCGCCACGAAACCCGCCATCATCATGGTGTTGCCGATGCGGCCGCCGATCAAACTGGTTATGGTCGCCCCCCCGGCTTTGGATATGCCGAGGTCGCCGGTCGCCATGTCCTTGAGCCACGCAAAGTAGCGAATGTACCCCGGCTGATCCATGCCGAGCTCCGTGCGCAGTTTGGCGAGGGTTTCCGGGGTCGCGCTTTGCCCGAGGATGATCTGGGCGACGTCGCCGGGGAGGATGCTGGTGCCGATGAAAACGATAATCGAAACCACGATCAACGTGGCGACGCCGATCAAAATCCGGTGGTTGACCATTTGTATCATCATGGGCTGGGTTCTCCGGAAAGGTTCATTCCTGTCGTGGGCCTGTCATGCCCGAGCGTGAAAAACAAAAAGGCCCGCATAAAGATATCGTGCGGGCCTTGAAAGTCAAACCGGGTTGTCTGTCAGTACCGATCAGGCAAGCCAGACAAACTCCGGCCATTCGTTTCCACCCAACTGCCCAAGCGGCACCTTGGGCATCCCCATGATGTTGTCGGTGATGCCGTCATTGATGTTGGTGAAGGCGGGAATGACTATGCCGCTCTCTTCGTGAATCAGCGTTTGCATATCGCAATACAACGCATGACGCTTGGCCGCATCGGTCTCCGCCAACGACGCGCTGAGCAGTTTGCCGATGCGCTCGTTGTGCCAGTGGGTATCGTTCCAAGCGGCACCCGGTGCGAACTGAATCGCTATCTGCGAATTGGCGGTCGGGCGCATGTTCCAGGTGACCACATTCAGCGGCTCCTTTAACCATACCGCGCCCCAATAACCATCGGTGGGAACGCGCTTGACCTTGAGATCGAAGCCGATCTTCGCGCAGTTGGCCTGGGTCAGCAACACCATGTCTTCGATGCCGGAGATGACCGGCGCAACAAACAGTTCCGCGGTGGTATAGCCGGACTTCTTGAAATGAAATTTCGCCTTGTCCGGATCGTACTCACGTTGCGGCAACTCGGCGCAGAAGTCCGTGCCGTGGGCGCTCATGATCGGCTGATCATTGCCCGCCGAACCTTTGCCTTTCAAGATTTTTTTGACGACGCGCTCGCGATCCTGGATATATTGCATGCCCTTGACAAAATCATCGCTGATGCCGGGCTCAAGATCTTTCAGGCAACATATTTCCATTGACAACGCCGCCGGAAGCGAAATCAGTTTCACCCCGCTTGCCGACTCAATCTGCCGGAACGCTTTGGGCTCGATGGCGGTAACCATCTGCATGTCCCCGGAAAGCAACGCATTGACCCGCGCCACCGGATCGGTGATGGCGGTGATTTCGAGGGCCTCGAGGTTGGCGCCATCCCGCCAGTAGTTTTCATTGCGCTTGTGCACCGACTTGACGCCGGGCTCAAAAGACTCTAGGGTGAACGGCCCGGTGCCGTTGCCTTCGCCGGTACTGCCGTCTTTGACGATTTTCGCCTGAAACAGCCCGCACAGCGTCGGCAAATCGGCGTTCGGCGTTTTCATCACCGCCTTGACTTCATATTCGCCGGTCTTTTTCCACTCCTTCACCGTTTCGAGCACCGCCTTGATGGTCGAAGTTGACTCGTCGCCGAGGTGGCGGTTCATGCTGTACACGACGTCATTGGCGGTGAGTTTCGAGCCGTCGTGGAAAGTTACACCTTTGCGAATCTTGAACGTCCATTCCGTTGCATTGCTGTTTGACTCAAAGGTTTCCGCCAGTTCCGGTTGCGGCACCAGTTCATTGGAAAGCTGCAACAGGCCGTTGTAGATGGTGCGGCCGCGGGTGTAGTCGATGGTTGAGGTGAAGCGCGTGGGATCCAACTGATCATCGGGGCCGTGCAGGTTAGACGACATACGAATCGAGCCGCCTTTTTTCGGCGTAGCGGCCATGACCGCGCCGCCGCTGCTGATAAGATGGTTGGCGGCCGCGGCGGTTACCCCGGTGGCCATCATCAGTTTCAGGATTTCACGGCGCGAGTAGCGCCCTCCCGCTTTGCGAACCGCTTTTTCCACCAACGCCCGGTCGGCGAGATCAAGGTCGTGATAGTTGAGTTCGCCAGGTGACGCCGGATTCGGCAGCGGGTTTGCCAGATTTTTCTCTTTCATTGTATTCCTCCGATAAGGTTTTCTATTTGTAATAAACGCGCTTGATTACGGCGATGCCGAACAAGCAAGGAGACCAGTATAACACAATTCAGACGCCGCGCAGGTTTTTACCCGCGTCTGGCTTCGACGGCCCGCCGGCAAAGGAAAAATAGCGGTGTGAAGTCAATAACCACGCCAATGGCCGGGGAATCGGCGGTTGGTTACCGCCTACCGCCCCCAAACCACCGGAAACGCGGGATGTTCCATGGGGTCGCCGGGTTTCAGGCGTATTTCCGGGAAGGGCGGCGAAGTGGTCCACGGGCGCGTCGCAAAGCGCGCGTCGTCTCCCAGCCAGCGGGACGAGAATCCGCGGCGGCGGGTTTTGAGGCCGGTGGTGGGAGGTCCGTTGTGAACGGCGCGCATGTGGAACGCGATGCAGTCGCCGGGTTCGAGGTCCCAGGACAGGATGTCGTATTGATCGCGGTGCGCTTCGATGTCGGGCACGGTTTCAAATCCGTCCTCGCCTTCACTGTAATCTTCGTGGCCGGCGAACAGGCGCGGATAGTAAAGCGCGCCGCCGGCGTGGGAGCCGGCGACGAATTCCGGGCACGCGCGCTTCGGCACCGGGTCCAGCGGCAGCCACAGGGAGCAAAGCTGATCGCCGTTGACGCCGTAGTAGGGTTGGTCGTGATGCCACGGCGTTTCCTCGCCGGTGTCCGGTTCCTTGATCAGAACGTGTTCGTGGTAGATGCGCGCCGTGGTCGAGCGCATCAGCCGCGCGGCGATTTCGGCGGACGGGGAATGCAACACAAAATCCCGGTACTCGGCGATGCGCCGCCAGTTGCAGTAGTCATCGTAGAAACCGCCGGGCTTGCCGGACGGCGTGTACATTCGCTGGTACGGGCCGGGCGCGGCAAAGTTTTTCTCCACGCCGGCAGCCAGCTTGTCGAGCCAGCCGTGCGCGAACAAACCGCGCAGGCAGACTGCGCCGTTGTGTTGAAACTCTGCGATGACGGCTTCGTCCGGCACGGGCTTTGATGCGGCATCCGATGCTGCGTTCATCATCAGTGATCAGTGCCCAATCCGCCCTTCGCTGAACAACACTTCCTTGAGTTCGCGATCCAGCACTTCGTCCCGGCGCCGGATCCATTCCAGCACCATGGCGGCGTGCTCCTTTTCTTCGTCGCGGTTGTGGGCGAGGATGCGCTTGAGTTCCGGGTCCTTGCAGGCGTCCACGCGCTGGTTGTACCAGTCCACCGCTTCCAGTTCCTCCATCAGCGAAATAATCGCGCGGTGCATGTCCCTGGTTTCGTCGGACAACTCTTCCACGGGTTCGTGGTAGCCTTCGTTTGCCATGTCAAATGCCTCTTTAAGGAAGGGGGGGGGCGCCGGTCGGCGGGCTAGTTCTTTTCCAGTTTGAAATCCAGCGCGTCACCGGCCAGCGAGATTTTGATGTGGCCGCCCTTGGCGAGGCCGCCGAACAACAGCTCTTCCGCCAGCGGGCGTTTGATTTCCCGTTGAATCACCCGCTGCATGGGGCGCGCGCCCATGGCCGCGTCGTAGCCTTTGTCGGCCAGCCATTGCACCGCCGCGTCGTTTATTTCCAGGGTCACGTGCTGGTCGGCGAGTTGTTGTTCGAGTTCAAAGATGAACTTGCGCACCACGTGCAGGATGGTGGCGGCGTCGAGGCCGTTGAAGCGGATGATGTTGTCCAGGCGGTTGCGGAATTCCGGGGAGAAGGCTTTTTTGACCGCTTCCCGGTCGTCGCTGCTGTGATCCTGGGCCACGAAGCCCATGGTCTCCCGCGCCGTTTGCTCGGCGCCGGCGTTGGTGGTCATCACCAGAATGACGTTGCGGAAGTCGGACTTGCGCCCGTTGTTGTCGGTCAGTTTGCCGTAGTCCATCACTTGCAGCAGGATGTTGAACACGTCGGCGTGGGCTTTTTCGATCTCGTCGAACAACAGCACCGCGTGGGGATGCTGGTTGATGGCCTCGGTCAGCAGCCCGCCCTGGTCAAAGCCGACGTAGCCCGGCGGCGCGCCGATCAGGCGCGAGACGGTGTGCCGCTCCATGTATTCGGACATGTCGAAGCGGATGAACTCGATGCCGAGGGTGGCGGCGAGTTGTTTGGTAACCTCGGTTTTGCCGACGCCGGTGGGCCCCGAAAACAACAATGAGGCGATGGGTTTGTCGGCGTTGCCCAGCCCGGAGCGGGCCATTTTGATGGATGACGCCAGCGCGGTGATCGCCTCGTCCTGCCCGAACACCAGCAGTTTGAGATCGCGCTCAAGGTTTTTCAGCGAGCGGGTATCGGACGCCGATACGTGCTTGGGCGGAATGCGCGCGATGTCGGCGATCATGCTTTCGATTTCCCTGACGCCGACGGTCTTTTTGCGCTTTCCGCCCGCGCGCATATCGGCCAGCCGGGTTTTCGCGCCGGCTTCGTCGATCACGTCGATGGCGGTATCCGGCAGTTTGCGCTCGCCCAGGTAACGCGCCGACAACTCCACGGCGGTGCGCAGGGCCGGCTGCGTGTACTTGACGTCGTGGTGCGCCTCGAAGCGCGTTTTGAGTCCGCGCAGAATTTCAACGGCCTCCTCGACGCTCGGCTCACCGACGTCAATTTTCTGGAAGCGCCGGGACAACGCCCGGTCTTTTTCAAACACGCCGCGGTATTCCCGGTAGGTGGTGGAGCCGATGCACTTGATCTCGCCGGAGGCGAGCATCGGCTTGAGCAGGTTGGAGGCGTCCAGCGTCCCCCCGGAAACCGCGCCGGCGCCGATGATGGTGTGAATCTCGTCTATGAACAGGATCGCGCCGGGTTGTTTGTTCAGTTCCTTGAGCACCGCTTTCAGGCGCTGCTCAAAGTCGCCGCGGTATTTGGCGCCGGCCAGCAGCACCCCCATGTCCAGCGAATAGATGGTGCTTCCGGCCAGCACCTCGGGCACTTCGCCGCGCACGATTTTGCGCGCCAGCCCTTCGGCCAGCGCGGTTTTGCCGACCCCCGCGTCGCCCACGAACAACGGATTGTTTTTTCGCCGGCGGCACAGGATCTGCACGGTGCGCCGGAGTTCCCCGACGCGGCCGATGAGCGGGTCAATTTTGCCTTCTTCGGCCAGTTGGTTGAGGTTGATGGTGAAACTTTCCAGCGGCCCGCCGGTCGCTTCGTGCTCGGCGCCATCCTCTCCTGCGCCGTCGAGTTCGTCCCCCGGCGCCGGCAGCCGGTCGCCGCCGGGAATTTTGGTGATGCCGTGGGCGATGTAGTTGACCACGTCGAAGCGGCTGATTTCCTGCTGGCTCAAAAAATACACCGCGTGGGATTCCTTTTCGCTGAACACCGCGACCAGCACGTTGGCGCCCTTGACTTCCTTTTTGCCGGAGCTTTGCACGTGCATAATGGCGCGCTGCAACACGCGCTGAAAACCGAGGCCGGGCTGGGGTTCGTGCTCGCTGCCTTCCACGAGCAGCGGGATTTGGTTTTGCAGGTAGTTGGCGAGGCGTCTTTTCAGCGCGTTGATGTCGCCGCCGCAGGAGATGATGGCGCCTCGGGTTTCGCGGTCGTCCAGCAGCGCGAACAGCAGGTGCTCGACGGTGATGATCTCGTGCCGCTCCTTGCGCGCCAGGGTGACCGCGTTGCCCAGGGTTACTTCCAGTTCTTCGGACAGCATCAGTCGCGCTCCATGGTGCACTGCAACGGGTGCCGGTTCTGCTGGGCGAAATCCAGGGTCAGGCGCACCTTGGTTTCGGCGATTTCCCTGGAGAACACGCCGCACACCCCCATGCCGCGGGTGTGGATGTGTATCATGATCTGCTCGGCCTGCTCCTGGGTCATGTTGAAAAAGCGCATCAACAGATGCACGACGAACTCCATCGGCGTGTAGTCGTCGTTGAGCAGCAGCACCTTGTACAACGGCGGCTTCTTGAGTTTGGGCTTGACCGGCTCGGCGAGCATGCCGGCGCCGGCGCCGGCACCGGCACCATTACCACCGCCGCCGGCTTGACGACCGGGATGATGAGGCGCGCGGGGTTGGTCGGTCATGGTAAATCGGGCCGGGGTTGACCGTGAGGAAATGACCAAACAGAACCAGTCGGCAGAACCAGCCGGCAGGAGCAGGCGGGCGGCTAAACCGCCCCGCCGCCGCAGCCGCCGCAGGCGCCGCTGCCGCCGATGGCTTGAAAGACGTTGTTGAACACAAACGAAGCGTTGACGCCGTCATCCACGTAATCCACTTCGGCGCCCTTGAGAAAACTGAACGCCACCGGGTCAACCACCAGTTTGAAACCGTTTTCACCGGCCATCACGCTGTCGGTGGTTTCGGCCTGTTCGGCGAAGGTCATGCCGTAGTTCATTCCGCCGCAGCCGCCGCCGGATACGTAAATGCGCACCGCATCAGCCTCGCCGCCGGTGTCCGCCACCAGCCCGGTGATTCGCTGCCGCGCGTCGGCGGTGACCATAAGGTCGGTGTCGGTTAGTGTCTGCGTATATTCATTCATGGCGTCTCTCCACTGAAATTTTCAAAAATCGAAATCTTCGGAAATTCTAGCACATCAACGGCCCGCGCAGGAAAACAACCGGAAAAAATTCTCGGTGGTGGCGGCGGCGATATGCGCCAGGGTGTCGTCCCGCAACTCGGCGAGGCACTCGGCGGTATGCCGCACAAAGCCGGGCTCGTTGACCTTGCCGCGATACGGCACCGGGGCGAGATACGGGGCGTCTGTTTCCACCAGCATATACTCCAGCGGCACTTTTTTGGCCACCTGTTTGAGGGCGCCGGCGTTTTTGAAGGTGACGATTCCGGAGAATGAAATGTAAAAGCCGATGGCGAGGGCGCGCTTTGCGGTATCCCAATCCTCGGCAAAACAGTGCATCACTCCGCCGGGTCCGCCGCCCCCGCCGATGGAACCGGCGTCCAGACTTTCCAGCATGTCCATAGTATCGTCCGCCGCCGCACGGGTATGCACGATCAACGGTTTGCCGGAGCGTTTGGCCGCTTCGATGTGATTTTCAAAACGCCGCCGCTGCCAGCCGGGCTGCCAATCGGTTGGGGCTTCGTTGCGATAGTAGTCGAGACCGGTCTCGCCGATGGCCACCACGTTCGGGTTGGCCGCCAACGCCACCAGTTCGTCGGCGTCGGGGTCGTGGCAGCCGGTGGCGTTCGGATGCACCCCCACCGAAGCATACAAGTTCGGATAATCCGCCGCCATCTGCGCGATGCGCGGATAGTCTTCGAGGTTCACCGACACGCAAAGCATGTGGGAGACGTCGTTGGCCGCCGCCCGCTTCAACACCTCCGGCAGTTCCGCACGCAACGGATCGAAATCAATGTGGCAATGGGAGTCAACGAGTTGCATTTGGGGTCTCTGTAATGTTGTTTTTGTATGTTGTCATCAACGCAATCACGCATCACGCAATACGCGCTGCAACGCCAGCGTCAGTTCTTCCATAGCCAGTTGCTCGTTCAGCTGCTCGCGCGCGATCTTTCGGTAGTAGCCGATTTTATCATACAACGCGAACAGTTTTTCCGCGGACAGGCGCACGGGGTTCGGATTCCGGTTCAGTGCGCCCCGCCCACCGGTCGTTTCGACGCCGCAGTTTCCCTTGATCATCTCGCAGTTGAAGCGGTGCAGCCAGTCGAGCACCTGCAAAAAATCGTGCTGCTTAAAGCGCGCCGCCAGCTCCAGCGCGCCGGTCCGCCCTTTGGCCAGTTCGGTGATGCCTTGCAAGAACTGATCCTGCACCTGCAAAAACCCGTCTTTGTGCATTTTGAGGGCGTCCACCGGGCCGCCGTTCGACAGCCTGAGCGCCCGCGTTGCATCCGCCGCCGGCATCTGCTCGCCCAGCCACGCGCGCGCGGCCTCCTCGGTGGGAAGCGGAATCCCGATCTGAAAACAACGGCTGCGGATGGTGGCCGGCAGGTAGCCGGGAACCGCGCTGACCAGCATCAAAACCGAGTTCGCCGGCGGCTCTTCAAGCAACTTGAGCAGCGCGTTGGCGGCGTTGGTGTTCATCCGGTCCGCCGGCACGATCAGCGCGACCTTGCGCGCGGCGCTATGGGCGTGGGCGCAAAAACGCTCGATCAAGCGGCGCACCTGATCCACCGGAATCACCCGGCCGGGGTTGGCGCGTTTTTCCCTGGCGCCGAGGTCCTGGTAGCGGTCGCAGTATTTGGCGATCAGGGCAACGCGCCCGTCCCGCCATTCGGTTTCGGTGGTCAGGACGTGGAAATCCGGGTGGGTGCCGGCGCCGAACAAGGCGCAATTCTGGCACTGACCGCAGGGCCGTCCGCCATCCGCCGGTTCGCCGCACAACAATAGCCGCCCCAGGGCCATGGCGAACTCGCGCTTGGCGACGCCCGGCACGCCGGTGATCAGCAGGCCGTGATGCAGCGTATCCAGGGCGCTCGTGGTGCGCTCCCAGGCGGCTTGTGTCCACGGGTATTTGTCCACGCCTGCGCCTGCGTCCGCGTTCATGTCCACTGCGCCCGGAAGGTTTCGAGTATGGCCCGGAGTTCGGCGCGAACCTGCTCCATGGATTGGTCGGCGTTGACCAGTTTTATGCGCTGCTTGAATTTGGCGGCGCGCTGTTTGTACACCTTCCGCACCGCTTTGCTGAATTCCAGCGACTGCTTCTCGAAACGATCCGCTTTCATGCGCTGGTTCGCGTTCGTATTCGTAGCCAGCGACATCACATCCTGCTGCAGCACGCGCCCCCGGCTAACATTCGGCGGCACGTCCAACAGCATGGTCAAGTCCGGCTGCAACGCGCCTTGCGTCAACTGCTCCAAAGCCGTAATGTCCGCCACCGCCATGCCCCGGCCGCCGCCCTGATAGGCGTAGGTTGCGTCGGTGAACCGGTCGGACAACACCCATTTTCCGGACTTCAGGGCGGGCACAATCACTTCGTGGAGGTGTTGCGCACGACCGGCGAAAAACAGCAACAACTCGGCCTGATCCGAAATCGGCGCGCCGTCGTTTTCCAGAAGAATTTCCCGAAGCCTCTCGCCCAGGGTGGTGCCGCCGGGTTCGCGGGTGCGCACCACCTCCACGCCGCTGCCGCTCAGCCAGCGTTGGATAAAATCAATGTGCGTGGTTTTGCCCGAACCATCCGCGCCTTCGACGGTGATGAACGCGCCTTTCATTTTTTCTTGCGGGCGTTTTTAGAGCGCCGAACGTGCGCCCGAACCGCCCGGTTATGCTCCGCCAAAGTTACCGAGAACTGGTGCCGCCCGCCAACGCTGGCGACGAAATAGTAGGCCTTGGTGGGCGCCGGGCGCACCGCCGCTTCCAAAGCATCCGCGCCCGGCAGGCTGATGGGAGTCGGCGGGAGTCCCTTGCGGGTGTAGGTGTTGTAGATGGTGTCGGCCTTGAGGTGGGCGCGGGTCAGGTTGCCGTTGAATTTCGGCCCCAGCCCGTAGATGACCGTGGGGTCGGTTTGCAGGCGCATTTTTTTTGCCAGGCGGTTGTAAAACACGCCGGCGATCTTGCGCTGTTCTTCGGCGATCCATGATTCCTTCTCGATGATTGAAGCCAGGATCAGCGCCTCGTCCTTGTTGGCGAGTTTCAGGTGGGGGGCGCGGTCTTCCCAGGCGAGGTCGAGTTTTTCGCGCATCAAATGAAAGGCCGCGCGGTACACCGACAGGTCGCTCTGGCCGGCGGCGTAGGAATAGGTATCCGGGAAAAACCGCCCTTCCGGGTGCAGTTTGGGGTGGCCGAGTTCCGTCATGATCTGCTGGTCGCTCATGCCCGCCGTGTCGTGCTTGAGTTTCCGGGCCTTTTTCAGGTGTGCGCGCATCTCCCGAAAAGTCCAGCCTTCAATGATGGTAACCTTGATGCCGACCTGCCCCTTGCCGTTGACGATGCGCCGCAGGAATTCCTTGAGCGAAGTCCGCGGCGGGATGCGGTATTCCCCGGAGCGAATATGCCGGCCCCGGTCGCCCTTGTAGGCCAGCAGTTTGAGCAACAGGGTGTGGGCAATGACGTCGCGCTCCACGAGTTGCGCGGCCACCTGGCCCAAAGTGTCGCCGGGTTTGATGACCCAGGTTTGTTCGCCGAAATCCAAAGGCCGGTTGATGGCCCAATAGCAATAGCCGAGAACCACGATCAGGCCGGCGGCCAGCCCCAGTTTGACCAGAACCGCGGGGCGCGGTTTGGCCGATCCCTTGAATCCCTTGAGCCTCTTGAACCCCTTGAGCCTTTGCAGCCACGCCGATGCGGCCCGCGCGAACCGGGGGAACCCGCCCGTCCCGTGTTTATCCCTAAACGGCATTGAACACCAGCGTGCCGTTGGTTCCCCCGAAGCCGAAGGAGTTGGACAGCGCCACGCCAACCGTGGCGTCCCTGGCCTCGTTTGGCACAAAATCCAGATCGCACTGGGGATCCTGCGCGACCAGGTTGATGGTGGGCGGAATGACCCGGTGGTGGATGGACATCGCCGTCATCACCGCCTCGACGCCGCCGGCGGCGCCCAGCAGGTGGCCGATCATGGATTTATTGGAGCTGATCGCGAGTTTGCCGGCGTGTGCGCCGAAGGTCAGTTTCAGCGCCAGGGTTTCGGCGATGTCGCCCTGGGGGGTGGAGGTGCCGTGGGCGTTGATATAGTCAACTTGTTCGGGGTTGCGCCCGGCGTTGCGAAGCGCGTTGTTCATACACCGGGACGCGCCCTCGCCGCCGGGCGACGGGCTGGTGATGTGGTGGGCGTCGCCGCTCATGCCGAAGCCCGACAGTTCGGCGTAGATGCGGGCGCCGCGTTTATGCGCGTGTTCATACTCTTCGAGCACCATCACCCCGGCGCCCTCGCCCACCACAAAGCCGTCTCGCCCGGCGTCCCACGGGCGGCTGGCGGTGGCGGGGTCGTCGTTGCGCTGGCTGAGGGCGCGCGCGGCGCTGAATCCGGCGATGGAAGTCGGGGTAATGGGCGCCTCGGCGCCGCCGGCGACCATCGCGTCGGCGTCTCCGTATTCGATCAGGCGTCCGGCTTCGCCGATGGCGTGGGTGCCGGTGCTGCAAGCCGTGACCATGGACAGGTTCGGCCCCTTGAGGCCGCGCATGATGGAGAGATTGCCGGAGATCATGTTGGTGATGGTCATGGGGATGTAAAAGGGCGAAACCCGCCGCGGCCCCTTGTCCATGTACAGCCGGGTGGTGGCTTCGATGGTGCCGATGCCGCCGATGCCGGAGCCGATATACACGCCGATCATCGGCGCGTTGGCCTCGGTTACTTCAAGCCCCGCGTCGTTGATGGCCTCGACCCCGGCGGTGATGCCGAGTTGCATAAACCGGTCCATGCGCCGCGCATCCCTGGCCGCCAGGCACACGGTCGGATCGAAATCGGGCGCCT
Organism: Candidatus Poriferihabitaceae bacterium; assembly: GCA_965212085.1. Classification (GTDB taxonomy): domain Bacteria; phylum Pseudomonadota; class Gammaproteobacteria; order Arenicellales; family Poriferihabitantaceae; genus JAHRAW01. The sequence goes on along the minus strand of OZ243042.1, from coordinate 1,575,781 downwards.
CGCCGGCGATGCGGCAGGCCAGGTCGGCGGCGTCAAAACAGGTAATCGCGCCAACCCCGCTGCGCCCCGCCAGCATCGCCCGCCAGGTGTCTCCGAGGTTGACCCCCACCGGCGACACCACCCCCATTCCGGTTACCACCACGCGCCGTTTGCTCATTGACTAACCCTGACCCACCTGTTTGTTGGCGTTTGTTGATCGCATTGTTGAGGCAATAGTATAGAGTATAGCCGCGGTCTTTTTCACAGCCTGCCGTGGCATTGCTTGTACTTCTTGCCGGAACCGCACGGGCACGGGTCGTTGCGGCCAATTTTTTTGGTCTTGCGCACGAACGGTTGATCGCCGGAAATCACCGTGGGGCGGCGGTCGGGGCGGGTGGCTTGAGCGGCGCCCTGCTCTGCCTCCGCAGTCGCCGGGGCCGGGGCCGGCGCATCGGCCTCGGCGTGAATAAAGTTCATCCCCTGCTGCTCCCGGCGCGCTTCCATTTCGGCGATCTCGGCTTCATCGGGGATGTGAAAACGCGCCAGCAGCGAGACCACTTCAAACTTGACGTTCTCCAGCATCACCGTGAACATCTCGAACGCCTCGCGCTTGTATTCCTGCTTGGGATTTTTCTGGGCGTAGCCGCGCAGGTGGATGCCCTGGCGCAGGTGGTCCATATTAAACAGGTGCTCCTTCCACTGCTCGTCCAGCACCTTGAGCATCACCGCTTTCTCGAAATGCCGCATGGCCTCGGCGCCGACCCGCTCCTCCTTGGCGGTGAGGGTGTCGTTGATGGACTGCTCGATTTTTCGGCGCAGGGTTTCCTCGTGCAGGGCATCGTCCCGGTCGAGCCATTCGGCGACCGGCAGTTTGACCCCGAACCCGGTTTCCAATTCCTGCTCAAGGGCCGCCACGTCCCACTGCTCTTCCAGGGTGTTGGGCGGAATGCCACGGTCAATGACCCCGGCGATCACTTCGCCGCGGGTGTAGGCGACGTGACCGGAAATATCGTCGGTCTCCATCAGCATATTGCGCTGCTCGTAGATCACCTTGCGCTGCTCGTTGGCGACGTCGTCGTATTCCAGGAGTTGTTTGCGGGCGTCAAAGTTGTGCCCTTCCACCTTCATCTGCGCGTTTTCGATGGCGCGAGTTACCCACGGATGCTCGATGGCCTCGCCCTCTTCCATGCCGAGTTTCCGCATTAGCCCGGAGATGCGCTCGGAGCCGAAAATGCGCATCAGGTTATCCTCCAGCGAAAGATAAAAACTGCTTGAACCGGGGTCGCCCTGGCGTCCGCAACGCCCGCGCAGCTGGTTGTCAACCCGCCGCGACTCGTTTCTTTCGGTGCCGAGCACGTGCAATCCGCCGGCCTCTATGACCTGTTGATGCCGCCGCTGCCACGCGCTTCGCGCCTGCTCGGCGGCGGTTTCGTTACTTTCATTGGTCTCGTTGCCTCCGTCTTGCAGGCCGCTCAACTCCAGTTCAAGGTTGCCGCCGAGCACGATGTCGGTGCCGCGCCCGGCCATGTTGGTGGCGATGGTAACGGTGCCGGGGCGTCCCGCTTCGGCGATGATGTGGGCTTCCTGGCCGTGGTGCTTGGCGTTCAGCACTTTATGGGCGATGGCGGCCTTGTCCAGCAGGCCCGACAGGCGTTCGGAGGATTCAATGGAGGCGGTGCCCACCAGCACCGGCTGGTTGCGCGCCCGGCATTCTTCAATGCCGGTGATGATGGCGGCCATTTTTTCCCCGTCGGTGCGGTACACCAAATCGGCGTCGTCGTCGCGGATCATCGGGCGGTTGGTGGGGATGATCACCACTTCCAGTTGGTAGATCTGCAGGAATTCCGGGGCCTCGGTGTCGGCGGTGCCGGTCATGCCGGCGAGCGTGCGGTACAGGCGGAAGTAGTTCTGGAAGGTGATGGAGGCCAGGGTCTGGTTTTCCTGCTGGATGGCGACCCCTTCCTTGGCTTCAATGGCCTGGTGCAGCCCGTCGGACCAGCGCCGGCCCGGCATCATGCGCCCGGTGAACTCGTCAATGATCACGATCTGGCCGTCTCGCACGATGTAGGCGACGTCCTTGTGAAACAGGTTGTGGGCCCGGAGCGCGGCGTACAGGTGATGCACCAGGCCGATGTTGCCGATCTCGTAGAGGCTGCCGCCTTCGGGCAGCAGGCCGTCGTCCACCAGCAGTTTCTCGGCCACTTCATGGCCCTGCTCGGTCAGGGACACCTGGCGGGTTTTCTCGTCGAGGGTGAAGTCTCCCGGCCCATCTTCGGCTTGTTCGGCTTGTTCGGCATGCCCGGCGTGTGCGGCGTGTTCGCTCTCCCGGCGTTGCAGGCGCGGGGCGATTTTGTTGATGCGGGTGTACAGGCCGGTGCTCTCCTCGGCGGGGCCGGAGATGATCAGCGGCGTGCGCGCCTCGTCTATGAGGATGGAGTCCACCTCGTCAACGATGGCAAAGCCGAGGCCGCTCTGGAAGCGGTCGTCTGCGGTGAACGCCATGTTGTCGCGCAGGTAATCAAAGCCGAACTCGTTGTTGGTGCCATAAACGATGTCGCTCTGGTACGCCGCGCGTTTTTCCGCCGGCTCCTGGCCGGACACGATGACGCCCACGCTCAGCCCGAGAAAGTCGTAAATCTTTCCCATCCATTCGGCGTCTCGCCGGGCCAGGTAGTCGTTGACGGTAACGATGTGCACCGGAATACCGGCCACCGCGTTCAGGCAGGCCGGCAGGGTCGCCACTAGGGTCTTGCCCTCGCCGGTCTTCATCTCGGCGATTTTGCCGCTGTTGAGCACCACGCCGCCCACCAGTTGGACGTCGAAATGGCGCAACCCCAAAGTGCGCACCGAGGCTTCGCGCACCACCGCAAAGGCTTCCACGAGCAGGTCGTCCTTGTCCGCGCCGTCCTTGATGCGGGCGCGAAACTCGCCGGTTTTGGCGGCCAACGCCTGGTCGTCAAGGGCCGACATCTCGGGCTCCATGGCGTTGATTCGCTCAACGGTTTTGCCGATGTTTTTGAGCAACCGCTGGTTGCGGTCGCCAAAGACTTTTTTCAGTGCGTGCTGCAGCATTATGGGGATCTTTTGTTTGCCGGATTATGCCAGAGTCCGGGGCCGCTTGCCCGGCGATAAGGGTATCAGGGTTATCGGGGCTATAATGCGCCGATGAAAGAATTTCAGCCGCTGGCAAACCTGCTGCCGGCCGGGGGACCCGCAAAATTCCCAGGCGACCGCCCGGCCCCCGACCCCGTCCAGCAAAAACTGGCGCGCTGCTGGCGCGTCCGGGCCGGCGCCGCCGCCCTCCACGGCCGCCCGCTATTGTTCGCCTCCGGGCGGCTGGTGGTGTTCGTGGAAACCGCGTCCTGGGGCACGGAAATCCGCCACCGCTCCCAGGGGTTGATGGAAGCCCTGGCCGGCGATGGTATCCCCGTCAACGCCGTTGAAGTCAAAGTCCTGCCCGATTCGCCCCCGCCCGCCCGCCGCACCGGCAGACCACCGCCGAGGTTGTCGTTGCAGAACGCCGAGCAAATTGAGGCGCTGGCGGGGGGGATTGAGGATGCGGAGTTGAAGGCGTCTTTGCTACGGTTGGCGAAGCGGGCGGGTAAGGAGTAACAGGTAAGGAATCCGGCTTCGCCGGATACTGGATACCCGGCCCCATTCAAGCCGGGGCGCAAGCCGCTAACGTTGTGCGCGTGACGCGCGTTTGCGGGGGACGGGGGGCGGGGCGCGCTTTTGCGGGGGGCGGGGCGCGTGACGCGCTTTTGCGGGGGGGGAGACCCCCCGCACCCCCCTGTGCGGCGCGGGGAAACTCCTGTTTCCAGCGCCGCGCGCACATCCCTGTGCGCGACAGCCGGCTATCGCCGGACCGATTAGCAACGGCAACAGCGCCCGCGTAGGGACAGGTCGCGACCTGTCCCCGATTGGACGCTGAATTCCCGCCTCGCCTCTGCCGTCATTCCCGAACGATAGAAAAATAGGAAGCGCAGCGACCATATTTTTCATCGCTATTCGGGAATCCAGGGGTTATACCGGGTGGGTCAAATGGCGCTGGATTCCCGAGAGCGCCAAGTGTCCGTAAGCCGCTTGCGCGGCAACGGACACTAACGCTCGGGAATGACGGCAGAGTTGTTGCCACGTTCTCGGTGTCATACCCGCAAAGTGCAAATCTCCCTCAGTGTCATACCCGCATTTGTGGGTAGGGGTAGGTCGCGACCTGCCCCCGCCACCGCTTAGCCGCTACCCCAACCCTTCCTTACGCCTTTGTCGTCATTCCCGAACGATAGAAAAATAGGGAACGATAGCGACCATATTTTTCATCGTATCGGGAATCCAGCGGCAAAACCGCAGTACTCCGCCGTTTCCCCGCCTTTTCTTGCGCCTCATACCCCGTCAAACCGGCGGCGTGGCCGCCAATTTGATGCCGATAGTGCGTAGTAATGTCACTAACTACGAGGTAAATCATGAACAAGAAACTAATCGCAGCCGCCGTTTCCGCCGCAATCGTGGCACCGGTGGCGGCCTACGGCGAGGTACAGGTTTATGGCCGAATCAACAACGCCATTGACCTGAATGACCTTGCCGACGAAGGCGACTCGCAGACTGATGTCAGCGCCGTCTCTTCGCGCTTCGGCGTCAAGTACAACAAAGAGATGGGCAACGGCCTGAGCGCACATGGGCGCTACGAGTGGGACACCCAGACTGATCGGGAGAACAAGAGCAAAACCAGTGGCGGCCTTAACGACATCCGTATTGCTACGGTCGGTGTCTCCGGCTCATTTGGCCGCATTGATGTCGGCAACCAGTGGAGTGCTTACAACCAAACCTTTGGCACACTGATCAGCCCTACCTACTCTTTGGGTTTCTATATCTACTCATCCGCCGGCGGTGGTCTTTTCAGAAGTTCCAACACCATCAAGTACTCCAACTCTTTCGGGCCGGTGTTTGCTGCACTGGATATCCGTCTGAATGAGGAAGACTCCCCGGAAAGCTCGGATGTGGCGGAAAAGGCCCGTGGCGACGGCATTGGCCTCGGCTTGAGCTGGGCGGTCAACGACAACCTCACCATCGCAGCGGCATTTGATAACGAGGACGGCGAGGATGATGACAGCAGGGTGGTTCGCGGTACTAAGGACGTGGATGTGTCTGATGCGACCGAGGCTGATGGGGGTGCTAGGAGATTCACCCACATGGCAACTGATAACCGCCGTGCCGAATCCGACCTTATCGGTATCTCCGCCAAAGGCACTTTCGGTGGCTACTGGTTGTCCGTAGGTTGGCAGAACCACGAAACAGACGATCTGAATGCGGTTGTTCTTCCGCAAGATGATCAGGAAGCCGGGGCTGATGATGACTTGCCGATGGTTACGGCGGAAGCAGAAGAAGGCACTGACACCGACACCTTCTTCATCTACGGCGGCGGCAAATTCAGCGAGAACACCAGTTGGATGCTGGGCTACGCCGAAGCCGACGTTGGTACCGACGACGTCAACGATGATCCGGAGCAATTTGTCTGGGCCATCTACCATAATCTCGGCGGCGGCCTGAAGTTGTACTACGAAGCCATTAACGTCGAATGGGAGGGTCGCGGTGATGGTGCCCTTGACGGCACCCAGCACCTGCTCGGCATGCGGGTTGATTTCTAACCCATCAGCGTAAATGGGATGAGGGGGGAGGCGTGAGATACCTCTGCATTATGAGGGGGTCTGCACCTCTCGTAATGTTCCCCCCAAATCCCACCTTTACAAAAAACCGGAGCTTCGGCTCCGGTTTTTTTTTGTCCGTAATAACTTTGTTCGCAATAACCGACTGCCCGCCATGAATTTCCGCCGCATCACCACCCGCGACACCTGGCACTTCTGCCGCAACTGCTCAAACTGGCCCACCGCCGGCTATCAAACGCGCTCAACCCCGCCGGCGATTGTGGAGATTTGCAACGAATGTTTGAAGAAAAAACTGCACGATAAATGCGCGCAGAAAGCCGGGGATGGGGGGAAATAAGGGGCGGATAGTGCGCGGTTAGTGACATTACTACGCACTATAAAAAATAGCGCAACGGTGCCCTATGCACCGATTTAGTGGTGCGAACATTACCATTTTGTTAATGTTTGTCAAGCATTTTATTGCAAATTTATGGTTTTTTCGGGGTTGTTGGGGGTTTTTGGCGGTAAGGGGTTGTTTTATAGGGGTAATTTTTCGATTGGTGCTTTTGCCCTCGCCGCTGTCATGTTCAGCGGTTACGCCGCCGGTTTGACGCTGGATTCCCGAGAGCGCCAAGTGTCCGTAAGCCGCTTGCGCGACAACGGACACTAACGCTCGGGAATGACGGCAGAGTTGTTGCCACGCTCTCGGTGTCATACCCGCATTTACGGGTAGTAGGGGCAAGTCGCGACCTGCCCCTACGCCAGCGTTTCGCCGCTTCCTTTATTCTTCCTTACGCCTCTGCCGTCATTCCCGAACGATAGAAAAATAGGGAGCGATAGCGACCATATTTTTCATCGCTATTCGGGAATCCAGTTTTTTTGGTTCGGCGATAGCCGGACTGTCGCGCACAGGGATGTGCGCGCGGCGCTGGAAACAGGAGTTTCCCCGCGCCGCAAAGGGGGGCGCGGGGGGTCTCCCCCCGCAAATGCGCGTCACGCGCACCACAAACCCGCGCCCCGCGCCCCGCGCACCGCAAACCCGCGCCCCGCGCCCCCGGCAATCAAACCGCCGCCACGGTTTGCACAAACGCAATCGGAACTTCCGACTCGTCTTCGTAGGACACGAGTTCCCAGGCCGAGCGGTCTTTGATTAGTTTTCGCAGCAGGCGGTTGTTGAGGGCGTGGCCGGATTTGTGGGCGCTGAAGGCACCGATGAGGGGGTGGCCGAGGAGGTAGAGGTCGCCGATGGCGTCGAGGACTTTGTGTTTGACGAACTCGTCCTTGTAGCGCAGGCCGTCGTTGTTGAGGATGTGGAAGCGGTCCATGACGATGGCGTTGTCGAAGCTGCCGCCCTGGGCGAGGCCGACGTTGCGCAGCGCTTCCAGGTCTTCCATAAAACCGAAGGTGCGCGCGCGGCTCACTTCCTTGACGAACGAGGTGGTGGAAAAATCCACCGACGCCACCTGGGTGGAGTTCTGCAGGATCGGGTGGTCGAAGTCTATGGCGAAGGTCACCTTGAAGCCGTTGAACGGCTCAAACTTCACCCACTTGTCATGGTCGGCCACGCGCAGCGGTTTTTTGATGCGGATGAACTGCTTGAGGGGCTCCTGTTCAAGGATGCCGGCGGATTGCAGTAAAAAAACGAACGGGCCGGCGCTGCCGTCCATGATGGGCACTTCCGGGGCGCTGACTTCGACTTTGGCGTTGTCTATGCCGAGGCCGGCGAAGGCCGACATCAGGTGCTCTACGGTGGAGACTTTTACGCCGCCGTGTTCGAGGGTGGTGGAGAGGCGGGTGTCGGTGACGTTTTCCGGGCGCGCGGGAATGTCCACCGCCGGGTCAAGGTCAACCCGCTGGAAGACGATGCCGGTATCCGCCGGCGCCGGGCGCAGGGTGAGATAGACCTTGCCCCCGGTGTGCAGGCCGACGCCGGTCGCCCGAATGACGTTTTTCAGGGTGCGTTGTTTGATCATGCCGCGAGTTCCGCGCCTTCGCCGGGAGGTGGTCAAGTAATGAATGGTGGGGGGGCGATACTACACCATACCGGGCTTGATTTGAACAAGCCCGTTCGGGTAATACCGCCCCCCGGAAGTTCCCACACACAGGAACCGCCCCTAGTCGGCCTGGCGGCGCAAAAAGGCCGGCAGGTCGAGGTGGTTGAGGTCCAGTTTATGGGCCGTGCCGGGCGCGCCACGAAAGGTGCGGACCGCCGGTTCCGGCTGCGGTTGCGGTTGCGGTTGCGCTTGCGGCGGCGTCCCGGCGTGGCCGGATACCGACTGCAGGACGGCGGAGCGGGGCGCGGGCCGGCCACCGGACCGGGGATGGGACCCGGCTGCCGGCAGCGGCGGCGGCGAGACCGGCGCCGGTTTCGGCGTCAGTTTGGGATCCATCAGGCCGGTGGCCACAATGGTCACCCGCAGGTCGTCCTGCATGGCCGGGTCGAGGGCGGTGCCGATGACCATGTTGGCGTCGGCGTCGGCGTATTCGGCGATGGCGGTGCCCACCGCTTCGTGCTCGCCGATGGTCATGCGCGCGGCGGTGACGTTGACCAGTATGCCCTTGGCACCGTGCAGATCGGTGTCTTCGAGCAGCGGGCTGGAAATCGCCATGCGCGCCGCTTCCACGGCGCGGTTATCGCCGGCGGCGGTGGCCGACCCCATCATCGCCATGCCCATCTCCGACATCACGGTGCGCACGTCGGCGAAGTCAACGTTGATCAGCCCCGGCCGGGTGATGAGTTCGGAGATGCCCTGCACCGCGTTGAGCAGCACTTCGTCGGCCTTGTAAAAAGCCTCCGACAGTTCGGCGTCCTGGCCCATCACCGCCAGCACCTTGTCGTTGGGGATGATGATCAGCGAGTCAACGTGGTCTTGCAGTTCGCCGATGCCCTCCTGGGCCAGTTTCATGCGCTTCTTGCCCTCGAAGGAAAACGGCCGGGTGACCACGGCCACGGTGAGCATTTTCATCTCCCGCGCCAACTCGGCGATCACCGGCGCGGCGCCGGTTCCGGTGCCGCCGCCCATGCCGGCGGCGATGAACACCATGTCGGCGCCCTCAATCGCGCCGGCGATGCGGTCGCGATCCTCGACCGCCGCCTGGCGGCCGATTTCGGGATTGGCGCCGGCCCCCAGCCCCTTGGTGAGGCTTTCGCCGATCTGTAAAACCGTCGGCGCTCTGGAGCGGGTCAGGGTCTGGGCGTCGGTGTTGGCGTTGATGAAGCCGACTCCTTCGAGTTCGGCTTGCAGCATGTGCTCAACCGCATTGCCGCCGCCGCCGCCGACGCCGATGACCTTGATCACCGCCTGCTGGCTTACTGTTTCTACGAACTCAAACATTTTTTTGTCTCCGCGTGTGTGTGGAAAAAGAAAAATCGTGAAAGGGATATGACTCCCCGCTAAAAACTGCCCCTGAACCAACTCTTGACGCGCCCGAGCATGGATTTGACGCGGCTCGGTTTGGCCGTGATCTGTCCAAGCCGGCGGCGGTTGGCGTGGCCGAACTGCACCAGCCCGATGCCGGTGGCGTAAATGGGATTGCGAACCACTTCGCCGAGGCCGCCGTCGTAACGGGGCATGCCGAGGCGCACCGGCAAATGGAAAACTTCTTCGGCGAGTTCGATGATGCCCTCGACGCGCGAACTGCCGCCGGTCAGCACGATGCCCGAACTGATTAACTCCTCGAAACCGCTGCGGCGCAACTCGGTCTGCACCAGCATCAGCAACTCCTCGATCCTGGGCTCGATGACTTCCGCGAGGTTCTGCCGCGACAGCGTGCGCGGCGGCCGCCCGCCCATGCTCGGCGCTTCGATGGTGTGCCCTTCATCCACGAGTTGCACCAGCGTACAGCCGTACTTTTTCTTGATTTCCTCGGCGGACTGGGTCGGGGTGTGAAAGGCCACGGCGATGTCGTTGGTGACCTGGTCGCCGGCGATGGGTATCACCGAGGAATGATGCAGGGCGCCGTCGGAGAACACCGCGATGTCGGTGGTGCCGCCGCCGATGTCAATCATGCATACGCCGAGTTCGCGTTCGTCTTCGGTGAGCACGGACTCGCTGGAGGCGATCTGTTCGAGGATGATGTCGTCCACCTCCAGCCCGCAGCGGCGGACGCACTTGACGATGTTCTGCGCCGCGCTGACCGCGCTGGTGATCATATGCACCTTGGCTTCCATGCGCACGCCGCACATCCCCGCCGGTTCGCGGATGCCGTCCTGGTCGTCTATGACGAAGTCCTGGGGCAGCACGTGCAGGATGCGCTGGTCGTTGGGAATGGCGATGGCCTTGGCGGCGTCAATGACGCGGTCAATATCGCTCTGGGATACTTCGCCGTCGCGGATGCCGACCACGCCGTGGGAGTTGAAACTGCTGATGTGGGCGCCGGCGATGCCGACGAACACCGAAAAGATCTGGCAGCCGGCCATCAACTCGGCTTCCTCCACGGCGCGCTGAATGGACTGCACCGTGGACTCAATGTCGGACACCACGCCCTTGCGCAAGCCGCGGGTCGGGTGATGGCCGACGCCGATGACTTCGAGTTCGCTGTGGGGATTGAGTTCGGCGACGATGGCCAGCACCTTGGAGGTGCCGATGTCGAGGCCGACTATGAGATCGTTGTTGGATTTTTTTGCCATGGTGATTACCGGGTCACGACTCGGGGTTGGGCGGTGCTTGAACCGGGAGCGGCGGGGTTTTCCAGCCCACGGCAAAACCGTTGGGATGCCTGAGGTCAATGGAGCGCATGGCGGCGAACTCCGTCATCAGTTGCTGAGCCAGCACCTCGACGAACTGCGCGATGCGCGCCTCGGCGTTGTCGCCGGCGACGACCAGGGTTACCTGACCGGACCGGGCGGGCGGGCCGGGCGGCGCCATTTGCGCGTTGCCATCGCGCACCAGCGCCCCCGGCGAAAGCCGCAGGTGCCACAAGTCCCGCGCATCCAGGCGCAGTTGATCAAGGCGCAAGCCCTTGGCGGCGAACCGCCCCGACCAACGCCGGAAGGCCCGCCACACCGCCCGCCGGCGGTCGTCGGGGCCGGACAGCAGGGGCAGGTCGTGTTCCGCCGGCGTTGCCGATGCATGGGAATCGGCTGGCCGGGCCACCAGGTCGCCGGTGAAGTGCAGCCAGTGCGTCGTCCCCCACTTCGCCACCGGCTGCACTTCCACCACCTCCACCACCAGGGTGGCCGGCCACTGGCGGCGCACCGAGGCGCTGAAGACCCACGGCAGTTCCTCAACCCGCGCCTCGATGCGCGGCAGGCTGAGGGAGAAATAGTTGCCGGAGATGGTGTTTGCCACCACCGCCCGGACCCGCCCGGCGTCCACCCGGCTGAAGCGCCCTTGCACCTCCACCGCCTCGATGCGAAAGCGCTCCGGGTTGTACAGGCGGTCGGCCACGAACAACGCCGCCAGCGCCAGCAACACCGGGGTAAGGATCCAGCCGGCGAGGGCGGCGGTGGGCGGACGCCGCGCCGCACTGCCGGGAACGCCGCCGCCGGTGAGGGTATGCGCCGCCGCGTTCACGCCGGCCTCCCGATGATGCGAACTTCCGGTTTCAGTTCAACGCCGGTCTGCTCCCGGACCCGGCGTTGGGCGGTGTTGATGAGTTGCTCGATGTCGGCGGCGCTGGCGGCGCCGCGGTTGATGATGAAGTTGGCGTGGGTCTCGGAGACCACCGCATCGCCGACCCGCGCGCCCTTCAGCCCGGCTTGATCCAGCAGCCGCGCGGCGTGGTCGTGGGGGGGGTTCCGGAAAACCGAACCGGCGTTGGCGCTTTGCACCGGCTGGGTGGCGCCGCGCTTCTCCAGCAGGCTGCGGATGCGTTGTTTGCCGCCGGCCCCGTCATCGGGGTCGGCAGCACTCAGCGTTAGCCATCCGCCGAGCAGCCAGTAACCATCGGGCAAATCCACCCGGCGGTAGCCGAACGAAATCTCCGCCGCGGAAAAAACCCGGCACTGACCGGCGCGGTTGACGCATTCGATGCGCTCCACGAGGTCCCAGGTCTCGCCGCCGAAAGCGCCGGCGTTCATAGCCAGCGCGCCGCCGAAGGAGCCCGGCACGCCGGCCAGAAACTCCGCGCCGCCGAGGCCGTTCGCCACCGCCGCCCGCGCCACTTTGGCGCAGGACACCCCGGCTTCGGCGTAGATTTGGCCGGGGGGCGTGAAAACCAGGGCCGCAAGTCCTTTGGCGGTTCGCACCACCATGCCCGCCACGCCGCCGTCGCGCACCAGCAGGTTGCTGCCGAGGCCAACCCAGCACAGGGGCATATCGGCGGGCAGCTGCGCCAGCAGTTGCACGAGGTCGGCCTTGTCCGCCGGGGTGTAGAAATAATCCGCGGCGCCGCCGACCCGCCAACTGGTGTGCCGGGACATCGGCTCGTCCATGAGCAGCCGCCCGCGCAGGCCGGCCATGAACGCCGGGGCGTCGTGGATGGCGGCGGTCATCATGATGCCCTCGCCGCGCCTTCGCGCAAGCCGCCATTGGTATCGGCGGGAGCAAGGCCGCGGGCGAAGCGGCCGATGTCGCCGGCGCCCAGGGTCAGCAACACGTCGCCGTCGCGCAGGAGGTTGTCCAGCGCATCGCCGAGGCCGGCGAGGTTTTCGATGAACACCGGGTCGCCGCCCAGTTTGCGCACCGCGCGGCACAACGAGCGCCCGCCGGCACCGGCGATGGGCGCTTCCCCGGCGCCGTACACCTGGGTCACGATGAGGGGCTCAATGCCCGACAACGCGCCGACAAAGTCGTCGAACAAATCCCGGGTGCGGGTGTAGCGGTGGGGCTGGAACACCACCGCCAGCCGCCGCTCCGGCCAGCACTGGCGGGCCGCCGCAAGGGTCGCCATCAACTCGGTGGGGTGGTGGGCGTAATCATCCACCAGCACCACCTTGCCCCGTTTGACGGCCACTTCGCCGAGCACCTGAAAGCGCCGCCCAATCCCTTCAAAACCCGACAGCGCCGTGGCCACGGCTTCATCGGGGATGCCGAGGCGCGCGGCGATGGCGATGGCGGCCAGCGCGTTCAGGACGTTGTGCCGCCCCGGCAGCGCCAGGCGGTATTCGCCGGCGGGCGCGCCGTCGCGCTCCACCGCGAACCAGCTGTCGCGCCCGGCCTGGCGGACGTTGACCGCGCGAAAATCCGCGCCTTCGGAAAAGCCGTAACTGAGCATGGGCTTGCGTAACTGTTTGGCGAGGTCGCGGACCACCGGGTCTTCAAAGCACAACACCGCCAGGCCGTAGAACGGCAGGTTGTGGAGGAATCCCAGGCAGGCTTTTTTGAGGTTTTCGAAATTGCCGCCGTAGGTTTCCATGTGGTCGGCGTCAATGTTGGTCATCACCGCCATCTGCGGTTGCAGGTGCAAAAACGAGGCGTCGCTTTCGTCTGCCTCCACCACCATGTACGCGCCCCGCCCAAGGCGCGCGTTGCTGTGAATGCTGTTGACCACCCCGCCGACGATAAAGGTCGGGTCGAGGCCGGCGCTCGCCAGCACCGCGGACACCAGGCTGGTGGTGGTGGTTTTGCCGTGGGTGCCGGCGATGGCGATGCCCTTGCGAAAGCGCATCAGTTCCCCCAGCATCTCGGCGCGGGGCACCACCGGTATATTGTTTTGCCGGGCGGCGGCCAGTTCCACGTTGTCGGCGGCCACCGCGCCGGAGACCACCACCGCATCAACACCGGCGCCGGCGATGTTTTCGGCGTGATGGCCCTCGGTGATGCGCGCCCCGGCTTTCGCCAGGCGCTCGGTGATCGCGCTGCGGGCGACGTCCGAACCCGACACCTCAAAGCCGAGTTCCAGCAGCACCTCGGCGATGCCGCTCATGCCGATGCCGCCGATGCCGACGAAGTGAATGCGCTTGACGAACTCACGCATGGACGTTGGCCTCCTCCATGCAGACCCGCGCCACCGCCAGGGCCGCGTCCGGGCGCGCCAGGCGCCGCGCCGCCGTGGCCATGGCCACGAGGCCGGCGCGCTCGCTTTGACATTCGCCGAGCCATTCCAGCCACCCGCCGCGCACGAATTCCTGCTGGGGCACGAGGCGCGCCGCGCCGTGGGACGCAAGGTAGGCGGCGTTGACGGTTTGGTGGTCGCTGACGGCGTGGGGATAGGGAACCAGGATCGCCGCCACGCCGGCGGCGCACACTTCGGCCACGGTCATGGCACCGGCGCGGCAGATGACCAGGTCGCACCACGCGTAGGCTTTCGCCATATCGTCAATAAAGCCGTTGACCTCGCAGCCGATGCCGGCGGCGAGATAACGCTCGCCGATGGCCCCGGCGCCGGCTTGTCCGCATTGATGCCAGATCTCCGGGGCCGGATTGGATGACCCATTCCCTTGCCCTTGCCCTTGCCCTTGACGGTGGTGGCCGCCGAGCAACTCCGGCAGATGCTCGTTGAACACCGCGGCCCCCAAACTGCCGCCCACCACCAGCAGGCGTAATGGTCCGCTGCGCCCGTGCAGGCGTTCCTCCGGGGGCGGCAGTTCGGCGATTTCCCGGCGCACCGGATTGCCGACCCAGGTGGTCTCGGCAATGCCCTCGGCGGTGGGAAAGCCGCTCAGCACGCGCCCGGCGAAGCGCGCCAGGTGGCGGTTGGTGAGTCCGGCGACGGCGTTTTGTTCGTGCACCACCAGCGGTCGGCGCAGCAGCCCGGCCACCAGCCCGCCGGGGCCGGAGACAAAACCGCCCATGCCGAGGACCGCCCGCGGGCGCCGCCACAAGATGATCCACAACGCCTCCAGCATCGCCCACGCCAAGAGGAACGGCATCACCACCACGCGCAGCGCGCCGCTGTGCCGCAGGCCCTTGATGTGGATGCGCCTGAGCTCAAACCCGGCGCGGGGCGCGAGTTTTGCTTCGAGGCCGTCGGCGGTGCCGACCCACAACACTTCAACGCCGTGCGCGCGCAGGCATTCGGCCACCGCCAGCGCCGGCATCACGTGGCCGCCGGTGCCGCCCGCCATGACCATGACGCGGCTCATTTTTGCCTCCGTGACCGCCGGCCGTTTGCCGGGCGCGCCCGGGTGTGGCGGTCCACCGAAAACAACAGGCCGATGGCCGCCATGCTGCTCAGCAAACTGGAGCCGCCGTAACTCATCAAAGGCAAGGTCAGGCCCTTGGTGGGCAGCAGCCCGGTGTTGACGCCGATGTGGATGGCGGCTTGCAGGGCGATCAGCAGCCCGATGCCCTGGGCCAGCAGGCCGGCGAAGTGGTGGCCCTGGGCGAGGGCGCGTTCGGCGATGGCGAACGCACGCCACAACAACAGCGCGTACAAAATCACCACCGCGAGGATGCCCACCGCGCCGAGTTCCTCGCCGATCACGGCGATCAAAAAATCGGTGCCGGCGTGGGGCAGGTAGAAGAGTTTCTGGATGCTGCTGCCGAGTCCGGCGCCGAACCATTCGCCGCGGCCAATGGCGATCAGCGCCTGCACCAACTGGAAGCCGCCGTCGTAGGGGTCGGCCCACGGGTCGCGGTGGCTCACCAGGCGTTTGATGCGGTACGGTTCCATCCACAACAACGCGGTCATGAGCGCGCCGGCGATGCTGATGCTGGCGCAAAAATGCCAGAAGCGCACCCCGGCGAGAAACATCATCGCGGCCACGGTGGCGGCGATGACCGCGGTGGCGCCGAAGTCGGGTTCGAGAAACAGCAGGATGCCGATCACGCCGACCACCAGCCCGACGTTGATGACCCCGACCCGGAAACTGTGCAGGTCGCCGCGCTTGCGCGCGAAGTAGTCGGCGAAGTAGATGATCACGGCGATTTTCATCACCTCCGAGGGCTGTACGCGAACCCCGCTTCCGCCGACCTCAATCCAGCGCAGCCCGCCGTTCACTTCCACCCCGACGCCGGGTATCAGCACCGCCCCCAGCAACAGCAACGCCAGGGCCAGCAATACTTTGGCGGCGCGCTGCAACCATTCCAGTTTGACCAGCGCGGCGATGGCCAGCAGCAGCGCCCCCAGCCCGACGTGAACCAACTGCCGGAACAGGTGATGGAAACTGAGCTTGAGGGTCGCGCTGTCGGCGGCGATGGAAGCCGAGTACACCATGACGATGCCCGCGCACAACAACGCCGCCACGGTCACCAGCAACACGCGGTCGTAACCGGCGTCCATGGCGGGTTGCGCCTGCAAGGTATGGGCGGCGTTCATTGCCGCGCCTCCGCTTCCAGCCCCGCCACCAGGCGCTTGAACGCGAGGCCGCGCTGTTCGTAGTTTTCGAACATGTCAAAACTCGCGCAAGCCGGGGAAAACAATACCACCCGCCCATCCTTGTCCCCGTCCCCGTCCCCATCCCGGGCGCGGGCGGCGGCGATAGTCACGGCGTGCCGCAAATCCCGTGCGCGGGAAATCTCCGCGTGGCCGGCGATGGCCTCGGCGATGCGCCCGGCGTCGCGGCCAAACAAAACCGCGTGGCGCACCCGCCCCTTCACGGCGGCGGCCAGCGGCGCGAAGTCCGCGCCCTTGCCGACGCCGCCGGCGATGAGGATGAGGTCATTGCCGGCATTGCCAACATTACCGAAACCGCCCAGGGCGGCGACGGTGGCGCCCACGTTGGTGCCTTTGGAATCGTTGATCCACTTCACGCCTTTGATCTCCGCGACCAGTTCGCAACGGTGTTCAAGGCCGCCCCAGGCGAGGGCGGCGGCCAGCACCGGCGCCGTGACCGGCACCCCGGCGGCTTCCACCAGCGCCAGCGCCGCCAGCAGGTTGGCGATGTTCGGTTCGCCGTGCAGGGCCATATCTTCGACCGCCGCCAGCATGGTTTGGTCGCGGCACAAAAAGCGTCCTTGCGGGGTGTCGGCGAGGCCGTAGTGGTGCGCGCCGGCGGGACGACCGAGGCGACCGGGACGACCGGGGCGACCGAGGCCGAAAGAGACGGCCTCGGGATGGGCGGCGAGCAACGCCGCCGAGCGCGGGTCGTCGCGGTTCAACACGCAGACCGCGGCGCCGCTGAGGATGCGCGCCTTGGCTTCAATGTAGCGGTTGAGGTCGCGGTAGCGATCCAGGTGATCCTCGCTGATGTTGAGGATGGCGGCGGCGGCGGCGCGCAGGCTGTGGGTGTTCTCCAACTGGAAACTGGAAAGTTCCAGCACGTAAAAATCCGGAACCGGTTGCCCCAGCAAATCCAGCGCCGGGGTGCCGATGTTGCCGCCGGTCAACGCGCGGCGGTCGGCGGCCTTGAGCATTTCCCCCACCAGCGTGGTAACCGTGGTTTTGCCGTTGGAGCCGGTGATGGCGATCACCGGTGCGGCGGCGTTTTCCACGAACAGTTCAATGTCGCCGATGAGGGTGTGTTTGCCGACTATGCCGGCCATGTCCGCTACGCCCGCCACTTCGCTCAAGGCGATGCCGGGGCTGATGACGACGCGCTCAAAGCGCTCAAATCCGGTTTGCGGCAGGCCGCCGGTGATGATTTCCACCTGCGGATAACGCTCGCGCACCAGCGCGAGAGAAGGCGCGAGATCCCGGGAATCCGCCACGGTCACCTTGCCGCCGCGCGCGCACAGATACTCCACCACCGAATACCCGGTCTTGCCGAGGCCCAGCACCAGCGTTGATGGCGTTGCCGGTGGTGCGTTGGATCGTGGCGTCATGGCGGGAATGTTCTCCGGGTTCATTGGTTCATTGGTTCATTGGCTCAGCGTATCTTCAAGGTCGCCAACCCCACCAGCACCAGGATCAGGCTGATGATCCAGAAACGCACGATGACCCTCGGTTCGGGCCAGCCCTTGAGTTCAAAATGATGGTGCAGCGGCGCCATGCGAAAAATCCGGCGCCCCATCAGTTTGTAGGAGGCGACCTGCAGAATCACCGACACGGTCTCAATGACGAACACCCCGCCCATGATGATCAGCACGATTTCCTGGCGCACGATCACCGCGACGATGCCGAGGGCGGCGCCCAGGGAAAGCGCGCCGATGTCGCCCATGAACACCTGGGCGGGGTAGGTGTTGAACCACAAAAAGCCGAGGCCGGCGCCCACCAGGGTGGCGCAGAACACCAGCACTTCACCGGCGCCGGGGATGTAGGGGATGCCGAGGTAGCCGGCGTAGATCAGGTTGCCGGTGGCGTAGGCGAAAATGCCGAGCGCGCCGGCCACCATCACCGCGGGCATGATGGCGAGGCCGTCGAGGCCGTCGGTGAGGTTGACCGCGTTGCTGGTGCCGACGATCACCAGCCAGGTGAGCGCCACGAAGCCCCAGCCCAAAGGCAGGGCGACGTCCTTGAACAACGGCACCAGCAGCGCGGTCTCGGCGGCGGAGTCGGCGGTGTAATACAAAAACAACGCCGCCAGCAGGCCGGCCCCGCTCTGGCTCAGGAATTTACTGCGCGCGCCCATGCCGCGCGGATTTTTGTCCACCAGTTTGCGGTAGTCGTCCACCCAGCCGATGACGCCGAAGGCGGCGGTGGTGAACAAAATCGCCCAGATAAAGCGGTTGCCGAGGTCCCCCCACAGCAGGGTCGAGGCCACCACCGACAGCAGGATCAGGCCGCCGCCCATGGTCGGCGTGCCGACCTTGTGAAAGTGCTCCGGCGGGCCGTCGGCGCGCACCGTCTGGCCGATCTGGTGGTCGCTCAACTTGCGAATCATGGCCGGGCCGAACACGAAAAAAATCGTCAGGGCGGTAAGCACCCCGCAGATGCCGCGAAAGGTCAGGTAGCGGAACACGTTGAAGAAACCGTATTCACGGGAAAGCTGCTCGAACAACCAGGTCAGCATGGCGCACCTCCATTGGTTTTTTTGGCATCGGCGGCATCAACCACCAGCGCCGCCACCACGCGCTCCATGGCCGCGGCGCGGGAGCCTTTGACCAGCACCGTTACGCCCTTTGCCAGCATCGGTTCAAGATGCGCCAGCAAGGAGTTGAGTTCGCCGAAGCGTTTGGTCTGCAAACCAAAACCGCGCGCATAGCCGTCAAGGTCATCGCTCTTTTCGGGGCCGAGGCACAGCAGGTGTTCAATGCCGCAGCGCCGTCCATGCGCGCCGACCTGATGGTGAAACTCAGCGCTTTGCCCGCCGAGTTCGGCCATGACGCCGAGCACCGCGACGCGCGCGCCCTCACGGTTCCGGTAATCGGCCAGCACGTCGAGCGCCGCGGTAACGCTGGCCGGGTTAGCGTTGTAGCTGTCGTCAATCACCAGCGCGCCGTTCAGCCCGGCGCGTAGCCGCAACCGGCCATCGGGGGCGGCGAAGGATTCCAGCCCCGCCTTGACCTGCGCGATGCCGGCACCGGCGGCGGTCGCGGCGGCGGCGGCGGCGGCGGCGTTGAGCACGTTGTGCCGCCCCGGAACCGGCAGCCGCACCCGCGCGGATTGTCCGCCGACGCGCAGTTCAAACTCGCCGCCGCCATCACCGGTACCGGTACCGGTACCGACACCGGCAGCGGTGGAAATATCGGCGGCCACGACGTCGGCGGTTTCGCGCACGCCGAAGCTCAGTACCCGGCCCTTGCCTGCTTTGATGCGCCGCAACCAATGTTCATAAAACTGATCATCGGCGTTCAGCACCGCGACGCCGTCGCCGGCGAGGCCGCCGAAGATCTCCGCCTTGGCGTCTGCGATGCCTTGCAAATCGGCAAGCCCGGCGAGGTGCGCCGGGGCGACGTTGTTGATGAGCGCGACTCCGGGGCGCGCCAGCGCGCTCAGGGTTGCGATCTCGCCGGGGTGGTTCATTCCCATTTCAATGACCGCGTGGGTGTGGTGTTCGCGCAGGCGCAGCAGGGTCAGGGGCACGCCCCACTGATTGTTGAAACTGGCGCGGGGGGAAAGGCAGTAACCGCCGGCGTTGAAAATAGCGGCGAGCATCGCGCTGACCGTGGTTTTGCCGTTGCTGCCGGTTACCGCCACCAGCGGTATTTCAAAACGGCTGCGCCACTCGGCGCCGAGTTGGCCGAGGGCCGCGGTGGTGTCGGGCACCGCAATCTGCGGCACCGGGGTCACGGCGTCCGCGCTTGCGCCCGTGCCCGCGTCCGCCACCAGCGCGCCCACCGCGCCGTGGTCACCGGCCCGCGCGACAAAGTCGTGGCCGTCCCGCCGCGCCCCGGCGATGGCGACGAACAGATCGCCGCGCCGGATGCGCCGCGAGTCAATGGCGACGCCGTGGAACCGGCAGTCGGCCCCGCGCAGTGCGCCGTGCGTGATCGCCGCCGCTTCGGATAGCCGCATCACGAGCCGCGCTCCCCGGATGCGGATGTGGACGCGGACGCGGACGCGGACGCGGACGCGTGGGCCAACGCCAATGCCTCGGCGACAACCTCGCGGTCGTTCAACGCCAGCACCCGTGCGCCGATGGTTTGAGTGGTTTCGTGGCCCTTGCCGGCCACCAGCACGATGTCCCCGGCGGCGGCTTCGGCGATGGCGGTTTGGATGGCGCGGCGGCGGTCGTGAATTATGGTGGCCGTGGCTTTCATTCCTTGCACGATCTGCGCGGCGATGTCGGCGGGGTTTTCCGCGCGCGGGTTGTCATCGGTGATTATCACGCGCTCGGCGAGACGTTCGGCGACCCGGCCCATCTGCGGGCGTTTGCCGCGGTCGCGGTCGCCGCCGCAGCCGAACACCACCCACAACCGCCCCCGGCACAACTGCCGCAGGGAGGTCAAGGCCCGCTCCAGCGCGTCCGGGGTGTGGGCGTAGTCCACCACCACCGCGGCTTGCAGTTCCAGTGCGCCTTCGCCCAGCAACTCCATACGCCCGGGGGGTGGCCGGCAGTGGCCGATGGCGGCGGCGATGCGGCCGAGGTCGTGGCCGCAGGCGGTGAGGGTGGCGATGACCGCCAGCAGGTTGGGGACGTTGAGTTCGCCGATGAGGGTCGAGCGCACGGGCGCGGTCTGCCCGCGATATTCGACTTCAAAGGCGATGCCGTTTTCGTTCAGTTGCAGGTTGCGCGGGCGCAGGCAGTCGTGGGCATCGTCGGTGCCGCGGGTAGCGTGGGTGCCGTAGCCGAGGCAGTGCTCGGCGGCGTGCTCCCGCAGCAACCGGCGGCCAAACGGATCATCCCTGTTGACCACCGCATGCTGCAGGCCGGGGAAGCGGAACAGTTTGCGCTTGGCGCGGCCATAGCGTTCCATGTTGCGGTGATAGTCGAGGTGGTCGCGGCTCAGGTTGGTGAGCAGCGCGACGTCAAACGCCACCTGATTGACCCGCCCCTGCTCGAGGCCGTGGGACGACACTTCAACGCACACCGCGCCGGCCCCGGCGGCCAGCAGCGCGGCGAGTTTGCGGTGGGTGGCGATGGCGTCGGCGGTGGTCAGAGCGGCTGGTTCCAGCGCGCCGATGAAACCGGCGCCGATGGTGCTCAGCAGCGCGCAGCGTTGGCCGAGGCGTTCAAGGGCTTGGGCGAGGAGGTACGCGCAGGTGGTTTTGCCGTTGGTGCCGGTGATGCCGATGAGCCGCATTTGCGCCGAGGGGTGGCCGTAAAAGCGGTCGGCGATGACGCCGATATGTTTTTTCAGGCCGGCGACGTCGAAACTCGGCACGCCACGGGCGGCTTCGGCGGCTTCGGCTTCGGCAATGCGAACGGCGCGGGCGTTGCGGTATTTTTCCCTGGCCACCGCCGCCGCGCCGTTTTCTACCGCCTGTTGAATGTGGTCGCGCCCGTCGCTGATTTCACCGGGCACGGCGATGAACAGGTCATCGGCGTTGACCCGGCGGCTGTCAAGGCTCAGGCCGGTGATGTCGCGCTCGTTGTGGGGCGTCACCGTGGCCAAACCCTTGAGCAACGCGCCCAGCGAACGGGGCGGCGGCGCGCCGCTTGCTCCGGTGAATCGCGCTTGCGGGGTCATGCGTCTCCCTCCTTGGCCGCGGCCGTTTCCTGAGTGGCGGCTTGGGCTGCGGCCTGAGTTGGCGACTGCGGCAGCCCATCGGGCTTGACGTTGTAAAGCCGCATCAAATCCCCCATCAACGCCGCGAACACCGGCGCCGCCACGTCGCCGCCGTAGTACAATCCGCCGCGCGGGTCGTCCACGGTGACCACCATCACGAACCTCGGAGCGGAGAGCGGGGCGATGCCGGCGAACGCCGACAGGTAGCGCTTGTCCTGGTAGGCGCCGTCCAGCAGTTTGTGGATGGTGCCGGTTTTGCCGCCGACCCGGTAGCGCGGGATGCGCGCCTTGCGGGCGGTGCCTTCGGGGCCGGCGGCGCGCTCCAGCATTTGGCGGATGGCGCGCACCGTCTGCGGGCTGAACACCCGTTGGCCGTGGGCGCGATAGCCCGGCGCTTTGGGTTGCAGGGTAACCGGCAACAACTCGCCGTCGGTGGCGAACACGGTGTAGGCGCGCGCCAGTTGCAGGGGCGTAACCGAGACGCCGTAGCCGTAGGACAGCGTGGCGTGTTCGATGGGGCGGCGGCGGCGCTTGAGGACGCCGGCGGCTTCGCCGGGCAGGTTGACGGCGCGGCGCCCGAAGCCGACCCCGGCGAAGGCGTCAAACAGGTCGTCGTAGGGAAACGCCAGGGCGATTTTGGAGACACCGACGTTGCTGGAGCGCACGATCACGTCGGCCACCGACAACGCGCCGTAGTCGTGAACATCGCGGATGGTGTGGCCGCCCACTTGGTGATGACCGGGGGCGGTGTCGACGATGGTCGCGGCGTCCAGCTTGCCGCTTTCCAGCGCCATGGCCACGGTGAACGGTTTGGCGGTGGAGCCCGGTTCCAACAGGTCGGTGACGCTGCGGTTGCGAAACGCGCCGCGGGTCATGGTGCTGCGGTCGTTGGGGTTGAACTGGGGGGAGTTGACCATGGCCAGGATCTCGCCGCTGGGAACCGCCAGCACCACCACGCTGCCGCCGGCGGCGCGGTGTTTGCGCACCGCCGCTTCGAGGTAGCCGCCGGCCAGGGACTGGATGCGCTGGTCAATGCTGATGACCAGTTCGCGGCCGTGACGCACCTGCCGGATGCTCTCGACGCGCTCCACGAAGTTGCCGGCGCGGTCCTTGAGGGCGCGGATTTGCCCGGCGCGGCCGCCGAGTTGGGACTGGTGGACGCGCTCCAGGCCCTCTTGGCCGGCGTCGTCCACGTCGGTGAACCCCACGAGGTGCGCGCCGGCGGGGCCGCCCGGATAGTAACGCTTGTATTCCCGCTGCACGCCGACCCCCGGAATGGCGAGCCTTTGAACCTGCTCCGCCAGCATCGGCGGCATGCGCCGCCGGAGGTACATAAAGTCGGAATTTTTATGCCGCAAGCAACTCGCCCGCAGTTGTTTTTCGCCAATCCCGGTCAGCTTCATCAGCGGCTTCCACTGCGCCTGCGCGCGCACCGCGCAAAACAACGCCGGTTCGGCCCACAACGAACCCACCGGCGTGCTCACCGCCAGCACCTGGCCGTTGCGGTCGAGGATGCTGCCGCGCGCCGGCATCACCGTCAGTTCGCGCAGGTAGCGGGCGTCTCCCTGGGCTTGCAGGCGGTCGTGTTCGGTGAGTTGCAAGTCCACCACGCGCCAGCCCAGCAGCGCGAACACCGACAGCATCGCGCCCAGTATCAGGCGCGGACGCCGGCGCGGCGGCGGGTTGATTTTTTTGCTCGGAGACATGGATGTGGGGGCGCCCGCGCCAACCGCTAAGGCCCGCGCTCCGTGGTGAGGGTGATGATCTTGTCCGGCGCCGGCGCCGCCATCCCCAAACGCCGGCGCGCGTCCTCGACGACGTTGCGGCGCCCCGCCCAGGTCGCCTTCTCCAGCATCAACCGCCCGCGCTCGGATTGCAGTTCGACCTTCCCGGCCTCCACCTTTCGCCAATCAATGAAAGCCAGGCGGTTCTGGTGACGCACCGTGACCACGGCCACGGCGCTCAGCACGGTGGCCAGCCACAGGGTTATGAGCCATTTGGTTGTCCTGGAAGGGGTCATGCAATCCTCTCCGCAACGCGCATCACCGCGCTGCGCGCGCGCCGGTTGCGGGCGACTTCCTGAGCGTCGGCCCGCAACGCCTTGCCCGCCAGTTTCAGCGTGGGCTTTTTCATATCCTCGGTAATCGGCAAATCCGGCGGATACGGATCCCCCCTGGCCTGCTCGCGAAAAAAACGTTTCACCAGCCGGTCTTCCAATGAATGAAAACTGATCATCACCAGCCGCCCCCCCGGCGCGAGGCCGGCCAGGGCCTGGGGCAGGACCCGGCGCACTTCGCCGAGTTCGTCGTTGACGGCGATGCGGATGGCCTGGAAGGTTCGGGTGGCCGGGTGCTTGCCCGGCTCGCGGGTCGGCGACGCGGCGGCCACCAGTTCGGCGAGTTCGGTGGTGGTGGCGATGGGCCGGCGGGCCAGGGTTTGCTTGATGGCGCGGGCGATGCGCCGCGCGAAACGCTCTTCGCCGAAGCGGCGCAGCGCGTCCATCAACTCGCCCTCGTCCACGCTTTCCAGCCATTCGGCGGCGGAGCGGCCCCTTGAGCGGTCCATGCGCATATCCAAAGGGCCGGCGGCGTTAAAGCCGAAACCCCGCGCGGCGTCATCCAACTGCGGCGAGGAGACGCCGAAATCAAACAGCATCCCGGCCACGCGCCCGCCGAGGCCGCGGGCGGTAAGGATTTCCCCGAGCCGGGAAAACGGCGCGTGGATGATTTCCACGCGGGAATCACCGCCGAGGTCAATGCGCGCGCGCGCAATGGCGGCGGCATCGCGGTCAATGGCCAGCAGCCGCCCGCCGTTGCCGAGGCGCGCGAGGATGGCCCGCGCGTGGCCGCCGCGCCCGTAGGTGGCGTCAATCACCAGGTCGTCGGCGTGGATTTTGAGGGCGTTGATCACGGCGTCCTTCAGCACCGGGGTATGGTTCAGGTTATGGGCCGGGCCGGGCATCCCACTACAACGACAACTGTTCCATTTCCACCGAAAGCTTTTCCATGTCGAGGTCTTCCCGCAGCCACTGGTCGCGGCGCGCGGTCCACAGTTCCTCGCTCCACAACTCAAACTTGTTGCCCTGGCCGATCAGGTATAGCGCCCGCTCCATAACCGCGAACTCCCGCAGCGGCGCCGGCAGCAGCACGCGCCCGTTCTTGTCCATCTCAACGTCGCCGGCGTAGCCGATGAAAAAGCGCTTGAGTTTCTGATGATGGGGGTCAAAATCCGGCAGCGAAACCACCTTGCGCTCGACCTGCCTCCACTCATCCAGCGGATACATCCACAAGCAACGCTCCCTGGTGTTGTTCACCGTCACCACCATCCGCCCGTCGCAACGCTCCACCAACTCGTCCCGGTAACGCCCGGGAATGGCCAGGCGCCCCTTGGCGTCAAGATTCAGCGCGTTTGCCCCTCGTAACATGATCGAATCCGGCTAGTTTGATGGAAATATATCCACAATTACCCACATTTCGACACTATAGGGGCGGCGACAAGGGATTGTCAAGGGAAATTCGGGGGTTTATCGGGGAAGGTTCCGGCGGGGGTGGCGTGGGGGCACGGGGCGCGTGACGCGCGTTTGCGGGGGGAGACCCCCCGCGCCCCCCTGTGCGGCGCGGGAAAACATCCTGTTTCCAGCGCCGCGCGCACATCCCTGTGCGCGATGGCCGGCTGGCGCCGGGCCGAAAAAGCGGGTTCCCGATACGATGAAAAATATGGTCGCTGCGCTCCCTATTTTTCTATCGTTCGGGAATGACACCGAGGGCGATTTGTACTTTCGTGGGCATGACGGCAGAGGCGTAAGGCAGGGCAAAGGAAGCGCAAAAAAAGCGACCAAGCCTCATCGTTTCCCTTGCCCGTCTTTACATCTCTGCGGCCGTCCAACCGGCGGCGTAGCCGCTAACTTCGGCGTGCGCAGGGACGCGCACGGCGGCGCTGAAAACAGGATGTTTTCCCGCGCCGCAAAGGGGGGCGTGGGGGGCATCCCCCCCACAATGCGCGTCACGCGCACAAAGTTCCCGCTTCCGTTCAAACCCTTGCGGCGTTGTAGGGACAGGTCGCGACCTGTCCCTACTACCCGCAAATGCGGGTATGACACCGAGGAACGTGGCAACCACTCTGTCGTCATTCCCGAGCGTTAGTGTCCGTTGCCGCGTTAGCGGCTTACGGACACTTGGCGCTCTCGGGAATCCAGCGCCATACGGCCGATTGCCGGTGTAACCCTGGATTCCCGAATAGCGATGAAAAATATGGTCGCTGCGCTTCCTATTTTTCTATCGTTCGGGAATGACGGCAGAGGTGAGGCGGGAATTCAGCGTCCAATCGGGGACAGGTCGCGACCTGTCCCTACGCCCCAACCGTCGCGGCGCCGTTCAAACCCTTCCGGCGCTAGCCGGACTGTCGCGCACAAGGATGTGTGCGCGGCGCTGAAAACAGGATGTTTCCCCGCGCCGCAAAGGGGGGCGTGGGGGGCATCCCCCCCACAATG
Source organism: Candidatus Poriferihabitaceae bacterium (assembly GCA_965212085.1). Classification (GTDB taxonomy): domain Bacteria; phylum Pseudomonadota; class Gammaproteobacteria; order Arenicellales; family Poriferihabitantaceae; genus JAHRAW01. The sequence continues at coordinate 1,549,859 of OZ243042.1, read as the reverse complement.
CGCGTCACGCGCACAAAGTTCCCGCTTCCGTTCAAACCCTTGCGGCGTTGTAGGGACAGGTCGCGACCTGTCCCTACTACCCGCAAATGCGGGTATGACACCGAGGAACGTGGCAACCACTCTGTCGTCATTCCCGAGCGTTAGTGTCCGTTGCCGCGTTAGCGGCTTACGGACACTTGGCGCTCTCGGGAATCCAGCGCCACACGACCCACCGCCGGTTTAGTCTCTGGATTCCCGAATAGCGATGAAAAATATGGTCGCTGCGCTCCCTATTTTTCTATCGTTCGGGAATGACGGCAGAGGTGAGGTGGGAATTCAGCGGCCAATTGGGGACAGGTCGCGACCTGTCCCTACGCCCCAACCATCGCGGCGCCGTTCAAACCTTTCCGGCACTAGCCGGGCTGTCCCTGTCCCTACGTCCCAACCATCGCGGCGCCGTTCAAACCCTTCCGGCGCTAGCCGGACTGTCGCGCACAGGGATGTGCGCGCGGCGCTGGAAACAGGAGTTTCCCCGCGCCGCAAAGGGGGGCGTGGGGGGCATCCCCCCCACAATGCGCGTCACGCGCAACCCCACCCCGCGCTCTGCGCCCCGCACAAAGATTAGAAACGCAACGAGCCGGTCAATCGGATGTTATGCCCGGTGTCGTTGTCATCGCGTTCGGTGCGTTCGCCGGTCAACTCCAGCCTTAGGCCGCGGTTGCTCCATTTGCCCAACGCGTTGGTGAAGTCTAGCCCCATCTGCTGGGTGCGGCCGTTTCTGGTCCAGCCGGGTTCCAGGGTGAAGGTTATGCCACGGCCCTGGGTGCCGGGGTCGAAGCGGGCTTGCAGGCCGGCGGTCCATTCGTCGTAGTCTTCGGGGCTGAATAGCACGAAAGTGGTGGTGCCGCGCATGCTCCAGCCGGCGGCGGGGTTGGCGTAGTCAAAGCGCAAACCGGCGTCTGCGGCGGCGCCGCGTTCTACATCGCCGTCTTCCCAGCGCATGCCCAACTCCCAGCCGGGGGTGAATACTCCGCCGGTGGCGGATAGTGCGCCGGGGCGGCGGCCTTCAACGGCGAAGCGCAGGCGTTGGGAATCGGCGTCTACGCCGCCGAGGTCGGGCTGGTCGTCTGACTCTATGGTGATGGCGAAGGCGCTGGCTTTCCACGATAGTTCGGTGCGCGAGAAGGCGCGGTCAAGGTCGCCACGGAGGCCGAAAGCGAGCATTTGCATATCAATATCCACGTCGGTGGCCTCGTCATCCCCGTCTACGGAGAGTTCGGCGTCTCCCTTGCCGTAGCCGAGCAGCAGCCAGGCGTTGGTGGACTCGCCGGGTTGCCATTGGATATAGGGCAGGATGCTGGTCATTTCGGCTTCCAGGTCGCCGGCGGTGGTGTTGCCGTCTGTTACTTCGTCGTAGTCCACTTCGCCATCGCTTTGGGATATGGCGAGGCCGAGGCGGGTGCCGGCGGGGGTCAGGTAGTCGAGGCCGAGGTAGCCGGAGGTGACGCTGCCGTCAACGCTGATGTCTGCGTTGGCGGCTTCGGTTTCGGTGTCGCCATTGAAGTTGCCGGTGGTGGCGCGGCCCCAGAAACTCCAGCCGGTGGGGGTGGCGGTGCCGGTGGGGTCGTTGAGACTGAGGTGGAACGCGCTTTTCATCAGGAGGTCTTGGCCGGACATCAGGGTGGTGGTGGTGGCCGCCGGGGTGTTGGCGGTGCCGGTGGTGCCGGCGTTGGCTCCGTTGGATGTGGTGCTTGCGAGGTTTGCGCTGTTTATGGTGTCGGCGAGGTTGGCGGGTTGTGCCGAGGCATGTTCAACTGGATTCCCGATACGATGAAAAACATGGTCGCTATCGCTCCCTGTTTTTCTATCGTTCGGGAATGACAGCGTGGGTGTGTTCGGGAATGACACCGAGGGTGTGTTCGGGAATGATGGCGGGGTTTGGGTGGACAGGTCGCGACCTGTCCCTACGCCCGCTGAAGGAGCGTTGGTTGCCATATCAAACTTGTGGCCGCCGACGGTGAAGTGGCTGGTGTTTGTGCGGGCGGGGGTGGAGAGGTAGTCTTCAAATATGCTCACGGTGCCGGTGGCGAAAGCGCGGCCAAAGGCGGCCAGGGTTTTTTGCAAAGCGCGTTCGGAGCCGCGGCCTACGCGGACGGTGAATGTGGCGGTGGAGGATTGCTGATTCGGTGGGCTGCCCTCGGTGACGGTGAGTCGAAACTCCAGGGTGGTGCGTTCGTCGGGGGCCATGAAAGTGAAAGTGTTGTCCACGGCGTCGGTGTCCTCGATCGGCATATCCGGCGGTGTGTCGTCGGTGGCGGTGTGCTCCCACACGAAAGTCAACGCGCTGACTTCTTCCGGGTCGCGGGTGCCGCTGGCATCCAGGGTGACCATCTCGCCTTCATCCACGGTCATGCTTGGGCCGCCGGCGAACACGATAATCGGGCTGTCGTCGGGGAAGGTGTTCGAGGGGAGGCTGACGCTGATGACGCTGTTAATGGTGATGTCGCCGACGGTGGTTTCGATGCCGAAGCTGTCGGTGGCGGAGTCGGAGGGACCGAGGTCTTGGGCGGCGGGGCGGCTGTTGTCCAGTTGGTAGTTCCAGTTGTCGCCGACGTTGGAGGTCAGGGCGCAGGCGTCGACCAGGGTTACGATGCCGCGAGGGGGCTGGTCGGTGATGCGGTGGACGACGGTGGACGGGTTGCCGGTGCTCTGGTCGGTCGGGATGTTGGAGACCATCAACATGCCGCAGGCGATGCCGCCGGTGGTAACGCCGGTGGCGGCGTCAAACGCGGCGGGGGTGACCGTTAAGGGGTTGTCGGCGGTGGTGGCCGGGTCGTTGTCGTGGTTGATGCCGTTGCCGGCGACGGACGGGCCTTCGGTAACGGTGAGGTCGAAGGTGGCGGTGCCGGTGGCGGGGTTGGAGGGGGCGTTATCGGAGACGGTGAGGGTCAGGGTAACGGGCGTGTCTTCGGTAACGGTGGGCGTGTCCCAGGTGGTGTTGGCGCTGGTTTCGCTGGCGAAAGTGCCCTGGTTGGCGGGGCTTGTGGTCCAGGCGTAGGCCATGGTGGCGCCGATGTCCGGGTCGGTGGCGGTGGCGCGCAGGGTGACCTGGCGGCCGGATACGACGCTGAAGGTGCCGGTCATCGGCGGTGTCGGCGCGCTGATGGTCACTTCGGGCGCGTCATTGGCGCCGGTGATGGTGATGGTGATGTCCACGGTGGCGGCGGGGTTGACGCTCGCGGTTACGGTGAAGGTGTCGGTTACGACTTGGCCGCCGGGCAGGGCGTTGGTGGCGGCGTTGTTGTTGTCCAGGGTGTAGGTCCAGGCGCCGGGGGCGGTGATGGAGAAACTGCCGTAGGTGCCGGGCTGGTCGGTCTGGACGACGACGTTTTTGTTGTCGCTGGCGGTTACGACGGTCAGGGCGCCGGTGGCGGTGGTGGTGGCGTTGTCTTCGGTGACGGCGCCGGTGATGACGCTGCCGGTGAAGGCAACCGAGACGGCGACCGGGTTGACGGTGACTTCGGCGATGTCCCGGGTGCCGAAGAAGAAAACCTCGTCGACGGTCAGCCGCAAGGTTACGGCCCCGACGGTGGCGGGGGCGATCCAAATGCCGTCACGGCCGCTGTTGTCGGTAAAACTGCCGCGACCCGGCGGGCTGGCGCTCCAAACGTAGACCAGGTCGCCAGCAAGATCGGTGTCCGGGTCGGTGGTGGCGCCGCCGGTCAGCGTTACGGTCGCGCCGAAGTCCACCTGCATACCGTCCGCGGGCGCGCTGATGATGGCGGTGGGCGGGTCGTTGGCGCCGGTGATGGTGATGACGACGTCCTGGGGTGTGCCGCCGGCGGCGGCGGTTACGGTGAAGGTGTCGGTTACTTCGGCGCCGGAGGCGACGTTGTCGGTGAAGCCGCCGGCGCCGGGGCCGGGCAGGGCGTTGACGGCGGTCTCGTTGGCGGGGTTGCCGCCGAGGGTGTAGGTCCAGGCGCCGCCGGCGGCGATGCTGAACAGGCCGTAGTCGCCGTCTTCATCGGTGAGCGGCGTAACATCGGTGCTGCCGGTGGGGTCGGAACTGGTAACGGTCAGGGCGCCGGTGTCGGTGAGGTCGCCGTCTTCGGTGACTGCGCCGGTGAGGTCGTCGGCAAAGGTGATGGTGAGCGCCACCAGTTGGATGATGACCGTGGTGTTGCTCGTTGCGCCGCTGCTGTCGGTGACCGTCAATCTCAAGGTTATGCCCCCAAGCGTGCCGGTGGACGGCGCGGTCCAGGTGGTGTCGGCGGCGCTGGTGTCGCCAAACGTGCCGGTGGTTTCGGAGCCGTCGTCCCACGCAAACGTCAGGGTGTCCGGGGTGTCGCTGATATCCGGGTCGCTGCTGGTGCTGCCGGTGAGGGTGAGGACGCCGTTGTAGGACACTTCGGCGCCCATCGCCGGGGCGGTGATGCGGGCGGTGGGCGCGTCGTTGGCGCCGGTGATGGAGATGATGATGTTCTGGGTGACGGTGTTATCGGCGGCGGCCACCACGGTGAAGGTCGAACTAACCCCTTCGCTCGCGGCCAGGGAGTTGGTGTCGTCGTCGGCGTTGTCCAGGGTGTAGGTCCAGGCGCCGGCGGCGGTGATGGTGAAGGTGCCCAAGCTGTCCATGCCCTCGGAGGCGGTGATGGCGACGAATTCAACGCTGTCGTTGGGGGCCGGGTTGGGGTTGGTGATGGTCAGGGTGCCGGTGACGGTGTCGGTGGCGGCGTCTTCGGTGACGGCGGCGGCGGTGTCGGCGGCGGTGGCGGCGTTAATGGTGATGGTCTGCAGGGTTACTTCCAGGGTGAAGGGCAGGTCAAGGGCGCCGCCGGCAGTGGTGGCGGTGTAGGCGTAGTCCGCTTCGGCGGCGATGGCCTCCGGGGTGCCGGTGATGGTCGGGGGGGTGGCGCCGGCGTCAAAGGTCAGGCCGGCGGGCAGGGCCGGGGTGAGGGCGTAGGTTGCTGCGCCGGCGCCGGCGGAGACCACGGGCAGGGTTACGGTGCCGACGTCAATGCCGAGTTGGTAGGTTTGGGGTGCGAAGGCGGCGGCGAAGGATAATGGGCCGCTCAAGGTTACGGCGACGGTGCAGGTAGCAGACGTACCGCCGGTGCTATACACCACGTTGAACGCGCCCGGGTCGTGAGTCGGCGCCGTCCAGATGGTGAGGGAGCGGGGGCCGGCGAACGCGCCTATCCCGGGCGGCTGCGTGCGCCAGAGCAACGGCGCGCCAAAAGGGGGCGTGAAGCCTTGCAGGGTTACCTGGTCGCCAAAACCCACGCTCAGGGTGGCGGGCACCGCCGGGCCGCCTTCCGCGCAAGTGACGTCGACCGGCGGCGCGGCGCGCGGGTTGACCATGACTTGTGCGGTGCCGGTGAGGGACGGGGTGGCGTCATCCCTAACGGTCAGGGTCAGGGTTACCGGGGTGGTGCCGCTGGCGGGGACGGTCCAGGTGGTGTCCTCGGCGGTGGCATTGGCGAAACTGCCGGTGGCGGGGTTCGCGCTCCATTGGTAGGTCAGGGTGGTGCCGGTATCCGGGTCGGCGCCGGTGGCGGTCAGCGTGACCGCCGAGTTGAAGTTCACCTGCATACCCTCCGTGGGCGCGCTGATGGCGACGGTGGGCGCGTCATTCGCGCCGGTGATGGTGATGGTGATGACCACGGTGGCGGCGGTGTTGGCTTCGGCGGCAACGGTGAAGGGGTCGTCAAGGGTGTCGCCCGCCGCCAGGGGGTTGATGGCGGCGTTGGTGTTGTCCAGGGTGTAGGTCCAGGCGCCGGCGGTGTCAATGGTGAACATGCCATACATGCCGGGCGTGTCGGTCTGCGCCACCACGTCGTTGTTGCCGTCGCTGCTGGTCACGTCCAGGGTGCCGGTGGCGGTGTTGGCGGCGGGGTCGTCTTCGGTAACGCCGCCGGTGGTGCCGCCGGCGCCGAACGTAACCGTTACGGCGACCGGGTTGACGGTGACCGTTGCCGTGCCGGAGAGGGGCGTGGTGGCGTCATCCATAACGGTCAGGGTCAGGATGACCGGGTCGGTGCCGCTGGCGGGGGCGGTCCAGGTGGTACTCGCGGCGGCGGCATTGCCGAAACTGCCGGTGTCGGGGGCCGCGCTCCATTGGTAACTCAAGGTGTCGCCGGTGTCGGCGGTGTCAGGGTCGCTGCCGGTGGCGGTCAGGGTGACCATCGCGTCGAAGTTCACCTGCGTACCCTCCGCAGGCGCGGTGATGGTGGCGGTGGGCGCGTCATTCGCGCCGGTTACGCTGATGGTGATGTCCTTGGTGACGGTGGAGTCGGCGGCGGCGACGACGGTGAATACGTCTGGAACGATTACGAGGGCGTCCAGGGCGTTGGTGTCGTCGTCGGCGTTGTCCAGGGTGTAGGTCCAGACGCCGGTGTCGGCGGCGATGGTGAAGTCGCCGTAGGTGCCCATGCCCTCGGGGTCGGAGGCGGTGATGGCGACGAACTCGTCGCTGCCGCCGGGGTTGGGGTTGGTGATGGTCAGGGTGCCGGTGGCGTCACCGAAGGCTTCGCTGTCTTCAACGACGGTGGCGGCGAGGTCGCTGGGGCCGCCGCCGCCGCCGGTAATGGTGATGGGCTGCAGGGTTACTTCCAGGGTGAAGGGCAGGTCAAGGGCGCCGCCGGCAGTGGTGGCGGTGTAGGCGTAGTCCGCTTCGGCGGCGATGGCCTCCGGGGTGCCGGTGATGGTCGGGGGGGTGGCGTCTCCGTCAAAGGTCAGGCCGGCGGGCAGGGCCGGGGTGAGGGCGTAGGTTGCTGCGCCGGCGCCGGCGGAGACCACGGGCAGGGTTACGGTGCCGACGGCAATGCCGAGTCGGTAGGTTTGGGGTGCGATGGCGGCGGCGAAGGATAATGGGCCGCTCAAGGTTACGGCGACGGTGCAGGTATCAGACATACCGCCGGCGCCATACTCCAGGGTGAACGCGCCCGGGTCGGTAGCCGGCGCCGTCCAGGTGGTGCCGGCTTGGCCGCCGGCGAACGCGCCTACCCCGGTCGGAATCGTGCCCCAGCGCAACGGCGCGCCCGGAGGGGGCGTGTAGCCTTGCAGGGTTACCTGGTCGCCAAAACCCACGGTCAGGGTGGCGGGCACCGCCGGGCCGCCTTCCGTGCAGGTTACGGTGGCCAGCGGCGGCGCAGCCAGCCGGGTGATGACCAGGGTGTAATTTCCAACGCCGCCGCCATTATCAACCACTTCAATAAAATGTGCGCCATCCGCGGCCGCCGTATAGGTGCCGCTTTGGAGGGTGTTGCCGCCGCCGGTAATCAAAGACGCGCTGATGACGGTACCGCCGCTATCGCGGATGGTGAGCAGCGTGGCGTTCGCCGAAGTCAAATCAATCTGGTAGCGCGCGCCGTTTTCCAGCACAAAACTAAACCAGTCGCTATCGTTACTATGTGAAATGCGGGAGGTCTCGGTCCGGGCCGCCACCACGATGCCCGTATTCCTGTCGTGGCGGGTTGTGGTTGAGCCGATATTGTCGTCATAGAGGAAGCGGCTGAACGCGCAGTCGGTGGCGAGAGTGGCGTCGGTAACGGTGCTGAAACAAGCGTATAACCCATAAAAGCCCGAACCCGTACCTGGCCCGAAGATGTTGCGGGTTACGGTTCCGGTGCCGCCCGAGGCGGCAAGCCCCGCCGCAATCGTGCCTGACCCATCACTGGATCCGAGGTCGGCGACCGTGGTTACAGAAGCCGCATCCGCCACCAGATAAAAGTTCACGGTGGTGACCTCCGCAGTCGCCGCACCCCCGTTATTGGTTACCACGGCGACCACATCAAAACTGTCGTCACCTGAGAGAGTAGGGGCAACGGGATTTGTGGTCGGCGGCGCAATGCTCAACTCGGGCGCCGGCGGCGCCGCCCTGGTTACGGCGATGGTGTAGGTTTGCGTGGCGACGCCGTCCGAGGCGGTTACCAGCACTGCAATGTCGGTGGTCATGCCCTCGGTCAGCGCAATCGCGGCGCTGGCCGTGCCATTGTCCACGGCGGTGCCGTCCACGGCGATGGTCGCGAAGTCGTTGGTGGCGGTCGGCGTCACCATGATGTCGGCAACGCTGTTGATTACGACCGCGGTGTACATGAACGTGCCGGAGTCGAAGGGCGGGGTGAGCGAGACGCCGCCGGACAAGGCGAGGGCGGACAGCGTGGCGACGTTGTTTTCAACGATGGCCGTGACCGGCGTATTGTTGATGAATATGTCGCCGGTGCCGGTGTGGGCGGATGGCAACACTCTCAGATTAATTATGGCGTTCTGGTCAAGGTCGTGGCCGTCGTAGGCCATCGTCAGCGTGGCTTGGGTGGGGCTGTCGCGCCTGACCGAGGCCAGGGTTAGCACGCCGGGGAAGATCTGGCCATGGGTCAATACAAAATTGCTTGTAGTCAGTGGATCAACGTACGTGGTGAAGGCCAGCGTCACCTCCAGCGTGGCCCCGTCCAGGGTGTTTTCAAGCAGTGGATCCGGGTTGGTGGCGGTGAGGAACGCCGCCGGCGTCGTTGAATCAAGGATGACGATGAAGAAGGGCAACCGGGCGACGTCGCCGCCGGCGTCGGTGGCGGTGTAGGTGTAGTTGGTTATGTCTTGGACGGCGGTCGGGTTGCCGTCCAGGACGCGGGTGGCGGCGGCGAAGGTCAGGCCGTCTGGCAGGGCCGGGGTCGGGTTGATGGCGTAGGTGAATCCACCGCCAGCACCGCCGACCGCCTGCGGCAGGGTTACGCTCAAGGCGGTGCCGACGACGTAGGCTTGGGTGTCAATGGTGGTGGGGAAGGTGACCGGCGCCCGGGTGATGGTTACGGCAACCGGGTCGCTGCAGTTGTTGGTGTCATCCGCATCTCCATCCGCCGCCACCACACAGGCGCCAAAATGGAGCGTTGCAGCCGTTGTGGTGGACGGGATGAGCAGGGTATCGGTCGCCGTTGCGGTGGCGTCATCCAGCAGTATGGCAATCTCTTGTGGGGCAACCGGCATCCCGTCCGCACCGTCCGCACGGGTGTCGCTGTCGGGGTCCAGGGCGTTGCCGGTGGTGTTGTAAAAATATCGCACCTCCGTGGACGCGGTGGCGCCGCCGGCGCCGTCATTGGTGACCGTGAATTCAAAGTCAAAGGTGGCGCCCACCATGACCGCGCCCGTTTCGCCCGTGGGACGCCCGGCGGTAATGGTCAGATCGCCGGTTCCGAGGTTTTCTGCGGTCAGGGTGTACGCGCCGGTCGTGGAGCCGTTGCCCATCGCTTCAACATACAACTGCGCGCCGTCGTTGACGATATAGAGTCTTTGGGAACGGGTGGCGGAATTGGTGGTGCCGGAGTTCTGGCGCACGGTGCCGGACGCCGCGCGCACCCGGAGCCGGGGCACAAGCGCGTTGCCGGCCCCGGCCGCACGGGTGATGGTGAAGCGGTAGGTGGTGTCCAATACCTGCGTGGGGATGGTGAACCAGTCTCTATCGTTGTTCGCTCCAATAATACCGGAACTCGTGCTGCCGTCCAGGGTAACCGCCCCCGCGCGCGACACGCCCTCTGTGAAGTCGTCCACGTTCAGCCTTTGAGACGGGCCGCAATCATTGTCGTTGTTGATGTCGTCGGCGTGGGTTACGCAGACGAAATAATAATAATCGTTCGGCGCGGTGGGCGTCGTGATGGTAACGGCGGGGGTTACCGCCCGGTCGCTGTCGCCGCGCGGAATATCTTCACTAGCGGCGGTGGCGGTGAGGCGGCAAAGATTGGCGTTATCTCCGCCGCCGCTGCCGTCCGGCTGGGAGGCGGCGCTGCATAGAGGCGGCACAGTGCCGGGCGATGCGGCGGCGGCGGCCCTTGCCGTCAACGAGCGGTAATACTCAACGCTCGCGCCGACTGCATCCACGCCCGTATTACTCACCAGGGCGGTTAGCGTGGTGCCGGAAAGGGTTGCCGTGGCGCTCACATCAGGAATCATCGGCGACCCTTCCACGAGCACCGCAATCGGGCCGGTGCAGTTGTTCTCCAGGTTGACGTCGCTGGGCAGTGACTCAATGCAGAAGAAATAATTGAGGGTGGTAGCCGTCGCCTGGGCGGTTGGGGTAACGCCGGCCAGCGTTCGTGGTGCTGACGAACCGGCGCCAAGCCGGGCAATGGTGCCGGCGGCGGGGGTCGGGCTTATGTCAACCGCATTGGCCGCAATGAGACTGGCGACGGTGAGCGGGCTTGGCGTGGCCAGGGTGGTCGGCGCTTCATATACGACAAAAAACGACCTTCGTGACGGCTGCAAAGTTCCCGCGTTCTCCACGCTGGCGGTGAACGTGAAGCTTCCGCCATCCGGCACCGTGGTCGGCGTCGCCGCAGGCGCGGGCGTTGCCAAAATTCTCAAATCGGTTATCTCCACGCTGGGGCTGGTGACCGAGCAGGTGCGGGCACCGCCCGAGGTGATCGTGACGCAGGCGAAATAAGCATAATCCGTGGTCGCGGCATCAATCGGGGTGTTGGTGGCCGCCGTGAAGCTATACGCGCCCGGCGTAAGCTGCGTGACGGTGTTCACGCCGGTAACGACGGCGCACGGCTGGCTATTGGTGGATTCGGTTACCGAACACAGCGGCGCGGTGGCGGCGGCGGTATTCGCTTGCGAGGCATCCAGCGTCTGCTCAGCGCGATACACGCTGAACGTGGTCGCGCCAACAATGAATACCCCGCCATTGGTTACCGAGAATTCCAGCGTGGCGGTATTCTGACCCGATGGCCGGGAAATGCTCAAAACCGGATCGGGATTCCCCGCCGATGGGCCGCAATCATTGGCTTTGTTAGTGTCGTCGGCGTGGGCCACGCAGACGAAATAATAATAATTGCCGGTCGCGGTAGGCGGCGTGATGGAGAAGTCAGGGACCGCCAGGCTGGCGGCCTTGGACGGAATATCCATCGTCATGGCAGTGGCGTTGAGGCGGCAAACCGGCACCGTGGTCGCGGTGCACACCGGCGTACCGGACGGCGGCGCGGCGGCGACCGCAGGCCGGGGATCGGTGGCGCCGCTCACGCGGTAGTATTCAACGCTCGCGCCGGTGGCAAGCGCGCCCGTATTCGCCGCCGTGGCGGTTAGCGTGTCGCCATCAAAACTTGAAGTGGCGATGCTCACATCAGGAATCGTCGGCGGCCCTTGCACGAGCACCGCAAGCGGGCCGGTGCAGTTGTTCTCTACGTTGATGTCGCTGTCAAGTATCTCAATACAGAGAAAATAATTGAGGGTTGTATCCGCCGCCTGGAGGGTTGGGGCGACGTCGACCATTTGTAATGATTGCCCTGTAGTACCAACCCGGCCAATGGGGGGTTGGGCAAAGTCGGGGGTCACGTCGACCGCATTGGCCGCATCGAGACTGGCGGCGGTGAGCGGACTTGGCGTGGCCAGGGTGGTCGGCGCTTCATAAACGATAAAAGTCGCCCTTCCTGATAGCTGCACATTTCCCCCATTCTCCACTGCGGAGGATATCCTGAAGGTTGCGCCATCCGGCACAGTGGTCGGATTCGCCGCAGGCGCGGGCGTTGCCGAAAACCTCAAATCGGTTATCTCCACGCGGGCGCCGGACGGCGAGCAGGTGCGAACACTGCCCGTGGCGACCGTCACGCAGACGAAATAATAATAATCAGTCGTACCGGCATCGACCGGGGTGTTGGTGGCGGCCGTTCCACTATACGGGCTGTCGAACGCAATCTCCGAGGCGATGCTTACGCCCACAACGGCGGCGCACGGCTGGCTGGGGGTTGATTCGGTTACCGAACAGAGCGGCGCGGCGGCGGCGGCAGTATTCGCTTGCACCGCAGTCAGCGTCTGCTCCGTGCGGTACACGCCCAATGTTGAAGCATCAACAGCGACTGGTCCGCCGCTATTGGTTACCGTGAATGACAGCGTGCCGGTATTCTGACCGGTCGGCTGAGCAATGCTCAAATCCGGCGGCGAGCCCGGCGGCGGGGTTGTGACAGTCGCCGTCAGCGTGTAACCGCCGCCGCTCCCAGCATGGGCAAATGCGTCAACACACAGCACGTGGTCTCCGGTTTGTGCCGCCGTCCAGGTAATTCGGGAATCGCTTGGGTTTCCTCCTGATGATTCTATGTCGTCATTACCCGTAAGTACGCCGGTGGCGTTATGGCAGGAAGTACTCCCGACAAAATTAGTATGTCCGGGCGGATATAAACCGAGGGTAGTATCCAGGCCACCGCTTGTTATCTCGGCATCAAACTGGTAGGTGCCGCCGGATACGAGCGCGACCAGGAAAGCGTCCTGGTCATCGGGAGCACCAATAGTGCCGGTGAGCGTGCCGGGCACCGCGAGCCTTACTGTGGTGGAACCGTCGCCGGGGACGTCCTGGGTCGGCGGCGGCGGCGGGGTTGTGACAGTCGCCGTCAGCCGGTAAAAGCCGCTGCTACTGGTGGTGCCTAATGCGTCAACACAAAGAAAGTGATCTCCGGTTTGTGTCGCCGTATGGGTAATTCGGGAATCGGTAGTAAGTCCTTCGCGGTCGTCATTACGCGCAAGGCTACCGATGTTGAAGTCATTGCAGTCCAACGAACCAAAGTCAACATGTCCGGGCGAAAATAAACCGAGGGTAGTATCCAGGTTATCGCTTGTTCTCTCGGCATCAAACTGGTAGGTGCCGCCGGATACGAGCGCGACCAGGAAGATGTCCCGATCCGCTTGAGGTTCAATAGTGTCGGTGATCGTGCCGGGCACCGCGAGCCTTGCTGTGGTGGTGCCATCGTCGGGGACGTCCTGGGCCGCAGCGTACTGTGCGGGAATAAAGGTCAGCGCAAAAAGCGCCACGCCGAGCGCCGACGCCCTGCCGACCCTACACATAATTTTGCCCCCGGCCAGCATAGCCGGCCTCCGATCCGTGCAGGGGGGGGGGGGGGGGGGGCAAGAATGGCCGCTGAGACGCCCGGAGGAGCGCCGTGCGGGGCTTTTAGCGCATTTTTGAGTGCGGACGGCAAGCGGGAAAGAAACATGGTACTCCTCCTGAAAAAGGCAATCGTGATGGGCTGCCGGTGGGCCGGAATTTGGGGGATTATACCAAAATCAAGCGGAATGTAACCCCCCAAAATGGGGGTGGGAGGCAAGTTTTCGGCGGTACGCGGGTTTGGGTGCGCGTGACGCGCATTTGCGGTGGCGCGAGGCGCGGGGTGGGGTTGCGCGTGACGCGCATTTGCGGGGGGAGACCCCCCGCAGACCCCCCTTGCGGCGCGGGGAAACATCCTGTTTCCAGCGCCGCCGTGCGCGTCCCTGCGCACGCCGAAGTTAGCGGCTACGCCGCCGGTTGGACGGCCGCAGAGGTGTAAAGACGGACAAGGGAAACGATGAGGCTTGGTCGCTTCTTTTGCGCTTCCTTTGCCCTCCCTTACGCCCTCGGTGTCATTCCCGCATTTGTGGGTAGTAGGGGCAGGTCGCGACCTGCCCCTACACCACCGTTTCGCCGCTTCCTTGCCCTGCCTTACGCCCCCGGTGTCATTCCCGAACGATAGAAAAATAGGGAGCGGTAGCGACCGTTTGTTTCATCGCTATTCGGGAATCCAGGGGTTAAACCGGCGGTGGGTCAAATGGCGCTGGATTCCCGAGAGCGCCAAGTGTCCGTAAGCCGCTACGCGGCAACGGACACTAACGCTCGGGAATGACGACAGCGCGAGGCGCGGGTTTGGTTGCGCGTGACGCGCTTTTGCGGGGGGAGACCCCCCGCAGACCCCCCTTGCGGCGCGGGGAAACATCCTGTTTCCAGCGCCGCCGTGCGCGTCCTGCGCACGCCGAAGTTAGCGGCTACGCCGCCGGTTGGACGGCCGCAGAGATGTAAAGACGGACAAGGGAAACGATGAGGCTTGGTCGCTTTTTTTGCGCTTCCTTTGTCCTACCTTACGCCTCTGCCGTCATTCCCGAACGATAGAAAAATAGGGAGCGGTAGCGACCGTTTGTTTCATCGCTATTCGGGAATCCAGGGGTTAAACCGGCGGTGGGTCATAATGGCGCTGGATTCCCGAGAGCGCCAAGTGTCCGTAAGCCGCTAACGCGGCAACGGACACTAACGCTCGGGAATGACGACAGAGTTGTTGCCACGCCCTCGGTGTTATACCCGCGCACAAAGTTCCCGCCGCCGTTCAAACCCTTCCGGCGCGAGCCGGACTGTCGCGCACAGGGATGTGCGCGCGGCGCTGGAAACAGGAGTTTCCCCGCGCCGCAAAGGGGGGTGCGGGGGGTCTCCCCCCCGCAATGCGCGTCACGCGCACCGCAAACCCGCGTCACGCGCACAAAGTTCCCGCCTCCGTTCAAACCCTTCCGGCGCTAGCCGGACTGTCGCGCACAAAGTTCCAGCCTGCCGTTCAAACCCTTGCGGCGTTGTAGGGACAGGTCGTGACCTGTCCTTGCCAATCTGAGTTAGAAGTGTAACGAGCCGGTCAATCGGATGTTATACCCGGTGTCGTTGTCATCACGCTCGGTGCGTTCGCCGGTCAATTCCAGGCGCAGGCCGCGGTTGCTCCATTTGCCCAGCGCGTTGGAGAAGTCTATTCCCATTCGCTGGCTGCGGGCGGCTTTGGTCCAGTCGGGTTCCAGGGTGAAGGTTATGCCTCGGCCCTGGGTGCCGGGGTCGTAGCGGAGTTGCAGGGTGGCGGTCCATTCATCGTAGTCGCTTTCTTCGTGGGCTACTAAGGCGGTGGCTTTTGCTTGCATGCTCAAGCCGCTTGCCGGGTGGTGGTAGTCGAAGCCTAGTCCTACATCGGCGCCGGTGCCTTGTTCGGCGTCTCCGTCATCCCAGCGTATGCCGAGTTCCCAGTTGGGGGTGAGTTGGGCGCGGTTGGGGGAGGGGGTGCCGGGGGCGCGGCCGTGGATGGCGAGGCGCAGGCGTTGGGCGCTTGCGTCTCCGGCGGGCAGGTCGGCTTCATCGTTCTTGTCGGATTCCAGTTCCACGGCGAAGGCGCTGGCTTTCCACGACCATTCGGTGCGGTTGTAGGTGGTCAGGTCGCCGGAGAGGCCGGCGGCGATCATTTGCATTTCAATATCTACTTCGCTGATCTCCTCCTGGCCGTCTGTGGACAGTTCGGCGTCTCCTTCGCCGTAGCCGAGTACGACCCAGGCGTTGGTGGTGTCGGTGGGCTGCCATTGGATGTAGGGGAGGATGCTGGTGAGGTCGGTTTCCAGGTCGCCTTTGGCACCGTCGGTGGTGTCGTCATAGTCTATTTCGCCGCTACTTTCGGAGATGGCTACGCCTATGCGGGTGCCGTTCGGGGTTTGGTAGTCTGCGCCTAAGTAGGCTGAGGTTACATCGCCGCTCAGGTCAAAGTCGTCTTCGGGTTTGCCGTCAAAGTTGCTGGTGGTGGCGCGTGCCCAGAGGCTCCAGCTGGGGGTGCCTGTGCCGTCGTTGTTGAGGTTCAGGTGGAACGCGCTTTTCATCAGGAGGTCTTGGCCGGACATTAAGGTGGTGGTGGTGGCCGGGGTGGTGGCGTCGTCGCTCGTGGTGGCACCGTTAGTCGTGGTGTCGGCGAGGTTTGCGCTGTTTATGGTATCGGCGAGGTCATGTTCAACTGGATTCCCGATACGATGAAAAACATGGTCGCTATCGCTCCCTGTTTTTCTATCGTTCGGGAATGACAGCGGAGTAGCGCTCCCTGTTTTTCTATCGTTCGGGAATGACGGCGTGGGTGTGTTCGGGAATGATGGCGGGGTTTGGGTGGACAGGTCGCGACCTGTCCCTACGGCCGCTAACTCAAACTTGTGGCCGCCGATGGTGAAGTGGCTGGTGTTTGGGCGGGCGGGGGTGGAGAGGTAGTCTCCAAATACGCTCACGGTGCCGGCGGCGAAGGCGCCGCCGAAAGCGGCGATGGTTTTTTGCAGGGCGCGTTCGGAGCTGCGGCCTACGGTGACGGTGAGCGTGGCGGCGGCGGATGGCCCGTTTGTGTTGGTGACCATGAGGTCAAAGTTCAGGATGGTGCGCTCGTCGGGGGCGGTGAAGGTGGCGGTGTCGGTGTTTGCGTCGGAGAGGGTGACTCGCACGTCGTCGGCGGCGTCTTGCGTCCATGTGAAGCCCAGGCCGCCCTGCCCGTCTTCGGGGTCGCGGCTGCCGCTGGCATCCAGGGTGACCATCTCGCCTTCGTCCACGGTCATGCTTGGGCCGCCTTCAAAGATGATAATCGGGCTGTCGTCGGGGAAGGTGCCCGAGGGGAGGCTGACGCTGATGACGCTGTTAATGGTGATGTCGCCGACGGTGGTTTCGATGCCGAAGCTGTCGGTGGCGGAGTCGAGGGGGCCGAAGCCTTGGGTGGTGTCGAGGCTGTTGTCCAGTTGGTAGTTCCAGTTGTCGCCGACGTTGGAGGTCAGGGCGCAGTCGTCTACTATGGTTACGATGCCGTGAGGGGGCTGGTTGGTGATGCGGTGGACGACGGTGGACGGGTTGCCGGTGCTCTGGTCGGTCGGGATGTTGGAGACCGTCAACGGGCCGCAGGCGACGCCGCCGGTGGTAACGCCGGTGTCGGCGTCAAACGTGGCGGTGGTGACCATTAAGGGGTTGTCGGCGGTGGTGGCCGGGTCGTTGTCGTGGTTGACGCCGTTGCCGGCGACGGACGGGCCTATGGTAACGGTGAGGTCGAAGGTGGCGGTGCCGGTGGCGGGGTTGGAGGGGGCGTTATCGGAGACGGTCAGGGTCAGGGTAACGGGCGTGTCCATGGTGACGGTGGGCGTGTCCCAAGTGGTGTTGGCGCTGGTTTCGCTGGCGAAAGTGCCCTGGTTGGCGGGGCTTGTGGTCCATGCGTAGGCCATGGTGGCGCCGAGGTCCGGGTCGGTGGCGGTGGCGCGCAGGGTGACCTGGCGGCCGGATACGACGCTGAAGGTGCCGGCCATCGGCGGGGTCGGCGCGCTGATGGTTACTTCGGGCGCGTCATTGGCGCCGGTGATGGTGATGACCACGTCCACGGTGGCGTCGGGGTTGACACTCGCGGTTACGGTGAAGGTGTCGGTTACGACTTGGCCGCCGGGCAGGGCGTTGGTGGCGGCGTTGTTGTTGTCCAGGGTGTAGGTCCAGGCGCCGGGGGCGGTGATGGAAAAAGTGCCGTAGGTGCCGGATTCGCCGGTTTGGGCAACGACGTTTTTGTTGGTGCTGGTGGTAACGACGGTCAGGGCGCCGCCGACGGCGGTGCCGCTGTCCTCGGTAACGGCGCCGGTGGTGACGCTGCCGCCGAAAGTAACCGCCACGGCGACCGGGTTGACCATGACTTGTGCGGTGCCGGTGAGGGACGGGGTGGCGTCATCCATAACGGTCAGGGTCAGGGTTACCGGGGCGGTGCCGCTTGCGGGGGCGGTCCAAGTGGTGTCCTCGGCGGTGGCATTGGCGAAACTACCGGTGTTGGGGGTCGCGCTCCATTGGTAGGCCAGGGTGGTGCCGGTATCCGGGTCGGCGCCGGTGGCGGTCAGCGTGACCGCCGAGTTGAATTCCACCTGCATACCCTCCGTGGGCGCGCTGATGGTGACAGTGGGCGCGTCGTTGACGCCGGTGATGGTGATGGTGATGACCACGGTGGCGTCTGCGTTGGCTTCGGCGGTGACGGTGAAGGGGTCGTCAAGGGTGGCGCCCGCCGCCAGGGGGTTGATGGCGGCGTTGGTGTTGTCCAGGGTGTAGGTCCAGCCGCCGCCGGCGGTGATGGAGAACGTGCCATATACGCCGTTCACGCCGGTCTGGGGCACAACGTTGGTGTTGCCGTCGCTGCTGGTCACGTCCAGGGCGCCGGTGATGGCGGTGGCGCCTTCGGTGATGCCGCCGGTGTTGCCGCCACGGAACGTAACCGCCACGGCGACCGGGTTGACGGTGACCGTTGCCATGCCGGAGAGGGGCGTGGTGGCGTCATCCATAACGGTCAGGGTCAGGGTCACCGGGGTGGTGCCGCTTGCGGGGACGGTCCAGGTGGTACTCGCGGCGGCGGCATTGGCAAAACTGCCGGTGTCGGGGGTCGCGCTCCATTGGTAGGTCAGGTTGGCGGTGTCGCCGGTATCCGGGTCGCTGCCGGCGCCGGTCAACGTTACCGCCGAGCCGAAGTCCACCTGCATACCTTCCGCAGGTGCGGTGATGTCCACGGTGGGCGCGTCATTGGCGCCGGTGATGGTGATGACCACGTCCACGGTGGCGGCGGGGTTGACGGAGGCGGTCACGGTGAAGGTGTCGTCAACGGTGGCGCCCGCCGCCAGGGCGTTGGTGGCGGTGATGGTGTTGTCCAGGGTGTAGGTCCAGGCGCCGGCGGCGGTGATGCTGAAACTGCCGTAGTCGCCGGGCGTGTCGGTCTGGACTACGACGTTTTCGTTGCTGCTACTGGTGGCTATGGTCAGGGCGCCGGTGGCGGTGTCGGTGGAGTCGTCTTCGGTGACGGCGCCGGTGGTTTCGCTGCCGGCGAAGTCAACCGCCACGGCGACCAGGTTGACGGTGACCTGGTCGGTGTCGCTGAGCGGCGGGGTGCCGTTATCGGTCACGGTCAGGATGATGGTGACCTGGTCGGGGCCGTCGCTGGGGGCGGTCCAGTCGCTGTTCGTAGCGGTGGGAAAGGCGAAACTGCCGGTGTCCGGCGGGTCGGTGCTCCAGGCGTAGGTCAGGATGGTGCCGGTGAAGTCCGGGTCGCCACTGTTGTTGCCGGCGGTACTGACAGTTGAGCCGAACTCAACATCGGCGTCGCCCACGAGACCGGTAATCCTGGCGGTGGGGGCGTCATTGGCGCCGGTGATGGTGATGACAATATCCTGGGTGGCGGTGGAGTCGGCGGCGGTGGTTACGGTGAATCTGTCCATCACCATTTCGCCCGCGCCGTTACCGTGCAGGCGGTTGAGGGCATTTCTGTTCGCATCATTGCCGCCGAGGGTATAGGTCCAGGCGCCGTCTGCGCCGATGCTGAATAGGCCATACCCGCCGTCTGCGTTGGTTCGCGCCACGACCAGATTGCCGCCGAGGTTGGGGTTGGTGACGATCAAGGTGCCGGTGACTTCGTCTGTGGCGGCGTCTTCGGTGATGGCGCCGGTGCGGTCGCCGCCGAAGGTGATCAGCGCGGCGATTTGAATGCGCAGCGTTAAGTCGGCGCGGTCGGCGGCGGCGGTGGTGGCGTCCCGGTCTTGTGCGCGAAAGGTGAACTCGCTGGTTTGCGGCGGGGCGGCGTCGCTGAGGGTGCCGCTGATGGTGCGGATCTCGGCGAAGCCGTTGAAGGTCAGCCCGAGTTCGGCCAGGGTTTCGCCGCTTCTGTGGATCAGGGTGTAGACCTGCCCGCCGTCACCGCCGGTGGCCGCCGGCAGGGTCAGGTTGACGGAGTCGCCGGGGTCAAAGGGGTGGACGATGGCGGCGGTGTCGGCGAAACTCGGGGCGCCGGCGTCGGCTGGCACGCGTACGACTGTCTCATATGTGCCGACTTGATTAAATGCGCGTTCACCGGTACGCGCCCCATGCGTGATGAAGGTGCCAGTATGTATACGGAATCGAATAAGCACATTTTTATTCACGAGTTCCGATGCCGTATAGACGGTCCTTACCGAGTTCGCATTATCAAAAGTGCCGAGAGAGCCGGCGAACGTGCTTAAATCAAGAAACTCCCACAGGCCTGGTTCGTCGGTGATCGCCCCGCCGCTCATGGTCAGCCCGACGACGTTGATCCGTTCACCGGGCGCGACGTCCGTAGGCCCCGCGGACCCTGGTCCCACTTCAAACGTCCGCAACTGCGCCGAGGCGTGCTGGGCGGGGAGGCAGGTGAGGACGAGGAGGCAGGTGAGGACGAGGAGGGCGGCGAACGCGCCGCTATTAGTGGCCGGGCGTAACATTTTTCTGGGGGGGGGGGGGGGGGGGGGGGGCAGGAATGGCCGCTGCAACGCCCGCAGGCGCGCTGTGCGGGGCTTTGAGCGCATTTTTGAGTGCGGACGGCAAGCGGGAAAGAAACATGGTAATCCTCCTGAAAAAGGCAGTGGTGACGGGCTGTCGGTGGGCCGGAATTTGGGGGATTATACCTAAATTAAGGGGAATGTAAACTCCCAAAATGGGGGTGGGAGGCAAGTTTTCGGCGGGGCGCGGGTTTGGGGGGCGCGAGGCGCGGGGTGGGGTTGCGCGTGACGCGCATTTGCGGGGGGAGACCCCCCGCAGACCCCCCTTGCGGCGCGGGGAAACATCCTGTTTCCAGCGCCGCCGTGCGCGTCCCTGCGCACGCCGAAGTTAGCGGCTATCGCCGCCGGTTGGACGGCCGCAGAGGTGTAAAGACGGACAAGGGAAACGATGGGGCTTGGTCGCTTTTTTTGCGCTTCCTTTGCCCTTCCTTACGCCTCTGCCGTCATGACAGTCCGGCTAACGCCGGAAGGGTTTGAACGGCGCCGCGATGGTTGGGGCGTAGGGACAGGTCGCGACCTGTCCCCGATTGGACGCTGAATTCCCGCCTCACCTCTGCCGTCATTCCCGAACGATAGAAAAATAAGGAGCGTAGCGACTATATTTTTCATCGCTATTCGGGAATCCAGGGGTTAAACCGGCGGTGGGTCATAATGGCGCTGGATTCCCGAGAGCGCCAAGTGTCCGTAAGCCGCTTGCGCGGCAACGGACACTAACGCTCGGGAATGACGACAGAGTTGTTGCCACGTTCCTCGGTGTCATACCCATGAAAGTGTAAATTGCCCTCGGTGTCATTCCCGCATTTGTGGGTAGTAGGGGCAGGTCGCGACCTGCCCCTACGCCACCGTTTCGCCGCTTCCTTGCCCTGCCTTACGCCCCCGGTGTCATTCCCGAACGATAGAAAAATAGGGAGCGCAGCGACCATATTTTTCATCGCTATTCGGGAATCCAGGGGTTAAACCGGGTGGGTCAAATGGCGCTGGATTCCCGAGAGCGCCAAGTGTCCGTAAGCCGCTTGCGCGGCAACGGACACTAACGCTCGGGAATGACGACAGCGCGAGGCGCGGGTTTGGTTGCGCGTGACGCGCATTTGCGGGGGGAGACCCCCCGCAGACCCCCCTTGCGGCGCGGGGAAACATCCTGTTTCCAGCGCCGCCGCGCGCGTCCCTGCGCACGCCGAAGTTAGCGGCTATCGCCGCCGGTTGGACGGCCGCAGAGGTGTAAAGACGGACAAGGGAAACGATGAGGCTTGGTCGCTTCCTTTGTCCTTCCTTACGCCCCCGGTGTCATTCCCGAACGTTAGAAAAATAGGGAGCGATAGCGACCATATTTTTCATCGTATCGGATCCGCTTTTTCGGCCCGGCGCCAGCCGGCCATCGCGCACAGGGATGTGCGCAGCGGCGCTGAAAACAGGATGTTTTCCCGCGCCGCAAAGGGGGGCGCGGGGGGTCTCCCCCCCGCAATGCGCGTCACGCGCACACGCAACCCGCGCCTCGCGCCCCCGCCCCCCAATCCACCATCCAACCGGCAACCAGCCGCTAACCTTATAATCCCCCCATGCTCCCCGAACCCCCGCCCCTCGCGTTGTACATACACTTCCCGTGGTGCGTCAAAAAATGCCCGTACTGCGACTTCAACTCCCACGCGCGGCGCGGCGAAATAGATCAACAGGGCTACATCACCGCCCTCATCCGCGACCTGGAGCACGACCTCGCCACCCACGCCTGCGCGGACCGCCGGCTGGCCTCGATATTCATGGGCGGCGGCACGCCAAGCCTGTTCGGTGGCGGCGCCATCGGCCGTCTGCTGGATGCGGTCGCGGCGCGGCTGGCCTTTGACGCGGACGTTGAAATCACCATGGAAGCCAACCCCGGCACCGTGGAGCACGACGACTTCGCCGCCTACCGGGTGGCCGGCGTCAACCGCCTGTCGCTGGGCGCGCAGAGTTTCAACGACGCCCGCCTCGCGCAACTGGGGCGCATCCACAACGCCGCGGAAATCCGCGCCGCCGCCGGCGCCGCCGTCAACGCCGGTTTCGACAACATCAACCTTGACCTGATGTACGGCCTGCCGGAGCAAACCCCGCGGGCGGCGCTGGATGACTTGAAGGCGGCGCTGGCGCTTTCACCGGCGCACCTGTCGTTGTACCAACTCACCATCGAACCCAACACCCTGTTCCACCGCCACCCGCCGCAACTCCCCGGCCACGACCGCGTCGCGGAAATGCAGCAGGCCCTGCACGACCTCGCCGGCGCGCACGGCTACCGGCGCTACGAAGTCTCCGCCCACGCCCAAGCGGGCCGCCGCTGCCGGCACAACCTCAACTACTGGCAGTTCGGCGACTACCTCGGCATCGGCGCCGGCGCCCACGGAAAAATCACCGCTTGCGGCGCAGTCAAACGCTACTGGAAGCACAAGCACCCGCAACGCTACCTCGCCGAAGCGGGCGGTGAACGCGGCGGCGGGGTCCGGGAGATCGGCGAGCGCGAGGTGTTGTTTGAGTTTTTGATGAACGGCTTGCGGTTGAGCGACGGCTTCGACACGAGTTTAATCCCGCTCCGAACCGGCCGGGATACCGAAGAGGCGGCGGCTTTGCTGAGCGATGCCGTTACGCAGGGGTTGGTGGTGCGGGAGGGAAGCCGGATGCGGTGCAGCGAGCGGGGGTACCGGTTTCTGGATGAGGTGCTGGAGGGGGTGTTGCCGGAGGAAAACCGCCCTACCACCCCATCTCCACCTTGAACAAAATATCCCGCTACCCTTTCTCCACCCACTGAATCAGCGGCCGCCATTGCTCGACGTCCTGGTCGGCCTGGTACGGCGACATTTCAAAGATGCCATGCCCGGCGGCGGCGGCGCGGATGTAGTTCTGGGCGTCTCGCAGGTGGGTGATGAGCGGGATTTTCATGCGCCCCAGGAACTCCTCAAGGTTGTGGTAGATGAGGGTGTTTTCGCGCACACGGTTGGCGACCAGCCCCACCGGGGCGGCGCGCAACAGGTCGCCCAGCATCAACTCGCCGATGAAATGCCCGGCGGCGCGGATGTCCAGCGGCGAGGGCAGCACCGGCAGGATGACCCGGTCGGCGAACTTGAACAGGCGCTTCAACTGCTGCGGCGCGATGCGCGCCGGCGAGTCAATGACCACGCGCTCAATATCCGCGGGAACGCTGGCCCCCGGCTCGCCGCCGCTCGCGTCAATCCCCCGAATCGGGTTCAGGCCGGGATTGCGCGCCGCCAGCCACTCCAGCCCGGACTGCTGGGGATCGTAGTCCACCAGCGCCACCGGCACCTTCCACAACGCATAATAACTGGCCAGATTGGTGGCCAGCGTGGACTTCCCGCAGCCCCCCTTGGGGTTCACCACCAGAACTGTTTTCATCGCCTTCTCCGGTTGTTTGTTGCCGCCAATGTTACCGCCTGCCGTGCCAATCGCCCCCGGCACGCAAGGCTATTCTATACAGCAATATCGGGGGGATTCAATACTTTTTCACAGGGGGAGGGAAATAATGTGGGGGGGGGCGGGGGGTTGGGAGAGGCCGGTAATGGGGCGAAACTTGGCAATGGCGGGGGGATTTGTTACGCCCCGGGGGCATTTCTGTCCCGGGGCGTCATCAGGTCTGGGTGGGCGGTTTGTGCTCGCCCTCAGCGTGGTCAGCTTTCCAGTCAGAAATCATGTTGAGAATCAAACCGATGATTATGGGTACGCAAATGATAAGCGAGACTATGTTAATGGACGTCATGATGGTTGCCTCTCTTTTGAAAACACGACAAGTGCAAGTATAGCACATCCGAGGGCAAGCGGAAGCACAACGCCTTGAGCTTTTGCTTCCTCAATAAAGAACACTTGCGCCACAGAGCCAATCACAACAAATACGCCAATCTGCTCCGCGATGTGCATAAACCGGTCGCGGTTAAACCTGTCTTTCAACCAGCGGTAAAACTGAAGAAGATAACTCATACCCGGAGTGTATCACGCCGCGTTCAGATGCGGCGCCCTCAACACCCCCCCCTGCCCTCATTGCCGCCCTTGATTTCCCCGAAACAACGGCAAAACCCGCTACAATGGCATCGTCAATCACCCCAACCAACCACCACCCCCATGACCCACCCCCACGACCTCATCGTACTCGGCGGC
The DNA here is from genome assembly GCA_965212085.1 of Candidatus Poriferihabitaceae bacterium. Lineage (GTDB taxonomy): Bacteria > Pseudomonadota > Gammaproteobacteria > Arenicellales > Poriferihabitantaceae > JAHRAW01. The sequence goes on along the minus strand of OZ243042.1, from coordinate 1,525,907 downwards.
GGCAGCGGCGGCATTGCCGCGGCGCGGCGGGCGGCGGAGTATGGGGCGCGGGTGTTGTTGTTTGAGCCGGGGCGGCTGGGGGGAACTTGCGTCAACGCCGGGTGCGTGCCGAAGAAGGTGATGTGGAACGCGTCTCAGATTCACGGGGCGCTGGAGTTGGCGGGGGAGTACGGGTTTGACGTTGAGCAGCGCGGGTTTGAGTGGCGGACGCTGCGCGCGGCGCGGGATGCGTACGTCAAGCGGTTGAACGGGATTTACGCGGATAACCTGGCGGCCTCAAAGGTTGAACTGGTCGCGGCGGCGGCGCGTTTTCGGGGGTGCGATGCGGTGGAGGCCGGCGGGCGGGTGTACCGGGCGGCGCATATCCTTATCGCCACCGGCGGGCGGCCGACGGTGCCGGAGGTGCCGGGGGCGGAGTTGGCGATTACCAGCGACGGTTTTTTTGAACTGGCGGCACAGCCGGTGCGGCCATTATTGATCGGCGCCGGCTACGTGGCCACGGAGTTGGCGGGGATGCTGCACGGCATGGGCGGCCAGGTTACCATGCTGCTGCGCAAGGACCGGCTGCTGCGCGCCTTCGACCGCGCGCTGGGGGATACGGTGATGGCGCAGATGCGAGACGGCGGCGTTGACATCCGCACCGGCGTATTGTGCGAGGCGTTGTACCGCGCCGATGACGGCAGCCTCGGCTACCGCGCGGTGGGCGGCGGATCGGATGAAGGGTACGACTGCGTGATTTTCGCCGTCAGCCGCCATCCCAACAGCGCCGCGCTGGCCCTCGAAAACGCCGGCATTGAACCTGACCGCAACGGCTTCGTCGGCGTGGATGCGTTCCAGAACACCGCCGCCGCCGGCGTCTACGCGGTCGGCGACGTAACCCCCGCCACCCCCCTGACCCCGGTCGCCATCGCCGCCGGCCGCCGCCTCGCCGACCGCCTGTTCGGCGGCCAACCCGAAGCGCGCCTCGACTTCGACAACGTCCCCACGGTGGTCTTCAGCCACCCGCCCATCGGCACCGTCGGCCTCAGCGCCGAGCGCGCCGCCGAAATCCACGGCGCCGAAAACGTCCGCGTCTATGAAAGCAACTTCGTCAACATGCGCTACGCCGTGAGCGCGCACAAACCGGAGACGCTGATGAAACTGGTGACCGCCGGTGCTGGCGCCGGAGAAAAAGTAGTCGGCTGCCACGTGGTCGGCGACGGCGCCGATGAGATGATGCAGGGGTTTGCCGTGGCGCTGAAAATGGGCGCGACCAAAGCGGATTTTGACAACACCGTGGCGATTCATCCAACGGCGGGGGAGGAGTTTGTTACGCTGAGGTGATGGGGTTGGTGGTTGCGACGCAGGGATGATTACTGGATTCCCGAATAGCGATGAAACAAACGGTCGCTGACGCTCCCTATTTTTCTATCGTTCGGGAATGACGGCGAGGTGATTTGTACTTTGCGGGTATGACACCGAGAGCGTGGCAACAACTCCGCCGTCATTCTCGAGCGTTAGTGTCCGTTGCCGCGCAAGCGGCTTACGGACACTTGCGTACTTGGGAATCCAGCGTCCAACGTCCAACCGGCGGCGTCAACCGCCAACATCATCAATCGTCGCCGGAATCGGAATCCGTCAAACCCGCGGCCTCCTGCTTGTTCTCCCACCATCGGGCAATCAACACGGCAACCAAAAAAGTCCCCACGACGAGCACTGAAAGATAGGCTGCTAATTTCATCATCCCCCCCATTTTGCTGATATTAAAATGCTGACGGCACCGGCTGACAATACCACATAAAGCAACAACAATTCATCCGGCCTGTAATCAAACATCCCCCGGAGAATACCGGCACCCAACAACAACACGCCGAGGTGCCCTGCCATGCTTGCCAGTCGGCTACTGAATTTCATCATCGGAGTCTATCACGCCGCCGCCACAACCGCAACCGAAACCGCAATGTCAGCGCCTACGCCGCCCGCCGATTTTTCTTCAAGTACACCAGCAACAACGAAACCGCCGCCGGCGTTACGCCCGGAATGCGGGACGCCTGCCCCAATGTCTGCGGCTTGGCTTCGCTGAGTTTCTGACGCGCCTCCACGGACAACCCGCGCACGGCGTGATAGTCGGTTTCCGCCGGCAACGCCAGGTTCTGATACTTTTCACGGCGCGCAATTTCCGCGGCCTGGCGTTCGATGTAGCCGCTGTAGCGCGCCTCGCTTTCGAGTTGCTGAATCGCCTGGGGGTCGGTCAAGGTTTGTCCGCCGGGGGCGGGGGCCAGGGCGGCGAGGTCGGCGTAGTTGACTTCGGGGCGGCGCAGCAGGTCCAGCAGGGTGGCGTCGCGCTGCAGGGGTTGGCCGAGGACGCGGCGGGCGAGGCCGGGGTCGAGGGTTTGGGCGCGCACGCGGGTTTGTTGCAGGCGCCGGCGTTCGGCCTGGATGGCGTTGCGTTTGCGGTCGAAGGCGCGCTTGCGCGGTTGGCTCACGAGGCCGAGTTGGTGGGCGGTTTCGGTGAGGCGCAGGTCGGCGTTATCTTCGCGCAGTTGCAGGCGGTACTCGGCGCGGGAAGTGAACATGCGGTAGGGTTCGGCGGCGCCGAGGGTGGTGAGGTCGTCTATCATTACGCCGATGTAGGCTTCGCTGCGGGCCGGGTGCCAGCCTTCGCGGCCCGCGGCCAGCCGCGCGGCGTTGAGGCCGGCGATGAGGCCCTGGCCGGCGGCTTCTTCGTAGCCGGTGGTGCCGTTGATCTGGCCGGCGAAAAACAGGCCGGCGATGCACTTGGTCTCGAGGGTTTGCTTGAGGCCGCGGGGGTCGAAAAAATCGTATTCAATGGCGTAGCCGGGGCGCGTGATGACGGCGCGTTCAAAGCCCTTGATGGTGCGCACGAAGCGGTGCTGAACGTCGAACGGCAAACTCGTGGAGATGCCGTTGGGATAGACTTCGGTGGTGTTCAGCCCTTCGGGTTCAATGAAAATTTGATGGCTGTCGCGCTCGGCGAAGCGCACGATTTTGTCTTCGATGGAGGGGCAGTAGCGCGGGCCGATGCCTTCAATGACGCCGCCGTACATCGGCGAGCGATGGAGCGCGGCTTTGATGAGGTCGTGGGTGGCGGGGTTGGTGGCGGTGATGTGGCAGTTGACCTGGGGCGGGCGCACGCTTGTTTCACCTGAGTCGTCGTGAAAAGAAAAGCGCGGCAACGGCTGCTCTCCCGGCTGCGCTTCGAGGCGCGCGTAGTCAATGCTGCGCCCGTCAATGCGCGGCGGCGTGCCGGTCTTGAGGCGCGCCACGCTGAACGGCAACTCGCGCAGGCGCTCGGCCAGCGCCACCGACGGCGGGTCACCGGCGCGTCCGGCGCGGGCGCTGTCGAGGCCGACGTGAATTTTGCCGTGCAGGAAGGTGCCGGCGGTGAGCACCACCGCAGCGGCGCGGAACTCAATGCCGAGTTGGGTTTTGACGCCGGTCACGCGGCCATTGTTCACCAGCAAATCATCCACCGGCTGCTGGAACAACGTCAGGTTGGGCTGATGCTCCACCGCCCGGCGCACGGCCATTTTGTACAACGCCCGGTCCGCCTGAGCGCGGGTCGCCCGCACCGCCGGACCCTTGCGCGCGTTGAGGGTGCGGAAGTGAATCCCGGCCTCGTCAATGGCGCGCGCCATGACCCCGCCCATGGCGTCAATCTCCCGGACGATGTGCCCCTTGCCGATGCCGCCGATGGCCGGGTTGCACGACATCTGGCCGATGGTTTCGATGTTGTGGGTGATGAGCAGCGTGCTCGCGCCGGTGCGCGCCGAGGCCAGCGCCGCCTCAACACCGGCGTGGCCGGCGCCGATGACGATGACGGTGAAAGGGTCGGGGTATTTCATTACCGAATCCCGTTACTGATAATAATAATCATACCCCCGCAAAATCTCCTGGGTAAAACGCCACGCCTCGTTATGCGACAACGCGCTGTCTTCGGGAATAATAATTTTCGTATAAAGTTCCTCGCCCTTGTTCGCTTTCAGGCGCGCCAAACGCTGCACAAGTTCGGCCCTGGTGTAATCCGCCGGAACCCTTTCCGCCGGCTCTTTCAAACGAAAACGATACTGGTCGCCAACTTTAAGTATCCACACGCCCACCACGTACTTGCCCGCCGGGCTGCGCGCCGGGCGGGCCAGGGTTCGGTATTTGGCGTCGAGGGAATCGTATTCTTCCTGGAGCGAGCGGAAGCGGTCGCCGGAGGCGGCGGCGAGTTTTTGCAGGGCGGCGTTTTCCAACTGGCGGCGGCGGATGGAGTCGTTGAGGCGGTCAATCTGCGCGCGCGCTTCGGCGTAGCGTTCGGTGGACTGCTCCTGCACGGTTTTTAACTGCGCGAGCAGTTCCTGTTTGGCTTCGAGTTCGCGGCCCTGGGCTTCAACCCGCAGGCCGAGGGCGCGGCGTTGCTGCTGTTCGGTTTGCAGCAACGCGCGGACCTGGCCGAGTTGCGCGGACACCTTGTCGAGTTTTTCGGTGAGCGACAGGTTGGCGCTGCTCAGGGTTTTGATCTCGCCGGCGGAGCGCAGTTTCAGGGCTTCAAACTGTTCGCTCAGGGCGGCCATGCGGTTGCCGAGGTCGGCTTCGCGGGCGGTGAGCGCGGCGATGCGCACCCTGGACTGCTCGGCGAGTTGCTGTTTTTCGTCGGACAAGCGGTTGCGCTCGGCGATGATGGCGGCCAGTTGTTCTTCGAGGGATATGTGCTCGGCGGCCATCAGTTCAATGCGCTTCAGTTCTTCCAAGAGTTGCGCCTGCAATGCGTCGCGCTCGCCCTGGCTTAAGCCCAGGGACTGTTCAAGGCCGAGCACCGTGGTTTCGAGGAGGCTGATTTTGTCCAGCAACCCGCGGTTTTCGGCGAGACCGGCTTCCCTGGAAATTTCGGTGGTCACCAGTTGGCGGTCGAGTTCAAAGTTGCGCACCATCATGATCACCAGCGCCATGAGAAAGATCATCACGATCACCGTCATGATGTCGGTGAACGACGGCCACACGCTGTCGTCGCCGATGCCGCGCGCGCCGTGGCCGACGCGCAGGTCGGTGAAGCCGGTGTTGGCGGTGGGGGGCATTTGGGTGGTCGCTTGGTCGCTTGGCGGCGGCGGTTGTTCGCGCCTACTCGCGCAAACGAAAGCCTTCCCTCAGCAGGTTGACCGCTTCGGCCAACAAGGCGCGGTTGTCCTCGGCGGAGCGCTGCTGCTGTTCGCCGATGCGCGTCAACATCGCTTCAATGTCCGCTTTGCCGGCGGCGTCTCCGGGGCGCGCGGCCAGTTGTTGGGACAATGATTGAGTGGCTTCGAGGAGCGCCCGAACCGCGCCTTCGTACTGCTGCTGGGAATGGTCAAAGCGCTCGATGAGTTGGCCGGCGCTGCGCACGCTGTCGGAGTAGTCCTTCTCCGGGGTCTGGTTGAGTTGCAGGTGCGGCAGCAGGGCGGTGGCGGTTACTTCCTCAACGCGGCTGATGAGGTAGGTCTGGGTGTCGGTGAGTTTGATGTAGAAGTAGCCGAAGATGAGGTAGGCGAGGATCGCGGTCATGGTGGTGGACAGCGCCGTGGACATGCCGAAGATCATGGTGCCGAGGCCGCTGGTCTGGTTGCCCGCCGCGCCGGACGGGACGCCGTGGATCATGTCCGAGGCGCCGAGCAGGGACAGCGACAGCGAGACGATGGTGCCGAAAACGCCGGTCAGGATCAGCACGTTGTGAACGAACTTGGGGAAACTGTTGCGGCTCGATTCCGCCGCCAGCAGGGTCGCGGCGAGGACGTTCTGGTTGACGTCGGCGCGCCGCCGGTTGAGATCCTGGAGCGTACGGTAACGCTCGGCCAGCATGCAGCGCGGGTCCACCTCCCGCAGCGGGTCGTCGCCTTGTTCAAGGTTGAGCAGGAACCGGGTGATGGCGGATTCCTGGGCGCGGTATTCAAAAAAGCGCCCCACCAGCACCCCCAGCCCGCAGAAAAACAACAGCATGATGCCGCCGTTGATGGCCCAGCCGATGGCGTTGATCTGGTTTCTCAGGTAAATCTGGCGCACCACGTCCCACTGCCAGACGATGACGATGGACAGTAGCAGGAACACCACCAGCATCTGCAGCAGCACGCTGCGGGTGTAGTGGGATTGGGCGGCTTCGGGTTGGGCGTCCGCTGCGTCTCCGTATTGGAGGCTTGCGTCGCCGGTGGTCTCGCTGGTGGTCGGCATTTGTCGGTTCCGATGTGCCTGCGCCGTTGCCGGGGCAGTGGTGCGCAGGGCGGTTGTTTTGGGGGGATTATAGCCTAACTGCACGGTGAGAGTGTCCGGGCGCTGACTTTGTGCGCGTGACGCGCGTTTGCGGGGGGAGACCCCCCGCGCCCCTGTGCGCGACAGTCCGGCTAGCGCCGGAAGGGTTTGGACGGGGCGCAAGCCGCTGACATTCTGCAGGGGCGCGTTCACTTCCCGATGCAAAACGAAGCGAATATCAACCCAAGCAAATCATCGCTGGTCACTTCGCCGGTGATTTCTCCGAGGGCGCGCTGGCAAGCGGTTAGTTCTTCGGCCAGCAGTTCGCCGGCGTGGTGGGTGGTGAGTTGTTCGACGCCGGCGTCGAGGTGGCGGGCGGCGCGTTGCAGGGCGTCGAGGTGGCGCTGGCGGGCGATGAAGGGGCTGTCTTCGCTGTGGCGGAATCCGGCGCGTTGTTTGATTACCTCCACGAGTTCGCTCAAGCCGTCGCCGTTCAGCGCCGACAACGCCACGCCGTGTTCGCTGTGGCCGGGGCTTCGCCCGCTCAGGTCGGTTTTGTTTCGCACCAGGCAGAGCGCCGCGCCATGGCCGGTATCGCCGGTATCGCCGGTTTCCCGCAGCAAGCGCGCGGCTTCGGCTTCGCTGGTTGCGGCGTCGTCTATCACCAGCAGAACCAGGTCCGCCCGCGCTTGCGCGGCCAGTGCGCGGCGCACGCCTTCGATTTCGACCTCGTCTTTGCCGGGGCGGATGCCGGCGGTGTCGGTGATTTCCAGGGGCAGGCCGTCGAGTTCGATGACTTGCTCCAGCAGGTCGCGGGTGGTGCCGGGGATGGCGCTGACGATGGCGCGCTGCTGTTGGGAGAGGGCGTTCAGGAGGCTCGATTTGCCGGCGTTGGGGGGGCCGGTGAGCACCACCTTGAGGCCGTCGCGCAGCAGTTTTCCGCGCGTCGCCGAGGCGCGCAGTTCAGCGAAGCGGTTTTGCAAACTCCGCAGCCGTTCGAGAATGCGCGCCTCAGCGCGGTCGTCCGCGGGGTGGTCTACGCTCTCTTCGGGGAAGTCAATGGCCGCTTCCACCCCTATCCGCAGTTCGGTGAGTTCGCCGACCAGGGCGCGGATGCGCGATGAAAACTCGCCCTGCAGGGAGTTCATCGCCGAACGCGCGGCGGCTTCGGTGCCGCCTTTGATGAGGTCGGCGACCGCTTCGGCCTGGGCGAGGTCGAGGCGGCCGTTCAAGAAGGCGCGTTCGCTGAACTCGCCGGGTCGCGCCAGCCGCGCGCCCAGTTCAAGGCAGCGGCGCAGCAGCATTTTCATCACCACCGGGCTGCCGTGGCCGTGCAGTTCCAGGGCGTGTTCGCCGGTGTAGCTGTGGGGGGCGGGGAAGTAGAGGGCGAGTCCGCGGTCTATGACCGTGCCGTCTCGTTCGAGGAAGTCGCACAACGCGGCGTAGCGCGGTTCGGGCAGCGCGCCGGTCAAGGTTTTGCACAACGCCGGGATGCCGCCGCCGGAGAGGCGCACGATGCTGATGGCGCCCTGGCCGGGCGGGGTTGCTACGGCTGCGATGGTGTCGGCGCCGGACACTCCTCAGGCGGCTTCGTACTTGCGAGTAATGTAATACTGCTGGGCGATGGACAGCAGGTTGTTGACCACCCAGTACAACACCAGCCCGGCGGGGAACCACAGGAAGAACACCGTGAACACGATGGGCATGGCCATCATGATTTTCTTTTGCAGGGGATCCACCGGCGCCGGGTTGAGAACAAACTGCGCCAGCATCGAAGCGCCCATGACCAGCGGCAGGACAAAGTACGGGTCGGGGATGGACAGGTCGTGGATCCAGAACATGAAGTCGGCCTGGCGCAGCTCCACGCTTTCGAGCAGCGTCCAGTACAAGGCGATGAACACCGGAATCTGCACCAGGATCGGCAGGCAGCCGCCGGCCGGGTTGACCTTTTCGCTTTTGTACAGCTTCATCATTTCCTGCTGGAACTTTTGCTTGTCGTCGCCGTAGCGTTCCTTGAGGGTTTTGAGGCGCGGCTGGAGTTTTTTCATTTTCGCCATGGACTTGTAACTGGCGGCGGACAGCGGATAAAAAATCCCCTTGACCAGCACCGTGAGCAGGATGATCGCCCAGCCCCAGTTGTTCACCACGCCGTGGATTTTGTTGAGCAACCAGAATAACGGATTGGCGATGGGGGTCAGCCAGCCGTAGTCCACGGTGAGCAACAGCCCGTCCACCTGCTGGCGGCGCAGGTGATCCTGCTCCTTGGGGCCGACGAACAACACCGTGTTGACCACGCCCTCCTCGCCGGCGGCGACGCGCACCGGCTGAGTGGTTTTGTAGCCGATGCGGTACTGGGAGTTGTCGTTGCCGTCGGCGACGCCGGAGAAAAACTGGTAGCGGTCGGAGCCGCCGGGCAACCACGCGGCCACGAAGTAGTGCTGCATCATGGACACCCAGCCGGATTCGGTGGACAGGTTTAGATTCTCTTCGCGCATGTCGTCGTAGGAAATTTTGTCGTACTTCTCTTCGGCGGTATAAACCGCCGCGCCGTGGAAGCTGGGCAGCCGCCCGAGGAAACCCATGGAGCCGGGCTGGACGATTTCGGTCTGCTTCAACTGGCCGTACACGAAACCGTTCCACGGCTCGGCGCTGCGGTTGTCAATGCGGAAGTCCACTTCAATGCGGTAGGCGTTGCGCCGGAAGCGGAATACTTTTTGGTAGGCGATCCCATCGCCGTCCGGTGAGCGCCAGTCGAGGATCACTTCCATCTGCTCGCGGTCGCCGAGGTCGTAGTTGCGGTTGTGGTCGGATAGCGAATAGGTGACGCCGTGGTCGGGGTACTTGCGGTCGGCGCCGATGAGGCCGTTCTGGGCGATGAACAGGCCGGCGGCGTCGCGGTGCATGAGCACGAACGGCTCGTCCGGCCGGTCAATGCTGACCGGATGGCGCAGCAGTTCAACGTGCACCAGATCGCCGCCACGGGGGTCAATCTGTGCGCGCACCAGGTCGGTGGTGATGTTGATCAACTCGCCGGCGGCGGCGCTCGAAGGCTGCGGGTCCGGTTGCGCTTCGGCCTGCTGGGCGGCGGGGGCCGGTAGCGCCGGCGCGTCGGGGACGTCGCGGGCGGCGGGGTTGGCGGGCTGGCCGGCGATTTCGGCGCTTTGAGCGGCGGGGGCGTTGGCGGCGACGTATTGCTGCTGAAACTCCGTCCACGACTGCCAGATCATGATCAGCACCAGGCCGAGGGCGCCGAACAGGATCAGGCGCTGGATTTCCAGGTTAAACATTACGCTTGTCTCCGGCTCAACGCGGGCGCGGGCGACGCCGGCGGCACCGGATCATCGCCGCCTTCGTGCCACGGATGGCAGCGCCCGATGCGCCGCACCGCCAGCCAACTTCCCTTGAGTACGCCGTGGCGTTCGATGGCCTGCATCGCGTAGGCGGAGCAACTGGGGTAAAACCGGCAGCGGCGGCCAAGAAACGGGCTCAGCGCCAGTTGGTAGGCTCGGATGATGAGTAGTAGGGGGCGTTTCATTGGCGTTTCAGGATTCAAGGTTCAGCGTTTTATGTCGAGCGGCATTTTTGGCGGGCTTTGGCCCACGAGTTATCCAGCTCCGCGTGCAGCGTCCGGTTCGGCTTGCCGGCGCGGTCGGCGGCGCCGATTTTGGCGATCACCACGTAGTCCACGGCCCCCAGCCGGTGCTGGTGGCGACGGAACGAATCGCGGATGATCCGTTTCAGCCGGTTGCGCTCGACCGCCTTCTTGCTGACCCGCCGCGACACCGCCAGCCCGATGCGCGCGTGACCGAGCTCGTTGGGGGCGACGTGGATATTGAAACACGCCCCGTGCAGCCGCCTTTTGTGATCGAAAACCGCGTTGAACTGCTTGCCGTCCACCAGCCTCAGGCAACGGCCCAATCCCGCCGCGCCCGCCGCGACCGGGGGCGCGGGCGGTTCGGGCGACGCGCTGGGAGTAATGCTCAGGCGCTCAGACGCGCCCGTCGTTTGGCGCGTCGGGCATTGATTACCGCGCGGCCCGCCCGGGTGCGCATCCGCTCACGAAACCCGTGGGTTCGCTTGCGCTTCAGTATGCTGGGTTGGAAAGTGCGTTTCATGGCGAATCTGGGTCGTTATCCGGCCGCAAAGGGAAACGGAATCTACCCGGTTTGCGGAAAAATAGCAAGGGGCGGGACGGGCGGGTATGTGGTGTAAAATCCCCATCCTGATTTTGCCCAGCCGCAGACCGCCGAGCCGCCGACATGCCCGCCACCGCCGAATTTACCGACGCCGAGATCGCCGCCATCCGCGAGATGCTGGTGCAGCGCTATCGCCGGGAGGTGGAGATCCACCTCGCCGACAGCGAGTTGCTGCTGGACAAGGGCGAACTCGACAAGGACGGCGGCGAGCCGGTCACGGTGAGCTGCCCGACCGTGTACTGGCACGAACTGGGGGCCAATTTTGTGGTGTTCAAATGCGGCGATTCCCGCTACCGCACGCAGTTTTTCTACACCCCCCACGAACAGTTTGGCACCGGCATCGAGGAATACGCGCGCCTTGATGAATGTATCGCCGCCACGCTGCAAACCCAGTCCGACCACGAGCGCGCCCGGCAAGGGGTCGGCGAGGCCGGAGCCGGCGAAACCAAAGCCAACGAAACCAGGGCCGGCGAAAAATGACGCGCAAAAAAACCAACGCCTTGTACGCCCAGTCCGGCGGGGTCACGGCGGTGATCAACGCCAGCGCCGCCGGCGTCATTGAAACCGCGCGCCGCCACAAAGACCGCATCGGCAAACTGTACGCCGGGCGCAACGGCATCATCGGCGCGCTCACCGAAGACCTGATTGACACCTCAAAGGAAAGCGCCGCCGCCATCGCAAAATTACGCCACACCCCGGCCGGCGCGTTCGGGTCGTGCCGCTACAAGTTGCAAAGCCTGTCGGAAAACCGCCGCGAGTACGAGCGCCTGATCGAGGTGTTCGCGGCCCACGACATCGGCTATTTCCTGTACAACGGCGGCGGCGATTCCGCCGACACCTGCCTCAAGATTTCGCGGCTGTCGCGCAGCATGAACTACCCGATCCGCGCCATCCACATACCCAAAACCGTGGACAACGACCTGGCGGTCACCGACAACTGCCCGGGGTTCGGCTCGGTGGCCAAGTACATCGCCGTCTCAACCCGGGAAGCGAGTTTTGACGTCGCCTCCATGGCGCGCACCTCCACCAAGGTTTTTGTGCTGGAAGTCATGGGGCGGCACGCCGGATGGATCGCCTCGGCGGGGGCCATGGCGTCGGATGCGCGGGTCGAAATTCCGGTGCTGGTATTGTTCCCGGAGATTCCTTTTCGGCGCAAAAAGTTCATGGCCGAGGTCAGGCGCAAGGTGCGCGAGTACGGCTATGTTTCCATCGTCGTGTCCGAAGGCGTACGCGACGGGCGCGGCCGGTTCCTCTCCGACCAGGGCCTCGTGGACGCTTTCGGGCACGCCCAGCTGGGCGGCGCGGCGCCGGTGATCGCGCAGATGGTAAAACAGGATCTCGGCTACAAGTATCACTGGGCGGTGGCCGACTACCTGCAACGCTCGGCCCGCCACATCGCCTCAAAAACCGACGTCGAGCAGGCCTACGCGGTCGGCAAGGCGGCGGTCAACATGGCGCTGGCCGGCGGCAACGCGGTAATGCCCGCCATCGTGCGCACCGGCAACCGCCCGTACCGCTGGAAAATCGCCGCCGCCCAACTGGGACGGGTCGCCAACGTGGAAAAAACCGTGCCGCAAAGTTTCATCAGCGCCGACGGCTTCGGCATCACCCAACGCTGCCGGGAATACCTCGCCCCGCTCATGCGCGGCGAAGCGTACCCGCCCTACCGAAACGGCCTGCCCGACTATGCGCGCCTGAAAAACGCCCCGGTCGCCAAAAAACTCAAAACGGAGTTTTCACCATGACCCTGGACCGCGCCCGCGAACTGCTAAAAGTACAAGCCGATTTCGGCGGCCCCTACAACCGCCACTCCGCCAAACTAATCCTCGACGAAGTCACCCGCGAACACGGGCAAAAAGCGGCGGATGAGTTGATCGTGGAGTTGGGGTTGAACCGGGTTTTTGATTTTGTGGTTGGGGGTTGATTATAAAAGCGCGCAGGCCGTATTAGGCCGAACCAGTTTTTAGTTTTTGTCTTATTTCCGGTATATGTTTTGTGAATGCTTGGTGCATCCTGATGGAACTGTCAAGCAGGAATTCGATCATTTTTCCCCAATCTTCTTCTTTGGAAACATTGACACCTCTTAACTGATTCTCCACTTTGGAAGCCTGATTTTCTTCCAGTCTTTTCCAGATGAGTTCGCCTTGAAAATCGGATTCAATCTGCATTTTTTCACAAAGAAGAGATCATATATTTTTTTATTTTCATCTTTATCTCCTCTGTCGATGTATATTTCCGTCCGTGCACTTTGATTGGTTATTACAAAATACATGCTTACTCCGCTTATACCGAGCGTTACCGAAAGCCAATTGCTCTTTCCCGGATTGATATTTTGACAAATTGAACTTTTTTCATTTATTTTTCCAATAAATTGCTTCCAGAACTGGTATTTCAAAGTATGCTCTTGGGCGGATTTCTTTTTTTGATTCCCAATTTGTTTAATTTCAGCATTGGGTTTTTTAACAACCGTGAAAAGCGGGGCTGCCATCGCTTCGCTTCCAATTTGTATCGCCTCCAGCTGTATTAGGTAGAAAGAAATATCATTCGGCGTTGTTTCGTTTAACCAATCTATCGCCCGTTTATGCTCTTCAACGGGATTACCGGATATCCAGATTGCGGTTTTTGCTTCGAGATTTGTCAGGTAGGTAAGAATTTGCCCAAGATGGGTGTGGTCAGTTTTTTCCAGCTGGTTTTCGATAATGACCTTGTCGCCATTAGCGTCCTCGCCATATAAATCAACGCTAAACGGCCCGACTTTCTTTTCCCGGGATTCAATGGTTATATCGAAGCCAATAACATCGGTCAGGTGATCGATGTTTTCCTCAAGCCACTTGGTGAAGTTTGTGTCTTCCCTTTTCCAAAGTTCGCGCAAAGCAACTTTGCGGATTTTGCCGATTTTAGTGTTCATAACAATCAAACTCACTCATCTCGAATTTCATTCAGTATTTGCTCTTCACTGTATTTTTCCACGATGTGATCTTCAATCCGATCAATGTTTTTTTTGTAAAATTTATTGGTGCCGTCAATGTTTTTATGCAGCAAAGACAATGTGATTCCGCTTCCGAACTCCGCTTTCATTTTGTTTACCACCGCTTGCACCGCGCAGAATTTTTTTGCGAAGTCTTCCGGGCGTATGCGTCGCCCTTCAACTTTTTCGCGCTTTTGCACAAAATACCACGCTTTTTGCGGAGGTTGATACACGAAAATAATAAAAACAGCCCGCCGCCGCTTCAGCGATCGCTCGATATTTTTTCGCGCCATGTTTTCGTCGGCAAACGTGCCGTCGAGCAAAAAACTGATATTGTTTTTTAGCGCAGCGTCGTGTACTGCATGAACCAAATTACTGGCGGACTTTTGGAACAAATGAGAGTTGGTCCCGATGTAACCGCAGTGCGCGAAATGGCAACGCAACTCATCGGCGTCAATTCGCAATATATTGTCGGTATGTTGCAACAACCGTTTCGAGGTCTCGGTTTTACCCGCGCCCGGTGAACCGGCCATAAATATGGAAACCGGCGTTATTTCCGCGCAAAATCCTTCCGTGTTTTGTGCGGCGATCTTTTTACGGTGGTCTTTGACGTACGCTTGTGCACAATCAAGCATTTTTTGATGGCTTACATCGCCCACGACTAGTCAGTCGTTCTTCGGAGAACAACGACGCTCCGTCTCCGCTTCAATTCGCTCGGCTTGCTCAATAATCTTTTGCTGATCTCTGATGGACTCTTCAATCACTTTCTTGAACACGCGTTTGTGTTCTTTGGCGGAACCATTGCGCATGAATTCTGAAAGCACACTGTTGCTCGTCGGCTTCTGTTTGGTGAAAAGCATTTTGTCATTGCCTCGCAAGGCGGAGATAAAACTTAATATGGGCGCAATAATACATATTCCAAGGAAAAATGCAAGGAATTGCGGAGTTCCCCTAAACCCCCAACAACGGCGCAATCACCAAACTAACGATCGCCATTACGTTAATCAAAATGTTCATCGCCGGTCCCGAGGTGTCTTTGAACGGGTCGCCGACGGTGTCGCCGACTACGGCGGCGGCGTGGGCCGGGGAGCCTTTGCCGCCGAGGTTGCCTTTTTCGATGTGTTTTTTGGCGTTGTCCCAGGCGCCGCCGGCGTTGGCCATGGTCAGGGCCATGAGCACGCAGCCGAGCAGCGCGCCGGCGAGCATGCCGCCGAGGGCGGTGGCGCCGAGGGCGAAGCCGACTACCACGGGCGCCGCGACCGCCAGCACGCCGGGGGCGATCATGCGCTTCAGGGCGGCCTGGGTGGCGATGTCCACGCAGCGCGTGGAGTCGGGTTCGGCGGTGCCTTCCATGAGGCCGGGGATTTCCCGGAACTGCCGGCGGATCTCAAAGATCATGTCGAAGGCGGCGGCGCCCACCGCTTTCATGGTGATGCTCGCCACCAGGAACGGGAAGATGCCGCCGAGGAACAGGCCGGCCAGCACTTTCGGGTCGTTGATGCGCAGGGTGAAGCCGGGGTTGAGTTGGGAGACGGTTTCGATGAACGCGGAGATGATGGCCAGCGCCGCGAGCGCCGCGGCGCCGATAGCGAAGCCCTTGCCGATGGCGGCGGTGGTGTTGCCGAGTTCGTCCAGGGAGTCGGTGATTTCGCGCACCTCGTCGCCGAGCCCGGCCATTTCGGCGAGGCCGCCGGCGTTGTCGGCGACCGGACCGTAGGCGTCTATGGCCATGGTGATGCCGACCGTCGCCAGCATGCCCACGGCGGCGATGCCGACGCCGTACAACCCGGTCAGCGCGCTGGCGACGACGATGATGGCGCTGATGATCAGGAGCGGCACGACCACCGATTCCATGCCCACGGCGAGGCCGCTGATCATGACCGTGGCGGGGCCGGTTTCGCCGCTTTTGGCGATGTCGCGCACCGGTTTGCCGCCGGTGTAGTATTCGGTGATGAGGCCGATGCCGATGCCGCCGACTGCGCCCGTCAGCACCGCGCCCCACACGTTGACGCTGATTTCCATGAACAAAATCACCGCCAGCGCCGCGCCGATGAACAGCACCGAAGCGCCGATGGTGCCGATGCGCAGCGCCAGTTCGGGGGATTTTCGGGTGTTCACGCGCACCAGTTGAATGCCGACGATGGAGCACAGGAGGCCCGCCGAGGCCAGCGCCAGGGGCAGGAACATCAGGCCGCTTTGGCTACCGATGACGGCCAGCGTGGACGGCGACAGGGTCGCGGCGATGGCGATGGAGGCGATCATCGCGCCGCAGTAGGATTCGAAAATGTCCGAGCCCATGCCGGCCACGTCGCCTACGTTGTCGCCTACGTTGTCGGCGATGACGCCGGGATTGCGCGGGTCGTCTTCGGGGATGCCGGCTTCGATCTTGCCCACCAGGTCGGCGCCGACGTCGGCGCTCTTGGTGAAGATGCCGCCGCCGACGCGGGAGAACAACGCCACCGACGAGGCGCCCATGCCGAAGCCGTGGATGACGTGGGCGGTGTGCGGATCGCCGCCGTACAGCCAGTACAACAGGCCAAGCCCCAAAAGCCCCATGGCGGCCACGCACAGGCCCATGATCGAACCGCCGTAGAACGCCACGGTCAACGCCGCGGCGGCGCCTTCCCGCTGCGCCGCGGTGGTGGTTCGGACGTTGGCGTTGGTGGCCGCGTACATGCCGGTATAGCCGGCGAACGCGGAGCACAACGCGCCCACCAGAAAGGCGAACATGGTGTGAACGCCGAGGTCGGAAACCAGGATCAGCACCGCCACCACCGCCACGAACACCGCGAGGTAAGTGTATTCGGTGCGCATGAACGTCATCGCGCCACGGTGAATCTGCTCGGCGATCCCGACCACCTTGCCCTCACCGGCCGGGCGCTTGAGCACCATCCGGTAGATGGCCCAGGCAACGCACAACCCGAGCGCGCCGAGCAGCATCGGAATGGGAACAATTACTGACATTTGCAACGGCATTGACGACTCCTTTGGGGTGTTGGGGTAAGCAAAACAAAGCGCGGGACTATAGCCTTGTTGGTGTGGTATGGCAATAGAGAAGCGGCTGGCCTTGCCCCCTCTACTTCCCCCCCTTGCGCGCCCGTGGATGTGCTTTGTCGTACACCTTGGCGAGGTGCTGAAAATCCAGGTGGGTGTAAATCTGGGTGGTGGCGATGTCGGCGTGACCGAGCATTTCCTGGACGGCGCGCAGGTCGCCGCTGGAGGCGAGGACGTGGCTGGCGAAAGAATGGCGCAGCATGTGCGGGTGCAGGCGTTGGCCGAGGCCGTGTTTTTGCGCCCAGCGATTCAGGCGTTGCTGGATTCCGCGCGCGCCGAGGCGGCGGCCGGTTTTGCCGACGAACAGGGCGCGCTCGCCGCCGCCGGCCAGGGCGCCGCGATGGCTCAACCATTCCCTGAGCGCCGCCGCCGCCTTGGCGCCCACCGGCACGATTCTTTGCTTGTTGCCCTTGCCGGTAACCCGCACTTCGCGCTGCTCGAAGTCAACGCCGCCGCAGTCAAGCGCCGCCAACTCGGCGAGGCGCAGCCCGGAGGAGTAAAACAATTCGAGCATGGCGTGGTCGCGGATGGACAACGCGCTGCCGTCGTGCCGCTCCAGCAACGCCGCGATCTCGTCCACGCTCAGCGTGGCCGGCAACTTGCGGGGCGACTTCGGCGCGCTGACGCCATCGAACGGGTTGCAGGCGGCGTTCCCGGTCTTGACCAGGTGGCGGTAAAAAGTCCGGGCGGCGGACAGCATGCGCTGGATGCTACGACCGGACAATCCCGACTGGTGGAGTTTCGCCGGAAACGCCCGCGCCTGTTTGGCGGACAAGTCGCCCCAGCGTACGGTTCCGGCGGTTCCGGCGGTCCCGGCAGTTTCGAGAAACGCCGCCAGCCGCCCGAGGTCGCGGCGGTAGGCGGCGACGGTGTGGGGGGACAGCCGCCGGTGGCGCGCCAGGTGGACGAGAAACTCGTCCAGGGGGTCGGTTGCTTGCACGGGAGCAGGCCGAAATCAGGCCGGGATTCGGACGCCGGGATTCGGACGCCGGGATTCGGACCTCATGCGCGCATCAGCCCAGGCCGCGCCCCGCCAGGTATGCGCCGAGCAACTGCCCCAGGCGGTCGAGAATCAGCACCCCCATATCGGGCTGGAAGCGCTGCCGGTCGGCGGAGCCGAGCACCATCACGCCGTAGAATTTCTGCCCGTGGGTGATGGGGATGAAGGCGCAGGATTGGATGGCGGCGGCGTCCGGGAACAAGGCCGCGCCAAGCTTGCTCGACACCCGGTCGTCGCAAACGCTGGCGAGGTGCTCAACGCGCTGGCAGAGGAGCGCGTAGTCCACCTGCGGGGGGAAATCCTGCTGCCTGGCGGACAGAAAAACCGCCACGTCGTCAATGTCAAACCGGGCTTTCACCAGCCGCCCCGGAGCGGCGGGATCTTCCGGGTCGAGGTCATCCAGGCCCAGCAGATTGACCGCCACCTGATGCAGCCCGCGGGCAAGATCCTGATTGCTGCGGGCGGTATCCACGATCAAATCCAGCCGCGCCTGCTGCTGCTCGTGGCGCTCGCGCAACGCCCGCACCTGCCGCTCGTGAATGCGCTCGTGGGCGGGCGGCTGTCCGGGCTGCTCAGGCAAATTCATGGCGTCGAGCAAATCGGAATGCTCGGCAAAAAATTCGGGATGATCCTTGAGGTAATCCGCGACTTCCCGGGACTTGGGCATTTGTGGATGATGATGGGTTGGAGTCGCTTTATTGTAACCGCTTTTACAACTCAATAGCGCCGCAAAAAACCACATGCGCCGGGCCGCGCAAAAAAATCGGGTGACCCGGCCCCTGCCACTCAACTTCGGCGTCGCCGCCGGGCAGGGACACTTTTACGGCGTTGTCGAGCAAGCCGAGATTGATGCCCGCGGCGACCGCCGCGCATGCGCCGCTGCCGCAGCCCAGGGTTTCGCCGGCGCCGCGTTCGTGGACGCGCAGCAGGATGTGGTCGCGGGCGGCGATCTGCATGAAGCCGGCGTTGACCCTGGCGGGGAAGCGCGGATGGTTTTCCGTGAGCGGGCCGTGGGTTGCCAGCGGCGCGCGGGCCACGTCTTCGACGCGCCGCACCGCGTGGGGATTGCCGATGGCGAGGGCGGAGATTTCTACTTCGTCGCCGTTCAGGTCGAGGGCGTAGGTAGCCGCCGCGCGCTCGGCGTGGAACGGGATTTTTTGCGGGGCAAACTCCGGCGTGCCCATCTCCACGGTGACCGACTCGTCGGGGTTGACGGTGAGCGTTATGGCGAGTTTGGAGGTGCGCGCCCGGATGGTTTTGTTGTCGCCTTTGTTATCGCCCCGATCATCGGATCCGGCCAGCCCGCGGTCGCACAAAAAGCGGGCGAGGCAACGCGCACCGTTGCCGCAGTGCTCGGCTTCGCTACCGTCGTGGTTGAAGATCCTGAACAGGAACTCGCCGGCGGCCCCGGCGTCATCACCGGCACCGCCCGGTTGAACCAGCAAAACCTGGTCGCAGCCGACGCCGAAATGCCGGTCGGCGAGGCGGCGGGCGATGGCCGGGGTCACATTTAATTCATCGGACACGCCGTCAAGTACGATAAAATCGTTGCCCAGGGACTGCATTTTTGTGAACTCGTAGCGCATTATTTCCACCCCTCAAAGCACATTCGCAAGTATCATTCGCCAGCCGCGATCATAGCGCAACCAACCGTACCGGAGACACCGCCCGTGCACCGCCGCCTGAAGACCGTTTTACGACCGTTCAAAACCATGCCCTCGCTGACGCGCATCCTCATCGGGGTATTGTTGATACTGGGCGGACTGCTGGGGGCGCTGCCGATTCTCGGGTTCTGGATGGTGCCCCTCGGGTTGCTGGTGCTGTCCCTGGATTTTCGCTGGGCGCGGCGCGGCTACCTGACCCTCATTTTGTGGTTCCGGCGGCACCGCCGGGGACGCCCGCTGGTGCGCCCGCCCGCGCGCGGCAAGAGCGGTTCCTGAGCAGACGCCGACAATCCCGGCGCGCCTACCCTTCCCCGGCGGCGGATTGCACGGATTCGGCGGGCTTCGCAGGTTGCTCGGTTTTGGCGCCCTGCCCCCGCAGCCGCACCAGGCTCATACCCTTCAGCAGGTTGAGCGCTTCGCCCACCTGATAATCCCGCGCCGCCAGGCCGGGCTTGTTTTGCACACCGACATCGGTTTCGGCGCGGTCGTTTTCAAGGTGGCCGGCGAGGTCGGCTTCGCGGAGTTCCCGTTCATCCCGCCGGGCCGGCGCTGCCGCTCCCGCTTCAATCACGATGTCGGGCACGATGCCCCGCGCCTGAATGGAGCGGTTCGACGGCGTGTAGTAGCGCGCCGTGGTCAGTTTTAACGCACCGCCGTTGTTGACCGGGATTACGCTCTGCACCGAGCCTTTGCCGAAGGTGCGGGTGCCCATGATGATGGCGCGCTTGTGATCCTGCAACGCCCCGGCGACGATTTCCGCCGCCGACGCCGAGCCGCCGTTGACCAGCACCACCACCG
Source organism: Candidatus Poriferihabitaceae bacterium (assembly GCA_965212085.1). Classification (GTDB taxonomy): domain Bacteria; phylum Pseudomonadota; class Gammaproteobacteria; order Arenicellales; family Poriferihabitantaceae; genus JAHRAW01. The sequence goes on along the minus strand of OZ243042.1, from coordinate 1,506,026 downwards.
GCGCGTCGTTGATCCAGTCGTCGGCGGTGGCGCGGAAACTGTGGTTGGCGTCGGCGTTGCGCCCGCGGGTCGAGACGATGACCCCGGATTGGAGAAACCCGTCGCTGACCTCCACCGCGCCGTGCAAAACGCCCCCCGGATTGTTGCGCAGATCCAGCACCAGGCCCTTGAGCGCGCGCCCGTTTTGCTTCGCCAGTTTTTCGATGGCGGCGCGCAGCTTGGCGCCGGTGCCGCCCTGGAAACTGCTGATGCGCACGTAACCGAAGCCGTCTTCGAGGATTTCGCCCTTGACGCCGGCGATTTCAATGACCGCGCGCACCACGGTAACGTCGAACACCTCGCCCTCGCCCCGCCGGGAAATGGTCAGCACCACTTCCGTACCCGGCGCGCCGCGCAGGGTGTCCACCGCCTCGCCAACCGCCATGCCGCGCACCGCGACGCCGTCAAGCATGACGATGATGTCGCCGGGCAGGATGCCGGCGCGCTGGGCGGGGGTGTCGTCAATGGGCGCGATCACCTTGATGAATCCGTCCTCAACGGTGATTTCGAGGCCGAGGCCGGTGAACTTGCCTTCGCCGGACATTTGCATTTCTCGAAACGCTTCCGGGCCGAGGAAGGCCGAATGTGGATCGAGGCCGTTGAGCATGCCGTGAATCGCGTCCCGCAACAGGGCCGCGTCGTCGGCCTGGTCGACGTATTCGCCTTTGATTTTCCCGAACACTTCGGTGAACACTTGCAGTTCTTCAAGGGGCAAAGGAGGCAACGGCGGCTGCCCGCCGTCCGGTTTTTCGGCGAGAGCGCCACCGCTCAACAGCAGGGCGGTCAATAGCAAGGCGGTCAACAGCAAGGCGTTTGCTTTCATCGGGCAGGTTCCGCTCAACTTTTCCAATGTTATATCCGGCACCATTCTAACGGATCTCGCGGTTCGCCGTTGTGCCGGATTTCAAAATACAGGCCGGGGCGGCTCAAGCCGCCGGTGGAACCCGCTTCGCCGATGCCTTCGCCGGCCTCAACCGAAGCGCCGAGGCCGGCGCGCAGCAGGCGGTTGTGCCCGTACAAACTCATGTAGCCGTCGCCGTGGTCGAGCACCATCAACCGCCCGTAGCCGCGGAACCAGTCCGAGAACACCACCTGCCCCGGATAGATCGCCACCACCTCTTCGCCTTCCACGGCCTCAAACATCAGCCCCTCCCACTTCAGCCCGCTTTCGGGTTTGCGCTGCCCAAACCGCGCGCTGATCCGGCCGTTGACCGGCGCGCCGAGGCCGCCCTTGTATTGTTGGAAGCCGCCCAGGGTGATGGGTTCGGCGGGGAGTGGCGGGGCGGGTTGGGGTTGGGCGCGGGTGCGGGTGCGGGTGTTGGCCGTAATCGCTTTGTGGTCCGTATCGGACGGCACCGAGCGTTGAATGCTCTGCCGCCGCAAACGCGCCAGCAGCCGTTCCAGTTCGCGCTCGCGCTCGCGGTACAACACCACCTGCTCGCGGTTCTCGCGCATCCGCTCCCGGACCACGGCGAGGCTTTGCCGGCGGCGGGCGCGCCGGGCGTCCAGTTGCGCCTGATTTTGCGCCAGCAGTTCCAGCAGTTCATCCAGTTGCCGGTGGTGCCGGCTGAGTTCAAGGCCGGTCGCCAGCAGTTCGCGGCGGAGTTTTTTGCCTTCCTCAATGCGCCGGTTGCGCGCCCCGGACAGGTAGCGAAAAATGGATAACGAGCGCGTGGTCTCCGCCGGGTCCCGCTGGTTGAGGATCAATTTCAGCCCGCTTTGCCGGCCCAGCATATAACTCGCGCGAACCAGTTTGGTGAGGTCGTGGGCGGATGCCCGGCGTTGTTGTTCCAGTTCCCGTTGCCGCCGTTGCAGTTCGGCGCGGCTGGTTTTGACTTGTTGTAGTTCGGCGAGCCTGGCGCGGCGTTGCAAGAGCAGGTCGCCGAGCTGGCGCTCCAGGCGTTCGAGTTCGCCGGTGATGGATTTTTCCTCGGCGCGCTCGGTGCTCAGTTGCTGCTGTAACTCGCCGATGGAGCGCCTGAGCTGTTCGAGTTCGGCCCGGGAACGGCCCGGTTCGGCGGATGCGGCGGATGCGCCGAGGAGCGTTGCCAGCAACAGCGCCGGCCACGGGATGGTTTTGCGCGACGCCGGTGGGGGAAAATTCAATGAGACGGCCCGGTCAAATAAACCGGGATTATACTGCGCTCCGGTGGTAGAATCCGGGTTTTGGGAAGGCTCTCCAAACCACAAACCATGATCCTAGAATTTGTTGCCCAGAACTGGTATTTGTTCGTGATGCTGGCGGTCATCGTGCTGCTGCTGACGCTCAATCCCGGCGCCGGCGGGACGCGGAAAATCTCTCCGTTGCAACTGCCGAAACTGCAAAACCGCGAGTCCGCGGTGGTGGTGGACGTGTGCGAGGCGGCGGCCTTCAAGCAGGGGCACATCGAGCAGGCCATCAACCTGCCGCTCGATCAGATCAGCGACAAAATCACCCGCCTGAACAAGCACAAGAACAAGCCGATCATCGTCGCCTGCCAGAACGGCAGCCGCTCCGCCAAGGCGGCCTCGATCCTGCGCAACAACGAGTTCAGCCAGCTGTACATCCTCGAAGGCGGCCTCGCCGCGTGGCGGAAGGAAAACCTGCCGCTGGTAAAAGGCTGACCGGCCCGTCCACTCAAACCCATCCAAAATACCCAACCGAGCAACGCCATGCCCCCCACCGACCAGAACGACCAGCCCGACCCGGCCGACCAAAACGATCAGGCCGCGGCCGCAAAGACCGGCAAGACCAACAACCGCTCGGCCATCGAAGCCAAGAAGGTGTACTTGAAGGACGCTTCGTTTGAGTCGCCGTCAAGCCCGCAGATTTTCGCCCAGGGCGAAGTCAAGCCGAACCTCGACGTGCAGATGACCATGACCCATCAACGCATCGAAGAGGGCCAGGAATACTACGAGGTGGTGCTCAACACCACCGTGACCGCCGCCCACGGCGAACACACCCTGTTCCTCGCCGAAGTCCAGCAGGCCGGCATCTTCCAGATCACCCGCATCCCCGCCGACAACCTTGAAGCGGTGCTGGAAACCGCCTGCCCCCACGTCCTGCTGCCGTTCGCGCGGGAGGCGATGGCGAGCCTGATTTCCAAGGGCGGCTTCCCGCAGTTGCTGCTCAGCCCGATCAATTTTCAGGCGCTCTATCACCAGAAAAAAGCCAGGGAGGCGCGCAGCGTCGAGCCCTCCGGGGCGGCGCGGCCAAACTAGACAAGACTTCCCGCACCCCGGCCATGACAGCGCTCCCGGAGTCGGTTTCGGTCATCGGCGCCGGGTCGTGGGGCACCGCGCTGGCCACGGTGCTGGCCCGCAACATCAGCACCGTGCGCTTGTGGGGCCGGAACCGCGCGGCACTGGAGGCGATGGCGGCGCAACGCTGCAACGAGCGCTACCTGCCCGGCGTGTCTTTTCCGCCGAACCTCGTGATTGAGCACGACTTTGAGGCACTGGCGGACGATGATCTTGCCTTCGTGGTGGCGCTCCCCAGCCACGCCTTTCGCGAGCGCGTCCAGGCCCTGCACCGCAGCATCACCGGCGGCGGCCGTTCCGCGCACGCCGCGACCCTCATCTGCGGCGCCAAGGGTTTTGACCCCGGCAGCGGCCGCTTGCTGGGCGAAGTGGTTGATGAAATCTTTGGCGGGGGTGGCAGGCACGCGGTGATTTCCGGGCCGAGTTTCGCCCGCGAGACGGCGCGGTTGCTGCCCACCGCCCTGACCCTGGCGTGTCCCGAACGCGACGCCGCGCAAGCCCTGGCCAACTGGTTTCGCAACCCCACCACGCGGGTCTATTTCAGCGCCGACCCGGTGGGCGTGCAACTCGGCGGCGCCATCAAAAACGTCATGGCCATCGCCGCGGGCATCAGCGACGGCCTCGGTTTCGGCGCCAACGCCAGGGCGGCGTTGATCACCCGCGGCCTCGCCGAACTGACGCGCCTCGGCGTCGCCCGTGGCGGTTGCGCCGACACCTTCACCGGCCTCGCCGGGGTCGGCGATTTAATCCTGACCTGCACCGATGACCAGTCGCGCAACCGGCGCTTCGGGCTGGGCATCGGCCAGGGCAAACCCCGCGAACAGGTCTGCCGGGAAATCGGCCAGGAAATCGAGGGCATCAACACCGCCCGGGAACTCTATTCGCTGAGCCGCGAACTCAAGGTGGAAATGCCCATCACCGAGCAGGTGTACCGGGTTGTGCACCACGGCCACGACCCCAAACGCGCAGTGCGGGATTTGCTGGAACGGGATCCCAGGGCTGAGCACGGCGACGGGTCATGAACCGGGCCATAAACCGAATCACCAAACCGGCTTGACCACCGCCAGTATGATGATGCCGGCGAGCAACACCACCGGCACTTCGTTCATCCACCGGTAATATACGTGGCCGTGGCGGTTTCGGTCGCCCAGGAAATCGTTCAGTTTCAGGTAGCACCAGCCGTGGTAGGCGATCACCAGCGCCACCAGCAGCAGTTTCAGCGTCAGCCAGCGCCCGGAAAATCCGTAACCGATCCACAGCCACGCGCCGAACCCCAGGGTCAGCAACCCGCCGGGGGTCATGATGCCCCAGAACAGTTTGCGCTCCATTATCTTGAAGCGTTCGATGCCGGCCCGGTCTTCGGTCCGGGCGTGATAGACGTACAGGCGCGGCAGGTAAAACAACCCGGCGAACCAGGTCACCATGAACAGGACGTGAAAGGATTTGATCCAGAGCATTGACGGGTTTGTGCGGGAATGAATTGAATCGTGAACCTGTACATGAATGACGCTCAAATCGTCTTTTCGTCCTGCGCGCGGGACAGCAACTCAACGTAGCGCCGCACATTATCCATATATGGATTCGCCGCCAGCGCGCGGCGGAAATAGAGCAGTGCCAACCCGGCGTTTTGTTCCTGCAAGTGCATCATGCCCTGCCCGGCCAGCGCGCCGAAATGACGCGGCTCAAGGCGCAAGGTTTCCACCACGTCCGCAGCCGATGCCGCGAAGTCGCCCATCAGGTAATACACCGTGGCGCGCTTGTTCCACGCCTCGGCGAAATCCGGCACCAGGTCAATGGCCGCATCAAACCGCCCGAGCGCGTCTTCCCAGCGTTGGGCGTTCATGTCGCGCATCCCGGCGTCCATTAACGCGCTCACCCGCTCATCATCGTGCGCCAGCCACGCCGCCCAGATTTCCCGCGTAACCATCGCCGCGGTTTCCGCCTCAAGGGCGCCGTTCAAAGACGCAAACAAATCGTCCAGCACCGGCAGGTTTTGATCGGCGCGAATCGGCGAGGTGAGTAGTATGACGAGGAGGATGAAATGTTTCATGTCGTTATCCCGGTGGCGGTCGGCGGGGGGATTGGGGATCGGAGATTATAGCCGAAGTGTCCGGTTGCGCCGGGGCATTATGGATGCGGTCATTTCCGCCGGCGCGAAACCGGGGCATTCAGGGCATTCAGGTCCTTCATCTCAAGCCCGATGGCGTACAGTTCATTGCTGTTTTGATCAAGGATGCGCGCGGCGATTTTGCTGGCGCGTTTCAGGGGGATTTCTGCGGCCAGCAGTTGCATGATTTTCGCCGCACGTTCGCGGTCGCCGGTTTCAGATGCGGATGCGGTTTCGGATTCAGTGGCACCGTTCACGACGAGCACGAACTCGCCCTTGCGGTGGCGGTCGGCGGCGGCCATGGTTGCCAGAACTTCGGCCACCGTGCCGCAGTAGAACGTCTCGAATTTTTTGCTGATTTCCCGGGCCACGGTGAGCGCTCTGTGACCGCCGAACGACGCTGCGATGGCGTCCAGGGTTGCGCTGATGCGGTGGCTGGACTCGTACAAGACCAGGGTGCGGTGCTCGGTTTTCAGTTCCTGCAAACGCCGGCGGCGGGCTTCGGCCCTGGCCGGCAGAAATCCTTCAAAGCAGAAGCGGTCGGCGGGGCGGCCCGACGCGGACAATGCCGCTATCAGGGCGCTTGGGCCGGGCACCGGGGTTACGGTGACGCCCCGCTCCCTGGCTTGGCGCACCAGCGGATAGCCGGGGTCGCTGATGAGGGGCGTGCCGGCGTCGCTGATCAACGCGATCTGCGCGCCGTCTTCAAGCCGCTTCAGCAACGAGGTCAGGCGCGCGGTTTCGTTGTGCTGGTGAAACGACTTGAGGGGCGTGCGCACGCCGAGGTGGCGCAGCAGGATCGCGGCGCGGCGGGTGTCTTCGGCGAGGATCAGGTCGGCCCGCGTTAGCACGTCTATGGCCCGCAGGGTGATGTCCCCGAGGTTGCCGATGGGGGTTGCGACGATGAACAACGCGCCGCTTTGTGGCGCTGCGGTTTTGCCGTTCATGGGAGGGTCTCGTATACTGCGACCATGGACGCCAATCTATCACGGTATTGCGCCGGCGGCGAATACGCGACGCCACCACACACACCGCACACGCTTTCACTTTGCCGCGCCGGCGCTGCCGTGATGATGCTGGGGCTGGTTGCCGCGTGCGTGCCGCCGCCGATAAACGACCCGCGGGTTACTGAGCAACCGGTCATCGAGCAGCCGCGGGTCGCCGAACCGCCGGCGGAACCTGTGGAACCCCCGACGCCCCCGGAACCGGAACCTGAGGAGCAGGCCATCGCCCACCCCCTGGACCGCGAACCGGGTATCACCGTGGCGGATGATCCCCGGACGCTGGTGGCGCAGGCCAAAGGCGTCCCGGCGGAACAGGCGGTGCCGTTGCTGCTGCGCGCCATCGCCGGATTTATCGGACAGGGTCAAGCCGCGGACGCGCAAGCCTTGATCGCGCAACTGCAATATACGCCCATGCGCGGCTTCCAACGTCACGCGCTGATGCTCCATCAGGCGCATCTGGCGCAGACCCTCGGACAACACGAACGCGCCCTGGAGCAACTGCGCGCCCTTGAACAAGCACCGGCCCCGGCCCCGATCCTGAACGCCGAAACCGAGGCCCGGCTGTTATGGCTGCGGGCCGATTCCCGGCAGGCCCTCGGGCGCAGCGATGAGGCGGTGGCCACCTTGCTGCGGCGGGATGCGTTGCCGGAGTTGCCGGCGCGGGCCGCCAATCAGCAGCGCGTCCTTGAACTGATTGAATCGTTGGACCCGCTGGGCCGGTTGCTGCTGCGGGAGCATCCCGCCGACCACGCCATTCACGGCTGGGTCGCGCTCAGCGAGGCGTTGCAAGCCGAATCGCCGGAGGAGCGAACCGAAGCAATCCGGCGGTGGCTGGCGCGTTATCGCCAACACCCGGCGGCGCAACTGTTGTTCACTCAGCAACTGCCGGCGGACGACAACCCCCGTTCCCGTTACCGGCACATCGCCATGCTGCTGCCGCTGACCTCACCGTTCGGCACCGCCGCCCGGGCGTTTTACGAGGGTTTTATGGACGCCCGCAACCATGACCCCGCCGACCGGCAGCCGGCGGTGAGTTTGTATGACATCGGCGAAGACCCGTCGCTGGTGTCGTTGTACCACCGGGCGGCCATCAACGATGGTGCGGATTTTATCGTCGGGCCGCTGGGGCGGCGGGCGGTGGAGGCGTTGCTGTCCGGTGCGCCAACCCAACTGCCGGTGCTGATGATCGGCACCGTTCCCGAACACAAAACCGCGCCCAATTTGTATGGCCTGAGCCTGTCCGCGGAGCGCGAAGCCCGGCAGGTGGCGGTGCGGGCGTTTGCCGACGGCCACCGGCAGGCGGGGATTTTTCGCAGCGAATCGCTGTGGGGGCGGCGGGTCGCGGATGCTTTTGCGGCGCAGTGGGAAACCCTCGGCGGCACGCTGGTGGACGACCGCGCCTTTCCCGGTGACTTTTCCGAATACGCACGGGTCATCCGAAAATTCCTCGGCCTCGACAAAAGCATCAAGCGCGAGCGCCTTTTGCGCGCCCAACTGAAAATCAACTTGCAGTTCACCCCGCGCCGCCGGGACGACCTTGATTTTTTGTTTCTCGCCGCCAACGCCGAACAGGCGCGCTTGCTGGTGCCGCAACTGCGGTTTTTTCAGGCCCACGACCTGGCGTTGTACGCCACGTCTTACGTCTACAATGGCAAGCCCGAACCGGCCGTTGACGCCGACCTCGACGGCATAATTTTCGGTGATATGAACTGGATACTGGACGCTGCGGTTTTGCCGGAACCCGAAGCGGAAGCGGAAGCGAAGTCCGGGACGGAACTTGAACCGGAGCCTGGGTTTGGGTTGGAGTTGGAGTTGGAGTTGGAGTTGGAACCTGAATTGGAATTCGGATTGGAACCCGATCTGATTCTCGTACCGCCCCCGGAACCGGGAACTGAACTGCAACCCGTACCGGATGCGGAAGCGGATGTGCAGGCGCAAACCCAAATCGCCGTTGCGCCTGAGTCGCCTGAGTCAGTGGAGTCAGTGAAGTCCGCGGAGCCGGCGGAATCCCCGCCCCCGCCCCCCGGACGCGAACCGGGGCCGTACTACCACACCGACCTTGACAGATTGTACGCGCTGGGTCTGGAAAGTTACCGGGTAATCCCCGCACTGGCGGCCTTGCGAAGCGACCCGTGGCGGCGGTATTTCGGCGAGGCCGTGGACCTCGGCGTGGAAGCCGATGGCAACGTGTTGCGGCATCTCACCTGGGCACGGTTTGCGCGGGGCCTGCCGGTGCCGCTGCCGCCATCGGAGACCACCGTTGATTTTTCCGCGCCATCACGCGCGCCACTCATTCCCCTGCCCGTGCCCCTCTTTCCCCGGCCCACGGCGCCGGTCGCGCCCGGCCCGTGAGCCACCCGCAACCCCTGCCGCCCCACCTGCATCGCGGCGCCGATGCCGAACAGGCGGCGCTGGAACACCTCCAATCCCGCGGCCTGAAACTGCTGGAACGAAACTACCGCTGCCCGGCCGGCGAACTGGATTTGGTGATGTTTGACCAACAGGAACTGGTGTTCGTGGAAGTCCGCTACCGGCGTTCCGAGCGTTTCGGCGGCGCCGCGCCCAGCGTTGACGCCGGCAAGCGGCGCAAACTGCGGCGCACCGGCGAGGCTTACCTGCAGCAGTATCCGCGCCTGTCCTTCAGCGCCTGCCGTTTCGACGTGGTGGCCATCACCGGCGCAACCGTTGCCGGCGCCGAATACCGCATTGACTGGATTAGAGACGCGTTTTGATGAACAATAGCGATATGCCAAAGATGCCAAAAAAGACCGAGGTTGCGCCGACCGAAACCCGCCGGGAACCGAAACCAGACTCTCCCAAAGGGAAAGTTTATAACAAAGGTATTCGGCCCGAAGGTGGTTCAATTCAGGACATGAGGAAAGAATTGGGTAATTGCACGAAAAAAAACGTCCACGACCACGTCATCCAATGCCACTTTGATCTGGGATTCGGTTACCGAATTGAAGGTGACACATATTGGATCATCGGCAAGCCAACTATTACCTGGGACGCTCGAAATAAAATTCGTGCGTTATGGGCCGACAGCATCCGCTCCATCCAAGCCGCCCGCCGGGAACTGACCGGGGTGGTGGCCGAAGCCGCGACGGCGCTGGCGTTGACCCTCGGCAACGACGGCAAAATCCTGATCTGCGGCAACGGCGGTTCGGCCAGCGACAGCCTGCATTTCTCAAGCGAACTGGTGAACAAGTTTGTGCGCGTTCGCCGGCCACTGGCCGCCATCAGCCTGGCCGCCGATGTCTCGACGCTGACCTCCATCGCCAACGATGAATGTTACGACTCGGTGTTCGCCAGGCAGGTGGAAGCCCTGGGGCGGGACGGCGACGTGCTGGTGGCGATCACCACTTCGGGCAACTCGCCGAGCATCCTGCGGGCGGTGCGCGCCGCCCAAGCGAAAAACCTTCGCTGCATCGCCCTAAACGGCCGCGGCGGCGGCGCGCTGTCGCCGCTCCTGGGCGAACGCGACATAAACATCATCGCGCCCGGCGACTCGACCGCACGGGTGCAGGAAATTCACGGTATAATCATTCACGCGTTTTGCGAACTGATTGATCATCAACTTTTCGGAGAAATCCAGCCATGACGAAAAAATGCGGATTTGTTTCACTGGCCAACGTAAAAACTCTTGCCTTGCGAATTTTGTTGCTGGCGGCGCTGCAACCGTTGAGCGCCTGCATCCCGCTGGTGCTCACCGCCGCTTCGGTGACCGCGGTTGACGTCAGCCTCGACCGGCGCACCGCGGGAAAATACTGGGATGACAACGCTCTCGAGTTGAAACTGCGCGGCGACATCAGCGCCGACGCCGCGCTCGGCAAGAACATCAACGTCAGCGTTACCGCGTTCAACGGAGTCGTCCTGTTGACCGGCGAAGTGAACAATGACGACCAGCGGCAGCGCGCCGCCGAGTTGGCGGAAAAATACCGAAAAACCGGCGAAGTGGCGAGCGTGGTCAACGAGTTGGCCCTGGCCGGAAAAACGAATATATCCAGCCGCCTCAACGACGCCTGGATCACCGGCAAGGTCAAGGCGCGATTGCTCAAGGTTCCCGAACTGCCGGCCAGCGCGGTAAAAGTGGTCACCGAACACGGCAAGGTTTATCTGCTGGGGCGCGTAACCCGCGCCGAGTCCGAGGCGGTGGTCGAGACCATCCGCGACATCAGCGGCATCACGCATATCGTCAAGGTTTTTGAATATACCGACTAATTGGCCGACTGATTGGCCGACTGATTTTCGGGCGGCTGAGCGCCGGTCATGGTGAACAAGCCCGCCCCCGCCGACCGGAAAATCTACGACCCCGCCGGCGGGGTCGCGCTGGATGAATGGGTCGCCGCCCTGCCCCGCCCGCTGGTTTTCACCAACGGCTGCTTCGACCTGTTGCACCGCGGCCACGTCAGCTACCTCGAACAGGCCGCCGCTCTGGGCGCGGCGTTGCTGGTGGCCGTGAACAGCGATGCGTCCGTGCGCCTCCTGAAAAAAACACCCGACCCGCCGGCCCGGCCCCTCAACCCGTTGCCGGATCGCATGGCGCTGCTGGCCGCGCTGGCCTCGGTGGACGCCGTGGTCTCCTACGACCAGGCCACGCCCCTTGCGTTAATCACCCGCATAAAACCCGACCACCTGGTAAAAGGCGGCGACTGGCCCCTCGACCAAATCATCGGCGGCAAAGAAGTCGCCGGCTGGGGCGGAGAAGTTCATTCGTTGAAGTTCCGGTTCCGGCGTTCCACTTCGGAATTGATTGAGCGGATTCGGGGGTAGACTATATGCGGGAATGACGGATGGGGCGCGTGACGCGCATTTGCGGGGGCAGGGGGCGGGGACCCCCGCACCCCCCTTTGCGGCGCGGGTATAACACCGAGGGCGTGGCAACAACTCTGCCGTCATTCCCGAGCGTTAGTGTCCGTTGCCGCGTTAGCGGCTTACGGACACTTGCGTACTCGGGAATCCAGCGCCACACAACCCACCGCCGGTTTAACCCCTGGATTCCCGAATAGCGATGAAACAAACGGTCGCTGCGCTTCCTATTTTTCTATCGTTCGGGAATGACGGCAGAGGTGAGGCGGGAATTCAGCGTCCAATCGGGGACAGGTCGCGACTTGTCCTTACGCCGCTTGTCGAAGCCCTCGGCACTTCGTCAAGCGGCTTTCACGCGGGCCGCATTGAGCGGGGTCAATAATTCGTAGAGCGGTTCTTCTTCGCGGAGGTCCACCGGGAAAACGGTGAGACGCAGTCCGGTTTCGTATTTGTATTCCAACTGCTCTTTGAAATTTTTGTTGCGGGGGTATAACAGGTAAAGGGCGGGGGCGGCGCTTTCCTTTGCGTGGTACTTCTTGCCGTAGGCGTACATCTGATACAGGTCGGACTGGCTGATGTCGTGATGTTTTTTATCTTCGCCGCTCAGGCGTTTCCATTTGGTATCCATCACGCGCACCTCGCAATGTTTTCCCGCGTTGCGCCGCGTTACAACGTCGGGGCGCAAGCGAAATTCCGGTTTGCTTTTCGGATTTTGCTCTATCAAGTGATTACGACTTTCCTGGGTTTTCACTTCCCAGTCGGTGTCGGTAGCCGCCATACGAACCAAATGAGCCACGTAATCCTCAAAAATCCGCTCCATCGGAAACAGCAACGCCAGCGCCGGGTTGCGGTCTTTCCAGGTGGTCGGCGAAGCGCGTTTCAGGAACAGCCGCGCCCACGGGAACAGGCGGTTGTATAACGGCATGGTGCGATCAACCCGCGCGCGCACCAGGTCGGCGTCCACGTCGGCAGACGCGGGGATGTCTTCAAAGTAAAGCCGCGCCTGCCGAATGTGCGAGCGATTGGTTTCGCTACGGCTCAGTCGTTGCAGCAACAACAAGGTGGATTTGAGCAGGCGGTTGATCGGGCGGTTTGCCGAAAATTCCTGGTACTGCACATAAAACCGCTCCTTGTGAATCAGGTTGTGGCGCAGGTTTTTGGCGATCAGCAGTTTGCCTTTGAGGGTGTGGCGGTTTTCTTGGATCTCGTTGTAGGCGCAGGCGAGCCCCCGGCGGGTGAGTTCGTGCACGTCCTTCAAGAACATCCCGATGAACGCTTCGAGCAGCGGGAAGTTTTTCAGGGCGCGCACGTCGGCGTTGTTGAAACTCCTGAAAGGGCCGTCTCGCCAGCGGCGCAGCATCCTCAGAAAAATTTCTTTCTCTAGTGTTTCATTCTCTCCAACATCCAATTCCACTTTTGGCAGAATTTCTATGGTCGTTCCCTTACTAGTCTGGAGTACGCCCACATAATTTTTAGCCTTGATAGTTTTGGCCCGTACATCCATGACCCTGCGACCATCTTTGTCCGGATTATTCAGCACATAATCGCGGATTTCCTCCCATTCGCTTCGGCCAAGCAATTCATTGCCCGCCTTTGCATCCTCATAACCGAGGGTCTGGAATTCACGAAGAACTATCGTTTTTTTAATCGCCATCGTCCTGGCAAATTTTTCTGTATTGATCTGCGGTAAATGACTCCTCGCTAATTTTCCATAGTTTTTTATCGGGATCCGATGCATCCGCGTTGAGTAATTCCGCAGGAGGATTATTCTTTGCCAAGAAACCGTTTTTGTTCAGCACCAAGTCAATTTTGGTCCAGTCTTCATAGAAGTACTCCTGAAGCAGGGGCAGGATTTCATACCGGAAAATGTCGTTTAGCTTGTCCAGGGTTGGGGTTTTATGAAGGGGCATGAAGAAAGTATGCCCGATTTGATGATCGCGGTCGTACAGGGTTTCGATACGGACGTTCATTTTTTCAAGCAAGCGAGGGACATTGACGCCTTCTATCTCAATCCCTTCTAATTTTTTACTGTCTGGCATCATTTCCTCAAAGCGGAAACGCCGCCGTAATGCGGTGTCCAATAATGCAATGGAACGGTCGGCGGTGTTCATTGTGCCGATGATGTAAAGGTTGTTCGGCACGCCGAAAGATTCCCCGGAGTACGGCAGGGTTGCGGTGGTTGCTTCTGTCTCGCCCAGTCTTTTTGATTTTTCAATCAAGGTGATTAATTCGCCGAATATCCGGGAAATGTTGCCGCGGTTGATTTCGTCTATGATGAGGACGTAGTTTTTTCGTTCGCTTAAAGATTGCTCATGAGTTGGTTCTTCTTTTTTCTCTAGTCCATGATGTTCTTCAAGATACCGAAAAATCATTTTTACGAACGACCCAGGTTTTATCAAATTTTCATATGCCCTTCGCAATCTTTCAAACGGAAGGGAACGAATATTTTTTTGTTTCCTACTCTCAAGTATTATGGTGAATGATTCGTTTCCTTCTTCATATGAAACAAGACGTTCTTTTTTATGCACAGGAGTCCGCATCATGATCGGATCCTCCGAACATTCCTCTTTTAATTTTTCGAGTGCGTCCTCAAACAAACGCATAGAGTCTGAGCGTGTAGCACGTTTGCAAATGCTTTTGAATACTCCGTCTTTGACTTCGTATTGGATTTGCTCACTACTCGCACCGACCATCAACGGACGAATTCCTTCCACAAATTCTTCGTAGCCGAAACTTTGATGAAAAGTAACGAATGCTATCTGGCCTTCTTCGTTTAGTTGCTCGTATCGTTTCCTCAGTCGCTTTCGCTGTTCTTTGTGTTCTTCGTAAAACTCTCGGTCAAGAATTTTCAATGTAGCATCAATAGTGCAATAAGTTTTTCCGGTTCCCGGTGGGCCGTAGAAAATTGTATTCAAAACTTTTGCATCTTTTCGCTTTATTTTTCCATCATCACTATTCTTAATACTCACATCTATCTTAAACAATTTCCCGTCAAGAGTGATTTCGTTGGTTTTTGTGTTGTTCATCTGATAAAGTGCCGTGTTGATTTCATAAAAATCACATCCCGGAAAAGCAACTTTAAATTTCTCAAAAATTGGCAAACATTCCAGCCATCCATTTTGTTGTTTAATTTTTCTTTCGGCATCTCTGAATTTTGGTAAGTTAAGGGCATCATGAAATGCAAATATCCCCTTGTCTATTGGCATAAAATTATTTGGATTTATTAAAAACAAGCAATGAGTAAGTTTTGCGACTCCGACACCCTTGATCTTGAGAACGTTTGAAAAATCCTCTGAATCAATATACTCTTTCCCTTTAATTGCTTGGTGAAATAGCTTCCATAATAAATCTGGATTTCCTTCTCCATTGTCATGAAACAATACCAGAGTAGTGAATGTAGGAGTAGGAATAATAAACCCATCGGTAAAACCTGGGCCGAACAACAAGTTCTTTTTACCAATTTCAAAAGCATCATCAACACTTTTGTATATCGTTTCACGCGCTGTGCGGCCATTACACTGCGCGAGATAATACAAAAATGAAAATGGGTCTATGTTTTTATCGCCAAATTTCAGTAATGGAGGGTCATCTCTTTGCCAATCTACTTTTCTCGCTCGTTCGCTTAGATATTCCTCTCCACCATCGGCGATTTTTCGCACCAATTCTTGAAACCAAGTTACCCAAGCGTAAATCTCGTTCATCATTCTTGTCCTCAAAAATAACCAATTATACCGCCCTTGAAATCACAATTTGTGATTTCAAGTTGAACGGTGATTTACGGCCTCGCTGTCCCAAACGACCGCCCAAAAAAATCCAACCAATTCCCCCCCATAATTTTCTCCACTTCTTCAACGGAAAACCCAACTTCCGCCAACCCCCCGGCGATGTTCCCATAGTGCGTACTGTCCCTAAACCATCCCGGTTGCTCAGGCCAGCCGGGGTTGTCGGCGTTGCCTTCGCCGTAGTCGGCGGATTTGCTCCAGCGGCCGTTTCGCATCCACGTTACCACTTCATCGGGTTGGTGTTGGCAGAGGTCGGAGCCGATGCCGATATGGTTGACGCCGGTCAAGTCGGCGGTGCGCGCTACCATGGCGCAGAAGTCTTTGAGGGTGCAAGCCGGGCCGTTTTTGAGGTGATGGGGGTAGAGGCTGAAGCCGAACATGCCGCCGCTTTGGGCGAGGGCTTTTAGCACGGCGTCGGATTTGTTGCGCCGCGCCGGTTCAAAGGAGGCGGGGTTGGCGTGGGTGATGGCGATGGGGCGGGATGAATATTCGATCGCGCCCAGGGTCGAGCGTTCGGCGCTGTGGGACATGTCCACCACCATCCCCACGCGGTTCATCTCGCCGATGACCTGTTTGCCGAAGCGGGTGATTCCGGGATCGTTGTCTTCGTAGCAGCCCGTGGCCAGCAGGCTCTGGTTGTTGTAGCTGAGCTGCATGAAGCGCACGCCGAGGGCGTGAAAAATTTCCACCAGCGAATAGTCGTCTTCAATGGGCGAGCAGTTCTGAAAACCGAACACCACGCCGGTCTTGCCCGCTTCAACCGCTTCGGCGACTTCGGCGGCGTTGCCGACCCGCGCGATCAGGTCGCCGTGTTGTTCAAACAGGCGGTTCCAGTGGCCGATGTTGCGCAGGGTTTCAACGCAGGTTTCGTGGTAGGCGATGGTCACGTGCACGCAGTCCAGCCCGCCGCGGCGCATCTGCTCGAATAATGGCCGGCTCCAGTTGGAGTATTGGAGTCCGTCTATGATTAACATTTTTCCGCGCCCCGACTATGCCGGATCCCGGCGCAGCGCCTGGCACATGCAGTGCACCCCGCCGCCGCCCGGCGTGATCATGGACACGTCCGGGTCGTACACTTCAAGCCCCAGGGCGCGAGCTTTTTCTTTCAGTACCTTGCTTTTTTGCGGCAGCAGGATGCGGTCGTTGCCCAGCGCCACGACGTTGCAGCCGAGGTCCAGGGTGTCCTGAAACGGCACCGCCACCAGTTCGATCTGTTTGGACTTGAGCCACGCCACCACTTCCGGGTCGGTGGACTCGAGGCACACGGCGGCGAGTTTGGGGGCCAGCATCACCACCATGAGATCGATGTGAACATAGAACGGGTCAATGTCGGCGAGCATCACTTCCCAGCCTTCGGCTTCGAACCATCCTTGCAGTTGCAACGCGCCTTGTTGCTGGCTGCGGCCTTCGTCCCCTTCCCAGCCGATCAGCACGACGCCCGGTTCGATGACGTTGAAGTCGCCGCCTTCGAAATGCCCGGCGGTCACGTAGTCGTAGACGGGAATGCCGAGGCGCGCAAATGTTTCGATGGCGCGGAAATTTTCGCCGCGCCGCCACCAGTGCGCCATGTTAGTGATGATGGCACCGTAAGGCGTCATCGCCGACGAGTCCCGCGCAAACACCTGATAGGGCAACGCCGGATCCGCGGCGTGGAAGTGACAGGTGACGCCGGCGGACTGGTAGGCGGATACCATTTCGGCGTGCTGGGCTGTGGCGGTGGCGTGGTCATAGACGAGGTTGCGGCGGATGCTTTTTTTCGACACCGAACTGGTTTTCAGCCATTGGTAGTGATCGACCGGCCCCAGCAACACGTCGCGCAGGACGCCGTAGTCGCAGTTCGCGCCCCAGTCTTTGAGCAGGGGTGTGCCGCCGTTGTTGTTGCGGGTTCGGAGGGAGAAGTTTGGGTTCATTGTGCCGGAATCATACACCGGAAATGGTGTCAGCGGCTAACGCCGCCGGTTGGCCGCTGGATTCCCGAGTACGCAAGTGTCCGTAAGCCGCTTGCGCGGCAACGGACACTAACGATCGGGAATGACGGCGGAGTGGTTGCCACGTTCCTCGGTGTCATTCCCGCATTTGCGGGTAGTAGGGACAGGTCGCGACCTGTCCCCGCCAACATTAAAGTATAATCCCACGCAACACAACCAGCAGTTTGAAACCAATGGCAAACCATTCCCGTTCCCTCGAAACCCGCGTGGTGCACGCCGGCGAACCGCGTCCGCGGGTGGAGGGCGCCATCACGCCGCCGATTTTTCAGACTTCCACTTACGTGTCCGGCGATGCGTCGGACTATCACGACCTGCGTTATCTGCGCCTCAACAATTCCCCCAATCATCTCGCGCTGCACGCAAAACTTGCGGCCCTTGAAGGAAGCGAAAGCGCGCTGGTAACCGCGAGCGGCATGAGCGCCATCTCCACGGCGTTGCTGAGCGTTTTGAAAAGCGGCGATCACCTGCTCGCGCAAAGCGGGTTGTACGGCGGCACCCACACTTTCATGACCCGCGAGTTGCCGGACTTCGGCATTGCGGTTGATTTCGTTGACCTGAACGACAGCGATTGCTGGGCGGCGAAGCGCAGGCCGAACACGCGGGCGTTTTATGTTGAGAGCATGACCAACCCGCTGCTTGAGGTGGGCGATCTGGCGGCGGTAACGGCGTTCGCCGGCGCTGAAAATCTGGTAACGCTGATTGACAACACCCTCGCCACGCCGGTCAACTTTTGCCCCATTGAACTCGGCTTTGACCTGGTGCTGCACAGCGCCACCAAATACCTCAACGGACATTCCGACATCGTCGCCGGCGTGGTGGCCGGCGGCGCCGAACGAGTGAACGCGATCAAGCACAAACTCGACCACCTCGGCGCGACCCTGGATCCCCACGCCTGCTTCCTGCTCAACCGCGGCATCAAAACCCTGCCCCTGCGCATGCGCCAACAAAACCAAAACGCGCTGGCGCTCGCGCAACTGTTGCGCGACCACCCGGCGGTGGCCACGGTGTACTACGCGGGCCTCGCCGACCACCCCACCTCGGCGCGCGCCGAATCATTGTTCAGCGGCTTCGGCGGCGTGCTGAGTTTCGATCACAAAGACGGCGTGGGCGGCGCGCGGCGCGTGATGGCGCGCCTGCAACTCGGCGTTGAAGCGGTGAGCCTCGGCGGGGTTGAAACGCTGGTGACCCTGCCGGCGGAAACCTCGCACGTCGGCCTGACTTCGGATGAACGCCGCGACCTCGGCATCGGCGACGGTTTGGTGCGCGTCGCGCTGGGGATTGAGGGGCGGGAAGATTTGCTGGCGGACTTTCGGGCGGCGTTAGCGGGGTGAATAGCATGTTATACTTCAAGCATGACTTTCTTGAAACGACTGAAGCCCGGCGTCTCGCATCGGGCGGCCAACTACATTGGACAAGTCGGCTCAATTTTGGTGGGTGCCAGCATCATTGATGCGATAATTCAATCCACATTCGATCCGGTTGGTTTTTTTGTGCTATTATCAGCCGGTAGTGTCTGTATTAGCATTGGAGTCATATGAGGCGAATGATGAATACGGTTGCTGTTCTGTCCGTTGTAATTCTGGTGGCGATGATTTTCATCTATATCTTTGCGTGCTGGTTTGAGGATCGCTATTTCGGTTCCGGTTCTTCCGGCGAGCGCCGGGGCGCGCTTTCGGCGGAAAGCAAGTATGGCCGGGTGGCAGACCGGGGGTTTGAGGCGGATTCCCTGCGCGATAGGGAAGAGTGAATCTCCGCTGCGAAAACCGCCCATAGCCTTTCGCAGTATCCGGGCCGGGGCCGGAATTGCGTAGCGTCCCATCCATGATCGCGAGCGAACCATCCCCGCGCGGCGTCCTGCGCAAAATGAAAGTCGCCCTCGCCGACCCGGTGGCGTACCAACTGCCGCTCGGCGATCAACTCTTCGCCGTGAACGCGCGCATCGGCGGGACGCTTTCACTCTCCTTCACCGGCAACATCTTCTGCACCGCCTGCGGCAGAAAAACCAGCAAGAGTTTTGCCCGGGGTTACTGCTTTCCTTGTTTCAAAAACCTCGCCGAATGTGACCTGTGCATCGTGCGCCCGCATACCTGTCATTACCACCTCGGCACCTGCCGGGATGAAAAGTGGGCCGACGGTCATTGCATGCGCGAGCACTACGTGTACATCGCCAACTCGTCGGGGCTGAAAGTCGGGATCACCCGCAGCGGCCAGATTCCAACGCGCTGGATAGACCAGGGCGCGAGCCAGGCGTTGGCGATTTTCAAGGTCAAAAACCGGCTTCATTCCGGCTTGCTGGAAAACGCGCTGGCGAAGCATATCAGCGACCGCACCGACTGGCGGAAGATGCTGGAAGGATCTGCCGAAGTGGTGGACTTGCGGGCTGCGGCTGAGCGCGTTCTTGGGGAGGCGGCAAGCGACTTGGCCGAGTTGAAAAAGACGCAGCCCGGGGTTGAGTGGGAGCGGCTTGATGAGGCGCCGGTTAGTTTGCGTTATCCGGTTGCGCGGTATCCTGAGAAGGTGGTCAGTTTGAGTTTTGACAAGACCGCCGTTGTCGGCGGGCGGCTGGATGGGATTAAGGGGCAGTATTTGTTGTTTGATGGCGGGGTGTTGAACGTGCGGAAGTTTGGGGGGTATGAGGTGGTGATTGGTTCAGGGTAGCGGCTTGCGCCGCCGGACTCCCACCAAAAAAATGGCGTGGCAGAGAGTGCCACGCCTAAACCACCATAAGGAGGATGGAGGAGTTGTTCAGGGCCGCCCCCCGGCCCGTGATGCTTACTCATTGAACATGGCCGAATTATCCGGTGATTAACGGCCTGTAAATACCTATTTTTCACAAATATATTTATGCTTCCAATATAAACCATAAATAAAAACTAATCAAAAAATCGGCGGTTTTGGCACATCTTGGGGTTTTGAACGACCACCAACCACTAAACGCCAAAACCCGATCCTGGCCCACGGGCGGCGCATCCCGCCCGCACCGGACGGCTTGAAAATGGGAGGATTTACGCCCGCACCGGGCGTCACAAAACGGCGGGTTCGGAATGTGCGGGACGCCGGTGCCGGCGCTCAGATTCGCAGCCTTTCGACGATCTTGCCCTTGAGCAAATGCTGCTCGACGATCTCGTCAATGTCTTCGTGGTCCACGTAGCTGTACCACACCCCTTCCGGGTACACCACCATCACCGGGCCTTGTTCGCAGCGGTCGAGGCATCCGCACTGGTTGACGCGGACCATGCCGTGGCCGTGGAAGCCGGCGGCTTTCATTCGCTGCTTGGCGTACTCCCGGCATCCGGCGGCGTCGTGGTCGGCGCAGCAGCGGCGCTCGCCGTCTCGTTGGTTGACGCAGAAAAATACATGGCGCCGGTAGTGGGGTTCGCTCATCGTCGGGCGGGCGTCGGTGGTTGATCGTTGATGGTTAATCGTTGGAGCGGCGGATTGTAGCACCGCGCTCAGCCCGTGGGGCTATAACAACAATTCGATCCAGTGCACCAGCGGCGCGGCGCCTTCGCCGAGTTGGATCTGACAACCGATGTTGGCGGTGCACACCACGTCCGGGTTATCGGCGGCGAGCGCCGCCTGCTTGGCGCGCCGCAACTGCGCGGAAATTTTCGGCTGCAAGATGGCGTAGGTGCCCGCCGAGCCGCAGCATAAATGCGCATCGCGCACCGCGCACAAGGTATGCCCGGCGCGTTCCAGAATCCCCTCGACGCAACCGGCGATGCGCTGGCCGTGTTGCAGCGTGCACGGGGCGTGGAACGCGACCCGTTGCCGGGGATGGGCGGGGGCATAATCGGGCGGCAGTTCGCGGGCGATCACTTCGCACAAGTCCACGCTCAGGTCGCTGACCCGGCGGGCTTTTTCGCGGTATTCGGGATCGTCTGCGAACAGTCGCGGGTATTCCTTGAGGGTAACGCCGCAGCCGCTCGCGGTCATGACGATGGCCTCGACCCCGCGCTCAATGTGGGGCAGCCAGTGGTCGATCACCGCGCGCGCCGAGGCCCGGCCTTCGGCGTCGCCGGAGGTGTGCAGCGGCACCCCGCCGCAGCAGCCAACGCCGCCCACTTCAAACAACGTGATGCCGAGCCGGTCGAGGACCCGGGCGGCGGCGAGGTTGGTGTTGGGGGCGACCGGCGACTGCACGCAGCCGGCCAGCGCGATCATCTTGCGCGGGTGGTTGGTTTGCGGCCACGCCAAAGGCAACGGCAACTGCCGCGCCGGCACCTTGTCGGCAAGGGTGCGCGGCAACATCCCGCGCACCCCGCGAGCGAGTTCCAGCAGCGGCGCAAACAAGTTGCGGCGGCTGATGATCTGACCGAGCAGGCGGCGGCGGAAGCGGTCGGCGAAGGCGCGCGGAAATTTTTCATCAAGGGTGGCCTTGCTGATTTCCAAAAGCGCGCCGTAGCGCACCCCCGACGGGCACGCGGGTTCGCAGGCGCGGCACAACAGGCAGCGGTCGAGGTGAACGCGCATGGCCGCGCCGCCGTCGCCTTCAAAGAGTTGTTTCATCTGGTAAATGCGCCCGCGCGGGCCGTCGAGTTCGTCGCCGAGCAGTTCGTAGGTGGGACAGGTGGCGTTGCAAAAACCGCAGTGCACGCACTTACGCAGGATTTCCTCGGCGAGTTGGCCGGTGGCGGTGTTCTGAAATTCGGGGCTGAGGGCGGTTTGCATCTACAGGTCTCCGTACAGGCGGCCCGGGTTGAGGATGCCGCCGGGGTCGAAGGCGCGCTTCAGCCGCAGGTGAAGGATTTGCAGCACCGGGGCGAGGGGCTGAAACACTTCGCCGCGGCGGTCGGCGTGGCGAAAGCGGGTGACGTGGCCGCCGTGTTCGGCCACCGCCCGGCGTAACGAGCGCATCAAGTCCGCGTCCACCGGGCCCGTAATCCAGCGTTGGGCGCCGCCCCAGTCCAGGAATTGCATCGCGCCGGGAGGCAAGGTCAGGGCGGCGGCGGGGGGCAGCGAGGCGCGCAACAATGGTTGTTCGTGCAGGAAAAACGGCAGTTGATGATCCCGCAGTTGTTGCCAGAACTTGCGCCCCGCAGCCCCCGCAGCGTCTGAATCTTCTTCGCCGCCGATAATTTTGGCCGCGCTTTTGACCCCCGCCGCGCTCGCCGACAAGCGGATGCGCGTCTCGCCGTCCCGCCACGCCGCCGCCGACAGGGGCAGGGGCCGCCCGGCCAGGCGGTTGAACAGGGCGATGGCATCAACGGGATCGGGCTGTTCCAGCACCAGGGTTTTTTCCGCCTGCGGCTGCGGCACGACGCGCAGCGAGACCTCCAGCAGGACGCCGAGGGTGCCCATCGCCCCGGCCATCAGGCGGGAGATGTCAAACCCGGCGACGTTTTTCATCACCTCGCCGCCGAAGCGCATGACGTCGCCGCCGCCGTTCAGGATTTTGACCCCCAGCACGAAGTCCCGCACCGCCCCCGCCCCCGAATAGGGCCGGCGCGGACCGGCAAGCCCGGCGGCCACCGCACCGCCGAGGGTCGCGGCCCGGGTAAATTGCGGCGGCTCAAAACCCAGCATCTGGTTTTGCAACGCCAGCAGTTCTTCGAGGTCAACGATGCGGGTGCCGGCGCGCGCGGTGATGACCAGTTCGGCGGGGTCGTAGTGGATGACGCCTTCGTGGGCGGCGACTTCAAGGGCAAGATCCGCGCCGCCGGCTTCGCGCCCATAGAAAGACTTGCTGTTGCCGCCGACGATGTTCAGGGGCCGGGCGCGGCGCTTGGCCTCCAGCACCCGTTGTTGCAGGTCTTGTTCGATGCCTTCGGACACGCCCGACTAGAACCGCTCAAGTTCGGGGAACGGCACTTCGCCGTGGTGCACGTGCATGGCGTTGTGCTCGGCGCAGCGGGCCAGGGTCGGGATCGCCTTGCCGGGGTTGAGCAGGCGGCGCGGGTCGAAGGACTCGCGCACGGCGTGGAACTGGGCGCGTTCGCGTTCGTTGAACTGCACGCACATGCCGCCCATTTTTTCGATGCCGACGCCGTGTTCGCCGGTGATGGTGCCGCCGACCTCAATGCACAGTTCAAGGATTTTCTCCCCCAGCGCCTCGGCCTTTGCCAACTCTTCGGGGCGTCCGGCGTCGTACAAAATCAGCGGGTGCAGGTTGCCGTCTCCGGCGTGAAAGACGTTGGCGACCCGCAGGCCGAACGCGGCGGACAGGCGGTTGATGCCGGCCAGCACACGGCTCAGGTGTTTGCGCGGGATGGTGCCGTCAATGCAGTAGTAGTCCGGCGAAAGACGCCCGATGGCCGGGAAGGCGCTCTTGCGCCCGGACCAGAACAACGCGCGTTCGCGTTCGTCCCGGGCGAGGCGGGTTTCGACCGCGCCGCGCGCTTCGAGGATGCGCCGCACTTCGCCGATCTGCGCGACCACGTCGTGTTCGGCGCCGTCCAGTTCGCACAGCAAAATCGCCTCGGCGTCTCGGGGATAACCGGCGTTGACAAAATCCTCGGTGGCGCGAATCGCCGGGTTGTCCATCATCTCAACGCCCGCCGGAATGATGCCGGCGGCGATGATGTCGGTGACGCTGTCGGCGGCGTTTTCGGCGCAGTCAAAAACCCCCAGCATGACCCGCGCGCTTTCGGGTTTGGGCAGCAGTTTGACCGTGGCTTCCACCACCACGCCGAGCATGCCTTCGGAACCGGTCATCAGCGCCAGCAAGTCAAAGCCGGGGCAATCCAGGGCCGCGCCGCCGAGGGTTGCGAGTTCGCCGTCTATGGTCACGATTTTCAGGGCGGCGATGTTGTGCACCGTGAGGCCGTACTTGAGGCAGTGAACGCCGCCGGCGTTTTCAGCGATATTGCCGCCGATGGTGCAGGCGACCTGGGACGACGGGTCGGGGGCGTAAAAAAGCCCGAGGTGTTCGACCGCCTGGGAAATGGCGAGGTTGCGGATGCCGGCCTGCACCCGCGCGGTGCGGTTCGCGGCGTCAATCTCCAGCACCGCGTTCATCTTCGCGAGGCTCAGCACGATGCCCTCGGCGTGGGGCAGCGCGCCGCCGGAAAGCCCGGTGCCGGCGCCACGGCTGACCACCGGAACCCGCAACTCGTTGCAAAGCCGCAGCGCGCGTTGCACCTGCGCCACGCTCTCGGGCAGTATCACCAGCAGCGGCGGCTGGCGGTAGGCGCTCAGGCTGTCGCATTCATATACGCGCAGCGACTGCGGCTGGTCAATTACCGAGGTGCGCGGCAGGAATTTTTGGAAACGCCGGCTGAGGGTGCGGCGGTCGGTGGGATTCATTTGCTATGCTCATATCACGGGGCGGAAACGTTGCTTTATTATAGACCGGCGGCGGCGACCGACGGGCATTCGCCGGCAATCCTGCTACAATGGCGCGCCGCGGGTATTCACACTCATCCCGCCAAAACCCATGAGCAACCAACGAAACTACAATGGCACCGACCGGGTCATCATCGGCCTTTGCCGAATGTTCGGCGGCTTTGGCGGCATTCGCGGCATTGGCGACCGCGACGCCGCGACGCACGCCCCGCGGCCGTTCCCGGCCCGTTCCCGTGACGATGATGCCCTGAGCGATGAACAACGCCGGCGTTCGGGCCGCTACATGCGCGTCAACCACGTCGGCGAGATTTGCGCCCAGGCCTTGTATCACAGCCAGGCGATGACCGCCCGCGATGCGCGCGTCCGCGAGCGCATGCAGCGGGCCGCGGCGGAAGAGAACGACCACCTCGCGTGGTGCGAACAGCGCATCGAAGAACTGGGCGCGCGCCAAAGCCTGCTCAACCCGTTATGGCGCGCCGGCGCGTTCGCCATCGGCGGGGCCGCCGGCCTCGCCGGGGATAAATGGAACCTGGGGTTCGTGGCGGAAACCGAACGCCAGGTGGTGGCGCACCTCGAAGGCCACCTCGGCAAACTGCCGGAAAACGACGCCCGCTCCAGGGAAGTGGTGGCGCAGATGAAAGAAGACGAACGCCGGCACGCCGAAGCCGCCGTTGAAGCCGGCGCCGCCGAACTGCCGCCGCCGGTCAAGGGCCTGATGCGACTTGCGTCCGGGGTGATGACTTCCACCGCCCACTGGATTTAACCGCGTGGATTTAACCGCGCCCGCGCCAAATGGCTGATCGCAGACTACAAGTTTTCGCGACGGTCGCCCGGCTGCTGAGCTTCACCAAAGCCGCCGAGGCGTTGCACATGACCCAGCCGGCGGTCACCTTCCAGATTCGCCAGTTGGAAGAGCACTTCAACACCCGCCTGTTCGACCGCACCCACAACCGCATCACGCTGACCGAAGCCGGCGAGTTGGTCAAAACCCACGCCGACCGCATCATGGCGCGCTACAACGAAATGGACAACGACGTCCGCACCCTCACCGGCGAGGTTCAGGGGCCGCTGGTGGTGGGCGCCAGCACCACCATCGGCGAGTACTTCATCCCCCGCATCGCCGGCGCCTACCAGTCGAGTTTTCCCGGCGTCCAGGTGCGGCTGCACATCGCCAACACCAACGGCGTCATCCAAATGGTGGAAAACAACGAGATCGACGTCGGCATCGTCGAGGGGCCGGTCAACAACAAAAGCCTGATCACGGAAGTAATCTGGGACGACGAACTGGTGATGATCTGCCCGGTGGATCACGCCCTGGCGCAGAAAAAATCGGTGGCCATCGGCGAGCTGTTGGAGTATCCGTTCATCAGCCGCGAGGAAGGCTCCGGCACCCGGGAAGTGATGGAAAATTACATCGCCGGCCTGGGCCGGGGCGGGGAAGCGGCCGGCCTCAACATCATCATGGAGTTCGGCAGCCCGGAATCCATCAAGAGCGCGGTCAGCGCCGGCCTCGGCATCGCCATTTTGTCCATCGCCACCATGGAAAAGGAGTTGATCCTGAAATCCCTGCGCGCCGTGCCCCTCGACCCGCCCATCCGCCGGCCGTTTTCCCTGGTCTATCAGCGCCAGAAATTCCGCTTGCAGGCGATGGAAGAGTTTCTCGGCTTCGCGCAGTTGCAATGCGCCGCAAAGCGTTCGGAGTTTGCTTCCTGAGTCGTTTGCGTCGTTTGCGCGGAACCCGAACCAGAACCGCCCTTGTATATCTGCGCCGCCGGCCATTATGATAGCGCAATGGAGCAAGCCGACGACAAATACCTCATTGACCGGGACGGATACCGAAAAAACGTCGGCATCATCGTCTGCAACCACCGCTGCCAGGTACTGTGGGCAAGGCGCGTGCGCCACGACGGCTGGCAGTTTCCCCAGGGCGGCGTCAGGCCGGACGAGTCGGCGCGGGACGCGGCGTTCCGCGAGTTGCAGGAAGAGATCGGCCTCGGCGCCGGCGACGTCCACCTGCTCGGCGCCACCGGCGACTGGCTCCGCTACGAAGTCCCCTACGCCCCCAGAGCACGCTACCGCCGCGCCCGCCAGTTCCGCGGCCAGAAGCAACGCTGGTTTTTGTTCAAACTGATTTCCCAGGAATCCAGCGTGCGGCTGGATATTTCCAGTACGCCGGAATTTGATGAGTGGCGGTGGGTTGATTACTGGTGTCCGTTGCAGCAGATCGTCGAGTTTAAAAAACGGGTGTATCGCAAAGCGCTGACCGAACTTGAGCCGTTGATGCGGGAGGTGGACCCGTTGTACGGGCGGGGTGACAGCCAGTCCGGTTGACGCCGGCGCAAGTAAAACTGGATTTCCGAGTACGCAAGTCGCTTATGCGGGGGCGCGAGGCGCGGGACGCAGAGCGCGGGGGGGCGGTTGCGCGTGACGCGCATTTGCGGGGGGAGACCCCCCGCATGCCCCCCTTGCGGCGCGGGAAAACATCCTGTTTTCAGCGCCGCCGTGCGCGTCCCTGCGCACGCCGAAGTTAGCGGCTACGCCGCCGGTTGGACGGCCGCAGAGGTGTAAAGACGGGCAAGGGAAACGATGAGGCTTGGTCGCTTCTTTTGCGCTTCCTTTGCCCTCCCTTACGCCTCTGCCGTCATTCCCGAACGATAGAAAAATAGGGAGCGATAGCGACCATATTTTTCATCGTATCGTATCCGCTTTTTCGGTCCGGCGATAGCCGGCTGTCGCGCACAGGGATGTGCGCAGCGGCGCTGAAAACAGGATGTTTTCCCGCGCCGCAAAGGGGGGCGTGGGGGGCTCTCCCCCCCACATGCGCGTCACGCGCAACCCGCCCCGCGCCCTCGGTATCATTCCCGAACGATAGAAAAACAGGGAGCGCCAGCGACCATGTTTTTCATCGTATCGGGCATCCGCTTTTTCGGCCCGGCGATAGCCGGACTGTCGCGCACAGGGATGTGCGCGCGGCGCTGGAAACAGGAGTTTCCCCGCGCCGCACAGGGGGGCGCGGGGGGTCTCCCCCCGCAAATGCGCGTCACGCGCACAAAACGCGCACCGCAAACCCGCGCACCGCGCCCCCGTCCTTACGCCCCCGCCACAGTCATCTTCTCAATCAAAACCGACCCCGTGCGAATGTTACGGCGAAGGTCGGTGTCGGCGCCGACGCAGACAACATCTTCAAACATCTGCGCGAGATTTCCGGCGATGGTGAATTCCTGCACCGGGTATTGAATCTCGCCGTTCTCCACCCAGAAGCCGAACGCGCCCCTGGAATAGTCGCCGGTCACGGTGTTGACGCCGAATCCGATCAACTCGCTGACCACCAGGCCGCGCCCCATCTGTTTGATCAGGGCTTCGAGGCCGGCGTCGGTGGTGGGCTGGATTTCGAGGTTGCGCACGCCGCCGGCGTTGCCGGTGGTGCGGGTGTTCAGTTTGCGCGCGGCGTAACTGTTGAGGACGTAGCCTTGCAGCACGCCGCCGGCGACGATGTCGCGGGGGGTGGTGGCCACGCCTTCGCCGTCGAAGCTTGCGCCGCCGGGGGACTTGGGCAGGTGCGGCTGTTCGTGGATGCGGATGGCGCCGGGGAAGATTCGCTCTCCGGCCTTGTCCAACAGGAACGAGGCTTTGCGGTACAGGTTGGAGCCGCTGATGGCGCTCACCAAATGCCCGGTGAGGCTGGCGGCCACCGTGGGTTCGAAGATAACCGGGTACTCTCCGGTGCGCGCTTTTCGGGCGCCGAGGCGGCGCACGGTGCGGCGCGCGGATTCCTCGCCCACGGCCCGCGCCGGGGCTAGATCCGCCGCGTCCCGGGCGCTGTCGTACCAGTAATCCCGTTGCATGGAATCGCCGTGGCCGGCGATCACCGAACACGCGGTGCTGTGGTGGCTGCCACGGGCGAGGCCGCGGAAGCCCGCGGAGGTGGCGTACAGGTCAACGCCGTGGTGGCTCGACAGCGTTGCGCCTTCGGTGTTGCTGATGCGCGGGTCGCAGCCGAGCGCCGCGTGTTCACATTCGGCGGCGATTTGGATGGCTTCATCCATGCTCGGTTGCCACGGATGAAAAAGGCCGAGGTCGGGAAAATCGGTGGCCAGCAAGCCGCGCTCGGCGAGGCCGTTGCACGGGTCTTCCTCGGTGAAGCGGGCGATGTTGCAGGCGCTGGCGACGCTTTGGTGAATCGCGGTCTCGGAGAAGTCGGTGGTGTCGGCGCTGCCGCTGCGGTGGCCGAAATACACCGTGACCGCGAGGCTTTTATCGCGGTGATGCTCCACGGTTTCCACCTCGCCGTTGCGAACCGTGACCGACATCCCCTGCCCCTGCCCGACCGCGGTCTCGGCCATGGATGCGCCGAGTTCGGCGGCCCGGGCGAGGGCGGTTTCGGCGACCCCGGCGATGCTTCGCTCGAGCGCATCAGCCGGCTGCGGGTTCCACGACTTGGCCATCAAAACCGCCTGCAAAGCCGCCTACAACGCCGCGCCGCCGACCGTCAGGCGGTCAATTTTCATGGTCGGCTGGCCGACCCCCACCGGCACGCTCTGGCCGTCCTTGCCGCATATACCGACGCCGGGGTCGAGGGCCATGTCGTCGCCGAGCATGGAAACCCGGGTGAGCACGTCCGGGCCGTTGCCGATCAGGGTCGCGCCTTTTACCGGGTGGGTGATCTTGCCGCGCTCGATGCGGTAGGCTTCGGACGCGGAGAACACGAACTTGCCGGAGGTGATGTCCACCTGCCCGCCGCCGAAGTTGACCGCGTACAGGCCGTCGTCCACCGAGGCGATGATTTCTTCGGGGTCGTGGCTGCCGCTCAGCATGCAGGTATTGGTCATGCGCGGCATCGGCGGGTGGGCGTAGGACTCGCGCCGGCCATTGCCGGTGGGCGGCATGTTCATCAGGCGCGCGTTCAGTTGATCCTGCATGTAGCCGGTCAGCACGCCGTTTTCGATGAGCACGGTGCGGCCGGTGGGCTCGCCCTCGTCATCCACGCACAGCGACCCGCGGCGGTTTTCCATGGCGCCGTCGTCCACCACGGTGCATATTTCGGAGGCCACTTTCTCGCCGATGCGGCCGCTGAACGCCGAGGTTCCCTTGCGGTTGAAGTCGCCTTCGAGGCCGTGGCCGATGGCTTCGTGGAGCAGGATGCCCGGCCAGCCCGGCCCCAGCACCACGGTCATCTCCCCGGCCGGGGCGTCCCTGGATTCCAACTGCACCAAGGCCTGGCGTACCGCGTCCCGGGCGTACTGTTCGGCGAGGTTGTTGTCGGTGAAGTAGCGGTAGCCGTAGCGCCCGCCGCCCCCCGATGAGCCCTGTTCCCGGCGGCCGTTTTGTTCGGCGATGACGGTGACGTTCATGCGAATCAACGGGCGGACGTCCGCCGCCCGCAAGCCGTCCGAGCGCGCCACCATGATCACGTCCCTGGTCGCCGCCAGCGAGACCATCACTTGGGAAACCCGCGGGTCGGCGGCCCGGGCGATTTTTTCGGCGTGGCGAATCAACGCCACTTTTTCATCATCGCGCAGCGAGTGAAGGGGGTCAACGGGCTGGTAGCGCAGGATGCTTTCCGGTTCGCGCCGTTGCATGGCATCGCCGGCAAACACGCCGGTTTCGGTGCCGGTGCGAGTGCGGGCGATGGCCCTGGCGGCGCCGGCGGCGTCGGACAACGCCGGCAGGATCAGTTCATCCGAGTAGGCGAAGCCGGTCTTGTCGCCGCTGACCGCGCGCACCCCGGCGCCCTGCTCAATGCCGTAACTGCCGGACTTGACCGTGCCTTCCTCCAAAGCCCAGGTTTCGTGGCGGGAATACTGGAAGTACAAGTCGGCGTAGTCAATCTGCGGGGCCATCAGGCGGCTCAGCACCCGGTCAATTTCCCGGTCGCCGATGCCGGCGGGTTCGAGCAGAGTGTCGCGCGCGGTTTGCAGTGGGGCGGTTTGCAGTGATTGGGACATGGCTTTTCTCTTTTGCTCTTTTGCGTTCAGGGAAACAAGTCGGCGCGGCGGTGGGACAGGCTCGGCAACTGCCCGCGAATGCGTTCCAGTTTGCCGTGGTCTATCTCGGCGAACAACACCCCCGGCGCGGTTTTGCGCTCCGCCAGCACTTCCCCCCACGGGTCTATGACCAGGCTGTGGCCGTAAGTTCGCCGCCCGCCGGCGTGGTCGCCGACCTGGGCCGGGGCGATCACGTAGCAGCAGTTTTCGATGGCGCGGGCGCGCAACAGCGGCGCCCAGTGCGCGGCGCCGGTGGCAACCGTGAACGCCGAAGGCACCACCATGCTGGTGGCGCCCAGCGCCGACAACCTTCGGTACACCTCCGGAAAGCGCACATCATAACAAACCGTCAACCCGACCACGCCCGCCGGCGTGTCCTGCACCACGCACCGCTCGCCGGCCATGGTGTAGTCCGATTCCCGGTGCGTCTCGCCGCCCGGCAACGAGACGTCGAACAGGTGAATCTTGTCGTAGCGCGCCACGTTTGCGCCGCGGTCATCGTACACCAGCAATGAGTTAAAGGCGCGCACGGCATCGTCGCTGCGCAGGGGCAGCGTCCCGGCGATAATCCAAAGCCCCGCACGGCGCGACAACCGCCCGAGGAAATCCTGAATCTTCCCTTCACCGTGAACCTCGGCGCAACGCCGCAACTGCCGCGAATTTTTCGGCATCAGGGCAAAGCACTCCGGCAACACCACCACCTCCGCACCCCCGGCACCGGCGGTTTCAACGTGCCCGGAGACGGCCTCGAGATTGCGGTCAATGTCATCGCCGGAGGTGGTCTGCACGGCGGCTATCAGGGTCATGGCCGTGACTCCCGGCGGTGCGGCGGGTGGGTCGGGGAATGATCGGGGGAGCGGGTGGTGTGCAATGCATGATCCTGCCTGGAAGTGCGGGGATGATAGCACGCCAATTTAGTCGGTGGCTGGTGCCGGTGGTTTGATTCTGAATGTTAACGGCTTGCGCCGGTGGTTGGACGTTGGACGCTGGATTGTTCGTATCGTTTCTGATACTTGCGGGGGCGTGACGCGCACAAAACGCGCCCCACCCCGCCCCGTAACTGCTATAATCCCCCGGCAACAAACAACTTCCCCAGGGACTTTATGCAACGCAAGGAAGCATCCATGCTGACGGAATGGCTTCAACTGATCTACGTCAAAGGGCTGTCCGGCGCCGCCAAGCGCAGGCTGGTGAGCGCGCTGGGCTCGCCGGCGGCGGTGTTGGGGGCTGATTCCGCGACCATCGCCGGGGTGCTGGGCAAGGCGCGCGGCGGGCGGGCGCCGCCCAGGTTGCGATACCCCGACGTTGATGCCGACCTCGCGGCTCTTGCGGGCATCGGCGGCGGTTTCGTGGGCTTCAACGACCCCGATTTTCCGCCCCTGCTCAACCAGATTGATTACGCGCCCCTCGGCTTGTTCGTGCTCGGCGACCGCTCGTTGCTGAGCAGCCCGCAACTGGCCATGGTCGGCAGCCGCAAGCCGACCCCGTCGGGGCGGCGAACCACCCGGCAACTGGCCGCCGAACTGGGCGTCCTCGGCTTGACCATCACCAGCGGCATGGCACTGGGAATTGATAACAACGCCCACCGCGGCTGCCTCGACGCCGGCGGCAAAACCATCGCCGTGGTCGCCACCGGCCTCGACGTGGTGTATCCCAGGGAAAACCACGCGCTGCACCGGGAAATCGCGGAAAACGGATTGATCGCCTCCGAATACCCGCCCGGCGTCCCGCCCAAACGCCAGCATTTTCCCCGCCGCAACCGCATCATCAGCGGCCTCTCCCTGGGCACGCTGGTGGTGGAAGCGGGCATTCCCAGCGGCAGCCTGATCACCGCGCGGCTGGCCGGGGAGCAGGGCCGCGAGGTGTTTGCGGTGCCCGGCTCCATCCACGTTCCGGTCAGCCGTGGCTGCCACCGCCTGCTGCGCCAGGGGGCCAAACTGGTGGAGACCGGCGCCGATGTCCTCGAAGAAATCGGGCAGTTCTTCATCCCGCGGCCCGCAGTCGGCTGCGACCACGACAAACCGGTTCCGGCGGCTGTGGCGGTCGTGGAGCCGTCCGGCGAACTCGGGCGGTTGTACGGTCTGATAGACTATACTCCCGCCGCCATGGACCAACTTATCGAACAAAGCGGATTGACGGCGGACAAAGTTTCATACATCCTAACGGAGCTGGAGCTCAAAGGGCTGATCGCCGCGACCACCGGGGGCTATCAGCGGTTGCCGCAATAACTGTGGACGGCGGACCACGCGGCACGCGGGCGTCCCGCACGACCTGACTCGAACCCAACGACCTGACCTCAATGAAAGAAAACGTGCTTGATGTACTCATCTACCTGTTCGAGAACTATATGTTCGACGAAGAGGAATACGAACCCGACCAGGAAACCCTGGCCCTGGAACTCAGTCAGGCCGGGTTCGAACACAGCATGATCGACCGCGCCTTCGACTGGCTGGAGAACCTCGCCCAGCTGTGCGAGGAGAACGCCGCCGAGCCGTCCGCCGCCAACCAGGGCGCGCTGCGCCACTACACCCCGGAAGAAGCCGAACGCCTCGGCATCGAGGCCCAGGGCCTGTTGCTCAACCTTGAGCAGTGCGGGGTGCTCGACCCGGCTTCCCGGGAAATGGTAATCAACCAACTCATGGCGCTGGGGGTTGACAGCATTGACCTTGACCACCTCAAGTGGGTGATCCTGATGGTGCTCAGCAACTACGCCGAAGGCGAGGGAATTTCCGAACTGACCGAATCGCTGGTTTTGGATGGGTTGCATACCTGTATTCACTAGCCGTTGGCATTGGGCATTGGGCGTTGGTCACTGTGCACTGGTCTCCAGACCGCTCCCCAACGCGCACCACCCATAACTTTCGCTAAACGGGCGAAGCAGCCCAAAGCGCAGGCAACTTGATTTTACGATGGCGAAACCACCGATTACCGCCGAAGCATCAACCGGGACGCAACGCGCCGGGCGCGCCGGAGAAGCGGACAAGACCCTGATCATCGCCGAGAAACCCTCGGTGGCGCGCGACATCGCCCGCGCGCTCGGCGGCTTCCAGAGCCAGAAAGATTTTTTTGAAGGCGCGCGCCACGTCGTAACCTCGGCCATCGGCCACATGCTGGAGCTGGCGCCGCCCGAGGGCGCCGAGGTCAAGCGCGGCAAATGGTCGCTCAGCAACCTGCCGGTGCTTCCCGATCACTTTGACCTGCATCCGATTGCCAAGAGCGAGCCCAAGCTCAGGCTGATCAAGAAGTTGTACAAGCGCAAGGACATCTCCGCCGTCATCAACGCCTGCGACGCCGGGCGCGAGGGCGAACTGATCTTCCATTACCTGGTCCGGCACTTCAAAGGCTCCAAGCCGGTGCGGCGCTTGTGGCTGCAGTCCATGACCCCGCAGGCGATCCGCGATGGGTTTGAAAATCTCCGCGAGGGCCGGGAGTTGCTGCCCTTGCAGCACGCCGCCGTGTGCCGGGCGGAATCCGACTGGCTGATCGGCATCAACGCGACGCGGGCGATGACGGCGCTGAACTCCGGCGGCGGCGGTTTCTCACTGACCACGGTGGGGCGCGTGCAAACTCCGACCCTCGCCATCCTCGTGGATCGCGAGAAAGAGATCCAGAACTTCGAGCCGCGCGACTACTGGGAGATCCAGGGGACTTTCGAGATCGCTTCGGGGCAATACGAAGGACGCTGGATTGCCCCAAAGCCGGGCAAGGCAAAGAAAGACGCGGCCCAGGCCGGAACCGGGGCCAGGGACATGCACGGCACGACGCGCCCGGAGCGCATCTGGGAGCAGGCCCGGGCCGAGGCCATCGTCGCCAAATGCACGGGCCGGGAGGGCAGTGCTTCCGAGGTCACGAAGCCCGCGAGCCAGCAGGCGCCGATGCTGTTTGATCTGACCTCGTTGCAGCGTGAAGCAAACCGGCGTTTCGGCTTTTCGGCGCGCGCCACGCTCGGCATCGCGCAGGCGTTGTACGACCGCCACAAGGCGCTGACCTACCCGCGCACCGACTCGCGGGCGCTGCCGGAGGACTACCCCGCCACGGTCAGGAAGATTATGAAGTCGCTGTCCTCGGCTAAGACTGACGGGACCGACGGTGCCGCCGCCGCCGCCGTGCAGAACGACGAGAAAGACACCCGCTCAATCGGCCACTGGGCCGCGCAGGCGCTCGCAAAAAAATATATCAACGCCAAAGACAAGCGCATCTTCAACAACGCACGGGTGTCCGATCACTTCGCCATCATTCCGACCGGCGAGGTGCCGAAAAATCTCAAGGAGCAGGAGCGCCGCATTTATGAACTCGTCAGCCGCTGTTTCATCGCCGCGTTCTATCCGCCGGCGCGTTTTGAAAACACCACGCGCCGCACCATCGTCGAGGCCGAGACCTTTGAGACCAAAGGAAAGGTGCTGATTGACGGCGGCTGGATGCGGGTGATGGGGCGCAAGGAAAGCAGCGAGACGCTGCCGCCGCTCGCGGTGGAGGCCGGCGACTCGGAGCGCGCCGCCACGGTCGAGATGGAAATGGAGAGCAAGCAAACCAAACCGCCGCCGCGTTACAGCGAGGCGACGTTGTTGTCCGCGATGGAGGGCGCCGGCAAACTGATGGAGGACGGCGAGTTGCGCGAGGCGATGCAGGGGCGCGGCCTCGGCACGCCCGCGACGCGCGCCTCCATCATTGAAGAATTGATCCGGGTCAACTACATCCTGCGCGACGGCCGCGAACTGGTGCCGATGCCCAAGGCCACGACGTTGCTCAGGCTGTTGCGCGCGCTGCGGATTCACGAACTGACCAAGGCTGAGTTAACCGGAGAGTGGGAAAAGAAACTCAAGCAAATCGAAAGCGACGAGTTTTCTTCCGACGAGTTCATGCGCCACATCCGCGAAATGACCAAAGGCATCGTGAGCGCCGCGCGCGACTGTGACGTGGACCGGATTGACGGCGAATACGTGGCGCTGGACGCGCCCTGCCCCCAGTGCGGCGCCGGCAAGGTGCGCGAGAACTACCGCAAGTTTGTTTGCGAGAACTGCGATTTCGCGGTGTGGAAGTCCAAGTCCGGGCGCGAGTTATCCCCCGCCGAAGCGACGACCCTGCTGCGCGACAAGCGCCTCGGCCCGCTCAACGGTTTTCGCAGCCGACTCGGGCGGGAGTTTTCCGCGGAGTTGGTCATCAAAGACGACTTCACCGTGGTTTTTGATTTCGGCGACGACGTCTCCGATGAAGACATCAACCCGCAGGATTGCGAGCAACTCGGCGCCTGCCCCAAGTGCGGCGCGGCGGTGCTGGATACGCCGAATCGCTACCCCTGCACCAACGAACTGGGCGACAAACCGGACTGCGACTTCAGAATCGGCCGCCACATTCTGCGCCGCCCCATTGAAGCGGACGAAGTACGGCAGTTGCTCGCCAAAGGCAGGACCGACTTGCTGCAGGGCTTCGTGTCAAAGAAAAACAACCGCAAGTTTGCCGCGCACCTGACGATGGACTTGAGCGACAAGTCCGGCAAACTGGGCTTCGAATTTGCCGCGCGCGAGAAAGACGCCGCGTCGCGCAAGAAAAAAACCGCGAAAAAGAAAACGACCGGTTGAACGCCGGCAGTCCGGCTATCGCCGGGCCAAAAAAACTGGATTCCCGATACGATGAAAAACATGGTCGCTGGCGTTCCTTGTTTTTCTATCGTTCGGGAATGACACCGAGGGCGTAAGGAAAGACAAAGGCAGCGCAAAAGAAACGACCAAGCATAATTGTTCTCCGCCCGTCTTCACACCTCTGCGGCCGTCCAACCGGCGGCGATAGCCGCTGACTTCGACGTGCGCAGGGACGCGCACGGCGGCACTGGAAACAGGATGTTTCCCCGCGCCGCAAAGGGGGGCGTGGGGGGCATCCCCCCCACAACGCGCGTCACGCGCAACCCCGCGCCCCGCGCCCCGCGCCCTCGCGACCGGATTATTTACTCAGCAGCCAAAACATTCTCCGCCTCACCAACGGCGGCATCCGCATCCGGTGGGGCGCTTTCGGATTCGCCGTCTACGGCGTTCAGCAGCCCCGCCAGTTCCTGGTCTTTTTGCAGGGTTTCGATGCGGTTGCGCTTGCGTTCCTGGTGGAACGCCAGGCCGGTGCCGGCGGGGATCAGGCGGCCAACGATGACGTTTTCCTTGAGGCCGCGCAAGAAGTCGGTCTTGCCGTTCACCGAGGCTTCGGTCAGCACGCGGGTGGTTTCCTGGAAGGACGCCGCCGAGATGAAGGATTCGGTGGTCAGCGAGGCTTTGGTGATGCCGAGCAGCACCGGTTCCGAGGTGGCGGGCTGCTTGCCCTCTGCGGCGAGGCGGTCGTTCGCATCCAGTAATGCAGATTTTTCCACCTGCTCGCCGCGCAGGTAATCGCTGTCGCCCGCATCAATGATTTTCACCTTGCGCAGCATCTGCCGGACGATGACCTCAATGTGCTTGTCGTTGATCTTGACGCCTTGCAGTTGATAGACGCGTTGCACTTCGGTAACGATATGCTCGGCGAGCGCCTCCACCCCGCGATATTCAAGGATGTCGCCGGCCAGCGGCGAGTCGCCGTCCACCGCCACTTCGCCGCGCTCAACGGTCTGGCCTTCGGCCAGGATGATGTCCCGGTCTTTCGGGATTAATACGCTGACGACTTCGCCGTCCTCGCCGGTAATCTGAAGGCGGTTTTTGCTCTTGGTTTCTTTGCCGAACGAGACGATGCCGGAGGCATGCGCGAGTATCGCCGGCTCCCTCGGCTTGCGCGCCTCGAACAGTTCGACGACCCGCGGCATGCCGCCGATAATGTCATGACTTTTGCGCTGCGAGCGCAAACGCGCCAGGGGAACACCGGTGGTTACTTCCTGCCCTTTATCCACCCTTAGTTCCGAGATCTTTGATTGCGAGCTGAGCGGCAGAGGATAGCGCTTCAGTTCTTTGCCGTTTTTATCGCTAATGCTGATATGCGGGCGCAGAGAATAGGTCGGGGTGTTGTATTTTGCTCTTTCAAGAAGTCTTCTCTTGTCGTCCAGCCTGGTCTTTGCCTTTTTCGCTCGATCCGCGGCCTCGCGCAACTGTTTTTGCGCTTCTATTCTCAGTTCACCGGTCGCCCCCTCTCGCAAGGCATGATCAGCCTGGTTTTCATCCTCTTTGGCGTTCTCTACGTCCTGTTCCGCCTTCACGCACACGCTTTCCGCCTTTTGAATATCCTCTTTCCACTTCGTTACTACGGCATTCACCTCTTTAAGGAGTTTCTTATCCTCCTGCGTCAAGGGCCCCGCGGCGGTCAGCCGGTTCTGTATTCCGCGCGCATTGTTGTATTGCACAATTTTCTTGGTGTCGACGCCGGTATCTTTGTCGGTTACCCTGCTCAGAGACGCCCCTTCAACCACGTGCTCATAATGCACAATACCGTCGTGCTCGGTGAAGAGCGGCTCCAGGTTAGGATCCCATTTGGCGAGCAAATCTCCTTTTTTAACTTCGGCGTTGTCATTGGCAAAAATCTCCGCGCCAACCGTTACGCGGTAATCGGAAAGAACGCGCCCGTTCTTGCCTTTCACATAGATACTCGCTTTCCTTGAAAGGAGAAAGCGACTGCCGCCTTTGGTGAAAGTGCGCGCGTCTTGTTCAAGGCTGAAATAGCCTTCTTGCTCCGCCTTTGCTTCGTTCTCATCACTTCCGCCGGCGCCGCCGAGGTGGAAGGTGCGCAGGGTCAGCTGCGTGCCCGGCTCGCCGATGGACTGCGCGGCGATGATGCCCACCGCTTCGCCGATGTTGATGACGTGCCCGCGCCCGAGGTCGCGGCCGTAGCACCTGGCGCACACCCCCAAACGGGTTTCGCAGGTGACCGCCGAGCGCACGTTGACCTCGTAGATGTTGGCCTGCTCAACCACTTCCACCAACTGCTCGTCGAGCACCTGCTCGCGGGTAACCAGCGTTTTGCCGCTGTCCGGATCAACGATGTTCTCAACGCTGAAACGGCCAAGCAGGCGGTCTTTCAGGGGAACCACCACTTCGCCGCCCTGCACCTGGGCTTCGCGGCGCAGTCCCTGGGTGGTGCCGCAGTCTTCTTCGGTTACCACCAGGTTCTGGCACACGTCCACCAGGCGGCGCGTCATGTAGCCGGCGTTGGCGGTCTTGAGGGCGGTGTCGGTCAGCCCCTTGCGCGCGCCGTAGGTGGAGATGAAGTACTGCAATACATTCAGCCCTTCGCGGAAATTGGCGGTGATGGGGATTTCGATCATCGAGCCGTCCGACTTGGCCATCAAGCCGCGCATGCCCGCCAGCTGGCGAATCTGGGCGTGGGAACCGCGCGCGCCGGAATCCGCCATCATGTAAATGGAGTTGAACGATCCCTGCTCGATTTTCTCGCCTTTGCTGTTGGCCACGTGCTCGCTGCCGAGCCCGGTCAACATGGATTCCCCGACCCGCTCGTTGGTGCGCGACCAGATGTCTATGACCTTGTTGTAGCGTTCGCCGTCGGTGAGCAGGCCGTTCTTGTACTGGTCGAGAATTTCCTTCTCCTCTTTTTCAGCCGCCTTGAGGATGTCCGCCTTGTTGCCGGGGATTACCATGTCGTCCACGCCGATGGAGATGCCGGACAACGCCGCCATGCGGAAGCCGGTGTACATCAACTGGTCGGCGAAGATCACGGTCTCCTTGAGTCCGACCTGGCGGTAGGAGGTGTTGATGAGGTCGGAGATGGTTTTCTTTTTCATCGGCCGGTCAATGAGGGAGAAGTCCAGCCGCGCGGGCAGAATTTCCGACAGCAGCGCGCGCCCGACGGTGGTCTCCACCAGCCGCGTTTTGCCGGTGGGTTCGCCGGCGTCGTCTTTCACCGGCATCCGCACCTTGACCCGCGCGTGCAGATGCGCCTGCCTGGTCTCCCAGGCGCGGCGCGCTTCGTTGATGTCGGCGAACAGGCTTGCGGTTCCCGTGGCGGTGGCGTTTTCGCGGGTCATGTAGTACAGGCCGAGCACGATGTCCTGGGACGGCACGATGATCGGTTCGCCGTTGGCCGGCGACAGGATGTTGTTGGTGGACATCATCAACGAGCGCGCTTCGAGCTGCGCCTCGATGGACATCGGCACGTGCACCGCCATCTGGTCGCCGTCGAAGTCGGCGTTGTAGGGGGTGCACACCAGCGGGTGCAGCTGGATGGCCTTGCCTTCAATGAGCACCGGCTCAAACGCCTGAATGCCCAGGCGGTGCAGGGTCGGCGCGCGGTTCAGCATCACCGGGTGCTCGCGGATCACTTCTTCGAGTATGTCCCACACTTCCGGGCTTTCGATTTCCACCATCTTTTTGGCCTGCTTGATGGTGGTGGCGAGGCCGCGCAGTTCCAGTTTGCTGAAAATAAACGGCTTGAACAATTCCAGCGCCATCTTTTTGGGCAGGCCGCACTGATGCAGCCGCAGGGTCGGGCCGACCACGATCACCGAGCGCCCGGAATAGTCCACGCGCTTGCCCAGCAGGTTTTGCCGGAAGCGCCCCTGCTTGCCCTTGATCATGTCGGAGATGGATTTCAACTGGCGCTTGTTGGCGCCGGTGATGGCCTTGCCGCGCCGGCCGTTGTCAAGCAGCGCGTCCACGGATTCCTGGAGCATGCGCTTTTCGTTGCGCACGATGAGGTCCGGGGCGTTCAGGTCCAGCAGCCGCTTGAGGCGGTTGTTGCGGTTGATCACGCGGCGGTACAGGTCGTTCAGGTCCGAGGTCGCAAAACGCCCGCCTTCCAGCGGCACCAGCGGCCGCAAATCCGGCGGCAGCACCGGCAGCACTTCCATGATCATCCAACTCGGCTTGTTGCCGGAGTCAATGAACGACTGCATCAGTTTCAGGCGGCTGGTGTATCGTTTGAGTTTGGTTTCGGACTTGGTCTCGCCCATCGCCTCGCGCAGCATGACCGCCTCTTCCTTGAGGTCAATCGCGTTCATCAGCGCGCGGATGGCCTCGGCCCCCATGCGCGCCTCGAACTCATCGCCGTAGGTTTCGATGGCTTCCAGGTATTTTTCTTCGGTTAGCAAATCGCCGCGCGCAAAGTCGGTCATGCCGGGGTCAATGACCACGTAGGCTTCAAAATACAACACCCGCTCCAGTTCGCGCACGGTCATGTCGAGCAGCAGGCCGAGGCGCGACGGCAGCGACTTCAGAAACCAGATATGCGCGCAAGGCGCCGCCAGGTCAATGTGCCCCATGCGGTCGCGGCGCACGTTGGATAGCGTAACTTCAACGCCGCATTTTTCGCAGATTACGCCGCGGTGCTTGAGGCGCTTGTACTTGCCGCACAAACATTCGTAGTCGCTCACCGGGCCGAACAGTTTGGCGCAGAACAAGCCGTCTCGTTCCGGCTTGAAGGTGCGGTAGTTGATGGTTTCGGGTTTCTTTACTTCGCCGAAAGACCACGAGCGTATCTTTTCCGGGGACGCGATGCTGACGCGGATGAAGTCGAAATCATCAACCGTATCGCTTTGCTTGAACAGATTGAAAATGTCTCTCATTGGATGCCGCCTCCGGTGGGTTCGGTTGATGTCAGCGCCTGGACCGGGGTGTGATCCGGCTTGCACTCGATGTTGAGGCCGAGCGCGCGGATTTCCTTGACCAGCACGTTGAAGGACTCGGGCATGCCGGCGTCCATTCCGTGGTCGCCGCGAATGATGTTTTCGTATATCTTGGAGCGCCCGACGACGTCGTCGGATTTCACGGTGAGCATCTCCTGGAGGATGTAGGCGGCGCCGTAAGCCTCCAGCGCCCACACTTCCATCTCGCCGAAACGCTGGCCGCCGAACTGCGCCTTGCCGCCCAGGGGCTGCTGGGTGATGAGGCTGTACGGGCCGGTGGAGCGCGCGTGCATCTTGTCGTCCACGAGGTGGTTCAACTTGAGGATGTACATATAGCCGCAAGTTACCGGCCGGTCGAACGCCTCGCCGGTGCGCCCGTCGTACAAGGTGATTTGCCCGCTGGAGGGCAGCTTGGCGAGTTTCAGCATGTTCTTGATTTCTTTTTCAAGGGCGCCGTCGAACACCGGCGTCGCCATCGGCACCCCGCCGCGCAAGTTGCCCGACAACTCCAGAATCTCGTCATCGGAAAACGAGTCCAGGTCTTCCTTCTTGCCGCCGGCGTTGTACACCCGGCCGAGGAAGCGGCGAATCTGATCGGGCTTGCGTTTTTTGCGCAGCAACTCGCCGATCTGCGCGCCGATGGATTTGGCGGCCCAGCCGAGGTGGGTCTCCAGCACCTGTCCGACGTTCATCCGCGACGGCACGCCGAGGGGGTTCAGGCAGATGTCCACGGTGGCGCCGTTTTCCATGTAGGGCATGTCTTCCTCCGGCACGATCCGCGAAATCACCCCCTTGTTGCCGTGCCGTCCGGCCATTTTATCGCCGGGCTGCAGGCGCCGCTTGACCGCTACAAAAACCTTGACGATCTTCAAGACGCCGGGCGGCAGGTCGTCGCCCATGCGGATTTTTTCCTGCTTCTCCTGGTAGCGGCGGTCGAAGTCCGTGC
Source organism: Candidatus Poriferihabitaceae bacterium (assembly GCA_965212085.1). GTDB lineage: Bacteria > Pseudomonadota > Gammaproteobacteria > Arenicellales > Poriferihabitantaceae > JAHRAW01. Next base: position 1,464,303 of record OZ243042.1, on the reverse strand, counting down.
GCTGGGTTTCCATCTGGTCGCGGATTTTCTCGATGGCGTGGTTGGCCTGCTCGTTGCGCAGGCGAATCTCGAACCACTGCTTCTGGGTCAGCCCGGCGAGGTAGTCGTTGGTCACCTTCTCCCCGGCCTTGAGGTCGTTCGGGCCGCCCTCGGCGACGTGGTTGTGCAGAAGTTTTTCGATGCGCGCGAAGGAATCCGCCTCGACGATTCGCAGCTGGTCGTCAAGGTCCTTGCGCACCATGGCCAGTTCCTCGTCGTCGTTGGATTTGGCGCGGGCGTCTTTTTCCAGCCCTTCGCGGGTGAACACCTGCACGTCAATGACGATGCCTTTCATGCCCGACGGCAGGCGCAGCGAGGTGTCCTTGACGTCGGATGCTTTCTCGCCAAAGATGGCGCGCAGCAGTTTCTCTTCGGGGGTCAGCTGGGTCTCCCCCTTGGGGGTGATCTTGCCCACCAGCACGTCCCCCGGCTGGACCTTGGCGCCGATGTACACGATCCCGGACTCGTCCAGTTTGGAAAGCGCGCCTTCGCCGACGTTGGGGATGTCGCGGCTGATTTCTTCGGAGCCGAGCTTGGTGTCGCGGGCCACGCAGGACAGCTCCTCGATGTGGATGGAGGTGTACACGTCGTCCTTCACCAAACGCTCGGATATCAGGATCGAGTCCTCGAAGTTGTAGCCGTTCCACGGCATAAACGCGATCAGCACGTTGCGCCCGAGGGCCAGTTCGCCCATGTCGGTGGCCGGCCCGTCGGCCAGCACGTCGCCGCGGGCGACGACGTCGCCGAGCTTGACCAGGGGGCGCTGGTTGATGGTGGTGTTCTGGTTGGAGCGCTGGTATTTGGTGAGGTTGTAGATGTCCACGCCGGGTTCGTTTTCGATGTTCTCGTCGTCGTTGGCGCGCACCACGATGCGCGAGGCGTCCACGGAATCCACCATCCCGCCGCGCCGCGCCACCACGGTGACCCCGGAGTCTATGGCCACGGTGCGCTCCATGCCGGTGCCCACCAGCGGCTTTTCGCTGCGGATGATGGGCACCGCCTGGCGTTGCATGTTGGAACCCATCAAGGCGCGGTTGGCGTCGTCGTGTTCAAGGAACGGCACCAGCGAGGCGGCCACCGAAACGATCTGCTGGGGGGCCACGTCCACGTAGTCAATCTGCTCCGGCGACGACAGCGAAAACTCGTTCTTGTGGCGGCAGGACACCAACTCGTTGGTGAAGCGGCCGCGGGCGTCGAGGGTGGCGTTGGCCTGGGCGATGATGAACTCGCGCTCTTCGATGGCGGACAGATAATCCACGCGGTCGGTAATCTTGCTCTTTACCACCTTGCGGTAGGGGGTTTCCAGGAACCCGTATTCATTGGTGCGGGCGAAGCAGGCGAGGGAGTTGATGAGGCCGATGTTGGGGCCTTCCGGGGTTTCGATGGGGCATACCCGGCCGTAGTGGGTGGGGTGCACGTCGCGCACTTCAAAGCCGGCGCGTTCGCGGGTCAGGCCGCCGGGGCCGAGGGCCGAGACGCGGCGTTTGTGGGTGACTTCGGAGAGCGGATTGGTCTGGTCCATGAACTGGGACAGCTGGCTTGAGCCGAAGAATTCCTTGACCACGGCGGACACCGGCTTGGCGTTAATCAAATCCCGGGGCATGAGGTTTTCGCTTTCCACCAGGTTCAGCCGCTCCTTGACCGCACGCTCAACGCGCACCAGCCCGATGCGGAACTGGTTTTCCACCAACTCGCCCACCGAGCGCACGCGCCGGTTGCCGAGGTTGTCTATGTCGTCAATTTCCCCCTTGCCGTTTTTGAGCGCGACGATTTTTTTCATCACGTCAACGATGTCCTGCTTGCTCAGAATGCCGGGGCCTTCTTCGCTTTCGCGGTTCAGGCGGCGGTTGAACTTCATGCGCCCGACCGCCGACAGGTCGTAGCGTTCGGGGTTGAAAAACAGGTTGGCGAACAACGACGCCGAGGCTTCCTTGGTGGGCGGCTCGCCGGGGCGCATCATGCGGTAGATCTCAACCTGCGCTTGTTCTTCGTTGCGCGTCGGGTCAATGCGCAGGGTCTCGGAGAGGAACGCGCCGCAGTCAATGTCGTTGGTGACGATGGTCTCGATTTCGCCGACCCCGCGCTCGCGCAGGTTTTCCAGCACCGGTTCGGTGATCTCGGTGTTGGCGTCAAAAAACAGTTCGCCGGTTTCAAGGTCAACGATGTCGCGCGCCAGGGTGCGGCCGATGACAAACTCCCGGGGCACTTCGATGCGCTTGATGCCGGCCTTTTTCAACTCGGCGATGTGGCGCGCGGTGATGCGCCGTTCGGCTTCCACGATCACTTTGCCCTTGGGGCGTTTCAGGTCGAACTCCAGCTGCTGGCCGCGCAGCCGCTCCGGCACCAACTCCATCGAGCAGCTGTCTTCGCCGAGGGTGATATGGTCGTTCTCAAAAAACATCGCGAGTATGTCGGCGGTGGTGTAGCCGAGGGCGCGCAGCACGATGGTGGCGGGCAGTTTGCGGCGGCGGTCAATGCGCACGTACAACAAATCTTTGGGGTCGAACTCCAGGTCGAGCCACGAGCCGCGGTAGGGTATGACCCGCGAGGTGAACAACAGCTTGCGCGAGGCGTGGGTTTTGCCGCCGTCGTGGTCGAAGATGACGCCGGGGGAGCGGTGCAGTTGGGAGACGATCACGCGCTCGGTGCCGTTGATGACGAAGGTGCCGTTGTCGGTCATGAGCGGCATATCGCCGAGGTAGACTTCCTCATCTTTCACTTCTTTAATCTTTCGGTTGCTGCCGCCTTTGTTAAAAATCACCAGCTGCATTACCACGTTCAACGGGCAGGCGTAAATCAACCCGCGCTGCTGACATTCGGCGACGTCAAAGCGGGGCTTGTCCAGTTGATAACTGACGAACTCCAGCATCACGCTGCCGTTGTAACTCTCGATGGGAAACACCGACTTGAAAGCGGCCTGGATGCCGACGTCAGTGCGCCTGTCCGGCGGCACGTCGGCTTGCAGGTACTTGTGGTAGGATTCTATCTGCGTGGCCAGCAGATACGGCACCTGAAAGTCGTCTGAACGCTTGCTGAAATTCTTTCGAATCCGCTTTTTTTCGGTAAAGGAATAGCCCATTTGTTGCCTCGTTAGTCGAATCGCGCCGCCATAGTTGCCGTAATGCTCCCGCCGGCGGTCAAGCCGCGCGGGGCGTCGTCAGTTGCCTTTCGGTTGCCCTTCAGTTGCATGGGGGCGGCGGAACCTTCCGGCCCCGCCGCGCACACGCATTCACATACAAACCGCCACATACAAACCGGCATCAAGCGCACGGGCGCACGGCTTCAAGCCCGGCGCCGGCGCCATCCACCGGCCACCGCTTACTTGAGTTCCACCGTGCCGCCGGCTTCCTCGATCTGCTTTTTGAAGCCCTCGGCTTCCTCCTTGTTGATGCCCTCCTTGACCGGCGGGCCGCCCGGCGCGGCTTCCACGAGGTCCTTGGCCTCCTTGAGGCCGAGGCCGGTGATGGCGCGCACCGCCTTGATTACGGCGACTTTTTTGTCGCCGAACCCGGTCAGCAGCAGGGTGAATTCGGTTTGCTCCTCGGCGGCCTCAACGGCGCCGGCGGCGGCTCCGGGCGCCGCGGCAACGGCAACCGCCGCGGACGCGGAGACGCCGAATTTCTCTTCCATGTCCTTGATTAACTCGGACAGGTCAAGCACCGACATCCCGGCGATGCCGTCGAGGATTTCTTGTTTGCTTAAAGTCATGGTTGGTTTCTCCTGATACTGTAAAACATGAATAAAAAAAATTAAATTTCAGTGGACTCCGGTGCGTACGGAACGATGAACGAACAAAGTCAGGCCGCTTCCTTCGACTCCGCGAGCGCCGCGGTGGTGCGAACGAAGCGCGACGGTATCTCGTTGAGGGTCGCCGCCAGTTTGCGCATCGGCGCCGCCATCACGCCCACCAACTGGGCGATGAGTTCATCGCGCCCCGGCAGTTTTGCCAGACCGCCGATGACGCCGGCATCCATCAGCGCGCCGTTCATCACGCCCGCGGTAATCTTGAGATCGTCGTTGGCTTGGGCGAACCCGGCCATCACCCGCGCCACCGCGACCGGATCTTCGGACGCGGAAAAAATCACCGGGCCGGTGAAATGTTCGCTCAAACACGCAAAGTCGGAACCTTCGATGACGCGCCGCGCAAGGCTGTTTTTGACCACCCTGATCCACACGCCCTGACGGTTCGCTTCACCGCGCAAAGCGCTCAGCTGCGCGACGCTCAACCCGCGATACTCGGCCAGCACGCCGGCCCGGGCCGAAGCGATCGCCTCGGACACCTCGCTGACCACGGCCTTTTTCTGACTGAGACTCAGACTCATACCACACCTCTCCACTGAAAAATGGCGTCCCGCTCCGGGCGGATGCCCGGACCCGAATCGCCGTCTGCGCCGGCTGCCTGGCACTAAAAAAAACTTTTAGCGCCGGGACGTTTAAGAACTTGACTACTAAATTTAGTGGTCAGGCTCACCCGCGGTCTTTGACAATTTCCCCTCGCGCTGATAACGCTGCGACAGCCATTCAGGGAAACCCCAAAACGAACTTCAAAAAAACTTTTCGAAAACTTTTACCGAATCGCGGCAATACTGCCGCGCTCCACCCGCACGCCGGGGCCCATGGTGCTGGACAACGCCACGCGGCGAATGTACTGCCCCTTGGACGAGGCGGGTTTTGATTTGATCAACGCCGCCAGCAGCGCGTTCAGGTTCTCCGCCAGATCTGCCGGCGCGAAAGAAGCCTTGCCGATCGGGCAGTGAATCAGCCCGGCCTTGTCTATGCGGTACTGCACCTGCCCGGACTTGGCGTCGCGCACCGCTTTGGCGACGTCGGCGGTCACGGTGCCGACCTTGGGGTTCGGCATCAGGCCGCGCGGCCCGAGCACCTGCCCGAGCTGCCCGACCACGCGCATGGCGTCCGGGGTGGCGATGCACAGGTCAAACTCGATGCGCCCCTGCTTGACGTTTTCCGCGAGGTCTTCAAGGCCCACCAAATCGGCGCCCGCAGCGCGCGCCGCTTCGGCGTTGTCGCCGTCGGCGAACACTGCGACCCGCACGGTTTTGCCGGTGCCCTTCGGCAGCACCGTGGCGCCGCGAACGTTCTGGTCGGACTTGCGCGCGTTCACCCCGAGGTTGACCGCCGCGTCCACGGACTCATCGAACTTCACCGAGGCCAGCTCCTTGACCAGCGACAGCGCCTCGTCGAGCGGATACAGTTTTTCGCGGTCCACTTTGGCAAGCGCGGCGCGCATTCGTTTGCCGGCGCCGGTTGCGGTTTGTGTGCCGATGCCGGTTGTGCCGGTCGTGCTGATTTGTGCTTCGGCCATGACTACACGCCCTCGGTTTCGATGCCCATACTGCGCGCGCTGCCGGCGATGATGCGCACCGCGCGGTCCAGTTGATAGGCGTTCAGGTCGGCCTCCTTGGTCTTGGCGATTTCCTCAAGTTGCGCACGGGTCACCTTGCCCACCTTGTCGCGGTTGGGGGTGCCGCTGCCCTTGTCCACGCCCGCGGCTTTTTTGAGCAGCACCGAAGCCGGCGGGGTTTTGCGGAGGTAGGTGAAGCTCTTGTCGGCGTACACCGTGATCACCACCGGGATTGGCAGGCCCTTTTCAAGATCCGCGGTCTCGGCGTTGAACGCCTTGCAGAACTCCATGATGTTCACGCCGTGCTGCCCCAGGGCCGGCCCCACCGGCGGGCTCGGCTTGGCGTCCCCGGCGGGCACTTGCAGTTTGATGTATGCGTCTATTTTCTTGGCCATGATTACTCCTTAGCGGGTGCAAACGCCGGGCTCGTTGCGCGCCCCTCGGCTCCCCTGATGATGAATCGTGATTGCTCTGATGTGCGGTTGGGCGGATCGCTCAGCCCTTGGCAACGTGAATAAAATCCAACTCCACGGGCGTCGAACGCCCGAGGATGGTGACCGAGACGCGCAGTTTCGCTTTCTCGAAATTGACGTCCTCCACGGTGCCGTTGAACTCCGCGAACGGCCCGTCAATAATCCGCACCAACTCGCCGGGGGCGAAGGTGAACTTCATCTTCGGCTTGTCCACGCTGTCCGAAACCTGCTGGATGATTTCCTCGGCTTCGCGGTCGGTGATCGGCATCGGGCGATTTTCGGTGCCGCCGATGAACCCCGCGACCCTCGGCACGCTCTTGACCAAGTGCCAGGTTTCGTCGGTCAGGCGCATTTGTATCAGCACGTAACCGGGAAAAAATTTACGCTCGCTGGTGCGCTTCTGGCCGCCCTTCATTTCCACCACTTCTTCGGTGGGCACCATGATTTCGCCGAAATACCCCTGCATACCGCTACGGTCAATGTACTCGCGCAGGGCTTTCTGCACGTTCTTCTCGTACCCGGAATACGCCTGGATTACGTACCAGCGTTTGTCCGGTTGGTCGTCGGTTGCATCGGCGGCATCGGTCTTTGCGGTTTGTGTGCTCATAATCGCTTGCCTCAAGCGCCCTTCAGCCCAAGAATCAGGTCGTAGATGCCGTAGAACGACAGCGAATCCAGCAGCCACAAATACAGCCCGAACAAGATCACCATGATGATCACCAAACCGGTCACCTGCATCGCTTCGCGGCGGCCCGGCCACACCATTTTCTGGCGTTCGACGTTCGCGCCCCTGGCGAACACCACCGCCGCCCGGCCCGCTTCGGTGGTCAGGATTACCGCCCCGGCGATCAACACGCCGGCGATCACCGTGCCGACCCGCGCAACCTGCAGCCAGTCGCTGAACTGGTAATAGACCGCCACCGAGGCGGCGATCACCAGCCCGGCGAGCACTAGTTTGATCTTGTCTATGACTGCAAAACCTCAGGTTGATTCATGCTTGGCAGGCCAGGAGGGAATCGAACCCCCAACCTGCGGTTTTGGAGACCGCCGCTCTGCCAATTGAGCTACTGGCCTGTACTTTGTGCTTTGGGTCCGGCATTCCCCGGAACCGGGCAAAACAATACTGCCCAAACCAAAGCTGCCCAAACAAAATTGCCCAAACAAAACTACCGGAACTTTCGGGCGGTTGCTTCTCGCCATTCACGCCAGAATTTTAGAGACCACCCCGGCCCCCACCGTGCGTCCGCCTTCGCGGATCGCAAAGCGCAATCCCTCCTCCATCGCTATCGGCGCAATCAACTCCGTGGTCATGCTCACATTGTCGCCGGGCATCACCATCTCCACCTCCTTCGGCAACTCCACCGCTCCGGTTACGTCCGTGGTGCGAAAGTAAAACTGCGGGCGGTAGCCGTTGAAAAACGGCGTGTGCCGGCCTCCTTCTTCTTTGCCCAATATGTACACCTCGGCCTCAAACTTGGTGTGCGGCGTGATGCTGCCCGGCTTGGCCAGCACCTGACCGCGCTCCACTTGCTCGCGCTTGGTGCCGCGCAACAGAATCCCTACGTTGTCGCCGGCGCGGCCCTCGTCCAGCAACTTGCGGAACATCTCAACCCCCGTGCACGTGGTGTTGCCGGTGTCGTGGATGCCGATGATGGACAACTCTTCGCCTACCTTGACCACGCCCCGTTCAATGCGGCCGGTTACTACGGTGCCGCGCCCGGAAATGGAAAATACATCCTCCACCGGCATCAAAAAATCACCGTCCACGGCGCGTTCCGGCTCCGGGATGTAGCTGTCCAGGGCCTCGGCGAGTTTCAGGATGGAGCCTTCCCCCATGTCTGATGTGTCGCCTTCCAGGGCTTTCAAGGCGCTGCCGGTGATGATCGGCGTGGCGTCGCCGGGAAACTCGTAGCTGTCCAGCAACTCCCGCACTTCCATCTCCACCAACTCCAGCAACTCGGCGTCGTCCACCATATCCGCCTTGTTCAGGTACACGACGATGTACGGAACCCCCACCTGGCGCGCCAGCAATATGTGCTCGCGGGTCTGCGGCATCGGGCCGTCGGCGGCGCTGACCACCAGAACCGCACCGTCCATCTGCGCCGCGCCGGTGATCATGTTCTTGACATAATCGGCGTGACCGGGGCAGTCCACGTGCGCGTAGTGGCGGTTCGCGGTCTCGTATTCAACGTGCGCGGTGGCAATGGTGATGCCGCGCTCGCGCTCTTCCGGGGCGTTGTCTATCTCGTCAAACGCTTTGCTCTCGCCGCCGTACTTGCCCGACAACACCCGCGTCAACGCCGCCGTCAACGTAGTCTTGCCGTGATCCACGTGGCCTATGGTGCCCACGTTTACGTGGGGCTTGGTTCTTTCGAATTTCTCTTTGGACATTGCTCTACATTCTCTTGAAAATCGCGTAACTCATTCGCCAATCCGCGCATGGACTGACCGCCAACAACTGTTCAACCTCACTCCGGCTAACCGGCGAACCGGCAGCGACTGGAGCCCACAACCGGATTTGAACCGGTGACCTCTTCCTTACCAAGGAAGTGCTCTACCGACTGAGCTATGTGGGCGTTGCTATGTCGCTACGCCCCCGGCCCCACCACCGACCCACCGACCCGCCGACCCGCTGGAGCGGGTGATGGGAATCGAACCCACATCATCAGCTTGGAAGGCTGAGGTTCTAGCCGTTGAACTACACCCGCGTCGCGCCGCCTCTCAACTTTCATCGCTTCATCGCCCCCGCCCACCGCTCCTGTAACCATGGTGGAGGGGGGAGGATTCGAACCTCCGAAGGCTGAGCCAGCAGATTTACAGTCTGCCCCCTTTGACCGCTCGGGAACCCCTCCGGTAAAAATCGAGCAAACATCAAGCCGAACATCAAACAAACGGTAAATTTTCGCCTGATTTCAGTGTTTTGTCAACGCTGAATACATCCCGCAAAATGGAGCCCGCAGAGGGATTCGAACCCACGACCTGCTGATTCTCACCCGCCACCGTTTTCACGGCCCCCGGCCAACCGGGGTTTGGAGTCCGGACTTTCTCTTCACCGTATCGCCGGCCCGCAAAGCACAAAGCGATGGCCAGGCGACCCAGGTGGGTGGTGTAAAGTCTCTACACTCCCCCCGGCAGGCGAATCAACGCCGAACACCGCCGGGGGTAGCACGGGATTGCCATCTTGAAACCGGCGGGCCGCACATCATGACAACCTGCCACCCGACCCGAATCAAGGAAGGTTTCCCCGTTTTAGCCACCTCCACTTCACGGGTTTCCCCGCAAAGGTGCAATCATCTACAAATCAGCTGCTCTGGCCAACTGAGCTATGCGGGCCAACCTCTCGGTATGCGGGAAACAGCCTTGATTACAACGATTTGGCCGTTCCCCCCACGATCATCCCGGCGTCCCGAACCCGAACGCAAAAAATGGAGCGCGATTTTACCCAAACCCGGATAGCAATTGCAACGGCAAAATGACATAAAACTGACCGAAAAAGTCAAATCAAGGAATTTGGTCATCCAGTTTGTTTATATTTCGCAACAATCGTTCACATTACGCAACAAATTGCGCCAAATGACGCTGGATTCCCGAGTACGCAAGTGTCCGAGCCGCTTGCGCGGGGGTGGGGTTGCGCGTGACGCGCATTTGCGCCCCGCGCCCCGCCGCAAGCCGCCAACCTGATGGTATGCGAGTGTGCCGATTGGAAGGAAGCGGGAAAATTACCCGCGAGTATGATGTAATGGGCGCTTGCCAACCACCAACCACGCAACCATCGCGGATCCGCCCATGAGCAGCAGAGAAATCATCCATACCACCCGCGCACCCGGTGCCATCGGTGCCTATTCCCAGGCGGTCAGGGCCGGCGGCACGGTCTATATTTCCGGGCAGATACCCCTCGACCCGGACACCATGGAGGTCGTTGATCAAACCTTTGAGGCCGCCGCCCATCAAGCCTTCAAAAATCTCGCGGCGGTGGCCGAGGCCGCCGGCGGCGGGTTGGATGACGCGGTCAAGGTCAACATTTCCATGACCGACCTCGCCAACTTCGCCACCGTGAACGAGGTCATGGCGCGCTATTTTCAGGAACCGTATCCGGCCCGTGCGGCGGTCGGCGTGGCATCGCTGCCCAAGGGCGCGCCCATCGAGATCGAAGCCGTTCTGGTCATCGGCGGCTGAGCCGGCCACCCTGCCGCCCGGCAATACTCCATCCTGAACGCCGAACCACCACATCCCCTGCAACGGCTCAGCGGAGTAGGCCCGCGGCTGGCGGCACGGCTGGAGCGGATCGGCATCCGCCACCCGCGGGATTTGCTCTTCCACCTGCCGTACCGCTACCAGGACCGCACCCGGCTGTCCGCCATCGGCGGCTTGCAGCCGGGGCGCGAAGCGGTGGTGTTGGGGCGCGTGGAAATGGCCGACGTGCAGTACGGCCGCCGCCGCAGTTTGCTGGTGCGAATGTGCGACCTTAGCGGCACGCTGACGCTGCGCTTTTTTCATTTCAGCGCCGCCCAGCAGCGCGGCTTCCAGCCCGAAACCTGGATCCATTGTTACGGCGAGGTTCGCCAGGGACGCAGCCGCGGGGCGTTGGAGATGGTTCACCCCGAATACCGGCTCCACCGCGAGCGCCCGGACACCGTGACCGAAACCGCGCTGACGCCCATCTATCCGGCCACCGAGGGGGTGGGAGCGGCGCTGATCCGCAACCTGGTCAAGCAGGCGATGGCCGGGGAGTTGAGCGGTCTGGCGGAATGTTTGCCGGCGGAAGTGCGGGAGCGGTTCGGCCTGATGCCCCTCACCGAGGCGCTGCAAACCGCGCACCACCCGCCGCCGGAAACCGACACCGAGGCGCTGGTGGCCGGCGTCCACCCCGCCCAGCAGCGGCTGGCGGTGGAAGAGTTGCTCGCCCATCATCTGGCGTTGAGCCGCCTGCGGGCAAAACACAAGGCGCGCAACGCGCCGCCCTTCAACACCGGCGGCGGGCGCTGGGCGCAACTCAAGGCGCACCTCGGCTTTGACCTGACCGCCGCCCAGCGGCGGGTGATCGCGGAAATTTTTGCCGACCTCAAAACCCCGGCCCCGGCGATGCGCCTGATTCAGGGCGACGTGGGCTCCGGCAAAACCGTGGTGGCGGCGGCGGCGGCGCTTGCCGCCATTGACGCCGGGTATCAGGCGGCGCTGATGGCGCCCACGGAGTTGCTGTCCGAGCAGCATCGCAAGACTTTTGACGGCTGGTTTGAGCGGCTCGACACCGCGCTCGCGGTGGAATGGCTGACCGGAAGAATGCCGGCGGCGGCCCGCGCCGAGGCGCTGCGGCGCATTGCCACGGGGGAATCGAAGATGGTGGTCGGCACCCATGCGTTGTTCCAGCAGCAGGTGGCGTTTCACCGCCTCGGCCTGATGATCATTGACGAGCAGCACCGCTTCGGCGTTGACCAGCGTTTGGCGTTGCGCAACAAGGGCGGCGGTGACATCAACGACAACGACAACGAAAGCGGCGCAACCAACGCCCTCGTTCCCCACCAACTCATCATGAGCGCGACGCCGATCCCGCGCTCGCTGGCGATGATTTTCTACGCCGACCTCGACGTCTCCAGCATTGACGAGCTGCCGCCGGGCCGCAAGCCGGTGCAGACCGTGGTGCTGCCCAACAGCCGCCGGGGCGAAGTCGCCGAGCGCATTCGCGGCATTTGCCGGGCCGGTCAGCAAGCCTACTGGGTATGCCCCCTGATCGAGGAGTCGGACAAGTTGCAAGCGCAAGCGGCCACCGAAACCCGCGAGGCGTTGGGCCGGCTGCTACCCGAAGTCCGCATGGAACTGATTCACGGGCGCATGAAGGCGGCCGACAAGGAAGGGGTCATGGCGCGCTTTCACCGTGGCGATGTTGACCTGCTGGTGGCCACCACGGTCATCGAAGTGGGCGTGGACGTGCCGTCGGCGAGCCTCATGATCATAGAGAACGCCGAACGCCTCGGGCTCGCGCAACTGCACCAACTGCGCGGGCGCGTCGGGCGTGGCAAGGCGCAAGCGGCGTGCGTGTTGATGTACCAACCGCCGCTCGGAAAATCCGCCAAACAGCGCCTCGGCATTTTGCGCGACACCAACGACGGGTTCGTGATCGCCAACAAGGACTTGGAGCAGCGCGGGCCGGGGGAACTGCTCGGCACCCGGCAGACCGGCTTGCAGCAAATGAAGGTCGCCAACCTCTCCCGTGACCGCGCGCTGCTGCCGAAAATCGAACGCATCGCCCAACTGCTGCAAGCCCGGCACCCCGAAGCCGTCCACGCCATCATCGAACGCTGGCTCAGCGTCCGCGAATCCTACGCCGAAGTATGAACACGCCCCGCACAACCGCCTTGAACGCCTATCTCCGGCTGACGCGCTTTGACCGGCCCATCGGCGCGTTCCTGCTGTTGTGGCCGACCCTGTGGGCGTTGTGGCTGGCGGCGGACGGGCGGCCGGATGCCGTCATCGTCGCGATCTTCATCGCCGGCACTTTCGTCATGCGCGCCGCCGGCTGCGTCATCAACGACTACGCCGACCGCCACATTGACCCACAGGTTACGCGCACCCGCGACCGCCCGCTGGCCAGCGGCGAACTGTCGGTGCACCAAGCGTTCGGCGCCCTCGCGCTGCTGCTGGCGTTGGCGCTGGCGCTGGTGTTGCAACTGAACCGCCACGCCCAAATATTGTCCCTGTTCGCGGTCGCCATCGCCGCCCTCTATCCGTTCACCAAGCGCTTCACCCACCTGCCGCAACTGGCGCTCGGCGTCGCCTTCTCCTGGGGGATACCGATGGCCTACGCCGCCCTCGGCGCAACCGAGGCAGGTGGCGCAGGCGAAGCAGGCGGTTGGCTACCGGCGGAAGCGTGGTGGTTGTTCGCCGCCAACTTCGCGTGGGTCGTCGCCTACGACACCCAGTACGCCATGGCCGACCGCGACGACGACCTGCGCATCGGGGTCAAGTCAACCGCCATCCTGTTTGGCCGTTACGACAACCGCATGGTCGGCCTGCTGCACCTGATCTGCCTGGGGCTGCTGGCATTGACCGGCTGGCAGCGCGGCTTGTCCTGGCTTTTTTACGCCGGCCTCGCCGTGGCGCTGGTGTTCGCCGGCTGGCAGCAATACCTGTGCAAAGACCGCGACCGCGAGCGGTGCCTGCGCGCCTTCCTCAACAACAACTGGTTCGGCGCGGTGGTTTTTTTCGGGCTGGCGTCGGCGTTGGCGCAGACGTTGGAGGGGGGCGGTTAGGGATGTTACCGACCACCGGGAACCGCTATGATACGCGCATGGGCCAGCACATTCCGATCAACTACTGCAACCACTGCGGCGAAAACGTCTCGCTGCTGACGCCGGCGGGGGACAACCGCGACCGCCACGTGTGCGATGCCTGCGGGCGGATACACTACCAGAACCCCAAGGTGGTGTGCGGCTGCATCCCGGTTTGGGAAGAGCGGATCCTGTTGTGCCGGCGGGCCATCGAGCCGCGCCGGGGGTTGTGGACGCTGCCCGCCGGTTTCATGGAAAACGGCGAGACCATCCAGCACGGCGCGGCGCGGGAAACCATGGAGGAAGCCTGCGCCGAGATCGCCGAACAAACCCTCTACGGCATCTACAACTTGCCCGGGGCCAACCAGGTGTACGTGATGTTCCTGGCGCAACTCACCGGCGAAGACCGTTTCGCGGCGGGGGCCGAAAGTCTGGAAGTGCGGTTGTTTGAAGAGCGGCAAATCCCGTGGGACGACATCGCCTTCCGGGTGATCCGCCGGACCCTGGAACGCTACTTCGCCGAGCGAAAATCCGGCAATTTCTCGGTGGCGGTGGAGGACGTCGTGTGATTGCTTTCGGTGGTGGTGGTGGTGAAGGCGGTGGCCACGCACAACGCGAACCATAATGAATCAAGTGGATAATCCCCAAAACAAAACCGGCTAACTGCTTGATTAAGCAATTTTTCGCAGCCCCATGACGGCGTTTGGGGGCCGTGGTCGGTGAAGTTATTCACAGCCGTGGCGGGGCCGTTAGTTTTCGTTCACTTTAGCATTCATGTCTATTTTCACATCTTAATTTACAGGTATAACCTTTTGTTTTTATTGCCGTATCCTGATTTTGGTGAAATTTTAGGCAGGGTGCGCTGCGACCCCCGGAACGATTTTGAGACAACAAACCCGGGGCTTTTATGCACAGAGTTATCCACAGATTCTGTGCGTAACCCACGCGCCGCCAACCACCCCAACGACGACGCCGGATGGCGCACATTCCGCCCTTCCGGCAACCCCGCTTCCGCCGCCTCCGCCGCCCCTTGCCCCCGCCGGCCCGATGCCCGCTGAGCGACGCCATGTTGTGCAGGTCGCCGTCCCGGTGCCGCTGCGGCGGTTGTTCGACTATCGCTCGGAGGGCGGCCCGCTGCCGCCGGGGGTGCGGGTGCGGGTGCCCTTTGGCAAGCGCACGGCCATCGGCGTCGTGGTTTCCAACCACCCGCCCCGCGAGGCGCGCCCCCTGAAAGCCATCGGCGAGGTGCTGGATGCCGACAACCCGTTCGGCGAAAGCCTGCTGGAACTGCTGACCTGGGCCACGCGCTATTACCATCACCCGCCGGGCGAGGTGCTGCAAACCGCCCTGCCGGCGGCCCTGCGTAAAGGCAGGCCCCTCGCCGACCCGACCCGCAGCCGTTTTATACGCGCCCTCGGCGAACCGCCCGCGCCCGGCGAGTCCTTGGAAAATCCCCCGCACGCGCTCAGCCGGGCGCCCCTGCAAGCGCGCATCTACCGCCACCTCGCCGGCGGCGGCTGGGTGGACGGCGCCGCGCTCGGCAAGCAGTTTCCCGGCAGCGGCGACGCGCTGCGGCGGCTGCGGGAAAAGGGCCTGATTGAAACCGCCTTGCGCCCGGCGTTCGCTTCCTCGTCAGCCGCCGCCGCGCCCCCGGCTTGCCCCGCTCCCGCCCTTGAACTGAATCCGCAGCAGCGGGAAGCGGCGGACGCCATCGCCGCCGCCGCCGACACGGGAAAGGGCGCCGGGCGCTTCGCTTCATTCCTGTTGCACGGCATCACCGGCAGCGGCAAAACCGAGGTCTACCTGGAAGCCGCCGAGCGTTGCATCGCCCACGGCAAACAGGCGCTGATACTGGTGCCGGAGATCGCCCTTACGCCGCAGCTGGTGTCCCGCGTGCGGGCGCGGCTCGGGGGGGTGTGCGTGCTGCATTCGGGATTGTCCGATGGCGAACGCTACCGCGCCTGGTGGCAGGCGCGGGCGGGTCACGGGTTGGCGGTGCTCGGCACCCGCTCGGCGGTGTTCACGCCGCTCAAATCCCCCGGCCTGATCGTGGTGGACGAGGAACACGATATTTCCTACAAGCAGCAGGACGGCTTCCGCTACCACGCCCGGGACCTGGCGATAAAGCGCGCCAGTTTGGAAAATATCCCGGTGGTGCTGGGCTCGGCCACGCCCTCCATGGAAACCAGCCACAACGCCCGCCACGCCCGCCACCGTCTGCTGGTTCTCAAAAACCGCACCGGCGCCGCCACCCTGCCGCGCATCGGCTTCATAGACCTGCGCCAACACCGGCCGTCCGACGGCTTCTCCATGCCCCTGCTGCGCGCCATCCGGCAACGCCTGGACAACGGCGAGCAGTCCATCGTGTTCCTCAACCGGCGCGGCTTCGCGCCCGTCGCCCAGTGCCACCACTGCGGCTGGCAGGCGGCCTGCGAGCGTTGCGACGCGCGCCTCACCTATCACCGCGACTCCGAGCAGTTTCGCTGCCACCACTGCGGGCGCGCCGGCAAGGCCGAGATGGTGTGCGGCGCCTGCGGGGAGGGGCTGTTTCTGGCCGGCACCGGCACCCAGCGGTTGGAGCGCCGCCTCAAGGAAAAATTTCCCGAAGCGCGCATCGCCCGGCTCGACCGTGACCGCATCACCGGCCAGGCGCAACTGGAACGCGAACTCGACGCCATCCGCCGTGGCGCCACGGACATCATCATCGGAACCCAGTTGATCGCCAAGGGCCACGATTTTGCCGGGGTCACGCTGGTGGGCGTGGTCAACTCCGACCAGGGGTTGTACAGCATTGACTTTCGCGCCCCGGAATACCTGTTCCAGCAATTGATTCAGGTGTCCGGGCGCGCCGGGCGGGACCGCGCGCCGGGGGAAGTGCTGATCCAGACCGCGCACCCGGACAACCGCACCCTGCAATACCTGCGCCAACACGATTACGAGCGTTTCGCCGGCCATTGCCTGGATGAGCGGCGCGCCGCCGATTACCCGCCGTTCAGCCACATCGCATTGTGGCGGGCGGAGTCCACGCAAAAAACCTCGGCGTTGCAGTTGCTCCGCCACGCCGCCGGGGTCGGCAAGCAAATGCTCGGGCGCGGCGGTTTTGAGCGAGTGCGGATTATGGACGCGGTGGTCTCCCCCATGGAAAAACTGGCGGGCCGCTACCGCGCCCAACTGATGGTGCGCAGCGACCACCGCGGCCAGCTGCACCGGCTGCTGTCCGAATGGATCGAGTCCATGGAAAACGATCCGAAAGCCCGGCGCGCGCGCTGGTCCATTGACGTCGATCCGATGGAGATGTTTTAACTACTATAATGCGGGCATGGGCGAGACGACGAAAACAAGACGACCAACATGAACCTGACCATCACCCGGCCCGACGACTGGCACGTGCACCTGCGCCGGGGCGAGATTATGGCGAACGTGGTGCAACACACCGCCGCCCGCTTTGGGCGCGCCGTGGTGATGCCCAACCTGTCGCCGCCCGTGGTCACCGCCGCCCAGGCCCTCGACTACCGCGCCGAGATTATGGCGGCGTTGCCGGCCAAGACTTCGTTCAACCCGCTGATGTCCCTGTACCTGACCGACAACACCCGCCGCCAAGAGGTGTTTGATGCGGCGCGCCAGGCCCACGTCATCGCCTTCAAACTGTATCCGGCCGGCGCCACCACCAACTCGGAATCCGGGGTAACCCGAATCAGCAAGGTGATGCCCGTCCTTGAAGCCATGGCGGAACACGGCGTGGTCTTGCAGGTGCACGGCGAAGTGACCGATCCCCAGGTGGACGTTTTCGACCGCGAGGCGGTGTTCATCGAGCAAATCCTCGCGCCCCTGCACCGGGAAATTCCGGAGCTCAGGATCGTCCTTGAACACGCCACCACCGAGCAGGGCGTAGCGTTCGTCAAACAGGCCGGGGCCAACGTCGCGGCGACCCTGACGGCGCATCACCTGATGTACAGCCGCAACGAAATGTTTCGCGGCGGGCTTCGCCCCCACGCCTACTGCCTGCCGGTGCTCAAGCGCGAACGCCACCGCCTGGCGCTGCTCGAAGCCGCCACCGGCGCCAACCCGTCCTTCTTCCTGGGCACCGACAGCGCGCCCCACACCCGGCGCAGCAAAGAGACCGCCTGCGGCTGCGCCGGCATCTATTCGGCCCACGCGGCACTGGAACTGTACGCCGAAGTATTTGAAGGAATGCAGTCGCTGGACAAACTCGAAGCGTTTGCGAGCCACCACGGCGCCGACTTTTACGGCCTGCCGCGCAACCCGGAAAAACTGACCCTGGAAAAAACCCCCTGGCAAGTGGCGGCCACCTGCCCGGCGGGCGACGGCGAGGAGATCGTGCCGCTCAGAGCCGGGGAGATGGTTACCTGGTCACTATCCAAAACGTAACCCTGCCGAACCGCCATTTGCTCAAATAGATGCGCTACAGGGTTTTGTCTCGGGTATTGTCTCTCATGGGTCGTACCTCTTGGGTTGGGGTTGGTCCGGCTATTCTGTCAGTGAAATAGTGAACTTCTACAATTTCCACTGCCCGACCTTACACCTCTGCGGCCGTCCAACCGGCGGCGTAGCCGCTAACTTCGGCGTGCGCAGGGACGCGCGCGGCGGCGCTGGAAACAGGATGTTTCCCCGCGCCGCAAAGGGGGGTGTGGGGGGATCTCCCCCCGCAAAAGCGCGTCACGCGCACCAAAACCCGCGTGACGCGCACCCAAACCCGCCATATTCCGCCCCTTTTTGGGGGTATCATTCCCCCGACTTCTGCTATAATCCGCCAAATTTTGCTACAATCCAGCGAATTCCAACCCAATGCCACTCCCTTTCAGGAGGATTATCATGTTTCCCCGTTCACCGTCCATAACCAAAAACACCCCAAAACCGCATAAAACCGCGCCTTTGAGCGTCTCAACGACCATTCCTGCCCCCCCCCCCCCCCCTATCACGGATCAGGGGCCCGGCCATGACTGCCGGGAGCGCGATTACGCCACGCCCGCAGGACGGCGCGCGTAGCCCAAAAGGCGAAACTCCGGGACCATCCGCACCATCCGCCGGACAACCCCACCGGCGACGACAGCCGCTGGCCCTGCTAAACACGGCCTCCGCCCTCACTCTCCTCGCCCTCAGCCTCCTCCCGGCTCAGCACGCCTCGGCCCAGATCTTCCCTTTCGGCCAGGCCGACTTCATGTACACCGTCGTCGAGGATGCCGATCCCAATACGGCGACTGGCGATTTGCGCCTCGGAAACGGGTCGAATGAACGGGCGGGCACTTTCACGATAGAGGACACGCCGGGCCAATACGGAAATTTCGCACTGAGTCAGCGAATGTTTCCTGGTGGTGTTGTTCAAACCAGAACAGCACTCTTCACCTACACCCTGAACAACGACAATGCCGCCGTGAATGGGTTGGACGACGGCGAGACGCTCACCGAAACCTTTACCGTAGAGGCCAATCAGACCAGCGGACCGGCAGGAAATCGAGGCGCCCACTCCGCCACTATCACCATTAACATCCAGGGATCCACCGATCCGACGAGGATTGTCGCCCCGGGAAGCGACCCCGACGCGCTCACCGGCGCGGTTTTTGAGGATGGCAGCAGAAGTGCCTTGTCCGACTCCGACGAAGTGCAGGTCACGCGTGGTGTCGTCACCAACCTCCTGCTTGTGGAAGTAACCGATATGCCCACCACCTACGGCACCTTCACCACAAGGCCCGAAGATTCCTCCGGGCTACTAAATCAGTGGATCTACACCCTCGACAACACCAACCCCGCCGTGGACGCCCTCAACGACGGCGAAACCCTGACGGACACCTTCACCCTGACCGCCGCCGATGACGGCACCACCCCGGCCACCGCCGTGGTCACCATCACCATCCGTGGCGCCACCGACTCGGACCGCACCCCAACCTTCGGCACCACCACCATCACCCCCCAAACCTACGCCGCCGGCACCGCCGTCAGCGTAACCCTGCCCACCGCCACCGACGGCAACGGCACCTTGTCCTACGCCATCACCGCAACCCTGCCAGACGGCCTGACCTTCACCCCCGCCACCCGCGTATTGGACGGCACCCCCACCACCGGCCAAGCCGCAACCACCTACACCTACACCGTCACCGACGCAGACGCCAACCAAGCGGCCACCGACGCCGACACCCTGTCCTTCACCATCGCCATCACCGACCTCATGCCAACCTTCGGCGCCACCACCATCGCCGACCAAACCTACCTCCCCGAGACCGCCATCACCGACCTCACCCTGCCGGAAGCCACCGGCGGCGATGGCACCTTGACCTACACCCTCACCCCGGACCCGCCCACCGGCCTGACCTTTGACGACACCACGCGCGTTTTGAGCGGCACCACCCCCACCACCGAGCAAAGGGCAGTACCCTACACCTACACCGCCACCGACAACGACGCCGACCCCGCCCGCCTGACTTTCACCATCACCATCGCCGATGACCCGCCGGAAGTCGTCTTCGCCGGCGGCCCGCGCATGACCGTGGACGAAGGCGCGATGGTCACCCTGGACGCCACCGGCAGCAGCGACCCGGCAGGCCAGGCCGTAACTTTCCTGTGGACGGTGGACGCCACCAACGAAGTGCCGGTCACCCTCTCCGACACAACCGCCGCCGCCCCCACCTTCACCGCCCCCGAAGAACGCACGAGACTAACGTTCACCCTCACCGTCTCCGACAACAGCACCCCGCCGAACACCGCCACCGCCACACTCACCGTCCAGGTAGGCCGCAGTTCCGAACGCGCCCTGCAAAAGACCCTGGCGGCCTTCGGCGGTGCTTTCGCCGCCGGCACGGTAGGCGTATTTGAAGACTACCTCTCCACCCCCGCCGGACGCGCAAACACCAGCCACTTCACCATCGGCGGCCACAAGTTTGACCTCGCGGCCGTAGGGACAGGTCGTGACCTGTCCACCCAAACCCCGCCATCATTCCCGAACACACCCACGCCGTCATTCCCGAACGATAGAAAAACAGGGAGCGATAGCGACCATGTTTTTCATCGTATCGGGAATCCAGCGAACACCACCACAATGTCCGCCAAAGACCTGTTGATGAAAAGCGCGTTCCACTTCAACCTCAATGACGACGCCACCGCCACCTCCGGCTGGAGCCTCTGGGCACGCGCCACCACCACCAACTTCGACGGCAAACCCGAAGACGACTTCGACCTGGACGGAGACGTAACCTCAGCCTACCTCGGCATGGACTACCAAACCCCCACCGGCACCCGCCTCGGCCTCGCCATCTCCGAAACCAGCGGCGAAGTGGACTACGACGACGCCACCGACGAAGCCCAAGGCGACCTCGACGCCGACCTCACCAGCATCCTGCCCTATATCCAATGGCAAGCAAATGACACCACCACCGCCTGGGCCATGCTCGGCTACGGCGAAGGCGATGCCGAACTGGCCACAGACGGCGATGACGAAACCACCGACGTGGATATTGAAATGCAGATGATCGCCCTCGGCGTATCCGGTGACCTGACCACGTACAAACGCAGCGAATGGTCGTGGAAGGCCAGCGCCTTCGCCGTGGAACTGGAATCCGAAGCCGATGAGGCGACCGACCTGCCGGCGGTAGACGCCAACGCCCAGCGTTTGCGCGCCGCCATACAAGGCCGTGTACCGGGGCAAACATCCGCCACCGGCACCCAATTCACCCCGAACTGGGAACTCGGCCTACGCTGGGATGACGGCGACGCCGAACAAGGCGGTGGTGCGGATGTGGGATTGGGCTTCAACTACACCAACCCGGTGAATGGTTTGAGCGTGCAGGGAAAAACCAGTTTTCTGGTGGCGCATGAGGCGGAGGACTACGAAGAATGGGAGGCCAGTTTGCAGGCGCGGCTGGACTCCGGAGTGCAAGGCCGTGGAATTACCTTCACCCTGGAACCCGCTTGGACAGCAGACGGTCGCAGTCAAAAGATGGGAATGGACTTCTCCAACGCCCTCGGCAAATGGAGCAAACGCGGCTTGCGATTGGAGTTGACCGGCGAACGCACCGAGCGTGATGACGACAACATCGGGCATAACATCCGCCTGACCGGCACGCTACGTTTCTAAATCGCACTGGATTCCCGAGAGCGCCAAGTGTCCGTAAGCCGCAAACAACGCGGCAACGGACACTAACGCTCGGGAATGACGACAGGGTTGTTGCCACGTTCTCGGGGTCATATCCGCAAAGTGCAAATTGCCTTCGGTGTCATCCCCGCGAAAAAACAAATCACCCTCGGTGTCATTCCCGAACGATAGAAAAATAGGGAGCGCCAGCGACCATATTTTTCATCGTATCGGGAATCCAGGGACTAAACCGCCGGTGGTTCGTGTGGCGCTGGATTCCCGAGTACGCAAGTGTCCGTAAGCCGCTACGCGGCAACGGACACTAACGCTCGAGAATGACGGCAGCGTTGTTGCCACGTTCTCGGTGTCATACCCGCAAAAGCGCAAATCTTCCTCGCCGTCATCCCCGCGAAAAAACAAATCACCCTCGGTGTCATTCCCGAACGATAGAAAAATAAGGAGCGCCAGCGACCATATTTTTCATCGTATCGGGAACCCGCTTTTTCGGCCCGGCGATAGCCGGCTGTCGCGCACAGGGATGTGCGCAGCGGCGCTGAAAACAGGATGTTTTCCCGCGCCGCACAGGGGGGCGTGGGGGGCTCTCCCCCCCACAATGCGCGTCACGCGCACCCCGCGCCTCGCGCCCCCGCAAATGCGCGTCACGCGCACCGCCCCGCGCACCTCTAACCCACAACGGACACTAACGCTCGAGAGTGACGGCAGCGGAGTAAGGAAAGACAGTGGATTCCCGCTTCCTTTCTTGCGCTTCGGACTGCAAGCTACCGCCCGCCGCAACCGCTCACTGATACGCACCGGGCGGGTTTTCGATCTGCTCGCGGTTGATGGAAACGTCCGCGTCCTGCCGGATGGTCTCCCGCAACCGCCGATACAACCCGTCGCCGTCGCGCGCCAGCAACTGCTCGTGCAGGCCGTCGCGCCGGGATTCTTCGATGTCCGCAACGCTCCCCTGCAGCACTTCCCGGAGGGCGTAGATGGCGTAGTCGCCGTTGCCCAGGGCGACGCCGTCGTAGGTCACCGACCCGGCATCCGGGGCCGGTTGGGCGAACACCGCGTCCCCCAGTTGCGAAAGATTTCCCGGCACTTGGTCGCGCTGTTCGGCCAGGGTTTCCGGTTCAAGCTGTTGCTGCGCCGGCAACTCGTCCCAGGCGATGGTTCCGGCTTTCAGGCCGGCCACCAGTTGGCCGCCCAGTTCTTGGGTGCGCGCGCTTGACTTGCGGGACCGGAGGCGTTGTTTGATCTGGTCGCGCACTTCCTCAAAGGGTTTGGGGTGGGCCGCTTCATAGCCGGCCCTGCGAACCGCCACCATGCGGTCGAAACCGAGTTCGATGGCGGCGCTGTTCAGGTCGTCGTTGAGCACGTCCTCGCTGAACGCCGCGGCCCTGACCGGCGCTTCGCCGGCCACGCCTTCGCCATCGTGTTCGGTGAACCAGCCGGTTTGTCGGACTTCAAGCCCCAACTCACCGGCCGCCGTGGCGAGGCTTTCCGGGTCTTCAAACACCAGGTTGCGGAAGGCTTCGCCCAGTTCGGCGAACTGGTTTTCGGCCTGGATGCGCCGGGCTTCGGCGGCGACTTCCGGGCGCGCTTCGTCCAGGGTTTTTTGCCGCTCTTCGGTCAACTCGGTCAGCTTGATGATGTGGTAGCCGAAACGGGTTTCGATAGGCCCGCGGATTTCATCCGCGACCATGTCGAACACCGCCTCCTCAAACGGCGCCACCATCTGCCCGCGGGTTACCACGCCGAGGTCGCCGCCCCTGTCTTTGGATCCCGGGTCGCCGGAATGACGCGCGGCCAGTTCAGCAAAGTCGGCGCCGGCGCGGGCCTCGGCGAGCACGGTTTCCGCCGTGGCGAGAATTTCGTCGCGCTGTGCTTGTTCGGCGGAGGCTTCAACGCTGAACAAAATGTGGCTCGCCTTGCGGGTCTCGGCCTGCTTGTAGCGCTCGCTGGTTTGCTCGTAGGTTTCGCTGAGTTCCGCTTCCGATGGCTCGACGCTTTCGGCGAGGTTGGCGACGCTGAGTTCGATGTAGTCAACCTTGACGCGCGCCGGCGCTTCGTAGGCGGCCAGGTTGTCCTGGTACTGCTGTTCGGCTTCGCTGTCGGTGATCTCGATTTCCCCTTCAAAGCGGTTGGCCGGCACGATCACGTAGCCGGCTTTGCGCGTTTGCGTTTGCAGCGCCAGCAGCCGGTTGACTTCCGCTTCGGTGGCGAAAGATGAATCGGCCAGCGAAGACGACAGTTGTTCGATGGCCGCGCTTTGGCGCTCGCCGGCTTCGTAGGTTTGGGTGGTGTAGCCGTTGGAGCGCAGCAGGTCGCGGTACAACGTGGAATTAAATTGGCCGTCGCGCAAAAACGACGGGGTGGTTTCGATGCGCTGTTTCAACGCCTCGTCGGACAGGCGGTAGTCGCGGTCGCGCACGTACTGGTTTATGAGCCGGCCTGCGATCATGGACTCGACCACCTCGGTGCGCATGGCGGCGCTCTCCGGGCGCGCCGGGCTGCTGCTGCCGTCGGCCTGGCGGACGGACACCCGGCGTTGCCGGGAGAGTTCGTTCTGGAAGGCGTACAGGGGTATTTCTTCGCCGTTCACCGTGGCCACGGGGACGTCCGCGGGGCCTTCAAAGTACGACTGGATGCCCCACAATGCGAACGGGATGGTAATCAGGATGACGATCACCCACGCCAGCCAGCCGGTGGCGCGCTCTCGAATTTGTGTCAGCATGGAAAGGCCTCGGGTTTTTGGATTGTGATTTGGAAATTATAACCCCGGCCCCATAAAAAAAAAATGCGAGGCGGAGCGCTCTCCGGTCTCGCATTCTTTGTTATGGCGGAGCGGACGGGACTCGAACCCGCGACCCCCGGCGTGACAGGCCGGTATTCTAACCAACTGAACTACCGCTCCTGTAGTGAACAACCGCTCCGGAGAACGATGGTGGGCGCTGCAGGGCTCGAACCTGCGACTTTCGCCTTGTAAGGGCGACGCTCTCCCAGCTGAGCTAAGCGCCCGGGAAAGGCGCGCTAGTTTACGGCTTCTTTCAAGCCTTTGCCGGCCTTGAACTTGGGCACGCAGGTGGCGGCGATGTTGATGGTCTCGCCGGTGCGCGGGTTGCGCCCGGTGCGCGCCGCGCGGTCACTGGTGGAAAACGTTCCGAACCCGATCAGCGAAACCGTGCCCCGGTTGGACAGGGTGCTGGTGATGGCGTCAAATACAGCTTCCACTGCGCCGGATGCATCGTTTTTTGTCAAGCCGGTACGCGATGCAACCGTGTCAATCAGTTCAGCTTTATTCATAGTACTATTTCCTCTTATCTTGGGGTTAACGAATGAAATCGACTTATCAGCGGCGCCTTGGAAGCAGATTCACCCATGCCCGCGCCTGTACGACCCGCCAATCATAATAAAACCACAGGGTCAAAAGCAATATCAATTTTCAGGAATTGCTGCGCCATTTATGCGGCGGGTTGTGGGGAAAATCTGCGCCAATCGCATATTTCAGGGCTGTTTTTTCGCGTAACTATATGATATAAAAAAGAAACACCAGGCATAACCCCGCAACCCGGAGCGCGCCGTGCCTTGCCGCCGACCGGGTTTGTGCCACGGCAGCTTCCCGTCCGAAGCGCAACAATAAGGATGTTTTATCGGGTTGCAACGATTTGCGCGGCCAATTTCCCGGCCAAATGACACGCTTCGCCAACGTATTAGTGCGCGCATGGACGCACACAAAAGGGCGGAGGATCTCCCCCCGCAGATGCGCACCACGCGCCTCCTCGCCTCGCGCACCAAGTCAGCGTCCGGGTCCGGCCATGGCGACCACCGTAACGGTCAGCAGCACCATCGCCCCGGCTTGATGGGCTACGCCGAGGGCCACGGGAACTCCCTGCACCAGCGTTGCGATGCCCAGGGCGATTTGCGCCGAGATCGCCGCCAACAGGGCGCACGCGATGCGCGGGCGGTCGCGTAGCAGGCGCACGGCGAAAGCGCCGACGGCGGCGAGTACCGCCACCGCCAGCCAGCGGTGGGTGAACTGGATGGCGACGGGGTTTTCCACAAAATTGCGCCACCACGGATGCAGGGCGAGGAGTGGTTCGGGCAGCCACGACCCGCCCATGGTGGGCCAGGTGTTGTAGCCGTGCCCGGCGCGGGTTCCGGCCACCAATGCGCCGCTGATGAGCATTAGGAAGATCAGGGCGAGGGTGATTCTACCGATGACGATAATGCTCGTGTTCGGGGCGGCCCGGCTACCGGGGCTGCCGGGCGGTGAGCGAAGGCCGATCGCCACGCCCAGCAGACCGGCGTAAATGACCACCGCCAGCATGAAGTGCATGAGCAGGCGGTAATGGCTGACCTGGGGATTGTCGGCGAGGCCGCTTTTGACCATGTACCAGCCGAGCAACCCCTGCAGTGCGCCGAGCAAAAACAGGCCCCACAAACCAGCCGCCGGCACCCGCGGCACCATGCCCCGCCACAGGAAAACCAGAAACGGCAGCAGGAACACCAGGCCGGTTACGCGGCCAAGCAGGCGGTGGGCGTATTCCATCCAAAAGATGAAACGGAAACCGGCCAGGGTCAGGTCGGGATTGACGAGGCGGAATTCGGGGAACCGCCGGTAGTCTTCAAAGACCCGCTGCCACTGCGCTTCGCCGAGGGGCGGAATGACGCCGCCGAGGGGCCGCCAGTCCACCATGGAAAGGCCGGAGCCGGTGAGGCGCACCGCGCCGCCGAGCACCACCAGGGAAAACACCAGCAGGCAGCAAATCCACAGCCACGTACGGACGGGCGCGAGCGCGGCGGCGGGCGGATTATGCGCCAGGCCGGGGGGCGTTGAAGTTATTCGGCCCAGCGTTTGAATACCAGGGTGCTGTTGGTGCCGCCGAAGCCGAAGCTGTTGCTCATCGCCACGCGCAGGTCAACCGCGTCCCGGCGTTCGGTAACGATGGGGTGGCCGGTGGCTTCGGGGTCGAGGTTTTGAATGTTGGCGGAGGCGGCGATAAAACCTTCGCGCATCATCAGCAGGGTGTAGATGGTCTCGTTGACGCCGGCGGCGCCGAGGGCGTGGCCGCTCAGGGATTTGGTGGAGCCGACCACGGGGACGTTGTTGGGCGCGTCGCCGTTACCGTTACTGCCACCACCGCCGCCGCCGAAAACCTCGGCGATGGCTTCGAGTTCGCGCACGTCGCCGACCGGCGTGCTGGTGCCGTGGGCGTTGATGTATTGCACCGGGGTCGCGTCGTGGTCAATGTCCCGCATCGCCTGGCGCATGCAGCGCACCGCGCCTTCGCCGGACGGCTGCACCATGTCAAAGCCGTCCGAGGTGGCGCCGTAGCCGATCAGTTCGGCGAGGATGGGCGCGCCGCGTTTTTCGGCATGCTCCAGGGATTCCAGCACCACCACCCCGGCGCCGCCGGAGATCACGAAGCCGTCGCGGTCGCGGTCGTAGGGGCGCGAGGCGCTGGCCGGCGCGTCGTTGAAGTTGGATGACATCGCGCCCATGCCGTCGAACAATACCGACAGCGTCCAGTGCAACTCCTCGCCGCCGCCGGCAAATACCACGTCCTGCTTGCCGAGTTCGATCAACTCGGCGCCGTGGCCGATGCAGTGCGCGCTGGTGGCGCAGGCCGAACTGATGGAATAGGACACGCCCTTGATCTTGAGGGCGGTGCCGATGCACGCGGTGATGGTGCTGGCCATGGTCTTGGTGACCATGTACGGCCCGACCCGGCGAATGCCGCGCGCGCGCAGGGTGTCGGCGGCGCTGACGATGTTTTCCGGAGACGCGCCGCCGGTGCCGAGTAGCAGGCCGGTTCGTTCGCTGGAGACGATATTTTCGGGCAGCCCGGCGTGTTCGATGGCCTCGCCCATGGCGATGTAACTGTAAGCCGCGGCGTCGCCCATGAAGCGGTAGAGTTTGCGGTCAATCATGGACTGCGCGTCGAGGTTGATGGCGCCGTGCACGCGGCTGCGCATGCCGAGTTCGGCGTACTGGTCGCTGAACACGACGCCGGAACGCCCGTGGCGCAATGACTCGCACACCTCGGTTTGGTTGTTGCCGAGGCTCGACACGATGCCGCAGCCGGTGATTACGATTCGCTTCATTGATGCCTCACGAAAAAAAAAATTACCAGTGTTATGCAAAGGACTCCGCGCCCCGGAACAACCCCACCCGAAGGTCTTTGCAGGAATACACCTGCTGGCCGTCGGCGACCACGGTGCCGTCGGCGATGCCCATGATTACCGTGCGGCGGATGACGCGCTTGAAGTCTATGCGGTAGGTTACCTTGCGGTTGGCCGGGGAGATCTGCCCGGTGAATTTTATTTCGCCGGCACCGAGGGCGCGCCCGCTACCCTGCCCGCCACGCCAGCCGAGGGAGAAGCCGACCAACTGCCAGAGCGCGTCCACGCCGAGGCAGCCGGGCATCACCGGGTCGCCCGCGAAATGACACTTGAAAAACCACAGGTCCGCGGAGATGTCGAGTTCGGCGATGACGACGCCCTTGCCGTACTCGCCGCCATCGTCGTCAATGCGCACGATGCGGTCGAACATCAGCATATCCGGCAGCGGCAGCTGCGCGTTGCCCGGCCCGAACAGGCGACCGTGGCCGCAGTCCAGCAGTTCGTCTTTTTCGTAGTGGTGTTTTTGGGTGATCAAGGAATTTTCCGCAAACGGGTGATTGGGAAACCGCATTTTACCGCATACCGGCGGCCGGATTGGTATTGAATTTGCGCCTTGTCAAAAATCGCGTTGCCGAAGTGGGGATTGTACCGCATCCATCGCCTGTGGATAAATTACCGAAGGAGTGCAAAATATTTTCTTGATATATCGCGCAACATTCGCCACCGGAGATGCGCCGAACGGCATCCGAAAAATGCCGCACCGGATGCGTGAATTTAATGGATGAGAAGGGGGCGAGAAGGCAAAATTTATTGATGGAATATCTATTGACATTCAAAATAATATATTTTAGGGTCGCTTTCCAAGGCCGCGTCTGTGCGCGAACGCCCCACGAAATTCACTTATATTTTTTTTTGTGAATCCGTCAACTCACCGATAATTTCCGAGTAAAATTATCAAACACCAACTTTCCGTGCCCGAAGATCAACTCGTTTGATCGGACTTGCCTGATAGAATGGCGGGCGCAAAATGTTTTTTCCCGACGACCGAGAGGTAATCACTCATGGCAAAAAAGAAGAAGTCAACTTCAACCAAACGCAAGGTTGCCAAAAAGGCGACCAAGCGTAAAACTGCGAAGAAAAAGGTGACCCGTAAAAAGGCCGCCAAACGCAAAGTCGCGAAGAAAAAGGTGACCCGTAAAAAGGCCACCAAGCGCAAGGCTTCAAAGAAGAAGAAGACGACCCGTAAAAAGGCCAAGAAAAAGGCCTCAAAGAAAAAGACGACCCGTAAAAAGGCGTCCAAAAAGAAGGCATCGAAGAAAAAAACGACCCGCAAGAAGACCAAGAAGAAGGGCAAGAAGAAGGCCAAGAAAAAAGCCGCGAAGAAAAAGACGACCCGCAAAAAGGCCAAGAAGAAGGCCAAGAAAAAAGCCAAAAAGAAGGCTTCCAGAAAGAAGACTTCAAGGAAGAAAACGACCCGCAAGAAGACCAAAAAGAAGGCCAAGAAAAAGGCCTCTAAAAAGAAGGCCGGAAAGAAAAAGACGACCCGGAAAAAGGCCAAGAAGAAGGCCAAAAAGAAGACCAAGAAAAAAGCTCGGAAAAAATCGAGCAAAAAAGCGGGATTGAAAATCTCGCTGCCCTGGTAGCCTGAGGGCGGTCGCTACACCAGGAACCTGCAGAGGCCCCGCGCCTCTGCAGCGTTCCTGGCCCCCGCAGAAAGAATCCGGTTGCACCAGGGCATCAACGCTAAAACCCCCAAACAAATGAATGATTCTTGTCAGCGAATTAGTGAACCTATACCATTCCCGAACGACAGAAAAACAGGAAGCGCCGGCGACCGTTTGTTTCATCGTATCGGGAATCCAGTTTCATCTGGTTCGGCGAGAGTGGGCGTAGGGACAGGTCGCGACTTGTCCTTGCGCGCGCACAAAGTTCCCGCCGTCCAAACCCTTCCGGCGCTAGCCTGACTGTCGCGCACAGGGATGTGCGCGCGGTGCCGGAAACAGGAGGTTTCCCCGCGCCGCACAGGGGGGTGCGGGGGGTATTCCCCCCCGCAAATGCGCGTCACGCGCCCCGCGCCCCCGCCGCCCGGTCAGTCCCGTCGCAGGCGCTCGGAAAGGGCGATGGGCGTCGGGTAGCGGAGCACGATCCAGTAGGCGGAAATGATAAAACTCAGCAGGGTGGCGAGCTGCACGGCGTAAAACGCCGGGTCGGAGATCACCCCGTTTTGCCGGGCGACGAATACGATCAGCAGCGAAAACTCGCTCAACTGCCCGAGGCGAACGCCAGTCTCCCAGGCGAGTTTGTTGGATTCCGCGTGCCTGACCAGCAGGAAGCGAAACACCACCGGCTTGATCACCAGCAAAACGCCGGCGATGAGGGCGGCGGGAATCACCACCTGCCACGCGGCGGCGAGGTCAAAGCCGGCGCCGAGGCCGAAGAAAAACAGGATCAGGAAAAAATCCCGCAGCGGCTTCAGGCTTTCGGCGATGTGCAGGGCGATGGGGCTGGTGGCGATCGCCACGCCGGCGGTGAAGGCGCCGATCTCGTAGGACAATCCCAGGGTCTGCGCCAGTTGGGCGAGGCCGAGGCACCAGCCGATGGCGAGCAGGAAAATGTATTCCTGGATGCGGTCGAATTTGCGGAACAGTTTGAGCAGCAGCCAGCGTTGGCCAAACCAGGCCACGGCGCCGAGGGCCGGCAGGGCCATGAACAACAATGCGATGCCGAGCATCGGCGGCTGCCCGCCGCGCAGTCCGTGAACCACGAGCAGCGCGATGATGGCGATCAGGTCCTGCAGCAGCAGCACGCTGATGATGACCTCGCCGGTGTGGCGGTGGTGCAGCACGGTGGTGGGCAGGAGTTTCAGGCCGATGATGGTGCTGGAGAACGAAGCGGCGAGGCCCACCAGCAGCACGTCGCCGCCGCCGAAGCCGTAGCCCCAGGCGATGAGGGCGGCCACCAGGGCGAAAATCAGCGCGCTCACCAGGGTTACCAGGGTGGTTTCGCGCAGCAGGCGGAGGAGTTTTTGCGGCGACAGGTTGAGGCCGAGCAGGAACAGCAAAAATATAATCCCGACCCGGGCGATGTCCCGGATCAGTTCGGCGTCGGTGACCAGCGCCAGGCCCCACGGCCCGAGGATGGCGCCCAGCGCGAGGTACGCGACCAGCATCGCCTGGCGCAGGTAGAGCGCGACGGTCGCCAGCACGGCGGCGCCGCTGAAGATCAGGAACAACGAAAATATCATTGAATGGGCCGCCGAATCGCCGTGCATCACCGCTCCCCCGAAGAGTTGTTGATGGCCGTGGTCGGCCGTTCCGGTATGAATATCCGCATTTCCACACTACAATAACAGCATGAAACCCGGCAAGTCACGCAAACCGACCCACTTCAACGAACGCGGCGAGGTTCGGATGGTGGACGTCGGCGGCAAAGCGGCCACCGAACGCAAGGCGGTGGCCGAAGGCTGGATCAGCATGCGCGCCGACACCCTGGCGATGCTCGAAAACGGCGCGCACCACAAGGGCGACGTGCTGGCCGTGGCGCGGGTGGCGGGCATCATGGGCGCCAAGCGAACCGCCGAACTGGTGCCGTTGTGTCATCCCATCGCGCTGACCCACATTGCGGTGGAATTTTCAACTCAATCCGTGGCATCCGTGGCATCCGCGCAACCCGCGACCGGTGCGGCTGATGCCCCTTGCCCCGCCGTGCATTGCGTCGCAACCACCGGCACCCGCGAGCGCACCGGCGTGGAAATGGAAGCACTGGGCGCCGTGCAGACCGCGCTTTTGACCATCTACGATATGTGCAAGGCGATGGACCGGGGGATGGAGATTTGCGCGGTGCGCCTGGTGCACAAGTCCGGGGGAAAATCCGGGCGCTGGGATCGTCCGGCTACATGCGCGCCGAACCCCCGATGAACAAACACAGTAAGGCGCCGGCGGCGGAGTGGTGCGACACCGACCCGGCTGCGGTGAGCGCCGAGCGCGCGCGGCGGTTGATCGCGGATGCGGTCGCGCCGGTGGTTCAGGTGGAGAGCGTTGCGGTGCGCGCGGCGTTGGGCCGGGTCGCCGCCGCCGACGTCAAAAGCGCGCTGCGGGTTCCCAATCACACCAACTCCGCCATGGACGGATACGCCGTTGACGGCCGCGACCTGGCCGCCGCGTCAAAAAACGCGGGCGGCAAAACATTGCGCGTGAGCGGAGTTTCCCTGGCCGGCAAACCCTTCGACGGCGAAGTGGGGCGCGGTCAATGCGTGCGCATAATGACCGGCGCGGTGATGCCCGCCGGCGCCGACAGCGTGGTCATTCAGGAACGCGTTGAACGCCGGGGCGATGCCATCACCGTGCGCGCCGGCGAAAAACCCGGCGCCAACGTCCGCCGCGCCGGGGAGGATCTGGAAATCGGCGAAGTCGCCATCGCCGCCGGCCGCCGGCTCAATGCGTCCCACCTCGGGCTCGCGGCTTCCCTGGGATTCGCCGAGTTGCCGGTGCTGCGCCGCCCGCGCGTGGCCTTTTTCTCCAACGGCGACGAACTGCGCGCGGTGGGCGGGCCCCTCGCCGGCGGCGAAGTGTACGATTCCAACCGTTACACGTTGTACGGCATGCTGTCGGAACTGGGGGTCGAGATGGTGGACCTCGGCATCGTCCCGGATGACGCCGCCGCCGTGGGCGCGGCCTTTGAACAGGCCGCCGCCTGCGCCGATATGGTGATCACTTCCGCCGGCGCGTCGGTGGGCGAGGCCGACTATGTCCGGGAAACCCTGGGCCGCCTCGGCGAAGTGGTTTTTTACAAAGTGGCGATCAAGCCGGGCCGGCCAATGGCGTTCGGCAGGCTCGGCCACAGCCTGTTCTTCGGCCTGCCCGGCAACCCGGTGTCGGTCATGGTGACCTTCGAGATTTTCGTCAAGCCGGCCCTCAAACGCCTCGCCGGGGAAACCGCGACCGAACCCTTGCGGCTCACGGCGCAAACCACCTCGCCCCTCAAAAAACGCCCGGGCCGGGCGGAATATCAGCGCGGCGTTTTGTTCACCGACGCCGCCGTTGCCGGCGACACTACGCTGGTGCGCTCTACCGGCGAACAGGGTTCGGGGATTCTGAGCTCCATGGGCGAAGCGAACTGCTTCATCATCCTGCCCACCGCTTCCGAAGACGTGGCAGCGGGGGGGATGGTTGAGGTGCAGCCGTTTTCGGGGAGTTGTTGACGACGCCCGGCTTCGGGGTGGTTATAACCCGGCCACACAAACCCCGCTTCGCATTTCCAGCAAAACTGAAATGGCGCTCGCGCTGTCCATGATGGCGCCGGGGGAGAGGATCATCCTGGTCCTTCAGGATGATGTTTGCCGGAGACCTAAACCGGGGTTACGTTCTCTGCTTGCGGTCCTTTGGCACCATCCACGACTTCGAATGTAACCTGTTGACCATCCTGGAGCGTTCTTCGCCCTTCACCGTTGATTGCGCGATAGTGCACAAATACATCGGCTCCTTCTTCTCTTTCAATGAACCCAAAACCTTTGGTGTCGTTAAACCACTTTACGGTTCCGGTTACCAGTTCGCCTGACATACTTACCTCGTGTTTCAAAATTATACGGAACGCCGGCTTTGTTGCGCAGCCGTGCGCTGATAATGCCCCCATGGCGGCGGGCACCGGGCGCGAGTGTACCATTGTTGGGGCCGTGTAAACACAAAAATGACATCAAAATACAACTATTTTCGCCCCGCCTCCAGGCCGCCCCAGGCCGTACCGGGGCTATATCAGGCGTTTTTCAGCTCCAGCAGGGTCTCGGACAGCGAGCCGATTTCGATTTCCCGCTCGCCGCCGCCGGCGCGGTGGCGGTATTCGACGGCGCCTTTTGCGAGGCTGCGCTCCCCCACCACCAGGCGGTGGGGGACGCCGATGAGCTCCATATCGGCGAACATCACCCCGGGCCGCTCGTCTCGGTCATCGAGCAAAACCTCGAAGCCGGCGCGCCGCAGCCGCCCGTGCAAATCCAGCGCCGCCTGCTTCACTTTCGCCGAGCGGTGGTATCCGACCGGCACGATGGCGACGTCGTAGGGGGCGATGGCGCCGGGCCAGATGATGCCCTTGTCGTCGTGGTGCTGTTCGATGGCGGCGGCGATCACGCGGGTTACGCCGATGCCGTAGCAGCCCATTTCCATTTCCACCGCGCGCCCGTCTTCGGCCAGCACGGTGGCGCCGAGGGCCTTGCTGTACTTGGTGCCGAGCTGAAAAATGTGCCCCACTTCGATGCCGCGGGCGATGCTCAGCGTGCCCTTGCCGTCGGGGCTGGGGTCGCCTTCGACGACGTTGCGCAGGTCGGCGACCTGGGGCGCCGGCAGGTCGCGCTCCCAGTTGATGCCGAAATAGTGTTGGTCTTCACTATTGGCGCCGGCGCCGAAATCCGCCATCACCGCGACGCTGCGGTCGGCGATGAACGGAATCGGCAGGTTGACCGGCCCCAGCGAGCCCGGCCCGGCGCCGATGGCGTCGCGGATTTCGGCCTCCCCGGCCATCCGCAACGGGCTTGCCACCTCGGCCAGTTTTTCGGCCTTGACCGCGTTCAACTCGTGATCGCCGCGCACCAAAAGGGCGATCAAGGCATGCCCCGATTCCCCGGACGCTTCCACCACCAGGGTCTTGATGGTTTTGTCAACGGGCAGGCCGAAGTTCTCCACCAGCGCGCGGATGGTTTTGGTGTCGGGGGTGTCCACCAGGCGCATTTCTTCGGCGGCGGCCGGGCGTTCCCCCGCCGGCACCGGCGCCTCGGCCATCTCCAGGTTGGTGGCGTAATCGCTGTCGCCGCCGGTGCCGCCAGTGGAGAAGGCGATGGCGTCTTCGCCGGAATCGGCCAGCACGTGAAACTCGTGGGAAGTGTCGCCGCCGATGCTGCCGGAGTCGGCCACCACCGCCCGGTAGCGCAGCCCCATGCGGTCGAAAATGGCGCAGTAGGTTTTGTGCATCAGGTCGTAGGTTTGTTGCAGCGCGGCGCGGTCAATGCCGAACGAATAGGCGTCCTTCATGATGAATTCCCGCCCGCGCATGACCCCGAAACGCGGCCTGATCTCGTCCCGAAACTTGGTCTGGATCTGGTAGAAATTGGCCGGCAGCTGGCGGTAACTGCGAATCTCGTTTTTCACCAGCGTGGTGATGACCTCCTCGTGGGTGGGGCCGAAACAAAAATCCCGCTGATGGCGGTCGCCAAAGCGCAGCAGCTCCGGGCCGTATTCCTCCCAGCGCCCGGACGCCCGCCACAGTTCGGCGGGCTGCACCGCCGGCAACAACACCTCCTGCGCGCCGGAGCGGTTCATCTCCTCGCGGATGATGCGCTCCACCCTGCGCAGCACGTTGATCCCGGTGGGCAGCCAGTTGTAGATGCCCGCCGCCACGCGCCGGATCAAGCCGGCGCGCAGCATCAGCTGGTGGCTGACGATCTCGGCGTCGGCGGGGGTTTCCTTGAGGGTGCCAAGTAGGCGCTGGGAAGTAAGCATGGCTCTCGTGCGCGGCGAAAAATCAATCCGCGAGTCTACCTTGTTTTATACTGGTTTGATTATGCCAGATTGCCCGGCCATGAATGATATGAACGATGCGAACCATGCGCGATAACCCGAACCCGGTGCTGGTGGAAGTCCATCGCGGCGCTCAGGTGGAGTCCAGTCATCGCGGCAGCGTGGTGGTGGTGGACACCGCCGGGCGGGTGGTGTTTTCCGCGGGGCGGGCGTCACGGCCTGTGTATCCGCGCTCGGCGCTGAAAATTTTTCAGGCCATTCCGTTGCTGGAAAGCGGCGCCGCGCGGCGCTTCGGCCTGGACGCGGAGGAAATCGCGCTGGCCTGCGCCTCCCACAACGCCGAAGCGTTTCACGTCCGCGCCGTGTTGCGCTGGCTGCATCGCCTCGGCCTTGAAGACGGCGATCTGGAATGTGGCCCGCAATGGCCGCTCAGGGAGCGCGCCGCCCACGACCTGATCGCCCGCGGCGCGCCACCGGCCCGCGTCCACCACAACTGCTCCGGCAAGCACGCCGGGATGTTGGCCGTGGCCGGGTTCCTTAATGCCGGTGCTCGTGGTGCCGGCGCCCGTGGTGTCCGTGGTTATAGCGAATACGATCACCCCGTCCAGCGGGCGTGGATGCAAACCCTGTCCGAGTTGCTCGACCTGGACGTGTTTGCCCTGCCCTGGGAACGCGACGGCTGCGGGCTGCCGGCGGTCTGCATGCCCCTGGAACACCTGGCGCGGGCCTTCGCCTGCTACGCCGACACCGCCGGGGTCGGCGCGAAATTCGGCACCGCGCGCGGCGCCGCCGTGGCGCGAATCCTCGCTGCGCTGCGCGCCCATCCGCGCATGATCGCCGGCACCGGGCGGTGCTGCACCGACGTGCTGCGCGAAACCAAAGGCCGCGTGCTAATCAAAACCGGCGCCGAAGGGGTTTACGGCGGCGTCATCCCCCATCTCGGCGTCGGCTTCGCGCTCAAAATAGACGATGGCGCGAGCCGCGCCGCCGAAGTCGCGCTCGGCGCATTGCTGAAAAAACTGGGCGCGCTGGAAGCGGCCAGCGCGGCCCGATTGAAAGGCCACTTTGAACCGGCGGTCGTGAACTCCCAGGGCCGGGTTACCGGAAGGATTGCGCCGGCGGCGAACTGGTCGCGGTAATCCTCGGCGCTCAGCGTTCAGCACTCAGTTGCCGGTATCGCCGCTAAAAAACCCGGCGATAACCCGCGCCGCCGTAGCCACGTCCTGGTCGCTGATGTGTTTATGCGTCACCAGCCTGAGGGTGTTCGCGGCGGTGCGTTCGCCGAGCAGCAGGCCGCGGGTTTTGGCGTGTGCGCGCAGCGCGTCGCAGTCATGCCCGTCACTGTTGCCGCCGCCGCGCATTGAGACGAACACCATGTTGGTGTGCGCTTTGCCGTCCAGCACTTCCAACTCGTCGAGGCGCATCAACGCATCGGCCAGCCGCTGGGCGCGGTCGTGGTCTTCCCGCAGACGTTCGACGTTGTGGTCCAGGGCGTAAATGCCGGCGGCGGCGAGTACGCCCACCTGGCGCATGCCGCCGCCGACCATTTTGCGCCAGCGGCGGGCGCGGTTGATGAGCTCGCCGTCAGCGCACAGTAGCGAGCCGACCGGCGCGCCCAGGCCCTTGGACAGGCAGATGGAAACCGAATCGAAGCGTTGGGTAATCTCCGCCACTTCCACCCCCAGCGCCACCGCGGCGTTGAAGGCGCGCGCGCCGTCGAGGTGAAAGCCGAGATTGTTGTCCCGCGCCAGCGCGCCGGCGCGTTCCAGGTAATCCGCCGGCAGGACCTTGCCGCCGATGGTGTTTTCAAGCGCCAGCAGCCGGGTTCTGGCAAAATGAAAATCATCCGCCTTGATGGCCGCCGCGACTTTGCCGAGGTTCATGGTGCCGTCCGCTTCACATTCCAGCGGCTGCGGCTGGATGCTGCCGAGCACCGCGGCGCCGCCCGCTTCATAGCGGTAGGTGTGCGCGTCCTGGGCGACGATATACTCATCGCCCCGCTGGCAGTGGCTCAACAACGCCACCAAATTGCTCTGGGTGCCGGAGGGAAAAAACAGCCCGGCTTCCTGGCCGGCCATTTCCGCGAGTTTGCGCTCCAGCCGCTTGACCGTCGGGTCTTCGTCGTACACGTCATCGCCCACCTCGGCGGCGGCCATGACCCGGCGCATGGCGTCGCCGGGGGTGGTCACGGTGTCGCTGCGCAGGTCTATCATGGGGGCTGGCGTTGTTTCAGTGGTCACGTTCAATGGTCACGGGGTTGGGCGGCAGGCCGGTATAATGCCAAAGTAATGTTCGTGGGCTAATTGTATCCGACAGTGATTCGGGATATAAACTATCCCACACCGGTTCCGGCATCTTTCATACCACCAACGGCCATCCGGCCCACTTTATTATGACCACCATGAACACCACGACCCTGCCCGACTTGCTTGAGTTTCCCAACGGCGAGAAAGCGCCGCCGACCTTTTCCACCGCCGAGATGGAAGGCCGCTTGGCCAAATTGCGCGGGGCGATGGAGGCGCAGGGGGTGGACGTGGCGCTGTTCACTTCCAATCACAACATCAACTACTACGCCGACTTCATGTATTGCTCGTTCGGGCGCTTCTATGGCGTGGTGGTGGATGAAAAATCCAACACCCTGATTGCAGCGCAGGTGGACGGCGGGCAGCCGTGGCGGCGGGGCTTTGGGGAGAACTTAATCTACACCGACTGGCGGCGCGACAACTACTTTCGCGCGGTGCAAAAACTGATTAAAGACGGCCGCGTGGTGGGCGTTGAACTCGACCACATCAACGCGCAAAACCTCGACAAACTGAAAGCGGCGCTGCCCAACTGCCAATTCAAAGACATCGCCCCGGCGGCCATGGCGTTGCGCATGGTCAAGTCGGACGCGGAAGTCGCACTCATGACCCGAATGGCTGCCATCGCCGATCTCGGCGGCGCCGCCTGCGTCGAGATGGTCGCGCCGGGGGTCGGCGAACACGAGATCGCGTTACATTCCACGCAGACCATGGTGCGCGAGATCGCCGCCACCTGGCCCCACGCCGAACTTCGGGACACCTGGACCTGGGTGCAGTCGGGCCCCAACACCGACGGCGCCCACAACCCGGTTACTTCGCGGCGGCTGGAGAGCGGCGATCCCCTGAGCCTGAACTGTTTCCCCATGGTGGCGGGCTATTATGTGGCGCTGGAACGAACCCTGTTCTGCCAGTCCGCCACCGACGAGAACCTGCGCTTGTGGGAAATCAACTGCCGGGTTCACGACGCCGGCAAGGCGCTGATTAAACCCGGCGCGCGCTGCTGCGACATCGCCCGGGAACTCAACGAAATTTACGAGGAATACGATTTGTTGCAGTACCGGACTTTCGGCTACGGTCATTCTTTCGGCATAGTGTGCCACTACTATGGCCGCGAAGCGGGGCTTGAGTTGCGCGAAGACATTGAGACGGTGCTGGAGCCCAACATGGTGCTGTCCATGGAGCCGATGATCCTCATCCCCGAAGGCATGCCCGGCGCCGGCGGCTACCGCGAGCATGACGTGCTGGTGGTGACCGCAGACGGCCACCGCAACATCACCGCGTTTCCCTACGGCCCGGCGCACAACATCATCGGCGCGCCGGCCTGAGCGCTTCTGAAAAAAACCTCAAAGAACCCATCAACGAGCCAAACAATGAAATCATCAACCCTGAGCATCGCCTATCACCGCTTCCTCGGCCACAGCCCGGAGTGGTACAAGAAAATCATCCTCGCCTTTTTGCTGCTCAACCCGGTGCTGCTGCTGGTCGCCGGCCCGTTCATCACCGGCTGGGTGATCATCGGCGAGTTCATCTTCACGCTGGCCATGGCGCTCAAGTGCTATCCGCTACAGGCCGGCGGCATCATCGCCCTTGAGATCGTGCTCATGGGCATGACCGGGCCGGCCTCGGTGTACCAGGAAATTCAGTCCAACCTTGAAGTGATCCTGCTCTTGGTGTTCATGGTGGCGGGCATCTATTTCATGAAACCGCTGCTGATGTTTATCTTCAGCAAGGTGTTCGTGAAGATCAAATCAAAGGGAATACTTTCGTTGTTGTTCTGTTTTCTCTCGGCGTTCCTGTCCGCCTTCCTCGACGCCCTGACCGTGACCGCGGTGTTGATCAGCGTGGCGGTGGGTTTTTACGGGGTCTATCACCGCATCCAGTCCGCCGACACCGACATTGACCACTCCGGCGTCCTCGACCGCGAGGAACTCGGCGGAGAATCCTTGAGCCAGTTCCGCAAATTTTTGCGCAGCCTGGTCATGCACGGCGCGGTCGGCACCGCGCTCGGCGGCGTGTGCACCCTGGTGGGCGAGCCGCAAAACCTGCTGATCGCCGCCAAGATGGAATGGGAGTTCATGGAGTTCTTTTGGAAGATGGTGCCGATCACCATGCCGGTGCTGGTGTGCGGATTGTGCACCTGCTGGCTGCTGGAAAAAGTCAAATGGTTCGGCTTCGGCACCACGCTGCCCGACGACGTTCGCGCCATCCTTGAACAATACTCCGAGGATCAGGACAAAACGCGCAGCGGCGCGGAAATGTACGACATCAAAATGCAGGCGGTGGCCGGCGGTTTCCTCATCATCGCGCTGGCCTTTCACCTCGCGCCGGTGGGCCTCATCGGCCTCGCCATCATCGTCCTGCAAACCGCGCTCACCGGCATCACCGAAGAGCGCCAGATCGGCCACGCCTTTGAAGAAGCGCTGCCCTTCACCGCGCTCCTGGTGGTGTTCTTCGTCATCGTCGCCATGATCCACGACGCCCACCTGTTCAGCCCCATCATAGACGGCGCCCTGGCCATGCCCGTACAATCCCAGCCGGCGATTTTCTTCATCGCCAACGGCGTCCTGTCCATGATCAGCGACAACGTGTTCGTCGCCACGGTGTACATCAACGAAGTCAGGGAAGCCTACGACAGCGGCGCCATTTCCCGCGCCCACCTCGACAAACTCGCCATCGCCATCAACACCGGCACCAACCTGCCAAGCGTCGCCACCCCCAACGGCCAGGCGGCGTTCCTGTTCCTGCTAACCTCCTCACTCGCGCCGCTGATCCGCCTGTCCTACGGCAACATGGTGTGGATGGCGCTGCCGTACACCGTGGTGCTGGGCGGGGTTGGGTTGGGGTGTGTTATTTTGTTTTTGTAAGCATTCTCGGAAACCAAACCGGCCGCATGACCGAAACACTCCCGGAACAGGGGCGGCTGTCAGTCGCCCGGGGAGCCGCCGGTGACGGCGATTTTGTCGTTTTGTTTTATGTTCCGGGCAATTTCAAAAAATGTTTTGATCATTTTTGAGTCCTTGCGGTCCTCCAGACATGCGACGTGCGCCGTGGTATAAATTTTCGCGTCGGATACTTTTACGGTCTCAAGATTGGGGTGCGGATTAAACTCAATGTCGGAAACTACGCCGAGCCCTATTCCCTGGGCGACGGCCAGCCACACGGCTTCACGGCTTCCCATTTCGATCACGGTGTCAATGACCACACCGGACTGTTCCAGGGCGTTTTCAAAAGCAAGCCGGGTGGTTGAGCCGGTTTCGCGGTGGACAAAACACTGGCCGTGCAGTTCCGCGAGTTTGATATGCTTGCGCCCGGCAAACGGGTGGGATTTGTTGACGATTACGACAACGGGATGGCGGCTGAATGGGTGGGCGTGAATGGCCGGGTCCTCGGCGGTGTGGGCAAGCACCGCAACGTCAACGGAATAATCGAGCAACCGGTCAACCATTTCCATGGAATTTCCGAGGGTCACGGAGAGTTTTATCCCGGGGTAGTTTTGGTTGAATCGAGCCAGCATGGCGGTTGCGTGGTAGGGCCCGACGGCGCCCACTTTCAACGTGCCGGTCATCAAACCACCGTAACTGTTCAGGAGTTCGTGTGCCTCATCTTCAAGCCTGAAGATTCTTTGGGTGATCCTGAACAGAGAAAATCCACAATCGGAAAGTTGCACCTTGTGCCCGCGCCGGTGAAACAACGATACCCCGTAGCGGTCCTCCAGGGCCTTGACCTGGGTGGAGACGGTGGGCTGGCCGACGTTGATTGCGCGCGCCGCAGCGGTGAACCCGCCTTCACGGGCAACCGCGTGGAATGAGCGAAGTTGGGAGCGAATCATTTACTATATCAATAAAAACTATTCATATTATACATTTGTCAAATGATAATTCATCTGGAATCATTGACACAACAAGTCTTTTTTTGAGCAACAGGCGGTTCAGTTTCGGGAGAAGTCTGTGTGGAGTTTTGAAAACCCGGTTCACGTTCATTTTGGTGTCGGTGCGTTTGATTGCATCGGCAAACTCATCAACGGGCGGCCGTATTGTCTGGTGACCTACGGCGAACCCCATTTCGATGTATTGGGGGGGAAATTGGCGGCGCAGGCGGGCAAGCCCCAAGCCGTCATCAATAACATCACGCCCAATCCCGATTTTGCGATCCTGGCGGACGCCTGCCGGCGGTTCGCAGAGGCGGCCGGTAACGGCGCCGTTATTGTTGCTTTGGGAGGTGGTTCGGTGATTGATGCCGCCAAGGTGCTGGCGTCCGGCAAGCGGGGCTTTGCGCCGGTTCGCCGGTTTCTTGAAACGGGCGAAGGCGGGGAGCGCCTGACTTCTTATCCGATCATAGCCGTGCCCACCACGGCCGGGACCGGCAGCGAAGTAACCCATTGGGCGACGGTATGGGATATGGAGGCGCAGAAAAAATACTCTTTGGCGCGCCACGCCCTGTATCCGGAACACGCGGTCATAGACCCGGCGCTGACGCTCGGAATACCGAAGGATCTGACCATCAGCACCGCTCTGGATGCGTTGTCTCATGCGCTGGAAAGTTTGTGGAATCGTAACAGCAACCCGGTTTCCACCAACCACGCAGTATTCGCGGCAACGGAAATAATCGCGACCCTGCCGTTGTTGGCCGATGATCTCGGCAACATCCAACTCAGGACGCGGGTCGCAAAAGCCTGCCTGTTCGCAGGATTGGCTTTTTCAAATACCAAAACGGCGCTGGCGCATTCGGTTTCCTATCCGATCACCATCAAATACAATGTTCGCCATGGCTTGGCCTGCTCTTTCAGTCTTCCAATGGTTTTGGCCAGCGTAACCGGCGAAGACGCGGAGTGTGATCAAAATCTCCGGCGGATTTTTGGCGACGACCTTGATGCCGCCGTGGCGGAGCTGGAAAATTTTCTTAACAACCTGGGCGTTGCCACCGAAGCATCAAGCTACGGCGTTGAACGCGAGGAATGGGAAACACTCCTGACCGAGGCGTTTGCCGGTGAACGGGGGCGCAACTTTATCGGCACGTTTGACCGTGTTCTGGAAAAATTTACAGCGCGGGAACAATCTCACAGTTTGGACAACACGAATCACCCAATCGAACCGCGAAGGTGATACCACGCAAACCACATAAAATTACCGGAGATAAGAGAAATGCAAACAAAACCTGAAATAGCGTTACTTCATGTAATACGACCCGCAAAAAGGCTGATCGCCGGCATGGCGACGGCGGCTTCAATCAGCCTTGGCCTTGCCGCAAGTTCAGTTGCCCTGGCCGAGTCTTGCGAAAATCCCGACGCGTTGACCTTTGCCATTATCCCGACCGAAGAGACGGTGGCGGAACTTCAGTTATACAAACCGGTGACCGACCGGATGGTGGAGTTGACGGGCAAAAAAGTTGAATTCTTTATGCCCACGTCCTACGCTTCGGTGGTCGAAGGATTGCTCAGCAAGTTTGTCGATGTTGCAGTTCTGGGCCCTTATTCCTACGTGATCGCCAATGGCAAGGATAAAAATATCGAAGTCTTCGCAACCTACGCAAAAAAACCGGGCTACCTCCAGGAAGAAGGACCCGGCTACAAGGGGGTTCTGATTTCAAAAAAAGGTTCGGGTCTGAAAACCATAAAAGATCTGAAAGGCAAACTCATTGGGCTTACGGATCCCGGCAGCACGTCCGGAAACCTGGTTCCACGCGTGGTTTTTTCCGAAGTCGTTGGCATGGATCTTGATGATTATTTTAAAAAGGCCGTCTACACCGGGTCGCACGAACTTTCCACCGTTGCCGTCCATCAGGGCAAAGTGGACGCCGCGTTTGTTGCTTCCCACCGGTTTGATAACGTCGTCACCAAGGGCGAAGTAAAGCTGGAGGACTTTAATGTGATCTGGTCATCGCCCGCCATCCCCCAGGATCCGTTTGTGTACCGCAAACCGCTTTGCGAAGACATCAAGGCCAACATACGCGAGACTTTCCTCGGCCTGAAGGACGAGCCCGGGGCCAAGGCGTTTCTGAACAACGTCAAGTCAAACACGTTCGTTGCCATGACGTCGTCGGATTATGACGTGATTCGCGCCCTGAAAAAGGCAAAGGACGCGCGCAAAAAACAAGACAATTAATACGGTGTTTTTCAGCGAACGGGCGTTGCAGGCGGAATATCCGCCTGCAACGCATCCCGCGGCCAATCGCCTGTATTGGCCGGCGTGTTAGTCTGACTGTTTCGACAATCGCACAAAAGGGATCTGAAATGGCCATTCTCGAAGTTAGCAATCTGACCGCCAAATACAATTCAAGCGGCCCGGAAATACTGAAGGGAATCAGTTTCCGGGTCGAAGAACATGACTTCTTCGCAATCATCGGCCCCAGTGGGGCGGGGAAATCAACCCTGATTCGGTGCATCAACCGGCTGCTTGAACCCACTTCCGGAACCATCAGGCTGCATGGTGTTGATGTGTTAAAACTTGGCAGCGGAGAATTGCGCCGCCTGCGCCGTCATATCGGCATGATTTTTCAGGAGTTCAATCTTATTAACCGGTTGTCCGTTATGGACAACGTCCTGTCCGGGCGGCTGGGATACGTGGGCTCCTTGCGAAGCGTTTTCAGAATGTTCAGCACAAAAGACATCCAGCGCGCGCTTGAGTTGCTGGAGCGAGTGGGT
Source organism: Candidatus Poriferihabitaceae bacterium (assembly GCA_965212085.1). Lineage (GTDB taxonomy): Bacteria > Pseudomonadota > Gammaproteobacteria > Arenicellales > Poriferihabitantaceae > JAHRAW01. The sequence goes on along the minus strand of OZ243042.1, from coordinate 1,420,513 downwards.
TTGCAAGAGCACGTTGACAAGCGCGCCGACGAGCTTTCCGGCGGGCAGCGCCAGCGCGTCGGTATTGCGCGCGCGCTGATGCAGGAGCCCAACCTGTTGCTACTCGACGAGCCGACTTCCGCCCTTGACCCAAAAATTTCAAGGGAGGTTATGAGCCTGATCAAAACCATCGCAACCGAGTTGAAGATACCCGTACTATGCAACATACACAACGTTCAGCTTGCCAGGGAATACTGCAACAAAATTATCGGTTTGCAGGACGGAAATAAAATGTTTGACGGATTAACGGAGAATCTTGAACAGGCAAATCTGGAAGAAATTTATTCGATGGAAGTGCTGTGACGGAGCGGCGCGCAATGCAAAACGAAACGCCGGCGCCATCGGTGTTGACGGTGGAAAATATCGTTCAACGCCGTAAAAAAAAGCGGCGGGCTCAGTTTGGGGTTTACCTGTTTTTGCTCGCCTTGATCGCGTGGAGCATTAAATCGACCGTCATCAATGATACCGACTGGGATAGAATCGGCTCGCCGGCGGATATCGGCAAGTCCATATCACGCTTTATGGGGGTGGACTTTTCCCTCATCCCAAACCTGCTGGGGCCGGCCATCGAGACCTTTATGATTGCCTGTATCGGCACGCTATTGGGCCTTGTCATTTGTATTCCGGTAATCTGGTTTGGGGCATTGAACGTAACGCCCTCAAAATCCGTGGCCTATCCGGTTGCGCGCGCGGCCATGACCATCAGCCGGTCCATTCATGAAATCGTCTGGGCATTGATCTTTGTCTCCGCCGTGGGACTGGGGGCGTTTGCCGGTATTCTCGCCATTGCCGCCCGTTCCCTCGGCTTTATTGCAAAAATGTCGGCTGAGGCGGTTGAGAACATTGATTACAAGCCGGTCGAAGCGATTCGCGCGGTGGGGGGCAATGGCCTTCAGGTGATGTTGTACGGGATTTTTCCCCAGGTTTTACCGGTTATTCTGGGGATCGTTATTTTTGAGTGGGAAATCAATATCCGCCGTTCCGCGGTTCTTGGCCTGGTCGGCGCCGGCGGCCTCGGGTTGGTTTTTTTCCGGCAGATGCACACATTCAATTACCCCGGCGTAACCACGGTCATACTCGCCATCTTCGGATTGGTTCTGATTGGCGAAGTAACCTCCCACTATTCCCGCAAAGCGCTGATTTGAAGAGCGCGAAATGGACGAGAAATGGAAATGAATACGCCCGGCCAACTTCAAAATTATTCGGCACACCGTGAATGGAGTCGTTTCAAGTATCCGCAGACGCTCGTCAAGTACGGTGTCCTGTTAGGTATTTTGCTGTTCTTGACCTACTCGGTGCATTATCTGAACATCCCGCTGGATAGAATTCTGGGGATGTTTGGGCGCCTCGGGGATGTTCTGGCCAACCGTTATTATCCGGTCGATCTCGAATATATCGTGGAGAAGGAATACCTCGGGGCCATCGTTGAAACCATACAAATGGCTTACCTGGGGGCGCTGTTTGGGTTGCTGTTTTCAATCGTGCTCGGCTGGTTTGCGGCCCACAACGTCAGCCCATCCCCACGGTATATCTATCCGCTCGCCCGGATGGTCACGATGGGCTGCCGCTCAGTCCATGAGATGATCTGGGCCATTCTTTTTGTAACGATCCTGGGGTTTGGAATGTTGCCCGGGGTGCTGGCGTTGACGATGTTCTCGATTGGCTTTGCCGGGAAACTGTTTTCCGAGGAAATCGAGGCCATTGACATGGGCGAAGTTGAAGCAATTCGCGCCACCGGCGCCGGCCATCTGCAAGTATTTGTGTATGGCGTTTTTCCGCAAGTCCGCACCGCCTTTACGGGTATCGCTATCTACACCTGGGACGTTGCATTCCGGGCCGCCACGGTAGTCGGTTTTGTCGGGGCCGGCGGAATGGGCTGGTATTTGAAGCGCAACGTCATGCAAATTGAAACCCACCGAACGGCGGCGATCCTGCTTTCCATTGTTCTGCTCGTCGCCATTTCTGAGTTTGTTTCGGCGTGGGCCAGAATCCGCGTTTCCAAAGCCAAATAAAGGCGTGTGCCGCACGCTGTCACCGATCACCGATCGTCGAGCAACCCCCCAACGGCTTGGCGCAACTCCGGTAACAACTCCTCACCAAACCACGGATTTTTCTTCAGCCAGCCGTTGTTGCGCGGGCTGGGGTGGGGCAGGGGCGCGTAGCGCGGCCAGTATTCGCGCCAGTTGCGGACGGTTTCAGTGAGGCTGGCTTTGCGCGTACCGCCGAGGTGGTAGCGCTGGGCGTAGATGCCGATGACCAGAGTCAGTTCAATGCGCGGCAACGCCGCCAGCAGCAGCTCGCGCCACGCGGCGGCGCATTCGGGCCGCGGCGGCAAGTCGCCGCGCGCGGCGCTGCCGGGATAGCAGAAACCCATGGGGGCGATGGCGATTTTCAAAGGGTCGTAGAAACATTCCCGGCCGATTCCCATCCAGTCCCGCAGGCGCTCGCCACTGGGGTCGTTGAAGGTCAGCGAGGTTTGGTGGGCGCGGATGCCGGGGGCCTGGCCGGCCACCAGGATGCGGGCGTTTGGGTGCGCCTGAAAAACCGGGTTCGGGCCGAGGGGCAAGTGCGCCTTGCAGCGGTCGCAGGCTTTGATGCGCTTGCAGAGTGCGGTGAAGTCGCGCACGCTCAAATTATCAGGGCACAATCGTCCGCCCACCATCCACATTAATCATCTGCCCGGTAATAAACCCCGCGTCGGTGAGCAAAAACTTCACCGCCCGGGCGATGTCGTCGGCGTCGCCGATGCTTTTTAGCGGGGTTTTCGACACCAGCCGCTGGTGGGAGAGTTCGTCGGTGTCGTGTTCCGGCCACATAATCGCCCCCGGCGCCACGGCGTTGACGCGGATTTCCGGGCTGAGTTCGACGGCCAGTGATTGAGTCAGGGACCACAAACCGGCTTTGGACGCGCAGTAGATGGCGTGTTCCGGGAGCGGGCGGTGGACGTAGATGTCGGTGATGTTGACGATGGCGCCGCGGGTTTTTTTGAGGTAGGGGGCCGCCGCCTGGCTCAGGAAAAACGGCGCCTTGAGGTTGGTCTCCAGAATCAGCCGCCACTGGTCTTCGTCGGCGGAGCGAATCGGCGTCGGAAAAAAAACCGAGGCGTTGTTGATCAGCGCGTCCAGCCGCCCCAGTTTGGCGGCGCACTGGCGCACCAGGTTCTTGACCTTGGCGATTTCCGTGAGGTCGCCGCGGATCAGCATCACCGAGTCGGGCCGCTTGTCGCACAGTTCGGCGCGCAGCGCTTCGGCTTCGTCGGCGCTGCTGCGGTAGTGAATCACCAGTTTCATCCCGCACTGATGCAGCAGGCGCGCGGCGCTGGCGCCGATTCGCCGGGAACCGCCGGTGATGAGCGCGACTTTATCCTGTAAACTGGCCATGATTTATCCGTGTCCGCCTGTTGGATGGAATGCGATCCGCAACGCCGAAAATGCCGCAAGATTCAAAGGCTATAACGGCTATTCTAGCACCGCTTTTGTCATTATCCCGCCTTTATTCCCACCATGCTGACCGAACCCGGGGCCGAAGAGCAACGCCATTCCGCCCGCCTGAGCGCAAACATCCGCCGCCGCATCGCCCGCCGGCGTGGCTGGATCGGGTTTGATGCGTTCATGGAACAGGCGTTGTACGCGCCGGGGCTGGGCTACTACGCCGCCGGCCGGCCCACGTTTGGCGCCGCCGGCGACTTCATCACCGCGCCGCTCATGGGCGGCGTGCTGGCGCACTGCCTGGCCGGGCAGTGCGTTGAGGTGTTGTCGGAAATCGGCCACGGCGACGTGCTGGAGTTCGGCGCCGGTAGCGGGCGGCTGGCCGCCGACTTGTTGATGGAGATGAACGCGCTGGGACGCCCGCCCGGCCGCTACCTGATCCTTGAAACCAGCGCGGCGTTGCGGGCGCGCCAGCGGCAAACCATCGCCGACCACTGCGGTGCATTGGGCGCGCGCGTGCGCTGGCTTGAGCGGCTGCCGGACGGGTTTGACGGCGTGGCGCTGGCCAACGAGGTGCTGGACGCGATGCCGGCGCTGCGCTTTGAAATCGGCGGCGGCGGCGAGGCGCTGGCCCTCGGCGTCGGCGTTACCAGCGATGGCACCGACACTAACGACGAGCGGTTGCGTTGGGCGACCGCCGCCGAGCCGCTGCCCGAATCGTTGCAGGCGCGCCTTGGCGAATACGATCTGGGGCCGGGCTATCGCAGTGAAATCGGGCTGCGCGCCGAAGCCTGGGTTCGCTCCCTCGGCGAGAACATAAACACCGGCGTCCTGCTGCTGATCGACTACGGATTCCCGGCCCGCGAGTTTTATCACCCGCAACGCCGCCAGGGCACCCTGATGTGTCATTATCGCCACGTCGCCCACGACGACCCGTTTTTCTATCCCGGACTACAGGACATTTCGGTGCACGTTGACTTCACCGCCATCGCCCGGGCGGCGCGGGAGGTGGCGCTGGCCACCGCCGGCTATGCCTCCCAGGGCGCGTTCCTGCTGTCGCTGGGGGCGCTGGATTTGTTGGCGGAGCGCCGGGATTGCGGGGCGGCGGGGCACGATGCGCGGCAGCTGCGGCAGTCGCTGGCTCTGTCCCGGCAAATACAAACCCTGACCATGCCCCATGAAATGGGCGAACTCTTCAAGGTGATCGCTTTCAGCCGAAACTACCCGCGCCCCCTGGGCGGATTTTCCATGCAGGATCGTACTCTTTTGCCATGAAACCTTTGCCATGAACGATTATTTTCAAGCGTTGTGCCTGGCGCTGCTCCAGGGCCTCACCGAGTTCCTGCCGGTTTCCAGCAGCGGCCACTTGGTGCTGCTGCCGCATTTGGCGGGCTGGCCCGACCAGGGGCTTGGCTTCGACGTGGCGGTGCACGTCGGCACATTGCTGGCGGTGCTCGCCTATTTTCGCGCCGAGGTGCGCAAAATGCTGGCGGACTGGGCCGGCACCCTGGCCGGCCGCCCGGCCACCCCCCACAGCAAACTGGCGTGGGCGATTCTCATCGCCACCGCCATAACCGGGCTGGCCGGGGTAGTGTTCGAAGACGCGGTCAACCGGGTGTTGCGCGCGCCGCTGCCCGTAGCGGCGGCCACGCTCGGGTTCGGCGTGTTGCTGGGGCTTGCCGACTGGCTGGGGCCGAAGCGGCGCAGCATCGAACAAGTACGCTGGAAGGATGCCGTGGTGCTGGGCTGCGCCCAGGCGCTGGCGCTGATTCCGGGCGCCTCGCGTTCCGGCGTCACCATCTCCGCCGGGCTACTCCTCGGCTTGAGCCGCGAAGCCGCCGCGCGTTTTTCGTTTTTGATGGCGATACCGGTGATCGCGCTGGCCGGCATCTGGCAGGCCCGCGGCCTCTTCGGTGGTGGTGGCGACGGCGCGACCGTGCGCTGGGACGTCCTGATTTTCGCGATCCTGGTCTCGGCCACGGTGGCGTTCGCCTGCATCCACGGGTTCCTGGCTTTTTTGCGGCGCCACAGCCTGCTGCCGTTCGTCATCTACCGCGTGGTTCTCGGCGTGATTTTGCTGGCGGTGTTCCTGTAAAATTGGCCTCTTTTGCCGCGCCCTCACACCCTGACCCCCTGACCCCGGCCACCCCCATTCGCTCCCGCCGCCATGAAAAAAACCTGCGATGAATTTCGCCGCTGGCCCAACAAGGCCGTGACGCTGCTCGGCATGTCCGGGGTCGGCAAGACCACCCTCGCCCACGTCGTGCCGGGGGACAAGTGGTTTCATTACTCCGGCGACTACCGCATCGGCACGCGCTACCTCAGCGAGCCGATCCGGGACTTCATCAAAAGCAAGGCCATGGAGCAGGATTTCCTGCGCGACCTGCTGCGGCGCGACCTCATCTACATCCGCAACAACATCTCCATCAACAACCTGCGCATCATCTCCCACTTTCTCGGCAAGATCGGCAACCCCGAACTCGGCGGGCTGAGCGTGGATGAATTCAAACGCCGCCAGCGGCTGTTCCGCGCCGCCGAAGTGGGCGCCATGCGCGACGTGGACGACTTCATCGTCAAGGCGCGCAACATCTACGGCTATCCGAATTTTCTCAACGACGCCGGCGGCAGCATCTGCGAACTCGGCGAGGAGGAATGTTGGAAACGGTTGTCGCGCAAAACCCTGGTATTGTACCTGCGGGCCAGCGAGGACATGGAGCACACGCTCACCGAGCGCGCCCGCCGGCACCCCAAGCCGTTGTATTACGACGAGCAGTTTCTTGAACGGCACCTGGCCGAATTCTTGGAGACCAACCGCCTGCGCTCCAGCGACGAAATCGTCCCCGATGAGTTCGCGCAGTGGGTGTTTCCCAAGTTGATCGCGTACCGCAAACCCCGCTACCTTGACCTCGCCGAACGCCACGGACACGCCATTGACGCCGGGCGCATTTTCGAGTTGCGAGACGAGGCCGACTTCATTGAACTGGTGTGCGACGCCGCCAACGGCGGCGGCGCCTGACCCGTTTCCGCCCATCCCCCGACATGCCCCTGATCGCCCACTCCGGCCTGCCCAGTTTTGAACGCCTGCGCCGGGAAGGCCAGGAAGTGCTGGCGCCGGCGCGCGCGAAAACCCAGGACATCCGCGAACTGCACATCGGTTTTCTCAACATGATGCCCGACGCCGCGTTGCAGGCCACCGAACGCCAGTTCCTGCGCCTGGTGGGTTCGTGCAACCGCATCGCGCAGTTTTACGTGCACCCGTTCACCTTCGCGGAAATCCCGCGGGATGCAAAAACCCGCGCCCACGTCGAAAAATACTACCGCGATTTCGAGCAACTCAAGGGCGAGGGGCTGGACGCGCTAATCATCTCCGGCGCCAACCCCGCCCTGGCGGACATTACCCAAGAGCCGTTCTGGACGCCCCTGGAAAAGGTGGTGCGCTGGGCCGCCGACAACGTGTGTTCGGTGATGTGCTCGTGCCTTGCGACCCACGCCATCGTGCAGCTGTTGTGGAATTTCGAGCGCTATCCGCTGCCGCAAAAACGCTGGGGCGTGTATTCCAACCGCATTACTCCCCAAGGTCATCCCCTGCATCCTCTTCATCCATTGGTCGCCAACATCAACACCCGTTTTGATGCGCCCCATTCCCACGTCTACGAGGTCAACACCGAGCAGTTCCAAAAAGCCGGCCTGCCGGTGCTGGCCGCCGGCGAACAGGCCAACCTGCACCTCGGCGTCAGCCCCGACGGCCTGCGCTTCGTGTTTTTCCAAGGGCATCCCGAGTACGATTCGGTGAGCCTGCTGAAAGAATACCGCCGCGAAGTGGGGCGTTTCATCGAAGGCATCCGCGACTATCCGCCGTTCCCGGAAAATTATTTTTACGGCGAAGCGCAGCATTTGCTGAACGACTACAAACAACAGGCGCTGGCCGCCGCCGGCACCGGCGATTATGCCAACCTGCCGGAATTCCCCGAAGCCGAAGTCTTGAAGTGGGTGGACAACACCTGGACCGACACCGGCAAGGCCATCGTCAACAACTGGCTGGGCCTGATCTATCAGGTCGCCCACCGCGACCGCGGCAAGGTTTTCATGGACGGCGTTGACCCGCGCGACCCGCTTGGGTTGCTGGTGGGTAAATAAAGTTAGACATATTAGAAGGTTAGCACCTATTGAAAAGTGCTTAACTTCCTAAGACCCATCATCATTCAACCAAATCTCTTTCATTACGGATTATAGCAATGCCACTAAAAAATGATACATACCCTATTCTTCTTGTAAAGAACGACCTTTTAAAACCCATTAATCGTACGCGACAGAAATTAGTTGAGATAACCAATAATGCGCCAAAAGATAATGAACTATTCCTAGAAGGACTGTTTTGTTTGGCTGTTTCTGGGACTGAAACTATGCTTATTCATGCACTAAAAATTTTTTTAAGAAATATACCAAAACAAATTCTAGAAAAAAAGATAACCATTGAAAAACATCTTTTGTTGGAAAATAGAGTTAATATACCTGACTCGTACATAGAACAATATGTTAGAGATTTGTCATATACAAGCCAGGAAAATATTCTTGCCAAAATCTCAGAGAAAATGCGTATAGATTTATCCACGTTTATCAACAAAAATGGAGATTCGTTAAAAGAAATCAAAGAATCAAGAAATCTTTTAATTCACAACGATCTAACCGTTAATTCAACTTATCGTACAAAGGCTGGACCACGAAAACGATCCAACGAAATTGGCGAGAAGATGGAAATTGATTTTCAATACTTTACGGACTCACTTGAAATTTTAATTAATCTATGTGACTGTTGTATACAATCAATCGAATTAGAGTATAAAGACCATAGCAAAACCAGAGCTATTGAAAATCTATGGAATTATATTTTCAAATCTCCGGTTCTAAAATTTAGAGATATATGGGAAATAGAAGAAGATAGCGACACTGTGCAGCTAAAAAACCCTGACTTCTATCCAACAGCTTCTTCTTCAGAGAAAGTATTTATTCGTTTATGGTTAAGTCACTATAATTCATCCTTGGGCGGGGATATATCCGAAACTCCCTATGCACTAGAAGACTTAAACAAGGAAAAATTTATATGGTTAACAAGTGTTCTGGCATATTTTAATCCCTACTAAATGTTACCATGTTACACCCGAAAATGCTTCGCATCGCCGACATCCACCAGCCCATGATATTCGCGCTAACCATCCGAATGATTGTAGAAGTTAACTAATTCACTGACTGACAAATTTCATTCTACGCCGTCATTCCCGAGCGTTAGTGTCCGTTGCCGCGTTAGCGGCTTACGGACACTTGCGTACTCGGGAATCCAGCCCAACACGATGGTTTTGTTCGGGTACTGATGGCGGTCAATCGCATACTGTCGGATGCCGCAAGACTGAGCGAAAAGTAGCGTATAATTTGCTGACATTCTCTTTCGCTGATTCGTGAACGGCGGTAATACCTGTTTTTAGCAGACATATCAGCATAGTTAAAATATGAATAACGTCATAGACTGCCCAAACTGTGGGCAAAAAAACCGAGTAAACTCAAATGCAGATACTTCGCAGGCTATTTGTGCAAAATGCTGGGCCAAGCTAGAAGCATCCCAAAAAACCGTTCAGCCACCCCCGCTTCCCAAAGAACCATACACACCACCCCCTACCGCGAATGACACGGTGAACAAAAATACAGCATCCCGCAGGGCCGGATTCTTGTGGGTTTTTCTATTCCTTGCAGGCGGGTTGCTTTGGTTGGTTATAAGCCAAGATTCCAACAACGTATCAAAAAAAGCGCCGGCACTCAATTACTCGGAAGTTACTATGCCTCGCAGTGGTGCGGAACAAATTTATACAACTGATGAAAGAATTGCTCCTTTGAAAATAGAAACTTCCGGTGGGACGAATTATCTGGTTAAACTTGTATCGGCGTATTCAAAAGACCCTGTAATGACAATATTTATTCAAGGTGGAAACACCATATCAACTGAGGTTCCTCTTGGAACATACGAAGTCAAATACGCACTTGGAAAGAAATGGTATGGCTATAAACATCGTTTTGGTCCTGAAACTATTTATACTAAGGCAGAAAAATTATTTGTTTTCGAAAAAACAGGGTACCAAGTCAGTGGTTATACAATAATATTATACAGTGTGTCCGATGGAAATCTGCAAACATCCAGAATAAATCCGGCACAATTTTAATTAAGGACATTATCGATGCGCAAAAAAGAGTCAATTACAATTTCGGAGACCACCCCTTTACAAATTGGCAAATTAAAGGTGTATCCAAACAAATTAGAATATGGGAAAACACGTTGTAATTTTACGGATATTGAACACATTGGATGGCATTGGATATCTCAAGATATTAGCATCGTAAACACACAAAGTGTAAATTTAAGTCTGTATATTCGCGGTAGGAAAAATCCTATTCAGATACAAAAATCTACAATGTATGTGAAACCTCAGATAGTTACTGCATATAATTTTATCGCCAGAGAGACTTTTCAGAATCGTTTAGGTTTTTATACCAGCCAATTAGAAAAAGCTGGCGGATTTAAATACGGAAACTACAACATCTATTCGGATGGCAGGGTAATATCCAAAGGAAAAACTTTTAGCCTTTCAAAAGCAAATATTGACGTATTTAAGATCATCATCAAACAAGACGGATTATTCGCCCCTAAGATAAAAATTGATCTCTACCGGGATAGAGATGTAATTTTGACTTTAATAGATTTCATACTCAAAAATCCACAAGATCCCTCTGTTTATGTCAAGAATCATATCCGCCGAAAAGAAACAAAAGAAAAATCGGTGTACTTTTTGAGAGATATTGTATCACTGATGGCAAAGCTCGCTAGTGCTGATGGCCATGTAAGCACCACAGAAATTGAAATAGTAAAAAATTTCTTAACAAAAACCATGAAACTGGATAAAGAAAATATTTCGAAAGCAGCCTCTATTTTTAACAGCGCAAAGTCTTCACCGAGTTCGTTTGAATATTTTTCAGAAAGTTTAGCATCACAATTTAAGAATAACAAAAATATGCTTTCGGGAATACTTGACCTATTGTTTTCTATTGCTATAGCTGATGGAGTATTGAGCGCAGAAGAAGAGTTACTGTTGCTTGCAGCTGAAAATATATTTGGAGTAAAGGGAAAATCATACAATCAGTATAAAAACCAGACACCAAAATCAAAGCATAATAAAAAAGAATATTATTTGCGTATATTAGGTCTTCCCACGAATGCAACACAACATCAGGTCAAAACTGAATACAAAAGACTTGTGATGAAATTTCACCCGGATAGGATGCATAGCTTGGGCGAGGACTTTAAAAAGAATGCAGAAATAAAAATGAAGGAAATTAACCAAGCATATCAATATTTACGAAAGGCATTAGGAAGTTAAGCATCTAAATTGGTATCTCTCGCAACAGTTTAAGCATAACGAGATAGCGACTATCACAACAATTATTGAAACGAAACTCACACTCTTTCAAGTGGTAGTAAAACATATGTTTGTGAATGCCCCTGAAGCGTGCGAGGCGCACCTTGCCGGCGGCGGCTCCGTCCGCGCTTGCCCTGCACTCGGCGGGGGCCGAAGTAGCTTTCGTCCAGTTCAACCGCCCCCTAATCAAAGGGGTGGCGCGTTCGCATTCATGGGCGATGTGTTGTCTGATATGGTGGACAAACGATTTGTCGCAGGTCGGTTGATGTTGGCGATTTGGGCGACTTTGCAAGCCTCGATATCGAGGCAAAACAGGCGCAGAATCTGCCAGAATTTCGTGAACGAATAATATACTTGTTTTTCATTTATCGAACGATGAATTATATGTATTTTAGTATACCTTAAGTTGTCTTGAATTATGTATAATGATAGTAGTTTCTTTAACTTAAGAGGTCACAACATGATATACACCATAGAAACCGAACTGGAAGTTGACGGAAGATGGATTGCCGAGGTCATGGAAATACCCGGCGTGATGAAATACGGGAAAACCCGTGAGGAAGCGATCGCACAAGCGGAAGCGCTGGCGTTGCGTGTTATGGCGGATTACATTGAGCATCAAGAAGCGCCGACTGAACCGTTGCAAATCAAATTTGCCGCAGCGTGATGCAATGGAGGAGTTCCAAGGCAAAGCGTGTTTTGGCCGCATTGTTGCGAAAGGGTTGGGTGGTTAAACGCACATCCGGTTCGCATCGCGTTTTAGTCAGGCAAGGCTATCCAAATTTTGTCTTTGCTTTTCACGACGGAGCGGAGATCGGGCCAAAGATGTTGGCGAGAATCGCGAAGAGAACCGGGCTGGAGCCTGATGACTTATAATGCCGGATCGGGTGCTATCTGCCGGAGCAATCCGCTATTTTTTAGTTCAATAGGATAACGTTATGAAACCTGTAAAGTTGTGGTGCCTTTGGGTCGCCGCTATCTGGCTTATTAGTGTGTTTGCGCGGTTCGGTGTGAATGGTGCCATATTGGGCGTGCCTTTTGGTCTCGCTATGGGCTATTACGGCACAGTTATTAAAAACCCAATCGTTAGATGGTCAATGTATAGTGTGATTGCGATTGTAATGGCTGTGGTACTTATTGGTGGGATATCTTATGTAGCGTACGAGTTTTACGGCATCAACGCAAGTTATCTTTATCCACGCACTATGTTAGGTTTCCATGCATGGTTTGCGTTTTTAGGTGCCCCCGTTTTCGGAGCTTGGTGGAGAAGAAAAAATGCAAAAACAACAAACACTAGTACTCCTTGAAACAACCGAACACTTTTCGTAAGGTGAGAGTCACCGTGCATGACCACAAACAAACCAGTTAATCCAATGAATAACGACAACAAAAATCCAACAGAGAAAACAAAAGAGCATATGGATGATATGAAAAAAGTCATGAACGAATGGTACAAAATGATGCATGACCTCTATTTAATGATCAGCTCTGTGTTGATTACATTATCTGTGGCTGCTATCGGTTTTGTTGCATCATACATACTGGAGGACGGATATCATAGCAATAAATATGACACCTGCTTTGCTTGCATATCTCTCTTTTGTGCATCTATTGGTGGTTTGTTGTTAATTTTTTCTTGTGCTTGTGGGCTTACGCATTTGCGAAAAAATTTGATATTCATTCAATGTAATGCGGAACACTTCGCAGAATGCTACATGAAAGCAACCAAGATGCATTACCAAGAAAGCACGGAGACGCACATTGATACAGCGGATAAAACGTATGAATGTAAAAGTCCATGCCCGTTTTGGTGGAATGCACAAATCTGTTTGTTTGGTTGCGGGATAATCTTGTTGGTTGCTTGGATCGTATTTGATTTTTTAACGACCGGGTAATTCGACAGGGCATTAGGAAGTTAAGCACCTATCGAAATGTGCTTAACTTCCTAATTCCCAACCCCCACCATGCAAACCCACCCCCCAAAATGGCGCAGCCCGGAAATCCTGTTGATGCTGATGGCGTCCGCGGTGCCGTTGTCGTTTGCCACGTGGTCTGCGTTGATCAACAACTTCGCCGTGGAGGTGGCCGGGTTCAACGGCGCGCAGTTCGGCATCTTGCAGAGCATCCGCGAGATTCCCGGCTTCCTGGCTTTCGGCGTGGTGTTCATTCTTTTTGTGATGCGCGAGCAGCCGCTGGCGTTGTTGTCGCTGCTGCTGCTCGGCGCCGGCACCGCCATGACCGGGTTTTTCCCGGGCGCGGTCGGTTTGTACTGCGTGACCGCGCTGATGTCCGTGGGTTTTCACTACTACGAGACCATCCAGAATTCCCTGTCGCTGCAATGGATCGAAAAGGAGCGCACGCCGTACGTGCTGGGCAAACTGATCGCGGTGGGCTCGCTCACTTCGCTGGTCGCCTTCGGGTTAATCTACCTCGGCCTTACGATTCTCGACCTGGAATACAAACTGGTGTACGTGGCCGGCGGCGGGCTGACCTGCCTGATCGCGCTGCTGGCGTGGCTGGCGTATCCGTATTTTCCGTCGAAGCAGGCCCAGCATAAAAAACTCATCCTGCGAAAACGTTACTGGCTGTACTACCTGCTGACCTTCCTGTCCGGCGCGCGCCGGCAGATTTTCGTGGTGTTCGCCGGCTTTTTGATGGTGGAAAAATTCGGCTACGGCGCCGCCGCGCTGACCCTGCTGTTTCTGGTCAACTGCGCCATCAACATCTGGCTGGCGCCGCTCATCGGCAAACTGATCATCCGCTGGGGCGAACGCTACGCCCTGCTGCTCGAATACGCCGGGCTGGTCGTCATTTTCACCTGTTACGCGTTCGTGGAACACGCCGGCCTCGCGGCCTTGTTGTACGTCCTCGACCACCTGTTTTTCGCCCTCGCCATCGCCCTCAAGAGTTACTTCCAGAAAATCGCCGACCCCGCCGACATCGCCTCCACCGCCGGCGTGTCGTTCACCATCAACCACATCGCCGCGGTGATCCTGCCGGCGTTGCTGGGGGTGGTGTGGCTGACCTCCCCGGCGGCGGTTTTTCTGTGCGGCGCGGCCATCGCCGCCCTGTCCCTGGGGTTGTCGTGGCTGGTGCCGGACGGCCCGGTGGCCGGCAACGAGGTGCGGCTGCGCCAGGGGTTTCCGGCTTTCCACAGCCCCTGATTTCGTTGCCGTCACCATCTCCGAACCCGAACCCGAACCAGATTCCGCAGGCAGTCATGGCGCGCAGCAAAAAACCGGCAGGGAACGGCCCCGGCAAGGCCGGGCAATGGGCGGCGCGGCACAACCGCGACCCGTTCGTTACCGCCGCGCGCCGCGCCGGGTTCCGCGCCCGCTCGGTTTTCAAGCTTGAGCAGATTGACCGCAAGTACCGCCTCATCAAACCCGGCGCGCTGGTCGTTGACCTCGGCGCCGCGCCGGGCAGCTGGTCCCAGTACGCGGCGACCCGAATCGGCGCCACGGGGCGGATCATCGCGGTGGACTTGCTGGCCATGGAAGCCGTCGAAAAAGTGAACTTTATCCGCGGGGACTTCACTAACGAATCAGTGGTCGGGCAAGTCCTGGCGGCCCTGGAAGACCGCCCGCCGGACCTTGTTTTATCCGACATGGCCCCCAATTTTAGCGGTATATCGAGCGCCGACCAGGCGCGCATGGCAACCCTGCAGGAGGCCGTCGCGGGGTTTTGCCGGCGCCGCTTGCGGCCGGGCGGGGCGTTGCTGACCAAGCTGTTTGCGGGTGAATCCGAAGCCGCCATCCGCGCGCAGTTCGGCGGCGGCTTTGAGCGCGCGCAAATCGTAAAACCGCAGGCGTCGCGCCCGCAGTCCAGGGAAATCTACTTGCTGGGCAGGGGCTATAAGGGGTTATGACGGGTTATAAAGGATTGTAAAAGCCGCGCCGGATGACGCACCTGGGGGGCCGAATGGCTTATACTGGGCTTGCGGTGCCGAACGAGGCGCCGAAACCAGTATGGGTTTGATACTAGTTTGATACTTTGGGTTTGATACTTTGAATTTGATACAGTAATGAGCAGATTAACGAGAACCTTGCATTGTCCAACATGACCAAAAATATCCTGCTTTGGCTGGTGATCGCCATGGTCCTGGTGTCGGTGTTCAACAACTTCACCAACCCCGACGGCGGCGCCGGCAACGAGATTGATTACTCCACCTTCCTGAACCACGTCCGGGACGGCAACATCGCCCAGGTGGAGATTGACGATGAGGCCATTCGCGGCCGCACCCACGGTGGCGAGCGGTTCATCACCTACGCCCCCAACGACCCCAAACTGGTGGACGACCTGTTCACCCACGGCGTCAAAATCAAGGCCAAAAAAGAGAAGGAAACCTCGCTGCTGGTGCGCCTCTTGATTAGTTCGTTCCCGATCCTGCTGCTTATCGGCGTATGGATTTTCTTCATGAAACAGATGCAGGGCGGCGGGCGCGGCGGCGCGTTCAGTTTCGGCAAGAGCAAGGCGCGGATGCTCACCGAAGACAAAAACCACGTAACCTTCGAGGACGTCGCCGGGGTGGACGAAGCCAAGGAAGAGGTCGGCGAACTGGTCGAGTTTTTGAGCGAGCCTGCGCGCTTCCAGAAACTCGGCGGGCGCATCCCCCGCGGCGTGCTCATGACCGGCAACCCCGGCACCGGCAAAACCCTGCTCGCCAAGGCCATCGCCGGCGAGGCCAAGGTGCCGTTTTTCACCATTTCCGGTTCCGACTTTGTGGAGATGTTCGTGGGCGTCGGCGCCTCACGGGTGCGCGATATGTTCGACCAGGCCAAGAAACACGCGCCGTGCATTATTTTCATCGATGAAATTGACGCCGTGGGCCGCCAGCGCGGCGCCGGTCTCGGCGGCGGCCACGACGAACGCGAGCAGACCCTCAACCAACTGCTGGTGGAAATGGACGGCTTCGACGCCGGCGAAGGCGTGATCGTGATCGCCGCCACCAACCGCCCCGACGTCCTTGACCCTGCGCTTTTGCGCCCCGGCCGCTTTGACCGCCAGGTGCACGTGCCGCTGCCGGACATTCGCGGGCGCGAGGCGATCCTGAAAGTCCACATGCGAAAAGTGCCCCTCGACGACGACATTGACCCGTCGGTAATCGCGCGCGGCACGCCGGGTTTTTCCGGCGCCGACCTCGCCAACCTGATCAACGAAGCGGCCCTGTTCGCGGCCCGCGAAGAGCGCAAACTGGTCAGCATGGAGCAGTTCGAGAAGGCCAAGGACAAGGTGCTGATGGGGGTCGAGCGGCGCTCCATCGTGATGTCCGAGGACGAGCGCACCAACACCGCCTACCACGAATCCGGGCATACCGTGGTCGCCAAGGTGCTCAAGGAATACACCGACCCGGTGCACAAGGTGACCATCATCCCGCGCGGCCGCGCACTCGGCATCACCATGCAACTGCCGGAGGAAGACCGCTACAGCCACAACCGCGTATTCCTGCTGGCACGCATCGCGGTGCTGATGGGCGGGCGCATCGCCGAGGAAATCTTCATGGACCAGATGACCACCGGCGCCACCAACGATTTTGAACAGGCCACCGAAATGGCCCAGAACATGGTGTCGCGCTGGGGCATGAGCGATGCCATGGGCCCGCGCGTGTACGGCGAGAACACCAGCGAAGTGTTTCTCGGCAGGGAGATGGCCTCCCACCGCAACATCAGCCCGAAAACCGCGGAAAAAGTGGAGCGGGAAATTTCCCGCATCATCAAGGAGCAGTACGCCCGCGCGCGCAAAATCCTCGAAGAAAATCGCGACAAGGTTGATGCCATGGCCACCGCCCTGTTGGAATGGGAAACCCTGGACTCCAAACAGGTTGAGGAAATCATGCGCGGCGAGTCGCCGACACCGCCGGACCCCGGCGATGACGATCGCCCCGGCGCCGGCGCCAGGGACGCGGACCCGGAGATTCCGAACCTCGACGAATCCGATCTCGACCTGAATCCCGCCGGCCCGGCCTGACGCCGCGCGCAAATGCCCAACTCGTTGTTCGGCACCGATGGCGTCCGCGGCCCCGTGGGCGAGGAGCCGATCACTCCGCAGACGGTGATGAAACTCGGCTGGGCCGCGGGCGGCGTATTCGCCACCGCCGGTAGCGGCGAGAAAGTCCTGATCGGCAAAGACACGCGGGTTTCCGGCTACCTGCTCGAATCGGCCCTTGAAGCCGGCTTTTCCGCCGCCGGGGTTAACGTCTGCTTCCTCGGCCCCCTGCCGACCCCGGGAATCGCCTATCTGACGCGCACCGCGCGGGCCTGCGCCGGGATTGCCATCAGCGCCTCCCACAACCCCTACTACGACAACGGCATCAAGATTTTCTCCTCCGCGGGCACCAAACTGCAAGATGAACTGGCGGCGCAAATTGCTCTCAGAATGGCCGAGCAGATGGTATGCGTGGACTCGAGCAAACTGGGCAAAGCCGAAAGGATGAACGACGCCCAGGGCCGTTACATTGAGTTCTGCAAGGGCACCCTGCCCACCACGCGCACCCTCGCCGGTCTCAAAATCGTCATTGACTGCGCCAACGGCGCCGCCTACGACGTCGCCCCCCAGGTGTTTTCAGAAATGGGCGCCGAGGTGGTCGCCATCGGCAACCAGCCGGACGGCTTCAACATCAACCGCGAATGTGGCTCAACCCACCTCGACGGCCTGATGGCCCGGGTGGTGGCGGAAAGCGCCGACCTCGGCATTGCCCTGGACGGCGACGCCGACCGCGTGCTGCTGGTGGACGCATCCGGCGCACCCGTGGACGGCGATCAGATTTTGTACCTGCTGGCCAAGCGGCGGCAGCGCCGGCGCCTGCTCGGCGACGGCAATCTCGGCGGCGGCGTGGTCGGCACCGTGATGACCAACCTGGGCCTGGAACTGGCCTTCAAGAAAATGAAAATCCCGTTCGTGCGCGCCCAGGTGGGCGACCGCCACGTCCACGAGGCGCTCACGGAAAACCGCTGGCTGCTGGGCGGCGAAGCGTCGGGGCACATCATCTGCCTGGACAAGAGCACCACCGGCGACGGCATCCTCGCCGCCCTGGAAGTGCTGGACACCATGCTCGAAAACCAGTGCGCGCTGCATCACCTGGTGGAAGACCTGGACATCTACCCGCAATGGATGATCAACGTCGCGGTAGGCAACGCCGGCGGCGCCGGGCTGGTGCGCCACAAACGAGTGGCCGCGGCGGTCAAGCAAGCGCAGTCCGAACTGGGCGCAACCGGCCGCGTGGTGCTGCGGCCCTCGGGCACCGAACCGGTGGTCCGGGTTATGATCGAAGGCGAAGACCGGAGCCGCGTGAAGAAACTCGCCAGAGAGGTCGCCGACACGGTGGAGTCTGCGGCGCGAGGGCGCGGGACGGGTTGCGCGTGACGCGCATTTGCGGGGGGAGACCCCCCGCAGACCCCCCTTGCGGCGCGGGAAAACATCCTGTTTTCAGCGCCGCCGTGCGCGTCCCTGCGCACGCCGAAGTCAGCGGCTATCGCCGCCGGTTGGACGGCCGCAGAGGTGTAAAGACGGGCAAGGGAAACGATGAGGCTTGCCGCTTCTTTTGCGCTTCCTTTGCCCTCCCTTACGCCTCTGCCGTCATTCCCGAACGATAGAAAAATAGGGAGCGTAGCGACTATATTTTTCATCGTATCGGGAATCCAGTTTTTTTGGCCCGGCGATAGCCGGCTGTCGCGCACAGGGGCGCGCGGGGGGTCTCCCCCCCCCCGCAATGCGCGTCACGCGCACCGCGCCCCGGAAGATATTACGACCCGCCGCTGAGCCAGGCATTGATGCGCTTGACGTCGGCTTCGTCGAGGTCGCCCGCCGCTCGTTCGAGGCGTAGCACCGACAGGATGAAGTCATAGCGCGCGCCGAGGTGGTCGCTGCGCGAGCGTGCGAGGTCGCGCTGGGCGTCGAGGACGTCGAGGTTGGTGGTCAGGCCGGCGCGGAAGCCTTCTTCTTTGGCGCGCAGCGCGCTTTCGCCGGCGCGGACGGCTTCGGACAGGGCTTTGACCTGGCTGATGCCGCTGACCACCGCGAGGTAGGCCGAGGTGGTGTCGGATTCAACCTGGCGTTTCAGCTCTTCCCGGGCGCGTTCGGCGGCGTTGAAGCGCAGCCCCGCGTCTTTGGTTTGCAGGTGGATGGCGCCGCCGCGGTACAGTTGCCAGTTGAGGGTCGCTTCCACCGTGCTGGAGTCGGTTTCCTGACTGAAGCCGTTGTTCCGGCCATTGTCTTGGTCACCGTCTTGCTGACCGTTGGGAAAACCGTTGTCGGATTCCCGCCAGTCCCGGCGCAGGCCCAGATCAATGCGCGGCCAGCGCGAGGCCCGTTGTTTTTTGATTTCCTCGGCGGCGACTTTGAGGTTGATGTCCTCGGCCTTGAGCGCGCGATTGTTCTCAAGCGCGCGGCCGATCCAGGCGTCCAGGGACTGCGGGTCGGGGGGCGCGAGGGGCGCGTCCCGGTTCAGGGGTGCGAGCGCCCGGGCTTCGAGGGCGGCGCCGGTGATCTGCTTGAGCGCCTGCACCGCGTTGTCAATGCGGTTGCCGGCTTCGATGACGTCGGCCACCGTCTGCTGGAAGCGGGCCTGGGCGTCGAACAGGTCGGTGCGGGTGCCGAGGCCGACTTCGAGGCGTTGCGAGGCGAGGTCCATCTGCCGCTGGATGGAGGTTTGCCGGCGGTGCGCCACTTCCCGGTCGTCGGTGGCCGCCAGCAATCCGAAGTAGCGCTCGGCAACCCGCAGGATGAGGTCGGAGCGGGCGTCCTCAAAACGGATCGCGGCGCCGCTGACCCGCAGTTTCGCCTGGCCGTAGACGCGCAGCGATTCGAGGTCAAAGACCTTCAGGTCGGCGTGCAAACTGCTGCGGTATTCGGTGTTGCTGTTGTTGTTTTCATCGGCGTCTGCGCCGCGCACCCGCTCGGCGGTTCCCCGCACGCTGACCGATGGCAGGAACGCGGAACGGGCCAGGGGCAGGGTGAGCCGGGCGCTTTGGTATTCATAACCGGCGGCGCCGTAGGCGGCGTCTCGGGTCAGCGCGATCTGATAGACGTCCCACAGGTCAGCGCCGCGCGCGACGCCCTGCAACCCCAGCAATACCGCGATGCCGGCGATCGTGGAACGTATTTTATCGTTCACTAAAAGGTAAACTCGGGCGGCTCGGAGACGTTACGCAACCGTGGCGCCACGGTTTCGAACAGGGACTCCCGCAGCACGTTGCCGGGGTCGCTGGTTTTGCGCAGCCGCACCACCGTCATGGCTGGCAGGTGTCCTTCGATGCCCACCAGACGCCCGCCGTCGGCCAGAATATTCAGCCATGGATCATCCCCGGAATCGCTGCCCGAATCACCGAGTGTCGGCAGCGAGCCGCCGATGAGGATGGCGTTGAAGCGCTCCGCTTCGCCCCGGCCGCTCCAGCCGGCGTGGGCGTCGCCGTTCGCCAGGGTAACGTTGGCGATGCCCGCTTTGGCGAGGTTGCGCTGCGCGGCGTCGAGCAGCCCCCGGTCAATTTCCACGCTGGTAACGTGGGCGCTGAGGGAGGCCAGCAACGCCGTCAGGTAGCCGCTGCCGGTGCCGATCTCCAGCACCCGGTCACCGGCGCCGAGGTCCAGCGCCTCCAGCATGCGCGCGCTGACCTTCGGCTCGAGCATCACTTCGCCGCCGCCGAGGGGGATTTGCACGTCGGCGAACGCCATCTCGCGGTGCGCGGCGGGCACGAAATCCTCCCGCCGAATTCCCTTCAAGGCATCCAGGGTTTGCATCGCCAGCACGTTCCACGGCCGGATCTGCTGTTCGATCATGTTGGCTCGCGCCGTCTCAATATCCATGTCTTGTTTGTGTGCGTTGCCGGGTTGCCGGGTTACCGGGTTGTAGCGCGGTCATTGTAGCAAATTGACGCCGGCGGATTGTGGATTGGGCCGATTGGGGCGCGCGCCACGAAATTAGTATACTATAATTATACGCGCCCCATTTCATGCCAATCCATACCAATCCATACCATAACCGCACAGCGAACGCCCGCAACACCGCCACCAACCAATGCCCGCCAAGCGCCGCCCGAACACCCCGGAAAACTATCTCAGCGCCACGCTGAACGCACGGGTGTACGACATCGCGCGGGAGACGACGCTGGACCGCGCGCGGCTGCTGTCGGACCGCCTCGGCAACGACATCCGCCTCAAGCGCGAAGACCAGCAGCCGATCTTCTGCTACAAAATCCGCGGCGCGTATAACAAGATGCGATCCCTGTCCCCGCAACAGTTGAAGCGCGGCGTGGTGGCCGCGTCCGCCGGCAACCACGCCCAGGGCGTGGCCATGTGCGCCAGCCACTTGCGCTGCAAGGCGGTGATCGTCATGCCGGTGACCGCATCCGGCATCAAACTTGAGGCGGTGCGCCGCTGGGGCACCCGCGTCGAACTGGTGGGCGACGGCTACGACGACGCGTACGCCCACGCCCGCGGCTTGTGCCGCAAGCACAACATGCTGTTCATCCACCCCTTCGACGACCCCGCCGTGATCGCCGGCCAGGGCACCGTGGGCCAGGAAATCCTCAAGCAACATTCCCAATCCCTGGAAGCCATCTTCCTGCCGGTCGGCGGCGGCGGGCTGATCGCCGGGGTCGCGGCCTACGTCAAGCAGGTGCGGCCGGGGGTCCGCATCATCGGCGTCGAGCCCTTCGAGTCCGATGCCATGCACCGCTCGCTGCGGGCCGGACGGCGGATCAGGCTGAAGCAGGTGGGCATCTTCGCCGACGGCGTCGCCATCAAGCAGGTTGGCCGGGAAAATTTCAAACTGTGCCGGCGCTTCGTGGACGAGGTGGTGCGGGTTTCCACCGACGAGATCTGCGCCGCGGTCAAGGACATCTGCGAGGACACCCGCACCATCGTCGAGCCCTCCGGCGCCCTCGCCGTGGCCGGCATCAAGCGCTGGCTGCGGGACGCCGGGCAAAACGGCGCGCCGCTCAAAAACAAAAACCTGGTGGCGGTGGTGTCCGGCGCCAACCTGAGCTTCGACCGCCTCCGGCACATTTCCGAACGCGCCGAAATCGGCGAGCGCCGCGAGGCCATTCTGGCGGTGACCATTCCCGAGAAGGCCGGCAGTTTCCGCAGGTTCTGCCACGCCCTCGGCAACCGCAACGTTTCCGAGTTCAACTACCGCTACGCCGGAGGCGCCGAGGCCCACGTTTTCGTCGGCGTGCAGATCAACCGCCCCGGCGAGGTCGAAGTGCTGATGCGGCAACTCAAGCGCAAGGGTTTTGACTCCATGGATCTGACCGACAACGAAACCGCCAAGATTCACGCCCGGCACATGGTCGGCGGCCGCGCCCCGGACCTCGCCGACGAGCGGGTGTTCAGTTTCGAATTTCCCGAACGCCCCGGCGCGCTGCGCAATTTTCTTGATAAAATGGGGGTCACTTGGAGCATCACGCTGTTTCACTACCGCAACCACGGCTCGGACTTCGGCAGGGTTTTGTGCGGCATCCGCGTGCCGGCGGCGGACCGGGCCGGGTTCCGCCGCTCGTTGAAGGAGCTGGGGTATCGTTACAATGAGCAGACCGATAATCCGGTGTACCGAATGTTTCTGCTGTGAGGTTTCTGCTGTGAGGAGATGCGCCGGAGCAATGCACAATGCCAAAACGCACTGAACAACCAATGACCGTTGACCTCGGCGAAAAAACCGTGCTCGGCGACATCTACAACCTGCCCGGCGCAGGCTTTGTGGTGGAACTGCACCAGGGAAACGCCACCTACCTGTTCGACAAGCAGGGCTTGCAGCACCGCATCCTCGACAAGAAACGCCTTGGCCTGGATGCCGCCGTGGAGGAAACCGCGCTGCTGCGCATCAACAATTTCACGCCGGCCTTTGAAGCATGGTGAGGGTTGCGGCGGCGGAGCAGTCGCCGGATGTCTGCGGCGGAATCGGCGTCATCCAACCCCGCTGGGAATACCGCGCCCTCGGCGGTGCGCCGCAAACCGGGGACATTCAGCCGGGGCATATTCATCTATGGGCCGTTGACCTCGCCGCGCTGCAAGCCCCGGCCCACCGCGCGTTGCTCACCGCCCCGGAACTGGCCCGCGCCGGGCGTTACCGCAACCGCGCCCAACGCGCCATGTACCTCGGTGGCCGCGTTGGCCTGCGGCTCTTGCTGGAGGCCTGCACCGGCATCGCCAACCACCACCTGCGCTTCGCCCACGGCGCGCGCGGCAAGCCGTCGCTGGCCAACCAACTGCCCAGCGGCGAACTTTGTTTCAACTACACCCTGTCGGGTGGGCGGGCCTTGTACGCCCTCGCCTGGAACCGGCAGGTCGGCGTTGATATGGAAACCTGGCCGCGAAAAATCAACGCGGCGCGGCTCGCCCGGCGCAAACTGGCGGCGGTGGAGCAGCACGCGTGGCGCGCGGTTCCGGCGGCGTTGCGGGACTACGCCATGCTCGCCTGCTGGACCCGCAAGGAAGCCTACGGCAAGGCGCTGGGGGTCGGCATCCGCTACACCATCAACCAGGCGCCGCTGTTCACCGCCATCCACTCGCCCGCGTGGCGGTGCGGCGTCACCGGGTTGTTCGATGCGCGGCACCGGGAACGCGATGACCGCGTACTCCACGGCCTGCAACTCGCGCTTCCATTCCCCGGCATCGCCGCGCTGGTGCACGACGGCGACGCCCTCGCCTCCCCCGCCGCCGGCGTGTCGCTGCGGGGCCGGCGCTTGCGTTTGGAGGCCGGGAGGCCGGGACGCCGGTTCTTTTTCATTCGCCGGTGCTGATAACCGAGCATAACCGACCGTGAAATTTGTTGACCTGAACGCCCAGTTCCGCGCCATCGAAACCGAGATTCGCGCCGCCATTGACGGGGTGCTGGCCCACGGCCAGTTCATCATGGGGCCGGAGGTGCGCGCGCTGGAGGAGGAACTCGCCAACTACTGCGGGGTGAAGCACGCCGTCACCGCCGCCAGCGGCACCGATGCCCTGCTGATGGGGTTGATGGCCCACCGCATCGGGCCGGGGGACGCCGTGATCGCGCCGCCGTTCACTTTCGTGGCCACCGCCGAAGTGATTCAACTGCTGGGCGCCACCACGGTGTTCGTGGACGTTGAGGAAGACAGCTTCAACATAGACCCGGCGCGCCTCGCCGAGACCGTGGCGCGCATCCGCCGCCAGGGCAAGGTGCGCCTGCGCGGCATCATCCCGGTGGACCTGTTCGGGCTGCCGGCGGACTACGACGCCATCCAACCCATCGCCGACGCCCACGGCTTGTTCGTGCTCGCCGACGCCGCGCAAAGTTTCGGCGGCGTTCGGAACGGCAAAAAGGCCGGCGCTTTCGGCGACCTCGCCGCCACCAGTTTTTTCCCGGCCAAACCCCTCGGCTGCTACGGCGACGGCGGCGCGTTGTTCACCGACGACGACCAACTCGCGGAACTCGCCCGCTCCATCCGCGTGCACGGCATGGGCGCCGGCCAGTACGACAACGTCCGCACCGGCATCACCGGGCGCATGGACACCATCCAGGCGGCGGTGCTGAGTTGCAAACTCAAAGTGTTCGACCGCGAACTCGCCGCCCGCCGCCGGATCGCGGATATTTACACCCGGGAACTGGACGGCATCCACGGCTTCACCCCCCCCCGCATCCCCCCCGGCTGCGAAAGCGCCTGGGCGCAGTACACGGTCACGGCGCCCCCCGCCCGGCGAGACGCGATACGCGCCCACCTGCAATCCCAGGACATCCCCACCGCGGTCTACTACCCCCGCCCCCTGCACCGCCAGCCGGCCTTCAGCGAAGCCGACGGCGCCGGCATCAGCATGCCGGTCTCGGAAAGGCTCGCGCAGCAGGTGTTCAGCCTGCCCATCCACCCCTACCTGAGCGAAGACCAGCAGATGAAAATCATAGACGCGGTGAAAACAGCGGCGTCGGCTTTGTAAAAATCCACTGATGGATGACTGAATAGTTCGCCGTCCAAGCGGTGGCGTAGGGACAGGTCGTGACCTGTCCTGTCCCTACCAAACCAATCTAGAAGCGCAGCGAGCCGGTCAGTCGGATGTTGTGGCCGATGTCGTTGTCGTCTTTCTCGGTGCGCTCGCCGGTCAACTCCAGTCGCAAGCCGCGTTTACTCCATTTGCCCAATGCATTGGAGAAATCCATTCCCATCTTTTGGGTGCGGCCGTCTTTGGTCCAACCGGGTTCAAGGGTGAAGGTTACTCCACGTCCCCGCGCACCGGGGTCATACCGCACTTGCAGGCTGGCGTTCCATTCATCGTAGTCGTTTTCTTCGTGTACCAGCAGGGCATTGGCTTTCCCCTGCATACTCAAACCACTGGCCGGGTGGCGGTAATCAAAGCCCAATCCCACATCCGCACCGCCGCCTTGTTCGGCGTCTCCGTCATCCCAACGCAGGCCGAGTTCCCAGTTTGGGGTGAGTTGGGCGCCGTTTGGGGAGGGCGTTCCCGGTACGCGGCCTTGCATGGCAACGCGCAAGCGTTGGGAGTCTGCGGTTACTGCCGGCAGGTCGGTGGCCTCATCGGCTTCGGATTCCAGTTCTATGGCAAAGACGCTGGCTTTCCACGACCATTCACTGCGTTTGTATGTGGTCAGGTCACCGGATATGCCGAGGGCGATCATCTGCATTTCAATATCCACGTCGGTGGTCTCGGCATCCCCGTCGGTAGCCAGTTCGGCGTCGCCTTCGCCGTAGCCGAGTACTACCCATGCGTTGGTGGTGTCATTGGGTTGCCATTGAATATAGGGCAGGATGCTGGTCAGGTCGGCTTGCAAATCGCCCTGGATGCCGTCTGCCTGGTCGTCATAATCTATTTCGCCGTCGCTTTCGGAGATGGCGAGGCCTAAGCGGACGCCGGTTGGGGTGCGGTAGTCTGCGCCGAGGTAAGCTGAGGTTACGTCGCCGTTCAGGTCAAAGTCGTCTTCGGGTTTGCCGTCGAAGTTGGTGGTGGTGGCGCGTGCCCAGAGGCTCCAGCCGGAGGTGCTTGATGGGTCGTCGTTTAGGTTGAAGTGGAAGGCGCTTTGCATCAACAGGTCTTTGGCGGACATTGTGGTGGTGTTCGCTGAGTCATGTTCAACTGGATTCCCGATACGATGAAAAACATGGTCGCTATCGCTCCCTGTTTTTCTATCGTTCGGGAATGACACCGAGGGTGATTTGTATTTTTGTGGGTATGACACCGAGGGCGTGTTAACAACGCTGCCGTCATTCTCGAGCGTTAGTGTCCGTTGCCGCGTTAGCGGCTTACGGACACTTGCGACTCGGGAATCCAGGGTTTGGGCGGGGGTGGTGGTTGCTAACTCAAACTTGTGGCCGCCTATTGTGAAGTGGCTGGTGTTTGCGCTTGTGCCGGTGTTGGTCAGGTAGTCTTCAAATACCCCCACTGTGCCGGTGGCGAAAGCCCGCCCGAACGCCGCCAGGGTTTTTTCCACAACGCGTTCGCTGCCGAATTGTCCGATGGCGATGGTGAAAGTCTGTTGTGCGGTGTTGGCGCCGGCGGGATCCATGTCGGTGACGGTGTAGGTGTATTCAACGGCGTCTTGCTCAATGGTCGGGGTGCCGTCCAAAACGCGGGTGGCGGGGGTGAAGATCAGGCCGTCGGGGAGAGTTTCGGTGATGGCGTAGGTCAAGGTGCCATCGCCGCCGGTGGCTTCCGGCAGGGTTACGCTGATGGGTTCATCGGGGGCGTATCTTTGGCGGGGGATGGTGGCGTCGAAGATCAAGGGGGCGGCGGTGACTTCAAGGGCGAAGGTGAGGTCGGCGGTGCTGCCGTCATCGTCGGTAACGGTGTAGGTATAGTCAACCGAAGTGGCTGCCGCCGCCGGGGTGCCGGTGATGGTTGGGGGGTTGGCGGTGCCGTCAAAGATCAGGTTGGCGGGCAAGGGCGGGCTGATGGTGTAGGTCAGGGCGCGATTGCCGCCAGTGGCTATGGGCAGGGTTATGATGCCGACGTCAACGGTGGCGGTGTAGGTCTGGTCGGCGATGGTATCGGCGAAGATTGGGGTGGCCTCTGGTTCGGTGGTTATAGTGAAAGCTGGTAAAAATACGATGTCACCATTGCTGTCGCCAACGCCATATATAAAGCCGGAGAGGGCGCCGGAAAATTCCGGTGTGCCGGAGAGTACGCGGGAGTCGGCATCAAAGGTCAGACTTGCACTAGGTGCATTGAGGTTAATATCATAAGTCAGCGGCGGGTCACCACCGGTGGCCGCCGGCAGGGTCAGGGGCGTGATGGGCTTGTTGATCGTGAAGACCAAGTTGGGGATGGTCTGACCGCCGAAAGTCGGCACTTCGCCGGCTTGGGCCTGGGCGTGCTGGGCGGGGATGAAAGTGAAAACGAGGGCGAACAGGGCGAGGACGGATGCCTTGTTTAGTAAGGTTAGCGGTTTACTATGTGTATCACAGGGGGGGGGGGGGCAGGAATGGTCGCTGAGACGCCCGCAGGCGTGGTTTTATGCGGTTTTAGCGGGTTTTTGAGTGCATTTTTGACTACGGACGGGAAGTGGGAAAGGGACATGAGAATTCTCCTGACGGGGTGGTCGTGGTAGGCCGTGAATTTGACAGATAATACCATAATCCAAAGAAATGCCATCCCCCGAAGTGGGCGGAGTATGACAGTTTTGGGGCTGGATTGCTCGTATCAGGGATGATACGAACAATCCAGCGTCTTAACGGGTGGCGGGTGGCGTAGCCGCTTTAATATGGTCACCCACCCAGCAAAAACTCCATCAGCGCCTTCTGCGCGTGCAACCGGTTTTCCACCTGATCCCACACCACGCTCTGCGGGCCGTCAATCACCTCGGCGCTGACTTCATAGCCCCGGTAGGCGGGCAGGCAGTGCATGAACAACGCATCATCCGCGGCCTTGTCCATCATCGCCCGGTCCACGCAGAAGCCCGCGAACGCGGCTTCGCGGTCGCTTTTTTCCTGCTCCTGACCCATGCTGATCCAGCTGTCGGTGACCACCAGATCCGCCGCCGCCGCCGCCGCCGCCGGGTCGTTGCCCAGGGTGATATGGCCGGCGCACTGCCGCGACAGATCGGGGTCCGGCCGGTAGCCGTCCGGGGTGGCGATGGCGAGGTGGAAATCCAGTTGGCGGGCGGCGTTCATCCACGAATGGCAGACGTTGTTGCCGTCGCCGACCCAGGCCACGCGCCGCCCGGCGAGGTCGCCGCGATGCTCAAACCAGGTCTGGATGTCGGCCAGTTGCTGGCAGGGATGATTAAAATCGGAGAGCGCGTTGATGACCGGCACCGAAGCGTATTCGGCCATCCGCTCAACGCGTTCGTGGGCGCCGGTTCGCATGATGATCAGCCGCGCCATCCGCGACAGCACCCGGGCGGTGTCTTCGATGGGCTCGCCGCGGGCGAGATGGGAATCGGCGGGCGCCAGAAAAATCGCGTTGCCGCCGAGTTGGGTGACGCCGGTCTCGAACGACACCCGCGTGCGGGTGGATGACTTCTCAAACACCAGCGCCGCGGTCTGGTTGCGCAGCAACTCGCCGGCCCGCTGATCGTGCGCGCCGGCCCCCTGCTTTATCGCCCGGGCGCGCGCCACGATGCCCCGGAGTTCCTCCGGCGAGAGGTCCATCAACGACAAAAAATGGCGAACCGGCATCGGCTTTTCCTGACAACACCCAACTTAATCAAACCAAACAAAACAAAGCGCCGCCAATAAAACAGTGTTGGCTCAGGCGCTCGCTTGGGATGTGATTTTACTTAATGGAATTTCCTAGTTTAAGGTCTTGACATCCCGCTCCGGCTGTGGAAAAATCGCTTCTGCTGATGAACCGATTCACCGCATGACCGGAGCGAAATGCCATGAACATTATACAGATTTTCGACCTTTTTCCCAATCAAGAAACTTGTATAAAGCACCTTGAAAAAGCCCGGTGGGACGGCAAGCCTCATTGCCCCTATTGCCGGTCAACCAACACGGCCCGCAGTCAACACCGGCATCGCTGTTATAGCTGTTACACATCTTTCAGCGTTACGGTCGACACAATATTCCATCATACGCACTTGCCTCTTCAAAAGTGGTTTTTGGCAATCAACCTTGTTCTGAACGCTAAGAAGGGGCCGTCCGCGCTCCAACTGTCCCACGACCTGAAAGTGAACAAGAACACCGCTTGGCGGATTACGATGCAGATACGCAAAGCAATGGCACAAGCGGAACAACGCCATATTCTGAACGGGATCGTAGAAATGAACGAGACCTATATCGGTGGCAAACCGAGGAAAGGAAAGAGATGCGATGGCCCTGACGACAAATCAAAACGCGGGCATGGTATCAAGAAAGCACCGGTGATCGGTGCGGTGGAGCGTGGCGGTCGGGTCACAGCGAAATCCGTGCAGAAAGACAAAATGAAAGGAATAAACCCGAGGATCTTTGTCAAGAAGTGCATAGACACAAATACCGCATCCCTGATAACCGATGAATACAAGGGCTGTGTAGGAATGTCCAAGCTGTTACCTCATGCGATTATCAAGTACCAGAATTTGTATGTAGACGGCGACATCCACACCAATACCATAGAAGGCTTTTGGGCATTGCTCAAACGCGGCATATTCGGCCAGTTCCACAGCATCAGCCGGAAGCATTTACAGCCATATGTGCGTGAGTTCTGTTATCACTACAATCTACGTCAAGTCGACCCTGCAAGCGCTTTCACTATGACTATCAATCAAGGGCGAGGAGTAAGAACATGAGCAAAAAACCATTAAAAGTAATCGCTGGAGCGCAGGATAGGCCGATCATCATCGGTGACATCAAAATTCCGTGCTATGTGCTGGAAGATGAAACTAGGGTGTTATCACAACGCGGAATGTTGGCGGGGGCCAATTTGTCCGATGGTGGGCGCATGGCACGCGATGATGCCAAAACCCCTAGGTTTGTCACTAAAAAATGGATAACTCCTTTTATTTCAAAGGAGTTAATGGCTACGCTGAAATCACCTATTTTGTTCCAACCCCCGCATGGTGGACCACAAGCCTATGGTTATCCGGCAACCGTCTTAGCGGACATTTGCGGAGCAATATTAGCCGCCCGCAATACTGGTGTTCTACAGAAACGGCAGATTCATATCGCGGAAAGGTGTGCTGTTCTCATGCGCGGCTTTGCCCACATTGGAATTATCGGATTAGTGGACGAAGTAACCGGATACGAAGATGTACGAGCCAAGAGAGCACTGGCGACGATATTAGAGGCATTCATTGCCGATGAAGTACGAAAAAAATGGACAAAGACGTTTCCGCTTGAATTCTACAAGGAAATTTTCAGGCTAAGAAAATGGTCTTGGCCGGGAACAACAACGGGAAAGAAACCATACACCCCACAGGTAATTGGTCACTATACCAACGACATTGTGTATGAGCGCTTGGCTCCAGGGATATTGGAAGAGCTGAGAAAGCGCAACCCTAAGAGGCCTAATGGTGAGAGGCTACACAAACACCACCAGTGGTTCACCCCTGATTTTGGGAATCCAAGGCTCAAGCAACATCTGGAAGGCGTTATAGCTCTGATGCGCGCTGCACCGAACTGGACGGTTTTTAAGAGATTTCTCGCCCGCTCCTACCCGAAACCGGGCGAGCAAACCCCTATACCATCTGATGATGAATGAACCCTCCGGGCAGGGAGATTGCTGTTATTCCAACGCATTACGGAAATAACGGCAAACTGCTCTGGCGTGTCCCGCTAAAGTATCATTCTGCACTTGGTAAAACAGTTTGACAATTTTTTCATCTCGTGAGACCGCGTTGAAGATGCAAGTACGGACACCTGAAGCATGGGTACCATATGGCCCGAAACTAGAGTAAGTTTCACCGCCTTGCGTACTCCATTGCCTGATCGTTGTCCCATCCGACAACTCCTCTCCATTGTGTGCCGGCCCCAGTCTTCCAATTAACTCCAAGATAGATCGGCCTTGCCATGAGGCCGCTTCCTCATTCATTGTGGAAACGGAAGCGCAGGAAGACAACAATACGATGAAACAAAGCAAGAAATATAAGCGATACATTGGGTTCTCTCCTATGTGTGTTGTTTCGTTCCGGCCCAAGTAAAGGGCCGGGCTATTGCAAACAACACGCAGTTAAGGTGAGTTCCCACCTATTCGCCCTGGCACGAGGAGCTACCCCATACCTGATTAGGCTCTTGTATTCAGCA
Source organism: Candidatus Poriferihabitaceae bacterium (assembly GCA_965212085.1). Classification (GTDB taxonomy): domain Bacteria; phylum Pseudomonadota; class Gammaproteobacteria; order Arenicellales; family Poriferihabitantaceae; genus JAHRAW01. The sequence continues at coordinate 1,389,463 of OZ243042.1, read as the reverse complement.
GGTAACCCGACACAGGGTAACCGCGTGATGTTTGCAAGATGGGATGTTAGGTGAATCGGGGAAAATAATCAACCTATATCGCTCATATAGGCCTTAAAATAGGAAATTCCCTTGCGGAAACCCCGGGCAAATTCCAATGGTATACTCCCCGGCTTCGCATAACCGACAGGTGGGTGTCAATATGGGCCTCAATTCTAGAGTTTTTCTAGGCGGCGTCCTTTTTCTATCTGCGATAACAATTCCAGCACATGCGGTTTACGTCAAATACCACGGAGAAGTGGATGTTGACAACGAGCATTTTAAGTCGTTTCTGTTAAAGCCATCTACATTTGTCTACCGAATATACTATGACGATGACAATCGATACTTGATAGTAAAGTTAGGTCGTACTTACTATCATTATTGCCGCATAACAAATTCGATTGTGGAAATGTGGGCGGATGCTTTATCTTTGGGGAAATTTTATAATCGGTACATTAAGGGTAACTATGATTGCCGACTGGGCGGCATACCAACTTATTAAACCACGATGTCTAATATCAAAAAAACCGTGCTCGCCTATTCCGGCGGCCTCGATACCTCGGTCATTTTGAAGTGGCTGCAGGACGTCTATGACTGCGAGGTGGTAACTTTCACCGCCGACATCGGGCAGGGCGAGGAACTCGAAGCGGCGCGCGCCAAGGCCCGGGACTGCGGCGCGGTGGAAATTTACGTTGAGGATCTGAAAGAAGAATTCGCGCGGGATTTTGTGTTTCCGATGTTGCGCGCCAACGCCGTCTACGAGGGGGAATACCTGCTCGGCACCTCCATCGCGCGGCCCCTGATCGCCGCCCACCTGGTGCGAATCGCGGCGCAGACCGGCGCTGATGCGATTTCCCACGGCGCCACCGGCAAGGGCAACGATCAGGTTCGCTTTGAGCTCAGCGCCTACGCCCTCAACCCGGAGATCGCGGTGATCGCGCCGTGGCGGGAATGGGATATGCGCTCGCGCCAGGACCTGATGAAGTACGCCCGCGCCCACGGCATCGCGGTGGAAAAGAAAAAAGACGGCGGCTCGCCCTATTCCATGGACGCCAACCTGCTGCACATTTCCTACGAAGGCGGCGAACTGGAAGACCCGTGGTGCGCGCCCGCCGAAGAAATGTGGCGCTGGAGCGCGTCGCCGCTCGACGCGCCGGACACGCCGGAGGAGTTGGTGCTGACTTTCCAAAGCGGCGACCCGTGTGCCGTCAACGGCCAAACCATGACCCCGGCGGAGATCATGCTCGCCTTGAACGCGCTCGGTTCAAAACACGGCATTGGCCGCGCCGACATCGTTGAGAACCGCTACGTGGGCATGAAAAACCGCGGCTGCTACGAGACCCCCGCCGGCACCATCGTGCTCAAGGCCCACCGCGCCATGGAATCGCTGACCCTGGACCGGGAAGCGGCCCACCTCAAAGACGAGTTGATGCCGCGCTACGCCCAGTTGATCTACAACGGCTACTGGTTCAGCCCCGAACGGCGCATGCTGCAAACGATGATCGACGCCTCCCAGGAAACGGTCAACGGCGAAGTCAAAATCCGCCTGTACAAAGGCAACGTCGAAGTCCTCGGACGCCGCTCCGCCGGCCATTCCTTGTTCGACGAAAAAATCGTCACCTTCGAGCACGACGCCGGTGCCTACGACCAAACCGACGCCACCGGTTTCATCCGCCTCAACGCGCTGCGCCTGCGCCTTGCTGCGCGCAGCCGAAACCGTTAGCGGCACCGGCACTGGTACCTGCACTGGTACCTGCACTGGTACCGCCGGAGCCGGCAACGTGATCTCGGTCATCGTTCCTTTGTACAACGAGGGCGCGCGGGTCAACGGCCTGCTCGATCATTTGCGGGGGCTGACTGGGTTGCGTGAAGCGGTGCTGGTGGATGCCAGCGACGAGGCGGCATCACAGGCGGTGATCGCCGACCTTGCCGAGCGCATCCGTGACGACCCTTTTGTCAGCCTGGTGCAATGCTCCGCGCCGGGGCGGGCGGTGCAGATGAACGCCGGCGCTGCGCGTTGCGGCGGTTCGGTGTTGTTGTTTTTGCACTGCGACACGCGCCTGCCGCCCGCCGCCGCCGAGCGCATAGCCCGGCGCACCAATCGGGGACGGGGACGGGGGCGAGTGTGGGGCTGGTTCGACCTGCGCCTTGACGCGGCCGGGCCGGTGTACCGCGTGCTCGAACAGATGATCAACCTTCGCGCGCGCACCTTTCGCATCGCCACCGGCGATCAGGCGTTGTTCGTTGAACGGCGGGTGTTTGCGGAGCAGCGCGGGTTCGCCGGGATTCCGCTGATGGAGGACGTCGAGCTGTCGCGCCGCCTGAAGCGGCTCGGCCCGCCGGCGGTGATACGCCGGCCGGTGCTGACCTCGGCGCGGCGCTGGCAGAAAAACGGCGTGCTGCGCACGGTGCTGCTGATGTGGAAGTTGCGATTCCTGTACTGGCTGGGGCGCAGCCCCGAACGGCTCGCGGCGACTTACCGGAACGTGCGCTGATGCCCGCGTCCGCCGACCAAGCCGGCCACCGTGCCATACCCTTGTGCCTGATGGCCAAAGCCCCGGTTGCCGGGCAAGTGAAAACCCGCATGGCCCCGCAACTCGATCCCCGGCAGTCGGCGTTGCTGGCGGATTTGATGATGGCGCAAACCGTGGACACCGCCTGCCGCCACTGGCCGGGAGAGGTGACGTTGTGCGTGTGGCCGGATCCCGGTCACCCGGCGTTCCGCCGCCTGGCCGCCGAACATCGCATCAATGTGACCACTCAGATAGACGCCGACCTCGGCGCGCGGATGCTGGCGGCGTTGCGGCAGGGCATCGCCCGCGCCGGGGCTGCCGTGGTGATGGGCTGCGACGTGCCCCACTGTCCGGGGGAGATCCTGGCCCAAGCCCACGCCCTGCTGGCCGCCGGCGAAAATCCCGTGGGCCCATCCCGGGACGGCGGTTTCTACTTGCTCGGATTGCAGCGGTTTGAGGCGGCCCGCGCCGGCCAAACCTTGTTCCGCGGCGTTCGCTGGAGCGGCGCGTCGCAGCTGGACGAAGTCCGCGCGCGCGCCGCCGCCGCCGGGGTGCGCTTTTGCGAGTTGCCGGCCCTGCGCGACATTGACCACTACCCGGACCTCGAATGGCTCGCCGGAAATGACGACGCCTATAAGCGCTTTGTCGAGTAAGTTATGATTGCCGCTCCAGCCCTCCGCCGACGATGACGACGAGGATGAACCGACCAGGATGAACCCAGCAACCCGCAAGCAGACCGGCACCCCGCGCTTCCAGCCGCGCTTTCTGAAACCCCGGTTCTGGGGAACCTGGTGCCGGCTGTTGCTGCTCAGGGCCGTCATGCACTTGCCGCGCCGCTGGGTGATGGCGGCGGGCGGGCTGGTCGGCGACCGCGTGCGCGTCCGCAACCGCAAGCGCCGCCGCATCGCCGAGATCAACCTCGGATTGTGTTTCCCGGAGCTCAGCGAGCAACGCCGCCGGCAGATGCTGGTGGAGCATTTTCGCCAGTACGGACGCGGGTTGATGGACATGGGGCTGGTGCTTTGGGGCTCAACGGCGCGCCTCGACCGGCTGTGCCGGCTGGAACGCCACGAATGGCTGCGCCGCACGGCGCGCCGCCGGCCGCTGATCATCGTCGCCTACCACCTCACCACCCTGGACATGAGCGGCAGCATTCTGGCGCGGGTTCATCCGAGCGTAACGATGATGAAGCGGGCGCGCAACCCGCTTCTGACCTGGCAGTTGTGGAAGGGGCGCGCGCACCTCGACAAGGCCAATATCAAGGTGCTGATGCGCGATCAGGGCCTGCGCCCGCTGGTGCGCTCGATGAAGGCCGGGCGCGTCTGCTTCTTTATTCCCGACGAGGATTTCGGCGCCTCCAAGCGCGCCGTGTTCGCGCCGTTCTTCGGCGTGCAGACCTCGACCCTGACCATCGTCGGGCGCCTGGCAAAACTGACCGGCGCGCTGGTGGTGCCGAGCGCCACCCGCCTCGACCCGCGCACCGGCCATTATGTTATGACCATCGGCGACCCGCTGGAGAACTTCCCCGGCGCCGACCCCGATGATCCGGTGGCGGATGCGGCGGCCCTGAACCGCGCCATGGAAGCCCTGATCCGGCGCGCCCCGGAGCAATATATGTGGACGTTTCGATGGTTCAAGACCCGGCCCGACGGCCGCCCAAACCCGTATAAAGGATGAGCATGCCCGCCGCCCCCACAGCCCCCGCCACCGATACGCCCCCGGTCAACGTGCTGGTCATCAAGCAGACCTCGCTGGGCGACGTGCTGCATTCCACCGGCCACGTCCGAACCATCCGCGAAAATTTTCCGCGTTGCCGCCTGACCCTGCTGACCGCCGCCGGCTCCGCCGACATCTACCGCCACAACCCGCGCGTGGACGAGTTGATCCTGTTCGAGCGCGAGCGCGTCAAGGGCGAATGGTGGCGGCATCCGCTGCGCACCGCCCGCTACCTCGCCGGGGTCATCGCGCAGGTGCGCGCCCGGCGTTTTGATCTGGCCTTTGATCTGCAGGGGCTGGCGAGGTCGGTGGTGTTTTTGTACGCCGCGCGCGCGGGAAAAAAATATGTCAAAGGCCGCTGGCCGGGACTTGGCGGGTTTCGCAATCCGGCGCTCCACGCCATCGCCGAGATGGACGGCGTACTGGGCCGCGCGCGCCTGTCCGTCACCGACACCTCAATGGAAATTTTCACCGATGCGGCGGCGCGGCGGCGCGTGGACGACCTGCTCGCAGACATCAACCCGCACCGCAAACCCCTGCTGGTGTTCAGCCCGTTTTCGCGCTGGTCCTCCAAGGACTGGCCGCTGGAGCGTTATATGGAAATCGCCGCGCGCCTCGCCCTCGAACCCGAAACCGAAACCGAAACCGTGGCCGATGGATACTGCATCGCGTTCACCGGTTCCGCGGACGCGCGCCGGCGCATTGACGCGGCCTTGCCCACTGATGGGGCTTCGCCTCAGCATCCAAACACCGCCACCCCGGTCAACCTCGCCGGCGAATTAACCATCCCGCAGTTCGCCGAACTGGTGGCGCGCGCCGGGCTGATGCTGAGCGGCGACAGTTTTCCCATGCACGTGGCCTGCGCCCAACACACCCCGGTTGTCGCGTTGTTCGGGCCCACCGACGAGACCCGAACCGGCCCGGCGGGGGCCGCGCATGCAGTCATCCGCGCGCCGGGTTGCAAGCGTTGCGACCGGCCAACCTGCCGCCGCCGGTGCCTCGGCAAACTTTCAAGCGACGTTGTGTTTGAGGCGCTGCGTGGCCGCCTCCAAGACGTCGTCTCCGGCTGAAGTGCCGGCTGAATCTCCATCGGCCATCATCCGGTCGAATTCCCGCTGGGACTCCTTCGCTTCGCGCAGCAGCCATTCCCGGAACGCGGCGATCTGGGGTTCGGTTTCGCGGCCCGGCATGCACACAAAATAATACGAGACGCTCGACCGGCTCAGCACTTCGGGGAACAGGCGCGTCAGCCGCCCGGCGTTGAGGTCGTCGAGGACGTGGGCGCTGCGCGCCAGGGCGATGCCCTGGTGGTCAATGGCGGCCTGGATCGCCAAACTGGTTTGCGGGAGTTTGGTGCCGGCGGGCATGCGCTTGACGATGACGCCGGCGTCCCGAAACCAGTCCCGCCACCGCGGGCAGATGTCCACGGCGCTCCTGCGCAGCAGCGGCAACTTCAGCAGCCCGGCGGGGCTCGAAGGCAGCGGATGTTCGCGCAGAAACTGCGGGCTGCAGACCGGGAACACGTACTCGGTGAGCAGCAGTTCCTCGTGCAGCCTGCTCCAGTTGCCGTAGCCCAGGCGAATGCCGACGTCGGCGTTTTCCGCGTCGAAGTCCACGAGGTTGTCGGTGGTGGAAATCCACACGGCGATTTCCGGGTAGTCGTGGTTGAAGTGCCCGAGGCGGTGCACCAGCCACTTGAAGGCGAAGGACTGCAGCAGGGTTACGCGCAACGCCGTCGGCGCTTCGTTTTTCTCGCCGAGGTCCTCCAGCGTCATGGTGATGCGGCGCAGGAAGTCGCGGATCACCGGAACCAGCGCGTGGCCGGCCTCGGTGAGGACGACGCGCCGCCCCCGTTTCTCGAACAGTTTCAGCCCCCACAACTCCTCGGCGTGCTTGATCTGGTGGCTGATGGCGCTTTGCGTGACGAAAAGCTCCTCAGCGGCCCTGGTAAAGCTCAGGTGCCGGGCGGCGGCCTCAAGGGCGCGCAGGGCGGAGATGGGCGGGAAGCGGACGGCCATTTGGGAAGTACCGATGTATGAATAAATGCTCATGTATATTATGAGCATAATTCGTTTGTTTTCAAGCCATGCGCCCCCTATATTTCCCCCAGTCGCTGATGTATAGCATTAATTTTAACCCGATATTCAACTCGCTCAAGGGGCGCGGAAAATGGCAAACGATCTGTGGATCAAAGTAGGTGGCGCATATGTGGGCGCCGTTGTAATCCTGACGGTAATCGTAACCGTCATCAGTTAAGGGGGACCCGACCATGAACAAACATACTCAATCCGGCAACACTGGCCGCCAAAACGGCCACGGCCAAAACGGCCACGGCCACAACATCATACACGGGCTGTTCCGCCCGACCCTGCTTTCCAGGGGACTGGCGGCGCTCAAAAGCTGGCAAAGCCGCCGCGTCGCAATCCGCGAACTGAACGCGATGCCCGACGCTCTGCTGCGCGACATCGGCATCGAACGTTACCAGATCAAGCACGCGGTGCACAACTTCGGCGCACACCCCGAAGTGTTCAAGGCATCCGGCGACAAAACCGGAACCGGTGTCGGTCTCGGTATCGGCATCACCGAGGCGCCTCTGGTCCAAAAGGCCGCCTAAGGTCGCCTGAGGCCGCCCGACAAAAAAAGTTTCTTATTTCCTCCGTTGGTGTTTATTGGGGGCGGTCGCCAGACCGCCCCTTTATTTTTTTTTTCAGAACGCACTCCCGGCCTGTTGAAAAATTGTATTTCCCGCGCCAATCCGCTATCCTTGCGCGTGGGAGTCGGCCAGACAGTTGCTTCGTCCTTCGGGGCGGGGAGGAAAGTCCGGGCTCCATTGGGCAAGGCGCCAGGTAATTCCTGGGCGGTGCGAGCCGACGGAAAGTGCCACAGAAAATATACCGCCTGACCGCTCACGAGTGGCCGGGTAAGGGTGAAATGGTGCGGTAAGAGCGCACCGCGTCACTGGCAACAGTGGCGGCAGGGCAAACCCCGCCTGGAGCAAGACCAAATAGGGATCCTTGGGCGTGCCCACGCCGGATCCGGGTAGGTTGCTAGAGGCATTCGGTGACGAATGTCCCAGATGAATAACTGTTCACGACAGAACCCGGCTTATCGGCCGGCTCCCACCCACCTCCATCCGCAGGCATCAACGAAGCAAACCGCAAATGCCGCCCACGCCGGATAACAGGAACGCGCCGGCCCCGCCGGAAGGCCCGGAACCGCCGCTCGCCCTGCGGCCGCCGGATCAGGTGATGAAGACGGCGCGCATGGGGAGCTTTCACCAAACCCGCCTGAGTTTTATGCGCACGCTGCTGCGCAGCCTGAAGCGCGAACGATGGCGGTTTGAACGCCTCCGCTGGCGGGTGGACGCGCGGGGTTCCGGGCTGGCGTTGTATCGCGCCACCGGGCCGCGGCGTTCCTATACGCTGGTGTGTTTCGCCAACGACCTGCCGGCGAATAAACGCTCGGACCGGGTGATCGCCGAGGAGTGGGACGCCACCTTCGCGCTCTACGACGGGGTTCCCGATGAAGCGGAAATCGCCCGCATGGCGGACAACGTTCCCAAGCAGGAAGCGGGCCGCTGCCGGCAGAGCGAACTGGTGCTGGCGCGCGCCAACCGCAGCGTGCGGTTGTTTGAATACGTGGTCGGGCGGCTGGCCCGCGGCTTGCAGCCGGAGCGCGAGTTGCTCGACCGCAGCGGCTACCTGATGCGCACCACGGCGGTGTACGGCAACGGTAAATTCGGCCTCAGCGACCGCGAGCGGATCAAAGGGCGGGCGGAACTGGCGCCGCCGTTTCGCGCCGAAATGCTGGCGGTGTGGCTGATTCGCTGGTTCACCATAGACATCGCCGAGCACCTGGCGCGAGTCGCCGATCCGCATAACGCGGTGAAACTGGAACGCGGCCTGGCGCGGCGCCTCGGCGTCGGCAACGCCACCGGCCTCGGCATGGCGCCGTTTTTGCTGTGGCATCCGTCGCTGGTGCATCGCTGGATACACGCCAGGGAAACCGCGCTGGCGCGGGTGCGCGCGCTGGCCTCGGTTGCGCCGCACACCCGGCGGCTTTTCGGCGAACTGCTGGCGCGCATGGCACTGGGGCTGGACAGCTGGCGCACCGAAGACGATTGCCAGCGGCGGCGAATCGCGGCGCTCAAGGAGGATCTCGCCAAAATCCGCGCGCGCGTCGCGGGGCGGGCTTTGGAACGGGCGATGCCTTTTGACAAACTCATCACCTGGTCCCAAAACGCGTTGTCGGTGGAAGGGCAGGAGTTGCTGGTGACCCTGGTGCTGGAGCCCCACGGCGACCTGATTGACGACCTTGAGGAGGCCATGGCGGTGGACGAATCGCGCTACTGGCGGATTCGCGGGGAGGGCGCTGTTGCTGAACTGGTTCGCGCCATCGAAAGCGATTACCGCTGGGCGCTGCAAACGGATTATTCCCAGGCAACCCAGTGCGCGCGCTTCTGGTATGTATCCGAAGAAAAACTCGAACCGCGCCTCGGCGAGCGCTTTGACGAACCCGGCGCTGACCGGGAACTGCCCCTCGCCTTTGGGCGGGACGTCGCGGCCTTGTACGCCGACCTCCGCCGCGTCATCGTTGACGGTGCCGGCCCGGAGCAGCCGGTGGCCGAATTCCTGCGCGCCAATCCCCGTCACCGGCACGCCGTTCGCCGCATCCAGATCGTCGCCCGCTTGCCCTACGCGGAAATCCGCGACAACCTGATTTCCGCGCGCCTGCGGCCCATTGACCTGTTGCGCTGCAAGTTGTCGTTTTTCGGCGCCAACAAATTCGACCCCAAGTCGGACCGCTGGGTGCGAATCACCATGTACCAGCACGCGCCGTTCCCCGACGAGTTGGCGCACCGGGAGGCCGACGACTGGAGCTACCCGCCCCTGGACGGCGCGACCGGTACGCCCGGTACGACCGGCACAAATAACGCGAACGCCAACGGATGATCTGCTCCCTCAACCAGATCGAACAGACCGCGCGCAAAGCGGTGCGCGGCGCCGGTCTGCCCTGGGGGCTGGCGGACGACGCCGGCAAGGCGGTGCGCTGGCTGCATATATATGGCGTGAACGGCGTGCCGGCGCTGGCGGCGTTACTGGCGCGCCACGACTATTCCAACCCCGGTGCGCTGGCCCCGGTGGCGCTGTCGGGGGTGTGGCGGGCGCCGGGCGGAGTGCTCGATCCATTGCTGGCGGGCGCATCATTGAGCGATTGCCTCGACCGCGCGGGCCGGCTGGAGGAGGCGCCGATCGAGACCGGCGTCATCGCCCATCCCATCCTCGCCGCCGGCTTCATCGGCAACGCGGCGGAAAGCGAAGACCGCGCCTTCATCCTGACTTGGCCGGACGTGCGCCTGTGCTGCCGCCGCGGCGGCCTGTGGCTGGAGGGCGCGCAACGGGCCGTTGAAACCGAAACCGCCGGCTTCCTGACCTGCCGCCCATCCGGCGGCGGCGAACGCGATTTTCCGGGACAGCATCGCGCCCCACAAATCACCGAAGCCGACGTCGCCCCCGAAGCCTGGGCGCGCCTCGAACAATACGCCCACCGCACCTACGTCCAAGCCACCGACGCATCACGCATAGCGGGCGCCGGGGCGGGGTTGCATGATAATGATTGAGCGCGCCGGGTGGCGAGCATTGCGCCCCGCACCTTAAGCCCGCTCCATATACGCCCCGGTGTCGGTGTTCACTTTGATTTTTTCGCCGATGTTGACGAAGGTCGGCACGGTTACCTTGTGCCCGGTTTCCAGGGTTGCCGGTTTGCCGCTGCCCGATGCGGTCTGGCCTTTTACCGCTCCTTCGGTTTCGGTCACGCGCAGGGTCACCGAGGCCGGCAGTTCGACGCCGATGGGTATTTCGTTGTGAAAGTTGATGTGCACTTCGGTGTTGGGCAGCAGGAACGGCGCTTGCGCTTGCAGGTCTTCGGCGTCCACGGGAAGTTGCTCGTAGGTTTCGACGTCCATGAATATATGGGACGAGCCGTCGGCGTACAGGTACTGCATGCGGCGCGGGGTGACGCGGGCTTTTTCGATCTTGTCTTCGGAGCGGAATCGCTCGTTGAGTTTGACGCCATCGCTGATACACTTCATCTCCAGCTGGACAAAGGCGCCCCCTTTGCCGGGCTTGACGTGGTTTTTTCTGAGCACGCGCCACAGCTTGTCGTGGTACTCCACGAGGTTGCCGACGCGCGCATCGAAGGCCGAAATTTTCATGCGATGAATGTTCCTGTATTCTTGAATGGATCGTAACGAAGGCCGGATTGTATTGGTTGTGAGTTCACGTAGCAACATGATGAGCCGCCCGCCGCCGGCGTGGTATCGCGAAAATTGCCGCGACTGCCCGCGGCTGAGCCGCTTTCTCAGGCAGGTCAAACGCGCCCACGGCAACTACCGCTGCAAGCCGGTTCCGCCGAGCGGCGCGGCGCACGCGGAACTGCTGATCGTTGGGCTGGCCCCCGGCAAACACGGCGCCAACGCAACCGGCCGGCCGTTCACCGGCGATCACGCCGGGGTGCTTTTGTACCAAACCCTGCACCGCTTCGGCTTCAGTTCGGCGCCGCAATCCCGCCACCTTGATGACGGCCTGGTGCTGCACAACTGCCGCATCACCAACGCGGTCAAATGCCTGCCGCCGGCCAACAAGCCGAGCGGCGAGGAGGTCGCCAACTGCAACCGCTACCTGGCCGCGGAACTCGCCGAACCGCACCTCAAACTGGTCCTCGCCCTGGGCGGGCTGGCCCACCGCGCGGTTCTGCGCGCCCTGGGGCTGGTGTTGAACCGCTATCCGTTCGCCCACAACGCCGGCCACCGGCTCGACAACGGCCTGCTGCTGATCGACAGTTATCACTGTAGCCGCTACAACACCAACACCCGCAGGCTCACCGAAGCGATGTTTGAAAAGGTCTTTGAACAGATCGCGGGGCGGCTTGGAGGGTCGGCGTGAGCGGGGCGGATTCCAACGCGGTTTGTGATGCCGCCTTTGACGCGGAACGCTTCCTGGGTTCGCTGCGCGCGCGGCCGGGGGTGTACGTTTTCTACCGCGAGGACGGCAAGGCGTTGTATGTCGGCAAGGCCGCGAATCTCAAAAGCCGCGTGTCGAGTTATTTTCGCTCATCCAACCTGAGCGCGAAAACCCGCCTCATGGTGTCCAAAATTCACCGCGCCGAAATTCAGCAAACCCGCACCGAAAGCGAAGCGCTATTGCTGGAGAACAACCTCATCAAGGACAAGCGCCCGCGCTACAACATTTCGCTGCGGGACGACAAAAGTTTTCCCTACATCCGCCTCAGCGAACACGCGGCTTTCCCGCGCTTCACTTTTTACCGCGGCCGGCGCGCGCGGCCGGACCGTTATTACGGGCCCTATCCCAACGCCGGCGCGGTGCGCGAAATGCTCGGGCAGATTCACAAAATCTTTCGCCTGCGCCAGTGCAACGACGCCTTTTTTCGCAACCGCTCGCGCCCGTGCCTGCAGTATCAGATCAAACGCTGCAGCGCGCCCTGCGTCGGGCGCATCCAACAGCGGGCGTATCTCGAAGACGTCCGCCAGGCCAAAGCCATGCTGGCCGGCCGGGACTTTGCGCTGATTGATGAGTTGGCCGGCAAGATGGAGCGCGCCTCGGCGGACCTGGACTACGAGGCCGCCGCGGCGTGGCGCGACCGCATCGCGCTGCTACAGCGGGCCACGGCCAAGCAGTACGTCGCCGCCGCCGCCGGCGCCAACGCCGACGTGGTGGCGGTGGCGGTGGAGTCCGGCACGGTGTGCTTCGGCGTGGTGTCCATCCGCCGCGGGCGCAACCTCGGCGGGCGTTTTTACGCGCAGAAAAACCCGCTGGATCTTGGCCCCGGCGAACTGCTGGAGGCGTTTTTGCCGCAGAACTACATCGGCGCCGCCGCGCCCGCGGAAATCCTGCTGAGCGCGCCCATCGCCGGCCGCGCCTCGCTGCAGCAGGCGCTGACCCTGGAAAACAAAAGCAAGGTCGAAATCAAGCACCGCTGCCGCGCCCATCGCGCCCGCTGGATAGAATCCGCGCGCATAAACACCGCCGACCACCTGCGCGAACACCTCAACCAACGCAGCCAGGTGGACGCGCAGTTTGCCGACCTCGCCGGCCTGTTGTCGCTGGCGGAAATCCCGGCGCGGATGGAATGTTTTGACATCAGCCACACCATGGGCGAGCGCACGGTGGGCGCCTGCGTGGTCTGCGACCGCCGGGGGCCGGTCAAGTCCGACTACCGGCGCTTCAACATAACCGGCATCGCGCCCGGCGATGATTACGCGGCCATGGAGCAAGCGCTGATGCGCCGCTACAAACGGGTGCTGCAGAACGACGGCAAACTGCCGGACCTGGTGATCATTGACGGCGGCAAAGGCCAGTTGGGGGTGGCCGGCCGGGTGTTTGAGGAACTGCAGATTAGCGGTTCGGTGGCGCTGCTGGGGGTCTCCAAGGGGCGCGAGCGCCGCGCCGGCGAAGAGCGGCTGCACCTCCCCGGCATGGCGCGGGCTATAATCCCCGGCAAGGGCGCGCCGGCGCTGCGCCTCATACAACGCATCCGAGACGAAGCGCACCGCTTCGCCATCAGCGGACACCGCCGGCGCCGGGGCAAGGCGCGCAGCGAATCGCCGCTGCAGCGCATTGAGGGCGTGGGCGAAAAAAGACGCCGCAACCTGCTGCGCTACTTCGGCGGCTTGCGGGAGATAACCCGCGCCGGCGTCGAAGACCTCGCCGAAGCGCCGGGAATCAGCCCGGCGCTGGCGGCGCGGATTTACCGTCATTTCCATGACTAGCGTTACGCTGCGCCGCCGGCATCTCAAGTACAATCACAAACCACAAACCGGCACCGGCCAACCGCTGCCGCCTAATCGGAACCTGAGCGAAATATGATTATCCACATACCCAACCTGCTCACGCTGTTTCGGGTCGTTCTGATTCCGGTGCTGGTGGTGATGTATTTTTGGCCGTCGGCCTACCGCGAGATCATCATCACCGGGATTTTCGTGCTCGCCGCCCTGACCGACTGGCTGGACGGTTTTTTGGCGCGGCGCATGAACGCCGCCTCCTCCCTCGGCGCGTTTCTCGACCCGGTGGCGGACAAACTGATCGTGTCGTCGGCGCTGGTGCTGCTGGTCTCCGACGGCGCGGTGCTGGATAGCGTGCTGCATCCGATGCCGTTCGCGGTGGCCGTGGCCATCATCATTGGCCGCGAGATCGTGGTCTCGGCGTTGCGCGAATGGATGTCGGAACTGGGAGAACGCGGCGCGGTCGCGGTCGGCCGGCTGGGCAAATCCAAGACCGCCTTTCAGATGATTTCTATCAGCGTATTGTTGTACGGCAAACCATTGTACGGCGTGCCCATTTTCCGGGTCGGCGAAATCCTGTTGTATCTCGCCGCCTTGCTGACCTTGTGGTCCATGTACGAATACCTGCGCTCGGCGCTGCCGCATCTGCGCGAACACGCCTGATTCCAGTGCGATTCCAATGTGATTTCAAGGCGCAATCCCGGCTGCGCTATTGACACGCCGGGGCGGTTGCATAGAATGGACCCTCCCCGGAGGATTGAGTAATCCGGGCCATGCGGGAATAGCTCAGTGGTAGAGCACAACCTTGCCAAGGTTGGGGTCGCGAGTTCGAATCTCGTTTCCCGCTCCAGATTTATCCGCCCCCCCCGCCCCCGTTGTTGCGGTTTGCCAACACGGTTTGCCAACACGGTTAGCCAACTCAGCGCAACGCCTTCAACCGTAGATTGCTGAAAATTGTTTTCGCGTACGCCGGCGCAACCTTCGCCCGGTCGGCGTAGCGTCGCCAGCCGGCGATGACGGCGGCGACTTCATCAACGATGGCGCCGGCTTTGCCCGGTTTGACGCCCCCGTGGCGCGCCAGCGCGAGCAGGTCGGCGCGCATGAAGTCGTCGCATTTTCCGTTGATGCTCATCTGGTGGCGGCTCGTCCAGCGCCCGGCCGGGTTGTAGTTGTAGGCAAGGTCGAACGCCGGCGACAGGCGCCACTGACCGCTCGGTTTCATCACGAAGCCGGTGTTCTTCACGTGGTCGTCCTGGTTGCGCGCGATGACGTTGAAGGCGGCGCGGCGCAGTTGTTGCTCGAGGTCGCCGGCGGGGAGATGCAGTTGCCTGATGGCGAGCATCGCCTGCTCGTAGGAATGCGCGCCGGCGAGGTTGAAATCGAGGTGCATGAGCGCGCCGAGGGACTGGTAGTGCAACTTGGCGCCGTTGTCGGCGCGGTCGAAACGCTTGGTCATAAAATGCGCCCGCCCGCCCTCTTCGTGCAGGCGGCACGGCATCATCGTAATCCCCGCGTCCGCGGCCATCAGCGCGTAGGCGTACTCAACGCGGCCGTATCCGAGCGGGTCGGCCACCGCCTTGTCGCGGTTGTCGGTGACGCCGTCGAACTTCAGCAGCCAGTGGCGAAAGCCGGCGTCGGCGTGTTGCGCGTGCGCCTGTCCCGAACGAAACTCGCCGGTGTTTTCATTCCACAGCAACACCGCCTTGGCGCGCGCCCCGCCGGCGGAAGTGCCGATGCGCAGGATGTCTTCCATCGCGCCGGCATTGCCGCTGCCGCCGCCACCGCGCAATCGGCCGGCGACGCCGTCGTGCTTTTTGAGAATGGTATTGGCGAGTTCCACGAGGCGCTCAATTTCAAGCGTGCGCGTGGAGGCCGGCGCCCCTTTGATCGCCGGTTTGAATTCGAGCGCGCCAATGCCGCGCGTGCCGATATAGCAAAGCCGCTCGACCGGGTTAAAACTTTCCGCCTTCCGGTTTTGCCGCGCGAGCCATGCGTTGATCAGCGCGTTGCCGAACTTGTCCGGCAGACTGTCGGCGAGCAGCCCCGGCAGTCCGCGAAAACCGCTCCGCGCCAGCTCCGAAAATTCGTAAGGCCGTTCGCGCAACGGCATCTCCAGGGGCGCGACCTCGATGCCGCCGCCGGCAAATTCGGACTCGTATTCAAATACCCCGGTCTCGCGCTCCGCCTGCCACGACACGGCGCCGATCCTCTTCCCCCACAGGTGCACGCTGGCGATGGTCATCGGTTTTTTTCCGTATCCTTGTTTTTTGCGCCTTGCTTTCCGTCCTCTTGATTCTCCCACGGCCATTTTTGGTCGCCCCACTCGCGCACCGCTTCCTGCTCTTCGATCCGGTGATGTGGGCCGCGTGGACGGCTGCGTCCGCCGGCGCTTCGGCGTGCGCGCCGCCGGCGCTTGCCGTGCCGCGCGAGTTGTAGCAGGGGGCTGTCGTCGGGGTCGGGAAGCAGGGTTTGCAGCCGGCCGCTAAGGTCAAGCGCCTGAATGATGCGAATGAAAGAATCGAGCGAAACCCCTTTGCCGCTTTGCGCCAGCCGCTTGACGGTGCTGCGCGACACCCCGGCGGCCCGCGCGAGATCGTCCTGCGTGATGTTGCGGCTGAGCCGAATCTCTTCGAGCCGTTTGCCGAGCGTGTCTTCCACCGCTTCACTGGTGGCCAGAGAGAAGTCTATTTTATAGTCCATATTTGCACCTTTTAATGCGAAAAAGCGACATATCAGGTTATATACCATCCATTAAAAATTGTCAATAAAAAACTATCTAATGGGTAATATCTGACCTATAATCCTAAAAAAACCGAATAATATGCTATTTATAAGCTATTATTTCTGGCTATGGGGATCCAGCGCCACGAGGGAAGCCCGCCGGATCAACTCAAAACTGCCGCACAAAGCGCAAATCCGCGCGGAGGTGGTCGAGCCAAATCTCGTTTCCCGTTCCAGATTACTTATACGGGTTAAGCAGTAACGGGCCGGACACAATACGCATCCCTTAAAGATGCGCGAATATCAAATCGCGGCGCTGAAAGGCAAGGATTTCATATAGCGCTCCATTAGCATGAAATCTGGGACACCATTCTTATCGGTCGGGAGCCGAATTTGTTGTTTGTTAAGACGCGACTGACTGGCTTTGCGACCGTAATTGTAGCGAAATTGATCGGTATTCAGTAGCGCAACCAAAAAAAGCGCAATATAGGCATTGATTGGAAAATGAGGGATTAATTTTTCCACATGGTCACTGGCCGAAAAATCGTCCGGTTGCCAACTGGCGAAACCCGCCACCGCGCTGTCCACCGTAATCACACCACCTTTTTCAGTGGAAAAATTATAATGCCCTTTCACGCCATTATTCTCGGCTTGGGTGGTGACATAGGGATGTTTCCCGGTTCCAAATTTTTGTAGCGCCTGTAGTGTAGTTGTTTGAGAGCCGGTGATTTGAAACAAATCACCGAGACGGAATGCATTCCAGTCTACGGCGGATGGAAGCACAACTTCCGCGTCAGGATTTACAGGTTGCTTAATGCGTTCAAAGTCAGGAAAATCGAGCGACTTCACCCAGTCTGGTATGTTCTTCGGTGCGGGCAAAAGAATCGCCCTGAGTGTTTTGTTGGCCTGTCTGCCGAAGTTGTAGCGGAAAGCGTTGGCTTTGATGCACATGCAGTAATACAACTTATTCTTGTCACTGATCGATTTTTTTGAGGTGAGGCAGTAGATATGGTAACCGGAATAATAAGGAGATGGCTGGAGGAAAGTTTCAAGCACAGAGCCACCGAGCGCAACACTCAGCGTACCAGCCGGAAGTGGTGCGAGCCCGATCACAGGTTTGATTCTGGCGGATACGCCATTGTTCTTTGAGGTGCGGGAAACAAAAGCGATGCTTGTTTTGTCGTCTCCACTTGCTATTTTTTGTGCGTTCAACTCCAAATTGGAGCCGTATTGGACCTCAAATATTTCCTCCAGCGGTATCATGATTTATTCTCCACTCTTGATTTTATAGAGTGCGAAATCACGCATCACTTTCTGAAAGTCGTTTTTGGTGAGTTCTGCGTAGTTAGTTTCAATATATGCCTCAGCGCACCATTCGTCAGCCGCACTCACTTTTTTCATTATCCCGAAGCCGGGGACGTTTGAGCGATTAACAAAGCCCGACACCCATTTCTCTTTTATATTTTGCCAGCGACCATAGTAGTCCACCCGCCCAAACGGTTTTTTCTTGATAAAGCCATCTTCTTTGCAATAACCAAACCAGGTTTCTTTATTCGGAGGGTGGGGTCGCCATGCGGTGAATACCATCAGGCAAGTGACCACACTAACCTTACTGTTATGAAAAAGGTCGTTGGGTAGAGAGAGAACGGCCTCCAGTGTGTGATTTTTTAGTATGTTTTCTTTCAATGCCAGCCTTTCTCCCTGTTGGGCAAGGGCACATTGCATCGGTAAAAGCGCTACGCAACGGCCGCCGGATTTCAACACATCCAGGTTGTTAATCACAAAATCCATCTCTTCGATATCCGTTACTTCACCTTTAAAAGGCGGGTTGAGCATGCCAACTGTCGGCTGAAATTCTTTTTTTATTCGATTAGCTACGATCTTGTTAAAACAGTCACCTTGAAACACATTGCTACGACCATCGCCGTGTATAAACATATTGGAGCAGAGAAGTGAGGAGATATCGGCTTGCAGTTCTACCCCGATGATGCTTTCGCTTTTGATTTTCTGTTCTACTTTCAAGTTTCCTTTCGCTTGGCTTATCATGCGTTTCATTCCTGAGATAAGAAAGCCCCCGGTGCCGGCGCAGTTATCATAGAGAATATCGCTCTTGTCCACTTGCGCGAGATCAACGGCCAACTCGGTTATGTGCGGGGGAGTCAAGACAATGCCAAGCCCCTTATCGCTGTTAGAGTAACGAAGAAACTCCACGTACAATTGCCCTAGAAAATCGTAATATTGGTGAGTCTTCTGAAACGAATTAATGCGCTCGTTTATCTCGTTTACTAGGTCAATTAACACCCTGCCATCGCACAGCTTGCCCGGCGCATCCATGAAACTGTAACTGATTTGAACACTCTTGAAGGTTTGGTCCGGTATCGCCGCCGCACGCATTTCTTTGAGCATCGTGTTCTTGATGACGATCAACAAATCTTTTCCGGTCTGCGCTTGGTAGGCGGCAACAAACTGAGCATCCTGCAACGCCATCAAAATTGCGCTAATGAGGAGACTACGGTTGGTCTCCTTGACTTTCAGCGTGTGCAGGTGCCCATTTAGTTCGCGGGTGAACAGCAACAACTTGTCCAAATCTTGCCTGAAGACCACAGGGTGCCGGAAGTAGCCCGTCAAATAATCGCCAAACGATAGCAATTCACCGCCGAACGCAGCTTCAGGCTCGTGGTCGCCACGAAAACAGAAGAAGTGGCTCACTTTCAAATTGCGTTTGTCGGTGCCGCTCACCGCGACTGCCAACACATTGAAATCTGCGGTCAGATACGAAGCGTAATGCAAGGCACCATCCACCGCATAATCCGCCGGGCGGTCAAGATCCTTGCTTTGGTGGCGGGTTGGTGAGGCCTTGCATTCAATAACAATCAGGAAATCCGGATATGCATCAAAGGCAACGATGAATTCCGGGCGACCGGCACCGACACCACTTTTGGATGCTTTGGCGAGCAACTTCTTGATGCGGTTGTTCTCCGGCGTCTGCTCCCAATAGCACACATTACCGGTTTGGGAATCGGGCTTGCAGGCATCAAGATGCCGGCGCACGATTTGTTCTGTTTTCCGCTCGTTCATGTTTCTTTCTCTGTTGAAAAGTTGTGTCCATTGCGTCCGTAATCCCTAATCCTGATTTAGACTTTCCAAGGATTGAGCACGTATTGAGTATAGGATGGATCCCGATAAAAAGCACCCCATTTGCGACTTTTTGACCATTACAGCGGCTGGAAAATGGTGTGTGCCGACCCCGCCAATGGTGCTATCATCCGCCCTTCATTGACGGGGCCGAACCTGGCGAAAGGCCATGGCCGGCTGCGGCTGAGTGGCAGAGTGGTTATGCAGCGGCCTGCAAAGCCGTGTACCTCGGTTCGATTCCGGGCTCAGCCTCCAACAATTTTTTACCACCGCAAAAATGCCCGGGTGGCGGAATTGGTAGACGCAAGGGACTTAAAATCCCTCGATGGCGACATCGTGCCGGTTCAAATCCGGCTCCGGGCACCACCGCCGGCCCGCTGCGGCGGGGCATCCCGGGCCGCAACCAACCCCAAAACAAACCACGGCATGAGCGATAAACGATTTATATCCGCCCAGGAATTGCTGGAGGATTCCTACCGGCTCGGCGCGCGAATCATCCAAAGCGGCTTCCGCCCGGACTTCATCGTCGGCATCTGGCGCGGCGGCTCGCCGGTGGGCATCGCGGTTCAGGAGATGCTCGAGTACTTCGACATCCCCACCGACCACATCAGCCTGCGCACTTCGTTGTACACGGGCATTGGCCGGCGCGGCGAGACGGTGCGGGTGCACGGGCTGGGTTACCTGGTGCAAAATCTCAACGCCGAAAACGCGCTGCTGATCGTGGATGACGTGTATGATTCGGGGCGCAGCATTGAGGCGGTGATTGAGCAGCTGAGCGCGCGCACCCGGCGCAACACGCCGTCCCGGATCAAGGTGGCGACGCCGTGGTTCAAGCCGGCCAACAACGCCACCGGGCGGCTGCCGGATTATTACCTGCACGAGACCGCCCAATGGCTGGTTTTTCCCCACGAAATCCAGGGGCTGAGCGGGGAGGAAATCGCGCGCGGCAAGCCGGAAATCCACAAAATTATGCAAAGCGTTGTAAAATAAGCGTATTATTGCGGGCGATTTTGAAGCCGCGGCCTGTCGTGAAAATGATGTCCGATGTCGCATTCAGGGGTAGAATCGCGGCCCTGAATTCGTATAGTCCCTCGGCGTAGCCCGGCGATTTCGCGGCTGCCGGCGAGGCAACCACCATTCACTTTTTGCGGAGTTTTGCGATGGCAGACGACGACCCAAAAAACCAGCCGGGCGAAGACGACGACCTGGACCTCACTTCCCTGCCGGACGACGAGCTGGTCGAGCAGATGCACGACGACCTCTACGACGGGCTTCGGGATGAAATCATGGAAGGCACGAACATCCTGCTGGGGCGCGGCTGGAGCGCCTCCAAGGTGCTGGACGAAGCGCTGGTGGAAGGCATGCGCATCGTCGGCATTGATTTTCGAGACGGCATCCTGTTCGTTCCCGAAGTGCTGATGTCGGCCAACGCAATGAAGGGCGGCATGGAAATTCTGCGCCCGCTGCTGGCCGAGACCGGCGCCAAGCCCATCGGCAAAATGGTCATCGGCACCGTCAAGGGCGACATCCACGACATCGGCAAAAACCTCGTGGCGATGATGATGGAGGGCGCCGGCTTCGAGGTCATCAACCTCGGCATTGACAACCCGGTGGAGAACTACCTCGAAGCGCTGGAGGAGCATCAGCCCGACATCCTCGGCATGTCGGCGCTGCTGACCACCACCATGCCGTATATGAAGGTGGTGATTGATACCATGGTGGAGAAGGGCATCCGCAACGACTACATCGTGCTGGTCGGCGGGGCGCCGCTCAACGAGGAGTTCTCCAAAGCCATCGGCGCCGACGCCTACTGCCGGGACGCGGCGGTGGCGGTGGAAATCGCCGGCGCCAAAATCGCCGAAAAGCGCGCCGCCTGATCAACCCGATCAACGGAGCATCAACCGGCCACTCAAATGACCGCGAACCGTGCGCCGGCGGCCTCCGCGCCGATGGATTCCGCAGCAAAGGGCCGCGTGCTGGTCATCGCCTGCGGGGCGCTGGCGCATGAACTGGTGCGCGTGAAAGATCTCAACCGCTGGGACTTTATGGATATTCAGTGCCTGCCGGCGAGTCTGCACAACTACCCGAAGGAAATCGTGCCGGCGGTGCGCCGGAAAATCGCCGAGAATCGCGCCGCCTACCGAAAGATATTCATCGGCTACGCCGACTGCGGCACCGGCGGTTTGCTGGATGCGCTGCTGCGGGACGAGGGCCTCGAGCGGCTGCCGGGCGCGCATTGCTATTCCTTTTTCGCCGGCGAAGATACATTCAACGCCCTCGCCGAAGCCGAGGTCGGCACCTTTTACCTGACCGATTACCTGGCGAAAAATTTCGAGCGCCTGATCGTCAAAGGATTCGGCATGGACCGCCATCCCGAACTCAAGGAAATGTATTTCGGCAACTACAAGAAACTGGTGTATCTGGCGCAGCTGGATGACGCGCAAACCGATGCAAAAGCCGAGCAGGCGGCCGCCTGGTTGAACCTCGAATACCAACGCATCCACACCGGCGACGCGCCTTTCGAATCGGCGTTGCAGCAGTCGGTCGGCCGCCTCATGAAAGTCAAGGTGGATGCGCCGCGCGCCGATGCGATCCGGCACAACTGACCCGCCCGCAAAACCCGAGACGCAAATGGCCAAACTAATCACCGTGTACTGGCGCGACATTCCCGCCCAGATCATCGCCAAACAACGCCGCGAATCGGTCAAGGTCAAACTCTCCGAGCGCTTCGCCGACGCCATAGACCGCGCCGCCATGCGCGCCGGCAAAGGCTCATCGGACGCCTACCTCGCCGACTGGAAACGCGTAAGCGTAGCCTGCGGCGGCGACCTGCAGGCCGAGGCCGAAGCGGTAGCGGCGAAGTACGAACGCGAATACGACCAAGACCGCCTGCTGGCGCTGATTCGCAATAAAGGCGACGAGCCGCAGCAGCCTTGATCACCGCGTTTGGTTTGTGTGGTTTGATCGCCGCGAGTTTTATTTGTTTGGTTCGCACGGCGAAATCCACGATCGCCGGTCATCGCCTCCCCGCGCCCCCGCACCGGCGAGATACCTGACTTCCGGTTACTAAAAAATGTACGCCTTGAGAAAATGGTCGGTACGCCACTCCCGCGGGCTGGAATGGTTCTACCGCTGCTTTGAAAAAGCCGTGATCGCGCTGCATCCCTTGTGGCGGACCCTCGGCTACGCGCGCATTGAGCGGCCCGTGGCGCTGGTTGAAAAAACCGTCAAGGGGTTGTTGTTCGACTGCCGGATGTGCGGGCATTGCGTGCTCAGTTCCACGGGCATGTCGTGCCCGATGAACTGCCCCAAGCAGCTGCGCAACGGGCCTTGCGGCGGCGTGCGCGCCGACGGCAACTGCGAGGTCAAGCCGGAAATGCCGTGCGTGTGGGTCGAAGCCTGGAAGGGCAGCCGCAACATGCGCCACGGCGACAAGATACGAACCCTGCAAGCGCCGCCGGACTGGTCCATGGCCGGTGCTTCGGCGTGGTTGCGGGAAGCGCGCCGCGCGCGGGGGATGGAGGCACCGCGGCCGTGAGTTACGAACCATGAGTTACGAAGACGAGCCGGCGCCCGGGCTGCGGCTGCCGATGCGCGAGGGCCACGTCTCCGCCGGGCGGCTGGAGCGCGTGCTGCGAGACGGCGCGTTTGCGGTTACCGCCGAACTCGCGCCGCCGGACTCGGCCAACGCCGACGAGGTGTACCGGCAGGCGCAGTGGTTCGACGGCTGCGTGGACGCCATCAACGCCACCGACGGCTCCGGCGCCAACTGCCACATGTCGAGCGTCGGGGTGTGCGCGCTGCTGACCCGCGCCGGCTATTCCACCATCATGCAAATCTCCTGCCGCGACCGCAACCGCATCGCCATGCAAGGCGACATCCTCGGCGCCGCGGCCATGGGGGTGTCCAACATCCTGTGCCTGACCGGCGATGGCGTGCAAGCCGGGGATCATCCCGACGCCAAACCGGTGTTCGACCTCGACTGCATGTCATTGCTCAACACCGCGCGCACCATGCGCGACCAGTCGCAGTTGTTGAGCGGGCGGGCGCTCAATGAAGCGCCGAAGATATTCCTCGGCGCCGCCGCCAATCCGTTTGCGCCGCCGCGGGATTTTCGCGTTGAGCGGCTGGAGAAAAAAGCCGCCGCCGGCGCCGACTTTGTGCAGACCCAGTACTGCTTTGACCTGCCGGTGTTCGCCCGCTACATGGAGCGGGTGCGCGACCGGGGCCTGCACGAGCGAGTGTTCATTCTCGCCGGCGTCGGGCCGCTGGCCTCGGCGCGCACGGCGCGCTGGATTCGGGAAAACGTCCCCGGCGTGCACATACCCGATGCCGTGATTGAGCGCCTCGCCGGCGCGCAGGACCAGAAGCGCGAGGGCATCCAAATCTGCATTGAGTTGATGCAGCAACTCAAAGACATCGAAGGCGTCGCCGGCGTGCACGTCATGGCCTACCGGCAGGAGCAGGCCGTGGCCGAAATGGTGGCGGCCTCGAAAGTCCTGGACGGGCGCGAACCGTGGCGTCCCGGCGCCGCCGTAAACGCAAATGCAACCGCAACCGAAACCGAAACCCCCAACCAACAACCTGAAAAACAGAGAGTTTCACTATGACCGACACCGTGGTCAGCTCCGCCAGCAAAGAGCTGAAAATCGGATTTGAGCAGCCGTTCGTAATCATCGGCGAGCGCATCAATCCCACCGGCCGCAAGATACTCGCCGAGGAAATGAAAAACGGCGACTACAGCCGGGTCGAAGCCGACGCCCTCGCCCAGGTGGCCGCCGGCGCCGCCATGCTCGACGTCAACGCCGGCATCCCGCTGGCCGATGAACCGGGCATCCTCGCCGAGTCCATCCGCCTGGTGCAGTCCATCACCGACGTGCCGCTGTCCATTGACTCGTCCATCATCGCCGCCCTCGAAGCGGGCCTCGGCGCGTACCAGGGCAAGGCGCTGCTCAACTCGGTGACCGGCGAGGAGGAGCGGCTGGAGGCGGTGCTGCCGCTGGTGAAAAAATACGGCGCGGCGGTGGTCGCCATCTCCAACGACGAAGCGGGCATATCGGAAAATCCCGACGAGCGTTTTGATGTCGCCAAAAAAATCATCGAGCGCGCCGCCGACCACGGCATCCACCACAGCGACATCGTCGTCGACCCGCTGGTCATGCCGGTGGGCGCCATCAACAGCGCCGGGCGCCAGGTGTTGCATTTGGTCAAACGCCTGCGCGAAGAACTCAAAGTCAACACCACCTGCGGCGCCTCCAATTTCAGTTTCGGCATCCCCAACCGCAAGGGAATGGACGGCACCTTTCTGAGCATGGCCATCGCCGCCGGCATGACTTCGGCGATCACCAACCCGCTGCACGAGGAAGTGATGCAGGCGGTGATGGGCTCTAACGTAGTCATGGGGCACGATAACAACTGCGTACGCTGGCTGAAAAAATACCGCCAGCCGGCGGAAGAAGGCGCGGGCGGGCGCGGCGGGCGCGAAGGCCGGCGGCGGCGGCGCGGCGGCGCATGACGGCGGACACGGCGAAGAGCGGCGGGTGCTTGTGCGGCGGCGTGCGTTACCGCGTTGAGGGCGTGTTGAGGGGCGTGGTCAACTGCTTTTGCGGGCAGTGCCGGAAAACCAGCGGGCACCACGTCGCCGCCACCCAAGTACGCCGCACGGATTTTTATCTGGAAAAGGACGACACCTTGAAATGGTATCACTCATCGGAAAAAGCGCGGCGCGGATTTTGCCGGGAATGTGGCGGCAATCTGTTTTGGCGGCATGACGAAGAGGACACCATCAGCATCATGGCCGGCACCATTGACGAGCCGACCGGCCTTGAAACCATCGACAATATCTATATGGACGACGCCAGCGACTACCAGATTATCCCCGCCCTGAAATGACCTCCACCGCACCCCCCGACACCGTCCAAATCGTCTTCACCCCCTCCGGCAAGCGCGGGCAGATCGCCGCCGGCAAGTCGGTGCTTGAGGCCGCCCAGCAACTCGGCGTGGACCTCGACACGGTATGCGGCGGGCGCGGTTTGTGCGACCGTTGCCAGATTGATCAGAGCGTCGGCGAGTTCGCCAAGTTCAAAATCAACTCCGACCCCGCCCACCTGTCGAAACCAAGCAGCATTGAGGCGGAATTTTTCGGCCTCGACGCACAAAGCACACAAAGCCCGCCGCCGACCCGGCGGCTTGGCTGCCAGGCCAAACTGCTCGGCGACGTGGTCATTGATATTCCGCCGCAGAGCCAGGCCCACCGTCAGGTGGTGCGCAAGCGCGCCGACGTGCACGACATAACCGTCAACGCCGCGGTGCGGATGTACTACGTGGAAGTCCCCGAACCCAACATGCACGATCCGAGCGGCGACTTGCAACGCCTGCTCGACGCCCTGGAATTCGAATGGGGGCTTGCCGAACTGCAATGGGATTTTGCGGTGCTCCACCGCTTGCAGGAAGTGCTGCGCGAAGGCGGCTGGAAAGTGACCGCCGCGGTGCACCACGAGCGGCGCATCATCGGCCTGTGGCCGGGCGTGAAATCCAACGCCTACGGCATGGCGGTGGACGTAGGCTCGACCACCATCGCCGCGCACCTGTGCGACCTGACCAGCGGCGAAGTGGTGGCGTCCAACGGCCGCATGAACCCGCAGATCCGCTTCGGCGAAGACCTGATGAGCCGCGTCTCCTACGCCATGATGAACCCCGGCGGCGAGGCCGACATGACCCGTGCGGTGCGCGAAGCCTTGCAGGAATTGATGGAAGAAGTCACGGCGCAGGCGCAAGTCGAACTCGCCGAAGTGCTGGACATCACGCTGGTGGGCAATCCGGTGATGCACCATTTGCTGCTCGGCATAAACCCCGTGGAACTCGGCGGCGCGCCGTTCGCGCTGGCCACGGACCAGGCAGTCAACGCCCTCGCCGCGGACTTGCAACTGCGCGCCTACCCCGGCGCGCGGGTGTACATACTGCCGTGCATCGCCGGGCACGTCGGCGCCGACGCCGCGGCCGTAACCTTGTCCGAAGCACCCTACGCGCGCGAGGAGATGACCCTGGTGGTGGACGTCGGCACCAACGCCGAGATCGTGCTCGGCAACAACCAAAAAATGGTCGCCGCCTCCAGCCCCACCGGCCCGGCGTTCGAAGGCGCGCAGATCAGCGGCGGCCAGCGCGCCGCCCCCGGCGCCATTGAGCGGGTGCGCATTGACCCCGAAACCCTGGAACCGCGCTTCCGCGTAATCGGCTGCGAGTTATGGTCGGACGAGGAAGGCTTTGAGCAAGCCACCGCGCCCACCGGCGTCACCGGCATCTGCGGCTCCGGGATCATTGAGGTTATCGCTGAAATGTTTCTCGCCGGCGTGATCAAAACCGACGGCGTCATTGACGGCGCTATGGCGTCAAAGAGCGCGCGCGTTCAACCCGACGCCAAGACCTGGTGCTATGTGCTCCACGACCACGGCCCCGGCTCCGGCCCGGTCACCATCCGCATCACCCAGAACGACGTGCGCGCCATCCAACTGGCCAAGGCGGCGTTGTACGCCGGCGCGCGGCTGCTGATGGACAAACTCGGCATCGAACGCCCCGACCGCATCCGCCTGGCCGGCGCTTTCGGCGCGCACATAGACGTCAAATACGCCATGGTGCTCGGCATGATTCCCGACTGCCCCCTCGCCCACGTCACCTCGGCGGGCAACGCCGCCGGCGCCGGCGCCATCATCGCCCTGCTCGACAAAACCGCGCGGCTGGAAATCGAAGACGTAGTAAAACGCATCCACAAAATCGAAACCGCGGTGGAGCCGAAGTTCCAGGACCACTTCGTCGAAGCCCTGGCGATTCCCCACAAAACCGCCACCTGCGAAAATCTCAGGCGGGAAGTGAACCTGCCCGAACCCGCCGGGGAAGGCGGCGAAGAATCCGGCGGCAAGCAACGCCGCCGGAAGCGGCGTCGTTAAACTTTCCCATGCGTAAACGGTTGTCCGGCGGGTTAATGAGCCGGGATTTAATTCACCTTACACTTTTGTTCTTATCGCAGGTTTTCAGTATGATATGGAATAATGAGACCGGCGATTCACGGTGCAGACAACGACAAAGAGGACATAAACCATGCCAGAAATATCGAGATTTTTCGGCATCATCATCAGGATGTTTTATGCTGAACACAATCCACCGCATTTCCATGCGGACTACGCTGGAAACAAGGCAGTATTCGATTTTCAGGGAAATGTAATCAAAGGAAATCTGTCTTCAAGAACAGCAACTAAACTCGTAAGAGAATGGGCCGACCTGCACATATCTGAACTTGAAGAAGATTGGCGGCTTGCGGAAGAAAGCAAGGAAATCAGGAAAATTGAACCGCTAACCTGAGGACTTCGTTATGTGGAACATGAATAATGTAACAAAAATAGAATACAAAGACAAATATACCTATCGTATTACATTCGACGATGGGGTGTCGGGTGATGTTGACTTCTCGGAATATATTGACAAGGGGCGCATATTTGCGCCGTTGAGAAAGGAGGATTTTTTCAAAAAGGCAAGCATAGAAGGCGGCACCATAACCTGGCCGAATGGCGCGGATGTTGCGCCGGAAACGCTATATGACCAGGCAAATGCCGGCGCTTGTGCAACCGAAAATCTCCGGATTAACGAGCCGAATAATGAAAAAAAATAAACCCGTATTCACAAATTTTATGCTGGTGGGTTTGGCTGTAACCTCCCTGGCCGGTTGTGTCGGAAGCGGCGAGTCTCCCTTACAAACGCATCCTGTTTTTGACCCGGGCGAGGCGCTGAATTTTGATCATCTTTGCTCCGAGTTGGGAAACGGAGATGGCCGGTACTGGAAATCATTTGCTTTTTTTAACAAACCTTCCCGGGATAAAAATTATAAAGCCCTTGCATTGGCGCAGGTGCGCGTGGGTTACACCAACGCCCTGCACGGCTCTTCCAGCGTAACGCTTGTTTTGGAAAAAATGAGAATTGAATCCCTTGCTGAATGGTCGCGAAGCAATATCTCCGTTCACTTGCGGATGGTTAATCTTTCCACCGGACAAATTATTGATGGCAATCCCACGACCGAATTTGAGCACTACACGGAAAGAGGCCCGGGGGCCAATCAAAAAAGCGCCTATCAAATCTCCGGCAGCGGCGGGCTGGATTGGGTGAGTTACATCCTGGGAAAACAATTTAGAACCCCCCAAAACCCCGAACACGCCGAAGCCATCAGGGAGGCGCGCGTGGCCGTCAACCGCCATGAAGCCAAGTACTCGGTGAACATAGACGTTCACAGCGAGCGCGTCCGCCGGCCTCAGGATGCCCACGGACTTTTTCTGGTGTTAACCAATTTGCAAACGGGTGCACAAATCGCTCTGAAAGGTCCAAACCTGGCGGATTTACAGCCGAGGTGGGAAAGCATCACGACCAAAAAATTCAAGGCGCTTGGTTTTATCGAAACCTTTACACCGTCCGAAGAAGCCGGATTTTTTGGCTGGATCAGGGCAACAAAACGCTATGATGCGTGCCGGTTTATCGCGCCGTACACCAGGAATCAATTTTCTCTTCGCTTTAATAAAGTATGATTATGGAATATGAATGATGTAACAAACTTCATTCTACTCCCGAGCGTTAGCGTCCATCGCCGCTAAAAACTCGAATCCTCAAACTCGGCTTTTCGCTTCGTCATAAATTCGAGCAACGCCTCGTCAATGGCCGGGTCGAGTTCCGGGGCGACGTATTCTTTCAGCATTTTCTTCCACAAACCATTGGCGCGTTGCACCGCGTCTTGCGAGCCTTCGGATTGCCATTGTTCAAAGCTGTTGTTGTCGGCGATGGCGGAGCGGTAGAACGCGGTTTTGAAGTTGTTCTGGGTGTGCTCGCAGCCGAGGAAGTGGGCGCCGGGGCCGACTTCGCGGATGGCGCTCAGCGCCTGGCCGTTTTCGGAAAGGTCAAAGCCCTGGGCGAAGACCTGCATCATGCCGAGTTGGTCGGCGTCGAGGATCAGTTTTTCATAACTAGACGCCAGCCCGCCTTCCAGCCAGCCGGCGGCGTGCAGCACGAAGTTCACCCCGGCGGTCAGGGTCGGCAGTAGCGTGTTGGCGCTTTCAAATGCGGCCTGGGCGTCGGGGATTTTTGACCCGCACAACGAGCCGCCGCTGCGGAACGGAACGCCGAGGCGGCGTGCCAGCGAAGCCGCGCCGTTCAGCACCAGCGAAGGCTCCGGGGTGCCGAAGGTGGGCGCGCCGGACTGCATGGAGATTGAACTCGCGAAGGTGCCGAAGATTACCGGCGAGCCGGGGCGCACCAGCTGGGTGAACGCCATTCCCGCCATCGCCTCGGCGAGGATTTGCGCCAGCGTTCCGGCGGCGGTTACCGGCGACATCGCGCCGGCGAGGATGAACGGCGAGATGATGCTGGCCTGGTTGTTGCGCGCGTACACTTCCGAAGCGCCGAGCATGGTCTCGTCGTAGGTCATCGGCGAGTTGGCGTTGATCAGGTTGACCACCACGGTATGTTCGTTGACGAACGCATCGCCGAACAGGATCTTGCACATCGCCACCGTGTCCTCGGCGCGTTGCGGGTGGGTAACCGAGCCCATGAACGGTTTGTCGCTGTACTTGATGTGGCTGTACACCATATCAAAATGGCGCTTGTTGACCGGCAGGTCGGTGGGCTCGCACACCGTGCCGCCGGAGTGGTGCAGCGACGGCAGCAGGTAGGCGAGTTTCACGAAGTTGCGAAAATCCTCAAGCATGGCGTAGCGCCGCCCGGCGTCGAGGTCGCGGATGAACGGCGGGCCGTAGACCGGCGCGAACACCGTGTTCTTGCCGCCGATGACGACGCTGCGCGCCGGGTTGCGGGCCTTCTGCTCAAATATCGCCGGCGCCGAATCGCGGATAATTTTTCGGCACATCCCGGCCGGGAAGCGCACCCGCTCGCCGTCTATGTCGGCCCCGGCTTCCCGGAACAACGCGATGGCCGCCGGGTAGCGGAAATCAATCCCGATTTCGGCGAGGATGGTGTCGGCGTTTTTTTCGATGAGGTCGAGGCCCTCTTCGCCGAGCAGTTCGTATTCGGGAATGACGCGGGTGATGTACGGGGTCGCCGCCGGCGCACCGCCGCCGCCGTTACCAGCACCGCCCGCCTGTCGGGAACGCCGCCCGCCTCGTTTTCTTCCGGATTCCGCCATTTGTCGTGTGAAGGTCAATGATGCCGATGGCCGAGTATGCGCGTCTCCCGCCGGGGCGGCAAGCCCGCGATACGACCCCGGCCTAACCAATTGCGCCACGGAGCGGCTTTGTACGATAATAACCGCCGTTTTATCGAGACTCCACAAGACCCCACGAGCCCTCAAGCACGCCGGACATGACCGCCATCGAACAAACCACCGAACACGCCACCGAACCAGCCACAACGCGCTACGGCTTTTTGCTGGTGCCGGAATATTCCATGATGGCGTTCACCGCCGCCGTGGATCAGATTCGCATGGCCAACCGCTTGTCGGGGAAAAACCTGTACGAGTGGGTGGTAATGACCGAAGACGGCGCGGCGGTGTGCGCCAGCAACCACCTGTCGGTGCCGGCGGTGGCGATGCGGGAAAGCCGCGAACCGGAGGCGGCCCTGGACGCGGTGTTCGTGTGCGGCGGCACCAACATCGAGAACAAGGCCAGCAAGCCGGTAACCGCGTGGCTGCGGGAACAGGCGGGCCGGGGCATGCCGATGGGGGCGGTCTGCACCGGCAGTTTTGTGCTCGCCGAAGCCGGGCTGCTCAAAGGCTACCGCTGCACCATTCACTGGGAAAACATGTCCGGCCTGCGCGAACGTTTCCCCGAATTGATCATCAGCCCCGACGTCTTTGAGCTGGATCGCGACCGCTACACCTGCGCCGGCGGCAACGCCGCCGTGGACATGATGGTGTGCCTGATCGCCAAAAAACACGGCTGGGATCTTGCCAACGAAGTGGCCGAGGAGTTTCTGGTGGAACGGGTGCGCGGGCGCAACGACCGCCAGCGCCTGCCGCTGCGCCTGCAACTCGGCACCGGCCAACCGAAACTCGCCGACGCGGTGGCGTACATGGAAGCCAACATAACGGAACTCATCAGCCTCGACGAAATCGCCGCTCACGTCGGCCTGTCGAGACGCCAACTGGAACGGCTCTTCCAGAAGCACCTCAACTGCGTGCCGACCCGCTACTACATGCGCGTGCGCCTGATGCACGCCCGCCAGTTATTGCTGCAAACCAGCCTGCCCATCGTTGACGTCGCCGATGCCAGCGGTTTCGTCTCCACCCCCCACTTCAGCAAGTGCTACCGCGAACACTTCGGCGTTCCTCCCAGGGAGGAGCGGCGTGCCGCTCCTTTCCGGGAGAAATACCGAAATACTTGTGGAAGCATTTGCTGAAGTGAGGAGGGGACACGAAACCGCTGGCGGATGCGACGTCAACGATTCGCATACTGGTTTGCAACAATAACTGGCGGGCGTGCATCAGGCGCACACGCTTGTAATAGATAATCGGCCTGCAGTGCAGGTGCCTTTGGAAAAGCCGCTGAAGTTGGCGATTCGACAAACCGATGTAGGAGGCGATTTCGCTCAGGCTGATGGGTTCCTGCAGGTTAGCTTCCATGTATTCCACCGCATCCATCAGTTTTGGCTGGCCGGTACCGAGTTGCAATCGAATCGACAGGCGTTGACGGTCATTTTGTTTTCGCACCCGTTCCACCAGAAACTCCTCGGCCACTTCGTTGGCAAGATCCCATCCGTGTTTCTTTGCAATCAGGTGCACCATCATGTCCATGGCGGCGCTACCGCCGGCGCAGGTATAACGATCCCGGTCAAGTTCGAATATGTTCGGGCTGACTATCAGTTCGGGAAATCGTTCGTGCATGCCGGCCATGTTTTCCCAATGAATGGTGCAACGGTAGTCCCTGAGCAACCCGGCTTCCGCCAGAAAAAAAGTGCCGGTGCAGATCGCTCCCAGCGCCACCCCCCGGCTCGATTGCTCCCATAGCCAGGTGGTTACGGATTGGTTTACCTTGGTTTCGATGTTTATGCCGCCGCAGACAAACACTGCGTCCAGTTTTCCGCTTAGTTGCATCGGAATTGATCGAATCGACATACCATTGCTGGCGAACACTTGTTCGCCG
Source organism: Candidatus Poriferihabitaceae bacterium (assembly GCA_965212085.1). Taxonomy (GTDB): domain Bacteria; phylum Pseudomonadota; class Gammaproteobacteria; order Arenicellales; family Poriferihabitantaceae; genus JAHRAW01. The sequence goes on along the minus strand of OZ243042.1, from coordinate 1,357,430 downwards.
TCCCTGGTCATCACCACCCATTCATACAGTTGTTTTCCCGACAAGCGGTTGGCCATACGAATCTGGTCCACGGCGGCGGTGAACGCCATCATGGAATATTCCTGCACCAGCAAAAAGCCGTAGCGTGTTTTTGTAAACTCGGTAGTGTCTATATTAAGCATACCCTGTTACTCCACAGAGTAAACACTCACAGAATACTGGAAAAATCATAAAAATACAGGGTGATTTGTCCTTTATGCGACACGATTTATCCATGATGCGACGTAAATAAGCAGTATGAGGGGCTGCCTGTCCATGGCGCGACACAGTTTATTCATGGTGTGACGAAGCCCGGTCATAGCGCAAAAAACGCATGAATTTTTATTGTTTAATTATTCCAGAAATCTTTCATGAGGAATAATCAGCAATGAAAACGAATTATATCCGCATCGCCACAGACTGCGCACAAGCCCCCGGATCAGTTGCGGTCCGGGATTCGCATTTAATCATATCCCCGCCTGCTATGCGGAGCAAGTTCTGGAAAACACTTGCGTTGGGAGTTGTTTTGCTTCTGACTATCAGTCTCTGCGGCGCGTCCCCGGTGTTCGCCCAGAGTAGCGAACCGATAGGGATAGGGGGTATCAGTCCATTTTATCCGCCAACGAATACAGGCGGCTATGTTGCGGGCGAGATCATCACATACATTGTCGCCTTTGAGACGGAAGTGACCGTCACTGGTACGCCGCAACTGAAGCTCACCATTGGCGACAAAACCCGGATCGCCAACTACTCCCGTATTGTGCGAGTCAGCATAATTCCACTAATTCATATGCCCTTATTCATCTATGAAGCTGCTCCCTCCGACCGCGATGATGACGGCATATCAGTTCCCCCAAATGCCGTGTCCCTGAACGGCGGAACTATCCGGGATCGCAACGGCAACGCCGTGATGCTCGCATATGATTACAGTTTGTACAATGGGTACAAGGTTCAGCGCGACATCGGGCTGAATCAACCGCCGGTGGCGGTGGCCGACACCGCAAGCACCAACGAGGATACGCCGGTATTGCTTGACGTGCTCGCCAACGATGTTGACGCGGAAGAATACCCGTTGTCCGTCATTGCCATCAACGGCATGACCGTGGATGTCGGTGATTGGGTGGGCGTAGCCGGCGGCGGAATGCTCACCCTCATGATGGATGGCGCGCTCAATTTCGACCCGCGCGGCGCGTTCGACGATCTCCGGATTGGCCAGAGTCGTCCGGTGACGGCGGCATATGGAATTGCCGATGATTTGGGCGAAACCGCCGACGGCATGGTGACCATCACCGTGACGGGCGTGAACGGCGCGCCGGTGTTTATTAACGCCCCTTACACTTTCACGCTGGCTGAAAACCGCGACGGCCGCACCACGCCGGTGCCGCTGGGCGTAATCTCCGCCGATGATCCGGATGCCGGTGATATATTGCGTTATGCCATCACCACCGGCAACCCGCAGGGCGGGTTCACCATCAACCCCGTGAGTGGTGCCATTACATATGTGGGCGCCGGCGAGGACGCCGAAGCGCGGGCTACGCATACCCTGATGGTGCGAGTGACGGACAGTGAGAATGCCGCCGATAACGCCGAAGTAACCGTTGAGATCACCAACGTGAATGAAGGGCCGGAGTTTATCGGCGCTCCTTATGCCTTTGACCTGGCTGAAAACCGCGACGGTCGTGCCACGTCGGTTGCCGTGGGAACGGTAACCGCCGCCGACCCGGAGCGTGACGGGATCACCTACGCCATCACCGCCGGCGACACAACCCGCTTCGCCATTGACCAAAACAGTGGCGCGATTCGTTACACGGGTACCGGCGAAGATTTCGAGACACCGGACGGGCCGCCGGTCCATGACCTCACCGTAACCGCCACGGCGGGCGGTGTTTCGGTGACCGCTCCGGTCACGGTGACGGTGACCAATGTGGACGAGATGCCGGAGTTTATCGGCGCTCCTTATGCCTTTGACCTGGCTGAAAACCGCGACGGTCGTGCCACGTCGGTTGCCGTGGGAACGGTAACCGCCGCCGACCCGGAGCGTGACGGGATCACCTACGCCATCACCGCCGGCGACACAACCCGCTTCGCCATTGACCAAAACAGTGGCGCGATTCGTTACACGGGTACCGGCGAAGATTTCGAGACACCGGACGGGCCGCCGGTCCATGACCTCACCGTAACCGCCACGGCGGGCGGTGCTTCGGTGACCGCTCCGGTCACGGTGACGGTGACCGACGTGAACGACCCGCCGGTGGCGATAGCCGACACCATCAGCACCGATGAAGACACGCAGCTACCCATTGACGTGCTCGCCAACGACACCGATGCGGAAAATGACCCGTTGTCCGTCATTGCCATCAACGGCATGACCGTGGATGTCGGTGATTGGGTGGGCGTAGCCGGCGGCGGAATGCTCACCCTCACGATGGATGGCACGCTCAATTTCGACCCGCGCGGCGCGTTCGACGATCTCCGGATTGGCCAGAGTCGTCCGGTGACGGCGGCATATGGAATTGCCGATGATTTGGGCGAAACCGCCGACGGCATGATGACCATCACCGTGACGGGCGTGAACGACGCGCCGGTGTTTATTAACGCCCCTTACACTTTCACGCTGGCTGAAAACCGCGACGGCCGCACCGCGCCGGTGCCGCTGGGCGTAATCTCCGCCGATGATCCGGATGCCGGTGATATATTGCGTTATGCCATCACCACCGGCAACCCGCAGGGCGGGTTCACCATCAACCCCGTGAGTGGTGCCATTACATATGTGGGCGCCGGCGAGGACGCCGAAGCGCAGGCTACGCATACCCTGATGGTGCGAGTGACGGACAGTGAGAATGCCGCCGATAACGCCGAAGTAACCGTTGAGATTACCAACGTGGATGAGGGGCCGGTGTTTGCCGGCGACTCATATGTTTTCACGCTGGCTGAGAACCGAGGCGGCAACATTGCACCGGTTGCCGTGGGAACGGTAGCGGTCACCGATCCGGAGCATGACCCAATCATTTGCGCCATCACCGCCGGCGACACAACCCGCTTCGCCATTGACGAAAACAGTGGCGCGATTCGTTACACGGGTACCGGCGAAGATTTCGAGACACCGGACGGGCCGCCGGTCTACGCCCTCACCGTAACCGCCACGGCGGGCGGTGTTTCGGTGACCGCTCCGGTCACGGTGACGGTGACCAATGTGGACGAGATGCCGGAGTTTATCGGCGCTCCTTATGCCTTTGACCTGGCTGAAAACCGCGACGGTCGCGCCACGTCGGTTGCCGTGGGAACGGTAACCGCTGCCGACCCGGAGCGTGACGGGATCACCTACGCCATCACCGCCGGCGACACAACCCGTTTCGCCATTGACCAAAACAGTGGCGCGATTCGTTACACGGGTGCCGGCGAAGATTTCGAGACACCGGACGGGCCGCCGGTCCATGACCTCACCGTAACCGCCACGGCGGGCGGTGCTTCGGTGACCGCTCCGGTCACGGTGACGGTGACCAATGTGGACGAGGCGCCGGGGTTTGTCGGCGCTCCTTATGCCTTTGGCCTGGCTGAAAACCGGGACGGCAACATTACACCGGTTGCCGTGGGAACGGTGACCGTCACCGACCCGGAGGACCCGATTGCTTATCGCATCACCGCCGGCGACACGACCCGCTTCCGCGTTGACGGAGTGAGTGGCGTTATTCGTTACACGGGCGTTGGTGAGGATTTTGAATCGGCAAGCGGTCCGCCTGAATATGCCCTCACCATCACTGCCACGGCGGGCGGTATTTCTGTAACTGCTGCGGTCACGGTGATGGTGACTGACGTGAACGAGGCCCCGAAGTTTATCGGCGGCCCCTACGCTTTCGGCTTGGCTGAAAATCAGAACGGTAGCATTGCGCCGATTGCTTTGGGTACGGTGACCGCCGCCGACCCGGAGAGTGAAGCTATCGCATATGGCATCATCGCCGGCAACACTGGTCTTTTCAGTATTGACGAAAACAGTGGCGCGATTACTTACAGGGGCGGCGGCGAGAATTTCGAAACGCCGCCGCCGGTCTATGGCCTCACCGTAACCGCCACGGCGGGCGGTGCTTCGGTGACCGCTCTGGTCACGGTGACGGTGACCGACGTGAACGACCCGCCGGTGGCGATGGCCGACACCATCAGCACCGATGAAGACACGCAGCTACCCATTGACGTGCTCGCCAACGACACCGATGCGGAAAATGACCCGTTGTCCGTCATTGCCATCAACGGCATGACCGTGGATGTCGGTGATTTGGTGGGCGTAGCCGGCGGCGGAATGCTCACCCTCATGATGGATGGCGCGCTCAATTTCGACCCGCGCGGCGCGTTCGACGATCTCCGGATTGGCCAGAGTCGTCCGGTGACGGCGGCCTATCAGATCATGGATGACCAGAACGACACGGCAGAGAGCATGATGACCATCACCGTGACGGGCGTGAACGACGCGCCGGTGTTTATTAACGCCCCTTACACTTTCACGCTGGCTGAAAACCGCGACGGCGGTGCCGCGCCGATGCCGCTGGGCGTAATCTCCGCCGGGGATGCGGATGCCGGTGATACATTGCGTTATGCCATCACCACCGGCGACACGGTGCGTTTCCGCATTGACCAGGACAGCGGCGCCATTACATATGTGGGCGCCGGCGAGGACGCCGAAGCGCAGGCTACGCATACCCTGATGGTGCGAGTGACGGACAGTGAGAATGCCGCCGCTAACACCGAAGTAACCGTTGAGATTACCAACGTGGATGAGGGGCCGGTGTTTGCGCCGGGTTCCCATGTCTTTGAACTGGCGGAGAATCAGGATGGCCGCACGACGCCGGTTGTCGTGGGAACGGTAACCGCCACCGACCCGGAGGATCAGATTACCTACGGCATCACCGTCGGTGACACGACCCGCTTCCGCATTGACGGGGCGAGTGGCATCATCAGCTACAGAGGCGGCGGCGAGGATTTCGAGGCAACGGGCGGGCCGCCGGGTTACGCCCTCACCATAACCGCCACAGCGGGCGGTGTCTCTGCGACCGCTTCGGTTACGGTCACGGTGATCAACGAAAACGAGCCACCGGTGTTTGATCCGGATTCCTACGCCTTTGAGATAGCGGAGCATCAAGACGGCCGCACGACGCCGGTTGTCTTGGGCACGGTGACCGCCACCGACCCGGAGGATCAGATTACCTACGGCATCACCGCCGGTAACACGAGCCGCTTCGATATTAATGAGAACAGCGGCATGATTCGTTACACGGGCGCCGGCGAGGATTTCGAGGCGTTGGGCGGGCCGCCGGCCTACGACCTCACCATAACCGCCACGGCCAACGGTCAAAGCGCCATGGCACCGGTGACGGTCACGGTGACGGAAAGGAACGAGGCGCCGGTGGCGGTGGCCGATACCATCAACACCGATGAAGACACGCCGATGCCGGTTGACGTGCTCGCTAACGACACGGACGCGGAAGATGACGCATTGTCCGTCACCGCTATCAACGGCGCGGCAGCGGCCGTCGGCGTTCCGGTTGCGGTAACGGGCGGTGGAACGCTCACCCGCAATGCGGACGGCAGACTCACTTTCGACCCGAACGGCGCATTCGAAGACCTCGCGCAAACCGCGCGCCGCGACGTGACGGCCACCTGTCAAATCTCCGATAGTCGTGGCGGCGTGGCCGACGGCATGATACGCATCACGGTGACCGGCGTGAACGACGCGCCGCTGGCGGTTGATGATGATATAACCGTCGCCGAGGACGGCACGGCCACGACTTTGGCGGACGGTCGCACCACGAGCGTGCGGGCCAATGACAGCGACGTGGATACGGCCTCAAGCGCTTTGACCGTAAGCAGGGTAACCGGCCCGGTCAACGGCATACTGTCCTTGAACCCGGACGGCACCTTCACCTACGCCCACGACGGCGGCGAGACCACGAGTGACCGTTTCACCTACCGCGTGAACGACGGCACCGCGGACAGTGCCCCGGCAACGGTGCGCATCACGGTGACGCCGGCCAACGACGCGCCTGCGTTTGTCGGCGCTCCCTACGTTTTCCATCTGACGGAAAATCAAGACGGCCGTACTACGCCGGTCCCCGTGGGCACGGTGATTGCTTCCGACCCGGAGGATGACGAGATCGCCTACCGCATCACTGCCGGCGACACGGCCCGCTTCAGCATTCACCGGGACAGCGGCGCGATTGTTTACGTGGGGGCCGGTGAAAACTTTGAAAAGGCGGGCGGTCCGCCGGAATACGCCCTTACTGTAACCGCCACGGCAGGCGGCCTTGCTGCAAATGTTCCGGTTACGGTCATGGTAACGGGAGCAAACGACCCGCCGATGGCAATGGATGACGGGATCATGGTGACCGAAGGCGAGACGATGACGACGCTGATGAACGGTGCGATGAGTGTGTTGGACAACGACAGGGACGTGGACACGGCGCGGGGCGCTTTAACCGCCAGCATGATGACCCCCCCGGTCTACGGTGAACTGACACTGAACGAAGACGGCACTTTCAGTTACACCCATAACGGCAACCGGGCGGGGAACGACCGTTTCACCTATCAGGTGATCGACGATGGAGGAAATCACAGCAACGAAGCAACGGTGATGGTGTTGGTGCAGAGCGCCGATGCGGTGCCGCGCAGCGATGCGTTGAAGGGTTGGTTGGCGCGTTTCGGACGAACGGCGGCGGGCGACATAGAAGAAGGAATCAGCGAGCGGATGACGGGAGCATCATCAGTGCAGACGAGCGCATCATATGTGGTTATTGGCGGGCACCGCATGAGTCTTGAGCCCCCCGCAGTGGCTGACGTCCAAAGCAACAACACCGGAACCCCGGATGATCGGACCGAACCGAACGACGTTGACTCCGAGACAATGTCAGGGCGGGAACTACTGTCGCGCAGCGCCTTCCAGATCAGTCTGAATGAGAGCGGGAACGCCGCCGGTGGCGGGAACATAGTGTTATGGGGCCGGGGTGGAGAAACCAGTTTCGACGGCAGGGACGATAACCTGAAATTGGACGGCGAAGTAACTTCCACCACCTTCGGCATAGAACGCATGGCGCAGCACAGCCGGGCCGGTATTGCGCTGACCCACAGCGAAGGCCGGGGAGGTTGGAAATTCGAAGGCGGAGCCGGAGCCGGTGACGAGAACGGTCTGAAGGCGGATCTCACGACCGTGTACCCCTACATGCGCCGGGCAGTTTCGGAGGCGTTGGATGTCTGGGGACTGCTGGGCTACGGGCGCGGGGAGGTACGCTTGAAGGAGAAAGGCACGGATGAGGAGACGGAAACGGATATTGCGATGAAGATGGCGGCAGTAGGCGCACGATACCAATTGGACTCGCCGCAATGGTTGGACCTGGCATTGAAGGCGAACGCCTTTGCGATGGAGATTGAAGCGGACGATGCAAACGCACGGCGTCTGCAGGCGGTGGAGGCGAATGCCCGACGGTTTCGGGTGGCGTTGGCGGGTCGTTTTTCGGGAGAGGTATCGGGCGATGCGCGCTTGACGCCGGGCCTGGAATTGGGGCTGCGCCGGGACGACGGCGATGCCGAGAGCGGTGCCGGGGCGGACGTGGTATTGGACGTGCATTACGTCAATTCTCGAACCGGCTGGGATGTGCGGGCCTGGAGCCGTTATCTTTTGGATCACAAGGACCAGGACTATGAGGAACAGAGCGCGGGTTTGGCGGTGCGGTTCGACCCGGGCGCACCGGGTCGGGGATTGGCGTTGACGCTGGAGCCCGAGTGGGATGAGAAGGGGAGCAGCCAGCGAATCGGGCTGGATTTGACAGGGGTGTTGAAGGATCGGGGCTGGAATATGCCGTCCGGCCTGCGCCTGGAATTATCCAGTGAGTGGGGGGCCACGGAGCATAGTGTCCGCTTAATCGGCTCGTTCCGCTTTTAATCATTCGGCTACCCGGATTCCTGCGATCCTGCCCCCGCAAAATCGGGGCCAGGATCGACTGAGTTACCGGGAGCAAAATTGCGCGGGCACCTGATGCACGCCCGCCAGTTATTGCTGCAAACCAGCCTACCCATCGTTGACATCGCCTGCGCCAGCGGTTTCGTCTCCACCCCCCACTTCAGCAAGTGCTACCGCGAACGCTTCGGCGTTCCTCCCAGGGAGGAGCGGCGTACCAACAAGGAAACGGTCTGAGGTTGTTGCCACCCGCCGGGCGGGTGCTGGTCATGCCTGTTTTGTCAGTGAAATAGTGAATCTATACAGTCAGATACCAAAATGATTTACCAGGGTGTCCAGCATTTCCCTGACATCATCATGCATTTCTTCCGGTTTCATCTGTTCGGCGATTTGGTAATACTCCTTTTTCTTTACCCCGGTGCCGTCAAGAACTTTCGCCCATGCGTGAAGGATAGAAAAGTCACTGTCGCCTTCTACATAAAGGATTATTTCTTCTTCAGATCGGGTGATGTCCAGAGAAGAAAGCCGTTTAAGAGCCTCCCGAACGGGCTTCGCATACAAGGTCTCCGGGTTGGAATAGCGAAATTCCATTGCCAGCGTCCAGGGCTTGCCTTTGTTATCCCTGCCGGAAAGCGCAATGGACATGACGCGGGGCGCGCCTTGCGGGCCTTCGTGTTTTTACCCTTGGTGTTGATAATGGCAAGCGCGAATTCGCCCGCCGAAGTACCGCGTCGCGTTACCCAATGCCACGCCGGCCCGTTCATTATACACAGTCTTGAGACTTTTGGTACAATGCCGCCGATGTGAAACCCAACGAGGAGTCAAACAAAATGTCGTTCAGCGATCGTGATGGCGTGATCTGGCTTGACGGGGAACTGGTTCCCTGGCGGGAAGCGCGGGTGCACGTGTTGACCCATACCCTGCACTACGGCCTGGGGGTGTTTGAGGGCGTGCGCGCCTATCAGACCGAGCGCGGGACGGCGATTTTTCGCCTGCGCGATCACACCGACCGCCTGTTCCGTTCGGCGCACATCCTCAACATGAAAATCCCCTGGGACGCCGGCGCCCTTATGGAGGCGCAGCGGCAAGTGGTCAAAGACAACAACCTGGCCTCGGCGTATATTCGGCCCATGGCGTTCTACGGCTCCGAGGGCATGGGCATCCGCGCCGACAACCTGAGCGTGCACGTGACCATCGCCGCCTGGGAATGGGGCGCCTACCTCGGCGAGGAGAACATGCGGAACGGCATCCGCGTGCGCGTCTCCTCCTACGCCCGCCATCACGTCAACGTCAGCATGTGCCGCGCCAAGGCCAACGGCCACTACATCAACTCCATCCTCGCCCTGCAAGAGGCGGTGGACACCGGCTACGACGAAGCGCTGCTGCTTGACACCGACGGCTTTGTCATGGAAGGTACCGGCGAGAACCTGTTCATCGTCCGCGACGGCGTGGTCTACACCCCGGACCTGACCTCGGCCCTGGACGGCATCACCCGCAACACGGTGGTGCGGCTGATCGAGGACGAGGGGCTGCCGCTGGTGGAAAAACGCATCACCCGGGACGAGGTCTACATCTGCGACGAAGCGTTTTTCACCGGCACCGCCGCCGAGGTTACGCCGATCCGCGAACTCGACAACCGCCGCATCGGCGCCGGCGGGCGCGGCCCGGTCACCGAAAAAATCCAAAGCAGGTATTTCGACGCGGTGTACGACCGCATACCGGAACACCGGGAGTGGCTGAGTTATGTCTGAAACCGACCGCAACAACGATCGCAACGACCGCGATGATCGCAACGACCGCGACCAGCCCAACGCCCGGCGGCAGGTGACCGTAACCGCCGCCGACCTGCCGTTGCACTGCCCCATGCCCGGCAAGCGCCTCTGGGATTCCCACCCCAGGGTCTATCTGCCCATCGAAAACGAAGCCGAACAAACCTGCCCCTACTGCGGCACGCGCTATATCCTCAGCGGCGCGGCGGGTGGCGGTGGGTCCCACTGACCCCGGCCGGATGGCCGCCGCATGTAATCCTCCGGTGAGCAAAGTCCTGGTGGTGGGGCCGTCCTGGGTCGGCGATATGGTTATGGCCCAAAGCCTGTTCAAGGCGCTCCGGCAGGCCGAGCCCGGCGTCGAGATTACAGTGCTGGCGCCGCCCTGGAGCCTGCCGATCCTGGCGCGCATGCCCGAAGTCGCCGATACCGTTGATATGCCCGTGGGCCACGGCGTACTCGGGCTGGGAGTCCGCCACCGCCTGGGCCGCGAACTCAGACGCCCGGGCTTCGCGCGCGCCATCGTGCTGCCCGGTTCATTCAAGTCGGCGCTGGTGCCGTGGTTCGCCAAAATCCCGCGGCGCACCGGCTACCTCGGCGAACAGCGCCGCGGGCTGCTCAACGATATCCGCGCCCTCGACCGCCGGGTGCTGCCCATGAACGCCCAGCGCTTCGTGGCCCTGGGCCTGCCGAAATCATCGCCGGCGCCCGTGGACGTGCCCCACCCGGCGCTGGTGGTGGAGCGCGCGCGGGTGGCCGAGGCCGTGGCGCGCTTTGAACTCAAGACTGATGAACCGGTTGTGGCGCTCTGCCCCGGTGCCGAGTACGGGCCGGCCAAGCGCTGGCCGGCGGCGTATTTCGCCGAGGTCGCCAACCGGCAACTGCAGCGGGGCCGGCGGGTGTGGCTGTTCGGCTCCCACAAGGACCGGGAAATCGCCGCGCGCATCAACCGGCTTTGCGAAGGGCGCTGCGCCGATCTGAGCGGGCGCACCACCCTCGGCGAGGTCGCGGACCTGATGTCGCTGGCCAAATACGCGGTCACCAACGACTCCGGGTTGATGCATATCGCCGCCGCCGTCGGCTGCCACGTGGTGGCCATTTATGGCTCCTCCAGCGACGCCTTTACCCCGCCGCTGACCGATACATGCGACCGCCTCAGCCTCGGCCTCGAATGTAGCCCCTGCTTCCGGCGGGAATGTCCGCTGGGTCATCTGCACTGCCTCAAGGGGCTGCGCCCGGAGATGGTTTTGGCGGTGCTGCGGTGAGTGGATTCCGGGCTATTCGGGCGCGCGCGGACGGGTTTTTTGCCCCCGCCGCACCCGGCAACGGCGGCCCCGGTTTGTAACTGCTTGAAAAGATTGCACGGAAGAAAAAAAACGAAAAACTCTTTGACGAGGCCCACATCTTGGTATAGCATCCCAGTTTCGCCACTACATCTGGTAGTTGGCCGGGGTGAAGGTTTTTATGGCCAAAACATTGATTTGGCGGTAAAACGTCATGGAGTTTCTAGTTTTTGACCACGGAGGGCAGGTTATTTGAATCCGTCAAGCGTGAGGAATAAAAAGCATGAAACCGGTCGGCGCCGTCGCCACTCAAAACACCCCGGACAAGCCCCGGGACAACCCCACCGAACCCCTGGAACTGCAACCCGCTTCCCTGGATATCTGGGATAAAAAATACCGCCTCAAAACCAAGGACGGCGCGCCCCTCGACGCGGACATCAACGCCACTTACGAGCGCGTTGCCCGGGCTTTGGCCGGCGTCGAAATCGGCAAGCACAACAAGCGCGAGTGGCACGAAAAATTTGTCTGGGCGCTGCAAAACGGCGCCATCCCCGCCGGGCGCATCATCTCCAACGCCGGCGCGCGCCATCACAAGCCCGCCACCAGCACCATCAACTGCACGGTGTCGCGCACGGTCCCGGATTCCATGGACGGCGTACTGGTCTCGGTGCACGAAGCCGGCCTGACCCTGAAAGCCGGCTGCGGCATCGGCTACGAGTTCTCCACCCTGCGCCCCAAGGGCGCGTTCGTCAGCGGCGCCGGCGCCTACACTTCCGGCCCGCTGTCGTTTATGGACATCTTCGACTCAATGTGTTTCACCGTGTCCTCGGCCGGCGGGCGGCGCGGCGCGCAGATGGGCACCTTCGACATCAGCCATCCCGACATCATGGAGTTCATCCGCGCCAAGCGCGCCAACGGCAGGCTGCGCCAGTTCAACCTGTCGTGCCTGATTACCGACGAGTTCATGCGGGCGGTGGGCGACGACGCCGAGTGGAAACTGTCGTTCCCGGCCACCGCCGGGGAGTTTGAAAGCGGCGACCACGAAATCGTGTGGCGCAACTGGTCCCACGACGACAACTATGTCACCAACGACCTGGGGCAGGTGGCGTGCCGGGTGTACAACGCGGTGGCGGCCAGGCGGCTGTGGAACGTGATCATGAAATCCACCTACGACTACGCCGAACCAGGCTTCATCCTCATTGACCGCATCAACGATATGAACAACAACTGGTTCTGCGAGCACATCCGCGCCACCAATCCCTGCGGGGAGCAGCCGCTGCCGCCCTACGGCGCGTGCCTGCTGGGCTCGGTCAACCTGACGCGCTTTGTGGAAAATCCGTTTTCCGGCGAGGCGCGGTTTGACTGGGAAAAATACCGCGAGGTGGTGGCGATTTTCTCGCGCATGCTCGACAACGTGGTGGAAGTCAACGAGCTGCCCCTGCCCCCCCAGCGCGACGAAATCAACGCCAAACGCCGCCACGGCATGGGCTTCCTCGGGCTCGGTTCAACGCTCACCATGCTGCGCATGAAATACGGCGGCCCGGCGTCCCTTGAGTTCACCGAACGGGTCGCCAGGGAGATGGCCGAAGTGGGCTGGGAGACCGGCATAAAACTCGCCCAGGAGAAGGGCTGCGCGCCGGTCCTTGAACAGGCTTTCACGGTCACCACCGAAATGCTCGGGCGGCGTCCGGAGATGGCCGCGGACGGCTACGAGGTCGGCGATGCGGTCAAGGGCGCGGTGCTGATGGGCCGCTACAGCCGCTACCTGCAGCAGTTTCCCCGGGCGTTGCGGGACGCCATCGCCGAGGACGGCTGCCGCTACACCCACCACACTTCCATCGCCCCGACCGGCACCATCAGCCTGTCGCTGGGCAACAACGTCAGCAACGGCATTGAGCCGTCGTTCGCGCACCAGTACAGCCGCAACGTGATCCGCGAGGGCAAAAAATCCAAGCACAAAATGGACGTGTACTCTTTTGAACTGCTCGCCTACCGGCACCTCGTCAATCCCGAAGCGACGCCGGCCGCCGAAGCGCGGCGCAATCAACTGCCCGATTATTTCGCCGCCGCCGATGACATCACCCCGAAGCAACACGTCGACGTCCAGGCCGCGGCGCAGAAGTGGATTGACTCGTCCATTTCCAAGACCGCCAACGTGCCGACGGATTTTGCCTTTGAGGATTTTCAGGACATCTACAAGTACGCCTGGGAAAAAGGGCTCAAGGGATGCACCACCTTTCGCTTCAACCCGGAAGTGTTCCAGGGCGTGCTGGTCAAGGACTCGGATCTGGAAAACACCACCTACCGGTTTATGCTGGAAAACGGCGAAACCATCGAGGCCAGGGGCAACGAAGAAATTGAATACGACGGCGAAACCCACACCGCCGCCAACCTGTTCGACGCGCTGAAAGAGGGTTATTACGGCAGGTTCTAGCCGGCCCCCGCAAACCAGACAGACATCACCAGAGACAGCAAATGAGCATCAAAATCCAGAAAAAAATCGTCGGCTACGACATCGTCAAACCCGAAGCCAAAGCCGAAACCACGGCCGGCCCATCGCCCGCCTCCGAAGTCCGCGAACCCGCCGGAACCGGTACCGGCACCGGCACCGGACCGAGCGGCAAAATCGCGCACATGCACGAGAAGGTTGAACGCCCGGAAATGCTCATCGGCAGCACCTACAAGATCAAAACCCCGGTCTCCGAGCACGCGTTTTACATCACCATCAACGACATCGTGCTCAACCCCGGAACGCCCTACGAGAAACGCCGCCCGTTCGAGATGTTCATCAACTCCAAGAACATGGATCACTACCAGTGGATTTCCGCCCTGACCCTGATCGTGTCGGCGGTGTTCCGCAAGGGCGGCGACGTCACCTTCCTGGTGGAGGAACTGCAAAGCGTATTCGACCCAAAGGGCGGCTACTTCCGCAAGGGCGGTAAATTCATCCCGTCGCTGGTCGCCGAAATCGGCGACGCCATCGAATCCCACCTGAAAATGATCGGCCTCATCGTCTCCCCCGGCCTCGACGAACACCAACTGCGCCTCATCAACCAAAAACGCAGGGAGTTTGAACAACAGCAAGCCATCAAAGCCGACCCCGTCGCCCGGGAAGCAAACGCCTTTCCCGAAGGCGCGGAGTTATGCAACAAGTGCCACAACAAGGCCATGATCGTAATGGACAACTGCCTGACCTGCCTTAATTGCGGGGAGAGTAAGTGCAGTTAGGGCGCGGTGGATTTACCGGAAAAACCGCTGCGCGGAGAAGGACTGAAGTGAGGATAATGTGAAATGCCAAAACAAGCGGATATCGCAGTTGATTTTGATGTAAACGAACAAGCAGTTTTCTATCATGGAAACTGTGTGGAGATGCTGAAAACAATACCTGACAAATCAATTCAGCTAATCGTTACATCACCGCCCTATAATATAGGAAAGGAATACGAGCAAAAAACAAATTTAAGCGACTATATTGAGCAACAATCGCAAATAATCAAAGAATGTGAGCGTGTTCTTGGAGAATTCGGCAGTATCTGTTGGCAAGTTGGTAATTTCGTTGAGAATGGTTCAATTGTTCCACTGGATATTGCATTGCACTCGGTGTTTGTTGATCTGAATCTCGTTATGAGAAACAGGATTATTTGGCACTTTGAGCACGGTTTACACTGCTCAAAGCGGTTTTCAGGACGTTATGAAACGATTATTTGGTTTACCCGAAACACGAAGGAGTATGTTTTTAATTTGGACTCTGTGAGGGTTCCTCAAAAATATCCGACAAAAAAATATTTCAAGGGTCCTAAAATCGGGCAATATTCCTGCAATCCACTTGGGAAAAACCCCGGAGATTTATGGATTGTGCCGAATGTAAAAAACAATCACGTGGAAAAAACCGAGCATCCATGCCAGTATCCGGTGGAACTAATTGAACGTCTTGTTTTGTCAATGACTGATGAAGGTGACTGGGTTTTCGACCCATTTGCAGGAACAGGAACATCAGTCATTGCGGCTATTCTGCATAACAGGCGGGGGGCCGGGGCCGAAATTGAAAAAAAATATGTCAAATTAGCAAGAAGTCGCATCACAAAAGCCGTTAATGGGACGCTAAAAACCAGGCCGATGAACAAGCCGGTCTACGACCCAAAGGAGAACGGGGACAAATTAGCCGGGGCTCCCTGGAAACATGCCGAGGATGCTAAAACCGCTCAATTAACGTTGTTTCCGAAAGCCCGCAGTGAAAATAGTTGAGACATATTCGCACTTGAACGGTCTTGAATACTTGCTCGTTCATAAACCGAAATTGTGGATGGAAATTAAGTCCGTTATCAAGCAGGTGGATGGCCGGGCGTGCAAGACAAAGGTATCAAAAGAAAAAACCATGGAAGGGCGTTTGTTGTACAGCCCCATAGAAATGAATAAATCTTTCAAGATTCTTTTGGGGTTAAAAAAATGGAAAGAAAGCCGCGTAAGTTACTGGGTAACAAAAGATGAAAAGCTAATCCGAAAAACCCTTGCGATGCCGCCCGACCAGCAAAAAGAGGAAATTGGTCAAGCCGGCTCTTCCCCGATATTCAGTTACAACCAAACCGATTACGTGAAAGACAGGGTGGCTATTGAAGTACAATTTGGCAAATACTCGTTTGTTGCATATGACTTATTTGTAAAGCATTTGGCGTTTTACGTTGGCGATCAGATTGATGTTGGTATCGAAATACTTCCAATGAAAGCATTACAATCGCAAATGAGTTCAGGGGTGTCGTATTACGAAGGAGAATTGTACAACGTCATTCGCCAGGGGAGAGGCGTGCCTGCCGTACCCCTTGTGTTACTTGGTATCGAAGCATAACGCCGGATTCGTCGAGCGCCACGCCGCCCTCAGCCCTGCGCCCGCAACCGCCCCGGCGACAACGAGCACTGCCCGCGGTCGGTGTTGGCGACCACCTTGACGCGCAGGATTTCCGACAGTTCATCGGCGCCGCCCACGTAGGCGCCGTTCAGCCAGATTTGCGGCACGGTTACCGGGGTTTTCGGGCCGATGATGGTCTTCACCCTGGCCAGCATTTCGTACAGGGCGCGGGGTTCTTTGACGACGTCGTGGTAGGCGTATTCGACGCCGGCCTGGTCGAGGTAGGCTTTGGCGCGGGTGCAGTGGGGGCAGGTTTCTTTGCCGAACAACACGTCTCGCATAACTTCGGCGCGCATGACATGGGCTTCGATCACCGCCTGGGTCAGGACCCCGCGGTTCAGGGCCTTGCCCTGGCTGATGACGCGCCCCTCGACCATGACGATGGGGGCGTGCCAGCCACCTTTGGGCAGCGGCCGCCACCAGTGACTGAGCCAGTCCAGCATCTCAAGGTTGACCGGGATTCCCTTCAGTTCGTTGTCGAAGGTGTCGGTGATGACGTCCCCGGTGAGCGAACATTCGCCGCAGGGGATCGAGACCTTGAACGGCCCCCAGGCCCCGGCCCAGCGGTACACGGTCACGTTGACCGGCGGTGTCATTGGCGGTGTCGTCAAGGTATTTGCTCCCGGTTTTGATCAGCGGATTAGAGCGGCCCCGGCGGCAAGGCGCGCTCGGTGCTATTCTAAACCAAGTCGCCGGTTTTGCGGTGAAGTCCGGCGGTGCCGTATAATCCCCCTAAAGTGTTGGCGGATTCACCACGATTTTTTCAACAAGACCATACAACGAAGACCTCAAAAATGTTCAGCAAAAAAGACCGGGCCGCGCAGCCCCAGGATTCCGGCGATTCCAACGACTCCGGTGATTCCGGCGACCCCATCCGCGCGGCCAACAAAATGCGCACCGACAACCTCCGCGTGCTTGGAATGTTGGGGCGGGACTACCTCAAGGAGCGCAAGGCGAAGCGGCGCTGGGGGATATTTTTCAAGTTTCTGCTGGCCGCGTGGCTGGGGGCGGCGTTGTTTTTGCATTACGCCGAAGACGCGTTGTTCTCCTCGCCGCATACCGCGCTGGTGGAACTCAGCGGCATCATCGGGCCGAACGCCGAAAGTTCGGACAAGATTAACCAAAGCCTGCGCCGCGCGTTTGCCGCCAAAGACGCCGGCGGCGTGGTGCTGCGAATCAACAGCCCCGGCGGCTCGCCGGTGCAAGCCGCACAAATCAACGCGGAAATCCGCCGCTTGAAAGCGAACTATCCGGCCAAACCGTTTTACGCGGTCATCTCGGACGTCTGCGCTTCGGGGGGTTACTACGTGGCGGTGGCCGCCGATGAGATTTACGGCAACCGCGCCAGCCTGGTCGGCTCCATCGGCGTGCGCCTCGACGGTTTCGGTTTCGTCGAGTCCATGAAAAAACTCGGCATTGAGCGGCGCCTGCTGACCGCCGGGGACAACAAGGCCATGCTCGACCCGTTTTTGCCGGAGGATGCCTATCAAGTGAACCACGCGCGCTCGGTCCTGGACGAGGTGCACCGGCAGTTCATCAACGCGGTCAAGCAGGGGCGGGGCGCGCGCCTCGCCGCCGCCGGTGCGGCTGATGCCGACCTCTTCAGCGGCCTGTTCTGGAGCGGCGAGCAAGCCCGGCGGCTGGGGTTGATTGACGAGTTCGGCGGCCTCGACGACGTCGCCCGTGAAGTCATCGGCGCGCGCCGGATCGTGGACTATACCGTGGAGTCCTCGTGGCTGGAGCGGTTGCCCGTGCAACTCGGCGCGCTGATTTCCCGGTTGCTGACGCAAAATATGCAAAACAATTTTTCCCTGAAATAAACAGACCCGCGATGAAAAACCATACCGGCAACACCGCGCCGCGCCGTCCGCCCAGGCCCGCCGGCTTCCCGACCCCGACTCAATGGCGGTGAACACCCCCGAGCGCACCGTTTCCGGCTCCCGCGCGCTGGCGGCGTTTTCGGTGGGCGCGTTGTTTTTCGCCCTGGCCTTCGTGCATCGCGTCGCGCCGAGCGTCATGACCGCCGAATGGATGCGCGACTTCGCGGTCGGCGGCGCGGCATTGGGGGCGCTGTCGGGCTGGTATTTTTACGCCTACGCCAGCATCCAAATCCCCGTCGGCATGTTGAACGACCGCTTCGGCCCGCGCAAACTCATGAGCGTGGCGGTGGCGGTGTGCGCGCTCGGCTCGTTCGGTTTCGCCCTCAGTGAAACGGTATTGGCGGCTTCGTTTTTCCGCGCCATGATCGGCGCTTCGGTGGCGTTCGCTTTCGTCGGTACGCTGACCATCGCCGGCTACTGGTTCGCGCCGGCGCGCTTTGCGATGCTGGCGGGGCTGGTGCAGAGCATCGGCATGCTCGGCGCCATGCTCGGCCAGGCGCCGCTGCGCTACTTCGTCGAGCAATTCGGCTGGCGCACGGTCATCGGCTCGCTGGGCGTGGTGGCGCTGGCGCTGGCGGTGTCGTTGTTCTACGTCGTCCCGCGCCGCCCGCGCAACGCGCACAACGAACCCGCCCTCGCCGGCGGCAACTCTCCGAGCACCTTCGCCGGGGTGGTGGCGGTGGTCGCCAACCCCCAAAGTTGGGCGTGCGCCGGCATCGGCTTCGGCATGACCGCGATCATGCTCGCCTTCGCCGGGCTGTGGGCGGTGCCGTGGCTGAGCACGGTGTACGGCTACGGCGATTCCACCGCCGCCAAGGTCGCGTCCATGCTGTTTCTGGGCTGGGCCATCGGCGCCCCGGTGATGGGCTGGCTGTCCGACCACACCGGCAAGCGCAAACCGGTCATGCTCATCGGCATCATCTGCAACACGCTGATTTTTTCGGTGGTGCTGTTCGCCGGATTCAGCACCCCGCCGATGCTGGCGTTTTTGTTTTTCATGCTCGGCATCAGCGGCTCAATGATGACCGTGTCCTTCGGCTCCATGCGCGAAGTCAACTCGCCGCGCCACAGCGCCACCGCCATGGGCCTGGTCAACATGTGCGTAGTAGGCTCCGGCGCGGTGATGCAGCCGGTGATCGGCGCACTGCTGGACCTCGGCTGGGACGGACGCATCATTGAAGGCGCGCGCATCTACGGCGGCGACGCCTACACCACCGCGTTCAGCGTCTTGATCGCCTCCAACCTCCTCGCCCTGGTATGCGTCCTGCTGCTGCGCGAAACCTACTGCCGGCCACTACCGGGCTTGGATGGCGGGGGCGGCTGGGACGGCGGGGGCGGCGGGGAAAGGTAAGCGGCGGTTTGGCGCAATATCCGCAGGACGCGGCTAACCGGCCCCGCTAACCAACTCCACTAACCAACCGTCAACACCCGAATCAAATTCGTGCTGCCGGCTTGATGGGAGCTGCCGGCGGTGAGGATTACCAGATCGCCGGGTTTCACGTAGCCGAGTTCCCCGGCGCGGGACATGGCGAACTGGATCTTGGCTTCGTCGGAGCCGCCGGCGGCGTAGTGGATGGCGAGCACGCCCCAGTTCATTGCCAGGCGGCGCACCACGCGCTGGGATGAAGTGATGGCGAGGATCGGGCTTTCCGGGCGGTACTTGGAAATCAGCCGCGAGGTCAGGCCGGTTTCGGTGAGGGCCAGGATCGCCGCGGCGTTCAGGTGGTTGGCCATGGTGATGGCGGCCTGGGCGACGGCTTCGGTGACCTCGTTGGAGGGGCTTGGGTTGATCTGCTGGAGGTAGCCGTATTGCTTCAGCCCGGCTTCGGCTTCAAGGGCCAGGGCGACCATGGTTTGCACCGCTTCCACGGGGCGGCGGCCGGCGGCGGTTTCGCCGGACAGCATGACCGCCGAGGTGCCGTCGAAAATGGCGTTGGCGACGTCCGAGACTTCGGCGCGGGTCGGGCGCGGGTTGCGCTCCATGGAATCGAGCATCTGGGTGGCGGTGATGACCGGCTTGCCGTTGGAGACGGTGGCGCGGATGATGCGCTTCTGGATGGTCGGGCCTTTGCCCATTTCCAGTTCCACGCCGAGGTCGCCGCGCGCCACCATGATGCCGTTGGCGGCGGCAATGATGCCGTCTATGTTGTCCACGCCGGCGCGGTTTTCGATTTTGGCGATGACCGGTATGTCGGCGCCGAGTTCTTTCACTTGCCGGTGCAGGGCGTGGATTTCATCGGCGTTGCGGATGAATGACGCGGCGATGTATTCGACTTCGTTGGCGGCGGCGAATTCGATCTCGCGGGCATCGTTGGGGGCGAGGCTGTCGTAGGCGGCATCGTTGTCCGGCAGGTTGACGCCCTTGCTGTCGCGCAGCACGCCGCCACATTCGACCCGGCAGCGGATTTCATCCGCGCTTGTTTCGGTGACGATGAGTTCGATCTGCCCGTCGTCAATGAGCACCCGGTCGCCGGCTTTGAGGTGTTTGGAGAGGGTGGGGTGGGTGGTGGAGACGCCGCGCCCATTGCCAAGCGCATTGCCAAGCGTATCGCCAAGGTGGCCGCCCCGGCCGTCGCTGAACAGCGAATAGGACTGGTTTCGCTCCAGCAGGAGTTTGCCTTCTTGCAACTTGCCGGTGCGGATTTCGCGGCCACGGGTGTCCACCATGACCGCCACCGTGGTGTCCAGCGAGCGCGCCGCTTCGCGAATGCGCCCCAGGGTTTCGGCGTGGGACGAGACGCTGCCGTGGGACATATTCAGCCGCGCCACGTTCATGCCCGCGGACATCATCTCCCGCAGCGTGCGGTCGTTGTCGCAGGCCGGGCCGATGGTGGCGATGACCTTGGTCTTTCTGAATTTTTGCGGGGTTTTCAGCGCGGGTCTGTGGATGGGGAATGTTCGGCGATTATAGTATGATGCGAAAGATAAACCCAACCATCCGCTCCACAACCTCACCCCTCAGGCATACCCAATGGCGCGCAAAATGACCAGGGCAAGGCGCTGGTTCTACATCCTGTTTCCGCCGCTGTGTTTTCTGGTGTTCGCGTATCCGGTCAACCGCCTCGCCGGCTGGTACGGGCCGCAGACCGCCATCGGCCCGGGGCCGACCGCGCTCATCTGGCTGGTCGCCACCGCCGCCCTGTGGTATTCGTTCAGCAGCCCGAAAATGCGCGTGCGCTACGTAATGGTTCACTGGATGGGGGTCAGTTTCATCCTCTTCGTCCTGACCGGGTTGTACGAGGCCGCGCGGCTGGTGGCAACCATCGACGACCGCGTAGCGGTGCCGTGGATACTCGGCATCGCCTCGGTGCTGGTGGTGCTGGCGGTGCTCGCGTCTCTTTTTCTCGGCGTCAAGCACCTCCAATTCTATACCGAAAAAATCACCCGGCCGCACCGCATCGTGCAGATCAGCGACGTCCACATCGGCTCGCGCCAGGGGGGCTACCTGACGCGGATCGTGAACCGCATCAATGAACTGCAACCGGACGTGGTGGTCATCACCGGCGACCTCGTGGACTCCGCCGCGGTCGGCCACGACGAACTCAAATGCCTGGAGCGGCTGCGCGCGCGGACCCTGTTCAGCATCGGCAACCACGAACGCTACGCCGACCTCGACAAGGTGCTCGGCCTGCTGAGCGGGTTTGGGGTCGAGTCGCTGCGCCAGCGGCGGGTCATGGCCGGCGAACTGCAAGTCATCGGCATTGACGACGCCGATGAGCACAGCCAAGTGGCGGATAAACTGCCGGCCATTCAACGCAGCGACCACTACACCGTGCTGCTCTACCACCGCCCGCTGGGCTGGGAAGCGGCGGTGGAACACGGCGTTGACCTGATGCTCAGCGGCCACACCCACAACGGCCAGATTTTCCCGTTCAACCTGCTGGTCAAGCGCCAGTTCCGCCGCATCAGCGGCCTGTACCGCAGCACGAACGGCGATGGCGGCGGCGTTCATCTCTACGTCTCGCCGGGCACCGGCACCTGGGGGCCGCTCATGCGCCTCGGCTCGTTCAACGAAATCACTTGTATTGATCTGAAACCGGCACGCGGGGTGCGGGGCGCGTGACGCGCACCAAAACCCGCCCTATTCCGCCCCTTTTTGGGGGTATCATTCCCCCGATTTCTGCTATAATCCGGCAAATTTTGCTACAATCCAGCGAATTCCAACGCCAACGCACCCCCCTTTCAGGAGGCTCATCATGTTCCCCCGTTCCATAACCAAAAACACCCAAAAACCGCATAAAACCGCGCCTTTGAGCGTCTCAACGGCCATTCCTGCCCCCCCCCCCTGCACGGAAAAAATCACGCCTGACCGCTAACGGCGGAGTCCTCACCGCCCTCACCCTGCTCGCCCTCACCCTCATCCCGGCCCAACACGCCTCGGCGCAGATTTTGGATAGGGGCATACCCAGCCGCATCTACACCATCGTCGAGGATGCCAATTCCAGTACACTATCCTCTGTTCTGAACCTCGGCGAGGATAGGAATAACCTCAGAGAAGGCGAGTTTGATTTGCAGAACACTGCGGGCATGTACGGAACCTTCGTCGTTACTCATTTTGTATCCCTCGGTATGACAAATACCAGAACAGCAACCATCACCTACACCCTGGATAACACCAACCCAACCGTGGATGCGTTGAACGACGGCGAGACGCTCACCGATATGTTTACCGTAACCGCGACTCAAGACGACGGACCAGGCGCCGGCCCCCAATCCGCCAGCGTCACGTTCACCATCCAGGGAAGAACCGACTCGGACCGCATCCCAACCTTCGGCACCACCACCATCACCCCCCAAACCTACGCCGCCGGCACCGCCGTCAGCGTAACCCTGCCCACCGCCACCGACGGCAACGGCACCTTGTCCTACGCCATCACCGAAACCCTGCCAGACGGCCTGACCTTCACCCCCGCCACCCGCGTATTGGACGGCACCCCCACCACCGGCCAAGCCGCAACCACCTACACCTACACCGTCACCGACGCCGACACCAACCAAGCGGCCACCGACGCCGACACCCTGTCCTTCACCATCGCCATCACCGACCTCATGCCAACCTTCGGCACCGCCACCATCGCCGACCAAACCTACCTCCCCGAGACCGCCATCACCGACCTCATCCTGCCGGAAGCCACCGGCGGCGATGGCACCTTGACCTACACCCTCACCCCGACCCCGCCCACCGGCCTGACCTTTGACGACACCACGCGCGTTTTGAGCGGCACCACCCCCACCACCGTGCAAAGGGCAGTACCCTACACCTACACCGCCACCGACAGCGACGCCGACCCCGCCCGCCTGACTTTCACCATCACCATCGCCGATGACCCGCCGGACATCGTCTTCGCCGGCGGCCCGCGCATGACCGTGGACGAAGGCGCGATGGTCACCCTAGACGCCACCGGCAGCAGCGACCCGGCAGGCCAGGACCTGATGTTCCTGTGGGCGCAAGACATCGCCGACGACATACCGGTTGTACTCTCCGACGACGAGGCCCCCGCCCCCACCTTCACCGCTCCGGAAGAACGCACCACCCTGAACTTCGACCTCACCGTAACCGACGCAACCGGGCAACCCACCATGGCCAGGCTTACCGTCCAGGTAGGCCGCAACAGCTCCGAACGCGTTTTGGAGAAGACCATGGCGGCGTTTGGCCGCGCCTTCGCCACCGGCACAGTGGGCGTGTTTGAAGACTACCTCTCCACCCCCGGCGGACGCGCAAACACCAGCCACTTCACCCTCGGCGGCCACAAGTTTGAGTTAGCAACCACCACCCCCGCCCAAACCCTGGATTCCCGAGTCGCAAGTGTCCGTAAGCCGCTAACGCGGCAACGGACACTAACGCTCGAGAATGACGGCAGCGTTATTAACACGCCCTCGGCGTCATACCCACAAAAATACAAATCACCCTCGGTGTCATTCCCGAACGATAGAAAAACAGGGAGCGATAGCGACCATGTTTTTCATCGTATCGGGAATCCAGCGAACACCACCACAATGTCCGCCAAAGACCTGTTGATGAAAAGCGCGTTCCACTTCAACCTCAATGACGACGCCTCAAGCACCTCCGGCTGGAGCCTCTGGGCACGCGCCACCACCACCAACTTCGACGGCAAACCCGAAGACGACTTCGACCTGGATGGCGACGTAACCTCAGCCTACCTCGGCATGGACTACCAAACCCCCACCGGCACCCGCCTCGGCCTCGCCATCTCCGAAACCAGCGGTGACGTGGACTACGACGACGCCACCGACGAAGCCCAAGGCGACCTAGACGCCGACCTCACCAGCATCCTGCCCTACATCCAATGGCAAGCAAATGACACCACCACCGCCTGGGCCATGCTCGGCTACGGCGAAGGCGACGCCGAACTGTCCACAGACGGCGAAGCGGAAACCACCGAAGTAGATATTGATATGCAGATGATCGCCCTCGGCCTATCCGGCGACCTGACCACGTACAAACGCAGCGAATGGTCGTGGAAAGCCAGCGCCTTTGCCGTAGAACTGAAATCCGAAGCCGATGATGCGAGCGATCTGCCGGCAGTAACCGCAGACTCCCAACGCCTGCGCGCCGCCATACAAGGCCGCGTACCGGGAGAGGCATCCGCCACCGGCGCACAATTCACCCCGAACTGGGAACTCGGCTTGCGCTGGGATGACGGCGATGCCGAACAAGGCGGCGGCGCCGACCTCGGCTTGGGCTTCAACTACACCAACCCGGTGAATGGTTTGAGCCTGCAAGGAAAAACCACTTTCCTGGTGGCCCATGAGGCGGAGGACTATGAAGAATGGGAAGCCAGTTTGCAGGCACGGTTGGATTCGGGAGTGCAAGGCCGTGGAATTACCTTTACTCTGGAACCCGGCTGGACCAAAGACGGGCGCAGTCAAAAGATGGGAATGGACTTCTCCAACGCCCTCGGCAAATGGACCAAGCGCGGCTTGCGATTGGAATTGACCGGCGAACGCACCGAGAAAGATGACAACGACATCGGTCACAACATCCGGCTGACCGGATCGTTGCGTTTCTAAATCGCACTGGATTCCCGAGAGCGCCAAGTGTCCGTAAGCCGCAAACAACGCGGCAACGGACACTAACGCTCGGGAATGACGACAGCGTTGTTGCCACGTTCTCGGTGTCATATCCGCAAAGTGCAAATTGCCTTCGGTGTCATCCCCGCGGAAAAACAAATCTCCCTCGGTGTCATTCCCGAACGATAGAAAAATAGGGAGCGATAGCGACCATATTTTTCATCGTATCGGGAATCCAGGGACTAAACCGCCGGTGGTTCGTGTGGCGCTGGATTCCCGAGAGCGCCAAGTGTCCGTAAGCCGCTACGCGGCAACGGACACTAACGCTCGGGAATGACGACAGGGTTGTTGCCACGTTCTCGGTGTCATATCCGCAAAGTGCAAATTGCCTTTGGTGTCATCCCCGCGAAAAAACAAATCACCCTCGGTGTCATTCCCGAACGATAGAAAAATAGGGAGCGCCAGCGACCATATTTTTCATCGTATCGGGAACCCGCTTTTTTGGTTCGGCGATAGCCGAACTGTCGCGCACAAGGATGTGCGCAGCGGCGCTGAAAACAGGAAGTTTTCCCGCGCCGCACAGGGGGGCGTGGGGGGCTCTCCCCCCCACAATGCGCGTCACGCGCACACGCACCCCGCGCCTCGCGCCCCCGCACCTCGCGCCCCCGCTTGCACGGCAACGAACACTAACGCTCGGGAGTAGTTACGCCTTACTCCGGCAACGGTATTTCTTTTGGCGCGGCTCCCGGTGTGGCGGGCACCTGGTATCCCCGCACTACCGCCGGGCGGGCGGCGATGGCGCGGTACCACCGCTTGACGTTGGGATATTCCGCGAAGTCCACGCCCTGCCATTCGTACCGCGAAATCCACGGCCACGCAGCCATATCGGCGATGGAGTATTCCCCGGCCAGGTATTCATTTGCCTCAAGCCGTTCGTCCATGACGTCGTATAACCGTTGCGCTTCCACGGCGTAGCGTTTTGCGGCGTAGTCGCTGACGCCCTTGTTGAACTGCAGAAAGTGATGGGCCTGGCCGAGCATCGGGCCGAGTCCGCCCATCTGAAACATCAGCCATTCCATGGCGCGCCAGCGGCCGGCCTCGTCGGCGGGCATGAAGCGCCCGCTTTTTTCGGCGAGGTACAAAAGGATGGCGCCGGATTCCATCATCGTCATGCCGTTGTCCCGGTCAACGATGGCCGGTATCTTGTTGTTGGGGCTGATTTTCAGGAAGTCGTCGGCGAACTGTTCGTCGTTCATGATGTCAATGGGGTGCACCGCGTACGGCATCCCGATTTCCTCCAGCATGATGGAAACCTTGCGGCCGTTGGGCGTGCTCCAGGTGTACAAATCAATCAAGGCGGGCCTCCGGGGTGGGTGGGTTGGGTTGATAATGGGGTGGCGGGTTTTCGGGGTGGCACGATTGTGGCACGCTTTTGGCACGGTGGCGGCGGAAAATTCGGGCGGTTGCCGAACTTTACGGGGCGGTTTCGTGGTAGCATTCAACCCCTCAACTATCAGATATTCCAGGCGGGCCATACCATGAACAAAACAGTAAAAGCGGTCATCAGTTGGGCGATCACGCTGTGGATATGCAAAGTATTTCTCTTTTCCCTGCCCTATAAATTCACCGGCCACCCGGACACCCAGCACATATTCGGCACCATCGGCCAATGGATGGAAGGCATCATCGGGCAAAGCCTCGGCGCGTGGTTCGCCGCTTCCGGCGCTTACGTGGTGGGCAGTTTTGAGTTGCTGACCTCCATCGTGCTGCTGTTGCCGGCGTTGCTTTGGGTCGCCGCCAAAATCGGCGTGGGCGACAGCGAAGGTGTACGCGCGCGCTGGCACGGCATCGGCGGACTCATGGCCGCGGTGGTGATGACCGGCGCGGTGTTTTTCCATTTGTTCACGCCGCTGGGGGTGGAGGTTTTGCACCAGGGAAAGAGCGACGGCGGCTCGCTGTTTTACGCCGCGGTTTCCATCCTCGTGCTCGGCGTCGTGTTGTTCGTGATCAACACCGTGCTCCGCACAAGGGGCGAGCCATAAGCACTTTTCCACTCCGGCGCGGCCCGCGCGTTTCGCACGTTCCGCCATGGCCGGCGCCGGCCCTTAAGCGGCAGCGCAGTTTTGATGAAGGTGGCCGATGAAGGTGACCGGCGTAATGGTGATCGTCTATATTTCCTGCTGTATTCGCATCGCCACCCGGCCGTGCAAATACTTCCAGTTGAACGCGCCGTTTTTCGACCCCGGCGCGGGCATTTTTTCCAAGATCGCCATTGACCGGCTGATCCCGCCGCCCTGGCGGCTGGCGCAGTGGTATGACGATGGCGCACGAATGCCCGAACGCTATCCGGTGTTCGTCAAACCGGAATGGAGCCAGAACGCCAGGGGCGTGTACCGCGCCGGTGACGCCGCCGAACTGCGCCGCATCCGCGAAAAAATCAGCGGATCAAAGGTCCGGTACCTGCTCCAGGAAGGTGCCGTGGAAGCCAACGAATACGAGATTTTTTCCATGCCGCACCACCGCGACCCGCAACGCCGGGCGGTGCTCACCGTCACCCACGCGCACAACGCCGCCGAGCCGCATCCGGTCAACAGCATCTACAACCCCGACACCCGCTACCGTGAAATTACCGGCGCCTTTTCAACCGCGCAACTTGATGCGTTGTGGGTGCTGATGCGCCGCATCGGCGCGTTCAAAATATCCAGGGTCAGCGTGCGCGCCGACTCCACCGATGACCTGCTGCGCGGCAGGTTTCATGTCATTGAGGTCAACCTGTTTGCGCCCATGCCCATCAACCTGCTGGACCGGCGCTACTCGCGCGCCGATGCCTGGCGTTTCATAACGGCCTGCATGATGCGCCTCGCTCTCGCCACCAAACACCGCGACCACAGCCTCGCCGAGCACCCGGTGTTCACCAAGAGCATGCTCTACAACCGCAGCAGCGGCGTACTCAATTTCCTGCGGGCGCGGTTGTGATAAAACCAATGCGGCAACTGCGCGCGGCGTTCTACCACTGGCTCAGCGAGCGCTACATGCACGGCTGCACCAGCTACAACACCCTGGAAGTCCGCAAGGGCTGCCGCTCCAAAGCCCAGGGGCGGGAAGTGTTCGCGCGCAACGGCGTGCCCCACGCCCGCGGCATGATTTTTCTGCTGCCGTGGAAAGTGCGCGGTTTCGTCCGCGAGCACGGTTTTCCGCTGGTGGTCAAACCCAACGTCAGCGGCTACTCCCGTGGCAGTTACTTTCCCATCAACAATTACCGCGAACTGTGGCGCGGCATATTCCTCGCCAAGGCGTGGTGGCCGACCACGGTGCTCGAACAATACCTGGCCGGCGCCAACTACCGCGTGCTGACCACCGGCGAACACCTGGTTTCGGTAATCCGGCGCTACCCGCCGTTCGTCACCGGCAACGGAACCGACCGCATCAGCGCCCTCATAGACGCGGAAAACCAGGTACGCGCGCGCATGAACCTGCACCCGACCATTTTCCCCATCGGCAAAAGCGAGCTGGTGATCGCGCACCTGAAAAAACAAAACCTGGGGCTGGACTCGGTGCCCGGTGAAGGCCGGCGCGTGGAATTGTTCCACCGCGTTGCGCTGGCGCCGGGGGGCGTGGTCGAGACCATTGACCAGCGCACCATCCCCGAAGACAACGTTGAGTTGTTCACCGCCGTGGTCAAAATGTTCGGCGCGAACCTGCTCGGCATAGACGTCATTTTCGAGAACGGCATCGAGACCAGTTACCGGGAACAGAAGTGCATATTCATCGAGGTCAACTCCCGGCCCTACGCCAAAATGCACCACTTCCCGCGCTACGGCAAGGTTGAGGATTTGTCCGCCCACTACGCCGAACTTGAGAAACTCGACATCCCCGACAAAGATATTTTTTAGGGTTTTTAGGGCATTTTGCGATGGGACACCACTCTCGAATTTTCCACCTGTACCTGGGGCTGCACTCGCTACTCATCGGCATCTTCCCGTTTTTTGTTCCGGTGTACCTGTGGAAGGAAGGCTACGGCCTCGGCCCGCTGGCGATTTTTATCGCCATCGCCGGGCTTGGTTTTTGCCTGGGTTTGTGGGCCTGGGACCGGCTGCGGCTGAAAATAGATTTGACTTCCATGATCGCGCTGTCGCTGTTGCTGGAGATGTTGCTGCTGCTCAACGTGTACATCCTGAACATGGACATGACCCTGCCGGTGCTGCTGTCGCTGGGGATTTGTTACGGCGTCTATAACTGTTTTTTCTGGACCACCCAGCGCGCGCTGTTTTTTGAACTCATCGAACCGGCCAACTCCGGCCGCAAGTACGGCAATTTCCAGATCTTCGTCGGCGCGCTGCTTCAGGTCGGCATCCTGCTGGGCGGGCTGCTGCTGGAGCGCGCCGGCTTTGTCTATATCGTGGTGCTGTCGGCCATCGCCGCCCTCGCCGGGTTCATGATTCTGCTGGTCAACAAACCCGAATATCCCGCCACCCTCAACCACACCAAAGCCGTGGGGCTGCGCGAGATAGCGGTGTTCACCGATGACGACGCCTCGCGGCCGATTTTCATTCTCGACGGCGCGTATCTGTTTCTGGAAAGTTATTTCTGGTTGATCTCGCTGTTTCTCATCGCCCACCAAAGCTTCACGCGGCTGGGCATCATGGTGCTGGCGCTGGCGGTGATTTTCGGCATCCTGTTTTACCTGCTCAAGAACACCATAGACCGGCTCGGCAGAAGGCGCGTCTACCAACTGGCGGTGGTATTGTACGCCGCCTCGTGGGCGCTGCGCGCCCTGACCGACGACAAGGCATCGCTGGAGTTATTGTTCGTCCTGCTGGTGGCGATCACGTTCAACACCTCAATCTTCCGCCTGGTGATGAACAAACGCTTTTACGACATCGCCAAACTGACCCTCTCCCACCGCTACCTGGTGCTCAAAAGCTACTACTCCCAGGCCGCGATTTTTATCCTGTTCCTGATCTTCGGCTGGGCGGTGATACAGTTTGATTTCGAAGTCGGCGTCCTGACCCCGGTGTACTGGGTGGCCGCCGTGGCGGCGCTGGGGTATTTGATGTATGGCGCGAAACGCTACCGCTGAGCGCGGTAATTCCCGCGTCAAGAGGCTTGTTAAAAATGAAGCAACTTCACGCCACAACAACGGGCATTTCGTCCCAGGTACGGCCGGCAAATATTCTGCCGTTGGCTTTTTTGTTGCGCTTTACGCCGTTTTTGTCGTAGGCGCCCCATTGCTTGAAAAAGAAGCGGGTGCCTGATGCGCGGCATTGGCGCTTGATGCCGGCGACCCATTTCGGTTGCATTTGCCTTGCTTTCGCGCCGCTTTCTCCGCCGACGATGACCCAGTGAATGCCGGCAAGATTGATTTCTCCGATGTCTTCCAGCAACGGCTCCACCGATAGAAAACGAATGGTTGCGCTGATGCCGCGCAATATGGAAATTCGGGGAACGCCGTGCTTTTTGTTTTCCACCGACACGCCAAGCCACGCGTTATCAGGCACGATGCGGCAGGAAAAATATTTCGCCATGACCGCCGGGCGTTTGGTCAGGATTTGGTAGGTGTGTTGCGGGGTTTCGCCGATGGTTTGCATGACTTTGTCAATGAAGACAAACGGTACTTTCGGATGAAAAAGATCGCTCATGGAATTAACGAAATACATCGTTGGTTTTTTGCGGTGTAACGGTTGCGCCAGCCGGTTTTCGTGGTAGGCCACGGTGGTAAAGCCGTTTTCATAGCCCGCCACGCCCATCGCCCGCAAACGCCGCGCCATGGTTTCGGCGTAGCAATGCTTGCACCCCGCCGAAATTTTTGTGCAGCCAGTGACCGGGTTCCAGGTTTGTTCGGTCCATTCGATGGTGGAATTAGTCATTGTGAAGAACCAATAATATGGTCGGCGATTTTCAGGGCCAGGCCAATCGCTTTGGGGTCGGGATTAGAGCAAGCAAAGCATAGCAGGAACAACGGAGAATTTTTTGAATTTTTTAGTATTACAATTTCTTTACTAACACCGGGAAATATAGACCGCAATCGGCCGTTGACAAATTTCCCCAGGACTTCAAAGGGATGGCTAACCTTCCTGTCGGGTGCTTCCCCAAATAATATTGACTGTCTGTTTTGTGGGTAAAAAACTTGTCGCCATTCTTCCGTACCAAAGCACTCGGTGAGTTTTTCTTGCCATTTTTGAGGGACTTCTCTCGTTTTAGTCATCATTCGGTTCACCGCCATAGCCGGAAACAACAACCACAAATCAATCGCCTTGGTTGTTACTATTGTCTCAATCGTGTGCCACTTCACCTCTGTGGAGAATGGATCGAGAAAAGCTACTGCTCTGTGGGATTGCCAATTTACGTCGCAACAAATTTTCATGAGTTCTTCATTGGCATCGCCGAGTACGTAGTCAATAGATTTTTCCGCATAACCGTTGTCGGAAATTTGATTTTGCAGATTATACAGTGAAGATTTATTTTTGTCGATAAAAATAAAATGATCGAAAGGCGGAGTGGTGGCAAGTGCGACCAAAGGCGATCCGTGCCGATATTGCTCTTGCTCATCTGTCTCTTCTATTAGCAACGACTGGCTGTGCTGATTCTGCTCACTGGCAATATCCAGTTTTCCCGCACCGGCAAAAGCGTCAATGTAAGTCAGAGAGAATCTTTGTTTCTTGAGGGCTGTTGTGTAGGCAGTGAGATAATTGGATAACACCTGAAGCTTTTGTTCCGACCAATTCCCGCCAAAAGAAGATCCCGGTTCTTCGATAAGATTATTCATTGATATGATTTCCAGCCGTTTTTATTTGTTCGTCGGTTAGATTATACAGTTTACAGACAAACGATCTATTTCAGTTTCCAGTTCGGCGCGCAAATAGTCCTCAAGAACAGATTTGGGAATTCGGTTATCAAGGATGGTCATCCCACAAACACCAAAATCCCCAGCAACACAATCTGAATACTGTTCACCAACACGCTTTGTTTGTGGAGTTTGTCGAAGCGGGCTTTGTCGTGGGGGGTGTCGCTTGCCAGCCATTGTTCCCGTGCGCGGGTTATTTTGGGGTTGAGGATTTGCCGCGAGTACAGGTAGCCGCACAATACGATGCCGATGAGCATGAACGCCGGTGAACGGTTGTACGCGGCGACCACGGTTCCGATGCCGGACAGGGTGATGCCCCACAGGTAAAAGCGCGGGAACAGGTCGTTCAAGTAGCGGCCGGCGTTTTCGGCGTCGAGGAGTTTGTGCACGGACGGCGCCACCAGCGCGGCGAAAAACAGCATGGAGCCGAACAGTAACGCCGAGATGAGGGAGAGCGGGGTGATCATGTTGAGTTGGCGGTCATGGCATGTCCCGGTGGTGGTTACTGTCGGCAGTATAGCCGGTTAGCCGGTTAGCCGGTTAGCCGATTGCAAAAATCAGTTATCAGTTGGAACCGGAAGGCCGATCGAAAAGCCGGTCGAGGAAACCGATGAACCAGGCGTGCTGCGCGGCGTCGTGGCGGGCCGCCAGCGCATCCTGCTGTTCGCGGCTTTGCGCGCCGGGGGCGTCACAAAAGGCCCATTCGGCATCCTGCCAGCGCTGAAAAATTTCCGCGGTAACTTCGGGATGAAACTGCACGCCGTAGGTGGATTGGCCGTGCCGGAACGCCTGGTTGGCGCAGGTTTCGCCGGCCGCCAGCAGGGTCGCGCCGGGCGGCGGGTCGAATTGATAAAAATGCGCCTGGGTCACGTACAATGGCTGCGGCATCCAGGATTGGCCCGCAGCGGTCGGGGTGATGCGATAATAACCGAATTCACATTGCCCCCCGGCCATCGGCGCAACCTTCGCACCGAGAGCGTGGGCGATCAACTGCGCGCCGAGGCAAATGCCGAGCATCGGCACCGCGCGCTCGTGGCAACGGCGAATCCAGGCAATTTCATCATGCAGAAACGGATACTTTTCCATTTCATCAACATTGTGGGTGCCGCCGTACACTACGGTTCCGGCCACGTCGTCCGGGTCATCACCGGGCTTGCCAAGCGCGTCTCCGTTCACCGGATACCGCCGGTCGAGTTCATACCCGCGTTCGGCAAGGTGAGTGCTGACGCGATCATCCGGCGGGTTTTCGTGGTGGTCCACGAGGATGATGCGGTTTTTCTGTTTTAGCATTGTCCGTTATTTGGCACGATTTCGGATAAGTTTAATTTCATGAATGGATGGATGATTACCGTAATCGACCTTTATCGAGTGTGCTATTTCTTTCGCTATATCTTCGGTCGCTACAATATCAACAATTATCCGGTATTTTTCGCTCGAAGCATTTTCGATTTCCTGTTTGTGTTTTTCTTTATAGTCAAGTTCTGTATTTTCATTTGTATTTGATTCGTATATAATTTCTTCCGCTTCTTTGGTTGTTGTTTTTTCATTGTATCTGAATATTCTTTTATTTATTTCCCGTTCCAAATCATCATCAGACAAAACAAGAAGCGATTTCCAGTCCTGAAACAACAGTTTATGCTCCTCTATCAAAGCATCAATTCTTATTTTGTTATTGGAAATTGCGGCGGCCTTTTCGGACACTTCTTGCTTTATGCGGACACACAAGCGATCAATCGAGCTTTGCAATTCTTTCACGCCTCTCTTGTGGCTAGCCTCCGTCTTGAAACGATCCGTATTTAAAAACACGGAATGGTCCGCATAATTGAATTCATCGGCTTGCGCAGCAATGAAGTTTTTAATTTCCATCATGCCGGCCTGGATGCAGTGATCTTTTATTTCCAGTTTTCGCTGTTTAATTTGCCGCTCTAATGACAAGCGAGTTTGTCTGGTTTCTGCGGCAATCGAATCAATTGCCGAAAAGAGATTTTGTATTGATTCGGCTTGGTCAATAGCCGATTGTTTCGCTTCTTTTAATATTTTTTCCGCTGATCTGAACGCTTTAACTTGATTGGAAGCAACAACAAAATCGTTATCGGTGACCAACTTAATATTGGTCAACTGAATTTGGGCGATTAGATCTTTTTTCCATTCATCAAAATTGGAAACATCCACCGTGCCCGTCAATTTAATAATTAGTTGATTCATGTTACTTTTCACCTCCTATAATTGAACGCATATGTTAATGTTGCTTATTTCTCTACCGTAATTAATAGTAGCACAAACTTCGCATAATCATGCTTCAGCCCGACCATGCGCGCCTTTTTCGCCCTGGATATCGCCCCGGAAATTCAGTACGCCATTGAGAAATGGCGCGACCGCACCATGCTGCCGGCGGGGCGGGCGGTTGGCGCGGCGAATTTTCACATCACGCTTCACTTCCTCGGCGACGTCGCGCCCCGGCAACTGGAGCGGCTGTGCATTGAGGCCGGGCAAATCAATGCATCACGGTTTGAACTGCGCCTGGACGAACCGGGGTACTTTCCCGGCGCGGGCATATTCTGGATCGGCCCCGGCGAGGTTCCCGCGCCGTTGACCGAACTGGCCCGCGGTTTGCGAAAGGCGGCGCAAAAGGCGGGCATGAAAACTCCGCGCAAACCCTTCGCCCCGCACCTGACCTTGTTCAGGGGTTGCCGCGCGCGCCCGCCGTTGCCGACGCCGGCCCCCGGTTTTGATATTCCCTGCGATGGCTTCGCGTTGTTTGAGTCGCGCACCGGCCCCAAAGGCGTGCGCTACGAGTTGTTGCAACGCTGGCCGCTGAGATAATCGGGATAGCCGAGATAGCCGGGCGAAGTACTGCCCGTTACTGTGGTGGTTCGGCGGCGTGGAAACCCGCCGGCAACTGGCCGTAGTCGCCTTCGCCGAAAAAAAATCCGTTCATATGTTTTTCCACCAACGCCAGGGTGTTCGGGTCGGCGGTGTTGAGGCCGTTCTCGTTGATGATGGTGGTCAGGCGTTCCAGCCACCGGGTCCAGCCCTGCTTCGAGACGTGCTCGAATATCCGCCGCCCCAACTCCCCCGGCCAGGGCGGGGACTCAAAGGCTTCGGCTTCCTGATTCAGTACGACGCAGTGCACGGTGCGGGTCGGCATTTCGGTTCACGGATTTGTGGCAAACGGGGATTATAACCAATTCCGCCCCGCATCTGCATATCGTTAGCGCAACCATTTGGTTGGGGTATACTGCGGCAACCACGATTTGCCATGCAATGACACCGATGAAACGATTTGCGATTCCCGTTCCCGTGTATCTGGCCACCGGCCTCGCCGCCGGCCTCGCCGTGCTCGGATTGCTGGCGTGGTTCGGGTGGACGCTGCTCGGCGACCGCACGCCGCTCATCGAGCAAGGCTTTGAACACTGGCGGCGCAACAATCCGGATTCCATCGCCAGCGTGGATCATGAAACCTGGAACAATTTTTTGTCGCGCTACGTGCGCGTGAGCGAAGACGGCGTCAACCGGTTTGATTATCGCGGAGTTAAACCCGAAGACCGCGCGCAACTGGATGCGTACATCGCAACGCTGGAAAAAACCGCGGTCACCAACCTTGCTGAAGCGGAACAACTGGCCTACTGGATTAACCTGTACAACGCCGTCACGGTGCGCGTGATCCTCGATCACTACCCGGTGGACAGCATCCGCGACATCCGTTTTGAATGGCCGGATCAGGGGCCGTGGAAAAAGCAACTGGCGACGGTGGAAGGCGCGGCGCTCAGTCTCGACGACATTGAACATCGCATCGTGCGCCCAATCTTCGCCGACAACCGCGCCCACTACGCGCTCAACTGCGCCTCCATCGGCTGCCCCAACTTGCAAACCCGCGCCTACACCGGCGACAACCTTGAAGCGTTGCTGGAAAGCGGCGCGCGCGAATACATCAACCACCCGAGGGGCGCGCGCTTTGACGGCGGCGCGTTGATCGCTTCCAGTTTGTTTGATTGGTACGAAGAAGATTTCGGGAAAAATCAACAGCAGGTGATTGAACATCTTATGCAATACGCACAACCGCCGTTGCGCGAACGTTTGGAACGCGCCGATGCCATAGACGGTTTCTTTTATGACTGGTCGTTGAATGACGGCTGAGCATTTGATTCGGGTGATCCGGTGATCAATCAATGCGAAATCACCGTGGTAATCCCGGCCCTGAACGAAGCCGCATCCATCGCGCGGGTGCTCAAGGAAATCCCGCGCAGCATTGACCGCGTCATCGTCGTCGACAACGGCTCCGACGATGACACCGCCGCAGTAGCCCAAGCAAACGGCGCGACCGTGGTACACGAACCGAAGCGCGGCTACGGCGCCGCTTGTCAAGCCGGAATTAAGATTGCCAACGGTGATTTAATCGCGTTCATAG
This sequence comes from Candidatus Poriferihabitaceae bacterium, assembly GCA_965212085.1. Lineage (GTDB taxonomy): Bacteria > Pseudomonadota > Gammaproteobacteria > Arenicellales > Poriferihabitantaceae > JAHRAW01. The sequence goes on along the minus strand of OZ243042.1, from coordinate 1,321,357 downwards.
ACGCCGACTACAGCGACTACCCGGCCGATCTGGAAAAGGTCATCAAACCGGTCGCCGAAAACCGCGCGGATCTGGTCATCGGCGTCAGGATTGCACAACGACATCAACCATCACCCCTGCCACCCCACCAACGTTTCGGAAACTGGCTCATCTGCCGCGTAATCCGATCCGTGTACGGCATCCCCTGCACCGACCTCGGCCCCATGCGCTGCATCCGCCGCACCGCCCTTGAGCGGCTGCAAATGGTTGACCGCGACTACGGCTGGACCGTAGAAATGCAACTCAAAGCGGCGCGCATGGGCCTGCGCGTAATCGAGACACCGGTACGCTACCGCAAACGCATCGGCAAATCCAAAATCTCCGGCACCATCCGCGGCACCCTGGGCGCCGCCGGCAAGATTTTTTACTGGATCGTGAAACTGGCGGTACGAAAGCCGGGGAATTTCTAGTAGTTCCCTGGATTCCCATGCACGTGGGAATCCAGCGGTTATACCTGCGACGTTAGCCTATCGCACTTGCGCTCTATGACCGGGAAAGAGATCGCCGCTTGTTCATTGTACTGGTTTTTGTAAACAAAAAGAGATATCTTCAAATATCTTTTATATTTCCACCCGTGCGATTTGCTTTACTCCTCGCGACAAAAAAATTCTTTACCATCAGTAATGTCCTTTTTGTATGAAACAATCAGCATAGATGAATATTCGGGTGTTATCGACCTAAAAATTTTATTCGCAATGGTGTTATACTCCATGTCTATTGATTTAGTCCCTAAAGTATCTGGAATATATCCCCAACCGTAACGAAGAAAGATATTATTTTTTTCTTTAAGTAACCCAGAAAACTTCATATCTGGTTTTTTGGTATTTTCTATTTTTCGTGCAACAATTACAGCATGCTCCGTTGTCCAATCAATAGGCGGAGGGGCAGATTCCCATCCAGCCTCGCCTAAAATTTTGTTCAGTTTATTTTTCGATTTGGCACCTTCGCATTTAAATTCTTTACCGCCTAATGTCACAGCTTTCCAAAAATTTATATACGATAAATCAGCGGGATATGCTGAATTCGTAAATTGCAAGAAAAAAGCGAAAATTGCTACAGAGAAATAACATTTCATGATCCTGTGTCCTCATTTAATGGTGTGTCACCCGCCGGTCCGGCGCTACTCTTACTCGAAGTGGTGCCAGTCTTATCCAAAGATTTATATTCAATAGTAAATGGATATTGCAAGGAAAAGATTGTCAGAACTACCCCAAAAAGTGCCATGACCAAACCGGGCGAGGTTGTCGAAAGAGTGGCGCGGGCATTCTTTGCTTCAACAGATAAATAAAACTGGGATTCAGCTACTCGAAGCAAATATAAACCGCCGACAAAAACGATCAAGAATGAGATAAACAGAGAAGATGTTTTGACGGTAGCAAAATCCAACGCTTGTAAATATGTAATAACAGCTGCATGATTAACGCTGCTAGATTTGAGAGTTAATTCGATGACAGTATAATAATTCATGTACTGACTGACCATATTCAGTAAAAGCAAAACCAGAACAGAAACAACGAGAATGATAATTGTAACTAGAATTATCCACTCAAGTCGTTTGGGGAAAGTAGTTTTCATGTTCATTTATCCGGCTCGTTATTCAAGCATTCTACCAATATCATGGCCACAAAAGGAATAGCAGTTCCTGTCGCGTTAGTTGTAAAAATTTTCAGGATGTGCATTGTCTGAATGTTTGTTTTATTGTGCGCCGGCATTTCTTAGTAATTGCACAATTTCGCTGTTCCCTTCTTCTATTGCGCTACTTAGTGGTGTATCTCCATCATCGGATTTATTATTCACATCTGCGCCATTGGCTATGAGGATTCGGACAATCTCTATATGGCCTCGATAAGCTGCCGTATTTATTGGCGAGTAGCCAAATTTGGTTCTTGCGTTTACATCAGCACCTGCTTTAATCAATATTTTAACGATCTGTGTTTCACCAGCTTTTGCTGCTATGAACAGTGCTGTCTCACCTTCTTCCGTAGTCGCGCCTATATCAGCACCTGCTTCTACCAGTAATCGAACGATATTAGGCAATCCTTCTGCGGAGGCGAGCCACACCGAGGGACATCCGCCACATATTGCACGAACTCCTTCAGTTGTTGCGTTGACATCTGCGCCTCTTTCGATCAGCAATCTGGCAATATTAAGTGAACGGGTTACAATCGCTGTCTGTAGTGGGCTAGCAGGTGCAAATGAACAGTGAAAATTTGGATCTGCGCCTGCATCCAATAGTATTTTTGCGACATCATACGAATCACTCTCTGCTGCTACGAACAGTGCCGATCCGCCTAAAACTGCCATACATGCGTTCAGCTTTGCGCCTTTTTCTATGAACTTTCGAGCATTAACCGAGTGATTAGTTTTTGCGGCTCCAACCAACCAAGCATCTGTCACTATATCGGCTGTCGCGTTCATACTGACGCCTATAAGCATTGACGCTAATAATATTCTGATGAATGCCATATTTTTCACTTTCATTTTTCTTTCTCCAGTAGATTGCGGATCATTCCGCCGTAACCACAATACGCGCCCGTGAACCGGCCCCGCCGCGGTGCCGCCAGGACTGGGTTTTGGAAGTAACGCCCTCAACCCGGACCTCGCCGGTGTTCACGTCCCGGTGGGAGCAATTTCCCTTGCGGCCGGTGCCGTTGATGGCGAACAACTCTATGATGTAGTCGCGCCCGGCCTCGGCCTTGAAGTCGTCGCAGTCCCAGTCGTTGTCAATCTCGCCGGAAAAAATGCGGCTGCCGCCAACGCTCACGCGCACCTTGTCGCCGTCTTCACATTCGTGGTCGCGCACGCAGATATTCAGTTCCGATTCATCGCCGTCAATGGTTATGTGGAAATCCTGAAGGGGCTGGTTGCTGAAATTATCCGGCGACCAGTTGGTTCGGATTACGCCGCCGCCGTACAAGTCGCGGCTTTCGTCATCGCGAATTTTGTTGTCCATATCGCGGGATGCGTCCCGCGCGGTGTCTTCAAAAAAGCAATACTTGTCAATTCCATTGAAATCGTATTCCGCCTCCAGATAATCCCTGAATTTGTTGGTGTAGCCAACGGTGAAGGAGTAATCGCCGAGGAACACCGCCGTATAAAAGATCCGCCGCTCGGGGTCTGCGCTGGAGAACTCCTCGAAAGTGCAAAAAATATGGTCATCGTCAGCGGCGAGAGACGGCGATGAGGCCGCCAGCAGGATGGCGGCGGCAAGGGCAAAAAAGGCGGTTTTCATGGGTTTTTTCCTCGAATTTCGGGTGAATTGCCCCGGTTGCAGCGGTTCACATGGAACCGCCCGAAGCCATTGAAGCCGGGCGGAAATGAAAAACCCGCCGCCGGACGGGTCCGGGCGGCGGGTCGAAAACGAGCGAGAGCGACGGCGGCCGGATGGCCAAAACGCCGTAAGCGTAAAAAACCCTTGTTTTACAACAACTTGGGGGGGGGGGGGTGAATTACCCTGGCCGCCATCGCCGATAGCGGATGTCGGTGGCCGAGGGGGTTGTGGGTGGTTGTGGTCATCGGGTTTGTTTCGCAGATATGGGGGAAGTTTGCAACAGGGGTTGTCGGATTGTCAAGGAAAAGCCGCCGGCATTATGCGGCGGGCGGGTTGCGTCTGTGACGCCGCCAGTCCACGGCGAGGGCGATTGCGACCGCAACGATTTGGGCATAGTACGCCCACGGCAGGATTTGATAGGCATCCAAGCCGGACGCGGCGTAGTTCAGGCCGGTCAGGTAGGAAAGCGGCACGACCATCGCCAGCGTCCACGGCCAGGTTTGCGGGCGGAGGACGGCGAAGGGTAGCAGCCAGATTACGTACCACGGGTTGAGCACCGGCGATAACAACAGGAACACGCCGAAGATCCATTCGCCCCGGATTTCTATTGTATGAGTGGCGGGTGTTTTTTTCGCCCAAGACACAAAATAAAACAACCACCACGCGCCGAATAACGCAAAGCAGATCACCCTTGCCGGCCCGTCGCCGAAAAAGCCGCTCGCCAACGCAAACACGCCGGCGTTGAACTGCCAGCGTTGCAGGAACACGCCGAGCACGGCGAGGTCGGTCGCGCCTTGCAGCACGAACGGCAGATACAAAAGTGCGACCACCGCCGCGCATAACAACCAGTAACGCAACGCCAGCCGCCACAACAGGAACGGCAGCAACAGCACGGCGAAGACTTTTGTGGCGCATGCCATCGCCGCCAGCACTACGGCGGCGATGAGGGCGGTCGGCTTGTCGGATTTTCGCAAATGAAACGCCGCCATCAACAACGCGATGCCGATGATGTCCGGGTGCGCGGTGAAAGCGATCTCCTTGACCACCAGCGGGCACCACGCATACAACAGGACATAGCGGGCCGGCGCATAGCGGCACAACAGCAGGATCAGGCCGAGGTCAAACAGGGACAGGGTTGCTTGCAATGCCCTGATGTTGACCGGCGCGATCAAGTGCAACGCGGCAAAAACGTACTGCAAAACCGGGCCGTAAATGGTCGGCAGGTGGGGGTTGTTGACGCGGCTCAGCAGGATTTGACATTCCGCCGGCAGGTTGTTCTCAAAGAACAGCGAGGCCGGTGAAACGCCGAAGGGGGTTCCTGAGGTAACGAAAACGCAGCCGTCGAGCAAGTAGCGGAAATAGTCGTCCTCCAGTACCGGCGCGCCGTAAACGCCGATGACCCGGAACACCACCGCCCACAGGATGACCGCGCCGTAAGTGATTTCCCGGCCCCGGTGGGCGCAGCCACAGTAGCGCCAGTAGGCCAGCATCACCACAGCGATAAAAAAATGCGCGCCGAGAAACGCGAACACGCCAACGCCGGCGTCGAGATTTGAGAGATACGCGAGATACAAATAACCCAGCGCGCAACCGCCCCCGGCCAGCATCGTCATGGCCGGTGCCGGGTCATTGCCCGGCCACCGGCGAAAAACCCGCCGGGCTGCGCTCAGGCCGCCGGGCATGGCCGTTTGCGCGTGGAGCGTGGACGCGCCCGCGGGAACGGGTTATATTCGCGGGAACCTCGCCGGAGATGGCGTGTCATTGGTATATCCCTTTCAGGTAATCGTGATGAAAAAGATAGCGCATATTATGGTGCACATTACAAGGTTTTTGGCAGGGCAGTTTTTGTTGACCGTGCTGATGGTCGTGTTGCTGACCATGTTACTAATCGCTGTCCCCGTGTTTGCCTCCGGCGGCGGCAACTCCGGCGGCAGTGGTTCCGGTGGTAGCGGCTCCGGTGCCAGCGGCGGCGGTGGTAATGCTTCCGCGCCGACCGCCAACTACGACATCGGCAAGAGCGTGTTTTTCCGCAAACTGCACTGCGATTCCTGCCCGTTGTCCGGCCTCACGCTGGACCAGCAATCGGTGGCTTCCATCCTGCCGTCTCTGACCGCCGGCGGCGACCTCGGCGGCGCGTTGAGTTACCGCGAAAGATACGCGGTGCGATATTTTCTCAAGAGACGCTTCAACCTGTAAGGTCGGCGGCTGGTGCTGACTTTGTGCGCGTGACGCGCATTTGCGGGGGGAGCCCCCCCCGCATACCCCCCTTGCGGCGCGGGAAAACTCCTGTTTTCAGCGCCGCCGTGCGCGTCCTTGCGCACGTCGAAGTCAGCGGCTACGCCGCCGGTTGGACGGCCGCAGAGGTGTAAGACGGGCAAGGGGAACGATGAGGCTTGGTCGCTTTTTTTGCGCTTCCTTTGCCCTGCCTTACGCCTTCGGTGTCATACCCGAACGATAGAAAAATAGGGAGCGTAGCGACCATATTTTTCATCGTATCGGGCATCGCTTTTTCGGCCCGGCGCCAGCCGGCCATCGCGCACAGGGATGTGCGCAGCGGCGCTGAAAACAGGAGGTTTTCCCGCGCCGCACAGGGGGGCGTGGGGGGTCTCCCCCCCACAATGCGCGTCACGCGCAACCCGCCCCGCGCCCTCGCGCCCCGCACTCTTACCACGTCACGATATAATCCCCCCAAAAGCCCCCGCGTCTCCCCACCGAATATACTTCTCCAATGCGCCAGTTCGACCGCATATACCGGTTATACCAGATCATCCGCGCGCGCCGCCGGGCGGTGCCGATGGCGGTGTTGCGCGAGCGGCTGGAGTGTTCCGAGTCCACCGTCAAGCGCGCCATTCGTGACCTGCGGGTGCTGGACGCGCCGCTGGAATACGACGCCGAGCGGCGCGGCTACTACTTCAACGACGGCGACGGCGCGCGCTACGAACTGCCGGGTTTGTGGTTCAACGACCGCGAACTGCGCGGGCTGCTGGTGATCCACGAAGTGCTGCACGAGTTGCACAGCGACCTGCTCGAATCCTCCCTCGCGCCGCTGCGCTCGCGCATTGAGGCGCTGCTGGCGAGCGGCGTACCTTCGCCGGGCGGCGATGACTGGAAGCGGCGCGTGCGCGTGCCGGGCATCGGCGCGCGCCGGGTGGACGGCGAAGTGTTTCGCGCGGTGTCGTCGGCGTTGTTCCTGCGCCGGCGGTTGCGCGTCGGCTATCACGCGCGCTCCGGCGGTCGGCGCACCGAGCGCACGCTGTCCCCCCAACGCCTGGTCTATTACCGCAACAACTGGTACCTGGATGCGTGGTGCCACCTGCGCCGCGGCCTGCGCAGTTTCGCCCTTGAACGCATGGCCGTGCGCGGCATCCTCGGCAACGCCGCGCGCGAGGTGAGCGACCGGCAACTGGACGCGCTGGTGGGCGGCTCCTACGGCATCTTCACCGGCAAACCGCGACACCGCGCCCGCATTCGTTTCAGCGTTGCGGCGGCGGCGTGGGTGGCGGCGGAACACTGGCATCCCGAACAACGCGGCGCGTGGTCCGCCGCCGGCTACGACCTGGAGATTCCCTACAACGACCCCACCGAACTGGTCATGGACGTCCTGCGCTACGGCCCCGACGCCGAAGTCCTCGGCCCGCCGGAACTGCGCCGCCTGGTGCGCCAACGCCTGGAGGCGGCGCGCAAAAAGTATTCGTCGGGGAAATAATCCCGCAAAGAAATTTCGCGTTGCCGGGTCAGGTTATGACCCACCCCCCGTTGTGTAATGCCCCCATCGGTCCCGCAAGCGTGCGGGAAACCTGCAACAACCACAACGGAGGCAATCACCATGAATCAGTTTGCACACTATCTCAAAGACACCACCGTCGGCGACCCGGTCGCGTCGGGCAACCTGGCGATGTTCCCCTTGTATCGCGCCGACCCATCCGGTGATGGCGGTGGCGGCGGCGGTAAAGTGAAACCCGCCGACTACCTGTGCTTCGACGATGCCCTGGCAAAAAAATGGGTGGACGTCACCGAAGTGGACGAGGCCGGCAGCGTGCCGACCCTGTTGCTCGACAACCGCGCCACCCAGCCGGTGTTCCTGCTCGACGGCGAGCAGTTAATCGGTGCCAAGCAGAACCGCACCGTGAACCTGACGCTGCTGGTGGCCGCCGGCGCGAAGACCGAGATTCCGGTGTCGTGCGTGGAAGCCGGCCGCTGGAGCCGCAGCAGCCGGCGGTTTCGCGGCTCGCGCAACATACACTACAGCCGTGGGCGGCGCGACAAGATGGCGCAAGTGAATCGCAACCTGCGCCACAACCGCTCGCGGCGCGCCGATCAGGGGCAGGTGTGGAACAGCATCACGGAAAAACGCGCGCGCTTCGCCGGCGTCTCGGCGCCGACTGATGCCATGGACGACATCTACGCCCACGCCGCACCGCGCCTCGGCGACTACGAGCGCGACCTGAAAGCGGCGCCCGAACAGGTCGGCGTGGTGTTCGCCATTGACGGCCGGGTGAGCGGCTTCGACTTGTTCGCCGACGCCGGGCATTGCGCCAAATACTTCCCGAAACTGGTGCGCAGCCACGCGCTGGACGCCATGGAAACCGCCGGCGAAACCGGGGCCGCCGCCGAAACTGAGGCCGCCGCCCAAACTGAGACCGCGGCCCAAACCGGGACCGCCGCCACCCGCGAAAGCGTGACCGCGTTCCTCAAGGGGTTCGACGATGCCACGGAAGAAGTCCATGACGCCGTGGGTCTGGGCCGCGACCTGCGCGTGGAGGCCCCGCAAGCCATCGGCGCCGGGCTGGTGTGGGATGAGCGGTGCATCCACCTGGCGGGATTTCCGAAGGACGCATGATGCATCGCGGGCGGCACAGCGTTGCCGTCCGCGAAATAATCAGGCGTGAGCGGCGATGCGCTTGTGCAGTTGATCTTGTTGATCGCGCCAGGCCAAAGCCGCGGGGTCGAGGTCGCGGCGCGCCGGGGTTTCCGGTTCGTAGTGGTGAAAGCGGTCATCGCCGCGCACCAGCAATGCGCTGTAGCCCGGCAGTTTGGTCTGGCGTACGTGGGGCGCGATGTACTGGACGTTGAGGCCGATGCGCCGGTCGCCGCTGCGGTTGGGCGGCGAGGAATGCAGCGTCCAGCCGTGGTGAAAGGAAGCCTGGCCGGGCCGCAGCGGGCAGTACACCGCGTCCTGCTCGTTCACGCCGCGCACCTGCTGGCTCTGGAACAAGACGTTGTTTTCATCGGCCACGGAAATGTCGTGCTCGCGCCGCCCGGCGATGTGGCTGCCGGGGATCATTCGCATACAGCCGCTTTGTTCATCGGCCACCGACAACGCCAGCCACACCGACACCTGGTCGTCGCAGTCCAAACCCCAGTAGGTCAGGTCCTGGTGCCAACTTACGTGGGCCGGGGTGTTGGCTTCCTTGATGATGTAGGTAGTGTTGTACAGGAGAATGTCGGGGCCGAGGATTTGCTCCACCACGTCGAGGATGTTGGGGTGCGTGGCCAGTTCAAGGGGCGAGCGCAAAATGGTGTGCATCTTGGCCTTGTAGTGGGCCGGCCCGATGTGTTGTTCGGCGGCTTCCACGCTGCGGCGGTGGGCCGCGGCCTGTTGCTCGCCGAGGATATCCACCGGGGACAAAAAACCCAGTTTGTCGTATTCGCTTTTCAGGTTGGCGGCCATTTGCGGATTCTCGCGGGGCGGGGGGCGGGTTTGACTGGCGAAATCCTGACAACTCGAAAGGCGTAAGTCAATGACTAAATTTTTTACGCATTCAGTCCGCCGGCTTCGACAGGCCCGGTTTCGACAGGCGTGTCGCCACCCGCCCGATGGTCAGCCCCTGCACGGTGATGGAGAAGATGACGATTACATATGTGATCACCAAAAACACGTCGCGCTGCGGGCTTGGCGGCAGGGTCAGGGCCAGGGCCACGGAGATGCCGCCCTTGAGGCCGCCCCAAACCAGAATCTTGACGGCGTGTTCGCTGAACGTGGTGTTGGCGAGGGCGCGCAGCAGGGACACGGGGACGCCGACGCTGACCAGGCGCGCCAGCAGTACCAGGGGAATCGCCAGCAGCCCGGCGGTCAGGTAGGCGCCCTTCAGTTCCAGTATCAGCACTTCCAGCCCGATCAGCACGAACAACACCACGTTCAGAATTTCATCCAGCAACTCCCAGAAATTATCCAGGCGTTCGCGGGTGGTGTCGGACATCGCGTATTTGCGCCCGCGGTTGCCGATCAGCAAACCCGCCACCACCACCGCGATGGGGCCGGAAGTGTGGATGTTGTGGGCCAGGGTGTAGCCGCCCATCACCAACGCCAGAGTCACGAGGATTTCCACCTGATAGTTGTCCACGCTTTTCAGCAGCCAGAAGCCGAGCATCCCCAGCAGCCCGCCGAACACCACGCCGCCCACCGCCTCAAACAAAAATATCTCCGCGGCGCGCAGCATGAACGCCTGCCCGAAGCCGGCGGTTTGCGGTTCCTGCACGACGCCGAGCAGGACGATGAACACCACCACCCCGACGCCGTCGTTGAACAGGGATTCGCCGGCGATCTTGGTTTCAAGGCTTTTGCCGATGCCGGCTTTTTTCAGGGTCGCCATCACCGCGATGGGGTCGGTGGGGGAAATCAGCGCGCCGAACAACAGGCAATAGCCGTAGGGCGCGCCCAGCCCCAGCACCCCGAGCAGCAGATACGCCAGCGTGCCCACCACCAAAGTGGACAGCACCACCCCCGCCGTGGCCAGCAGCCCGATGGTCCATTTCTTCGCCGACAGGTTTTCCATGCGCACGTGCAACGCCCCGGCGAACAGCAGGAAGCTGAGCATGCCCTCCATCAACGCCTTGTTGAAATCCACCCCCGCCAGCATTTGCGCGGCGTGGTGCCGCAGGTCGGCGACGCCGAGCCAGCCCAGCAAGATCAGCCCCCCCGACAACGCCAGCGCGATCAGCATCACGCCGATGGTGGTGGGCAGCCCGATGAAACGGAAGTTGAGGTAGGAAAACGCCGCCGACAAGGTGAGGATGACGGCGACCAGGTTGACGAGGTCCATGGGCGGAGTGTAGCAAAAAACGCCGCTGCCGGCATCTTCGCGGACACGGAAATCCGGTATAATCCACGACCATCGAAACCTCTTTAGTTTGCCGGCCCAGTGAAACCAAACACCTTGTATTACGGCGATTGCCTGGAAATCATGTCCGCGTGGCCGGATGCGTGCGTTGATTTGATTTATCTCGATCCGCCGTTCAACTCCAACGCCGACTACAACATTTTGTTCGGCAATCAAAACACCACAGCCGGCAAAGTCAAACGCAAAGACCTCGCGCAAATAACCGCGTTCACCGACACCTGGGAATGGAGCGCAAAAACCGGCGAGCGCATCAAAGAGATAAAAAGGGCGCACGCCCACCGCGCGCGCGCTTCGATCGTTGCGCTGGATTCATTTTACAAAGGCGGCACGGGCATGCTCGCCTATTTGGTTTATATGGCCGACCGAATAGATGTGATGCATCGCGTTTTGAAAGACACCGGTAGTTTTTATCTGCACTGCGACCCGGCCGCTTCGCATTACTTGAAAATGATTTTGGACGACGTGTTCGGGGCGAAAAATTTCAGGAATGAAATTATTTGGTGTTATCACGGCCCGGGCTCGCCGGGCATGCGGCAATTTAACCGCAAAACCGACACGATTTTTTGGTATAGCAAAGGCGACACCTGGACCTTTAATAAAGAGGAGGTTCGGATTCCCTATAAAGACCCGAAACAAACTTTGCGCAAGGCGATGTCAACAACCCGCTCTTTCACCGGCGACGAGGCTGAAGAAAATCGCCGGCGCGGAAAGGTTCCTGAAAATTGGTGGGAAATTAGAATCGCCGCCCGAAGCAAAAGCGAATATCTCGGTTACCCTACGCAAAAACCGCTGAAACTGTTGGAGCGAATTATCAAAGCAAGCAGCAACCAGGGCGATGTAGTGTTGGATCCGTTTTGTGGTTGCGGCACGACAGTGGAAGCGGCGATGCGTTTGCGGCGCGATTTTATCGGCATAGACATTTCCATGTATGCGCTGGATGTGATTCAGAAGGAGCGCTTGAAAGACGTTAAGTTCACGGTGGACGGCGTGCCCGCCGATGTGCGTACTGCGGGGCTGATGGCGCGCAACCGCCCATTCGCTTTTGAGAAGTGGGCGGTTCATCTCATCCCCGGTTTTGTCTCCAACAACAAACAAACCGGCGACGGCGGCGTGGACGGTTGGGCCGGGTTGTTGCATGCGCCGGAGGGCGAGGACGGGATATGCGTCGCTCAGGTCAAGGGTGGTTCGCCGAATGTGGAATCGCTCAAAGCATTGCTTTCGCAAATTGCAGGCGGCCATGCCTCGGTCGGGGTGTTCATTACGCTGAAAAAATGGGACACGCCAACGGTGCGAAAATGCATCGCCAACGCCGGCAAACTATTGCAGGGGGCGAGCGAGTATGACCGCCTGGTGATGTGGTCGGTGGAGGAATACTTCGCCGGACAGAAACCAAACCTGCCGGCACTCGCCAACCCGCGCACCGGGAAACCGTTGCAATCAGATTTAATGATTTCCGAGCCCAGCTCGCTGTTTCTGTGAAGTTTCTGTGAAGGAAGGCGAAGGCGAAAAAACCAGATGCCGGTGGTGCGGGGATGATCCGTTGTACCGGAAATACCACGACCAGGAATGGGGCGCGCCGCTCCACGATGACCGGCGGTTGTTTGAACTGTTGTGCCTCGAAGGCGCCCAGGCCGGTTTGAGCTGGATCACCATCCTCAAAAAACGCGGCCACTACCGAAAGGTTTTTGATCACTTCGACGCCGCGAAAATGGCCCGCTACGACGACCGGAAAATCGCCGCGCTGCTGAACGACCCCGGCATCGTGCGCAACCAACTGAAGGTGAACGGCTTTGTCAAAAATGCGCGGGCCTTTCTGGATTTGCCGGACTCGGGAACCACGCTGGACCGCTACCTGTGGGGTTACGTTGACGGCCAGCCGCTGCAGAACCGCTGGACCTCTCCCGAGCAAGTGCCGGCCAGCACGCCGTTGTCGGATCAACTCGGCCGCGACTTGAAGAAAAGGGGTTTCACCTTCGTGGGCGGCACCATCTGCTACGCCTTCATGCAGGCCGCCGGGCTGGTCAACGACCACACCACCGACTGCTACCGGCATCGTGAACTGGGCGGCGGGGGGCGGTAAAGCATTGCCCCCGGCCACAAAACCGGCGCGGGGAGCAGCCGCGTCCGCCATACCCTACGCGCTGGTGCTGGTGAGCGGGGTGCTATGGGGCATGACTTTTTCCCTGGCCCGCATCGCCGCTTCGGGGGCGGCCCATCCCATCGGCCTGGGCTTCTGGCAGGCGCTGGGCGGCGGGCTGGTGCTGTTGGTTTTTTGCCTGCTGCGACGGCGCTGGTTCCGGTCCGGTCTCAAACCCGGTCTCAAACCCGCGCTCAAACCAAGCCGCGCCAACTTGCGCCACGCCTGCGTCATCGCGTTTTTCGGCACCGCGATACCCGCCACTTTTTATTTTTACGCGGCGCCGAAACTGCCCGCCGGGGTGCTGGCCATCACCGTGGCGCTGGTGCCGATGCTGACATATACGCTGTCGTGGCTGCTGGGCATTGACCGCCTCGGGTGGCGGCGCTCCGCCGGCATCGTCATGGGGTTCGCCGCCATCATTCTGCTGGTCGCCCCCGACGCCGGCCTGCCCGACCCGTCCATGGCGCGTTGGCTCATCCTGCCATTGTTCGCCTCGGTTTTCTACACGCTGGAAAACGTGTACGTCGACGCCTGCATCCCGCAAAATTCCGACATCGCCGGGCTGCTGACCGCCGGGCTGTTGATCGCGGCGCTGGTGCTCGCGCCGGTCATTTATGTGACGGGCGCGTTCTACCCCATCACCCCGCCCTTCGACGACGCCGAGGCGGCGATCCTGACGATGATGGTGGTGAGTAGCGCCGCCTACGCGATGTTTTTGTACGCGGTGAAAATGGCCGGCGCGGTGTTCGCCAGCATGAACGGCTACCTCGTTACTTTGTCCGGCGTGTTCTGGGGAATGTTCTTCTTCACCGAGCGCCACTCCCTGTGGGTGTGGGCGGCGCTGGCGCTGATGCTGGCCGGCATGGCCCTGGTCACCCCGCGCCGCAGCGCGCCGGGCATCGGCGCCCACGGCTGAGCGCGCTTTCCGTCGGGTCGCCGGGTCGTCGCCTAGCGCGCCAGCAGCTTGTTGATGCGCTTCACGTAAGCGCCGGGGTCTTTCAACGCCGCGCCTTCCGCCAGCACCGCGTGGTCGAACAATACGCCGGCCCAGTCTTCCGCGAGTTCGCCTTCGGCGTCGATCTGTTTGACGATGGCGTGTTCCGGGTTGATTTCCAGGATCGGTTTGGCGCTCGGCGCGTCCTGGCCGATGGCTTGCAGGATTCGCTCCAGGTTGCCGCCCATGTCGTGGCTGTCCGCCACCAGGCAGGCCGGGGAGTCCACCAGCCGGCTGGAAAGCCGCACGTCCTTGACCTTGTCCGTCAGCACCGATTTGATTTTCTCCACCAGCGGTTTCAGCTTTTCTTTTTGTTCATCCGCCGGCTCCTTTTGCTCCCCGTGCTCCCCGTCCGCGCCTTTCTCGCCCGTGAGTTCGGCGATGTCAAGGTCGCCCCTGGCGATGGACTGCAACGGTTTTTCCTCGTGGCTGGTGAGGTGGCCGACCACCCATTCATCCACCGGGTCGGAAAGCAGCAGCACTTCAATATCGTTCTTGCGAAAAACTTCAAGGTGCGGCGACGACTTCGCCGAGGCATAACTGTCGGCGGTGAGGTAGTAGATCGCCTTTTGTTTTTGCGGCATGCGTTTCAGGTAATCGTCCAGCGACGCGGTCTGCTTTTCATCATCCGCGCGGGTCGAGGCGAAGCGCAGCAGTTTGACGATGGCGTCTCGGTTGTCGAAATCCTCGATCATCCCTTCCTTGATTACGCGGCCGTATTCTTTCCACAACGCCGCGTATTGCGCTTCGTCTTTGGCGGCGATTTTTTTCAACTCGGCGAGCACTTTCCTGACCGAGGCGGCGCGAATTTTGTCAATCTCCTTGTTCTGCTGCAAAAACTCCCGGGACACGTTGAGGGGCAGGTCGGCGGAGTCCACCAGGCCGCGCACGAAGCGCAGGTAATTCGGCATCAACTGCTTGGCGTCCTCGGCGATGAAAATGCGCCGCACGTAGAGCTTGATGCCGTGCCGCTGCTCGCGATCCCACAGGTCGAACGGCGCCTTCGCGGGAATGTAGAACAGCGAGATGTATTCCATTTTTCCCTCGACGCGGTTGTGCAGCGTAACCGCCGGCGGTTCGGGATCGTAGGTCAGCGATGCGTAGAACGCGTTGTGCTCCTCCTCGGTAATCTCGTTTTTCGCCCTGGCCCACAATGCCGAACCCTTGTTGACGGTCTCCCACGCCGGCGACCCATCAGCAGTTTTTTTGTCCTCGCCGTCGTCATCTTTCTCCGGCTCCTTCGGCATCTGAATCGGCAGCGAGATGTGGTTGGAGTATTTGCCGATGATGCTGCGCAAGCGAAAGTGCTCCAGGTATTCTTTCTGATCGCGCTGCAACTTGAGGATGATCTCGGTGCCGCGTTCGGGCCGCTCAACGGTTTCAACGGTGTACTCGCCGCTGCCGCCCGAAATCCACTTCACCCCCTCGGAGGCCGGCGCCCCGGCCCGGCGCGTGAGTAGCGTAACTTCCCCGGCCACCAGAAACGCCGAGTAAAACCCGACCCCGAACTGGCCGATCAACGTTTTGTTAGCGGCGCTTTCGCCGGCGTCCTTGTCGCTCATCTGCTGCAAAAACTTGCGCGTCCCGGAGCGCGCGATGGTGCCGATGTTTTCGATCACTTCGTCGCGATTCATGCCGATGCCGTTGTCGCGCACCGTGAGGGTTTTTTTCTTCGCATCAACCTCAACCCAAATGCCGAGCGCCTCGTCGTCGTCCATCAGACTTTTGTCGGTCAACCCCAGAAACCGCAACCGGTCGCAGGCGTCCGAAGCATTGGAAATCAACTCCCGCAGGAAGATCTCCTTGTTGCCGTACAACGAATGGATGATGAGGTGCAGCAACTGCTGAACCTCGGTCTGAAACGCATGGGTTTCAACGGCGGCGGCGGATTTGGCGGTCATGGCGTTGGCTCGGGCGGGTTATCAGGCGGGTTGACGGGTAACTGCCGGGGAAATGGGGGTGTTCCGCGGGTTTTCAAGCGTTTCCCGCCCGCCACTGGGCAGGGTGGCGCGTAGCCCCGATGGGCGGCGTGATCGGTATTGACTGGGTGGCGGCGAAGATTTTATTGGACGCCGCCGGCATAAAACTGGAGCGCGAACTGGTGGACAAATTGCAGGTGATTGAAGCAGAGATGGTCAAGGCGCTCAACGAACGCAAGGGCGCGTAACGCTATTTTTTTCGGGGTTTAGCCGCACCGAACAAGTTTAATACAATGACACAGGCGGTAAAAGCAAAGACGACAAAAAGGACGGGTTCCCAAATGGCCGGCGACGTCCAGTCGCCGCTAACGATTGCGACCAGCGCGGGCAGGCCGAAAATGAGCGCCACGCCGACAAACATGGCCACCTTGAGCAGGTAGGAAATGATGATAAACATAGTGGCATTATACCCACCCCCGGGTTTGAGATAAACGGCGAGTACCAAAACACCGATGACCACCTGGGCCGACCGCACCCGCTCCATTTTCCCCTTGCCGGGCGCCGCCGGTTGATTGGTCAGCGGTCTGGTGCATGGTTGGTCTCGGTGTTGATTCTAGAAAAACGCTTGACATCCCCCGCCCGCCCCTATATCGTTGTCGTTGCGTAGTGGAGCAGTAGCAGCTCGCTGGGCTCATAACCCGGAGGTCGTCGGTGCAAATCCGGCCTACGCAACCAAATTTTACCGCATATGGCTGCTGGTTGCGGCTGCTGGCAATGCAGTCCCAATAACCCTCCATATCAGCCCGGCGATTGCCACGCGTAAGCGGAGGCCGGGCGCTCCTTCAAAACTTCTTCGGGTGCAAGGAAACCAGCACCGGATTACCCTTCTCGTCGAGGTCAATCACCAGCCGCCGGCCTGCCCCCAATTCAGGTGCAACAACCCCGCGCCGCCGCCATTCCCGAGCGTCTCAGGGCGTTTTTATTGTCCTTGACAGAGATTGCAGGCGATTATATGCTGGCGAGCGAGTGCCTGAGTGCCAATGGGATGCCCGGTCTAGCTGCCGCGGGGGGGCGCTTCCCTCCCCCCAGGCACTCACTTTTTCCTTGCCAGTGCCGGCCCGAATTTGTGCTCCGCCTGATGTAGTTGCTTGGCATTGCTCCGGCGTATCGTCCCCTGCCGAATTTCCGACTTATCCCTCGTCAACTTCCAGCCGGTAGCCCATAACTGGCCGCCGGCGTCGCGGGTAAAGCCGATCCACTCAAAAACGCTCCCCTGTTTATAAACCGCGTCGCCGTCCAGTATCGCTTGGGTCAGCAGTAAATCTTTCGGCTTCAAGTACGGCTGGCTGTGTTTGATGTGCCCGATGCCGTCCCGTGAAAGCAGCATCAGCCCGGCGGCTTCCAGCCCAGCGGCGCTATGCGCCGAGCGGTCGCCCGACCGGCCTTGACTATGCCGGCGTGCGGGTTGCCGTGCGCGGGCTGGGGCTGCGCTTCAAGGAGGTGTTTGAGGGGTTGCGGGTGATGGAGGCCGAGGCCCTGAACATTACCCGGTCTAGGAAGGATCCCTGAAGATGGACAAAAGCGCGGTAATCAGCCCGCCGACAACCACCCGAAAGACGTGAATGACGAGAAACACAAGGATAAACATGCCGACCCAAAAATTAATCCCGAGCGTGGCCGCCACCACCAGCCAGCCGATGATGCCGGCGACCCCCAGCAGCGTTGCCCGTTCGGAGTTCCACAGCCACTGCCAGGTGGAAAGCTGCGGCGGCGGTGGACTGATCCGGCGCGCGCGCGGGGTAAAAATGGTTGGGCGGTGTTCGCGCATGGGGGCACTATAACACCCTTGGTGCACCAGCCAGCCCGCGCCAGGGCGCCGAATCCGTTGACGATAGCGTCCAATATCCGTATAGTTCGCCTCCCTTGCACGGGCGGGCGGCGGGTTGTTTCGGCGGCGGGTCGGGCGGGGTTTCGGGGTATAGCGCAGCCTGGTAGCGCGCCTGCTTTGGGAGCAGGATGTCGGGAGTTCAAATCTCTCTACCCCGACCAGTTTTTGCTTGTCCTTTTTTGCTTGTCCTTTTTGGCTTGTCCGTTGCGCCCGTAGCTCAACCGGACAGAGCAACGGCCTTCTAAGCCGTAGGTTACAGGTTCGAGTCCTGTCGGGCGCGCCATGGATGAAACGGTGGGATTGCAGGATCGGCCCGTGTGCGGCGGCGGCGTCTCGTATAAAATCGCGGCGCCGGACGTTGAGAAGATGGTGAGAAGTTGGAAAGGCCGAAAGGTTATGGTGAGCGTAGCTCAGTTGGTAGAGCCCCGGATTGTGATTCCGGTCGTCGTGGGTTCGAGTCCCATCGTTCACCCCAGTTTTTCGGCGGGTGCGGGCCGTTAGCTCAGTTGGCAGAGCAGCTGACTCTTAATCAGCGGGTCGTAGGTTCGAGCCCTACACGGCCCACCACCGCTGTCCGCATAAATGTGCGGTGGGCGGTGCGCGGTGGAGCAACGCGAGTAATACGGGACGCGAGACGCGAGAGTGGCGGAATTGGTAGACGCGCTGGATTTAGGTTCCAGTGGGGCAACCCGTGAGAGTTCGAGTCTCTCCTTTCGCACCATTCGCAAACCGCCTGAAACTTCCCGGCGCGTCCGGGCAATCTTGAAATCATCACATCGTGAAATCGTGAAAGGTCATGCAGGTATCCATTGAAGAATCCGGCGTCATCGAACGCAAGGTAACGGTTTCCGTGCCCCGCGCCGACGTCGACCGGGAGATCGAGAAGCGCCTGCGCGGCATGGCCCGCAAGGCGCGCATCCCCGGCTTTCGCCCCGGCAAGGCACCGCAGAACATCATCAACCAGCGCTACGGCGCCCAAGTGACCAACGAGGTGGTCAGCGACACCATCAACACCAGTTACCGGGAGGCGCTGGGCCGGGAGGCCATCGTGCCGGCGGGGCTGGTGTCCATCGAGCCCAAGCCGTTCGTCTCCGGCGATGATTTGCAGTACGTCGCCACCATCGAACTGTACCCGGAAATTCCCTCCCCGACGCTGGCCGGGCGCGCCATCGAAAAGCCGGTGTGCGCCATCGCCGCCGAAGACGTGGAGCGCACCCTGGAAGACATCCGCAAGCGAAACGCCGATTTCACCCCCAAAGAAGGCAAGTCGCAGAACGGCGACCGCCTGACCATAGACTTCGACGGCCGCATCAACGGCGAGCCCTTCGCCGGCGGCAGCCATCAGGATCATCAGTTCGTGCTCGGCGACGGGCATATATTCGAGCGCTTCGAGACCGACCTGGCGGGGGTCGCAGCCGGCGAGTCGAAGACCGTCGCCTTCACTTTTCCCGAGGACTATCCCGGCGCCGGGGTGGCCGGCAAGGCGGTGGCGTTTGCGGTCACGGTGAAAGCCGTGGAGCGGCGGGTGCTGCCCGAACTCGGCGACGCCTTCGCCGAAAAACTCGGCATCAAGGACGGCGGCATGGGAAAAATGCGCGCCGAAATCGAGGTCAGCCTGAAGCGCGAACTGGCCACGCGCATGCGCTCGCTGATGCGCGACCGGGTCATGGATGCGTTGATGAAGGTCAATGACATTGAGGCGCCGAAGGCGCTGGTGGAATCGGAAATAGACCACCGGATGCAGGCGCTTGCCCAACGCATGGAGGCTCAGGGAATCCGCGCGCCGGAAGAGGAACTCAACAACCAAAGCGAGCGCGAGCGGTTCGCCTCCGATGCCAAACGCCAGGTAATCCTCGGCCTCATCGCTCGTGGCATCATCGAGAAGTACGACCTCAAGCCCAACGGCGAAGTGGTTCGGGCACGAATCGAAGAGATGGCCACCGGCTATGACGACGACCAGGCCCTGGTCAACTGGTACTATGCCGACCCCGCCCGCCTGCAACCCATCGAGGCGATGGTGCTGGAAGAGCAGGTGGTGGCGCAAATGCTTGAGACCGCCACGGTCACCGAAAAAAAGGTATCATTCAGGGAACTGATGAGTCCGCAGATCTAATCATATACGGTTTAACAGCATGCCAAACCAAATCCGGGACAACGACCACCCGCCCCACGACCCGCCCCGCAACCTCAACCTGGTCCCCATGGTGGTGGAAACCACCGGCCGTGGCGAGCGCGCTTACGACATCTACTCGCGGCTGCTCAAGGAGCGGGTGGTGTTTCTGGTCGGGCAGTTTGAAGATCAGATGGCCAACCTCATCGTCGCCCAGCTGTTGTTCCTGGAATCGGAAAACCCGGACAAGGATATTTCGTTGTACATCAACAGCCCCGGCGGCATGGTTTCGTCGGGCCTTGCGATCTACGACACCATGCAGTTCATCCGCCCCGACGTAAGCACCGTGTGCATCGGCCAGGCGGCCAGCATGGGCGCGGTCATTCTGTCCGGCGGGGCGGCCAAAAAACGCCACGCGCTGCCCCATTCCAGGGTCATGATTCACCAGCCCATGGGTGGCTCCCAGGGGCAGGCCTCGGACATTGAAATCCATACCAGAGAAATTCTCGGCGTGCGGGAAAAACTCAACCGGATTTTCGTCGAGCACACCGGGCAGCCCCTTGAGCGCATCCAGCAGGACACCGACCGCGACTATTTCCTGAGCGCCACCGAAGCCGCCGAATACGGCATCATTGACTCGGTGTTGAGCAAGCGCGAGTAGGCGCGAAGCAAATCCGAAGGGCGCGTATCAGGGATGACGCGCATAAATAAAGGCTAATTAAAGGTTGAAAAACCCCGCCAAACCCTGCAATCTTGCCAAATGACGCCCGACCGCGACCCGTCCAATGCCTGAAAACCGCCCGCCCGCCAGGGGCGAAAAACTCCTGTACTGCTCGTTCTGCGCCAAGAGCCAGCACGAAGTCCGCAAACTCATCGCCGGCCCGCAGGTGTTCATCTGCGACGAATGCGTTGACCTGTGCAACGACATCATCCGCGAAGAGGCCGACGGCGACGCCAACGCCAACGCCGAGGGGCGCACCGGCGGCTTCCCCAGCCCCGCGGAAATTCACGCCATCCTGGACGATTACGTCATCGGCCAGCAGGGCGCCAAAAAAACCCTTTCGGTGGCGGTCTACAACCACTACAAGCGCATCGAAAACGAAGAGGCGGTGGGCGAGGTGGACATTTCCAAGAGCAACATCCTGCTCATCGGCCCCACCGGTTCGGGCAAGACGCTGCTCGCCGAGACCCTGGCGCGGCAGCTCAACGTGCCCTTTACCATGGCCGATGCCACCACCCTGACCGAAGCCGGCTACGTCGGCGAGGACGTCGAGAACATCATCCAGAAACTGTTGCAAACCTGCGACTACGAAATCGAAAAAGCCCAGATCGGCATCGTCTATATTGACGAGATCGACAAAATTTCGCGCAAAGCCGACAACCCGTCCATCACCCGCGACGTGTCCGGCGAAGGCGTACAACAGGCGTTGCTCAAACTGATCGAAGGCACCATCGCCTCCATCCCGCCCCAGGGCGGGCGCAAGCATCCCCAGCAGGAATTTTTGCAGGTGGACACCCGCAACATCCTGTTCATCTGCGGCGGCGCGTTCGCCGGCATGGAAAAGGTGATCCAGGAGCGCACCGAAAAATCCGGCATCGGCTTCGGCGCCGACATCCGCGAAAAATCCGCCGACGAGCGCGCCAACGAATTGTTGCAAGACCTGGAGCCGGAAGACCTGATCAAGTACGGGCTGATCCCGGAATTCATTGGCCGCTTGCCGGTGGTGGCGACCCTTGAGGAACTCGACGAGGAGGCGCTCATCCGCATCCTCACCGAGCCGCGCAACGCGCTCACCAAGCAGTACGCCAAACTCCTCAAACTGGAGGGCGTGGACCTGGAATTCCGCGCCGACGCGCTGTGCCAGATCGCCAAAAAGGCAATGGAGCGCAAAGCCGGCGCGCGCGGCCTGCGCTCGATTCTCGAAAACGCCCTGCTGGAAACCATGTACGAGTTGCCGTCCATCCAGGGCATCAAGAAGGTGATCGTGGACGAGTCGGTAATCACCGAGGGCTCGCGGCCCTTGTACGTCTATCAGGAAGACAAGGAAAAACTGACCGCGGGGGCTGCTTCCTCCTGAGTCAAGCGTCCGCCGGTCCGACCGCATTATCGCCCGGCGACCCGCGCCACTGTCCGGCTTGTGATATGCTCATTGCAATCCCCATTGAAATTCCCGGCCGCCGGCCTTAACTTTACGCAAGGCTTGCCGCCTTTATTCCGTCACCGCCCCAGGAGCCCTTACCCATGCCCAAGATTGCCCTGACCCGCGAAACCGACCTGCCGGTGCTGCCGCTGCGGGACGTGGTGGTCTTTCCCCACATGGTGATCCCGTTGTTCGTTGGCCGCGCGCGCTCCATCAAGGCCCTGGAGTCGGCCATGGGCGGCGGCAAGGACATCCTGCTGGTGGCCCAGAAGGACGCCACCCAGGACTCGCCGGGCCCCGATGACCTGTACCGGGTCGGCACCGCCGCCACCATTTTGCAAATGCTGAAGATGCCCGACGGCACGGTCAAGGTGCTGGTGGAAGGGGAACGGCGCGCGACCATCGTGCGCTTCACCCACGACCACAACAACGACGCCGCCGGTTTCACCTGCGAGGCGCAGCCGGTGGACGACGCCCACGTGCCCTCCCGTGAATCCGACGTGCTGGTGCGCGCGGTGTCCGCGGAGTTTGAAAAGTACGTCAAACTCAACCCCAAAATACCGCCGGAGATACTGACCTCCCTGGCCGGCATAGACAACCCCGGGCGCATCGGCGACACCATCGCCGCCCACCTCAACCTGAAAAACGCCGCCAAGCAAAAGATCCTCGAACTGCTGGTGGCCACCGAACGCCTCGAGCACATCCTCGGCGTAATGGACTCGGAGATTGACCTGCTGCAAGTGGAAAAACGCATCCGCACCCGGGTCAAAAAGCAGATGGAAAAAAGCCAGCGCGAGTACTACCTCAACGAGCAAATGAAGGCCATCCAGAAAGAACTGGGGGATATGGAGGACGTGCCCAACGAGACCGACGAACTGGCCGGCAAGATCGCTGATTCCGGGATGTCGAAGGAGGCCCGCGGCAAAGCCGAGAGCGAACTCAAAAAACTCAAAATGATGTCGCCGATGTCCGCCGAGGCGACCGTGGTGCGCAACTACATAGACTGGCTGCTGGCGGTGCCGTGGAAAAAGCACAGCCGAATTTCCAACGACCTGGTTAAGGCGCAGAAAATCCTCGACCAGGATCACTACGGCCTCGAGAAGGTCAAGGACCGCATCCTCGAATACCTCGCGGTGCAGCAGCGCGTCAAAAAATCAAAGGCGGCGATACTGTGCCTGGTGGGCCCGCCCGGCGTCGGCAAGACTTCCCTGGGGCAGTCCATCGCGCGCGCCACCAACCGCAAATTCCTGCGCATGTCCCTGGGCGGGGTGCGCGATGAAGCGGAAATCCGCGGGCACCGGCGCACCTACATCGGCTCCATGCCGGGCAAGGTCATTCAGAACCTGGCCAAGGGCAAGACCCGCAACCCGTTGTTCATGCTCGACGAGGTGGACAAAATGTCCATGGACTTTCGCGGCGACCCGTCCTCGGCGTTACTCGAGGTGCTCGACCCGGAACAAAACCACACTTTCGGCGACCACTACCTGGAGGTTGATTACGACCTGTCCGACGTGATGTTCATCGCCACCGCCAACACCCTCAACATCCCCGGCCCGCTGCTCGACCGCATGGAAGTGATTCGCATTTCCGGCTACACCGAAGAGGAAAAATGCGAGATCGCCGACCGCTACCTGTTGCCCAAACAGCGCACCAACAACGGCTTGAAGGAAGCCGAGGTCAGCGTCAGCGGCAAGGCGATCAAGGAAATCATCGCCTCGTGGACCCGCGAAGCCGGGGTGCGAAACCTTGAGCGCGAGATCGCGAAAATTTTTCGCAAGGTGGTCAAGGAGTTTTTGCTCAACCGCAAAAAGAAAACCGTCAGCATCACCCCGGCGCGCCTGGAAAAATATCTCGGCGTCAAAAAATACCGGCGCAACGGCATTGAGCAGGAAAACAAGGTCGGCCAGGTGAGCGGGCTGGCGTGGACCGAAGCGGGCGGCGAGTTGCTGCACATCGAAACCGTGGTCATGCCCGGCAAGGGCAAGCACGTCTATACCGGCAAACTCGGCGACGTCATGCAGGAATCCATCACCGCCGCGATCAGCGTGGTCAGGAGCCACAGCGTGCAGTGGGGCATCGCCGCGGACTTCCACCAGACCCGGGACATCCACATCCACGTCCCCGAAGGCGCGACCCCCAAGGACGGGCCGAGCGCCGGCATCGGCATGTGCATCGCCATCACCTCGGCGCTGACCGGCATACCGGTATGGTCGAACATCGCCATGACCGGGGAAATTACCCTGCGCGGCGAAGTGCTGCCGATCGGCGGGCTCAAGGAAAAACTCCTCGCCGCCCACCGCGCCGGTCTCAAAACCGCGCTGATTCCCCACGAGAACTCCCCCGAACTCCAGGAGATTCCCGAAAAGATTCGCCGCGAACTCGACATCAAACCGGTCAAGTGGATAGACGAAGTGATCGAACTGGCCCTCGAAACCACCCCCCGCGCCAAAACCGACCCCGGCAAACCACCGGCAAAAAACCGCCGCAAGAAAAAAGAACAAACCGGATCCAACCTGACCGCGCACTAAGTCAGCGGCTACGCCGCCGGTTGGATGGCCGGGGCGTAGGGACAAATCGCGACCTGTCCCCACTGTATGAAAAAACTCCGTCATTCCCGAACGATAGAAAAACAGGGAGCGCCGGCGACCGTTTGTTTCATCGCATTCGGGAATCCAGTTTTATATGGTACGGCGTAGGCGGCGTAGGGACAGGTCGCGACCTGTCCCTGTTCGCGCACAAAGTTCCAGCCCGCCGTTCAAACCCTTCCGGCGATAGCCGGACTGTCACGCCTCCCCGCTGATTCGGTGAACGGCGTCCACCAGGCAGGCGATTCGGTCGGGGTCGACGTCGGGGGGAATGCCGTGGCCGAGGTTGAAAATATGTCCGGGGCCGGGGCCGTATTCCTTGATCAAGCGGCCCGCTTCGGCTTCGACTTTTTCCCGTGAGGCGTATAGCACCGAGGGGTCGAGATTGCCTTGCAGGGCGACGCGCGCGCCGACTCGCGCGCGCGCGCGGCCCAGGGGCACCGTCCAGTCGAGGCCGATGGCGTCGCAGCCGGTGTCGGCCATCAGCTCCAGCCAGTTGCCGCCGCCCTTGGTGAACAAAGTTACGGGAATGGCGCGGCAGCCGGGGTCGGCTTTCAGCGACTTGACGATGGCGGTCATGTAGTTCAGGGAAAACTCCACGTAGTCCGGGGTCGCGAGCAGCCCGCCCCAGGTGTCGAAAATCATCAGCGCCTGGGCGCCCGCCGCGGCCTGGGCCTTGAGGTAGCCGGTCACCGCCACGGCAAGTTTTTCCAACAGCCGGTGGGCGTTTTGCGGCTGGTCGTGGAGCAGGCTTTTGGCGAAGCGGAATTCCCGGCTGCCGCCGCCCTCGACCATGTAGGCGGCCAGCGTCCACGGACTGCCGCTGAATCCGATCAACGGCACGCGCCCGTCCAGTTCCCGGCGCACCAGGCGCATCGCTTCCATCACGTAGGCGAGATCCGACGCCGCCTCCAGTTCGGGAAGGGACGCAATGTCGCCGCCCGACCGCAGCGGCCGCTCAAAGCGCGGGCCGACCCCTTCTTCCAGCGACAGGCCGAGGCCCATGGCGTCGGGGATGGTGAGTATGTCGGAGAACAAAATCGCCGCGTCCAAAGGAAAGCGCCGGAGCGGTTGCAGGGTTACTTCGCAGGCCAGTTCCGGGGTTTTGCACAGCGTCAGAAAATCCCCGGCCCGCGCACGGGCGGCGCGATACTCCGGCAGATACCGCCCGGCCTGGCGCATAATCCAGACCGGCGTGCGGTCCACTTCCCGCCGGCGCAACGCGCGCAGCAGGCGGTCATTTTTGGGGGCATTGGTCTTTCGTGTTTCGTCATTCATGTATGTGTTCACTATTTCGCTGACAAATTTCATTCTACTCCGTCATTCTCGAGCGTTAGTGATCGTTGTCGCGTTGTTTGCGGCTTACGGACACTTACGACTCGGGAATCCAGTCGGACTGGTGTTAGCGGCTATGCCATTCGTTAAAACGCTGGATTCCCGATACGATGAAAAATATAGTCGCTACGCTCCTTATTTTTCTATCGTTCGGGAATGACGGCGAGGCTTTTCACTTTTCATAGTGTCATCGAAATAATGAGCCTATACAAATGACGGCGGAGTTTTTCGATGACCTCGGCGATCCATCTTCCATCCACTTCCACTTCCTGTTCGGTTTTTATGCGGTATGTCATGCGCCGATTCTACCGCAGGTTGCGCCGCCACCGCGCCTACAACGGCAACTCACTGCGCCCGCACAAATAGCAATCCACCGCCCTGGCGCACTGCCGGCCTTCGCGGATGGCCCATACTACCAGCGACTGGCCGCGGCGCATGTCGCCGGCGGTGAACACTTTTTGGACGCTGGTTTGATAGGCGTTGCCGCCCTGTTCGGGGGCGGCGACGTTTCCTCGGCTGTCGAGGCGAACCCCCAGGTCTTCGAGCATGCCTTGATGCAGCGGATGCAAAAAGCCCATCGCCAGGGTGACCAGGCCGGCTTTTAGTTGGAATTCGGCGCCCTGGATTTCTTTCATTTTCCACTGCCCGGAGTCGTTGCTCCAGGCGACTTTCGCGCAGCGCACCCCGGCCAGTTGCCCGGCACCGTCTTCAATGAAGCCTTTGGTGACCACGTCCCAGATGCGTTCGCAGCCTTCTTCCTGGGAGGAGGAGGTGCGCAGTTTGTGGGGCCAGTTGGGCCAGATGAGCGCCTTGTTTTCGCGTTCCGGGGGCTGGGACAGGATTTCGATCTGGGTGATGGAGGCGGCGCCCTGGCGTTGGGCGGTGCCGATGCAGTCGGAGCCGGTGTCGCCGCCGCCGATGACCACCACGCGCTTGCCCCACGCGGAAATAAACCTGCCTTGACCCCCCTGCCCCTCCTGATTAACGCGGCTGCCCTGCACCCGGCGGGTGTTGCTGCGCAGGTAGTCCATGGCGAAATGCACGCCGCCCAGTTCGCGGCCCGGCACCGGCAAATCCCGCGGGTGTTCGGCGCCGCCGGCCAGCACCACGGCGTCAAAGCTTTCCAGCAGGTGGCGGGCCGCAATGTCCACGCCGATATGCGTGCCGCTGTGAAAGGCGACGCCCTCGGTTTTCATCTGCGCCATGCGCCGGTCAATGATGCTTTTGTCGAGTTTGAAATCCGGGATGCCGTAGCGCAGCAGGCCGCCGCTGCGCTCCTGTTTGTCGTACAACGACACCTTGTGCCCGGCGCGCGCCAGTTGCTGGGCGCAGGCCAGCCCGGCGGGGCCGGAGCCGACTATGGCGACCCGTTTGCCGCTGCGGCGCGCGGGGATTTGCGGCTGAATCCAGCCCTCTTTCCAGGCGCGCTCGACGATGGCGTGTTCGATGGTTTTGATGGTTACCGGCTGGTCGTCCAGGTACAAGGTGCACGCCGTCTCGCACGGCGCCGGGCAAATCCTGCCGGTGAACTCCGGGAAGTTGTTAGTGGAATGCAGCACCTCGCTTGCGGTCTTCCAGTCGCCCCGGTACACCAAATCGTTCCAGTCGGGGATGATGTTGTTCACCGGGCAGCCGGTGTGGCAGTAGGGAATGCCGCAGTCCATACAGCGCGCGCCCTGCTCCGCCAGTTGCTGCTCGCTGAGGTCAACGACGAACTCGTCGAAAACCTTTACGCGCTGTTGCACCGGCAGGTACGCGCGTTCCCGGCGCGGGATTTCCATGAACCCGGTAACCTTACCCATGACGCGCCTCCGCCTTCGTCTCCGACACCGGCGATGCGGTGTGTGCGGATGTGGGCGGTTGCAACCGCTGCAACGCGCGCCGGTAGTCCACCGGCATGACCTTGACGAATTTTTCGAGATAGTCGGGCCAGCGTTCGAGAATGGTGTTTGCGATGCGGCTGCCGGTATAACGGCGGTGGCGTTCAATAAGCCCCTTGAGGCGGGTTTCGTCTGCGCCGCTCATGTCGGCGACGTCCACCGCGCCGGTGTCGGCGGCGATTTTTTCAAGGGTTACGCTCTCGCGGTTGCAGCGCGCTTCAAACCCGCCGTTGCCGTCAAGCACGTAGGCGATGCCGCCGGACATGCCGGCGGCGAAGTTGCGCCCGGTGCTTCCGAGGCACACCACCACGCCGCCGGTCATGTACTCGCAGCCGTGATCGCCGACGCCTTCGATGACCGCCACCGCCCCGGAGTTGCGAACCGCGAAGCGCTCGCCGGCCACGCCGGCGGCGAAACATTCGCCGGCGATGGCGCCGTACAAAACGGTGTTGCCGATGATAATGTTTTCCCCGGTGCCGCTGATGCCGGAGATGCCGCCGTGGCGCGGGGGATAGATTACCAGCCGCCCGCCGGACAAGCCCTTGCCGACGTAGTCGTTGCCTTCGCCTTCCAGTTCAATGGTTACGCCCCGCGCCAGCCACGCGCCGAAGGACTGCCCGGCGGTGCCGCGCGCGCGGATGTAGATAGTGTCGTCCGCGAGACCGGCGTGGCCGTAACGCTCGGCGACCCGCCCCGAGAGCATGGCGCCGAACGAGCGGTTGCGGTTTTTGATTGTGAGGTTGATGCGGACGGGTTTTCGCGCCTGCAACGCCGGCGCGGCTTGCTCAATCAAGCGATGATCGAGGGCTTTATCGAGGCCGTGGTTTTGTTGTTCGCGGTTGTACAACGCCACCGTGGAATCCACGTCGGGCTTGGTGAGGATGCGCGAATAATCCAGCCCCCGCGCCTTCCAGTGACTGAGCGCCCCGCGCATATCCAGGTGCTGCATCTGCCCGATCATCTCGTCCATGCTGCGGTACCCGAGCCGCGCCATGATTTGGCGCACCTGCTCGGCGACAAAAAAGAAATAGTTGATGACGTGTTCGGGGCGGCCACTGAACTTGCGGCGCAGTTGCGGGTCCTGGGTGGCGACCCCCACCGGGCAGGTGTTGAGGTGGCACTTGCGCATCATCAGGCAGCCCGAAACCACCAGGGGCGCGGTGGCGAAACCGAACTCGTCGGCCCCCAGTAGCGCGCCGATGGCGACGTCGCGGCCGGTGCGGATGCCGCCGTCCACCTGCACCGCGATGCGGCCGCGCAAGCGGTTCAGCACCAGGGTCTGGTGGGTTTCGGCGAGGCCGATCTCCCACGGCGAGCCGGCGTGCTTGATGGAAGTCAGCGGGCTTGCGCCGGTGCCGCCTTCGTGGCCGGAGATGGTCACGTGGTCGGCGTGGGCCTTGGAGACCCCGGCGGCGACCGTGCCGACGCCGATCTCGGAGACCAGTTTCACCGAAATGCGCGCGCCCGGATTGACGTTCTTCAAGTCGTGGATCAACTGCGCGAGGTCTTCGATGGAATAGATGTCGTGGTGCGGCGGCGGCGAAATCAACCCCACGCCGGGGGTTGAATGGCGCACCCGCGCGATCTGCTCGCTGACCTTGTAACCGGGGATTTGCCCGCCTTCGCCGGGCTTGGCGCCCTGGGCCATCTTGATCTGCAAGTCGTCTGCGTTGACCAGGTATTCGGTGGTTACGCCGAAACGCCCCGAGGCCACCTGCTTGATGGCCGAGCGTTCGGGGTTGGCGGAGCCGTCGGCCAGGGGGGTGTAGCGGGACGCTTCCTCGCCGCCTTCGCCGGTGTTGGATTTTCCGCCCAGGCGGTTCATGGCCCGCGCGAGGTTGGAATGTGCCTCGTGTGAGATGGAGCCGAACGACATGGCGCCGGTGGAAAACCGTTTGACCAGGTCCGCCGCCGCTTCCACTTCATCAACGGGTAGCGGTTCATCGCTCCACTTGAACGCGAACAGGCCGCGCAGGTTGAACAGTTGTTTGTCCTGGCGGTCCATGGCTTCGGAGAATTCCTCGAAGGTTTGGGGGTCGTTGGCGCGGGTCGCGTGCTGGAGTTTGGCGATGGTGCCGGGATTCCACGCGTGGGCTTCGCCGCGCACGCGATACGCGTAGTCGCCGCCGGCGTCCAGTTGGCGCCGGTACAACGGGTTGTCGCCGTAGGCGTTGTCGTGCCACTGGCAGGCTTCTGCGGCGATCTGCCCGAGGCCAACGCCCTCGACGGCGGTGGCGGTGCCGCTGAAATATCGCTCAACGAACTCGGCTTCCAGCCCCACGGCGTCAAAAATCTGCGCGCCGCAGTAGGACTGGTAGGTGGAGATGCCCATCTTCGACATGACTTTTTTGAGGCCGGCGCCGAGGGCCGCGATGTAGCGGGACTGGGCTTGCTCAAACTCCGCATCGTCGTCATTCCCAAGCCGGGGCAGCAGCGAGTTGATGGTGTCGAAGGCGATGTACGGATTGATCGCTTCGGCACCGTAACCGGCCAGCGTGGCGGCGTGGTGGACTTCCAGGCAGGCGCCGGTTTCCACCACCAGCCCGGACTCGGTGCGCAGACCCCGGCGAATCAGGTGATGGTGCACCGCCGAGGTCGCCAGTAGCGCGGGAATCGCGACGTGCGCCGCGTCCATGCGCCGGTCGGACAGGATCAGGATGTTGTCGCCGCGCCGATGCACCGCGCGCACCGTGCGCTCGGCCTGCTCGCACAAGCGCGCGATGGCGGCCTCCATTCCGTGCGCGCCGTCGGCGGCGGGGAAGCATATATCCAGGGTGCGGGTTCGAAACGCGCCGTTGCTGTAGTCTTCGATCTGGCGGATGCGTTCCAGTTCGTTGTTGGTGAGAATCGGCTGCGGGACGGTCAGGCGCATGTCGTGGCCACGATCATCACCGCGATCATCACCGGGGTCATCACCGGGGTCATCATGGCCGCCGCCGGCAAACCCGAACAGGTTGGGGCGCGGCCCGATCAACGACAGCAGCGACATCACCAACTGCTCGCGGATCGGATCAATGGGCGGGTTGGTGACCTGGGCGAAGTTCTGCTTGAAGTAACTCGACAGGTGCTTGCTGCGCTCGGACAGCACCGGCGGCGGCACGTCGGTGCCCATGGAGCCGATGGCCTCGGCGCCGTCGGCCATCATCGGCAGCAGCAGGAATTTTAGATCCTCGTCGGTGTAGCCGAAAGCCTGCTGGGATTTGAGCAGGGTTTCGCTGTCCGGGGACATGGCGTCCACGGCGATGCGCAGCGAGCCCATTTCGATCTGCGTCTGGTCGAGCCGCCGCTGGTAGTCGTGGGCGGCGGCGAGGTCGTTTTTGATTTCTTCGTCGTCAATGATGCGGCCCTGCTCAAGGTCAATGAGCAGCATCCTGCCGGGTTGCAGCCGCCACTTGCGCACGATGTTCTCCTCAGGAATATCCAGCACCCCGGTTTCCGAGGCCATGACCACCAGGCCGTCTCCGGTCACGAGGTAGCGGGCCGGGCGCAGCCCGTTGCGGTCGAGGGTCGCGCCGATCTGCCGGCCATCGGTGAACGCCACCGCCGCCGGGCCGTCCCAGGGCTCCATCAAGGCCGCGTGGTATTCGTAAAACGCGCGCCGTTCGGGGTCCATCAGCGGGTTGCCCGACCACGCTTCGGGGATCAGCATCATCATCGCGTGGGCCAGCGGATAGCCGCCGGCGAGCAGCAGTTCGAGGGCGTTGTCGAAGGACGCCGAATCCGACTGCCCTTCGGGAATCAACGGCCACACCTTGGCGAGGTCATCGCCGAGCAGCGCGGAGGACATCGCCCCGCGCCGCGCCGCCATCCAGTTGACGTTGCCCCGCAGCGTGTTGATTTCGCCGTTGTGGGCGATCAGCCGGTACGGATGGGCCATGCCCCAGGCCGGGAACGTGTTGGTGGAAAAGCGCTGATGCACCAGCGCCAGCGCCGACTCCATTCGGTGGTTGTGCAGGTCGGGATAGTACCCGCCCAGCTGGCCGGCCATCAGCATGCCCTTGTAGACGATCACCCGCGAGGACATTGAAGCGATATAAAAATCCGTCTTGCCGCGCAGGTCCGACTCGCGGATGCGCTTTTCGATTTGCTTGCGAATGACGAACAGTTTGCGCTCAAACGCCGCTTGATCGGCGCATCGGTGCCCGCGGGCGATGAACACCTGGCGAATCACCGGCTCGGTGGGCAGCACGCTCTCGCCGAGGTTTTCGTTGTTGACCGGCACCGCGCGCCAGCCCAGCACGCGCTGGCCTTCGTCGAGGATATAGCGCTCCACCACGCCCGTGGCCCCGGCGAGGCCGGAGCGCGTGCGCGGCATAAAAATCATCCCCACGCCGTAGTCGCCGGGGGCCGGCAGATCAAAAGGCGTCTCGCTTTCAAAAAACCGCTCCGACAACTGCAACAACATGCCGGCGCCGTCGCCGGCCATTTGATCGGCGCCGACCGCGCCGCGATGGCTCAGGTTGTTGAGGATTTCAAGACCGTCTGTGACGATCCCGTGCCGCCTGCCGCCCGCAATGTCGGCGATAAAACCAACCCCGCAAGCGTCGTGCTCGCGGGCGGGGTCATAGAGACCCTGCTTGGGTGGTAATGCTCCGGGGTTCATTATTATCTCGGTTAGTTCGGCTATTTCAACGGGCGTGGTTGGGGGTTGTCGCAACCGGCGGTTGCGGCGGCGGGCAAGCAATGGTCGGCGCGTTTAGGAATTGTATGGGTTCACTAATTCACTGACAAACTTCATTCTACTCCGTCATTCTCGAACGATAGAAAAACAGGGAACGCCAGCGACTATATTTTTCATCGCATTCGGGAATCCAGGAACTAAACCGGCGGTGGGTCGTGTGGGGCTGGATTCCCGAGTACGCAAGTGTCCGTAAGCCGCTTGCGCGACAACGGACACTAACGCTCGGGAATGACGACAAAGTTGTTGCCACGTTCCTCGGTGTCATACCCACATTTGGGGTAGTAGGGGCAGGTCGCGACCTGCCCCTACGCCACCGCTTAGCCGCTACCCCAACCCTTCCTTACGCCTTTGCCGTCATTCCCGAACGATAGAAAAATAGGGAGCGCCGGCGACCGTTTGTTTCATCGCTTTCGGGAACCCAGAGGTTACACCGGCGGTGGATCGTGTGGGACTGGATTCCCGAGTACGCAAGTGTCCGTAAGCCGTTTGCGCGGTAACGGACACTAACGCTCGAGAATGACGGGTAGGGACAGGTCGCGACCTGTCCCTATTTGTCAGTGAAGTAGTGAACCTGTACACGCGTTTATGCTGTTTGTTTTGTGAATACCAACCGCGCCATTCTACCAAATTTCCCCCGTTCAGCCAATCCGCGATACCTTGAGCAGGTGCTTCAAGTCTTTGAGCAGCAGGCCGGGGTCGAGGTTTGCCGGGATGATCATCATGAGGTTGCCGAGGGGGTCCACCAGCAGGGCGTCGTTTGTGCCGATGTTGCGTTGTTTGAGGATGGGGGCCAACTGGTTTTCGAGGCCGTCGGCGGATTCAAGGAGGCGGACTGCGTCGGGGTGGCCGGCTTTGAGGCGGTTCAGGAGAGTTCGGTTGGGGCTCAGCAGGATTCGTTGTACGCGGTTGGCGTCCTTGCCCAGGGCGAGACGGGTTTGGCGGGTGTTGTAGATGGATTTTTCACATTCGCCGCCGCATCGCCCGGTCAACGGGTGGATTATGCTCCAGCGGCGTTTGAGGGATTCGTTGGTGAAGGGCGCGCCATCGCCAAAATCGGAGTCGGGGTTGGAAAACGCTTGCAGGGCGATGACCGGCGAGATCAGCGACGCGTGGTTGGTGCTTCCACGGGGCGCGAGCACTCCGCCCGCGCCGAAACCGTAGTACCACAGGAAGGCCGCCAGCAGCGGGCCGAGGAACACGGCGAAAATCACAAAGAGTTTGAGGCGACCACGATTCATGGCATGCGTCCATTGCCGGCGCGTCCGCCGCCGGCGCGGGTGGATTGCCGGCGCCAGATAAAACCGAACACCAGCAGCGTGGCGGCCAGCCCCCACCACTGGGCGGCGTAGGCGTAATGCCGGGTGGCGTTCATGGCGTAGGCTTGCCAGATGCGCGCATAAACGCCGGGGTGATCCGAATCCAGCGCCAGCGCCGCCGGTTGCAGCGCGGTTCCGAGGGCCGCGGACAGGGCGGGTGCGTCAAGATATTGAATCACTTTGGGCCACTGCGGCGCAGCGTCCGGGTCGTAGGCGCGCCCCAGGGTGAAGCCTTTTTTGGGGAGATAGAGTTGGCCGGTCGCTTCTGCCTGAGCGGTTTCGGCCTGAGCGGGCGGGTTCGTTTGCAAAGCGTTGGTCGCGGATGCGGCGTTTTCGATCCAGCCGCGATTCACCAGCAGCGTGGCGTCGTCGCCGGCCAGTTGAAACGGGCTGAAGACTTCGTAACCCGGCTGTCCCCGGTGGGTGCGGTTGGCCAGTAAAAACGCCCGGTCGGGAAGCCAGCGGCCTTGCAACCGCACCCGCCGGTACGCGAGGCCCGACCAGTTTGGCGGCGCGCGGTCAATCGTGATATATTGATCGCTCGAACCCGCGAGCAACGTTTCAACGGCCGCTTTCTCAAGGCCGCGGCGCCATTGCCAGCCGCCCAGCGTCAGCAGCAGCGACAGGCTCAGGAAAAACACGATATACACCGCCGCCGTGCGCGCCGCCGGCATCACTTGATTGCGCGGCTTGTCAGACATTTCGTTGTTGTGTGCGTTGTTGCGTTCGTTGTTGCGCGCACAACATCCAAAACAATCCGGCCCGGTACGCCATGCTATTGTTCAAACTCATCCTCATCATTTTACTGCTGTTTGTAGTGGGAAGTTTGTTCACCGCATTGTACTTCCTCATCAACGACCCCTCGCGCTCGCAGCGGGTGGTCAAATCCCTGAGCTGGCGAATCGCGCTTTCGCTGTTTATTCTGCTATTGTTGTTTATCGGCATCCAGACCGGGCTGATCGTTCCCCACGATGTTGGCGGCTGAGTCGCCCGCTTTCCGCGCATAAAAAAGCGCCGCCGAGGCGAAGTGGCGACGCTTTTTCGGGTTGGCACAAAGGCGGCTTTACAAAATATAAACGAACAAAAACAACCCCAGCCACACCACGTCAACGAAGTGCCAGTACCACGCCGCCGCTTCAAAGGCGAAGTGGCGGCCGGGGGTGAAGTGGCCGCGGATGGCGCGCGCCAGCATTACCAGCAGCATGGTGGCGCCGAGGGTGACGTGCATGCCGTGGAATCCGGTCAGCATGAAGAAGGTTGAGCCGTAGATGCCGCTGCCGAGTTGCAGGCCCTCGTGGTACGCCTCAATGTATTCGATGGCTTGCAGGAACACGAACAGGAAGCCGAGGACCACGGTTAGGAACAGGCCGACGATGATCCGGCGGCGGTTGTTTTCCTTGATGCCGTGGTGCGCCCAGGTGACGGTCAGGCCCGAGGTCAGGAGGATGACCGTGTTGATGAACGGTAGCGGCCACCAGCCCATGTGGAAATCGCTGGGGCCGAGATTGCCGGGGCCGTTGGTGGGCCACAATTCGGTGTAGTCGCTCCATAAAAACTGGTGCGTGGACACGCCCGCGCCCTCGCCCAGTAGCCACGGTACCGAGAGGATTCGGGCGTAAAACAACGCGCCGAAAAAGCCGGCGAAAAACATCACTTCGGAGAAGATGAACCACGCCATGCCGAGGCGGAATGACTTGTCCTCCCAGGATTTGTACGTGCCCTGTTCGCTCTCGCTGACCACGGTGCCGAACCAGCCGAACAACATCACCACCATCACCGCAAACCCGGCCCACATCAAATCGGAACCACGGGTTACGCCGTTCAGGTGCGCGGCAAACCCGCCCAGCAGCAGGGTCAAACCGATGGACCCGACCAGCGGCCATTTGGCGGTTTCGGGGACGTAGTAATGATTGTCTGCGGCGTGGGCCATGGATGGTGCCTCCGGGTTACAGGTTTATGGTCGGGGTCGGGGTCGCGGATGGGGCGGCGCCGGCGACGTGCTCGTGGGTTGTGTGGTCGTGTTCATCGGTGGGCGCGTCCACTTCAAAGAACGTGTAGGACAACGTCACAGTCTCAACATCTTTCGGCAGGTCGGGGTGAATGACGAACACCAGCGGCAGGTCGCGGGTTTCGCCGGCTTGGAAAACCTGGCGGCCAAAGCAAAAACATTCGGTTTTGTTGAAATGCGCGGACGCTTTGGACGGCGATACGCTGGGCACCGCCTGGCCGGTCATGGTGGTGGCGGCACGGTTGCGCGCGCGGAACGCGGCCTGATAGGTTTTGCCCGGGTGCACCATCATGCTCCTTGCCGCCGGCGCGAAGTCGAGGGGCGTGTCGCGGTTGAGGTTGGCCATGAACTCGACCTTGATGAGGCGCGACTCGTCAACGCGCATGCGCTCGACGTGTTGAACCGTGGTGCTGCCGGTCTTGCCGTTCAAGCCGGTGAGTTCGCAGAACACGTCGTAGATCGGCACCATCAAATAACCGAAGCCGAACATCAGCACCGGGATCAGGAACAATGCGGCGGTTTTGGTTTGGGGTTTGAGTTTGGATTTCATTGGGCGGCGGAGGCGGCGGTGATGCTCATGAAGATGAAGCCGAGGTAAAACGCCAGGGCCACCGCGAACAAGATGATCACGGTGCGCTTGACTTCGGGGGACATGGTCGGGGTCGCCGGCTTCATCGTTACTTGATCACCGGCTGCGGCGAGAACGAATGATAGGGCGGCGGCGAAGACAGCGTCCATTCCAAACCGTGGGCGCCTTCCCATACGCGGTCGCCGGCTTTTTCGCCGCCGCGAATGCACTGCACCACCAGCACCAGCAGCAGGATTTGCGCGAAGCCGAAACCGAACGCGCCCACCGAGGCGATGGCGTTGAAGTCGGTGAACTGCACCGCGTAGTCGGGGATGCGGCGCGGCATGCCGGCGAGGCCGACGAAGTGCATGGGGAAAAACAGCACGTTGACGAAGATCGTGGACAGCCAGAAATGCCACTTGCCGAGGGTCTCGTTGTAGTGGTTGCCGGTCCACTTCGGCAGCCAGTAATAGACGCCGGCGATGATGCCGAAAATCGCGCCGGGCACCAGCACGTAGTGGAAGTGGGCGACCACGAAATAGGTGTCGTGGTACTGGAAATCAATGGGCGTCATGGCCAGCATCAAGCCTGAAAATCCGCCGATGGTGAACATCACCACGAACCCCAGGGCGAACAGCATCGGGGTTTCAAAGGTCAGCGCGCCGCGCCACATGGTGGACACCCAGTTGAAAACCTTGACCCCGGTGGGCACCGCGATGAGCATGGTGGTGAACATGAAAAATAACTCGCCGACCAGCGGCATGCCGACCGTGAACATGTGGTGCGCCCAGACGATGAACGACAAAAAGGCGATGCTTGAAGTGGCGTAGACCATGGAGGTGTAGCCGAACAACGGCTTGCGCGAAAAGGTCGGGATGATTTCCGAGACCAGGCCGAAGGACGGCAGGATGAGGATATAGACTTCGGGGTGGCCGAAGAACCAGAAGATGTGCTGGAACAGCACCGGGTCGCCGCCGCCGGCGGCGTTGAAAAAACTGGTGTCGAAAAACTTGTCGGTGAGCAGCATGGTGACCGCCCCGGCGAGCACCGGCATCACCGCGATCAGCAGGTAGGCGGTGATGAACCAGGTCCACACGAACAACGGCATCTTCATATAGGTCATGCCCGGCGCGCGCAGGTTCATGATGGTGGCGATGATGTTAATCGCGCCCATGATGCTTGAGGCGCCGAGCATGTGGATGGCAAAAATCACGAACGGCAAACTGTCGCCGCCCTGCAGCGACAACGGCGGATACAAGGTCCAACCCGCCGCCGGCCCGCCGCCTTCCATGAACAATGTGGACAGCATCAGGCCGAAGGCGAACGGCAGAATCCAGAAACTCCAGTTGTTCATTCGCGGCAGCGCCATGTCCGGCGCGCCGATCATGATCGGCACCATCCAGTTGGCAAGCCCCACGAACGCCGGCATCACCACCCCGAAAATCATCACCAGCGCGTGCATGGTGGTCATCTGATTGAAGAAGTGGGGGTCGACGATCTGCAAACCGGGCTGGAACAGTTCGGCGCGGATGATGAGCGCCATGAAGCCGCCGATGAAAAACATGATCAGCGAAAACCACAGGTACAACGTGCCGATGTCCTTGTGGTTGGTGGTGGTGACCCAGCGCATCAAACCGGGCGCGGGGCCGTGGTGATCGTGGCCGTCGTGGGCGTGGTCGGCGGTGGTGGCGTAGGCGTTCATTGGATTTCCCTCGTCAAGGATTTACTGCGCGCGGGTTGGTGAGTCGGTTCATTGTTGGAGAACAAAAAAATTTTTGCGTTTGCCGTTTTTTATCGCAACATCATGGGCAAAAAGCCGAGAATAATGCCAATCGTAGCCACCCAGCCGCCAACGATTATGCAGCCCAGTTTTATAATCAGGTCCTTTTTTAGCAACGCCATATCTTTTTTTAGATCGTTTCTTAACAATTCCAGATCGTTTCTTAACAATTTCAAATCATTTTTGGTTGCCAAATTATGGTCAATAATTTCAGCCTGCTGACGCACGACAACTTCGGCTTGCTTCTCAGGCATGCCCGCATCAGTGAGCTCTTTGACAAACTCATGGGAGTACGCGGTAAATGTGGCCATCGTATTACGCTCTTGAATTACGCATCACCGCGCCGCCTTGACCGCGCTCGGCTGCAGCACATCGCCGCTGTCATTCCCCCACGCATTGCGCTCGTAGGTAATCACCGCGGCAATATCAACGTCGCTCAACTGCGCCCCGAAGGCTTGCATGGCGGTGCCGGGTTTGCCGTTGAGGACGATGGCGAGATGATCTTCCAGGCTGATTTTGCCCGCGTCCAGTGCCGGGAACACGCCCGGAATCCCCTGGCCGTTGGCTTGGTGGCAGGCGAGGCAAGCGGTGCCGTACACCGCCTGGCCCTTGTCTTGCAGTTCCTGGGCCGACCATTCGCGGTCCGCCGAACCGGCTTCGGCTTCAGCCGCCGCCAGTTGTACGCCCACCCACGCATCGAATTGTGCGTCGGACACCGCTTCCACGACGATGGGCATGAAGCCGTGATCCCTGCCGCACAACTCCGCGCACTGGCCGCGGTAGGTGCCGGGCTCGTCAATGACCGTCCACATCTCGCGGATGAAGCCGGGGACGGCGTCCTTCTTGATGGCGAAATCCGGCACCCACCAAGCGTGCAGGACGTCGCTGGCGGTCAGCAGGATGCGCACCTTCTTGCCCACCGGCAGCACCAGCGGGTTGTCCACCTCGAGCAGGTAGTTGTCCACGGTGTGCGGGTCAATGCCGGAATCCCGGGCCCGGGCTTCGCGGCTTTTTTCGCCGAGGTTGCTGAAAAAGCGTATGCCTTGCTCCGGGTAGGCGTACTCCCATTTCCATTGGTGGCCGGTGACCTCGATGGTCAGTTCGGAGTTGCTGGTGTCCTCCATTTTGATCAACGCCTTGGCCGCCGGTATCGCCATGCCGACCAGGATCAAAAACGGGATGACGGTCCAGATAATTTCCGCGGTGGTGCTGTGGGAGAAAGTCGCCGGCGTAACGCCGAGGGATTTGCGGTGCTTGAGGATGCTGATAAACATCGCGCCGAACACCAGCACGCCGATGACCGCGCAGATGTACAAAACCATCATATGCATATCATAGACTTCGTGGCTGATCTCGGAGACGCCCCGGGGCAGGTTCACTTCCCAGTCCGCCAACAGTGGCGGCGGTAGCAGCAGGAGCAACGCGAACAATGAGAGCAACAGGCCCGCCAATGCGCGCACGGTTCGTTGAGGTAAGTTCATTGCGTTAATATCCCCGCCGGCAGTTATGTAAAAGATGTAGGGTTCATCCGGTAGCCAGTGCCAAATGGTGGCCGGAAGCCCGGATTATAGCCCAATATCCGTAACCATATCCGCCCACAGGATACCAAATTTGCCGCCCCGGTGAAAGCCGCCGGCGGGTCATTTTCAGGCGGCGGTGGCCAACAGAAGCCGCACCGCGCCCCATACCGCACAACCAGGCCCGCGAACACCCGCACAAATCATGCCCCCGGAGGCGACTCCGGCGGGCGGGTTCTCATGGTTGCTATGGCCGGACCGGCGCATGGCATCCGCGCTCAGTCGAGGATAAACGCCCGTATAAAAATCCGCGCGTAATGGTCGAGCAGCAGAAACGCGAACAGCGCGCTCAGGTAGAAAATCGAGTAGCCGAAGGTTTTCATGGCGTGTTGGTCGCCTTCGGCGCGGTACAGTTTGACCGCGTGATAGAGGAAGCCGATGCCGAGGGCGATGGCGCCGGCCAGGTAGATGACGCCGCTCATCAGCACCACGAACGGCATCAGGGTCACCACCACCAGCAAAATCGCGTACAACAAAATGTGCAGTTTGGTAAAGGCGATGCCGTAGGCCACCGGCAGCATGGGCACGCCGGCTTTGGCGTAGTCGTCCACGCGCTTGATGGCCAGCGCCCAGAAATGCGGCGGCGTCCACACGAAGATGATCAGGAACAACAATAGCGCCTCGCCGTGAATCTCGCCGGTCACCGCGGTCCAGCCGAGCACCGGCGGGGCCGCCCCGGCGGCGCCGCCGAGCACGATATTCTGCGGCGTCGAGCGCTTCAGGAACATGCTGTAGATGACCGCGTAGCCGACCATCGAGGCGAAGGTCAGGGCCGCGGTCAGGGCGTTCACGAAGGTCAGCAGCACCGCCATGGACAACGCCGCCAGCGCCAGCGCAAAGGCCACCGCCCGGCGGCCGCTGATTTTGCCCGTGGGCAGCGGGCGGTCGCGGGTGCGCTCCATGCGCGCGTCTATTTCCTCGTCCACCCAGTGATTGAGCGCCGCCCCGGCGGAGGCCGCGAGGGCGATGCCGGTCAACCCCCAGAACCACGCGTTGAACGGCATCCAGCCGTCGGTGGACAGGAACATCCCCACCAGCGCGGTGAACAAAATCAGCGCCACGACTTTGGGCTTGCAGAGCGCGAAGTAATCGCGCCACGGCACGGTGTTGTGGATCCCTTCAAGCATGGTCATAGCGGCGCGTCCGCTGATCCTCGGCCCCGGATAGTAGCAAATATCGCCGTTGCGCGGTTGGAATGTGGCATGGCTCGCGGTGTCGCAGTGTACATGCGCGCATGTACACCATAGCCTTTGCCATCACTCCCGCGCGACAGGAATGACCTGCCCCAACAACCGCTCGGCGATCACTTCGCCGGCTTCTTCGACGCCCTGCCTGTTCACCGCCGAGAACAACTGCACCGTGGTTTCGGGCTGGTCTTTCAGGTGGTTGCGTACCTGTTGCAGCGCGTTGGCCGCCCGGCCGCGTTTGTACTTGTCGGCCTTGGTCAGGAGTATGTGCGCCGGCAGGCTGATTTCCCAACAGCAGCGGAGCATGGTCCGGTCAAGGTCGGTGAGCGGATGGCGGATGTCCATGGGCACCACCAGCGCCTTCAGGCACGCGCGCCGGGTCAGGTAGTCGGTCAGGAGCCGCTCCCAGTGTTGGCGCAGGTGGTGGGGCACCTTGGCGTAGCCGTAGCCCGGCAAATCCACCAGCCGGCGCTCGGCATCGAGGTCGAAAAACACGATCTGCCGGGTGCGCCCCGGGGTCTTGCTGGTGCGGGCCAGCCGCTGCTGGTTGGTAATGGCGTTGATGGCGCTGGACTTGCCGACGTTGGAACGCCCGGCAAACGCGACCTCGGCGCCGGCATCCGGCGGCCACTGGTCTTGCCGGTGGGCGGCGAGGGCGTAGGCGGCGCGGGTGAAATCAATGCTGGTCAAGTTTTTGCGGGGGAATGTTGGTATAATGCGCCTTTGATTTTACGCGCTCCGCCGGGCGCACGGGGAAAATAACCGAATGAAATACAAGGCGCATAACAAGGTAAATCAGATGACTCGTTTTTTGATTTCGTTTTCGATTTCGATTTCGTTTTCGTTAATGGGCGTGGGCGTGGGCGCCGCCTGGCTTCTTGCCGGCGCATCCGCAGCCCAGGCCGGCGACGTGGAAGCCGGCAAGGCGGCCTCGGCAACCTGCGCGGCGTGTCACGGCGCAGACGGCCACAGCGCCACCGACCAGTTCCCCAACCTCGCCGGCCAGGTGCCCGGTTATATCGCCGCGCAACTGGCCAAATACCAGTCCGGGGAACGCCAGAACCCGGTCATGGCGGGGATGGCCGCCGCCCTTTCCGCGCAGGACATGGCCAATCTGGACGCCTACTACAGTAGCCTTGAAAGCCAAAAAGGCGCCATCACCCCGGAACAGGAAGAAGCCGCGCTGGCCGGGGGCAAAATCTACCGGGGCGGCTACAAGCCCTACAACATCCCGGCCTGCATGGGCTGCCACGGCCCCTCCGGCATCGGCATCCCCCCGGCCTTTCCACGCCTCTCCGGCCAGCACGCCGCCTACATTGAAGCGCAACTGCTGGCGTTCAAATCCGGGGCGCGCAAAGATCCGATCATGAACCCGATCGCCTTCCCGCTGTCAGCCCAACAAATCAGGGAACTCGCGTTGTATGTTTCGGCGTTGTACTGAACGCTGAACGCTGAACGCCGACCTTCTACAGGAATGACGGGTGGTTTTGCATATTTGTTCGCATCATCCCTGACAGGAAGCAACACTCAAGGATAAACCGAAGGCACAAAAGTCTGGTCCGACATCGGCGGGCGCACGTACGCGCCTTGTTTTTTGCGCGTTGAGAGTTTTACTTTTTCGGTTTTCATGTCCTGGTAGGGGATCATGCTCAGCAGGTGGTGTATGCAGTTCAGCCGGGCGTGTTTTTTTACGTCGGCGTCCACCACGTACCACGGCGCCTGCTTGATGTCGGTGTGGGCGAACATGTCGTCTTTGGCTTTGGAATATTCCACCCAGCGGTTTCTGGATTCGATGTCCATGGGGCTCAGTTTCCACTGCTTGGTGGGGTCCAGGCGGCGGGCCTGGAAGCGTTTTTCCTGTTCGTCGTCGCTCACCGAGAACCAGTATTTGATCAGCTGAATGCCGCTGCGCACCAGCATGCGTTCAAACTCCGGGCAGGAGCGCATGAATTCCTGGTATTCGGTATTCGTGCAAAAACCCATCACGCGCTCGACCCCGCCGCGGTTGTACCAACTGCGGTCGAACAATACCATCTCCCCGGCGGCCGGCAGGTGCTCCGTGTAACGCTGGAAGTACCACTGGGTTTTTTCCCGTTCGGTCGGCGCCGGCAGCGCGGATACGCGGCATACGCGCGGGTTCAGTACTTGCGTGATGCGCTTGATGACGCCCCCTTTGCCGGCTGCGTCGCGGCCTTCGAAAAGGACGATGACTTTCAAGCCCTCCTTTTTGATCCACTCTTGCAGCACCACCAGTTCAATCTGCAAGCGCGCCAGTTCGGATTCGTAGTACGAGTTTTTGATTTTGCCGGCTTTGGCCGGGTTGGATTTTTTGGTCATGTCGTCCCCCATTGGTAATTGTGGTAATTGCGATTATCGTTGGCCGCATTGTAACGGAAAAACCGGCGTCCGGGCATCGGTTATAATCCCATCGCCGCGCGCGCCGGCGGTTCGTGGCACACCAGGAAGCCGCCGGACTGCCGCGCCCACAGTTCCGCGTACAAGCCGCGGTTTTCGAGCAGTTGCTCGTGGGTTCCCTGCTCGACGATTTTGCCGAGGTCCATAATTACCAGCCGGTCCATGGCGGCGATGGTGGACAGGCGGTGGGCGATGGCGATCACGGTTTTGCCTTCCATGAGATTGTACAGGCTCTCCTGAATGGCCGCTTCCACTTCGGAATCGAGGGCGCTGGTGGCCTCGTCGAGAATCAGGATCGGCGCGTTTTTCAGCAGCACCCGGGCGATGGCGATACGCTGGCGCTGGCCGCCGGACAGTTTGACGCCGCGCTCGCCGACGTGGGCCTCGTAGCCTTTG
Source organism: Candidatus Poriferihabitaceae bacterium (assembly GCA_965212085.1). Taxonomy (GTDB): domain Bacteria; phylum Pseudomonadota; class Gammaproteobacteria; order Arenicellales; family Poriferihabitantaceae; genus JAHRAW01. The sequence goes on along the minus strand of OZ243042.1, from coordinate 1,278,006 downwards.
CGCCCGCGGGAATCCTTGAGGTCGAGGATGAAGTCGTGGGCGCGCGCTTTTTTGGCGGCGGCGCAGACCGCGTCAAGGCCGGCGCCGGAGCTGCCGTAGCAAATGTTGTCGAACACCGAGCGGTGCAGCAGCGAAGTGTCCTGGGTCACCATGCCGATATGCGCGCGCAAACTGTCCTGGGTCACTTGGGCGATGTCCTGGCCGTCCACCAGAATTTTGCCCTGCTCCAGGTCGTAGAACCGGAGCAGCAGGCTGACCAGCGTGGATTTGCCCGCGCCGGAACGCCCGACCACGCCGATTTTCTCGCCGGGGGCGACGCTCAGGGTCATGCCCGTGATCACGCCCTTGTGTTGGCCATCGTGCCGGCCCTGGAAGCCGCCGGGGTTGGGGTCGCCGTAGTTGAAGTGGATGTCCTGAAAGCGGATTTGGCCGCCGTCCACCGCCAGGTTTTTGGCACCGTGGTCGTCGGTAATGGCGATCTCCCGTGAGATGGTGTTGATGCCGTCCTGGATGATGCCGATGTTTTCAAACAGCCCGGCGATTTCCCACAGGATCCACTGCGACATCCCCTGCAGCCGCAACACCAGCCCCACCGCAAAGGCGATGGCGCCGGCGGTGACCGCGTTCAACTGCCACAGCCATATCGCAGTCGCGGCCACGGAAAACAGCAGGAAGCCGTTCATGCAGGTCAGCGTGGTGGTCAGCAGCGTCGCCAGGCGCATCTGCCGGTACACCGTGTCGAGAAAAATGTCCATTCCCTCGCGCGCGTAGCGGTCCTCGTGATCGGCGTGGGCGAACATTTTGACGGTGGTGATGTTGGTGTAGCTGTCCACCACGCGCCCGGTCACCATCGAGCGCGCTTCGGCCTGCTCCATGGACGCCTCGCGCAGCCGTGGCACGAAGTAGCGCACCGCCAGCAGATACCCGCCCAGCCACAGCACCATCGGCGCGGTCAGCCGCAGGTCGCTGGAAGCGAACAGTATCACCGCGCCGGTAAAATAAACCGCCACGTACAACAACACCTCGGTAACCTTGATGACCGCCTCGCGCACCCCCAGCGAAGTCTGCATCATCTTGGCGGCGACCCGCCCGGCGAAATCGTTCTGAAAAAACTCAATGCTTTGGCGCAGCAGATAACGGTGCGCCTGCCAGCGCGTGCGCATGGCGAAGTTGCCGAGCATTCCTTGATGAACCACGCCCTCGTAAAAAAACTTGAGCAGCGGCAGCAGCACCAGCACCACCGCGCCGACGCCGAGCAGTTGGTAGCGGTAGGTTGCCCAGAAGGTCTCGCGCTCCGAAGTTGACAACCAGTCCACCAAACTGCCGACAAACGCGAACAGTGATACCTCAATCAACGCGATGATCGTTGACAAGATGGCGCTCGCCAGCAGCAGCGGCCAGAACGGTTTGGCGTAGTGAAGCACAAACCCCGACAGGCTTTCCGGCGGCTTGTCCGGCTGCGGCGGCGGAAACGGATCGCACAACCCTTCGAGCCACTGAAAAAACGATTTGATAAGCAACACTGCGATGCCTGACTGAAATGCCCCCTCAAACGGGGCGGTGAAACCGGGGATTATATCTTGAATTACGCCGCCCGCCGGGTGCGCGTGACGCGCGTTTGCGGGGGGGAGACCCCCCGCGCCCCCCTTTGCGGCGCGGGGAAACTCCTGTTTCCAGCGCCGCGCGCACATCCCTGTGCGCGACAGCCGGCTATCGCCGGACCGATTAGCAACGGCAACAGCACCCGCGTAGGGACAGGTCGCGACCTGTCCCTACTACCCGCAAATGCGGGTATGACACCGAGAGCGTGGCAACAACTCTGTCGTCATTCCCGAGCGTTAGTGTCCGTTGCCGCGTACCGGCTTACGGACACTTACGTACTCGGGAATCCAGCCTCAAAACCGCAATACTCCGCCATTTCCGCTGTCCACCCTGACGCCTCTGTCGCCGTCCAACCGGCGGCGTAGCCGCTGACTTCGGCGTGCGCAGGACGCGCACGGCGGCGCTGAAAACAGGATGTTTTCCCGCGCCGCAAGGGGGGTCTGCGGGGGTCCCTCCCCCTGCCCCCGCAAATGCGCGTCACGCGCCCCGCAAACCCACCCCCATTCAAGCCAGGGGCGGGCTTTTTGCGAGAATGACACTGGTGTGGCTCAAATGACGTATTGCGCCACGCCAAGCGGTTGTCAACCCCCCCGAATTCCCTGTACACTCGCCCCAAAGGCCTTGCGCCGTTCTCCGTATTCCACGCTGACCGCACCCTATTGACCTGGCCACTCCGGCCCTCTCCGGCATGACTGACCGAACAGCCCAAATCACTCGCGCCACGCGGGAAACCGAAATTTCCGTGGCGGTGAACCTCGACGGGGGCGGCGACGCCCGGCTGGATACCGGGGTGCCGTTCCTTGAACATATGCTCGACCAGGTCGCGCGGCACGGGGTCGTTGATCTTGAGGTCAAGGCCGAAGGGGATCTGCGGGTGGACGACCACCACACCGTGGAGGACATCGGCATCACCTTCGGCCAGGCGGTGTTTCAAGCCCTGGGCGACAAGAAGGGCGTGCGCCGTTACGGCCACGCCTACGTGCCGCTGGACGAGGCCCTGAGCCGGGTGGTGGTGGATTTTTCCGGGCGGCCGCTGCTCAAGATGCGCGCCGACTTTCCCGACGCCATGATCGGGCGTTTCGCCACCGGCCTGATTCACGAATTTTTCCAGGGCTTCTGCAACCACGCCCAGGTTACCTTGCACATTGACACCCTGCGCGGCGTCAATTCCCATCACATCGCCGAGACCATCTTCAAGGCGTTTGGCCGCGCCTTGCGCATGGCGGCGGAGCGCGATCCGAGGATGCCGGGCGTTCCCTCCACCAAGGGCGCGCTCTGACGGCGCGTGCTGCGGCGGAAATCGCGCCGTTTCACGATAATGTCCAGCATTGTCATCGTTGATCTTGGCACCGGCAACCTGCGTTCCGTGAGCAAGGCGGTGGAGCACGTTTGCGCCGGCACCGGCACCGCTGCCCGCGTCAAGTGCCAAGTGAGCATCAGCGATGAACCGGCGGTGATCGCCGCCGCCGGGCACCTGATCCTGCCCGGCCAGGGCGCGCTCGGCGCGTGGGTCAAGCAACTGAACGCCAACCCCGAACTGCGCGCGGCGGTTATGGGCCGGCTTGAGCGGGGCCCGGTGCTGGGCATCTGCCTCGGCTTGCAGGCGTTGTACACGCGCAGCGAGGAGAACGGCGGCACCCCCGGCCTCGGGCTTTTCGCCGGCACGGTCCGGCATTTTGCCGGCGGTCGGCCAAGCAACGGTAGCGGCGGCGGCAATGGCAACGGCAAACTCAAAGTCCCCCACATGGGCTGGAATCGCGTGCGCCACACCCGCGACCATCCATTGTGGGACGGCATTGACGACCGCCGGCGGTTCTACTTCGTGCACAGTTATTTCGTGGACAGTGAGCAGGGCGCGGAGGTGGTCGGCGAATGTGAATACGGCGGCGCGTTCACTGCGGCGGCGGCCCGGGACAACTTGTTCGCCACCCAGTTTCACCCCGAAAAAAGCCAGCGCGCCGGGCTGCGGCTGCTGGAAAATTTCGTCCACTGGGACGGGGCGGCTTGAGGGCCTGAGGCGCGACCATGCTGCTGATTCCCGCCATTGACCTCAAGGAAGGCAAATGCGTGCGCCTGCGCCAGGGCGTTATGGACGACGCCACGGTGTTTTCCGACGACCCGCTGGCGGTGGCCACGCGCTGGGTGGAGGCCGGGGCGAGGCGGTTGCACATCGTTGATCTCGACGGCGCGTTCAGTGGCGAGCCGGTCAACGCCGAAGTCATACACCGGATCGCTGAAACCTATCCCGACCTGCCGATTCAGGTGGGCGGCGGCATCCGCAGCGAAGAGGTGGTGGAGGTCTACATTCAGGCCGGGGTGCGCTACGTTATCATCGGCACGCGCGCGGTCGCCGAGCCGCACTTTATCAGCGACTTGTGCGTGGAATTTCCAACCCACGTTATCGTCGGCCTGGACGCCAAAGACGGCAAGGTGGCCACCGAAGGCTGGTCGAAACTGTCCCGCCACGAGGTCGTTGACATGGCCCAGCATTTTGAATCCGACGGCGTCGAGGCGATCATCTACACCGACATCGCCCGAGACGGCATGATGCAGGGGGTCAACGTCGAAGCCACCCTCAAACTCGCCGAAGCGGTCAATATCCCGGTGATCGCCGCCGGCGGCATCCGCAACATCGAAGACGTCAAGCGGCTCGCCGAAACGTCCGGCTCCGGCATCGTCGGCGCGATTACCGGGCGCGCTATTTACGAGGGCACGCTGGACTTTGCCGAAGGGCAGAAGGCCGCCGACCAAATCGCCGGGCACGGCGCTTTCGGCCTGTAACGGGCCGCCGCCGGCAATCGGTTTTCAGCCAGGCACATTGATGGCGCTCGCCAAACGAATCATTCCCTGTCTCGACGTGGACGCCGGGCGGGTGGTGAAAGGCGTGCGCTTCGTGGACATCGTGGACGCCGGCGACCCGGTGGAAGTGGCGCGCCGCTACGACCGCCAGGGCGCCGACGAAATCACCTTCCTCGACATTACCGCGAGTTCCGATGCCCGCGACACCCTCATCGGCGTGGTCGAGCAGGTGGCCGGCGAGGTCTTTATTCCGCTCACCGTCGGCGGCGGCATCCGCCGCCTCGAAGACGTGCGAAAATTGCTGCGCGCCGGCGCCGATAAAGTTTCCATCAACACCGCCGCGGTGCAACGCCCGGCGTTTGTCCGCGAGGCCAGCGGCCATTTCGGCAACCAGTGCATCGTGGTGGCCATTGACGCCAAGCGCGTTGCTGATGCCGACGATGCCAACGATACCGACGCCGCCGATGACGCCGCCACCGCTCCGCGCTGGGAAATCCACACCCACGGCGGGCGCAAACCCACCGGCCTGGATGCCATTGAGTGGGCGCGCAGGATGGTGGAACTGGGGGCTGGCGAGTTGCTGGTCACCAGCATGGACCGCGACGGCACCCGCGACGGCTTTGACCTTGAACTGGTCAGGGCGGTCAGCGACGCCGCGAGCGTTCCGGTGATCGCCTCCGGCGGCGTCGGCGGGTTGCAACACCTCGCCGACGGCGTGCTCAGCGGCGGCGCAGACGCGGTGCTGGCGGCCAGCATTTTTCACTTCGGCGAGTACACGGTGGCGCAGGCCAAGCGGTTCATGGCCGACCGGGGTATCGAAGTCCGGCTCTAACCACAGACAACACAGGCAAACGGGAATCCGAAAATGAACGAAGAAGCACTGAAACAAATCAAGTGGGATGCCGGCGGGCTGGTGCCCGCCATCGCCCAGGAACAGCATAGCGGCAAGGTTTTGATGGTGGCGTGGATGAACCGCGAGGCGTTGACCGCCACCATCGCCGAGGGGCGCGCGGTGTATTATTCGCGCTCCCGGCAAAAATTGTGGCGCAAGGGCGAAGAATCCGGGCACGCGCAAACCTTGAAGGAGATTCGCATTGACTGCGACGGCGATGTGGTGCTGATGCAGGTCGAGCAGATCGGCGGCATCGCTTGCCACACTGGCCGCCACAACTGCTTTTTTCGCCGTTACCATAAGGACGAGAACGAGAACGAGAACGAGAACAAGAACGGGGACGAATGGCGCGAAGTGGAGCCGGTGTTGAAAGACCCCGGCCAAATTTACCGGTCGCAATCATCCTGAGCACGGCATGGCAAAACCAAAATCCAGCCGCCGAAAAAATCGCAAAAGCGCGGCCCGAACCGTGCCCCGAACGGCGGCTCAAACCGCGGCCCGAACCACGGCCAACCCCGCCGCTTTCCGGCGCGTCGCCGATTTTTTCCTGAAGCCGGCAACGTGGCCGGTGTGGTTGTTCCTCGTTTGTTTCGGCGCGTACACGATCAACGGCGACCCTTTTTACGGGAACGATCAGAAATCAAACATGATCATCAGCGTCAACCTGCTGAAGAATCATTCGTTCGCCGTAACCCCGAAGCAGGCGCCGCAGGAGTTTTTCTGGGTGTTGCAAGAGCCGGGCGCGGAGGGCAAGTGGGCGCGAATCCACCGCTGGGACCGGGAGACCACCGCGTTGTATGAAAGCGGCAAAATAAAACCAAGCCCGCCGTATTACCTGGTTGAAAGCCGGCGCCCCGGCCAATATGTGAGCGTGTTCGGCGCCGGCGCCGCGTTGACCGCGCTGCCGTTCTACGCGCTGCTCAATCTGTTTGGCGACGTCGCCGCCAATCATTACCTGTGGTGGCACGGCGCGAAACTGCTGGCCGGGTTGCTGGTCGCGTTGGCAAGCGTGTTGATTTTTCTGTCGCTACGCCGCTTCGCGTCCCCCGGGTTGGCGCTGTTCGGCGCGCTGACATTCGGGCTTGGCAGTTGCGCGTGGAGTATCAGTAGCCAGGGGTTGTGGCAGCAGACCCCGCACCTGTTCTTTCTGGCCCTCGGCGCCTGGTTTCTGTTCGGTTCGGCGGAGCGCAAAAACTTTCCGTTGTATTGCGGCGCGGCGCTGGGGATGGCGGTGCTGTGTCGTCCGACCGGGGTCTTTGCCGCGCTCTGCGTGGGCTTGTATTTTGTGGTCGTGGCGCGGCGCGACGCGCTCACATACATGCTCGGCGCATTGCCGTTTGCCGTCGCCGTATATTTGTATAACGACTACTACTTCGGCAGCCCCTTCACCTTCGCGCAGGGCGTTGCGGCGGAATCCCTGGCGGCGAAAAGCGGCGAACCGGGGGGAATGTGGCGAACCCCGGTGGTACACGGCCTCGGCGGCCTGTTGTTCAGCCCTTCGCGCGGACTGCTTTTTTACTCGCCGTTGCTACTGCTCGGTTTTGCCGGTATGGCGATGCAGTGGCGGATGCTGTGGAAAGATCCGCGCAAGTTTGCGTCGCTTACCGGGCTTACCGGGCTTGCCGGGCTTGCTCCGCTCATCCCGTTGCAAATAGCCGCCGTGGCGATGTTGATCACCGCCGCCAAATGGTTTGACTGGTGGGGCGGTGCGGCTTACGGGCCGCGCCCCATCGTTGACGCCGGCGTCTTCCTTGCGCTGTCGCTGATTCCCGTCCTTGACAAGGCCTTCGCCATGCGCTGGGCGCGCGCCCTGCTGGTTGTGCTGCTGATGTATTCCGCCACGGTGCAGATCATCGGCGCGTGGTCCTACAACGGTTTGCAATGGAACCAAAAAGATGGAATGGACCCCGGCCAGCCCGACCATCGCGGCCGTTTCTGGTCATTGAGCGACAGCCAGATCCTCTATTACGCGGTCAATTTCAAACCGGCGCGCGCCGAGAAGCGGCGCATCACGGCCACGGTATTGAGCAAAACCGTGCCGGTTGTCATCGGCCCCTGACCGGCGCATTGCGGCATTGCCCGTTGCCGGGGCGGCTTCTATCAAACCGCCGATTCCGGTACACTACGCACATTCCAGTCACAAAAGCGGGGACAAGATTATGGGCATAGGCGGCATTGGCATCTGGCAGTTGCTGATCATTCTGGTGATCGTATTGTTGTTGTTCGGCACCAAGAAACTCAAAAACCTCGGCGGCGACCTCGGCGGCGCCATCAAGGGTTTCAAAAAGGCGGTGACTGAAGAAAAAGCCGAAACCGCCGCGCAGGCGGCCACCGAAGAACTCGGCGCCGGCGAACAGGCCGGGGGGGCCGGGCAGGGCGGGCAAGCCGGGGGGGCCTCCGCGAAAACCGGAGAGACGGCCGCCAACCAGGGCGACGGCAAAACCTCCTGACCCCGTCCGCCGTAACCGTCGCGCAACCATGTTTGATGTCGGTTTCTGGGAACTGGCGCTGCTCGGTGTCGTTGCCCTGATCATCATCGGCCCGGAACGGCTGCCGGGGGCGGCGCACACCGCCGGCCTGTGGGTCGCAAAAGGCCGCAGGATGTTGCGCGACGTCAAAACCGACATTGACCGCGAACTGCGCGAGCAGAACGTCGCCGACCTCGCCGCCCTGAAAAAAGACTTTCAGAGCGCCGGCGATGAGTTCAAGGACGCCACCGAAAAAATCAGCGCGTCCGCTGACGTCAAAGCCGACGTTGAGCAGGCGGCGGCGTCCTTGAAGTCGTCTTTTGAGAAAGCGTCGCCGTTGAATAAGGGCGAGCCGTCCGAAGCCAAACCGGTGAAAAAAACCGCCGCGAAAAAAACCACAAAAAAGGCGACAACCAAAAAAACCGCCGTAGCGAAAAAACGCGACCAAAAAGACAAACATTATTGGGTGTATGTTAATCAAAAAAAGAAAACCACCAAGATACATCTGGCAACCTGTTCGCATTGCAACCACGGACGAGGACAAAAACGCGTCGGCAAACCGCCCCCGCGAGAATATGACCAATGGCATGGGCCGCTTTCTCTCGAAGATGCCAGGCACAAACAAGAAACGATTGGCTTTGAGCATAAAAGCACTTGCGGCGCTTGCATGTAATCGCATTTTGTTATGAACACCGACCCCAACGAAAACGCCGAAGGCTCGCTGGTCTCGCACCTGGTCGAGTTGCGCGACCGGTTGATTCGCGGCATCGGCTCGGTGCTGGTGGTTTTTCTGCTGCTGGCGCCGTTCGCCAACGACTTGTATGAAGTGCTGGCCAGGCCGCTGATGTTGGTGCTGCCCGAAGGCAACAGCATGATCTCCACCGAACCCCACGGCCCGTTTTTTGTGCCGTTCAAGTTCGCCCTGGCCTGCGCTTTTGCGGTCGCCGTGCCGTACCTTTTGTACCAGATGTGGGCGTTTGTGGCGCCGGGCCTGTACGCCCACGAAAAGCGTTTGGTGATGCCGCTGCTAGTGTCCAGCAGTATGTTGTTTTACCTCGGCATCGCGTTCGCGTATTTCGTGGTGTTCCCCCTCATCTTCAAATTTTTCACCAGCACCGCCCCCGAAGGTGTGGCGGTGATGACCGACATCAACGCCTACCTCAGCTTCGTGGTGAAACTGTTTTTTGCTTTCGGCGTCGCCTTCGAAGTGCCGGTGGCCACCGTGCTGATGATCCGCATGGGCGTCACCACCGCGAAAAAACTCAAAACCAAACGCCCCTACATCATCATCGGCGCCTTCGTGATGGGCATGCTGCTGACCCCGCCGGACATTTTTTCGCAGACGCTACTGGCGGTTCCGGTGTGGCTGTTGTTTGAGGCCGGCCTGTTGTGCTCAAAGTACTTGCTCAAGAACAAGGCCGGTGATGACGCTGATGAAGACGCTGCGGACGGCGAGGAACAACCGCCCGCAGCAGGATAACCCGTCCGCGCCCCTCACAATGCCCGGCGAAATAAAATTCACCCTGGCGCAGATCAACCCCACGGTCGGGGACCTGGCCGGCAACCTCGCCAAGATCATCCGCCACTGCCGCTTCGCCAGGGATGAATGCGCCGCCGACGTGGTGATTTTTCCGGAGTTGGCGGTGAGCGGTTATCCCCCCGAAGACTTGCTGTTTCGCCGCGACTTCCTGGCGCAGTGCGAGCGCCGCCTCGAAGAACTGAAATCAACGGTGCGCGGCATCGTGGTGATCGTCGGCCATCCGTTGTTGGAGAACGGCAAGGTTTTCAACGCGCTGTCGGTGCTGAGCGACGGCGAAGTGCCGGCGCGCTATCGCAAACGGCACCTGCCGAACTACACGGTGTTCGACGAAAAACGTTATTTCAGCCCCGGCCGGGAAGCCGGGTTCGCCGACATCAAGGGCGTGCGCGTCGGCCTGACCGTGTGCGAAGACATCTGGCGCTCCGCCCCGCTCCGGCAGCTCGCCGACCTCGGCGCCGACCTCGTCGTCTCCATCAACGCCTCGCCGTTTCACAACGAACAGGCGCATCAAAGAGAAGAAGGCGTGGTGCTGAAAAAAGCGCGCCGCTTCAAGTTGCCGATGATCTACCTCAACCAGGTGGGCGGCCAGGACGAACTGGTGTTCGACGGTTCTTCGCTGGTGGTGGACGCCCACGGGCAAGTGGCGGCGCGCCTGCCGGCGTTTCGCGAAACCCTGGAGACGGTGGTCTTCCGGCGCGGAAAATTCGCCGCCGGGCGCATCGAGCCGCGCCTGCGGGGCGCCGAGTTAATCTACCGCGCGGTGGTTCTGGGGGTGCGCGACTACATCGAAAAAAACAACTTCAAGGGCGCGGTGCTCGGCTTGTCCGGCGGCATTGATTCCGCCCTGAGCCTCGCCATCGCCGTGGACGCCATCGGCAAAGAGCGCGTGGCGGCGGTAATGATGCCCTCGCGCCACACCAGCGACATGAGCCTCGAAGACGCCCGCCTCGAAGCCGAAACCCTCGGCGTTCGCTACGAAGTAATCCCCATCGAGCCGATGTATCAGTCCGCCATGGCCCAGCTCAAGCCATTGTTCGCCGGCCGCCCCGCGGACGCCACCGAAGAAAACATCCAGGCGCGCTGCCGTGGCATGCTGCTCATGGCGCTGTCCAACAAGTTCGGCTATATGGTGCTGACCACCGGCAACAAGAGCGAAATGGCGGTCGGCTACGCCACATTGTACGGCGACATGGTCGGCGGATTTTCCGCCATCAAGGACGTCCCGAAAATGATGGTGTACCAACTGGCGCGCTACCGCAACGACCAAACCCGGCCGCCGGTAATCCCCGAACGCGTCCTCACCCGCCCCCCGTCCGCGGAACTCGCCCCCAACCAGCAAGACCGGGACAGCTTGCCGCCCTACGAAATCCTCGACCCCATACTCGAAGCATTCGTCGAACACGACCACTCGGCGGAACAAATCATCGCCGAAGGCCATGACCCCGAAACCGTGCGCCGGGTCATCAAGATGGTAGTCGCCAACGAATACAAACGCCGCCAGGCCGCGCCGGGCGTGCGGGTTACTTCGCGGGCTTTCGGCAAGGACCGGCGGTATCCGATTACTTCGGGGTTTGATGGAGATGGGGGGTAGTTGTTATGCTCTTTGGTGTGATTCTTGCATCAGGGCATCAACGCTTCCCCAACAAATGAACGATTCTTGTCGGTGAATTAGTGAATCTATACAGGTGAAGATTGTGGGGGAGGTTTTGTGGGTGCGGCGGGGTTTGTAGGGGATAGTTGGTGAAAATAGGGAGAATTGGCAAAAAACTTTGTGTTTTGGCTCTTCGTGGGGTGCGAAAAGACTTGACACCGGGGTACAATGCCTCGATATGACAAATTAATTTAAACATAAACCATACCAAGAGGAGTTACTACCATGGCCCTTCATAACATCGTTTTACAGGATGAGAACGACGAAGTTGTCAAGCGAATCGAGAAAGAATACCCGAACAACCACGCGGTCAGCAGTACGTCTTTCTTGGTGCGTACTGACGAGATTTCAGAAAAGGTTGCTATAAAAGTTGGAATCAAGGGCGATGACCGCATAAATGACGCTTCGGGTGTTGTTTTCAGGTTGAATGGTGCTTACTCAGGGTATGCCTCGCGTGCGCTCTGGGAATGGCTCTCCATTGGGGAAGGGGAATGAGCCGGGATTCCTTGAAAGTGGTTACCGGGCCGGAGCCGGAAACTCCAGTAAATTCCGGTGGCGACGGTGGTGGCGGTGGAATGGAGTCTCGATTGTCGGCGATTGAGTCGCGCTTGTCCGCAGTGGAAACACGCATAGAGTATCTGGCCACCAAAGAGGATATTCAGAAGATGCAAAATGATACGATAGAGAAGAGTTCGGCGCAGATGAAGTGGGTGGTAAGAATTGCGCTTTCAACAATCGCCATTGTTTCCGGCATAGCGTTTTTTGCGGCGAAGTTCATCAAATAAATTACTGAAGTACAACATTGCAGAATGTAAAAAGCCGCCGCAAGGCGGCTTTTTTTATGCCCTGCGCCACCTGCCGTGCCCCAACGCCCGCCTGATTGCCGATGACCCGCAACTGCGAACGCCCCCACCAAGGATTGGGCTACCTGACGCCCACACAAGCCATCGCACTGCGAATTCCCGATTTGTCCAGAATGTGATGACCTCATACGGAAGTTTGACAACCAATATTTAATTGTTTAGTATTCCGCCTGCCTTAACAAGCGCGATCCGCTATGCCGGGTCTCTCGTGAATAAAATACCGTTTCAACGGATAGCCCGGCCAGGCTGTCTTCGGAAATAAGCGGGGAGTTCTTCTCGTGTTTGTTAAGGCAACGGCCTGGCACTATTGCTGATGATAGTAAAACCTACGTTGGTTCTAGTGTTGGGAGTTTATGTCTAACTTTCACCAGAGGACAGAGCCATGCGTATATTGCTTATCTTGGTCATAACGATAGTTATGGCGGCATGTTCATCGGTTTCAAACTACAATGTACCCAAGTATCAGATTGGGCAAACCTTTCAGAACTCGTTTGTTATCGGTATACGGAATACCAACATTCCTTTGCCGGAAGGGATATGGAAGCTTGTGGGTTACCAACAACAACCGAATAATATTGGGAAGACTATTAATCATGCTTTTCTTATCCAAACGGATGGGGGGCAACTTTCAAAATTTGTTGAGGTATTAGCGCCTGATGATCATACTTCTTGGGGATACCTTCCCAGTAAATTCTGTAACAGGGACGATGTCATACACATCGTTGCGCGCAAAAATCAGGACGGTGTGGACGGAGGGAAACAAGATTGTTGGGGTATTAACCACTGGCGTATGACGTGGAGCAAAGATCCAATGGACTATTGGAAACAATTCATTAAACACGTCAGAGCCAACGATATTAAAGTGCCTATAAATGCACTGGTCGTAGTATACCGGAAAGCAAACAAGAGCCGGTTTGTTCAAGTTTCTTATGGGTTTAATCCTGAACTGGAAGGATTTACCCCACCAGTTCATGCGGATTGGAACTCTAGTGATTGGCACAAAGACAGATACTATACGGATCAAGCTAAAGTGAAATACATATCAACCCTTAAAGAATGGAGCAGTGCATGGGAAAGCAAGGTTAACGCCGGATTTTCCGGACAGATACCCCGAGAAGGCAATCAAGTTGTTAATGGCAGTTATGACGAAGTGACCAACAAACTTAATCAGTTGAAAAAGTTATTGGCGGACGGTGTTATAACTGATGAAGATTACGATCAGAAAAAGCAAGAACTTCTTGATAGTTTATAAAAAATGACGATTTCTTGTTTGTCGGTTATAATCTAGTTTTACTAAACTATAGGAGACCCAAATGAATATAAATTATTGGTTAATGCTGGCGATACTTGTAACTGGATTGTCGGCATTATGCATTTTTTGCAAAACAAAGACAGTCGGGTTTGGCCGCTATACGACAAGTACATTAGTGATAATCTTGGTACTAACTACTGCGGGTTTGCTGGCTGCTGGCGATAAATTGGAAACCCAGTCAATAGCAAATATCCTATTCGCAGCAATTGGTTTTGCGGGTGGTTTAATCACACGCGACGGAGTCAAGAAATAGAGGTATTAATTTGATTCGTAGTGCGGACTTTCTTACAACCGCATAACCCGCCACTCCTTGTTAACATACCCGAAAATCGGCGTGAAGTTGGTTTTGTAGGCCATTTTTTTGCAGCCGTCTATCCAGTAGCCGAGGTACAGCCAGTCGAGGTGCATGTCGTTTACGTAGTCTATTTGTTTCATGATGGCGTAGGTTCCGAGGCTGCGGTTTTTGAGCGCCGGGTCGAAGAAGGTGTAGACCGCGGACATGCCGTCGTCGGGCAGGTCGCATACCGACACCGCGGCGAGTTTTTGCTTGAGGCGGTGTTCGATGAACACGGTCTCCACCGACGACTCCACCATAAACTCCCGGTAGAGTCCGGGGTCGGAATGATCCATGAGGTCGCCGCTGTGCCGCCAGGACTGGTAGCGGCAGTACAGGTCGAAGTGTTCGCGGTTGAAGGTGGCCGGGATCATGGTGGTGTGGAGGTCGCGGTTTTTGCCGTAGGCTCTGCGCTGGGCGCGGTTGGGGCGGTATTCCCGCGCCGGGATGCGCACCGAAACGCAGGCGTTGCAGTTGCGGCAGTGGGGGCGGTAGATGGTCTCGCCGCTGCGCCGGAAGCCGGCTTTGAGGAGGACGCTGAAGAGCGCGTTGTCCATCGGGTAGCCGGGGGCGAGCAGCACCGTGGAGGCGGTTTCCGGCGTGATGTACGGGCACGGATGGGGCGCCGAAAGGCACAATCTCGGGGGGTGGGATTGAATGCTCACGACGCCCGCGTGGGAGAACCCGCCGACCAGTTCCCAGGTTGGCCGGGCAGGGCGAGGGCGGATTGCAGGCGCGCGATGAACTCGGCGCGTGGGATTTCTTCGGCGCCGAGGCTCAGCAAGTGGGGCGATGAGACCTGGCAGTCTATGAGGCGAAAATCCCATTCCAGCAACTGCTCGATCAACAACGCCAGCGCCGCCTTGGATGAATCGCCCACCCGGCTGAACATGCTCTCGCCGAAAAATACGCCGCCGAGGGCGAGGCCGTACAAGCCGCCGACCAATCGTCCGCGCTCGCGGATTTCCGCCGAATGGGCGACGCCGGAGCGGTGCAACGCGAGGTAGGCGCGCGCCATTTCGGCGGTGATCCAGGTGCCGCCGGTGTTGTCGCTGCCGTTGTCTCGTGCGCTGTTGCGCGGCGCCGAACATTCGCCGACCACGCGCTCAAAAGCGGTGTCCAGGGTGAAGCGGAAGCCGCGTTGGCGGATGGATTTTTTCAGGCTGCGCGACGCCTTGAACCGTGACGGAAAAATCACGCAGCGCGGATCCGGCGACCACCACAAAATCGGCTCGCCCGCGCCGTACCACGGAAAGATGCCGCTGCGGTACGCCTTGAGCAGGCGCGCTTCGCCGAGGTCGCCGCCGATGGCCAGCAGGCCCTCTTTGGTGGCCGCTTCCAACGGCGGGAAATCGTCCACGGGCGGATGCGTTTCAATCATGGCATTACCATACCGGCTTGCACGGACAATGTAAAATCAGCGGATGCGGGTTCTCGGCATTGAAACTTCCTGCGACGACACCGGCGCCGCCGTGTACGACGGCGAGGCCGGGCTGCTGGCGCACGCGCTGGCGACCCAGGTCGAGTTGCACAAACCTTACGGCGGCGTGGTGCCGGAGTTGGCGGCGCGGGATCACTTGCGGACGCTGCTGCCGCTCATTGACCACTTGCTCAACGATCCGCGCAACGGCGGGGTCAGGCCGGATGCCATCGCCTATACCGCCGGGCCGGGCCTCGCCGGTGCGCTGCTGGTGGGGGCTTCGGTGGCCGAGAGCCTGGCGCGGGCGTGGGGGATTGCGGCGCTGGGGGTGCATCATTTGGAAGGGCATCTGCTGGCGCCGATGCTGGAGGACGACCCGCCCGATGCGCCGCTGCTGGCGCTGCTGGTGTCCGGCGGCCACACCCTGCTGGTGGACGTCCAAGCGGTCGGCGCCTACCGAATTCTCGGCCAAACCCTGGACGATGCCGCCGGGGAAGCCTTCGACAAGACCGCCAAACTGCTGGGGCTGGGATACCCCGGCGGTCCGGCCATCGCCGCCGCCGCCCGCAGTGGCCGCGCGGAGCGTTTTTCGTTTCCGCGCCCGATGACCAACCGCGCCGGTCTCGACTTCAGTTTCAGCGGCCTGAAAACCCACGCCCGCACCACCGCCGCCCGGCATCCCCTGGAACCGCAAACCATCGCCGACCTCGCCCTCGCCTTCGAGGTCGCCGTGGTCGAGACGCTGGTGATCAAATGCCGGCGGGCGCTGCGGCAAACCGGCCGCAAACGCCTGGTGGTATCCGGCGGAGTCGGCGCCAACGCGCGCTTGCGCCGCCGCCTGCGGGAAGCCGCCGCCGGCCTCGGCGTGGAGGTTTTTTGTCCGCGCCCGGAGTTATGCACCGACAACGGCGCGATGATCGCTTACGCCGGTTATCGCAGGCTGACCATGACGCAACCGGGTCAACGCGACCACAACGGCGAGTTTGACGTCCGCCCCAGGTGGAGCCTTGAGGATATCTGAACGCCGCCGGCTCCCTCCGCCGCCATTCCCGAATTCCCGAATTAAACCGGCGGTGGGTGGCGATGAACTGGATTCCCGAGTACGCAAGTGTCCGTAAGCCGCTTGTGCGGCAACGGACACTAACGCTCGGGAATGACCGCAGAGTTGTCGCCACGCTCTCGGTGTCATACCCGCATTTGCGGATATCCAGCCTCCTAGCGGCGATGCATAGCCGCTTCCTTTGTCTTCCTTACGTCTTTGCCGTCATTCCCGAACGATAGAAAAATAAGGAGCGCCAGCGACTATATTTTTCATCGCTATTCGGGAATCCAGTTTTATGTGGTTCGGTGGCGGCGGCGTAGGGACAGGTCGCGACCTGTCCGCATTTGTCCGTGAATTGCCAATTTCTACAACTCCCCCCCGCCGGTGAAGCGGATTTTGCTTTCCGCGCCGGCGCGCAGGCGGCGGATGTTTTCCCGGTGCCGCCAGAATAACAACGCGGCGATGACCAGCGACATCCCGAAGTAGCCCGGCCCGGGCAGCAGCCACCACGTCAACAACGGCGCCGCCGCCGAGGCGATCAGTGCGGCCAGGGACGAGTAGCGAAAAACCAGCGCCGCGCCCAGCCACACCAGCATCAGCATCGCGCCCAGGGGAACGCTCAAACCGGTGAACACCCCGGCGGCGGTGGCCACGCCCTTGCCGCCCTTGAACGCGAAGAATACCGGGTAGAGGTGGCCGAGAAACGCCGCCGCGCCGGCCAGCGCGATCACCGGCGGATGGCCGCTGAGCGCGCCCGCCGCGAGCACCGGCAGCAGGCCCTTGAGCGCGTCCCCGGCGAGGGTGATGAGCGCCGCTTTTTTGCCGCCGATGCGCAGCACGTTGGTGGCGCCGGGATTGTTTGAGCCCGCGGAGCGCGGATCCGGCAGCGCCATCACCCGGCACACGATAATCGCGCAGGAGATGGAGCCGAACAGGTAGGCCAGCAGCGGTAGCGTCAGGTTGAGCATCGGTTAGCGGCCAGTGGAAGCCGGGCTACCGGCTACCCCAGGCTTCGATGCACCCGTTCGGCGGCGGCGATGCCGGTTTTATACGCGCCGTTCACCGTCGACCATTCGGCGTTGCTGCACGCTTCCCCGGCGAAGTAGATGCGTTTGGCCACCGCCGCGCGCAGCCGCCGCCGGTCCTGAAAGGCGCCGGGTTCGGCGGATGCGTAGGAGCCGTAAAACAACGGGTCGCCGCCCCAGCGCGTGGCGTCGCCCTTGATGAAATGCCGGTCCACCTCGCCGCCGAAAATGCCGCGCAGTTCGCCGAGCGCGAAATCAACGCCGCCGTCCACGCCTTCCTTTTCCAGTTCCCGGGCAAACTCGCCGCCGACGTCGCCGGTCGAGAGGTTGGTGCCGGAGATGTTGACCAGCATGGACATGCCGCGCGGCGACGGCGCGTTGCGGGAGTTGATTTTATAGGTCAGGTAGCCGTCGTCGCCGATGCCGAAAAAATTTTCGGAAAATTGCAGCGCGAGGTGATTGTAGACGCCCATGGATATGTTGTGAAAGGCTTCCTGCTTGAAGGCCGACAGCGCCGGCGCAAAGGCGATGCCCTGGTTCGCCAGAACCCCGGTGGAGACGGTGACGATGCACTTCCGTGCCTTGATGTCGCCGCGCGGGGTGGTGACCACGACGCCGGCCCCGCCCCAGTTGATTTTGGTGACCGGGGTGTTGAGCTGCGCCGGAATGTTCCGGCCCCGGTGCTGCACGAGCGCGCCGTATCCCTCCCGGCAGTACCAGTCGGCGCCGTCCTCGCCGCTCCACCAGTCGGCGCAGGAGAAGCGCGTGAAATCCTTGGCCATGTCAAACGGCCCGACGTTGAGGTGCACGAGGTCGGTCCATTCGCCGGCATCGGCGACCACCGACGCCGGGCTGACGTCCTTGTGGGCCGCTCCCGCCTTGCCGATGGCGCGCCGCGCGGCTTCGTAGGCGGCTTCGTAAGCGCGGTATTCCGCCGCCGTCGCCGGGCGCTCGCCGACGTATAAAATCTCCTCGTCCGGCGCCGGGTACACCGAAAAATCCTGCGCGCGGGCGTACGCCAGCAGGGGGTTGATTTTGCCGTGGTGCAGCCAGTGCGCGCCGCGATCGAAGGGCACGCCGAAACGCACGGTGTCGGTCTGCGCGCGCCCGCCAACGCGCCCGGAGGCTTCCAGCAGCAACACCGAGCGGCCTTGCTGCAACAACGTCTCGGCGGCCATCAACCCGGCGATCCCGGCCCCCACCACGACCACGTCCACGTCTGCGATGCCATCGGCGGCACGGCCGTGTATCCACGGCCCGGCGACAAGCGGCGTTGCGGCGGCGGCGACCGCGGACTTCAGAAACCGGCGGCGGGTGAGGGTCTTCATGGCCGTTCAGCTTAGGCCCGCGGCGCTTCGCCTGTCAATAACGTTGGCAAAAAAACCCCGGCGATGACGATTCGGCATTGGCTGCCGGGCGCGATTACAGTACAATTCACCGAACAAAATAACAGGACCATGGACATCATCTACCTTCACGGGCTCAAAGTTGACTGCGTCATCGGCGTATGGGAGTGGGAGCGCCGCATCCGCCAGACCGTAACCCTCGATCTCGACCTGGGCTTCGACGTAACCAAGGCCGCCCAAAGCGACGCCCTGGAAGACACCCTGAGCTACAAGGACGTCGCCAAGCGGGTCAGCGCGTTCGCCGGCGCTTCGGAATATACCCTGGTGGAAAAACTCGCCGCCGAAATCGCCGCCCTGCTGTTGGACGAGTTTCCGGTCCGGTGGTGCCGGGTGCGCGTCAACAAATTCGGCGCCGTGCGCGGTGCCGGCGACGTCGGCGTGGTGGTTGAGCGGGGGGAAAAGTTCTGAACAGCGAGTGCGCCGTGCGCCGGTTGGGCACCCCAAGAAAAAAGCCGGCCACAAGTGCCGGCTTTTCCTGAAGGGTTCGGCACTTCCCTGTGCCTGACTGCTTTGTCCCTACGCCGCGCATTCTGCTCAAAACGGCGGGATGGCGCTGTGGGATTCCGCACAAATCCCGCGTTATTTCGGGCCGCGTTATTTCGGGGGCCGGTCAAAGGAAACGCGGAAGCGGACGCCCCAACGCCCGCCCGCAATGTAAGGATGGCGGAGAGCGAGGGATTCGAACCCCCGGACCTGTTACAGTCAACGGTTTTCAAGACCGCCGCATTCGACCGCTCTGCCAGCTCTCCGCTGTTCCACCGGACAGGTGAATTATAGCCAAGGCGCGCGGTTCAGGCTATCCCCATCACTGGCCCGGAATGGCCCGGAATGGCCCGCACCCGCCGGCGGATGGATATCCCCGCCGATTGTTGCTATGTTTCACGGATGCCCGCCCCGCCCCGCCTCACCGGCGCGTTGCTTGACGCGCCGCCCGTTCGTCACGGGTTTTACGGCCGGCGTGGCGGCGTGTCCACGGGGGTTTTTGATTCGCTCAACTGCGGCCCCTTTTCCGGCGACCGGCGCACTGCGGTGGCGGCCAACCGGCGGCGGGTGGCGGACGACCTTGGCGTAGCGCACATTTTCACCAACAAGCAAGTCCACGGCAACCGCGTCCGGATCATCGAAGCCAATGCCGACCCCGACCCCGACCCCAACGAGGTATTCGAGGGCGATGGCCTGGTCACCTTTGATGCGGGCGTGGGGCTTGGCGTGCTGGCGGCGGACTGCGCGCCGGTGTTGTTCGCCGACTTGCAAGCGCGGGTCATCGGCGCCGCCCATGGCGGCTGGAAGGGCGCGTTGCTGGGCATCACCGATGCGGTGATTGAAAAAATGTCGCAGCTTGGCGCGCGCCCGGAGCGGATGGTGTGCGCCATCGGCCCGGCGATTCAAGCGCGCTCGTACCGGGTCGGGGCGGAGTTTGTCGAGCGGTTGCAAAAGGATTCCCCGGTTGAGTGCGCGGATTGTTTTCGCCGCAGCGATGCCGAGGGCAATGACCAAATCGATGCCGGAGACGGCGCGTATTGTTTCGACCTGCCGCGTTATTTATCCACGCGCATTGCGCGCGCCGGCGTCGCCGCCACCGCCATCAACGCGCTCCCCGACGACACCTTCGCCGACGATGCGCGGTTTTTCAGTTACCGCCGCAGTTGCCACCGGGGCGAAGCGGAGTACGGCCGCCAGATCGGCGTCATCGCGCTGGTTTGACGGGCGCGCGGGCTGCCGCGGGCTGCGTTTGGCCGTATAATCGCGCTCCCGCCAAATTCACGCCCGCGCACCCGCACCCGCAAACTCCCATGCCCACCCTCAGCCACCAGGCCGCGCTTCGCCGCACCTTTGCCATCATCTCGCACCCCGACGCCGGCAAGACCACCCTCACCGAACGCCTGCTCCAGCACGGCGGCGCGATCCAGCTGGCGGGCACGGTCAAGGCCCGCAAGAGCGCGCGCCATGCCACTTCGGACTGGATGGAACTGGAGAAGCAGCGCGGCATCTCGGTGACTTCATCGGTGATGCAGTTCCCCTGCAAGGAGCGCGTCATCAACCTGCTCGACACCCCCGGCCACGCCGACTTCTCCGAGGACACCTACCGCACCCTGACGGCGGTGGACTCGGCGCTCATGGTCATTGACATCGCCAAGGGCGTGGAGCAGCGCACCGTGAAGCTGATGGAGGTCTGCCGGCTGCGCGATACGCCGGTGATGACCTTCGTCAACAAGATGGATCGCGAAGGCCGCGACCCGGTGGACGTTATGGATGAGGTGGAGGAAGTGCTGAAGATCCGCTGCGCGCCGATGACTTGGCCCATCGGCTCCGGCAAAGCCTTTGTCGGCGTGTACCGGTTGTACGACGGCGTGGTTCACCTGTTCGCCGGGCGCGGCGGGCTGCGCGAGGAGCGGTGGATCAAAGGGCCGGACAACCCCGAAGTGGACGCCGCCATCGGCGATCTCGCCGCCCGGCTGCGCGACGAGATTGAGTTGGTGAAGGGCGCCGGGCATGAATTTGAACGGCACGCCTACCGCGCCGGCGCGCTTACGCCGGTGTTTTTCGGCTCCGCCCTGAACCGCGCCGGGACCGATGAACTGATGGACAACTTCGTGGAACTCGCGCCGCCGCCCCAGGGCCGCGCGGCGCAGACCCGCGTGGTTGACGCCGGCGAAAACAAGTTCACCGGTTTCGTGTTCAAGATTCAGGCCAACATGGACCCCGCCCACCACGACCGCATCGCTTTTTTGCGCGTAACCTCGGGCAAGTTCGACAAGGGCATGAAGGTGCGGCACGTGCGCGCCGGAAAAACCATGACCGTCCACAACGCCCGCACCTTCATGGCCGACCGCCGCGAGCAGGCCGCCGAGGCCTGGGCCGGGGACATCCTCGGCCTGCCCAACCACGGCGCCATCCGCATCGGCGACACCTTCAGCGAAGGCGAGGCGCTCAAGTTCACCGGCATCCCCAACTTCGCCCCGGAACTGTTCCGCCGCGTGCGCCTCGCCGATCCGCTGCGCGCCAAGGCGTTGCACAAGGGCTTGATCCAGTTGAGCGAAGAAGGCGCGACCCAGGCGTTCCGCCCGCTCATCGGCAACGACCTGATCCTCGGCGCCATCGGCGTTTTGCAGTTTGAAGTGGTCGCCCACCGCCTCAAAAACGAATACGGCGTGGCCTGCGCGTTTGAAGCCGTGGCGGTGGCCGCGGCGCGCTGGGTGTATTTTGCCGACCCCAAAACCGAGCGCGATTTCCGCCGCAAAAACGAACCAAACCTCGCCCTCGACGGCCTCGACGCCCTGACCTACATCGCCCCCAACCGGGCCAACCTGCAACTCAGCGTGGAACGCTGGCCCGAAGTGGAGTTTCGCGCCACGCGGGAGTTCTAGTTCGCTCATTTGTGTTTGAGCCACGCCAACCCCACAATCCAAACCAGATGCTTGAAACGCTACTCATCAAAACCGATGCCGGGCAAATCCCCCGCTGGGCGGACGCTTTCGCGGGCTTTGATATCGAGGTGCGCGACTGGAACGCGCCGGGCGCGCCGGGGGAAATTGACTACGCGCTGGTGTGGCAGCCGGAGGCGGGGGTGCTGGCCGGTTTTCCCAACCTCAAGTTGATTTTTTCGGTGGGCGCCGGCGTGGATCACCTGCTGGGGAAAAACGTCGTTCCGTCCGGCGTGCCGGTGATTCGCATGGTGGAAGAAGTGCTGACCGCCGGCATGACCGAGTTCGTCTTGTACAACGTGCTGCGCTTTCACCGCCAAATGCATCAGTACGAAGCGGCGCAGCGCGCGCGGGAGTGGAACGAGTTGCCGCAAATCCCGGCCTCGGAGCGGCGCGTCGGCATCCTCGGCCTCGGCGTGCTGGGGGGTGCCGCCGCCGGCGCGCTGGCGGCGCTGGGTTTCGACGTGGCCGGCTGGAGCCGTGGCGAAAAACAAATCCCGGGGGTCGCTTCGTATCACGGCGACCGGCAACTGGCGCCGTTCCTGGCGCGCAGCGAAATCCTGGTCTGCCTGCTGCCGCTGACCCCGCACACCGAAAACATCCTCAACGCCGCCAACCTCGCGCGGCTGCCGAAGGGCGCGTTCGTCATCAACGCGGCGCGCGGCGGCCACTGCATCGAGGCGGATTTGCTCGCCGCCCTCGCGCGCGGGCATATCGCCGGCGCTGCGCTGGACGTGTTCAGAAGCGAGCCGTTGGAGCAAAGCAGCCCGTTGTGGCGGCACCCGCGGGTGCACATCACCCCCCACGTCGCCAGCACGACCCTGCCGGCTTCCAGCGCCAAACACGTGATGGACAACATCACCCGCTTTCGCGCCGGGCGGGCGCTGACCCAGGTGGCGGATCTTGGGCGCGGCTATTAGGCCGGGGCGCGGGGGCGCGTGACGCGCATTGCGGGGGGGAGACCCCCCGCGCCCCCCTTTGCGGCGCGGGAAAACATCCTGTTTTCAGCGCCGCTGCGCACATCCTTGTGCGCGACAGCCGGCTATCGCCGGAAGGGTTTGAACGGATTCCCGCCATTACTTTGCAGCCGTAGGGACAGGTCGCGACCTGTCCTTGACGTTAGCGGCTACGCCCCCGGTTAAACGCTGTTGTCATGTCTTCCCCCACATTACAAGCCTCAATTCAAGCACTTTTGGGTTCAGATGGATTCCCGAGTACGCAAGTGTCCGTAAGCCGCTTACGCGGCAACGGACACTAACGCTCGGAAATGACGGCGCAGGATGTAATTTGTCAGTGAATTAGTGAACCTGTACGTCAGTGCGCTTCTTTCCAGTTAGGCCCGATACCGGTGTCCACCACCAGCGGAACCTTGAGGTCGGCGACGCCCGCCATTAGTTCGGCGGTGGTGCGCGACACCGGTTCCGCTTCATCCGCCGCTACTTCAAGCACCAGTTCGTCGTGCACTTGCAGGATGATTTTCGCCTCCGCGTTGTGCGCGATGATCCAGCCGTCCACCGCCAGCATCGCCAGTTTGATGAGGTCGGCGGCGGAGCCTTGCATGGGCGCGTTGATGGCGGTGCGCTCGGCGTACTGGCGGCGGGGCGCGTTTTTGGAGCGGATTTCCGGCAGGTTCAGGCGGCGGCCGTACAAGGTCTCGACGTAGCCCTGCTCGCGGGCGGTCTCCTTGGTGTGCTCCATATAACGCTTCACGCCGGGGTAGCGGTCGAAATAAATGCCGATGTATTCCCGCGCCTGCTTCTGGTCAATCTGCAGTTGCCGCGCCAGGCCGAACGCCGACATGCCGTAGATCAAGCCGAAGTTGATGGCCTTGGCGCGCCGCCGCTGTTCGGCGTCAACCGCGTCCACGGCGACGCCGAACACTTCGGCGGCGGTGGCGTTGTGCACGTCCAGTCCGCGCTTGAACGCCTCGATCAGCCCGGCGTCGCCGGACAAGTGCGCCATGATGCGAAGTTCGATCTGGGAGTAGTCGGCGGACAGCAAAACGCAGCCGGGTTCGGCGATGAACGCTTCGCGGATGTGCCGGCCTTCTTCGCTGCGTACCGGGATGTTTTGCAGATTGGGGTCCGACGACGACAGCCGCCCGGTGGAGGCTACGGCCTGGTGGTAGGAAGTGTGTATGCGGCCGGTTTTGGGGTTGATGAGGCCAGGCAGTTTGTCGGTATAGGTGCTTTTGAGTTTGGCGAGGCCGCGATGCTCCAGGATCAGGCGCGGCAGTTCGTGTTCCCCGGCCAGTTCCTGGAGCACGCTTTCGGCGGTGGAAGGCTGCCCCTTGGGGGTTTTTCGCAGCACCGGAATGCCCTGCTTCTCGTACAAAATCTCCTGGATCTGCCGTGGCGAGGCGATGTTGAACGGCCCGCCGGCGGCGTCAAAGGCGGCCTTTTCAATCTCCTTGAGGCTGATGGAAATCGCCGCGCTTTGCCGCCGCAGCATATCGGCGTCCACCTTGACGCCGTGGGTTTCGGTGCGCGCCAGCACCTCGATGAGCGGCATCTCGATCTCGCGGAACAGTTTGTGCAGGGCTTGGTCGCCTTCAAGCCGGGGCGCCAGCGTGCGGTGCAGTTGCAGGGTGACGTCGGCGTCTTCGGCGGCGTAGTGGGTGGCCTGCTGCAAGTCCACCTGGTCGAAGGTCAGCTGGTTTTTGCCGCTACCGGCGACTTCGGAAAATTTGATGGTGCGGTGGCCGAGGTGCTTGAGCGCGAGGGTGTCCATATCGTGCCGGGAGTTGCCGGCGTCCAGCAGGTAGGACATCAGCATGGTGTCGTGGGTAACGCCCTTGAGGGCGATGCCGTGGTGCCGCAGCACTTCAAGGTCGTACTTGAGATTCTGGCCGGTCTTGGCGCGCTTCGGGTCTTCCAGCACCGGGCGCAGTTTTTCCAGGGTCTGGTCGAAAGGCAACTGCTGCGGCGCGCCGGCGTAGCGGTGTTGCAGCGGCAGGTAGGCGGCTTCCCCAGGGGTGATTGCGAAAGACAGGCCCACCAGTTCGGCGCGGTGGGCGTCCTTTGAGGTGGTTTCGGTATCCACGGCGAAGAGTTTGGATTTTTTGAGTTTCGCGAGCCAGTGGTCGAGGGTTTTGGGGTCGGTGATGGTTTGGTATTGGGTTGGTGGTTTGTTGTCATCGGCGTCCGCGGTATCTTTGCTATCCGCATCATCCAGCTGCTTCAGCCACGAACGAAATTCAAGGTCGGTATAGAGCGCGCGCAGCTTGCCGGTGTCGGGCTTCCCCACTTGCAGATCATCCAGCGACACCTCAAGTTCAAGGTCGCAGCGGATGGTGGCGAGTTGCCGCGACAAATCCAGTTGCCCGAGGTTTTCCCGCAGCGACTCGCCGACCTTGCCGGGAATCTCAGCGGCGCGCGCGACCACCTGTTCCAGGGAGCCGAATTCGGTGAGCCATTTCACCGCGGTCTTCGGCCCGACCCCGGGAATCCCCGGAATGTTGTCCGAACTGTCGCCCATCAGGGCCAGGTACTCGACGATGCGCTCCGGCGGCACGCCGAATTTTTCGGCCACGCCGCCGGGGTCGAGGCGGGTGTTTTTCATGGTGTCCACCATTTCCACGCGCGCGCCGACCAGTTGCGCGAGGTCCTTGTCGCTGCTGACGATCATGGTGTGAAAATCCCGCTTGCCGGCGGCAACGGCCAGCGTGCCGATCACGTCATCGGCCTCCACGCCGGGCACCGACACCAGGGCAATGCCCAGGGCCGGAATGATCTGCTTCACGTACTCCAGCTGCACGCGCAAATCATCCGGCATCGGCGGGCGGTTGGCCTTGTAGCCGGGATACAGTTCATTGCGAAAGGTCTTGCCTTTGGCGTCCATCACCACCGCCAGGTGCTGCGGCTGGTATTCGCGGGCCAGGCTGCGCAGCATGTTGATGGTGCCGAACACGGCGTGGGTGGTGCGCCCGTCCGAAGTGGTCAGCGGCTGGCGAATGGCGTGATAGGCGCGGAACAAAAAAGACGAGCCGTCCACCAGGATGATTTGCCGGTCGGGGGTCATGTCGGGAATTGAGGTCTCGGAGGTTTGGGGTTTGGGGTTTGGGCTTGGGGTCGGGGCATGGAGGCCGGATTGGCGCTATTATCCCACCAAATCCCCCGGTTTCCGTGAATAAAAAGCCGCCCACCCCCAGCATCGGAACGTGCTATGATGGCGCAATGAAAGCAAAAGCCGGGAAATGGTTGGCGGGGGTATTGGTGCTGCTGGTGGTGTTGCCGGCGGCGCAGCCGCTGCCGGCGGATGAGCCGCCGCCGCTGTCGCCGCCACCGGGCTTGCAACTGCCCGATGATCTTGCCGATGACCTTGCGAACAGCGCGCAGGAGCACAGCGTCCCCTACCAGGAACACCGCGTCGGCGGCCGCCTCGAGCGGGTTACCGTCACCCGCGAAAACGGCTTCACCGAAATCTACCGGAACAACCGCTCGGACACCGTGTGGAGCACCCAGGAAAACGAAATCGGCGAAGTCCCCAACATGCGCCAGTGGATCATCGGCACCTGGTGAACCGCGCTTTGCCCCGCCGCCGCTTTCCCCGCCTTTCCTTACGCCCCTGCCGTCAGCCGTCCAAACCCTTCCGGCGCCAGCCGGACTGTCGCGCACAGGGATGTGCGCGCGGCGCTGGAAACAGGAGTTTCCCCGCGCCGCAAAGGGGGGCGCGGGGGGTCTCCCCCCGCAAAAGCGCGTCACGCGCACCGAACCCCCAAACCGCCGACCTACGCCCCAAACCCCCGCCCCACACCCCGAAACCTCGCACCCCGAAACCCCGCGTCAAAACCGCAATACCCCGCCTTTCCTTACGCCGCCCCCCGCAAATGCGCGTCACGCGCACCCAACCCCGCCATATTCCGCCCACTTTGGGAGTATCACCCCCCGATTTCTGCTAAACTCCCCCAAGATTGGCACAACCCAACCCGGCAACTCCAACCAAACACCCCCCCCTTTCAGGAGGCTTATCATGTTCCCCCGTTCCATAACCAAAAACACCCAAAAACCGCATAAAACCGCGCCTTTGGGCGTCTCTGCCGGCGTCTCAACGGCCATTCCTGCCCCCCCCCCCCCCTTCACGGAAAAAATCACGCCTGACCGCTAACGGCGCCCTCCTCGCCGCCTTCGCCCTCCTCGCCCTCACCCTCATCCCCGCCCAGTACGCCTCGGCGCAGGAGGCCAGGATTCTGGAGACCAATCCAGCCACGCTGACCGAGGCCAATCTGAACGGGGCGACGGTGACCATCACGCTGACCGGCACAGAATATGTGGCAGCCGGCTCGCTGCAGGCCGGCCAGTTCGCGTCGTCCGACAACTTGTCGGGCACCATAGTGATGAGCGGCACCGTAACGGTGAGCATGGTCAGCCGCACGGACGCGACCAACGCCGTGCTGACGCTGGCCTACGACGGGACTGATTTCGACACTGACGGCTCTATCACCTTATTCATATTCCCCGAGGCGCACACCGGCTCCTTGGTCCTGACAGTCCGTACCGGTGCTACTGGCATCGTCACCTTGTTGCCGGTGACGGCGGTGGTAGAGAACAACAACGCCAATTTGAGCGCACTGACGCTGTCGGCGGGCATGCTGACGCCGGCCTTTGACGCTGCCACGACCACCTACGCGGCGATGGTGGACAACAGCGTGAGCAGCCTGACGCTGACGCCGACGGTGGCCAATGCCTTCGCCACCATCACCGTCGACGGCGAGGCGGTAGCCAGCGGCGTGGCGAGCGGCTCGGTTGATCTGGCCGAGGGAGCCAACGCCATCGCCGTGGTGGTAACGGCGACGGACGGCAGCACGACGCAGACCTACACGGTAACGGTGACCCGGGCGGCGGCGACGCCCGTCCTGAGCATTGATCCGCCAACCGGTGATGTTGCCAGCTCTCTGACATTCACGATAAGAAATACGGGCGGCGGCATCCTTGCTGCCAATGCTGCAGGAATTACCTTTTTTCGCTCTAGGGATGAATATACCACTGCTGCTGATCCGATCGCCGCTAACGTAGCTGGGGCGCAGTCCTGTTCAGGAAGCAACGAAGCGGTCATAGGCACCCCTTGCGCCATTGGAACCATAAACATCCCCTCGGCGCTTGCCGCGAACACCGGCACATTTGATAGCATACTTACCACCAGCCTCGCCTTGCCTATTCCAGCCGATGGGAACAATTATTATTATTTCCTCTGTGTCACGATCACAGCGACCTCTGTGACCACCTGCTCGCCCACCAGCGACGCCCGGAACATACCTGATCCGCTGCCAAACCTGAGCGCGACTTCCGCAGCTTTTACTAGCAGCCTCAACCTGCCCACCGCCAACGAGGCCGGTGTTACCGTAACCAGTTTGACTGCGGGGCAGTCGGGTCTCACGCTGGATGTTGCAGTGGTGAATACAGGGGCCGCGGCAACAGCCGCGATGATTCAGGTGTATCGCTCTCCGACCGCCGTGGTTGCGGGCAGCCCGCCGACCGCCACCACGTGCGGCGGCGACAACGTATTGTGCGCGGTGGGCTCGCCCAGAGACGTCGGCGCGTTTGCGTCCGGCGGCGCCACGCCTCAAACCTCCGCCACCTTCACCGCGTCCTCAACGGACGGCCTGTATCATTATTTCGCCTGTTTCACCGATGCCGCCGAGACCACCGACCGCCAAGCCGATAATTGCACCCCCTCAACCCCCGCGCGGGTGGGGGATCCACCGGTCACCTTCGGCGGCACCGACACTGAACGCGCTTTGCAAAAAACCCTGGCGGCGTTCGGGCGGGCTTTCGCCACCGGCACGGTGGGCGTATTTGAAGACTACCTGACCAACACCGGCACAAGCGCAAACACCAGCCACTTCACAATAGGCGGGCATAAGTTTGAGTTAGCGACCAACACCCCCGCCCAAACCCTGGATTCCCGAGTCGCAAGTGTCCGTAAGCCGCTAACGCGGCAACGGACACTAACGCTCGAGAATGACGGCAGCGTTGTTAACACGCCCTCGGCGTCATACCCACAAAAATACAAATCACCCTCGGTGTCATTCCCGAACGATAGAAAAACAGGGAGCGATAGCGACCATGTTTTTCATCGTATCGGGAATCCAGTTGAACATGACCTCGCCGATACCATAAACAGCGCAAACCTCGCCGACACCACATCCAACGGTGCCACCACCGGCACGCCCACCCCGGCCACCACCACATTAATGCCCCCCCGCGACCTCCTCATGAAAAGCGCGTTCCACCTCAACCTCAACAACGCCGCCCCCGGCACCCCCAGCTGGAGCCTCTGGGCACGCGCCACCACCAGCAACTTCGACGGCAAACCCGAAAACGACTTTGAACAAGACGGAGACGTAACCTCAGCCTACCTCGGCACCGACTACCGCACCCCAACCGGCGTCCGCTTAGGCGTAGCCATCTCCGAAAGCAACGGCGAAATAGATTATGACGACCAGGCAGATGACATCCAAGGCGATTTGCAAGCCGACCTGACCAGCATCCTGCCCTACATCCAATGGCAACCCAATGCCACCACCAATGCATGGGTAGTCCTCGGCTACGGCGAAGGCGAAGCCGAACTGTCCACAGACGGCGATGACGAAACCACCGACGTGGATATTGAAATGCAAATGATCGCCGCCGGCGTTTCCGGTGACCTGACCACCTGGAAGCGCAGCGAATGGTCGTGGAAAGCCAGCGTCTTTGCCGTGGAACTGGAATCGGAAGCCGATGAGGCCACCGACTTGCCGGCAGTAACCGCAGACTCCCAACGCCTGCGCCTTGCCATGCAAGGCCGCGCCCCCGGCACCCCCTCCCCGAACGGCACCCAACTTACCCCGAACTGGGAACTTGGCCTGCGCTGGGATGACGGCGATGCCGAACAAGGCGGTGGCGCTGATTTGGGATTGGGCTTTGACTACCGCCACCCGGCGAGCGGTTTGAGCATGCAGGGGAAAGCCAGCGCGTTAGTCGCGCACGAGGAGGAAGACTACGAAGAATGGAACGCCAGCCTGCAAGTACGGTATGACCCCGGCGCGCGGGGGCGTGGCATTACCTTCACTCTGGAACCCGGCTGGAGCGAAGACGGGCGCAGTCAAAAAATGGGGGTGGACTTTTCCAATGCTCTCGGCAAATGGACAAAACGCGGTCTGCGATTGGAATTGACCGGCGAACGCACCGAACGTGATGACGACAACATCGGGCATAACATCCGCCTGACCGGTTCGCTACGCTTCTAAATCGCACTGGATTCCCGAGAGCGCCAAGTGTCCGTAAGCCGCTACGCGGCAACGGACACTAACGCTCGGGAATGACGACAGCGTTGTTGCCACGTTCTCGGTGTCATATCCGCAAAGTGCAAATTGCCTTCGGTGTCATCCCCGCGAAAAAACAAATCACCCTCGGTGTCATTCCCGAACGATAGAAAAATAGGGAGCGCCAGCGACCATATTTTTCATCGTATCGGGAATCCAGGGACTAAACCGCCGGTGGTTCGTGTGGCGCTGGATTCCCGAGTACGCAAGTGTCCGTAAGCCGCTTGCGCGGCAACGGACACTAACGCTCGAGAATGACGACAGCGTTGTTGCCACGTTCCTCGGTGTGTCATACCCGCGAAAGTGTAAATCTCCCTCGGTGTCATCCCCGCGAAACAACAAATCGCCCTCGGTGTCATTCCCGAACGATAGAAAAATAGGGAGCGATAGCGACCATATTTTTCATCGTATCGGGAATCCAGGGACTAAACCGCCGGTGGTTCGTGTGGCGCTGGATTCCCGAGTACGCAAGTGTCCGTAAGCCGCTAACGCGGCAACGGACACTAACGCTCGGGAATGACGACAGCGTTGTTGCCACGTTCTCGGTGTCATATCCGCAAAGTGCAAATTGCCTTCGGTGTCATCCCCGCGAAAAAACAAGGGTCTTAGGAAGCCAAGCATCTAAATTGGCTTCTCTCGAAGCAGTTTAAGCATGACGGGATAGAGCTTATCACGACGATGATTGAACCGAAACTCCGTTTCCTTGAGGTGGTAGTAAAACATATGTTTTCGGATGCCCTTCACTTTGCTCAACCGCAGTTTGGCATATGCCCAAAAGGACTCGATGCCGTTGATGTGCGATGGCTCGTTGGCAAACTCATTGCGGCCATGTTGCACCCGAAAATGCTTTGCATAGCCGACATCCACCAGCCCATGATACCCGCGCCAACCATCGGAATGAATGACGCTGTCGATGCCCACCTTTCCCCGGATAACCGCTTGCAGCGTGGCTTTTCGGGCATCGGGCACGATCTCCGTGTGAACCCGGCCATTGCGCTTGAACAGGCCGAACACGATTGTTTTGCTGCCGGCGCCGCGCCCGCGCTTACCGCGGATGCGCTTGCGGCCGAAGTACGATTCATCGACCTCCACCTGGCCGGTCATGCTGACTTGGGGCTCGCATTCCCCGGCGAGGCGGCGGCGAAGTTTGATGTAGATCGCGTTGACCGAGCGGACGCTGATGGTGGTCAATCGCGCGGTGTCGGAGGCCGAAAGGTCGAGCGCAAAGTAGCGTATAATTTGCCGAAATTCCCTTTCGCTGATTCGCGAACGGCGATAATACCTGTTTTTAGTAGACATATCAGAAGTTTAGCACCTATTGAGATGTGCTTAACTTCCTAAGACCCAAAACAAATCACCCTCGCCGTCATTCCCGAACGATAGAAAAATAGGGAGCGCCAGCGACCATATTTTTCATCGTATCGGGAATCCAGGGATACACCAGCGATGGCTCAAATGGCGCTGGATTCCCGAGTACGCAAGTGTCCGTAAGCCGCTAACGCGGCAACGGACACTAACGCTCGAGAATGACGGCAGCGTTGTTGCCACGCTCTCGGTGTCATACCCGCAAAAGCGCAAATCTTCCTCGCCGTCATCCCCGCGAAAAAACAAATCACCCTCGCCGTCATTCCCGAACGATAGAAAAATAGGGAGCGCCAGCGACCATATTTTTCATCGTATCGGATCCGCTTTTTCGGCCCGGCGCCAGCCGGCCATCGCGCACAGGGATGTGCGCAGCGGCGCTGAAAACAGGATGTTTTCCCGCGCCGCACAGGGGGGCGTGGGGGGCTCTCCCCCCCACAATGCGCGTCACGCGCACCCCCCCGCGCCTCGCGCCCCCGCAATGCGCGTCACGCGCAACCCCACCCCGCAACCCCGCGTCACGCGCCCCCCGACTCCCACTGCCGCAAAGAAGCGATCGGGCTTTGCCGCAACACGCGGCTGCTACTGAGCACGCCGGCGAAGCCGATGACGGCAGCGGCTACCACCGGCACTACCAGCCACGCCCACCACGCCGGTGAGTAGTCCAGTTCAAACACCCGGCGGTACAATACCGCGTTGATGATCTCGGCGCCGAATACGCCGAACATTCCTGAGAGCAGCCCCATTCCGGCGAACTCGCTCCACTGATTTTGCCGCAGCAGCGCGCGTTCCGCGCCGAGGGTGCGCAGCAGCGCCCCTTCGCGCATGCGCTCGTTCATGCTCGCTTTGATGGCGGCCAGGGTCACCACCACCCCGGCCGCCAGCACGAAGCCGAGGATCGCCTCGACCGCCAGCGTAACCTGGTGGATGATGCCCTTGACCTGGTTGAGGATGGCGTCCACTTCGAGCAGGGTGATGGACGGAAAGCGTTTCACCAGGCCCGCCAGTTTGCCCTTGTCCCGCTCGTTGAGTTGGAAACTGTTGATCCAGGTGGCCGGCAAGTGGTCGAGGGCGCCGGGGTTGAAGACCAGATAGAAGTTCGGCTTGAAGTTGTCCCACTGCACGCGGCGGATGCTCATCACCCGCGCCTGCCATTCCTGTTCGCCGGTGAACAGGGTCAGGCGGTCGCCGAGGTTGATGTTGAGCCGCGCCGCCAGTTCCGACTCCACCGACGCCAGCGGTTCAATATCACTCCCGCCGCCGGGCCACCACCGCCCGGCGAGAATTTCGTTGTCCGGCGGCAGGGTCGCCGACCAGGTCAGGTTGAGGTCGCGCCGCAGGCTTTCGTCGTGTTCCTCTTCCTTGCTGACGTGATCCACCATGGGCCGGCCGTTGAGCCGCGTCAGGCGTCCGCGCACCACCGGATACAGTTTGCCGCCGTTGATTTGATGGTCGTCCAGGTATCGGGCGTACGCGGTGCTCTCGCTTTTCTGGATGTTGAGCACAAAATGATTGGGCGCGTCTTCGGGAATCGCGCTTTGCCAGTCGCCGATCAACTCGGTGCGGATGAACACCACCACCAGCATGGCCATGATGGTCAGCCCGAAGGCCATGGTCTGCACCGTGGCCTCGCGCCGCCGGCGCACCAGGTTGCGCGTGCCGGCGCGGATTTTCACCGGCAGGCCGGGCAGCAGCGCGTTCAGCAGCCGGAACAGGGCGGCGATCAGCCCGGCGGCGATGACCAGCACCGACGCCGTGCCGCCGATCATCCCCAGGGTCAGCGCCGGGTTGCCGGTGTAGTACCACATCATCGCCGCCACCAGCCCGGCGGCGCCGCCGTACACCAGCCACGCCGACACCGGCAGCGGCGCGAGGTCGTTGCGCAGCACCCGCTGGGGCGACACGGCTTTGAGGCGCAGCACCGATGGCAGCGTGAATCCGATCAGCACCACGAACGCCAGCCCCAGCCCGGAGTAAACAGTCGCCCACTGCGCGGGCGCGATGTTCTCCGGCAGCAGCGTTGCGATCGCCGCCAGCAATCCGGCCTGGGCCAGCCACCCGGCGCCGTTGCCGATCAGCCCGCCGGCCAGTGCCAGCAGCAGCAACTGCATCAGGTAGATCACCACGATGTCCCGCTGCCGGCAGCCCATGCAGCGCAGCAGCGCGCTGGTGTCATAATGCCTTTCACTGTAATGCCGGCCACTGCTTGCAATCGCCACCGCCGCCAGCAGCAGCGCCACCAGCCCGGCAAGGCTCATATACTGCCGCCCCTTGTCGAGGGCTTCGGCGACCCCGGGGCGTTCTTCATTGAGGCCGTGAACGTGCTGCCCCGGTTGCAGGCGCGCTTCCACCCAGGCGCGGTACTGGGCGATCACTTGCGGCGCGCCGGCGAACATATACCGGTACCACACCCGGCTGGCCGGCTGGAGGATGCCGGTTTTTTCGAGGTCCTGGGCGCTGATGAGTACGCGCGGCGTGAAGCTGTAAAAATTCCTGCCGCGGTCCGGCTCAAAGGCGAGGATGCGGCTGGCCGCGAGGCGGGTTGCCCCCAACTCAATGTGATCGCCGGGCGCAAGTTGCAGCGCGCGCATGACCCGCCCCTCCACCCACGCTTCGCCGGCCGCCGGCCCGGTTTTGACGGACTGCGTCGGGCCGTACAGTTCGGCGGCGATTTTCAAACTGCCCTTCAACGGATAGCCGTCGTCCACCGCCTTGACCCCCACCAGCAGAATTTCATCGTTGGCGCTGATGACGCTGGAGAACTGCACCGCGCGCGCCACCCGCAGGCCCAGTTGCGCGGCGTTGTCCAGCACCGCCGGGTCCGCGGGCCGGCTGCCCATCAAGGCCAGGTCGCCGCCGATAACGTCGTTGGCGTTGGCGGCCATGGCGCCGCTGATGCGCGTGGTGAAATGACCGATGGCGGTGTGGCTGGCGATGGCGATCACCAGCGCCAGCAGCAAAACCGAAAGCTCCCCGGCCTTCCACTCGCGCCGCAACTGGCGCAGCGCGAAACGGAATTGTTGATGGAGGGTCATGCCAGCCTCGTCTCACTCCGTTCAAAGAGCATCCCGTTGTCCATGGTAAAAACCCGCCCGCAGCGGTCGGCGAGGTTTTGGTTGTGGGTGACCAGCACCAGCGTGGTTTGCGCCTCAAGGTTCATCTCGAACAAAAGGTCGGCGATGCGTTCGCCGGTTTGGTTGTCGAGATTGCCGGTGGGCTCGTCGGCGAACAGGATGTCCGGGGCGGTCACGAAGGCGCGGGCCAGGGCGGCGCGCTGCTGTTCGCCGCCGGAGAGTTGTTTCGGGTAGTGAATCATGCGCGCTGCGAGGCCGACCCGCGCCAGCGCCGACTGCGCCGTGGCTTTGACGTGGCCGCGGTTTAGGATTTCCAGCGGCAGCATGACGTTTTCCAGCGCCGTGAGGTTGGGCATCAGTTGGAACGACTGGAACACAAAGCCGACGTGCCGGGCGCGAACCTCGGCGCGTTGATCCTCATTCATGCCGGTGATGGCGTGGCCGGCGGTGCGAATGGCGCCGGACGAAGGCAGGTCGAGGCCCGCCAGCAGCCCCAGCAGGGTGGACTTGCCGGACCCGGAGACGCCGACGATGGCCGCCGTTTCGCCGCGACCCACGCCCATGCCGACGTCGGTGAGGATTTGCAGGGGGCGCCCGCCGACTTCGACGATTTTGTTGACGCCGGCGGCTTCAATGATGTTGTTCCTGTTCATAACTTGAAAGATGAAAATACCGAACCATTTAGTCGTTTAGCAGGTAGTATGGATTGGGTAGTACGCCCCCAAAAAACGCAATGACCATAAACAATGACTATGAACAATGACCATAAACAATGACTATGAACATTGACAACCCGCCCCGGCGAATGGTTGCGCTCCTTGCGGCATTATGCGCCGCATTTTTGCTTGGCCTCTCTCCGGCGTCCCGCGCCGCAGAGCAAACCACCATCCTCGTGGTCGGCGACAGCCTGAGCTCGGGCTACCGGTTGCAGGAAGGCGAAGGCTGGGTGGACCTGCTGGCCCGGGACCTGGGCCGGGACATGAACATTGTGGTCGTCAACGACAGCATCAGCGGCGACACCACCGCCGGCGGCGTCGCGCGCCTGCCCTCGGCGTTGCGCAGGATCCGGCCCGACTGGGTGCTCATCGAACTCGGCGGCAACGACGGCCTGCGTGGCAACTCGCTGGCGGCTATGGAGCAAAACCTCGCAACAATGGTGCGCCTGAGCCGCGCCCGGGGCGCAACGCCGGTTCTCCTCGGAATGAAACTGCCGCCCAACTACGGCGAGAAATACACCGCCGGATTCGAGCGCGTGTATGAGCGCGTGGCGGCGGCCACCGGAGCGCCGCTGCTGGCGTTTTTTCTGCGCGGCATTGAGGACGACCCGGCGCTGTTCCAGGAAGACGGCATCCACCCCAACGCCAAAGCCCAGGGCATCATCATGCAAAACGTGCGGGGGTTTTTGACGGACTTGATTGAGCACGCTGAAAACTGAAGTCAAACCGCGCCCGCGTCCACGCTCCGCCCTCCGCTCCCCCGCCACGAAGCGACCGCCAGCACCAGCGTTACCACCATCAGCCCGGCGATGGTGATGCCCACCGGCCATGCGCTGCCGTCGTGGAGCAGGCTTACCGCCCCCGCCGCGAGGCCGCCCACCACCATTTCCGTGGCGCCGAGCATGGCCGCCGCCGAGCCCGCGCTGTGGTTGGTGGCGAGCATCGCTTTGGACGGCGCCACGGCGAACAACGGGCCGAGGCCCAGGGTCATGAGGGAGAAGGTCAGGACGAAGGCGTTGGGCGTAACCCGGCCGCTCGCGACTACGGCGATGAAGCAGGCGCCGCCGAACAATACCAGCCCCAGGCCGATGTTGAGCAGGCGGCCGGTTTCCATCCGGCTGACGGCGCGCGTGGAGATCAAACTGCCGATGAAATAGGCGGCGACGATGAACGCCTGGTAGTAGCCGAACCGCTCGATGGGGATGCCCAGTTGATCTATGAGGATGAACGGGCCGCCGGTGATGAAGGCGTAGATGATGCCCATGCCGACGCCGACCATGCCGGCGTAGGTGATGAACTGCTTGCTCGCCAGCAGGCTGCGGTAGTTGCCGAGCACCCGCGCCGGTTTGAGCGCGCCGGGGTCGGGGGCCGATGATTCGGGCAGCAACCGCCAGATCAAGAACGTGATGACGATGCCGAGTACGCCGATGAGGTGAAAGTTGAAGCGCCAGCCGAACCAGATGTGGATATAGCCGCCGATGATGGGGGCGACGGCCGGGGCGAGGGCGATGGACATGCCGAAAATCGCCAGCGCGCGGACTTGTTGTTTTTCGTCGAACAGGTCTTTGAAGATGGCGTAGCCGACCACCGCTTCGGCGGCGCCCATGAAGCCTTGCAACATGCGCGCGGCGATGAGTTGTTCGATGCTCTGCGCCAGCGCGCAAGCGAAACTGCTGATGGTGAACAAGCCGATGGCGATGAGCAGCACCGGCTTGCGCCCGAAGCGGTCGGACAGGGGGCCGTGGATCATCTG
This sequence comes from Candidatus Poriferihabitaceae bacterium, assembly GCA_965212085.1. GTDB lineage: Bacteria > Pseudomonadota > Gammaproteobacteria > Arenicellales > Poriferihabitantaceae > JAHRAW01. The sequence continues at coordinate 1,241,020 of OZ243042.1, read as the reverse complement.
CGCGAAGCCGAACATCAGCACGTTGAGGCTGATGGTGAGCTTGACCATGCTCGGGCCGGTGTCAAAAAACGCCGGCAGGTAGGGCAGGCTCGGCGCGTAGATGTCCGTGGACATGATGCTGGCCGAACTGGCCAGCACCAGGATGCTGATGATCAGCACAAACTGCGGATGTGCGGGTGGGTTCACGGGTGATCGAAAAAGATTGGCGGGGGATACTATACTGGACTTCGCCGAACGATACCGCCGGGGTGGGGTACACTGCGATACTTACCCGACATCCAAAACCCGACCCCCGACCCCCGACCTCCGACTCGACCCGCTACGCCATGAAAATCCTCCTGAGCAACGACGACGGCTACCAGGCGACCGGCCTGGCGGTGCTGGCCGAAGCCCTGGGGGCGGCGTTTGAGGTTGCGGTGGTGGCCCCCGAACACAACTGCAGCGGTGCCAGCAACTCGCTGTCATTGCGAAAATCGCTGCGGGTTCGGCAAAGCCCGGGCGGGCCGTGCCGGATGTATTACGTTGACGGGACGCCGGCGGACTGCGTTCACCTTGCCTTGAACGGGATGCTGGATTTTCTGGATTTTACGCCGGACATGGTGGTCGCCGGCATCAATCACGGCCCCAACCTCGGCGATGACGTAATCTATTCGGGCACCGTGGCCGCCGCCATTGAGGGGCGTTTTCTCGGCCTGCCGGCCATTGCCGTTTCTCTGGACGGCGAACGCCACTATGCGACCGCCGCCGGGGTGGTCATGGATGTGCTGAAAAAATTGTGCGCCCGGCCGCTGCCCCAAGACACGATCCTGAACATCAACGTCCCCGACCTGCCCGCCGAGCAGTTGCGCGGGATCAAGGCCACGCGGCTTGGCGCGCGGCATCAGTCCCAACCCATCATCGAGGAACCGCTCAACCTCAAGGGAACGGCCCCGGAGCAACGCCCGGAGGAAAGGGTGTACCGCATCGGGCCGGTGGGCGACGGCGCCGACGCCGGGCCGGGGACCGATTTTGACGCCGTGAACGCGGGCGCGGTTTCGGTTACGCCTTTGCAAATCGACATGACCCGCCATAACTCGGTGGAAAATATCGCCCGCTGGCTGGCCGCCGCGGACCCGGATACAAGCCCCTGATACAAGCCCCTGATACACGCTGGAAAAAAAAACTACAATACCCCATCGCCGCCATCCCAAAACCTCAATGACCCAAACCAGTTCAATGCAGCGCGACGGCATCGGCATGACCTCCCTGCGCACCCGCCGCCGCCTGATCGAGCGTCTGCGCGAGCAGGGCATCGCCAGCGAAGCCATCCTCACGGTCATGGAAAAAACCCCGCGCCACCTGTTTCTCGACGAGGCCCTGGCCCACAAGGCTTACGAAGATACCGCGCTGCCCATCGGCCAGAACCAGACTATTTCCCAGCCGTTCATCGTTGCGTTGATGACCGAGATGCTGCTGGGCGGCGATGTCGCGCTCAAAAAAATTCTGGAAGTGGGCACCGGCTGCGGCTACCAGAGCGCCGTGCTCGCGCAGTTGGTGGGCTGGGTGTTCACCATCGAGCGCATCGGTTCGTTGCAGAAACAAGCCCGAGTGCTGCTGCCGGAACTCGGCTACCGCAACATCAGTTACTTGAACGCCGATGGCTTCGCCGGCTGGGAGAGCAATCAACCCTTCGACGGCATCCTGGTGACCGCCGCGCCCCGGGAAGTGCCCGCGAAACTGCTCGAACAACTGGCCCCCGGCGGCCGGCTGGTGATTCCGGTCGGCGACAGCACCCTGCAGCGGCTGCGCGTCATCACCCGCACCCCGGGCGGCTTCGACGAGCAGCTGCGCGATGCGGTGCGCTTCGTGCCGATGCTTGATGGCCGCGCGCGCTGACCGGTCATAATCATGCGAATCTTCGGCCCATTGTATGACAAGGTGATGAAGTGGTCCCGTCATCCCCAGGCCGAACGCTACCTGGCCGGCATCAGTTTCATCGAGTCCTGGTTTTTCCCGGTGCCCACGGCGGTGATGCTCGCGCCCATGGTGCTCGCCGACCGCCGCCGCGCCTGGCGGCTGGCGGGATTGGCCACCATCGCCTCGGTCCTCGGCGGCATCTTCGGCTACTTCATCGGCTATTTCCTGTTCGATCAACTGGGCCGGCCGATCATCAATTTTTACCACGCCGGCGCGCAGTTCGACGCCATGCAGCAGTGGTTTGGCCGCTACGGCGTGTGGCTGGTGCTGCTGGCCGGGGTAACGCCGATTCCCTACAAGATTTTCACCATCGCCTCCGGGCTGCTCGGTTTGCCCATCGTGTTGTTCATCCTGGCGTCCATCGTTGGCCGCGCTTCGCAGTTTTTTCTGGTGGCGGGTCTGCTGTGGTGGGGCGGAGAAAAACTCGAACGCGCGCTCAAAAAATGGATGGAGCCGGCGGGCTGGGGTTTGATCGCCATCGGGGTGGCGGGTTACTGGCTGCTGCGTTGATATGACCCGCATGACCCGCATAATCCGACCGCTCATCGGCGTACTTTGCCTGCACCTTGCGGCGTGCGGCGGCGGTTCCGGGCAGACCCCGGTCATCAATAAATCGCCGTACCGGATCATCCCCGTTGAAACCAAAGTGCTGCGGGGTGATTCGGTGTACAGCGTCGCCTGGCGGTTCGGGCTGGACTACCAAAAAATCGCCAAATGGAACGGCCTCGGCAAACCCTACAAGGTTCGCCCCGGACAACGTTTGCGCCTGCAACCGCCGGGTTCATCAAGTTCATCGGGCGCGTCGCAACCCGCCGCCACGCTTCCGGCCCAATCAAAACCGGCGGCAAAACCCAAGCCCGCCAAGCCCGCCAAACCCGCAAAAGCAACCCAACCCGCATTACCCGCCAACCCTCCGGGCAAATGGAAGTGGCCCGCCAAAGGAAAACTCATCGGCAAATTTTCGCGCGGCAAAGGGCAGAACGGCATCCGCATCGCCGGCGCCCCCGGCAGCGCGATCCGCTCCACCGCCGCCGGCGAAGTGGTGTACGCCGGCGAAGGTTTGCGCGGCTACGGCAAACTGATCATCGTCAAACACTCAACGGCGTACCTGAGCGCCTACGCCCACAACCGCAAAATCCTCGTAGCCGAAGGCGAGCGCATCCGCTCCGGCCAGCAGATCGCACAGATGGGCAGCAGCGGCGCCGACCGCACCATGCTGCACTTTGAAATTCGCAAAAACGGCAAGCCGGTGGACCCGCTGCAATTTTTGCGCTGATGTTTGCCATGAAAGCGCTGCAAAAATCCCTCGCCGTTTTTCCGCGGGCAACGCTGGCCCACACCCCGACGCCGCTGGACAAACTGTCGCGGTTGTCCGCTCAATTCCAACCCCACACCTTGTACGTCAAGCGAGACGACTGCACCGGCCTCGCCATGGGCGGCAACAAGGCGCGGCAACTGGAGTTCTACCTCGGCGAAGCCGTCGCCAAAGGCTGCGATACCGTGCTCAGTACCGGCGCGGTGCAGTCCAACTACATGCGCATGCTGGCCGCCGGCGCGGCAAAACTCGGGCTTGCGTGCCACGTCCAACTGGAAGCGCGCGTGGATAACCGTTCCGACGATTACCACCATTCCGGAAACGTGCTACTCGACCGATTGTTCGGCGCCCGCCTGCACCGCTACCCGGCGGGGGAAGACGAACACGGCGCCGACAAGGCGCTGGCCGCGCTCGCCAATGAACTCGCCGCCGCCGGAAAAAAACCCTACATCATTCCACTGGGGCCGGGCCACGCGCCCACCGGGGCGTTGGGGTACGTGGTAGCGGCTGCGGAACTGGTTCGGCAGATTGAACAAAACAACCCGCCCGTTGACCTGATTGCGGTGGGCTCCGGAAGCGGCCTGACCCACGCCGGCCTGCTGACCGGCTTGAAACTGATGGGCTCGGCGATTCCGGTTTTGGGCGTCTGCGTGCGCCGGGACGCCGGACGCCAACACTCGCGGGTTTTCGCGCACTGCCAAAAACTCGCCGAAATGCTGGGCCGTGCGGGGGCGGTCGCCGCCGATGACGTGTGGGTTGATGACTCGGCGCTGGCGCCGGGCTACGGCCACGCATCGCAGCGGGTGATGGATGATTTGCGCCTGCTGGCGATTCGCGAAGGGTTGCTGACCGATCCGGTTTATTCGGGCAAGGCGTTCTCGTGCGTGTTCGATTTGATACGCAACGGCGGGCTTGAAAATTTCCGGCACATCGTTGTGGTTCATACTGGCGGGACGCCGGCGTTGTTTGGGTATCGGGAGGAAATTTTGGAGGGTGATAAGTTGTTTGGGTAAGCGATCTTTATCTCGTCGGCCATGAGTTGGTAGGTGCGGTATGATATATTCGAAATACTAGTTGCTAAAGTGTGGGGTTGGTCTTTATTAAGTCAATTATTTCTAGTATATAACACTTTCAATTTTAGCTACTATTAATGAGTTAAAGTAGTAGAGTTTTAAAAGCTATCATATGCAATATTGTGCAATAAAAGCAGGGAAAACATGGCAAAAGTAATCAAAATTCGGCCACGGCAAGATATCCTGAAGCGCCGTCTTCGTAGGCATCTCAACCATCTTGGTTTCCACAGATCTTCTGATGGTACGCTTGAAATAGCTGGTTCCGGTAAAGATGTAATTCGGTCCCTCCATGCCAGCCAACGCGCTGATAGACTTGCCCAAAATGGCCAGTTTATTAAAAAAAACTACCAGGATTTATGCAAATACTTTGCGTCGGGGTACGATATCGATCCACCAAAGATATCTCCTGTTTTGCAACGCGTTCGACCTAGCACTGTTGAGAACATGATTTTTCGCTTCATGGCCCTTACATGGTCCGTTCCTGTATCAAATGGTTTTGGGCGAAGAATCAGATATCTCGTGTGGGATCAACATAATGAAAAAGTTATGGGCTTGATCGCGATTGGTGATCCCGTTTTCAACTTATCTGTCCGGGACAAACTGATCGGATGGGACTCAAAGGCACGTGGTGAGCGTTTAGTTAACCTAATGGATGCTTACGTGCTTGGCGCTGTTGCTCCGTACAATATGCTTCTCGGAGGAAAGCTTGTCGCTTGCATGGTCAGAAGCAGGGACATATATGATGACTTCCGAAACACTTATGGAGATACAACAGGTATTATATCGGGGCAGGAAAAAAAAGCACGACTACTTGCTGTGGTGACTTCATCTGCGTTGGGACGTTCCTCGGTTTACAACAGACTTAAACTCAATGGCATATATCATTTTAAGTCCATCGGATACACGTCTGGTTGGGGACACTTCCATATCCCCGACAATCTGTTTACTGACTTACGGGAGTTCTTGCGCGAAATCGATCATCCCTATGCTGACATGCACCGTTTTGGTAATGGGCCCAACTGGCGTCTGCGTACAATACGAACTGCTCTTAGTGAACTGGGGTTCAAGCAAGATCTACTCAAGCACGGGATACAGCGGGAAGTATTCTTTTCCGAACTTGCGATGAACGCCAAGCGTATACTACAGACAGGCAAAGGTCGACCAAACCTGAAAACGCTTTTGTCTGCCACAGAGGTTGCGGAACTTGCGCTTGAACGTTGGGTTTTGCCTCGTGCCTGTCGTCGTCCCGAGTTTTCAGCCTGGACTCTGGATGATCTGCAAATGTTGCTCAGTAAACGTACCCAGATAATGCGACGCCAATCGACCGTGTGTTGATAGCGACATGTCTATGCATTTGGGTGATTGGCAGAAACGACTGGATCGCCGTTTTCGGTCTCTGGAGAATTTGCGTGCGAATTCGAGATTACCCATCTTTGCACTTGAACATGGTCTTACGATAAAAGAAATCAAGGAAATATCAAATCTCCTTCAAGAACATATCTCTACTAACAAGCCGCTTGATTCTTACTGGCTTGTTTGGGTGGTGTATGCCACAGAAATTGGTTATCGCTACGTTGGAGACGAGTATTGGCAATCTTTTGAGAAAAAAACACCCGGCTGGGAGTTCCATCACAGAAAGGATTTAAGAAAATGGTTCAGTCAATTCCAGTCGTCTTATCATGGAGTCCAGCCTTCTGGTTCTTGGGCTAGTCAGTTCCCAATCATTGCAAGCCCCATTACTCACGCTATTCTTCCTAAGTATCTTCAATATCAGTTCGCAAAAGCGCTACATCAATTACGGTATCGTCTTGCAGGACTTGACGCGCGTGACTCTTTGTCCATAGGGCGTTTGTTTGTGTCACATACACACAATGCGACGACACGCTTTGAAAAATTCCTACAGCAGGAGGAATTGACTGGACGCATTGTGCTTGGGCTTTTGGATCAATCGCCGCAAAAGGGCTATGAAACGATCGATCCTGTTGCCCTTCAACGGATAGTAGACGACCTTGATAGTGTGCGGTCCACTCAGAGCTGGTTGAAAGAAACGCGGAGGACCGTCATAGATCGCTACAGGGGAATTGGCCAAGGCACAGGATTATCCTTAGGAAGGTCAAGTACCACTGACAAAGGCCGGATGATTGATCAATTTTCCCAACCAGATCTCCGGTCAGCCATCCTTGTTAAACATTCAGGAGCAGAGAAGTGGGTAGTAGTATTGGAGATTCCAAATTTTAACCCCCTTGCCAATCTTTCTGTTGATTTACGGACTTTCTTGAAGCAAACAAGGTGTCATCTTGCCGGACGAGGAGGCGCTAAGCCAGCTGGCTGGACTTTGTCCGGCCACAGAGTCGGAATTCTCAAGTTGTGGCCTAATCCAGAAGAGTCTTTGCTGAAATTTGAACAGTCCCATCAAGAGTTGGACAATTTTCTTCAGACAGACTGCCGGATGTCTGCTGGACCGACTTGGCTGTTTCGTGTTAACGCAGATGGTAGAGCGCGGGAGGTGAGAGGCCGCAATGTTTATCCTGGAGGCGAGTATATTCTAATTTCTGTTGAAGAATTTTCGGTAACAGGCTCCTTCTATTCCCCCTGTGTGCTTGAGTGTGAAGGTGTTTTTGCTCTCCGAATTTCAGTACCCAAAAACCTTTCAGGAGAGGAGGTAAGGCAGATTAAAGCTCTCGACTTGGAGGTTGCCCGTACAGTGCGTGTCTGGCCTGCAGGGTTGCTGTGTCGCGGGTGGGATGGTGAAGGTCAGAGCGAATGGCTTACGACGGAAAGCCCGCGGTTTGGGTTGGTGCCTGATCACCCTGTAGATTCGTATCAATTTCGACTCAACGACAAAGAAGAGGTTGTAATTAGTGCCCCGCCAGTTGGTGAGCCTGTTTTTATTCAACTTGACCCTTTGCCTACAGGAGAACATCGTCTAATAGTGACGGCGCAACGTTATGCACTTGACGAAACTGTTAGTGATGAATTGAAAGGGTATATAGAAATTAATGTCCGCGAGCCTGAGCCTTGGGTTCCGGGAGTTCCAGCACATACAGGCCTCATCGTTAATGCTGACCCTTATGATGCTGATCTCGATAAATTCTGGGAAAACAAGGTTAGTATCTCCATTAATGGTCCCGAGAGCCACAACGTGAAATGCATTGTCTCTTTAGAAAATAGTAACGGTAAGCAAATTTTTTCTGAGAGTGTTGGAAGCCCATTCCAGCTACCGGTTGAGTCAGATAAGTGGCAAGAAGAATTTTCAAAATTTACTAGCCGGGAAAATATCCAAAGGTATTATTGGGAAGCATCCGGGGGCAAGTTGGAGGTTCAAGCTGATGAGCTAGGCAAGTACGTACTTCAATTTGAGCGAGATGTCCTTCCTGTTCGTTGGGTAACACAGCCTAAGCGTCGAGATATATTTCTCAGATTGATAGATGATTCTAGTATGGCGGCTGGTGAAACCTGTTGTGAGTTTTATAGTCTGGAACAACCTCTAAAGTCGCGGGAGACTGATCTGTCGAAATTACGCGGTGGCTGGTGCCCACCACCACCTGGTGGATTATTTGTCGCTCGACATAATGATTGCCACGATGCGGTTGTCATTAGTAGTGCCCCAACTGGGAAGGGATTCCAAGGTCTTGAGGTATCTTCCAATTTTAATGACATTCATAAAGGTAATGTTTCCATTGTGAATGCGTTGCGTATTCTGAGGCTGTGGTACGATGCTCGTCTTGTGGGCTTGTTAACAGGTGGCCGTCGGGAAAAGATTACACTAAAGCTACTCGCTACGATATACGCAAAACTTTGCGGCAGAAATTGGGCGAGAATGGAAGAAGATTTCCGCGAGAAACCAAATTCGAAACAGGTCGTTGATGCACTACAGAATAAAGTGAGTCGGAATCAAGAATTCAATGCAATACTTAAGAGAGACCGCATCAAATTATGCAATAGTATAGATCAGTCATCGTCGTGGTATTTTAGTCTAGCGCGTCGCTATCGTATAAGTTTTGATCAAGTGCTTTGTGAGTTTGCGGTTTGTTTGGCATGTGAATCGCATCGTCTCATACACATATACAAAGATGACTTAGATGATCTTATCAAGCAGGCTGTCTCGAACCCTGAAGTATTACGTGGTGCCCGCTATGCAACTTTGCTTCTACATTCTGATACAGATCAGCATGAGTAATAACTTTTTTCTGATGAAACGATGGCGTTAACAAAAATACAGCCAAAAGATATTGTTGAAGGGTCTCGTCGTAGTTTAAACCTTCCGAAGATCAGTGGGTCTTTTAACCCATTAGATGAAGAGTTCCTCGCTGCTCTTCTGAGGCGTAACGCGGGATTTCTTTGCCCATGTTCTGCGAAAACCCTACGATTTTCCATTATGGAAAGCCTCCAGTATCTTATTGACAACAAAGACAGCATCGAACGCATAGATAGGGCTATAGAAGGGTTAATTACGGGTGGCGACCTTCTCGAGCTTAGTCAGGTTGCAACCGATGATCCCTCTGTCAGAGGAACATGGTTGTTTGCGGCACCACCGAGTTACATCGTACGACCTAACGGCGGCATCTTTCTAGCAGGAATTGTGGCTGACCAAGATACTTATTTGTCTTTTGGGATCTCAAACCGAATCCAATATGAAGGATATTTTCGTAAGATAATATCTGAGCTTGATGAAAGCTTGGACGATGAACTTACTGAACTCGGATTTCAGAAAATATCCCACGATAGCTGGCTCAAATGCCCACCTGCACAGCCAGCTGAGCAACTGCTCTCTAGCATAGAAGCCAAACTCCAGTCGCAATCAAGAAGTGGGGCAATATCTGATCTGCAACTGCTTGATCCTGCACAGCCAGTCACTTATTATCGCGGACGTTGGATCAAGCCAGTGAAGCAAACGGGCATATTTGTGGGGCGTCGTCCTCAGGAATATGGATCCCCAATATGGTGTCTTGTAGAGCTCAAAAATGGTGAAGCGAAAAAACTCTTGGATTTTCCACTTCACAAGAGTCGCTGGCGTGGCTGTGATTATGTCTGGTATCTCCAAATGGCTATAGACCATGTACGTGGTACCCCACAACTCTATCGACTACGCGCTGACTCTAACAATAAACGGTTTGATTTTTTTTCGCCTTTACCGTTATGGGCAGAGAGGCGCCTGATGATCATTGGTCATCGGTTAGCACCTGAAAGATGTCTTCTGTCGTACTCGATTCCAAACAATGAGTCGGAAGAAGAAGAGCGTTTCTTGCAAGAGCACCTATGGTTGATGCGTCAGAACACAGAAAATAAGGATTGACCTAATGCAAACGATACATGAAACGATCAAGCAACTCCATGCATCTTTATCGGAGTATATAGAAGCAACATATCATATCAGTGCAGGTACCCTGATTGCACAGAGGCAAGAATTGCTTGCCAAGCCTGGAGTTATTCACCAAGTCCCGTATCTGGAATCAACACCGCGCTATAAAACAGGTGAGTACTTTAGAGACATGGAGGGGTTGCCTGTGGCAGCACTTGAGGTTTTTTCAGTTCTCGCAAAACCAGACGGCGAGCTACCGCGCCTTTTGTATGATCCGCCGTATAAACATCAATCGGAAGCAATTGCAAAAACTCTTGTTTACGGAAAGAATCTTGTTGTGATGACTGGCACAGGATCAGGTAAAACGGAGTCTTTTCTTTTGCCGATACTTGGCAAATTCGCGAAGGAAGCTAAAGAGTCCCCAGCTTCTTTTGCTGAACAACTTGCTATGCGCGCTCTGGTCTTGTATCCGATGAACGCTCTTGTTAACGACCAACTAGGTCGCCTTCGTTCATTGTTTGGTGATCCCCGCGTTGTAAAATTATTCAAGAACTGGGCAGGACGTCCGCCACGATTTGCACGATATACGAGTCGGACACCTTATGCTGGTATCAGGGATCCAAAAAAGGATTCTCGCAAGCTCAGCGGAGTTGGTGATTTTTATGTTGCGCTACAAGAGCATGCAGAAAATGGAACCACAGAACAGAAGTCTGAAGCGCAAAGTCTATTACAACAACTTAAAGATAGAGGGAAATGGCCAGCCAAACCTGATATTACGGCATGGTTCGGGCCAAAGGGTTCCCGCTGGAAGGATAGTAAAGATAAATTCATTAGAGCAGTAACACTTCCGGACGACTCGGAGTTGCTAACACGGCATGAGGTTCAATCGATTCCACCTGATCTTATTGTTACTAACTATTCGATGCTTGAGTACATGCTCATGCGCCCGATTGAAAGACCTATATTTGATGCAACACGTGAATGGTTAGCCAGAAATCCCGATGAAAAATTTTTCCTCGTACTTGATGAGGCTCACCTCTATAGAGGTGCTGCCGGCGCGGAAGTTGGCCTATTGCTCCGCCGCCTTCGTGATCGCCTTGACATTCCACCCGAGAGATTCCAGATCATCTGTGCTACCGCTAGTTTCAAAGACTCCGAGTATGCGCCGAATTTTGGCGCGCAGATTTCTGGTGTTTTGCCAGAGACCTTCGATTCGATCGTTGGAGAGCTTGACCTTCGGTTTCATGATTCAGTTGGATCGACACATGATGCGGAATTATTTTCCTCAATGGATCTCGATCATTATTACACCGCTGAGACAGAAGAGCATCGTTTCGATGCAGTTCAGCCATTGCTGGATTATCGTCATGTCAAATGCAGAGAAAAGGTTGAATCATCTCTGTACAAAGCGTTGGAGGATTTTGGGCCAATGGGTTTGCTAATCAACACGACGATGAAGAAAGCTTGCCCCATCGCTGCTCTTGGTGCAGAGATATTCCCGATGGTTGAAAAACCTCAAGCCGATACTGCGGTCACTGTGCTTATGGCGCTAGGCAGCATTGCGCGTCTGGACCTCAATTCCCCCGGATTGTTGCCATGTCGGATACACAATTTCTTTCGTGGACTTCCGGGCTTGTGGGTATGTATGGACCCGGATTGCGCCAAGCTTCCAGACGATCATAGAGATGGTATCTGTGGAAAAATGTACGGCCAGCCTCTTGAATTTTGTGAGTGCGGGGCACGGATTCTAGAGTTTTTCACGTGCCGAAACTGTGGTACAGCATACGCGCGCGCTTATACGGATGACGTAGATGCTCCGGCCATGCTGTGGTCAGAGTCTGGTCACCACCTGCGCATTGCGGGTCATGAAGCAAACCCTCTGTTTCCCCTTGATTTGTTGTTGGAAAAACCTGGTAACTTGGAATTGGTCGAACTTGTCGATTACGATCTTGAGACAGGACGCCTGAACCCAGATGTGATTGGAGCGCGTATGAGGGCTGTTTATCTACGCGGCAACCGGATCATGGATGCTTCGAGAGGAGTAGTAGATGCAGAAGATGAAGAGGCTGAAAGTGATTCCGTAACGCGAGGACAGTTTATCCCATGTGCGGTTTGCGAGAGTTCATCCAGATTCGGTCGTTCCTCTGTGCAGAACCACCAAACCAAGGGCGATGAACCTTTTCAGGCCCTCGTTTCTCGGCAGATTTTCATACAACCTCCTGCGCCTGTTAAGCCAAGCAATTTCGCGCCACTACAGGGACGTAAAGTGCTGACATTCTCCGATTCTCGGCAAGTTGCAGCGCGACTAGCACCCAATCTTCAGAACTACTCAGCGCGTGATTCTCTGCGATCTCTCATTCTTTACGGATACAATCGCTTGCAGAAGATCTCCTCACTCCAATCAGTACTGAGTCTTGAGGACCTTTACCTTTCGGTTCTCTTGGCATCTCATGAACTCGGAGTTCGGCTACGGCCTGAATTGAAAAGCGGAGAGAATTTTTTTGCTGCGATCAAAAAAATACAAACTGTTATTCAAGAGCCAGTAACAAATGAGAGGCTCCTTACACTTTGCATAGATATTCGGAATGAAGCAGCTCCCGAAGCATTGTTGGAGAATATTCTCAAGACGATTCAAGATCGTTTTCTAGGATTTGAAGCGCTCGCCCTAGCTTCGATTATTGAACGCAACACCCACGTTGCTACAATCAAACAGCTACCTGATATGCCGGGAATAGTTGAAACCGGGCAAGCCAAATTAGAACTCGCGCGTGCTTGGCTTCGTTGCTGGCAATTCAGCGGGTTTCGGATCAATTCAATGCCTCTCGCATGGGTAAACCGTCCGCGTTCTGAAGGCATTAGTGTTCGAGCCCACAAAGGCAAATTTAGGGCCATGGAAAGAATTCTAAAGGACCGCGATTCGCGAAAGATATTCGATAAGGAATGGCTGCCTGAACTTATCGGGATATTCACCGAATCCTCCGACGGTAACCTGAAACACCGCTTGCGCGGCAGTGAACTGTCCTTGGCTCTTGAAGGAGGCTGGGTCCGATGTATCCGTTGCAAGTCCGTACATCGGCCTGTATCAGGGATAGCACATTGTCTTGATTGCGGAAACGACGAGGCAGTAGAGATACTCGACCCGGATGCCAGCCCGGTTTTTCTGGCCAGAAAAGGCTACTATCGAAAGCCTGCTATCGGAGTGTTAGATGATCCCCCCAAAAAACCAATGTCCCTTATCGCGGCTGAGCATACAGCGCAGCTTAACGCACCCCAAAACGAAGATATTTTCTCCAAGGCCGAAGAAAACGAACTTCTTTTCCAGGATGTAGAACTTGCTTTGGTATCACGGAAGGAGCAGGCGACAGCAATCGATGTTCTCTCAAGTACGACAACTATGGAGGTTGGTATTGATTTGGGCACGTTGTCAGGTATCGCCCTGAGAAACATGCCGCCCGCGCGAGCGAACTACCAGCAACGGGCTGGGCGTGCAGGTCGCCGAGGAAATGCTATTGCAACTGTTGTCGCATTTGGTAGTGCCGACACACATGACGAACATTATTTTTCTGATCCCGACGAGATGATTTGCGGTGACGTGGTTGATCCAAAACTCACATTGGATAATGCTGATATCGTGCGCCGACATATACGGGCGTTTCTCCTTCAGAATTACCATCAGGCACGTCTGCCAAAAATTGAAGAAACACCGTACCATGATCTCTTTTCCGTGCTGGGAACAGTTGCAGACTTTCAATCAAGTGATGGTCTGCTCAATCGCAGCGATTTCTCATCTTGGTTGGAGGAAAACGAAGAATATTTGCGCAATCGCATTAATAATTGGATACCAGATGAGTTATCAAATCAAGATAGAGTTCATCTGCTGACTTCCATGAAGGATGATTGCCTTTCTGCGATAGATGATGCTATAGGACATGGTGCCTCTGATGACAAGGAACCGGGGAGCGATGACAGCGAAGCAACGGAGAATTCTCCTGAGTCAAACGATGAGAATCAGAAGTTCAATATCAGTTCACTCCTAGATCGTCTTCTCTATTGCGGTAAGTTGCCACGCTACGCATTTCCTACAGACGTAGCAACATTCCATGTTTTTGATAGAGATCGTTCATCGTCGTTTCGCCCGGTAATGAAATTCGCGCCACAACAAGGTTTGTCAGTTGCGTTGACACAATATGCCCCGGGTAAGCATGTTTGGATCGCTGGAAAGTGCTATACATCCGGCGCAATTTATTCGGCGATGCCTGGTAGCCGATTGAAGGTTTGGAAAGATCGGCGGCGCTATCTTGAGTGTAGTCGTTGCGGATTTGCCAAAACACTTACAATCGAAGAAGTGGATTCAGGGGAAATTCTGGCGTGTGAGGCTTGTCGCTCAGAGGACACATTTGGCCCGGCTCGTAATTGGGTTCGCCCACCCGGATTTGCCCACCCGATAGATATCGATGAAGTGACTTCACCAGACGAGATACCGGAAACAAGTTATGCAACTAGAGCGAAGCTCACTATGGAAACACCTATGGAAAACCAAGGATGGAATTCGATCAATGAACGAATTCGGATTTTAAGCACACGGAGGCATTTGTTGGTATCAAATGCAGGCCCTCAGAAAAGAGGATACTTTTACTGCACGAAATGTGGCCGGATTGAGGCTGAAACCACTCCACAGCCCACATTGCTTGATGCTCACCGCAAACCTTTCCCTACGGGAAATGCCGATACAACCTGTGAAGGTGGGGGTTTGGCAAGGAACCTTGTGCTTGGGACGGATTTCATTACCGATATCGCCCTGTTTTCGATGCGGGTAGAGTCTCCTTTCCGTTTGAGACCGGGCGAACATACTACGGATGTGGCTCTAAGGACTGTGAGCGAGGCCCTAGCGAAAGCTGCATGTCAACTACTGGAAATCGATCACAATGAATTGATGGCGGAATACAGGCCTGCCCTTACACAAGCGGGTGCCGAAGGCTTTGAAGCAGAGATATTTCTGTACGATACTTTGCCGGGAGGAGCTGGTTTTGCCAGCCAATTACCTACATGGGGTACAAACTTATTTCGTCTCGCTTTGAAATTAATAAATACTTGTCCTCAAGGCTGTGATGCTTCTTGTTACCGTTGTCTTCGAAGTTTCAGTAATAAATTTGAACATTCTTCATTAGATCGTCATGTCGGAACTGAATTGCTTGAATATCTTATAACTGGATGCTTTCCATCATTTGATCACCGTCGATTGAGAAAGTCTACAGTATTACTCTTGAACGACATCAAGCGTTGTGGCAATGACAATCTGACGATAACGAAAGGCACCGAGATTACTATTCCTGATGTTGGTACCTTTGCAGAATCTATTTTTATAACACGATCTGATGGCGTCGAGTTTGTAGTTGTAGTATCTAGTCCGTTAAAGATTGATTGTCCGACTGATTCAAATCAAATCATACTGGTTAATGAACTTACTGTTCGTAGAAATTTATCAGATGCAACGAGAGAAGTGCTGGCGAGAATATCGCGGTAATAGATAATAGAGTACTAAAAAATCATGGCGTTTTAAATGAACTATTTTCTCGTCCATGTACACATGGCGAACTACTTTAAAGTATGCGAGAATATTACATTCATGCCAGTGTACACTTTCGATTGAAATGAAATTTATATAGTGGGGGAATAATCGTGGACTTGCAAACAGCCAATCGCCGCTTGTCAGCAGGCAAAAATTTAAACCGCGACGAAATGCAGTCGGTGATGCGCCTGATCATGAGCGGCGAATCAACGCCGGCGCAGATCGGCGCGTTTTTGGCGGCGTTGATGATCAAGGGCGAGACCGTTGAGGAGATCGTCGGCGCCGCCGTGATCATGCGCGAGTTGGCGGCCAGGGTTGAGACCAAAGCCGGCAAGGTCGCCGATTCGGTGGGCACCGGCGGGGACGTCGCCAAGTTGTTCAACGTTTCCACCGCCAGCGCATTGGCGGCGGCGGCGGCGGGGGCGGTCATGGCGAAGCACGGCAACCGCGCCGCCACCGGCAATTCCGGCAGCGCCGACGTGCTCGAAGCCGCCGGCGTCAATATCGCCATCAACCCTCGGCAGGTCGGCGAGTGCATTGACCACTGCGGCATCGGCTTTATGTTCGCGCCGACCCACCACGCCGCCACCCGCCACGTCATCGGGCCGCGCCGGGAAATCGGCATCCGCACCATCTTCAACCTGCTTGGGCCGCTGACCAATCCCGCCGGCGCCCGCTATCAGTTGGTCGGGGTGTTTGAGCAACGCTGGGTGCGGCCGCTGGCGGAGGTGTTCGCCGAGTTGGGCAGCGTGCATACGCTGGTGGTTTGTTCCGACGACGGGCTGGACGAAATTTCCATCGCCGCCGGCACTCAAGTCGCGGAATACCGGAACGGCGAAATCAGCGAATACCGCATTGAGCCGGAGCAGTTCGGCGTCGCCAAAACTCCCCTTGACGCGCTCAAGGTGGCGGATTCCGGTGAAAGCCTGGAGTTAATCCGCGCGGCCCTGGGCGGCGTCGAGGGCGCCGCCTTCGACATGGTGGTGCTCAACGCCGGCGCGACGATCTACGCCGCCGACCTCAGCGACTCGCTATCATCCGGCGTAGAGCAAGCCCGGGAAGTGCTGGCCGGCGGCGCCGCCCTTGCAAAACTTGAACAACTGGCGGAGTTCACCTCGGCGTTTGCGGGGGACGGGGAATAATCTAGGGTCATGGGAAGTTAAGCACCGGACTTTGACGACTTAACTTCCTAATACCCTAAAAATAACAAGGCACTATTTTGTCCTTACATACACACTACTCGCCCGGAAAATGCATTATCATCAGATGTAGTTTCTGTCGATGATAATTTGGACTTCGAAGACAGAAAATAATGATTGACTGCCCATATTGGGGAATATATTGATGCTTACAAAACTTATCGTGAGAAATTTTAAGCTACTTGACGATGTCGAGATTGATCTCGGCAACCGCGTGGTTTTCATCGGCCCTAATAATTCTGGAAAAACCTCTGCCCTGCAGGGGCTTGCTCTTTGGGAAACGGGGCTGAAGCGCTGGAATGAGAAGCGCGCGGGCAAGAAGACACCCGACAAGCGGCCAGGAGTGACGATTAATCGCCGGGACCTCATATCCGCGCCGGTTCCCAACGCAAACCTTCTATGGCGAAACCTCAACATACGGAATGTCAAGACAATTGGAGGTAAACCACAAACCCAAAACGTCCGTATTGAAATTATTGTCGAGGGTTTCACTGAAGGCAATTTCTGGCGGTGCGGATTTGAATTTGATTACGCCAACCAGGAGTCTTTTTATTGCAGACCGCTGAGAACTTCAAAAGGAAGTAATCCTGAGCGGATGCCGGTACCTGAACAAGTTGGCAATACTGATGTTGCCTTCCTGCCTCCAATGTCAGGCCTGCTCTCAAATGAAACTCACCTCGATCGGGGTGCGATTAACGTTCGTATCGGAGAAGGACGGACTGCCGAGGTGCTGAGGAACCTCTGTTACCAGATTAGCGAAGAGAGCAACGGAAAATGGAACGAGCTGGCAGGGCATATCAACCGATTGTTCGGTTCACAATTGGATCGACCGCAATATGTCCAGGAACGTGGCGAAATCTCCATGACCTACCGCGAAAGAGAGAACACGTTGGACTTGTCCTCCACAGGGAGGGGGATGCAGCAGACCATGCTTCTTCTTGCCTGGTTGTATGCTCGCCCCGGAACAGTCCTGCTCCTGGATGAACCTGATGCCCATCTGGAAATCCTGCGTCAACGGCAGATATACCAACTCTTGACGGAAGTTGCCACCCAAAGTGACAACCAGATCATCGCAGCAAGCCACTCCGAGGTTCTCCTGAACGAAGCCGCTGATCGGGACATGGTCGTGGCGTTTGTCGGCAAACCGCATCGTATTGACGATAAAGGAAGCCAAGTACAGAAGGCGCTTCGGGAGATTGGGTACGATCAATACTATCTGGCTGAGCAAAAAGGCTGGGTTCTGTACTTGGAAGGCTCTACCGATCTGGCCATACTTCACGCATTTGCCCAAAAACTCCAATACAAAGAAGCGGTGAGTGTTTTGGAACGACCTTTCGTCCACTATGTTGCTAATCAACCAGCGGCAGTCCTAAGGCATTTCCACGGACTCCGGGAAGCAATGCCTGAGCTCAAAGCAATCGCTATCTTTGACCAGCTGGAGTCCGATCCACCGAACGAGTTGGATGGGATTTGTTTCACTTGGTCTCGCCGGGAAATTGAGAACTATCTTTGCTCAAGATCCACATTGGAAACATACGCTCAGGCGATAGCCGAGGAACCTTCCCCGGGACCACTTCTTATAGACATAATAGAACAAGCACGGGAAACAGAAAAATCCAGAAGGTTGCGAGTGATGCAAGAGTCAATCGATAAAATAGAAACAGCCCTTAGGAATCTCAATAAGGGTTCGCCATGGGACAAAGACACTGATGTCAAAGTGAGTGATGATTTCCTGGCTCCACTATTCAGGGTATATTTCGAGGAATTGAAACTTCCCAACCAGATGTTCAAGAAAAACTTCTATGAGCTTGTCCATCACGTGTCGCCCGAAGAAATTGATTCGGAAGTACGGGAAAAACTTGCCGCAATTGTTGATGTTGCAAAGAATGCTCGGCCAGTACGAAACTAGAACAGGATATTCGCACAAGCCGGTTTTTTCATAAAATCGACAATTGCGAAAGCTGACCAATACGGCACCTCATCGACCGTACGCGCCATCAGCCGGGCCGCGCCTCGGTTTGCGGCTGGATGAAGTAGATTCCGGTCAGCACCAGGCCGAGGGCGGTCAGCATCCGCGCTTGCAGCAGTTCCCCCAGCAGTATCACCCCCCACAAACTGCCGAGTATGGGTATCACGTAGTTGAGTTGGGAGAAGGTCATGGCGCCGAGGTTGCGGAGTACGCGAAAATAAATCAGCGCCGCCAGTGCCGTGGGAAAAACGCCGAGCAGCAGCAGGGCGTACAGGCTTGCGATGGTGGGCGTCATGGACAGCGGATCTTCCAGCAAAAACGCCAGCGGGATGCTGGTGGCGGCGCCGGCGAGGACCGCGCCGGTGGCCATCTGGATGCCCGGAAAGGAGGGCTGGGTGCGCACGAATACCGTGGTAACGCCGTAACTGACGGCGGCGGCGAGCACCGACAGTTGCCCGAGCACGTTGGCGCCGCCGACCCCGGCCAGCGCCGACCAGCCGACCACGGTCAGCAGCCCGCCAAATCCCAGGCACAGGCCGAACACCTTGCGCGCGGTCATCGGCTCGTCGGGAATGAAATAATGCGCCAGCACAAAAGTGGTGATCGGCATGATGCCCATCATGATCGCCGCGAGCGAACTGTCAATGTGGGTCTCGCCCCAGCTGATGAGGATGAACGGCAGGGTGTTGCCGATGAAGCCGACCACAAAATACAATAGCAGGGCGCGCCCGTTGAGCGGTATCCCGGTTTTTTTGACGGCCAGGCACAACAGCAGAACCGCCGCCGCGATGATCATGCGCGCGGCGGTCAGGGTCACGGGTTCGATGCTGGCGACGCCGATCTTTATGAGCAGGAAAGAGGCGCTCCAGATCAGCGCCAGCAATAGCAATAACAGGTAGTCTGTACTATGATTTTGCACTTTTCACTTTCCTTTTTACTTTCTCGTGGAACCTGAACCCGAACCCGAACCCGAACCTGATCCGGCGGTTCACCGGTGCCGAGGCATGAAACCGTTGCTGAGCGAAAACGACCGCGGTTTGTTCGATGTGGTCAACCCGGATGCGAACGCGCCCGTGATCGTTTGCTGCGATCACGCGGGCCGTTGCATTCCCGAATCCCTCGGCGGTCTCGGGCTGGAGCGGGGCCTGCTGGATTTGCATATTGCCTGGGACATCGGCGCCGGGCAAGTGGCGGCCATGCTCGCGCATAAACTCGGCGCGCCCCTGTTGCTGGCAAACTATTCACGCCTGGTCATTGACCTCAACCGCCACCCGGATGATCCCACGCTGATACCCGAAACCAGCGACGGGATTGTGATTCCGGGCAACGCCGGATTATCCCACGAGCGGCGGCGGCAGCGCATCGCCGAGATGTTTTTTCCCTACCACCGGCGTTACGGCGAGATGGTGGACCGCATGCAGGAGAAGTACGCGCGGCCGATGATCCTGGCCGTGCACAGCTTCGCCCCGGAGATTCAAGGGGTCACGCGGCCCTGGGACATCGGCCTGCTGTGGGAACATCACCACGACCTGGCCCACGCCCTGGCCGCCAACCTGAACAAATCTAACTCCCACGGCCACGACCTGCGCGTCGCCCACAACCAGCCCTACCACGCCCGCGACCCCCTCGGCTACGCCATGATCGTCCACGCCCAGGACCGCGCAGTGGAGATGGCACTCATCGAAATCCGCCAGGATTTGATCGCAGACCACCACGGCCAGGCGTGGGCGGCGGATATACTGCACCGGGCGGTGGCGCCGTTGGTGGAGGGTTCGGATGCGTAGCATATTGCGCCGGCTGGTTTGGCGCGGTCATTTTTGTGGAGGCTCAGGTTTTGGCCAGCAAGAAACTTGTCCGTCAATATGCTCGTGAAGATCGGAGTTTATATGATTCCACATAGGGTCGAGAACAAAATCAATGCCTTCACGACGGGCGAGTTTTGCCGCCGGAACAAAATCGCTGTCACCGGATATAAGAATTATTTGGTCAACGGATTTTTTGTAGGAAAGCGAAGAAATATCCAGCCCGATTCTCATGTCCACGCCTTTCTGCCGTACCTCGTACCAGACATCAGAGTCGGTTAGATCTGATATTTTTATTTTTTCTTGAAGTAATTCTTTTACTTTGTTCGGCTTTATCATCCAGCGTCCATCGTCTGAAATTCTGCCCAACCTCAATGCAACTTTCCGGAATTTTTTAAGTTCTTCGTGAAATCCGGTTCGAAATTGGGCTTCATCCGTATCGCCAAAATTAAATCCGCGTTTGGAGACCGGATTTTGGCCCCGCTTGGAGAGTGGCGGGCAGTCGTAAAAGAAGATACGGTAAAGCTCCCTGGGGCGTGTGTTGCTATCTTGTCCTTTATTCACCTCAAGAAGATCGCGTAGCAAACCATCATACAAATCCTCTGCAATCTGGCCGGGAGTCTTGGTCCTCCATTCGGGGTGTAAAGTGCGGTAGCGTCTCACAAAGTAGCTGCCGTCCACTAAAATGGCTGTTTTCATTATGTTGTTGCTTTGCAAAGAAAAAGCCCCGGGTTCGGAGGCTTCGGGATGGGTGAAGCCCGTTACTTGCCGGGGCGCTATTGTGGAGCGTACCGTAGCGCAACTTTACAGCCTTGTCAAGCACTCATGCGTTACAATCACCGCCAACGTTACTGCATAAAAAACCCCCATGTCCGGAAACACCACAGGCCAGCAGTTCACCCTAACCACCTTCGGCGAGAGCCACGGCGTTGCGTTGGGCGGGGTGGTGGACGGCTGCCCGCCGGGGTTGGCGCTGAGCGCCGCCGACCTGCAGGCCGACCTCGACCGCCGCAAGCCGGGGCAGTCCCGATACACCACCCAGCGCAAAGAATCCGACCGCGTGGAAATTTTATCCGGGGTATTCGATGGGGCGACCACCGGAACGCCCATCGGGCTGCTGGTGCACAACGAAGACCAGCGCACCCGGGACTATGAAAAAATCAAGGACCGCTTCCGCCCGGGCCACGCCGACTACACCTACCTGAAAAAATACGGCCGCCGCGACTACCGCGGCGGCGGCCGCTCGTCGGCACGGGAGACCACCATGCGCGTGGCCGCCGGCGGCATCGCCCGAAAATACCTGGCCGAACACTACGGCGTCCTCATCCGCGCCTGCGTGTATCAAATCGGCGACATTTACATTGAGCGCAAAGACTGGAACGAGGTCGCCGCCAATCCCTTTTTCGTCGGCGACGGCTCCACGGTGGAACAACTCGGTGCGTTCATCGATCAAATTCGCAAACAAGGCGACTCGGTCGGCGCCGCGGTGTACGTCGAAGCCCGCGGGGTTCCGGCGGGCTGGGGCGAACCGGTATTCGACCGCCTGGACGCGGACATCGCCAAAGCAATGATGAGCATCAACGCCGCCAAGGGCGTTGAAATCGGCGCCGGTTTTGAAGCGGTCGTGCAGCGCGGCTCCCAGCACCGCGACCAGATGAACCCGAAAGGATTTTTGAGCAACCACGCCGGGGGCGTGCTGGGGGGCATCTCCAGCGGCCAGAACATTGAAGTCAAAGTCGCCTTCAAGCCGACCTCCAGCATCGCCGCGCCGGGGCAAACCGTGAACACCGACAACCAAAGCGTCGACGCGGTGGTCACCGGCCGCCACGATCCCTGCGTCGGCATCCGCGCCGTGCCCATCGTCGAAGCCATGCTGGCGCTGGTGCTCATGGATCACGCACTGCGCGACCGGGCGCAGATTCCGAAATAATCAACCCCGCACCCCGGCCGATCGCGCCTTCCCGAAAGAAGCGGCGTGCGGTTGCGTTGTGATATGATTCGCCATCGGCCCACCTTAGTTTTTGCTCGTGAAAAAACCAACCTCCCAACAAACCCTCTACGACAAACTCTGGCATCAGCACGTCGTCCACTGCAATGACGATGACGGCGATGGCGTTTCGCTGCTCTACATTGACCGGCATCTGGTGCACGAAGTAACTTCGCCCCAGGCGTTTGAAGGGTTGCATCTGGCCGGGCGCAAGCCGTGGCGCGCGTCGAGCATTCTCGCGGTGCCGGATCACAACGTGCCGACCACCACCGACGGCGCGGGCATTGACGATCCGGTGTCGCGGCTTCAGGTGGCCACGCTCGAACAAAACTGCAATCACTTCGGGATTACCGAGTTCGGCATGGGCGACCCGCGCCAGGGCATCGTGCACGTCATCGGCCCGGAGCACGGGGTCACGCTGCCCGGCATGACCATCGTCTGCGGCGATTCCCACACCTCAACCCACGGCGCGTTCGGCGCGCTGGCGTTCGGCATCGGCACCTCCGAAGTCGAACACGTGCTCGCCACCCAGTGCCTGCTGCAGCGCAAGTCAAAAAATATGCGCGTACTGCTGCGCGGCGAAATGCGCCCCGGCGTGGCCGCCAAGGACGTGGCGCTGGCGCTCATCGGCGAGATCGGCACCGCCGGCGGCACCGGTTACGCCGTCGAGTTCGCCGGCCCGGTAATCGAAGCGATGTCCATGGAAGGGCGCATGACCGTCTGCAACATGGCCATCGAAGCCGGTGCCAGGGCGGGCATGATCGCGGTGGATCAGACCACCATCGCCTACCTCAAGGGCCGCCCATTTGCCCCCCAAGGCGAACTGTGGGAGCGCGCCGTGGCCAACTGGCGGGAACTGCATTCCGACGACGACGCCGAATTCGATCGCGAAGTGATTCTCGACGCATCAAAGGTTTCCCCCCAAGTGACCTGGGGAACTTCGCCGGAGATGGTCACCGACATCAACGGCAAAGTGCCCGACCCCGCCGAGCAAACCGACTCCGGCAAACGCGAGAGCATGGAACTCGCGCTCAAGTATATGGACCTGCAACCGGGCACGCCCATCAAAGACATCGCCCTCGACCTGGTTTTCATCGGCTCGTGCACCAACAGCCGCATCGAAGATTTGCGCGCCGCCGCCGACGTGGTCAAGGGAAAAAAAGTCGCGGCGAGCATCAAGCAGGCGCTGGTGGTGCCGGGTTCGGGCCTGGTCAAACGCCAGGCGGAATCCGAAGGGTTGCACCGCATCTTCATAGACGCCGGTTTTGAATGGCGCAACCCCGGCTGTTCGATGTGCCTGGCGATGAACGCCGACCGCTTGCAGCCGGGAGAACGCTGCGCCTCCACCTCCAACCGCAACTTCGAAGGCCGCCAGGGCCAGGGCGGACGCACCCATCTGGTGTCCCCGGTGGTCGCCGCCGCCGCCGCCATCGCCGGCCGCTTTGCGGACGTGCGGGCCGCCGACCGGGGCCGCTGAGGAAAAAACGATGGAGCCTTTCACGACCCTCGACGGTTTGGTAATGCCCCTCGACCGCGCCAACGTCGACACAGACGCGATCATCCCCAAGCAATACCTGAAGTCCATCAAACGCACCGGCTTCGGCCCGAACCTGTTTGACGAATGGCGCTATCTCGACCACGGCGAACCGGGCATGGACCACAGCCAACGCCCGCTCAACCCCGATTTTGTGCTCAACCGCGAACGCTACGCCGGCGCACAAATCCTCCTCGCGCGCAAAAATTTCGGCTGCGGCTCCTCCCGCGAACACGCCCCGTGGGCGCTCCTCGACTACGGCTTCCGCTGCATCATCGCGCCAAGCTTCGCCGATATTTTTTACAACAACTGCTTCAAAAACGGCATGCTGCCGGTGGCGCTGGACGAGAAAACCGTGGACGATTTGTTCACGCAGGTCGGGGAACAACCCGGCTACCGATTGCAAGTGGACCTGCCGGCTCAGCAACTGGTTCAACCGAATAACGCCGTAATCAAATTTGAAATCCAAGCATCGCAAAAGCATTGCCTGGTCAACGGCTTGGACGACATCGGTTTGACCCTTGACCGTGTGGAGTTGATAAAGGAATACGAGCGTAAGCGGAAAATTGAGGCGCCGTGGTTGTTTGGTGCGTGATGGCGAAGTCGCCTATTGATAAGGTTATGAAGAGAAAGATCTAATTCACACTACTCGGAAACTATAAAAATGCAACTGCCACAGCCTCAATCTCAAACATTTTCAAACCTCATTGGTCAAATTGAAAATGGTCAAATTAAGATCCCGCAATTTCAACGGGATTTTGTATGGACTATGCAGAAGTCTGCGGGACTCGTTGACAGTATTGTTAAGGGCTACCCCATTGGAACTTTTATATTTTGGAAAACCAAGGAACGATTACGATCCATTAGGAATTTAGGTGATTATGCATTACCAGAGACGCCTGAAGGGGAATCGGTATATTTTGTGCTTGACGGACAACAACGACTAACAAGTTTATTTGCTTGCCTTAAAGGTGTAAAAGTAAGTAGAGACAAAAAAGAGGATGATTTTTCGAAAATATACATCGATCTTGATGCAGATGAAAGTCAGCCTATCGTTATTACAGATATTAGCGAGAAAGAAGATAAAACTTTCATTAGTATTTTAGATTTGATGAGTGGTGGTATGGGGTTGGCACGTATTTTCCCTGAAAAGTATTGGGAAAAAATCGGTGTTTACCAAGAACGAATAAACAGCTATCAATACTCCATTGTCCAATTGGAAGATGCATCGCTGGATGTTGCTACCGAAGTTTTTACTAGAATTAATGTGGGTGGCACACCACTAACAGTGTTTGAAATTATGGTGGCAAAAACTTTTGACGAAAAAAGAAACTTTGACTTATCTGAAAAGTATCAGCAGCTGATAGAGGAGTTAGAAACGATAAACTATGAAACTATATCGGATGCAACAGTTTTGCAAACTATTTCTATGATAATGGTTGGGGAATGCAAACGCTCAATTATTCTGAAACTTGATAAACAACAGTTCATAGACACTTGGAATAACGCCGCTGATGCCATAGAAAAGGCAGCGGAATATTTTAGGAACTACTATAGGATTCCCGTGTCTCAGTTATTGCCGTATAATGCATTAATTGTGCCATTTGCTTATTTTTTCTCTAAGCATAAAGATAAGCCTACTACTGGTGATAAGCAAAAATTCCTTGAGGATTTCTTTTGGCGTTGCTCATTGTCTGGGCGTTATTCATCAGCGGTTGAAAGTAAACTGGCACAAGATGTTAAAAGAATAGAAAAGATACTCAATGATGAACTGCCTTCATATGATTGGCCGGTTGATACTTCAGCAGAATTTATTGAGAACAATGGCTGGTTTAGCGCTGGGCGCAGTTATGTGAAAGGAATTTTGTGTATTTACGCTCACTTTCAACCCAAGTCGTTTGTTGACGATTCAATAGTTAATATCAGCAATAATTGGTTAAAACAAGCCAATAGTAAAAACTACCATCATTTTTTCCCGAAAGCATACTTAAAAGGAAAAGAGGATCGCTTTTACATAAATCACATTTTGAATATAACTATCGTTGATGATTTCCTAAATAAACGAGAAATAGGGAAAAAGCCACCATCAATTTATATGAAGAAATTTAAAAAGAATAAAAATTTATTGGATACAATGAAAACTCACCTTATCGATGATTTGGAATCTTTTGGTATATGGTCGGATGATTACGATAAATTTTTTGCTGCCCGTGCGAACCTTGTTAGTCGTGAAATTAATAAGAGAATCGTTAAACAGAAAATTGACAAAAACAAACAGCTGGAACTTGATGATGATTTTGAGGAAGATATTACTGTTACAGAATAAATAGTCATTTATAGATTATAAATTCGATTACTGTTAATGGGTCGAATTCTAGGTGAAGGAACAAGTGTTTTTGCGTTTTAGTTGGTGAGTCCTCCCGCCAACTCCCCCACAAACCGATGTACGCCGGCGACAATATCCTTGCTCCCGGATTTATTTTCGATCCCGCCCGCAATCCGCTCAATCACCGCCGACCCAACCACCACCGCGTCAGCCACCTTCGCGGTTTGCGTTACCTGCTCTGCGGTTTTGATGCCGAAGCCCACGGCGACCGGCAGGCTTGTTTGTTTGCGGATTTGCGAGACGGCTTGTTGCACTTCGGTTTCTCCGGCTGAGCGCGTGCCGGTGATGCCGGCGATGGATACGTGATAGACGAACCCCGAACTGCGTTCCAGTACGCGCGCCAGTCGTTTGCCGTCGGTGGTGGGGGTGGTCAGGCGAACCCAGTGCAGGCCGGCGGTCAGGCACGGATGGCATAACTCGCCATCTTCCTCCGGCGGCAGGTCAACGATGATCAGCCCGTCCACGCCGGCGTTGATGGCGTGGTCTATGAAACGCTGGTTGCCGTAGCGATAGATGGGGTTGTAATAGCCCATCAGCACGACCGGCGTGTGCGCGTTTTTTTTGCGGAACCCGCCTACCATGTCCAGGGTTTTTTGCAAAGTTATTCCGGCTTTCAACGCGCGCAAACTCGCCAGTTGAATCGCCGGGCCGTCCGCCATCGGATCGGAAAAGGGCATGCCCAGCTCGATGATGTCGGCGCCGGCGTCGGGCAGGCCGTGGAGGATCTTGGTGGCGGTTGCGAGGTCGGGGTCGCCGGCGGTTACGAAGGTTACCAGCCCGGCGCGCTTTTGTTTTTTCAGGTTTTCAAAGCAGCGCGTCAGGCGTCCGTGCGGTGCGTTGTCAGTGCCGGCGTTCATAGTTTGATGCCGAGCGCATCGGCCACGGTGAAGACATCCTTGTCGCCGCGTCCGCACAGGTTCATTAAAATAATTTTTTCCGCGTCCATGTCCGGCGCGATTTTTGCGACGTGGGCGAGGGCATGGGAAGGCTCCAACGCCGGGATGATCCCTTCGGTGCGGCAGCACAGTTGGAATGCTTCGAGGGCTTGGTCATCGGTTACTGATACGTATTCCACCCGGCCGCTTTCATGCAGCCAGGAATGTTCCGGGCCGATGCCGGGGTAGTCGAGGCCGGCGGAGATGGAATGCGCGTGTTGTATCTGGCCGTCGTCATCCTGCAACAGGTAGGTGCGGTTGCCGTGCAAAACGCCGGGTTGGCCGCCGGAAAGCGAGGCCGCGTGTTTGCCGCTTTCAATTCCGTGCCCGGCCGCTTCGACACCGACCATGCGCACCGATTCGTCGTCCAGAAAAGGATGAAACAATCCGAGCGCATTGGAGCCGCCGCCGATGCAGGCCACCAGCATGTCCGGCAGTCTGTCCTCGCGTTCCAGCAGTTGGCGGCGCGCTTCGATGCCGATGACGGTTTGAAAATCCCGCACCATTTCCGGGTAGGGATGCGGCCCGGCGGCGGTGCCGATGATGTAAAAGGTGTCATCCACGTTGGCGACCCAGTCGCGCAACGCTTCGTTCATCGCATCCTTGAGGGTCGCGGTGCCGCTGGTTACCGGCACCACTTCTGCGCCCAGCAGTTTCATGCGAAACACGTTGGGTGCTTGGCGTTCGATGTCGGTCTCGCCCATATAGACGATGCACGGCAGGTTGAACAACGCGCACACCGTCGCGGTGGCGACGCCGTGCTGCCCGGCGCCGGTCTCGGCGATGATGCGGCGCTTGCCCATGCGCCGCGCCAGCAGAATTTGCCCGAGGGTGTTATTGATCTTGTGAGCGCCGGTATGGTTCAACTCGTCGCGCTTGAAATAAATCCGCGCGCCGCCGAGTTCCGCGCTCAGGCGCTCGGCCAAATACAACGGGCTTGGCCGGCCAATGTAGTCGCGCGCGTAGTAGTCGAACTCGCGCCTGAAATCCGGATCGTCGCGGTGCTTTTTATACGCGCGTTCCACCGCCAGCACCAGCGGCATCAAGGTCTCGGCGACAAAGCGCCCGCCAAAAATCCCGAAGTGGCCGTGCTCGTCGGGGCCGGAACGGTAGGATTCCGGCGGGTCGGTTTGTTTTGATTCACTCATGGTGTTTGATTTGCGGAATGAAAGCGTTGATTATAACCCTTGTTTGCGGATAACAAACTCGTTCGG
The DNA here is from genome assembly GCA_965212085.1 of Candidatus Poriferihabitaceae bacterium. Classification (GTDB taxonomy): domain Bacteria; phylum Pseudomonadota; class Gammaproteobacteria; order Arenicellales; family Poriferihabitantaceae; genus JAHRAW01. The sequence goes on along the minus strand of OZ243042.1, from coordinate 1,212,779 downwards.
CAACTGGATTTTCCACAAAGTAACTTGTATTCTTCCACCTTTCCGTTCCGCGGCGCTTCGGGAACGTTGTGCCCATTGCCCCCAAACTCATTAAAGGACTGATTCATGTTACAAAAATCCGCATTAAGCCTGCTTAAATCCGGTCGCAATCTTTTTTTGACCGGCTCGGCGGGTTCCGGAAAAACCTACCTGCTGAACCAGTACATTCAGTATTTGCGCGCGCGGGACGTCAGGATAGCGGTTACCGCCAGCACCGGCATTGCCGCGACCCATATCGGCGGGATGACGATCCACTCCTGGTCGGGGTTGGGCATTCGCAAAGAACTGAACGATGAAGACTTGAAGGACATCGCCAAAAAGAAACCGGTCAGGGAGCGCATAGTAAAAACCTCGGTGTTGATCATTGATGAAATCTCCATGCTCTCGGGGCAAACCCTGACTTGCATTGATCAGATATTGCGCCATCTCAAACAAGGCTCGCTGCCCTTTGGCGGCGTTCAGGTGGTTTTCTCCGGCGATTTTTTTCAACTTCCGCCGGTTGACCGGGAGCGCTTGCCCGCACACCAAAAGCTGGCTTTTATGGCGCCCGTTTGGATCAACGCCGGTCTTGAAATTTGTTATTTAACCGAAGCGCACCGGCACACCAATGACAATCTGTTGCGGCTACTCAATGGCATTCGTTCCGGGGAGATGGACGCTGACTGCCGGGGCATGCTTGCAGAAAAATTAAACAACGGGCACGCGCAATCAAGTGAAAGCGCGGTGAAACTTTATACCCACAATGCCGACGTGGATACGGCCAACGCGCACCGGCTCGAAAAACTGCCCGGCCAGGCCAGAGAGTTTGCGGCGACCACCACGGGCAATCCAATGATCGTAGAGTCACTCAAAAAATTCGTCATGGCGCCGGAAAACCTGCAAGTCAAAAAAGAAGCGCAGGTTATGTTTGTAAAAAATAATCCCGAACAATACTACATGAATGGAACGCTCGGCGCCGTGGTTGGTTTCTCTGACGAAGGCTGGCCCGTGGTGAAAACGTTTGCGGGGGATCGCGTAACGGCAAACCCCGCGGATTGGAGCGTGGTAAATGAACTGGGAGACGTGATCGCTTCGTACACCCAGGTTCCGTTACGGCTGGCCTGGGCCATTACGGTGCACAAGTCCCAGGGAATGACCCTTGACCGCGCGGAAGTGGACCTGTCAAAAACATTTGAACCGGGCCAGGGGTACGTTGCACTAAGCCGGGTTAAAACATGGGACGACCTCCGGCTTTTGGGTTGCAATGAAAAGGCCTTGCAAGTGGACCCGCTGGTCGTCAAGGCCGACCGAAGATTGCAGGTGTTGTCCGCCGAGTCGGAAAAGGAAATTTCTGCGGTTTCCGAGCAAGATATGAACAAGGCTTTTGACCGGCATATTGTCAAGTGTGGCGGCACAATAGATGCGGACGAAATCAAGCGTAATACAAATCAAATTGCCCGCGCACCGAAATATGCCGCCAAAAAATCCGCCACACATGAACAGACCAAGAAGTTCATTGAGGCGGGAAGTAGTTTGGCTGATATCGTTGCGAAGAGATGTTTAACCGAGAGCACGGTTCTTTCACATTTGGCAAAACTTCAAAAAGATTATCCCGGTTTGGATATTTCAAGATACAAGCCGAAAGAAAAAACCCTGGATGCCGTGCGCACTGGAATCGCCAGGTGCCAAAAAGCGGCGACCGATGAAGATCGGGATGCACAAGGGAATTTGAAGTTGAGTTTTATATTTCGAGGGTTAGATGAGAAGTATAGTTATAACAAAATCAAGTTAGCGATGCTTTTTATTGATGAATGAAACTAAAAGACATCGCGCTCGCTCACAACAGGAGACCCGGTGCTATTCGCTCCAGAATCAAAAAACTGGATATCTAGTAAAGATTCAAGCATTGTTCGGAGGCAGATTAGCCGCGTGACCGCCACCAAGCACGCCACCCGCTTCTCTTTCGCATCGCCGTGCCGCACGCCAACAGCCACTACGTAGAGTTCGCCGGAGCCTTTGACCAGTACGCCAAACAACAAGGTTGGCACCACTGCTACCCCTACCCGCGCTACCCGAAGATGAACGCCCGAACCAGGGATTGGGCTACCTGACACCCACCCAGGCCATCGCGCTGCGAATACCTGATTTGTCCGGACTGTGGTGGCCACATACAGGCACTTGCTTTCATTGAAACACAATATATGCTTTAATAAGTTGCTTAATTCACTTTAAAACTAACATCTCGGAAGAACTAATGAAACGACAAACAAGAGCAAGGCGGGTACGTCTACTATTGGGGGCGATTCTAGTGTTTGTTGGCACAAACATGGTGCAAGCACAGAGCGCTCAGGATATTGCCAAAAAGGCCTTTGAATCCACTGTACTCCTGGTCATGGAAGATGCTAACGGGCAACCCATCTCGCTTGGTAGTGGGTTCTTCGTTGGTGACGACGAAATTGCCAGTAACTTTCATGTCATCGAAGGTGCCACGAGAGGCTACGCAAAGATTGTTGGTCAGAAAGCGAAGTACGACATTGAAGGCATCACGGCTATTGACTCGGGACGAGATCTTGTAGTCCTCAAAGTTTCTGGAACTCGCACACCTACACTCACTCTTGGGAGTAGTGATGCTGTTCAGGTTGGGGAAACTGTTTATGCCGTTGGAAATCCACGGGGGTTGGAAGGTACATTCTCTCGGGGTATCGTGAGCGGTATCCGAGAGGTTGGAATTGACAAGCTTCTGCAAATTACTGCTCCTATCTCGCCCGGGAGTAGTGGTGGGCCAGTACTGAATGCTAATGGCGAGGTCATCGGTGTTTCCGTCGCCACTTTCAAGGATGGGCAGAACCTGAACTTCGCAATCCCTTCGAACTATCTGAAGGTGTTGCTTGGAAAAACTGGGTCTGCACAGCCTCTGGCACAGGCGAAATCGGCCAAGGCCCAACGTTCGATACTGTCTGATCTTGGTGGGCGCAGTGTTGAAAGTGTTGTTGGAGCAACATTTTCCTGGAGCAATCAACTTTACGAAACGGACGGAGACTACACTATAACACTTAAGAACCAGCTTCGTGACCCTGTAACAAATATTTATTGCCTCACCGTCTTCTACGACCGGGATGGCAACCCCCTTGATGTTGATGTACTGCATCATAAAGGGAGCATACCTGCGGGGCTTGGAAAAAGGGTTAGTGGGAGCGTGGACGCTAGCATCAAGCGGCTAACGACGCCACCATCAGAAGATACTCCATACCTGTCTTCATTTGTACCGAATACGAGAGTCGAATTCCGCATTCTCGATTTCGAAGTAGTACAGTAGAGATCGTACACAGCAACAATCGAAGTGTTAGATCCTGAACAATGCTGAATCAAATCCTCTGCTACTTTATAGAAGATCCGCTGAGAGTACTTTACCTACTTGGTGGAAGTGGTGGCTTGTGGTACTGGATTACTGTTTGGTGTAATCGTATTCGGATACGGGTCGTAGTGAAAAATGAAATTTTCAAACTTTCCACAGAATCGAATTTGCAAATAACCGTAGGATATGAAATTGAGAATATTGGTAGCAAGTCAACATCTCTTTCTCCAACCATATTGATTACAGGCTACACCCCGGATAGAAAGCCAATGAAGGTGCGTGCCAAAGTTACTATCCCGGATCGCGAACTACCGCCATTTAACCCAAAATTGTGCCAGGCGGAATTCGAGTTTTCAACAACGTATCCATATTTATTGTTTCGAACATATACGTTTAAACTAACTCGTGGCGCTAAAAATAGAGTACGCGTATGGTCGGCAAGTTTAAGAAATGTGAATCGTATAAAATTTTTATATGAGTTATTTTTATTTAAATCATTTGGCAAGTACAATGAACCAATAATCTAATGCGGAAGATAAAAGGGATAGCCAAGTGTGCCACTGATACACTTATTCCGAGTACCGAGCATGAAACCTAAAAACGAGGATTTTAACCTCACAACCCAAGAGAAATTAACTAACACGATAAGGATTTGTTGAGATATATAACACTGGGGGAATGTGCATGACGAATGTTAAACGTATGTCGGCGGAAGACGCTCATGATTCCGGTGAACCGCCGGTTGAGTTACCCACCTTTGATTTGACGCCTTCGGGAAATCCGCCCGAGGCCGCGGTTGATGCATATCAACGCGATGGCGTGGTGTGTCTTCGCCGGGCTTTTGACGATGGCTGGGTCGGTTCGCTGCGTGAGGGCGTGGACCGGGCGATCAGGGATGGTTTGCAATCCGGCGGCGACCAGGTGGTCAATGTATCCAATCCCGGCGAGCCGGGGTTCTTTTTCTACGATATGTTTTTGTGGAAGCGCTACGACGTGTTTAGAAAATTTGCGTTTGACTCGCCGGCGGCGGATTTGGCGAAGTCCATTATGCGCTCGCGGACGATGACTTTTTATTACGACCTGGTGTTGTCCAAGGAGCCGGGAACCACCAGCCCGACGCCGTGGCATTACGACGAAGCCTACTGGCCGGTTTCGGGCACGCAGATTTGCAATCTGTGGACCGCGCTCGATGACATTCCCCGGCAAACCGCGTTGCGTTTCGCCAGGGGTTCGCACCGGCATGAAAAAAATTACCGCGCGGTCGGTTTCGGCGCGGGCATTGAGTACGCGGGCCAGACCGACCCGCTTCCCCCGGACTGGGGCAAAGATACCGGAAACAACGAGATCGTTTATGCGCCGCTGGCACCGGGGGACTGCCTGATTATCAATCTTCGCACCCACCACAGCGCGCCCGGAAATCCTTCCGGCGCACGCCGCCGCCGCGCGCTGGCGACGCACTGGCTGGGGGACGACGCGCGCTACAACGATAAAACCTGGGAATGCGACCCCGACGAGCGCGGCGAGAACCTGGTGCACGGGGGGTTGATGGCGTGCGAGACGTTTCCCCGGATCCGGTAGCGGCGGTAATGAGAAACTTTTTTGTTGACATGCCCGTTCCAATCACCTAATATCCTCATTCGGCGCCGATTTGATTCAGCTTGCGGGCGCTTTATAAATACGGCTAAAGAGAGGCCTGCAATTCTGAAAACCGCACCCGCTTTTTGGCCCATTGTTTCAATGGCTGAAAGCGGGTTTTTGGTTGCCTGATTAGGGGACATCACAGCCCGCGCTTAACGCACACCGGGCGTGAACCATGCAAAAACTATCCAACCACTACCACCCGCAAACCGCGGCGATTCGCTGCGGGCACCGCCGGAGCGCGGAGCGCGAGCACAACGAGCCGATCTTCACCACCTCGAGTTTTGTTTTCGACGACGCGGCCCAGGCGGCGGCGTTGTTCAGCGGCGACGAGCCGGGCAACGTCTATTCCCGTTTCACCAACCCCACCGTCAGCGGTTTCGAAAACCGCCTCGCGGCCATGGAAGGCGGGCGCTTCGGGTTGGCCACCGCTTCCGGCATGGCGGCGGTTTCCGGGCTGTTGCTCGGCCTGCTCAAGGCCGGCGATCACGTGGTCGCCTCGGCGGAACTTTTCGGCGCGACCGTGTCCGCGTTCACCAAAGTATTCAACCGCTTCGGCGTTGACACCACGTTCGTCAACCTCGCCGACCTGCGGCAATGGCAGGCGGCAGTGCGGCCCGAAACCCGCCTGTTGTTCCTCGAATCCCCCTCCAACCCATTGTGCGAAATCGCCGACATCTCGGCCATCGCCGCCATCGCCAAAACCGCCGGCGCGCCCCTGGCGGTGGACAACGCGTTTTGCACGCCGGTCATGCAACGGCCGCTGGAACTCGGCGCCGACATCGTGGTGCATACCGCCACCAAGTATCTCGACGGCCAGGGACGCTGCGTCGGCGGCGCGTTGGTGACCGACGACGAGAAAATCTACGATGAACTTTTCGCCATGCTGCGCACCACCGGCCCCTGCATGAGTCCGTTCAACGCCTGGGTTTTCAGCAAGGGCCTGGAGACCCTGTCCCTCAGAATGAAACAACATTGCGACCACGCCATGCAACTGGCGCGCCGGCTGGAGCGGCATCCGGCGGTGGAAAAGGTGTACTACCCCGGGCTTGCGTCCCATCCCCAGCATCGGTTGGCGAAGCGCCTGCTGCACCAGGGATTCGGCGGCGTGGTCGCCTTTGAAGTGCGCGGCGGGCGGGAACAGGCGTGGCGGGTAATTGATTCCACCCGCATCCTGTCCATCACCGCCAACCTCGGCGACACCAAAACCACCATCACCCACCCCGCCACCACCACCCACGCCAGAATCAGCGCCGACCAACGCGCCCGCGCCGGCATCCGCGACAACCTGATCCGGGTTTCCGCCGGCCTCGAATACATTGACGACATCATCGCCGACCTGAAAACCGGGCTGGACAGGATTTGATTCGGGCCGGGGCCGGGGCCGGAACCGGCGGCGTCGCTTCCGCCTTGGGGGGCTAGTTAATCTCCAGCAGCAACGGACAATGATCGGAACCCGACTGGTCGCTGAGATAACGCGCATCGCTCACCCGGCCCAAGTGCTCTTTGGCTAACAGGAAGTAGTCAATCCGCCAACCGATGTTGCGTTCTCGTGCGCGGGAGATTAAATGCCACCAGGAATACACGCCGGTGACGCCGGGGTTTCGGGCGCGCCACACGTCGGCCCAGTCGTCCGCCAGCACTTGATCCATCCACGCGCGTTCTTTGGGGTGGAAGCCGATTTTTCCGTCGTTTTCTTTCGGCCTTGCGATGTCAATTTCGGTATGGGCGACGTTCATGTCGCCGCCCACCAGCACGACGCCGCCTCGTTTTCGCAGGGCGTTCATGTAGTCGAGAACGCAGCGGTAGAACACCAGTTTTTCTTCCCAGGCCTGGGGGCTTTTGCCGCCGTTGGGAAAGTAGATGGACAAAAGTTCCCAGCGTTCGCCGCCCAGCGCGAACGACAGGTGCGAAACCCGGCCTTCGTCGGCGTTGGGCGCGTGCGGGAGTTTGGTGTCAAAGCTGAACTCGCGGAGTTTTTCAAACACCGGTTTTGCGACCCAGATACCGGTGCCGGCGTAGCCCTTTTTTTCGGCGCTGTGGTAGTGCTGGTGATAGTCCGGGTGGCCGGCGAGGAATGTGCTGAACTGCTCGACGCTGCCCTTGGTTTCCTGAAGCATGAGAAAGTCGGGGCACTGTTCGTGCACCAGATTTTGCAACTCGCCCTTGCGCTCCACGGCGCGGATTCCGTTGACGTTCCAGGTGATGATTTTCATGGGCGGGCCGGAGATGAAAGGTGACGGGTAGTGACCGGAAGCGATTATACACCGATACACCGCCGAGGCTGGCATTTGCGCCGCCGGCGTCGTAGAGTTATCCGTTGCCAGCGAAAACCAGCCGCCATGCCGACCGATATTGACAGCAAACTGCCCGACGTGGGGACCACCATCTTCACCGTGATGTCGGGGCTTGCCGAGGAACACGACGCCATCAACCTCTCCCAGGGTTTCCCGGATTTTGAACCGGACGAAGCGTTGCTTGACCGCGTTACCCACTACCTCAAAGCCGGCAAGAACCAGTACCCGCCGATGACCGGCGTGCCCGAACTGCGCCGCGCCATCGCCGGCAAACTGCGCCTCACCGCCGGCATTGAGGTCAATCCCGACAGCGAAATTACCATCACCAGCGGCGCCACCGAAGCATTGTTCTGCGCCATCCACGCGCTGGTTCGCCCGGGGGACGAAGTGATCGTGTTTGACCCCGCCTACGATTCCTACGCGCCGGCGGTGTCCCTGGCCGGCGGAAAAACCGTGCACGTCGCGCTGACCTTGCCCCACTACCGCATTGACCGGGCCGCCCTGGAAGCGGCATTAAACCCGAAGACCCGCTTGATCATCATCAACACGCCGCACAATCCCACCGGCGCCATCCTCACCCGGAACGACCTCGACCAACTGGCAAAATCCATCCGCGCCCACGATTGTTACGTGCTCAGCGATGAAGTCTACGAGCACATCATCTTTGACGGCGAACCCCACGCCGGCGTGCTCGCCCATCCGCAACTCGCCCCGCGCAGTTTCGCGGTGTTTTCCTTCGGCAAAACCTACCACGCCACCGGCTGGAAAATCGGCTACTGCGTCGCCCCGCAAAACCTGACCGCCGAGTTTCGCAAGGTCCATCAGTTCAACACCTTCACCACGGTCGCCCCGATGCAATGGGCGCTCGCCGATTTTATTCGCGAACAACCCGGCTACTACGCGCGGCTGTCCTCCTTCTACCAGCAAAAGCGCGACCGCTTCGCCTCGCTGATGGCGGACTCCCGTTTCAACCTGCTGCCATGCCGGGGCACCTACTTCCAACTAGCGGATTACAACGCCCTGTCCCCCCACCTCGCCGCCCTCGACGACATGGCCTTCGCGCGCCGCCTTACCATTGACCACGGCGTTGCGGTGATTCCCCTGTCACCGTTTTATCAAACACCACCGGATACTCGGATCGTTCGTTTCTGCTTCGCCAAGCAGGATCAAACGCTGGAGCGGGCGGCGGGGGTTTTGGGGGGAATTTGAGAAAATGTTAGTGTCGGGGTAATGTAAAAAGCGACAAGGTTACGCCCCGGAGAAAGAAATGTAGCGTACTATACCTAACAAATCGTGCGTATATCCTACCGGTTAGTCTTCACAGTCGTAGGGCCATATCTCACATATCTTTTTTGAAAGTTCTTTGCTACGGGCGGTGACGTTGTCTATGTCCCACTTTTTGTTTTTTCCAAGTGCACTGGTCATTTTTAAATCACACTCTTTCAGCGATTCTTGTGCGCCACCAGTGCCAGTCCATGCGCTGTTAGACTTGCTGGAATTTCTTCCTTTTGACATCGGAGTTAAATTTCCAATGGTATGCAGTTTGCTTTCAACCACATCATCTTTAAATCCTTTCTGATTCAAGTATTTTTTCCACGGCGTATCTATCCAGCTTTGTGGTATGATGTGATCAATTGTCAAACCACTGATATCACATTTCTCGTCTTTGGTATCCGAAAAATGATATGCCAACCAATCAAAAATATAATTCAAATATTTCTTTGATTTATAGATCGGCTCATTGAGGCATCCTTCCGCGACGCGCTTGTCGGTCGGGAACACGCTCGTGCTCTCGTCCGATGAAGTCAAATATTCGAGAAGCTTGTCATATGTCGGTTTTACTCCAATGAATTTGCAAATACTTGGAGCTTGCTTGTTGTAGTTTTTGTCAGACAATCCGCACAACGCCCTGCGGATGACATAACTCTCCAGCAAATACATCATCCGTTGTTTTTCTTCGGTGGGTACTTTACTTGTGGCAATTACAAAAACAACCGGTGCAAAGTCCAAATTTTTGCATTCGGTGAGCATGAAGTAGCCGAATTCAAAATCCTCATCTATCGGATTTTTGCTAGCCGGCGCTGCTACAAGGTATTTGTAGACTTTCACATAGCTTGATATGTCGGCGACTTCTTTTTCAACATCTGACATGTAAGTGCTGACAGTATATTTTTCTTTGTACGCTTTAACTATGGAATTGCGATTGAGCAAGATATATTTCTTTTCTTTTGCCATGAGCATACGGGCGATATACGCCTCTATGTGTGTAACCCCTTTATCCCGCTGACCGGGAAATTCTTCCCAAAACGGTTGCTCAAACTGTTGCCATTGATCGGTTTCAAACAATTGTTCGTCTAACCCGTCCCTTTCATCTGCGGCCCGTTCAAACACGTCGTTCCGGATTATGTCGAAAGTGGTTAAAAGTTTGCCCGTGGTGTTCATCGACTCGAACACTTTTTGGGCCTTGTCGGTTTCAGCCAGTTTAATCAGTACCAATTCAAAACCATCAAGAAGCGCATCTCGTAATGATTTAATTCCATCTACTGCGTTTTCTTGGCAGTGTTTTATGAGAAATTTTAGAAACTGTTTATAGAAATAATCAGTTGCATATATGACTTTGGATTTGTCGTACTGGTCTCTAATATTCCAATCCTCTGGCAAATCGGTTCGGTAAGCTGCCCGCAACAATGTGTTGTATTTGTCGCGGTCGAAATTTGTCGGTTTCAATTTGGGCTCTTGTTGTTGCGGCGATACAAATACGTATTTCTCTAAATCTTTTTTGATTGTCTCGGAATGCCCATATTTCTTGGCTGCTCCAATAAGCGCAAACATTGCTACGCTCAGAGTGGTCAGACGTTGCTGCCCATCTACAACATCATAGTCATAGTGGTCAATGGTCTCTCCCAGAGGTGTTTTGGTCTTGTCATCCACTAGAATTGCACCAAAATAGTGTGGCGCGGGTACTTTAACGCCGTTCAGTCTTTCTATAGCTTGTTCCTCCACTACATTCCAGAACAATTGCGGTGCGCCAAAATCCTCTTCAGCATCCCATGCGTAGTGACGCTGATAAACGGGAATTTTCCACTGAGTGGACATGGAAAGCCATTGGCGCACGGTCTGGCGGTGGTCATTTGTGTCGATATTAAGCATACTTTTAACTATAATGACATTGTTGGTAAGCAGAATTATACACGATCCTTTGCGGGTGTCAACGATCGGGTAATCGATTCGAAGTCTGCTATTAATTTCCCTTATCAGCAGGGGGCGCTACGCACAGGAAGCAGTTCTGCAGGATCCGTGGATTAGCGGATAATAATTACCTTGCTCCGAAAATTAAAGTATACTGCTCACCGAAATTATTCTTTAGCGGAAACCAATCATGATCCACAACTCCATAATAGAAGCCATCGGCAACACCCCCATCGTGCGGCTCAACCGGGTCGCTGAGAACGTTGAGGCGAATCTTTACGCCAAACTGGAGTTCACCAACCCCGGCGGTTCCATCAAGGATCGCATCGGGTTTTGGATGATTGAGGACGCGGAAAAAAAGGGTACGTTGAAACCCGGCGGCACGATTATTGAGGGCACCAGCGGCAACACCGGCGTGGGGTTGGCGATGGCGGCGGCCATCAAGGGTTACAAGTGCGTTTTCATTTTGCCGGATAAAATGTCCCAGGAGAAAATCAAAAACCTGCGCTCTTTCGGCGCGCGGGTGGTGGTTACGCCGACCGCGGTGGAGCCGGACGATCCGCGCAGTTATTACTCGGTGTCGCGGCGCATGGCGCAGGAAATTCCGAACTCGTTGTACATTGACCAGTACAACAATCTTTCCAATCGTGAATATCATTACCAGCGCACCGGCCCGGAAATTCTTGAGCAGATGCCCGACATTGACGCGTTCGTCGCCGGCATCGGCACCGGCGGCACCATCACCGGCATCGGAAAATACCTCAAAGAGCACAAACCCGGCGTGGAAATCGTGGCGGTGGATCCGGTCGGCTCCATCGTCTATGAAGTTTTCAAGACCGGCGAAAACAAAATCCCGGCGGAAGGGTATTTGATCGAAGGCATCGGCGAGGATTTTATTCCCGGCAACTACGACTTCAAGCAGATTGACGACATGGTGCAGGTCGGCGACAAAGAGTCGTTCCTGATGACCCGGGAGCTGCTGACCAGCGAGGGGATTTATTCCGGCGTGTCCTCCGGCAGCGCGTTTGTCGGCGCACTCAAATGGGTGCGCCAACAGGGCGACCGGCTCGACGGCAAGAACGTGTTAATCATCTTTCCCGACAGCGGCAACCGCTACAGTTCCAAGGTGTACGACGACGACTGGATGCGCGAGGCCGGGTTTCTCGAATCGAAAACCGGCAGCGTCGGCGACCTGATGCGCGCCCTCAACAAAAAACCCGGCGACCTCATCATGGCGCACCAGAACGACACAATCTCCACGATCATTGCCCAGTTGAGCAAAGCCGACGTCAGCCAGCTGCCGGTGGTGGATGAAAAGGGCTGGATCAAGGGCATCGTGCGCGAAAGCGTGATTCTGAAATCACTGTTCAACCAGCAGATCAGCGTTGACGACACGGTGGAAAACCTGATTGACACGTCGGTGGAATACGTCACCGCCGGCGATTCCATCGAGCGGATTTCCAAACTGGTAACCGAAGGCAAGGTGCCCCTGGTGACCAACCCCGACGACGGCGACAGCCTGCTCGGCATCATCACCGACATTGACCTGCTCAACTTCCTCGGCTCCCGGCATTAGCGCGACTCCGAAGCCACCGAAAGCGCGCCCGCAAAAAATGCCGGGGTTTGCCGGTATGTGCTGACCAATGTCTCGCTTCAAAGTTTTCACCGACAAAAAAGGCAACTGGAGCCCGGTCCGCCGGCTGCTGCCGTATCTGTGGCGCTATCGTTACCGCGTGGCCGCCGGCCTGGTGTTTTTGGTGCTCGCGCGGGGCGCCAACATCTCGGTGCCGATCATCCTGAAGGGCATCGTTGACGCGCTCGAAGACGCGCCGGCAAAAGCCGCGCTGGCGGTGCCGCTGGCGCTGCTTGCCGGGTACGGCCTGCTGCGCTTTGCTTCGGTTTTGTTCAACGAAGTGCGCAACGTGGTGTTCTCCCGGGCCAGCGTGCAGATCATTCACCACATTTCCACGGAAGTATTTCGGCACCTGCACGCGCTGTCCCTGGGCTTCCACCTCGACCGCAAAACCGGCGCGCTGTCCAGGGACGTCGAGCGCGGCACCGGCGCGGTCACCAACTTTCTCCGAATGTTCGTGTTCAACATCATCCCGGTATCGTTTGAGTTGACCGCGGTGCTGGTGATTTTATGGTCGCGCTTCGACGCCGGCTTTGTGCTGATTACCCTGGGGATGATCGTGCTTTACAGCCTGTTCACTTTCTGGGTAACCGGCTGGCGCACCAAATTCCGCGTGCAGATGAACAGCGCGGCGTCCTCCGCCAACACCCGCGCCCTCGATTCCCTGCTCAACTACGAGACGGTCAAGGTGTTCGGCAACGAATCCGTCGAACTCGGCCGCTACGGAGATTCGCTGATGGGCTGGGTGCGCGCATCGCTGAAAAGCAACCTGTCGTTGTCCTACCTCAACATCGGGCAGGGGGTGATCGTTGCGGTGGGCCTGACCATGCTGATGGTGCTGGCGGCGCGCGGCGTGGCGGACGGCGGCATGACGCTCGGGGATTTTGTAATGGTCAATGCGTTTTTGATCCAGTTGTATATTCCGCTCAATTTCATGGGCTCGATCTACCGCGACATCAACCACTCGTTGATCGACATGGAGCGAATGTTCGCGTTGCTGGATGAAAAGCCCGAGGTGGTGGAGCGGCCCGGCGCCGTTCCGTTGCGGCTTGACAAGGGGGAAATCCGTTTTGAGAACGTCAGCTTTCGTTACCTTGATGACCGCGCCGTGCTGCGCGATATTGACTTCTGCGTGCCCGGCGGGCAAATGCTGGCGGTGGTCGGCCCGTCGGGTTCCGGCAAGTCCACGCTGTCGCGTTTGCTGCTGCGTTTTTACGACCCCGGCCACGGGCGCATCCGCATTGACGGGCAGGACATCCGCGCGTTGACCCTGTCCAGCCTGCGCGCCGCCATGGGCGTGGTTCCCCAGGACACGGTTCTGTTCAACGAGACCATCGGCTACAACATCGCCTACGGCCGCGTTGATGCGACGCAAAAAGAAATCGCCGCGGCGGCCAAAGTCGCGCGCCTCGACGACTTCATCGCCGAACATCCCCAGGGCTATGACATCCTGGTCGGCGAACGCGGCCTGAAACTTTCCGGCGGCGAAAAACAACGGGTCGCCATCGCCCGAACCGCATTGAAGGGCGCGCCGATTTTGATCTTCGACGAAGCCACTTCGTCATTGGACAGCCGCTCGGAAAAAGCCATCCAGGAAGCCCTCGACCGCGTGGCGCAAAACAGCACCAGCGTAGTGATCGCCCACCGCCTCTCCACCATCGTCGGCGCCGACCGGATCATCGTCCTCGACAAAGGCCGAATCGTTGAACAGGGCACCCACGAACAGCTGTTGTCCGAGGACGGATTGTACGCGCAGATGTGGAAGTTGCAGGAGGAAGCGGCGGCGGAGCGTTCGGCGGCGTGAAAACTCCGGTGGGATAATCAGGTATGCGCCCGGCACAACCATCGACGCCGAAGCGATGCCCGGCGGTTTGTCGGAGCGCTGACGGCGCCTCGGCGATGGAAGCGAACCGGGGGCGGGGGTAATGGAATTCAGCGTCGAAATCATCGCGCTGTTATTTTTTGTCGCCATGGTCGCGGGCTGGGTTGACGTCATTGCCGGCGGCGGCGGGCTGCTGACCATTCCCGCGTTGATCGTGGCCGGGGTGCCGCCGGCGGCGGCGGTGGCCACCAACAAACTGCAGGGCAGCAGCGGCACGTTGATCGCATCCGTTTATTTCATAAAAAAAGGCGCCATTGACTTTGCGAAAATAAAGCCGTTGATTGTGACCACGTTCATCGGCTCGGTTGCCGGCAGTTGGCTGCTTTTGCAGATAGACGCCGAAGCGTTGACGATATTTTTGCCGGTGTTGCTGATACTGACCGGGTTGTATTTTTTGTTCGCCCCGAACATTGACGACAAGGACAAAAAAGCAAAAATCTCCCTGGTCGCGTTTGCCATTATCGCCGCCCCTTTGCTGGGTGCCTACGACGGTTTTTTCGGACCCGGCACCGGCAGTTTTATGGCGCTGGCGTTTGTGTTGTTGTGCGGCTACAGCCTTTCCAGGGCCACCGCCAACGCGAAGATACTCAATTTCACCAGCAACATTTCATCGCTGCTGTATTTTATTTTCTACGGCGACGTCTACTGGCTGATCGGGTTGGTCATGATCGGCGGGCAGATGATCGGCGCGGTGGTCGGCGCGAAAATGGTGCTCAAAAAAGGCGCGTCCATCATCAAGCCGGTGGTGATCGTCGTTTGTTTTGCGATGTCGGCGCATATTCTTCTGAATTCCTGAGTGCGCGTTTTGGACTGTGAACAGGAGCGGCTAAGCGGGCGGGTTTTTCTTTGACCATTACCCGTAAGCCATCACCGGAAGTTCCGCGGAAAAATAAATAACTTCGTGATAATCGGTTACGGGCGGCATTACTGGCGTTTTGGATTTTTTCCTTTTTGGTTTTTCATACACCGAATGGAAGCCGCACTCTTCCAACACCTCGGTTAAGGTATTGTCTTCGAGGCAGGATTCAATGAACAACTCAGTAGCCTCGATGATATTTTTTTTGGCTTCCTTGCGGGTTTCGCCCTGGCTGCATAAATCGAGCGCCGGACAATAAGAGACGTACATTTTCGGTTTGTCCCGCTCAATTATTGCTTTGAGCGAAACTTTGATGGAAATGATGTTCTCGGCGTTATGCTGCCCGGCGGTTTTTGTGATTGCCATGTTGTTCCTCAAAATTTCATAAACAGCGTTTTTATAATGTCAGGTCTAAAATGTTAACTCGTCAACTCCCGCCGCCGCCGTTGCAACATCACGATCACCCCCAGCAATCCCAGCGCCGGCAGGAAGAACCATTGTTTGGACGGGCGGTCGGCTTTGCGCTGGATGTCGGCGACTTCCCAGTCGAAGTCGATCTGCTGGCGTTCCGCGGCGCCGCCGAACACCAGGTTGTCCACCAGAAATTTGCCGTCTTCCTCGCGCAATTCAAGGCCGGCTGCGTTGGCGAGGCGTTGTTCGCCGCTGCCGGCGGCGCCGAGGGGCAGCATCACCACCTTGTCAACCAGGTCGCCCTCCAGCGTCTCGCCGACCACGTGCACGCGCACCAGCGAGTTGACCGGCAAGGCTTCGACCACTTCGTAGATTTTGCCCGCTTCGACTTTTTCGAGCGGCGCATAGACCATGTCCATCCAGAAGCCGGGCCTGAACAGCGTGAAGGAGATCAGCAAAAGCCCCGCGACTTCCCACGCTTTGGTGCGGGTCAGGAAATATCTCTGGGTGGCGGCGGCGAACAATAGCATCGCCGTGGTCGCCGACGCCACCACCACCACCAGGTGGATCCAGCTTTCGATGCCGACCATCAAGAGTTCGGTGTTGAAGATGAACAGGAACGGCAGGATGGCGGTGCGAATGTCGTAGGTGAAGCCCTGGATGCCGGTTTTGATCGGGTCGCCGCCGGAGATGGCGGCGGCGGCGTAGGCGGCGAGGCCCACCGGCGGCGTGTCATCGGCGAGGATGCCGAAGTAAAACACGAACAGGTGCACGGCGATCAGCGGCACGATCAAACCGTTGGAAGCGCCCACCGAGACTATCACCGGCGCCATCAGCGATGACACCACGATGTAGTTCGCGGTGGTCGGCAGCCCCATGCCGAGGATCAAACTGATGATGGCGGTGAACAGCAGCATCAGGATCAGGTTGCCGGCGGAAATGAACTCCACGAACTCCGCCATCACCAGGCCGATGCCGGTCAGGGTAACGGTGCCGAGGATGATGCCGGCGCAGGCGGTG
This sequence comes from Candidatus Poriferihabitaceae bacterium, assembly GCA_965212085.1. GTDB lineage: Bacteria > Pseudomonadota > Gammaproteobacteria > Arenicellales > Poriferihabitantaceae > JAHRAW01. Next base: position 1,196,480 of record OZ243042.1, on the reverse strand, counting down.
GCGACCGAGATGCCGATCATGTTGCGCGCGCCGGCGATCATGCCGTCCTTGAAATCCGCCAGCCCTTCGCGGATGCGCGCGCCGACGTCGGCCTGTTTGCGAACCACCGCCTTGAGCGGCTTGTGGGTCAGCAGGATGACGATCATCAGCAGCGACGCATAGAACGCCGACAGGCCGGGGGACAGGCGTTCGACGGTCAGGCACCAGATCAGCACCACCACCGGCAGCAGGTAGTACAGGCCGGCCTTGATGATCGGGCCGGGCACCGGCAACTCGTCAATTTTATCGCTCTGGCCGAGTTCCGGAAATTTGGTGGCGTACGCGACCAGCCCCAGGTACACCGCGAGGATGATCACCGTGGCCGCCCAGAAGGTGTATTCGCCGGCGAATCCTTTGAGGCCGTTGAAGAAGTAGTAACAGACCCCGGAGAGAATAATGATGCCGAGCACGTTCACCAGCATCGCCAGCAGCGACTGCCGCCAGGTCCTGACCACCGGACGCGGCAGGCCCTCGAGGCCGGCTTTGCACGCTTCCAGGTGGACGATGTACACCAGCGCGATGTAGGAAATAATCGCCGGCAGGAAGGCGTGCTTGATGACCTCGATGTAGGAAATGCCGACGAACTCGATCATCAAAAAGGCCGCCGCTCCCATCACCGGCGGGGTCAGCTGGCCGTTGGTGGATGATGCGACTTCCACCGCGCCGGCCTTTTCCGCCGGAAAGCCGACCCGTTTCATGAGCGGAATGGTGAAGGTGCCGGTGGTTACCACGTTGGCGATGGAGGAACCGGACACCAGCCCGGTCAGCCCCGAAGACACCACCGCGGCCTTGGCCGGCCCGCCGCGCATATGCCCGAGCAGGGAAAACGCCACCCAGATAAAATAGTTGCCGGCGCCGGCGCGCTCCAGCAGCGAGCCGAACAATACGAATAAAAACACCATTGAGGTGGACACCCCCAATGCCACGCCGAACACCCCTTCCTGGGTGATCCACATATGTGACATCGCCTTGCCGTAACTGGCGCCTTTCCAGGCGATGACCTCCGGCGCCAGGTGCCCGAAGAACACGTACAACAGGAAGATGCCGGCGATGATCATCAGCGGCGCGCCCAGCGAGCGCCGCGCTCCTTCCAGCACCAGCACCAGGCCGATGGGAGCGATGATCAAATCCATGGTGGTCGGCAGGCCGGGCCGCTCGCCGAGTTCCACCGCAAACACCGACAGGTACATGGTCGCGCACACTCCGAGCGCCGCCAGCCCCCAGTCCTGCAACGGAATGTGATCCCGCGGCGACGACTTGAGCGCCGGGTAAGCGAGAAACGCGAGCATCAGCCCGAAGGCGAGGTGAATCGAGCGGGTGTCGGTATTGTTCAGCACCGGAATAAGGTCGCCGACCATGTAGGGCAGGGGCGACGCGATCCAGAGTTGAAAAACCGCCCACGCAAACGCGGCCCACGCCAGTAACGTGCCGATGGAACCAGCCGGACTGCGCGCCCCGGAATCGGTGGAGGCCACCATCTCATCCAGCGCGGCCTGGTCTACGTCGTGATTATTTTCGTCTTGGTTGGCCATCTCGAATTTTCCTCAACACGGGTGGAGGGGGAGAGGAGGGGCTGCAATGCAAAAAGGGGGGCCGAAGCCCCCCGGTGTTTGGCTTGCTTACATCCAGCCGCGTTCCTTGTAGTACTTCACCGCGCCTTTGTGCAGCGGCGCGGACAGGGCGTCTTTGATCATCTCGTTTTCTTTGAGGACGCCGAAGGCCGGGTGGAGTTTTTTGAAGTCCTGGAAATTGTCGAATACCCCTTTGACGATTTCGTAGATTACCGCTTCGGGAACCGCGCTTGAGGTAACGAAGGTCGCGCCCACGCCGAAGGTTTTGATGTCGTCGGGGTTGCCGCGGTACATGCCGCCGGGGATGGCGGCGTAGCGGTAGAAGGAGTTGTCGGCGACCAGTTTATCAACCGTCGGGCCGCTGACTTCGACGAACTTCGCGTCGCAGGTGGTGGTGGCTTCTTTGTTCAACGCCGCCGGGTTGCCCACCAGCCAGAAGAACGCGTCAATTTTGTTGTCGCACAACGCCCCCGGGGTTTCGGCGGATTTCATCTGCGAGGCCAGTTTGAGGTCGCTGTTGCTGTGGCCGAGCGCTTTCCACACCACGTTCCAGGTCGCTTCGGTTCCGGAACCGGGGTTGCCGATGTTGACGCGCTTGCCGACCAGGTCGTCAATGTGCTTGATGCCGGAATCGGCGCGGGCGATGATGCTGATGGGTTCGGGGTGAACCGAGAACACCGCGCGCAACTCCTTGAACGGGCCGGCGGAGATAAACGCTTCCTTGCCGGTGCCGTTGTAGGCGTGATACTGCCAGTCGGACTGCGCCACGCCCATGTCCAGTTCGCCGCCGCGGATGGTGTTGATGTTGTACACCGAACCGCCGGTGGACTCCACCGAGCAGCGGATGCCGTGTTGTTTGCGGTTCTTGTTCACCAGCCGGCAAATCGCTCCGCCGGTGGGATAATAGACGCCGGTTACGCCGCCGGTGCCGATGGAGACAAAGGTTTGCTCCGCGGCGTTGACGGGTGTGGCGAGAATACCGCCGAGCGCCAGACAAGTGGCGGTCCCGGTGGCGAGTAGTGAAGTGGTGAAGATTTTTTTCATGATGAGTTGCCTCCAGCGGCACCGTAGGTAGTTTTAGAAATGGTTGTCAAAGTCGTTCATCAACGGATGGATCCCGGATTGCTGTTGCCTTGCTGTTGCATAGCTGTTGCCAGCGGGCGGGAACCGCGATGTAATACTAGATACCGAATTTGCCTCAAAGTTCAAACAGCATATCAAACAGATGACGTTGAACCCGCAACTATACCATAAATCCCGGCATTTCGGCGGCACGGGCCGCCAATTCCGCCAATCCCGGCGGGGGCTGCGCCAATGAACCGCCACAAGCCGCCCGCCGGCGCCTCTTCGCCGTATATTACCGAGGAAGGCTTTGCCGCCCTGCAACGCGAAGAGCGGGAAATCTGGAAGAAGCGCGCCGAAGTAACCCGCGCGCTGTCCGCCGCCGCCGCCGAAGGCGACCGCTCGGAAAACGCCGAGTACATCTACCGCAAAAAACAGCTGCGGGAAATTGACCGGCGCATCCGCTACCTGCAAAAACGCCTGCCAACCTTGAACGTGGTCAGCGAGGTCGGCGACCGCAACAAGGCGTTTTTCGGCGCCTGGGTTACGCTGGAAAAAGAAGGCGGCGGTGAAGTGGAATACCGCATCATCGGCGGCGATGAAATCCACAGCGACTCATCCAAAGGATACATCAGCGTTGACTCCCCCATGGCCCGGGCCATACTCGGCAAACAAGCGGACGATGAAGTAACGCTGGAACTGAACGGCGAACAACGGTTTTTTGTCATCAAAAAAATTCGCTACGCCTGAGGCTTGAGAGCCGGTTAACGCAATCCTCGAAGAAATTGCTCGCCGCCGAGCGCGCGCATTTGCCGCAGTATCCACCGCTGACGCCGCACCACCGAGGCGCTGGCGTTCGCCGCCGAGCGCAGATTGGGATTGGGCAGCACCGCCGCCAGGCGCGCCGCTTCATGGCGGTTAAGCGCGGCGGCGGGCTTGCCGAAGAAATGTTGGGCGGCGTTTTCCACGCCGTAGATGCCGGGGCCGAACTGGGCGGCGTTGAGATAGATTTCCAGCACCCGCCGCTTGCCCCAGGCGAAGTCAATATAAACCGCCAGCCCCGCCTCAAGCAGTTTGCGCGGATAACTTCGCCCGCTCCACAAAAACAAATTTTTCGCCACCTGCTGGGTGATGGTGCTCGCCCCCCGCAGCCGGCTTTTCTTTTCGCGCAGGGTTTTGGAAAGCTCGACAAAGTCCATTCCGTGGTGCTGCAAAAACCGCTGATCCTCGGCGGCGATGGCGGCGAGGGCCATATTCGCTGAAATTTTTTCCAAGGGTTGCCAGTCAAAAGAGGCGCGGCGCGCGTTCTGATTGTTACCGAAAAAATTTTGCTGAAGAATGACCGAAGAAGTGACCGGATCAATCCAGCGCAAACTGCCGATGAGCACCATGCCCGCAACCACAAAGACCGCCATCGCCAACAACCCCGCGCGCAATGTAAATGCGCCGGGTCCCCGAACCTGTTTTGTTTTCGCCGATTTTTTCAAACTTGAATAATGCCGGCGGCGAGGCCGCCGGAGTGTTTTACCAGATTCCCGAGCGTTAGTGTCCGTTGCCGCGTTAACGGCTTACGGACACTTGCGTTCTCGGGAATCCGGAAAACGCTCAAAACCCCGCCGCCATCCCGTCCTTGCGGTGATCGGAGCCGGCGATGTAGCCGTCGGCGCTCGCGTAAATCAGCTGCGCGCCGCCCATGGAAAACATTTGATCGTGGCCGCCGCAGTGCAAACGATGCCCGCGCCGCAGCAGTTCATCCCGCACCGATTGCGTTACGCCGGACTCCAGCGCGATGCGGTTGTCGTCCATCACCTGCCATCTCGGCGCATCGCTCGCGCTTTGCGGATTCTGCCCGTAATCGCAAATCCGAATTACCATCTGCGCGTGACCCTGGGGCTGCATCGGCCCGCCCATCACCCCGAAACTCATCAACGGCCGCCCGTCCCGCATCAAAAAACCGGGGATGATGGTGTGAAACGGCCGCTTGCCGCCGGCGATGCAGTTCGGATGCCCCGGCGTCAAACTGAAACCGGCGCCGCGGTTTTGCAAACTGATGCCGGTGCCGGGAATCACGATCCCCGAACCGAAGCCCCAGAAATTGCTCTGAATATACGACACCATCATCCCGCTTTGGTCGGCGGCGGTGAGATACACGGTGCCGCCGGCGTCGGGCAAGCCGTAACCGGGATCGCCGGCGCGCTTCATATCCACGAGGGCGGCGCGCCCGGCGAGATAGTCCGGGTCGAGAAACCGCTGCACCGGAAACTCCAGGTATTCGTGATCGGCGATATACCGATGCGCGTCCGCAAAAGCCAGTTTCATCGCTTCGATCTGCAAATGAAAAAAATCGGCGGAATCCAATTCGTACCTGGCGATTCCGTGTTGCTCAACGATGCCCAGCATAATCAACGCCGCCAACCCCTGGCCGTTGGGGGGAATCTCGTGGAGTTCCACTTCGCCGCAGCGATGCGAAGCGTAGCGATTGGAAACAGTGCCGACCCAGTCGCAACGATGTTCAGCCAAGTCCGCGCGCGAAAGTTTCGCGCCGGCCCGCTCAGCGGTGGCGGCGATCTTGTCCGCCAACGCGCCGCGATAAAACGCTTCGCCCTTGCTCTCGGCGATAGATTCCAGCGTCTCCGCTTGTTCCCGAAATCGGAACAACTGACCGGCCTGCGGCGCCCGCCCGCCGGGCAGAAACGGCGCAAAATCCGCGAACTCCGCGTCATCAGTGGCCTGAAAAATCTCCGGCGCATCCGACCACGCCCCGGCGGTAATCGGCGACACCAAAAACCCGTCCCGCGCATACCCGATCCCGGCGTCAAACAACCGCGCAAACGGCAACGCCCCGAACCGCTCCGACAACGCCACCCACGCACTCACGCAACCCGGCACGGTCACCGAATCCCAACCCCGCAACGGCATCCCATCACGCCCATCAAAATCCGCCGCCGCCACCAAACCCGGACTCCGCCCCGACGCGTTCAACCCGTGCAACTCTTCACCGTCCGACAAAATACAAAACGCATCCGAACCAATGCCGTTGCTGGTCGGCTCCACCACCGTCAAAGTGATGGCAGCGGCGAGGGCCGCATCCACCGCGTTGCCGCCATCGCGTAGCGCCGCAATGCCGGCTTGTACCGCCAGTGGTTGGGAGGTGGCGACGACGTTCTTCGCCATTAGCGGCATGCGTGCGCCGGGGTAGGGTAGGGAGAAATCGAGGGAAGACATGGGGGCAGGGTGGCGGTCTAGGGAAGATTATACCCCCCATTGTCTTGAGGCCTTTCCCGCTTTTTTCGTTTTTTGCTTGCCAACCGGCAAAATCCTGCTATATTTCCGTACGTCAAGATTTACCAAGTAGTCGCCCGTCGTCGGGTTGCCTGCTTAATACAACAGCGTTTTACTCGTACGGGAGCCTTCCCGTTGGGGCGAATAGGCAGGAATTTCACACTGCTACTTGGTGATCTTGACAACGACCCGACACCGGTCGGGAAAGTGCAATGAATCACACGCCCGGGGAGGCCTATCAATATGAAATGCCCATCGTGTCAGAAAGTCGCAAGTGCAGTGTACAAATGCAACAACTGCGGTGATATACGCTGTACCATGAATTGCACAGGATCAAATGGGAAAAAAGGAAACGGTTCGCCCAATGGCAATTGCAAGGTTTGCCTTCACAAGGGCAAATACCAGAAAATCAGCTGACCCAAGCGGGCGGGGCGCAAGCCTCGCTTGTTTATTAACCACTTTGGAGTATTGATATGAACCAACAGAAAGCCATATTGTTGTTTGAGAAATCTTTGAACTATTGCAAAGAAAACCACAAAGACGAATTGGAATGGGCAGCCGGAGTTGGCCCCGATGAGTTTAAAAATCTGCGCACGAAAAAATTCTTGAATCATTATTGCTGGGTTATTTATGCGGCAGGGTTCAAAGTAAAAATTCTGAAAGATAAGTTTCCCGAGTTGGAAACTGCATTCAAGAATTTTGATTTGGATGCGATTTGTCGGATGCGCTCGCTAAAAACAGCCTTGGCCGTCATCAACAACGAGCGAAAAGCGAAGTGTTTTGTTAACGGCTGCAAGGAAATTGCAGAGGAAGGTTTTTCACAATTCAAGAAGCGTGTAAAAAACGAAGGAGTGGATGCGTTGGGTCAACTTCCCGGCATTGGTAAAATCACCAAATTTCATCTTGCCAAAAATATTGGTCTGGCGGATGTAGAGAAACCTGATATTTGGTTGCAACGAGCGGCAAAAAAATGTAATACAACGGTCGATAAACTCGTTGATTTCTTGCACAAGAAATACGATTTGTCACGGCACAGCGTAGACGTGATTTTGTGGCGGTATGGTGCCGACAAAAAACTAAAATAATGCCAGAAGTGGTTGCCAACTGGAAATCGTTCTTTCGGACACTTACGTACTCGGGAATCCAGTTCAATATCACCCACCGCCGATTTAACTTCTGGATTCCCGATACGATGAAAAATATGGTCGCTATCGCTCCCTATTTTTCTATCGTTCGGGAATGACGGCAGAGGCGTAAGGAAGGGTTGGGGTAGCGACTAAGCATCGCCGCTTGGAAGCCGGATACCCGCAAATGCGGGTATGACACCGAGGGCGATTTGCACTTTCGCGGGTATGACACCGAAGAACGTGGCAACAACTCTGTCGTCATTCCCGAGCGTTAGTGTCCGTTGCCGCGCAAGCGGCTTACGGACACTTGCGTACTCGGGAATCCAGTTCACTATCACCCACCGCCTGATTCATTATCCGCCCGTCCGCTCGCTTGACCGGCACCGGTTTTTTTCGCGGCCCGCCGCATCTCCAACGGCGCAACCAGCAACGACATCATCGGCGGCACGATCAGCAGGGTGATGATCGCCGACAAACTTAACCCCCCGACCACCACCGAGCCCAAGCCGCGATACAACTCAGACCCCGCGCCCGGGAACAATACCAGCGGCAGCATCCCGAACACGCTGGTCAGCGTGGACATAAAGATCGGGCGGATGCGGTTGCGCGTTGCGCGGCGGATGGCTTGGTCGGCGGGCAGGTTTTCGGTGCGGATGTGGTGCAGGGTTTGGTGCACCAGCAATATCGCGTTGTTGACCACGATGCCGATGAGGATTACGAAGCCGAGCATGGTGAGCATGTCCAGGGCTTGGTAGGTGTAGAGGTTGAGCACCGCGAGGCCGGCGACTCCGCCGGCGGCGGCTACCGGCACCGACAGCATGATGATCAGCGGATAAACAAAACTCTCGAACAATACCGCCATCACCAGAAAAACGATCACCAGCGACAGGCCCAGGTTGATGGCCATGGCGTTGCTGGTTTCCACGAGTTTGTCGGCGGTGCCGGAGATGCGCAGCTTGATGCCCGCCGGCAAACCTTCGGCTTCCAGCGGCGCGATGACCTGTTCGCGGATGATGTCTATGGCGGATTCCAGGGGCAGGGTCTGGTTGGGGCGCACTTCCAGGGTGATGGTGCGGAAGCGTTCGCGGTGGCGGATTTCGGTGGGGCCGGCGGTGAGTTGGATGTCGGCCACCGAGGACGCCGGAATCACGCGCCCGTCGGCGGTAACGATGGGCAAACTGTCGATGCCCTGGGTGCGGTCAACGGAATCGTCGCGGCCTTTTAGCACGATGTCGGTCAGTTTGCCGTCCACCGTGGCCTGGGCGGCGCGCAAGCCGTCGTTGAAGGCGTCAATGGTGCGCGCCAACTCCAGCGCGGTTACGCCGCTGTCGCTGAGGCGCAGCCGGTGCGGGATGACCCGAATCTCCGGCGCGCCGAGTTCAAGGCCGGGGCGCGGGCGCCATTCGTGGCCTTGTTCGCGGGGAAACAGGCCGACGATTGTGCCGAAGGCGCGGTTGGCGATTTGCAATACCACTTCCAGGTCCGGCCCGGAGATGTCCAAATCAATTTTGCGCCCGCCGCCGATGCCGCGTCCAAAAACCGACGGCTGGGTGATGAACCCGAAGGTGCCCGGTTCGCGGAACACCGGCGCGCTCAAAAACGGCTTGAGTTCGGCGACCCGTTCCGGGGTTACCGCCACCGCGCCGAGAAAAGTTCGGGCGCGGGTTGCGACATAGAAAAACCGCGCGATTTTCGGCGGCGCATCGGGGGCCGCGACATCGTTCTCGTCGCGCGCCCACAGGTGTTTGATTTCGTCTTCAATGCCTTCGGCGATTTTGGTGGTGGTGTCGAGGTTGTAGCCGGGCGGCGGGATGATGACGCCGAACAGCAGGTTGCGGTTGCCCTCGGGCAGGTATTCCAGTTTCGGCAGAAACTGCCACGCGCCGGCCAGGGCGACCACCGTGACCGTGGTGGTGATGGCGAAGGCAAACTTTTTATTGCGCACCACGGCGTCGGTGAAACCGGCGATGGCGCCCGCGAGCCAGCGCGCGGTTTGGTCAATGACGGGCAACGCGATTTTTTTGATGGGGCGGGCCGCCGGTGCGCGTTCGTCATCGGCATCTCCGGCATCGTCGGCGCCCCCGGTGTTTTTGGCTTCGCTCAACAAGCGCCTCGACAACGCCGGAATCACGGTGATGGAAACCAGCAACGACAACATCACCGAAACCGAAATCGCCACCGCGATGTCGCGGAACAACTGCCCGGCCTCCAACTGCATCACCAGGATCGGGATGAACACCATGACCGTGGTCAGCGCCGACACCAGCACCGCGCCCCACACTTGCTGAGCGCCGAGGAACGCGGCTTTGGCGTTGGAGTATCCCGCTTCCTTGTGGCGGTAGATGTTTTCCAGCACCACGATGGCGGCGTCCACCACCATGCCCACGGCGAACGCCAGCCCGGCCAGGGAGATGACGTTGATGGAGCGGCCAAGGGCGGCCATGGCGACGAACGCGCCGACCACCGAAACCGGAATGGCCAGCGAAATGACCACGGTGGCGCGAAACGAGCGCAGGAACAGCAACAAAATCAGCGCCGCCAGGGAGCCGCCGACCCAGATGTTCTGCTGCACCAGCGCGATCGCCGAGTTGATGTATACGGTCTCGTCGTACACCTGGCGCAGCCGCAGCCCGGCGCCGGGAACCGTGGACGCGTTCAGTTCATCCACCGCCTCGCGGATGCCTTCCATAATCTCAATGACGTTGGCCCCGGTCTGGCGGGCGGCGTTGAAGGCGATGGACGGGCGGCCCAGGAAGCGGATGGTGGCGCCGGGTTCCTTGTAGCCGAAGCGCACGTCGGCGAGGTCGCCGATTGTTACGCGCCCGCCGCCGCCACCGTTTGGGTCTCCGCTATCGCCGCCATCGCCGTGGCCGCGCAGCAGCACCTCGCGGATGATGGCGGGGTCGTTGAGTTCGCCTTCGGTGCGCACTACGTAGCGGCGCTTGCCCTCGTCAACGTCGCCGGCGCCGAGGGAGACGTTGGCGTCGCGCAGGGCGTCGGCGAGGTCGCCGACGGTGAGTTGGTAGCGGGCCAGCGCGTTGGGGTCAACGATGATGTGAATCTCCCGTTCGCTGCCGCCGAAAACGTTGACCCGCCCGATGCCGGGCACGCGCTCGATGCGCTCCTTGATGACGTCGGTCACAAAGTCGCCGAACTCGTGAACCGGCCGCCCGTTGTCTTCGAGTTGATTGACGATGAACCAGGCGATGGCGTTGTCGTCGCTGCCGGCGGTGTCCAGGGTCGGCTGATCCACCTCGTCGGGATAGCGCGCCACCCGGTCGAGGCGGTTGGCCACCAGCAGCAGCGCGCGGTCCATGTTGGTGCCGATGCGGAACTCCAGGGTAATCCGGCCGCGCCCCTGCTCCGAACGCCCGGTGATGGAGCGCAGCCCCTCAACGCCGGCCAGTTGTTCTTCCTGGCGGTTGATGATCTCGCGCTCGACCTCCGCCGGGGCGGCGCCGAACCATTCGGTGGTGATGGTAATCACCGGCCGGTTGACGTCCGGCGCGAGTTGAATGGGAATGGTTTTGAGCGCCACCAGCCCGAACAACATCGCCAGCAGCACCGCCGCGATCACCGCGATGGGCCGGTTGATGGCGCTGCTGATGATGTTCATTGAAGCGGCGTGGCGGCGACCTGCTGGCTGGGTTGCAGGCGTTCGTTGCCGCGCACCACGGCATGCTCGCCGGGCGCGAGGCCGTCGAGCACTTCGATGCGGTTGCCGCTCGCTTCGCCGGTGCGGATGGTGCGCACCACGGCCAGCCCGCCCACCACCACGAACACAATTTTATCGCGGCCACGCTGCACGATGGCGTCCTTGTGCACCGACACGATGTCGCGCCGCGCCGCCGCCGGAATCAGCACCGTGACGCTCTGCTCCGCCGCCAGCAAACCCGCGTCGTCGCCGAGGTCGGTGGCAAAGCGAACCCGCCGGGTGCGGGTTCTCGGATCTTCTTCGGGCACCACCGCGCGCACCGTGGCGCGGTGCGTAGTGCCGTTGTCCAGCAACATCGCAACGGAGGTGCCGGCCTTGAGTCCGCTCAGGCGGTCGTAGGGTATATCCGCTTCCAGTTCCAACTGCCGGTCGGAGACCAGCCGCGCCACCGCCTGGCCGCGTTGCAGGTAACTGCCGACTTCGGTGAGGCGCGCGGTAATCGCGCCGTCGAACGGCGCCGCGATTTCGGCGTAGGCAAGCTCGAGTTTCGCCATGCCGACTTCCGCCGTGCTGCTGTCAATGGCGGCGGACGCCTCCCGAACCCTGGCGAGGGCGATGTTGTGCCGCTGCCCGGCGTCATCGTAATCGGCCCGGCTCACGGCGGCGGAATCGGCCAGCCCGCTCAGCCGCTTTACCTCCTGATCGGCCAGCGTCAACTCGGCCCGGGCGGTTTTCAAGCGCGCCCCGGCCTCGGCGTGCCGGGCTTCGGCGAGGGTCATTCGCAACGCAAGCGCGGCGGTATCAAGGGTCGCCAGCACTTGGCCGCGAACCACCCGGTCGCCGACCCGCACCCGCATCGCCGCCACCGTTCCATCAATACGCGCCGCCACAACCCCGGACTGCTTCGCCGTCAACCGCCCGATGACCGGCACCGTCTGAGTGAAAGACTGCTCAATCACCGCATCCGTAGTCACCGGCGCAGCCTGCTGTGCATAACCGCCCGGCCCCCACAACGCCACCGCAAGGACACTTGCGGCGGCGAGCATGGAGCGATGATTGAATGGATTATGGTGCGCCGGTTTGGTGGTGGTGGTTTTCATTGCTCCATTATCGCCGATATTTCTTTTCGCCGCATTGGCAAAGTTCGGGAATCCAAAATCCACAATCAAACCCACAGCATCAGCCGCCACCACTATGAGCACGCAAAAAATCCGCAACCTCGGCAACCTCCTCCGGCGAAACCCCGTGTTCAATCGGATACTCCCGCCACAAAACCGCATACCCGGACTGCGCCAGTTGCTGTTTGCCACGACGCGCAAGTTCAACGGGGACGAGCGGGTCATACACACCGTGCCCCATAAATATCGGCGTGTCCCGATTGGCGCCGGATTCGGATTGCTCCGACGCCAACGAATCCGCGAGCGGCAGATAAGTGGACAAGGCGATGAGACCGGCAAGCCGCCGGGGAAAGCGCAGGCCGGCATGCAACACAATCGTGCCGCCCTGGGAAAACCCGGCGAGAAAAATATCTTCCGACGCTATCCCTCGGTCATTCTCCCGCGCAATCAGCGCGCCCAAAATAGCCGCCGACTGTTCAATGCCATCCCGATCCTGACCGCGCTCAAAATCCATTCCGCTAATGTCGAACCACCCGCGCATCTCCATCCCGTCATTGATGGTAATCGCCCGCACCGGCGCGTGGGGCAAAACAAACCGCATCGGCGTTTCCCCGGCCATTCCCAACGCCGGCACAACCCCCTCAAAGTCGTGCCCGTCGGCACCCAGCCCGTGCAGCCAGATGACCGAATGCGCGGGGTTTGGCCCGGTTTCAATTTCTATGGGGGCGGTGGCGGTGTCGGTGGGGTCGGCGGCCATATTTTCCGATTGTGGGGATATGATTTTACCTTGCGCTTTGCTAAAATCCGGGTATGAACAATCCCCCTCAAACCCTCAGCAAGGAAGCCAGGGAAAACCTGTCCAAACTGAAAGAAAAACTCCGCGAGTTGTTTCAACTTGACCGAGGCGATTTGGATTTTGGATTGTACCGCATCATGGCGCTCAAAAGCGCCGAGGTTGGTGATTTTCTGGATGAGCATTTGTTGCCACAGGTTACCGAAGCGCTGAAAGATATTGCTCAATCGGATACTTCAAAACTTGAAGCGGAACTTGCAAAAGCCGGCGAAGGAGCAAGAGACCTGGGCGTTGACCCTGAACAAACCCCGAAAGTTAAAGAACTGAAAGCCCAAATCAAAGCGGCCAAACAAGACCAGCAGACCGAAGCCGACACCTACAACCATCTCTACAATTTTTTCGCCCGCTACTACGACCAAGGCGACTTTATGTCGCTGCGCCGCTACAAAGGCGAAGGCAAGGAAGCGTACGCAATTCCCTACAACGGTGAAGAAGTCAAACTCCATTGGGCAAACTCCGATCAGTACTACATAAAGACCACGGAAAACTACGCTTCATACATTTTTATAATCGGCGCGGACGATACACAGCGCGTGCGTTTTGAAATCGCCGGGGCCGACAACGAAAAAGACAACATCAAGGAAGCGAACGGCAAGCAGCGTTTCTTTGTGCTTGCAGAAAAATACATCGCCGAAGAAACCAATGTGCTGATCGTCCGTTTTGACCACCGCCCGCTGACCGAAGGGGAGAAAACCCGCTATCCGCAAAACGGCATCAAACGACAAGGCGCAATCAATAAAGACGCCGAACAGAGAATACTCAAAAAACTTAAAGGCAACTGGTTAAACCTGCTGGCCGCCCCCTGTCCCACCGAAAAAGATGAAGACCGCACCCTGCTTGGCAAACACCTGACCGCCTATACGGCAAAGAACAGTTTTGATTACTTCATCCATAAAGACCTGGGCGGCTTTCTGCGTCGTGAACTGGACTCCTATCTCAAAAGCGAAGTCATATCCATTGACAACCTGGAACTGACCGATGACCCCGCCGTTTTTATGCGCGGCCTGGCGCAAGTCAAAGCGATTAAAAAAGTCGGCAATAAAATTATAGATTTTCTGGCGCAACTGGAAGATTTTCAGAAACAACTCTGGCTCAAAAAGAAGTTTGTGCTGGAAACGCAGTATTGCGTAACGCTGGATAAAGTGCCGGAATCCCTGTATGCGGAGATTGCCAAAAACAAGGCGCAACGTGATGAGTGGGTGAAACTCTTTGCCATTGATGAACTGAAAGGCGATCTCGTGGAGACCGCTTACAGCAAGCCGTTGAAGCCTGAATTTATAAAAGAAAACCCGTATCTGGTTTTGGATACGCGGTATTTTAAGCAAGGGTTCACGGACACGCTACTGGCCGCTTTATCGGAAGCCGGGCCGATTGAGGAGCAAATGAACGGGTTGCTTGTGCATGGGGAGAACTTTCAGGCGTTGAGTTTGTTGCGGGAGAGGTATCGGGGGCAGGTTAAGTGTGTTTATATTGATCCGCCGTATAACACGGATACTTCGGCAATTTTGTACAAGAACGCTTACAAACACTCAAGTTGGATGACCTTGCTGGAAAATAGATTGGCTGTTGGAAAAATCTTTTTAGCAGAAGACGGAAGTCAAATAGTTGCAATTGACGATACTGAGTTTTTGGTCTTGAACCAAATATTGGAACAATTATTTTTGGAATATGATAGAAATGTCATTGTAGTAAATCATCATCCTGCAGGAGCGGGGCTTGAAGGAACAAATGTGTCCGAAACACATGAGTACGCAGTTTTTATCACGCCTTCGGGAAAAAAAGTTTTATTTGGAGAGCCGAAGAAAGGAGAAAACAGTGAAATATCGTTTTTGCGCACCGGAACCGCAGAGAGTAATCTTAGAAAGGGGCGCCCAAATAGTTTTTATTGTGTTTTGGTAGATTCTGAAACATCTAAAGTAGCAGGTTTGGAACCACCTCCCGATGCCGATATTTACCCGAGAGAAAATACCGATGAAGGCTTCATAAGAGTATACCCAGTAAGCGATGATGGTACCGAGAGAGTATGGAGAAGATCATATGAATCCTGTCTTAACGAAATTGAAAAAGGCAACTTAATTTGTAAAAACGGGCAGTCTTTGTATATCAAGTCAAGCAATAATGGGAAACACAGACCCATATTCAGTAACTGGACAGATAAAAAGTACAATGCTGGGGCACATGGAACGAAAGTACTAAATGATATTATTGGTGGTAATTTATTCAGCTACCCTAAATCGATTCATACTGTCAGAGATGGCATAAATCACATTACCAGATTAGATAATCAATCCTTTGTTCTTGATTATTTTGCCGGTTCTGGTACTAGCGGACACGCAGTTATCAATATCAATCGTGAAGATGGTGGAAACCGAAAGTATATCCTCGTGGAAATCGGGCATTATTTTGATACGGTGCTTCTGCCTCGCATAAAAAAGGTTATCTATTCCGAGGGGTGGAAAGATGGCAAACCAAAAGATAGAAAAGGAATCAGTCAGTTATTCAAGTACACACGACTTGAATCCTACGAAGACACCCTTGATAGTTTAACGGTCAAACATCGTAATGATTTGTTTGATGCAAAAGAAAACAAACAAATTGCCGAAGATTATCAACTTCGCTACGCTCTCGGTGAAGAAACAACGGAAAGCGCATCACTTGTGGGAAAAGATTTTATAGACCCGTTCAACTACACCCTGTCCGTCGTACGCGAAGGCGTCCGTCGTGATGTAAAGGTTGACCTCGCCGAAACGTTTAACTCCCTGCTCGGCCTGCGACTTGCAACCCGCCGGCAAATAGACGATGTTCTGGCAATCACCGGCACAAACTCCAAAGGCGAAAACTGCCTTATTCTCTGGCGTAATCTGAATAAAATGAATGCGCTACAACTGGAAAAGTGGTTTTCCAAACACCGCAAATCTTTCGGCGATGATTTAAACCTGATTTATGTTAACGGCGATCACACCCTAAACACGCTCAGAAAACCAAACGACAAGTGGGAAGCGGTTACAACTGAGCCTGTTTTTCGTGAATTGATGTTTGAAGGAACGAAGTAGTGTCGGAAAAAGAGAACAAAAAATGACCGCCCTTGAAAAACGCATGGTCCTGCACCGCTTTATGTGCGATCAATTCGGCTACAAAACCCTGCGTGAAATGTTAACTCCGCTAACCGGATTGCCGAAAGAATTTATGGGAGACAACACCAGCCGCTTTTTTCAAGTGCTTTCCGCTGGTCTGAATTCGTATCCAAAGGAAACGACCAAAGATGACCTTGCCCGCTATGACGAAAACATTATTGCCCACAGCCAAACCCTGGGCATGACCGATGACAAGGGCAAATCATGGAAACCTTTCCAATATCTGGCCTTGCTTTTTACGGAACGCTATCTTGATTTATATTTTCAAGATACCGAAATCCTGATTGAAAAACTAAACCGCTGGATAAAAAAAGACAGCGCAACCAATATCCCCGAATATACGGCTGATGATATTCGCACACTCGCCTTTCAAAGCGCGACCGGTTCCGGGAAAACGTTGCTTTTACACGCCAACATCCTGCAATACAAACATTATCTTGCAGCAAACAAGCGACTGCATAAACTCAACAAAATAATACTGGTAACGCCGGATGAAGGGCTTTCCCGTCAGCATTTACGGGAATTGCAAGCGAGCAACATTCCGGCGCAACTTTTCTCCGACCATCAGGAAGCGGGGATATTTTCTCATCGTGGGGCGGTGGTGGACATTATTGATCTGCATAAACTTGCCGAGAAGAAAGGCATCAAACGGGTTGCCCTTGAATCATTTGAAGAAAACAATCTTGTTCTGGTGGATGAGGGACACCTCGGAACCGGCGGCAAGGTTTGGAGAGATTACCGTAAGCAACTTGCCCAAAACGGTTTCACCTTTGAATACTCCGCAACATTCAATCAGGCGGTTGCCGGAAGTACGGATGAGATCAAAAAACTACGCGACGAGTATGGGAAATCAATCTTGTTTGATTATTCGTACAAGTTTTTTTACGAAGACGGCTACGGGAAAGATTATCATATAACCAACCTGGCAAAGACAGACGACACCGAAACGAACCGCCATTATTTGCTTGCATGCCTGTTGATTTTTTACCAGCAATGCCGGCTTTACGAAGACAAAGGCGGACAGTGGCGGGACTTCAACATTGCCCCGCCCCTTTGGGTTTTTCTTGGAAAAACCGTTACCGGTGGCAAGCTCAGCAAAGACGCGGAAACCGATGTTATCAGGATTGTGCGCTTTCTGGCCTGGGTATCAAGTAACCCGCAACAAATGATAAAAATCATTGAGAAATTGATAAGCGGTACTACGGGGCTTCGCGACGAAAGCGGGACTGATATTTTCAGCGGGTCCTTCCCTTATATCAAGGAAAAGAAACCGCAAGAGATTTATGATGATTTATGCGCGCTCGTTTTCCACGGCAAGGGAAAACTGCACATAACCCACCTTACCGGTTTGGATGAACTTCAACTAAGCGCGGGAGACGGAACCCCGTTCGGGATTATCAAAGTCGGCGATGCATCCGGCTTTTACACTAAACTGGAAGCCGTTGAACCCCGCCTTTTTTCGCTTTCCAAAAGCGCATTTAACAAACCGCTTTTTGACCAGGTGGATAACGACAACTCCCCGGTAAATATCGTTATCGGCGCCCGCAAGTTTGCGGCGGGATGGAATTCCTGGCGCGTCAGCACCATGGGCCTTATGCACGTCGGCACCGGCGAAGGGCCGCAGATTATTCAGATGTTCGGGCGGGGCGTCCGCCTCAAGGGATACGATATGTCGCTCAAGCGTCATAGCAAGATCCAAGACGCAACCCCGCAAGACCGCGAACAACTCAAACTGCTTGAAACGCTCAATATCTTTGGCCTCAAAGCCAACTATATGGACAAATTCAAAGAGTATCTGCAAAAAGAGGGCGTTAATGTTGACCGGGTTATTTTTACATTGCCGACAAAAAAACAGTTCGGAAAGGTAAAAAATCTCAAGATTCTCAAAAAGCAGGATAGCGCGGGCGAGTTTCAATATTCAGATATGCGTCTTGATTTGCCAAAGACGCCAAGCCCGAAAAATTTTGTAACCCTTGACCGCTACAAACATTTGCAGGTTCTTGAATCGGGTGAAAATCAAACAGCGGATGTATCCGTAAGAGAAGGGTGCAAACTTAAGAAAAAACATTTGGATTTGCTAAACAAACAAACCATCTATCACAAAGTTTTGGAACGCAAGCGCAGGTTTTCCTGGCATAACCTGAAAATTCCCCGGGAAACCGTGGACGCGCTGCTTGAAAATGAGGATTGGTATAACCTTCACATTCCACCGGAAAAACTGGATCTTTCCGAATATGGGCGCGTACGCGAATGGGAAAATCTTGCGGTTGATTTGATTTCCGAATACGCGAATCAGTATTGGCGCGCAGAGAGAAATAAATGGGAGCATAAACATTTGGATGTTGTGCCTTTGGATGATGAAAATCCTAACTATGTTAAGGAATATGTGTTTTCGGTTGATGAAAAAGAAACTGCCTTGATAGAAAGTATTACCAAATTAGTGGCGCGAGTGAAGGGAGGAGACGCTACTAAAAATTGGGATTTTGGGAATGTGAAAATATCGCTTTTGACGCCGAATTTTCACGCTTACATACCGTTGCTCTACGCCAATGCACAAAACTTCGTTCAAATAACCCCGGTTCCTTTGAACGATGGCGAGGTCAAGTTTGTTGAATACCTGGAAACTATTGCGAAAAACAAGGAAGGTATTGATTGTTTGAAAGGAAAAGAGATATACCTGATGCGTAATATGAGCCGGGGGAAAGGTATTTCTTTTTTTGACGATTATGCTTTTTATCCCGACTTCATTCTTTGGGTTAAAAACTCAAAGAGGCAGGATATATTGTTTATAGATCCGAAAGGACTGGTGCATGGTGGCCGCATAATGCAATCCAAAATGAAGTTGCATAAAGAAATAAAGAAAACAGAAAAAAGAATTAAAAGAAAAAATCCCGGGCTTTTTCTGCATTCCTATATCTGGTCTGTTACGCGGTTTGAAGACATTGGAATCGATAGCATAGAGACACTTGCCGATTGTCGGGAAAAGGGCATATTCCTCGCTCAAGAAGGAATCACAGGGATTACAAATCTCTTGCAACACGCCCTCAAGTAACCCATATCAGCCGCCTTTCATGGCAACCAAAAGCCCCGGATAATACCGCCATAAAGTAACCGCGCGGATCAGCATGAAGCACGACAGGCCGAGAAAAAGTCCGTGATTGCCGAGCCACGGGATGAACAATAGCAGGAGCGCGAGGTAGGCGGCGGTGGACGCGAGCATGGCGTTGCGCATTTCGCGGGCGTGGCCGACGCCGATGAAAATGCCGTCTAGTTGGAAGCTCCACACCGACAGCAGCGGCATCGCCACCATCCACGCCAAGTATTGTTTGGATACCACGAGCACCGCTTCGATGTCGGTGAAGAAGCCGATGATTAACTCGCCGAACAGCCAGTAGGCGGCGCTCACCAGCAACGCCGAACCTCCGGCCCACGCCGTGGACACGCGCACCGCGCGCCGGAATGTGCGTGTTTTGCGCGCGCCGTAGGCGCTGCCGGCGAGCGCTTCGACGGCCTGGGCGAATCCGTCCAGCGCGTAGGCCATGATGCTTTGCAGGTGCAGCAAAATAGAATTGGCCGCGAGCACTACTTCCCCGAGCCGCGCGCTCTGCGCGGTGAACCACGCGAACGCGAACATCAGGCACAGCGTGCGCACGAAGATGTTTCCGTTGGTGCGCATCAACTCAAGCATGGCGCCGGCCTCCAGCACGTCTCGCCAGCGGTAGCGGCTTAGCGCCAGCGCGCGCCGGATTTCGCCGCGCAGCATCACGAAGCCGGTGACGGCGGCGGTGTACTCCGCGATCAAGGTCGCCCACGCCACGCCGGCGACGCCGAATTTAAGCACCGGAACGAACAACAGGTCGAGCGCCACGTTGGTGAGGTTGAGGGTCAGCACCAGGTACAGGACGCGGCGGGTGTTGTGCATGCCGATAAACAAGCCGGTGAACACGTAAACGCACAACGTCGCCGGCGCGCTCCACACGCGGATCAGCGCGTAGTCGGCGGCCAGTCGTTCGACCTGGGCGCTGCTTTCGAGTAAGTACAAGGCCGCGGCGATCAGCGGTTTGCCGAGGGCGATGATGAGCAGCCCGAACAACAACGCCGGCACCAACACCCGCAGCAGCGTGCGCGAAAGCGCCGCGCTATCGCCGGCGCCAAATGCGCGGGCGATGAAACCGGTGGTGCCCATTCGCAGGAAACCGAAACCCCAGTACAGGAAGGTGAAGATCAGCGCGCCGAGGGCCACCGCGCCGATGTGATGCGGCCCCGGCAGGTGCCCGACCACGGCGGTATCCACGGCGCCCACCAGCGGCACCGAGATATTGGAAACGATCATCGGCCCCGCCAGCATCCACACCGCGCGGTGGGTGATGTCCGTGGGCGCGTGGTTTTTCATTTGGGTAATATACTGAACTTCACGCACGCCCCAAACCCCAAACCCCTTTACAGCGTTCCGTTTAGGGGTACAATCCGCCGCACCCTGTCGGGCATGGGGCGCGGAGGCGCAGGGGGTTTGCGCCGGGCGGAGCCGCAAGGTTTCCGGTATTCAATTTTTCTGCGGAGCGTGGGCTAATGTGGAACGACGTGCGCGCGACTTGGGCGTTGCTGGTGGGTATCGGCTTCATGATGCTTGGCAACGGCTTGCAGGGAACCTTGCTCGGTGTTCGCGCCACCCTGGCAGGCTTCGATACTGTTATCACCGGCATCATGATGTCGGGGTATTTCGTCGGCATTTTCGTCGGCTCGGTTTTCGCCCCGCGACTGGTGAAGCGGGTCGGCCACATCCGGGTTTTCGCGGCCCTCGCCTCGACCGCCTCCATCGCCATCCTCGTCCACGGCCTGTACGTCAACCCCTACACGTGGACGGTCATGCGCCTGATCACCGGCATCAGTTACGCCGGCCTGTACGTGGTCACCGAAAGCTGGCTGAACGACCGCGCCGGCAACGAAAACCGCGGCAAGCTGCTGTCCGTCTATATGGTGATCGTTACTCTGGGACTCGGCGGCGGGCAGTTCATGCTGAACCTCGCCAACCCGGAGAAGGCCGACTTGTTTATCCTGGTGTCGGTGGTGGTGTCGTTCGGGTTGATCCCGATGTTGTTGACCGCGCGCCCGGCGCCGGCCTTCGAGATGTCCGGCAAGATGACCCTGCGGCGGTTGTTCAAGGCTTCGCCGCTGGCGGTAATCAGCAACGCCCTGACCGGGGTCGCCCACGGAACCATATTCGGCCTCGGCGCGGTGTACGCGTTGCAAAAAGGATTCAGCGTTGAAAAGGTGTCCATCTTCATGGCCTGTTTCCTGTTCGGCGGCCTGCTGTTTCAATGGCCCCTCGGCCTCCTCTCCGACCGCATTGACCGCCGCGTGGTGATGGCGGCGAGCGCCGCGGTCGCCGTCGTCCTGACGCTGCTCGCGGTCTTCGTGCCGGCGGGCGGCACGTTCTTCTTCGTGGTCATCGCGTTGCTCGGCGGCGTCGCCATGCCGATGTATTCGATGTGCATCGCCTACGCCAACGACCGCCTTGAACCCGAACAGATCGTCGCCGCCAGCGGCAGCCTGGTGATGGTCGCCGGCATCGGCTTGAGCACCGGCCCGATCATGGTGTCATTTTTGATGTCGCAGTTCGGCCCGGACTTTTACTTCACCGGCATCGGCGGCGCGTTCGCCCTGATCTTTTTGTTCGCGGTGTACCGAATGGGCCAGCGCGCCGGAGTCGACGTCGAAGACCAGGTGCCGGCCCTCGCCACCGGACAAATCGGCACCCCGGTCGCCGAAATCTGCGCCACCGATGCGGTGGATTACGTCGAAGCAGTAGTCAGCGGCGAAGTGGAACGCCTCGACGCCCAGGGTGCAACGCCGGATCAGGAAGTGGAAAGACGCTTGTAGCGGGATTGGTGTCCGGCTTTGCCGAAAGAGAATTGTAGAAGTTCACTAATTCACTGACAAATTTCATCGTACTCTGTCATTTGTGTCAGTTTTTCTCAAGAAACACGTTGATGCTTTTCAACTTCTCGCCGTTGCGGATGCGCTGGTATTCCAGGTTCAGGCCGCCTTCGGCGAGGGTGCGGTTGTACTCCTGCATTTCGTAGCCGCCGTCTTTGTCTATGAGCAGCGAGAACACGGTCAGGGTGTCGCCGCTTATGCGGCCCCAGACATAGGGGTCGCCTTTCATCGGGTCGAGGGGAACCGGGTTGCCGAACAGGTTCACGCCCATGGCGGAGGAGTAGATGCCACCGCGTTGGGTGGGCAGAAAGCCGATGGTGTATTCCTTTTCCTTGGTGCGGCCATCGGTTTTGCGGCTGACGGACTTCCAGTTCACCTGAAACCCGCCGTCGGTGGTCTTGATGCGGACGCTCATGTCCCGCCGGCTGGTCTGGCCGTTGCTTTCGATCTGCACCGAACCGGAATAACTGCCGATGAAGCGTTCAAAGTCGGCGGCCCCGGCGGTCTCAGCAACCCCGGCGATGGAAACCGCCGTGGCAAACCACAGCAACAATACGCCGAGTCCGGGTTTCAGATAGGTCATTGAGGTCATTGGCACCGCTCCCGTTTTCAAGCCCCGTGAATCATCAATGCCGCAAAAATACCACACTTTGCCGGATTGCCCAATTGCTTGATTTGATTGGTTGGCTGGGGGAGAGGGATTCGAACCCCCGCTGGCGGAGTCAGAGTCCGCAGTCCTACCACTAGACGATCCCCCAATTCGGCCCCCGGCTCCGTGCCCCTGCGCTCAGGCAACGGGGTAGCGGGTTGGCGGTTTATCGCTTGGAGTATTGCGGCCGTTTGCGCGCCTTGTGCAAACCGAACTTCTTGCGCTCCACGGTGCGCGCATCGCGGGTTACGAACCCGGCCTTGCGCAGCGGCGCGCGCAGTTGTTCGTCGTAGTCAATCAGGGCGCGGGTGATGCCGTGGCGAATGGCCCCGGCCTGGCCGCTGTTGCCGCCGCCGCGGACCGTGGCACTGATGTCAATGCTGCCCAGCATCTCGACCAGTTCGAGGGGTTGGCGAACCACCATGCGCGCGGTTTCGCGGCCAAAGTATTTCTCCAGCGGCAGTTTGTTGACGGTGATGCTGCCGCTGCCGCGCTGCAAAAATACCCGCGCGGTGGAAGATTTGCGGCGGCCGGTTCCCCGGTGGATGGCTTGGACGTTGGGCATCTGTGGTCTCCTAGAGTTCCAGTTTCGCGGGCTGCTGGGCCTGGTGGGTGTGTTCGGCCCCGGCGTACACCTTCAACTTGGACAGCATCGCGCGCCCGAGTTTGTTGCGCGGCAGCATCCCGCGAACCGCGTTTTCGATGACCCGCGTCGGGTGTTTTTCGATCATCTCCCGGAACGAGATGTCCTTGATGCCGCCGGGATGGCCGGTGTGGCGGTAGTAAATTTTGTCGGTGGCCTTGTTGCCGGTTACCGCGACCTTGCCGGCGTTCACCACCACGATGTAGTCCCCGGTATCCACGTGGGGGGTGTATTCCGGCTTGTGCTTGCCGCGCAGCCGGCGGGCGATTTCAGCGGCGAGGCGACCCAGCACCTTGTTCTCGGCGTCAATCACGAACCAGTCGCGGCGCACGGTTTCATTTTTGGCGGAAAATGTTTTCATTTGCTCATTTCGCGTTCAGTCGTTCAGTCGTTCAATCGTCCAATCGTCCAATCAATCCCCTTGCCACGGACGCCGGTTTGCGCCGGGCCGGGAAAAACGGACGCGCATAGTACCGGAAGAACCGCCCGGATACAAGATTTTTGCAAGGAGATTTCGGTTTTGCCGTCCGCCCCGCCCCCGTCGGAATCACGGCTTCGGCCCGGCGCGGCGGATGCGCGCAAGGTCGGCGGGGGTGTCAATGCCGGGGGCCGGGACTTCCACGGCCTCGGCGCAGGCGATCTTCTCGCCGTGCCACAATGCCCGCAACTGCTCCAATTGCTCGCGTTGCTCCAACGCGCACGCCGGGCGTTGGGCGAACCGCCTGAGGTAGCCGCAGCGGCAGGCATAGATGCCGAGGTGCCTTCGCACCACGCCGGCGTGCGGCGGGGAGGACTCATCCTGATCCCGCTTCCGGGCGATGGCGGCGCGGCTGAAATACAGGGCGTAGCCGTCTCGGTCGGTGACCACTTTCACCACCGCCGGGTCGTTCAATTGTTCGGGATCATCAAGGGGCGCCGAGGCGGTGGCCATCTCCGCCCCGCCCGTGCCGGCGTCCTGGCCGGCCAGCAATTCCGCCACCTGCGCGATCAACGCCGGCGGCATTTCCGGCTCGTCGCCCTGCACGTTGACGATGATCTCGTGGTCCGCAAAGCCCAGTTTTTCGGCGGCCTCGGCGATGCGGTCGGTGCCGGACGGATGATCCGGCGAGGTCATCACCGCCGTGCCGCCGAACGCTTGTACCGCGCGTTCGATCCTCGCGTCATCGGTGGCCACGGTAACCGTTTCGGCGGCGCTGCGCCGGGCACATTCCACCACGCGCCGGATCATCGGCTGGCCGCCGATCTCGGCGAGGGGCTTGCCCGGCAGGCGGCTTGAGCCGTAGCGGGCGGGGATTATGACGTGGAACGGGGGCATGACGGCCTGCATGACAACCTGACTGAAAACCTCAAGAAAATACGCGCTCAAACACCGCCGGCAACAACTCCGGGGCGAGGATAACCCGCAGCGGCACCGCCCAGCAGCGGGCGGTGATCTCCGGGGCAATCCCCAGGGCTTCGCATTTTACCGCGTCTTTTTCGGTCATCAGCAGCGCGCGGTCGTCGTGGGCGGCGAAGGCGAGGTCCGCCGGGGTGAAGCGGTGGTGGTCCGGGTATTCGTGGGGCGTTACGCGGATGCCGTGGGCTTCCAGTTGCCGGAAAAACCGGCCGGGGTTGCCGATGCCGGCCACTGCGTGCACGGTGTGGCCGGCGAACTCGCGCAATGCCCTGGTTTGTCCGCCGTCCAGCCCCACGGCGCGGTCAATGCATACATTCATGGCGAACACGTTCTCCCCGGATTGGCCCCGCGGTTGCCCGTGTCCGTGTTCGCGTCCGTTGATGACGATAATCCCGGCCCGCGCGAGGGCCGCGGGGGGTTCGCGTAGCGGCCCGGCGGGCAGGCACCAGCCGTTGCCGAAGCGGCGTTCGCCGTCCATCACCACGATATCAAGGTCCCGCTCCAGCGCAAAGTGCTGGAAGCCGTCGTCGCTGAGCACGACGTCGCAGCCGTGTTCGCCGACCAGCGCGCGCGCGCCGCGCAGGCGGTCCGGCCCGGCCATCACCGGCACCCGGCAGCGGCGGAAGATCAGCAACGGTTCATCGCCGACTTCCCCTGCGGTTACGCCTTCGTCCACCTTGCGCGGCCACGAGGCGGAACGCCCGCGGTATCCGCGAGTCACGACCCCCGGTTTCATCCCGCGGCTTTTCAAGTATTCCACCAGTTCGATCACCAGCGGCGTTTTGCCGACGCCGCCGGCGCTGATGTTGCCGACCACGATCAGCGGCGCCGGCGGTTTGTGGCGCTTCAAGACGCCGAGTTGGTAGGCGCGGCGGCGCGCCGCCATCAGGCCGGCGTAGCCCAGGGACAGCGGGTACAACAACCGGTTGAGCCACCCCGGACGCTGCCAGCCGTGGCGGATTTTAAGCGACAGCCGGCGCAGCATCAGGCCGACTGCGCCGCCGGCTTTTCGTTGTGCTGGGCGCGGTGCAATCCCGCGTACGCGCCGCGCCGCTTGAGCAGTTCGGCGTGGCGGCCCTGCTGCACGATGCGGCCGTTCTCCAGCACCAGAATCAGGTCGGCATTTTCGATGGTGGACAGGCGGTGGGCGATGATCAGGGAGGTGCGGTTTTTGACCAGGCGGGCGATGGCGCTCTGGATGTGCTGTTCGGAATGTGAGTCCAGGGACGAGGTCGCTTCGTCCATGATCAGCAGCGGCGCGTCCTTGTACAACGCCCGGGCAATGGCGATGCGCTGGCGCTGGCCGCCGGACAGGCGGATGCCCTGCTCGCCGATCATGGTGTCGAGGCCGGCGGTCATGGTCTCGGTGAACTCCATTACGTTGGCGGCGGTGGCGGCGCGGATGAGTTTTTGTTGGTCAATTTTGCCTTTTTCGCCGTAGGCGATGTTGTTGCGGATGGTGTCATCGAAGAGGATGATTTCCTGGGTAACGATGGCGGTGTTGGCGCGCAGGGATTCGAGGGTCAGCGACTCCAGCGGTTTTTCGTCAATGCTGATTTGGCCGCTGGTGGGGGAGTAAAAGCGCAGCAGCAGCGAGGCGATGGTGGACTTGCCGCTACCGGACACGCCCACCAGCGCCACCGTTGCGCCGGCCTTGATGTCTATGGAGACGTCCTTGAGCACCGGTTTCATCGGCTTTGGGTCCGCGAGATAATCAAACGAGACGTTGCTGAAGCGCACGTCGCCGGCCACGTTTTCCAGCACCACGGTGCCTTGATCCGGTTCCTGCTTGAGGTCAATGGTGTCGAACACCGACTGTGCGCCGGCCAGTCCGCCCTGAATCACCAGGTTGATTTTCGACAAACTGCGGATCGGCTTGGTGGTCATGACCATGGACGCGAGGTAGGATGAAAAAACCCCGGGGCTGATGTCCTGCTGCAGCGCCACCCAGATCACGCCCGCCACCCCGGCGCCGGACAGAAACACCATCAACGGCACGCTCGCCGACGACACCGCGGTCGCTTTCATAGACTGCTGGCGGTTGCGGTTGTTGGCGTCGAGAAAAATGCGGCGCTGGTAATCGTAGGCGCCGAAGATTTTGATCACGCGCTGGCCCTGCAACGCTTCCCTGGCGACGTGCATGATGCCGCCGACGCTTTCCTGAACGCGCAGGCTGATGGCGCGGAAGCGGCGGCTGGAAAGCTTGAAAACCAGGTACGCGACCGGCAGGATGATGGCAAAAAGCAGCGACAGTTTCCAACTCAGATAAAACATCCACACCAACAAAAACAGCGTCTTGAACGCATCGCGAAACAACGTCCGCACCGCCGTGGTGCTGGCGCCGGCGACTTGCTCGACGTTGTAGATCAGGCGCGCGGTCAGGGCGCCGCTGGAATTGTGATCGTAGTAGCGCACCGGCGCGTGAATCAGGCGCTCGAACATCAACTGGCGCAAATCCTGAATCACGCGCCGCGCCACCCAACTCATGCAATACCCGTCGGTGAAAGTGCCGACCGCGCGCGCCAGCCCCAGCGCCACCAGCACCAGCGGCACCCACTGAATGAACGATGTATCGCGGTTGACAAACCCGTCGTCAATGATCGGCTTGAGCATCACCGCGATGGAAGCGTCCCCCGCCGACACCAGCAGCATCCCCGCGATCGCCAACAGGAACCCCCATTTATACGGGAGCACGTGCACAAGCAACCGGCGGTAAAGCCGGAAGTCATCAACGGCGGCGGGGGAATCGGACACGAACGGAGGTTTTGATGGTCAGGCGGGCATTTTACCCGATTTTTTACCACAATCGCCGGTCAAAATTCGCCCGGCGGGTGGTTCTCCGGGTCGGCGCTGGATTCCCGAGTACGCAAGTGTCCGTAAGCCGCTTGCGCGGCAACGGACACTAACGCTCGGAAATGACGGCAGAGTGGTTGCCACGTTCATCGATGTCATACCCGCATTTGCGGGTATCCAGTTTTATATGGTTCCGCAAGGGTGGGTGTAGGGGCAGGTCGTGACCTGTCCCTACAGGAATGACGGCGGCCCGGTTTCGGGCTAGAATGGCGGCTCATGCGGGCGCTTTGGCAAAGTGGGGCGGCGGGCAACGATGAACGATGAAGATTGCGACTTTTTCCGGTATTGACGGCCTTGACGGGCCGCAGTGGAACGCGCTGGTGCGCGGGCGTTATCCCTTTTTGCAGCACGGGTTTTTGGCGGCCATGGAGCGCCACGGCTGCGTCGGCGAGGGCGCGGGCTGGATTCCCCGGCATCTTGGCTGCTTTGAGGGCGGGCGGCTGGTGGGCGGCATGCCGCTGTACGAGAAGCACAATTCCTGGGGCGAGTTCGTGTTTGACCACGCCTGGGCGGACGCCTTTCAGCGCGCCGGCATCGAGTATTACCCGAAACTGGTCAACGCCATTCCGTTCACGCCGGCGTGCGGCCCGCGGGCGCCGGCGCGGGAGGCCGGGCGCGGGGAAATTGTCCGGGCGCTGCTGGGGGGTGCGCGGGAGTTGATGGGGCGCGGCGGGTTCAGCGGCGTGCACAGCCTGTTCGTGGAGGCCGGTGAGTTTGAACTGCTGAACACGGCTGAGGCGGTAACCCGCGTGGATTGCCAGTTCCACTGGCACAACCGAGGCTACCGCGACTTCGAGGAATTTCTCGGCACCTTGAAGGCCAAAAAACGCAAGAACATCCGCCGCGAACGGGCGCGGGTGGCGCAGTCCGGGGTGGTGATTCGCCGCCTCGACGGGCACAGCGCCGGGGCGCGGGAGTGGCGGGATTTCAGCCGCCTGTACCGCGGGATATACGACCGCAAGTACGGCTATCCGGCTTTCAACGAGGGGTTTTTCGCCGAGGTGGCGGCGCTGATGCCGGATCAAGTGCAACTGGTGATGGCGTACCGGGGGGGCCGGGATGATGAAGCGGTGGCCGCGGCGCTGATGTATCTCGACGACCATACCTTGTACGGCCGGCACTGGGGATGTAGCGGCTACCTCGACTGCCTGCATTTCGAGGTCTGCTATTACCAGGGCATCGAAATCTGCATTGAGCGCGGCCTGCGGCGGTTCGACCCCGGCGCCCAGGGCGAACACAAAATCGCGCGCGGCTTCACCCCGGCGCCCACGCGCTCGCTGCACTGGATGGCGCACAGCCCATTCGCCCGGGCCATCCGCCAGTTCGCCGGCCATGAACGCTCCGGGGTCCGGGCCTACATCAACGCGGTGCGGGAACATTCGCCGTATCATGGGAGCGCGGGAATGGCCGAGGAGCAAAACTGAAATGTCCGGTTCTTTGAAACTCAAACTCGGGCGCTGGATCGCCGAATATCTGAGCGCGCCGATTCCCAACTACCAGCCGTTTTGCACCTACGACGTGCCGGTGCTGGAATCCTGCCTGCAACCCGCCGACATTCTGCTCGTGGAAGGCGACACGCGGATCAGCACCGCGATCAAATACCTGACCCAGTCCACCTGGTCCCACGCCGCGTTTTACGCCGGCCCCGGCACGCAGATGTTCACCGATGACGGTGAGCCGCGCCCGCTCATTGAAGCGGAGATCGCCGACGGCGTGATCGCCTCGCCGTTGTCCCGGTACCGCGATTTCAACACGCGCATCTGCCGGCCGGTCAACCTCAGCGACTGCGACCGCAACACCGTGGTGGAGCGCATGATCAACAGCCTCGGCCTCCACTACGACTTGCAGCACATCTTTGACCTCGCCAGATACCTTTTCCCGACCCCGCCGGTGCCGGTGCGTTTGCGGCGGCGCATGCTGGCCTTCGGCAGCGGCGACCCCTCCAAGGCGATTTGCTCGACGCTGATCGCCGAAACCTTCCAGTCGGTTCGTTACCCGATTTTGCCGACGGTGGAGAAAAAAACCATCCTTTCCGACTACCACTACAGCGTCCAGGAAATCCTGCACATCCGCCACCACAGCCTGTTCACGCCCCGCGACTTCGACGTCTCGCCGTATTTCCGAATCGTCAAACCCACCATTGAAAGCGGCTTTGACTATCGTACCCTCCAGTTCGAGCGGCCCGGGGAAGGGGAAAAGGTGGGGGGGGCGGCGAAGTAAGGGGAACCCGCCCCGGACGATGCGGGGCGCGGGGTGCGCGGTGTTGTGGCGAATGATTACTCGTCCGACATTGGCGCATATCCGCTTTTCAGGCGGCGGTCAATGGCCGGGTGAAGACGGGGTTTGCGCGTGGTAGTATAGCGGCAGCGTCAAATCACACCTCCGTTATGTCCGCACCCGCCGTGATTATCCTTTCGGCCCCTTCGGGGGCGGGCAAAACCAGCCTTGCCCGCAGGCTGGTGGCGCACCGCCCGGACGCGGCGCTGGCGGTGTCCCATACCACCCGGCCGCAGCGTCCCGGCGAAAAAGACGGCGTGGATTATTATTTCGTTGACCAGGCCGGGTTTGAGGCGATGATCGCGGCCGGGCGGTTTATCGAGCACGCGACGGTGTTCGGGAACTACTATGGCACCTCGGTGGAAGCCATTGAGACGCTGATTTCCAGGGGAAAGCATGCTATTCTGGAGATTGACTGGCAGGGGGCGCGCACGGTGCGCCGGAAATTCCCCGAAGCGCGCTCGGTGTTCATCATGCCGCCATCGCTGGAGGCGCTGGAGGAGCGCCTGAAGTCGAGGCGCCAGGACGCCGACGAAGTCATCGCCGGGCGCATGCGCGCGGCGGTGAATGAAATGAGCCACAGGGACGAGTATGATTACGTGATTGTCAACGATCAGTTCGCCCAGGCGTTTGCCCGGCTTGAGGCGATTTTGCCGGCGGCGCACACTACCCGGCAATTCAAGATATAATCCCCTTACTATCATTTTTTTTTTCATCAGGAGTTTTCCATGGCCCGTGTAACCGTAACCGACTGTCTTGAACACGTCGACAACCGCTTTCAGTTGGTGTTGATCGCCACCAAGCGCGCGCGGCAGCTGATTCTCGGCGCCGAGCCGCTGGTGGAGCGGGATAACGACAAGCCGACGGTGCTGGCGCTGCGCGAAATCGCCGAGGGGCTGATCGGGCCGTCCATTCTCGAAGAGGAAATAACCATTCCGGAACTGACCTTCGACGACAACGGTGAATTGAATGAACACGAACATGATCGCGACTCTATTGAAGGGGAAGACCATGGCGAGCCGATTACCGAGCCGACTACCGAACCGATTGCCGAGCCGGTTACCGCTGAGCCGCCGGTGGAAGCGGACCGCGACTGACCCCCTCCCGCCGTCTCCCGTTGCGGACGCTGCGGACGCCGTGCCGGCAACGGATGCTGCGCCGGCACGCAAGCCGAAGGTGGCGGGGCGCCGCACCCGCACCGGCGAACTGCTCACCTGCCTCGGCGACTATCTCAGCGCCGACGCCGTAGCCAACATCCACGACGCCTGCCTGTTCGGCGCCGAAGCCCACGCCGGGCAGACCAGGGAAAGCGGCGAAGCCTACATCCATCACCCCCTGGCGGTGGCGCGCATCCTCGGCGAGATGCGCATGGACAGCCGCACCATCATCGCCGCGGTGCTGCACGACGTGGTGGAGGACACCGACATCACCCTCGCGCAGCTGGCGGAGCGCTTCGGCGGCGACGTCGCCGAACTGGTGGACGGCGTGAGCAAGGTCAGCCAACTGGAGCAGGAACCCAAGGAGCACGCCGAAGCCGCGTCGTTCCGAAAAATGTTCATGGCCACGGCCAAGGACATCCGCGTTATCATCATCAAACTGTGCGACCGCCTGCACAACATGCGCACCCTGGAATCCCTCAAGGAGGACAAAAAACGCCGGGTGGCGCGCCAGACCCTGGAGATTTACGCGCCCATCGCCAACCGCCTCGGCATGCGCGACCTGGCGCAAAAACTCGAAGACCTGAGCCTGCGAACTCTCTATCCGAAACGCTACAACGCCATCTCCAAAAAACTGGGTACCAAAAAGCGCGGGCGCAAATCCGTGGTCAAGGAGGCGTGCGGCGGGATTCAGCGGGAACTGGAAAGGGCCGGCATCGGCGCCCTGGTGTCGGGGCGCGAGAAGGATATTTACAGCATCTACCGCAAGATGCAGCAGAAAAAACTGCTGCTGCGGGACGTCCAGGACATCAACGCCATCCGCGTGGTCACCGAAACCCGCCCGCAGTGCTACCACGCCCTGGGGGTCATTCACCAGTTGTACAAACCGCGCCCGGAAAGCTTCAAGGACTACGTCGCCATCCCCAAGGTGAACGGCTACCAGTCGCTGCACACCGTGGTCATCGGCCCGTTCGGGCAGTCCGTGGAAGTGCAGATTCGCAGCCGCGCGATGCACCGCGTGGCGGAAAAGGGCGTCGCCTCCCACTGGCTGTACAAGACCGAAACCACCGGCGAGCACGCACCCCAGGAACTCGCGCAAAAGTGGCTCAGCAGCTTCCTCGAGTCCCAGCAAAAATCCCTCGACTCCGGGGAGTTTCTCGAACACCTAAAGGCCGACCTGTTCCCCGACGAGGTCTATGTGTTCACCCCCAAGGGCGACATCAAGCGCCTGCCCCGTGGCGCCACGGCGCTGGATTTTTCCTACGCCGTGCACACCGGCGTCGGCAACCGCAGCATCGGCGCGCGCGTCAACCAGCAGATGGCGCCCCTGCATCAAACCCTCAACAACGGCGACCACATCGAGATCGTTACTTCGCGCAGCGCGCGGCCGCTGCCGGCGTGGCTGGACTACGCGGTAACTTCCAAGGCGCGCGCCTCAATCCGCCACTTCCTGAACCAGCAGAAGGACAAGGAGTCCTTCAAACTCGGCGGCAAACTGCTCAAGCAGGCGCTGGCCCGGCAGGGCTACCGGCGCATGCGCATTCCCAGCACCCACAAGGTCGCGCTGCTCCAACACCTGCAAATGGACGACTGGACGCAACTGCTGCGCGACATCGGGTTCGGCAGGCGCCTGCCGACCCTGGTGGCGAAGCAGCTGGTCGCCGGGGCGCAAAGCGCGCGCGGCGACGCCGAACCGGGCGGCGACCCGCCGCCGGCCATGACCATCGAGGGCACCGAACGGCTGCTGGTCACCCACGCCAGCTGCTGCCGCCCGATTCCCGGCGACAAAATTATCGGCGCCATGACCAGCGGCCGCGGGCTGGTGGTGCACCGCTGCAACTGCCCCAACTGCCGGGAAATCATGCGCCACCCGGACAACTCCTTTGACCTCGCGTGGTCGGAAACCACCACGGGTAAATTCCAGGTGATGATCAAAATGGAAACCCGCAACGAGCCCGGCGTGCTGGCTTCGGTCAGCAACATCATCGCCGAGCACGAATCCAACATCAACAACCTCCAGGTTGACCCCCGCCATCACAACACCTCGGCGATGTCTTTTATCATCGAAGTAACCGGGCGCAAGCACCTGGCCGACATCATGCGCCGGCTGCACGGGGAGACGTCGGTGATCAACCTGAGCCGCGCCTGAGCCGCGCTGAGCGCATCCGCCGACCATGCCCGCGTGCCGCGTACTGTTCGTCTGCCTCGGCAACATCTGCCGCTCGCCCACCGCCGAAGGCGTGTTCCGCAAAGCCGTCGAGTCCCGGGGCCTCGGCGAAGCGTTTGAAATAGATTCCGCGGGCACCGGCGACTGGCATATCGGCGCGCCCCCGGACCATCGCGCCCGGCACGCCGCCGCCCGCCGTGGCGTTGACCTCAGCGGCCTGCGGGCGCGGCAGACCGGCGCCGCCGACATGGCCGCGTTTGACTACATCATCGCCATGGACCGCGACAATTACGCCAGCCTGATACGCCTCGCCGGCGCGCAACACCGGCACAAGGTTCACCTGTTCCTCGACCTGATCCCGGTCGCCGGCTACGACGAAGTGCCGGACCCCTACTACGGCGGCGAACAGGGATTCGACCAGGCGCTGGACTTGATCGAGCAGGCCAGCGGCGACCTGCTCGACCACCTCATCAAAGCGCGCTGAAACCGCCGCAATGGAACCGCCGCAATGAAACCGAACCAACACATTCGCATTGACCTGCCCGCGCAGACCCTGGCGCTGCTCGGCGAACGCGGCGAGGCGGTGGCGCGCTACGATATTTCGAGCGCGGCCAACGGCCCCGGCGAGATCATCAACAGCGAATGCACCCCACGGGGCCGGCACATTATCCGCGCCAAAATCGGCGCCGGCGCGCCGCTCAACAGCGTGTTCACCGGGCGGCGGCCGAGCGGCGAACGATTTGCGCCGCAACTGCGCGCCGGCGCGCCGCAGCGGGACTGGATACTGACGCGGATTTTGTGGCTGAGCGGCTGCGAACCGGGCTTCAACCGCCTCGGCGCGGTCGACAGCATGCGCCGTTACATCTACATCCACGGTGCTCCCGACGACGTGGAAATGGGCAAGCCCGGCTCCCACGGCTGCATTCGCATGCGCAACCGAGACGTGGTGGAATTGTTCGACCGCGTGGCGGTGGGAACGCCGGTGGTTATTTGTGGCTGAGTTGCTTCTGAACCGCGCCCGCATTATTGAACAGTCCCTTGAACGCCCCCCTTGAACTGCCCCTCGGCGCGCTGATGGTTGACCTCGGCGGGGAGACCCCGGCGGCGCACGAGATGGATTTTTTGCGCCATCCCGCGGTGGGCGCGGTGCTATTGTTTGCCCGCAACTACCGCGACAAGGCGCAGGTGCGCGCCCTCGTTGCGGAGATCAAGGCGCTCCGCTCCCCGGCCTTGCTGGTGGCGGTGGATCAGGAAGGCGGGCGCGTGCAACGTTTCCGCGACGGATTCCACGCGCTTCCCGCAGCCGCGCGCATCGGCGAACGCTACGACCGCGACCCCGCGCGCGGCATCGCCATGGCCGAAACCGCCGGGCGGTTGATGGCCGCCGAAGTTCTGCAAACCGGAGTGGATTTCAGTTTTGCCCCGGTGCTCGACTGCCGGCACCCGCGCAGCCGCGTGATCGGCGACCGCGCCTTCCACCGCGACCCCGCCGCCGTCTGCAAACTGGCCGGCGCGTACATTACCGGCATGAACCGCGCCGGCATGGCCGCCACCGGCAAACACTTCCCCGGCCACGGCGGCGTCAGTGCCGACTCCCACCACCAAACGCCGGTGGACACGCGCACCTTCGCCGAACTCGAACCATGCGACCTGACGCCCTTCGCTCGCCTCGCCAAACGCCTCGGCGGCGTCATGACCGCGCATGTTTTGTTCGAGCGCATCCACGAACAACTGCCGACCTACGCGCCGTTCTGGCTGCAAGGCATACTGCGCAAAAAACTGAACTTCGACGGCGTAATTTTCAGCGACGACCTGAGCATGAAAGGCGCCGGCACCGGCGACGACCCCGGAACACGAAGCGCCACGGCGCTCACCGCCGGCTGCGACATGGCGCTGATATGCAACGACCCGGACGGCGCGCACCGTGCGGCGGACAGGCTTGGGGAAGGGTATCCTTGCGATCAGGATCGCTTGTTGGCAATGCGGGGGAATGTGGGCGGCGATGACGCGGATGCGCTTGGGCGGATGGCGGAGGAGTTGGTTGCGGGTAACGACGGCGGCTGACGTTGTGGGTTTGCCCGCTGGATTCCCGCCCCTCCGCCGTCATTCCCGAACGATAGAAAAATAGGGAGCGATAGCGACCGTTTGTTTCATCGTATCGGACATCCGCTTTTTCGGTTCGGCGATAGCCGGACTGTCGCGCACAGGGATGTGCGCGCGGCGCTGGAAACAGGAGTTTCCCCGCGCCGCACAGGGGGGCGTGGGGGGTCTCCCCCCACAATGCGCGTCACGCGCAACCCACAACGCGCGCCCCCGCTTGCGCGGCAACGGACACTAACGCCCGGGAATGACGGCGTAGAATGAAAATGGTGCTTCACGCTTTCTTCAAACCAAGTGCGTTATTGTCCATTTCCCGGATCGCTTCGAGTAGTTGTTCGGTATCCCATTGCACTTTCCCAAATGACGAGGGGTGATAAGCACCAATTACGTACTGCTTATTGTTTCTTTTATACCACTGGAATTTTTTTGATGTCCTTTTAGATTCCTCATTTTTCCGGCCGTCCACGCGGTGGAAAATGTCAAAAGTACCGCCGCAAATAATTAAATTCGGGTTGTAGATTTCAACTTGCTGAAGGATGAACTCCCGATCATCCATTGCAACTATTTCCAACTGTGTCATGTCTGTGGTCCGATTTCCCCCTGCTTTCCCCAAATTGAACGCACAAATACCCGGAGGCATCCTCTCTTCGGCAGAGGCCTTTTGCTCATAGCCGGACATTTGATGGATTCTGTATAATGTATCGGCGACTCTCTGCCAAATTTTATGTTCGTAACGGGTCAATTCTTCTTCTCGAAGATCATACCCTTCTTTGGCGTGGGCATACTCTCGAACAACAAAAACAGTCTTCACTTTGGACTTCTCATATTCGCCACCATTCACAACACCGTCTTTAACAAAGGGCTTGCGTTGGGGTCGTTCTTTTTGCCACCGTTTAAAAAGTTCATTTTCTTTATCTGTGATACTCATGTGAATTTCCTCCAAAATACTGGGTTATCTAATAAAAAGCCGCTGAATTATATCAGACATCAATCCAATCACCACCCATACTTTTCATCATCACGCTCATCACCAGGATCAACCTCAAGCGCCTCCATAAGGCTCTTGTGCCAATCCCGGCCGTTGAAGCCGGGCGTTAGGGGATGCGGGAGCCGAAACGCAAATGCGCGGGCTTCGCAGCAAGTTTTGTAACGCTTCATCTTTGCGCTCCCGGAATCAGGAACGCCGGAGATTACCGGTTCATATGCAGCGGTGAAAGTCCAGGCGCTGACTTTCTCCCAAAGTCTGGAACCAAAAACTGCTATGAAATCGGGAAGACAGCTGCTCAAGGAATGAGAGAATAAGTCGGACCCGTACTTGCTCCACATTTCATCGGTAAGCCTTTCTCCCGAAGCGCCACCGATGCTGTCCTGGGTGAGATTCCAGAACGCAACGGAATGCCAAAACTCCCGCCTTTCCTTTTCATCGGGGACGTGGTTTAGAAACGCAACGGCAATGTTGGTAAAAAGCCGGTGCGTATCGGGCGGACACTTTTCTTTCTTCTTTACTATGCGGGATTCGAAAAGTTCTTCAAACCGGGGCGCTATGGGTATCGTAAAATACTCCGGTGATATTTCCTGGTCTGTTTTTTCACCTCGTATCCGATATTGTAACTCACCCCATCGGTGGCACGACTCACTGAGAATCAGCACCGTCTTTCCGCCGAAGCCATGACCATAGTGCCTGGATCCGATCCATTCCGAACGAATATCATTTAAACAAGCGTCAGCGTATAAATCAGGATGACCAGCCATCACTTACCCCCTGCCGCGCTACCGCGTGAAACCAACCGGATTTTTCGCCCCTTCCTTGAGCGTGCATTCGGCCTCCAGCGTTGCCACAAACTCTTTCGCGGTGGCGACCGGGGATATGGTGCGTTGGCGCACAACCACGGCAAAATCGCCGGGGGTCAGGTTGCGCAGGCGGGCAAGGCGGGGTCTGATGGTTTTTGCGGGCGCCGTTATTTTCAGCGTGGCGCAGTACCTTTGCAGCAACTGCCACGCCTGTTCGGGGCGCAGGAAGTCAAACCGGATTTTGAGATCAAAGCGCCGCAGCGACGCCTGATCCAAATCGTCCATCAGGTTGGTGGAAGCGATGAAGACGCCGCCGAACGACTCAATCTGCGTCAGCATTTCGTTGACCTGGGTTATCTCCCATCCGTGTTGCGCACGCCTGCGGTC
Organism: Candidatus Poriferihabitaceae bacterium; assembly: GCA_965212085.1. Lineage (GTDB taxonomy): Bacteria > Pseudomonadota > Gammaproteobacteria > Arenicellales > Poriferihabitantaceae > JAHRAW01. The sequence goes on along the minus strand of OZ243042.1, from coordinate 1,159,282 downwards.
TTGCAGGAAGCTGTCCATCTCGTCGATCAGCAGCACCGCGCCTTCGCGCTGCGCTTCCTTGAAGGCCGCGGCGATGTTTTTCTCGGTCCCTCCCACCCACTTTGACAACAAATCCGAAGCCTTTTTCAACAGCAACGGAACGCCCATGCGCTCGGCCACCCACCGCCCGTACGCGGTTTTTCCGGTGCCCGGCGGCCCGTACAGACAAAGCCGCCCCATCCGCGTTTTGACCAACGCCCCGGTGATGGGAGCCAAGTCCTGGTCGGCGTGGATGAAAGCCGGGTCATAGACTTCGGGCAGGCGGTTGGGGTCGTTGCGTTTGATCGGGCGGTGGCCTTGCGCCTCAAGGACGTTGTTGATCAGCAACTCAAAGGCCGGATAGATCTCGCGTTCATCCAACTCGTCCCGGATCAGGTTCACGATGCCGGTGGCGCGGGTCACGACAGCCGGGGCCAGGGTTGCGGATTCGGCCACCCGCGCAACCGCGCGCGCGTCCAGCAACTCGCCGCAGGCATTGCGAATGATGCGCTCGCGAACCGGCTTCGGCGGTACGGGCAACTCGATCACGCCGTCAAAGCGGCGAATGTACGCGGGGTCCAGGCCGGAGATGGAATTGGACACCCAGAACGCCGGCAGCGGATTCTCTTCCAGCATGCGGTTGATCCATCCCTTGCTCTTTTCGGCGGCCCGGCCCCCGCCCCCGCCCCCGAACAGCAAACCAAAAAAAGCGTTCCGCGCTTCGGGGAAAACGTCTTCGGCCTCGTCAAACAGGATCAGCGCTTTTCGGTTGGCGAAGAAACTCTGCGTGGCGCGAAAGGCGCGCAGCCTGCGATTTCCATCCACGGGATCATCATCCTCATCCATGTTGGAAACCTCGAACAAATCCCTGCCGAGTTCCGCGGCCAGCACCCTGGCCAACTGGGTTTTACCCGTGCCGGGGGCGCCGTACAAAAAAATGTTGACGCCGGGCCGGTTTTTTTCGGCGGCGCGCTTCAGGTAGGGGCGCAGCACCGCCAGCGACGGCGCAAGATGTTGGTAGTCGTCAATCGCCAACTCCGGGGCGACGCCGGGCGACACCATGTCACGCAACAAACCGGCCGGGTCCATGTCGGGAACCATCATCTGCGAGGGAAAGGCGTAGGATAGAAGATCCAGTTTGCGGTGCAATTCATTGGAATCATCGCTCAACGACAGCAGCCCGGAGCGGTTCAAAATACCCTTTGGCGAAAGGGAGGCGCGCACTTCGGGGAGCGGTATATCCAGTATCCCCGACACCGCTTCGGACACTTGCGGCGTGGACAGTTCACCCAGTATGTCGGCTGCTTCCTCAAGTGGTTTCACGTCATGGATGAGGATCGCCAACTCCAGGATGCGGCAATCGCTATCGGACAAGCCGGCCAACTTCGCAATTTTTTGCACGTTGCGGCGAAGCACGGATGCGTTCGGCGATTTACGGGGCTTGCGCGATTCCTTCTCGGCGTTCCGGTGATGCGCGCGCAAATCGGCGACGAAGTCTTCCACGCGAACGTCATCATCCGCATCAACCCACTTCTCAAGACCCACGGCCCGGAGCGTGTCATCAACGTCTGCGATGATCCTCAGAAAATTTCCATGACGCTTGCCGGAATGGAATGCACCCCCGCCGCCATACAACATCAGGATACGCAGCATCCACAGACGGACCAGCGGGGTAATGGATGAATGCAAAGACTTCAAATCGCCGAACAGGCGGGGGCGACGAAAGGGGGAATGACGTTTGCGCATGGTTTTTCTCCGGGGGTAGTGAACGATGCGGCGTATCGTTACACGACCATGCGTCAATATAGGTCGCATCACGCGGCGGTGATGGCGCCCGCGGACAACCCCCTGCCGGCCCCCCAAGGGGGCGGCTTCAAGCCGCCGATGCTTCAGCCCGTTCGCCGCCCCCCAAGGCCGCGAGCGCATTTTCATAAATCAGCAGCAGCGAAGGAATCACCAGCAGCACCAGCAGCGTGGCGAAGGCCAGGCCGAATGCGATGGTGGTGGCCATGGGGATCAGGAACTGCGCTTGCAGCGAGGTTTCGAAGAGCAGCGGCGAGAGGCCGGCGATGGTGGTCAGCGAGGTCAGCAGCACCGCGCGCAGGCGCAGGCACGCGGCTTCGATCACCGCATCGCGCACCGCCATGCCGCGTTCGCGCAGTTGTTTGTAGAACACCACGAGGATGATGGAATCGTTGACCACGATGCCGGACAGGGCGAAGAAGCCGAACAGCGACAGCACGGTGATGTCCTGGCCCATGACCACGTGCCCCCAGATCGCGCCGACCACGCCGAACGGGATCACGAACATCACGATCAGCGGCCAGCCATATGATCCGAACACCCACGACAGCACCAGGTAAATCAAGGTCAGCGCCAGCATCATTCCGAGTTGCATGTCGCCGAGGGTTTCGGCCTGGTCGGCCTGGCGTCCTTCAAACGAAAACCCGACGCCGTATTCGGCGGCCAGCTGCGGCAGAACCCCGGCTTCGAGGTCGGCGCGGATGCGGTTGGCGTTGTTGACCGCCGGGTCAACGCCGGCAGTCACGGTGACCGCGAGTTTGCCGTTGGAATGACGGATCGCTTCAAAGCCGCGCTCTGAGCTGACGGTGGCGAGGTTGGCGACGGGCGCGTTTTGGCCGTTGGGCAGGACGATGGAAAGCGCCGCCAGCCCGGCCAGCGTGCCGCGTTCGGCGGCGGGCAGCATCAGGCGCACCTCAACGTCGTCGTAGCCGTCGGACAATTCCTGCACCTCGTAGCCGTCGTAGGCGGCGCGCAGCTGGCGCGAGACGTCGTCCACGCTGAGGCCGAGGGCCTCGGCGGTGGGGGTCAGTTGCAGCACCATCTGTTCGCGGCCATAGGGGGAGTCGTCGCCGATGCCGGTGACGCCGGGGATGTCGCGCAGCGCGTCCTGGAGTTTTTGCGCGGCGCGTTTCACCCGGGCGATGTTTTCGCCGGATATGCGCACGTCAACGTCGGCGCCGGGCGGGCCGGCGCGGGGCTCAACGATGGCGAGGTTTTCGATGCCGGGGCGGGGCGGCAGTTTGGCGCGCCACGCGGCGATGATGTCGCGGTTGCGGATGCGCCGCCGGTCGGGGTCAACCAGTTCCGCGCGCACGCCGCCGAAGTGATCGCCGACGCGGTCCAGGCCGCCTTCTCCTTCCACCGAACCGTGGCGGCTCAGGAGCAGTTGCACGAGCGGCTCGTCGAGTTCGCGTTCCACTTCACGAAGCGCGCGCTCCACTTCTTCGAGGTAGGACTTGACGGTGTCCGCCGGCGTGCCCGACACGAAGCCGACGTTGGCGTAAATGCGGTCCGCTTCGGCGGCGGGGAAAAAATGAAAACTCATGCGCCCGCTCTGAACCCAGCCGGCGGTGGCGGTCAGCAGCGCCACCGCCAGCGCCACGGTGGTCCAGCGGTTGGCAACCGCGAGGGTCACCGCCGGGCGAAAGCGGCGCTCGCGAAAGGTCTCAAAGGCGCGGTCAAGAAAGCGCCGGGTTTTGCCGGGGTTGTAACTTCCCATGCGCCGGAAGGAATGGGTCAGGTGGCCGGGCAGGATCAAAAAACATTCGATGAGCGAAGCGATGATGACGCAGATGACCACCACCGGGATGGCGCGCATGATGGAGCCGATGATGCCGCCCACCAGCAGCAGCGGCATGAAGGCGGCGATGGTGGTCAGGGACGAGGAGAACACCGGCCCGAGCATCTGCCGCGCGGCTTCTTCCGAGGCCAGGCGTGGGCGCGTGCCTTTCCCGTAGCGGGTCATGGCTTCCTCGCCGACCACGATGGCGTCGTCAACGATGATGCCGAGGGCCATGATCAGGCCGAACAAACTGATCATGTTGATGGAGCCGCCCACCAGGTAGAACACCGCCAGCGCCGCCATGAACGACACCGGTATCCCCACCGCGGTCCACCACGCCACCCGGCCGCTCATGAACAAAAACAAAATCAGCACCACCAGCACCAGCCCGCCGAGGCCGTTTTTCACCAGCAGGTTGATGCGGTCGCTCAGCAACTCCCAGCGCTCGTTGAAGGGCACCAGCACGATGCCCTCGGGCAGGGTCGGGCGGACGTCTTCCAGCCACTGGCGAAAAATGCCGGCGGCTTCCAGGCTGTCGCTGTTTTCGGTGCGGTGCAGCGACAGCTCCACCGCCGGCTTGCCGCGATAGCGCAGCGAGACCTGCTCGTCCCTGGGCTTGCGTTCGATGTTGGCGATGGAGCCGAGGGACAGCAGCCGGCCCTGGCCTTCGGCGACCACCGGCACCGACTCAAACGCCAGTTCGGTCTTGCGCCGCTCGCGAAAACGCAGTTGCCGGGAAGTCTCGGCGCGCCCGACGATGCCCACCGGCACGTCTTTGGACCACGCCGCCACGCGCCGCCCGATGTCGTCCAGCGACAACCCCAGGCGGCGCAGTTCCCGGGACGGCACCTCGATGGCGATCTGTTCTTCCGGAAGCCCCTTGATGAAAATCTTGGCGATGCCGCGCTCCAAGAGTTCCACCTCAAAACCCTTGACCAGCGCGCGCAGTTCGTCAACGTCACCGGGCCCGGCCACCAGCACGCGGGTGATGCCCTCGTAGTTGACCACCTTGCTGACCTCCGGCGTCTCCGCCCCCTCCGGCAGGTCGCGCACCAAATCAACCCGCTCCTTGACCTGGCCCACCGCCAGCCCCATGTCGGTGTTCTCCTCGAACTCCAGTTGGATGAGCGAGAATCCCTCGGCGGAAGTCGAGGTCATCTCCTTGACGAAATCAACGTCGCGCAGTTCCTTCTCCAGGGAGGTGGTAATCAGCTCCTCAACGTCGCCGGCGCTGGCGCCGCTCCACACCGTCTGCACCGTGACGTAGTCTATGTTGAACGAAGGGAAAAACTGGGTGTTGAGTTGCTTGAGGCCCCAAACGCCGGCCATCAGCATCATCGCCATCAGCAGGTTGGCCGCCACCGGATGATTGCAGAAGATGGCGATCAGGTTGGGGCGGCCGGTTTTCATCAGCGCTCCACTTTGACTTTCAGCCCGTTCACCGCCTGGGGCAAGCGCGAGTTGAGAATCTGATCGCCGGCTTCAAAACCGTCCCCGGCGACGATCAGCATGCGCCGCCCCTGGGCATCGTTCAGCTGGCCGAGGCGGCGCACGGTGCGCGATTGCAACACGTTACCTTGCTCGTTAGCCTGCACGCGGTACACGCGGTCGCGGCCGTACAACGCATCCGGGGACAGCACGATCACGTTCTCCATCGGCGGCAGTTTGAGGTTCACTTCCAGCGTGCCGCCCGGCACCGGCAGCCGCCCGCTGCGCGCGCGAAAAAACGCATCAATGCCGCCCTGCCCCTGATCCACGCTGGCGGACAGCCGGTGCAGGGAAAGTCTGATCCGTTCGCCGCCGCCCTCAGAAACGGCCTCGGCGCGCAGCGGCTGACCGGCGTCCAGGGCGCGCCGCAGCACCGCAAGGTGGGCGCTCGGCACCTGGGCGCGAAGTTCCAGTTGGGACTCGTCGTACAACCGCAGCAGCCGCGTGTCATTGGCGGCGCGGTCGCCCCTGGATACCATGACCTCGGTGACGCGGCCGTCAAACGGCGCCTTGACCCTAGTTCGCCGGCGGTCGCGCTCGGCGCGCTTCAGCACCGCCGCGGCTTTGTCGTAGCGCGCCCGCAGTTGCAGCTGCCGAGACGCGAAATCGGCGATGGCCTGGCGGCGCTGGGTGATGGCCAGCAACTGGCGTTGTTCATTCTCCCGCGCCTGATCCAGGGACGCCTCGGAACCCGCCTGGGAACGCGCCAGCCGGCGGGCGCGCTCCACCGCCTTGCGCGCCAGCGCGAGCAGCGTCTCCTCAGCCTCCAGCGCGGCCTGGTCGGCGCGCAGTTTGATTTTGTCGCTTTCCAGCAGCGCCTCGATCTCCGCCAGCTCCGCCTGACGCTGCAGAATTTCCAACGCGGCGTCGGCGTCGTCCATCACGATCACCTCCTGCCCGCGGCGCACGGCGTTGCCTTCGAGCACCTTGACCTCAATGATGTCCGCCGCCACCCCGGCGGTCAGCACGCTCATGTCCGGGGTTTCCACCTGGCCGAAAATCCGCAGGCTCGGCGAAGCGGCGGTTTTCGCCACCACCTGCACCGAAACCACCGGCGCGCGGTCCTGGGGGCGCAACGGTTCGGGGGTTACTTCGGTGCCCTTGAACCAGGCGAAAGCGCCGGCCCCGGCCCCGAGTACGAGTAGCGGCAGCACAAATCTGGAAACACGCCCGGGAACATGCTTGGGCACGCGCTTGGGAACATGCTTGGGCGCACGCTTGGGAACATGCTTGAGAACACGCTCGGGAACGCGCTTGAGAACATGCCTGAAAGCATGCTTGAGAACACGCTTAAAAACGCTCATAGTGAATGGGTCTTTGTGGTGGCGTCCCGCGTATTATAAGGTGTATCCTGATCTTTTCCGCGCACTAACACCATCCGCCATGACCCTGGACGATTACCTGCACCGCTTCACCGGCCACCGCCGGATCACCCTGGTGGGGCCGATGCCGGTGCCAGTGCCGGTGCCAGTGCCGGTGCCGTTTGAACCACCCGGCCCGGCGGCTCCCGAAGCGCCCGTAATCTGGGTGGACGGCGGCGCCAACCACCGGCGGCAAAATGCGGATAACGCGGGTAGAGAATCTCCGGGGTTCGCCGTCGGCGACGGGGATTCGTTCGGCGGGAAACTGGATCAGTACCTCGACCCCGACAAGGACTATTCCGACCTCGCCTACGTGCTGGGCCGCCTCGGGTCGCGCTTCGCCGAAGTGGTGTTGCTGGGCTTTCTCGGCGCGCGGCGGGATCACGAGTTGTTCAACCTCGGCGAGGTTCATCATTTTCTGGCGGCGGCGAAAACCCCGACCACGGCGCGCTTTGATACCTGCCTGAATGCTTATTCCACCGGGCAATGGACTTTTGATGCAGATGGCATTTTCAGCCTGGCGGTGCTGGAACCGGCCACGGTGCAGCTGCGGGGCGCGTGCCAATTCCCGATCCCGGTGCCGACGCGCATCGCGCCGCTCAAGTCCCTCGGCCTCAGCAACCGGGGCTTCGGCGAAATCACCCTGACCACCCGCGGCCCGGCCTTTATCTTCACGCCCGGTAATGACGCGCCGGAATAGCGGCGGCCCCCATGACTGACCTGTTTGACTTCAAAGCGCAGTCCAACCACTTCGCGGTGATGGGCAATCCGGTGGCGCACAGCCGGTCGCCGCAGATTCACCGCCTGTTCGCCCGGCAGTTTGATATGCAACTGGAATACGAGCGCATTCAGGTGGACGCCGGCGGCTTCGGGCAGGCGGTGAGCCACTTCGCCGCCCACGGCGGGGCGGGGTTGAACGTGACGGTTCCGTTCAAGGTGGAAGCGTGGAAACTGTGCGACCGGCCGGGCAACCGGCTGAGCGAACGCGCGCGCCGCGCCGGGGCGGTCAACACGCTGCGCTTTGACGACGGGCGGGAGCCCGACACCGAATGCGGAGTGTTCGGCGACAATACCGACGGCGCCGGCATGGTGCGCGACATCGAAGACAACCTGGGGCTGGGCATCGCCGGCAAGCGCGTGCTGGTGCTGGGCGCCGGCGGTGCGGTGCGGGGGGTGCTCGGGCCGCTCACCGAACGCCAACCCGCGAGCCTGACCATCGCCAACCGCACCGTGCCCAAAGCCCGCGCCCTTGCCGAAAAGTTCGGCGGCGGCGTGGCGATGAATATCAACGGCTGCGGCTACGAGCGCATCACAGGGCCGGCCTTTGACCTGATCATCAACGGCACCTCGGCGAGCCTCGGCGGTGAACTGCCGGGCATCCCAAGGGATTGCCTGGGCGCGGGGAGCGTGGTTTATGACATGATGTACGCCCGCCGGCCCACCGTGTTCATGGACTGGGCCTCGGCCAACGGCGCCGGCAAAGTCAGCGACGGGCTTGGCATGCTCGTGGAGCAGGCGGCGGAGTCCTTTTATTTGTGGCACCATCGGCGGCCCGACACCGCGCCGGTAATCAACGCCCTGCGGAATGCTTGACTTGAACCTGGACCTGAACCCGAACCCAAACTCAAACCGAAGCAAATGCCGACCACCTTTGACAACGCGCTGGTAATCGCGATTTCATCGCGCGCCCTGTTTGACCTCGAAGAGAGCCACGCGGTGTACGTGGAGCAGGGCCTGGAAGCCTACGCCCGTTATCAGATCGAGCGCGAAACCGAACCCCTCGGGCGCGGCGTGGCGTTTTCCATGGTCAAGAAATTTCTGACGCTAAACGACGAAGACAACCGCCAAGAGGTCGAGATCGTGCTGATCTCGCGCAACAGCGCCGACACCGGGCTGCGCATTTTCAACTCCATCCAGCACTACGACCTGAACATCAGCCGCGCCGCGTTCACCGGCGGCCAGTCGCCCTACCAGTACGTCCAGCCGTTCGGCGCCGATTTGTTTTTGTCCGCCGACCCGCTGGACGTAAGCCAGGCCCTGGAAGCCGGCGCCGCCGCCGCCACCATCCTGCCGTCGCGCGTCGAGACCGCGTCCTCGGCGCAGTTGAAAATCGCCTTTGACGGAGACGCGGTGTTGTTTTCCGATGAAGCCGAACGGGTCTATCAGCAGCAGGGCCTGCAAGCCTTCTCCGACAAAGAAAAAACCTCGGCGAACAAACCCCTGCCCGGCGGCCCGTTCAAAAACGTGCTCGCCGCCCTGCACGTCATCCAGAAAAACTACGCCTCGCACGAGTCCCCCATCCGCACCGCACTAATCACCGCACGCGCCGCCCCCGCCCACGAACGCGTCATCAAAACCCTGCGCGCCTGGAACATCCGCATAGACGAAAGCTACTTCCTCGGCGGAATGGACAAAGGCGAATTCCTGCGCGCCTTCGGCGCCGACATCTTTTTCGACGACCAACGCGGCCACTGCGAATCCGCCCGGCAGCACGTGCCTACGGGGCATGTGCCGCATGGGATTGCTAATGCTTGAAGGGGGTTGTGCCAGGAGCGTTCTGCGTAAATCGAATAGTAAGGGTATATTTGCAGACTAAGTTAGTTTATGATATGTGCCGTATAGTAATTGCCTTACAAACAAGGTGACGTTTAACTCTCGAATCAGGACAACGAATATGATGCTACATCCTCAAGGTATCGAAGGACCATGGAGATCTGGAATTATTCTGGACTGGCATATTATTGATAGCGTTTTCGTCGGTGAAAACGAGTTTGGCTATTCGATGTTCGATACGACGAGGAGTGAAATTGGCGAACTCTTGTATCAATTCAAATATCGCGGTGATCAAGCCGCCTTTGAGAAACTGATTCACGCGACTTGCAATTATTTGGATAAAAAGAAAGAAAAATATGATGTGGTAATACCAATTCCACCTTCAAGTTCGAGCAGAACTGTGACTGCTCAAATAGCTCGAGGTCTGGCGACTTGCCTGAATACGCAATATGTTCAAGATGGAGTGCACAAAGTAAGGCGCACGGAAGAACTAAAGTCTATTTATGATCCAGATCGTCGAAGGGAAATTCTGGCAGGCGCATTTCAGGCTGCATCAGATAAAATATCCGGGAAAACTGTACTTTTAGTTGATGACCTATACGGATCCGGGGCCACGTTTGGAGAGGCTACTAAAGTGGTGTATGAACAAGGCGGGGCAAGCGCAGTTGATGTATTTGCGGTGACTCGCACGAGGGTAAATCGATGAGCAAGGTTTTTTTGGGCGGGTCCCGTAAATTTCCGTACTTGAATTCTGACATCCGTACAAGACTACGAAACATGATTATAAAGCAACACACCATATTAGTAGGCGATGCAAATGGTGCAGACAAGGCGGTTCAGAATTTTTTTGCTGAAGAAAATTACAAACACGTAGTTGTTTATTGCATGGACGGAGAGTGTAGAAACAACCTCGGTAACTGGAATATGCATCCTGTTGATTCGGGTGGTAAAAAAAAGGATTTCGGTTACTTTGTTATGAAAGATGAGGAAATGAGCCGACAGGCTGACCAGGGGTTTATGCTTTGGGATGGAAAGAGCAAGGGAACGTTGAATAACATTCTTAATTTTGTTCAGCAACAAAAACCTGTATTGATATATTTTTCGCCGTCACAATCATTCAAAAAAATCACATCTACAACTGAACTGGAAGATCTGATTTCACAGTGCGATTCCAAATCAAAGGCTTATTTCGAAAAAACAATTAAACTTTCTGATCGCATACAAACAAAGCAAAAAACCCTTGATTTGGCTTATCGCTGAATGCACACGGAATAGTAAAAACGTCGTCGTTCGGGAACCATGATCAACGAAAACCCATGAAAGTAATCCAAAGCAAACACTTCACCGCCGATCAAGCCTGGGGCGCGCAAACCATTGCCAACATGAACGGCATCACCTCCCGCCTGCACTGGACGGATCAGCCTTATCAATGGCACGTCAACGACGGCGAAGAGGTTTTTGTGGTGCTGGACGGCCGGGTGGAAATGCGGTATCGCGAGGGGGGCGGCGAGCATTCGGTGATGCTGAATGCGGGCGACATTTTCCACGCATCCATTGGCACCGAACACGCCGCCCACCCGGTCGGCGAGGCGCGGGTGCTGGTTATTGAGCGTGAAGGCAGCGTATAACCATCCGCATCAGTCGGCGCAGACGACCAACGCGGCCACTGCGAATCCGCCCGGCAGCATGTGCCTACGGGGCATGTGCCGCATGGGATTGCTAATGCTTGAGAGAATAATTAGAAAAAAACATCACGACAGTCATTCAAATTCGCTATAATCTAAATTCAAAGTTGATACAAAAGAGGTTAAATAGTAATTATGCAATCAATAACATTACACGATAAATTTAAAGAAAACCACAATGCAGAAATTTGTAATGAGTGCGGGATAAGCGTAACTGCAGGTACAGGATTCTTTACAAATAGGGTTGTTGATTTGAATGATGAATCAACACGAAATTTAATGGGGAAACCGTTTCCAAATGGCGACTACATTTGCGCTATTTGTGACGATAAGACCCGCCATGTGAATGTAAAATAATGAAATTAGAAATTCGAGAGTCGCAGATTGAAGATATCTTTGCAACTCAACTTGATGAGGTTAGAAACACTTTATCCATACGTGATAACATTTCCTTGATAAGCAGGCAAAAAATCCTTCCCTCGGGAAACAAGATTGACCTGCTGTTTTTGTCGCCCACTGATTTACTTTTAGTAGAATTAAAAGCTGTTAAAAGTGAAACTAAATTTTGCACACAGGTCGCTGAATATCGAGAAGAACTAATCTATCTACAAAAGGAGAATAAAATTCCTAATCTGCCAATCAAAACATTTTTAGTTTGCCCTAGTTTTCTAAAAAGTCATAAAACTTTATGTCATGAAAACAAAATAATTCCGATCCAATTTTCGCCTTATGAATTTCTAAAGAATTACTACTTTAAAGTTAAGGCGGTCACAAAATTAATTAATCTGAAGCCTTCCAATCATGGAGTATGGAATTTGCATTTGTTGAATAGAATAATTTACCCTGCGACTTTGGATACTACAATTGACAAATTACCTGAAAAAACCGGACTATCAAATAGCACTGTTAGAAGTTATATCAGGTTATCTACAGAGCTTGGGTTGACTAATAAACACGAAAAGATCGGTTTAACGAATTTAGGTAAAAAGTATGTTGACAATAGAGAGAAATCTGCACCCATAGAGTATATAAGTGATAAACAAACAGATATTTTAAAAGAACATATTATTAAAAATCCTTTTGGTAGCCCGGCAATCTATGGTATATACTTAGCTGTTGAAACTATTTTCGCTTTATCTAAGAATTACTATCCCGTCCCATTGAAGGAAGCAACAAACTATTTTACTTATTTATCAGGCAAGAAAAGTGAATGGGGCACAAAAGCGTCTAAGGATGCTTTTATTATGTATTCCAATTACGGCATTGATTTAGGGCTTTTAGCTAAAATAGGAAGAGAATACTATATAACTCCAAGTGGCATAAAATTCATGTTGCTTTTAGAGCTAAATAAATCAATACTTTTTGTCAATTCTCTATAAGTAGTTATAACAAATAGCCGAACAAAGAATGTGTCAGGGGCAAAAGAATTTTTGTTCAACGAAGCATATCTCCTTCAAAACCCATCTCCTGACAACTTTTTAACCGCCTTTTAAAATTCACAAATTGCACTTGATATAAGAATGCACATAAAAAATACTGGTGCGGTACGTAATCATGGAACAGGATTGCGAATTACAGAAAGAAACCTTGTTAACTTGTATGCGAACAGAAAGAGAATTTTGTAGTGATTTCCTTCGACGACCAACGTGGCCACTGCGAATCCGCCCGCCAGCCGTGCCTACAGGGCATGTGCCGCATGGGATTGCTAATGCTTCTCCTTAAAAGACCAAGCCCGTTTTCCGCCGGTTTTTCTTGAGGTTGCGGATATGCTGGACGCCTGATTGAACGATGGGGCGGGAGCGCCAAACATGCTGAGTGTAACGATTACATTAATAATTTTTCTGTTTCCGCTGGCCTATAGCCCCGGGCCGGGGAATCTATTTTTTGCCGCGAACGGAGCGCGGTTCGGCTTTTGGGGAACCGCTCGCGCCTCGGTCGGTTATCACATCGCCACCTGGGTGGTTACTTTTTTGATCGGCCTGGGATTCGGCGGGATCGCCACGGGCTTTCCGGAAGCGCTGGTTCTTGTAAAGTATCTCGGAAGCGCTTACGTGTTGTATCTCGCGTGGCGTTTATTTCGCGCGGGTGTGGTGGAAGACGTTGAGCCGAAACCGGCGGGGTTTGTGGACGGCGTCGTCCTGCTGGTTTTGAATCCGAAAGCGTATTTCATCATCTCGGCGATGTTCACCCAGTTCATCGCCGGCGATGACGCAACCCGGCCAGCGTTGATTCTATGGATTACGACGGTATTTACACTGAACAACTGGATTGCGTTTTCGTTGTGGACTTATGCGGGGGATAAACTACTGCGCGGGTTTCGAAACGAGGCGCGGGCGAAAAAACTCAACACCCTGTTCGCGGTGATACTGGCCGGGGTCGCCCTGTGGATGCTGGCGGGGTAGGAAGATAACGCCGCCGGCAGTTGCCCCGATATTCTTCTGAAAAATGAATTCAATCGCAGAGTTCACGCTGTGGCTGGGCGTGATTTTTCCATTGGTGTTCAGCGCCGGGCCGGGGAATATCTTGTGCGCGGTGTGCGGTGCGGCCAATGGGTTCAAAAAATCCTTGCCGTTTATCCTCGGGCTGAATGTTAGTTATACCGGTTACGCCCTGCTCGCCGGTTTCGGGATGGCGGCGGTCATCAACGAATACCCCGGCTTGTTTTTCTGGTTTCAGATCGCCGGCGTGGTTTATATTTTCTGGCTGGGTTATCAGTTCCTGAGGCGTACCGGCATCAAAGAAAAAAATACCGCCGTGCAACTGCGTTTTATTGACGGCGTGATTTCCCAGGCTTTGAATATAAAAGGAATGAGCATCGTGCTGACCATGTATTCGCAGTTTTTGGATCCGCACAACCCGCTGGTTTTTGAAGTGCTTTCGCTGAGCGGCGCGCTGCTCGGGATGAACCTGTTCACGCATACCACGTGGGCTTACGGCGGGGCGTGGATGGCGCAAAAACTCGGCTCCGGTCACGCGGTTCGCGTGCAGGGCAAGATCTTCGGCGCGATGTTGATTTTTGTGGCGTTGTGGCTGGGCTACGAAAGCGTTTTGCAAAGCCGCTAACCACCAGGTGGCCGCCCCGGCAACACGCATTCATCCCGGTAAAGCGCATCAAGGCTTTCCCTTTTTCGGACAAGGTGAAACGCGCCGCCGTCCACCATGACTTCGGCGGGGCGCGGGCGGGCGTTGTAGTTGGAGCTCATCACCGCGCCGTAGGCACCCGCGGTGCGCACCGCCAGCAGGTCGGCTTCGCGGACTTTCAAGGCGCGTTCCTTGCCGAGAAAATCGCTGCTTTCGCACACCGGCCCGACCACGTCGTACTGCGCCGCTTCGACGTCCGGGCGTTGCCGCACTTCAACGATTTCCTGGCGGGCCTGGTACAACGCCGGGCGTAGAAAATCATTCATGCCGGCGTCCACCACGCAAAAGCTCGACGCTTCGCCGCGCTTCAGGTAGTTCACACGGGTCAGCAGGATGCCGGCGTTGCCGACGATGGCGCGCCCCGGTTCAATGGTAACGGGCATCTGCTTTTTGCGGGCTTGGAGTTGTTCAATAATCGCCGCGCCGTACTGCGCCGGGCTGGGCGGCGTCTCTTCACAGTAGCGCACCCCCAGCCCGCCGCCGAAATCAATGTGCCCGATCTCGATGCCGTCTGCTTCCAGTTGGTCAACGAAATCCAGCACCCGCCGCAGCGCGTCCTCGTAGGGCGAAAGGTCGGTCAGCTGCGAACCGATATGACAGGCGACGCCGGCGATGCGCAGGTTGGGGTCGGCGCGCGCGCGCCGGTACACCGCCAGTGCGCGCTCCGAGGCGAGGCCGAATTTGTTCTCGCGCAGGCCGGTGGAAATGTAGGGGTGGGTTTTGGCGTCGACGTCGGGGTTGAGCCGCACCGAGACGGCGGCGACCCGGCCCCGCTCTTCGGCGATGCCGCTGAGCAGGCGCAACTCGCCTTCCGACTCAATGTTGAAACAACTGATTCCGGCGTCCAGGGCTTCACGAATTTCCCACGCCTGTTTGCCGACCCCGGAAAAAATGGTTTTCGCCGGGTCGCCGCCGGCCGCCAAGACGCGGCGCAACTCGCCGCCGGAGACGATGTCAAACCCGGAGCCTAATCCGGCCAGCAGGTTGAGTATCGCCAGGTTGCCGTTGGCCTTGACCGCGTAGCAGATGCGGTGGGGGTGGTCGCCGAGGGCGTCGTCGAAAGCGCGCCAGTGCCGCTCCAGCGTGGCCCGCGAATAGACGTAGCAGGGGGTGCCGAAGCGCGCCGCGATGGATTCCAGGGGCGTCTGCTCGGCGTGGAGGTGTCCGTCAATGTATTGGAAATGATCCATGGTTGGCTTTCACCCCGCCGGGTCGGGTTCCGGGCAAGGACGGTGTGTTGTCCGGCGGCGGTAGGCGGCGTGGTTATTCGGCGGTGCTGTCTTGGGTTTCTTCGCCGGCGTTTTTTACACCGTCGTTTTCCGGCAAATACAACGGCCCGGTCTGACCGCAGGCGGCGAGCAGCAACAGGCCGGCCAATCCCGGGAGCAAGGCCAGGAGCAAGGTTTTTTTCATCGGGCGTTTCTCATGATAGGCATCAGGTATCCGCTTCGGTCTTTCTCGAATCGAGCAGTTTCAACGCCCGCACAGCGGCCCCGGCGACCTGTTCGGGGGCCGTGCCGCCGATATGATTGCGGGCGTTCACCGAGCCTTCCAATGTCAGCACCTCGTACACGCCCTGGTCAATGACCGGGCTGAATTTTTGCAGGTCGGCGAGCTCAATCTGCGCCAGTTCCAGCCCTTTTTCCAGCGCAAACCGCACCACCTTGCCAACCGCTTCGTGGGCATCCCGAAACGGCACTTTTTTCCCCACCAGATAATCGGCGAGGTCGGTGGCGGTGGCATGACCGCGCGCCGCCGCCGCGCGCATTGCATCCCGGTTGACCGTCATTTGCGGCACCATCGCGGCCAACACCTCCACGCACAACAACACCGTGTCGGCGCTGTCGAACAACGGCGCCTTGTCCTCCTGATTGTCGCGATTATACGCCAGCGGCTGCGCCTTCATCAGCATCAGCAGCGCCGCCAGGTTGCCGCTCACCCGCGCGCATTTGCCGCGCACGAGCTCGGCTGCGTCTGGGTTTTTTTTCTGCGGCATGATGCTGGAGCCGGTGCAGAAAGCGTCGCCGAGGTCAACGAAAGCGAAGGCGTCCGAGGACCACAATACCATCTCTTCGGCCATCCTTGACAAGTGCACCATGAGCAGCGCCGCGTGGGCGTTAAACTCAATGGCGAAGTCGCGGTCCGAAACCGCGTCCAGGGAGTTGCGGGAAACCGCGGCGAAGCCCAGCTCTTTGGCGGTCATCTCGCGCTTGATGTCAAACCCGGTTCCGGCCAGCGCCGCGCTGCCCAGGGGCGAGACGTTGACGCGCCGGCGACATTCGCGCAGGCGTTCGTAGTCGCGCTGCAGCATTTCATTCCAGGCCAGCAAGTGGTGGCCGAAGGTGACCGGCTGCGCGCTTTGGGTATGCGTGAAGCCGGGCATGATGGTGGCCGACTCGGTCGCCGCCACCGCCACCAGCGCGTGCTGCAACGCGCCCAGCCCGAGGCACAGTTCGTCCAGTTGCTCGCGCAGGTACAAGCGGAGATCGGTGGCGACCTGGTCGTTGCGCGAGCGCGCGGTGTGCAGTTTTTTGCCGGCGTCGCCGGTCAACTCGATGAGCCGCGCCTCTATGTTTATATGAACGTCTTCGAGGGTTTCGGACCAGGGGAAATCCTCCCCCTCGATCTGCTCGCGAATGGTCTCGAGGCCGCTTTCAATGCGGCCGAATTCTTCGGCGGTCAGCACGCCGATCTCGGCGAGCATTCGCGCATGGGCGACCGAGCCGCGAATGTCGTGGCGGTACAAACGCCGGTCGATGCCGACGGAAGCGGAAAACGCTTCCATGAGCGAATGCGTGGATCCGGAAAACCGGCCGCTCCAGGGTTTTTTGTTGGTCATTGGTATTTTGGTGGTTGCAGTTAAACGGGATTGCAAAATCCGCACTCTTTGGAAAACGAACCGTCGGGCCTTCCGTGACCTTTTACCCAGACGCGAAGTTCATCCACCGATGGTGCGCATACTTTCACATAACCCCTTTCGGTGAATCCCCCCGGCGGGCGTCCTACTTCCGTGTACTCGCTGATGTGGGTGCAGCGCGCTCGATGCAACACCATGTAGTTGGGGCGGTGCGTTCTCGCCGTGTTGATTACAAAACCGCGCGGATGCTCTGCCAGCCAAGCCTGATAATCGTCATCGTTGCCATCGAATTTTTTAGTCATCTCGTTGGATTCCAGTCGTTCTATGCGGTGGTTATTGTCCCACCGATTGAGCCGCTGTTTTCGGCACCGCAAAATGTGCCACGGTTTGCGCCAGAATGATTGAGCCGCCGTTTCCGCCACCGCAAAATGCGCCACGGTTTCCGCCAGCATCCCGGCGGGATAGTCGCTCACAACCTCCGCCTTGCCGATGCCCTTCGGCAGCACCAGCCGCAAGACACCATCGCGGTTTTTTTTATCCACCTTCATCAACTCCAGCATCCGCGCAGCCGGCAGGCCGGTGAACGGCCCTACGGGCAGCCCGGCGGCGCTCAGTAAATCGCCGATGCGCGCGCACTCACCGGCGGACAGCCGGCCCATTTGTTCGGACAGATGTGACGCCATGGCGATGCCGGTGGCCACCGCTTCGCCGTGCAGCCAGTTGCCGTAGCCGGCGCCGGTTTCGATGGCGTGGCCGAAGGTGTGGCCGAGGTTGAGCAGCGCGCGTCCGCCTTTTTTATCTTCGTGCTCGCGTTCGTCCTGCTCGACGATTTTTGCTTTGTTGAGGCACGACCGCTCGACAATGTGCGCCAGGATTTCGGGGTCGCGCGCCAGCGCCGTTTCGATGTGCTCCTCAAGCCAGGCGAAAAAATCGGGGTCGGCGATGACGCCGTACTTGATGACCTCGGCCAGCCCTGCGCGGAGTTGCCGCCGGTCGAGGGTGTCGAGGGTGGCGGTGTCGGCGAGCACCCGGCGCGGCTGGTGAAATGCGCCGATCATGTTTTTGCCGAGGGGGTGATTGACGCCGGTTTTGCCGCCCACCGAGGAATCCACCTGGGCCAGCAGGGTGGTGGGCGCCTGGATGAACGGCACGCCGCGCTGATAGCAGGCGGCGGCGAATCCGGCGAGGTCGCCGACCACGCCGCCGCCGAGGGCGATGACGGTGACCTCGCGGTCGCAGGGCGCGCCCAGCAGCGCGTCGAAAATGCGACCGGCGCCGTCCAGGTTCTTGCCGGATTCGCCGGGGGGCAGGATGACCGAAACCACCTGCTTGCCGGCGAGCGCGTCGCGCAGCCGCTCAAGGTAGAGCGGTGCCACGGTCTCGTCGCTGACGATGCAGACCTGCCGGCCCTTGACCCACGGCACGATTTCATCCGCCATGGACAACAGGCCGGCGCCGATGCGGACTTGATAGGCGCGCGCGCCGAGGTTGATGTCAACGGTTTTCATGGTTTCGTGTCATGGTTTCGGACATGGTTTTGCATCATCGCTTCGCATCGTGCTCCCGCAACAGGGCGTGTATTTTTGCCGCCATGCCGGTGGCGGATTCGGCGCGCGCTTCGATGGCGACGGTGAAATCCGCCTCGGCGGCGTACAACGGGCCGCGCGCTTCCAGCAACCGCGTTATTGTACTTCTCGGATCCGGCGCGCTCAACAACGGGCGGTTCTGACAGTCCTTGAGGCGCTCCCACAGCAACTCCGGGGAGGCGCGCAGATAGACCACGGTGCCGCCGCGCATTACCCTGCGGTTGCTTTCGCTCAGGATAACTCCGCCGCCGGTGGCGACCACCGCACCGCTGCCGCCACCGCCGCCGGCCTCGCCGATTTCCGCGAGCAGCCGGGCTTCGCGCTCGCGGAAGCCCTGCTCGCCCTCGACCTCGAATATGTGGCTGACCGACACCCCGGTTCTTTCTTCCAGGGCGTGGTCGGTGTCGATGAAATCGCAGTGCAACAGGCGCGCGAGCTTGCGACCCACGGTCGTTTTGCCCGCCCCCATGGGGCCAATCAGGTAAAGGTTGCCTTGCAAGCGCGTTCCCGGTCCGGCTGTTCCCGGCCACACCGGCGTGGTCGGGCGGATTGCGGTTATAATAGCCGCTGGCGGCGCGCAGGTGGTAACTTTATCCCCTGTAATACCCGCGTATCCTATCCTGCGGCACGCCAAAAATTCGAACCACCGGCCAATGAAATTTTTCCTGAAACTGCTGTTGAAGATCATCGCCTGGGGCGCGGTGCTGGCGCTGACCATGGGCATCGGGCTTGGTGTGTACGCCGTTACCCTGCTGCCCGGATTGCCCACCATCGAGGAAATCCGGCGGGTTCCCCTGAACATCCCCCTGCGCATCTACAACAGCGACGCGCAGCTCATCGCCGAGTACGGCAACGAGCGGCGCATCCCGGTATCCCTGGACGACACCCCGCCGCTGCTCATAGACGCCGTGCTGGTCACCGAGGACGACCGCTTCTACCACCATACCGGCGTGGACTTCCCCGGCATCCTGCGCGCCGGGTGGAGCAACCTGCGCAGCAAATCCCGCTCCCAGGGCGCGAGCACCATCACCATGCAGGTGGCGCGGAATTTTTTCCTGACTCCGGAGCGAACCTACACGCGCAAACTGAAGGAAGTGCTGCTGGCCTTCAACATGGAACGCGCGCTGACCAAGGATGAGATTCTGGAGTTGTACTTCAACAAGATTTTTCTCGGCCACCGCGCCTACGGTTTCGCCGCCGCCTCCCAGGTGTACTACGGCGTCGAACTGGAAAACTTGAGCGTCCCGGAGATCGCGATGCTGGCCGGCCTGCCCAAGGCGCCGTCCCGGGACAACCCCATCGCCAGCCCGCAGCGCGCCGCTGAGCGCCGCGCCCACGTGCTCAAGCGCTTGCACGAACTCGGAAAAATAGACGACTTCAGTTACCAGACCGCGCGTCAGGCGCCGATCACCGCCACCCGCCACGTCGCCGAGGTTGAAGCGCAAGCGCCCTACATTGCCGAGATGGCGCGCCAGTTGATGGTGGAGCGTTTCGGCGAGCGCGTCTATGAACTCGGCTACCGGGTGGCGGTGACCATCAACAGCGAGCATCAGGCCCAGGCCGATGAAGCGCTGCGCAACGGCCTGCTGAACTACGACCGGCGGCACGGTTTTCGCGGCCCCGTGGCGCGCATAGACCTCGACCGGCACACGCCGCAGTCCATTGACCAGGCGCTGCTGGAATACCCCAAGAGCCGCGAGCTGATTCCGGCGGTGGTGCTGGAAAGCGCCGAGCGAACCATCACCGCGCTCACCCAGGATCAGGAAACCATCACCATTGACTGGGAACACATCCGCTGGGCCAAACCCTACAAAGGCCCCAACAGCATCGGGCCGGAGCCGGCCACCGCCGCCAAAGTGGCGCGGCGCGGCGACATTATTTATGCGTCGCGGGCCGGCGACAACGGCTGGCGTCTCAACCAGATGCCCCGGGTGTCCGGCGCCCTGGTCAGCCTCGACGCCAACAGCGGCGCGATCCTCGCCCTGACCGGCGGCTTCGACTACTACCTGAGCAAGTTCAACCGCGCCACCCAGGCGCTGCGCCAGCCCGGCTCCAACATCAAGCCGTTCATTTACTCCGCGGCGCTCGACAACGGCTTCACCGCCGGCAGCCTGGTGAGCGCCGGGCCGATCGTGGTGGAGGACGACCTCGAAGGCATCTGGCGCCCGCAGAATTACAGCAAGAAATTTTTCGGCCCGACGCGCCTGCGCGAGGCGCTGAGCCGCTCCCTCAACCTGGTTTCGGTGCGCCTGGTGCGGGCCATCGGCGTGGACAAAACCATCGAGCACCTGGCGAGGTTCGGCTTTGACCCCGAACAACTGCCGCGCAGCCTGTCCCTCGCCCTCGGCAGCATCGGCGTCTCGCCGCTGGACCTGGCCGCCGCGTTCGCGGTGTTCGCCAACGGCGGCAAGCGCATCAAGCCGTACCTGATCGAGCGCATCGTTGACGGCGACGGCAACGAGGTGGTGCTGAGCGCCGAGGAATGTGAATACTGCCGGACCACGGACGCCATCGCGGACGACCCCGCGGTTAGCGGCGTGGTCAGTGGCGTAATCAACGACGAACAGGCGGCCGCCGCAACCCGGGAACCCGCGCCCCGGGAAGACCGGGCAATCTCCGCGCAGAACGCGTTTCTGATCAGCGACTTGATGCACCAGGTAATCCTCACCGGAACCGGGCGGCGTGCGCTGGCGCTCAACCGCAGCGACCTTTCCGGAAAGACCGGCACCACCAACAACTTCCGGGACGCCTGGTTTTCCGGCTTCAACCAAGACGTAGTGACCACGGTGTTCGTCGGCTTCGACGAGCCTTCAAACCTCGGGCGGCGCGAATCCGGGGCCACCGCCGCGCTGCCCATCTGGGTTGACTATATGCGCGCCGCGCTCAAGGATTTTCCCGAACGGCCGCTGACGCCGCCGCCAAACATCACCACCCGGTTCATCAACAAGGACTCCGGCAAACTGACGCCGGCGGACGACCCCGACGGCTACTTTGAGTACTACCTGGCGGGCACCGAACCCGACAACCCCCTTGAACCGGCGGGCACCGGCAAGCCTTCGGGAGACCCGGGGAAATCTAAATCGGAAGAATTGTTTTAGGCGGGGGCAGGCTGTGCGCGGGTATGACACCGGGGGAGTAGCAACAACTCTGCCGTTATTCTCGAGCGTTAGTGTCCGTTGCCGCGTAGCGGCTTACGGACACTTGCGTACTCGGGACAATTTTGCCGGGAGCAAAATTGCGCGTAGCCCGTAGGGCGAGTATCAGGGACGATACGAGCAATCCAGCGTCAAAACCGCCATATTCCGCCCACTTCGGGGGATGGCATTTCCCTGGATTTTGGTATAATCCGGCTAATTCACGGCCTACCACGACCACCCCGTCAGGAGAATTCTCATGTTCTTTTCCCGCTTCCCGTCCGTAGTCAAAAATGCACTCAAAAACCCGCTAAAACCGCATAAAACCACGCCTGCAGGCGTCTCAGCGGCCATTCCTGCCCCCCCCCCCCCCCCCCCCGATACACATAGTAAACCGCTAACCTTACTAAACAAGGCATCCGCCCTCGCCCTGTTCGCCCTCGTTTTCACTTTCATCCCCGCCCAGCACGCCCAGGCCCAAGCCGGCGAAGTGCCGACTTTCGGCGGTCAGACCATCCCCAACTTGGTCTTCACGATCAACAAGCCCATCACGCCCCTGACCCTGCCGGCGGCCACCGGTGGTGACCCGCCGCTGACTTATGATATTAACCTCAATGCACCTAGTGCAAGTCTGACCTTTGATGCCGACTCCCGCGTACTCTCCGGCACACCGGAATTTTCCGGCGCCCTCTCCGGCTTTATATATGGCGTTGGCGACAGCAATGGTGACATCGTATTTTTACCAGCTTTCACTATAACCACCGAACCAGAGGCCACCCCAATCTTCGCCGATACCATCGCCGACCAGACCTACACCGCCACCGTTGACGTCGGCACCATAACCCTGCCCACCGCCACCGGCGGCAACCGCGCCCTCGCCTACACCATCAGCCCGGCCTTGCCCGCCAACCTGATATTTGACGGCACCGCCAACCCCCCAACCATCACCGGCACCCCGGCGGCGGCAGCCACTTCGGTTGACTATACCTACACCGTTACCGACGATGACGGCAGCACCGCCGACCTCACCTTCGCCCTTGAAGTCACCGCCGCCCCCTTGATCTTCGACGCCACCATCCCCCGCCAAAGATACGCCCCCGATGAACCCATCAGCGTAACCCTGCCGGAAGCCACCGGCGGCGATGGCACCTTGACCTACGCCATCACCGAAACTCTCCCCGACGGCCTGATCTTCACCCCCGGCAACCGCGTTTTGGCCGGCACCCCGACCACCGAACAAGACGCCGTTGAATACACCTACACCGTCACCGACAGCGCCACGCCCAACCCCAACACCGCGCAACAGACTTTCACCATCGCCATCGGACAGTTCGGTAGCGAACGCGTTGTGGAAAAGACGCTGGCGGCGTTCGGGCGGGCCTTCGCCACCGGCACGGTGGGCGTATTTGAAGACTACCTGACCAACACCGGCACAAGCGCAAACACCAGCCACTTCACAATAGGCGGGCATAAGTTTGAGTTAGCGACCAACGCCCCCTCGGCGGCCGTAGAGACAGGTCGCGACCTGTCCGCACCCGCGCACTTGAACGAAGGCGGAGATCCAGTTCAAACCCTTCCGGCACAGCCGGACTGTCGCGCACAGGGATGTGCGCGCACCACAATGTCCGCCCGCGATCTCTTGATGAAAAGCGCGTTCCACTTCAACCTCAATGACGACGCCTCAAGCACCTCCAACTGGAGCCTCTGGGCACGCGCCACCACCACCAACTTCGACGGCAAACCCGAAGACGACTTTGAACAAGACGGAGACGTAACCTCAGCCTACCTCGGCGCAGACTACCGCACCCCAACCGGCGTCCGCCTCGGCCTCGCCATCTCCGAAAGCGACGGCGAAATAGATTATGACGACCAGGCAGACGACATCCAGGGCGATTTGCAAGCCGACCTGACCAGTATCCTGCCCTATATCCAATGGCAACCAAATGACGCCACCAACGCATGGGTCGTACTCGGCTACGGCGAAGGAGACGCCGAACTGGCCACGGACGGGGATGCCGAGACCACCGACGTGGATATTGAAATGCAAATGATCGCCCTCGGCATATCCGGCGACCTGACCACGTACAAACGCAGCGAATGGTCATGGAAAGCCAGCGCTTTCGCCGTGGAACTGGAATCCGAAGCCGATGAGGAAACCGACCTGCCGGCAGTAACCGCAGACTCCCAACGCCTGCGCGTTGCCATGCAAGGCCGCGTTCCCGGCACCCCCTCCCCGAACGGCGCCCGATTCACCCCGAACTGGGAACTCGGCCTGCGCTGGGATGACGGCGACGCCGAACAAGGTAGCGGTGCTGATTTGGGATTAGGCTTTGACTACCGCCACCCCGCAAGCGGTTTGAGCATGCAGGGGGAAGCCAACGCCTTGCTGGTACACGAAGAAAACGACTACGAAGAATGGGATGCCAGCCTGCAAGTGCGATATGACCCCGGCGCGCGGGGGCGTGGAGTAACCTTCACCCTTGAACCCGGCTGGAGCAAAAACGGGCGCAGTCAAAAAATGGGGGTGGACTTCTCCAATGCATTGGGCAAATGGAGTAAACGCGGCTTGCAATTGGAATTGACCGGCGAACGCACCGAACAGGATGACAACGACATCGGGCACAACATCCGGCTGACCGGTTCGTTGCGTTTCTAAATTGGATTGGCATGGACAGGTCACGACCTGTCCCTACGCCACTGCTTGGACGGCGGACACTGCCGTTTTGCCGCTGGATTCCCGAGAGCGCCAAGTGTCCGTAAGCCGCAAACAACGCGGCAACGGACACTAACGCTCGGGAATGACGACAGCGTTGTTGCCACGTTCTCGGTGTCATACCCGCAAAAGCGCAAATCTTCCTCGCCGTCATCCCCGCGAAAAAACAAATCACCCTCGGTGTCATTCCCGAACGATAGAAAAATAGGGAGCGCCAGCGACCATATTTTTCATCGTATCGGGCATCCGCTTTTTCGGTCCGGCGATAGCCGGCTGTCGCGCACAGGGATGTGCGCAGCGGCGCTGAAAACAGGATGTTTTCCCGCGCCACACAGGGGGGCGTGGGGGGTCTCCCCCTCCCCCCCGCAATGCGCGTCACGCGCCCCGCGCCCCGCGCCCTTGCGAAAGAGTCCGGCGTTGGCAGAGACAGGCCGCAACCTGTCCCTACGCTTGCCCACGGCTTGATTCCCGCTTCCTCTGTTGCGCTTCGGACTGGAAGCTGCCGGGGCGGTCAGGCGGTTATAAGGCAATCACCGCTTTCATTTTTTCCATGGCGTGTTTTTCGATCTGGCGGATTCTTTCCGCCGATACGCCGTATTCACCGGCCAGTGCGTGCAGGGTCGGTTTGTCATCGTTCAGCCAGCGACGCGAGACGATGTCCCGGCTGCGCTCGTCGAGCCGCGACAACGCCGCCGCCAGTTGCCGCCGGGTGCGGCTTTCCTGTTCCGAGTTGTCCACCACCACCGCCGGGTCGTAGCGGCTGTCGCCGAGATGCTGGGCCGGGGCGAGGAACGCCTGGTCGTCGTCCTGGTCGGCTTGTGCGTCGAACGCCACGTCGCCGCCGCTCAGGCGCGATTCCATCTGGCGCACCGTGGCCGCCTCGACGTTTAACTGCGCGGCCAGTTGCTCAACTTCGTCGTCCTTCATCCAGCCAAGCCGGGCGCGGGATTTTCGCAGGTTGAAAAACAGTTTGCGCTGGGCCTTGGTGGTGGCGACCTTGACCACGCGCCAGTTGCGCAGCACGTAGTCGTAAATCTCCGCCTTGATCCAGTGCACGGCGAACGACACCAGCCGCACGTCTCGGTTCGGGTCATAACGCTTGACCGCTTTCATCAGGCCGATGCTGCCTTCCTGGATGAGGTCGGTGAGCGGCAGGCCGTAGCCCATGAACCCGCGCGCCACCTTGACCACATAGCGCAGATGGGAAACCACCAGTTCCCGCGCCGCGTCGAGGTCGTTGTCGTTGCGGTAGCGCAGGGCGAGTTCGCGCTCCCGTTGCACCGACAAAATCGGCGCGGCGTTGACCGCGCGCATGTAGGAGGCGAGGTTCTCGCCGGGCGAGAGGTTGATGGCGATGGGGACTTGTTCGGTCATGGATGGATTACCTCCTCATTTTCAGGCGGACGCTATTTTAGCACTCGCCGTATTAGAGTGCTAACCGTTTTTCAAGTTCCCCCGTTCCGGGAAAATCCCTGCAAACGGCGTACCATGCCAATACAAACCTGACCCCGAATTCGACGAATTCCGCGATTTTCCCGGAAATTAGCCGAAGTTACCCGCATTTACCCCGATGTTACCGGCTTCCCTCCCCTTCCCCGGACTCCACCAGCGTCCGCACCAACTGCTCGGCCCGCCCAACCAGTTCCTGCCGTGGGCCAACCGGCGCGAGCGGCGGAAACAGGGTGACCTCGGCGATAATCCGCGGCCCGCGCACGGTTTTCCACGCGCTCTGCAAAAGCGTAATCCTGCCGGCGAAAGAATGGCGCACGACCCGCGCCCCGGCGGCGTCAAAGTAGCGCACCGCCGCCGGCTGTAGCGGCGCGCCGGCGTCAATGGCGGCCTGCGCCAGCCGTGGCTGAAAACGAATCACCGAGCGGCCGTCGGTGGTTTTGCCTTCGGGGAACAGGATCACGGTGCGGCCGCGCCGCAACGCGCCGCCGATTTCCCGCGTGGCCTGTTTCGCGCCGGTGCCGCGTTCGATGAACAACGCGCCGGAGCGGCGGATCACCCAGCCGAGCACCGGCCAGCGCGTGATCTTGCTGTTGCCGAGAAAGGTTAGCGGCCAGCGCGCGCCGAACACCAGCGTATCGAGCCACGAGACGTGATTGCTGAGCAACAAAGCGCCGGCGGCGAAGTCGGCGCCGGTGTAGCGGGTGCGCACGCCGAGAAAAATCAGCATAACGCGGTGCCAGCGCATTTCAAATACGCGAAACCAGCGGCGCGACAGCACCCCGGCAACCCCGCACCCCAGCGCGCCAAGAACGATGCCAAGCGCCAGTAGCAATAGTTTGAATGCGCCGGTGATGAGGCTGGCGACACGCAGATTTTGAACAACGGGCATAAATCGACAGTATGCGAAAGAGGCGTAGCCTATTTCGCGCCGTGTGCGCGTAATACTTTTTCAATTTTCCAAGCTTTTTTCTCTATAGCCACTGACAACGGCGTCCAACCGTCATCAGTTTTGGCATTCACGTCAGCACCATGTGCGATCAATAATGAAACCACCTTATCGTCGTTTGATTCTGTGGCTACATGCAAAGCGGTAATGTTGCCAGCAGATTTCAAATTGACATCAGCACCGTAGGCGAGTAATAGTGCAACGACTTTTTCAGCAGTCGATAGTCTCGTTAAAATTTTATCTTGGTTGATAAATATACCTTCGGCGCGAAGATCCTTGAAGTCCAGAATTTCACTTGTATCATGATCTTTGTACACGGCCATAAACAAAGGTGTAATACCTTCGGTGTCTGTTTGATGGTTAACATCGGCACCATAAGATAGCAACAATGCCACGACCCTATTCGCTTTCATCATTGCTGCGAATAGTAATGGCGTTATGTTGCCCTCCATTTTTACATCAACATCTGCGCCATTAGCAAGAAGTGTTGCAACCGCCTTGTCAGCCGCGTATAGTGTAGCAGCATGCAAAAGCGTAGTTTCGTTGTCAAATATTTTTGCATTAACATCTTTGATGTTGGCAATGTAGCGCTCAGTAGCTACATAATCATTTTGAAAGAAAGCCAACACCGCTGACCGCAAAAGGGCAGATTTATTGGCGGTTTTCTGAATAGATGTATTTGAGTTACTGTGCCTATTAGAGTTGCCTGGAAAGTTAATGGTACACGCAACCTGTCCGAAAACGAGTAGCAAAAATAACGCGATTTTTGTCAGATTAATTTTCATGACTTGTCTTTAGTGATGTTTGAGTTTGTATTCGATTTTCTTTTGGGATTTTTTGCCCGCGCAAATAGTCCGCCGGCAAAACCCAATACCGCAAATAGGATACTAGAAATTCTTTCATTGAGATTATCACCAATCACTAGCAGTGCGGCGGTGATGATAACTAGCATCAGCAAAAATGTGCTCGTTGTGTAGGGTCCAAATCCATCCTTTGCCTTTTTGCAAAAAATATACAAGGCATATACACCAATCGCAGAAATGACCAGAAACATACCCCCTTGCATTAATTGATTTAAACACATTTTTTAATTCTCCGAAATTCGAAAAACAACATTATAACAAACTGTTGGATTCCCGCTTGGCAGACCGCAAGAACTACGATTATAAAATATACCGCGACAAATCCTGATCTTCCACCAGATCCCGCAGGTACTGATCAACGTACGCCTCGTCAATGACTGTCCGCTGCCCGGATTTGTCGGCGGCTTCGAAGGAAATCACTTCGAGGAGCCGCTCCATCACGGTGTGCAGCCGGCGGGCGCCGATGTTTTCGGTCTGCTCGTTGACCCGCCACGCCGCTTCGGCGATGCGCTTGACGCCGGGCTCGGTGAACGTGAGTTGCACGCCTTCGGTGGCCATCAGCGCCTGGTACTGGTCGGTGAGCGAGGCGTCCGGTTCGGTGAGGATGCGCACAAAGTCATCGGAGTTCAGGGCGGTCAACTCGACGCGGATGGGCAGGCGCCCTTGCAGTTCGGGGATGAGGTCCGAGGGCTTGGTCAACTGGAACGCCCCCGAGGCGATGAACAGGATGTGGTCGGTTTTGATGACGCCGTACTTGGTGGAGACGGTGGTGCCTTCCACGAGCGGCAGCAGGTCGCGCTGCACACCCTCGCGGGACACGTCGGCGCCGGCGCGGCCGTCGGCGTGGCGGCCGACGATTTTGTCAATCTCGTCGAGGAAGACGATGCCGTGCTGCTCGACGCGCTCCACCGCGGCGTGCTTGATGTCTTCGTCGTTGATCAGTTTCGACGCTTCTTCCTCGGTGAGCAGTTTGAGCGCATCGGAAATCCTGACCTTGCGATGCCGGGTTTTGCGCCCGCCCATGTTCTGGAACATTCCCTGCAACTGGCTGGTCATCTCCTCCATGCCCGGCGGCGCGAATATCTCGACGCCGACGGTGGATGCGCCGACCTCGATTTCCACTTCCTTG
The DNA here is from genome assembly GCA_965212085.1 of Candidatus Poriferihabitaceae bacterium. Lineage (GTDB taxonomy): Bacteria > Pseudomonadota > Gammaproteobacteria > Arenicellales > Poriferihabitantaceae > JAHRAW01. Next base: position 1,130,770 of record OZ243042.1, on the reverse strand, counting down.
TCGTTCAGTTCGCCCTCGCGCAGGGCTTTGCGGAAGCGCTGGCGCGCGGCGCTTTCGCGGCCACTTTTGTCGGCGTCTCTGGCCGGCGGCAGCAGCAGGTCGAGCACCTGCTCTTCGGCGGCATCCTCGGCCCGCGGGCGGACTTTTTCCATGGCACTCTCGCGCATCATCTTGACCGCCATGTCGGCGAGGTCGCGGATGATGGAATCCACTTCGCGCCCGACGTAGCCGACCTCGGTGAACTTGGTGGCCTCAACCTTGATGAACGGCGCGTTGGCGAGTTTCGCCAGGCGCCGGGAGATTTCGGTTTTGCCGACCCCGGTGGGCCCGATCATGAGGATGTTCTTCGGCGTGATTTCCACGCGCAGGGATTCCTCCACCTGGCTTCGGCGCCAGCGGTTGCGCAGCGCGATGGCCACCGAACGCTTGGCCTTGTGCTGGCCGATGATGTGCTTGTCGAGTTCCTCGACGATTTCCCTGGGGGTCATTTCAGTCATCGGGGATGCCGCTCAGTCGTCTGATTCGTCTGAGTCGCCGGCGCGGTCGCCACTGTCGAGGCTTTCAAGACTCTCTATGGTCAGCCGGTCGTTGGTGTAGATGCAGATGCGCCCGGCGACGCCCATGCTCTTCTCGACGATTTCTTTCGCCGAAAGCTCGGAGTTTTCCAGCAACGCGAGCGCCGCGGACTTGGCGTAGTTGCCGCCGGAACCGATGGCCATGACCCCGTGTTCCGGCTCGATGACGTCGCCGTTGCCGGTGATGATCAGCGAGGCTTCGCGGTCGGCCACCGCCAGCAACGCCTCCAGCCGCCGCAGCATGCGGTCGGTGCGCCAGTCCTTGGCCATCTCCACGGCGGCGCGCACCAGCTGGCCGTGGTGCTGCTCCAGTTTGCCTTCAAAACGCTCGAACAACGTGAAAGCGTCGGCGGTGCCACCGGCGAATCCGGCCAGCACCTGGTCTTTGTACAAGCGCCGAACCTTTTTTGCGTTGCCCTTCATCATGGTGTCGCCCATGGACACCTGGCCGTCGCCGCCGATCACCACCTGGTTGCGGTGGCGCACGGACAAAATCGTGGTGCCGGTAAATTGTTTCATCGTGGTTATGGCGGGGGGAGCGTTCAGGTATGCGGGCGAAACGCCGGTTTTCAATAGTGGATGGTGGCGTGGTGCGGTGAACCCAAAACCCGCCTACTTGACCAGTTTGAGGTGGGGGGCGGCGGTCGCCGGTGCCGGTTTTTGCGCCGCGGCCGGATTAGCGTGGGCGGCGCGATTCCCGTCGTCCGCAGCCGGCGGGACGGAACTGCCCTGATCCTGACCCTGACCCCGGCCCTGCTCCTGAAAGACGATGCCGCGGCCGTTCTCCCGGCAGAAGATGGCCGAGACCGCCGCCACCGGCAGGCAAACCGCAAAGGGCGCACCGGCGAAGCGCGCCGAGAAGCGCAGGTGCTCGTTGCCCATTTCCAGGCTTTGAACCGACTGCGGGTGGATGGTCAGCACCACGCGGCCGTCTTTCACGCTGCCCGCCGGCACCACCACGCCCGCAACGCCGGCGTCCACCAGCACCTGGGGGGTCATTTGGTGGTCAATGGCCCACTGGTAGATGGCGCGCAACAGGTACGGCCGGGTGGAGCTTTCGTCCGGTTGTTTGGATGGGTCGGTCATGGTAGTCGGTGGCGGCGGAGGCGGCAACGGCGCTCAGCGAAGCTCCGTTTCCCGCGGGCTCAGGCTGCCGGCGAAGGCCGGGCGCTTGAACATTCGCCCGGCGTAGTCCAGCAGCGGCCCGGCCGGTTTGGGCAAGGTAACGCCCAACGCCGGCAGCCGCCACAATAACGGCGCGAGGTAGGCGTCGGCGAGGGTGTATTCGGCGCTCAGGAAAAACGGCCGGTGGGCGAACAATGGCGACAGCGCCAGCAGGCCGTCGTGGATGCTCTTTTTGAGTTCCGCGGAAGGTTTGGGCTTCATGGTTTCGCCGAGTTCGCTGACCGGCCGCAGCCAGTCCCTGGTCAGCCGCGCTATCATCAGCCGCGTCTTGGCGCGGCTGATCGGGTCAACCGGCATCAGCGGCGGGTGGGGAAAACGCTCGTCGAGGTATTCGATGATCACCGAGGTGTCGTACAAAATCAGATCGCGGTCCAGCAGCGTCGGCGTCTCGCCGTAGGGGTTGGACTCGCCGAGCCGCGCCGGGTCGTCGCGCGCGGTTACGTATTCAATGCTGCGCTCGACGTCCTTCTCCAGCAGCACGATGCGGCAGCAGTGGCTGAACACGCACAGCGGCCCCGACAGCAGCGTCATGGTCGGATGCCGGGCGGTGAGCAAGTGGTCGGGGTGGTTGGTGGATTCGATGAGCGCCATGGTGATGATGTCGTGGCCGGCGGCCTGCTTAAGGTTTAAGGTCCCGCCAGTATTCCTTTTTGAGCAACCACGCGAGCACCGCGAAAATCCCCAGGAACAGCATCGTCCAGATGCCGTAGGTGATGCGCACCATCTTCGCCGGCTCCCCGAGGTACACCAGGAAGTTGGTGAGGTCGTGCACCGCCTGGTCGTATTCCGCCACGGTCATTTTCCCGGAAGTGGTTTTCTCGAAGTAGTCCAGCACCTCGCGCGGGTTGCCGTCGTCGCCGGTTTCGGTCTTGAAAACCGCGCGCTGCAACCCTTGCAGTTCGTGCATGGCGTGGGGCATGGCGACGTTTTCAAACACCACGTTGTTCCAGCCGCTGGGGGAGTTCTCGTCCAGATAGAAGGCGCGAAAATAGTTGTACAACCACTCGCCGCCGCGCAGCCTGCCGACCAGCGACAGGTCCGGCGGGGCGACGCCGAACCACTCTTCGGCGTGGTCTTCGGGCATGGTGGTTTCCATTGGATCGCCGATTTTTTCGGTGGCGAACATCATGTTGCGCTTCACCAACTCAAACGGGATTTCCAAATCCTCGGCCATGCGGTTGTAGCGCATGTATTTTGCGCCGTGGCACGACAGGCAGTAGTTCACGAACAACCGCGCACCGCGTTGCAGCGACGGCTTGTCCCTGAGCGAAGCCTTGAAAGGCGCCATCGTCATTTTCTCCGCCTCGGCGGCGGTGGCGGTGGCCGTTGTTACCGGCATGGTCGCGGCCAGCGCAAAGGCCGCGAGCAACGCAATCAAAACCTTGTTCATCCCGTCACCCTTTCCGGCACCGGTTTGGTTTTGCCCATCTTGCTGTAGAACGGCATGAGCAGGAAATAGGCGAAATACAACGCCGTGAAAATCTGCGCCAGCAGGGTCAGTTTCGGGGTCGGCGGCTGGGTGCCGAGATAGCCCAGCACCAGAAAAGAAACCGCGAACACGCCGAGAAACAACTTGCACAGCCAGCCCTTGTAGCGAATGGATTTGACCGGGCTGCGGTCCAGCCACGGCAGGAAAAAGAACACCATCAACGCCGCGAACATCGCCAGCACCCCCCACACCTGGGTGCCGGCAAAACTCGGCACCGCGCGCAGGATCGCGTAATACGGCGTGAAATACCACACCGGGGCGATGTGTTCGGGGGTCTTCAATGGATTGGCCGGCTCAAAGTTGGGCTGCTCGATGAAGTAGCCGCCCATCTCCGGCATGAAAAACACCACCGCAAAAAAGAACACCAAAAACACCGCCACGCCCATGGTGTCCTTGACCGAGTAGTAGGGGTGAAACGGGATGCCGTCGGCGGGGGCCTCGGCGCTCCATTTATTGCCCTTCGGCCCGCGCTTGATCTCAACGCCGTCGGGGTTGTTGGAGCCGACCTTGTGCAACGCGACGATATGCAGGTACACCAGCCCGACGAGGATGAACGGAACCAGGTAGTGAAAGGCGTAGAAGCGGTTCAGGGTGATGTCGGAGATCACGTAATCGCCGCGAATCCACTCCGACAGGGTCGGCCCGATCCACGGGATGGTGTCGAACAAGTTGACGATGACCTGCGCGCCCCAGTAGGACATCTGCCCCCAGGGCAGCAGGTAGCCGAAAAACGCGGTGGCCATCATGGCGACGTAGATCACCATGCCGAAAAGCCACAATAGCTCTCTGGGGTTGCGGTAGGAGCCGTACAGCAGGCCGCGAAAGATATGCAGATAGACGACGATGAAAAAGAACGACGCGCCGGTGGAATGCATATAGCGGACAAACCAGCCGCCCCACACGTCGCGCATGATGTACTCCACCGAGGCGAACGCGTTCGCGGCGTCGGGCTTGTAGTTCATCGCCAGCAACACGCCGGTAACGATCTGCAGCAGCAGCATCACCAACGCCAAACTGCCGAAGTAGTACCAGAAATTGAAATTCTTCGGCGCGTAGTATTCGGACAAGTGCTCCTTGAAAACTTTGGTGGCGGGGAAGCGTTCGTCAATCCAGTTCATCAGGTTGGTCGGGCGCATCAGGCGGGCTCCTGGTCTTCGCCGATCAAAATCCGCTCGTCCGACAGGTAGCGGTGGGGCGGCACCACCAGGTTGGTGGGCGCCGGCACGTTGCGGTACACGCGCCCGGCGAGGTCAAAACGCGAGCCGTGGCAGGCGCACAAAAACGCGCCCTCGGTCTCCGCCGCCAATTCCGGCCGGTACTTGGGCGAGCAGCCGAGGTGGGTGCAGATTCCCACCAGCACCAGCACTTCCTTTTTGATGGAGCGGTATTCGTTGCGGGCGTAGCCGGGCTGCTGGTCGAGCTGCGAATCCGGGTCGGCCAGGGATTCGTCCATGGTGGCCAGAAAGTCCAGGGCCTCCTGGGAGCGGCCAATAATCCACACCGGCTTGCCGCGCCATTCCACGGTAATCTGCCGGCCGGGTCCGAGGCCGCTGATGTCCACCTCCACCGGCGCGCCGGCGGCCTTGGCCCTTTCGCTCGGCAACATGCTGCCGGCGAACGGCACCAGCATGCCCGCGGTCCCCGCCAGCCCGACGCCGGTGGTGGCCGCCGTCAACAGCCGCCGCCGCTTGTTATCCACAGGTTGGTCGGTCATGCGTCAACCTCCGTAATTGGCCCGTTCATGAATCTGGATTAAAGAATTTTGATGGTCGGGAAATTGATATGTCGTTCCGGCCCCACGGTCAATCATGGCCGACCGGGTTCGGGAAACGGCGCATTATACCAAAAACCGCCCGAGGAAAAACACCCGCTCCCCGGAAAACCCCGAACCGGGATTTACGCGAGCGCCCGGTGAGTATCAGGGATGATACGAACAAAAACGAACCATCCGGCGTCATTATTGTATGGGTTCACTTGTATGGGTTCACTAATTCACTGACAAATACGGACAGGTCGCGACTTGTCCCCGTCATTCCTGTATAGGTTCACTAATTCGCTGACAAGAATCATTCATTTGTTTGCGGGAATCTAGCGTCAAAGCGGCGATGCTTAGCCGCTACCCCAACCCTTCCTTGCGCCCTCGCCGTCATTCCCGAACGATAGAAAAACAGGGAGCGCCAGCGACCGTTTATTTCATCGCTATTCGGGAATCCAGGGGTTATACCGGCGGGGGTCGTGTGGTGCTGGATTCCCGAGTACGCAAGTGTCCGTAAGCCGCTTGCGCGGCAACGGACACTAACGCTCGGGAATGAAGGAGTAGGGTGCCGGCGGCGTTCAGTGGACGTCAACGTCGATCTTCCGACCCTGGATTTCCGCCGAGCGCGGCAGGCTCAGCTTGAGCACGCCGTCGTTGTATGCGGCGCTGACCCGGCTTTCATCCACCGCTCTGCCAAGCCGCAGGGCGCGGTACTGCCGGCCAACGCGGCGCTCACTTTTGATCACCGCATCGCCGTCTTTTTGCGCCGGCTCGCTGCGCGACTGCGCTTCGATGGTCAGCACGTTGTCCTTGATGTTGACCGCCAGATCTTCTTTTTTGACGCCGGGCAGATCCACCCTGACTTCATAGCCGTCGGCGGTCTCAACGATGTCAAGGGCCGGCGCGAAGCCGGCGTTCCGATCAACGTTTCGGCCGGCGTTTCGATCGATATCGCGGCGGACGGGCGAAATAAAACCGCCCAGCAGGCCGTCGACGTCGCCCAGCAAACTCAAGCCTCGATGAGGCATTCCGGTAAGACTGTACATGGTAATAACTCTCCAAAGAGTGGTAACGATTATGTACGCTTACATGGGGACGGCGCGGGCGAATTCAAGTTGTGCGGCGGACCGCGCCGGAGGGGGACAAACCGCGAAACGCGGAAGGGGCGCGCCTGGCGCGCTTAGCCCGGAAACAACGACGCCAGCGAGGTGCGGACCGCTTGCAGGGTTTCGCCGCTGTCGCGGTCGAGCACCACCACCGCCAGCCCGAGGTTGGCGCGGCTCCAGTCGGCGGGAATTTCAAGGTCAACGCCGGCGTGGTTGGCGCCCTCGCGAATGGCGATGGGGCGGCTCCAGTGGCGCACCACGAAATCGTGCTTGAGGGTTCTGCCGTAATTTTCGCCGGCGCCGATTTCTCGGGTGATGCCGCTTTCGTATATCGCCACGAAAGCCTGCACGCCGCCCGGCCCGGCGTGGTTGTCGGCGGCCATATCCACGTCTATGCGCGCTTTGATATTGTTCGCGTCTTCATCCGCGCCGCCACCGCCGCTCAGCACGTCCACGCGGATGGTCGCTTCGGCTTTTTGCGAGTTGGCTTTGCGAATGGAGCGCAGGATGGCGTCTCCGCCCCGCGCCTCGCGCCCGTCCACCACAAACTCCGGGGTGTAGATTCCGCCCCGGCGGCGGTTGGCGGGGGCCTCGCGCTGGCGTTTGGTGAACGAGGGCCGGGAATACGGGTCGGTCCAGCCGAGGTAGTTCCAGTAATCAACGTGGAAGGCCAGCGGCACCGCGTTGAAGTCCTGGTTCAGCGACTCGCCGAGCCGCCGCAGCCAGTTGTCCGCCGACGGGCAGCTGCTGCATCCTTCGGAGGTGTACAATTCGACCACCGGGACCCTGAACTCGCCGCTGGTCACGGAGATTTGGTCATCGTCGGCATGTACCCACGACAGCGACAGGCCGAGCGCCGCTACCGCGAACGATTTCAAACAAGATTTCAAAATAATATTCATTCAAATAACTCCGAATAGCGGCCGTAACCGGCGCGCTCCAAATCCGCTTTGGGGATGAAGCGCATAGCCGCCGAGTTCATGCAATAGCGCAGCCCGGTGGGTGCCGGCCCGTCCTTGAAAACGTGGCCGAGGTGGGATTCGCCGTGCACACTCCTGACTTCGGTGCGCGGCCAGAGCAACTTGAAGTCGGTCTTCTCGGCGATATGACCGGGCGCCAGGGGTTGGGTGAAACTCGGCCAGCCGGTGCCCGAATCAAACTTGTCCAGGGAGGAAAACAACGGCTCGCCGCTGACCACGTCGACGTAGATGCCGTCGCGTTTTTCATCGTGATATTGGTTGTTGAAGGGCGGCTCGGTGCCGTCCCGCCGGGTAACCTGATACGCCAGCGGGGTAAGCCGCTCGCGCAGTTCGGCGTCGTTGGGTTTGGAGTAGGTTTGCTCCGCTTCTGCTGCTTCTGCTACTTCTGCTGTCATTGTCGTTTGCCGGCTGGCCGGGGCGAATCCGGTCGGTGGGTTGGATGATCGGGGTCGCCGGCCTGCTATTGGGTCACAATCCTTATGATAACCATTGCGGCGATAAGTTTCCCGGCGGGCGGATTTATTTGGCGCGACCGGCGGCGGACGCTTGTTGCGGGTTTTCGCCGGTCAGCGCTTTCAGTGCTTTCAGTTCGGCGATGCTTTCCAGCACCAAGTCCGCGCGGGGCGCGAGGTCGGCTTCGGTGTGGGCGCCGGTCAATACCCCGACGGTGAGCGCCACGCCGGCGTTTCGGCCCATGTTCAAATCCCTGGGGCTGTCCCCCACCATCATCACCTGATCGCAGCGCAACCCGCAAGCCCGGCAAAAAGCCAGCACCATGCCCGCCTCCGGCTTGACGCCGTGGCCGCTGTCGGCGCCGCAGACAAAATCAAACAACGCTTCGGCGCCGATGGCCCGCAGCATAGAACGGGCATTGGACTCGTTGTCCATGGTGGCGAGGCCAAGCCGGATGCCGGGGCGGCGCAACTCGGCCAGCAGCGCGCCCAGGTCGTCCGGGTTGTCCATAACCGGCACATATCCGCCGGGCGGCAGGGTGAAAATCCCCTCAACAGCCCGCCGCTCGGCGCCGCCCAGGGGCTGACCAATGATGCCCCCCCAGAACTCGATGATTTCCCGGTTATGCCCCGAAGCCAGCGGCGAATCCGCCCGCCAGGTTTTGGTTTTGGCGATAAATCCGCCGCGCGCCAGCAGCATATCCGCATCGGCGCGCTCGCCAAAACGCCCCTGCAAATACTCCGCCGCGCGTCGGTAAGGCCCAAGCCAAGTGCCGTTGAAATCCAACAGCGTGCCGTCCTTGTCAAACAGGATGCCTTTGATGGCGGTCATCGGGCATCCGTTCGCGGGCGGATCTTCACCGAAGGAACCCAGCAGTAGCCGTCCGGGTCCGGCAGAAAACATTCGCGCAGGCCGTGGGGTTTGTCGGCGGTGGCTTGCAGGACTGGATAGCCGATTTCTCTGGCGCGGCGTTCGGCGCGGTCGGGGTCAACTTGATACAACCGCAACTCCACCCCGACGCCGCGCAAACCGGCTTCGGGCAGGTGCGCGTAGAGCGGATGGGAGGCGTAAGTGGAATCGGCGTGCAACTGATATAACTGCTTGCGGTGGGCAAGGACGGCGTAGTCGTCCGACTGGCGGAGCGCCTTGAACCGTAACACGTCTTCAAGAAACGACACGCTGCGCTCAATCCGCCCGACCAGCAGGTTGATCCCGAAACCGCTCAGCAGGTGGCCCATTTCTTCGGCGGTGAGTTCGTTCAGGTTTTTCATTGCTTTATGCGGTCTTGATGGCCGGGCGGGCGCTTTGGTTTTCCTTTTTCACCGCAGCAATCGCCGCGCTCCGTTGTCGCCGGAGTTCTTTTTTGATTTTTGCGCCGTCCGGGCAATCTTCGGCGATGGCGGCGGCGTTCACCGACGCGGCGGCCTGATGATAACGCCGCAACAATTCCGACTGCGGGCAATCGGCTTCTTCCCTGCCGGTGCGCCCGCGCAGGTCGGCAACGCAGCACAGGCTGAACAATTCCACGTTGCCGGGCTGCCGGAATGCGTCCAGGTGTTCCAGCAGGGTCAGCGCCGTTGACGGCTTGAGGGTTTGCATGCGGTGGTGGTGCAGGTGATATTCGCATACCCGCAGCGCCAGTTTGCGATATTTTTCCGGGGCGCGCAGGCGTTCGCACATCGCCTCCACCAGGCGCAGCCCGGATTTTTCATGGCCGCGGTGGGCGGGCAGCGCGTTTTCCGGGGTCAGCGCCTTGCCGAGGTCGTGGGTCAGCACGGCAAAGATCACCCTGGGGTCGTCGCTCAACCGGTGCGCCGCATCCAGCGCCAGCATGACGTGGACGCCGGTGTCGCGTTCGGGATGGTGTTCGACGGGTTGCGGCACGCCAAACAGGGCGTCCACTTCCGGCAGGACTTTTTCAAGGGCGCCGCATTGCCGCAGTTCGTTGATAAAGCGCGCGCTTCCGGCCTCACAAAGCGCGCCGTGCAACTCCCGCCACACCCGCTCCGGCTGCAGCGCATCGACTTCGCCGTTGTCCACCATGCGCGTCATCAACGCTTGGGTGGCGGGGTCCACGCTGAACCCCATTTGGTGAAACCGGGCCTTGAAACGGGCCACCCGCAGCACCCGCACCGGGTCTTCGCTGAACGCCGGGGAGACGTGCTTCAGGGTGCGCCGCGCAATATCGCCGGCGCCGTCAAAGGGGTCGATCAGGTTGCCCCGTGCGTCCATGGCGATGGCGTTTATGGTCAAGTCGCGGCGTTGCAGATCCTGCTCCAGGGTGATGTCCGGGTCGCTGATGACGTCGAAACCTTTATAGCCCTTCGCGGTTTTGCGCTCGCGCCGGGCGAGGGCGTATTGCTCGCCGCTGTGCGGATGCAGGAACACCGGGAAGTCCTCCCCGGCCGGTTTGAATCCCCGCTCCAGCATGCGCTTCGGGGTCGCGCCGACCACTACCCAGTCCCGGTCGCGCACCTCAAGGCCGAGCAAGCGGTCGCGCACCGCGCCGCCCACCAGGTACGCCTCAAGATTGTCCGCGGGATCTTTCATGGGGCGGGTATTATGGCGGCATTTGCCGTGAATGTACGAAATGTGCGGCAAAAATGCTGACCCGGCGCGCCGGCGCGCTTCAGGTGCGGTGCCGAAAACCGCCATCATCCGGGTCGGGAGAGTGACTATAATTCCGCCACCGATGGGTATTTCTCTTTGCGCGCTTCGCAACCGGCGGGCGCGATGAACCGGTGACCGCAATGATTTCCCGGAAAAAACCGCTGTTGGCGGCGCTCGCAACCGTGTTGCTGTGGGCTTTTGCGTTTCCGGCCAGCAAGGCGGTGCTGCCGTATTTCAGCGCCGAACAGGTGGTATTGTTGCGCTATCTGGTGGCCTGCGTTTTTTATTTGATGTTGTTCGTCATGGGCCGCTTTGCGCTGCCGAAACGGCGCGACTTGCCGCTGATTTTTTTGCTCGGCGTACTGGGAATCACCATCTACCAACTGTTGTTTGTGCACGGACTCGGGCGGGTCGCAGCCGGCGCCGCCTCCATGATCATCGCCGCCAACCCGGTTTTCGTCAGTTTGCTGGCGCGCCTGTTCCTGCACGAAAAACTGTCCAAAGCGGCCTGGGGCGGCATCGGCATCAGCCTCGCGGGGGTCGCGCTGATCACCTTCGGCAAAGGCGCCGAGGGCGAATTCGCCGGCTACCTCATGCTGTTGATCGCGGTGTTTTCGATCTCCATCTACTTCGTTTTTCAGAAACCCTTTTTCGCCCGTTACTCGCCGTTGACGATGACCGCCTGCACCAGCATCGCCGGCACCCTGCCATTGTTGTACCTGCTCCCGCAAGCCGTTGACGCGGCCCTCGACGCGCCGGCCGGCGCGTTGTTGTCCATCGCCGCCATGGGCGTTTTTTCCAGCGGCATCGGTTTTTTGCTGTGGTTCTACGCCCTGTCGAAACTGCCGGCCGGAATCGTCACCAGTTTTTTGTTCCTGCAGCCGGTGTTCGTCATCATCATGGCGTGGTTGTGGCTGCACGAAATACCGGCTGCCCGGGCGTTGGTCGGCGGCGCCATCATCCTGTTCGGGGTCGCCCTGATTCTGGCGCCGGGAAAACCGGACCGGCGGGCCGGAGGCGAGTGTTAGCGCCGGGCGGTTTTTTCCCCTGACTTCACCCGCCCGGCCATGGCTTGGGGCCCGATGTGAACCACGCCCCGGTCGGCCGCCAGTTCAACCTGCTTTTGCCGCTGCAAAAAGCGCGCCCGGTCGGCGGCGGATACCCGCGCATGGCAGTGCGGGCAGCCGGCGCCGGGGAGGTATTGGTCGCTGCGCTTGTCGGCCTCGGAAATCGGCGCGCGGCAGGCGTGGCATTGATCGTAACCACCCCGGTTCAACTGATGATCTACGGCCACCCGTTCGTCGAACACGAAACATTCCCCGCGCCATCGCGATTCGGCTTCGGGCACGCACACAAGGTATTTCAGGATTCCGCCCTTCAAGTGGAACACCTGATCAAACCCGCGCTGCTTCAGGTAGGCCGTGGACTTCTCGCAGCGGATGCCGCCGGTGCAGTACATCGCGATTTTTTTGTGTTTGCGCGGGTCGAGGTGCGCGTCGGCAAAGCCGGGGAATTCCCGGAAGTTGGTGGTGCCGGGATTGAGCGCGCCCTCGAACGCGCCGATCTTCACCTCATACTCGTTGCGAACGTCGATCACCAGGACGTCGTCGTCATCCAACAACGCATTCCAGTCCTGCGGGTCAACGTGGTCGCCGGAGCGGCGGGGGTCAATGCCGGCCACGCCCATGGTGACGATCTCCCGCTTGAGTTTGACCCGGGTGCGCCTGAACGGCGCAGCATCGGTGAACGACTCCCCGGGCTCAATGCCGTCAAGCCCCGGCCACCGGCCCAGCCACAACAACACCGCATCAACGCCGCCACGCCCGCCGGAAATGGTCCCGTTGACGCCCTCCCCGGCCAACAACACCGTCCCGCGCACACCGTTGTCCTTCATCACCGCCAACAACCCCAGCCGCAACGCTTCGAGATTTTCAAGCGCGGTGAATTTATACAGGGCGCAAACGATTTTTTGGGTCATCTGATTTTCGGCCACGGCTTCGGGGTGAGCCTGGGTGGTGGGCTTGGAACGGCGGATTATAGACAATCGCGGCGGCGAAGCACATTCCGCGGGCTATCGGGATTATCGGCCCGATGGCGAATCGCCAAGGGCCAGGCTGTGCCGCCGGCCGAGTTTGAAGCGTTTTGCGGTGCCGAATTCATGCACGCCGACCCCGGCGACGAAATCCCCCAAAACCGGCCCGTGTTTGAACAGATGCCCCGAACAGCCGCCGACCAGCAGCACGTTTTCATACTCCGGGTGGTGGTCAATAATAAAATGCGTGTCCGGAGTCATGGCAATCTGGCAGGCTTTTTGGTCCACCGCGCGCTGCCCCACCAACCCCGGAATCCGGCGCCGCAGGTATTGCCGGGTGCGGGTGAAGGTGGCCTGATCGACCACGCGCTCATCGTTATCCAGATCAATGACGGTCTCACTCCAGGCGATGGCCGCCTTGACGCCGTGGCCTTCCACGGAGGGAACCCCGTAGGCGCTCGCTTCATGGTCTATCCAGCAGGGCATGTTGCCGGCGTCGTAGGAGCAGTCGCCTTCCGGGGTTGAGGTGTAAATGATGTTCTGACGCACCACTTTGCTGATGGGGCGCACCGTTCGCGGGTACATGTCGCCGAGCCACGGGCCGGTGGCGACCACGATCAGGTCCGCTTCAAGGGGTTTGCCTTCAAACAGCAATTTTTCCCGGTCATCGGTAACCACCCCGCCGCGCAACAAAGCGCCGCCGCGGCGCTGAAATAATTTGACCGATTCGACCACGATCCGGTGCGCCATCAGCAGGCCCGCTTCCGGTTCATACAAGCCGTAGGCGATGCCGCCGCAGTCAAACTGGGGAAAGCGAATCCGCAACTCGTCCGCCTCGTAACGGCTGTGGGGTACGCCCACTTCCACAAAAGTGTCCGCGGTGGCGTCTTCCCAGTCGGAATGGCCTTTGCCCGCCAGCACCAACGCGCCGCACTCCACGTAGATCGTGCAGCCAAGCTCCGCCTGCAGTTCCAGCCAGCGCAGCCTCGCGTCGCGCGCCCAGCGCGTATAAAACGCGTCCTTGCCGTGAATCGAGCGAATGACGCGGTTGAAATCGCTGGACGAGGCGCGCCCGTGGCCGGGTTCCCAGCGGTCTATGAGGGAGACGTTGTGCCCTTTTTGGAGGAGGCTGAGCGCGCTCATGACGCCGCTGATACCGGCCCCCACCACCACCACGTCGCTGTTTTTTGGTTTAACCACCCAGGTTGCCCTTGCATTTACCGGATTTTCTTTATAGCATACCGCTGGACTATGTATACAGTATACAGAAATTCCCGCCGGGCGAACAGATCGCCGCATTCCGGCCAAATCCGGGGAAACGCCGCGCCATGACCAGCGATGCTTTTGCGCTGCCCCAGGGCACCCACACGGTGGCCATGGGCGTGGGCGATCTCAACGGCATCATGCGCGGCAAGCGCATCCCGGCCAGCCATTGGCCCACCGTCTGCGAGGCCGGCAATGCGTTGTCCATGGTGCTGTTTGTGATGGACATGACTTCGGATATCTGGGACACGCCGTACGTCAACATGGACAACGGCTATCCCGATATGCACATTTTCCCGCTCTCTGAGCCGATGGCGTCGCCCTGGGAGCCCGGTGTTGCGGTATGCATGGGGCGCACCGAAGGCACGGACCACCGACCGGTGCCCATTGACCCCCGTGGCGCGCTGATCCAGCAGGTTGAACGCGCCGCCGGGCTGGGGTTTGAGGTCAAGGTGGGCGCCGAACTGGAGTTTTACCTGCTGGACCCGCAGACCAGCCTGCCCCGCGACCGGGGAATTCAGGTCTACAGCCTCAACCGGGCTGCGGAGATGGAGCACGTGCTGGGGCCAATCCGCACGCATATCAACGCCATGGGAATCCCCATCGAACAGTCCAACCCTGAGTATGCGCCGGGCCAGGTGGAAGTGAATATACGCTACGGCGAGGCGTTGCAGGCCGCCGACCGCGCCGTTATGTTCCGCAGTTTGGTCAAGGATCTGGCGATGCGCCATGATTATCTGGCGACCTTTATGGCCAAACCGTTTGCCGACCAGTCGGGCAATGGTTTCCACACCCACCATTCGCTGTGGAAAAACGGCGTGAATCAGTTCGCCGACAACGGCAAACTGTCGGCTGTCGGACGCGCCTACCTGGCCGGGCTGCAGCGGCGGATGGCTGAAATGGCGGTGGTCAGCGCGACCACACCCAACGCCTACCGCCGCCGCACGCCCTATTCCTTCTGCCCGGTCAACAACAGTTGGGGCCCGGATAACCGCACCGTCGGCTTGCGCGTGATCGCGGGCGCCGACAACGCCGTGCGGGTTGAAAAACGCGATGGGTCGGCGGATTGCAATCCCTATTATCTGCTGGCTTGTGAAATCGCCGCCGGCCTGGATGGCGTCGAGCAAAAGCGCGAACCCGGCCAGATGACCACCGGCAACGCCTACGCGGAAGCCGCGCAAGGCGTGGGGGAACCCATCCCAACCGACCTGGGAAGCGCCCTGGAACTGGCTCGAGAGTCGGAATTTTTGCCCGGCGTCCTCGGGGAAGACCGCCTGACCATACTCATGCAGCAGGCGGAACGCGAATTGGAGTTTGTCTCCCAACAAGTGACCCGGGTGGAAACGGATCGTTATCTGAGGAACTTCTGAAATGAAAATCGCGCGCGTAATTGGTTCGGTGACGGCGACCCTCAAGATTGATGAACTGGGCGGGCTGGCGTTGCTGCTGGTAAATGTCGAAGACGGCGCGGGCAAAGTGCTCGAGCCGGGCGTGGTGGTGGCGGACCGTCACGGCGCGGGGCCGGGAGACCTTCTGCTGGTCGTGACCGGGTCCGCGGCGCGTTTGCCCGCCGGCGTTGCGGGCCTGGCGATTGACGCGGTCTCGGTCGCCATCATCGATGAAATTTCAATTGACAGCGGCGCCAAACGCCGCACTAAACCCACAGAGAGGAAATAAAATGGCACAGAAATCAGATATGTCCCACACCGCTGTTGGCATGATTGAAACCCGTGGAATGGTGGCTTCCATCGAAGCAGCCGACGCCATGGTCAAAGCCGCCAACGTAAGCATTGCCCGTCACGCCAAAACCGGCGGCGGCTTGGTCTCGACGATGATTCGCGGCGAGGTGGGCGCGGTCAAAGCGGCCATTGACGCCGGCGCCGCCGCCGCCAACAAGGTCGGCGAGGTGATGGCGGTGCACGTAATCCCGCGGCCCCACAACGAAGTCGAAGACCTGTTGCAGGCCTTGAGCAGCGGCGCGGCGGAGTGACCGGATGCCCCATAGCTAGACCCCGGGCTCGCCGGATCGCCGCCCAAAGCTCATAACCCATGAGCACTGCTGAATTCACGCAATTCGCCGACGCGGTGTCCGCGCACGGCCGTGACGCCCATCAAACCGACGCCCGCCGCCGGTTCGAGCGCGTTGCGGTGCTGGGTGGGGCGCCGGAAGCGCAGATGATCGCGGCGCTTTGTCTCGCCAAAGGCGCGGCCGTTACCTTGTTTTCCGCCTCGGGCGAAGAACTGGATGAACTGGCGCGGCGCGGCGGAATCAGTTTGCGGGGCGAAGGCCCGGTCGGCACTTTCCAGATTGATCAGGCGAACGCGCCGTCCATCACCACCACCGCCCGTCTTGACGCCGTGGTGGATGCCGCCGATCTGATTTTTCTGAGCGGCCCGGTGCACAAGCAGCGCGCCTGCGCCATGATGCTGGCCGGGCGCGCACGCGACGGCCAGGTGCTGGTGCTGGCACCGGCGCGTTCGTTCGGCGCCATCGAAACCCAGTGGCTGCTGCGAGTCGGCGGCTGTCAGGCGGATGTTACCGTGGTTGAATGTCAGAACCTGCCGTTTTGGCACAAACAACAAGGCGCCGCCATACACCTGAGCGCCTGCCCGCAGGCCGCAGCCGCCACCTTGCCGCACCGGCAGGCGGACGTGATCGCGGGGCTGAAAACTTTTTTCCCCCATATCGTTGATGCCGGCTCGGTGCTGCACAGCAGTTTCGCCGACGGCAGCGGGCTGGTCGAAACACCCGCCCTGCTTTTGGGCGGGCCGGCCGCGCCCGGAGGGCGGCCCGGCGTACCCCCGGAGGCCGAACCGTTGGACGAGAACAACACCTTCCGGCAGCTGCTCGGAGAACGGCACCTCGACGTCATCGAAGCCCTGGCGGCGGAACGCCGTGCGGTGGCTTCGAGTTTCGGCGTGCGCGACTTGCCGGATACCGAACAGTGGATTGACGCCCATGCCGGAACACCGTCCGACTCCGGCAGCAGGCCGCTGCCGGATGCCGCCGAGGCGCTGGGAATGTTGCGCTGTGCGGTGGTCGGTTCGCTGGTTCCCCTTGAAAACCTGGCCCGCATTGCCGAGGTGGAGGCGCCGCTGACGCGGGCGATGATCGCCCTCGCCATGACCCTCGCCGAAAGCGACCTTGCCGGCTCCGGACGGCGCATGGAGGCCATGGGGGTGGCTTCCGCATCCCTTGATGAATCGCGTCGCGCCCTCGACGCCATGGCTCGCGGAGAAAGCTGATGGATGCGGATTTGAAGTCCATCGAAGCGGCCCGCACAGCGGCAAAAAAAGCCTGGGACGCCTACCGCGAGTTTCAGCGTTTTTCCCCCGAAGTCATTGACCGGATCGTGCAGGCCATGGCCCGCGCCATAGAGCCGGAAGCCGCCCGACTCGGGCGGATGGCGGTGGAGGAAACCGGCTACGGCAACGCCGAAGACAAGCGCGTCAAGAATCTGTTCAATGCCCTGGCGGTGTCCGAGTGGCTCGCCGGCGTGAAAACCCTCGGCGTGTTGTGGCAGGACGAAGTCACCAAAGTCGCGGCGCTCGGCGAACCCATGGGCGTGGTGGCGGCGCTGGTGCCGGTCACCAACCCGACTTCGACGGTTATTTTCAAGGTGTTGTCCGCGGTGAAATCCGGCAACGCCATTATTTGCGCCCCGCATCCGCGCGCGGTTCGCTGCGGTGCCGCCACGGTTGAGGTAATGGCCCGCGCCGCGCAACAGCTCGGCGCTCCGGCGGGCCTCATCCAGTGCCTGGAGGAGGTCAGCATCGAGGGGACCACGGAATTGATGAAGCATCGGCGCATCTCGGTGATCATGGCCACCGGCGGCCCGGCGATGGTCAAGGCGGCCTATTCATCCGGCAAACCGACGCTGGCGGTCGGCGCGGGCAACGTGCCTTGTTACGTGCATGCTTCCAAAGCAGACGACCTCGGCGAGGTGGCTTCGATGATAGTGGCGTCCAAATGTTTTGACTATGGAACGGCCTGTGTTGCCGAGCAGGCGGTGGTCGCGGACCGCGCGCTGGCAACCCAACTGCGCCATGAAATGAAGTTGCAGGGCGGGTATTTTTGCTCGGCGAGCGAAGCCGGCCGGCTGGCGCGGGTTATCTTCGATGATCGCAACCGAATGAACCCGGAACACGTGGGCCAGTCGCCCCGGCGCCTCGCCCAACTGGCGGATTTTGACGCGCCGCCGCAAACCCGGGTGCTCATCGCCGAGCAAAGCGAAGTGGGCCGGCGCTCCCCCTTGTCCGCGGAAAAACTGAACCCGGTGCTGGCCTGGTATGAATGCCGGGACGTCGAGGAAGGAATGGAGCTGTGCAACCGCATCGCCCGTTTTGGCGGGTGGGGGCATTCGTCGGTCATTCACTGCGATGACCCGAAGGTGGTGGCCCGGTTCAGCAAAATTCCCACCAACCGGGTGCTGGTCAACACCCCGGCAATCTTCGGCGGCATGGGTTTTTCCACCGATCTCGAACCAAGTTTTATGCTCGGCACCGGAACCTCGTCCGGTTCCATTGTTTCCGACAACGTGACCGCCCTGCACCTGATCAACATCAAGCGCGTTGCCTGGGAATCGCGCCCGTGGCGAGACATCAACGAGGTGTATAAATAATGCGCGCCGGCGACAACCTGACGATCCGGGCGCTGCTGCAAATAGACCGGCTGCAGCCGCGCTTCGCCGCCTACGTCGGTTCGACGGTGCAAGGCTCGATACCGCTGGCCGGGGATACCGCCCTGATCGGGGAGTTGGCACCGGGCAACAGCGTGTTTACCCTGATTGACATTGCCCTCAAGGCAAGCTCGGTGGAAGCGGCGACGCAAATCGTAGAGCGCGAATTCGGTTTTTTCATCCTGCGCTCGCCTTCCAACGCGGAAATCAGTTCGGCCCGCGACGCCATTCTTGAGCGACTCGGTTTGCGCATCACCGACCGCCTGAAGCCCGGCATAGAATCAACCCAGGTGATCACTTCGGTGGAGCCCCATCAGGCGCAGTTGCTGAACAAGTGGCGCAAAGGTGCCATGGTGGTGCCCGGTCAAACCCTGGGCATCGTGGAGTGCGCGCCGGCGGCGTACATTGCCGAAGCGGCCAACGATGCCGAAAAAAGCGCCAACATTGACATCGTCGAAGTGCGCGCCGTGGGGCGTTTTGGCCGGTTGTTCTTTTGCGGCAGCGAAGATTCGGTCACCACCGCGATTGATGCGGCGTGCGCGGCCATCAACGCGGTCACCGGGAAAAGCGCCTGATGCCGCGGCGGCCGTTGATCACCGAGCGGCTGGTTACCGAGGCCCATCAGCGCGGGCGGCGGATCATTGAGGTAATGCCCGGCAGCATCGTCACCGCCATGGCGCGGGACACCGCCCAACGGCTTGCCATAGATCTGCTGGACGGGCCGTTGGAAAAACCGGCGTGCGCCGGAATTGACGGGGCAACGGCCATGCGGCGTGCGCTGCAGCGGCGCAATCCGCGCTGGGTAACCCCGCGGCCGGCGACCCTTGCCGGCGCGCGCAGGCTTTCGCGTCTTGCGCTCTTCGGCGCGGGCGGGGTCGGCGCGAACGTTGCGCATCTCGGCGCCAACCTCGGCCTGGCCGAAGAAATCGTGCTCATCGACATCGCGCCGGGCGTCGCCGAATCGACGGCGCTGGACCTTAACCACGCTTCCGGAATTTCCCGCAGCGCCACGCGCATCAGCGGCGGCGTTAATCCGGCGCTGCTGGCGGGCGCCGACGTGGTGGTGGTCAGCGCCGGCAAAGCCCGTTCACCCGGAATGACGCGGGTTGACCTGCTCGATATCAACCGCCGCGTTATTCGCGCTGCGGGCGAAGCGGTCCGCGTCCATGCGCCGGCGGCGGTGGTTGTGGTGATTACCAATCCGCTGGATGAAATGACCCTTGAGATGCTGCGCGCAACCACCTTTCCCCGCACCCGGGTGCTCGGCATGGCCGGGACTTTGGATGGCGGCCGTTTTCGCCATGCCCTGGCGCGGGCGGCGGGGGTGCCGGTGGGGGACGTGGCAGCGGTCACGCTGGGCAGCCATGGCGATGAAATGGTGCCGGTTGCGTCGCGCGCCCGCATCCGCGGCCGGCCGCTTCAGGACTGGCTGGACGCTGCTACGATTGCGGCCTGTGTCCGTGATACCGTGGACGGCGGCGGCCGGGTCACGGCCTTGCGAAAAACCGGTTCGGCGACCGTGGCCCCGGCCCACGCAACCATCGAGTTGCTCGAACACATCCGCGGGGCGAAGGCGGGCGCGGTGCCGGTATCGGTGATGCTCGACGGCGAATTCGGCATGCGCGGCGTGGTGCTGGGGGTGCCGTGTGTGCTCGGTCAAAGCGGTTTGCTGTCGGTGGATGAAATCACCCTTGCGGCGGAAGAGATGCGCGCCCTGCGGGCCGCCGCCAAAGCCGCCGGCGAACGCGCCTGAGGGCGTTCACCAATGCCCGTTTCCAGGGTTTCCAGCGGCGGCCGTTTTGAAGAAATCGGCGCCTATTCCCGGGCCAGGCGCGTAGGGCCTTTTATCTACGTGGCCGGCACCACGGCCATTGAACCGAGCGGCCAGCTGCACGCGCCGGGAGATACTTACGCCCAGTCCATATTTATTTTCAAGCGCATCGAAGACGCGCTGCGCCAGCTGGACGCCGAGTTGCGGTACGTGGTGCGCACCCGGGCTTTTTTCGCCGACATCCGCAAGGCCGGTGATTTTGTGCGCGCCCACGGCGAGGTTTTCGCCGGCATCAACCCGGTGACCAGCGGCGTTGAAGCGGGGCTTACGGTTCCGGGCATGATGGTGGAAATCGAAGCCGACGCCGTGCTACACGATGAAGGCGGGGCGATCTTGTGGTAGTCGTGAACGGCGTGACCATGCCGCCGGCCACCGGCACCGGGGTCACGACGCCAGTTTGCGCTTGAACCGCCTGCTTAAAGGGGTGTTCGCCTTATGCGTTTTGCGCTCGTTGAGTATGCTGCGGGCCAGGGAGTTGCGCCCTGCGCGCAGGGCTGATTCGAGCAGCGTCTGGGTTAGAACGTCCCGCTGGGCATTGCTGCCGCCGAAACGGCTGGCGAGCGGCCGCACGCGCATCAGTTTTTCGATGGCGTCGTCGTAGCGCGCCTCGCTGAAGGCGATGATGGCCTCGCAAGCCGGCAGGCCCGCCTCCGCGGACATCATTGAGTTGGTACCGTGGTCCCCGCCCGCCACCGCCCTGACCGTGGCCAGCAATTCCCGGCTGTTGTCCGCCCGCCCGGCACGGACGAACGCCATCATGGCGTGCAGGTCATTGAACGCGTAGTAGCCCTGCTCGCAGTTCAGCGTGCCCGCCCACATACCGGCCAGTCGCTCCCAGCGTTCGGCCAGTTCGAGCCCCTGCAATTCCAGGCGCCAGAGCAAAGCCGATGCGTCGCAAAGTTGCAGTGAAATATCGCAAGGCTGGGGCAGGATTTCGTCGTCATACAATTGCAATGCCCCGGCAAAATCTTCCTGCTCCATATAATAAAGCCCAAGATGCCACCAGTTGTGGTAACGAAAACTGTTGTCCGGGGTCCAGTCAGCAATTCTCTCCCGGTACATTTTGATGCCTTCCTCATAACGGCCCTGCATCTCGCAGACGTGGCCGAGCGCGTGTATCGTCCAGCAATCGCGGCGCTCGATCTCCAGCGCCTCGCGGGCAAAGGCTTCGGCTTTGTCGAATTCGTTGCACTCTTCAAGGCCAAAGGCAAACATGCCGCGCACGTAGGAATAGCCGGGCACGTCGCCGTCCCAATGGCCGATGGCCCGGGCAATGCGGTCGCGCAGGTTGAGGCTGTCGCCGCAGTAAAAATCCGTCAGATGCCCGAGTTGTATGGCCAGCGCATCGCGGGGGTATTCGGTCAGCAGCAGATCCCAGGTCCGGCTTGCTTCGCCCCAGCGCCCTTCGCGCATCTGCCGCGCCGCCGCCAGCAGGCGCTTTTCCCTGTCATTGCCGTGATGGATCAACGCCTGCGCCGCTTGAAGATGTTGGTCGGCGAGGGAAAGCTCGGAGCGCTGGGTCATCATCAGGGCGAGGCTGGCGATGAAGATATGCCCGAGCAGGAATTCGGGGTTGTTTTCCAGCGTACCGCGCATCGTCTCGATGGGGTCGCCGACGTAAGCGAGGGACTGTTTGAGGGCTTTTTCATAGCCTTCCAGGGGCGCGGATGAATGACACGTGACCGCCAAACCCCGGGCATCCATTTGGGTGGGGGCTTTTTTACCCGGCATTTTCGTTCACCGTGAATCCCGCCAATCGAAGGGGCGATCAAGCCCCGCCATTTTGACCCCGGTGAAGGCGGACGCTTCCAGGGACATCGCCCGCAGGTCTTCGACTTCAAGATTATGCACCGATGATTTGCCGCAGGCCTTGGCCAGCAGGGAGACTTCCATGGTCATCGCCGTTAGAAAACGCGCCACCCGCTCGGCGCCGGCGGCCACATCCATGCGCTCCGACAACTTCTCGTCCTGGGTGGCGATACCCACCGGGCACAGGCCGGTATGGCAGTGATGGCATTTGCCCGGAGCGGTGCCGAGCGCCGCGTAGTCTGCGCCGTAGCGGGGGGAATTGCAGCCGAGCGCCATCATCGCGGCGTTGCCGATCATCACCGCATCGGCGCCCAGCGCCAGGCATTTGGCGACGTCAACGCCGGAGCGAATGCCGCCGGAGATGACCAGGGAAACCTTGCCGCTCATGCCGCATTCGTCCAGCGCCTCCCGGGCCGCGCGAATCGCTGAAATAGTCGGGATGCCGGTGTGGTCCAGCAATAACTCCGGGGAGGCGCCGGTGCCGCCTTCGGCGCCGTCAACCACCACCACGTCCACCCCGGTCTTGGCGGCAATCGCCACGTCGTACCGCGGCCGGGTCGCCCCCATTTTCAGAAAAATGGGAACCTGGTAATCGGTGGCTTCGCGCAGCTCCTCTATTTTGACCTGCATATCATCCGCGCCCATAAAATCAGGATGGCGCACGGTGGAACGCTGGTCCACGCCGATGGGCAGGGAGCGCATTCTGGCCACCCGCTCGGACACTTTCATGCCGAGCAGCACACCGCCGGTTCCGGGTTTGGCGCCCTGCCCGACCACGATCTCGATGGCGTCGGCCTTGCGCAGGTGTTCAAGGTCAAGCATATAACGCGACGGCGTCATCTGGTACACCAGCCTTTGCGATGCTTCCCGCTCATCCTCCAGCATGCCGCCTTCGCCGGTGCAGGTCATGCTGCCGACCCTGGATGCCCCGTATCCCAGCGCCGCCTTTGCGTTGGCCGACAGCGCGCCGAATGACATGGAGGCAATGTACACGGGGATGCTCAGTTCGATGGGCTTTTCCGCCAGCCCGCGGCCGGCACCCAGCAGCGTGCGGGTGTCGCAGTTTTCACGATAGCCCTCCAGCGGCAGGCGGGTCATGGTGGCCGGCACAAAGGTCAGGTCATCGAAGGTCGGCATGCGCTTGTTGAACGTGTTGAAGCCGCGAATCTGGTAGCGGCCGAGCTTCGACAGGGCGTGCACTTCGGAAATCGCTTCGGGCGTCCAGCGGGTTGACCCGCCGCGTTCATATGAAGCCGGGGCGCCGATGGTGCGGCCCGTCATCAGGCCATCCTGCATGCCCACGGCCTCTTCGCCGGGCATCTCAAAAGGATAGTCGTATCGCTCGTTGCTCATATCATCAACCATGCGCCGGCGTCCCGGCTTTCAAAGTGCCACAGCCGCTCGGCCGCGACGATTTTTTTCCAGTCCCGCGATGGATCCCCCAAACCACGGTGGCGCAACAGCTCCTCTACGGCGTCAACCTCGCTTTGCTGCGGCTCCACCACTTTGCTGTCGACGCCAAGGGATTTGACCGGACCGGCAACCCATACCTGCCCTCCCCACAATGAATCGGCACAAGCGTCATCGGCGCCGCCAAGCGCAATAATGCGGCCGGCGTGGGCCATGAAACCGGACAGGTAGCCGATCTTCCCTTCAACGATAATATCCCCCCCCTTCATCGCCACGCCGCAACGGGGGCCGCTGTCGCCCTTGACGTGGATGATCCCGCCCAGCATGGAGGCGCCGCAGGACATCCCGGCATAGCCGTTTATGCGAATCTCCCCGCAGGCCATCGCTTCCCCCGCGGCCCACCCGGCGTTTTGGGCGATTTCCACGGTTCCGCCGTTGTTGAGGCCGCCGCAGTAGTACCCCACGCTACCTTCAAAACGAATATCGGCGCTTTGCGAAAGCCCGATGCCCAGGTTGTGCCGGGACCGCGTATCGGTCACCAGCACGCGCCGGCCGGCGGCAACCGCGGCGTTGATTTCCCGGTTTACTTCACGGATGGGGCGGTCGCCCGCTTGTATTTGCATTACCGCCGCTCCGCTCATGCCGCCGCTCTGTGCTCGTTGACCGCCCACACCCGGGTTTGTCCGGGGCCGTCGTAATTGGTGACGGCGATCTTTTCGTCGCAGATCATGCGAACCGCTTGCTCCTCGGTTGCCGCCGCCATTTCGCCGCCGCTTTCGACCGTAACCAGCGGCTTGATGGCAAAGCGGTCCTTGGCAAATCCCATGCTGTGCCGGTCGGAAATCAGATAGGTAAAGACCCCGTCGATTTCCACTATGGATTTGCGCAACGCCTGCTGCTGGGTCAGCCCGCGGCTCATTTGATCGGAAATCCACACGGCGATGAGTTCGCTGTCGTTTTCGGTCATGAAATGATAGCCCTCGCGCTCAAGCTTCTCCCGCCAGGTGAAGTAATTGGTGATCTGACCATTGTGCACGATCGCGGTGTCGGCGAAAGGGCGCGCCCAGAAGGGATGGCTCGCGGTCGGCAGCACGGAAGATTCCGTGGCCAGGCGGGCGTGTCCGAGGCCATGGCTGCCGAGCATGTCGTTGACCCCGTGTTTTTCCGCCACGCTTTGCGCGCAGCCCGTATCCTTGATGATTTCCAAAGAGCGGCCCACCGACTGGATTTCAATGCGGGACGATATTTCATCGGCGGCCTTCGACCAGGCCGGCAGATCGCCGGGGTCCCGGATCAACATCCTGACCGAGACGTGCCGGTCCGCGGACTGGTCCCAGGTCGGCTCTTCGAGGAAATCCGACTGATGCTGTTTCAGGAGATACAGAAAATCGTCCAAATCCGCGCTCAGTTGAGCGCGCGAAGCGACCATCGCGCGCACCACGTAGCCGTCCTCCCGGGGCGGCCCGTACAGGGCGAATCCGGTTGAATCGGCGCCCCGGTGTTCCTGGGCATCCATCAGTTTCACCAAGTCCTCACCGACCCGCCCCAAGTTTGATAGAATCCGCCCCGCTATCCCGCACATTTATATCTGCCTCCTGAAAAATGTATAATGTATACTGTATACAGTATGTTATCATCCGACAACCCGGAATGACAACCACCCCGGCGGCCTATCGCCGAGCGGCGCGTTTATGGCCGCGGGCGGCCGGTTGAAGGTTGAATAACCCCTCCGTAGCGCACCGCCATGCCGGTTTTTAGACAGATAACGCCCGTCAAAACACGCCTTGCCGATGAAATTTACCGGCAAATTCTGGATGCGGTCAGTTGCGGGGATATTGCCCCCAACGAACGCCTCATCCAGGAAAAACTCGCCGCCGAGCTGCGGGTCAGCCGCACCCCGGTTCGCGAAGCCCTGCTGCGCCTTGAGCAGGAAGGCGTCCTTGAAACCATCGACCGTACCGGCTTTATCATTCGCAAATTGAGCACCGATGAAGTCCACGAAATTTATCAGGCGCGCGCGGCCATTGAAGGCCATGCCGCTCACATTCTCGCGCGGACCGCCGACGCCGGCTGCGTGCGCCGCCTCAGGAAACTCATCGCCCGGGAAGAAAATCTCAAGTCCCGCAAAGCCGTTGATTATTTCAATGCCAACCGCGCCATCCACCGCGCCATCGTGATGGAAAGCGGCAACCGCTACCTGCTTGAGATGTTTGACAACATCTGGAATCGGGGCACCTCCTTCCACCTGTTCGCCGCCCTTGAAAAAATCGACCTGCGCAAATCACTGGGCGGGCACGACGCCCTGTGCGATGCCATCGCCGCAGGCGACCCCCTCAAAGCTTCCGGGGCCATGCGCGATCACGTCCAGGACGGCCTGGCGTTACAGGTGGCCGCGTTGTCGGACCCGGACGCGTAATCAAACTAATCAAAATCTCCGGCCTCTCGTTCAACCGCCGAAATAGGTTTTCTTGATGGTTTCATCGCGTTGCAGCTCATCCGGGCTGCCCGAGCGGGTAATCGTGCCGTTTTCGAGCAGGTAGATTTTTTGCGCGATACGCATGGCGAAATTGACGTTTTGTTCGGCGATGACGACGGTCAAACCCATATCCCGATTCAGCTTCAGCAACACCGTCTCGATGTCCATGCACACTTTGGGGGAAAGTCCAATGGTTGGCTCGTCCACCAGCAGCAATTTCGGGTCGGCCATCAAGGCCCTGCCCAGGGAAACCATCTGCCGCTCGCCGCCGCTCTGGGTGTGGGTTTCCTGCTGCTGCCGCTCCTTGAGCACCGGAAACAAATCGAACACCCGCCGCATTCTTTCGCGGATATTCCGGCGCGCGGTGTACGCGCCCACCAGCAGGTTCTCCCGCACTCCCATGTACGGAAACAAATTGCCCCGCTCGGTGGCGCAGGCGATTCCCATTTGCACAATTTGGGAAGGGCTGCAGGCGGCGAGATCGCGGCCCTCGTAACGCACCCCGCCCTCGACCTCGGTCAGGCCCATTATCGAATCCATCAAGGTGGATTTGCCGGCGCCCACGGGGCCGATGATGGCGATAATCTGCCCCGCCTCAACGCGCAATGAAACATCGTGCAGGGCGCGCGCTTTGCCGTAACAGGCGCGCAGATTTTCAATTTCAAGCAGCGCCATGGACCCGCTCAGCCAATGCCGAGGTAGGCGGCCTGCACGTCTTTATCCCTGATGACCTCATCGAAACTGCCCTCGGCGATGGCCTTTCCGAAACACAAAACCATGACCCGGTCCACCAGCGGCTCCAGCGAGCGAAGGTCGTGGCTGACAATCATATAGGTCATGCCGTGGCGCTTCCTGGCCAGCAATAGTTCGGATATCCTGTCGATCTCCGCAAAGGTCAGGCCGGCAAAAACCTCGTCAAGGAGAAGCACCCGGGGGCCGGTGGCCAGGGTTCTGGCCAGTTCCAGTTTGCGCAGGTCGCCCATGGCCAGTTCCGCCGGAAGTTTGTGAAAATGGCTGTCGTCAAATCCGACGCTGGCGGCCAGTTCGGTTTCACGGTCGTGTTCCGCCGGGCGGGTGATCATGTCGAGCAGATCGTCGCGCATCATGCTGACCCGGATATTCTCCAGAACCGACATTTGCGCGAACGGCCTGGGCACCTGATAGGTTCTCACCAGCCCTCGTTTGACGCGCATATGCACGGGCAGTTTGCTGATGTCCCGCCCGTTCATGTACACCCGCCCGGCGTTGGGCCGCACCTCATTCATCAGCAGGTTGAAGATGGTGGTTTTGCCCGCGCCGTTGGGCCCGATCAAACCCAGGGTTTCGCCGCGCTTGACCTGAAACGATAAATTATCCGTGGCCACAAGCCCGCCGAAAGTTTTGGTCAGCCCGCGGGCTTCCAGCAGGACGCTCATCGGTCGTTCCCGGCCAGCGCGGTCTTCAGCCGGGCGGCCAAACCGCCGATCAGGTCATAGATGCCCTGCGGCCGGTATACATAAATCAGCAGGGCGATGCAGCCGTATATCAGGTAGCGTTCGGTGCCGGGAATGTACGGGCGCAAAAATTCCAGCAGGAAAGTTAGAAAATAAGCGCCGATGATGGGGCCGACGATGGTGCCGGCACCGCCGAGCAGGGCGGACACCAAAATGGTGAACAGGAAGTTAATGTCGAACAGCCCGCGCGGCGCGATTGAGCCCAGATAATGAATGTATAAGGCGCCGCCGACTCCGGCCACAAAAGCGCTGGCCAAAAACGCAAACAGTTTCAGTTTGACGGTGCTGAGGCCCGACACCTTGACCGCGTCTTCATCCATGCTGATCGCGCTCAGCGCGGTGCCGAACCTGGTTTGAAACAACAGCCACAGGCCAAAGCCGATAACGAACAGCGCGCCGAACGACAGGTAATAGTTGGGAATCGCGCCGCTCAGAATCGAAGGTATGCCCGACAAGCCGCGCGTTCCGCCGGTCACTTCGGGGGCGATAACCTGCACCAGCCCGTACATCAGCTCCATGAAGGCAAGGGTAACCAGGGCAAAATAAGTGCCCCTGGTGCGCAGGGCCGGCAGGAAGAACAACGTCCCGCCGACCATGGTCGTTACCACGGCGATGGGAATCGTAAAATACACCGGCCAGCCCAGGTGATACGTCAGGATGGCCGTGGTATATCCGCCGATGCCGATGAGAAAGGGGTGTCCGAAACTGATGTAGCCGGTGCGCCCGGACATGACGTCCCAGCTCATCGCAAACAGGGCGAGAAAATTGGCGAATACGAACACGCGGACGGTGCCCGTGGACGCCGCAAGAGGCAGCATCAGCATCAGCACGCCAAAAATCAGCCAGCCCGAAATGCCTTTTTTGTGGCGCGCCAGCAAGCCGGGCATCAGATCTCCGCCCTCCCAAACAATCCTTTGGGAACGATGACCAGCACGATAATAATCAGCAGCATGGTGGTTACGCCGCGCAACTCAGCGGCGATCGACGTGGTTACGATGGTTTCCATAAAACCGATGATGTGCGCGGCAACGAGCCCGCCGATAATGCTGCCAATTCCGCCGACGATGACCACCGCAACGGCGATAATCAGCGGGAACACCCACATGGCCGGGTCGAGCTGGGTGTAGGTTGCGAGAAACACGCCGGCGATGGCGCCCAACGCCCCGGAAAGGCCCCACGTGATGTAGTTGATCCGGTCCGGGTCAATGCCGGAAATGATCGCGCCTTTCGGGTCCATGGATACCGCGCGTATGGCGCGGCCGACGTGGGTTTTACTGACGTACAGCAACAATCCCCCGAGCACCAGCCAGCTCGTCAGCATTGCCAGCAGGATGTTGTAGGTAACGTTCAGCCCGGCGATCCGCAACACGCCCGGAATCAGCGGCCACATGGTTTTTGGCGATGGCGAAAAAATCAGGACGATCAGTGACTGCATCACCACCGCCAGGATCAGGGTGGAAATTTCGATGGCGACCGCGTTGCCCTTGAAGCGCCGGACCAAAAGCGCATACACCAGCACGCCGAAAACAACCCCCGACAAAATGGCGCAAAAGAAACCGGCAACCTTGGCCATGCCGAGCACCTGAACGGTGTAGTAGTACGCATAGCCGCCGAGCATGATATAGACACCATATCCCAGATTCAGCACCCTGCCGACGCTGAAAATCATGGTAAATCCCACGGCGATCAAAGCGTACAGGCCGCTCAGCAACAGCCCCTGAACGAGGATTTGGGAAAGCATTATTTACCGGGGTGCGGGCGGCCTCCACGGGAGCCCGGGCAGGCCCCCGTGGAATGGTCTTGCGCGGCCGCCATTGGTTGCTCCCTCTGAGTAAGGAGCCAATGGTGAAAACGCTACCGGCTATTTAAGCCACGACGGTTCCTGGAATTTCCCGGTGGCGTATTTCGGCGGATAAACCACCGCCGCCTCGCCGTTGCCGTACCACTGAACCACCACCATCGCCGGCGCTCCGTCATCGTAAGGCGCGGTGATGTCGAACCGCAGGTTGTGCGTGTACTCGCGGTTGGTGCGCGGTTCGATTTCGCCCGGCTTCCAGAAGCCGTAACGCAGCCACAGCTTGCCATCTTTGTAGAGTTTAATATCCTCGTTCTCCATCTCCTCGACCCACCGGTCCAGCGGCGCGAATCCTTTGGCGCGTTCCGCCGCGTTAAAAGCGTTGTAAATGCCGTAGTAGGCGTTATAGCCGTTGAAATGCGGAACGATGGGGCGGTTGCCGCCGTATTTGGCTTTGTACTTGGCGAGGAATTTTGCGGTTCGCTCGTCCAACTCAAACCCAACCGACGGCAACGGGCTCAGGGTTGATGTGCCTTCGCCGAGGCCGCCCGTGTCGTTCCAGAAGTCTTGCCCAAAAGCGGCAACGTTGACCCCGGTCATCGGCATGGGAACCTGCAGTTTGACGTACTGCGAAGCGGGCACCTGGCTTTTTACCGAAGTGATGATGTAGATGAAGTCCGCTCCCGTTGCGACCGCTTTGTTGAAGACCGGCGCGAAGTCCACCGTATTCGTGTCATAGACGATCTTGTCCTTGATTTCGATGCCCGCTTCGGGGGCCAGCAGTTGCTCCACGAGGCCGGCGATTGAGCCGCCAAAAGCGGTGTCTTCCTGCAGGATGACGGTGGTTTTATAGCCTTTTTGTTTGGCCAGAACGTCCTTGCCGAAATCCACGTACAACGTGGCCAGCGCTTCGTCGCAGGCGATATTCATAAAGTACATCTTGTACTTGTCGTACTCGTTGACCACTTTGTCGATGATGCCGACGTAAGAAGTCCAGGTGTCCAGGGTTGGCGTGCGATATTCAACCATCCGCGGCAGCCACCCCAGGGACACATCGTCTATGCTGCCCGAGATGATGAAGTCCGCCTTCTCGACGTCGTTCAGGTACTCATATGCTCTGATTCCCTCCGAGACGTTTTCCCGGGTATCGGCTTTGACAAATTTGATTTTGCGTCCGCCGAGAACACCGCCTTTGGCGTTAAGTTCTTCAATGGCGATTTCCGCGCCACGAATGGTGCTCAGACCCGTATCCGAGGCGAACGAGCCGATATAGCCCACCACCACCGGCGGTTCCTCCGCCCGGGCAGCGCTCAAGATAACGAGTGAAAGTGCCAGTACGCTTGCAGCGACCGACTTGATTGCATGACTGAATTTCATGGTTTCCTCCCGCATGGTGCCGTGTTGATTAAGGATCGGTTTGTACTTGAATACAGCATACATTGTATACTGTATACAATGCAAGCGGGGCGTCTCGATCCATGGCGACGACGCTCAAACCGGCTATAAGCCATTGAAATTCAACCGAATATACAGGAAACCGTGGAATGCGCCCCCGGTTTGCTCTCGCCGATGCCTCGGCTGAAACGCCCAAACCGGGGCATTGGGGGGTTATTCAGGACAAAACCGCCGATGGTGTGCAAATCATCCGCTCCATTTATACTACGGTCACCCGACCCGCCCTGCCCTGAGCCCAACAAATGCCCGTTACTGACTCACATCCGCCCACCCAACCCGATGCCGGCGGGGTGGCAATCGACTGGTATTTTGATTTCATCTCGCCGTTTGCGTATTTGCAGCATGAGTTGTTGCTGCGCCATCATCCGCGCCTGGGGCGGAACTACCGCCCGGTGTTGCTGGCGGGTCTGCTGAAACACTGGGGCGCCAAAGGCCCGGCGGAAATTCCGGCGAAGCGGACGATTTCCTACCAGCACTGCCAGTGGCTGGCCGAGAAGCACGGCATTCCGATGAAATTTCCGCCGGCGCATCCGTTCAATCCGTTGCCGGCCTTGCGCCTGGCGGTCGCCCTGCGTTGCCGCCGGGACTGCGTCACGGATATTTTCCGGGCGCTCTACGCCGGCGGCGCGGATTTGACCCGGCGTGAAGACTGGGAGGGGCTTTGCCGGCGGCAGGGAACCGCGGACGGCGACGAACTCATCGGCCAACCCTGGGTCAAGGCGCAACTTCGCGCCAACACCGAAGAAGCCGCGCAACGGGATCTGTTCGGCGTGCCGACCCTGGTGATCGGCGAGCGGCCATTCTGGGGCGTCGACATGACCGATATGGCCCTCGAATACCTGGAAAATCCCGGCCGCTTCAGTAGCGGCGAGTACCGCCGTCTTGCCGGCCTGCCCGTGGGTCTGGCGCGAAAACTGTGAGCGCACGCCGCTCGGTCTATAGAAAATCTCCCTCGGTGTCATTCCCGAACGATAGAAAAATAGGGAGCGTTAGCGACCATATTTTTCATCGTATCGGGAATCCAGAAAGTCAGCGACCACGCCGCCGGTTGGACTGGATTCCCGCTAAAATCCTGCGGGAATGACAGCAAGAGAGTTCGGCGATAGCCGGACTCTCTTGCTGTCAGTGAATGAGTGAACCTGTACAGGAATGACGAGCCGCAAGAAGTTACGTTCCGAGCAGCGTCAGGACATTGCCGTCCGGATCCTTGAAATGCGCCAGCGTGCCGCCCCAGGGTTGTTTTTCCGGGGGGCCGGTGAACGCCACGCCCTTGGCGGCCAGTTGCGAATAGACGAGGTCAATGTCGTCAACGGCGAGGGAGACGCCGACGAACCGCCCGACCAACTCGTCCGCCTGCGGCGCGCCGGCGTCCATCCCCTCGATCCCCAGCCGCGCGCCGCCCAGATCGAACTCGGCCCAGGCAAACGCCTGGTCAACGAAGGTCAGGGGCAGGCCGATGGTCTCTTCATAGAAGTCCACCGAGCGATCCCAGTCGGTGGTAAAAATGCGGATGGCGTAAAGTTTCATGTTTGGTCCGGGGGTCGGGGGTGTGCAGTCTGCCCAAGATTACTGAGCGACTGAATGGTCTGGTATCAATGCGCCCGCCGCCCGAACTCCACCATGCGGCGGATGGAGCGTTCGGCCTTTTTGCGGACCGGCTCGTCTATGAGGATTTCGTTGCTGCCCAGGGTCAGGATATTATCGAGGCGTTGCAAGTCGTTCATTTTCATCCACGGGCACATGGCGCAACTCTCGCAGGTGGCGCCTTCGCCGGCGGTGGGCGCTTCGTAAAACTTTTTCCCCGGCGCGGCTTCCTTCATTTTGTGGAAGATGCCGGACTCGGTGGCGACGATGAACTCGGTGGCGTCCAGTTCCTTGGCGGCGTTGATGATCTGGCTGGTTGAGCCGACCACGTCCGCCAGCGCCACCACTTCCCGCGGGGATTCGGGATGCACCAGCACCCTGGCGCCGGGATGCTGCTTCATCAATCCTTGCAGCGCTTCGGCCTTGAACTCTTCGTGCACCACGCAGGACGCCCGCCACAACAGCATGTCGGCGCCGGTTTTGCGTTGCACGTAGTCGCCGAGGTATTTGTCCGGCGCCCAGATTATCTTCTCGCCCTGCTCGTGGAGGTGCTTGATCACTTTGAGCGCGATGGACGAAGTCACCACCCAGTCGGCCCGCGCCTTGACCGCGGCGCTGGTGTTGGCGTACACCACCACCGTGCGCCCGGGATGCCGGTCGCAGAACCGCGAAAACTCATCCGCCGGGCAGGCCAGGTCGAGGGAGCATTCGGCTTCGCGCTCGACCATCAGGATGCGTTTTGCCGGGCTCAGGATTTTTGCGGTCTCGCCCATGAAGCGCACGCCGGCGACGATGGCGGTGCCGGCTTCGTGGCGGTCGCTGAAGCGCGCCATTTCCAGCGAGTCGGACACGCAGCCGCCGGTTTCATCGGCGAGGTCCTGGAGCGCGCCGTCAACGTAATAGTGCGCCACCAGCACGGCGTTTTGCTCTTTCAGTTTGCGCTTGATGGTGGCCTTGAGGGCTTCGGTTTGAGCGGCGTCCAGTTCGGGATGCTCGACCGCCCAGGCGCGCTCCACCAGTTCCTTGATGCGGGCGCGTTGGGATTGCGGGACCAGGGTTTCGTTGTTCATGGATGGTTCGGGGCGGTTCGCAACAGTTCGCAAAACCTGAGGATACCAGCAATATGCGCCCGAACGGGGGCAAATTCAAGTTGAGAATTGGCCGCCAAACCGCTATGGTTTGCCCATTCAACCCACCGGATAACGTATCAATGCAATGGCTTTTGCTGGGCGTTGTGGTCATCGCCCTGTTGTACATGTCAACCCACTTTCCGAAAACCGCGTTCAGCATTCTCGGAGCGATGGGCATCGCCGCCGCGGTCATCATCTTCGGCACCCGGGAAGACGCCCTGCAGGGGCGGCAAAAACTGCCGGTGGACGACATCAAAATCGAAAACCCGGTCATCGCCCCGGCCTACGGCGGCAGCTACCAGTTTAACGCGCGCCTGGTGAACGCCCATCCGTCCATCCTGCTGAAGGAACTCGTGGTCAGCATCACCATGCTGGACTGCCCGGGCCAGGGCCAGGGCGAGGGCGAGAACGAGAATGACGCCGGTGCCTGCGCGGTGATCGGCCAGGCCGATGAGCGCATCAACGCCAGGATTCCGCCCGGTCAGGCGCGGGACATTTCCCGCAACTTGTTTTTTAGCGGCGCCGAACCGGCGGGCACGATTCGCTGGCGGTATCAGGTTACCGAAACCCGAAGTTAAAAGCCCGGCCAACGGAACAAACGACACCAATTAAACCAATGAAACCAACGAAAAAACGGATATGCGGGCTGCCTTGACGCTTCACGTACTCGCCGCGCTGCTGTGGGCGGGCGGCGTGTTTTTCACGAGCGACGCCGCCGGCCAAAGCAACCACGACAACCGCGAGCCGCTGGCAAGCTTTGTGCTCGAGCGATACGGGGGCGGGCAAATCAACCTCGCCGACTATCGCGGGCGGGTGGTTCTGGTCAACTTCTGGGCGACCTGGTGCGCGCCCTGCGTTGCCGAGTTTCCTTCGCTGCCGGCGCTCAAGGACGGCCTCAAAGGGCGGCCGTTTGAAATTCTCGCCATCAACATGGGCGAACCGGATGACGCCATCGCCGGCTTCATCGGCAGTTTGGGCCGCGAGGTGAACTTCCCGGTGCTGGTGGACCGCCCGGTGATTACCGTGGCCGAGCGCTGGCCGGTGCGCGTCCTGCCCACCACCATCATCGTTGACAAGGCCGGCAACCTGGCGCTCAAGGTGCGCGGCGAACGCGCCTGGAACAATGCCGAATCCCGTGCGCTCATCCGGCCGTTCCTGGACGAGTAACCGGCCGCCGTTTTGTCGTCCCACGCCCGCGATAACTTGTCCGGCTTGTGCGGCCTTTTCGGCGGCACCTTCGACCCCATTCATTACGGCCACCTCGCCCCGCTCCGGGAAGTGTGCCAAAGCGTGGCGCCGGACAAAGTGATCTACCTCCCCGCCGCCGTCCCGCCCCACCGCCGCCAACCCCGCGCCGGCGCCGAACACCGCCTGGCGATGACCCGCATCGCCGTGGCCGGCGAACAAACCAATGAACAACCTGAACCATCGTTCGCGCTTGAAGTGGACGACCTTGAACTGCAACGCCGGGGCCCGTCCTACACCATTGATACGCTACAATCCCTGCGCCAACAACAACCGGGGCGGCGCTACGCCCTGATGGTCGGGCTTGACGCCCTGCTCGGACTGGAAGCGTGGCACCGCTGGCGGGCTTTGCAACAAAGCGTGCACATCATCGCCATCGCCCGCCCCGGCTGGCGGCTGCCGCAGCCGTTGCCGGATTGGTGGCAAGCCGCGCGGGTCGAGTCGAGCGATGAGCTGCGGCGCGCTGCGGCGGGTAAAATCATTTTCGTTGAGGCGGCGCCGGTCGCCATCTCCTCCACGCTGGTGCGCGAGCGGCTCGCCGCCGGCGGCGAGATACATGACCTGACACCGCCCGGCGTGTGCGACTACATTCGTGAACACAATCTTTATGGCCAATAAAACAAAAAAACCCAAATCGGCGCGAGCGGCAAAATCCCCGGCTCCATCCAAATCCGAATCGGCGCGCATGTGCGAAGTCGCGTTGGCGGCGCTGGATGATGCCAAGGGCGAACAGGCGCGGCTGCTCGACGTGCGCAAACTGACCGACGTCACCGATTACATGATCGTCGTCACCGGCGCTTCGGAGCGCCACGTCAAGACGCTCGCCGAGCGCGTGTTGGACAAAATGCGCGAGGCCGGCTGGAAACACTTGGGAATGGAGGGCGAACAGGAGCGCGACTGGGTGCTGGTGGATTTTGTCGACGTGGTGGTTCACATCATGCGCGCGCAAACCCGCGAACGCTACGACCTGGAAAGCCTGTGGGATGAAACCCTGAGCGAACTGCTGAGGCCGCGCAGCGGTGCGGGTGCGGGTGCGGGTTCCG
The DNA here is from genome assembly GCA_965212085.1 of Candidatus Poriferihabitaceae bacterium. Lineage (GTDB taxonomy): Bacteria > Pseudomonadota > Gammaproteobacteria > Arenicellales > Poriferihabitantaceae > JAHRAW01. The sequence continues at coordinate 1,095,371 of OZ243042.1, read as the reverse complement.
GTTCCGGGCTGAATCAGGCGGCGGATTGTTAGCACCCGCGCCCGCGCCATACCCGATCCATGCTCACCATCCACGTTGTCGTCATCGGCGAGAAAATGCCGGCCTGGGTGCGCCAGGGCTACCACGAATACGCCAAAAGAATCCACGGCCGGTGTGCGCTCAACCTCATCGAAGTGGCCGCCGAGCGGCGCGGCAAAAATCCCGACCTTGATAAAATCGCGCAGCGCGAAGCGGCGCGGCTCACGCGGGCGATACCGCCGGGCAGCCGCGTCATCGCTCTCGAGCGTGGCGGCAAAACCCGGTCAACCCTGGAAGTGTCGCAACAAATGGAGGAGTGGATGCGCCACGGCGAGCAAGTGTCGCTGGTGGTGGGCGGCGCGGAAGGTTTGCCGCCGCAACTCTTGGGGGCCGCCGATGAAACCTGGTCGTTGTCGGCCCTGACCTTCGCCCACCCGCTGGTACGCGTGATCGTCGCCGAGCAGATGTACCGCTGCTATTCGCTGCTCGAAGGCTTGCCCTATCATCGCTGAGATCGCTGAGATTGTTGAGTAGAACGTTGAGTGAATCGTTGAACATGCTGATTCTCGCCTCCGAATCCCCCAGACGCCGGGAAATGCTGGCGCGGCTCGGCATCGGGTTTCGCACCGAGGCCGCCGGCGTTGATGAAAGCCGCTTGAACGGCGAGGCGCCCGGCGACATGACCGTGCGCCTCGCGCTGCTCAAGGCGCAAACCGTGTTTGAGCGGCGCGGCGCGGAACACGCGGTGCTGGCCGGCGACACCACCGTGGCCATCGGCGATGAAGTCCTCGGCAAACCTTCGGACCGCGGCCACGCCGTGGCCATGCTGGCGCGTCTGTCGGGCAATACCCACACGGTTTTTTCCGCGGTGGCGCTGGTCGCTCCGGGTCATCAGCGCGCGCGCCGGCTGCATCGCCTGAGCGCCACCGAGGTCACCTTCGGGCGCATCCCCCGGCGGCAACTGGAACAATACTGCGACTGCGACGAGCCGTTCGACAAAGCCGGCGCCTACGGAATCCAGGGCGCCGCCGGCGCGTTTGTGAAACATATCAACGGCAGTTACAGCGGCGTGGTCGGGCTGCCATTGTGGGAGACCGCGCAACTGCTCGGAGAACTGAACCGCAAATGACCGACGAAGTGCTGATCAACGCCACCGCGCAGGAGACCCGCGTGGCCCTGCTGGAGAACGGCGTGCTCCGGGAAATTCTCATCGAGCGGCACCGCAGCCGGAGCATCGTCGGCAACGTGTACCTCGGCAGGGTGATGCGCGTACTGCCGGGGATGCAGGCGGCGTTCGTGGACGTCGGCCTCGAGCGAAACGCTTTTTTGCACGCCCGTGACCTCGCCACCGATCAAGAAACCCACGGCAACTATCAGCAGGCCGACCCCCAAATCTCGATCACTTCGCTGCTGCACCAGGGCCAGCAAATCACTGTACAGGCGGTCAAGAATCCCATCGGCGACAAAGGCGCGCGCCTCAGCGGCCGCATCAGCCTCGCCGCGCGCAGCCTCGTGTACCTGCCCAACAGCGACTACACCGGCATCTCCCGGCGGGTTGATGAGCCCGCGGTTCGGGAAACATTGTGGTCGGTTTTTACCGCGGTGCGCGATCAGGTCACCGCCGCCGGCGGGTTCATCGTGCGCACCGCGGCGGCGGACAGCGGCCATGATGCGATGCGCGCCGACATGGAATTCCTGGTGCGCGCGTGGCGGGCAATCCTCAAACGGCAAAGCGAAAACCCGGCCCCGGCCCTGCTCCACCAAGACCTGCCGCTGGCGATTCGCGCGGTGCGCGACCTGCCGTGGGAGCGCATCAAGAAGGTGCGCATAGACTGTCTTGAAACCTGCCGGGCGGTCCGGGATTTCGCCGCCGAGTTGATCCCCGGCGCCGTTGACCGCATCCAACACTACTCAGAAGCGCAGCCGATTTTCGACCGGTACGCGGTGGAAGACGACCTCGAGCGGGCGCTCGAAAAACGCGTGCGGTTACAATCCGGCGGCCACCTGGTCTTCGACCAGACCGAAGCCATGACCACGGTGGACATCAACACCGGCTCGTTCGTCGGCAAACACAACCTCGAGGAAACCATTTTCCAAACCAACCTGGAAGCGGCGGCGGTGCTGGCGCGGCAGTTGCGGGTGCGCAACATCGGCGGCATCGTCATTGTTGACTTCATAGACATGAGCCTTGAAGAACACCGCGATCAAGTGCTGCGCGCGCTGGAACGGGAACTGGCCCGCGACCCCACCAAAACCCAGGTAAGCCGGATGTCCTCCCTGGGCCTGGTCGAGATCACCCGCAAGCGCACCCGCGAAAGCCTCGAGCGGCTGCTGACCGAACCGTGCCCGGCCTGCGACGGCCGGGGCGCGCGGAAAACCGCGCAGTCCACCTGTTATGAAATCTTCCGCGCAATCCTGCGCAAGTCGCACCAATGCCGCGTTCCATATACCACGCACGCCACAAAAGGCGCGGCGGAAAAATACCGGGTGGTGGCCTCCCGCGCGGTCATAGAATGTCTGCAGGAAAGCGAATCCGGCGGCCTCGCCGAGTTGCAGCAGGCCACCGGCAAAACCATTGAACTGCAAGCCGAACCCGGCTACCGGCAGGAGCAATTTGATGTGGTCAGCGAGTAATTTTACGACTACTTTTGCGGCCCGGTTCGCGACCCGGTTCGCGGCCCAATTCCCGGCCCGGACGTGCCTGCTGCTCGCCGGCCTGCTACTGACCGGCCTGCTTGTGCCCAGAATAGACGCCATCGCCGGCGACATCTACGAGCACATCCTGACCCGCCCCCAGTGGCCGCAACACGCCAACGGACACAACATAGCCGCCCTGCCGGCGGTGACCGAAGCGCTGCGCCGCTTCAAGGAAAACGGCAAAATCACCATCGTCATCCGCTACCCCGGCGGCGACCCCGGCCGCCAATGGGCCGACCAACTCTACGGCTGGCTGGTCAGCTTCGGCATACCAACCCACTACCTGGAACTGGAACCGGGATCGGGTGGGGCGGACCGGTTGGTGGTTGGTGTGATTGATCGGGGGTGAGGGGTTGCAGGGAAAAATCGCCAATGTTGTATATTACCTGATGTTAAGTTCTTTTGAACCTTGAAACCATGTCTGATTCGACAGAAGCAGAAGCCCGCGTCAAGATAAACAAACTGCTTGAAAAGGCAGCTTGGAGATTGGTGGGCGGTAAAGATAGGCACGCCAACGTCCAACTGGAAAGAAACCTGGAACTTGTCATGGAAGATGGCTCCCGCAAGATCGGATTTGCTGATTACTTGTTGCTTGATGAGAAAGGGTTTCCGCTTGCCGTTCTGGAAGCAAAGAAAGAAGATCCGCTGTATGGCAAAGAGCAATCACGCAAATATGCACTATCTCAAAAAGTTGTTTTCATCATTCTTTCAAACGGTGATACGCACTATTTTTGGGATATAAATCGAGGAAACCCGCAAATCATCACGGATTTTCCAACACAAGAGTCACTTTTGGAAAAATCGAATTTTGCCCCTAAAGCAACGCTCCTTAGCGAAGAAAAAGTTAGCAAAAATTACATTGCTATTTCGCAAAATCCGAATTATCAAAGCGACCTTCGTTATCAGGACAAATCTACCAAAGCAGACTATATCTCCAATGAAGGATTGGGGATATTGCGCCCGTACCAACTGGAAGCAATTCAAGCGTTACAAAAAAGCGCGGATGCGGGCAACGACCGGTTCCTTTTTGAAATGGCGACCGGCACCGGCAAAACACTTGTTTCCGGCGCTGTTATTAAACTTTTCCTGCGTACTGGAAATGCCAACAGGATTTTGTTTTTAGTGGATCGCCTTGAACTTGAGGATCAGGCGTATAAAAATTTCGTTCACTATCTGGGGAAAGATTACACATCCGTTATCTATAAACAAAACCGGGGAGACTGGAGAAAAGCGGAAATCGTAATCTCCACCGTTCAGAGTCTTTCCTCGCAAAACAAGTATAAAAACCTGTTTTGCTCAACGGACTTTGACCTCGTGATTTCAGATGAAGCACATCGGTCAATCAGTGGGAACAGCCGCGCTGTTTTCGAGTATTTCACTGGCTATAAACTCGGACTGACCGCAACACCAAAAGATTACCTGAGAAACGCCGACCCGGAAAAAATCAGCGATAAAGACCCTCGGGCTTGGGAAAGACGACAGCTCATGGACACTTACAAAACATTCGGATGTGAAAGTGGTGAACCAACATTTAGATATTCCCTGATTGACGGAGTAAAGGACGGCTACCTTATCAACCCCGTAACGGTTGATGCGCGCACCGACATTACTACGGAGTTGCTATCGGAAAAAGGTTATGCCGTGATGATTCAAAACGAAGAAGGCGAAGAGGTAGAGAAAGCTTTTGTTCACACGGATTTTGAAAGGAAATTTTTTTCGGAAAAAACCAACATGGTTTTTTGCCAGTCCATAATAGAAAACGCTTTGAGAGACCCGCTAAGCGGAGAAATTGGCAAAACCCTGATTTTCTGTATAAGCCAGAAACACGCTTCCAAGATTACACAGATTCTCAATGAAGCCGCCCACCAAGTATGGCCGGATAAATACCAGTCGGATTTTGCCGTACAGGTGACTTCCAGTATTTCGGATACCCAACAAATGACTATTAACTTTGCCAATAACAACCTCAACGGATATACAAAATTTCTGCCCGGTTACAAATCCAGTAAAACGCGGGCATGCGTCACCGTTGGCATGATGACGACCGGCTACGATTGCGAAGATATTTTGAATCTTGCCCTTCTTCGCCCGGTCTTTTCACCGACTGATTTTGTGCAGATCAAGGGGCGGGGCACTCGTAAATTTACCTTCAAATACGAGGATGAAAACAAGGAAACCCACGAGGAAACGAAAAAAAGGTTTATGTTTTTGGATTTCTTCGGAAATTTTGAATACTTTGAGAACGATTTCGATTATGATGAGGTGCTTATACTGCCTCCTGCAGCCGGCGGAAACGGAAATGGTGACGGACCCACGGTTATTGATGAGATTGAAATTTTCGACCCGGACAAAATCAAGAAAATCCTGGTAACGCCAATCGGCGTTGAAGGAATGAAGGTTGACCGCGAATTGTACAAACAGGCCAGCGGATTAATTCGTCAAGACAAGGAAATCGAAAAATTGATAGAGCAAAGAGAATGGGCACGAGCGGTAAAAATTGCCCGTGCAAAGTATGAAAACAAACCGGAACTGTATCTGACCCTTGAAAAGATTCGCAAAAGCGTGAATCTTGACCGACAGTTAACCTGGCAGGAATTTCTGGAACGAGTGTTCGGCTTGATTGATCGCTTTAAATCAAGGGGTGAACAACTTGATGAAGAGGCCGATAAATTTATCTCAATTCACAAGCCGGATAGCGAGCACGTTCTCAATATCAAAAATTTCCTGAAAGTGTATGTCGGCGACAAGGAGTTTCGCGATCAAATAATTAACGGGCGATTTCCGAGAGATTACGGTGCTTTCACTATGGCAGAATACGAGGCGTTGGATGAATGGCGGGATATTGTCCCAAAATATGTAAAGGACTATGTTTCCCTGAATCAGTTTATCTAATCTGAAATGGTCAAAAAACAAAAGAAAGTTGTGCCGGCGATCAAAATTGAACGTCATATCCTCCTTGTTCGCGGAGAGAAAGTTATGCTTGACGCTGACCTTGCTTCTCTTTATCAAGTAGAAACCAAGGTTTTTGTTCAGGCGGTGAAGCGCAATATTGAGCGCTTTCCTGCTGATTTCATGTTTCAACTCAGCAAAGAAGAGTTTGATTATTTGAGATCACAAACTGTCATATCGGGTGAGGCATCAGCGGCTTTGAGGTCACAAATTGTGACCTCAAAACGGGGAGGGCGGCGTTATCCACCATATGCCTTTACTGAGCAGGGCGTGGCAATGCTGTCAAGCGTACTGCGTAGCAGGTGTGCCGCACAGGTCAACGTTGAAATTATGCGTGCTTTTGTGCAACTGCGACAGATGTTGGCCTCCAATAAAAAATTGGCGCAACAGCTCAATGACCTGGAACGAAAATATGACGCGCAATTCAAAGTCGTCTTTGACCTCATTCAACAACTTACGATACCACCGGATACTTCGGAAAAGCGGCCGATTGGCTTTATTTGGAACAATGATAAAAAAGGGTCTTAGGAAGTTAAGCAACCAACTAAGACTCAACAAAAATAATGAGTGGACAAACAGATGCTAAACACAGAAACTAAACGCAAAATTGACGCTGCCCGGGATATTCTGGTCGGGAAAGTCCCCGATCCGAAGGCACAGGTGGAGCAAATCACGACTGCACTTATCTATAAATTCATGGACGATATGGACAAAGAGAGCAAAAGCGTTGGCTTGAAGGTACAATATTTTGTCGGCGGCTTTTCAAAATATGGTTGGGACAAATTATTGAACAAACGGCTTTCCGGGCAGGAACGTCTTGATCTTTATGTAGAAGCAATCGAGAAAATGCCGACAAACCGGCATCTGCCCCAGTTGTTCAGGGACATTTTCAAGGGCGCATTTTTGCCATACCGTAACCCGGAAACGCTTTCATTATTTCTGAAAGAGATAGACGGGTTTATATACGACCATAGCGAAAATCTCGGCAACGCCTTCGAGTATTTACTTTCAATACTCGGTAGCCAGGGAGACGCCGGGCAATTTCGTACTCCCCGGCACATTATTGATTTCATTGTTGAGGTCGTTGACCCTCAGAAAAAGGAAACAATTCTGGACCCCGCCTGTGGAACAGCGGGATTCTTGATTTCCGCATACAAACATATCTACAAGAAAAACTCCTCAAAAAGGAAGCACAAGGCAAAGGGGAAATATGGAGACTTGCTAACACCGGGCGACAAGCAAAAGTTGATGAAGCATATTGTCGGCTACGATATTGCGCCGGACATGGTGAAACTATCCCTCGTCAATATGTATCTGCACGGCTTTTCCAATCCGAAAATCTACGAGTACGACACCCTCACAAGTGAACAACGATGGAACGAGCAATTTGATGTCATCCTTGCTAACCCGCCATTTATGACTCCCAAAGGAGGAATTCGTCCACACAACAAATTCTCCATTCAGGCAACACGCAGTGAAGTACTGTTCGTTGACTACATTCTGGAACACCTAAATCTCAAAGGGCGCGCCGGCATCATTGTGCCGGAAGGGATCATTTTCAAAGGCGATAACGCTTATAAGCGACTACGACGAATGCTTGTTGAGAATGGTCTTTTTGCTGTGGTCTCCTTGCCACCGGGCGTTTTCAATCCATACTCAGGAGTAAAAACCAGCATTCTCTTTTTCGACAATCAGCGTGCTAAAAGAACGGATGAAATTCTATTTTTGAAGATTGAAAATGATGGTTTTGATCTTGGGGCGCAGAGGCGGGAGATTACAAAAAACGATTTGCCCGAGGCGCTGAATATTGTAGAAATGTGGAAGAACAGAAAAAAAATAAAGAACGATATTGCTATTTATGTGAGGAAAGAAAAGATTGCCAAAAGTGAAGACTACAATTTAATCGGTGATCGGTATAAGCAAGCCAAAGCAAGAGAACATCAGAAATGGCCATTAGTTGAACTCGGCACAATATTAGAGTATGAACAGCCAACAAAATATATTGTTCACTCTATTGACTATGACGATAGTTACAAAACTCCAGTATTAACCGCCGGCAAAACATTTATATTGGGATATACGAACGAACAAGATGGTATTTTACCTGCGAGTAAATTGCCCGTAATTATTTTTGATGATTTCACAACAGCAATAAAATTGGTTGATTTCCCTTTTAAAGTAAAATCTTCTGCAATGAAGATTTTGCATGCGAAAAAGAAAAAGGTGGACATACGTTTTTTATTCCATATAATGCAAACATTAAAATTCAGGCATGATGAGCACAAAAGATATTGGATTTCCGAATATTCAAAAATAAAAATCCCCCTCCCATCGCTAGAAATACAAAAAGAAATCGTAAAACAAATAGAAACAAAGCAACGCGCGATTGATCATGCGAGGGAAGTCATCAAAAACTTGGAGGGAGAAAGGGATAATATTTTAACCAAAAGATTAGAAACTTAGAAAATATCAAACAGATAGAATTACGAATAATATGTAATACTTTCGATGGTTCAACACCAACAAGAACAAAAATCCAACATTTAGTATGACTGCACTGCAAATCAAAACCATCGAGGTTTGGTCCGATTTAGAGAAGTTCTTGGAACCACTATTACGAAATCTCGACCCAGCGCTGTTCCAGAACATTATTCTGGGAATCCTGGCAATCTTTATTCCATTCGCGATCGTTTTTCTTACTGACGTCTTGGACTCAGAGAAACAAAGGAGCGATTTTGAAAAGATGGTCCTGAATGAAGAAGTGCTGGGAACGAAAAAAGTATTCGGGTTTTCTGTTGGTGGAATTGCTGTTCTCGCATTTTTCGCAGGAACAGATGTATCTATTCTTGCAAAATCATTTGCAATATTTTTCTCTATAGTCATATTATTTCTTTTATGGAGACCTCTCTGGAAGATTTTACGATTTTCTGATGGAAAGCAATCTGAATTTGAAATTAGATTTTTAAAGGGTTTAAACTTTTCAAAAATTTTCCGCTTTAGGAATAAATCGAAAGTGGAAAAAATAATTAAGGTCTGGAACTCAATTTGGTCAGGAAAATCTCAACATAGCGAACAGGAATTTACAAAAATATTTGTTACGCATATTGATAATGCTGTCCGGAGTAAAAGATACGGATTGGCAGTCTCCCTTGCTAGTGCGTATGAAAAAAATCTTGATGCAAAATCCGGTTTTCTACTTGGTAGCGAAATATTACCAAAGCTATTTCAATGGAATGAAAAATTTTGGATTGCAGAACAAAAATGGCTAAACAGGAATAGAAAAAGCGGGATGTTAAAAAAATCCATCTCAAAATTCCCTTTAACGGTACAAACGAAGATATTAACTATACTTAAACAAGAACACACTACGGATGGTTTCTTTTTAGATTGGCGTTATTTTCAGAATAAATTTATCTCCAAGGTAATAAAAATCTTATTGTGCGGCGGCATGGATACACAATATCGTCTCTTTACTTGTTTCAAAAATTATATTGACGGAGTAGAAGAAAATTTAGAGAATAGTAATAGAAATAACGAAAACGATAGATGGTGGAAATATATCGAGCACTTATTTGAAAGCTTCTGCCTTGTAATTTTTGAAAATATTCATACGATTCCTAATAAGCACGGAATTTGGAGGCATGATTTCCCACCGGAGTGGAAAATAACCATAGGAAATTCAAAAAAGCATGTGTCAAGAATCATTTTGCACCAGTTTTTACAATGGACTTCCCCCCGTGCCCTTGAAAGAACAGATTATGATCATGAATTAGTGACGGTAATAAATGGCATTTTTCCTAACGCCCATCCTCAACTATTTCAGGCATTTTTGATGCTTTATTTTAATGCTGATATCAAGGACGCCATTCAGAAAAAACCTAATTTTTCTCTTAAAGATATCCATGTTTCCTGGGTAGGAGAAAAGAGCGATGAAGATATTGAACAGATGATACATCAAAAAGAGCAACAGAAACAAAAAGAAACAATGGATATGATTTTTGATTATTTTGGGCAATATTGGGAACCGCTCAAATGCTACCAAGAAGATTTTTCACAGGAAGAAAACGAAAACTGGCTTGAATATTCTGTAATACAACGAAAAACAATAATTGATCGTGTCCGGAAAAGAAAATTGCAAGAAGTATTGGATGAGTTAAATAGCAAGCCAATAAAAGATTTATGTGTAGATTCACAACAGCGAAAACGCCAAAGGGGCTACTTTATTCAATTGATTGGATTGTTATTAGAGAGAATTTCGTAGCGAATTCATTTACGAAAAAACCGGTATGTAGCACTGTTGCTCGTGCGGCTGGCACCGCTTGGTTGTTTTACTGGATTCCCGATACGATGAAAAATATGGTCGCTAACGCTCCCTATTTTTCTATCGTTCGGGAATGACGGCGAGGGCGTAAGGAAGGGTTGGGGTAGTGGCTAAGCGGTGGCGGGGGCAGGTCGCGACCTGCCCCTACTACCCGCAAATACAGGAATGACGGCGTAGCATAAAAAAAATTTCAGTGAATTAGTGAACTTATACAAACCGCTAACATTGTCAATCAACCATCGCCGGCGGTATGGTCTCTTCTTCCACCCCGTCCATACTTTCCCCGCCGGTGATGAGTTCATATCCCGCCGCCATAACCGCAATGGCGAGGGGGAAGCCGATAACAATGAACGGCAGGACGAACAACATCACGGTCGTTGTGGCGATCAGCACGACCACCAGGAGCAATCCGAGCAACGGCCAAAACACCGGGGCGGTGAGTTTCCAGGCGGTGGTGAAACTTGTCTTGATTCCGAGTTGGCGGTGCGGGTCAAGGCACAGCACCGGGGCGAACAACAATCGCACGGAGAAAAACAGCGCACAGCCGATGAGCGGGAGGGCGAGGATGAGCAGGGTGGCGGCGGCGGGATCCGACCAGTTGAGGCTGATTGCGACCGCCAGCATCAGCATCAGCGACGACGGCAGCAACCACACGATCAGCAACAGCAGGGCGCTGATGCCGGCCAGCGGCCAGTAGCGCGTGAAGCCGGCGAACAGGGTTTGCAGCGGCGGCGATTCGCCGCGTACGTGCAGCACCGCGAGCACGGCCATGCCCGCCCACAACGGGCCGTTGAGGAATACGTATACCAAAAGCCCCGGCCCCGGCACGGGGATGACCGCCTGCAAAAATTCCGCGCCCGCTGACACCAGCAAGAAGACCACGCTCGCGCCGAGCAACGCGGCGTAGTTGGATTTGAAAGTCCGGCAACCGAGGCCGAAGGCGGCTTTGAAAGTGAAGGTCATCCGCTTTGTCTTTATCGGTCGGGGCTAAAAAGGCCAGTCCGCCGCTTCGTAAAATCCCTTGAGCGCGGCCCGCAGGGTATGCTGATCGGCGGCCCCGGCGAGTTCGCGGATGGAGTGCATGGCGAGTTGCGGCACGCCGACGTCCACGGTTCGTATGCCCAGCCGAGCGGCGGTGATGGGCCCGATGGTGCTGCCGCAGGCCATGTCCGAGCGCACCACGATGGTCTGGAAGGGCAGTTTGTTGCGCTCGCACACGCGGTGGAACAGGGCCGCGGTCTCACTGTTGGTGGCGTAACGCTGATTGCTGTTGACCTTGATCACCGGGCCGGCGTTCATCAGCGGCTGGTGTCCCGGTTCGTGCTTGTGGGCGTAGTTGGGGTGCACGCCGTGGGCGTTGTCCGCCGACACCAGCATCGAGTGGCTGAGCGCCCTGGCGAGGGCCGCCCCGCCGCCGCACAAGCGCAGCAATACCGACTGCAAAAACGGCCCTTCGGCGCCGCTCGCCGAGGCGCTGCCGACTTCTTCGTGATCGTTCAAGACCAGCACGTTGTTGCCCGGGTTTTTTGCCGCCACCAGCGCCTCCATTCCGGCGTAGCAGCTCAGCAGGTTGTCGAGGCGCGCGCCGGCGATGAACTCGTTTTCCAGCCCGACGATTTCGGCGCCCTGGCAGTCGTACAGGCACAGTTCAAACGCCAGGATTTTGCCGACGGACAGGCGCGGGTATTGGGCTTTGAGTTGCGCTTTGAGAAATGCGTTGAAGTCCGGTGCGTTGTTTGCCGACTTTGCCGACGCCTTATCATCCACGCGGCACAACACCGCGGGCAACTCTTTTTGTTTGTTGATGCTGCGGTTGTCGTTGACATCGCGTTCAAGGTGAATCGCTAAACTGGGGATGAATGCGATGGGCCGGGCGACGTTAATCAAGCGGTTTTGCAACTTGCCGGCGGTGGTGGTGACGGTCACTCGCCCCGCCAGTCCGAGGCCGCGGTCAAACCACGGGCTCAGCAACGCGCCGCCGTACACCTCCACCGCGAGTTTGACGTAGCCGTTGTTGCGGGCAATGGCGTTGGGCTTGACCTTGAGGCAGGGGCTGTCGGTGTGCGCGCCGACCACGCGAAAGCCGTGCTCGGCGGGCGGGCGGTTGAGATGTACCGCCACCAGCGAGGAATCGTTGCGGGTAAAAAAATACTTGCCCGGCGATTTCAGATCCCAGCGCGCGCCCTCATCCACCGCCGCATAACCGGCGTCCCGCAAACGCGCCGAGACGTTGGCCACGGCGTGGAACGGGGTCGGGGAGTCGGTTAGAAAACCGAGCAGCGCATCAAAAGATTTGCCGGGGGATTTGCCGGGGGATTTGCCGCCGGATTTACCGCCGGGGTCGGGATATCTTGCCATTGGATGGGTCGTTTGTTTTCGGTTTGTTTTCGGTTAATGCAGGCTAACGCGAATGATAGCGCAAACCCGCGGCGTTTTGTGCAAACTCCGCCCCCTTGACATCCGGCGCCACCGCCGGTTTAACCCCTGGATTCCCGAATAGCGATGAAAAATATAGTCGCTATCGCTCCTTATTTTTCTATCGTTCGGGAATGACACCGAGGGCGGGGCGCGTGACGCGCGTTTGCGGGGGGAGACCCCCCGCACCCCCCTTTGCGGCGCGGGGAAACTCCTGTTTCCAGCGCCGCGCGCACATCCTTGTGCGCGACAGTCCGGCTGGCGCCGAACCAAAAAAACTGGATTCCCGATACGATGAAAAATATAGTCGCTATCGCTCCTTATTTTTCTATCGTTCGGGTATGACACCGAGGGCGTAAGGCAGGGCAAAGGAAGCGCAAAAAAAGCGACCAAGCCTCATCGTTTCCCCTGCCCGTCTTTACACCTCTGCGGCCGTCCAACCGGCGGCGATAGCCGCTAACTTCGGCGTGCGCAAGGACGCGCACGGCGGCGCTGGAAACAGGATGTTTCCCCGCGCCGCAAGGGGGGCATGCGGGGGGTCTCCCCCCGCAAATGCGCGTCACGCGCAACGCCACCCCGCGCTCTGCGCCCCGCGCCTCGCGCCCCCGCAAGCATCCGCTATTTCCCGCACGGCAACTGCCGGAACCCGCCCGCTTGCTCGCCGTCCTCGCCGTCGAGGCGAATCGCGGTCAACGCGCCGCCCCATACGCAGCCGCTGTCGAGGCCGATGAGGTTGCCGCGCTGCACAAAACCCAGCGCCGACCAGTGGCCGAACACGATGCGCCATTTTTTGCATTTCATGCGCGGGTGTTCGAACCACGGCATCCAGCGTTTGGGCTGGCTGCCCGGCTTTCCCTTGTGGGCGAAGTCGAGGCCGGCCCGCTGGTTGCAGTAGCGGATTCGGGTGAAGGCGTTGGTGATAAACCGCGCGCGCTGCCAGCGGCCCATTTGCGGGTTCCAGCGGCTTGGGCTGCGGCCGTACATTCGTTTGAGAAACCGGCGGTAGTGGTCGCCGCGCAGCAGCGTTTCGACCTCGGCGGCGTAACCCGCTGCGTCTTTTTTGCGCCAGCCCGGATAGATACCGGCGTGCACCATCAACGCCTTGCCGCCCGACTTTCCGCCCGGTTTTTTGTCCCAGTGCATCAACGGCTGATGACGAAGCCAGTCCAGCAGTTCATCGCGATCCGGCGCGCGCAAAATCGCCCCCAGGGTGTCGTCGGGCCGCGCGTCTCGTATGCGGTTGGCCACCGCCAGCAGGTGCAGGTCGTGATTGCCGAGCACGGTAACGGCGCTCGTCCCCAGCTGCTTCACGAGGCGCAGGGTCTCAAGGGAATGACGTCCGCGGTTGACCAAATCCCCGGTCAGCCACAGTTGATCGCGGTGCGGTTCAAAGCGCAGCGTCTCAAGCATTTCCTCCAGGGCCACCACGCAACCCTGAATATCGCCGATGGCGTAGACCGCCATGCGCGGATGCGTTCGGCAAGCAAGTCCGGGTTAGTTGTCGTCCTCGTCCAGCAGTTCCAGCAAATCGTCGTCGTCCAGCCCGGCGGGGGGGTTGCCGTCGTAGATCAGATGATTGCGCCGCTGCCGGTAGCCTTCGCGCAGGAACAGGTACTTGTCCGGCTGCAAGTCGAGCACCTCATCAACGCCGAGCAAGCGCGCGCGCCCGTCCACGAGCCGCAGGCCGTTCGCATACCATCGCTCCGGCGAATCCAGGGTGTACACCAGGTCGGCACCGGCGTAGTTCGGAATCGTGCCGGCGGAATCGCGCAGGTTGCTCGGCCCGAACAACGGGAGCACGAGGTACGGCCCCGCCGGCACCCCCCACACCGCCAGGGTCTGGCCGAAATCCTCGCGGCGTTTGGGCAGGTCGAGGTGCGTGGCCACGTCCATGAGGCCGAACAGGCCGAGGGTGGTGTTGATCACGAAGCGCCCGGTGTCGCGCCCGGCGTGGGCGAACTTGCCTTGCAGCAGGTCGTTGAGGATGGTGTTCGGCTCCCACAGGTTGGAGAAGAAATTGCCGACGCCGTTGCGTACCGGCTGCGGCAGCCGCTGGTAGGTTTTGGCCACCGGCTTCAAGACGAAGCGGTCAACCTTGAAGTTGAAGTTCAATGTCGCGCGGTTGGCGCGTTCAAATGGATCGCGATCGGGGTCGTCCGCGATGGCGGTGGCGGGGCCGGCCAGGAAAATGGCAGACGCCAGCAGCAGGGTAAAAACCAGGGTGCCAAAAACTCGGTTTGGGTTTCGCAGAGATGGGTTCATTGTTTCAACTCGCCGGTGCTGTTATGGTTCGGAAAAATGGCTCAAGCGAATAATAACACCCGGACGCCGAAAAATGCCCCACAAATTGTTTGGATTGCCCGGAACGCCCAAAACCGCCGGAAACGCCCGAAACACAACGGCCATCGGCGGGCCGCCACGCTGACTACGATGACATTCCCGCCCCTGACCGACGGCCGCATCATCGCCAGATACAAGCGCTTCCTCGCCGACGTGGAACTGGCAAGCGGCGAGGTCATCACCGCCCACTGCCCCAACACCGGCTCTATGAAAGGCTGCTGGACCCCCGGTGCGCCGGTGCAGCTGAGCGCGAGCGACAACCCCAAACGCAAACTGCGCTGGACCCTGGAGCGCGTGGATATGGGCGCCGGCTGGGTGGGCGTCAACACCGCGCGGGTCAATCACATCATCGCCGCTTTCATCAAAGGCGGGCGCATCGCGGCGCTCTGCGGCTATGAACAAATCCGCAAAGAACCCCGCTACCCCGCACCGAACCTGCCGGACCTGCCGGGCTTGCCGAACCTGCCGGCGGAGTGGGCCAAATCGCGCTTTGATCTGTTGCTGCAAAACGAAGGCCGCGCCGACTGCTTCGTGGAAATCAAAAACACCACCCTGCTGGACGGCGAACGAATCTGCTTCCCAGACGCCGTAACCGAACGCGGCCGCAAACATCTGGAACTGCTGGAACACGCCGCCGGACAAGGCCACCGCAGCGTACTGATATTCGCCGCCAACCGCCCCGAAGGCGACTACTTCTGCGCCGCGGCGGACGTTGACCCGGCCTACGCCGAGACCTTGAAGCGGGTGCGGGACAACGGCGTGGAAATTATCGTGGTGCGGATTCGCCATACCGAAAGCGGCGTTGAGGCGGGGGGTGAAGTGGCGGTGCGGTTGGTATAAATTGTAGATGTTCAGTACTCCACTGACTGAAAAATTGCTCCGTCATTCCTGTATAGGTTCACTAATTCGCTGACAAGAATCATTCATTTGTTTGGGGGTTTTAGCGTTGATGCCCTGGTGCGGTCTGTACTCGTTGTAGTAGAGCAAGTATTGCTCCAATTCGTCCCTGAACTCGGCCTCCGTCTCAAACGTCGTCCCCTCAATCAAATCCTCGTTCAGCGTCCGCCAGAAACGCTCCACCTTGCCATTGGTCTGCGGCCGGTACGGGCGCGTATAGCGATGACGGATGCCCAACTCCTGCAGCATGCGCTCAAACGGATGCCGCTCCGGCACGCGCCTTGAAGCAAACTCCGAACCATTGTCGCTCAACATCTCGGCGAACTGTATGCGGTATTTGAGGTTCAACAGATTCAGAATCTTCAAGGTGCTAAACATCACCGTCAGACTCTTCACGTCTTCCACCACCTCCGCCCACGCAACCCGCGTGCAATCATCCAGCACGCATACCAAATAACGCCGCCGGGGGTCGGAAACAATCAGGTCGCGGCTCAAGCAATGGCAGTCAATATGCCCCAGTTCCCCGGCTTTATGCTTGATAATACGCCGTTTGTTCTGCTTCATCGGTACACTCATACGATTGACGCCATAGCGCTTAAGGATACGATAAATCGTACTCGGCGAGGGCGTCAATTCCTTGAACTCCGGCAACAGCAGGGTGTAGATCTCATAGCGGTTGACGCCATTTTGCCGGTGCGCCAGGATCGCCTGCTCGAGGTCCGGGCGCCGCGCCCGCCACCTCGGGCCGCGCTTTTGTGGCAACACGGCGCTGATATCGCCGCTCTGGGAGGCGCGGTGATAATACTTCAAGAAGGTTTGCCGGTTGGTGTGGTGGAAGCGGTAGAAGTCGCTGACGAAGCGGAGCTTCGGATGGCGTCCGGCCTTGACCTGCTCGTATTCCTGGATCAGGAACCGCCATTTGCTCAAATAGTTGCGCTGCAGGGTTTTGTCTCGGGTATTGTCTCTCATGGGTCGTACCTCTTGGGTTGGGATTGGTCAGGCTATTCTGTCAGTGAAATAGTGAACTTCTACAATTCCCGAACGATAGAAAAATAGGGAGCGATAGCGACCATATTTTTCATTGCATTCGGGAATCCAGAATTACACCGGCGGTGGGTCGTGTGGCGCTGGATTCCCGAGTACGTAAGTGTCCGTAAGCCGCAAACAACGCGGCAACGGACACTAACGCTCGGGAATGACGGCGGAGAGTGAAATCTCCCTCGTCGTCATTCCCGAACGATAGAAAAATAGGGAGCGCCAGCGACCATATTTTTCATCGCTATTCGGGAATCCAGAAACTAAACCGGCGGTGGGTAGAATAAAATCTGTCAGCGAATTGGTGAACCTGTTAGTAATGACAAACCCCGCACAAAAAAACGAAGTTACGCGCTTCGCCCCCAGCCCCACCGGCCTGCTGCACCTCGGCCACGCCTTCGCCGCGCTCACCGCCTACCACGCCCGCGGCCCCGGCGGTAGTTTTCTCCTGCGGATTGAAGACATTGACGCGGGCCGTTGCCGCGACGAGTTTGTCGGCGCCATCTTTGAAGACTTGCGCTGGCTCGGCCTGGACTGGGAAGAACCGGTGCGCCGCCAGTCGGAACACATCACGGATTACCAAGCGGCGCGGCAACGCATCAACGACCTGACCTATCCCTGCTTCTGCACCCGCGCCGAAATCAAAGCCGAAATCGCCCACGCCGGACGCGCGCCCCACGGCTCAGATAATCCCGATGGCCCCGTCTATCCCGGCACCTGCCGAAATCTCCCCGCCGAACAACGCGCCCGCCGTATCAAAGCCGGCGAACCGTACGCCGAACGTTTGAACATGGCCGCCGCCATCGCCCGCGTTGGCACATTGAGTTGGGAAGAAACCGGCGGGGAGACCGTCCGGGCAAAACCGCAACGCTTCGGCGACATAGTGCTGGCGCGCAAGGATATGCCCACCAGTTACCACCTGTCGGTGACCGTGGACGACCACTTGCAAGGCGTTACTTTGGTAACCCGTGGCGTTGACCTCGCGCCCTCGACGGATGTTCATCGGTTGTTGCAGGGACTACTCGGCTACCCGCCGCCGGCTTATCATCATCACGCGTTGATTACCGATGCAACCGGCCGCCGGTTGGCGAAACGCGATCGGGATGTGACGATACGCGGGTTGCGGGAGGCGGGGTATTCGGCGGGGGAGGTGGTTGGGATGGTGGGGGTGCCGGCTCGGTTGGGGTAATTTTTTGCTTGTTGTGGAAAAAATTTATGGGAAAGTGCCTATCTTGAATAAAGACACTTTCTTAAATCAAGGTTTATATCGTCAGTAGTATTGAGCCAGTTTGTAACGGCATCGTTAAATTGAGGCACATCCTTTACATTTTCCTCCCAATTTTTAATGATGGCACATGCATTGTCTGAGGTTAGTTCACCCTTCCGATCCTCTTTTACAGTAGCCGTTCTTCTTACTCTATCCATCATTCTTTTTTGTACCTGTTTAATAATTCTTGGAGGGATTGTTTTATTTTTACGCAAGTCCTCTATAATTTCATCTGCAGTATCTTCCCACAGCACCCCCCAAGCCGCGAGGTTGCATTCCTCCAGTCCTTGTTTCCCTATACGACCGTTAACTCGGTCAAAAAAACCACCACGTATTCTAGGTTTGCAAAAACTTCCATGAAAGGCTGTATTTTCTGTATCCGCTCCCTGAAATTTTGCTTTCCTTATATAAGTGCCCTGCAATTGTGCACCTCGCAAATCAGCGCCTTGTAATTGTGCACCTCGCAAATGAGCGCCTTGTAATTGTGCACCTCGCAAATCAGCACCTTGTAACTGTGTACACCGTATATCATCTTGGGTCAACTCCAGACACTCCAAATCAGCGCCTTGCATTTTCGCTTCTTTCATATCAGCACCTTGCATTTGTGCGCCGTTCAAATCAGCGCCCTGCAATTCTGCCAGCAACATATTAGCACCCTGTAACTGTGCCAACATCAGGTCAGCGCCCTGTAATTTTGCCCCCCTCATATCAGCACTCTGTAATTCTGCCGACATCAGGTCAGCACCCTGCAATTTTGCCTCCCCCATATCAGCACCCTGTAACTGTGCCGACATCAGGTCAGCACCCTGTAATTTTGCCCACCTCATATTAGCACCCTGTAATTTTGCCCACGACATATCAGCGTCCTGTAATTTTGCCCCCCTCATATCCGCGCCCTGCAAATAGGCGCCACCTAATTTAATTTTTGCCATGTCGTTATTTTTCAAATCAGCAAACATGAGACGTCGCTTACTCAGATCAAGATTAATCTTCTCGAGGCCCGATGGAAAAGTAATTTTCGGGATTAGCCATAATGGGCGCTCTTTAATCCATGTGCTAAGCTTGTAGTTTTCTTCTTGTCCCTTTTCTCTATCTATTTTAATCTTCCATTGGGCCAGCATATCTGTGCTCGTTTTGCTATGAAGCATCCCTACCGTAAGGAAATTAACAAAACCAATAAGAAGAACAAAAAACGAGATGCTTTTTCTGAGAACCATCGAAGTTCTCTCTGAAACCAATAAGACTACGCTACGCCGAATAATTTTTCTAATAAATGCCAAAACTCCATCCCAAGTCAATAAAGCTATACTACCTTTATCGTTCGGCTCTTTATCGGCCAGTTTACCGCACGGAACAGAAAATTTAACTTCTTTATTGCGACACAGGGTAATCGCTACAACAAACAACAAGATGAAGTGCCAAAAGGAAATCCAAAAACTTTGAAAATTTGAAAATCTCAACTGGATGTAGAAAAGGCAGAGCGGGCCGCCAAAAAAGCACATCACATTAGCGAAAAATAGCAGTAACACTCCCCGCTCCCTTTCTTCTGGTTCTATGCCAAAAAAATTAGGCGGCCAAGATTCTTTTCTTTTTTTTCCGTCTTTAATTTTTTTCTCGTACCCTTCCCTGCGATGCAAAAGATAAAAATGAAGAATCACCACCAGTAGCGGAGCAACACCAAAAAAAAGTGGTAGCGTTATCTTTGTTTCGAGTATGGGCAGAAGTACGGTACTCGCGGGCATAAGCAAAACAAGGTCGGTGGTGGAATAAACGGTAATAGCGGCATAAATGATAAGTAAACAGTAAATAACAAACAGACTGAAATTTCCCGCCGTTGAAACCTCATCAAGTAATTCCTTTTCATGCCGGCTACTGTTATCTTTTTTCAAATTATTCATGACTATTATCCTCGTGACTGTGTCGGTGTCTCAAAAATTAAATTACTTCTGTTTACGGGTTTTTCCGGACTTATTGATTAAGCAAGCCTATGTCCGTAACGACAAACATCATTCGTCGTATGGGCTGAGTTGGGGCTATTTGACGGCTCTGTGAGTGTTCAACTACTCTTCCTCGCTTTCCTTAATTTTCCTGTACAGCACCAACGCATCCACAGAACTCTGCCAATCCTGTCCCATTATGGTGAAGTATTGCTCCAGTTCCCGCTCCGCCAAATTGAACTTGTCCAGTTTTTGGTACACCACGGCGCGCGGGACTTTTAGCGGAACCGGGATTTCCAATTCCACTGCTTCATACTTTTTGAACAATTCCCCGGCAGCGCTGTAGTCTCCATAGTCTATTGCACTGGTGATTTTGTTTGTCAGCGAATCCACTGCTTCATCGATGGCTCCGACGTGGCTCAGTGAATTTTCGAATTTCTTAATCTTCCCGTAATTCTTCAACGCATCCACATAACCCTTCGAGTTCCGTTCCACTACGATGAGGTATTGCTCCAGTTCCTGCGACGCCAAACCGAACTTACCCAGTTTTTGGTACACTTTCGCGTGCTCAAATTTTAGCGGAACCGGGATTTCCAGCCCCAGTACACCATAGTTGTTGAACAGTTTCTCGGCGTTGAGGTAGTCTTCCCGGCCTATTGCACTGGTGATTCTGCTTTCCAGCAAACTCGCCGTTGCTTCTTTGGGCGATTCGGCATGGGCCGGGGTGGTTAGAGCGGTGAGCAACACCACAATGGTCGGTAGAATTCTCGGGTTCATGGCTTTATTCCTCATGGGTCAAGGTTGCTTGGATATTTGTGACGGGCATGGGTTTTGCTTAATTTGCAGGTGATTACTCATCGACATTATTTATCACCCTGTTGCGAGGATTTTTGACTTGTCCTCGTAGTTGATGTGGTATTTGTTTTTGCGCCCGCCTTGCGTAACAAAGCCACAACCTCAGCCTTGTTGTAGTCTTTTGCAATCTTCAACGGCGTCCGCCCGTAGTTGTCCTTCGCATTTATATCCGCGCCTTTCTCTATCAGCAATGCCGCAACCCCGACTGCGTTCTGCCATGCCGCATCATGCAACGGCGTCGCCCCGCTACTGTCCTTCGCATTTATATCCGCGCCTTTCTCTATCAGCAATGCCGCAACCTCGACTCCGTTACGCCATGCCGCATTATGCAACGGTGCATATCCGTAGTTGTTCTTCGCGTTTATATCCGCGCCTTTCTCTATCAGCAGCGCCGCAACCCCGAATGCGTTTTCCCGTGCCGCCAAGTACAACGGTACCTCGCCATCTCTAGTCCAACGATCATAGCTCGTTCCTGTTATTGTTCGTAGCTTCTTCTTTAATTCATCGGTAAAGGGCTCACCATCATCCTTTAATGGCACATTCACTTTCATCCCCGCATCCAGCAGATATTTGGCTATTGCGGCCGAATTCATGACTGCGGCTGTATGCAATGTCGTCCATCCGTTATCGTCCTTCGCATTTATATTCGCACCTACTCTTACTAACTGCCGCATTTTGTTAACATCGTTGCTCTCGGCGGCGCTCTGCAACATCGCTTCCAGATCTACACGCACTCCTGCATCAGCCAAGATACTTATCGCTTGTTTGTCCCCCGACTCAATCGCCTGATCCAGTGCTGTTTTCCCCTGACTGTTCTTCGCGTTTATATCTGCGCCCGCATTAATCAACGTTTTCACTCCTTGCCTGTCGCCTGATGCGACCGCCTGTTCCAACGCTGTTTTTCCCTGACTGTTTGTTGCGTTTATATCGGTTACCCCGTAGGCGCTCAGGAATTTTTTGAGTTTCTTTTCTTCCTTTATCCGCTCTGTTTCTTTTCTCTTTTCTTCCTTTATCCGCTCTGCTTCTTTTCTCTCATCCAGCGCAACATACATTTCCAGCGCGGTGTCATAGTCCGGCGAGTCGGGTGAGGTAGTGTTCAGGTAATCGCCGAGTAATTGATGCGCGGCGGCGAATTCGCTGATGTGGTAATAAAACCGTACACGCACCAGCATCAGGGGCGGCGGCATGGCGGCGTCCAGTTGATCGTACTCCATAAACAATTTTTGCGTCTTCGCGTAGTCTTCGGCGGCATAGGCGGCGATGATTTTTTTGCTCAGCACGGCGGCTTGCGCGGTGTCCGACAAGGTGGCGGCATGCGCTCCACCGCCGAGTGTCAGGAGCAGTACAAAGGCACAAAATTTTGTTTTCATCGGTATTCCTCAGGAAAATTTGGATGGTTTATGGTTGTCGCACGAAAGATCAACTCCAAACGTCGAACAGTTTATTGCTTTCCGCACGACTTGGTTCCACCACAAATCGAACAGTCCCAAGATGTAGTAACTCCACACCCGCTCGTGGAGTTGCCACCGCCGCCACCACCACTGCTCTGATAGATGCTATTCATCAATCGCTCCCATGACGCATCCCGCGCTTCCCGTTGGCGCTCTTCGTATTCACGTCTTGCATAATATTCTTCGAGTAACGCCTCTCGTTTTTGTTCTCTGCGCTCTTCTTCTTCCTGCCATTCCCTTTCACGGCGTTCTTCTTCCTCGCGTTCTTTTTCGGCGGCAGCGGCGAGTAGCCGCTGGCGTTCGCGCTCAACGGCGCGTTCATGTTCGCGCCGCTCTCGTTCTTCATCTTCAATGCGTTGTTTTTCCACCGCGTAAAACTGATCGAGATCTGCGCTGGTGGGAACGGTATCTGCGTCAAACGGGTCAATAACGGTTCCGTCGGCGGCAACCAGTTTCCGTGTTTTTCGGTTCGGATTTGGCTTCCACAGGTTGGGATTTTCGGCGGCGGCTGCGCTGTTGCCGGACTCGCCGCTGCTTTTCAGTTTTGCGAGGGATGCCTTCAAACTTTCCACGATTGGAATTTTTGCTTTTGCCAGTGCGCTGAGCGGCTTGTCAAATGGGGAGATACTGGGCGCCGCCAACGAGGCCGGGTCTAACTTGATAGAACAACCCGGGCTGCCCCGGTTTAGTTTTACGACCGCCGTCTTGCATATACCATTCGGGCAAACGTCATATGCATCCTGCACGAATCCACAGGCCATTTTTCTAACCGGGTCATCGGCGGCTGTTGCCGACAACGGGGCGAGTAAAAAAGCGGCAGGTAACAGAAAAATAGGGAATTTCATTTTTCATCCTCCAGGAGTAATTCGTTGGCAAATCACACGAGCAGCAAGGCACTCCGGCGAATTCGCGGTTTGTGACTTGCCCCCGTTTGGCACCAAGCAAGGGCAAGGCTACCATATTCCCGTATTGGGAACAAGGCACCGGGGGAGCCGCGGTTAGTCGTCTCGGTCAGGGTGATGCCGCTCATACCAACGCAAGCCAAGAACACCGACGAGCATAAGCCCCATAACCAAAACCGAAAGTAGTGCTGCCGTACCCATCATTTTCCCCACTGCGTCCCGATGAGGACGCCGATAATTCCTGTTGAGATTAGCAGATTTGCTAACCGATTGTTTTCGTTTCGTCACCGAACCCGTTGTCGCGTTAGCGGCTACGCCATCCGTTAAAACGCTGGATTCCCGATACGATGAAAAATATAGTCGCTACGCTCCCTATTTTTCTATCGTTCGGGAATGACAGCGCGGGGGTTTTGGAATGACGGGCACGTTTTTATACTGTCAGTCAGTTAGTGAACCTATACAATAGCCACCCATCCTCCCCATTTCCGACATGACCACTCGCCCCCTGTTCCTCGCCGGCTTTTTGTTGTGCGCTGCTTTGATTGCGGCGGCGGTTTATTTTCAGTATGCGGCGGGGTTGGAGCCGTGTCCGTTGTGTATTTTTCAGCGGGTGGCGTTTATTGCCGTGGGGGTGATTTTGCTGGCGGGGTTTTTGCATAATCCTCGGGGGTGGGGGCGGCGGGTGTACGGCGGGCTTGCGGGTGTCGCCGCGTTGCTTGGGGCGGCGGTTGCCGGGCGGCATTTGTGGTTGCAGAGTTTGCCGGAGGGGCGGGTGCCGGAATGTGGGCCGGGGTTGGCGTTTATGCTGGAGGCGTTTCCGTTGCAGAAGGCGCTTGGGTTGATTTTGCGGGGGTCGGGGGAATGTGCGGAGGTGCAGTGGGCGTTGTTGGGGTTGACCATGCCGGGGTGGAGTTTGGTTTGGTTGATGGGGTTGGTGGGGTTGTCGGGGTTTATTTTGGTGCGGCGGTAGGGGCGGGGGGCGGCTTGTCCCTGCGCCGCCGGTTGAACACTCATTCCACCGGCGTATTACGCCCGCCGAGAATTACCAGCAGCGTGCAGCCTTTTTCCGATACCGAGAAGTGGCGGCTGCCGGGTTGGTAGTGGACGTAGTCGCCGGTGCGAAATAGCGCGCCGTCGCAGTCGGTGATTTCGCCTTCCAGCACAAAGAACGCTTCGCCGCCGGTGTGTTCGTGGGGGGTGGAGGCGGCGCCGGGTTTGAAGCGGATTAGGAAAATTTCGGGGGCGTTGGGGGCGGCACTTTGGGGGTCGCCGAGGCTTTGGGGGTCACCGAGGGGCAGGTACTCCATATCATCGCGCACCACGCCGTAGCGGTCGTAGGGGCGAAAGGCGGTGCTGGCGGTGGCGATGACGCGGCGCATGGCGGCGTCGAGGAGGTCGTGGTCGGGGATGGCCGGCGTCTTGTTCATGATCCCGTCTCTCCCGTTTCCCGTGCGTCGTGTTCGCGGCGATGTTGGATTTTAATTTCATAGCCGGGTGCTTCGGGTTCGTCGTCCACCATTTGCGCGGGGAAGCCGGGGGCGCGGATGGTCACGCCGCAGGCTTCTTCCAAGCGCTTGACGATGTTGGGCGACCATTCCCGCGCGCCGTATTTTTGTGCGCCGTCTTTGAAGATGTTCATCAGCAGCGGCGCGAGTTCCAGCGGCACTCCGGCGCGTTCGGCGACGGCGCTGAACAGGCCGATGTCTTTGCACACCAGGTCCATGGTGAAGTTGATGTCGCGGCTGCCGTTCAGGATTACCCGGCTTTCGGTTTCGTGGACGAATGAGTTGCCCGACGAGATGCGGATCGCCTCAAAGGTGGTGTTGAGGTCCATGCCCGCCACCTTCGCGGTCACCAGCGCTTCGCACAGGGATACGAGGTTGGCGGTGGCGAGGTAGTTGGTCACGACTTTCAGGACCGAGGCGGAGCCCAGCGGCCCGGTGTGCAGCACGCGCCGGCCCATGGTGGTGAGGGCCGGCAACGCCGCATCAAAAGCCGCGCGCGCGCCGCCGGCGAAGATGGCGATGTTGCCGGTGGCGGCGCGGTGGCAGCCGCCGGACACCGGGGCGTCCATGGGCATTGCGCCCGCGGCTTCGACCTTTGCGCCGAGACGCCGCACTTCGGCTTCGTCGGTGGTACTCATTTCCAGCCAGAGTTTTCCCGCCGACATGCCCGCCAGCACGCCGTCCCCGGCCTCCATCACCTCGGCGCTGGCCGCCGGCGACGGCAGGCAAGTGATCACCGCATCGGCGCCTTCGGCCATGGCTTTCGGGGAATCGCCCCAAAGCGCGCCGCGTTCAAGTAGCGGGGCGGCGGCGGTTTGTTCAAGGTCGCGCACGACCAGATCAAAGCCGTTGCGCAACAAACTGCCGGACAACTTGCCGCCGACATTTCCCAGGCCGATGAAGGCGATTTTCATGGTTGTCTCCGTTGGTGTGAAGATGACTAATGATAAAACAACAGCAACCGGTCATTCTGGTAGAAGTTCATTCTACGCCGTCAGTCGAAGCCCCCGCCGCTTCGGTTGAGTTCACGTTAACGGCCCTGGATTCCCGAATGCGATGAAAAATATGGTCGCTATCGCTCCCTATTTTTCTATCGTTCGGGAATGACGGTGAGGTGTCATTCTTGTATAGGTTCACTAATTCGCTGACAAGAATCATTCATTTGTTTGGGGGTTTTAGCGTTGATGCCCTGGTGCGGTCTGTACTCGTTGTAGTAGAGCAAGTATTGCTCCAATTCGTCCCTGAACTCGGCCTCCGTCTCAAACGTCGTCCCCTCAATCAAATCCTCGTTCAGCGTCCGCCAGAAACGCTCCACCTTGCCATTGGTCTGCGGCCGGTACGGGCGCGTATAGCGATGACGGATGCCCAACTCCTGCAGCATGCGCTCAAACGGATGCCGCTCCGGCACGCGCCTTGAAGCAAACTCCGAACCATTGTCGCTCAACATCTCGGCGAACTGTATGCGGTATTTGAGGTTCAACAGATTCAGAATCTTCAAGGTGCTAAACATCACCGTCAGACTCTTCACGTCTTCCACCACCTCCGCCCACGCAACCCGCGTGCAATCATCCAGCACGCATACCAAATAACGCCGCCGGGGGTCGGAAACAATCAGGTCGCGGCTCAAGCAATGGCAGTCAATATGCCCCAGTTCCCCGGCTTTATGCTTGATAATACGCCGTTTGTTCTGCTTCATCGGTACACTCATACGATTGACGCCATAGCGCTTAAGGATACGATAAATCGTACTCGGCGAGGGCGTCAATTCCTTGAACTCCGGCAACAGCAGGGTGTAGATCTCATAGCGGTTGACGCCATTTTGCCGGTGCGCCAGGATCGCCTGCTCGAGGTCCGGGCGCCGCGCCCGCCACCTCGGGCCGCGCTTTTGTGGCAACACGGCGCTGATATCGCCGCTCTGGGAGGCGCGGTGATAATACTTCAAGAAGGTTTGCCGGTTGGTGTGGTGGAAGCGGTAGAAGTCGCTGACGAAGCGGAGCTTCGGATGGCGTCCGGCCTTGACCTGCTCGTATTCCTGGATCAGGAACCGCCATTTGCTCAAATAGTTGCGCTGCAGGGTTTTGTCTCGGGTATTGTCTCTCATGGGTCGTACCTCTTGGGTTGGGATTGGTCAGGCTATTCTGTCAGTGAAATAGTGAACTTCTACAATTCTCGAGCGTTAGTGTCCGTTGCCGCGTAAGCGGCTTACGGACACTTGCGTACTCGGGAATCCAGTCACATTCGGGAATGACGAGTAGTTTTTCATTCTGTCTTTTTGGTTCGGCGATAGCCGGACTGTCGCGCACAGGGATGTGCGCGCGGCGCTGAAAACAGGAAGTTTTCCCGCGCCAGGGGGGCGTGGGGGGTCTCCCCCCCCCACAAACGCGCGTCACGCGCACCCCGGCTCATCACTCATCTCCAAATGCAACTCCCCGCCAGCATAAGGATTCGCCTCCGCCACCTCTTCATTCAGTTCCACGCCCAGCCCCGGTTCCGTGGGCGGGATGACATAGCCGTCTTGCCAGCAAATTGGTTTTTTGAGGATGTCGGCGTGGAAGCCGCCCCAGGTTTGGATGCCTTCCAGGATCAGAAAGTTCGGGGTGCAGGTGGCGAGTTGGATGTTGGCGGCGCCTTCCACCGGGCCGCAGTACAGGTGCGGGGCGATCTGCGCGTAGTGGGTTTCCGCCATGCCGGCGATTTTTTTGGCCTCAAGGATGCCGCCGACCCGGCCCAGGGCCGGTTGCAAAATTGCGGCGGCCTGGTGTTCCAGCACCCGGGCGAACTCGTATTTGGTGGTCAGGCGCTCGCCGGTGGCGATGGGGATGCTGGTTTGCCGCGCAACCCGCGCCATCTCTTTCGGGTTCTCCGGCGGCGTCGGCTCTTCAAACCACAACGGCTCCCAGCGTTCAATGCGGCGCGCCAGGCGGATGGCGCCGGCGGCGGTGAACTGGCCGTGGGTGCCGAACAGCAAGTCGGCGCGGGTGCCCACCGCTTCGCGGATTTGCCGGACGAAAGTTTCGCAATGCTCCAGATCTTCCAGGGACGGCTGGCGGCCGTCGTACACCGAATACGGCCCGGCGGGGTCGAATTTAACCGCGCTAAAACCCTGGGAGACGCACTGCGCGGCGCGCTTTGCCGCAAGGTCCGGGTTGGTGTAGACCTCGTTCGGGTCGGCATCATCAGGGTCGGGATAGAGATAGGTGTAACTGCGAAGTTTGTCGCGCACCCGCCCGCCCAATAATTCATACACCGGTTTGCCAACCTCCTTGCCGATGATGTCCCAGCAGGCCATCTCAACGCCGCTCAGCGCCCCCACCAGGGAGACGTCCGGGCGCAGGTTGTAGCCGCTGCCGTACACGCTGCGCCACAGTTTTTCGATTTTGAACGGGTCGGCGCCGATGACCCGGCGCTCGCATATATCTTCGATCATGCGGGCGATGACGTGCGGGCCGAAGGTGGCGGCATAGACTTCGCCGATGCCTTCGACGCCGCCGTCGGTGATCAGTTTGACGAAAATGAAATAGCGTCCACCGAAATGCGGCGGCGGGTTGGCGACCACCCAGGTTTTGGCGTCGGTGATTTTCATGGCTGGTTGGTTGGGGTCGGGGCAGGGGCAAGGGATACGCTCCCCGGACCTGTGGTATATTTTACTATATGCACATTCAGGAATTTCAGGCGAAAGAAATGCTGGCCGGATATGGAATCCGCGTGCCTGCGGGGGCGGTTGCCGCCTCCGCCGATGAAGCGCGTCAGGCGGGCGAACGGCTGGGGGGCGCGAAGTGGATGGTGAAAGCCCAGATTTGCGCGGGCGGGCGCGGGCGGGGCCGGCTCATCGGAAACGGAAACGGAAACGGAGACGGGGGCCGGGGTGCCGATGGGCAAAGCGGTATTCGCACGGCGGACACGCCGGATGAAATTCACGCCCACGCCGGGGCGATGCTGGGCAACGCCCTGGTGACCGCGCAGACCGGCACCGAGGGCCTGGCGGTGGAGCGGGTTTATGTTGAGGAGGCGCTGGAGGTGGAGCGGGAACTCGCGCTTTCGATGCTGGTGGATGAGCGCAACCGGCGGCTTTCCCTGCTGTTGTTTGAGCGCGGCGGGGTCGGCATTGAGGGAACGGAGGGAACGGAGAATACGAAGGGCACGGCGACGGGCGATCCGGCTTCGTTTCACAGCGTTGCGGTGGATTTGCGGGACGGCGCGGACGCCGGGCAGTTGGACGCCGCCGTGGCGAAACTCGGGCTGGATGCGGCATTGCAAAGCGAACTCAAGGAAATCAGCGCCAATATCATTCGCCTGTTCGGTGAAAAAGACGCGAGTTTGATCGAGATCAACCCGCTGGCGGTGTGCGGCACCGGTGGCGAGGCCAGTGGCGAAAAGCAACTGGTGGCGCTGGACGCCAAGATGACGTTTGACAAAAACGCCTTGTTTCGCCAGCCGGACATTTTGGCGATGGAGCAGGAAATGGCGCAGGAAATGGAGCGCGCGCTGCATCCGAATTCCAATCAAAGCCGGCGCCTCGCCGGCGTGGACGGCTTCAACTACATCCCGCTGGACGGCGACGTCGCCTGCCTGACCGTGGGCGCGGGGCTGTCCATGGCGACCCTGGACGCGATCCGCCACTACGGCGGGCGGCCCGCCAACTTCCTTGACCTGCCGCCGGATTCCAAGGTCAACCGCGTGGTCAGCGCGTTGGAAGCGTTGCTCGCCAACCCGCGCGCCACAAGCCTGCTGGTCAACGTGTTCGGCGGCGGCATCATGCGCTGCGATACGGTGGCCGACGCGATTTTGCTGGTCAACCACGGCAAGCCCATCGCCCTGCCGCTCACGGTGCGGCTGTGCGGGACCAACTCGGAACTGGCCAACCGGCGGCTCAGGGAAAGCATGCCGGCGATCTTCCTCGCCGCCAACCTCGCCGAAGCGGCGCAGGTGGCGGCTGCGGACGGACAGGGCGGCGCGATTGGCGGCGGGCGTGGCGGGCCCGGCGGGCGTCGGTCGCTGGTAAGCCGATGCCTGAGCGCGCTCGGTTTGCGCCCGCACCCCGGCGCGGCGTGAGGGGCGGTTTGCGGAACTGCCATGTCCATACTCGTTGACAAAAACACCCGGGTCCTGTGCCAGGGAATCACCGGTCATCAGGCCAGTTTCTACGTCGAGCGCGCCATCTCGTTCGGCACCAAAATGGTGGCCGGCGTGCGCCCCGGCAAGGGCGGAACCAGCCACCTCGGCCTGCCGGTGTTTGACACGGTGGAAGCCGCGCGGCGGGAAACCGGCGCCAACGCTTCGGTGATTTTCGTGCCCAAAGTCCACGCCGCGGACGCCATCATCGAGGCGGTTGACGCGCAAATCGAACTCATCGTTTGCATCACCGAGCACATCCCGGTACTGGACATGCTGCGCGTCATCAAAGCCCTGGAGGGCGGCGCGTCAACCCTCATCGGCCCCAACACGCCGGGCATCATCACCCCCGGCGAATGTCGCATCGGCATCATGCCGGGGGAGATTTTCCGGCGCGGCAACGTCGGCATCGTGTCGCGCTCCAGCACCCTGACCTACGAAGCCATCGCCCAGACCACCGAAGCCGGGCTGGGGCAATCCACCTGCGTCGGCGTCGGCGGCGACCCGCTGCACGGGCTGGGCTTCGCCGATTGCCTGGAGTTGTTCCGCGCCGACTCCGAGACCGAGGCGGTGGTGGTGATCGGCGAAATCGGCGGTTCCGAGGAGAACCAGGCCGCGGAGTACCTGCGGGAATGTGAATACGGCAAGCCGGTGATCGCCTACATCGCCGGGCAGAGCGCGCCGGACAATACCCGCATGGGCCACGCCGGCGCCATCATCCAACACGGCTTCGGCACCGCCGAAGAGAAAAAACAAGCCCTCGCCGGGGCCGGCGTTCAGGTGGTGGACTCGCCGGTTTCGCTGGGGGAGAGCGTGGTGCGGGCTTTGGGGTGAATCGGAGGCGGCGTCATGATTTTTACAACCGATGTCGCTTCCGTTTTGGAATGCGCCTTACTCGCTAAGGTAGTTCCCCAGAAAAATGATTGCGATTGAAATAAACACGAATGCGGTTACGCAGTCAGGAACGGACCGTCCCATAATTTTTTTCGTGGTCAAGATTTGCAAACTTACACCGGAAAGGCCAAATAGAAAATTAATGGTGGTCCCAATGGCGCACAGTATCGCGCCCAAAATTAAAGCGAGCAGATGCGGGGCTTGGGCATGCGTTGGGATAAACTGCGGAATGAATGAAATGAAAAACACCAATGCCTTTGGGTTGGAGATATTGGTAATTACGCCCCGCAAAAAAATACTATGCGTCGCAGTTTTTTTGCGTGCCTCTTTGCCCCCGTCGTTTTTGGAAACCAAAATCGTAACGCCCAAATAAAGCAAATACAGGCTGCCAAAAATTTGCAGAAAAGCAAACGCATCAGGGTTGTAGCCGCTTGATAAAAAAACGATGAATGTGGTGCCTATGGTTAGAACCAGCCCTCCAACCCCGACACCGACAGCCGCAAATAAAGCTCCTTTTGCGCCATTTGACATACCGGTTGCGATACAGTACGCCATATCCGGGCCGGGGACAATCAACAGTACCAAAACAGCGACAACGAATTGTGGAAGCATGTCCATTCAATTAACTTCTGTAATCCTAACTGGCCAAATAGTTTCGTGTGCATAGGTTGATACAAGGGTCATCTGCTTTCTTGCGTTCCAGTATATCGCCCCCAAAGACTTGTTACATCTTAACCTTCCAATGGGCCTATTATGCCAAGGGCATCTTAATACGTTGTCCTCCCCCAGATAACACAAGTGGATAGGTCCGCCACGGTGCCGACACTTATCATCAGCCACTATTACTCGCTCATGCAACAGCTTAACCATTACGCGGTCCTGCACTTTTAGAAACTCTACAATAACGGTCTTGTTTCTTTCAAGAGTAAATCTCTTTACAGCCATGATTTGTAATCTCTGATTGTGTAAATTTCGTACTCGCAACTATCAGATAAAATCAACGCTCCATGGAGACGATTTTTTTGAATAATAATACCTTCGCTAGGATTAAGTCGAGTCGACTTCTGAAATCCATTTATAAATTCCATTGTACCACTTATGATGTGGCATAATTCATCCTCATCGTGTGAGTGAGTGACCGATAACTCTCCCTTCGGCTCAGTAAACCTCTCAACATTTACAGAGCTAGCAGTTTTGATCTTTCCAATTATGACGTTATGTATTGACTTCTTTTCAAGTGCAGTGTCTTTCCACTGTACTTGCTGTACAAAATCTTGTTCTGCAAAATCGCCAATCCATCGAGCTTCTTCAAATCCACGAACTATATCGTTCGCAGCAACATGACCGTACTTTTTTATCGCAGGCGTGACTAATTGTTCTAGAACCATACGACTATGTTCAATATCAATGTGACAATGCTCATCAAAATACTGGGGCTCAATCTCGGGAAGTGCCCGTAGAAGCATGTCCCGCCATATCCTACAGCTGGTTACGAACGATGTCTCAGCCAAGTAAATTGCGCCAATGTACTTAAAGATATTCCTTTTGTTTCTTGTAAGCATATTATAGTAATTTGCCAGTAGTAGACTTCCATTCAAATAGTATTGCCAGTAATGATGCGGTGTCGCGACCAGCCCCACTGAAGACAACGTTCTTTCGAAAAGTGATGAATGTTTTTTGTGATGCACTCCGTAGCCAAATTCGTCTATGATAATTTTGAACAAGTTGCTCCCCAATGAACCATAACTACCGCCAGCGTAACGGGCCATCGGACTAGATTCTATGAGAAAATCAGGGGCTAATTGGACAAGCCAATCAAGCGCTGAACTTTTTTGGTCAGTAGACAAATCAACTACGTCAGCGGAGGGTAGATTTTCTATTTCCGAAACACTTTCAGCAAAATTAATGAAGTATTCTTGTACTAAATCCAGTGACCAATTTTCCGATATTAGAATTTCCTCATTCAAAAAACCAAACAGAAAATTTTCCAAGTATGGAATACCTACGCCAGATGCAATTTGACGATTCTTCGAGTAGAATTGGTCGAACTCGACTGAACTAAATTTATTAGACTCCGGCAAGTAAAGAAATTCGACTTCATGCATAGCGAATAACACTCTATTTGCTGCAAGTGCGCGACAAGAATGTAGCGCTTCTAAAGACAGTGGTTCGTCAAAATTAAGATGCTTGAGAACATGCGGACGCAATCGTCTTCCATAAAAGCACTCTTCGTATCTATACTCCGAATCATAGAAAAGCGGGCTGTCTGCAAAGTATAGTACAGCACTCTTTCCAGCATTATGTCCGTGTAGATTCAACTGGTTGCTGGGGTCCAAAACGTCGCGTTTGTTCATGGCTAATTGTCTTCGTAGATTTTTACTGCACCATCGTAGCACATTTTTAGTACATAGGAACGCTGAGAACGCACATGAATTGGTTCTCGCACAGGATGAAATGCTTGATGCCAATGACTGCCTACATGTGTTTCATTTGATACAACATGCTCACCAAAATAAGCATAGAAAAAAGTAACTAACCCATGGCATATACCATCAGTTTTAACATGAATTAGCATTTTTGATCCATTCTCCTTGCGTTGCTGGTAACTGATTGTACGTATTTTATGTACCGGCGATAGGGCTTTAGGTTGATACGCAGTTAGGCGGACCGGAAAATATGTTTGCGTACTATATTTGTTCAAGTAGGAAACATCAAAACCGCAAGTTGCAGTAACTCTATTTAATTCAGCTAAATCTGCACACTCTACCAAGCATCCTAACTGCTCTATCTTGTGAGGTAGAACGATAGTGTGCGGTGCCGTAACAGCATTAATATCCTCATTAATAGCTTTGAATCCTTCACCAATAATTCCACAATCCAGCGTTTCTGTAAACACAATATCTGGAGGAGCATTTAAGAAAATTCCTGACTTTACAATATCAGTACTGGACCTATTGTATACAAAAATCCTGTTTTCATAACCGTAATCATGAACAAGCTGAATTGCTATTTCATACAGTTGGCTATTTATCTCACATGTAATCACTTTACTTGCACCATGTACCGCAAACAATAGTGCCGTTAACCCAACGCCCGTGCCAATTTCGAAAACAGTCTTCCCTCTCAAATTTAATTCGCTAATACATGATTGGATTAACTGATTTCTGCCCTCATCATTCAGCATCGCAAAATGCCAAACATCAAAATCGCGCTTAGAGCATAATTTGTCGTACATATTATGGAAATAGCTGATAATTAAAAAGGGTCTTAAATTGACTACAGGATTACGGAATGCGAGTTAGTCGTCATCGTCGTCTTCGTGGCGTTTTTCATACCACCGCGCGACCAGCGTTGCGGTGATCAAAAACCCCATAACCACAGCCGACAGAATTACGGCAGCATTAGTCATCATCATCACTTTCCAAGATGGGCACCGACAACAACGCCGGCGACGCCGAGCTGGCTGGCCACAATCGCGTATCGCGCACTGGCTTTCATGCTTGGGGTTTAGCACACCGAGGCCAAAAAAATGACTTTACAAAGCCGCCAAAAGGCGGTAGGTTGGCATCTGGTATTTGGTATACCAGCACCAAAATATACTGAAATAACGGGTTATTCACCACCCCAAGTCAACCCCCCAGAGAGGAGAACGAAATGAATATCATCCGGAAATTGAAAGTGTCGGCACCGGTCGCGGCTGTGATTGCGGCGGCGGCGCTGGCGTTCGGTTTTTCCGCGCCGGCATCGGCTGCGTGGTCGCCGAAAAAACCCATTGAACTCATCATCATGGCCGGCACCGGCGGCGGCGCGGATCAAATCGCGCGCCTGTTGCAGGGCTTGATTGAGCAGAAAAACCTGTCGCCGCGGCCGTTCATTCCCATCAACAAGCCGGGCGGTTCGGGCGCCGAAGCGCTGCGTTATATGCAGGACAAGCAGGGCGACAACCACGTCGTGCTGGTGACCCTCAACAGTTTCTACACCACCCCCATCATCCAGCAGGGCATCGGCGTTGACGTCGAGGATTTCACCCCCATCGGGCGCATGGCGCTGGATAATTTCCTGCTGTGGGTTCACGACGACCGCGCCGACATCACCGACCTCGACAGTTACGTGAAAGCGGTCAAGGCCGCCGGCAAAACCTGGAAGGTGGGCGGCACCGGAAGCGGGCAGGAGGATTCCATTTTGACCGCGATGATGGAAAGCAACTTCGGCTACGAGGTCACCTACATTCCGTTCCCCGGCGGCGGCACCGTGGCCAAGAATCTGGTGGGCAAGCACATTGATTCCACCGTCAACAACCCCGCCGAGCAAAACGAATTCTTCCGCGCCGGCAACACCAAACCGCTGGTGCAGTTCACCGCGGCGCGGCTCCCGGCCTACCCGGACGTGCCCACCGCAAAAGAGCTCGGCCACAACCTTGAATACTACATGCAGCGCTCCATCAACGGCCCGCCGGGGATGTCCGCCGAGGCGCAGGCGTGGTACATCAACCTGTTCGCGGAACTCTTCAACTCCAGCGAGTGGCAGCAGTTTTGCCTGGACGACGGGCTGGCCTGCGATGAATGGCTGGCGGGCGATGCACTCAGCGCATACCACCAAACCGAAATCGCCAAGCACAAAAAGCTGATCGAGTCGGTTGGCGCTACGGCCATTACCGGCGAATGACCGGCGAATGACCGGCGAATAA
Source organism: Candidatus Poriferihabitaceae bacterium (assembly GCA_965212085.1). GTDB lineage: Bacteria > Pseudomonadota > Gammaproteobacteria > Arenicellales > Poriferihabitantaceae > JAHRAW01. The sequence continues at coordinate 1,060,089 of OZ243042.1, read as the reverse complement.
ACGGGCACCGGAACCGGGCACCACGCGCCGCCACAAGTTGGCAAGCCGGCGGGGGTTCGGCACACGTACCCGCCCCCGCCGGCGCGCGGTTTGCGCCACCGACCACTGAAACCAAAACCGGAAACCGAAACCGCAATGACCGTTCGCACCGCGGAACTGGTGATGGCGCTGTTGTGCGCTTTGTGTTCGGTCGGGCTCATGATCAAGAGCGCCGAACTGAACATCGGCTGGGTGGAAGACCGCGGCCCCGGCGCCGGGGCGTGGCCGTTCTGGCTGTCCGCCGGCATGCTGATGGCGTCGCTGCTGACGTTGTACCGGTGGTTTCGCCGCATCACCCCGGAGTCGCGCTCCACCGAGCCGTATCTGAGCCGCGACCGATTGCTGGTGGTCGGCGTTTCCGCGGGTGCGATTTTGTTTTTGTTGATCGCCACCCACCTGATCGGCATCTACGCGGCGCTGTTTTTGTTTTTGTTGTTCTACCTGCGGTTCGTGGGGCGGCATTCGTGGGGGCTTACCGCGGTTTTGACGGTCGCGCTTCCGGTGTTTATTTTTTGCCTGTTTGAATGGGCGCTCAAGATACCGTTGCCGAAGTCGGTCACCGAACCGTGGTTCTACCCGATCTACGACCTGATGTATTCGTGATGGAAGCCATCCTGACGTTGCTCGGCGCCGGCATTCTCGAGGCGCTGCAGCCGGTCAACTTTATGATGATCGTGCTGGGCTGCGCGATCGGCCTGCTGGTCGGCGCCATGCCGGGGCTGGGCTCGGTCAACGGCGTGGCGATTCTGCTGCCCATCACTTTTCTGGTGCCGCCGACCGCGGCCATCATCTTCCTCGCCGCCATCTACTACGGCGCCATGTACGGCGGGGCGATCAGCTCCATCACCCTCGGCATACCGGGCGCATCCACCGCCGTGGCCACGGTCTTCGACGGCCGCCCGCTGGCGCAGTCCGGGCGCGCCGACAAGGCGCTGACCGCCGCCGCCCTCGCCTCGTTCATCGGCGGCACCATCTCGGTGGTATTGTTCACGCTTTTTGCGCCGCCCCTCGCCGCCTTCGCCCTCAAGTTCGGGCCGCCCGAAGAGTTCGCCCTGATGGTGCTGGCGTTCGCCACCTTCATCGGGCTGGGTGGCGACGACATCCCCAAAACCATTTTCTCGATTCTCATCGGCCTGGTGCTGGCGACCGTGGGGCTGGACATCATCTCCGGCCAGCCGCGCCTTATTTTCGGCGACATATCCGGGTTCTTCCACGGCGTCAACTTCCTGGTCCTGGCCATCGGCATCTACGGCATCGGGGAGATGCTGTGGACCCTGGAGACCACCAAAGGCAAGGTCATGGCGCACAAGGTGCAAATGTCGTTCGGCCTGCTGTGGGCCAACTTCAAGGACCTCAGGCACTACCTCAAAACCACCACCCTGGGCGCGCTCATCGGCTACTTCGTCGGCACCCTGCCGGCGGCCGGGGCGACGCCGGCTTCGCTGATGTCCTACGGCCTCGCCAAGACCTTTTCCAAGGATCCGGAATCGTTCGGCAAGGGCAACGTATCCGGGGTCGCCGCCCCGGAAGCGGCCAACAACGCCGCCTCCACCGGCTCCATGCTGCCGATGATCACCCTCGGCATTCCGGGGTCGCCGACCACCGCCATCCTGCTGGGCGGCATGATCATCTGGGGGTTGCGCCCCGGCCCGCTATTGTTCAGCGAACACCCCGATTTCGTCTGGGGATTAATCGGCTCGCTGTACATCGCCAACCTGGTGACCGTGATCATCAACCTCGCCTTCATCCCGCTATTCGTCAAGGTGCTGACCCTGCCCTTCACCATCCTCGCCCCGGTCATCTACATTTTGTGCATCGTCGGCGGCTACGCGCCCACCCAAACCATGCACGACGTGTGGCTGATGTTCCTGTTCGGCATCGTCGGCTACCTGCTGCGCAAACTGAACTACCCGGTCGCCCCGGCGGTGCTGGCGATCGTCCTCGGCCCGCTGGCGGAGCGTTCTTTGCGCCAGTCGCTGCTGGCTTCCCAGGGCGACGTGCTGACCTTCGTCGAGCGGCCGATCGCGGGCGTCTGCATCCTGTGCGCGGTGGCTCTCATCAGCTACCCGCTGGTTCGCAAGTTTCGCCGCAACAAATCGCCCGGCAACCGGGGTGAGACGTAACAAATGATGTCAGCGGTCAAGCTAAAACCCGTCGCCACGCATCCGTCCTTGAAGGCGACCGCCTACGAGTCGCTGCGCGAGGCGATTTCCGAGATGGCCATTTACGGCGGCGGCCAACCCCCGCGATTGGATGAACGCAAGCTGGCCGACGACCTCGGCGTCAGCCGCACGCCCATCCGCGAAGCCATCGCGCGCCTGGAACACGAAGGGCTGGTGGTCTCGTACCCGCGCCGCGGGGCGTTTGTGGTGCGCAAAACCAAAGCCGAGATATTGGAGATTATTTCGGTGTGGGCGGCCCTCGAAGGGGTCGCGGCGGGCATGGCGACCCGCAACGCCACGGACGCCGAGCTCGCCTCCATGCGGCGGATGTTTGCGACTTTTGACAGCGGCAACAAGGTGCGCGCGCGCATTGACGAGTATTCCAAAACCAACATTGAGTTTCACCAGCGGCTCATTCAGCTCAGCAAATGCCAACTGCTGACCGACCTCACCAACGGCCTGTTTGTGCATATGCGCGCGATTCGCCGCAAAACCATCGGCGAGCGCAACCGCGCCGCGGAATCCATCATTGACCACATGCGAATCATTGAAGCCCTTGAAGTGCGCGACGCCGGCCAAGCCGAACGGCTGGTGCGCGAACACGCCATGTACCTGGCGCATCACGTCAAGCGGCACGCGAGTTATCTGGACTGAGACTAGACCGAGACTATTGACTGAGGCATTGACGATGAGCACGGCGACCGACACCCTGTCCAAAAAAGACAAAAGCGGCGGCGTTATTTCGGGCGGCCACCTGGTCGCCCGGGCGCTGAAAAACGAAGGCGTGGACACCATTTTCACCCTGTGCGGCGGCCACATCATAGACATCTACGACGGTTGCCTGGATGAAGGCATCCGCATCGTTGACGTGCGCCACGAGCAGACCGCGGCCCACGCCGCCGACGGCTACGCCCGCCAGACCGGCAAACTTGGCTGCGTGGTCACCACCGCCGGGCCCGGCTGCACCAACGCGGTAACCGGCATCGCCACGGCGTTTCGCTCGGAAAGCCCGGTCCTGCACATCGGCGGGCAAAGCTCCCTGTCCCAGCACAAAATGGGCTCGCTCCAGGACCTGCCCCACGTGGACATGATGACGCCCATCACCAAGTTCGCTTCCGGGGTGTACACCACCGAGCGCGTCGCCGACATGGTAAGCATGGCGGCGCGGGAATGTTTCACCGGCGCCTACGGCCCGTCCTACCTGGAAATTCCCCGGGACGTCCTCGACCGCGAAATCCCCATTGAGAACGCGGTAATCCCCGAACCGGGCACCTACCGCGCCTCGGCGCGCTCCATCGGCGACCCCGCGGACGTCGAGCGGCTGGCGGATATTTTGATCAAGGCAAAGCGCCCCGCGGTGTTGTTCGGCCAGCAGGTATGGGCCTGCCGGGGACACCGGCACGCCGTTGACTTTGTGCGCGCGCTGGACATTCCCGCCTACATGAACGGCGCCAGCCGTGGCATGCTGCCCGTGGACGACCCCCATCACTTTGACCGAACCCGCGGCGACGCCTTCAAAAACGCCGACGTCATCGTCATCGCCGGCACGCCCTTCGACTTTCGCATGGGCTATGGCAAACGCATCTCCGGCAACGCGACGCTGGTGCAGATTGACCAGAACTACGCCACCGTCGGCAAGAACCGCGCCATCAGCCTGGGGCTGGCCGGCGACCCCGGCGCCATTTTGGCCGCGGTTACGCAAGCGGCGTCCGGGCGCGGGCGCGTGGACAGTGCCACCGGCGGCGCGCGCAAAGCGCGCAAGGCGTGGATGAAAGAGTTGCGCGAACTCGAAGCCGCCAAACTTGAAAAACTCATGCCCCTGTTCACCGCCGGCCAGCATCCCATCCATCCCTACCGGCTGGCCTGGGAAATCAACGAATTCCTCGGCCAGGACACCATCTACGTCGGCGACGGCGGCGACATCGTTACCATCTCCGCCCAGGCGGTGCGCCCGCGAAATCCCGGCCAGTGGATGGACCCCGGCGCGCTCGGCTCCCTCGGCGTCGGCACCGGGTTTTCCATGGCCGCCAAACTCGCCAACCCCGGCAAGGAGGTGGTGTGCCTGTACGGCGACGGCTCGTTCGGCATGACCGCCTTTGACATGGAAACCGCCCAGCGTTTCGGCGCGCCGTTCCTCGCCATCATCGGCAACAACTCCCACATGAACCAAATCCGCTACGGCCAACTCGCCAAGTACGGTGCCGCGCGCGGCAACGTCGGCAACACCCTCGGCGACGTTGAGTTCGGCAAGTTCGGCGAAATGATCGGCGGCTACGGCGAGGAAGTGCGCGCGGCCAAAGACATCCAGCCGGCGCTGCAGCGGGCGCGGGACGCCATCGTCAAAACCGGCAAGTGCGCGGTGCTCAACGTGTGGGTGGACCCGGATGAATACGCCCCCGGAACCAAGGCCCAGACCATGTATAAATAACCCAACTGAACACTGAACGCTGAACAAACCAATGAAAGCCCTCGAAAATATCAAGATACTCGACTTCACCCACGTCCAGTCGGGGCCGACCTGCACCCAGCTGCTGGCGTGGCTCGGCGCCGACGTGATCAAGGTCGAGCGGCCCGGGGCCGGCGACGCGACCCGCAAGCAGCTGGTGGACGTGCAAGGCGCCGACTCGTTGTATTTCACGATGCTGAATCACAACAAGCGCTCGCTGACCTTGAACACCAAGCACGAAACCGGCAAGCAGGTGCTGGAGCGGCTGGTCAAAACCTGCGACGTGCTGGTCGAGAACTTCGCGCCGGGCGCGCTGGATCGCATGGGGTTCACCTGGGAGCGGATCCGGGAACTCAATCCGCGCATGATCCTGGCGTCGGTCAAGGGCTTCGGCCCGGGGCCGTATCAAGATTGCAAGGTGTACGAAAACGTCGCCCAGTGCGCCGGCGGCGCGGCTTCCACCACCGGCTTTGCCGATGGCCCGCCGCTGGTGAGCGGCGCGCAGATCGGCGATTCCGGCACCGGGCTGCACCTCGCGCTCGGCATCGTCGCCGCGCTTTTTCAGCGCGAAACCACCGGGCGCGGACAGAAGGTGCTGGCGCCGATGCAGGACGGCGTGCTCAACCTGTGCCGGGTCAAGTTGCGCGACCAGCAACGCCTTGAGAAAGGCCCGCTCACCGAGTATTCCCAGTACTGCGACGGCGTTCCGTTCGGCGACGCCACGCCGCGCGCCGGCAACGATTCCGGCGGCGGGCAGCCGGGGCGCATCCTCAAATGCAAGGGCTGGGAAACCGACCCCAACGCCTACACCTACTTCATCACCCAGGCACCCGCCTGGGAAAATATCTGCGCGGTGATCGGCAAGCCACAATGGAAGAACGACCCCGGCTACGCCACCCCAGCGGCGCGCCTGCCGCGCCTCAACGAAATCTTCGGCGCCATCGAGGAGTGGACCAAAACCAAAACCAAGTTTGAGGTTATGGACATCTGCAACCCGTTGGATATTCCGGTGGGCCCGATCCTCTCCATGAAGGAACTCGCCGCGGAGCCTTCGCTGCGGGCAACCGGAACCGTGGTGGAAGTGGAGCATCCCGAACGCGGCAAGTACCTGAGCGTGGGTTGCCCGGTCAAGTTGTCGGACTCCGCCGTGGAGGTGGTGCGTTCGCCGCTTTTGGGCGAGCACACCGAAGAGGTTTTGCGCCAGGTGCTGGGCTACTCCGAAGACGAAGTGGCCGCCATCCGGGAAACCGGCGCGGTCTGAGTTTTTTTTTCGGCTGAGTTTTTCAAGCGGAGAAGCGAGCATGCGAATCGTCGTTCACGGCCAACAGGCGTTCGGGCGCGCGGTGCTGGAAAAACTGCTGGCGCGCAAAGAGAACGTGGTGGCGGTGTGCGTGGCCCCCGATCACCCCGACCAGAAAGAAGGCCGCCGGCCCCTCGACCCCTTGAAAGAACTGGCGCTGGAAAACCAGCTGCCGGTGCATCAGCCGGCCTCCTGGAAAACCGCACAGTCCCTTGCGTTGATGCAGTCTTTTGACGCCGACCTGTGCATGATGGCGTACGTGCTGTTGCTGGTTCCCGAAGCGGTGCTCAACGCGCCGAGGCACGGCTCCTTTCAGTACCACCCGTCCCTGCTGCCCATGCACCGCGGCCCCTCCTCCATCAACTGGCCCATCGCCACGGGCGCGAACCAAACCGGCCTGACGATTTTCTGGCCCGACGCCGGTTTGGATGAAGGCCCGGTGCTGCTGCAAAAAACCTGCGCCATCGGGCCTGATGAAACGTTGGGGGATATGTATTTCCAAAAACTTTTTCCGATGGGCGTTGAGGCGATGCTCGAATCGCTGGATTTGGTGAAGCAGGGCCGGGCGCCGAGAATCGCGCAGAACCTCGCCGACGGCTCCTACGAATCGTGGTTCGGCAAAACCCAGGCGCGGCTGGACTGGAACCAGCCGGCGCAAACGCTCTACAACGTCATCCGCGCCGCCAATCCCCAGCCCGGCGCGTGGACCCATCACGGCGAGACCGAACTGAAGATTTACGACAGCGAACTTTCCGACGCCAGCGGGCACGGGCCGGCGGGTGAGGTGCTTGCCGTTGACGGCGAAGGGTTTTGCGTGGCGGCGGCACCCGGGGCGGGCGCGATTCGCGTCAAGCGGGTGCGGGGGTCCGGCGGAAAAATTTCCGCGGCGGAGTATGCCGCCCACAGCGGGTTGTCGCCGGGTGATACACTCGGCCCAATAAATACGGGACACGGGACAACGGGAGATAACAAATGACCAACCAGACCAATCTAATCAGGGTACACGCCACCGGCGAGGCCGGGGAAATGAAGTGGGAAAGCACCGCCCTCGCCGAACCGAAAGCGGATGAAATCCAAATCCGGCACACCGCCATCGGCCTCAATTTTATCGACGTGTATTTCCGCATCGGCGTTTATGCCGCCCCGCAACTGCCGTTCACGCCGGGCCTCGAAGCCGCCGGCGTGGTCGAGAAAGCCGGAGCAAAGGTCGCCGATTTAAGCCCCGGCGACCGGGTCGCCTACGCTTCGGCGCCCCTCGGCGCGTACTGCGAGGCGCGCAATTTTCCGGCGGCGCGGGCGGTCAAAATTCCCGACGGCATAGACGACCCCACCGCCGCCGCCATCATGCTCAAGGGCATGACCGCCCACTACCTGCTGCGCTCCGCCCACCGCGTCAAGGCCGGCGACACCATCCTGTTTCACGCCGCCGCCGGCGGGGTCGGGCTGATCGCCTGCCAGTGGGCCAAGCACCTCGGCGTCACCGTCATCGGCACCGCCGGCTCCGAAGAAAAAGCCGAACTCGCCCGCGCCAACGGCTGCGAACACGTAATCAATTACAACCAGGAAAACTTCGTCGAACGGGTTGCGGAAATCACCGGCGGCGAAGGCGTGCCGGTGGTGTACGACTCGGTCGGCGAGGCGACCTTCCTGTCCTCCCTGGACTGCCTGAAAGCGCGCGGCGCCATGGTGTCCTTCGGCCAGTCGTCGGGCACCGTCAAACCCTTCGACATCGGCCTCTTGAGCGTCAAAGGCGCGCTCTACCTGACCCGCCCAACGCTGCTCTACTACACCGCCGACCGCGACGAGTTAATCTACCGCGCCAACGAAGTCTTCGCCGCCGTAACCTCCGGCGCGATCAACATCAGCATCAACCAACGCTACCCGCTGGCCAAAGCCGTGGACGCCCACCGGGATTTGGAAGGCCGGCGTACTACGGGTTCGACGGTGTTGCTTCCCTGATAGTACACGCTGAAAGAGTCACCCTGCGCTATGCCCGGTACACCCCGACCGGTTCGCCCCACGCCCCCCAATCGGGAACAACCCCCAACCCCGGCTGGCGTGACGCAATCATCGTTCCACCGGCGCGTGGTGGCGCACCTTCGGCATTGGCAATCGTCACATAGTCGTTGAAATCGGTGGAACTGAAGCGGCATCGCTGTGGCGTGGAATGCGCCAGGTGCGCGATGGCGGCCGTGGTGATGTCGCCGCCCCAACTATCCTCTATGGTCATCGGGATATCCAACTCCACGCAGACATCGCGGAGAGTGCGCGTTTTTGACAAACCGCCAAGTTTTGATATTTTCAGATTTACCGCATCCATCGCGCCGTCTTGAAAAGAGCGCAACAGAGACGCGAGACTATCGATGGACTCATCCAGTATGAAAGGAAGATTGGTGTGCCGTCGTACGGCGAGTGAGTCCGTATATGAGCGGCAAGGTTGCTCAATATACACATCCAGACCGGCGACCGAGTTGACGACACGCAATGCATCGTGCGCCTGCCAGCCACGGTTGGCGTCGGCAACCAAAATCTCATCCTCGTTCAAAATTGATCTCACTGCGTGAATGCGCATGATGTCCGCCTTCGCCTCCGCGCCGACTTTCAACTGGAATTTGCGATAACCCGCCTCGCGGTAGGAAGCGACATTGGCCGCCATCTCGTCGGCGGGTAATTGGCTGATAGCGCGGTAAAGCGCGACCGACTCGCCCTGCACACCCCCCAATAAGTCGCACACCGGCGCGTCCAGCGACTTGCCCAAAATATCCCAGCACGCAATATCAATGGGCGACTTGGCGTAAGGATGCCCCGACAACGCCGCGTCCATGACGTCATTCACCCGCGTGAGATTAGCGGGGTCAAGCCCGATCAGATGCGGGGCAATTTCGCCGGTGCCGGCGCGCACGCCAACCGCGTAAGCGGGCAGATAAACGGGGCCCAGCGGACACACCTCGCCGTAGCCTTCGATGCCCGCATCGGTCTCGACCACAACCAGCGTACTGTCAAAAACTTCGACAAACTTTCCGTCCCCCCAACTGTACCGCCCTTCTTTGAGCGGCAAGTCCATTCGATATATCCGTAGCCCGGTGATTTTCATCATGTTGTGCACCACACTGTATTTTTATCGTACATTTTGCAGAAATTTTTTGGTGTTTTCGGATTGCGGATTGGCAAAAAATTGCGCCGGCGGCCCGATTTCTTCCACGACTCCCTCGTGAAAATACGCAACCCGGTCGGACACATCCCGCGCAAAACCCATCTCATGGGTTACGCAAATCATGGTCATTCCTTCTTCGGCAAGCAGGCGCATGGTGTCCAGAACTTCGCCGACCAGTTCAGGATCAAGCGCCGAGGTCGCCTCATCGAACAGCATGTAATCCGGCTCCATCGCCAGCGCGCGCGCAATCGCAAGGCGTTGCTGCTGGCCTCCGGAAAGCGCCGAAGGGTACACATTGAGTTTGTCGCCGAGGCCCACGTGCTCAAGTTGCTTTCGGGCAATTTCGCGCGCTTCCGCCCGTGATTTCTTCTTGACGATGCGCGGCGAAAGCGCGACATTTTCAAGGGCGGTTAGGTGCGGGAAAGAGTTCCATTGTTGAAAAACCATACCAAGGTTTTGGCGCAGTTTATTGATGTCGGTGCTTCTGGCATGAACTGACACACCATCCACAACGACCTCGCCCTGCTGGATCGACTCAAGCGCGTTGATGCAATAAAGCAAGGTGGATTTCCCCGAACCGGAGGCGCCGATTACGCTCAGCACTTCACCCTTCTCGACGATCAAGTTAATACCCTTGAGAACATGCAGTTCACCGTAATATTTATGCAAATCTTTGACTTCAATCATGACTGCCACCTTTCCTCCAAGCGCATGCCGAACTTGGAAATTGGAAACGAGAGCGCAAAATAAAACGCGCCGGCGACGGCCAGGATGAGAAACGGCTCCTGTGTTCTCGTGATCAAAATCTGCGAGGCGCGGAGCAGTTCCACATAGCCCAACACCGAAACCAGTGCGCTGTCTTTGAGAATGCCAAGCGCCACGCCGACCCACGCCGGAAACACCGCGCGCACCCCGATCGGCGCCACCACGTGGAACATGTCCTGCCAATAATTCATCCCCAGGGATCGGGCGGCGCGGCGCATGGGTTGTCCGACCGATTCGATGCCACCGCGCACCACATTGGCGACCAGCGCCGATGTGTAGAAAGTTAAAACAAAAATGCCCGCGGCGAAAGGATCAAAGCGAATGCCGAGCAGTGGAAACAGGTTGAAAAACAAAATTAACTGGATAATCAGCGGCACACTGCGAAATAAATCGAGAACAAAATTAAGTGCAATGGCGCCAATCAACTGAAGTGAATGTACCATCCAGCCAAAGATGCAGCCGAGCGCCGTGCCGCAACTGATCGAAATCACCGAAATCAGCAACGTCCGGCCGGCGGCTTCGGTCATGAAGCGCAGGTCGCTCACCTGAAAACCGGTGAAAAAAACTATCGCCTGATTTGCTTCTTCCGCCATGTCCGGCTCTCAATAACGAAAGATGCGCCAAGCAACGATGCGCGAGGCGCCCAAGATCAACTTGACGATCACGTAGTAAATGACCGCGGTCACAGCGAAGTATTCGAAGATGCGAAATGTCCTGGAGGCAAAAAATTGCGTCTCGCCGGACAGTTCACGAAAGCCCACCAGCATACCGAGCGAACTCATCAACACCGCCCAAACCATCTGGTTGGTCATCGGGTAATAAACAATACGGAATAGTTGTGGAATGACGATGCGAATATAGGCCTGAGTCGCCGACATCCCGAGCGAGCGCGCGGCGTGAATCTGCACCGTCGGCACCGCCTTGAATCCACCGCGAAAATTTTCGGCGAGATAGCCGGCGTTATTGAAAGAAAGCCCCGCCAGAACGATCGTGTACGGGGTCAGGTGAATACCGTAAGCACCGATGCCAAAAGCGAAAAAGAATAACTGGAAAAGTGCCGGCGTATTGCGCGCAAGTTCAATCCATGCAACGGCGATCCAACGTAAAACCCGCGGCCCATTCATGCGGCAAAGCGCGAGCGCAAGGCCGATGAGGGTGCCGGCAACCATCGACAAGATGGCAACTTCCATGGTGAGAAGGCCGGCACCCAGCAATTCCGGCAATTCCTGAAAAACCGGGCGCCAATGAAATGTATAATCCACAAACGATACCGCGCAATGCGTCCGGGGCGGAAATGCCCACCCTGACGAATTTCACTTCGCCGGCAGTCTAATACATCACTCCCGGAATACGCAATTCCGGACCTTCGCTACCAACGAACCGCTGCCACAGTTCCTGGTACCGCCCGGAACGCACTTGGTGGGTAATGAACAGATTGAGATAGTTCAACCAAGCAACATCCTTGCGCGGGCCCACCACTGATGTGTAATCGGTGGTCCACGGCATCCGCGGCCCGGCGATCACCGCCTCATACCGGTCGGCAATCGGTTTGACCGCAGTGTTGGTCGTGATTCCCGCATCCACCTTGCCCTGGGCAACCGCGAGGAAAACCTCGTTTTCGCTTTGATAGCCTTGGTAGAGGTCTTCGGTTCCCCATTCTTTGGCATATTTCAAAAACTCCTGCTCCGGGACAGTGCCAACGGCAGCGGCAACGCGCTTGCCTTTCATGTCCTCAAAACTGGTGATTCCCGAATCTTTACCGATTACCGCCTGTGCATAATAGATGGCATAGGGAATGGTGAAGCCGACCGTCTTGGCGCGCTCAAGCGAGTCAGATGTGCCGCCAAAAACCACATCGGCGCGGTTGGTCACGATCACCGGCAAACGCTCCGCCCAGATGATCGGCAGAATTTCAAATTCAACAGCGAGTGCCTTTGCCAGATCCTTGCAGTATTCAACATCGAATCCGGCGGGTTCGTTATTGGCGTCACGATAGCCGATTGGCGGAAAGTCAAGTACGACGCCACAACGCACGACGCCGGCATTAATCACGTCATCCACTTTATCGGCACGGCTGGCACTGACCGCCAGCAACGAGACCGAAAAAGCGATGATCACTGGTGTAACAATTTTTGACAGGGTCATAATCTCCTCCCACACGTGTGTCGTTTACATGATTTTTGTACATACCCAAGGGCGTTGGCTACGGAACGTTGTCAACGCCATATTGGCCCGACGGCAAATGCCGTCCCGTATTCATAGCACAAATACTTGTTGTCGACAACAAGTATTTGCCCGGAATTGGCCTAATTACCAGAATCACGGGGGAATTGTTACTAATCGGGGCGGTTGGTTCGAATGAAATGGCGTAAAACGCCAACCATGATTGGGGCATATGCTGAAGGCGAGGTCGGGCGTGTAATCAGTGGCGGGGTCGTGGATTTGCCCGGCGCGAGTTTGCGCCGCAATGGAGTGTTATCGCCCGGGTGGGGCGAGATTAAAATCCAGCGTTTGGCGCAAACCCAGATAATCAGTGAATCGCTTGCCAACCTGCATCACGTGGTCATGGGCGCATTTCTCCGCCAGATCCTCGTCCCGCAGTTCAATCGCCTTGATAATAAAATCGTGATCGCGGCGAATCGAGTGCGGCACGCGCTCGCCGAAAGATCGGAAATACAGATGCAACATGCGCCGCCCGTCATCGAGCAGGCGGGCGTGCAGGAAATTGAAATAGCGATTGCGCCCGGCTTCGCTGATGGCGACATGGAAATCATGATTGGTCTCTATCATTCCGGAAATGTCTCCGGCATCAAGGGTTTTCAGAAATTCCGATTGACAGGCATTTATGATGCACAAATCCTCCTCGCTTCGCAGACGTGCCGCCAAGCGTGCGGTTATCCGCTGTATCAGGTCGAGCGCATCAACATAAACCGGGTAATCCTCAACATTGATCGGCATGACGATGGTGCTTTTGTTCGGCAGAGTCGTCAACAACCCATCCACCGACAGGCGGATGAGCGCCTCGCGCACCGGTGAACGCGACATGCCAAAACGCTTGCCCAGCGCCACTTCGTCCAACATCTCGCCGGGGGCCAGTTTGAGGCAGAGTATGTCGTGGCGCAGCGACTCATAAACGATCTGCGCACCGCTGCCGCGGCGGTGAATCCTGGCGCTCTTGTCATCGCGCTGTTCTTGCGTCACGCCGGTTGATTTTGCCATTGTCATCTCCCGCATCATTCAGACACCGTTAGCGGCCCCGGCAACACCGACACCCCAGGCTTGCGTGGACCGCAAACAAACCATTGACCGAACGCCGACAGTATAGTATACAGGTTGTCGACTTGAAAACCACACACCACAGCATCCGGGGGCATCACCATGTTTAAAGGAATTATTCCGCCGGTCATCACGCCGTTTCGCAAAGATTACAGCGTTGATGAGTCGGGATATGCCGAAATCATTGAATACATGATTGCCGGCAACACGCACGCAATTATCATCGGCGGTACGACCGGCGAGAGTTATGCGCTCTCCGCCGAAGAACGTGTGCATCAATTTCATTTCGCCAGATCCGTCATCAACGGGCGTGTGCCGATGCTGTGCGGCGTCAACGACATGACCACCGCGCTCGCCTGCACACTCGCCAAAGCCGCGCGCGCGGCGGGGGCCGATGGATTGCTCGTGGCCGCACCGCCTTATTCGCTACCGACCGAAAGTGAACTAGCCGCCCATTGCCTGGAGATTGACCGCGCCGCCGGCCTTCCCATCATGCTGTACAACTATCCCGGACGCACCGGCGTCAACATGGGGTCAGAGTTTCTCGGCCTTATCAGGCAACACGGTCACTTTCGCTGCATCAAGGAGGCGAGTAGCGATGTTAACCGCATCCATCTGATTGCGCACGAATTTCCGCATCTGGAGTTAAGTTGCGGCGCCGAAGATCAGGCCCTTGAGTTTTTCGTCTGGGGCGCAACCAGCTGGGTCACGCCGATGGGGAATTTTTTCATCGAGGAGGTCGTTGATTTTTATCACGCATGCGTACGCGACAAAGATTTCGACAAGGCGCGACTGATGATGAATGCGTTGCTACCGCTGACCTCGGTGTTTGAGCAGGGCGGCCAACTTGCCCAGTCAGTGAAATACGCCTGTGAACTGCAAGAGCTCCCGGCCGGCCCGGTGCGCCCGCCGTTGCGCGCGATGAACGAGGAATTAAAACATAAATTGCGCGAAGCGCTTGACAACGCGCGAACTGCCTTGGGCGCCCTCATGAAACCGGACACGGCAAAAATCCGTCTTGCCACCCAGGGATGAGACCGGCATCTGGAATCCACCAAGCGGGAAAAAACCCGGCGTGAGCGGAAGGCTTGAGGGAAGGCGGGCGTCACAAAAAAATCTTCTCCCCCTGCTGGTCAATCAGCGTTTTGGCTTTGCTGATAATCAGCGCGATGGCCGCTTCTTTAGTGGTGGAGGCGTCGGCGCGGATGAAGGCGTGTTGTTTGGTTTCGCCGTCAATGGTCTTGCGGATGAACGCTTCGGTGGACCAGCCGTTGCCGACTTTGCGCGGGCAGGGGCTGATGCTGAAAGCGTTGTATTCCACCGCCGGTTGTTCTTTTGCGGGCGCCGGCGGGGCGCTTTGGAACAGGCCTTTTAGAAATTTGATCATCTCGGACTCCGCGGTGGTGATGGTTTCGGTGCTTGCTCAGCTGTCGAGGGCGACGATGCGGTTGTGGGCGTACAAAGCGGCGACCTTGTAGGCTTCGGCGAGGGTCGGGTAGTTGAAGGCGTTCTCCAGGAAGTAGTCGAGCGTGCCTTTCAGGGTCAGCACCGCCTGGCCGATGTGGATGAGTTCGGTGGCGCCTTCGCCGACGATGTGAACGCCGAGCAGGCGGCGTGATTTGGTGGAAAAGATGGTTTTGATCATGCCCGAATCCAGCCCCATGACCTTGCCCCGCGAGGTTTCGCGCAGCGGCGTGATGCCGACTTCGTAGGGAATCTTGCGTTCGATCACTTCTTCTTCGGACATGCCCACGGTGGACATTTCCGGCACCGCGTAGATGCCGTAGGGAAAAAATTCCGGGGGCTTGTGCACCGGTTCGCCGAGGGCGTGCAGCACCGCGATGCGGCCTTGCTCCAATGAGGTGGAGGCGAGGCTGGGAAAGCCGATGACGTCGCCGGCGGCGTAGATGTGGGGCACCGCGGTCTGGAAATGTTCATTGACCGACAGGCGCCCGCGGTGGTCAACTTCGAGGCCGAACTGCTCGAGGCCGAGGGTGTCGGTGGCGCCGACCCGGCCGGCGGCGAACAACACCATCTCCGAAGCGAAGGCGCGGCCGCTTTCCAGGCGCACCACGCAGGAGCCGTTTTTTCGGGTTTCGATTTTGTCAACCTTCTGGCCGAACTGCAAGCGCAGGCCGGCGTCAACGATGTCGTGGCGGAAGTGCATGAGGATTTCCTTGTCGACGAAATCCAGCATGGTGGCGCGGGGTTCGATGAGCGTAACGTTGATGTCCAGGGCCTTGAAGATGGTGGCGTACTCGACCCCGACCACGCCGGCGCCGATGACGGTGATGGAGCGCGGCAGTTTTTGCATGCGCGTTACTTCGTCGCTGTCAATGACGGTGGTGCCGTTAAACGGGACATAGTCCGGGCGGTAGGTGCGGGTGCCGACGGTGATGATAAAACTGTCGGCGGTGAGGGAGATGACGTCGCCGCCGAAGGTGTCCACTTCGATGACCTTGTCGCTGACGAAGCGGCCGTGGCCGCAGGTGATCTCAACGCCGTTGCGGCGCAGTTGATCCTCGAGAATATCCACTTCGCGCTTGAGCGTCATGTTCAGGCGCCGCATCAAATCCTGGGCGCTGATGTCCTGCTTGACGCGGTACGAGCGGCCGTAGAAACCGCGTTCGCGCCAGCCGGTGAGATTGAGCACGGTCTCGCGCATGGTCTTGCTGGGGATGGTGCCGGTATGCACGCACACCCCGCCGACCTCGGACATGCCGTCTATGATGGCGACCTTGCGCCCCAGTTTTGCGGCCTGGATGGCGGCGGTTTTGCCCGCGGGCCCGCTGCCGATGACGAGGATGTCGTATTTTTGCATGCTTTTTTCCGGGGCCGGGCGGTTAGAATGGGAAGTCCGGTTTATAGTGAGAAATGGGAAACAGGCAACATGGCCTGGTCGTGCATTGTATTCCATTTTGCCCCACGAGGGACGACCGGCGGGGCGGCGTGTACCATAACCGGCGGCGGGCGGCGGCGGACAACGGCGAAAGGGGGTTTGATTATTCGGTGATTTGTGGAATAATTTACCTGTTCGAAGCGATTATGCCATCGTTATATTCTATGTGCGCGCTATTTATTAGATGTTTATACTACAAATAGCGCGTTTTATGAAATAAACCACTTCAGAAACCCGACCATCATGCCCAACACAGAAAATCGTTCCCCGGACCCGCAAAAAATGCTGGACAAGCTCAAGGCCAGCACCACCGGCATCGACGTCCAATACCAACTGGCCGGCGGCGAAAAAACCCGGCGCATCTACCTCGACAGCACCGCCAGCACGCTGCAACTGGGGCTGGTCAAGGACGTCATGGAAAAATACATGCCCTACTACGCAAACACCCACACCCACGTTCACTTCAACGCCAAACTTTCCACCCGGGAGTTTGAATGGGCGCATGACATGGTGCTGGCGTTCGTCGGCGCCGACCCCAAAACCCACGGCTGCTTTTTTGTCGGCAGCGGCACCACCGGCGGCATCAACCGCGCGGCGCGCACCCTGGCGCGCAAATGGCCGAAGCGCGACGTGGTCATCACCACCATCATGGAGCACCACTCCAACGACCTGCCCCACCGCAAAAATTTCAACAAGGTGGTGCACGTCCCGGTCAAGGTTACCGAAAGCGGCTTCGGCTGCGCCGACCTCGAGCGCATCGAACAGGCCCTCGTCGAGTACGGCGAGCGCGTCAACTACATTTCGGTAACCGGCGTCTCCAACGTTACCGGCATCGTCAACCCCATCCACGACATCGCCGAACTCGCCCACCGCCACGGCGCATTGATCATGGTGGACGCCGCGCAGATGGCGGCCCACGTGCCCATTCAGGTAAGCGGCCACGACAACCCGGCGCGCAACCTCGACATCGTGTGCCTGTCGGGGCACAAAATCTACGCGCCGTCATCGCCGGGGGTGGTAGTCACGCGCCTGGATCTGTTCTCCGGCGTGGAGCCCGATGAAGTCGGCGGCGGCATGGTGGACGACGTGTACCTCGACCGCTACCTGTCCACGGACAAGTTTCCCGACCGCGAAGAAGCCGGCACCCCCAACATCGCCGGCGCCATCGCGCTGGCCTCGGTGTTGCACGCCTTGAAAAAAATCGGCATGAACTTCATTGACGAAGAAGAGACGCGCTTGATTAACCACGCCATCGCCAAACTGGGAAAAATTGACGGCGTAGTGGTGTACGGCGACACCGGCAAATGCCGGCGCGCCGGCGCCATCTCCATCAACATTCGCGGCATGCACCACTCGCTGACCGCCGCCATCCTCAACGACTACTTCAATATCGCCGTGCGCAACGCCTGCTTCTGCGCCCACCCCTACGTGCGCGAAATGATCGCCGACGACCTCGGCGAACAGATGGACGGCCTGAGCAACGAAGAACTCGAAGCCCTGGCGGAGTTGCACCGCGGAATGGTGCGCGCGAGTTTCGGTTTGTATAACGGCTATGAGGACGTGGACGCGCTGGCGGATGCGCTACGGCAAATTTCCGCCGACAAAGCGTACTATCAGGGGCAGTATCATCAGTCTGAAACTTGTGATGAGTATTTTCATAATACGTTTACGTTTGACAGTGTGCCGGTGTTTTCGGCTAGGGATGAGGTTAATCGGTGGTTGGGGGTGGGGTAGGTTTGGTTTGGTCGGTGGGGAAACGAATGGCCGGCCAACCCATCGGATTGCGTACTATCGAGGCTATGTTCACTGTTTTTCGGAACAGGACTTAGTGCTGCGACATTTAATCGCCGCCGATACTTTTTCGACTTGGTCGGTAATAAAGTGCTCGGTATTCTTGTCCAGCCCCATCTGAAAATTTATGGTTGGCCAAATGCTACCAACCGCCCTCGTGCGCTCCTGTGTTTCCAAGTCTTGCACACGCGTATCCAAGCCTTCCAGATTATTATTCACCGTGTCTATCATCTGCTTCAACTCTTCCGATTCAGGCTGTTTTATCGCCGGTTTCTCAGACAAGCCGTCTACCCTGCTTTCCAGTTCGTTCACGCTTACGATTAAGTCAGCGGTTTTCGCTATGGTCTTCAGGCCCGTGGCATACTCTTTTACCCCCGACCAACCAATGGTTGTGCTAATCAGTAGTACAACCCCAGCTACGACAGTGCCTTCAACAAAGGCTCGGGGGTGGTTCCTAATGAACGGGACAATTTTCGGGCCAACATCAATTGCAAATTTTACAACGGATAGCCCCACAAGGTACTCAGATACGGTCATATCGTTACCTACGCAGTATCAAAAGTTGACAAATGGAATTTTTCCACCCGACCCGTAGCAGGAACAGGGTAGGCGCGGATTTGAGAAATCACCTTTCATTAGTCGTCGTTCAAACAATAAAAGTCTTTGCAATGCAATCACCGAATTAAACATCCGCATCCGGGCCACACCACTTCACGTATATCCTGCAACTACCTTCTCCGTCCGGGCGGTCTTTGTTGCATTCTCGCAATGCCTCTTTTTGAATTGTTGTCTTTGATCTGGCACCGTGCGCAATGCCAACGGTGGTTCCGTTATTGTCGTAGTTGGTTGCGATTACCGCGCATTTGTCGGAGCCTGAGAAAGACGCTTTTACCTCGCAACTTCCCTCATCGGCGCCGAGTTTGGCATTGCATTGATCCAATGCTTCGTCGCGCGCTTCCTGGCGGCTGCCAAACTCAAAGGCGTAGGCAAATGCCGTGCCGTCCCCCGCATACCCTGCGATGGAGCCAAAATACCCTTCTTCGCGCACGGAACCGCTGATGGATGGTGTGCTTGTCGTTCCGCCACCCGAACCGCCGGTGAGGGCGGTGTTCATGTATTGCGCCTTGTTCTTTGCAATACGCAGTGACTCGGTGGAACTGTAAAAACAATCTGTACTGTTGTAGTCCGGGTCATCTTTTTTCCCATCAAAGTTGCTTTGTTTTTCCTCTGTAAAACTGCTTGTAAGCCCATAATAGGCCTTTATTCCTTTGTCTGGATCGGCCCCATAAGCGAGAAGTAGTTCAACTCTTTCTGGAATATCTTCGCCGCAAGAACTTTCGAATGAATACAGGAGTACGCTTGGATCTAGCTTGTTTGGATTATCTTTTTCGCTCTCTAAATAATCCCTTATTTCTTCAATGCTACCCGTAATCAATAGATCGCGAAGTTCCTTTCCGGTTATATTATGACCTGGTATTCTTTCATTATAATGATCGCTATCGGCTAGGAGAACAAAGAGTGGATCTATATAGTCTGCGGGTCTGGTCTCGACATGACGCCCATAGACACTCACGGTCGTGAACGCTATAGCCATCGCCATAACTTTTAGCACAACAGTACCAGTCAGCCCTTGTCTGATGGTCGCAATCAATCCACGAAACGGCTGGTTTTTCTTTGATAATTTCATTGTTTCACTCCCCATGGGCCGGTGATTCATTGACAATTCCCAGGCGCAGAGGCGCCGGGTCGTTGCATAGATCACATCGGTAGGAAAGTGAAATTCCTGCCTATTTGCTCCAGCGGGAAAGCCCCACCGGGTAAAACGCTGTTGTATTAAGCAGGTAACCCGACCGGGCGGGTTCCTACCAATGAAAATCTATGCAAGGGGGGGTATACCAGAATTTCGCCAAATAAGCAACCAGTATTTGACAGATGGCCGAAAAAATCCCCGCCAACGCCGGAAACCTTTGTTTTATGCCATTTTTTGCAGGTATCCGAAAGGCGGGATGCTTGACGAAGCGGCGGGGGCTTTGACAGGCGGCGTAGTCATGCGACTGGATTCCCGAGTACGCAAGTGTCCGTAAGCCGCTTGCGCGGCAACGGACACTAACGCCCGGGAATGACGGCGGAGAGTGAAATATCCCTCGTCGTCATTCCCGAACGATAGAAAAATAAGGAGCGCCGGCGACTATATTTTTCATCGTATCGGGAATCCAGTTCAATACGACCGGCTTTCCGGCTTTTTCAATCGCCTGATACGCGCCTTTTTTGGGTTCGCTGCGGGCAATTTCTTGTTATGATATTCGCCCATAAATCAAAACCGGGAGGCACCAATGAGCACAGTGGGCGACATTCTGGCGGGCGGAAGCGGCGAGATCTGGAGCGTGCGCTCCGGCCAGTCGGTGCTGGACGCGATTCGCCTGATGGCGGAAAAGGGCGTCGGCGCGATGCTGGTGATTGACGACGACCGCCTGTCGGGAATCCTGAGCGAACGCGATTACGCGCGCAAAATCATTCTCAAAGACCGCGAGTCGGGCAACACGAAAGTGAGCGACATCATGACCGGCAACGTCATCACCACCACCCGCGCCAACAGCGTCGCGGAGTGCATGACACTGATGACCGACAACGACTTCCGCCACCTGCCGGTGGTCGAAGGCGACGACGTGGTCGGCATGATTTCCATCGGCGATTTGGTGAAAGCGGTCATCGCCGAACAGCAGTACACCATAGATCAGTTGGAAAACTATATCTCCGGTTGAGCGGGCGGCTTTGGGTCGGCTTGCCGAAGCCGCCGGGTGCGCTTTCAACTCTTCGCCGGGCCGGAGCCGCGCCGGTCTTCCAAGGATTTTTGCCGGCCAGCCGTCCTACCCTTAGACGAGATGAACGACCGCGAGAACCAGACACTGATACGTTCGGCGCAGGACGGCGACCGGCGGGCTTTTGAGTCGCTCATCCGCGAGCATTATCACAGCATGTACAAGATGGCCTATAAATGGTGCGGCAACCGCGACACCGCGCAGGACGTCGTCCAGGACGCTTGCATCAAGGTGGCGCGCCATATCGGCGGCTTTCGTTTTCAGGCTTCGTTCAGCAGTTGGCTGTATCGCATCGTCATCAATACCGCCAGGGATCACCACAAACAAAACGCGCGCTGGACGCCCCTGCCCGACGAGGAGGCCGCGAGCGGCTTTGACGCCGATGCGCGGCTCCACGCACGGCAGGTTTTGCGCCGGGTGCACGCGCTTCCGGAGCGCGAGAAGACCGCCCTGCTGTTGGTGTTCGGGGAGGGGATGAGCCACCGGGAAGCGGCTTTTTCGATGGAGTGCAGGGAAAGCACCGTTTCGGGCTACATCCATCAGGCGCGCAAAAAACTGGCGGCGTTCGCCGGGGGGGACGAGCATGGATGAGCAAGAACTGCGCCGGTTGCTCGGCGGTAGCGAGTCGATTGCGCCGGCGGATGAGGGCGCGCGGGAGCGGGCGATTGCCCGTGCCGTGGCCGAGTTTGAACGGGTGCGGGAAGAAAGATCAAAATCGCCCCAAGGATTTGCGGTCCTCGGTCGTCTTACGGATGGTTTCAACAAAATCATTCGGAGACGACAAATGAACAGACGAATCATCATTGGCGGATTGGGCACGGCGTTCGCCGCAGTACTGGCGGTTGGCGTTGGTTTGCATCAATTCCCGTTCATCCCGGAGCAGTCCGCGCCGCCGGCGGAGGTTCCCGCGGCCAGCGTTGCCCCTTCCAGTTCTTCGGACACCTGGACGACCACACCGCCGTCGCCGTCCGAACCCCCCCAAATCCACGCGCTGCCGGTACCGGTGGTGTCCCCCCCGGTCAGCCCGACGGTATCCAACAGGTCCAAGGTTGAGTCGGGATTAGACATGCGACGGCGCGAAGCGGACGAGGCGTTGGATAACCTGCCTTTTCCTATTTCCGCGGTCACCATGGCCAGCGGGGGCTTTACCGCGGCCAGTGAACAAGCGCCTTCGCCAAGCCACTCCATCGGGCGCGACCAGTTCCCGGTGGTTGACGCCAACCCCGTGCGTGTGGTCAGTGAAAATCCCGTGTCCACTTTTTCCGTGGACGTGGACACCGCTTCCTACGCTTTCATGCGCGGCCAGATTCAGAACGGGTGGCTGCCACAGAAGGACGCCATTCGCATTGAAGAGATGATCAACTACTTCACCTACCACTACCCGCTACCGGAAAACCGCAAGCAGCCGTTCCGGCCCACGGTGTCGGTGCTGCCTTCGCCGTGGAAGCCGTCCAACCAACTGATCCATATCGGCATCAAGGGTTTTGACATTGCGCCCGATGAGACGCCCCGCTCCAACCTGGTGTTCCTGCTGGACGTATCCGGTTCCATGGGCGAACCGAACAAACTGCCGCTGGTGAAGAAATCACTGGGGCTGCTGCTGGGGAATCTGAATGCGGATGACAGCATCGCCATCGTGGTTTATGCGGGCGCCGCCGGCACGGTGCTTGAGCCGACGCCGGTGCGCGAGAAGGCGAAAATCCTCGCCGCCCTTGAACGCCTGGAGGCGGGCGGTTCGACGGCCGGGGCGGAAGGCATCCGGCGCGCCTATCAGTTGGCCGAGTCGCGCTTTGACAAGGACGCCGTCAACCGGGTGATCCTCGCCACCGACGGTGATTTCAACGTCGGTATTACCAACCCCGAAGAACTGAAAGGATTTATCGAGCGCAAGCGCGATACCGGTATTTTCCTTTCCGTGCTCGGTTTCGGTTACGGCAATCTGAATGACCGGCTGATGCAGGAGTTGGCGCAGAACGGCAACGGCGTGGCGGCCTACATCGACACGCTGCACGAGGCGCGCAAGGTGCTGGTGGAAGAGGCGTCTTCCACGTTGTTCCCGATCGCCAAAGACGTCAAGATTCAGGTGGAGTTCAATCCCGCCGTAGTCGCCGAATACCGCCTGATCGGTTACGAGACCCGCGCCCTGAATCGCGAGGACTTTAACAACGACGCGGTGGACGCCGGCGACATCGGCGCCGGCCACAGCGTTACGGCGATCTATGAGATTACGCCGGTGGACAGTGATGCGCGCCTGATTGACGAGGGCCGTTATCAGCAAACCCAGTCGGATACGGAGGACGCGCAAGACGCGAGCGAAAGCGAGTTTGCGAACGAGTATGCGTTTTTGAAAATCCGCTACAAACTGCCCGATGAAAATAAATCCAACCTCATCACCACGCCGATCACCACGGACGACGAGTTTCCGGCCGTGCCTTCACCCCGGAGGGTGTTAGACTGCGCCCATCCCGCGGTCCACAAGAAGTGGCAATGCCGCGGCCGAAACGCCGGCTGGGCGAGCGCGGTGGCCGCCTTCGCGCAGTTATTGAAAGGCGGTCAGTACACCGGCGCGTTCGGTTACGACGAAATCATCGCATTGGCCGAGCAACACAAGGGCGCGGACAAGTTCGGCTATCGCGCCGAGTTCATCCAACTGGTGCGGCTGGCGAAATCGGCGGCGGCGTTGCAGGCGCAATGAAACGAAAGGAATGATGATGAACAAACTGACCGTGAAAAACCGCTTGTTTGGTTTCGTGCTGCTGATTGCGCTGCCGATGGCACCCCACGAGGCGGGGGCGCTGAGCCTGAACGTGAAAACCATCTGCGAAGACACCACCAGCAAGGCGGAATGCCGGCACCGCCCTTACTCCGGTGGTTGCGAGGACGGGCTACCGATTTCTACGCAGGAAGATCCCGAAAAGGAAAATAAGGCCGATCAAAAGAACCCGCCGCCGGGTATTTACGGCCACCAGCCGCATCCAAACTCGCGAATATGCCATCCCCGCCCTTCCGCTTCGGCGCGGCGCATGAAAATCCGCGGGTCATCCAGCCATTGTGCGTAGCCGATGCGCCGGTTGTCGGTCAGCCAGTTGATCATTCCATCGAGATACGTGTGCAGGCGCGTGTTTTCGGCGGCGACCGTGAAGCCGCCGTATTCCACGTTGTCGTCGAGGGCCGAGACCACCAGCGCGCCGCCGGAATCGCGCGCGAAGTTGCGGTTGCCGATGTCGCCGCCGCCGAGCGCGTCTATGCGCCCGGCGAGCAGCCACTCGTACAGTTCCGCCTCGCCGGTTTGTGCGGCGGGATACATCACCTGCGGCATCTGTTCCGAAGGCGGATGAAGGCGCTGCCGCCCGGCGAGGTTGGGAGATTCGGTGGCGGCGGTGATGAAGTAGTCGGCGCTGCCGTCGGCGGTTAGCGTGCCCTGTGGCGTGTCAACGCGCGTGCCGGCGGCCAGCGCGCCATCGGCGTTGACAAGCCCGGTCAGTTGCAGAAAGCGGAACTCCCCCGTTGAGCCGGCAAGAACGCCGACGCGCACGCCCTGGCCATGGCTTTCGAGGTCGTCATAACCGGCAAGGCGTTGTGCATCCACGGCGCGCACCAGCAGCGACTGGCGGTACGCGAGGTGTCCCGAAGTAAAGGCGGCCACCGTGTTGCCCGAGGCGTCCCGGGTGCGCGAGTCGAGGATGCTCATACCGCCGCCGACGACACTGTACTTCGGATCGGTGGCGGACTTGAGCCAGATACCGTCCCACTCCGGGATGGGGTGGCGCGAGAAGGTCAGCCGCCCGCCGGTCATCACTTCAACCGCGTTCAGCAAATCCGCTTCGTAGCCGAGGTGGGTGTTGAATCCGGCGGAGTCCGGGTCCTGGTCGGCGCTGTAACTTACGGGCGGGTAGAACGGATAGAAGCCGAAACCAGTCGTGTAGGCCACGGCCGTGCAAGCGGTAGTCGGCGGCGGGGCGGCACAAGCCGTCAAGAGAAGCAGCGCGATGCCGAGCAAAGCGGCTTTGCTTCCGGTGGCGGCAACGGCTGGGGGCGGGGCGACTGAAATCATGATGTCTTATCTCCGGGTCGTGGGCTAATTGCTCGCCAGTATAAACCGATAAACCGCCGGTTCCCTCAGGCGCGTTCACCGGCAAACGCGCCCGGCGTTCTGCGCGGCAACGCCAGCGCCGCCACGCAGATGACGGCAGCGGTGATGCACAACACCAGAAACACCCACACGAACCGCCCGGTCAGGCGGTTGACCCAGGACACCAGCAGCACGCCGATGGGGCCGCTGCTGAAAAACAACACGAACTTGAGGCCGAACACCAGGCCGTGGTGGTTGCTCGGCGTGTGGCGCGCCAGCAGCATGTTTTCGGCGGGCAGCGCGCCGGCGCCGAGGGCCACCGCCGCGCACAATACCGCCACCAGATAACCGCCGCCGGCCCAGGCCGCCAGCAACAATAGCAGCGCGTGGGCGGCAAACTGGCTGAGGTACACCCACTTGAGGCTGTAGCGGTCCGCGAGCGCGCCGCCGACAAACTGGAACAGGCCGCCGGCGATATACACCAGCGCCACGTAAAAGCCCACGGTTTTCAAGTCCGCGCCGCCGGCGTCGAGGCGCAGGGAGAACGCTTTGGGCATCACCGTCTGGGTGGCGTGGTAGATGAGTCCGGCGGCGGTGAGGCAAAACAACAATACGAAAAACGGCGTCCGCCAGCCGCCGGCGGCGTTGGGACCGGCTTCCGGTTTTTGTGGCGGCACCGAGTCCGGGTCCGGTGAGCGTACGCACGCCAGCCCGGCCAGCATCAAAACGCCGGTCAGCGCGACGATAACGCCGGGCAGCACGAAGGCCAGGTAACTGCCGCCGGCATCGGCGAGGTAGCCGGTTACCACGCCGGCCATGGCCGCGCCGAGGCTGCCGAATACGCCGTTCAAGGCCAGCGCCTTGCCCTGGTTGACGCCGCTGTTGCGGATCACCAGGGGGATGCCGATGGGGTGGTAGATGGCCGCGAACAGGCCGATGCCCGACAACGCCAGCAGCAGGGTCAGCGGGTCGGCGCCATGACCGGCAGCGTAACCGGCGGCCACCGAACACAGGCCCATGCCGAGGAAGTAAATCACCAGCATGCCGTTCGCGCTCCAGCGATCCCCCAGCCACCCGGCGACGATGGCGAACACCCCCACCAACAACGCGCCCGGCGTCCACAGGTTGACGAGTTCGTGGTAGGGCCGGCGCCATTCGAGTTCCAGCGACAGCACGATGACGAAGTAAAACGCCGTGAACAGATGGAAGTAGGCGTGGCCGAGGGCCGAGTACAACATGACCGTGTTTTTGGACATCAAACTTTGTTGGCGGTTTTGGTTTATACTGGCGAGGCACCTTACTATATCCTGAGGCGCACGATACGGAAAAAAAATGAACCGCATTCACCTATTCAATCGGCTGCTTTTGCCGGCCTTGTTGCTGGCCTTCAGCCCCGCCTCCCAGGCCGCGCTGCCGTCGGCGGTGGACGACGAACCCCTGCCCAGCCTCGCCCCGATGCTGGAGAACATTCGCGCGGCGGTGGTCAACCTTTCCACCACCACGCACCTGCAAACCCGGCAAAACCCGCTGATGCAGGATCCGTTTTTTCGCCGCTTTTTCAACTTCCCCCAGCAACGCCGCCGCCCCGGCAGCAGCCTCGGCTCCGGGGTAATCGTCAACGCCGAAAAGGGCTACGTCATCACCAACCACCACCTCATTGACGAGGCCGATGAAATCACCGTGACCACCCAGGACGGCCGTTCCATGCGGGCGGAACTGGTGGGCTCGGACGCCGACAGCGACATCGCCGTGGTCAAGGTGGACAGCGACGCGCTTTCCGAAATCTCCCTCGGCAACTCGGCGGCGTTGCGCGTCGGCGACTTCGTGGTGGCCATCGGCAACCCCTTCGGCCTCAGCCAGACCGTAACTTCGGGCATCGTCAGCGCCCTCGGGCGCAGCGGTTTGGGCATTGAAGGATACGAGGACTTCATCCAGACCGACGCCTCCATCAACCCCGGCAATTCCGGCGGCGCGCTGGTGGATTTGCGCGGCCGGTTGATCGGCATCAACACCGCGATTTTCTCCCGTGGCGGCGGCAGCGTCGGCATCGGTTTTGCCATTCCCATAGATATGGTGAAGGAGTTGATGGCGCAGTTGGTGGAGCACGGCGACGTGCGGCGCGGCCTGCTGGGGGTGACCATGCAGGACCTGACGCCGTCCCTGGCGGACGCCTTCGGGCTGAGCGGCAAGAAAGGCGCGGTGGTGTCCCAGGTAATCCCCGACTCGGCCGCCCAGGAAGCCGGCATCCGCGGCGGTGACGTGATCGTCAAGTTCAACGACACCCCGGTCAACGACAGCGCCGGCCTGCGCAACGCCGTGGGCCTGCTGCGCGCCGGCGCCGAAGCCAGCGTGCAGTTCTACCGCGACGGCAAACTGAAAACCATCCACACGCGAATCAAGGAAACCGGCGGCTTTGCGTTGCGCGAGCAGGGCCTCATCGGGCGGCTGGCCGGCGCGCGCTTTCGCACCGTTGACCCCGGCGCGGAACACGGCGGCGGCGTGGAAGTGACGGAACTGGAGCCCGGCAGCCCGGCGCAGCGGTTCGGGCTGGCGGAAAACGACGTCATTCTCAGCATCAACCGGCGGCGGGTCAAAAACCTCAAGGAAATGCAACAGGCGGTCAAGCGCGGCGACGACGCGCTACTGATCAAACTGCTGCGCGATGAGCGCATGCTGTTTTTGGTGATTCAGTAACGCGCGCCCGCGTAGTCCGGCCCCGGCCTTCGCAAGGCCGTGAAACTTGCGGTTGAATCGGGTAGGCTACGCCCTGGGAAAACCGACCCCGACCCGTGGAGTTTTTGATGGCCGAATACCTCATCGCCCCCTCGATCCTGTCCGCCGACCTCGCCCGGCTGGGGGAGGAAGTGGAGCGCGTACTCGCGTCCGGCGCCGACATGGTGCACTTCGACGTAATGGACAACCACTACGTCCCCAACCTGACCATCGGCCCGCTGGTTTGCGCGGCCCTTCGCAAACACGGCGTAACCGCCCCCATAGACGCGCACCTGATGGTCAAGCCCGTGGACCGCATCATCCCCGACTTCGCCGAAGCCGGCGCCAGCTACATCACCTTCCACCCCGAAGCCTCCGAACACGTTGACCGCACGCTGCGCCTGATCCGCGACAGCGGCTGCCGCTCCGGCCTGGTGTTCAACCCGGCGACGCCCCTCGACGTGCTGCCCTACGTCACCGGCCTGGTGGACATGGTGCTGCTGATGTCGGTCAACCCCGGCTTCGGCGGCCAGCGGTTCATCCAATCCACCCTCGGCAAACTGACCGAGGCGCGCAAAATTATCAACGACAGCGGCCTGAACATCCGCCTGGAAATAGACGGCGGCGTCAATGTGCAAAACATCGCCGAAATCGCACGGGCGGGGGCGGATACTTTTGTTGCGGGTAGTGCGATTTTTGGGGCGGGGGATGAAAAAGATGCGAATCGTTACGACGGCGTGATCAAAACCATGCGCGAACAACTGGCGCTAGCGTAGAGTGGCCGCTTGCGATTTTTGATGGCGCGTTCAGGGAATTACTGTTGTATGCCTGTTGTATGCCGGCGCAAAAATTCAACAAGGAATTGAAAAATGAACTGGAAGAATAGAACCATCTGGACTGGTGATAATCTGCCGATTTTGCGCGGCATGAACAGCGACAGCGTGGATTTGATTTACCTCGACCCGCCGTTCAACTCCAAGCATGACTACTCGGCACCCATCGGCAGCAAAGCGGCCGGGGCGGCATTCAAGGACACTTGGTCGCTGGATGAAATTGACATCGCGTGGTTGGATTTAATCGAGGCGAAGTATCCGCGCGTTCATCAGGTTGTCAACGCGGCATTTGTTAAATCCGACATCGCGTATTTGGTTTACATGGCGCCGCGGTTGTTGGAATTGTACCGTTTGCTGAAACCGAACGGCAGCATCTACCTGCACTGCGACCCAACCATGAGCCATTATCTTAAATTGCTGATGGATGCGGTCTTCGGGCGGAGTAATTTTCAGAATGAAATCATTTGGTGTTACCGTGAAGCCATCAACTCACGAAAGCGGTGGAACCGCAAGCACGATGTTATTTTGTTTTATAGTAAAACCGCGCAGTGGCAATTTAACCCTGATGTGGTATTGGAAAAGCATGCCGAAGCCACCGTGCGTAAATACAAGTACCAGGATAAAAAAGGGAAATACCGGTTGATGGGGCGCGGCATTAGCGGCAGCCCGATTCGCTCGAAACGCGATGTGTCGCCCGACTGGGAAACCAAACGGCCGGATTTGGTATATCGGCAATACTTGCGCGAGGGAACCTATCCGGTGGACTATTGGAACATAGATATTATCAACCAAAATGCACAAGAGCGCATCGGCTACCCGACGCAAAAACCCCTTGCCCTGCTGGAGCGCGTCATCAAAGCGAGTTCAAACCCCGATGATACGGTGTTGGACCCGTTCTGCGGTTGTGCCACCACCTGCGTGGCGGCGGAAATTCTGCGGCGTTCCTGGGTTGGCATCGACATCAGCCCGAAAGCAGCGGAGTTGGTTGATAAAAGACTGAGCGACAAAATCGGGCAAGTATTCACGGCAGTACACCGAGCCGATGTTCCAGAGCGAACCGACCTCGGCAAGGTGTCGAAGTATAATAGCCGTGAGAATATCTCTGCGCTATACGGCGAACAGGGCGGCAACTGTAACGGCTGCGGCGAGCATTTCCCCAAACGAAACTTCGAAGTGGACCACATCACCCCCCAATCCCAAGGCGGCACCGACCACCTGCAAAACCTGCAGTTGCTGTGCGGCGCATGCAACCGCGTCAAGGGCGCCCGTGGAATGGACTACTTGCTGGCAAAGTTGAAGCGGTAGCGCGATCAAAACCATGCGTACACAGTTGGAAACAGCCCAATGAAAATGCTCGGCTATTCCGAGCGTGGAATTTTGAACGCGCTACTTTATGAAATTCGATATGCCGGGAACGGCGATACACTGCTTGCTCAGCTCATCAGCCGGGCGGCGTTTCCGTTCACCGACGACAAACCCCCATCCGGTGCCACAACTATTCTGGTCGAACAATCCTTTTCAGATTTCGGCGATGCGGATGCGGTTATTCTCATCAAATCAAACGCCGGGAACTGCGCGATATTTGTCGAGGCCAAGGTTAAGGGATATGGGGGCCTTCCCAAAGCTTTTGAGAAATTTGGAAACGGCGTGAAAGCGGGATACATGCCCCGTGGTTTCTCCTCAAACATTTTCACCCAGATCTACCACAAACAACAAATCGTGAAACACGGTATTGAAAAATTACAACAAGGTGTAGACTTTCCAAATTGGTCCTTTACGAAAAAGAGGCAGGAACGCAGAAACACAAAAAGGAAAATCGGCAAGAATAAAGTTGTCCGGGAAGCCACCGGAAAGATTAAAGAATCTTGTGATTCGACGTTCTACCTGATGCTGATTCCCGACGCCGACCATCGCGTTGAAGAATTCTTTAACGGCACATTACGCGATGCCCACTTGCCGGATGTTCCCAACTGGGATTGTTCCCGTTACGGTTATCTTACGTGGCGACAAGTCGAAGCGTTTTGCGAAAAAAACAAATTGAACGATACACTCGCCGTATTTGGACACAACCGCGGACAAATTTATGCAATATAAAAACTACCAACGAAACTACGCCATCCCACCCGGACGCGAGCAAGCGTTGGAGGATTTTCTGAACCAAACTTATCAGGGTAAAAAGCACAAGCAACAGCACAAATGCAACCCCAACAGCGAGGATGCGCTGACCTGGTCGTGTTTTGAGGTGTTGGCGAGTTTGCCGTTTGCAAAAAAGATTTCGGTTTTGAGTGAAGTGTTTGAGGATGCGTATAACGGAAACGAAAAGCCGCTTTTCCAGAACGGGGAATTGAAAGACGATGACCTGCGGATTTATGTCGGCAAGGAATATATTGGCCGCTCCAGCGGCGAATCCACCGAGTTGGACGCGAGTATTGAGTTGCCGGATGCGCTGGTTTTCTTTGAGGCGAAACTGTATAGCGCGATGAGTCCGGCGACGGCAACCAGGCGCGATCAGATCGCGCGCAAACTTCGCGTCGGGTTGGATGATCCGTTAGGCGATACGCGCGAGTTCTTTTTTATTTTTCTTGACATCGCGCCGCCGGACAAACTGAAAGCAATGCGGAAAGGCGGCAATCCGAACGGCAAGAACGCCGCATTCAACGACAAATGGAAAAGCGCGAAAACCTTCGCCGATTACAAAACCGGCGTGGATCTGCACAAGGCGCTTGACGGCATTGCTGCGCCGCCGGTTGACACCGTCGCCGCTAACATGGGCTGGCTGACCTGGGCCGATTTATTCAAGAGTATTCTGCGCGGTATGGTATGATTGCGTATATGCGACAACTCATCACGAAATCCCGTAAAGCGCTCTGGTGGCGGTAGCGGCAATATATCGCCGCCCGTTGTCGTTTTCATAATGTCGTTTTCTTGTTGTCGTTTCTTATAAACTTTTTTTCATCGTGATGATTTGCCATGCTCAGCCACGAACAATTTAACCAATACGCCGAACGCGGTTACAACCGGATTCCGCTGGTGCGCGAGGTGCTGGCGGATCTTGAGACGCCGCTCAGCACTTACCTGAAACTCGCTTCGCGGCCGTACGGTTACCTGCTGGAGTCGGTTCAGGGCGGGGAGAAATGGGGGCGTTATTCCATCATCGGGTTGCCCTGCCGGCGGCGCATTGAGGTGCGGGGCAACCACCTGCGGGTCATTGACCACGACGGGCGAGACGCGGTCGTGGATGAGCTTTCCTGCGACGATCCGCTGGAGGCGATCCGCCGCTTCCGGGCGCAGCACCGCGTTCCGGAAATTCCCGGCATGCCGCGCTTCAGCGGCGGGTTGGTGGGTTTTTTCGGCTACGACACGGTGCGCTATATCGAACCCCACCTGGGCGCCAACGCGGTGGCCGATCCCATTGACGCGCCGGACGTTTTGCTCATGGTGTCCGACGAAGTGGTGGTGTTCGACAACCTGTCCGGGCGCCTGTACGTGATCGTCCACGCCGACCCCGAAACGCCCGGCGCCTGGGCGCGGGGCGAACGGCGGCTGGGGGAATTGCTCGACGCGCTCGGCGGCGGCTTGCCGGCGCGGACGCCGGTGGATGGGGCGGCGGATATGCCGAATGGAGCGGACGAACCGGGCGAACCGGAATTCACTTCGTCCTTTCCGCGCGCGGAATTCGAGGCGGCGGTGGAACGCTGCCGGAAATATATTTACGAAGGCGACGTCTTTCAGGTGGTGATTTCCCAGCGCATGTCGCTGCCCTACGAGGCCGCGCCGCTGGACTTGTACCGCGCCCTTCGCACCCTTAACCCGTCGCCCTATATGTACTACCTCGACCTCGGCGACTTCCACATCGCCGGGGCGTCCCCGGAAATTCTGGTGCGCCTGGAGGAAGGCAAGGTGACGGTGCGCCCCATCGCCGGCACCCGGCGGCGCGGCGAAAACGACGCGCAGGATAAATCGCTGGCCGCGGAACTGCTGTCCGATCCCAAGGAACTCGCCGAACACCTGATGCTCATTGACCTCGGCCGCAACGACGTAGGCCGCGTGGCGCGCATCGGCACCGTCAAGGTCACCGACAAAATGACCATCGAGAAGTACTCCCACGTCATGCACATCGCCTCCAACGTCAGCGGCCAACTCGGCGGCGGCCTCGACGCCCTGGACGTGCTCAAGGCCACCTTCCCGGCGGGCACGCTGTCTGGCGCGCCCAAGGTGCGGGCCATGGAAATCATCGAAGGCATCGAGCCGGACAAGCGCGGCATCTACTCCGGCGCGGTCGGCTACATCGGCTGGAACGGCAATATGGACACCGCCATCGCCATCCGCACCGCGCTCATCAAGGACCGCACCGTGCACATCCAGGTCGGCGCCGGCATCGTCGCCGACTCGGTGCCGGCCAGCGAATGGGAGGAGACCATGAACAAGGGCCGGGCGGTCTTGAAGGCGGTGGCGATGGCCGGCGCCGGGCTGCACCGGCCCCTGGACCGGGCGCCCGAAGACGGGGAGGCCGCTGAGGTTGCTGAGACCGCCGGTGCCGCCGGTGCCGCTGAGGATTAACCGTGCTGGCCCTCATAGACAACTACGATTCCTTCACCTACAACCTGGTGCAGTACTTCGGCGAACTCGGCCAGGAGGTGGCGGTTATCCGCAACGACCGGAAAACCGCCGCCGACCTTGAACGCCTTGAGCCGGGCTATTTGGTGATCTCGCCGGGGCCGTGCACTCCTAACGAAGCGGGGGTGTCGGTGGAAGCGGTGCGGCGCCTCGCCGGCCGCGTGCCGGTGCTGGGCGTGTGCCTCGGGCATCAGTGCATCGGCCAGGCGTTCGGCGGGCGGGTGGTGCACGCGCGGCGGCTGATGCACGGCAAAACCTCCATGATTCACCACAACGCCGAAGGGAGTTTCCGCGGCCTGCCGTCGCCGTTCCAGGCGACCCGCTATCATTCGCTGGCGCTGGAGTCGGCCTCCCTGCCGGACTGTTTCGAGGTTACCGCGTGGACCGGCGACGATGAAATTATGGCCATCCGCCACCTTGAACTGGCGGTGGAGGGCGTGCAGTTCCACCCCGAATCCATCCTCACCCAGCACGGCCACGCGCTGCTGAAAAATTTTCTCGGCGCGGACTGATGGCGTGGGTGATGGCGCAAGCAACGGCGCAAGCAATGGAGCAACGATCTTGAGCGCCGGCATCCTCGGCCAAATTCTCGCCGCCAAAGCCGAACAAGTGGCGTACGCCGCCGCCGCCCGGCCACTGCGCGAACTGCGCGCCGCGGTGGACGGGCTGGCGCCGCCCCGTGGATTCATCAACGCCATCGAAAAAGACCTCGGCCGGGGCCGCGCGGCGGTCATCGCCGAAATCAAAAAAGCCTCGCCGAGCAAGGGCGTCATCCGCGCCGATTTCAACCCCGCCGCCCTGGCCCGCAACCTTGCCGAACACGGCGCCACCTGCCTGTCGGTGCTCACCGACCAAGCCTGGTTTCAGGGCCACGACCGCCACCTCGGTGAAGCCCGCGATGCCTGCCCCCTGCCGATGCTTCGCAAGGACTTCATCGTTGACCCCTACCAGGTTTTTGAGGCGCGCCTCATCGGCGCCGACGCGGTGCTGCTGATCGCCGCCGCGCTCGGCGATCCGGTCATGGGAGAATTAGCGGAACTGGCTCACGTTTTGGGTATGGACGTGCTGGTGGAAGTCCACGACGCAGGCGAACTGGAGCGCGCGCTGGCGCTACCGTGCCGCCTGATCGGCGTCAACAACCGCAACCTGCGCACCTTTGAGACCCGCCTCGACACCACCCTGGAACTGCGCGACGCCATTCCCGCCAACCGCATCGTGGTGACCGAAAGCGGGCTTGGGCATGGCGACGACGTGGTGCGCATGCGCCGTCACAACGTGCATGTTTTTCTGACCGGCGAGGCGCTGATGCGCGCCGATGATCCGGGGGAAAAAATGCGCGCGTTGTTCGGTCTTGATCTATGAAAGCGGGAGCAGGAGTGGTTCGATGATCGTGCTGAACGTCGAACAAGGCTCGGAAGCGTGGCTGCGGGCGCGCCTCGGTATTCCGACCGCGTCCAATTTCAAGCGCATCATCACGCCCTCGGGCACGCTTTCGGGTTCTGCGTTGCGCTACATGGACGACCTCGTGGCCGAGTGGCAAACCGGGCAACCCGGGGCGGGGTGTGCGCCGGAGACTTCCGAATGGATGCGGCGCGGCATCGAACTGGAGCCCGAAGCGCGCTGTTGTTATGCGGCGCAAACCGGCGCGGCGGTGGCGCAGGTGGGGTTGGTGTATCGTGATGACAAGCGGCTGATCGCGGCCAGCCCGGATGGCCTGGTGGGTGCCGAGGGCCTGCTGGAAATCAAGTGCCCGAAACCCGTCACCCACGAGACGTATCTGCGCGCCGGAAATTTGCCGCCGAGGTATGCTCCGCAGGTGCAGGGGCAGTTGTGGGTGACCGGTCGCCAGTGGTGTGATTTTTTCAGTTATGATCCCGACGCCGCCCGGCAATTTTTGATTCGGGTTTGGCGTGATGAACCCTACATCGAAAAACTTTGCGCGGCGCTCGAGGGTTTTGTCGCCGGCTTGCTGGAAAGGCGGCATCGCTAGGCATCGCCCAAAAAATGAAAGTAAAACTGAAACACTTCGGCGTTATGAGCTTTGAGGCGGTCGCCGACAGCGGCCATCCGGTGGTCATGGCCGGCGCGCCGGAAATCGGCGGTGCAGGGGACGGCCCGCAAGCCGGACCGCGGCCCATGGAGATGGTGCTGATGGGGCTTGGCGGCTGCAGCGGCATTGACGTGATGCTGATCCTGAACAAAAGCCGCCAGCGCGTGCGCACCTGCGAAATCGAGATCGAAGCCGAGCGCGCCGACGCCGTGCCCGCCGTGTTCACGCGCATCCACGTGCGCTATATTTTCAGCGGCGAAAACCTCGACCGCAAAAAGGTGGCGCGCGCGGTGGCCCTGTCCATGGAAAAGTATTGCTCGGTAACGCGCATGCTGGAGAAATCCGCCGTCATCACCCACGACTTTGAAATCGCCGCGGGCCGGGGCGGTGGCGAGGCGTAGGCATAGCCGCATAGCCGCGCGCCGCCAAACCTGCTATAACCTCCAAATGGAACAAATCACCAACTGGTTCAAACGGCAAATCGCCAACCCTGAGGTGGTCTATCTTTCGGTTGTCCTGATTGGCTCGTTTTTGATCATCGTGTACGCCGGCGACATGCTGGCGCCGGTGCTGGCGGGCATCGTCATCGCCTACCTGCTCGAAGGGCTGACCCGCAAACTGACCCGCGCCAGGGTGCCGCGGTCGCTGGCGGTGTGGCTGGTGTTTCTCGCCTTCATGCTGTTCGTGGTGCTGGTGGTGTTCGGCCTGCTGCCGACCTTGTACAACCAACTTACCGAGATGGTGCGGCAGATTCCTTTCATCCTTGGCCGCGGTCAGGCGGCGCTGATGACCCTGCCGGAGACGTACCCCGAATTGTTTTCGGTGGCCCAGGTACAGGAACTGATCGGCGTCATGCGCGCCCAGCTGACCGCGTTTGGCCAGAGCGCGCTCGCCTCTTCGCTGTCCGGCGCCGCGAGCGTCATCACCGTGCTCATCTACCTGATCCTGCTGCCGATCCTGGTGTTCTTTTTTCTCAAGGACAAGGAGCGGATTCACAACTGGTTCGTGGAATTGCTGCCCCGCAACAGCCGCCTGGCGCGGCGCGTGTGGGGCGACGTGGACGTGCAGATCGGCAACTACATCCGCGGCAAGTTCTGGGAAATCCTCATCGTGTGGTTCGCCACCTACGTGTGCTTCGCGTACTTCGGCCTGCAATTTTCCATGCTGCTGGCGGCGCTGGTGGGAATTTCGGTGCTGATCCCCTACGTCGGCGCGGCGGTGGTAACCATTCCGGTGGTGCTGATCGCCTGGTTCCAGTGGGGCTGGAGCGGCGACTTCGTGTACGTGATGACGGCCTACCTGATCATACAGGCCATCGACGGCAACCTGCTGGTGCCATTGTTGTTCTCCGAAGTGGTCAACATCCACCCGGTGGCGATCATCGTCGCGGTATTATTTTTCGGCGGGTTGTGGGGCGTGTGGGGCATCTTTTTCGCCATTCCGCTGGCCACCCTGGTGCAGGCGGTGGTGGTCGCGTGGCCGAAATCTTCGGAAACCGATGAAGCCGCGCCATAACATGCTCGTGATGCGCCCGTTGCGCTCGTAATGTGCGCGTAATGTGCTCGTGAAACGCCCGTGAAAAGAGTGTACACCGCCGAGTCCCTCATTGACGGCCAACTGGTGGTTGACCTCCTGACCCTGGCCGGCGTGCCCAGCCTGCTGTTCAACCAAAACGCCGTCGGCGGCTTCGGCGAACTGCCGGTCACCTACCCCGAAGTATGGGTAAAACGCGACCACGACCTCGCAAAAGCCCTGCGCGCCATAGAAAATTTCGAAAACATCCCGGACCCGCCCACCGACAAACCCTGCGCCACTTGCGGGGAACGGAATCCGGCTACTTTTGAGGTTTGTTGGAGGTGTAATGGGGTGCTCAGCTACCCCCGAAGGCGACTGGGCCGGCGCTAAAAACCGCAAGGAAGGGAATTATGTACTTGTGCATGCGAGCCGCCGAAACTCAAGTAATCGCCGTTACCCATGACTTGTGAAACTGGATAGCCGAGGGCTTTGGCATCGTATCGCTTGCCCGTATCACGACATTGCTTACAGTGTTGGCGTTTGGCGTTGTTGTAGTAGAATGTCGCCGGAGAATCTACGCAGTGAAAAAAATGACCTATTCCGATGCTATTGAATCGGTAATGAGAGACAACGGTGGCCTTGCCCCGCTGCGACTTATTTACCGCGAAATCTGGCGTTACAAAGACCGCGACCAAACGCGTGGGAAAACACCTAACAACACAATTCAGGAAAGGTGCCAAAGAGACGAGCGATTCTATCGGGTTGGAAAAGGCGTTTATGCTTTGATTGAATTTCGCAAACAGCTTGAAGAAGCGGCGCGCAATTCGTCAATGCAACCACCCCAAGAGAGGACACATGCACAGATGCAAGGGATGTTGCTGGAAATTGGCAATGCTTTGAATTATGATACTTATACCGCTGACCGCACTTTTTTGTTTGATGGGAAGCCGCTTGCTAATTTAGCGACCCTAAAAGATGTACCAAACTTTACTTTTCCGCATATTACAAAAATTATAGCGCGCGTAGATGTCCTTTGGTTTAACGAATACCAGTTCCCAAAACTTGCTTTCGAGGTGGAAAATACAACTCATTTTGATCGCGCACTTAAAAGATTTTCGGAACTACGCGAGTTTCAAACAGAATTCTGGTGTGTGGCAGAAGAACATCGACAGAAAAAATTTGAAATCGTGAAAGAAAGCATCGTATTTGAGTCAATTAAAGAGCGGTGTGAATTTAAATCGTACGATGAAGTGAGGCGCGCATATGAAGCAAAAGATTCATTCCGCTTTCCGTGAACTTGGCCGGTATCGCGACGGTCATAATGCCGCCTCGGTCGGGAATTGCGCCATAAAGTCAAAGGTGCTGATAGTCTTGGCTTTGCGCCTCATGTCGGTCTCCGGTTAACTGGTTAAAGCGTGGCCACTATACCATAACTTTCAACGGACGATTGCCCGGCCACCGGTTTGATTTCTGGATTCCCGATACGATGAAACAAACGGTCGCTGACGCTCCCTATTTTTCTATCGTTCGGGAATGACGGCGTAGGTGTAAGGAAGGGCAAAGGAAACGGCTAAGCCGTGGCGTAGGGGCAGGTCGCGACCTGCCCCTACTACCCACAAATGCGGGTATAACACCGAGAGCGTAGCAACAACTTTGTCGTCATTCCCGAGCGTTAGTGTCCGTTGCCGCATAGCGGCTTACGGACACTTGCGTACTCGGGAATCCAGTGCCACTCACCAGTATCAGGGAAGCGGTGTCCATCCGAATTCAGATTCGAACCGTCTTCGGTATTTGGTATTAATCTGTATGGGAGCGTTGCGGACGTACTCCTCCGCGTCTTTCTTCATTTTTCCTTTTAGTAATTTTAGATAGCAAACAGCCTCATCTGCAGACGGAATTCGTTCATCCTCACACTTGAATCTCGGGGGTAGTCCTGTCCAAATCACACGCCCTATGCCTCGGTCAGAAGCCCACGCAGATAACCCCGGTATATTAGGAGGGTCAGGAGCGGGGTGTGACCAGCTACCAATGTGAACACTGCGGTTTTTAAGAGGGATGTTCTCGCGCACACACAATGTTTCTACTGCTGAATCCAATTTGTCTGAATTCATGAAAGCCCAACATGAGCGAACTTCGACAGCACCAGAACAAAGGACTAAAGTCAGTCGGCAATCTTTGGATTGGCGCACAAACTCAACCCGAATTGGTGGGCCGTCTTCGTGCCATTCTCCGCGAATTGAAAAGGGGCGCTCGTGATCCCAGACAAGAGAACCCCAACCAAGGCAAGCAATCACAGAGTTTTGCATAATTTTAAAGCCCTCGGCTTAAATACAGTTTGTGCTGATACAGTCGTGTATCTTCACGTTACTTTGGTTTCTCTCAAAACCCTATCCGATGCGAAAGTATATTTAGAGCAAATTTTAGTGAGCCAGCATTCATCTCAAATACAGATAGTAACTTGTTATCCACGACTTGAAATGTTTCCGCATCAAACAAAATATAACCAAGTAATCTTGATCGTACATTGAATTTCAGTGTAATACCAATGCCTTCAGACTCTTCTGCAATAACCATTTTTCCAGTGCTAAAGTCATTGATATTAGCAACCACAACTTTTCGCCCATTAAAAAAACTCCATCCCTTGGTTATGTATAAGTTTTGGTTGTCCTTGAAAAGGTCGCCGGAAAATTCCACCGAGCCCTCGTTTGGCGGCGTGTCAAAAATATACTGAGAAATAAGTTGATAAATTTCTGACTCCGATTTGGAACTTGCTTGTTGAATTATAGGATCTCCGGACCGGACTGACGTCTCGGAAAAGACCGGACGAAGTTTCATTATCTCAGCAAACCCGTCTTGTTCTTTTTTGTCGCCGACATCAGGGGCTATTACCTCAACTTCCTGCACTTTTCCATACAAATCCGTCAACAAACGCACTCCAAGCTCTACGGGAGCAATTTTTCCTCGCTTCATCCATTTATCAAATGTTATATCCCAAACAAGCATATCTCCTGCTTTTTCAATTTTTTGTTTCCCTGTCATTTCAACGTATGGCAGATCTTCCTTTTTGGTTGTTGATTTTTCTGTGAAACTAAAACTCCAAGCGATTCCCAGCTTAACATCTGATACGGCAGGCTTATACATCGGTCGAATTGGAATAGTTATCGGCGATACATACCCATCAAATCGTGGAATAGCACCACTAGCCAATTCTTTTTGTAACGGCGTTTTTTGTACCGGAAGTCGTATGGTCGTACACGCAACTGCCAAACACGATAGAATGACGATCAGGATTGTTTTTTTGAACATGTTCTCTTTCATATAAGTTATAGTGGCGGGTAAGTATACTCTGATATTCCATAAAATCTTCGGAGAATGTGCCAACGATTTTGTAATCAGATGATGCCATGAACAACCCCACCCCCAAACCCAAACAAACCGTCACCTTCACCCAAAT
This sequence comes from Candidatus Poriferihabitaceae bacterium, assembly GCA_965212085.1. Taxonomy (GTDB): domain Bacteria; phylum Pseudomonadota; class Gammaproteobacteria; order Arenicellales; family Poriferihabitantaceae; genus JAHRAW01. The sequence continues at coordinate 1,020,185 of OZ243042.1, read as the reverse complement.
GGCCGACGGCACCTCAGAAGACTATGCGTTGCTACACGCACACGAGCAGGAATACATTCGCGGCCTGCCGGCGCGGTTGGTGGCGGCGTTGGAGCAGTTGGACTCGTCTTTTGGCGGCTACCAGGTCTCAAGGCTGGAACATTCGCTGCAGTCCGCGACCCGCGCCGAGGCGGCGGGGGAGTCGGATGAGATGGTGGCAGCGGCGTTGCTTCACGACATCGGCGACGGGCTGGCGCCCCTTTCCCACGGCGAACTGGCGGCGGCTATTTTGCGGCCGTTTGTTTCGGAGCGAACCCACTGGATCATCCGGCACCACGGGCTGTTTCAGATGTACTACTACGCCCATCACCTCGGCGGCGACCGCAACGCGCGGGACCAATACCGGGCGCACCGGTGGTATCAGGCCTGCGTTGATTTTTGCGAGAACTACGATCAGAACTGCTTTAATCCCGAATACGAATCCCGGCCCCTGTCTTATTTCATTCCCCTGCTGGAGCGGGTTTTTGCCCAACCCCGCGACGGTTTTCAGTGACCGCCGTTTGATGTACGACTCGCGCCGGATCAAATATCCAGCCGGATTAAATATCCAGATTGGCGACCGCGAAGGCGTTTTTTTCGATGAACTCGCGCCTCGGGTCCACCTGATCGCCCATCAGGGTGGTGAAGGCCTCGTCGGTGCCGATGTCGTCTTCGATGGTCACTTTCAGAAGCCGCCGGACTGCGGGGTCCATGGTGGTCTCCCACAACTGCTCCGGGTTCATCTCGCCGAGCCCCTTGTAACGCTGGATGCTGATTCCTTTTTTGACCCGGGCGGTGATCCACTCGACCGCATCGGTAAAGCGCTCGCAGGGGGTCTCCGCGTCTCCCCAGATTACGCTCAGCGGGCCGGCTTCCATTTCCCGCAGCCGCGCCGACCACGCGATCAGGCTGCGGTATTCGGGGCTTTTGAAAAACCCTTCGCCCAACTGAAACTCCTCGTCCAGCCCGTACTGGCGGCGCGTAACCGTCAGGGTTCGCTCGCGGCCCGATACCGAGTAGCGCAGAACGTCCGAGGCCGTGCGGTTCAGGGCTTGCTCGAGTTGGCCGGCGATGCGCTCCAGCGTATCGGCGGATTCGAGCTCTTCGGCGACCACCGGCTCCACCGACAACAACGCGTTCAGCACCGCCTGGTTGTAGCGCCGCGCCAGGCGCGCGATGGTGGCTTCGACGGAATGAAAATCCGATACCGTTGATTTGAGTTCGGCGTCGCGCAGGGTGTGGCCGTTGTGCAACCGGATTTGGGCTTTCTCCCCGGCCCGGGCCAGCAGGTAGCCGCCCATCTCGGCGTCGTCCTTGACGTAGCTTTCCTTCTTGTTGACCGTCATTTTATAAAGCGGCGGCTGGGCGATATAAACGTGACCGCGCTCCAGCAACTCCGGCATCTGCCGGAAAAAGAAGGTCAGCAGCAGGGTGCGGATGTGGGAGCCGTCGACGTCGGCGTCGGTCATCAAAATGATGCGGTGGTAGCGTAGTTTGCCGGCGTCGAAGTCGTCCTTGCCAATGCCGGTGCCGAGGGCGGTGATCAGGGTGGTGACTTCGTCGGAGGTCAGCATCTTGTCGAAGCGGGCTTTTTCCACGTTGAGGATTTTGCCCTTCAGCGGCAGCACCGCTTGAAAGCGCCGGTCCCGCGCCTGCTTGGCGCTGCCGCCGGCGGAATCGCCTTCCACCAGATAAATCTCGCACAACGCCGGGTCTTTCTCCTGGCAGTCCGCCAATTTGCCGGGTAGCCCGCCGAGGTCGAGGGCGTTTTTGCGCCGGGTCATGTCCCGGGCCTTGCGCGCCGCTTCCCGGGCGCGGGCGGATTCGACGATGCGGTGGGCGATGGTTTTGGCCTCGGTCGGGTTCTCCATCAAAAAATTGCCCAGGCTTTCCGCGACTTGGGACTCCACCGCCCCTTTCACTTCCGACGACACCAGTTTGTCTTTAGTCTGGGAAGAAAACTTCGGGTCCGCCAGTTTGATGGACAGCACCGCGGTCAGCCCTTCCCGGCAGTCGTCGCCGCTGAGGTTGACCTTTTCCTTTTTCGCCAGGCCGAGTTCGTTGATGTAGCCGTTCAGGGTGCGAGTCATGGCGCCGCGCAGGCCGGCGAGGTGGGAGCCGCCGTCCGCCTGGGGGATGTTGTTGGTGTAGCAGAACGTGTTTTCCTGGTAGGAGTCGTTCCACTGCATGGCCAGCTCCACCTGCACACCGTCCTTGTGGCCGTTCATGCTGAACACCGTGGGGTGCAGCGCGGTTTTTTTCTGGTTCAAGTGGCCGACGAAGGCGGCGATGCCGCCCTCGTATTCGAACACGTCGCGCTGGTCGGTGCGCGCGTCGAACAATTCGATGCGAATGCCGGAGTTGAGAAAGGAGAGTTCGCGCAGGCGCTTGGCGAGGATGTCGTAGTGGAACTGCACCGTGCTGAAGGTTTTGCGGTCGGCTTTGAAGGTGATGGTGGTGCCGGTCTGGTCGGTGTCGCCGACCACGGCCAGCGGCGCCAGCGGTTCGCCGTGGGCGTATTCCTGGCGGTGGATTTTGCCGTCGCGGCGAATTTCCAGTTCCAGGCGTTCGGACAGGGCGTTGACCACGGAGACGCCGACGCCGTGCAAACCGCCGGAGACCTTGTAGGAATTCTGGTCGAACTTGCCGCCGGCGTGCAGCACGGTCATGATGATCTCGGCGGCGCTTTTGCCGCCCTCCTCTTCGAGTATGCCGGTGGGTATGCCCCGCCCATCATCGAATACGACTATGGACTCGTCCGCACCGATAGTGATTTCAATGTGGCTGCAATGCCCCGCCAGGGCCTCGTCAATGGCGTTGTCCACCACCTCGAAAACCAGATGGTGCAAGCCGGTGCCGTCGTCGGTGTCGCCGATGTACATCCCCGGTCGCTTGCGGACCGCGTCGAGTCCTTTGAGGACCTGGATGCTGCTGGAATCGTAGTCGTTTGCCATGCGCGGATGGGGTAGTTCAGGAGCGCGGGATTTTACCATGTTTTGCGCCCGAAAAGCCCTGGGGGTTGGCATTTTATTGTTTTATAAATCAATGGGTTACGGTGTATTTTCGGGAGTGCGCCGGGGTCTCGCCCGCAGGCCGGACAAATGTGCTTTTTCGAGGGCGATTGAGGCGGCTTTGTCGGCTACTTTGCGATGTTTCACGTGAAACATCCGGCTGGGCCGGGGGGGTGTCCGGTGGCTACAGAAAGGAATCGCCCTTCGCCGATGAGGAAAGTGAGGTCCTGGTTCAGGCCCCGTTGATTACGCCCGAAGTCCGTGTGCGGGCGTTTTTGGTGTTTGGCGATGTTTCACGTGAAACATCGCATTTTCAGGATTGCGGCCCCGCCTAAATCCGCATGGGCATAATCAACCAGGTGGTGCGCTCGTCGTCGGGCTGCTTGATGACGCAGATGCCGTCGTTGCCCTGCAAGTGCAGTTCGACGTTTTCACTGGTGCTGGCCCGCGCCGCATCGATCAGATACACCACGTTATAGCCGATTTCCACCGTATCGCCCTTGTATTCCACCGCCATCTCCTCCACCGCCTCTTCCTGCTCCTGGTTGCTGGCGGTCATCCGCAATACCCCGTCCTCAAGGGTGAGCTTGACCCCCCGAAAGCGGTCGTTGGTCGCGGTCAATAGCGCGGCGCGGTTCAGGGTATCAATGAACTCCGAGCGGTTGACGCTGACCACAATGTCCAATTTGTTCTCCAGTACCCCTTTGAATTCCGGGAATTTTCCGTCGATCAGGTTGGTGATGAGCACAGTTTCCTGCTTGCTCAGTTTGAGATGGTTGCGGCTCATCTCAACGGTCAGCTCGGTTTCCTCGTCTTCGTCAATGAAGCGGTTTATCTCGGAGATGGCCTTGCGCGGCACGATCAACTCCCTGGTTTCGCTGAGGTCCAGGTCAATGTCCACGTCGGACTGGGCGAGGCGATGGCCGTCGGTGGCGATGGCGCGAAGCCGTTTGCCCGACAACTCAAGCAATACGCCGTTGAGGTAGTAGCGCACATCCTGCACCGCCATCGCGAACGCGGTTTTGTCCAGCAGGGATTTTAGCGTCAACTGCTTGATTTTAAAGCGTTCTTCCCAGTTCCCGGTTTCAATTCTAGGGAAATCCTCGGCGGGCAGGGTCTTCAGGGTATAGCGGCTGCGGCCGGAGGTTACGACCACCTTGTCTTTATCCTGTTTGAAGGAGATCACCGCTTTTTCCGGTAACATACGCGCAATATCAAGGATTTTCTGCGTTGATACCGTGAACGAGCCGTTGTCGCCCCGGACCTCGTTGATGGTCTCCGAAATCTCCACTTCCAGGTCGGTTCCGACTACCCGTAGCTTGCCCTCGTTCAAATCCAAGAACAAGTTGGACAGGATCGGCAGGGTCTGACGTTTTTCCACCACGCTGCTCACCAGGCTCAGTGTCGGCAGGATTTTTGCTCTGTCTATTTTTAATTTCATATTAAAATACTAGTAGTAGTAATAGTTATGTCCTGTGGATTTGTGGACAACCGGGATTGATGCTTTACTATCAACACGTTGGATTGTGATTCGGGGTGGACAAAGCCACCGGGAAGTATTGTAAAACGAAATGACCGTTTGTGGGTAAAAAAACTTTCACAATCTTACCCACATCCGGGGGCGGTTTGTCCACCGGAAACTAACAGTTTATACACCAAACAAGCGTTGCAGGTTCCGGTAATCCTCTTTTATTTTTGCATCGGTTTGCAGGAGTTCGGTGATTTTGCGGCAGGCGTGCAGTACGGTGGTGTGGTCGCGGCCGCCGAAGCGGTCGCCGATTTGGGGCAGGCTGAGGTTGGTGTATTCCTTGGCGAGGAACATCGCCAGTTGGCGGGGGCGGACGATGTCCCGGGTGCGTTTTTTTGACAGCAGGTCGGCGACCCGCAGTTTGTGGTATTCGGCCACGGTCTGCTGAATGTTCTCAATGCTGATCTGCCGTTCCTGGTGGGCCAGCAGGTCGCGCAATGCCTCCCGGGCAAGGTCTACGTTGATGGGGCGGTTGGTAAAGCGGGCGTTGGCGAGGATGCGGTGTAGCGCGCCCCCCAGCACGCGGACGTTGGAACGCACCGCGTTGGCGACAAAAAAAGCGACCTCGTTGGGCAGCTCGACGTCCTGCTCCAGCGCCTTTTTTTCCAGAATCGCCACCCGGGTTTCGAGCTCCGGCGGGTCAATGCCCACCGTGAGGCCGCTGTCAAAGCGGGAAATCAGCCGGGTATCCACGTTGGTGATGGCGTTGGGGATGCGGTCGCCGGCGATGATGATCTGGCGCTGGCCTTCAAAGAGCGTGTTGTAGGTGTGAAAAAACTCTTCCTGGGACTGGGTTTTCCGGGCCAGAAACTGGATGTCGTCGATCAAAAGCGCGCTCGGCGAGCGGTAGTGGCGCTTGAAGACGTGCATCGTGCCGTTTTTCAGCGCGTTCACCATGTCGTTGACGAAGATCTCCGAGTGCACGTACAGGACCCTGGCGCGCGGGTCGGTTTCCCGGATCAGGTGCCCGGCGGCCTGCATCAGGTGGGTTTTGCCGAGGCCGACCCCGCCGTAGATGAACAACGGGTTGTAGGAGCGGCCGGGGCTTTTGCCGACCTGCAGCGCCGCCGCCCGGGCCAGCTGGTTGGAGCTGCCTTCCACGTGTTTTTCGAAGGTATGATCCGGGTCCATGATGCCGCCGGAGTAGGGCGGCGGCGACCCGCCGTTCCCCGCCGCCGGCCCGGTGCCGGCACTGCCGGCGGCGGTGGCCGAATCAAGCCCGGAGCCGTGTCCGCCGATCTCGACCTGCACCAGGCCGATGCCGCTGTTCAGCCGCTGAAAGGCTTTTTCGATGAGGTTCAGGAAATTTTTCTTGACGTGATCGCGCACGTAGCGGTTGGGGGCCAGCAGTTTCAGCGTGTTGTCCCGCCGCTCCGGATGCAGCGGCGCGAGCCAGGTGCTGATATCCACCGCCGGGATGTGGCCTTTCAGCTGGTCCATACAGTCGTTCCAGATTTGCAGCATGCTCAACGCTCGCTCACGTTAGTTACACAAGGTTACAAAAAAGCGGTCCCAAAAAAAGACGATGAATTACCCGGCCGTCATGATTGATCATGATTGAATGGTTTCCCGGAGTCTTTGGCGCCCGTCCCTGTGTGCCGCCGCCACTGTCGCTTAAACTTTAATACAAGGTTACTATACTTTTTGCGCGCGTGCTTTCCGGGTTTTGGTTAGTGTAAGTCCAACGCCGCCATTTATCCATAACGAATGCATAAATCATGCTGATATTTTCCCCGCCGGGATGACAAAACTTCCAAAGCGCATGATTCGCCGAAGAAATCAGGCCGCCGGTACGACCAGCCCGGCGCGGCAACATTCGCTTCATCCATGTCGCATCAAGGCATTGCCGTTAGCGCCCCAAATGGCGTATAACTCCATCGGCACAACAAACAACACAACCGCGGAATCCTGCTATGAAATCTCAAGCCAAAGTGGTCGTCATCGGCGGCGGCGTGGTGGGCGTAAGCACCTTGTACCACCTGGCCAAAAAAGGCTGGAGCGACGTGGTGCTGGTGGAGCGCAAGGAACTGACCTCGGGTTCCACCTGGCACGCCGCCGGGCTGTTGCCCTTGTTCAACATGAGTTACTCGGTGGGCAAACTGCACCAGTATTCGGTGGCCTTCTACCAGGCCCTGGAGCGCGAAACCGGGCTGTCGGTGGGGTTCAGCCAGGTCAGCAATATCCGCTTGGCGTGCACCGAGGATCGCATGGACGAGTACCGCTACTACGCCGGCGTCGGCAAAACCGTCGGCGTTGACATCAACTTCCTGACGCCGCGGCAGGTCGGGGAAATCTGGCCGATGTGCAACACCGACGGCCTGGTCGGCGCCATCCAGCACCCCGAAGACGGCTACATCCAACCCAACGACCTGACCACCGCGCTGGCCAAGGGCGCGCGCAACCTCGGCGCGGAAATCCACCGCCACACGCGGGTTACCGCCATTGAGGAGCGCTCCGGTGCCAACAGCTGCGGCTGGCTGGTGACGACCGACAAGGGCGAGATCGCCTGCGACCACGTGGTCTCGTGCACCGGCAACTTCGCCCGCAAAACCGGCGCCATGGTGGGCCTTGATGTACCGGTGATCCCGGTGGAGCATCAGTACATCGTCACCGAGCCGCACCCGGAAATCCTCGCGCGCAAGGAGCGCGGCGACCCCGAACAAGGGGTGCTGCGCGAGTCCGACGCCGGTTACTACCTGCGCGAAGAAGCCGGCGGCATGATCCTCGGCATCTACGAGCGCGGCGCGCCCTGCTGCTACGTGGACGGGCCGGCGGAGGACTGCGAAAACGAGCTGTTTCAGGGCGACCTTGAACGCCTTGAACCCCACATCGAGGCCTGCATCAACCGCGTCCCGGCGTTCGGCGAAGTCGGCGTCAAGCAGATTTACAACGGCGCCATCGCCTACACCCCGGACGGCAACCCCATCGTCGGGCCGGCCTGGGGGCTGCGGAATTTCTGGCTCAACGAAGGCCACAGCTTCGGCATCACCGCCGCCGGCGGCGCCGGCTGGCAATTGGCGGAATGGATCATCGACGGCGAGCCGACGGTGGACATGATGGGGGTGGACCCGCGCCGCTTCGGGCCCTACGCCGCCCGCGGCTACCTGCGGGAGAAAAACGAGGAGGCGTACCGCAACGTATTCACCAACCACTTCCCCGACGAAGAACGCGCCGCCGCCACCCCGCTCAAAACCGCGCCCTGTTACGACCGAATGAAAGCGCTGGGCGCGGTGTTCGGGCGCGTGTACGGATGGGAGCGGCCCAACTGGTTCGCGCCAAAGGACTATGAATTGCCGGCGGAAGAAATCGGCAGCGGCGAAGGGCTGCTGACCAACAACACATCGCCGCCGCTGGAAGACGGCCGCGTGGTCGAGAAATACGCTTTCCGGCACTCCAACTATTTCCCCTTCGTCGGCGCCGAATGCGCGCACGTGCAACACCATGTCGGGCTGTTGGATATGTCGGCGTTCGCCAAATTTTATGTGGCCGGCGCCGGCGCCGGCGCGTGGCTGGAATCGTTGTTTGCCAACCGCATCCCGCGCACCGCCGGGCGCGTTGGCTTGTGCCATCTGCTGTCGCAAAACGGCGGCGTGCGCGCCGAATTCACGGTCTATAAAATGGCCGACGAGCACTATTATCTGGTCTCCGCCGGCGCCCTGGAGCGCCACGACTGGGATTGCCTGTGCAAACTCAAACCCGCCGGCGGCGGCATCGCACTGGGGAATATCACCACCAAAAACGGCGTGCTGGTCATCGCCGGTCCGAAGTCGCGCGCGTTGTTGCAAAAACTCACCGACACCGACTTGTCCGGCGAAAACTTCAAGTGGCTCACCGGCAAAAACATCAACGTCGGCGCCGCCCAGGCGCACGCCTTGCGCGTCAACTTCGTCGGCGAACTGGGCTTTGAATTGCATCACCCGATCGAGATGCAGAACTACATTTTCGATCGAATCATGGAAGCCGGCGCGGAGTTTGAAATCAAGCCCTTCGGCATCCGCGCCATGGACTCGATGCGCCTGGAAAAATCCTACCGCCTGATCCCGCGCGAATTATCCATCGAATACGCGGCCCTGGAATCCGGCCTTGAGCGCTTCGTCCGCCTCGACAAGGAATGCGATTTTCCCGGCAAGCAGGCGCTCACCGAATGGCGCGCGCGCGGCTTCGAAAGCGCTTTCGTAACCCTGGAAGTGCACGGCGTAACCGACGCCGACGCCAAGGGCTCGGAAGCCATCTACAAAGACGGCAAACTGGCGGGCCGCGCGACCTCGGGCGGCTACGGCTTCCGCACCGGCAAGTCCCTGGCCCTGGGCCTGGTAAAACCCGCCCTCGCCGAAACCGGCACCGAACTGGAAATCGAAATCCTCGGCAAAGCGCACAAGGCGACGGTCATTGAGGAATCGCCCTACGACCCGCAAAACGAAGCCTTGCGATCTTGATGCGGCACCGCACAACGGCTCAAGCCCCGCGTAAAAAGGATCGGTATCAGATGAATAAACCGGTAAAACAAACCCCGAAGCCGGCGCCCCCGCCGCCGGGCGCGCGCGCCCCGGCAAATCAGGCCGGGCGGGACGATTTGTTGCGCTCCCTGCAGTCGGTGGATTACCACAATCACGGCACCGTCACCAAACAACACATCACCGAAATACTCCACAAAAACGGCCTCAACGAAGATGACCCGCGCCTGCGCGCCACCTTTGACGCCTTGTCGGCCTACGCCGACACCGAGGAGATCGAGATTACCGAACTCGCCCGCAAGGTGTGCAACAACAATCACCTGCTGACCCGGGCGTTGCGCGGCGAGTTAATCCTGCCGCAGTTTCATTTGTTCACCGAAAAAGTCAAAGAGATCGTCGGGGCGGTGCGCAAAAACAAAGGCGGCAAGGTCGCCGACTACATTCCCCAACTGGCAAAAGTTGACCCGGAAAAACTGGCGGTGTCCATCTGCACCGTGGACGGGCAGTTTTTTTCCATCGGCGACTACGCCGACAACTACTGTTTGCAATCCACCTGCAAGCCGCTGTTGTACGCGCTGGCGCTGGATGAATGCGGCGCGGAAAAAGTTCACCGGCACATCGGCCGCGAACCGAGCGGCGTGAGTTTCAACGACCTGGCGCTCAACCGCCATGGCCTGCCGCATAATCCCATGATCAACTCCGGCGCCATCATGAGTTGTTCGCTGATCAAGCCGCAGCTGGCGATTGCCGAACGCTTTGAGTATGTAATGACGCAGATCAGCGCCATGGCCGGCGATCATCACGCCGTGGGTTTTGACAATTCGGTGTATTTGTCGGAAAAAGAAACCGGCGACCGCAACTACGCGCTCGGTTATTTCATGCGCGAGAAGGGCGCGTTTCCGGAAAACACCGATCTGCTGAAGACCCTGGAGTTTTATTTCCAGTGTTGCTCGGTGCAAACCACGGTGCGCGGTTTCGCCGGCATCGCCGCCACCCTCGCCAACGCCGGCATCAATCCGACCAGCGGCGCAAAAGTGCTCAAACCAGGCGCCGTCAAAAACTGCCTGTCGCTCATGCACACCTGCGGCATGTACGATTACTCCGGCGAGTGGGCGTTCCTGGTGGGCGTGCCCGCCAAGAGCGGCGTTTCCGGCGCGTTGCAGGTCATCATCCCCGGCGTCATGGGCATCTCGGTGTGGTCGCCGCCGCTGGACGCGCAGGGCAACACCGTGCGCGGCGTCGCCTTCGTCAAACAGTTAATTAACAACTACAACTTCCACAACTACGACAGCGTGGTCCAGCATGAATGCGGCAAAATTGACCCGCGGGTGCGCGCCCCTGAAACGACGGCCGGCGACACCTTCCTGCTGCTGCAGGCCGCCGCCGCCGGCGACCTCAGCGAAATCATGCTGCTCGCCGCCAAAGGCGCCGACCTCGACGCCGCCGACTACGACGGCCGCACCGCCCTCCACCTGGCGGCTTCGGAAGGGCGCGTGGATGCGCTCGAATACCTGATTCACAAAGGCGTGAACCTGAAGCCGGTGGACCGCTGGAACAACACCCCCCTCGACGACGCCCGCCGCCACGGCCACGCCGAAACCGGGCAACGGCTAAAACACCACGGCGCCTGAGTCGGCGGCGCACAACGGCAATGACCGAATCAACCCTGCGGGAAGGCGGCTGCCAGTGCGGCAACATCCGCTACCGCCTGACCGCCGAGCCGCTGCAACTGTACGTGTGCCACTGCCGGCACTGTCAGAAACAGTCGTCCAGCGCCTTTGGTATGTCGCTGATTATGCGCCCCGGGGCGCTGGTGCTGCTGCGCGGGGAGCCGAAGCTATGGACCACCCGGGCGGACAGCGGCGCGATCAAACGCTGCGCGTTTTGCCCGGACTGCGGCAGCCGCATCTATCACGGCGGCGATGATGAAGACGCCCCCATCAGCATCAAAGCCGGCACCCTCGACGACACCTCCTCGCTACAACCCACCGACCACATCTGGACCAGCAGCGCCCAGCATTGGCTGCATCTCGACGCAGGCGAGTTTCGTTTGTCACCGGGCGAGCCGGAGGATGAGTTGCCCGAACCGAAACGGCGGTAAATCGGGTGCCAAAACGCGCTGGTCTTGGGAAAGCCGATTACCTGCGGCGGTCGGGTCGTTGCGTAAGAGCGAAACCAGCCGCTGATTTTGCCGACTTATTTGCTCCACCGTAGCGCAAAGTTCTTGACGCCGCCGACCCGGCGGCAGTTTTGGCGGCTTTGCCGGAACCGCTGCTTCTTAATACTTTGGAGGCTGCTGATGCGGCCTTTCGGCTTGTGACCTCTCTACTCATAGTCAGTTACCTCTGTTTGATCAGGCGGTACTTCGTGGTTATGCTGGTGCCCCAGGTTTTGGCCGATCGTTACCGGGGACACATTATAATAAACCAAGAATGTAAAAAGTGCCAAAAACGCGGCAAAAAGCAAAGCACTCACAAAGCCGCCCGCACCGAAGCGGAGTTGCTGTTCGCTGGTCGAGTGTAGTCTGGGAAGCGCGGATAGATGCCCAAGTGGCGACAGGAAATGCTGAGGCATTGACCGCGTTTTAACTGAGTAAAACTATATGAAAGAGGAGTGCCGTATGAGGCGTTACTCGCCGATCCCCAGTTTTTTTGTTGCGTCATTTATTGCGGCGGTTAAGCTTCCTGTGAAAACACCATTGCTTGCGAATTGCAATACAGACTCTTTCGCTGAATCGCGGATGCAACATACATGTGTTGCGCCTTTTATATTCTGCGATATGACAATATGTTTGTTAACCATATCTAATATAACTTTATATTGTTGTAAATGCGACATCGACCCTCTTTTCAGGGCAGAGGGGTTTACTGTTTTTATTCCTACTCCTTCCTTCGGGATAAATTTTCGTACAATAAAACCAACAACATCTTGTACATCTCGTTTTAGAAATTGTCGTTTCCCGTCTGAAATTTTTTCGGCTTCCAACAAAGATTTAAACTCTTCATCATAGCTACAATCTACAAACTCACCAAACCCAAGCCCTTTATTTTTTTCTAACCGGCCCCCCGAAAAAGTGCAGTTTTTAAATATAGTTTTTTGGTCGAATAGGCAATTAGCAAACGTGGTATTTTCAAAAATACACTCAGAAAATTTGGAACCCTTAAAATCCATACTTGTGATTGGACCTATAAAGTAAAGATTTGAGAGTTTGGCACTATACATATTCACATAGGAAAGAGCTCTATCTTTTCTATCAGCGCCTTGGGGATGTATGCGACCGATCATCTGTCCAGCGATAATGGTGGCAAGTAAAGCCCCCGCGCTCCCCCGTTCTTTTGTTTGGTTGTTGGCTTTTTGTACGGAGCGAATAATTTTCGACGCATCATCAAGAGCGCTATCATGGCCAGCATTGCTAACTTTATCAATGACGACGGTGGCCACCTCTGTTAGTAGGCTACCTTTAGCGCCTAATTTTGACAAGAATTTCTCCATATAGTCAATATTTTCAGGTTGTGAGTATTCAAAAAGTCTTTCTCCTAAAAACAAAAACCTCACTTGTTCTTGCTGGAATCCCCAACCGTTTTCTTTAGAAATTAACGGGTTGTCCTTTAACACTCCAGGCTTATTTTCTCCGCGCTTTCCGATCAGAAGATCAATGTCCGTTTGATTTAGTTCCAATTTGTATTTTAATATTGATTCGATATCAAGATCATCTATTGCTTTTTCCCCGAGGGTATATTCTGCTAGCTCGCATAGCAATGCCAAATGATCCTCTTGCTTGAAAGGAAGGCGCTGTCTCCTAATTTCCCTTGTTATTAACTCTTTTACAGCCCAAAGAACGATTGGTTTTTTCTGCTGATACTCAATTTTTTCACCTTCTTTGACTAAAGCGTATATCAAGTATAAAAAGAATCCTCTTCCAACAAATTCTTCCGCTTGAGATCCTTTCGATTTAGACAAAAGTTCCGTATAGATTGAAATTGCATTGGCATAGCATTTGTCTTTACTGGGGAATCGTTTTTCAAAATAAATCTTAGCGTTGTTGATGTCGAAGGGTTTTATTTTGTATGTGTGGATATTCGCTAGTTCAGAATCATCTTCTGTTCTATCTGCTATTTCTGTGTCCCAAAAAGTACTGCGCGACGTCAAAAGAATTCTACTACCAGTATCTTCCGCTAATTTGTGTAGACTTTCCAAGGCATCAGTTCCGGCTATACTGCCCTTGTTCCAAAGTATATACTCATCAAAGCCGTCGAATATAATTCTGAATAACCCGGCTTTTAGCATGACTGTTAAAAACTCTTCTTCAAACCCCTCGATCCAGCCTATAGGAGAGTCAAAATATCGAAAGGAGTGAAAAATTGTTTTCCACAGAGAAGCAAGGTCTGATGGTTGCATATGAAACCACTGTTCTGAATGGATATAAATTGGTATAAAGGCCGTGTGCTTTATTGTGCGGCTAGCCAGTTCCCTTGTCATATAAGTTTTGCCTTGGCCTGGGTCGGCAAGCAACGCACTCAAAGAACCGCTTTCAACGTCTTTTTCTGAAAGAAAATTAAAAACAGGATTTGGTGTTTTTCTATCTATGCCAGAAGGAGACACAATATGCGGGTCAATGTAGTCTGTGGGACGGCGATCATTTAATTTTTCTAGGTATATATTTAATTGTTGTGCAATAAATGATTTTAGGTATGCTTGAATAGTAAATAATTCTAGCTGTTCTTCTGAAGCGGACAATTCACGGATTACCCCCGATCTAGTGGCAAGAGATTGGGGATACACCACTTGTATGTGTTTGTGTTTTGATGCCTCTCGTCGGATAGATGGTAGATCTTCTGCGGTAATATCCGATGAAATATAAAGTATTTTATAGGGGAACGAAATTTTTCCACTTTTAACATTTGCATTATGTATCCGCCATTTAGTTCTTTCTTGGCCTATGGATGTTAAGTCGATATTTGTTGTTCCGCTACGGTTAATGAGTTTAGCGACTTCTTCAAATCTAAGTGGTTGCATGTTTGTTGCCTACTCGATTGAATTGTGAATTGTTAAGTACGGTGTTCTTTAAAACTAGCGACTGTTTTTTGATTATAGATGAGTTGAGGGGTACGCCCAGAACCAGCATCGATCAAAATTTCGCCCACAGCATTTCTACGCTGTTCTTGGCGCGTCTCTCCAGCTGCGCTCCGTCCAGCAAATTTTTTACTTTGATTTTGTGCCGTTCATTGCCTGATATAAGATACGCTCTTCGCAAATAATCGATAGAAAGCAGTGGGTTGTTCTCCAAGTCTTCGGCCATCGTCTCAAAGTAGGATTCTTGTTGAAGCGAAGAGCTTATGAAGGAGTTAATTTTTTTGTCAAAGGCTTTGCCATCACTAATGTACTCAGTGCGGGCAAAATCCGATGGTATCGATGCGTCAACGGACTTGATGACCACGGTGCGCTTTCCCAGAGCATCCATCATTCCAAGTTCATAGAATACGTTTGCGATTGTTTTGGGCGGCATGTCCTCGTGGATGATGGCCACGCCCATTGGAACGGTGATTATAATTCGCCAGATTTTGTCAAGGAAATCCTTGCCCGTAACAATACTGTCAGCGTCTATCGCCGCAATGCGGTTTTTTCGCAGTTGGTCGATTACCCGTTTCCTGATTTTTTGAATATCCGGGGGCACGGATTCGCCAAGCTGGGTCATAAGAAAACACGTTCTTGGGCGAAGCGTCAGAGGGGTATCAAGCACATCCCCATCCGTGGGCCTGTATAAAATCATTTTTTGCGTTTCCTGGAGACGGGTATGCCTTTGTAGCGACCCACGGTCTTCTTATAGCCAATAATGCGCCCGGCGGAGCGGTCGATCTTCACGTATCGTCCGGTAACGGGATTTTTCGTTTGCACAACGTCTCGGGTTTTTGGGTTCATAACGCGCCTCAAGCTCCATGGTTTTTGTGGTGGTTTCGTAAAACTCAGCAGGATATTAGCATATTTTGAGGGGTGAGAGAAAACGGGGAGAACAAAATACACGCCCCACCCCGTAGCCGGATTCCTAAACCACCACCACCCCCGCCCCCAACGCCTCCGCGTCCCGCCGCTGGTGCGTGGTAATCAGCACGGTCAGCGAGCGCTCTTTTTGCAGCGCCGCGATGAGGGCCAGCATTTCGGCGCGCAGGGCGTCGTCGAGGCCGCTGAAGGGCTCGTCGAGCAACAGCAGCGGGCGGTTGCGCGCCAGGCATCTTGCCAGCGCCGCGCGTTGTTGTTGTCCGCCGGACAGGCTGGGGGGTTTGCGGTGGGCGAGCGCGCGCAGCGACACCCATTCCAACGCCCGGTCAACGGCGTCGTGCTGGTCGGCGGTGAGGCGCATGCCGGGGTGCAGGCCGATGGCGAGGTTTTGCCGGACGCTGAGGTGGGGGAACAGGTTGTGGGCCTGGAACAGGTAGGTGAGTGGCCGCGCGGCGGGTTTGACGCCGAGCAGGCTAACGCCGTCAAAGCGCACGTCGCCGTGGTCGGGGGCGAGAAAGCCGGCGATGAGGTTGAGGATGGTGGACTTGCCGGAGCCGCTGGCGCCCATCAACGCCGCCGGGCGGCCGCCGGCGACGGTAAAATCGGCCCGGATCACCGCTTCGGGATACGCAAAACGCAGGTTCTCGACTTCAAGCATGGCGGCGCGCCTTGGTGGTTTCCGAATCCGAATCCGAACCCGGCGATGGGCCGCTTTCCGATGGGCCGAGCCGCCCGAGCAATTCGATCACCCAGAACAGCGCGAAGCACAACGCGCACAACGCCACCGCCACCACCGCCGCCTGCTCCAGCCGGTAACTGCCGATCAGGCGGTACATCAGCAGCGGCAGGGTGCTGAGATCGGCGGTGCCGAACAACGCGATGACCCCCATGTCGCCCGCCGACAAGGTGGTAGCCACCGCCAGCGCGTAGGCCACGGGGCGGCGCAACGCCGGCCACAGTATATGGCGCCATTGATTCCACCCGCCGATCCCCAGCCCGGCGCACAACGGGTCGTAGCGGTTGCGCTGGGCCAGCAACGCAGGCCCGAGGATGCGAACCCCGAACGCCAGGGTGAGCAGCGCGTTCAGCACGATCACCAACAGCGGCCCCAGCGAAAGGACGTCGCCGTGGTCAAGCGCCCGGCGGAAAAACAAAAACAGGCCGGCGCCCAAAGTGATGGGCGGCACCAGCAGGGTCAGGAGGCCGACGATTTCCGGGGCCACGGCCCACGCCACGAAGCGCCGGGAGCGCCGCAACGCCACCATCACGTTGCACACCGAAAGCGCGAGCAGGCACGAGAGCAGGCCGGCGCACAATGCAATCAGCAACGACCAGCGCAGCGCGCTGAAAAACACCGGCTCGGCGAGGATCGCCCAGCCGCCCGGGGTCAGGGTTTTGACCAGCACCGCGGCCAGCGGCGAGAGCAAAAACACCGTGGCCACGGTGATGACCACGGCGTCCACGAGGCGCGGCAGTTTTGCCGCGCGGTCGGGGCGTTCCATGTCGGGTGTGCCGGAAATGCCGGGAATACCGGAAATGCCGGGAGAGTCCCCCGGGCGCAGCGGAAACGGCGCGCCGAAGGAGAAAAACGCCAGCGCCAGTAGCAGGCAGATGCCGATCTGAATCAACGACAGCGCCACCGCGCGGGCGAGGTCAAAGTCGAAGCGCAGCGCCTGATAGACGGCCACTTCCAGGGTCGTGGATTTCGGCCCGCCGCCGAGGGTCAGGACGATGGCGAAGGAGGTGAAGCACAGCAAAAACACCATCCCGGCGACCCCCGGCATCAAGCCGCGCAGCAGCGGCCATTCAATGTGCCGGAAAATATGCCCCGGCCGCATGCCGTACAACGCCGCCAGGTTCCAGCTATGCCGGGGCACGCTCAGCAGCCCGTTGAGGAAAATCCGGGTCGCCAGCGGCAGGTTAAAAAACACGTGGGCGATGAGGATGCCGGCGAGGCCGTACAGGTAGTCGAACCCTTCAAAACCGAGCGCCGCCAACAGCCGGTTGATCCAGCCGTGGCGGCCATGCACCGCGACCACGCCGAGAACCGCGACCATGGTCGGAATGATCAGCGAGAGGCTGCTGAGGCGGAGGATCAGGCGGCGTCCGGGGAACCGCCCGCGCCGCGCCAGCGCCCGCGCCAGCGGCACGGCGAGGCCCACGCTCAACAACGTGGACAACGCCGCCTGCCACAAAGTGAAGCGGATGATCGAGCGCGTCAGCGGCTTGTTCAACTCCGCCGGCAACGCCGGCGGCCCGGCCTCAAACACCAGCCCGCCGACGGCGCACGCGACCACCACCAGGATGCCCAGCGTCGTGACCGCTGCAATCACCGTGCGCCGCGCCTCCGCCTCAATGCCTTAGTCGCTCAGTAGCTCAGCGCGCGGCTGAACTCATCCACCCAGCGCGTCTTGTTGGCGGCTACCTGCGCGGGCGCGATCATCAGAACGGCGGACGGCCGCACCAGTTCGGCGAAGGCCGGCGGCAAGCCCCCGGCGGGGGTTTTCACCGGGTACATCCAGTTGCCGGTGGGGATGGCGGACTGAAAATCGTCGCCGGCGATGAACGTCATGAAGCGCTGGGCGAGCGCCGGGTGGGGGGCGTTTTTGAGCTGCGCCGCCACCTCAATCTGCATGCCGTGGCCTTCGCTGAAAGCGGCCGCCCGGTACTGGTGCTTGTTTTCCACGATCACGTGATAGGCGGGGGAGGTGGTGTAGCTCAGGACCATGTCCGCCTCGCCGTCGAGGAACAGCCCGTAGGCTTCGGACCAACCGCGGGTGACGGTAACGATTTTGCCGGACAGTTTGCGCCAGATGTCAAAGGCGTCATCGCCGTACAACGCCTTGACCCACAACATCAGCCCCAGCCCCGGCGTGGATGTGCGCGGGTCCTGGATCAGGATTTTCAGCGAATCATCGGCCTCCACCAGTTCCCGGAAACTGGCCGGCGGCGCGGCCAGTTTGTCGCGGTTGTAGATGAAGGCGAAGTAGCCGTAATCAAAGGGCAGGAAGGTCGGGTCGCTCCACTCAAACTCAAACTCAAACGCAAACGCAGGCGGCAGGTCAAGCGCGGCGAGATCAACGTTATGGGGTTTGAGCAGCCCGGTTTTTTGCGCGTCAACCATCAGGCTGGTGTCGAGGCCGAGCACCACGTCGGCCCGCGACCCGGCGCCTTCCAGCCGCACCCGGCTGAGGATGCCGGTGGAGCCGTCCACCGCCACGTAGTTCACCTCGCAATCGCACTGCGACTCAAAGGCTTCCTTGATCTTCGGGCCGGGCCCCCAGTCGGAGGCGAAGGAATCGTAGGTATAAACGTTGAGAACCGGCCGCCCTCCGGTGTCGGTGCCGGCGGTGCGGGTGGCGAGCGCCCAAAATAAAAACGAGAAAAACAGTAAAACGACGATCTCTTTGCGCACGGCTGCATCACCTCCCGCCCGGTCGGACGATTAAAACCGGCGCGGGGATGGGGCCGCCCGCCCGGAAAGAAAACCGGGGGTTGCGGTGATCTCAATCCCTCCGCCAGTATGATCTGGGTCAGGTTCGACGGGTTGGTTCTGGAATACCCATACCAGCGCCTCTCAGCATTCGCGCCCCGTTGAGACTGGTTACGGGATGGACTATATCATTTTCCGGGGTGGCGGCAAGGGCGTAGCCGGATTCTCTTAGAAGCGCAGCGTGCCGGTCAGGCGGATGTTGTGGCCGATGTCGTTGTCATCTTTCTCGGTGCGATCGCCGGTCAACTCCCATCGCAAGCCGCGTTTGGTCCATTTGCCGAGGGCGTCAAAACCGCAGTACTCCGCCGTTTCCCCGCCCTTTCTTACGCCCCATACCCCGTCAAACCGGCGGCGTAACCGCTAAATAGTACTTGGTAATGTCTTTAACCAAGAGGTAAATCATGAACAAGAAACTAATCGCAGCCGCCGTTTCCGCCGCAGTCGTGGCACCGGTGGCGGCCTACGGCGAGGTACAGGTTTATGGCCGAATCAACAACGCTATTGACCTGAACGACCTTGCCGATGATGGCGACTCGCAGACTGATGTCAGCAGCGTCTCGTCCCGTTTCGGCATCAAGTACAACAAGGAAATGGGCAACGGCCTGAGTGCACACGGTCGTTACGAGTTCTCCACTAACACCGATAACGAAAGGGGCATTAACGACCTGCGTATCGGCACGGTCGGCGTTTCCGGCCCGTTCGGTCGTGTTGACATTGGCAACCAGTGGAGCTCTTACTCCAACACTTTCGGTACGCTGATCTCCCCGACCTACACTCTGGGTTACTACTTGTATTCATCAGTGGGCGGCGGTCTGTTCCGTACTTCCAACACCATCAAGTACTCCAACTCTTTCGGCCCTTTGTATGTTGGACTGGATGTTCGTCTCGATGACGATGGCAACGAAACCGGTTCCGATGCGGAAAAAGCCGCCGGCGACGGCATTGGCCTTGGCTTGAGCTTGGCTGTCAGCGACAGCATCACCATCGCCGCAGCGTTTGACTCCGAAGAAGGCGCGGATGGCACACCTGCCGTTGCTGCAACTGACGGTACGCCTCAATCAGAGGACTTTGTCGCAGCTGTGGCTCCCACGATCACCGACATGGGAGTAGTCACTGCCGGCACACCGCAAGTAGGCACTGCTGCGGTTAATCCCACTGCCGCTAAAGCTGCCGGCGAAGATCTTCCCGATACCGATCGTATTGGCATCGCCGTCAAAGGCACCTTCGGTAGCTATTGGGTGTCCGTGGGTTGGCAGAACTACGAAGTGGACGATGACGACAACACTCCGGCCGATGACGAAATTGACATCGACACCGCTTTCATTTACGGCGGTGGCAAATTCGGCGAGAACACCAGTTGGATGCTGGGTTACGCCGAGGCTGACGATGGCGAGAATGCCGTAGCCGGTGTGGCGAACGATGCGGGTACGGCAGGCAGTCAGTTTGTCAAGGCCGTTCCTGAGACCGATGATTCAGAGCAGTTTATCTGGGCCATCTACCACAACCTCGGCGGTGGCCTGAAGATTTACTATGAAGCCATCAGCCTTGATAGCGATAACCTCGAAAAGGACGGTGATCGCCACCTGATCGGCATGCGGGTTGATTTCTAACCCAGCGTTGTAATGGGATGAGGGGGGAGGCGTGAGATACCTCTGCATTATGAGGGGGTCTGCACCTCTCATTATGTTCCCCCCAAATCCCACCTTTACAAAAAACCGGAGCTTCGGCTCCGGTTTTTTTTGTCCGTAATAATTTTGTCCGCAATAACCGACTGCCCGCCATGAATTTCCGCCGCATCACCACCCGCGACACCTGGCACTTCTGCCGCAACTGCTCAAACTGGCCGAAAACCGGCTATCAAACGCGGGCAACCCCGCCGGCGATTGTGGAGATTTGCAACGAATGTCTGAAGAAAAAACTGCACGATAAATGCGCGCAGGAGGCCGGGGAGGCGTGACGCCGGGGGCGGGGATAGTGCGCGGTAAAAGACATTACTACGCACTATAAAAAATAGCGCAACGGTGCCCAATGCACCGATTTAGTGGTGCGAACATTACCATTTTGTTAATGTTTGTCAAGGGTTTTATTGCAAATTTATGGTTTTTTCGGGGTTGCGGGGGGTTTTTGGCGGTAAGGGGTTGTTTTATAGGGGTAATTTTTGGATTGGCGCTTTTGCCCTCGCCGCTGTCATGCTAGCGGCTACGTCGCTGGTTTGGCGCGGGATTTCGGGGCATCGGCCGGTGGTGAACGCCGCGCCGCTACTCCTCCCACTCTTCTTCCGCTTCCGGGGGCTCCTTGAGTTCCACCGGGCCGAGGTCGACCACTTCCAGCGCGGTTCCGCAGTCGTCGCATTCCAGCAACTCGCCCTTGACGAGGTCGCAGGACAACGTCAGCCGCGTGCCGCAGACCGGGCAGTCGCCCAGGGCCGGGCGCTCATTCATGGTGGCCTCTCGTGGTAACGCGCATTTGACTTCGGCTTGCTGAACTCAGCGGCGGGTGGAGTGGATTGTCAAGGAATGATAAAACAAATTACACTAGGCAATCTAATTTTACCCGCAATTTCCGAAGCGGATTTTTTTACCGGCAACCATCGGCAACATCGGCGCCGCCACCGACCTCGGCGCGGGCATCGCCAAGACCATGCGCCAAAACCATCCGCCTGAACCCGCGCGCCGGACAGACATGACAACACAACCCCGCGCTATGGAAAAACTTGAGCAAGGCTGCGGGCGGCTCGGCATAGCGTTGTCCGCCGGGCAGGGGGAGCGGTTGCGGCGGCATCTTGAGTTGTTGGCGAAGTGGAACCGCCGCTTGAATTTGACCGCGGTCAGGGGTATGGACGATATGGTGGTGCGGCACCTGCTCGATTCCCTCGCCATCGCGCCGTTCGTGCGCGGCGGCTCGTTGCTGGACGTCGGCAGCGGCGGCGGATTTCCCGGCGTGCCGCTGGCGGTGGTCAATCCGGCGCTTTGCGTTACGCTGCTCGACAGCCGTGGCAAGCGCGTTGAGTTTCTGCGCCACGCCTGCGCCGCCCTGGGTCTCGGCAACGCCGGCGTGGTGCGCGGGCGGGTTGAAGATTACCGGCCCGCGGAAAAATTTGATACGCTTGCGGTTCGGGCTTTGGCGTCCCTCGGGGATACGCTGCGAGCGACCGCCGCGTTGCACCGGCCCGGCGTCCGCCTGCTGGCGATGAAGGGCAAAATGCCGGCGCGGGAAATCGCCGCCCTTGATTCTCCGTGGCGGGCGCGCGTGAGCGTTGAGAAACTGCACGTCCCGTTTTTGTCCGCCGAGCGGCATCTGATCATTATCGAGTTTTAGAAAATGGCGCAAGTGGCGCAAGAGGCACGCGTAATCGCGATTACCAACCAGAAAGGCGGGGTCGGCAAGACCACCACCGCCATCAACCTGTGCGCGTCTTTGTCCCGCGCCGGCAGCCGCACGCTGCTGGTGGACATGGACCCCCAGGGCAACGCCACGGTCGGTAGCGGCGTGGCGATGCGCGATCTGGAGCAGGGCATTTACGAAGTGCTGCTGGGCGGCGATGACATTGACGGCGCCATCATCGCTACGCAAAGCGGTTACGACCTGCTGCCGTCGCATCCCGATCTCTCCGGCGCCCAGGTTGAAATGGCGCAGCTGGCGCGCCGGGATTTCCGCCTCGCCGATGCCCTTGCGCCCGTCGCCGGGCGCTACGACCTGCTGGTGATCGACTGCCCGCCGGCGCTCAACGTGCTGACCGTAAATGCGCTGACCGCGGCGCGGGAGGTTTTGATTCCGGTGCAATGCGAGTATTATGCGCTCGAGGGCCTGACCAGTTTGATGGAGACGGTGGCGCTGGTTCGCGGCGGCCTTAACCCGTCGTTGCGGGTGCTGGGGCTGGTCCGAACCATGTTCGATTCCCGCAACTCGTTGTCGGCGGAAGTGGCCGAGCAACTGGCGGCGCACTTCCCGGAGCAGCTGTTTCGCACCGTCATCCCCCGCAACGTGCGCCTCGCGGAGGCGCCCAGTTACGGCAAGCCGGTGTTGCAGTATGACCGCCACTGCGCCGGCTCCCAGGCGTATCTGGCGCTGGCCGGCGAGGTGCTGAGACGGCGCGTTGCCGAGTAGGTGCGCCCCAAATAAACGGTAAACGGCAAACGGCAAACGGGACAAGCGCGGCAAGCAGGCGAAAACACGAGCGCACAAGCAATGACCACCCGAAAAAAAGCACGATTGGGGCGCGGCCTGGAAGCGCTGCTGGGGGACGTACGACCGCTGTCGGCGGATGCGCCGGCCACCACATCCGCTACCGGCGGCGCGCCCGGCGGACGCTCGCAGCTGCGCGAGTTGCCCATCGAGCAGTTGCAGCGGGGCAAATACCAGCCGCGCACCAGAATGGACAAGCCGGCCCTCGAGGAGTTGGCCGAGACGATCCGCGTGCAGGGGGTGATACAGCCCTTGCTGGTGCGCGAAATCAAGCGTGGCCGCTATGAAATAATCGCCGGGGAACGGCGCTGGCGCGGCGCCCAGCTGGCCGGGCTGAAGAGCGTGCCGGCGGTGGTGCGCGAGGTGAGCGATCAAAGCGCCATGGCGGTGGCGTTGATCGAAAACATCCAGCGCGAAGACCTGAACGCCATCGAGGAGGCCGCCGGGTTGCAACGTTTGGTGGATGATTTCGGCCTGACCCACCAGCAAATCGCCGAGGTGGTGGGGCGTTCCAGGGCGGCGGTCAGCAACCTGCTGCGGCTGCTGGCGTTGAACCCGGCGGTGAAAAAACTGCTGGAGGCCGGGAAAATCGAAATGGCCCACGCCCGGACATTGTTGCAGCTGCCCGCCAAAGACCAGCCGGGTGCGGCCAACCAGGTGGCCGCCGGCGGTTTGTCGGTGCGGCGCACCGAGTTGCTGGTCAAACGCCTGCTGGCCGGGGCCGGGGATGATGACCGTGACCGTGACCGCGATTCCCCGAAAAAAGATCCCGACGTGCAACGCCTTGAGGGCGAGCTTTCGACCCGCATCGGCGCGCGGGTTTCCATTCAGCACAACACCCGAAAGGGCAAAGACGGCGCCAAAAAAGGCAAACTCGTCATTCACTATCACTCGCTGGATGAACTCGACGGGATTATTGAGCGGATTAAATAGCGCGCCGCGCTCCCCCTGAAACCAGATGGTTGCTTTCACCGCCGGCCTGTCCCTCGGCCTCTCCCTGATTATCGCCATCGGCGCGCAAAACGCGTTCGTGCTCAAGCAGGGGCTGAAAAAACAGCACGTGTTCGCCGTGTGCCTGGTTTGTGCGGCATCGGATGCGGCGTTGATCGCGGCGGGGGTTTCGGGGTTTTACTGGATGGTGAACCGGCTGCCGTGGCTTGAGATGGCGGCGCTTTACGGCGGCGCGGCGTTTTTGCTGGTGTATGGCGCGCGCAGTTTTTATGCGGCGTTGCGCCCGGCGGATCCGGCGCCGGCCACTGAAAACGCCGGCGGCTCAAAGGCCTCGGCGGTGCTGACCTGCCTGGCGTTGACCTGGTTGAACCCCCACGTCTATCTCGACACGCTGGTGCTGCTCGGCTCGGTCTCAACGCAGTATCCCGGCGGCAAAACGGCCTTCGCCGGCGGCGCGATGCTGGGCTCGTTCGGGTTCTTTTTTGCGCTCGGTTACGGCGCGGCGGTGCTGGCGCCGGTGTTCCGCAACCCGCAGGCGTGGCGCCTGCTGGACGCGGTAATCGGCGTGGTCATGTGGTCCATCGCCGCGAGTTTGTTGCTCGGCTGAGGCGCGCTCCGATGGTTTCAATGATGGCGCGAAGCGTACGGCGGGTGCTGGCGGCCCAGGTGATTCTTGCGCTCCTGCTGGTGGTGCTGGTGATGCTGGCGAGCGCGCTCCTGTCCGGGTCCGGCCCGGCGGCGGCGATGACGCTGGGGCTGGCGCGGGCCAAGGCCGCGGCGTTCGGCGCGCTGCTGGGCATCCTGGCCACCGTGGTCACGGCCAGAAGTGTGGTAAAGTCAAGCCGGGCGGTGGTCAAAAACCCGCACTTGGGAATGCTGCCGGTTTATTCCGGGCTGTTGTTCAAGTTGCTGATCGTCGCCGGCGGTGCCTACGCGGGCCTGGTGTACTGGGCGTTCGGGCCGCTTTATGTGGCGCTCGGTTATATTACAATGCAGGCCGGGTATCTGTGGGCGGGAACGCCGGCGGGGCGGGATTGAAACGAAGAACCGAAAAATCGAAAAACCGAAACGAAATTAAAGAGCAAACTTTACAAATTACACGATGGCAGCCTCACAAGCAATCACCTCCGGCGAGTTCATTCGCCACCACCTGACCAACCTGACGTTTGGACGCCACGCGGACGGCCATTGGGGATTGGCCGAAAGCGGCGAACAGGCCGCCGGCATGGGATTTATGGCGCTCCACGTCGACAGTCTGGCGTGGTCGTTTGGCCTCGGCGCGTTGTTCCTGTGGTTTTTCCACGGCGTGGCCCGCAAGGTTACCTCCGGCGTGCCCGGCGCGATGCAGAACTTCGTCGAGTGGATCGTCGAGTTCATTGACGACAACGTGCGCGGCTCGTTCAGCGGCAAAAACGACCTCGTGGCACCCATGGCGCTGACCTTGTTCTGCTGGATTTTCCTGATGAACCTGATGGACCTGGTGCCCGTTGAAGTGGTGCCGAGGGCGTTGGGTTTCGCCGGCGTACACTTCCAGAAAATCGTCCCGAGCACCGACCCCAACATCACCTTCGGCCTGGCCTTGAGCGTGTTCGCGCTGATGCTCTACTACAGCATCAAGGAGAAAGGGCTCGGCGGATTTGCCGCGGAACTCACCATGCACCCGTTCGAGGCCAAAAATCCGCTGCTCAAAGTTTTGTTCATCCTGCCGAATTTCTTCCTTGAGTTCGTCAGCCTGATTTCCAAACCGATTTCCCATTCGCTGCGGCTGTTCGGCAACATGTACGCCGGGGAGATGATTTTTATCTTGATCTCCCTGATGTTCGGCGCCGGCGTTACCCTGACCTTGTTCGGCGGCGTGTTGCAGTTCATCTGGGCGGTGTTTCACATTTTGATTATCACGTTACAGGCTTTTATTTTCATGGTGCTGACCGTGGTGTATATGGACATGGCGCACCAAAAACCTCACTAGAAGTCCCGATGCAAATCAAATGCAAATCAAGTATCGTTTACCTCAATCACTCATACACATTCGGAGATTAAGATGGAACAAGCACTTTTGTATATCGCCGGCTCAATCATGATGGGCCTCGGCGCGGTGGGCGCCGCCGTCGGCGTCGGCCTTCTCGGCGGACGATTTCTCGAAGGCGCGGCGCGCCAGCCGGAACTAATCCCGATGCTGCGCACCCAGTTCTTCATCGTCATGGGGCTGGTGGACGCGGTGCCGATGATCGCCGTGGGCATCGCCATGTACGTATTGTTTGCGGTGGCCTGACCCGGCGAACATGGCAACCCGATAACCCGCAACCGAAATAAAACGATGAACATCAATCTCACGCTGCTGTTCCAGGTGCTGTTTTTCGCCGTGTTCGTGTGGTTCAGCAAAAAATTCGTGTGGTCGCCCATCATTGGCGCGTTGAACGCGCGCAAGGCCACCATCGCCGACGGTCTGGCGTCCGCCGAAAAAGGCCACATGGCCGAGGAAGAAGGACGCCGGCAGGCCGAGGAAGTGATCGGTGAAGCCAAAGCGCAAGCCAATGAAATCATCAACCGCGCCACCAGCCGTGGCAATGAGTTGGTGGATGAGGCCAAACAAAACGCGCGCGCCGAAGGCGAGCGCATCACCACCGCCGCGCGCGCCGAAATTGACACCGAACTCAGCAAAGCCCGCGAAGGTTTGCGCGCCGAAGTCAGCGAACTCGCGGTGGCCGGCGCGCGCCGGATTTTGGGACGCGAAATTGACGCCAAAACCCACGCCAAGTTGTTGGATGGGCTGGCGGCAAAACTTTAATCGCGTAATCACTGACAACAACGCGCAACAATTTTCACGATGGCTGAAGCAAACAACATCGCCAGACCTTACGCCCGCGCGGTGTTTGAACTGGCCCGGCAGCAGGATGACCTGGCGGGCTGGAGCGACGCCCTTGAAAAATTGTCCGCCGTGGTCGCAGACGACTCGGTGGTCGCCGTCATCCGCAGTCCGCGGGTGGGCAACGAAGACGCCGCCGGCGTGGTGGTCGCCGCCGTTGCTTTGGTCTCCGGCGTTGCCGTTGACGAACTCGCCGACGAATTCGTCAACCTCGTGCGGCTACTCGCGCAAAACCGCCGCCTGGCGTTGCTGCCAAACATCGCGCGCGGGTTTGCGTTGTTGCGCGCCGAAGCCGAGCGCGTCATCGAAGCGCAGATGACCACCGCCGCCGAAATCAATCCGCAGCAGCGTGAGCAATTTACCGAAGCCCTGCAATCCAGACTGGGGCGCAAGGTCAAACTCGAATTCGGCGTTGATCAAGAACTGGTCGGCGGCGCCGTGGTGCGCGCCGGTGACTGGGTCATAGACGGCTCGGTGCGGGCGCAACTTGAACAACTGGTCGGCGCGCTTCGTGCTTAACTTATCGGCGCGCATCAAACAATTCGTATGCAACAACAAAACCAAACCCTCGGCGTTTTGTTTGTGTTCATCGCCGCCGCCGCTTTTGCCGCTGCCGGGTTGTTCACGCGGGTGGTTACCACCGACATTGCGACCACCTTGTTTTGGCGTTCGCTCATCGGCGGGGCTTGCGTGTTGGTGATTTATTTTTTTATGCAACACCGGCGCACCGGGCGGGTGTCGTTTGGCGAAGCGTTGCGTTTTTCGCTTGGCGAATGGGTCATCGGTGCCATTGCAGCGGTCGGCATGATTTGTTTTATTGCGGCTTTTTTCCATACCAGCATCGCCAATGTAGTTTTCGTTTACGGCACCATGCCGTTGGTGACTTTTCTTTTGGCAATGTTGGTGCTCAAATGCAAAGCCGACTGGATTGCGTTTGGTGCTTGTGGTGTTTGCATCGCCGGCGTTGGCATAATCGTCGGCGGTGCCGGTCAAGTGGACGATTTTTTGGGGCTTGCACTTGCTTTTGGCATGACCTTTTGCTGGGCGGCGTTCACCGTCGCCACCAAGTATTTTCCAAGCACCGATATAATCAAAGCCACTTACCTGCAAGGGTTTCTTACCGCCATAGCGGTGCTGCCGTTTGTTTCCTTCATCGGCACGTTACCGGCTGATTATTTTTGGCTTGCGTTGTTTGGGTTGACAAGTTTGGTGCTTGGCTTTGGGGTTTATCTGCTGGGCGTGAAACGCACCACCGCCACGATCGCCGCGTTGGTTGGGATGGCGGAAATTATCATTGCACCAACCGCGGCATATCTGTTATTTGCCGAAAACCCCGGCACAAACACCATCATCGGCGGCGCGGTTATTTTGCTGGCGACCACCGGCTACTTGACCGTGCAACATATCAAGAGAAAGGAAATTCCCGCTGAACATATCGTGGGAATGACGACCGGTTAGATGCATCCATTCACTGCCATACAAATTGAGAATCCGACATGACCATCCAATTGAACCCTTCCGAAATCTCAGAACTCATCAAGGAGCGCATCGCCAACTTTGAAGCGGACGCCGAGGCGCGCACCGAAGGCGCCATCGTCATGCTGACCGACGGCATCGCCCGCATCCACGGGCTGAGCGAAGCCATGCAGGGCGAGATGCTGGAATTCCCCGGCGTCGCTTCCGGTCAAGCGACCTACGGCCTCGCCCTCAACCTTGAACAGGATTCGGTGGGCGCGGTGGTGCTCGGCGAATACAAACACCTCTCCGAAGGCGACACCGTCAAGTGCACCGGCCGCATCCTTGAAGTGCCCACCGGCGAGGGCCTGCTCGGGCGCGTGGTGGATTCCCTCGGCAAGCCGGTGGACGGCAAGGGGCCGATTGAGTACACCAGCGCCTCGCCGATTGAGAAGGTCGCGCCCGGCGTGATCGCGCGCAAGTCGGTGGACCAGCCGGTGCAAATCGGGCTGAAGTCCATTGACGCCATGGTGCCCATTGGACGCGGGCAGCGCGAACTCATCATCGGCGACCGCCAGACCGGCAAAACCGCGGTGGCGGTGGACGCCATCATCAACCAGAAGGGAACCGGCATAAAGTGCATCTACGTCGCCATCGGCCAGAAGGCGTCGAGCATCGCCGCGGTGGTGCGAAAACTCGAAGAGCACGACGCCATGGAGCACACCATCGTGGTCGCCGCCGCCGCCTCCAACGCCGCCTCGGAGCAGTTCATCGCGCCGTATTCCGGCTGCACCATGGGCGAGTACTTCCGCGACAAAGGCGAAGACGCGCTCATCATCTACGACGACCTCACCAAGCAGGCCTGGGCCTACCGCCAGATTTCGCTGCTACTGCGCCGCCCGCCCGGCCGCGAAGCGTATCCCGGCGACGTCTTCTACCTGCATTCGCGCCTGCTGGAGCGCGCCGCGCGCATCAACGAAGACGCGGTGGCAAAACTGACCGGCGGCAAGGTCAAGGGCAAAACCGGCTCGCTGACCGCGCTGCCCATCATCGAAACCCAGGCCGGCGACGTGTCCGCGTTCGTGCCCACCAACGTCATCTCCATTACCGACGGCCAGATCTTCCTTGAAACCGACCTGTTCAACGCCGGCATCCGCCCGGCCATCAACGCCGGCCTCTCGGTGTCCAGAGTCGGCGGCGCCGCGCAAACCCCCATCATCAAAAAACTCGGCGGCGGCATCCGCCTGGCCCTCGCCCAGTACCGCGAGTTAGCCGCCTTCTCGCAGTTCGCCTCAGACCTCGACGAAGCCACCCGCAAACAACTGGAACGCGGCGAGCGCGTAATGGAAGTGATGAAGCAACCCCAGTACCAGCCGATGTCGGTGGCGGAAATGGCGCTGTCCCTGTTCGCCGCCAACGAGGGCTATCTCGATGAAGTCGAAGTCGGCAAGGTGGTCGCGTTTGAAGCGGCGATGCAGGCGCATGTTAAATCATCCCATGGGGGGGTGTTGGAGGAGATTAACGGGAATCCTGAATATAATGATGAAGTCGCGGGGAAATTGAAGGCGGCGGTGGAAGATTTTAAGACGAATGGGAGTTGGTAAGCACTCCACCGTCATTCTCGTAGTATTTTGAGCAGGCATCCAGCGGAATTTGTTTCATCTAATTTTTTTCACTGATAGGTAAGACGATGAAAGAAACAGAATCACACAAGCAAAATCAATCAAATGATGACTCTAATGACAATATTTCGTGGCCGGATGTTGTTGGTGGTTTTGTTTTAATTTATATCGGTGGATGGTTGCCGATATTTAACAAATCTGCCTTCGGGTATAACTCTTTTATTCTTGATAGTCGTGGGTTTTTATTTAGAATTAATAACGAGTATTTTGGGGTGGTAATTACCGACAGGTTTTTCGATTCCCCATTTATCGGATGGGTGTTACTTAGCATTGGGTTATCTTTAATTTTTCAAACAAGAACCGCCATTGCTTCTTGGTAATTACCTATTTCGTGCAAAAGTGGGACTTGTCCCTTAATCAATCTGCCAGAGGAGGCAAACGAAATGAGTGAGAAACGAAAAATGAGCGTTCAGAAGCGATGTGCATGGGGTGCCGCATGTTTTTCGGTTGCTTTTGGCCTCGCAGTTTTTACAACAAGCATGTTTTGGAAATTGTTTGCGTTGTTTTGCTGTGTCATTGGCGTTTTGACGGTGTTTGGTGTTGTTACTCCAAGTTTGTGGGGGAATCGCAAGGAGTACTGAAACATAGTATCCTTTGCCAACCAAGCGGGGGTGGGCGGGTGTCTGCCTCCTCGTCCTTTCTTTTTAGTCAACCCATTCAATGAGGGTAATGCCATGAAAAACTTTCCGAAATCTGCAGGTGAAGCCAAGAATTTAATTGGAAACGGTTCGATTGATGTGCGCGTAAAATGTAGCGACGGCAAAACGTGGTTGCATCATGCGGCAATTAAGGGGGGGCGTGGCATTGCAGAGGAATTTATTAGGCATGGCGCGGATGTCAACGCAAAAGACAATGCCGGAAAAACGCCATTGGATTATGCAATCGAGCATAGCAATGAGTCGGTTCGTGCTGTGCTGGAAAACAAGGGAGCTGAATAGCCTCCATTTTTTTGTATAATCCGCGCAAGTCAAACTCTTTACTCACCCAAACCAAAAATGCCAGGCGCAAAAGAAATCCGCACCCAAATCAACTCCATCGGCAGTACGCGGAAAATCACCAAAGCGATGGAAATGGTCGCCGCCAGCAAAATGCGGCGGGCGCAGGATCGTATGCGTGCGGCGCAGCCGTACGCGCGCAAGATGCGCAGCGTGGTGGCGCATCTCGCCCACGCGCATCCCGAATACAAGCATCCGTACGTGATCGAGCGCGAGGTCAAGGCGGTGGGCTTCGTGGTGGTGTCCTCGGATCGCGGGTTGTGCGGCGGGCTGAATGTGAATTTATTTCGCAAGGCGGTGATGGAAATGTCCGAATGGAATGACAAAGGCGCCGAGGTGCGGGTTTCGGTAATCGGCAAAAAGGCCGGCGCGTTTTTCAACCGCTTCAAGGCCACCATCGTCTCAGAGGCCGTGGGCCTCGGAGACGCGCCGCAACTGGAAGAACTGGTGGGCACCGTCAAGGTGATGATGGACGACTACACCGAAGACCGCATTGACCGGCTGTTCGTGGCCAGCAATGAGTTCGTCAACACCATGACCCAGAAGCCGGTGGTCGAGCAGTTGATTCCCATCGCCCCCGGCACCGGCAACAACGGCGGCGGCGACGGCGAAAGCCTGACCCATCACTGGGACTACATCTACGAACCCGACGCCAGAGAAGTGATCGACACGCTGATGCGGCGTTACATTGAATCGCTGATCTACCAGGAAGTCGCGGAAAACGCCGCCTGCGAACAGGCGGCGCGCATGGTGGCGATGAAATCCGCCACCGACAACGCCGGCAAACTGATTGACGAGTTGCAGCTGGTCTATAACAAGGCCCGGCAGGCGGCGATTACCCAGGAGTTGTCGGAGATTGTGGGCGGGGCGGCGGCGGTATGATTTACGGGCATTCAAAATGGTAGTAACAACGACCCCTTCGGTTGAGGGCAAGACCATCAAGGAATATCTCGGTATCGTGTTCGCGAAATCGGACACGAAGTTGTCCGCTACTCGTTCGTCACAGGGCGTACGCGGAGCAGTAGACGAAATCAAAAACGATGCCGAAAAACTTGGCGCAGATGCGGTTGTTGGTGTGCAGTTTGTAGGTCCAGCCGCGCAGTTTTACGACACGATTCACCTGTACGGCACCGCCGTCAAATTCAAATAACCTTTTTAACCTCGGTAAATAACATGCAAGGCAACGTAGTAGAAATCATCGGCGCCGTAGTGGACGTCCAATTCCCCCGCGAAGCGGTTCCCAAAGTGTATGACGCGCTCACCATCGGCGAGGGCGGGCTGACGCTGGAAGTCCAGCAGCAGATGGGCGACGGCGTGGTGCGCTGCATCGCCATGGGGTCGAGCGACGGCCTCAAGCGCGGGCTTGATGTCGCCAATACCGGTGCGCCGATTTCGGTGCCGGTCGGCCAGGGCACGCTGGGGCGCATCATGGACGTGCTCGGCAACCCGGTGGACGAAGCCGGCGAAGTGGCCGCCGAACAGCGCATGCCCATCCACCGCCCGGCGCCGACCTACGAGGAGCAGGCCGCCAGCCTTGAACTGCTGGAGACCGGCATCAAGGTCATTGACCTCATCATGCCCATCGCCAAGGGCGGCAAGATCGGCCTGTTCGGCGGCGCCGGGGTCGGCAAGACCGTGACCCTGCTGGAACTCATCAACAACATCGCCTCCGCCCACAGCGGCCTGTCGGTGTTCGCCGGGGTCGGCGAGCGCACCCGCGAAGGCAACGACTTCTACCACGAGATGACCGAAGCCGGCGTGCTCGACAAGGTGGCGATGGTGTACGGGCAGATGAACGAGCCGCCGGGCAACCGCCTGCGCGTCGCCCTGACCGGCCTGACCATGGCCGAATACTTCCGCGACGAAGGCCGAGACGTGCTGATGTTCATCGACAACATCTACCGCTACACGCTGGCCGGCACCGAAGTATCCGCGCTGCTCGGGCGCATGCCATCGGCGGTGGGCTACCAGCCGACCCTGGCCGACGAGATGGGCGCGCTGCAGGAACGCATCACCTCCACCAAAACCGGCTCCATCACTTCCTTCCAGGCGGTGTACGTGCCGGCGGACGACCTCACCGACCCGTCGCCGGCCACCACCTTCGCGCACCTCGACGCGACCCTGGTGCTGTCCCGGCAGATCGCCGAACTCGGCATCTACCCCGCGGTTGACCCCCTCGACTCCACCTCCCGGCAGCTCGACCCGCTGATCGTCGGCAACGATCACTACACCACGGCGCGCGCGGTGCAGAGCATCCTGCAACGCTACAAGGAACTGCAAGACATCATCGCCATTTTGGGCATGGACGAACTTTCCGAAGACGACAAACTCGCGGTCGGACGCGCGCGGCGCATGCAGCGGTTCCTGTCCCAGCCGTTCACCGTGGCCGAAACCTTCACCGGCACGCCGGGCAAATACGTGCCCCTCAAGGACACCATCAAAGCCTTCCAGGGCATCGCCGACGGCGAATACGACCACCTGCCGGAGCAGGCGTTCTACATGGTCGGCGGCATCGAAGAAGCCATCGAACGCGCCAAGGAACTGAGCTGACCGACTGAGCTGACCGCCCCGGCAAAAATCATGTCCACCATCCAAGTCGAAATCGTCAGCGCCGAACAGGAAATCTGGTCCGGCGAAGGCACCATGGTGTTCGCCCCCGGCGAAGCCGGCGAACTCGGCATCGCCCCCCGCCACACGCCCCTCATCACCCGCCTCAAACCCGGCGACGTGCGCGTACAACAAGCGAACGGCGAAGAGCAGTTTTTCTTCATCTCCGGCGGCCTCCTCGAAGTGCAACCCCACGTGGTCACCATCCTTTCCGACACCGCCATCCGCGCCGACGACCTTGACATGGCAGCCGCCGAAACCGCCCAAAAGCGCGCCGAAGAAGCCATGCGCGACCAAACCTCTGCCATGGAATACGCCCAGGCCAAAGCAGAACTGGCGAATGCGATGGCGCAGTTGCGGGCGATTGAGAAGTTAAGGCAGTTGAAGAGTTGATTGCCGGCCGGTCTTGAGAACCGGCGCAAACTTGCAATAAGGGTGTTTGTATTGCAAGTTTAGGCTGTTTTTTGCAATATAAGATTTCTTATTGCAAATTTTCCGCTTTTCTTGCAATATAAACCCTCATATTGCAAGTTTCGGAGTTTTCAAGCGTGAAAAAACCGCCACAATCAAAGGCAAAGGGCTTCGTAGCGGGGCACCGCCAGCCGCATTTTTCCGGCAAGGAGCACCAATACCAGAGTTTTTTGCCGGGTTCGGTGAATCGGCCATATGAATGGCAGGATAAAAGAATTCCGGTATTGCTGGAACAGGCAATCCGTCTCGTTGGCGAACTGAATGCGTATTCCGTGCTCATTCCCGATGTGGATTTTTTCATCGCAATGCACGTCCGCAGCGAGGCGGTTAAATCGAGCCGCATTGAAGGCACCAAGACCGGCATGGATGAAGTGGTACTCCCGGAAGAAGAAATCGCGTTGGAGAGACGGGATGATTGGGTCGAAGTGCAAAACTACATCAAGGCGATGAATTATGGAATAGGCGCGCTCGACGATTTGCCGGTCTGCATGCGCTTGCTCAAAGATACGCACAGGATTTTGATGTCGGGCGTGCGTGGCGAGAACAAGCAGCCGGGCGAAATCCGCAATGCGCAGAACTGGGTCGGCGGTACAAGCCTATCGACCGCGAAATTCATCCCCCCGCATCAAAATGAGTTGCCCGGATTATTAACCGACCTGGAAATGTTTTGGCATAACCAAAATTTGAACATGCCGCATCTGATCAAGATGGCAATTTCCCATTATCAATTCGAAACCATACACCCGTTCAACGATGGCAACGGAAGAATCGGGCGGATACTGATCGTTTTGCATTTGATTGAATTGGGCATTTTGAAAAAGCCAACGTTATACCTGTCAGACTTTTTTGAAAGAAACAAAGGGGCGTATTACGATGCGCTGACGTTTGTCCGTGAACGCAACGATATGGATCAATGGATTGTATTTTTTCTTTCAGCGGTGATCGAGACGGCGGGAAAAGGAATAGATGTCTTCACCGAGATCGTTGCGTTACGGAAAGAATACGACAACCGCGTTATAACGTTTGGCCGCCGCGCAACATATGCGCACAAACTTCTTCTGCAACTGTTCTCCTCACCGGTGATTACCGTAAGCGAAGCCGCCGCGCACCTTGCGGTTTCAACCAGTACCGCGAATACGCTGATCAATGAAATGGAGCAAGCAGGAATCCTGCGGGAAGCAACGGGCCATTCTCGGCACCGCATTTTTGTTTTGCACGAATATTTGCGGCTGTTTTACGAATAACCGGGTATTGTAAATGCGCGCAGCAGTTGACAAGGTTGAATTAAAATTCGACGGCGACGCCGATGAACTGGTTCTGGCCGGCAGCGGCCATCACCGGCGGGTTTATGTGCATCCGCATGATGATCACAAGTGCATAAAAGTCATGGACGACGAACTTCCGGGGAAAAATTTAACCGGGGGCGGGTCTGAGGCGGCCAGGGAGCGCGCCTATTACGCGCTCCTCGGCAAGCGCGGGATTTCATTTGCTCATATCGCCGGATACCACGGCAGTATGCGGGTCAACTACAAAAATAAAACGCAGCTGGCGAACGTGTTTGATCTCATTCGCAATGACAACGGCGAGGTTTCCAGGACGCTGGACGTTGAGATTTTCCGGGATGACGCCGGCGCCAATGAGTTGGCCGATGCGCTGCACGATCTTTACTTGTATTTGTTGCGTTACAAAATCATCAGCGGTTTCAAGATGCAAAATATCGTCGTGCAGTACACAAACGGGCGGCCAAAGTGCGTGCTCATTGACAACATCGGCAATACCGATTTCATTCCGGTTTGTGATTACGTGGGCTGGCTGGCACGCAGAAAAATAGAACGCCGCTGGCGGCATTTTCTCCAAAAAACTTTGCGAAAAACTTCGGACAATCCGGTTATCAGCGAAGCATTGCGAAGGGCGCGCTCAGGTTGACGGTTGACGCAAATTATTCCCGTCGGTCGTCTCCGCCCCCGCTTCCCGGCATCTCCTTGATATAAACATCCTGCTTGGCAAACGGAATCTCCAGCCCCTCTTCATTGAAACGCCGGTTGATGGCGGTCAGCAGCAGGTCCACCACCATGCCGCGTTGGGACGGTTGTTCCACCCAGCACAGCAGTTCAAAGTCGAGGCTGGAAGGGCCGAACTGGCGAAAACGAATTCGCGGTTCGGGGTCTTCGCACACGTGTTCGTTGGCGGTGGCGACTTCAAACAGCACCGACTTCACGCGCTCGACGTCGCTGCCGTAGGCTGCTCCCACCGGAATGCGGATGCGAAATTTCGGGTGCGGGCCGCCGCTTTCGTTGACGATTTTGCTGTTGCCCATGATGCCGTTGGGGATGGTCAGTTCGACGTCGTCGCGGGTCAGCATGCGGGTGCTGCGGATGCCGATCCCGGTGATTGCGCCGCGCTCGCCGGTGTCCAGCACGATGTAGTCGCCGATTTTGTAGGGGGCTTCGGCGAGGATGAAAATCCCGGCGATGAAATTCGACAGCGTGTCCTTGGCGGCGAAGCCGATGGCGATGGCGAGCACGCCGGCGGACGCCAGCCACGCGGTCATGTCCACGCCCCAGGTCTGGAACGCGAGGTACAACGCGACCGCGAAAATGACCAGGAACGCAAGGTTTTCGAACAACGGCAGGGACTGCCGGCTGACCAGTTGCTGGTGGTGGGAATGCCGCACCGAGGCCTTGAGCAAAATCCCCGACAGGCGCACGAAGAACGCCGTCCAGATGAAAATGTTGGCGGTCTTGAGGATGGATATCGCGGCGCGCTCAACGACCCCGCCGAGGGGCGACACCGACAACGCGACGGCCAGCCCGACCATCAGAATCGAGTAAAAAACCGGCTGATGCAGGATGGCGATGATTTCGCTGTCGACCTGGAAGCGGGTTTTGCGGGCGAGCCGCAGTAGGCCCCGTTTGATGATCGCGGTGAGAAAATACGCGGCGGCGATGGCGCAGAGCAGGACGATGGCCCCCTGAACCCACGGCCTGCCCTGGAACGCCGCCAGCGCATCCAGGATGCGGGTCTGGAGCGCGTCCATCAGGGCAGGTCTTTTCTGCGCAGCCGGGTCAGCAGGCTGGAGGTGTCGTAACGTCCGCCGCCGGCGGCTTGCACTTCGGCGTAGTATTGGTCAACGATTTTGCCGACCGGCAGGTCGGAGCCGTTGCGCTCGGCCTCTTCAAGGCACAGTTTGAGATCCTTGCGCATCCAGTCCACCGCAAAACCGAACTCGAACTGGTTGGCGATCATGGTCTCGTGGCGGTTGACCATCTGCCACGACTGCGCCGCGCCCTTGGAGATGACCTCAAAAACCTGGCGCGCATCGAGGCCGGCGTTGATGGCGAAAGCCACGCCTTCGGACAAACCCTGCACCAGCCCGGCGATGCATATCTGGTTGACCATCTTGGTCAGCTGCCCGGCGCCCGAATCCCCCATCCGCGTTACCGCCCGCGCGAAACAATCCATCAACGGTTTGGCGCGCTCAAAAGCCGCTTGCTCACCGCCCGCCATGACCGTCAAAATCCCGCCTTCCGCCCCCGCCTGCCCGCCGGAAACCGGTGCATCCAGAAACGAAAACCCGCCGGCGGACGCAGCCGCCGCAAGCTCCCGCGCAACGCCGGCGGAGGCCGTGGTGTGGTCAACGAACACCGCGCCTTTTTTCATCGCCGCGAACGCCCCGCCCGGCCCGGTGGTGACGCTGCGCAGGTCGTCGTCATTGCCCACGCAGGCAAACACAAAATCCGCACCCCCGGCGGCCTCCGCCGGCGTAGCCGCAAGCTCGCCGCCGTGCTCAGCCACCCATTTTTGCGCCTTGGCCGTGGTGCGGTTATAAACGCAAACCGAATGACCGCCACCCGCCAGATGCCCGGCCATGGGGTAGCCCATTACGCCGAGGCCGAGGAAAGAGACTTTGTGAGCGGGCATTGGCAGTTCCGGTTTTGGTTGGTGAAACCGTAATCAAACTTTCCCTTCCATCTTCGGCGGATTCGCCACAACGCAACAACAGGTTTTTCAGGCGTCTTCCACCTTGTTCCACAACAAGTTAACCTCAGCGGTAAGGCTTTCTATCTTTGCGGTAAGTTGTTTGACATACACATAGCCGGCCACCGTGATCCCTACGGGTACTACGACGGCGATCACTGCCATCAGCATAGAAATAATTTGCAGATAAATATCGAGCGGCATCATTTCACCCTCTGCCGCCGGGTCGGCCTTCCTCTTTCGGTTTGCTCCCGCTCCCATTCCAACGCGGCACCAAGGGTGGTTGCGCGGCCCACCTTGTACATGTGACCGCCGTCTCCGTAGGTCCGCTGATGTTCCTGTTCGCGCCTTTCAAGGTTCCTGGTTATGCCGGTATGAAGAATTTCTTTTCCGCGCGTGAAGTGATACCTGTACGCTTTTATTGCCATGGTTGAATCTCCTTGATGAATGGACTGTCCAGCTTTAAGCGTAATTGGAAATCTTGTGCTTGTCAAGTATTTGAACGCCGGCACAACAACCTACTCAACCCTCCGCACCATCCCCACCGCCAGCATCAGAAACGCGATCACCGGCAGCGTGGCGCCGAGCAGGGGTGGCAGGGCGTAGGCGAGCACGATGTAGCCGAAGCCTTTGTTGGCGGCGTAGAAACCGAGGCCGAGCATGATGCCGGTGAACAGGCTGCGGCCGAGGGTGCCGGAGCGGATGTTGACGAACACGAACGGGATCGCCAGCGCCACCATGACCGCGGTGGACAGGGGCAGCATCAGTTTGTTCCAGAACGCCAGTTTATACGGGTCGGTTTGCTGGTGGTTTTGCCGCAGGTGGCGGATGTAGCGGCGCAGTTGCCATAACGAAAGTTGATCGGGCTGCACCAGAAACACCGACAGGATTTGCGGGGTCACGCCGGAGCGCCATTGCGTGGTGTCGAGGCGCGCGGTCGCGGTGTTGCCGTCGGCGTCGAACAGGGTTTGTTTGACGCCGCTGAGCACCCAGTGGTCGTTTTGAAATTCGCCGGCGGCGGCTTCGATCAGCGCGCGCAGTCGTTTGTCGGGGCCGAACTCGAAGATCTTGATGCCCAGCAGGGTCAGGTCCGGCAGCACTTCGCCGGCGTTGATGTAGGTTTGCGCGTCGCGCATCCACAGCCCGGAGTCGGTGGGTTGCCGGAGGTTTTCCCGCAACGCTTCGCTGCGCCCGCGCTGGGCGCGGGTTTCGCTGGGCGGCGCGACCAGTTCGCCGATGAGCATGGCGGCGATCACGAACAAGCCGCCGGTCTTCAATGCCGCGACGCTGATTTGCCGCACCGACACGCCGCTGGCGCGCATCACGATCAACTCCGAATCGTTGGCCAGCAGCGACAGGCCGATGATGGTGCCGAGCAGCGCGGCCATGGGGAACAATTCGTAAACGGTGCGCGGAATCGTCAGCACGATATAAACGAGGGCGTCGGACAAACCGTAACCGCCTTTGCCGAGGTCTCCCAACTGCTCAAGGAAATTGACGAAGGTGAACAACCCCAGCAGCACCAGCATGGTGATCAGGGTGTATTGCAGGATGATCCCGCCGAGGTAGCGGTCGAGGATGGACATCAGCGAAACCCGGATGAAACCCAGGCCGGCAAACCCGGCAGCAGCGGCTTGTTGAGGTTGCGGCGGTGCAGCAACCACACCGCGAGGCCGAGGAACGCGAGATGCACCACCCACAAGGTCAGGTGCGGATGCGCCGCGCCACGGCGAATCAGCGCAACGCCGAGGCCGAGGAGGTTGGCGTAGGCGAAATAAACCAGCAGCGCCGACAACATTCCGGGGAAGCGCGCCTTGCGGTAGGTGATGGATGAAAAGGCCAGCGCGAACACCATCAGCACCGGCAGCATGACCACCTTGGAGATGCGCCAGTGCAGTTCCCCGGCGGCGGCGCGATTGTTCTCGCCCGGCAATGACAGCGTCGGCATGGCCTTGACCGGCGGGTTGTGATCCCGCCGTGCGCGCGCTTTGAGGCGCAGCCCGTAGGTTTCAAAATCCAGCACCGCGTATTCGGCGGTGCCGGCGGTGCCCCGGTAGCGGCTGCCGTTTTTCAGCACCAGAAAATCGTCGTTGGTTTTTTCATCAACGATTGTATGCCCGGCTCCGGCCACCACCACCCCCGGCACGGCGCCGCTGCCGTCGTAGATGAAGATGTTGCGGAAGTCGCCGCTTTCCCGGTCGTAACTTTCGACAAAGTAGACGCTGTTGGCGCCGCGCACGTCGCTGAACACCCCCGGAATCACCCCGGAGACGTCAGCGCGATGGCGAAGTTCGTGCACGATGGAGCGCGACGCTTCCACCGACAGCGGCGACAGGTACAGGGAAAACAAGGCCGCCAGCGCGCCGACCACGGCGAACAAAACCATCGCCGGGCGCAGGAACTGCCGCATGCCGATGCCGCAGGCGCTAATCACCGTCAGTTCGTTGTCCCGAATCCAGCGTCCCATGACCAGTAGCGTGGAGATATACAACACCAGCGGCGCGAGTATGTCGAGGTAGGTGATGGTCTTCAGCAGCAGCAGCAGCAAGACGCTGTTGGCCGGAATGTCGCCCTCCACCGCCTGGCGCAGGAAACCCATCAGCCGCGCCACCAGGAAAATCGCCAGCAGGATGGCGCTCACGGCGCCGCAGGTGTGCAGCACTTCGCGGATGAAGGCGCGGTGGATGATCATGGTGCCGCCGCCGCGCCGGGCGGACTCAGGCGCCGGCATCCCGAAATGCGCCAGTTCATCGAAGCCTTGCTATAATCGGCGCGCTCAGACATTGTGCAATCATCACCATCGTAATCCGTAATCCAACAAGTGTAATCCAGTTTCCCATCAGGAGTAGGCATGGAATTTTCAGCAAAGACCGCCGACGTCGTTACGCTGGCGTCCCGTTGCCTGGTTATCGGCATGTTCAAGGCCGGCGCATCGTCAAAAACGAAGCCACGGCGGCAGCCGCCGCAACCGCAACTCACCGCCGCCGGCAAGCGCCTCGACAGGGCCGCCGGCAAACACATCAGCAACCTGCTGGGTCGCGGCGATCTCGACGGCGCGGCGGGTAGCGCGCAACTATTGTACGACCTGCCCGGCATTCGCGCCGAACGGGTGCTGCTCCTCGGCCTCGGGCCGAAGGACGATTTTAACGCATCCGCAGCCCGCGATGCGGCGCGCGCGGCGGCGGCGTTGCTCAACAAGCGCGGCATCCCCTCCGCCGATGTGTGCCTGCTGGAAGCGGCGTATACCCGTGAAAAAGCCGACGGCCGCCGCCGCGCGCGCAACCTGGTGGAGGCCATGGAAGACGCATTGTATTGTTTTGACCACACCAAAAGCGGCAAAAAGGAGGCCGCGAAACTGCAACAGGTTTCGGTATTGTGCGACCGGGCGCAGCGCGCCGGCGTTGTGCGGGGGCTGAAAGAAGGCGCCGCCGTCGCCCGCGGCGTGGCGCTGGCGCGGGACCTTGCCAACCTGCCCGGCAATATCTGCACGCCGTCGTTCCTCGCCGACCAGGCCCGGCGGCTGGGAAAACGCCTCGGGCTGAAGACCACGATCCTCAACGAAGCGCAGATGCAGCGGCTCAAAATGGGTTCGCTGCTGTCGGTTTCCCGTGGCAGCCGCGAACCGGCCCGGCTCATCGTCATGGAATACCGCGGTGGCCGTGGCGGCCACGGCGGCAAACGGGACGCCGCGCCGGTGGTGCTGGTGGGCAAGGGGCTGACCTTTGACGCCGGGGGGATTTCCCTCAAGCCGTCCGCCGCCATGGACGAGATGAAGTACGACATGTGCGGCGGCGCCGGGGTCTTCGGCGCGCTGCAGGCGGCCGCCGAACTGCGCCTCAAAATCAACCTCGTGGGCATCGTGCCGAGCAGCGAAAACCTGCCCGACGGCGCCGCCAACAAACCCGGCGACGTGGTCACCAGCATGTCCGGCACCACCATCGAGATACTCAACACCGACGCCGAAGGCCGCTTGATTCTGTGCGACGCGCTGACCTACGCCGAGCGTTTCAAGCCCGCCGTGGTGGTGGATCTTGCGACCCTGACCGGCGCCTGCGTGGTGGCGTTGGGGGAACACGCCAGCGGATTGTTCAGCGACTGCGAGCGCCTCGCCGGGGAGTTGCTGCGCGCCGGCCAAGCGAGCGGCGACCGCGCCTGGCGGATGCCGGTGTGGGACGAATACGCCAAGCAGCTGGACAGCAATTTCGCCGACCTCGCCAATATCGGCGGGCGCAACGCCGGGGCGGTAACCGCGGCGTGCTTCCTCAAGCGCTTCACCGCCAAGTACGACTGGGCGCACCTCGACATCGCCGGCACCGCGTGGACCTCCGGTTCCCGCAAGGGCGCCACCGGCCGGCCGGTGCCGCTGCTGGTGGAGTTTTTGCTGAACCGCTGAGCGCGGCTACGCCTTGAACGGGACCGAGCGATGACGGTGCAGGTGGATTTTTATGTGCTCGGCGGGGTTGAAGCCGCCGGCAAGGATTACTACGCCTGCCGGATCGCCAACAAGGGATATGGCCGCGGCCTCAAGGTGTACCTGCGCACCGGCGACCCGGAACACAGTCGCCGCCTCGACAAAATGTTGTGGACGTTTTCCCAGGGGAGTTTCGTGCCCCACGCGGTTTGCGGCGGCGAAACACATAATCAAGACCCCGACTCCGATCACGACGCCGACCACGACGCCGGCCACGACATTAACCGCTATCCGGTGCTCATCGGGCACGGCGACGCCCCGCCGCACTGCGCGGGCCTGCTCATCTCCCTGGGTTGGGAAGTGCCGGCGGACTACGCGCGGTTTGAGCGGGTGGCGGAGTTGATCAGCGCCGAGGCCGCGGACAAAGCATCGGGCCGCGAACGCTTTCGGTTTTACCGCGAGCAGGGCATCGAGCCGCAGACCCACAAGGTTTCATAACCCCCCCCTCCCCCCCCTAACCATGCCCCTGGATAAATCCTACGACCCGCGCCGCATCGAGACGCGCTGGTATCAGTTCTGGGAGAGCGAAGGCTATTTCGCCCCGGCCAATCCCGATGCGCCGTCCTACTGCATCATGATTCCGCCGCCCAACGTCACCGGCAACCTGCATATGGGCCACGCGTTTCAGGACCTCATCATGGACGCCCTGATTCGCTACCACCGCATGCAGGGCCGCCATACCTTGTGGCAGCCCGGCGTGGACCACGCCGGCATCGCCACGCAGATGGTGGTGGAGCGCGCCATCAACGCCGAGGGCAAAACCCGCCACGACTATGGCCGGGAAAAATTCATCGAACGCGTGTGGCAATGGAAAGCCGAGTCCGGCGGCACCATCGCCCGGCAACTGCGGCGCATGGGCGCGTCCCCGGACTGGGACAACGAGCGCTTCACCATGGATCCGGGCTTGAGCGAAGCGGTCAACCGGGTATTCGTGCAACTCTACGACGAAGGCATCATCTACCGCGGCAAGCGGCTGGTGAACTGGGACCCGGTGCTGCTGACCGCGGTGTCCGACCTTGAAGTGGTCAGCGAAGACGAGGCGGGGATTATGTATTACGTGCGCTATCCGTTCGTTGACGGCGATGCGGACGATACCGGCGCAGAACAAAATGGCCAACAAAACGGCCAACAAAACGGCATAGTCATCGGCACCACCCGCCCGGAAACCATCCTCGTTGACGGCGCCATCGCCGTGCATCCCGATGACCCGCGCTTTCGCTCGCTGGTCGGGCGGCGCGTGTGGGTGCCGATGACCGAGCCGCCGCGCGCCATCGAAATCATCACCGACGAATACGTGCAGGCCGATTTCGGTTCCGGCTGCGTCAAGATCACCGCGGCCCACGACTTCAACGATTACCAAGTGTACCTGCGCCACCCCGGCAAGGACATCCCGGTAATCGAGTTGTTGACGCCGGACGCGAAGCTCAACGACAACGCGCCGAAAAAATATCGCGGCATGGACCGCTACGAGGCCCGCGAACAAATCGTGCGCGACCTGCGCGCACAAAACCTGCTGGTCAAAGAAGAGCCGCACCGCTACAAACTGCCGCGCGGCGACCGTTCCGGCGCGGTGGTCGAGCCGATGCTGACCGACCAGTGGTACGTGGACCTGACCCGGCAAACCCTCGACGACGGCCGCCCCGGCGGCAAGGCCAAAATCACCGACCCGGCGGTCGCCATGGTGCGCGACGGCCGCGTGCAGTTCGTGCCGGAAAACTGGAGCAAGACCTACTACCAGTGGCTTGAGAACATCCAGGACTGGTGCATCTCCCGCCAGATTTGGTGGGGCCACCGCATCCCGGCGTGGT
The DNA here is from genome assembly GCA_965212085.1 of Candidatus Poriferihabitaceae bacterium. Classification (GTDB taxonomy): domain Bacteria; phylum Pseudomonadota; class Gammaproteobacteria; order Arenicellales; family Poriferihabitantaceae; genus JAHRAW01. Next base: position 976,215 of record OZ243042.1, on the reverse strand, counting down.
ACGACGCCGACGACGGTGGCGATGGCGGCGGCGGCGCAGTTTACGTGGCGCGGGATGAAGCCGCGGTGCGGGAAAAATACGGCTTGGCGAAAACCCGCAAACTGCGCCGGGACGACGACGTGCTCGACACCTGGTTCAGCTCCGCGTTGTGGCCGTTTTCCACCCTCGGCTGGCCGCAACAGACCGATCGCCTGAAAGCTTTTTACCCCACCAGCGTGCTGGTCACCGGATTCGACATCATTTTTTTCTGGGTGGCGCGCATGATCATGATGGGCGGCAAGTTCATGGACGAAGTGCCGTTTCACCAGGTGTACATCCACGGCCTGGTGCGCGACGCCCACGGCAACAAGATGTCCAAATCCAAAGGCAACGTGCTCGACCCCATTGACCTCATAGACGGCATTGACCTGGAATCGCTGGTCAAAAAACGCACCGGCGGCCTGATGCGCCCGCAGGACGCGGCAAAAATCGAAACGCAAACCCGCAAGGATTTCCCCGGCGGCATCCCCGGCTTCGGCGCCGACGCCCTGCGCTTCACCTTCGCCTCGCTGGCCTCCACCGGAAGGGACATCAACTTCGACCTCGGGCGCACCGAAGGCTACCGGAATTTCTGCAACAAAATCTGGAACGCCGCGCGCTTCGTGCTGATGAATACCGAAGGCAAAGACTGCGCCACCGATGACAAAGACGATGGAGAAGATGGCGAAGACGGCCAAGTCGCGCTGTCCCTCGCCGACCGCTGGATCATCTCAACCCTGCAACGCAGCCAACAAGCGGTCGCCAAAGCCGTGGAAAACTACCGCTTCGACCTCGCCGCCCGGGAAATCTATGAACTCATCTGGAATTACTACTGCGACTGGTACCTGGAACTGTGCAAACCGGTGCTCAACAACGAGCAAAGCAGCGAAGCGCAACTGCGCGCAACCCGGCGCACGCTGGCCGGGGTAATGGAGGCCATGCTGCGCCTCGCGCATCCCATCATGCCGTTCATCACCGAAGAAATCTGGCAACTGATCGCGCCGCTCGCCGGCAAACACGGGCCCACCATAATGACCCAGCCGTACCCCCGCCCGCAGCCGGATAAAATCAACCCGCCCGCGGAACGCGAAATGCAACGCATCATGGACGTCGTGCTCAGCATCCGAAAACTGCGCGGCGAAAACAATATCCCGCCCGGCAAACGCATAGCGGTTTTAATCGCCGGCGCCAAAAAAGAAAGCGCGGAGAGCGGGCTGAGTGGACTGAGCGCCGAAGCCGCGGTTTATATCGAAACCCTCGCCCGCACCAAACCCATCGCAACGGCGGACCCGCAACAACCGCAACCGGACGGCACCATGGCCGTAGTCGGCGAACTGCAAATCATCCTGCCGCTGGACGGCCCCGGCGATATCGAAGAGGAAATCAAACGCGCCAACAAGGAACTGGAAGCGCTGAAAAAAATGATTGAACGAAGCTCGGAAAAACTGGCGAACCGGGGTTTCGTGGAAAAAGCGCCGGGGGATGTGGTGGAAAAAGAGCGGGGGCGGGTGGGGGAGTTGCGGTCAAAGCAAACCAAAATCCAACAGCAGTTAGCAAAACTCAATTCCAAATTAAGCGCCAAATGAGTCCAATTGAGCAAGGTGCCATTGAAAAGGTAAATTCGTTATTAGTTTGTGATGGACTATCAGTATGATTAAACGATCACAAAAATAGCGTCCGCAAGTGCTGTAAATGTGCCACTTCTCGCTTTATGTGTAAAAGTTATTTTTCTTTGTCGTATTGTCTGCGCGGAAAAAGCATCAAGATATTCTTGAATATGTTTGTTTAAAAGAGCAGGGTTGCGTTTTAGTTTCCATGAATCTTCGAATTCGGCGGTGTCTGCCAGAATGATAAACAGTCGATTGGATGCGTCAAATCTCATTGCTCCTTGCTCTTGATAGAGGTTGTGCAACAAGTCTTTTGGGTTTTTTACACAATCACGAATGAGACTCTTCCGGAACTCTTTTTGTGCCTTAAGGACGTTGTTACATGTTCGATTTCCAGATGTCTTTATGCGTTCGGTTATTTCATATGCAATATTTTTAGGTTTGGCGGTTCCGTCAAAGTATATGTTATTTTTTCGTGCCACAAATTTAAGTTCTGCCAATTCATTTTGAAGTCCGGCGTCTTTTCGTTTTTGGCCAACATAATTTGCAGGGAGATAAGTTGTTTTTAAGTCAAAGGGGATGTTGTCAATAAAAAAGTCGATTTTTTTGATATTACCGATCGCCGGTAAAACTCTGGGGTGTTGTCTAAACAGATTTTCAATGAGAATGGTTGACCAGTGATTATACCAACTGCACATTACATAACCATTAACGGCTTGAGGGATTTCTGTTTCCAGCATTTTTTCCATTATCTCATATGATTCATATGTCTTTATATAACGATCAACGAGGAATCTATCCAGTGCATTACTGTAGTCTCCACCCCAAGAAAAATTTTGCATTTTGTGGAGCTCCGAGGCAATTTTTTCCAAATCCCGGGGTGTGCGTGCGGGCGCCATTGACCTCATATGGTGATCAACATCAAGGTGGGCTTTTTGAATGTCGGCCAGCAACTCGCTGTAAAGGTTTTGGGACTGCTCTTTCAAATTTTTCCCGACAAGATGCGGGTATTTGGATTCGCAAAACATATGTAACAATTGTTTCCGCGTTATTGCCTTGATTTTAAGCCACAGAAGCCCCTCAAGGGACTCGATTATTGTCCCCATCTGATCGCTATCAAACAGTTTTTTGTAATGGTCGAACTTGGTCATTTAACTGCAAACAAGCAAATATTCGCGACTGCCGGATACGGATCCTCGTCCGCCACGTGAGTTTTGGTAGAGTTTTTCCTCTACGCGAACAGATTTGTGATGTTTTGCCATGGCTACCAGTGTTTCAATTTTAGGCAGGGACCGATCGTTGTAACTGATTAGCCAATGAGAAATTTCGTGGGAAAGGGCAAACAGCTTGCGAAAGGAATGTTCAATGTCGGTGATTTTATCAAAACCGCTGTAACGAGGCGGATAGTAACGTTGGGTGCGGTTGATGAATGTTTTATCGCTCCAACGTTCAACAAAAGTTTCAAGTAGGTGGTAAAAAGCCTGGTAGTCGGCGTGACTGCCACAGTAAGGAGGGTCATAGTAGGCGAGGTCGGGCGGGTTTGCGGATAGATTCGGCAGGAGTTCTAAAATATTTTCACAGTAACTTTGGTTTTTTTTACCGTTGTCGAAAACAGCCGAGTCATATGCCGGCAACAGTTCAATGAACAAATCGCGGATTGGGCGGGCAATACTGGGGTTTCGTTTGACTCTTTTCGGGTTGCGGGCATATGGTATGGCACGCAGATGTGCGAAGTGCCCCATGATTGTTTTGCGCGTTAGGCTACGGCACATAATCGTGAGAGATAAGGCGCGCTTGTAGGGGCAGTCAAGGTGTTCAACATTGGCACGGAAGTTATCAAGCAAAATGCACTCAGGTTCAACGAAAAAAATATCCTTGAAGCGTATCATATATTCATCACGATGGTCATTACCGGAAAACAACACGGTCAAATCCTCTTGTGTCAATAAGGAGTGTTTGTTTTCAATCAGGGCGAAACCGCCCATATGGCAGAACCGCAAAAAATCGTTTGTATGCACGGTGTAGCCGCGTTTTTTCGCCTCAAAGGCAAACGATTGCGAGCCGGAAAAACCATCCAGTACCGTGCTTGTACCCTCCGGGACAAAATCGAAAATCCATGGAAGGAATTTGTATTTCGCGCCAAGATATTGAGGAGCGGGCATCTTGCGGTAAAAATTTTCCCGCGGGTGATGGGGTTCTTCCGGTGTGAAACTTAGATCAAGGGTGGTCTGCCGCATAGTGTGGTGCTCTTCCGATTATGCCTGTGCTATTGGTTGGTTAATTGTATGCCAACCCACCAGCGAAATATACTTTTTTCAACCGGAACGGCAGTTGGCAAAACCGGCTCCCGGCAAGGCTTAAGAACGAGAACAAATCCATTCCCCAAAAGCCCGGCACTCGCTTCGCGTACGGGCTTTTTCCGCTCGCCGCCACAATCCAGTCCTGCCAGGAAACGCCCACGTTGTCGTCGTGGATGAGCGTGAAATTCGCCAGGTCGCCGACCCGAATTGATTTCAGGTTTTGCACGATTTTCGGGCTGCACACGGGAAATATTTCTTCCGGGAACAACAAACGCAGACGGTCGTTGGAAGATGCCGCGCCGGGACTTTCGGCGGTTACGAATAGTATGCCGAGGTCGGCTTCATCGGCGCGCAGGCCGTCGCGAAAATCGTAGGTAACGATTTTTATGGTTATGCCGGGATGCAGCGCCTCGAATTCCGGCAGCCGCGGGAGCAGCCAGCGGGACGCGAACGAGTCCGTGGTTTGTATTGTGATTATTTTTTTGTGTTGGCCAGTTGCGGCGTTGGATATTTTCGCCAACTGAGCGAGTAGCGGGCCGAGTTTCAGCATGTAACGAAGTCCAAAATCGGTCAACGCAATGGCGCGCGTACTGCGCTCGAACAGTTTGATGCCCAGCCAGTCTTCGAGGGCGCGCACCTGATGGCTTATCGCCGAAGAAGTTACGCACAATTCTTCGCCGGCTTTTCTGAAACTTTTATTGCGCGCCGCGGCCTCAAAAGCGACCACGGCGTTGAGCGGCGGCAGTTTTCTTTTCATAAGTCGTCCATTGTACCACGCCTTGAGATTTATTCAGCGCCCCGTTGAGTTTTTATCGTTTGTAACGTACGACGAGACGTCATTACCATTTTAGTGTTACTGGCCGCTTTGCGAAAATGGAAAACCAAAAAGACAACGTCCTCACCGGCGTCTGCATCATCATCGCCACGGTTTTCACCATGGCGTTCACCGATGCCGTGATCAAATACCTGAGCTCGGCTTTCCCCCTGTGGCAGATATTCGTCCTGCGCTCCCTCGGCGCGATCGCGATTCTGGTGGTCATCGTATTGTTCGGGCCGCACCCCACCGCCCTGCGCCCGCTATCCCTGAAATGGAGCGCGGCGCGCAGCCTGTTGCTGACCTTTATGTACATCGCCATCTACGCGGCGGCGCCGTTGCTGCCGCTGTCGGTAATCGCGGCGTCATTGTACACCGGGCCGATTTTCACCGCGTTGTTTTCGGCCATTCTGATCGGCGAACCGATCGGCGTACGCCGGGGATGCGCCGTGCTCCTCGGGTTCGCCGGCGTCCTCGTCATCCTCCGCCCCGACGCCGGCGCGTTTTCGTTTTATGCGCTGATACCGGTAATCGCCGGCCTGTTCTACGCGCTGGCGGCCATCATCACCCGCGCCAAATGCATGAATGAAAAACCCCAAGTGCTCGCCATTATGCTCAACCTGTCCATCCTCGCCGTGGGCTTGCTGGCCACGGGCGTCGTCGCCCTGCTACAACCGCTGATGCCGCTGATTGAATCCGGCGCAAGTTACCCGTTTCTTCTCGGCAACTGGATTTTAATGGGCGCACGGGAATGGGGCGTGATCGCATTGTTGGCCTTCCTCATCGTCATCATCGGCACCGGCCTCGCCAAAGCCTACCAGTCCGCCCCGCCGTCCCTCATCGCCACCTTCGATTACACCTACCTGCCGTTCGCCGCCCTGTGGGGCTTTTTGTTTTTCGCCGAACGCCCGGACCTCGCAACCATCGCCGGCATGATCCTGATCGTCATCGCCGGCCTGCTGGTAATCAGGCCCGTGCGCCCGGCCACGCCGGCATGGCGGCATTGACCTCGCCGGCCAGTTCGATGAATCGTGAATGGACGCCGTATTCTTTGGCTTTCCAGGCCAAGTAGAACGGGTCAATGGGCAGGCAGTGGCCGCCGGGGCCGGGGTAGAACGGCGTGTAGCCGAAGGGTTTGGTGGCCACCAGTTGCAGTTCGTTGACCAAGCCGATGTTCACCGCGCGGTAGATGTTTTCCAGCAGTTTGGTCATCTCCGCCGCACGGGTGGATGAATTGCAGGCAAAACATGTTAAACTGGAGCAGCAGTTGGAGAAACTGGAACCAAAATCATGTTAAAAAAAGAAAACTTTAGAAGTTTGCTCAAAGCCATCGGCTTCACCGAAGAAGGCGGCGTGTGCAAAAAATCAATCGGTGAAGCTGACTTAAAGGTTGATTTTGGAAAGACCGAAATAACATATCCCGGGGACTTAAAAGTTCACAGGCGGGAAATTGGTACTTTTTCCGCCAATGAAAATTTTGTGGTATTTGAATGTGTCCATCGGCTACTGGAAAAGGGTTACAAATCGAAGCATTTGGAACTTGAACCACAGTGGAAAGTGGGGCACGGTTCCAGCGGCGGACGCGCAGATATATTAGTCAAAAACCAGCAGAACAAACCACTATTACTTATTGAGTGTAAAACGGCAGGCAATGAATTTGAAAAAGCGTGGAAAAATACAAGGCAAGACGGCGGTCAATTATTCGGTTATGCCCAGCAAATACATGAAACACAGTTTCTATGTCTTTACGCATCCGATTTTTTGAATGGGGAGATACACACTGAACAAAGAATAATATCCCATACGGATAATCCTACAATTCTGGAACAAAACAAAAAACAGTCTTCTTTTGCCAAAGCAACCGATGTTAAAAGCCGCTTCGCTGTTTGGCGTGATACATACCAATTGGAATATACAGAGAACGGGATTTTTGAAAATAATGTTCAGCCCTACCAAATAGGTAAAAGCAAATACACACTGACAGACGACACAAAAGGCATTGGTATCGCCGATAAAAAAGGTAAATATCATGAATTCCGCACTATCTTAAGAAAGCACAATATAGCAAGACGAGAAAATGCCTTTGAAGTGTTGGTTAATTTGTTTTTGTGCAAGATTGTTGATGAGGAAGAAAACAAAGGCGATCTGAAATTTTATTGGAAAGGAATCGCTTACGACAACTACTTTGATTTTGTTGACAGGCTGCAAGATTTATATCAAAAGGGCATGCGTAAATTTCTGAACGAAGAAATTAGTTATATAAGCAATGAACAAATAGATGATGCTTTTTGGACGGTAAAAAACAAACGCAATGCCACCAAGAAACAAATTCAAGCCTATTTTATGGAGCTAAAGTTTTTCACCAATTCCGCTTTTTCTTTTGTGGACACCCACAATGAAGAATTATTTAACAAAAACGCAAAAGTATTGTTGGAAATTGTGCAAATGTGGCAAGGGTTGCGACTCAAAACAAATGAGCAGAATCAGTTTTTGGGCGATATGTTTGAGTATTTTCTCGACAACAGCATAAAGCAATCCGAAGGGCAATTTTTTACTCCGCTACCCATTTGCAAGTTCATCGTCGCTTCCTTGCCTTTGGCGCAAAGAATTGAAGCCAACGCTGAGCCCCCAAAAGTCATTGATTATGCTTGTGGTGTCGGGCATTTTTTGAATGAATACGCTTATCAAATCAAGCCACTGATAGAGGCGCAAGGGCAGGATCCAAGCGATTATTACAGCCACATCACCGGCATTGAGAAGGAAGATCGTTTAGCCAAAGTCGCCAAGGTTGCCGCCTATATGTATGGACAAGAGCAAATCAAAATACTGGATGCTGATGCTTTGGTAAATCATCCAGAAGTACCTCACAAAAAGTATGATGTGCTAGTTGCCAATCCACCATTTGCGGTAGAAGGTTTTTTACAAACCTTAAATGACGATGACAAAAAACACTATCACTTGACTAAAATCGCAGGTGAAACCAGCAATACCAGTACCATTCAGTGCTTTTTTCTGGAGCGCATCCAGCACCTGATGGCGCCCGGTGGCGTGGTCGGTGTAATCGTCCCATCCAGTATTTTGTCTAATTCTGACGCGGTACATACAAGCACCCGTGAACTATTGTTACAATTTTTTGACTTGGTGTGCATCGCCGAACTCGGTAGCGGCACCTTTGGCAAAACAGGCACCAATACAGTGGTTCTCTTTTTAAGACGCAAGGCACAAAAACCCGAACCGGCGGAACATTACCAAAACAGAGTGGAAGATTTTTTTGAGGGCGATGAGCAGGGCGTTGAGTATCAGGATTACGATCTGATCAAAAATTACTGCAAACACATTGAAGTACCGTATGATGAATACAAAAAACTCTTTGACCAAACCAAAATCGCGCAGTTATCTAAACTGTTGAAGTATGATATTTTCAAAAACTACCAAACCGATTTTGAGCAAAGCACCAAAATTAAGAATCTGAAAAAATCAAAAGTGTTCAAGGGAAAGACCAAAGCGAAGCAAAAAGCCGAGTTAGACCAGCGTTTTATAGCCTATTTGTATGCTATAGAAAAAGATAAACTCTACTACTTCATGCTGGCACATGAGCAAGCGGGGGAAGTGCTGATCGTCAACTCACCAAAAGACAACAAAGAACAAAAACAATTCTTGGGTTATGAATGGAGTGGTGCCAAAGGTAGCGAGGGCATTAGATACAACGGCGGCGAAACGGTGAGTGAAATTGTCACCCCATTATTTGATTCTAAAAACTTGGATAATCCCGATAGAATAAATGCTGCTATTAAAAATAATTTTATCGGTCAAACCACTAATCCACTACCTGAGCATTGTTGGTATGCTAAATTGACTGACATTTTGGATTTTGATCGCAAAAATTTTACTAAAGCTATTACCCTAAATCCACAGCAGTACATTGACATTGAAACTAAATGGGAGCAGATGAAGTTGGGGCAGATTGCAGAAATAGTAGCCGGACAATCTCCTAAATCTAATTTCTACAATGGTAATAAAAATGGTTTGCCTTTTTATCAAGGGAAAAAAGATTTTGGAGAAATATGTATAACCCCCCCAACAGTGTGGACATCTAAAACGACAAAAGAATCTATAAGGAATGATATTTTGTTTTCTGTTAGGGCGCCTGTTGGTGATGTTAATTTAAATCTCTTGGAGAAAATTTGTATTGGGCGAGGTTTAGCAGCAATTAGAAGCAATAGTAAAAAGTGCTTACAAAAATATATTTTTTACTTTATCAACTTGAACAGATATTTGTTTCAAGGAGTTCAAGGTAGTACTTTTGAACAAATATCCACTGGGGATTTGAGAAAGAAGAAAATCCCTCTCCCACCGCTGAATATCCAACAACAAATTGTAGATGAATGCGAGGCGGTGGATAAGGAAGTGGAGCAAGCTCGTCAAAAAGTCACCGCAACAAAACAACAAATTGAGAAACTAGTTAGCTCTGTTAAAAAAGTATCAAGACTAAACCAAGTGGTTGAAAGAGTATCCGAGATTGTTAATCCAAAAGAGGAAGAAGGTTTAGTCAACTATATCGGCTTAGAAAATATTGAAAGCGAAACAGGTGTAGCACTAGGCAACTCCCAGTCTGATTTTTCAACAATAAAAAGCAACAAGAATATTTTTGAAAAGGGCGATATTTTGTATGGGAAGCTAAGGCCTAATCTTAATAAGGTATATTTGGCTGATATGAATGGAATCTGTTCGACTGACATATTAGTGCTTAGACCTCATAAATCACATTTAGCTGTTTTTTACAAACATTATTTTTTATCCAAAGAATTTACTTCTGAGGTACTAAAAACTGTTAGTGGCCAGCAATTACCCAGGACATCGTGGGAGAAAATAAATAAAATTCCTGCCCCACCCTTAAACGTCCAAAAACAGTTGGTGGAAAAGGTTAAGAAATTAGAAGAAAAAATTACCCAAGCCCAAGCCATAATTGACATGACTACCGAGCGTAAGAAGACTATACTTACACACTATCTATAATGCAGAGAAGAGTTATGAAAATCAATATCTACTCAGAATACCTCGACGAATTAGATGTGCTTGAACGGAGGCCCAAAAAGAAAGCCATCGAAGAATGGAAGAATAAAGTTGAGGGTAGTTTGGATGGGAATCAAAGAATACGTTTTTCCAGATTAAAATTTTTTGATGACGTAGCCGATTTTTCGGACGACATCCCATTTTAGGGTAAGGCTTTGAGCATTAGTACACGACCTAACGATTTCTCTCAAGCGCGAGCCATTTTGCGCGATGCGGCTTTTAAGGTAACTTGTGATCCAAAAAAGAGAGAAACGATTCAGTTATTAAAATTACTTAAAGCTCGAGAAGAGAATATAGATTTTGAAATAGAGTTGGCGGAAAGAATTTGCGGAGATAATTCAAAATTCCCTTATCGAAGCTCACAATTTTTAACAAAAATTTTCTCTGATTTAGGATTTCAGTATACTCATGACAAAACAACCAGAAAATATTGGGTTAAGGATGTACTCCTTGAATTAGATGCAGTGCAAATTTCACGTTTAATACAAAATGGGCTTTTTCGAAAAAAAGATTATAAAAATCCAAATTTGCGAATTGAAGGAAACAAAGAATTATCAGCTAATGATTTTCTCGAAGGGGCTATCCATAATTTTCAAGATTTTATTAATCAATCTGTCAAAGCAAATCAAGCCGTAGATTTGGACCAAATACTGGGTTTCAATTTAAATATGGAATTGTTTTTTAATAGTAAGACTGCAACAAAAGATAAACAATTAAATCGACTTATTGATGAGGCAAAAGAAAGGTTTTTAAATCCTGATGACAAAAATATTGCACTAGAAAAATTGTGGGATGCTTTTGAAAGAATTAAAACATACTATAATGTTGACAAAAATAAAAAGAAGTCGGCCAGCAAATTAATTAATCAAGTATCTATTGATCTTGATCGTAATATATTTGATGAAGAATTTCGTATACTGACAACAATCGGTAATGAATATCAAATCAGGCATCATGAGGTTGACAAAAAACCCATTACCGAAACCAATCAAATCAACTATCTATTTTTTCGTATGTTATCTTTAATAGACTTGTGCTTGGATGTATTAAGGAGATCAAATAATGATTCAGAAATATAGACACAGCAACACTCAGCCCCGTACGCCAACCAACCCAAACTAACGCACCACCCCCCGCGTATCCAGCAACAACGCGCTCTTTTCCTTTATCAACGCATAGTCAAACCGGTCGTGATCAGTGCAGATAATCACCAAATCGTTCGACGCCAGCAACGCCGCTGAAAGCGTTTCGCTTTGCAGGTCAAGGTGGTAGTCGCGCAGTTTGCCGATGCGCGGAACGTGGGGGTCGGCGTAGGCAACGTCGGCGCCTTTTTTGAGCAGCAGGTCAATGATTTTTATGGCCGGTGATTCGCGCATATCGTCCACGTTTTTTTTGTAGGCGACGCCGAGGATCAGAACTTTCGCCCGCAAAACCGGTTTGCCGGAGCGGTTGAGCAGGTCCACGGCTTGGTCCACGTACCACGCCGGCATGGCGGCGTTGACCTCGCCGGCCAGTTCGATGAAGCGTGAATGGACGCCGTATTCTTTGGCTTTCCAGGCCAGGTAGAACGGGTCAATGGGCAGGCAGTGGCCGCCGGTGCCGGGGCCGGGGTAGAACGGCGTGTAGCCGAAGGGTTTGGTGGCCGCGGCGTCTATGACCTCGCGCAGGTCTATGCCCATCTTGCCGGCCACCAGTTGCAGTTCGTTGACCAGGCCGATGTTCACCGCGCGGTAGATGTTCTCCAGCAGTTTGGTCATCTCCGCCGCGCGGGTCGAGCCCACCGTAACCACCCGGTCAATGACCGCGCCGTACAAGGCCGCGCCGACTTCCAGGCAATCGGCAGTTTGGCCGCCGCACACCTTGGGGATGGTGCGCGTGCTGAAGTCGGGATTGCCGGGGTCTTCGCGCTCCGGCGAGTACACCAGAAAAATATCTTCGCCCACGGTGAATCCGCGCGCCGCGATGCGCGGCAGCAGTTCCTCCTCGGTGGTGCCGGGGTAGGTAGTGCTCTCCAATGAGACCAGCCGCCCGCGTTGCAGGTGGGGGGCTATGCCTTGCATGGTGCCGGTGACGTAGCCGAGGTCCGGTTCGTTGTGCTTGCCGAGGGGCGTGGGCACGCAGATGATCAGCGCGTCTGCTTTTGAGGTCAGCGCGTAGTCGCCGGTGACGGTCAGCCCCGCCGCCGTGGCTTGGGCGATGTCCTCGCCGGGGATGCGCTCGATGTAACTCTTTCCGGCATTGAGTTTTGTTACCTTGTCCGCATCGGTATCAAAGCCGATGGTGGTGAAGCCGGCTTCGGCAAAGCGCAGGGCCAGCGGCAGCCCCACGTAGCCGAGTCCGTACACGGCGACCACGGCTTCGCGCTTTTGGATTTTCGCCAGCAGTTTTTGTTTGGTGGTTGTCATCGTGTCATTCAGGGATGCCATAATAATCCCGATACCACTCGGCAAACGCCGCCAGCCCGTCCTCAATGGAAGTGGCCGGCTTGAACCCAAAGTCCCGCGCAAGGGCGCCGGTGTCGGCGTAGGTAGCGGCCACGTCCCCGGCCTGCATGGGCAGCATCTCGTACTGCGCCTTCACGCCGAGGGCTTTTTCGAGGGCGTGAATGTAGTCCATCAACCGAACTTGCGCGCCGTTGCCGATGTTGTACAAGCGGAACGGTGCGTCGCTGTGGGCCGGGCTTGGCGCATCGGCGTCGTAATCGGCAGCCGCCGTGGCGGGCGCGTCCAGCACTCGCACCACGCCTTCAACGATGTCATCAATATAGGTGAAGTCCCGGGTCAGGTCGCCGTGGTTGTACACCGGAATCGGACGCCCGCCGAGCATCAACTCGGCGAACTTGAAAAACGCCATATCGGGCCGCCCCCAGGGTCCGTACACGGTGAAAAAACGCAGCCCGGTGCACGGCAGGCGGTACAGGTGGGCGTAGGCGTGGGCCATCAACTCGTTGGCTTTTTTGGTGGCCGCGTACAGGGACACCGGGTGGTCGGCGGGGTGCTCCTCGGCAAACGGCAGCCGGGTATTTGCGCCGTACACCGAACTGCTGGAGGCGAACACCAGATGCCCGGTGCCGGCGTGCCGGCAGCCCTCCAGCACGTTGCCGAAGCCCAGCAGGTTGGCGTCCACGTACGCCGCCGGATTCTCCAGCGAGTAGCGCACCCCGGCCTGAGCGGCGAGGTGCATCACCGCGTCAAACTTTTGCGCGTCAAAAAGTTTTGCGGTGGCGGCGCGGTCGGCGACGTCGAGTTGCTCAAAGGCGAAGCGCTTCCTGGCGCGCGCCCGCAGGCGTTCCAGCCGCGCGCGCTTGAGGCTGACCGCGTAGTAACTGCTGAGATTATCCACCGCCAGCACGCGGTCGCCGCGCGCCAGCAACCGCTCGCACAATGCCGCGCCGATGAACCCCGCCCCGCCGGTGACCAGAACGTTCATCGGGTTTTGGCCAGCGCGATGCGCCAGCGATCTTCGCCGAGGTCGCGCTCCGCGGTGAAGCCGCCGAGGTCATCACCGCCATCACCGTTTTCGCAAAGCGTCGCCAGGGTCTCGCCCATGATGTATTCGCGGTGTTCGCGCAAGGCGGCTTGCACGCGCGTTGAGCCGCTGATGGCGAGTGCGATGCGGTCGGCTATTTCCAGGCCGGCGGATTTGCGCGCGTCCTGCACGGTGCGCACGATTTCCCGGGCGATGCCTTCCACCAGCAACGCTTCGCTCAAGGTGGTGTCCAGGGCGACCAGCAAACGGCCGGCCCGGGCGCAGGCGTAGCCTTCGGCGGAGGTGGTGTGTACGCGCAGGTCGCCGGGTTTAAACGCCACGGCAAGGCCGTCAATTTCCAAAGAAAAATCCTCATCGGCGGCGACCCGTGCGGCGACCCGTGCGGCGCCGTCAGCGCCGTCCGCACCATCCAAATTGGCGAGCGCCGCTTTGATGGCCGGCATCCGTTTGCCGTAACGCTTGCCGAGGGTGGAAAAATTGGGCTTGATCTCGTAGCCCACCAGCCCGGCGTCCTGTTCGATGAACTCCACCGACTTGATGTTCAGTTCCTCGCCGATCTGCGCCGCGTGTTTTTGGATGGCGGCGCGGGTGTCTCCGTCTCCGTCAGTGTCGGCGACGCTAATCAGCATGCGCGCCAGCGGCTGGCGAACCCGCACCCGGCTGTCCTCCCGCGCCGAACGCCCCAGACCCACCACCTGCTGAACCACGTCCATTTCCAACACCAGTTGCGGGTCGAGAAGCGCGGCGTCGTATTGCGGCCATTCGGTCAGGTGAACGCTTTGCGGCGCGCTTCCGTTCTTGGCGTCTCCGGTGTCTATGGCGGCGCGGTACAGGTTGCGGTAAATCGCCTCCGACAAAAACGGCGTGAAAGGCGCCATCACGCGGTGGCACAAATCAATGCACTCAAACAGGGTCAGGTACGCCGACTGCTTGCTGGCATCACCGTGGCCGCTTTTCCAGAAGCGCCGGCGGTTGCGGCGCACGTACCAGTTGCTCAGCTGATCCACGAGTTTTTCGACGGCCTCGCCGGCGCCCCTGGCGTCGTAGTTGTCGAGGGCGGCGGTGGCGGTTTTCACGGTCTCGTGGGCCAGCGCCAGGATCCAGCGGTCAATTTCCGGGCGTTGGGCGTAGTCCACCGGCTTGCCGAGTTTGCCGAGGCCGGCGAGATCAATTCCGTCGAGGCGCGCGTACAAAATGAAAAAAGCGTAGGTGTTCCAGAAGGTGTTGATGAACGACGACGCCACTTCGCGGACGATGTCCACCGAGATTCGTTTTTGCCCTTCCGGTGCGGTGCGCGCCAGGAACAACCAGCGCAGCGCGTCTGCGCCGATGGTGTCGAACACGTCGTAGGGGTTGACGATGTTGCCCTGGGACTTGGACATTTTTTTGCCGTGCCGGTCAACGATGTGGCTCAGGCACACGCAGTTTTTATAGGCGACGCCGTCCGACACCAGCGCGGCGATGGCGTGCAGCGTGTAAAACCAGCCGCGGGTCTGGTCAATGGCTTCGCACACGTAGTCGGCGGGAAAGTGCGCTTCAAAGGTTTCGCGGTTCTCAAACGGGTAGTGCCACTGGGCGTAGGTCATGGCCCCGGAGTCAAACCAGCAGTCAATGACCTCCGGCACCCGCGTGTAGGTTTTGCCGTCTTTGGTGAAGGTAATCTCGTCAATGCGCGGGCGGTGCAGGTCCACTTCGTCAAGGGACTCGCCGGTCAGGGCTTCGAGTTCCCGGCGCGAGCCGATGCAGATGTAGTCGTTATCGTCGCTGCGCCACACCGGCAGCGGCGTGCCCCAAAAACGCTCCCTGGACAACGCCCAGTCAATGTTGTTCTCCAGCCACTTGCCGAAGCGCCCGTCGCGGATGGTGGACGGCACCCAGTTGATGGTGCGGTTGAGCGCCACCATGCGCTCCTTGATGGCGGTGGTTTTGATGTACCAGGCTTCCTTGGCGTAGTAGATCAGCGGGTCGCCGGTGCGCCAGCCGAACGGATAGTTGTGCAGGATTTTTTCATCGCGGAACATCAGCCCGCGCCCGGCGAGCATTTGGTTGATGACGGCATCCGCCTCCTTGAAGAAGGTGCCCGCCAGCGGCGCGACTTCGGCCACGAAACAGCCATCCAGGCCGACGCCGTGAATCACCGGCAGGCCCTCGCGCTGGCCGAGTGCAAGGTCGTCCACGCCGTAGGCCGGCGCGGCGTGCACGATGCCGGTGCCGTCTTCAAGGCTGACGAAGTCGGCGGCGACGACGCGAAACGGATCCCCCCGTTCCACTTTCAGGTAGTCAAACAGGCGTTGATAGCGCAGCCCGACCAGTTCGCCGCCCTTGACGGTCTCGATGATTTGATATGGTTCATCGCCGAACACCGCCTCCACCCGCGCGCCGGCCAGGATCAGGGTCTCGCCGTTGTACGCGACCCGCGCGTAGTCAATATCCGCGCCCACCGCCAGCAGCAGGTTGGAAGGCAGCGTCCACGGCGTGGTGGTCCACACCAGGAACGATGCATTTTCCTCGCCATTCGCGCCATCCTCGCCGGCCAGCCGGAAGCGCACGGTGATGGACGGGTCCTCCACTTCCTTGTAGCCCTGGGCCACTTCGTGGGACGACAGCGTGGCGCCGATGCGCGGGTCGTAGGGCACCACCTTGTAGCCCTGGTAGATCAGGCCCTTGTCCCAGATGGTGCTGAGCAGGTTCCACACCGATTCGATGTAGTCGTTGTTGAGGGTGTAGTAGGCGTCGTCGAGGTTCACCCAGTACCCCATGCGCCGGGTCATCTCCTCCCACTCGCCGATGTAGGTCATCACCGACTCCCGGCAGCGGCGGTTGAACTCGGCGATGCCGACTTGCCGCTCGATTTCCTTTTTATCAAAAATGCCCAGTTGCTTTTCGATTTCGTGCTCCACCGGCAGGCCGTGGGTGTCCCAGCCGCCCTTGCGCGGCGCGTGGTAGCCGCGCATGGTTTTGTAGCGGGGATAGATGTCCTTGAAGGCGCGCGCCAGCACGTGGTGGATGCCGGGCTTGCCGTTGGCGGTGGGCGGGCCTTCGTTAAAACTGAAGCGTGGCCGCCCTTCGCTTTGCGCGAGGCTTTGCTCGAAAATCCCGTGTGCCTCCCAGAATTTCAGAATCTCCTGTTCCAGTTGCGGCCCGTTGTAGCGGCTGTCTATTGGTTCAAACGTCATGTTCGCCTCCGCAGCCTCAGCCGATACCGGTAAAACCCGCCGAACAAAACCGCCAGCGCGATGCCGCTCGCCAGCCCCGTGGTGTGGGCGGTGTTGGCGACGCGCAGGCCGAACAGTTCCAGGACGCCGCTCCAGCACAACACGAACCAGCCGAGCAGCAAATAAACCACCGGCGGGTTAAGGCGGATGCCGAAGCCGGGGTCCAGCAACCCCCGGATCCACAGGTAGCCGAAGTAGCCGTACACCACCCCGGACATGCCGCCGAACCACGGCCCGCTTGCATAGTACTGCCCGAGGTTGGAGAGCGCGCCGATCAACGCGCTCAAGCCCAGCAGCGCGAGCGTACCCTGCCGGGCTTCAATGAGCCGCCCGAGTTCCCAGGTCCACAGCAGGTTGAAGACCGCGTGAAAAATCCCGAAGTGCAAAAACATCGGAGTCAGCAAACGCCACCACTGCCCGGCGCGAATTTCCGGCAGCGCAGAATCGGCGTATTCGGAAATCAGCAGCGGCCGGATGACCGCCATTTGGTCAAGGTAAGTCATCGCCAGGTACACCAGCGTCGAGACGCCGATCAGGGCGAGGGTGGCGGGGGGTTTCCTCATGGTTTGCCCGGCATCATCATTTTGAGAGCACGAAAATCAAAACCGAAACCGCCACCAGCACGCCGAGCAAGCCGTAGGCAACCATGCGCGGGGACAGGGATGCGCCTTCCGGCTCCGCCTGCTCCGCAACCGGCGCGCGCGCGTGTTTGTGGCGAAAGAAAATAATGACGCCGAAGATTACCGCAAGGGTGAAGAGAATTTTGATTAGCATGAGGTTAGCGGATGTTAGCGGCTAAGCCGCCGGTTGGTTTCTGGATTCCCGAAAGCGGTGAAAAATATAGTCGCTACGCTCCTTATTTTTCTATCGTTCGGGAATGACGCCGGGGGAGTAGCAACAACTCTGCCGTCATTCTCGAGCGTTAGTGTCCGTTGCCGCGCAAGCGGCTTACGGACACTTGCGTACTCGGGAATCCAGTTCAAAACCCTTCCGGCACCGCCGGACGCTTGTAGCCGGACTCACTTCCCCCACAACCACGACCAACTCGTCTTCTTCTCCGTATGCCCGCGCCGCTCCATGGGTATGTAATCCCGCCGCTGCTCCCCCAAATACAACTGCCGTGGCCGGCCGATTTTCTGGTCCTGGTCTTTTAGCATCTCCTTCCAGTGGGACACCCAGCCGACGGTGCGGCCGATGGCGAACATTACGGTGAACATTGAAGTCGGAAAGCCCATGGCCTTCAAAATGATGCCGGAGTAGAAGTCCACGTTGGGATAGAGTTTCTTTTCAATGAAGTATTCGTCTTCCAGGGCGATTTTTTCGAGCGCCATTGCGAGTTTCAGTTTCGGGTCTTCAATCCCCATCACGCCGAGCACTTCGTGGCAGGTGTCGCGCATCACCGTGGCCCGCGGATCGTAGTTTTTGTACACCCGGTGGCCGAAGCCCATGAGGCGGAACTTGTCGCTTTTGTCCTTGGCCTTTTTGATGTATTCGCCGACCCGCTCCTCGGTGCCGATTTCGTCCAGCATCTTGAGCACCGCTTCGTTGGCGCCGCCGTGGGCCGGGCCCCACAACGAGGCGATGCCGGCGGCGATGCAGGCGTAGGGGTTGGCGCCGCTCGACCCGGCGAGGCGCACCGTGGAAGTGGAAGCGTTCTGTTCGTGGTCGGCGTGCAGGATCAGGATGCGGTCAATGGCCTTGGAAAGCACCGGGTTGATCTCGTACTCCTCGGCGGGGTTGGAAAACATCATCTGCAAGAGGTTTTGCGAGTAACTGCATTCGTTTTTGGGCATCGGAAAAGTCATGCCCAGGGAATACTTGTAGGCGTAGGCGCCGATGGTCGGCATCTTGGCGATCAGGCGGTGCGCCGCCAGCTGCCGCTGTTCGAGGTCGGTGATGTCGGTGCTGTCGTGGTAGAACGCCGACAACGCGCCGACCACGCCCACCATGATGGCCATGGGGTGGGCGTTGCGCATGAACCCCTTGTAGAAGGAAATGAACTGGTCGTGCAGCAGCGTGTGATTCTTGATGTCGGCGTCAAAAGAGGCTTTCTGTTCCGGGGTCGGCAACTCGCCGTACAACAACAGGTAGCAGGTCTCCATAAAATCGCTCTGCCCGGCCAACTGGTCAATGGAATAACCGCGGTGCAGCAGCACGCCCTTTTCCCCGTCAATGTAGGTAATGTCGGACTGGCACGAAGCCGTGGAAGTAAAGCCGGGATCGTAGGTCAGGACGCCGGTGTCGCCGTACAACCGCTTGATGTCAATCAGCCGGTTGCCCATCGCCCCGGTGCGCGCAGGCAGTTGCCACGACTCGCCGGTGGCGTTGTCGGTAAGCGTGAAGTCGGCGGACGCCGGCGTCCCGGATGTTTGCGGTGTTGGGGGTTTGTGAGGTTTGTGAGGTTTTGGGGCGTTTTTGCTCATAATTCGGTATCCTTTGCATTTATCCCTAAGATAGCCGAATTTGCGGCAAAGCACAAACCCGTGTGTATCTAAGCGCATGCAGTTCGCTTTGGCGGTGCGCGAATGCCCGCGTGCGCCTTTCCGCACTGCATGATCGCGGGGAATTAAGTATCATAGCCCCAAATGATTTGCGGCGCGATCTTTTACCAATCCCCTTACTCCCGATACCCGGCACGTTCGGGCCGGCGGATAATTTCTTGAGGCAGCGAGTTGAGCACGATGACTGAGACTGAGCGGTCAATTTTGTGGTTTTCCGATCTCGGCATGGGGGACGTGGCGAGCGTCGGCGGCAAGAACGCATCCCTGGGGGAGATGATTTCCAACCTCGCCGATGCCGGCATTCGGGTTCCCGATGGTTTCGCCACCACCGCGCAAGCGTACCGCGAGTTCATCCGCTTTGAGGGGCTGGAGGGCCGCATTCAGGAATTGCTCGCCAACCTCGACGTTGATGACGTGGCCAAACTCCAGGAGACCGGCGGGAAAATTCGGGAGATGATGATCGCTACTCCGCTGCCGCGCACCCTGGAAGCGGATATTCGCGAAGCCTGGTCACAACTGACCGAACACACCAAACAAAGCAGCGGCTCGGTGGCGGTGCGCTCCTCGGCCACCGCCGAAGATTTGCCCGAAGCCTCGTTCGCCGGCCAGCAGGAAACCTTCCTCAACGTCAGCGGCATAGACGCGGTGCTGCGCTGCGTTCGCCGGGTGTTCGCCTCGTTGTTCAACGACCGCGCCATCGCCTACCGCGCCCACCAGGGTTTTGATCACGCCGAAGTCGCCCTGTCGGCGGGCATTCAGCAGATGGTACGCAGCGACCGGGGCGCCAGCGGCGCGATGTTCACCATTGACACCGAATCCGGATTCGAGGAAGTGGTGTTCATCACCTCGTCGTGGGGACTTGGCGAATGCGTGGTGCAAGGCTCGGTCAACCCGGATGAGTTCTACGTTTATAAACCCGCCCTCGCGGCACAGCGGCCGGCGATTGTGCGCCGCACCCTCGGCTCCAAACTCATCAAGATGGTGTACGCCGGGCAAGGTAGTGATGAAATGGTCGAGACCGTTGACGTCGCGCCGGCCCAACAAAAACAGTTTTCCCTGGGCGACGAAGACGTCACCGAACTGGCGCGCATGGCGGTGGCCATCGAGGCGCACTACCGGCGGCCCATGGACATCGAATGGGGCAGGGACGGCGACAGCGGCGAGATCTTCATCCTTCAGGCGCGCCCCGAAACCGTCAAAAGCCGCGCCGGCAAACAGGTGCTGGAGCGCTATCAACTTTCGGAAAAGGGCGCGGTGCTGGTGACCGGGCGCAGCGTCGGGCATCGCATCGGCAGCGGCCGGGTGCGCCTCGCGCCGAACGTTGACCAGCTGCAAAAGGTGCGCGCCGGCGACGTGCTGGTGACCGACATGACCGACCCGGACTGGGAGCCGGTGATGAAACGCGCCTCGGCGATCATCACCAACCGTGGCGGGCGCACCTGCCACGCCGCCATCATTGCGCGGGAACTGGGGGTGCCGGCCATCGTCGGCTGCGGCGACGCCACCGAACGCCTCGCAGACGGCGCGGAAGTCACGGCCTCCTGCGCCGAAGGCGACACCGGCATGGTGTACGCGGGCCTGTTGGACTACCGCGTCACCACCACCGACCTTGAAAAAATGCCCGAACTGCCGTTCAAGATTGCCATGAACGCCGGCAACCCGGAACGCGCCTTCGCGCTGTCCCGCATTCCCAACGCCGGCGTCGGCCTCGCGCGGCTGGAGTTCATCATCAACAACACCATCGGCATCCACCCCAAAGCGCTGCTGCAAAAAGACCGGTTGCCCGGCAAGGTGCAACGGCGCATCGAAGAGCGCATGGCCGGCTACGCCGACCCGCGCGGGTTCTACATCGAAAAACTGACCGAGGGCATCGGCTCCCTGGGCGCGGCCTTTTTTCCCAAGCCGGTGATCGTGCGCCTGTCCGATTTCAAGTCCAACGAATACGCCAACCTCATCGGCGGCGAGCAGTTCGAGCCCGATGAGGAAAACCCGATGCTGGGTTTTCGCGGCGCCTCGCGCTACATTTCCGACTCCTTTCGCGAGTGCTTCGAGATGGAATGCGCGGCGCTCAAAAAAGTGCGGGATGAAATGGGCCTTACCAACGTCGAGATCATGGTGCCGTTCGTGCGCACCGTGGCGGAGGCGCGGCGGGTCATTGAACTGCTGGCGGAGAACGGCTTGAAGCGCGGGGAAAACGGATTGCGCGTTATCATGATGTGCGAAATACCGGGCAACGCCCTGCTCGCCGATGCGTTTCTCGAACACTTCGACGGCTTCTCCATCGGCTCCAACGACCTGACTCAGTTCACCCTCGGGCTGGACCGCGACTCCGCCATCATCGCGCACCTCTTCGATGAACGAGACGCGGCGGTCAAGGCGTTGCTCGGCATGGCCATCGCCGCCTGCAAAAAAGCCGGCAAGTACGTCGGCATCTGCGGGCAGGGGCCATCGGATCATCCCGACCTCGCGCGCTGGCTGATGGAGCAAGGCATCGAAAGCGTGTCGCTGAACCCCGACAGCGTGGTGGAAACCTGGCTGTTCCTGGCAAAGTCCGGGAACTCCGGGGCCGCGAAAACCTGAAATGCAAACAGCGGGCGCCGACCAAGTTTTTGACGGCGGGGAATACGACTACGTCATTGTCGGCGCGGGCTCCGCGGGTTGCGTGCTGGCCAACCGCCTGTCCGAAAGCGGCGCGGATTCGGTTTTGATTCTTGAGGCGGGGCCGCTGGATCGCAAGTTGCTAATCCACATCCCCGCCGGCGTGTACAACGTTTATAAAGACCCCGCAATCAACTGGAACTACCGGTCGGAGCGCGAGCCGCAGTGCGACGACCGCCACATTGAACTGCCCCGCGGCAAGGTGGTCGGTGGCTCGTCTTCGATCAACGCCATGGTCTACATGCGCGGGCACCCGCTGGACTACGACCGCTGGGCGGCGGATTACGATTTGCCGCAGTGGCGGTTTGAACGCTGCCTACCCTACTTCAAAAAATGCGAAACATCGGATCGCGGCGAGAACCCGTGGCGCGGCGGCTCGGGGCAGCTGGGGGTTAGCCGGTGCGCGTTGCAAAATCCGTTGTTCGATGCGCTCATGGAAGCGGGCTTGCAGTCGGGGCAGGAAAATTCCGACGACCTCAACGGCTACAAACCGCAAGGCATCGCCCGCCTCGATTGCACCGTCAAAAACGGCCGCCGCGCAAGCGCATCAACGGCGTACTTGAAGCCGGCCCTCGGGCGGGGCAATCTTGAACTGCGGGTCAACGCGCTGGTGGAAAAAATCTTGTTTGAGAAGAACCGGGCGGTGGGCGTGCGCTACGCAAGTCGCGGGCGAAGCAAGGCGGTGCGCGCCAACCAATCGGTGATCGTTTCCTGCGGCGCCATCAAAACGCCGCAGTTGCTGATGCTTTCCGGCATCGGGCCCACCGATGCGCTGCGCGTCCACGGCATCACGCCGCGGGTTGACCTGCAAGGCGTGGGGCGCAACCTGCAAGATCACCTGTTCATCCATACCGCGTTTGCGTGCACCCAACCGGTGACGCTGGATTATCTTGCCAACCCTTTGCACAAACTCAAAGCCGGGGCCGAGTGGCTGCTGACCCGCAAAGGCGTGGCCGCTTCTAATATGTGGGAAATGGGCGGCCTGGTGTGCGGAAATGAAGACGCAACCCACCCCAACTTGCAGTATCACTTCGCCCCGGTGTACGCCCGTTATCACGGCCGCCGCATGGAACTGTTGCAAGGCTACCAACTCAACGCCGATCAACTGCGCCCCAAAAGCCGGGGTGCGGTGGAGCTGCGTTCCGGCGACCCCGGCGAGCGCCCGGCGGCGAGATTCAACTACTTGTCCGACTCAGGCGGCCACGACCTTGGGGAGTTGATCGAGGCCTTTGAGAAAATGCAGGCGTTGATGCTACAACCCGCGTTCGATGCGTTTCGCGGCGCGCGCATCGTGCCCGAACCCGCGGTAAAGACCCGCCGGGAAATCGAATCCTTCATTCGCGCCACCGCATCAACCGACTACCATCCCTGCGGCACTTGCCGCATGGGCGCGGATGAACAAGATGAATATGCGGTCACCGACGGGGAACTGCGCGTGCGCGGCGTTGATGGCCTGCGCGTGGCGGACGCTTCGGTGATGCCCGACATCGTCAGCGGCAACCTCAACGCCCCGGTGCAGATGATCGCCGAGCGCGCCGCGGATTTTATTCTGGGGCGCGAGCCTTTGCCAACCCAGCGCCCGCCGTTTCATTTTCTTGAACGATAACGATAACGGTGAAACCAAACAACGCTAACGGAGAAAAATCATGTTCGCCAAAGCCTATCCCATCGCCGGCGGTTTCACGCTGCCGGTGGTCATTTCCAGCCGCCTCGGCAACGACCATTGCAACAGCGTGATCGGCGCCTGCGTGGTGGTCAACCGCGACGGCTGGGTGCTCACGGTCGCGCACCTGATGAAGGAGATCCAGCGGCAACAGAACAGCGTGCTGCAGCACCGCACCCACGGCGACGACGTTCGGGAACTGGAACAGGACATCGTCTCCGACCGTGCGTACCGCAAGAAAAAGGTTCGCACCTTTCACCCGCCGACCAAAAGCGCGGTCAAAAATCATTCGGTATGGTGGGGCCGGGACGGCGCGCAGCTGCGCGACATGACCATGATGCCCGCCGCCGACCTTGCGCTTGGACGCCTGGAGCCGTTCGACCCGGCTTCGGTCGCGCACTATCCGGTGTTCAAAAACCCGGCCCAGGGTTACGCCCCCGGTCGCAGTTTGTGCCGTTTCGGTTTTCCGTTTCACGAAATCAAACCAACCTTTGACGCGCAAAAAAACGCCTTCGTGTTACCGCAAGGCGCGGTGCCGCTGCCATTGTTTCCGCTGGAAGGCATCTTCACCCGAGTCGTGCTCGCGCCGCTGCCCGGCGAAGAACAGAACAAACCCGGCGAACCCGCCGCACAAGGCAAGTTCATCGAAACCTCCTCCCCCGGCCTCGCCGGCCAAAGCGGCGGCCCCATCGTTGACACCGACGGCGTGGTGTGGGCGTTGCAGTCCCACACCCGCCACTATTCCCTGGGCTTCAGCCCCCGCGTCCCAACCCGGCGCAAAGGCGTCGAGCAAAAGGAACACCAGTTTTTGAACGTCGGGCTTGGTGTGCATGCCGAATTGATTTTGCATTTTTTGAAACGGCAGGGGGTGGAGCATCAAGTTGGGGGGTGATTCGCTTTGTTAGCTTCTTCGCTTCTCGCTTTCACACCTTGATGAAGCGCTGATATAAGCCACCTTGCGAGCACAACGAAATACATGGTGGAGCGCGCCAAAGGCTGCCTTCGAAAGCACAATGTTACTTATAGTCTGTAGATATATAGTATTAGAGCATTATCCTATTCATTTATGCACTTAGTAAAATCATTCGGGGTAAGGCTCCAAACATTGCGAAAAGATCAAAAAATTTCCCAAGAAAGACTTGCGGAACTCTCTGGTCTTCATCGTACTTATATTAGCTCATTGGAACGCGGGGCGAGAAACCCAACACTGACTACGCTTCAAGCAATTGCTAAAGCCCTGAATGTTGAGGTTTCCTACTTGGTAGTGGGAATAAGCGATGACTAATGTTTTCTCAACACAAGAACAGCTAGAAAAAATTTCAAGAACTCTAATCGGCTACCTAAGACTTCCTTTTTCTGGTGACTCAATTCCCGGTGCACTATTGGAAGATGTGATCGGGAATGTTAGAGGTGGTACAGTTCTTAACACATATGATTTCGTGGATGTAGTCAACGTGAATGACAGCGTTGGTTGGCAGGTAAAATCAACAAAATCTTCTACTCCTGTAACATGGAAAAGAGCCAAGATACCAAATTCACTTGAATTAATTAAAGCCGCAAAAAGAAGCTCTTCGGGTATGAAAAAATTAGGAAATGCGATAATTGAATTTTGTAATGACCATGCTTTAGAAAGCCTCAATACCTACGACTTAAAGGAAATCGGCTATGCTCGCTTGATTGTTCATCCAACTGGCGACCTAACTTATTTTGAAAGAATTCTCTGCACTAAAAAAAATCCTAAAATCTTTTCTATAAACGACTTCAGGTGGAATTGGTCAACTCCCAAAAAAACGCAGAAAAAAGAACAACTACAAGCCCTACATGGAATACATAAACCAACTAATACCAAATGGTTCGCTTGGCACGGTTTGGGTGAAAATCAACTTCATTTTAATGGTGAAGAAGCTTGGTGGCCACCAAATAGTAAAAATAGTATAAATTTTAGCTTTCCTAAAGAGCGGTTTTCCCAAAAAGAATTCATGGAACTACTAGATCAGATTTCAACTGCAAGCTAGAAATGCTTTCCCCATAAATTTGGCCATCAATGGCGGGACAGAATTTCCAATCTGTCCGGACTGTTGTGTATAACTACCAACAAATTTAAAGCAATCTTTGTATCCGTGCAGTCTGGCAGCTTCTCGTATCGTAATTAATCGCAAATCTTCTGGGTGGCCCCATCTGCCTGATCCAGGATGGAAGACCCATCTAGTAATTGTAGGCATCACCATATCTTTTGTTAATCGACCGTAAGCACCGCTGTACCCTCCGTTAGGGCGCAGATGCTTCGGCAAGTTCTTTAGGCCCTGTCCTGGCAATAAAGCACTGATTCTTTCATATTGAACAGATTTTAATTTCTTTGCAACATGATTATAGGTAAACTCACACCCATTGCGAATATATTCTTGATACTCATTTTGTGGGTCGGTGAAATAAAAATCTGGGCTGCTACCCTCACCATGTCGCAAAGATCGTAAGTCACTAATCGCATCCCAGACAGTGACATACGGTTTATAGCCATTCAACAGATCCTTCTGGGCCTCTTGAGCGTGTGTCTTTTGCAGTTCTCTAGGCATAATGCCGTCGCGTCGGGCCACAAAAAACGCCCTGCGTCTTTTCTGGGGCACACCGTAATCTGCCGTATTATGTACTCCATAAGTCACTTTATAGCCGATATTCGTTAATCGCCCTACGACCTCATCTGTGTAGTGTTGGCCAAATCCATTCTTCATTTCCGCGACGTTTTCCATCAAAATCCATCTTGGCAGTATATTTTCGCAATGTTCCAAGAAGGTTTTTATTAAATTATTATGTTCGCTGTCTAATTGGCGTTGTGACCGAGGTACATTCTTGGAAAAGCCTTGGCACGGTGGCCCCCCTGCAAGAAGATCTAGTTCCCCTGCTCGCAAACCAAGCCGGCCTAATAATTCTAGGGATTTGATTTTTGAAGCATCACCGCAAATAGAAAGACTTTCTGGAAAGTTCTCAGTAAAAGTTTGTATGTAATGCGGTTCTATATCAATACCGGCCAAAATCTCATAACCGGCATCTCTTAGTCCGGCTGAAAGGCCCCCACAACCGCAAAATAAATCGATTGCTTGCAATTTTAAAACCTCCTGATATTTACAATGTTACTCATAGTATTCGGCATTATGCGGGAAATGTCAAGCCCTGAATATATATCTAAAACTAACCAAGTTTTTTCCGAAATAACCCAACATCCTAATTGCACTTTCTACGGATAGGCGTTGGTTTTGAACGATTATGAGGCTTGACTCTCACCGGTTTTCGGCCTGACTTCGGATTGAGTCGCTGTGGGCGACACTTAGTCTGTTTTTTTGCCATATCTATATACCTCTTGTTTGGTTACGCTGATCGGCATAATGATGTAGTTTGTTTCGATATTCGTTGATTCGATGATCCTTGGCTGGAATCAAAAAACCCTTGGAAGCCACTCTGGTTACCAGCCTCTTAGCTCTAAAGAGCGTACCTAAATTTTCCAAAACCTTGAGTTTTCTAACGTCGTTATCACAGGCTGTCAGATATCGCATATCGCCATAATGCTTATACCCAGAGTACCTTTCCCGTAAAAACTCAGCAACTTTGCTATTAAAGATTGTAATAATAGACACAACGAGGCTCGCTGACCAGCTAGGCGGCACACGAGGAACTCCATCAGCAGCATTAACTATTCGGTAAACAGGAGCCTTGATGCTCTCACCAAACTCTTCCCCGCCAACTCTTGGGCTACCATAGGTGTAACAGGCAGCCAGCCCATCCATCTCCAGCTCCTTGGCAGCAATAACGGCTAACGCACCACCAAGAGAGTGCCCCGTGATGTAAAGTGAATATCCTTTCAGATTGTCTACTGCCTGCCGGATATCATCTTTCACGTGTCTAAACGCACCGATAAAGCCCGAGTGTACTTTGACTCCCCCCTCACCTTTGTAAAACCGAGCATTCAAATCGGTTTTAATGTCTACCCAGCTGTTCGCCTCGGTGCCACGGAAAGAAAGAACAGCCACTCTATCCGATTCTCTTTTCGCGAGGAACGCCTGGGTATCACCTTGATTGAATGTCTGTACCAACTCAAAGCCAGCCACATTGAGGCATGCTTTCAGCAGTTCAGTATTTTCCTTCGCACACTGATCTACGCTTCCTGTCTTTTGGTCAATATACTTCATCAGCTGTTTTTCGAGATCAGAAATCCTGGCAGCCATTTCATCTGCTTTCTTCGCTTTACAAGCAGATTTGATAACACCCGTGATGGTTTTGATTTGCTTGTTCAGTGGATTTTCGCCTTCAAATGGCAAGTAAGCCAAGGCGCTCATCTCACACATCAACCACGATGTACGGTCGCTGTAGGCAGCACGAGAAGTCGGTATGGCCTTCATTTTTTCAGGCCCTTGTAAGTACTGATCGTTCATTGGTATACTCCTGCCCAGTGGGCAAATAATCATATTCGTTCGTATTCTAATCATTGAATTTTGATTTGTCAATAGTAAAAATTGACTATTATGTCAATAATACTGACAATTTTATCAAGATTCATTCTTTACATCCTGCTGGCGTCAGGCTAGTATTCGCACACCATTTCTATAGTTGTGCCTATGTGGGGGGCATCTTGTGGAAAAAAATCACCCTAGTTCGCCAACACTCACCAAGGATTTAGAACACCAGTATCTCCTTCTACTGGGTGAAAAAATTAAGGATAAACGCCGCCAAAAAAAACTAACCCAAGCTGAACTTTCCAGTTCATTGGGTATCTCTCGGACCAGTATTGCCAACGTTGAAAGAGGTTTCCAACGGATCCCCGTTTTTTTGCTTGCCCGAATAGCGCAAGAACTTGAGGAACCGATACACACTTTTATACCGCAAATTACAGAAGCACAACAAATATACAAAAACAAACAGCAAGTACCCTTGCCAGCAAACACCAAATTGCTTGCGGAAGCTTTAGAAACTCATGGCATAACTTCTACTACAACAGATAAAATTAAAGAAGTGCTTGCAAGTTATAATGTGTCAATGACACATAAACCCGAATCTGGGGGCATACAAAATGCCCCAGTCAAGAGGAAAAAATCATGATCGTATTCCAAAAAATCGCATCAAAAGCAGAGTCATTACTTAAACAGGCTGATGCTTTGCTTATTCCGATAAATTTGCAGAAAGTACTGTCACATCTTCAGTTAAAAGTTGATGAAAGACCACTTGAAAAAGAGTTTTCTGGTTTGTTAATCTTGGGGCAGAAACCAGCCGTAGTAGTTGTTAATTCCCTTCATTCCTCAACTCGCAAACGGTTCACGATTGCTCACGAACTTGGACATTATATCCTGCATAGAAGAAAAAAAGATGCCCTGCCTGTATTTATCGACAAATCAGAGGTATATTTCCGCAGTAATGCACATGAAAAAAATGATTATGATCCCTTAAAGGAAATGGAAGCCAATGCGTTCGCCGCTGAGATACTAATGCCAAAACAGCTGCTCAAAGCGTATATTGAAGAGAACAGTCTGGATATTTCTAAAAAAGCCGGAATCCAAGCGTTAGCTCAAGAATTCGAAGTAAGCCAACAAGCAATGGAATATCGATTGCGAAATACAGGTCTTATTATGCATATGGGGTAAAATAGCCATTCGGCTAATTTGACTGCCCCTTTGTAACTTCGATTACCCGCGCTTCCGCTTCTTCTCCAACCGCCTCTCCCGCGCATCCGCCTTCACCGCAATCGTCATCTCCCCAAACAATACCTGCTTCAAAAAACGACACGCAAACAACAACAACTTGTCTTCATCTTCCATCAACGCCGCCCGCTCCTCCGGGCCAAGGTCAAACACTTCCACAAACCCGTCGCCGGCGATGAAGTCGCGGAAGTTGTCCATATCGTAGCTGCACATATCGAAAAGTTGCAGGGAGCGGTCGCTCGGTTTGCCTACGGTTGGGCCGGACGAGCGTTTTTTGAGGATGATGTCGCGCCACTCGCGGTTCATTTTGTCGTACTTTTCGATGCCCTGTTCGTTGCGGTACTGGCGCACGCTCAGGCGCCGGGGTTCTTCGTGGCCCTTGCAGTGATCCTCTTTGACCGTGAAGTAGATGTCGTCCACGCCGTCGCCGGCGGGGCGGCGCACGCCCATGGAGCCGAGGGCGTAGTAGCGGCACGCGGTGGGGCGGTCTTCGTAGACGCTGCAACCGGCCTCGCGGAGAAATACGCATTCGCTGGTGCCGGGTTTGGTGGCCATTTTCAGGCCCGGCATTTCGTGGGCGTCCAGATGGAACGGCACGGTGTGGCGGGCGACCCACTGGGACGAGGTCAGCCCGGCGCGGCGTTTGAGGCGCAGGATGTCGTAGGGCATCAGGGTGATGTCGATGTTTTTGCAGCAGGCGTTGAAACACGACACGCCCTTGTGACAGTCAAAGCGGATTTCGCTGTCGAGGCCGAGCTCCACGGGCTGCACCGGGCTTTCCCAGGGGATTTCGTTTTTGATATTTTCGAGGTCTTCGCGCGCCATAATTTTCGCCGTGATATTCGCCGTGATATTTGTGGGCAGCCGCCCGCTTTCGGGGGTAAAATCGGGCGACCATAGTAACCTATTCACCACCCATTTCATCACCACTGGCTACCATGATTCTCGAAGCGATCATCCTGGCCGCGGGCGAAGGCGTGCGGATGCGTTCGACCCTGCCCAAGGCCCTGCACAACGTCGGCGGGCGGCCAATGCTGGCCCGCGTCATTGAGGCGGCGAATGCCCTCAAACCGGCACCGGCCAAAATCCACGTGGTGGCCGGCGATCACCTGGAAGCGATGCAGGCCGCCGTGGAGCGCGACCGCGCGGTTTATCCTGCCGACCCCGCCGACCGCCCCGCCAACCTCAACTGGGTCATCCAGAAAAAACGCCTCGGCACCGGGCACGCCGCCATGCAGGCGATGCCGGCGGTGGATGATGCGGCCACGGTATTGTTGTTGTACGGCGATACGCCGCTCATCACTCCGCAGACGCTGAAATCGCTGCTCGCCGTTGGCGTTGAAAATAGCCTTGGGTTGCTGACCGCCGAGATGGAAAATCCCGCGGGCCTCGGGCGCATCGTGCGCGATGAACGGGGCCGGGTGGTGCGCATCGTTGAGGAAAAGGACGCCGACCACGCCCAGCGGCAAATCCGCGAATGTAACACCGGCTTTATCGCCGCACCCGCCGCGCTCATCAAAGCGGGGCTCGCCAAACTCGATGATGACAATGCCCAGAAAGAATTTTATCTCACCGACCTGGTCGGCCACGCCGCCGCCGCCGGGGTGGAAATTGCCGCCTGCCGGCCCGCCGAGGTTGAGGAAACCCTAGGGGTCAATTCCCAGGCCGACCTCGCCCGGGTGGAGCGCATCCACCAGATGAACCAGGCGCGCAACTTGCTCGAACAAGGCGTGTGCCTGCGCGACCCGGCGCGCTTTGATGTTCGCGGGCGTTGTGCGTTTGGGCGCGACTGCGTGGTGGATGTCAACGTCATCCTTGAAGGCCGCGTAGTGGTCGGCGACGGCTGCGCCATCGGCGCCAACAGCATCGTCCGCAACAGTAGCATCGGCGCCGGAAGCGTCATCGAAGCCAACTGCGTCATCGAAGACGCGGTGGTCGGCGAGCGTTGCACCGTCGGCCCCTTTGCCCGGTTGCGCCCGCAAACCGAACTCGACGGCGGCGCGCGAGTCGGCAACTTTGTTGAGATCAAAAAAAGCCGAGTCGGGCGGGATTCCAAAGTGAATCACCTCAGCTACGTGGGCGACAGCGACCTCGGCGCCGGCGTCAACGTCGGCGCCGGGGTAATCACCTGCAACTACGACGGCGCCGACAAGCACCGCACCGTCATCGGCGACCACGTGTTCGTCGGCTCCAACAGCCAGCTGGTGGCGCCCCTCGCCATCGGCGCCGGTGCCACCATCGGCGCCGGCTCCACCATCACCGAAGACGTCGCCGCCGGGACGCTGGCGGTCGGGCGGACGAAACAAACCACTGTTGAAGGCTGGACGCGGCCAATGAAAAAACGACCCGCCGGCAAACCATCAACCCCCAAAGCGGGATAATCGCGGAATAACTCCATGAGCAAAACAGCATGTGCGGAATAGTCGGAGCGGTGGGCCGGGAGAATGTCCTGCCGGTCTTGCTGGACGGGTTGAAGCGGCTTGAATACCGCGGCTACGACTCCGCCGGCGTGGCCGTGATTGACCGCAACCGGCGGCTCCTGCGAACCCGCAGCGTCGGCAAGGTCATCGAGCTGGAGCGCGCGTTGTCCAACTCCGAAGCGATGCAAGGCTCCACCGGCATCGCCCACACCCGCTGGGCCACCCACGGCCCGCCCACCGAGGTCAACGCCCATCCGCACGTGAGCGGCGGCTCGCTGGCGCTGGTATGCAACGGCATCATCGAAAACCACGAAGCCCTGCGCAATGCGCAAAAGGCCGAAGGCTTCGAGAGCGTGTCGCAGACCGACACCGAAGTAGTGGTCAACGAAATTTACCGCCACACCCGCAAAGGGCTTGACCTGCTCGAAGCGGTCAAGGCGACGGTCGCGGTTCTCGAAGGCGCGTACGCCATCGGCGTGCTCAGCGCCGATGAACCGAACCGCCTGGTGGGCGCCCGCCGGGGTTCGCCGCTGGTGGTCGGCATTGGCGCCGACGATAGCGGTGGCGAAGCCTTCATCGCCTCGGACATGGCCGCGCTGATCGCCGTAACCAGGGATTTTTTCGTCCTCGAAGACGGCGACATCGTTGACCTCAACGGCGCCGGCGCCGGCACTGACAAGGGCAAGGACAACATTTCCATCGTTGACCAGCACGGCCAACCACAAAAACGCGATCGGCGCACCTGCTCGCTGTCGCCGGACGCCATCGAACTCGGCGACTACCGCCACTACATGCTCAAGGAAATCCACGAACAGGGCGTGGCCATTGCCAACACCCTGGAAGGCCGCATCACCGGCGCGCGGGTGCTGGAAGCATGTTTCGGCCCCGGCGCCAAGGCGATCTTCGACCGCACCCGCGCGGTGCGCATCATCGCCTGCGGCACCAGTTACCACGCCGGCATGGTCGCCGCCTACTGGTTCGAGCGCTACGGCGTGCCGTGCCGCACCGAAATCGCCAGCGAGTTCAGGTCGCGCATGCACGCCCCCCCGGATGACTGCCTGGTGGTAACCCTGTCGCAATCCGGCGAAACCATCGACACCCTGGCGGCGCTGGAAGTCGCCGGGCAGCAGGGGTTCGGCCCCAGCCTGACCATCTGCAACTCCCCGGAGAGTTCGCTGGTGCGCGCCTCGGATCTGGCGCTGATGACCCACGCCGGCCCGGAAATCGGCGTCGCTTCAACCAAGGCGTTCACCACCCAACTGACCGCGCTGCGCCTGCTGGTCATCGCCCTCGGGCGGCGCTTCAACATGACCGAAAGCGACGAAGCCCGGCTGGTCGGGGAGCTGCGCGAACTGCCGGCCAAGGTGGAAAAAGCCATCGCCCTGGAGCCGGTGATCGCCGACGTCGCCGAACAGTTCGCCGACAAGCAGCACGCGTTGTTCCTGGGGCGCGGCGCCCACTACCCGATCGCCCTGGAAGGTGCCCTCAAACTCAAGGAAATTTCCTACATCCACGCCGAGGCCTACCCCGCCGGGGAGTTAAAGCACGGCCCGCTGGCGCTGGTGGATTTTGATATGCCGGTCATCTCGGTGGCCCCCAACGACCGCCTGCTGGACAAACTGAAATCCAACATTGAAGAAGTCCGGGCGCGCGGCGCGCGGCTCATCGTGTTCGCCGACCCGGCGTCCAGGATCAGCGTTGATGACAACGTTCAGGTCATTGACATCGCCCCGGTGGACAGCTCCATGGCGCCGATCATCTACACCATTCCGCTGCAACTGCTGGCCTATCACGTCGCCCTGATCAAGGGCACGGACGTGGACAAGCCGAGGAATCTGGCAAAGTCGGTGACGGTGGAATGAGCGCGTGAGCCGCTACCGGGACATCTACGAAGTAGTCAAGCGCATCCCGCGCGGCGCGGTGGCGAGTTACGGGCGCATCGCGAGGATGGTCAACTGCAGCGCCCGCGAGGTGGGTTACGCCATGGCCGCCACGCCGCCGGACCAGGGCATTCCGTGGCACCGGGTGATCAACAGCAAGGGGGAAATCAGCGCGCGCAAGGGTGGCGGGGGCGGCGGCGATGAACGGCAGAAGCAGAGATTGCTGAGCGAAGGCGTGGTGTTCGATCAAAACGGCCGGGTGAATTTCGAGCGCTTCGGCTGGACGGAATCCGAGCCGCCGCCGTTTGCAGCGTGGCCGCCGGATGATTGAGTCGCCGCCCCGCATCCTCGTCACCACCGGCGACCCCGCCGGCATCGGCCCGGACATTGTGTTGAAGGTGGCCGCGACGCCGCTTCCCGCCGCCGCCGCCATCGTAGCCATCGGCGACGCCGCCATGCTGAAAGCGCGCGCCGGGATTTTGGGATTGCCGGTGAACGTGGTTGAGTACGACGACTCGCCCGGCCGTCCGGGGGCGTTGGCGGTGATTCATCAGCCGTGCAAAACGAAAGCGGTTCCCGGCGAACTGAATCCCGAAAACAGCGAATACGTCGTCGGCTGCATTGACCGCGCGGTGGACCTTTGCCTGGACGGCCGGTTTGACGCCATGACAACCGCCCCCGCCAACAAGGCCGCCATCAACCGGGCGGGCATTCCGTTTTGCGGCCACACCGAATGGGTCGCCGAACGCTGCGGCGCGCCCGCGCCGGTGATGATGCTGGCCAACAGTGTCATGCGGGTATGCCTGCTGACCAACCACGTGCCGCTCGCGGAAGTCCCGCGCCGAATTACCAAAAACCGGCTCAGGGAAGTCATCGGCGTTATCCTTGACGACCTGCGGCGTCTGTTCAAGGTCGCGCAACCGACCCTCGGCGTCTGCGGACTCAACCCCCACGCCGGCGAAGGCGGCTACCTGGGCCGCGAAGAAATCGAGGTAATCACGCCGACTTTGGATGAGTTGCGCGCCGAAGGCGCCGGCATCATCGGGCCGCTCCCGGCGGACACCGCGTTCACCCCCGACCGGCTGGCGGCCCTTGACGCGGTGCTGGCGATGTATCACGACCAGGGCTTGCCGGTAACCAAACACGCGGGCTTCTTTGATACCGTGAACGTCACCCTGGGCCTGCCCATCGTCCGCACCTCGGTTGACCACGGCACCGCACTGGAACTGGCCGGCACCGGCTTAGCCGACGAATCCAGCCTCAAAGCGGCCATCGCCCTGGCCCGCGAGTTGGCCGCCAACCGGAAAACCGGTGACTGACGGGCCACTCCGGCCACTCCGGCCGCACCGGCCACGCAAACGTTTCGGCCAGCACTTCCTGACCGACCGCGGCGTACTGAACCGTCTGGTTCGTTTGGCCGTCGCTTTTGATCCCGGAAATGATGGGCGGATTCTTGAGATCGGGCCGGGGCGGGGCGCGCTCACGGATTTACTGGTTGATTCATTGGCTGGCGCGCAGATGAAAAACGCGGCGCCGATCACCGTGGTGGAACTCGACCGCGACCTGGCGCAGCGGCTGGAGCGGCGTTATGCGCCGGAGCGGGTGCGGGTTATCCAAGCCGATATGCTTGTTTTCAATTTGCGCGACGCCATCGCATCGGACGATCCCCGCGCGCCCGCCCGGCTTCGGTTGGTGGGCAACCTGCCCTACAACATTTCAACGCCGCTGATTTTTCACCTGCTGAAGCAGATTGAGCACGTCCACGACATGCTGTTCATGCTGCAAAAAGAAGTGGCGCTGCGCCTCGCCGCCGGCCCCGGAAATAAAAACTACGGCCGGCTTTCGGTGATGGCGGCCGTGGAACTCGACTGCGAGCCATTGTTTGACGTGCCCCCCGATGCGTTCGACCCGCCCCCGAAAGTTACCTCAACGGTGCTGCGTCTGACTCCGAAAAAGCAGCCCCTGCAAGCCCGCGACCGGCAAGTTTTCAACACCGTGGTCGCCACGGCTTTCGGCCAGCGCCGAAAGACTTTGCACAACTCCCTTGCAACGCTCGTACAAAACGAACAATTTGCCCAAGCGAATATCAACCCGGCACTGCGCGCCGAGGCGTTGTCGGTGGAGGAGTATGTTGCGCTTGCGGATGTGGTTTCCAGAGTCCAGAGGGGCGGACTGAAGTCGGACTAAGACCGCGACTTCGGCAAAGCGCGCAAAGCCTCGGCGATCCACGCCTCCGCCCGTGCGTTGATTTCCCGGGCTTTTTGGCCTTCGCTTGGGATCGCTTCGCCGATGTGAACTTGAATGACGCCGGGGTGTTTGATGAATCCGTTTTTTGGCCAGAACAGGCCGGCGTTATGGGCCACCGGCACCACCGGCGCGCCGCTTGCGGCGGCGATCATCGCGCCGCCGGGCTGGAATTTTCCGGGGCGGCCGGGGGGCATGCGCGTGCCTTCGGGGAACACCACCAGCCAGCGGCCTTCGTTGAGCCGCGCCGCGCCTTGTTTGAGCAACTGCTCCAGTGCCCGGATTTTTTTCGAGCGGTTGATCGCCACCGGCCGGTTGGCGGCCAGTCCCCAGCCGAAAAACGGAATCCACAACAACTGCCATTTCAGGATGTACGACTGCGGCGGAAAAATTAACTG
This sequence comes from Candidatus Poriferihabitaceae bacterium, assembly GCA_965212085.1. Lineage (GTDB taxonomy): Bacteria > Pseudomonadota > Gammaproteobacteria > Arenicellales > Poriferihabitantaceae > JAHRAW01. The sequence continues at coordinate 940,251 of OZ243042.1, read as the reverse complement.
GAAGCAAAGCGTCTCCCAGGCCGACTGGTGATTCGAGATCAGCACCGCCGGCCGCGCGGGAATGTTTTCCGTTCCGGTTACGGCAAAGGTGATGCCGCAAACGTGTTTCAACGACCAGATGTTGAAGCGCGCCCACGAGGAGATGACGCGCGCCCGCCACAGCGACGGCAGGGCCAGGCAGAGCAGCGCGACCGGGCTGATCAACACCGCGCTGAGGATTTGTCCGCTGAGAAAAATCAGTGAGCGCAGCGGCGTCATCGGCGTTTGATCGGCGGCCCGGCGGCGGCTATTGATCCGCCGGCGCGGCCTCGGACGCCAGCAGGGTGGAGACGAATGCGGCCAAGTCGCGGTGGACCGGCACGTCGCCGAGTTGCGGTTGCCGTTGCGCGTTCGCCAACTCTTCGGCGGTTGTGCGGCCGTTGCCGGTTTCCACCAGCACCGGTTTTGCCCCGGCGTTGTGCGCGGCCTCAAGGTCGCGGATGGAATCGCCCACGGCGCACACTTCGCGCAAATCGCACTGCAACCGCTCGGCCAGTTCCAGGAACAATCCGGGTTTGGGTTTGCGGCATTCGCAACCCTCGTCGGGGCCGTGGGGGCAGAAGAAAACGGCGCTTATTTCGCCGCCCGCGGGCTGCAGTTCGTCGAGCATTTTCTGGTGAATCCGGTTCAAGGTGTTGATGCTGTACAACCCCCTGGCGATGCCCGATTGGTTGGTGATGATGACCACGCGGTAGTCCGCCCGGCACAGCCGCGCGATGGCCTCAAGGCTGCCGGGAAGCGCTTCCCATTCTTCCGGGCTTGCGACGCCCCGCGGACAAAGGCGGTTGATCACGCCGTCCCGGTCGAGGATGATCAGCCGTTTACTCAACGTCTTCTCCGGTTTGTTTTTCGCGGTCGCCGAAGTTCGACACCCGCACACGCCCGTCCACGATGCGGCTGCCGCGTTGGTTGATGGTGGTCATTTTTTCCCGGAAGGCCCGCGCCAGGTCGAAGTCCGCGGCGATGGCGTTGCCCAGCAGCAGGATCAGCAAGTCAGCACATTCTTCCGCCAGCCGGGCCTTGGGCTTGCCCTTGGTCACGCACGCCGAAATCTCTCCCAACTCCTCGGCCATCAGCGAGATCCGGTAGGCCATGTCTTCGCCGCCGCGCTCGGCAAAGCGGTGTTTTTCGTGGAACGCCCGCACTTCGGCCATCATCGCTTGAAAGGAGTCGTGGTCGGGACCGGGATCGTTCATCGCTCGGCTCCCATGCAGGATATGTCGGCGGCGTCGAGGAACAATTCGCGGATGCGGCCCAGCAACGCCAGGCGGTTGTTGCGGATTACGGCGTCTTCGTCCATCACCATCACTTCATCGAAAAACAAGTCCACCGGCCGCCGGAGTTCGGACAGGGCCGCGAAACCCCGGTCATAGCGATTGTCGGCAAAACACGACCGCGCGCGCGCGCCGATGCGGTCGAGTTGCCGCGCGAGTTCGGTTTCGGCTTTTTCCCGGAACAAGGTTTCGTCATAGCGCGCCGGTGCGGAAAAATCCCCAACCGCTTTGCCCAGAATGCCGGCGATTCGCTTGTTGGCCGCCGCCAGTGATTCGGCGGCTTCCGGGCGTTCGGCGAAGAAGTGGCTGAGGGCTTTCAGGCGGCGGTCAAAATCCAGCGGTTTGGATGGCCGGCACGCCATCACCGAGGCCAGTTGCGCGGCAGTGTATCCCATCGGCTGGTAGTAGGCCTTGAGCCGCTCGAGCATGAACTCGAACACCCGCTCGATGGTTTCCGCGTCCGGCGTCACGGTGACGCTACCGGCACCGGCGGCGGTTTGATAAATATCCCGGCTGGCCTGCAGCAGTTGATGCAAATCCAGGTCCAGTTGTTTCTCGATGAGAATGCGCAGCACGCCGAGGGCGGCGCGGCGCAACGCGAAAGGATCCTTGTCGCCGGTGGGGATTTCGCCGCCGGCAAAAATGCCCGCCAGGGAATCAATGCGGTCGGCCACCGCCACGCTTTGGGCAAGCGGAGTGCGCGGCAGCCGGTCGCCGGAATAGCGCGGCCAGTAGTGCTGCTCGATGGCCTCCGCCACCGGTTTGTCCTCCCCGGCTTTTTTCGCGTAGTAGCGGCCCATGGTGCCCTGCAGTTCGGGAAACTCGCCGACCATGCCGGTCACCAGATCCGCCTTGCACAACAACGCCGCGTGCGCGGCATTGTCGGCGTCGGTGTTCAGTTGCTCGGCGGTGAAGCGCGCCAGTTGCGAGACGCGCGCGGTCTTGTCGTGGAGCGAGCCCAGGCGGTTGTGAAACAACACGCCCTTGAGTTCCTCGGTGCGCGATGCCAGGGGCGTTTTGAGGTCGCTGTTCCAGAAAAATTCGGCGTCTGCGAGCCGCGCCCGCAGCACGCGCTCGTTGCCCCGCCGCACCCGCGCCGGGGATTTGCTCGCGATGTTGCTGACGGCGATGAAGCGGGGCAGCAGTTTGCCTTTGGCATCGGTGAGGTGGAAATACTTTTGGTGTTCGCCCATGCACGACACCAGCACTTCGCCCGGAAGTTTCAGGAACGCACCGTCAAACGCGCCCAATGATGCCCGTGGCCATTCCACCATGCCGGTGACCATCTCCAACAGGCCGGCGTCGGCCACCACCCGCGCCCCGGCTTTGGCGGCCAGTTGCGCGAGTTGTTTTTGGATGACGCCCCGCCGCCGGTCAAAATCCGCGATCACCCTGCCTTCGGATTCGAGCAACGCGGCATAACCATCGGCGTCGGCATCGGCATCGGCGTTGGAAATTCGCAGTTTGCCCGTGGCGTGGAAGCGGTGGCCACGGGTGAAGCGATCCGCTTTTAGGCCCAGCACTTGGCTCTTGAGTACGCCGGCGCCGTGCAAGGCCAGCAGCCAGTGCGCCGGCCTGACGAACTCCACCGAACGCGCCCCCCAGCGCATGCGCCGGGCGATGGGCAAGCGCCGCACGCTTTCGCCGAGGCAGTCGGTGACGATCTCCGCCAGTTGTAGCCCGGCGACCTTTTGCCGGTACACCAGCCACGCCCCTTGTTCGTTCTTCAGGGTATCGAGTTGCGCCACGGTAACCCCGCCGCCGCAGGATTTGGCAAAGCCCTCCGCGGCCCGGCTCGGCTTGCCGTGGTCGTCGTAAGCCGCCCGCAGCGAAGGCCCGCGACGCTCCGTCACATATCCCGGCTGCCGGGCCGCCACGCCGCGCACCAGCACCGCCAGCCGCCGGGGGGTGGCGAAACAATGATGGTTGTCCGGCCCGTCATCGAGCACCCCGGCTTCCACCAGCCCCCGCACAAGCCCGGCGGCGAATGCTTCGGCCAGCGTCTGCAAGGTCCGCGGCGGCAGTTCCTCAACGCCGATCTCGATCAGCAGGTTGGCGCGCCGCACGGCGGGACCGTTTGTGGGGCGGGTTTTTTTTGGTGCCATTACCATTATGTTGGCCCGCGCCGGGTTTTTTTGCCGCCGCTGCTACCCGGCTGCCGGGGGAAACCCAGTGCCTCGCGCTTGTCGTAATAACCCTGCGCAACCCCGCGCGCCAGCGCGCGCACGCGGCCAATATACCGCGCCCGTTCGGTGACGCCGATGGCGCGGCGGGCGTCCAGCAGGTTGAAGGTATGCGAAGCCCGCAGGGTCTGCTCGTAGGCCGGCAGCGGCAGTTGATGCTCCAGCAGAACGCGGCACATCCGCTCGGCGGCGTCGAACTGTTTGCACAGGTCGTCCACATCGGCGTGCCGAAAGTTGTAGGCGGATTGTTCGACCTCGTTTTGATGGTACAGGTCGCGGTAGGTGTAGCGCCCCGCCGGGCCGTCGCTCCACACCAGGTCGAACAGGTTGTCGGCGCCTTGCAGGTGCATGGCGATGCGTTCAAGTCCGTAGGTGATCTCGCCGGTAACCGGCCGGCAGTCGAGGCCGCCGACCTGCTGGAAATAGGTGAACTGGGTAACCTCCATGCCGTTCAGCCACACTTCCCAGCCCAGCCCCCAGGCACCGAGGGTCGGGGATTCCCAGTCGTCTTCAACGAAGCGCACGTCGTCTTTGAGAAAGTCCAATCCGAGGGCGGCCAGGGAGTCCAGGTAGCGTTCCTGGAAATCATCGGGGGACGGTTTGAGCACCACCTGGAACTGGAAATAGTGCTGCAATCGGTTGGGGTTTTCGCCGTAGCGGCCGTCGGCGGGCCGCCGCGATGGTTGCACGTAGGCCGCCCGCAGGTGCTCCGGCCCCACCGCGGCGAGAAAGGTTGACGGATGAAAAGTGCCGGCGCCGACCTCCATATCGTAGGGCTGCATGATGACGCATCCCTGCTTCGCCCAGTATTCCTGGAGCGCCATGATCAGTTGTTGAAAAGTCATCATCCCGAAATTATATGAGGGTCGCGTGAAAATCGTGGCGGTTGCGTTGGTTATGATTGCGGGCCGGTGAAGTCGTCCACAAAGGCCGCCAACGCCCGCAGTCTATCCGCTTTCAAGCGCACGCGCATCACCGCGCCACGCCGCCCCAGCACCGAAAAATCCCCGTCGGCCTGGGCCCGGTACAACTCCCCGAAGGTGTAATCTCGTTGCGGCACCGGCTGGTCGGCTCCATCAGCCCCGCCGGCATCGGCGTCGGCGATGAACTGAATGAAGCGGCCGCCGGGCGGTCCGCCCTTGTGCAGCTGTCCGGTGGAATGCAGGTAGCGGGGGCCGATGCCGAGGGTGGTGACGATGCCCCACCGGCCGGCGGCCCGCGCGCCCAGGGTTTGCAGCAGCGACAGGATGCGCGGGTCTTCGGGCAGGTACGCCAGCAGGCCCAGGTAGCAGCCCGGTTCCAGGGTGCGGCGGAATTCGGCGATGAGGTCTTGGGACGAATGCCCGGATGGTGGCGCGCCGGCGTCGAGATGGGGCGGATAGTGCAAGTCGTAGTGCTCGCCCCGGCAGGCGGGCGCGGGCGGTTGTTCGCTCCCGTGGATGAACAGAGCCGTGGTTTTTTTGCTCTGCGCCACGTCGGGTTGGTCGAAGGGATTGACGCCGATGCAGGCGGCGGCGACGGCGGTGGCGACTTGCCAGCGGAAATATTCGGCGCCGAGTTGGTACGGGTCGTCGAATGGCAGCGTCCAGTCCGTCGCATCCGTCGCTTGATCGGCCCGTTGTTTTTGGTCGTCATACCCGATGCGGACGTTGATCCGGTCTGCGCCGCCGCCATACAAGTTACTTTCCGGGCCAAGTCCACTGTTGCCGGCCACCACCGGCACCAGACCCTTGCCGTCTTTGCCGGTGCTCTCGGCGATCAGTTGCTCGACCCACAACCCAAAGACGCCGAGGCGGCGGGGCAGGCGCAAGATCAGTTTATCCCTGCCGGCAAGGGCGCTGCGGCCGAGGAACATTCCCAGGGCCAGCGCCGGGTTTTGCGCCGGGTCGTCGGCTTTCGTGGTCGCGCAAAATCTTTGGGCGCGCCCGAGCAGTTCGTCAATATCCACCCCCAGCAACGCGGCGGGTACCATGCCGAAGTAACTGAGCGCGGAGTAGCGCCCGCCGACGTCGTCCGGGTTGAGGAAGATTTTGTTGCACGGACCCGATTGTCCCAGGCGGTGGAGGTTTGATCCTTCATCGGTGATCATCACGAAGCGGGCGCCGGGGTCATCGCACTGCGCCGCCAGTTGTGCGTGGAAGAAATGATAGAGATCGATGGTTTCAACGGTGTCGCCGGATTTGCTGGAGACGATGAACAGGCAGCGGCGCAGGTCGCCATCGGCGATGCGGGCGATCTCGCCGGGGTGGGTGGTGTCTACGACCGCCAGCGGCAAACCGCCCGGCGCGGGCTCAAACAACGAGGCAAACACCGCCGGGGCGAGGCTTGACCCGCCCATGCCCAGCAAAATCGCCCGCTCGTAGTGGCCGGATTCGGCGATTTGCCCGGCAAATGCGCGCAGTTCGCCGGCGCGGGCCTGCATCCATTCAACGCCGTGCAGCCAGCCGAGCCGGGCGGTGATGGCATCGGCGTGGTCCGCCGCAGACTGCCACAGCGACACATCCTTCCGCCACAACCGCGAGGCGGGATTGTTCGGGTGCTCGGTCAAAACCGGGGGTCGCGGCTGATCAACTGCATGATGCGGATGCGTTGGCGTTGACCACCATTCAGGCCGCCGCTCAGCGTTTCAACAACGCCTGTTCCCACCGGTACGCCGTGTGGCAGATGGTGGTCAGGTCGTCGTAGCGCGGAGTCCAGCCGAGGCGTTGGCGAATCAGGGCGTTGTCGGCCACCAGCGCGGGCGGGTCGCCGGCCCGGCGGGGCGCGATGGTCACCGGAAAATCCACGCCGCTGACCGCTTTGACGCATTCGATCACTTCCCTGACGCTGTGACCGTGCCCGTAACCGCAGTTCATCGCCGCGCTCTCGCCGCCCGCGTCCAGGTAGTCGAGGGCGTCGAGATGGGCCGCGGCCAGATCTTCGACGTGGATGTAGTCGCGGATGCAGGTGCCGTCGGGGGTCGGGTAGTCGTCGCCGAACACGCTCAGGCCGTCCCGCACCCCGCAGGCCGCCTGACACGCCACCTTGATCAGGTGCGTGGCCCGGGGCGTGGCCTGGCCGAGTGTGCCGTCGGCGCGGGCGCCGGCGACGTTGAAGTAGCGCAACGCCACGAACTTGAAGCGCCCCCCGGCACCGGCGGCCAGATCCCGCAGGGTCCATTCGGTTATCAGTTTGCCGCTTCCGTAGGGATTGATCGGCGCGGGGTCGGCGGTTTCCGCGATACCCGTGCCCGTGATGCCGCCGCCGGGCGAACCGTTGCGCGGAATCCCATAGACCGCGGCGCTCGATGAAAACACGAAGTGGCCGACTCCGCCGGCGATGCAGGCCTCTATCAGGTTGAACGAGCCGACTACGTTGTTGCGGTAGTACTTGCCGGGATTTTCCACCGACTCGGGAACCACGATATGACCGGCGAAATGTATCACCGCGTCAATGCGCCGCTCGCGGAGAATGTTGCCCACCAACTCCCGGTCGGCGATGTTCCCCTCCGCAAACCCGGCCCGCTCCGGCACCGCCCAACGATGCCCGGAGTACAGGTTGTCGAGCACTACCACGTCGTGCCCCGCCTCAACCAGCCGCAGGGCGGTATGGGAGCCGATATAACCCGCGCCACCGGTGACCAGCACGCGCTTCACGATCACGATTGGGTTTTGATGTGGTGGTCGGGCATCGGCGCAGTATAACACCGCGCCGCCCCGGCCACGCCGCTATTGCGCCGTCACGGGGTTTGCGCTATTCTTCGCGCCGTTGCACCTCCGCGAAATCCCCCCGTGGCTACGTAGCTCAGCCGGTTAGAGCGCATCACTCATAATGATGAGGTCCCCTGTTCGAGCCAGGGCGTAGCCACCACTACTTACATTCAAGCGTTCAAGCGCGGTTCGCCACACCCCCCAGCGCGTTATCCAGCGCGGCAACGATCTCGTTGAGGTCGTCTTTGGTGCAAATCAACGCCGGGCTCAGGCACAGGGTGTTGTTGTGCCGGGGGAAGCTGCGGTTGGTGCGCCCGATCATCACGCCCTGTTTGAGGCAGTCGGCGACCACGGCGGCGGTGACGGATTCGTCAACGGGTTCGCGGGTGGCGCGATCGGCGACCAACTCGGCGCCGGCGAACAGGCCCTTGCCGCGCACGTCGCCGATGATGGCGTGTTTGTCCTGCAGTTCCAGCAAGCGGTCCATCAGGTAATCGCCCATCACCGCCGCGTTTTCGAGCAGGTTTTCGTCTTCGATGATGCGCAGGTTTTCGAGGGCGGCGGCGGGGCCGCCGGCGCAGCCGCCGAAGGTGCTGATGTCCCGGAAGTAGTGCAGTTTTTCGCCGGGTTCGGCGAGGAACTCGTTGAACAGGTCTTCGGTGGTGACGGTGACGGAAATGGCGGCGTAGCCGCTGGCGATGCCTTTGGCCATGGTGACGATGTCGGGTTTGACGCCGAAGTGCTGGTAGCCGAACCATTTGCCGGTGCGCCCGAGGCCGCACACCACCTCGTCCATGTGCAGCAGCACGCCGTACTTGCGGCAGATCTCGCCGATGGTTTCAAAGTAACCCGGCGGCGGCACGATCACGCCGCCGCCGGCGGTGATCGGTTCGAGCACCACCGACCCGACCGTGTCCGGCCCTTCGCGGAGGATGACTTTTTCCAGTTCCCGGGCGGCCTGCACACCGTAGTCGGAATCATCGCCGTTGGGCGCGTGATAGGCGAGGCAGTGGGGCATTTCGACGAAGCCCGGCGTGAACGGCCCGTACTGGTCTTTGCGCTGGGACTGGCCGGTTGAACTGAGGGCGGTGATGGTGGTGCCGTGGTAGTCGCGGTCGCGGTACACGATTTTGTGTTTTTGGCCGTTGTTCTTCAACGCCGCCAGTTGGCGCACCAGTTTGTAGCCCTTTTCGTTGGCCTCGGAGCCGGAATTGGAATAGTACACGCGGTTCAGCCCCGGCATTTTCCCCAGCAGTTTTTCGGCGAAGCGCGTGCCGGGAATGTTGCCGGCGAAGTTGGCGAAGTAGCACATCTTCAGCAACTGGTCATGCACCGCTTTGGCGATGCTTTCGCGGCCGTAGCCGACGTTGACGGTCCACACCCCCCCGGAGGCGGCGTCGAGGTAGGTCTTGCCGTTGATGTCCCGAATCCGCATGCCCCGGCCTTCAACGATGACCATGGGGTCGGCGGTTTCCAGGGGTTTATGCTGGCTGAGGTGGTGCCAGACGTGAGCCTTGTCATCGCTGAGGATTTTGCCGCTGTCCACGCCGTCCGGGCCGTCCACGGGGTTGATTGCTCTGTTCATCGCTACTGTCCGCCGTTGAGGTTACATGAAAGGGGTATATGAAATACCGGCGGCCGGTTGGCCGCATCACGCGCAATTATGCCCTTTGCGCGGGCCGGCAACAGCGCCAGATTCGCCGGTTGCATTAGGCCAGGATCAGGCTAGGATAGTGCGCACACCGCCCCCGTCAATTTTATCGGCTGCGGATACCGGGTACAATCCATTGATGGATGCTTCGCCCATTTTTGACGGCCTCAACGACGCCCAGCGCCGGGCCGTGGAGGCGCCGCCGGGGCCGCTGCTGGTGCTGGCCGGCGCCGGCAGCGGCAAAACCCGGGTGCTCACCCACCGGGTTGCGTGGCTGGTGCGGGCGCAACGGATTTCGCCGCCGGCCATTCTCGCGGTCACCTTCACCAACAAGGCTTCCAGGGAAATGCGCGGGCGCATTGAGGAACTGCTGCGCGTGCCCCCGGGCGGGCTGTGGATGGGCACGTTCCACGGCCTGTGCCACCGGCTGTTGCGCATGCACTTCGCGGAGGCCGGGCTGCCGCAGGCTTTCGAGATTCTCGATAGCGACGACCAATACCGGCTGATCCGCCGGGTGCTGCGGGAGTTGAGCCTCGACGAAGCGCACTGGCCGCCCCGGCAGGTGCAGTGGATGATCAACTCCCACAAGGAAGAGGCGCGCCGCCCCCAAAACCTGCCGGCGGGCAACGACGTCCAGCAGCAGACCCTGCACCGCATCTACCTCGCCTACGAGGAGGTTTGCCGGCGCTTCGGGCTGGTGGATTTTGCCGAACTCCTGCTGCGCACGCTGGAATTGTTTCAGCGTAACCAGACCATTCGCGAGGCCTATCAGCAGCGCTTCCAACACGTGCTGGTGGACGAGTTCCAGGACACCAACGCCATTCAGTACCGGTGGCTGCGCCTGCTGAGCGCGGCCCACGGCAATCTGTTTGCCGTGGGCGACGACGACCAGTCCATTTACGGCTGGCGCGGGGCAAAGGTGGAGAACCTGCTGAGTTTCGAAAAAGATTTTCCCGGTGCCGCGCTCCTGCGCCTCGAGCAGAACTACCGCTCCAGCGGCAACATCCTGAACGCCGCCAACGCGGTCATCGCCAACAACGCCGGGCGGCTGGGCAAGGAGTTGTGGACCGATGCCCCCGCCGGCGAGCCGATCCGCCTGTACGCCGCGAGCAACGAAATTGACGAAGCGCGCTTTGCGGTGCAAAGCATCGAGCACTGGGTGGAGCGCGGCAACCGGCGCGACGGCGTGGCGTTGTTGTACCGCTCCAACGCCCAGTCGCGGGTCTTTGAAGAGCAGTTGCTGTCCGCCGGCATGCCCTACCGGGTGTACGGCGGCCTGCGGTTTTTTGAGCGCGCCGAAATCAAGGACGCGCTGGCCTACCTGCGGCTGGTCGCCAACCGCGACTCGGACCCGGCGTTCGAGCGCGTCGTCAACCTGCCGACCCGCGGCATCGGCGCCAAAACCCTGGAGCAGATTCGCGAACGCGCGCGCCACAAACAAATCTCCCAGTGGCGGGCCGCCGGCGAAATCATCGCCGCAGGCGGGTTGCCGCCCCGCGCCGGTTCGGCGGTGGCGCGGTTCCTTGAGTTGATAGACGCGCTGGCCGCGGCCACCGCCGACCTTGAACTGGGGGAGGTGACCGACCACGTGCTGATCCACAGCGGCCTGCTCGCGCATTTCAAAAATGAGCGCGGCGAACGCGCCCAGGGGCGGGTCGAGAACCTTGAGGAACTGGTCAGCGCGGCGCGAAACTTTGCCCCGGACGAGGATGATGAGTCGGACGCGCTGTCATTGTTCCTCGCCAACGCGGCGCTCGAAGCCGGGGAAGGCCAGGCCGAGGAATGGGAGGACTGCGTGCAGTTAATGAGCCTGCATTCCGCCAAGGGGCTGGAGTTTCCGCTGGTGTTTTTATGCGGCATGGAGGAGGGTTTGTTCCCCCACCAGCGTTCGCTGGAAGAGCCCGGCCGGCTGGAGGAAGAACGCCGGCTTTGTTACGTCGGCATGACCCGCGCGATGCAACGCCTGACCATCTGCTACGCGGAAATCCGGCGATTGTACGGGCGCGAGCACTACGCCCGGCCGTCTCGCTTCCTGGGGGAGATTCCGCAGGGGCATATCGAAGAGATTCGCTCGGCGCGCATGACTCGTCCGTTGTCCCGGCCATTGGTGCGCCCGGCGGTGCGTCCGGCCACAAAAGCCGCCGGCCCCGATCCTGGTTTTAACGGATTACAACCGGGACGCCGGGTGCGCCACAAAAAATTCGGCGAGGGCATGGTGATCAATCTCGAAGGCCGGGGGGAACACGCCCGCATCCAGGTCAACTTCCACGACGCAGGGTCGAAGTGGCTGGTATGCGCCTACGCCAACCTGGAGCCGGTGTGATTGCCGCTGCCCCCCCCCCCCACAATTCACACCTGACGGATATTGAACTGGATTCCTGAAAGCGATGAAACAAACGGTCGCTGGCGCTCCTTGTTTTTCTATCGTTCGGGAATGACGGGTGAGGCGCGTGACGCGCGTTTGCGGGGGGAGACCCCCCGCGCCCCCCTGTGCGCGACAGTCCGGCTGGCGCCGGGCCAAAAAAACTGGATTCCCGATACGATGAAAAATATGGTCGCTGGCGCTCCCTATTTTTCTATCGTTCGGGAATGACGGCAAAGGCGTAAGGAAGGGTTGGGGTAGCGGCTAAGCATCGCCGGGGGCAGGTCGCGACCTGCCCCTACTACCCGCAAATGCGGGTATGACACCGAGAGCGTGGCAACAACTCTGTCGTCATTCCCGAGCGTTAGTGTCCGTTGCCGCGTAGCGGCTTACGGACACTTGGCGCTCTCGGGAATCCAGTGCGATTTAGAAGTGTAACGAACCGGTCAGCCGGATGTTATGCCCGATGTTGTCATCGGTTTTCTCGGTGCGTTCGCCGGTCAATTCCAATCGCAAGCCGCGTTTACTCCATTTGCCCAATGCATTGGATAAGTCCATTCCCATCTTTTGACTACGGCCGTTTTTGGTCCAGTCGGGTTCCAGAGTGAAGGTAATGCCACGCCCCTGCGTGCCGGGGTCGAAGCGTAGTTGCAGGCTGGCATCCCATTCATCGTAGTCTTCTTCTTCGTGCGCCACCAAAGCATTGGCTTTCCCCTGCATGCTCAAACCACTCGCCGGGTGGCGGTAGTCAAAGCCCAATCCCAAATCAGCACCACCGCCTTGTTCGGCATCGCCGTCATCCCAGCGTAGGCCGAGTTCCCAGTTCGGGGTGAATTGGGCGCCGTCTGCGGTTATCTCGCCCGGTACGCGGCCTTGCATGGCAAGGCGCAGGCGTTGGGAGTCTGCGGTTACTGCCGGCAGGTCGGCTTCCTCATCGGCTTCGGATTCCAGTTCCACGGCAAAGGCGCTGGCTTTCCACGACCATTCGCTGCGTTTGTACGTGGTCAGGTCACCGGAAACGCCGGCGGCGATCATTTGCATTTCAATATCCACGTCGGTGGTTTCGTCATCCCCGTCCGTGGACAGTTCAGCGTCGCCTTCGCCGTAGCCGAGGACTACCCAGGCGTTGGTGGTGTCGGTGGGTTGCCATTGAATATAGGGCAGGATGCTGGTGAGGTCGGCATCCAAATCGCCCTGGATGTCGTCTGCTTGGTCGTCATAATCTATTTCGCCGCTGGTTTCGGAGATGGCGAGGCCGAGGCGGATGCCGTTCGGGGTGCGGTAGTCGGTGCCGAGGTAGGTTGAGGTTACGTCTCCGTCTTGTTCAAAGTCGTCTTCGGGTTTGCCGTCGAAGTTGGTGGTGGTGGCGCGTGCCCAGAGGCTCCAGCCGGAGGTGGCGGTGGCGGCGTCATTCAGGTTGAAGTGGAACGCGCTTTTCATCAACAGGTCTTTGGCGGACATTGTGGTGCGCGTGACGCGGGTTTGCGGGGGGAAGACCCCCCGCGCCCCCCTGTGCGGCGCGGGGAAACTCCTGTTTCCAGCGCCGCGCGCACATCCCTGTGCGCGACAGTCCGGCTGTGCCGGAAGGGTTTGAACTGGATTCCCGCTTCGGTTCAAGTGCGCGAGTGCGGACAGGTCGCGACCTGTCCCTACGGCCGCAAGGTCAAACTTGTGGCCGCCGATGGTGAAGTGGCTGGTGTTTGCGCTTGCGCCGGTGTTGGTCAGGTAGTCTTCAAATACGCCCACCGTCCCTGTGGCGAAGGCGCGGCCAAACGCCGCCAGGGTTTTTTCCAAAGCGCGTTCGGTGCCGGCGGATGGCGGCCCGATGGTGAAGGTCAGGTCGGCGGTACTGCCGTCGTCGTCGGTAACGGTGTAGGTGTGGGTTTGTTGGGCGATAGCTGCCGCCGGGGTGCCGGTGATGGTCGGGGGGTTGGCGGTGCCGTCAAAGGTCAGGCCATCGGGCAGGGCCGGGGTGAGTGTGTAGGTCAGGGCGCGGTTGCCGAAGGTGGCGGTGGGCAGGGTTACGTTGACGGCGGTGTCGGCGGTGTAGGTTTGGTCGGGGATGGTGGCGGTGCCGAAGGTTGGGGTGGTGTCTGGTTCGGTGCCGATGGTGAAATCCGGTGGAAAGAAAACTTGGTCGCCATCGCTGTCTCTAACGAGGTATGTGAAGCCGAAGATATTGGGGAAGGTACCGGGAAAGCGCGGTGTACCGGAGAGAACGTGCGTAGTCGCATCCAGAGTCAGACCTGGAACAATGTTCGGCGCGAGGAATCCGTACATCAGCGGCGGGTCGCCGCCGGTGGCCGCCGGCAGGGTTACGGGCGTGATGGGTTTGTTTTGCGTGAATACCAGGTTTGGGAAAGTCTGGCTACCAAAAGTCGGCATGAGGTCGGCTTGGGCCGAGGCGTGGTGGGCGGGGATGAAAGTGAAAGCGAGGGCGAGCAGGGCGAGGGCGGATGCCTTGTTTACTAAGGTTAGCGGTTTACTATGTATATCGGGGGGGGGGGGGGGGCAGGAATGGCCGCTGAGACGCCCGCAGGCGTGGTTTTATGCGGTTTTAGCGGGTTTTTGACTACGGACGGGAAGTGGGAAAGGGACATGAGAATTCTCCTGAAAGGGCAGTGGTGCGGTTGGCTGAAATTAGCCGGATTATACCATAATCCAGAGAAATGTCATTCCCCCAAAGTGGGCGGAATATGGCGGTTTTGGGGCTGGATTGCTCGTATCGTCCCTGATACTCGCCCTGCGGGCTACGCGCAATTTTGCTTCCGGCAAAATTGTCCCGAGTACGCAAGTGTCCGTAAGCCGCTTGTGCGGCAACGGACATTAACGCTCGGGAGTGACGGCGTAGAATGAAATTTGTCAGCGAATTAGTGAACCTATACAACAAAAAATAACAGCAGTGTTTCGCCGCTCACGACCTCGCCGGCAGGGCGACGTTCATGGCGCGGCCGGTGCCGGCGCGGTTCAACGCCGGGATTGAAACCGTTACCGCAACCCCCGGCGGGTCGGTGCGGTTTTCCGCCCACGCTCGTCCCTGGTGATATTCGGTGATCAGCCGAACCACGAACAGGCCAAGCCCGAGGTGGGAGCGTTTGACGTCGGTTCTGCCGTAGGAGACCATGGGGTCAAACAGCCGGTCGCGGAGATTTTCCGGCAGCGTCCGGCCTTCGTTTTGCACGACGATTTCGGCGTTGCCCCCCCGCCGCCGCACGCGCACCACGATCCCGCCGCCGGGGCGGCTGAACTGCACCGCGTTGTCGATCAGTTTGTCGAGCAGTTGCGCCAGGTGATCGGCGTTGCCCTCGATGTACAACGACTCGCTGCCGGCCCGCAGGTCAAAACGGTGGGCGGGCTGGCTGATGCGGTAGCCGGCGACGAACTCGCGCACCAGCGCCGCGAGGTCGAGGGGCTGTTTGACTTCGTCGCGCATCGCCTCTTCGAGGTTGGCCGCTTCGGTGAGGCTGGTGAGGATGGCGCGCAGCCGCTCGACGCCGGTTCGCGCGCGTTGCATGTACTGGTTTTGCCGTATTTCGGGGATGTCGGCTTCCAGTATTTGCAGCGATGAACTGACCACGTTGAGCGGGTTGTTCATCTCGTGGGCGAGGGTGTCGGGCATCCCTTCGAGGTAGCGGGTGTAGCCCGACAGCCGCTTGAGCATGGCGGTAATGCTGCGCCCCAGATCGCCCAGTTCGTCGGCGGGGTAACCGCGCACCGGTATCCGCGCCTCCACCACGCGCCCCTCGGCGGTAATCGCTTTTTCGGTGGTGGTGTGCAGCCACCGCACCCGCCCGGTCAGGCGCCAGGCGAACATGAAAAGCGCCGCCACCACGAACGCGAACACCAGGATGGTGGCCAGCGTAAGGTTGCGCAGCAGGCGGTATTGCAGCGCCAGCACCACGTTGCTGCTCTGCTCGACCACCACCGCGCCGAGTATTTCATCCCCCGACTTGATCGGATACCCGGCCACGATAATCTGCGCCTTTTGATCCAGCGACGGGCGGGCGTGGGCGCGCGCTTCGCCCTTCAGGATGGCGCTGAAAATTTTATCCGGGCGGTGGGTCACGTCGGTGGGGACGTCGACAAACTGCTCCACCGGGCGCTTCGGCAGCGCGGCGATGCGCGACTGCAAGCGTTGATACATTTGCCGCAGCCAGCCCGCGATCGGCGAGTCAATTTCGCCCCGGTCAACGGGCCCCGAAAGGCCGCCCACCACCGCGCGCACGCGTTGTTGCTTGTCGAGAATCCAGATTAGCGAGCGCGGTTGATCGAGCCCTTGGAGTATCTTGGTCAGCTCCGGCGAGCTCAGCAGTATCTGCGCCGGGTCGCTGCCGGATACCTGGGGCGAGGTGGAGATGGTGGCGGCAATGTCGCGCTGCTCCGGGTCGTCCACGTCCACCACAAAAAAGCCGAGTTTGGAGCGGCTACCGATGACCTCCCGCGGGATGCGCAACTCGACCTGGTAGCCCCAGTCGGTCTCGGCCATCTCGGCGGTGAACTCGGTGGTCGCCGCGCCTTCCAGCGGCAGGCGCCAGTCGGCGTCCACCAGGTAGACGCTCATGCGGCCCGGGGCGCGCGCCACCACCAGGTAGTGCTCGAGGGTCGCGTCGGGCAACTGCAGCAAAATCCGGATCTGGTCGCTGGTGTCCAACTGCCGCCGCTCAAGATCGCGGTACACCACGCGCTGGTCGTTGACCTCGAACATGGCGTACAGGAAACCTTCGTAGTGCCCGATCACGTTGTGCAGGGAAAACGACCGCGGGTTATAGTTTTCATCGCAGACGAACAACGCGCCGCCGGTATGGTAGGTGGCGTGTTCGCGCAGCGCGCCCCAGTCGCCGAGTTTGCCGTCCAGCTGCACCGGGTTGTCGAGGCGGTGCGCGTACAAGTCGTTCTTCTCGCCGAGCACTTCGGGCACGCCGGTGGCCGGGTTGAACAACTCGGAGCGGCCGTCGAGCACCGTGGCGATGCCGTTGGCGGTCAGCAGCAGCGCGTTCTGCTGGCCCTGGAGCAGAAACTTGCGCATTTCCTGGACGTAGTGATAGCCCATCCAGGGAATGATCAGCAGGGCCAGCACCAGCCAGATCAGCCTGGCCTGGATGCTTACTGCGCGCAGTCGTCGGAGCATGGACGCCGGAGTCCTTGGGGCGGGCGCCGGGTCAGTCGGGCTTCCAGCGGTAGCCCGCGCCGAACACCGTCTGGATCATCGAAAAATCCCGGTCCGCTTCCTTGAACTTTTTGCGGATGCGCCGCACGTAGCCGTTGATGGTGTTTTTTTCCACGTAACTCTGGCGCGTGGTCTGCATCAACGCCTGGTAGGTTTTGACGTGGCCGGGATGCCGCGCCAGCGCCTCGATCAGCCAGAACTCGGTCAGCGTAAGGTTCAGCACCCGCCCTTTCCAGCTCACCGACATGGTGTTCTGATCGAGTTCCAGATCCCCCAGCACCAGCGCAGACGGCTGCTGCGCGTCGGTTTGCAGCATTGAGGCGATGCGAAACAACGACGACACCCGCACCGCCAGAAACTGCAAGTTGACCGGCTTGGTGATGTAGTCCCAGGCATCCAGCCGCAGGCCCGAAACCCGGTCAATGTCGCTGTCCCTGGCGGTCAGAAAAATGATCGGCAAATGCGGGCTTTTCTGCCGCAGGTCCCGGCACAGGTCAAAGCCGCCGTCCATTTCATCCTCCAGCATGATGTCGAGGATGGCGAGGTCCGGCAGGTTTTTCTTGAAACCCTCGAGCGCCGTGCGGCGGTTGCCGTAGGCGTGGATGGTGTAGCCCTGGGACTTCAGCGCGTGCGCGTAGTTGTCGCGCTGGTCGGCGTCGTCTTCAACGATGGCGATGGTTCTTGACATGAATGGCGGCTGTTGTTTGGAAATCGGCGTTTTGCCGGTCAGCCCAAGTATAACGCATGAAACCCCGGAAAACCGCCGCACGGGAATACCCGCTCAAGTGCCATAACAATACCACTTGTTAACTCGGTTTGACGCCATACCACGGGGTTGTAATAGGTTGCGTTCGTTATGAATGCGAAAAACCGAAGCGCCGCCGGTGCAGCCTGACTGATTCGCCGGTGCCCTGCGCGACTTGCAGTTTTGCAAATGAATCGGAGGAAAGCCGACATGGGCCAGAAAGTTTTTGTTCCGCTAACCGATGAGTTGCTCTACGACCACCCGGAGCTAATCACCGCGCCGCTGCGGCCATTCAACGCCGACGAGCCGTGCTTCCACTGGCTGGGAATGGCGAACTGGATGGCCAACGCCGAAATCGAAATCAGCGAACCGGAGAAACCGGCTTCCTGATCCACCGCGCCGGCACCGACAGCTTCCAGTCCAAAGCGCAACAAAGGAAGCCGGAATCCGGCATCAATTTGCTCCGGCGCAGGGACAGGTCGCGACCTGTCCCTGTTCGCGCACAAAGTTCCCGCCGTTATTCAAACCCTTCCGGCGCCAGCCGGACTGTCGCGCACAGGGATGTGCGCGCGGCGCTGGAAACAGGAGTTTCCCCGCGCCGCACAGGGGGGCGCGGGGGTCCCCGCCCCCTCCCCCCGCAAACGCGCGTCACGCGCACAAAACACACCCGACTACCCCCCCACCCCCACAAAAGCGCATCACGCCCCCCACAAAACGCGTGCGCCCCGCCCTCCCATGCCATAATCCCCCCCATCCCCCCCACCTTTATCACCATCGCCACCTCCACCATCCGCCCGACCCTTGCCATCCTCGCTTCCACGGTGTTGTGGGGAACCTGGTGGATTCCCCTGCGCAAACTCGACGCTCTCGGCTTCGGTAGCATCTGGGCGACCGGCGGCGGGTTGCTGATTCCGTTGCTGGTGATGTTGCCGGTGGTGGTCGTGCAACGCAAAAGAATTATGGCGGCGGGCTGGCCGTTGATTTTCGGCGCGTTTTTCTTTGCGTGCGCGCTGGCGTTGTACGCCGAGGGCGTGTTGCGCGGCCAGGTGGCGCGGGTGATTTTGCTTTTTTATTTGACGCCGGTGTGGAGCACGCTGCTGGCGCGCTTCATGCTCGGCCAACCCATCACCCCGCGCCGCGTCCTGACGCTGGTGTTTGGCCTCGCCGGTATGCTGGTGATACTGGAAGTGGACAACGCCAGCCCGCTGCCACGGGATATGGGGGAATGGCTGGGGCTGGCGTCCGGCGTCGCCTGGGGGCTGGCCATGGCGTACACCCAGCGCACGCCGGCGCATCCCGTAGCGGACAAGGTGGCGTTGCAGTTTATTTTTGCTTCATTGATCTTCGCCGCCCTGACCATGATCCCCGGCGGGCGCGAATGGACCGGCGGTTTCGACCTCACGCCCACCTCGCTGGCGTGGCTGCTGGGTTTCGCCTTCGTCTGGAACCTGCCCGTGGTGTGGCTGACCTTTTACGGCGGCGGCCGCATTGAGCCGGGGCGCGTGGCCATCCTGCTGATGATGGAAGTCGCCATCGGCATCATCACCGCTTCGCTTTTCACCGATGAGCCTTTCGGGCCGCGGGAGTTTATCGGCGCGGTGCTGATTATCTCGGCGGGGGTTACGGAGTTTGTCAGGCGGGACTGGTTGCGGCGGAAAAAAGCGCCCGGCACCGGCTAGTGTTTAGTGCGCCCGGCTGAAATCCCGGCCAATGCTTTTCAAGGTGTTCACCATGTTGACCAGGCCGTTGGCGCGGGTCGGCGACAGGTGCTCCTGCAAGCCGATGGCGTTGATGAAATACAGATCCGTGTTGGCGATGTCTTCGGGTTTCTGATCCGCCAGCACCCGCACCAGCAGCGCGATAATGCCCTTGGTGATCACCGCGTCGCTGTCGGCGGTGAAGCCGAGCGTGCCGTTGTTCAACTCCGCGCGCAACCACACCTGGCTCTGGCACCCGCGAATCAGGTGCTCATCGGTTTTGTAGCGCGGGTCAATGATGGGCAGTTTTTTGCCGAGGTCAATGATGTATTCGTAGCGGTCGGTCCACTGCTCGAAGAAACCGAATTCCTCAATGATGGCGTCCTGGATGTGGTTGATGTTCATGGTCGCGGGCCGGCTCAGCCCAGCATTTTCGCGGCGCGTTCAACCCCCGCGGTCAGCGCGTCCACGTCGGCGCGATTGTTGTAGACCGCGAACGAAGCGCGCACCGTGCCCGGCGTGCCGTAAAAATCCATCAGCGGCTGGGTGCAGTGATGCCCGGTGCGCACCGCGATTCCCTGCTGGTCGAGGATCGCGCCGACGTCGAACGGGTGGGTGCCTTCCAGCAGGAATGAAATCACGCAGGCTTTGCGCCGGGCGGTGCCGATGATGGTGAGGCCGGGGATGGCGGCGAGTTTGGCCGTGGCGTATTCGAGGAGGTCCTGTTCGTGGGCGGCGACCGCGCCGGCGTCGTACTGCTCAAACCACGCCAGCGCCGCGCCGAGGCCGATGCCGCCGACGATGTTCGGCGTCCCGGCTTCGAACTTGTGGGGCAGGCCGGCGTAGGTGGTTTTCTCAAAAGTCACGCGCTCTATCATCTCGCCGCCGCCCTGGTAGGGGGGCATGTCGTTGAGCAGCGACGCCTTGCCGTACAACACCCCGACCCCGGTGGGGCCGAACACCTTGTGCCCGGAAAACGCATAAAAATCCACATCCAGGGCGCGCATATCAACGCATATGTGGGGCGCCGCCTGGGCGCCGTCCAGCAACACCGGAACCCCCCGCGCGTGGGCCAGTTCGATGATCCGCTCCACCGGGTTGATGGTTCCCAGGGCGTTGGATATATGGGCGGTGGCCACCATTCGGGTGCGCTCCGACAGCAACTCTTCAAAGGCGTCCATGCGCAACTCGCCGGATTGGGTAATCGGCAAAACCCGCAACTTCGCGCCGCGTTCTTCGCACACCAACTGCCACGGCACGATGTTGGAATGATGCTCCATGGTGGAGACGATGACCTCGTCCCCCGCCCCCAGGTGCTTGCGGCCCCAGGAAGACGCCACCAGGTTGATGCTCTCGGTGGTGCCGCTGGTCAACAAAACTTCGCCGGCGTCTGCGGCGTTGATATAGGCGCGGACGATTTCCCGCGCCTCCTCGTAGGCGCGGGTCGCCTCCTGGCTCAGGTGGTGAACGCCGCGATGGATGTTGGCGTTGAACTCGCGGTAGTAGTGTTCAATGGTGTCAATGACGCGCCGGGGTTTCTGCGAGGACGCGCCGTTGTCGAGATAGACCAGGGGGTTGCCCTTGATCTTCCGGCTCAAAATAGGAAACTGGCGGCGCACGGCCTCGACGTCAAAAGCCGGCTGCGCTTGGGTTTTTGTATCTGGTTTTTTTGCGGGCATGATCAAGGGATTACGCCATCCGAAGAGTACATCCGAAGAGTACGAAAATTCACAAGGCGAAATCTAGCACGAAACGCCGCCCTTTGCCGTCCCGGGGGGCGCGATTTGCGGTATGCTTCGGGCGGCGGAATTCTTTTATCTTTTTTTTTCTGAACCGGCTTACCCCTCAATGCCCCCAGCCAAACCCGGCAAACGCAGCGGCGGCCAGGTGCTGGTGGACGGCCTGATCGCCAACGGCGTGGCGCACGTGTTCTGCGTCCCCGGCGAGAGTTACCTTGCCGCCCTTGATGCTTTCTACGAACGCCGCCGCCGCGTCCGACTCATCGTTTGCCGACAGGAAGGCGGCGCCGCGTACATGGCCGAAGCGTGCGGCAAGTTGAGCGGCCAACCGGGGATTTGTTTCGTCTCCCGCGGGCCGGGCGCATCCAACGCCATGATCGGCGTCCACACCGCGTTTCAGGATTCCACGCCGCTGTTGTTGTTCATCGGCCAGAACCCGCGCCATGAACGGGGCCGCGAAGCGTTCCAGGAACTGGACTACCGCCGGGTCTATGACGGCGTCGCCAAGGCGGTGCTGCGGATTGAGCGCGCCGCGGACATCCCGCAGCAGTTGCACGACGCCTGGGCCACGGCGATTTGCGACCGCCCGGGGCCGGTGGTGGTGGAATTGCCCGAGGATATGCTTCGCGATGAAGTGGCCGTCGCGGATTTTGATGCGCCGGTGCGCCCCGCCAAAACCCCGCCCGCCGGTGCCATCGCCCGGTTTGGCGAACTGCTGCAAAACGCCCAACGCCCGGTGGTCATTTTCGGCGGCGCGGCGTGGACGCCCGGCGCCAACCACGCGCTGGCGGCGTTCGCCGAAAAACACCGCGTCCCGGTGGCCTGCGCGTTCCGCCGCCAGGATATGTTCGACAACACCCACCCCCACTACGCCGGCGAACTCGGCATCGGCCCCAACCCCGGCCTGGTTGATCTGGTCAAAGGCTCGGATCTGGTGATCGCGCTGGGTGCGCGGCTGGGGGAGATGACCACTTCCGGCTACACTTTGTTTGAGGTTCCCGAATTCGATTCCAGCGGCCAACAAAAACTGGTGCACGTGTTCCCGGCGGCGGCGGAACTGAATTCGGTGTACCGCGCCGAACTCGGCGTTGACTGCGATGCCGAAGCGTTCCTCAATGCGGCGGCGGCCATCCCGTCCAACAACGCCAACAACGCCAATCACGCCGAACGCGCCGAACGCATCACCGCCGCCCGGCAATCCTATCTTGACTTCATACACCAGCCGCGAGACCAGGGCGCGCCCCTGCGAATGGACAAAATCATGGCCCACCTGCGCCACCGCCTGCCCGCCGGCAGCATCATCACCAACGGCGCCGGCAACTACACGATATGGGCCCAGCGCAACTACCAGTTCAGCCGCCCCAACACCCAGGTCGCCGCCACCAACGGTTCCATGGGCTACGGCGTCCCCGCCGCCATCGCCGCCAAAATCCTCCACCCGGAAGCCACGGTGGTGTCGTTCTCCGGCGACGGCTGTTTTTTGATGAATGGCCAGGAACTCGCCACCGCCGTACAATACCGCCTCAACGTGATTTTCCTGATCATCAACAACCATTGCTACGGCACCATCCGCGCCCACCAGGAACGCCACTACCCCGGTCGCCCGGTGGCCACCGCCCTCGAAAACCCGGATTTCGCCGCCCTCGCCCAAGCCTGCGGGGCGTTCGGTGCCGTGGTCCGGCGTACCGCTGAGTTCGCAGGCGTATTTGAACAAGCCACCCGCGCCAAGCGCCCCGCGGTCATTGAAATCCAAATCCCAACCCCAACCCCCGGCGGACAGGCGCAGGCCAATGCTGAAAAATAAAATCACCGTCATCACCGGCGCCGCGCGCGGCATCGGCCTCGCCTGCGCGCAACGCTTCGTCAAAGAGCGCGCCGTGGTCATTCTCTCGGACGTGCTCGACGACGCCGGCGAGCAAGCCGCCGCGCAACTCCGCGCCGCCGGCGGCGAGGCGCGCTACCGGCATTGCGACGTCACCGATAAAGCGGCCATCCAGTCGCTGATGGATTTTGCCGTGGCGCAGTACGGCCGCATAGACACCGTGATCGCCAACGCCGGCATCGTCCACGCCGCCGACATACTCGAACTGGAGGTCGAGGATTTCGACCGCGTGCTCGCCGTCAACCTGCGCGGCGTGTTCCTCACCGGCCAGATTGCGGCGCGGCAAATGACCGCCCAGGAAGCCGACGCCGATGGCTGCCGGGGCGTCATCATCAACATGTCATCGCTGAACGCAGTGCTCGCGATCCCCGCCATTGCCCCCTACGTCATCGCCAAGGGCGGGGTCAACCAGTGGACCAAGTGCCTCGGCATCCAAATGGCCGGCCACGGGGTGCGCGTCAACGGCATCGGCCCCGGCTCCATCAACACCGACCTGTTCCGCAGCATCGCCGACAACCCGCAGAAACTGCGCGAAGTGCTGTCGCGCACGCCCATGCAACGCCCCGGCGAACCCGACGAAGTCGCCAAAGTCGCGGTCTTCCTGGCCGGCAATTATTCCAGTTACATCACCGGCCAGACCATCTACCCCGACGGCGGGCGCATGGGCTTGAACTATGTCGTTCCCGTAGAAGGTCACTAATTCACTGACAGTATGAAAAATCTCCCGTCATTCCCGAACGATAGAACAACAGGGAGCGTAGCGAGCGTTTGTTTCATCGCATTCGGAAATCCAGTCCAAACCTCGCTGTCATTCCCGAACGATAGAAAAATAGGGAGCGATAGCGACCATATTTTTCATCGCTATTCGGGAATCCAGGGGTTAAACCGGCGGCGGGTGGTGTGCCGCTGGATTCCCGAGTACGCAAGTGTCCGTAAGCCGCTTGCGCGGCAACGGACACTAACGCTCGAGAATGACGGCAGAGGCGTAAGCAAGGACAGGTCGCGCGCCGTCCGTATTTGTCAGTGAATTAATGAACCCATACACAATGAACGACCGCCCCACCGAAGCCACCCCCACCCTTGATCCCGACTTGCTGCGCCGCTGGATCGGCAATCAGCGGTCGCTCACCGACGTCATCCGCCCGGAGCCCGTGGCGCGGATGCGCGCCACCCTTGAGTGGCCGCCAACGTCGCCCATGTCGCCAACGCCGCCCCGGAACGGCGACCCGCTGCCCCGCGCGTGGCACTGGTTGTTTTTTCTTGAAGCCGCGCCGTTGCGGGAACTGGACCGAGACGGCCACGCCGCGCGCAGCGCATTCCTGCCGCCGGTGGCGTTGCCGAGGCGGATGTGGGCCGGCGGGCGGCTGCGCTTCATCGAGCCGCTGCGCATCGGCGAGTCCATCCGCAAGCAATCCACCATTGCCGACGTGGTGCGAAAAACCGGGCGCGCCGGGGAGTTGTGCTTCGTGACCGTGCGCCACGAATTCCTCGCCGGCTCAACCCTGAAAATGACCGAGGAACACGACATCGTCTATCGCCAGGAACACGACGGCAACGCACCCGTCCCGACCATCCCTGCGGCCCCCGAAGCGGCGGAAGCGGACGCGACCGTGCAAATCACCCCCACCAACGTCATGCTGTTTCGCTACTCTGCGCTGACCTTCAACAGCCACCGGATTCACTACGACAGGGAATACTGCCGCAACGTCGAAGGCTTCCCCGGCCTCGTGGTTCACGGCCCCCTGACCGCCACCCTGCTGGTGGGCATGGCCGGCGAACACCGCGATGGCGCGGCGTTGGACGGCTTTGAGTTTCGCGCCGTCAGCCCGCTTTTCGGCGCTCAGCCGCTCACCATCGGCGTCAAAAAACACCCCGAAAAACTGCAACTGTGGGCCGCCAACCCCCGCGGCGAACTGGCCATGAGCGCCACCGCTTCGGCCTGAGCAAGCAACCTAAGTCCAAGCAACCTAAGTCAACCCGTCAATACCGATTCGCGCCGGCATCGCACAGGATGGTGATGCGGTGGCCGAAGTAGCTGATTAGCAGCGTGCGGTCGCGGTCGCGGCGCAACCAGTAGCGCGCGAAAAACCGCCGGTCGGCGATCTCGGCGTAGGCGTAGCCGTCGTGCACCGACAGCGGCAGCACCGGCGCGACAAAACGCTCCCTGGCTTGCGCCGCGGTCAGTTCGTCGTAAGGCTGCACGGCGGTGAAAAAACTGAAGCGCAAATACAGTTTGTGATGGCCGCCCTCGTCGGCGACCATGAAGCCGACGTGGTGCTCGCGGTCGGGGTTGACGTTGCTGCCGAGAACGTGGCAAAAGCCCGCGTACACCCTGGGCAACCCGCCAAAATCCGGGCTTTCGCCGCGCTCAAAGCGCGACCAAATCTGCGCCTGCCGGGGCCCGCAAAAGTCGTGGCATACATTGGTGGGCAAACCGACGCCATCTCCATCTCCATATACCACCCCCGCAACCATCAACCACAACCCAACCCCCACCGCCGCGTCCCTGTAGCGGGCCGATGCCAAGCGATTTTTCGCGCCGGTGTGCAAGCCCATGGCGTCATTGTAGCGCAGCGCAAGTGTAAAGTGTCCGGCTACGCCACCCGTTAAACGCTGTTGTCATGTCTCCCCCCACATTACAAGCCTCAATTCAAGCACTTTTGGGTTCGTAAGGTTTGCCGCTTTTGAGTACGCCAAATGCGATGCGTGTCACGCGCCCCGCAAACCCGCGCACCGTGAACGCCCGGCGCGTATCAGGGACGATACGAGCAATCCAGAACAAACCGGCGGCGTCAGCCGCTCACTTCACCCGCATCCCCGCAACCGCGCCCTGGTCGGGGCTTAGAATGAATATATCCCTGCCGCCCGGTCCGGCGGCCAGCAGCATGCCTTCGGAGATGCCGAATTTCATTTTTCGGGGGGCGAGGTTGGCGACCATCACGGTGAGCCGTCCTTCCAGTTCTTCGGGTTGATAGGCGGATTTGATGCCGGCGAAGACGGTGCGTTGCTGGCCGCCGATCTCCAGTTTCAGGCGCAGCAGTTTGTCGGCGCCTTCGACCCGTTCGGCGGCAACGATTGTGGCGATCCGCAGGTCAATCCGGGCGAAGTCCTCGATGGTGATTTCCTCGGCGATGGGCTCGCCGGCCAGTCCCGCCGGGTTGCCGATGGGGGCGACGGTGGAGGCGGCGGTTTCGGAATCGGCGGCTTTGCTTTGTTCGACCATGGCTTGAATGGGTTTGTCCTCGACCCGCGTCAACAGCGGCTGGTAGCGGTTGATTTGGTGGTCGAGCAGGGGTTGATCCACATCCCGCCACGACTGCGGCGGCAGGTTCAAAAACGCTTCGGCCCGCTGCGCGGTTTGCGGCAGCACCGGCTTCAGAAAAACTGCCAGAATCCGAAACAGGTTCAGGCCCTGGGTGCAAATGCCCCGCACCTCGCCGTGCTTTTGCGGGTCCTTGATCAGCACCCACGGCCGCGCTTCGTTGACGTACTGATTGGCGCGGTCCGCCAGCGCCATGATGCTGCGCATGGCCTTGCTGTAACGCCGCTGTTCGTAGTCTGCGGCGATGCCTTCGCCGGCGGCGGCGAATTCCCGGAGCATTTGTGCGTCCGCCGGCGCGTCCGCCAGGCGGCCGTCGAAATTTTTGCCGATGAAACTGGCGCAGCGGCTGGCGATGTTGACCAGTTTGCCGACCAGATCGGAGTTGACCCGCGCCTTGAAGTCGTCCAGGTTGAGGTCCAGGTCGCCGATGCCGTCGTCCAGTTTGGCGGCGAAATAGTAGCGCAGGTATTCGGGGTTCATGTGTTCAAAATAGGTCTCGGCGGTGATGAAGGTGCCGTGCCGCTTGGACATTTTCTGGCCGTTGACGGTCAGGAAGCCGTGGCACCAGACCGCGGTGGGGGTTCTGAATCCGCCGCCGTGGAGCTGCGCCGGCCAGAACAGGGTGTGGAAGCGGGCGATGTCCTTGCCGACGAAATGGTACAACTCGCAGTCGCTGCCAGGCTTGAAGAACTCGTCGAAATCCAGCCCCTCGCGCTCGCAGAGGTTTTGGAAGCCGGCGAGGTAGCCGATGGGGGCGTCCATCCACACGTAAAAATACTTGCCGGGTTCGCCGGGTATCTCGAACCCCCAGTAGGGCGCGTTGCGGGAGATGTCCCACTCGAACAACTCTTCGGCGAACAATTCCTTTTGCTTGTTGGCGATTTCGATCTGGGTGTGGCCGTGGTCGAACCACTCGGCGAGGAAGTCGCGGAAGTCGCCAAGTTTGAAGAACAATTGCTCCGAGTCGCGCTCCTCGGGTTTGGCCCCCGACACCGCCGATACCGGGTTGATGAGGTCGGTGGGCGCGTAGGTGCTGCCGCAGACTTCGCAGTTGTCGCCGTACTGGTCTTCGGCGGCGCACACCGGGCACGTGCCGCGCACGAAGCGGTCGGGCAGGAACATTTCCTTTTGCGGGTCGAAAAACTGGGTGACGGTGCGCCGCGTGATGTGGCCGCCGGCTTTGAGGCGGGTGTAGATCAACTCGGAAAAATAGCGGTTCTCGTCCGAATGTGTGCTGTGGTAGTTGTCGAACGCCACCAGGAAATTGTCGAAATCCCGGCGGTGCTCGGCGCCGATCCGCTCGATCAGTTGCCGGGGGGTAACGCCCTCGGCTTCGGCCTTGAGCATGATCGGGGTGCCGTGGGCGTCGTCGGCGCACACGTAGTAGCAGGTGTTCCCCCGCAGACGCTGGAAGCGCGCCCAGATGTCGGTCTGGATGTACTCGACCAGGTGGCCGAGGTGGATGGGCCCGTTGGCGTAGGGCAGTGCGCTGGTGACCAGGATTTTTCTGGGGGGCGATCCAGGGGGCGATCTTGGGGCGGCGGGGTTTTGGGCGGAGGGAACCATGAAGGGATAGTCCGTATCTCGAACGGAAGTGTTGCCGGATAGGGTACACTATTATACTCAGGATTCACGGCACAAAACATTTCAGGCACATTTCAGGCGCAGACAGATGACAAGCATGAACCGCGAGGCGGTCGAAGAAAAACTCAAGGGGGTCATTGACCCGCACACCGGCAAGGACCTGGTCACCACCAAAGCGGTCAAGGACATTGCGGTGGACGGCGGCAAGGTGAACATCAGCATCGTGCTCGGCTATCCGGCGAAGAGTTGGGAGGCGGAGTTGGTGGCCATGGTCGGGGCGGCGGTGGACGGTGCCGAGGTTTCGGTGACTTCCAAGCCGCAGTCCCACGAAGTTCAGGAAGGCGTGAAGCCGCTGGCCGGGGTCAAGAACATCATCGCCGTGGCCTCGGGCAAGGGCGGCGTGGGCAAGTCCACGCTGTCGGTCAACCTGGCGCTGGCGTTGTCCGCCGAAGGCGCGCGCGCCGGCATCCTCGACGCCGACATCTACGGCCCCAGCCAGCCGCGCATGCTCGGCATCAGCGGCAAGCCGCAGTCCAAAGACGGCAAGAGCCTCGAGCCGATGAACAGTTACCACCTGCAGGCGATGTCCATCGGCTTTCTGGTGGACGAGGAATCGCCGATGATCTGGCGCGGCCCGATGGTGACCCAGGCGCTGGAGCAGTTGCTCAAGGACACCCGCTGGGATGATCTCGATTACCTGATCGTGGATATGCCGCCGGGCACCGGCGACACCCAGCTGACGCTGGCGCAAAAGGTGCCGGTGTCGGGGTCGGTCATCGTTACCACGCCCCAGGACATCGCCCTCCTCGACGCGCGCAAGGCGTATAAAATGTTCGAGAAGGTGGAAATACCGGTGCTCGGCGTGGTGGAAAACATGAGCACCTACATCTGCCCCGGATGTGGCCGCGAGGAGCACATTTTCGGCGCCGGCGGCGGCGCCGGCATGGCCGAACAATACGGCGTGGACTTCCTCGGCGAAGTGCCGCTGGACCGCGGCATTCGTGAAAACGCCGACGGCGGCAGGCCGAGCGTGGTGGCCGACCCGGACGGAGAAATCGCCCGCGCCTACAAGGCCATCGCGCGCCGCACTGCGGCGTTGCTGGCGCTGCGCAAAAAAGACTTCAGCGCCAAGTTCCCCAACATCGTGATTCAGCAGAACTAGCGCACCGCGCCATGACCATAAAGTCCGACCGCTGGATTCGGCGCATGGCCGAATCCCACCAAATGATTGAGCCTTTTGAGCCCGGCCAAGTGCGCGAGACCAGCGCCGGCCAGGTGGTTTCCT
Source organism: Candidatus Poriferihabitaceae bacterium (assembly GCA_965212085.1). Classification (GTDB taxonomy): domain Bacteria; phylum Pseudomonadota; class Gammaproteobacteria; order Arenicellales; family Poriferihabitantaceae; genus JAHRAW01. The sequence goes on along the minus strand of OZ243042.1, from coordinate 911,632 downwards.
GGGGAACCTCCAGTTACGGCTACGACATTCGCTGCTCCAACGAATTCAAGATATTCACCAACATCAACTCCGCCGTCGTCGATCCCAAAAATTTCGACGCCAACAGCTTCGTTGATTTCACCGGCGAGGTCTGCATCATCCCCCCCAACTCCTTCGCCCTGGCGCGCACCGTCGAATACTTCCGCATCCCGCGCAACGTCCTGACCATCTGCCTCGGCAAAAGCACCTACGCAAGATGCGGCATCATCGTCAACGTAACCCCCTTTGAACCCGAATGGGAAGGCTTCGTAACCCTGGAATTTTCCAACACCACGCCGCTGCCGGCGAAAATATACGCCAACGAAGGCGTCGCCCAAGTGATCTTTTTTGAAAGCGATGAAGACTGCGAAGTTTCGTACAAAGACCGCGGCGGGAAGTACCAGGGGCAGACGGGCGTGGCTTTGCCGAAGATCTAGCCGCCGCCACGCGTGACCGAAACCGCCCTCAAAGATACGCAAATGAAATTAGTAACCGGATTATTTGTTTTCGCCGCTGTTTTATTGCCCGCCGCAACGGCACTCGCCGCCGAACCCGTCAGCACCGGCCGCTCAAACAACACCGCAATCGGCGGCCACGACACGCTCGGCTACTACGCACCAAACCTCACCGGCAACGCCGCCGTCGCCAAAGGCGCGAAAAAATACGCGGTGGAATGGCAAGGCGCAGAGTGGCAATTTGTCAGCCGCGCATCCGCCGACAAGTTCGCCGCCAACCCGCGCCAATACGCCCCGCGCTATAACGGTCATTGCGCCAATGCGCTGAGTTTGGGCAAGGGGTTGGTGCGCACCGACGGCAGCGTCTGGGAATTTTTTGGCGACCGGCTGCACTTGTTCTACGCCGAACGCGGGCGGCAAAGGTGGGTGAATGGGGATTGGGAGGCTTATCAGGAAAAGGCGGATATTGAATGGCGGGGGAAACTGGTAGAATAACCTGGGGCGGGAAATATCAGGGGTAGGAAGTATTTTGCCGAGGGCTTGATGCGGTGGGAAGGGGTGGAACCGGTGAATTCGCCGTCGGCTTGCTAATATACGGGTCTGCTATAATTGACGCTATGATTTTGTTATACGACGTGTTGCTATGTTAGTTCCTCAAAAATCTGAAGTGCAAATAACCGGCCAAAGTCAGGGGTCTATATGGGCGGACTCTGCGTGTATAGATAATCCTGAATACTTGTCCCGCCAACTGATTACATACATAGGAAACAAGCGATCTCTCATTAGTCAAATAAATAATGCGATTGAGATAGTCAAGGCTCGTATCGGGAAAAATCGATTGCGTACCTTCGATGTATTCAGCGGGTCAGGGGTTGTGTCTCGATTGCTCAAAGCCCACTCATCACGCATTGTTAGCAATGACTTGGAAAATTATGCGGAGATTATCGGGCGGTGTTATCTTGCCAATCGAAGTGAAGTCGACGTTAATTTGTTGAGAAAAATTATAGACGACATCAATGAAAGGGTGTCGACCGAACGGTTGCCCCCGGGATTTATTGAAGATTTGTATTCGCCTGGTGACGAAAAACATATCACAAAAACAGACAGGGTATTTTATACAAAAAACAACGCGCGTAGGCTGGATAACTTTCGAAGACTGATAGATGAAGCCCCCGCAGATATGCGGGACTTTCTGCTTGGGCCGCTATTGAGCGAAGCATCTATACACGCCAACACTTCAGGAGTATTTAAAGGTTTCCATAAAAATAGACATACGAAAATTGGTCAGTACGGAGGGAGTAATCGTGATGCCCTGCTCAGGATTTTTGGGGATATAGTTCTCAAGTTTCCCATATTCAGTGATTTTGAATGTGAATATGAAATCCTGCGGCAAGATGCCAATGTTGCAGTACGTCAGGTTGGCGATGTGGACCTTGCATACATCGATCCGCCTTACAATCAGCATCCATATGGTTCGAATTATTTCATGTTAAATTTGATCGCGCAGTATGAACAACCTACCGATTTAAGCAAAATCTCGGGTATCCCAAAAAACTGGCTTCGATCCGGCTATAACGTACGGGGAGAATCACTAATACTGATGACCGATCTTGTTCATAATATCGACGCAAAATTTTTGTTAATCTCGTTCAATAACGAAGGTTTTATCTCACCTTCTGCAATGAAAGAAATGCTTGATAATGTCGGTTCTGTTGAAGTTATTAATATCAATTACAACGCATTTAGGGGCAGCAGAAGTTTTAAGAATCGCCCAATTCATGTCACCGAACATTTTTTTATAGTTGAAAAGAGGTAGCACAATGGCACGAAGGTGACAATATTACTTATCCAATTCTTATATCCGAGGTCAAGAATCAGGGTACCAATGATATTCGTACTAAAGAAGGGCTTAAAAGGCAGTCAAGAGGCAATGCAATCGAGCGGTTAGGAAAGAATCTTATTGGATTGCGGGCCGCCCTGATGCGAGAATCTATTTTCCCCTTTGTTTGTTTTGGGCATGGCTGCGATTTTGAATCAGATTCATCTATTTTGGATCGCGTATCAACCATGGCGATGTTTGGCCGTCTGAATCAAACCTACCTTCACAATGATCAGAGTGGGAAGTTTAATCGCGGGAGTTTTTATTTTCGCCCGGAGCCTTGGTCAGTAAAGAAATGGCCGATATTATGATGGATATTGCCGAGCGTTCTGTGCTGTATTATTTCTCGAAATACCAAAGCAGTCACTTTATCCAATCATCGAAATAGATCGCGCACTAAGTATTATTGCCAATTACCGGCACCCGAAAACGATGAAACAAACAGTCGCCGGCGCTCCCTGTTTTTCTATCGTTCGGGAATGACGGCGTAGAATGAAATTTGTCAATGAATTAATTAACCCATACACGATGATCATGAACATTGAACCCATCACCACCGCCGCATCCCGCCACGGCCTGATCTTCCGCGGCGGCTTCACCATTGACGCGGACGACAACGTCCCGGAGGTCGGCGAGCACGCCGCCGCAAAGTATCTGCTGTTGTTCGGCAACGCCGGCTCTTCAATGTGGGAATCTTTCAGCCGCTCCGCTGAATACCACGACCACCAACCCAATCCGCTGAATCGCTGGAGCGAGCGCATTGGTTGTGCGCTGGCGGAGGAGTTTTCGGCGCGGGCGTTGTTTCCGTTTGGCGGGCCGCCGCACCGGCCGTTTTTGCGGTGGGCGAAAAAGGCCGAGGCGTTGCAAAACTCCCGGCTCGGGATGCTGATTCATCCACGCTTCGGGTTGTGGCACGCGTACCGGTTTGCGCTGGCTTTTTCGCAGGAGGTGAAATTGCCGCCGCTCCCCGCCGCCGAAAATATCTGCCGGCAATGCGCGACCAAGCCGTGCCGGGGGGCGTGCCCGGTGAACGCGTTCACCGACGCGGGTTACGACGCCCAAACTTGCTACCGCTACCTCGAATCCCATCCCGATTCCAGGTGCATGAACGAGGGCTGCCAGGCCCGCGTCGCCTGCCCGCAGGGCGCGGACTATCGCTACGAGGCGCGCCACGCGGCTTTTCACATGGGCGCGTTTGTGGCCGCCATGGCGTCGGGGGAATTCGCCGATGACGTCCACGGGCGCGCTGCCGGGGGCGGCGATTCGGCGGCGTAACCGGTGCCGGCCATTCGTCCTGATGGTCGTCTTGATATAGAATCGCCCTTTCGCAGTCTCCCCGTCACCTGCAACCGATGAAACCCTGAGCATGACCCGCCAACTGGGCATTGATACCGGCGGCACCTACACCGACGCCGTTATCATCGGCGGCGGCGGCCGTGTCATCGCCAAACACAAAAGCCTGACCACCCGTTACGACCTGACCGTCGGCATCGGCGACGCGCTCTCCAGCCTGCCCAGAGAGTTGCTGGATTCGGTCAACCTGGTGGCGCTGTCAACCACGCTGTCAACCAACTCGGTGGTGGAAGGCCGCGGCGCGCCGGTTTCGATCCTGCTGCCCGGATACAATGAAGCGCAGGTGCTCCGAAGCGGCTTGTACGAGATCCTCGAACGCGATTTGATCACCACCCTCGACGGCGGCCACAACGCGCTCGGCGCCGAACTCATGCCGCTGGACACCGAACGCGCCGCCCAAAAAATCATCGAGCAAAACGACAAGGTCTCGGCGTTCGCCGTCTCCGCTTTGTTCGCGACCCGCAATTCCGGCCACGAATGCGCGCTACGGCAACTCGTGGTTGACCTGACCGGCAAGCCGGTCGCCTGCGGCCACGAACTCGCCACCAGCCTCGGCGCGCCGCGCCGCGCGCTGACCACCGCCCTCAACGCCCGCATGATTTTGTACATCCAGACCTTGATCGCTTCGGTGGAATCCATCCTGCAACAACAAAACATCGCCGCGCCGTTGATGATCGTCAAGGGCGACGGCTCGCTGGTCAACGCACAAACCGCACGCCGCCAGCCGGTGACCACGGTATTGTCGGGGCCGGCGGCGAGCGTCATCGGCGCGTGCGCCCTGAGCGGGCGGCGGGACGCCGTGGTGGTGGACATGGGCGGCACCACCACCGACATCGCCATCGTCACCGATGGCCGCCCCGAGTTGTGCGAGGACGGCGCGCGCATCGGCGATTGGCAGCCGATGGTGGAGGCGATTCGGGTTTTTTCCATCGGCCTCGGCGGCGACAGCGAAGTGTGCTTCAAGGGAAAACTCGCGCTGTCCCACCGGCGCGTGGTGCCGGTGAGTTTGCTGGCCCATCAGTTTCCCGAAGTGCTGCCCAAACTGGAACGCCAGGCGGCAGCCGCGCCGAGTCCGCGCAACAACCGCTTCGCGCTGCGCCTGCAAAAAAACGACGCGCTGCTTCGGCGGTTGAACGAAATCCAACTGCGCGCCTGGGAAACCCTGCACGACGGCCCCATCGAACTCGAGTCCCTGGTGGATTCCGACCGCGCCCTGCTGCGCGCGCTGGCCGGGATGGAGCGCATGGGGCTGGTGATTTACAGCGGCTTCACCCCGTCCGACGCCACCCACGTGCTCGGCATGAGCACGCACTGGAACGCCCGCGGCGCGCAACTGGGGGCGAAAATCTGGGCGCGGCAGATGCGCCACCTGTACGGCTGCGGCAACTGGCCGGCGGCTGCGATGGACGGCGCGGTGGAGCCGTGCAGGGAAGTGTTCGATCTGGTGACCCGGGAAATCAGCCGCAAACTCATCGAGGCCGGATTGAACCAGCACGGCAAACTGGCCGACTCCGCGTCCCACAACCTCACGCAGCTGCTCGCCGACATGGTGCTCGGCGTCGGCGAGGCGCGCGCCATTGATCCATTGTTCCGGCTTGAGTTCGCCAAAGGCTATCCGGTGGTCGCGGTCGGCGGCCCGGCGCGGGATTATTTTCCCGAAGTTGCGAAAATGTTGGCGGTTGAACTGCACCTGCCGCCGGACGCGGAAACCGCCAACGCGGTCGGCGCGGCGCTGGGCGCGGTGGTGCAGATCGCCCACGTCACGGTCACGCAGCCGGAGTTCGGGGTGTTTTACTTGTTCCACAACGAGCAACCCCTGACCTTCGAAAAACTCGAACCCGCCCTGGAAAAAGCCACCGAAATCGCCCGGCGGGAAGCCGCCGAAATGGCCGAATCAGCCGGCGCCACCGCCATCGAGACCCGCATCAAACAGGACGACAACCACGTCAAACACGACATTGACGGCGAGTTGTTCGTCAGCGCCACCATCACCGCAGTGGCCACGGGCCGGCCAAACTGTTTGGTTCAAGCGAGTCGCCCAAAATCCGCACCCCGGAGCGCTTCGGCCTGAGATCGTAACCAAAAACCCGCCGGGGATGACAATGCTTATATCTCCACGTACTCCCGCTTGAACGGAACCGCGTCAACGTCCACGGCGTGGCCGAACTCGCGGGCGAAGCGGTGGCCTTCGTACACCGCTGCGGCGATGGTGCCGGGGGCCAGGCAGTCGCCGATGCGGGACAGTGCGCGAATGCCCGCGTTTTCCCTTTGGTCCGGCGCGGCGTCGAGTTCCAGGTACAGGGTTTCGCAGGGCCGGCGGGCGGTGACCATGACCACGGTTTCGGCTTCCACATCTTGCGGTTCATCGCTGCCGGTGTGCCGCAGCGCGACCCGTCCCTGGGCGGCGTGGTCGAGTTTGTGTTTCTCCAGGATGGTGACACCCAGTTCGCGCAGGCGGCGTTCGATGTGGGCTTGCTCCAGGGTGTTGTGGGTCCACGCGGAAACGTCGGCGGCCGGCGTGACCAAGGTAACCCCGGCGCCGGTGGCCGCGAGTTTTTCGGCGATGACGCTTCCCATGTAGTAGTGGTCGTCGTCGTAGATCACCACGCCGCCAGTATCTGCTCCGGCGTTGCCGGTATTTGCTCCGGCAAAGTTTTCATCGGCCATGACGTCGTCCGGGGTGATGAACCTCACGCTGCCGTCGTTGGGCACCGGCTTGCGGTGGGTTCGCCCGATTCCGTCGCGGTCCCAGCGCGCGCCGGTGGCGATCACGACTTGCGCGGCGTTCAGCTCTTTGGCGAACTCCAGCACTTGCGCGGCGTCCAGTTGGCTGTGCGTGAAAGTCCGCACGCCGGGCAGTTTTTGCAGTTGGCCGAGGCGGTAGTCGGCCACCCGCTTCCAGGTGGCGAGGCCCGGCAGCCGGCTTTCATTGAACACCCGGCCGCCCAGTTGATCCGCGGCTTCGGCCAGGGTAACCCGGCAGCCCCGGCGTCCCAGGGACATGGCCGCCTCCAGGCCCGCCGGCCCGCCGCCGACGATGAGGATCGCCGAATCACCAACCGCCGGTTGGATTTTTTCCGGATGCCAGTCGCGCCGGTGTTCCTCGCCCATGGTCGGGTTCTGGGTGCAGCGGATCGGGCGCACGGTCATGTCGCCGGAGACGCAGATATTGCAGCCGATACATTCGCGGATGTCATCAATTCGCCCGCTTTCGATTTTGCTCGGCAAAAACGGGTCGGCGATGGACGGCCGGGCGGCGCCGATGAGATCCAGCACGCCGCGTTTGATCTGGGACACCATGGCGTCGGGGGAGGTGAACCTGCCGACCCCGACCACCGGCTTGCCGGTCACCTGCTTGACGAAGGCGACATATTTTTCCTGGGCGCCCTCCTCGCCGAATCGCGCGCTCAGCGAATCGTTCGACCAGTCGCTGATGTTGACGTCCCACAAGTCCGGCAACTCGGCCAGCATCTCCACCACTTCGCGGCCTTCGCCCTGCGCGCTGACGCCGTCCTCATCTTCAACCGCCAGTTCATCCACCGCGAAGCGCACCGCGATGCCGCAGCGGTCGCCGACCGCGTCTTTGGTGTCTTCCAGCAACTCCCGCAAAAAGCGCACGCGGTTTTCCAAACTGCCGCCGTATTCGTCGCGGCGCTGGTTGCGGCGCCGGGAAATGAAATGAAACGGCAGCGCCAGGTCGTGGGCGGCGTACACGTAAACGATGTCGAAGCCGATGTCCCGTGCGCGCAACGCCGCCTTGCGGTGCCAGCGGCGGACGTTGGCGATGTCGCGTTTGTTCATGGCGTAGGCCTGGGCCGGCTCGTAGCCGTCGAGCATGATCCCGGACACGCCCATCGCCGGCAGGCGGCTGTAGAGGTTGGCGGAGGCGTGGCCGTTGTGGGTGATTTCGATGGCGGCCAGAGAATCGTGGCGGTGCACGGCGTCCACCATTAACCGCAATCGTTGCATGTCGCCGTCGTCCCACAGGCGGCCTTCGATATAGGGCGACCATTCGGAACTGGGGTGAATCTCCACTTCCTGGGTCGAGACCACGCCCCACCCGCCTTCGGCCTTGAGGCCGCGCTGGCGAGCTTCGCCGTGCGGGTAGACGTGCCCCATGCCGTTGCAATGGGGCACTTGGTAAAACCGGTTGCGGCTGGTCACCGGGCCGATTTGCACCGGCTCGAACAGAATGTCATAACGGGGATCCCGGGTCATGGTTTTTCCTCCGGAGGGTTATGGGTATCCGCTACAAACTCCTGCGGGGCTTGCGCGAAAAATCGCTCCGGGCGATTTTTTGTTTGTATCATCCCTGATACAAACCCCTGCGGGGCTTGCGCGAAAAATTGCTCCAGGCAATTTTTTCCCGCCGGGCGATGAAAACGCCGCTGGCGACGACGATGCCGGCGCCCAGCAGCGTGACCGGGGAGAGCACTTCGCCGTACAGTAAAAATCCGATGATGATGGCCCATACCAGCACAAAGTAGTTGAACGGTTGCAGTATAACCGCCGGAACCAGCGCCAGGGATTTGATCAGCAGCAGGTGGCCGATGATGGAAGTGGTGCTGATGACCAACAGCCACGCGGCATCGGCGGCGCCCAGCGGACGCCAGTAGAAGGGCGCGATCAGCATGGCGCCGAGGAAGCCGACCACGCCCATATAGACCAGCGAAGTCTCGAAGGAATCGTGGCGCGAAACCTTGCGCGTCAGGATGTTGTACACCGCGAACATCAGCGCCGCGCTCAGCGCGATGGCCGCGGCGGGCTGGAAAACCGCGCTGCCGGGGCGCAGGATGATGAGCGTGCCGATGAACCCGCAAAACACCGCGAGCCAGCGCCGCCAGCCCACCGACTCGCCGAGAAACGGCACCGACAGCGCGGTAATGATGAGCGGGAAGCAGGCAAAGATGGTGTGCATTTCGGCGAGGCCGAGAAACTGGATGGCGTAGGCGAAGACGATGATTTCGCCGGAGATCAGCAACCCGCGAAAAATCTGCATCCACGGCCGCCGCGAATGAAAAGCCGCCTTAACGCCGACGCTGCGCCCGACCCAGACCAGCGCGAACAAAGCAAAAAAGAAAAACCGCACGGCCACGATCTGTGACGCCGCCAGGGTCTGCATCAGGTGCTTGGTCAAGGCGTCCTGGGAAGCGAAAAACAAGGTCGCGATCACCAACATCACAATCGCTTTGGTGGTCGGGTCGCCGCCGCCATCGGCGGGGCCGGGCAGGCTGGATTGAAGGGGCATGGAGTCCTGGGATTCGATGGCAACTCCGGATTATAGGGGGGATTTGGGCAAAAGGCGGCATTCCAGTCCGAAGTGCGACAAAAGGGCGTTTTACCGGATTGCAGTGATTTGTGCGGCCAATTTCCCGGCCACAGGGCGCGGCCCGCCAACCGGCGGCGTAGAATCAGTCGCCGCTCCCGGTTACTTCGACAACCGCGTCCCGCACGATTTCCACCATCTCGTCGAGGATGGATTGCTCGGTGGTGAGCGGCGGGGCGAGGCAGATTACTTCGCTGCGTACGCGGGTGTAAAGGCCGCGGTCCATGAGCGCTTTGGTCAGTTTGGCACCGAGGCCGTGGTCGGGGGCGAACCATTCTTTGGTGGCTTTGTCCTTGACGATTTCCACGCCGGCCATGAGGCCGAGGCCGCGCACGTGGCCGACGTGGGCGAGGTCGTCGAGGGCGGCGTGAAGCCGTTGCAGTAGCGCCTTGCCCTTGGCCGCCGCTTGGCCCGGCAGGTCTTCGTCTTCAATGATGTCGAGGGTCGCCAGCGCCACCGCGCAGGAGGTCGGGTGGCCGCTGTAGGTGTAGGCGTGCATCCACGGCTTGGGGCTGGAGGTGATGGTCTCGGCGATCTCGTCGCTGAGGCCGATGCCGCCCAAAGGAAGCGCGCCTGAGGTGATGGATTTGGCGAACTGCATGAGGTCGGGTTCGACGCCGTAGTGCTCCATCCCGAACATTTTGCCGGTGCGGCCAAAGCCGGTGATGACCTCGTCGGAGACCAGCAGAACCTCGTACTGATCGCAGATTTCCCGGATGCGCGGGAAATAATCGGGCTGCGGCACGATCACGCCGCCGGCGCCCTGCACCGGTTCGGCGATGAACATGGCGACGGTTTCCGGGCCTTGCCGGATGATTTCTTTTTCCAGTTCATTGGCGGCGGCGACGCCCTGGGAGGCGCCGTCTTCCGGCGCCGGGTAGTGGTAGGGATCCGGCGACGGGATGTGGCTGAAGCCGGGAATCAGCGGCCCGAAGTCCGCCCAGTAGCCGCTGATGCCGGTGGCGCACATGGCGCCGAAGGTGACGCCGTGGTATCCCCAGTCGCGGCCGATGACCTTGATTTTTTCCGGCTTTCCTTTGGTCTTCCAGTAGTAACGCGCCAGTTTGATGTTGCTGTCCGTTGACTCGCCGCCGCCGCTGGTGAAGTAGAAATTGTTGATGCGCGGACCGGCGATGGCGGCAAGGCGCTCCGCGAGTTCGATGGCCGGGCGGTTTGAGCCGCCGGCGTAACTCGAACTGAAGGCCAGCGCGTTCATCTGCCCGGCGGCGGCCTCGGCCAGCCGCCGGCGGCCGTGGCCGGCGCTGACGTTCCACAGGCACGACAGGCCGTCTATGAAGCGGTTGCCGTCGGCGTCGTACAGGTACGAGCCTTCCCCGCGCACCCAGATGCGGCCGTTGGCATGGCCCGCGGTGTGATGCAGGGGGTGGATGAGGTGCCGGTGGTCTTTTTCCAGCAGCGCGGCGTTGGAGGGGTTGGATGGCGGTGCGTTCATGATTTAGTTTGTGCTCTTTGGCGTGGTGTGGGTGTGAGTGTGAGTGGAATGATCCGTGGAAGTCGAATCGTGACCGGCGCGAAACAAGATCTTCTCGTGCACCCGGTCGCGGACCGGGGAGCGCAGGTCATAAGTGAACATCCACTGGCCGTGCATTTCAAGTTCGATTTCAAATTCATAGTGCCCCGGCCTGCCGGGGTTCTCGGTGGGTCTGGACGGCGGGATGTTGTGCGTGAGGGGCATGGACGGCATATCGGCGCGCTGGGCGATTTCCGCGCCGTTCAGCGGTTGGCCGTCGTACATCAGCATCACCTCGCAGGTGTATTTCAAGTGGCCGTCCACGGAGGTGCAGAGGGTAGTCGTGGTCGGCGAGTCGGCGGTTGCGGGGGACGTCGCCAGCGCCGTCAGAAAGGCCATCCGGAAAAGCGTGCGCCGCGGATTGTTCCGGGCTGGCGTGGGCTGGTTTGGGTGGGGCATGGTTTTTGTCGGCGTCCACAATACGAGCGCTATTCTACTTCGAAATTCTGCTTTGAGATGATTCTGCTGTTTTCCATCTCCAGCACATTATCCGCTATTTCCTCGGCGATGCCGTGGTTTTGCTCCACCATCAGCACCCCGATCCGGAGGCTTTTGAGTTGGCTGATTTTCCCGACCACTCTGGCCGCCGGCCCGGTGGCCAGCCCCAGCGTCGGCTCATCAAGCAGCAGCCAGGCGGGTTTGGCCATGAGTCCGCGCGCGAAGGCGAGCATCTGCGCCTGACCGCCGCTGAGGTGGTAGGCGGGTAGGTTGAGCAGCGGTTCAAGTTCCGGAAAAAGGGCGAGGACCTCCTCAAGGCCGGATTCGACCCCGGCCACGGCGGCGCCAAATTGCAGGTTCTCCCGCACCAACAGGCGCGCAAAAATGTTCCGGCCTTCGGGCACCAGCACAACGCCCCGACCGGCCATTTCATGGGGCGTGCGATGGCGCGCCGGCGCGCCGTCAATCAAGACCTCGCCATAGCAGGGAACGGCCCCGATAATCGCCTTGAGCAGGCTCGATTTGCCGGCGCCGTGGTGCCCCCTGAGCAGCACCACGTCGCCTCTGGAGACGCGCAGGCTGGCGTCCCGGAGGGCGCGCACCGCGCCGTAGTCCACGCTCAGGCCGCGAATTTCAAACATGGATTAAGGGTCGGCCCCGGCATCGCTCAGGCCCGCCTTTCCAGTTCCGGGGTGCGCTCCGAAAGGCGTCCGTTTTGCAATTCAAACAATTGGTTCACGGTCATGTCCATCAGGTCGCGCCGGTGTTCGACCACCACCAACACCAGGGTCGGTTCGGCCCAGCGGTTCAAAAACGCGCCGAGACTTTGCATTTCGGCGGCGTCCAGCCCCGCCGAAGGCTCGTCGAGAAAAAGTACCCTGGGCCTGGCCAACAGCGCCCGCACAACCTCCACTTTGCGCAGTACCGGGGCCGGGGCCTCGGCGGGAAAACGGTCGAGCCAGGCGGTTACGCCGCTGTCTTTGAGCATATCCCGGCGGGTCTGCACATCGCTGCCAGGGTCGTGCAGCTGCTGGTCAAGGAGGGCGGAGGGTTGCATGCGCACGCTTTGAAAGGTGCGGCGAATGCCGAGCCGGGCGATGCGCCACGGCGACAGGCCGGCACAGGATTTTCCATCGAGGCTCACATCGCCGCCATCGGCTTCGACGAAACCCGTGGCGATGTTGATCAGGGTGGATTTTCCGCTTCCATTGCCGCCGCTGAGGCCGACGCGCGCGCCCGCCTCAAGGGCGAGATTTACCCCGTTAAGGACGCGGACGGCGCCGAAAGACTTGCGGATGTCCCGGCATTCAAACATCGTGCCGGCTCCGACCTATCCGCGTTTTCAGCCGGTTGACCGTTCGCGGGCCGAGGATGCCTTCCGGCAGGAAAATCAGCAGTAGCGCCACCAAGCCGCCGAAAACGATCATTCGGTACTCGGAAAGCGCGCGGATGCTCTCCAGAATTCCGATGTCCAAAAACACGCCGAGCAGCGGGCCGAGGGGCGTACCGAGGCCGCCGATGATGGAGTAGGCGAGGCCGTGAACTCCCAACATGATGCCGAACATGGCCGGCTCTATGTAGCTGTTGAAATGGGCGAACAATGCGCCGCCGAACCCGGCCACCGCTCCCGAAGCGGTGATAAAAAACAGGCGGTACAGGCCGGGGCGGATGCCGAGGGACTGGGCGAGGATGCGGTCCTTGCCGGCGAGGCGCGCGTTTTTCATGAACCGCGTCCGCTCCAGCCACACAAGGCCCCCCAGCAATGCCAGCAGACACAGCGACGCCAGCGTTAAAAAATCATAAACGTCGAGGTTGTTCTCAAAAGCCCAGCGGATGTTTTCGAACCCTTCGGGGCCGTCGGGGCCGGTTTTGCGCCCGCCCGTCTCCACGGAAAACCGAACCTGAAGCAATCCCAGGCGGTAGAGTTCTGCGAAGGAAAGCGTGGCGATGGAAAAATACAATCCCGACAGCCGAGCGGTCAGGGATCCCAGCAGCAGGGCGGCCAAGCCGCCGCCCAGCGAAGCGGCCAGCAGCGCGAGTAGCAGGCCGCCGTGGAAGATGCTGGTGACGGTGGCGGCGACGTAGGCGCCGATGCCGAAGAACGCCTGCTGGCCGAAGGATACTTCACCGACGATCAGCACCAGGTAGGCGGACAGTGCCAGAAACGACAATAGCGCCATGTTGGTCAGTACCGAAGCGAGGTAGATGCTCATGCTTAAAGCCGTTCCCCGGCGCCGCGCTCGGCACGGTACGCCGACCCGGCAAACAGCCCGCCGGGGCGCACGATCAGAATCACGAACAATAGCGCAAAAGTGGCGATGTCGCGAAATTCGGCGCCGAAATTGTAAGCGACGTGGGCCTCCAGTATGCCCAGCAAAAGTCCGCCGAGGATGGCGCCGGGTATCGAGCCCATGCCCCCCAGCATCATCGCCACCAGCCCCTTGAAAGTGCTCCACAAGCCGAACAACGGGGTTATCTGACTGTCCCCGGAGAGGATTAGAAACGCCGCAACGCCGCCCAGCAGGCCAGCCAGGGCGAATGCCATCAGCCCCAGGCGGCGCACGTGGCAGCCGAGCAGGCAGGCGGTGCGACCGTTTTCCGAAGCGGCCCGCAGCAGCAGCCCGAAACGGGTCTTGTATAAAAGCAGGCACACCCCGGCCATCAGGGAAAACGCCGCCGGCAGATGAAGCAGTTGATCAATCCTGAGCAGCAAACCGCCGGCCTCCAGGGTGGCCGCCTCAATGCCGGGAAAGTCGTGGGTTCTTTGGGGCAAGAGTTGCGACGAGATCTCGTCCAGCTGCATCCAAATGGCAAAACTGGAAATCATCGACGCGGTGACCGCCGTGGTTCCCGAATGCGGGGCAAAGCAGAGTCGTTCTACGTAAACGCTAGCCACCGCACTACCGGCCACGGTCAGTACGAAAATCCCGAACGCACCCCAGCCGAGATACGGCGCAAGCCAGACCGCCAACGCGCCGCCCAGCAACAGGCAGGAACCGTAGGCGAGGTTGATGCGCTTCATGACGCCGAAGATCAGCGAAAAACCCAGCGCGATCAGCGCGTAGGCTGCGCCAAACAATAATCCGTCGAGGGTCGTCTGCAGTAGATCCATGACGGCACCCGCGTCCATCCCGGTCGGCCTCGGACGGCCTCAGGCGGCGCGGTCTCCCAGGTACGCGCGCTTGATGACGTCGTCGTTTTCCATCTCCCCCGGGGTGCCGCTGAAGGCCACCCGGCCCTGGTCGAGGAGGTAGAAATGGTCCGCCACCTGCAACGCCTTGGCGGCGTTCTGCTCAACCAGCACGATGGATATGCCTTCGCCGTTCAACTGGCCGATGATGGAAAAAATCTCATCAACGACGAGCGGCGCGAGGCCCACCGACGGTTCGTCCATCAGCAGAATTTTCGGGCGCGACATCAGCGCCCGGGCGACCGCCAGCATCTGCTGCTCGCCGCCGGAAAGCGTGCCGGCGTTCTGTTCGGCGCGCTCCCCCAGAACCGGAAAGCGCGCGTACATTTTTTCGATGTCCCCGACGATTTCTTTCTTATCGGAATTGGGCCGCAAGTAGGCCCCCGCCAAGAGGTTTTCGCGCACCGACATCAGCGGAAAAACCAGGCGGTTTTCCGGTACCAGCGACACGCCGTTTTTTAACACCCCGGGCGCATCCAGCCCGGACAGTTCAACGCCGTCCACTTGGACCGAGCCCGAATCGACGCGCAAAATGCCGGCGATGGAAAACATCAGCGTGGTTTTGCCGGCGCCGTTGGGCCCAAGGATGCAGGTCACCGAGCCGCTTTGTGCGCTCAGCGAGACGCCGTCCAGCGCCTTGATCAGACCGTAGGAAGTGGAAAGATTGGTAACTTCAAGCATGGGGCGTCTTGATTGGTGTCATGCCGCGTTTTCCGCCGAGCCGAAATAGGCTTCCTGCACCAGCGGGTCCTGCTGAATCTCCTGCGGGGTGCCGTGGGCGATGCGTTTGCCGAAATTGAGCACCGCGATGCGGTCGGTCACGTTCATCACCAATTCCATGACGTGCTCCACGAGTAGCACCGTGATCCCGGATTGTTTGAGGGTAAGGATGCGCTGGCGCAGGTCTTTTACTTCTTCGGAGTTCATGCCGGCGGCGGGTTCGTCGAGGAGAATCAGTTTCGGTTTGGCGGCCATCGCCCTGGCAAGTTCGAGGCGGCGCTGCTCGCCGAAAGACAGGTTGCCGGCCAGATCTTCGGAGCGGTGATCGAGATTGGAAAACGCCAGCAGTTCCTGAATCTGCTTACGGCGGTGCCGGGAGCTGCCGAACCAATTGGACGCCCAGGAGGTTTGATCGTCGTCGCCGCCATCGCGCCACGCGACCCAGATGTTTTGCCACACGGTGAGGCCGCCAAACAGCCGGATGTTCTGGAAGGTGCGCGAGATTCCGGCTTCGATGCGCTGGTGGGGCTGCAGCCGCCCGAGTTCAACGCCGTCCAGTTCGATGGCGCCGCCGGTTTGCGGAAAGATGCCGCACACCAGGTTGACCGTGGTGCTTTTGCCGGAGCCGTTGGGCCCGATTAGCCCGAACACTTCGCCGCGTTCGACGTGCAGGTCGAGGCGGTCCACGGCGCGCACGCCGCCGAAGTGTTTGGCAAGTTGCGAGAGTTTGAGCATCAGTTTTGCCGTTTGCTCCCGAAGAACGGCAGGTAGCGTTTGATCAGCACGACGGTGTTGCCGTCGAGCAGACCCTGGGGCCTGAAATTCATCGCCAGAATGATTAGCAGGCCGAAAAGGATGTTGCGAAAATCGCCGAGGAAACGAAGCCCTTCGATCATCAAACCCTGGATGACGACCACCGCAATGAGGGTGCCGAAGACGCCGGAGAGTCCGCCGAGTATGGGGTAGGACACGGCGAAGGTGGCCAGCAAAATGGTGAACGTGTTGTGGTCAACGTAGGTGGTTGAATGGGCGTACAGGCCGCCGCCGATGCCGGCGATGATGCCGCCGCCGGTCATGGCCGCGACCTTGACCCTGGTCAGGTTGACGCCGGAACTCTGCGCCGCCAGTTCATCTTCGCCGACGGCGCGCAGCACCGCGCCGGCGCGTACGCGATCCAGCCACCACAACAGGGCGAGCACCACGACCACGAAAAACCAGATGAGCACAACGACGTCCACCTGTTCCCAGCCGTTAGCCGCGAAGTAACGAATCTCACGGAATCCCTGTGTGCTGTCCGGCCCGACCTCGACGCCGCCCACCATCACCCGCCAGTTGAAGTTGAAGAAAAACAGCCGCACAATTTCCGAAAACGCGATGGTGGCCACGACCAGCATCAGCCCCCTTATGTACAACACCGGAATGCCCACCAGGAAAGCGGATAACCCGGCGGTCAGTGCGCCGAGGAACAATGCCGGAAAAATGGGCAGGCCGAAAATCACCGTCAGGATTCCCGAGACGTAGGCGCCGATGGCGAAAAAACCCACCTGCGCGAGGCTCAGTTGCCCGGTCAGCAGCAACAGGTAGGCCGACAAACCGAGCAGCGTGTGTATGCCGATATTCTGGAGTATGCCAAGATAGTACGCCATGCGTTTCAGCCCGCTTCGGGTCAGTCCCGGTCGATGGTTTTGCCGAAGATGCCGTTGGGCCGAAACACCAAAAACACGAACAGCAGAAGGAAGACGAGGATATCGCGTTGGTTGACGCCGCGTAGCAACAGGAAGAGATTTTCAAAACCGCCGACCAGAAAGCCGGCGATGATGGCCCCCGGAATGCTGCCCAGTCCGCCGATTACGGTGACGATCAGCCCCTTGACCGTGAGCGGTATGGTCAATAGCGGCGAGAGAACCCCCACCGCCGATGCCGACAGGCATCCGGCGAAACCGCCGAGCACCCCGGCCACGACAAAGGTGGTGGCGTTAGTTCGGTGGGTTTGCATCCCGCAGAGCTGCGCGGCAACGGCCTGCTGGGAGACCGCGCGCGTGGCGAGGCCGAGTTTCGATTTGTACAATAGCAGCAACAGCACCGCCATGAGGACGAGGCCGGCCAGCATGACGAACACCAGGTCGCCGCGTATGCCGAATTCACCGATTTCAAAAAAAGCGTTCTCCAGCAGGGCCGGGAATGAAATCGGCGACCCCGCGGTTTGGTGGATGATGAGTTCGTCAATGAAAAACAGCGCACCGATGGAGGCCATCAACGGCGCCAGCTGGTTGCCGGACGGCATCAGGCGGAAACAGCAGGTGTACAAGACCAGGCCGAGTAGCGCGGAGGCGAGCGGGCCGACGATGAACACGACGTACGGGGAGACCGGCAGTAGCGTGGCGATGCCGATTCCGACGTAGGCACCGGCGATGGCGGAAGCCGCATAGGCGAGGTTGAGTTTGTGCATCGCCCCGAAAATTATCGTGAAGCCGATGCCGATGATGGCGTAGGTCGAGCCGAACAATATCCCGTCTATGAGTGACTGGAAAATGTCAATGTGGTCAAATCCCATAGTTGCGGTAGCCGAGTATGCCGCGAGTCAAAGCCTTGATAAGGTCAAGGCCGCGGAAGGCGTTGAAATATGCCCGTGAAAGCCGTCGAAGCGCGCCTTCGAAAGAGGCGGCGGGACGCGGCAACCCTGGGCGGGCTGCCGCGCCTCATGCGTTTCAAAGGGGCGGGGTCAGCCGCGCGGGTCGTGGATGACTTCCCAGACGCCGCCCTTGGCTTGAACGAAAACGTACGGCTTGATGGCTTCGCCCTCGTCCTGCACGCGCTCCACGGTGCCGATGAGGCCCTCGGTGGTTTTGAGGGATCCCAGCCCGTCGCGGATTTTGCGGCGTTCCGCCTGGAGTTTCGCCGGGTCGCCGGTGATGCCCACCGACTCGATGACTTGCTTGATGATCATCACGTTTTCCCATGCGGCGGCGCTGTGCAGATCGGCGTCGCCGCCGTTTTTGTTGGCGAGCGCGGCCACTTCAGCAGCGGCCTCGGTAATCGGCGCAAAGCTGGTGGGAATGATCATGCCCTCGGCTTCTTTGGCGCAGCCTTTCATGACTTCCTGGGAAGACGACGAGGTTAAACCGATCAGCAGCTTGGGTTTGGCGCGCTGGCGGCCGAGCTCTTTCAGCATCCCGCAAGTGGTGAACGGATGCGAAGAGATAATGTAGACGTCGGCGCCGGAGCGCTTGAAGGCGCGCGCCTGAACCGAGAAGTTGGTGTCGGCCTGCAGCCAGTTGGACGAATTGGTGAGCACTTCCTTGTACCCGGAAGCGAGGTCCCCGGTCAGGCCCTCGATTTCACCGGTGGCCCAGTTAAAGCCGTGGCGCGTCGCCGACTGCACGATGACCTTGGAATAGGTTCCGTTGGAATGGCCCTGGTCGGTTTCGGTGCCGCCGTAGATGGTCTTCAACTGTGGGTGATTTTTGGCCACCCACGCCCACAATTTGTCGTACATGTCCGGCTCGTTGGGGGTGTTGCGGAACGTCCACTGGGAGATTTTCGCAAGGCCGTTGCGCACCGCCGTATCGGTCAGGATCGGCAGCCGCAGACCGGTGTCACCGGCGTCGTCAACGTTCTTCTGGAACACGCCGAACATCGCGGCGGCGGCCCCGGAGCAGGTCGGGCCTATGCCCACCAGCGCGTTGCTCCCGGAGGCGACCTTGCGCGCAACGGCGATGGCCTGCTCGGCGTTGCAGGCCGAGTCGTGGTATTCAAAAGCGAGGCGCGCCTTGCTGCCATCGGCGAGTTTTACGCCGCCCTGTTCATTGACGCGGGCCACCGCAGCGGTCATGACCGCTTCGGAGTTGACGCCGAAAGACCGCAACGGACCCGATTTGGCCCCCCAGCCGGCGATGTGGATGGTGGATTCGGCAAACGCGGCACCGGCGGACGCCAGCAGCAGCGTCGCCGAGGCGGCGGCGAACATTTTTTTAGTGAGTAACATGAGCGTAGTTTCCTCCGTTGTGAGGCATTGGTTTATGAATGTATGTTGCAGGTGTGTAATTGTGTAATTGCTTCGGAACGATGCGGTGCGCCGCGCCCCCACCGCCGGCTAGCCGGCTAATCCGTCCCGGTGCCTTTTTCGGTGGCGTTCACCAGGCAAGCCATGTTTCCGTACGGGTGTTTGTTCTCGTACATCAACTGGTGCGCGTGACCGATTTCGTTGAATTCGAAAGTGCCGGACAGGCATGGGTCAACTTTTTTCTCGATCACCAGTTCGTTGACCGCTTCGGCCTGTTCATCGTTGGCGAGGTGTGAGCCCTGAAAACGTTTTTGCATCATCCAGTGGTAGCGCAAATCCATGGTGACGTTGTAACCGGTGGTGCCGGCGCAGATGACCACCATACCACCGGTGTCGCACACAAAATTCGAGGTCGCCAGGGTGGCTTCGCCGGGATGTTCAAAAACGATTTTCGGGTTTTTGCGTTCGCCGACGGCATCCCAGATGGCTTTGCCGAAAGCGCGGGCGCCGCCCATCCATTCCTTCCACTCCGGCGAGGCGGTGGACGGCATCGGCCCCCAGTGGCTGAATTCGTTGCGGTTGATCACCCCCACCGCGCCGTGATCCAGGCAGAACTGGCGCTTGTCGTCGTTGGAAATAACCGCCACCGCCCGGCCACCGAGCGCCGCGACGATTTGCAGGGCCATGGCACCGAGGCCGCCGGCGGCCCCCCACACCAGCACCACGTCGCCCGGCTCAACGACGTTCGGCGTCCAGCCCATGAGCTGGCGGTACGCGGTCGAAGCGCACAGCATATAGCACCCGGCCTGTTCCCAGGTCAGGTGTTTCGGTTTCTTTTTGATTTGGTGGGATTGCGCACGGGCGAACTGGCAGTAGGAACCGTAGTTGGTCTGATAACCCCAGATGCGCACGCTGGGCGCGAGCATGGGATCCTTGCCGGACAGAACCCACGCATCATCGGGCGCCCACCAGCCGGAATGCACCACCACCTCTTCGCCCACGGCGACGTTGTCAACCTCGCTGCCAACCGCCCAGACGATGCCCGACGCATCGGAACCCCCGGCGTGAAAGTCTTCCGGCTCGCCCTTTTTCTGGCGGTCGGCGATGACGTCCACCGGATAACCGAGGCCGGCCCACACGTTGTTGAAATTGATGCCGGTAGCCATAACGTACACCAACACGTCTTTGGGGCCGAACTCCGGCGTGGCAATGACCTCCCGCTTCCAAGCGTCCACCGGATCGCCGAACCGATCCTGGCGCACGGCAAAAGCGTGCATTTTTGCGGGCACAACGCCGGCCGGGGGCATGTCCCCCAAATCGTAGAGTTCTTTCGCGCTCAAGGTTGGATAGTCCAGAATAAATTCGCAACGCATAGTGCGCTTAAATCCCGCGTTTGTCAATAGTTCGCGGGGTGGCGGCACAATGGCTCCGTACCGCCGCCGAATCAAGTATAGTCCCACCGGGGCCGGGCGGTTTGCGGTGGTTTGCGGCCAGCCCGCGTTTCCCGCTTGTCGGAGGGCCATTGCATAACCATTCAGATTTGTTCGCCGAGGTTTCATCCAAACGGGACGTGGCCGAGGTCGCCCGCCTCGCGCGGGAGATATGGGCCGAGCACTACACGCCCATCATCGGCGCCGGGCAGGTGGCGTATATGCTGGATAAATTTCAATCGCCGAAAGCAATCGCCGCACAGATCGCGGATCCGGACTACTGGTATTTTTTGATCCGCGATGAAAACCGCGCGGCGGGTTATATCGGTTTGCAACGCCGGCGCGAGACGTTGTTTCTGAGCAAGTTGTATCTCGAAAAATCCGCGCGCGGCCAGGGCCTGGGGCGGCGCGCGGTGGACTTCATCCTGCGCTTCGCCGCCACGCACGGACTGGCGACCATCCGCCTCACCGTGAACCGGCACAACGCCGCCGCCATCGCCGCCTACGAACGCACCGGCTTCACCCGCACCGGGGAAGTGGTCACCGACATCGGCGGCGGCTACGTCATGGACGACTACGCGTTTGAACGCAGGCTCTGAAGCGGCGCGACGTTCATGCTCATGCCCATGCCCAGACCCGCGCAACCCGGCCCCATCCGCGACGCCGCCAGTTTGATTGTGGTGCGGAATCCCGGCGGCGACCCGCGGGTGCTGCTCGGGCGGCGCGCTTCATCCAACCGCTTCATGCCGGGGATGTACGTTTTTCCCGGCGGCGTGTTGCAGCCGGAGGATTTTCATGCGGCGGCTACCGGGCAGTTGGACGGCTCCTGCGCGGCGTTGATGGGCGTGCGCGGCAGTTCCGGCAAGGCCGCCGCGCTGGCCAAAACCGCCATCCGCGAAACCCTGGAAGAGACCGGGCTGATGCTCGGCAAACCCGGCGACGTCGGCGACCTGAACGAACACGGCTGGCGCGCCATCAAAGCCGCCGGCCTGCGGCCCTGCCTGCGCTCCATGACCTACCTGGGCCGCGCGGTGACCCCGGTTTCCATGCCGCTGCGCTTCAACGCGCGGTTTTTTGCGGCCCCCGAATCCGCGGCCCTCGGCCAACCGGCGGACACCGATGAGCTGAGCGACCTGTGCTGGATCAGGCCGCAAGAATGGCGCTCACTGCCGATGGTGGACATCACCATCTACCTCCTCAACCGCTTCGAGCAAATCCTGCAACGCGCAAAACGCGGGCAGTCGTTTGTCTTCCGCCATCACCGCGACCGCGCGGTGGTCAGGTGGCAGGCCGGAACAACGAACCGGCGGCCGGTTCGGGGTCGGCGGTGACGCGGGTTTGTTCTATCAGGTAGTGCAACGATCCGAGGATGGAAAGCTGCGCGCCGTCGTGCAGGGCCGGGGCGAGGTCGGCGTAGATGCGCGCGCGCATGGCCGGGATGTCTTTGAGGCCTGCGGCGACGGCGTCGTACACCTGCTCGATGCGTTGCCGGCGGTGGGCGATGATTTGGTCAATGTAAGCGCGCGGGTTTTCGATGGCGGCGCCGTGGGTTGGGCGGTAGCGGGTTTCCGGGCGGCCTTTCAACGCTTCGAGGCTGGCGATGTAGTCGCGGACGCTGCCGTCGGGGGGCAGGATTACCGTGGTCGACCATGCCATTAACTGGTCGCCGCAGAACAACGTGTTTTCTTCGGGCAGGGCGAAGCACAGGTGGTTGGAGCAGTGGCCGGGGGTGTGGATGGCGCGCAAATGCCAGTCCAAACCGGAGAGGACGCCGCCGTCGCCGAGCCGGTGGTCGGGGATGAATTCGCGGTCAACGCCGCTTTCCCGTTCTCGTACTTCGGCGGGGAGCGACCCGTGGGGGCCGAAGCCGTAGGTCGGCGCGCCGGTTCGTTCCTGCAGCAGCCGGCAGGCGGGGGAGTGGTCGGCGTGGGTGTGGGTGGCGATGATGTGGCTGACGGTCTCGCCTTTGAGTCCGGCAACGATGGCTTCGACGTGCTCCGCCAGAGCCGGGCCGGGATCGATCACCGCCACCTTGCGGTTGCCCACTACAAAGGTCGAGGTGCCGTGAAAGGTGAACGGGCCGGGGTTGCGCGCCACCACGCGGCGCACCAGCGGCGTCAGCCTTTCCATCACGCCGTAGCGGAACTCGAATTCGCGGTTAAAGCGGATTGATGTCATCGTGTCGGCGCATTGCCTCAGGCATACACGGGTTGATGCCGTGACGCCGCAACCTTGTTTCAGGGACGTATTTCATCCAGCCAGCGGCGCATATCCCGCCCGCTTCCGATTTCGCCGTCCAGGCGTTTGATGATCGCCCGGATCAGTTTCGGGCCGTGGTAGATGAAGCCGGTGTACAGTTGCACCAGTTCGGCGCCGGCCTGGAATTTCTCGACGGCGCGGTCGGCGGAGTCGATGCCGCCGATGCCGATGATGGGGATTTCCCCTTGCAGGTTGCGAAACAGCCGGTGGATGGTTTCGGTGGACGGCGATGCCAGCGGCGGCCCGCTCAGGCCGCCCGGCTCAATGGCCAGGGCGTGATGTTCAACCCCGCTTCGCGCCGGCGTGGTGTTGGTGGCGGCGAGGCCGTCTATGCGGTGCTTGCGCGCCAGGTCGGCGACGTGCTCAAGCCCTTCGCCGTCGAGGTCCGGGGCGATCTTCAGCACCAGCGGCACGCGCCGCCCGCTCGCGTCCGCCAGCGTCATCCGCCTGCGGTTGATTGCGCCGAGGAGGGGGTCGAGGGCGTCCGCTTGATGCAGGTCGCGCAGGTTTTGCGTGTTGGGGGAGGAGATGTTGATGGCGACGTAATCGGCGTGGGCGTGCACTGCGTCAAAGCCGGCGAGATAATCGCCGATGGCTTGATGCATGGCGGTGGCGGCGTTTTTTCCGATGTTGATGCCCTTGAGGATGCGGGCGTCGGCGGCGGCGATGTTTTTCACGAAGGGATCGAGGCCGTCGCTGTTGAAGCCCATGCGGTTGATGATGGCGTCGTGCCCTTTGATGCGGAACATGCGCGGTTTGGGATTGCCCGGCTGCGGCAGGGGCGTTACCGTGCCCAGTTCAACCCAGCCGAATCCCAGGGCGTGCAGGGCGTTGCAGGCGGCTCCCTGCTTGTCGAGGCCGGCGGCGAGGCCGACCGGGTTGGGGAAATCAAGGCCCATAACCCGGTGCGGCGGCGCGTTGCCGGCGGCGCGGTTGCACTTGTCCAGCAGCGCGCACAGGGCTTTGCTGCGGGACGCTTGCGCGAGGACGCCGAGCACGACCGCGTGGGCGGTTTCCGGCTCCGGCGCAAACAGGAGGGGGCGCAGGGCAGCGTACATGACTAATGAGAATTACACATCCCGCCCCACTGAGGGGGGAGGGGGAGTGGTGCTTGCGGTGCTGCCGGGCGTCGCTATGATTTGTGGTTCGGGCAAAGCGTGTCCCAAAAGTCTTGATAGGGCATCACATCTTCATGCCGGGCGCGCCAATGCGCATCAATGCCATCCCAGCCGTTCCCCCTAAAACGATGCCCGCAAACCGGGCAAATGCGAGGGTTGCTTTTCGGTGTGCCTTTCGCACAGCATAAGCAGGCGCCGGCCTGGGCCGCAAATCCGGTATAACTCGCCGGCGTCATCTCCCGCAGCCGCTGTTTCGCCTGCTCGGGAATTTCCAGGGTCTCGATGAAAGCCCGCAGGGATTCGCGGCTGATGCCTCCGGTGCCGCCGCCGCCAACGCCACGGGTCAGGGCTTTCAGTTTTTCAAATGGTTGCTGGATGCCGTAGCGGCGCATCACCGTCTGAATAGGCTCGGCCAGCACTTCCCAGCTTTGATCAAGGTCGCGGTTAAGGCGTTCCGGGTCCAGTTCCAGTTTGGACAGCCCCTTGCCGGTGGATTCCAGCGCCAGCATGCCGTGGCCGATGGCGACGCCGAGGTTTCGCAGCACCGTGGAGTCGCTCAGGTCCCGCTGCCAGCGGCTGACCGGCAGCGTGGCGGCGAAGTGTTGCAGCAGCGCGTTGGACAGGCCGAGGTTGCCTTCGGAGTTTTCAAAATCAATGGGGTTGACCTTGTGGGGCATGGTGCTCGAGCCGACCTCCCCGGCGACCGTCTTTTGCCGAAAGTAACCGAGGGCGATGTAGCCCCACAGGTCGCGGTCGAGGTCGAGGACGATGGTGTTGAAGCGGCACAGGCCGTGGCACAGCCCGGCGATGTAATCGTGGGGTTCGATCTGGGTGGTCAGCGGCTGGTATTCCAGCCCCAGGCCGGTCACGAACGCGGACGCAATGGCCGGCCAGTCGAGTTCCGGGTAGGCGGCGAGGTGGGCGTTGAAGTTGCCCGTGGCGCCGTTGAACTTGCCGAAAATTCGTTGTTCGGCGAAGTCGCTGAGGCCGCGTTCAAGGCGTCCGGCGAAGTTGGCGAGTTCCTTGCCCACGGTGGTCGGGCTGGCTGGCTGGCCGTGGGTGCGGGCCAGCATCGGCTGGCCGGCCCAGACTTTTGACAGGCCGCGCACTTGCCCGATCAGCGCGCGCATCTGCGGCGCCATGACTTCTTCCCTGGCGCGTTTCAGGAGTAGCGCGTAGGCGAGGTTGTTGATGTCCTCCGAGGTGCAGGCAAAGTGGATGAACTCGCAAACCGGGGCCAGTGATTTTTGTTCCCGCACCGTTTCTTTGAGAAAATATTCAACCGCTTTGAGGTCGTGGTTGGTGGTGGCTTCGATGGTTTTGATTTGAGCCGCGTGCCGGGGTGAGAAGTCGCGGACCAGGGCGCGCAGAAATTTTTTTCCGGCGGCGGATTTGTTCAGGCTGGCCGGCGCTTCCTCAATGCCCGCCTCCTCCGACAGGTGAATGAGCCACTCCACCTCCACCTCGACCCGGGCGCGCATCAGGGCGAATTCGCTGAAGTACGGCCTCAGCCGGGCGGTTTTTTGATGATAGCGCCCGTCCAGCGGCGACAGCGCGGTGAGTGCGTCCAGGGGAAGCGAATCGTTTGCCACAAGTGGATCAGCCGGGTGTTTGAACCCCGCAATCATAGCACACCGGCGCGCTTGCCGGGGATTCGGGCGCGCTTAGTTAGACGCCGAGCGGATGATGCCGCCGCCGATGCAAATGTCGTCGTCGTAAAAGACGATGGACTGGCCGGGCGTAACCGCCCACTGCGGTTGTTCAAATTCGATGCGCGAATGGTTCGCCCCGATCATCGAGATCACGCAGGCTTGATCGTCCTGCCGGTAGCGGGTTTTGGCGGCGCACCGGGCCGGCGGGGCCGGCGGCGTCTCCGATATCCAGTGCAGATCTTCGGCCACCACCACGCGCTTGAGCAACGCCGGATGGTCGTGCCCCTGCACCACGTACACGATATTGCGCGCCGCGTCCTTGCCGGCCACGTACCAGGCTTCGCCGCGCCCGCCGATGCCGATGCCACGGCGCTGGCCGATGGTGTAGTAAAACGCGCCCTGATGCTCGCCCACGGTTTCACCGTGCGGGGTTTTCAGGGGGCCTCTGCGCGCCGGCAAAAAACGCCCGAGAAAATCGTTGAAGCGCCGTTCGCCGATAAAGCAGATGCCGGTGCTGTCCTTTTTGTCGTGGGTCGGCAGGCCGAGTTGGCGCGCGGTTTTTCGCACCTGCGTTTTTTGCATTGCGCCGATGGGAAAACATGAGAGGCGCAACGCGTCCTGTCCCAGGGTGTGCAGGAAATAACTTTGGTCCTTGCTTTGGTCGCGCCCTTTTCGCAGCAGGCAGCGCCGGCCGCGCCGTTCGAGTTGCGCGTAGTGGCCGGTGGCGATGTAGTCGGCGCCGAGGTGCACGGCCCAGTCGAGGAACTCCTTGAACTTGATTTCCTTGTTGCACACCACGTCGGGGTTCGGCGTGCGGCCGTTTCGGTATTCGTCCAGGAACAACCGGAACACCCGGTTCCAGTATTCAGATGAAAAATTGATGGTGCGAAGTTCGATGCCGAGTTGTTTGCAAACTTCCCCGGCGTCGGCCAGGTCTTCGGCGGCGGAGCAGTATTCTTCGTCGTCGTCCTCTTCCCAGTTTTTCATGTACAGGCCGGTGACCTTGTTTCCCGCCTCGAGAAGTTTGACCGCCGCCACCGACGAGTCAACGCCCCCCGACATGCCCACCACCACGTTGTCCACGGAATTGTTGCGGCGGAATCGCCGGCGTTACTCGCCGCGCAAAAAGCGGTGCCAGAATGAACGCTTGACTTCCTCGCCCTCTTCGTCGGGGGAGTTGTCCACCACCGCCGACAGCAGGCTGATGTTCCGCCAGTGTTCGCCGTCCTGAATCACCGGCAGATAACCGTTGGGCTGAAACCAGGAATCAATCACGAAGCGTTTGCCGGTTTGTTTTTCGCGCACCTGCCCGGCCCAGTGCTGGTCAAACAGCGAACGCCGGTAGGCCGCTTCGAGGACGACGTGATGTTTCAGCAGGCCGTGCATTTCAAACAACTTCAAATAGGAAGTGGTGTTGACCGCCTCGTCAATGCAATCCAGCTGGCCGGGGAAAATTCCGGCGTCGTCGTCATTGGCCGGCAAATCGAAAGCCAGGTCTTTGTGGGTCGGCGTGTGCCGCCCGATCACCACCTCCATCCAGCCGATGGCGTTTTTTATCTGCGCACGCTCCCCGGCCGGCGTTGCCGCTGCCGGCGCAAACCAGTCGGCAACGCTCTTCCATTCGCCCGGCGGCAGGTTGACCGTGGCGCGGTTTTTGCAGCCGAAGTCATAGCACACCGGTATCGCGTCCAGCGAAATATCGTCCGGCGACGGAATGACGATGCGCCCCGCCCAGGCGGCTCCGGTAATAAACAATAGCAAAGCGAGCAATGTCTTGGGGGATTTCATGCGCGGATTATAACCCATTTAAATAATGTACAGGCTTACCAGTTCACTGACAAATGCGGACAGGTCGCGACCTGTCCCTACTGACCGGCTTACCCGCCGGACTGGATTCCCGAAAGCGATGAAAAATATGGTCGCTGGTGCTCCCTGTTTTTCTATCGTTCGGGAATGACGGCCCGGAGTCTGCGAGGGGAAAAGTGTCAGCGAAATATCGTCCGGAGATGGGATGACGATGGGCGAATCAAGCCGTGGCCGCGACTTCCAGGTAATTGGAATGCGTATACGGCCGTGGAATTTTTTGGTTTTCCCGCAACAATCCCTGAAAATGAAACTCCATCGCTTCGCGCATATTTTCCCCTACCTCTCGCTCAGTTTTTCCAGTGGCGATACAACCGGCCACATCAGGCGAATAAGCGGAAAACCCGGTTTTGGTTTTCTCAATAACGATTAAGTATTTCATTTTTTCAACCTCGCTTGCTTAATGATACTGATTTGCGTTCCGGGGGCGATATCATCGTTTGGTTTTCCCGAAACAGTAACCAGACCACGTTTGGTTGGATGCTTGAATTGACGGTGGCTACCATTTGTTCGTGCCAAGTACCATCCGTCATTTTTAAGCATTTTGATGATTTCTCTGATTTTCATCCGTGTACTTTTTCTAACAATTTTGCGACTGAAGTAAAAATGTCAAATATAAGGGAAAACGTACCCTGATACCATATCATAAAACAAAAATCAGGTTATGTGGCAAGCAAACCGATTTGATTTCCCCGTTGCTGTTTTACCCCTGTTCATCCTCCCTTGCCTTCGACAAAGCCGACGCGATCAGGCCGGTGGGGATGGATATTACGCCGAGGCTGAGGATCAGGATGAACAGGGTGAAGCATCGCCCGCCGGCGGTGAGCGGGACGACGTCGCCGTAGCCCACCGTGGTCAGGGTGATTACCGCCCACCACAGGCTGTGGAAGACCGAAGCGAATGCTTCGGGTTGCGCGGCGTTTTCAAAATAGTAGATGCCGACGCCGGCCAGGTAAAACAAAATCCCGGAGATGAGCAGGAAAAGCAAAAGTTCGTGCTTGACGATGCGGAACGCCCGGTAGAACAACGGTGCCGCTTTGCTGTAGCGCATCAGTTTCAAAATCCGCAGCAGGCGCACCGCCCGCAAATCCATCCCGGCGGTCAGGTAGAACGGAAGAATGGCGATCAGGTCAATGATCCCGAAAAAACTGAAAACGAATTTTGGCCGGTTCGAGGCGACCAAAATTCGCAGCAGGTATTCGGCGGTGAAAATCATCACCGTGGCGAATTCCAGTTGCCGGAGAACCGCCCGTTCGCCGGGCGCAAGACCGGGCAGGGTGTCGAGAGAAAAGGTTACCAGGGAAAATACGATGAGAACCTGAATCGCTACATCAAACGCGCGCCCGGCTTTGGTGTCGGTTTGTTCGACGATCCGCTTGAGGCGTTGCCTGCCGGCGGCGTAACCTTTGGCGGCATCAGGCATGCGCTTCAAGCCCCCGGCAAAGCCGGTGCTTCACTCCCGCTCCGGCTTCCACTCATCCGGCATGACGATGCCGTCGCCGAAAAACCACGCTTCCATTTGCGCGGCGAGATAACGTTTGTGCTTGGCGTCCAGCGGGTTCAGTTTGTATTCGTTGATGAGGATGGTCTGTTGGCGCAGCCATTCCTGCCACGCCTCTTTCGAGACGTTTTCATACAACCGCCGCCCCAGCTCGCCCGGCCACGGAGCGAACTCCAGCCCTTCGGCCTCCCTGCCCAGTTTGACGCACGTTACTTTACGATTCATCGAACCCATCCAAAATACCCAAAATACGCTTGACCGCAGCCGGCAGGCCGACTTGTGCGGGGGATAACGGGTTGTACCAGAGATATTGGCCGGCGTCCATAACGGCGGTGGCGGTTTGCGTCAGGGTGGCGGGCAGCGGGCGGATGTCGAGGTCGAAATGGGTGAAGGAATGTGTGAGCGGCGGCAGCGGTTCGCCGGTTTCAACGACCAGTCCGAATTGGCGTTCAAACCATTTTTCGACCGGCCGTTGTTCCTCCTGGAAATCGGCATCGGCATATTCGGGCAGCGACCAAAGCCCGCCCCAGATTCCGCTCGGCGGGCGTTTCACCAGCAGCAGTTCGGCGCGCCGGTTTTTCACGATGAGCATGGTCACCGCCTTGCGTGGCCGGGCGGCCTTCGGTTTCGGCTGCGGAAAAGCGCGCGGGTCGCCGAGGCGCAAGGCCGCGCATTGCCCCGCCAGCGGGCAGCGTTCGCACAATGGTTTGGCGCGCAGACAAACGGTGGCGCCGAGGTCCATGAGCGCCTGGTTGTAGTCGGCGACTCGCGCGTGCGCGTGGGGCGTGAGTTGGCCGGCGATTTTCCACAATCGCGCCTGTACTTTTGCGGCGCCGGCGCCGCTGGTATGACCGGCGATGGCGTAACAGCGCGCCAGCACCCGCTTGACGTTTCCGTCCAGAATCGGGTGGCGCTGGCCGAAGGCGAACGCCAGAATCGCCCCGGCGGTGGAGCGGCCAACGCCGGGCAGCGCCAGCACCTCATCGAAGCGCTCGGGAAATTTGCCGCCGTGGCGGGCGACGATTTGCTGCGCCGCCGCCCGCAGGTTGCGCGCCCGCGCGTAGTAGCCGAGGCCCGACCAGCAATGCAGCAGCGCATCCGCATCGCAACTCGCCAGCGAAGCGACGTCGGGAAACCGCGCCATGAACCGCCGGTAGTAGGGAATCACCGTGCCGACCCGGGTCTGCTGGAGCATGATTTCCGCGACCCAGATTCCGTACGGGTCGCGGCTGCTTTGCCACGGCAACGATTTGCGCCCGTGGCGGTCAAACCAGCCCAGCAGGCGCTCGGCGAAAGCGGCGTTGGCGGCATCGGCGGCGCGCAATAACGGATCGGTCGGTGTCATAATCGGCATCATAGCGCACCCGAACCGGTTGGCGGACTGCCGGCATCTCCCGACGGATACACCCGATGCACATCAAAACAAACCTCCTCCATAGCACGGCGTTGGCCGCCCTGCTCAGCGCCGCAGCGTTGTGGCCGGCCATGCTGCAAGCGCAAGACGGCATCATCAAAAAAGCCGCCATCGCCGAGTTCGGCGAGCCATTGTACGCCGCCGGTTTTGAGCACTTCCCCTACGCCGACCCCGCCGCCCCCAAAGGCGGGCGCATCGTGCTGAGCGCTTTCGGCTCGTTCGACACGCTCAATTTTTATGTGCAAAAGGGCGAATGGCCGGGCAGCATCGGCGCGGTTTATGACAACCTGATGACCGGCTCCGACGATGAAATAGACGGCCTCTACGGGCTGATCGCCGAGTCCGTGGAGTATCCCGAAGACAAGAGTTGGGCGGTCTTCACGCTGCGCGCCGAAGCGGTGTATCACGACGGCATGCCGATCATCGCCGCCGATTTCGTCCACGCCCTGGACACCATCAAGCAACACGGGCGGCCGTTCTTCCAGTCCTTCTACGACGACGTGTTGGGCGCCGAGGCGCTCTCCGACAAGCGCCTGAAGTTCACCTTCGCCACCCGCCACAGCATGAAGCCGGTCACCATCGCCGCCGGCCTGTCGCCGCTGCCGCTGCACTACTGGAAAGACAAAGACGTCACCGCCTCGACCCTGGAGCCGCCGCTTTCCAGCGGCCCGTACCGGGTCAAGAAAATTGACCCCGGCCGCGCCATCACCTATCAACGGGTCGAAAACTACTGGGCCGCGCACTTGCCCGTCAAGCGCGGCCTGCACAACATTGACCAAATCCGCTACGAATACTACCGCGACCTCACCGTCGAGTTTGAAGCCTTCAAGGCCGGCGAAATTGACTTCCGCCAGGAAACCAGCGCCAAGCGCTGGGTGACCGAATACGACCTCGCGGAAATTGACACCGGCGAGGTGCGCAAGGAAGCCGTGCCGAGCAAACGCCCGCGCGGCATGGGAGGATATTTTTTCAACCTCAAAAGAGAGAAGTTTGCAGATATCCGGGTGCGCGAGGCGCTCATGACCTTGTACGACTTTGAAGCCATCCAGCGCACCTTGCTCTACGGCCAGTACAAGCGCATCCACAGCTACTTCCCCAACTCCGATTACGGCGCAAGCGGCGCGCCGGGCGATGCGGAAAAAGCCGTGCTCAGACCGTTCGCCGCTGCGCTCCCCCCCGGCGCCCCGGAGCGCGCCTTCGTTCCGCCAAAAACCGACGGCAGCGGGCGCGACCGCGCCGGCAAGCGCCGCGCCCTCGGCCTGTTCAAGGAAGCCGGATGGATACTCAAAAACGGCAAACTGGTTTCCACTGATACTGGAAAACAATTCCAACTGGAATTGATGACCGCCTATCCCGAATCCCAGCGCCTCGCGTTGCCCTATATCGAAACCCTCAAAAAAACCGGCATCGACGCATCCATTCGCCTGGTGGACACCTCCCAGTGGCGCGTGCGAATCCACGATTCCGATTTTGATTTATGGGTCGGCGGCCTGAACTTTTTCCCGCCGCCGGGCACCGAACTCAAAAGTTTTTTCGGCTCCGAATCCGCCGACGTCCGCGGCGGCAATTCCGGCGGCATCAAAAACCCGGTGGTGGACGCGCTCATCGAACAGATCATCAAAGCCACCGACCTCGCAACCCTGCAAACCACCACCCAAGCCCTCGACCGCGTGCTATTGTGGAACCACTACGCGATCCCCACCTACTACAACGACACCGCCTGGATCGCCTACTGGAACCGCTTCGGCCATCCCGAACGCCGCCCGGTATACAGCGTTGGCTTTCCGGCGAGTTGGTGGGTGGAAAACCCGTAAACACCAGTAAAAACAGGGCCGAAGCCCGCGCCGTGCCCCGTGGAACTCTTGCAAGTGCCGGCCCGCGTGGCTATGCTTCCGCTCCATAAAATCACGTAACGATACAAACAACAACCAATCGGGAGTACAGGAGTGGAAGGAGTGAAGCACCCTGCAAGCGGGTTTCCCCAGCCCGTGCGCAAGCAGGTGACGGTGTTGTTTTGCGACGTGGTTGATTACACCTCGCGCTCGGTGGCTTTGGATCCGGAAGATCTGGCCGACGAGATTCGCGTGTTCCAGACCTTGTGCAGCGGCGTCGCCGAGCGCTACCACGGGCACATTGCCAACTACCTGGGGGACGGCATTTTGGTCTTGTTCGGCCATCCTTTCGCCAGCGAGTTTGATCCCGAACACGCGGTGCGCGCCGGCATGGAAATGGTCGAGCGGATCAAGCGCAACAACGCTTCGGAGCAGTGGCGCGGGTGCGCGCCCATGCGTATTCGCGTCGGCATCGCCACCGGCCTGGTGGTGGTCGGCGAGCGCGCCGGCAACCGGCGCGACCGCGATGAACTGATCTTCGGCGAAGCCCCCAACCTCGCCGCGCGCCTGCAGAACCTGGCCGAACCCGACAGCGTGGTCACGGCGCTGCGCACCCGCCGGCTGGTGGGCGGCGCGTTCAAGTTCCGGGACCTCGGCGAGCACCGCGTCAAGGGGTTCGCCGAGCCCGTGAGCGCCTGGCAAATCCTCCACGAAAGCACCTTTCAGAACCGCTCCACCACTTCCCTCAAGCGCGTTACCACGCGTTTCGTCAGCCGCCACGAGGAACTGCGCCGCCTGCGGGAAAACTGCGCCCTGGCCCTGGGCGGTGATGGCCGCATCATCCACCTCAGCGGCGAGCCCGGCATCGGCAAGTCGCGGCTGCTGCGGGCTTTTGAAAAAACCATCCACAAGCAGGATTTGCACCGCCTGCGGGTAACCTGCTCGCCGTATTTTCGCAGCAGCGCGTTCAAGCCCATCGTTGATGAAACCCACCGCTGGTTGCAAATCGGCGACCGCGACGACCTCGAGACGCGGCGGCAAAACATCGCCCGGGCGATGATCGCCATCCACCTCGACGGCAAGGATGAACACGCGTTGTTCAACGAGTTGCTGGGCATTCCCCCGGCGCCGGGGCAGGCGTACCTCGACGTCAGCGCCGAGGAAAAACACCACCGCACGGTGGACGCCCTGATCAGTTTCGTCATCCGCTTATCAAGGCTGCGCCCGCTGCTGCTGGTGGTGGAGGATTTGCACTGGGCCGACCCGTCCACGCTGGAAGTGCTCGGCGGCGTCATCGCCCGTGGCGGCGCCGAAAAATTGTTCGGCGTGTTCACCTCGCGCACCGGCTTTGTGATGCCGTGGCCGAACGCAAAGTGGCTGATGGAGATGAAACTCGGCGGGCTGGACGCGGCGGCTTCGGCGCGCCTGATCGCGGCGGTGTCCGGCGCCCACGCATTGCCCGACGGGGTCAAGCAACGGCTCATCGGCAAGAGCGGCGGCGTGCCCCTGTTTCTGGAGGAAACCAGCCGCCACTTGCTCGATCAAATGCGCCTCGATCAAGTCCGCGAAAACCCCGGCGAAAACGCCGGGCCTTACGACCTGTTCACCATTCCCGACACCCTCCAGGATTCCCTGAACGCGCGCCTCGACCGGCTCGGCGAGGCCAAGACATTCGCCCAACTGGCGGCCGCTTTCGGCGGCGACTTTCGCTACTCGCTGATCAGCAAAGTGGCCGCGCAAAACGGCCTCAGCGCCGACGCCGGTATGGACGTCCTGCTGGAGGCCGACCTGCTGTCGGTGGTCCCGGACAAGGCCGAGGACCGCTATGAATTTCGCCACGCCCTGTTTCAGGACGCCGCCTATCATTCCCTGCTCAAAAAAACCCGCCAGCGATACCACCTGCAAATCGCCGAACTGCTGCAGCAGGACAACCCCGACATCGCCCAGCAGCACCCGGAACTCATCGCCTACCACTACACCCACACCGAGCGCACCGACCGCGCGGTGGATTTATGGCTTCGCGCCGGGGAGCAGGCCATCGCGCAATCGGCCATCAACGAATCCCTGCAGCACCTTTCCCAGGGCCTGCAACTGGCCGCAAACCTGCCCGCAGGGGAGGCCAGATGCGCCCGCGAACTGGCATTGTTGCTGAACCTCGGGGTTGCCCTGACGGCCCGTTCGGGCTACCACGGCGGGCGGGTTACGCGCACC
The DNA here is from genome assembly GCA_965212085.1 of Candidatus Poriferihabitaceae bacterium. Lineage (GTDB taxonomy): Bacteria > Pseudomonadota > Gammaproteobacteria > Arenicellales > Poriferihabitantaceae > JAHRAW01. The sequence continues at coordinate 877,439 of OZ243042.1, read as the reverse complement.
TACGAGCAAGCCCTGGCCCTCGCCGAAGCCGGCGGCGATGACCGCCGGGCGTGGACCGCGTTGTACGGATTGTGGCGTTGCCTGGTGTCCCAGGCGGCGTTCTCCAAATCGGTGCGGGTGTCGGTGAAACTCAAATCCCTGAGCGAAAAATCCCGCGACCCGGAACGGATGATGACCGCTTACGGGCTGCAAGGCATGACGCGCATGGTGACCGGGAAGTTCGCGTCGGCGGAGTATTTCTACGACAAGGCGGTGCAACTCTACGACCGGAGCCGGAACCAGAGCGGGGACGAGAACGGAGACGGACACGCGGACGAATACATGGGCGTTCGTTTCGGGCAGGACCCCTACGTGACCATCCGCGGCCTCGGGGCGGTCAACAAGTTACTGCTCAACAAGGTCCCGCAGTCGGCGGCGGAGATCGGCAAATCCATGGAAGTGGCGCGCGCCACCGGCCATCCCTACACCGTGGCCGAAACGCTGCGGGTGGCGGCCATGTATCAGCAGATCGCCGGCGACCTCAACGCGCTCGGCGCGCTCGCCGAAGAGACCGTGACGCTGGCCGAAACCTACGGCTTCGATGGCCTGCTCGCGGCGGGCAATATCTTTCTCGGGTTCTGCCGCGTGATGCGGCGCGGCGGAACCGGCCAGGCCCGCGAAATCCGCCAGATGGGGCGCAACCTGCAACGCTACGAGGACAACTACGGCCTGTTGTTCCTGCCCTATTTCCACGGCGTACTGGCGGAAGCGCGCCTTGCCCTGGAAGACCACGACGGCGCCTTGCGTGCGGCCGCCGGGGCGCTGGAAATGGTCGAGCGATACGGCGAAATGTGGTGGCGCTCGCCCCTGCTGGACATCAAGGCCGAAGCCGCAACCCGTGGCGGCCTTGCCGACGCCGCCGAGATCGCCCAATGGCGCCATGCCGCAACCGAAACCGCCAAAGCCCAACAAGCCGGGTTCATGCTCAACCGCCCGAAAACATGGCAATCCTTTTGAGGCGCTGAGCCGCTGAAGCAAGGCCAGGGGCGCGTGACGCGCACCACAAGACCGCGCCCTGTCCGCATTTGGCGGTGAATTAGTGAACCTATACCCGGCAATAACGCCGGAAAAGCGCTTCACGGGCCGGGTTCAAGGTCAAAGGCGGCGTGTAGCAGTTCGCGGGTGTAGGGGTGTTTGGGGCGGGCGAAAATGGAGTGGGCGTTGCCTTGTTCCACTATTTCGCCGGCGCGCATTACCATGAGTTCATCGGCCAGGGATTTGACTACGCTGAGGTCGTGGGAGATGAACACGTAGGCGAGTCCGTGCTGGCGCTGGATGCGGTTTAGCAGCGCCAGCACCTGCACCTGCACGGTGCGGTCGAGGGCGGAAGTGGGTTCGTCGAGGAACAGGATTTTCGGCTCCAGAATCAGGGCGCGGGCGATGGCGATGCGCTGGCGCTGGCCGCCGGAGAATTCGTGGGGGTAGCGGAAGCGCACTTCGGGGGCGATTTCCACCTCGCCGAGAATTTCCACCACCCGCCGGTCGCGCTCGGCGGGGTCGGTGATGAGGCCGTGGGCGTCGAGCCCTTCGCTGACGATCTCGCCCACCGACATGCGCGGCGACAACGAGCCGAAGGGGTCTTGAAAAACGATCTGCATTTGCCGGCGCAGGGCTTTCATCGAGCGCTGCGGCAGGGCGTCTATGGGGCGCCCCTCAAAGGCGATGCGCCCGGATGATTTCAGCAGCCGCAGCACCGCCAGCGCCAGCGTGGTCTTGCCGGAACCGGACTCGCCCACCACGCCGAGGCTGTGGCCGGGATACAGTTTCACCGAGGCGTTTTTGACCGCCTTGACGTGGCCCACGGTGCGCTTCAGCAAGCCGCGCCGCAGCGGAAACCACACCTTGAGGTTTTCCACGGCCAGTATTTCCTTGCCGGTTTCCCCCCCCGTTCCCCCGCTCGGCGGCGTCCTCGGCGGCGGTTCGGCGGACAGCAGTTTTTGCGTGTACGGTTGCCGGGGGGCGGCGAATATCCGCGCGCCGGGGCCGCGCTCCACCACCCGGCCATCCTTCATCACCAGAACCCGACCGGCGATTTTGCGCACCATGTTGAGGTCGTGGCTGATCAGCAGCAGCCCGAGGTTTTCGCTGCGCTGCAAGTCTTTCAGTAGCCCCAGGATGCGCGCCTGCACGGTCACGTCCAGGGCGGTGGTCGGCTCGTCGGCGAGCAGCACTTCGGGGCGGTTGGCGAGGGCCATGGCGATCATCACCCGCTGCCGCTGGCCGCCGGATAATTGATGGGGCCAGGCGCCGAGCCGGGTGTGCGGCGCGTCAATGCCGACCTGGTCGAGCAGTTCCAGGGTCCGCGCGCGCACGGCCTCGCCGGTGATGCCCTGATGCACGGCCAAAGATTCGCCGATCTGCTTCTCGACGTTGTGCAGGGGATTGAGCGCGGTCATCGGCTCCTGGAAGATCATCGAAATATCGTTGCCGCGAATGCGCTGCAGCGTCTGTTGGCCGGCGTTGACCAGTTCGGTGCCGTGGTGGCGAACCGAGCCGCCGGGATGAAACGCCTGGGGATAGGGCAACAATTGCAGGATGGACAACGCGGTCAGCGACTTGCCGGAGCCGGATTCCCCCACCAGCGCCACGCTCTCGCCGGCGTGCAGGTCGAACGACACGTCCCTGACTACGTCGGTGATGATTTCCCGCCCGCCGACGCGTTGGCGGAAGCTGACTGCCAAATCCTTGACCGTCAGCGTTGGCGTGATTTTTGTTTGTTGAGCATTCATTGCTGCCTATTTTAAGCATCGGCAGGAAAAAAGTGGGAAAATCCTGCCTTTCTTGGTGTTGCGCTATTCTATTACTCCCCTGTCCTACTTGGATCGACTCGACCAGCAATAGAAAGCTAATGCTATTGCCACGATTGCCAGAACGAATACCAGAATAATTTCACCGCCGGTCAAACCAAAATGCGACATTCCCGCTTGTGCTCCCTTTATTATCGCAAATGTTATCAACTCGATTTTAGTCATAAAAAATTCCCCCTTTGCCGATCATGTCTTTATTTACAATCGAGCAAATCATTTTGGTCGTATTTATTTTCTTGTTTGGCGCTTTTTTGTGCAAGCAAAATCATTACTGGAATAATGCCGATGATCGTCAAATAAAGCAGTTGCCACCAACCGCTACGGTTGGTGTCGTGCAGCCTTCTTGCTCCGGCGGCGATGCTGGGAATGAGAAGTACACAGAAAATAATCAGTCCCTCACAGCCAAAGTCGATACAAAACCTATCAAATGCATCCAGTTCACGATTGGTTAGCATCGCTTCATTTAACATGACAAGGGCGTAAATACCGTCAACCACATCGGCCGCCCACCATATGAGCGTGAAAAATAAATAAAACCACCAATATTCAGATCTGCTCGCCCTTCCTTTGAATACAAAATATTTGGAGAGGCAAGTAGCTATGGATTCGTTGAATGTCATTTTTCTGTCCTCGATATGGCGATGTTCACTCTGTCAAAAATCCTGCTTCCAACAATTCTTTTCGCCGCGGATACCATCCATCCTGATCAGGATGAGCTTTTACCGTTTCAATGGCGAAATATGGCTCGATGCCTCTTTCGACTAGAAATTTGAAATCCTTGTATAGTGATTCCTGTGCATCTTCGTATGCCCATGCAGCAAACTCGAAAGGATTGCTCCACTCTTCTGTTTCCTTCTCGGATTCATAATATTCCTTCATATCAACAGGGTCCCACCAACTCCGGTGAAAACCAATTTTTGATCCCTTTGCAAGCGTTCTTTTTTCGCCTCCAAGCAACAATGTTCCGCAAGCGCTGAAACAAATCCCGACAGCATTCGTATCCAAACCGTAATCTATAATCAAGTCAGCGATTTCATAAGCACTCTCAATAATGCCTCCCCAGCCGGTCAAATAAACCGTATTAATGTCAGGATTTGCCTCGAGTATTTCTCGAAAATCATCGACATCGCTTTCGGTTATCTCTTGATCGTTTTCGTTCGATGCCAAGTCGGTATTGTAGTACAAAATCTCCCCTTTAACCTCGAGTTTATTGTTTGCGAGTAGAGAAACGGGAACCGATATGCTCAGCGCGATAGCAAGCAACGCAGCTTTCGATTGGGATTTCATGGGACTCCTCTGACTTGATAGTTCAAAGTTCCGGCGCGAAGCGCCGGGTCTGCACTTACCAAGATGCGTAAGGATACCCCGTTTATTTCCGCAGGCTACCTGGCCGGGTAACCCAAATACACGGTGTTGTATTCACGAGAGACCCGACAAAGCGGATCGCATCCTAGTAAGTGGTACCGATTATATGGAATATTTTCGGCTTGTCAATGCGGTGTATCGGTCCATAACAACCAGCCAGTTGATCATTTTGTGGTTGTAGCGCTCGCGGTGGGCGTTCATTTCCGGGGACTTGGGGTAAGTCCACCAGTGGGTGATGTGGAGGTTTTGGAGTTCGATCTTGAAGTCTTTCATGAACTCCGAGCCGTTCAACGCGGTAAAAATCTCTTATTCGGTGGCCGACATGCTGGCCGCATAGCTTCCCCTCTTAGTTTGGAGAGTGCCATATTTTTCTGAGCTTGTGCATTAGTTTCATCGGAAGGCATCGCCTTTTTTAGCCCTAGCACTCGCTACTTTAACGATATGATCGGTGATTCGTTCTTTAACTTTCCACTTCATGACGAGCTTCCCCGGGTCCATGCCATATTCGGCTACGATATCCCTTAATTGCTCAATATCCAATACACCAAGCTTCTCACGCAATTTTCTATCCCCTTCACTGTAAAGAGCTATCGGATCCAGTACAGCGGGAGTACGACGCCCGCGATGCCTTTTTGTCTGCCGTTTAGACCCTCGTTTGACTTTATCCAATCCGAGGGCCACAGCAAGTTTCTGAGCAAACTCCGGATTCCGGTTAGCCTCTTCAGTGATTACCGACATAAGGGCCTGTATCGGTTTCGTGATATTCATCCCTCCAACACCTTTAGGATTTCCTTAGCCAGTGCCTCATAAGCGTCCGCCGACCCATCATATCCATACTTTTGTTTCAAAGTGATTTGACCAGAATTGTACTCCGCAGCACTCGCAATCTGGTTATTCTCTTTAATGAAAGTATTAAACACCTGTGCATAATTTTTATCACGCAACTGCTTTATTACGTTTTTGTGCACGGTCGATTGTTCACGATACTTTGAAACCACGATACCGAACGGTTGTATATCCTCGACAATCTCCGTGGAAAATTCTTTGACCCGTTTCATAATTTGTGGAATACCATATGTCGAAAGAATATCTGGAATTGTAGGAATGATATAACCATGAGACATCTGCAAGCCGTTCAAGGTGATAATCCCAAGATTCGGGGGACAGTCGATCAGTATAATGTCATAATACTCAATAATGGGTTTCACAGCTCTACTCAAAAGCTCGATAGGATTAACCGCGTAGTATTTACCCGAAGGTATGGTAGCTAATCGGTCCTGCACATCAATCAAATCCAAACTGGAGGGCAAGAGATCTACCGATTTTGCGTTCTTAACGTCAGACACCTGTTTTTGCAAAGTCTTATTAAGGTCAAATACAGGATGATTATTGCCGTTCAATGCATCTTTGAATAACTGAGCCAAAGTGCGGTGTTTTTTGTTCAACTTACTCCATCGCTCTTCACCGATCAGCATTGTGGTTGCATTAGTCTGCGGGTCCAGATCAATGACCAGTACTTTCTTCTTCAGTAACGCCGAATACGTTTCAGCCAACGCCACGGTGGTATGCGTCTTTCCAACTCCGCCCTTAAGATTAATAATGGATATAATATGCGTCATAGGAACTCTCCTGGTGCGTAACCACGCACGTATTTGTGATTGCCGAAAAACCGGCCCGGATTTGAGCTCAGCAATAGGGGTCGGAAAGCCTGGAAATCTGGTGCGCCAATTAACCACGGCTTGGCGGGAAACTCCTGCTAATTCAGCAATTTCATTAATTCCAACCAAGTCCTGCTCCAAACCGACAGACATAACGTAGCGCCCCTTGTGAGCGGTGTACACAGTACATGTGTACACCATTCACATTTGATTGTCAAGTAAAATATCGGATAGGGAGCCGCGTGGATTGTCGGTAGCGGGGGCGGTGCTTTTGGGGGTCAGAGCGGCCTCACCGCACACAATCCGACATAAAAACCCCCAATAGCCTCACTTGAACAACTTCCTCGGATCAAAGGCGTCGCGCACCGCTTCGCCGATGAACACCAGCAGCGAGAGCATCACGCCGATGACCACGAAGCCGGTGATGCCGAGCCACGGCGCTTGCAGGTTGTTTTTGCCCTGGTTGAGCATTTCGCCGAGGGACGGCGAGCCGGCGGGCAGGCCGAAGCCGAGAAAGTCGAGGCCGGTGAGGGTGGTTACCGAGCCGCTGAGGATGAACGGCATGAAGGTCAGGGTCGCCACCATGGCGTTCGGCAGGATGTGCCGGTACATGATGCCGGCGTCGGACACGCCGAGGGCGCGGGCGGCGCGGATGTATTCAAAGTTTCGCGCGCGCAAAAACTCCGCGCGCACCACCGCGACCAACCCCGGCCAGGAAAACAACAGCATCAGAATCAGCAAACTGGTGAAGCCCGGCTGGATGACCGCGGCCATGATGATGAGCAGGTACAACACCGGCAGCCCTTCCCAGATTTCGATGAAGCGCTGCATCAACAGGTCGGTAAGCCCGCCGAAGTAGCCCTGCACCGCGCCGGCGGCGATGCCGATCACCGAGCTCAGCAGGGTCAGCGCCAGCCCGAACAATACCGAGATGCGAAAGCCGTACAAGACCCTGGCCAGCACGTCCCGCGCCTGGTCGTCGGTGCCGAGCCAGTGGCGCGCCGAGGGCGGCGCCGGGGCCGGGACCTTGAGTTCGTAGTCAATGGTGTCGTAGGCCCACGGAACCGGCGGCCACAGGATCCAGCCTTGGGCGCGGATCAACTCTTGGATGTACGGTTCGTGATAGTCCGCTTCGAGTTCAAACTCGCCGCCGAAGCGGGTCTCAAGGTAGTGAAAAAAAACCGGCGCGTACAAGGCGCCGTCGTAGCGCACCAGCACCGGCTTGTCGTTGGCGACGATTTCCGAAAACAGGGTGATGACGAACAAGGTGAGAAAAATCCACAACGACCAGTAGCCGCGCGCGTTGCCGCGAAAGTTTTGCCAGCGGCGCGCGTCCAGCGGCGATAGTTTCACGCCGAGGACGGTTTGGTTCATCGGTTGTTCCGAAACTTGTTCCATGACTTGTGCCGTGGATTGCGCCATCACGTTTCCCTCGACTCAAAATCAATACGCGGGTCAATGATCGTGTACATCACGTCGCGCACGATCTGCATCAACATTCCGATCAGCGTGAAAATGTAAAGGATGGCGAACATCACCGGATAGTCGCGGTTGATGGCCGCTTCGTAACCCAGCAGGCCGAGGCCGTCGAGGGAGAAGATGACCTCGATGAGCAGCGCGCCGGTGAACAGGATGCCGATGAACATCGCCGGGAAACCGGCGATCACGATCAGCATGGCGTTCCTGAACACGTGCCCGTACAGCACCTGGTTTTCCGACAAGCCCTTGGCGCGCGCGGTCTGCACGTACTGCAACTTGATTTGGTCGAGGAACGAATTTTTGGTGAGCATGGTGAGGCCGGCAAAGCCGCCGATCACCATGGATAAAACCGGCAGCGTGATGTGCCAGAAGTAATCCGCGATCTGCCGCCACCACGGCATCTGCTCCCAGCCGTCGCTGGTCAGCCCGCGCAGCGGAAACAGGTCGAAATACCGCCCGCCGGAGAACAATACGATCAGCAACACCGCAAACAAAAAACTCGGGATCGCATAGCCGGCGACGATCACGCCGCTGCTCCAGGCGTCAAAACGCGAATCGTCGCGCACCGCCTTGCGCACCCCCAGGGGAATCGAAATCAGGTACACGAGCAGCGTGGTCCACAATCCCAGCGACACCGACACCGGCATTTTATCCACGAGCAAATCCACCACGCGCTGGTTGCTGAAATAACTCTCGCCGAAATCAAACCGCGCGTAACCCCACATCATCTTCAAAAAACGCCGGTGCGGCGGCTGGTCAAAACCAAACTGCTTTTCGATTTTGGCGATAATTTCCGGCCGCAACCCCTGGGCGCCCCGGTACTTGCTGACCCCGTCCCTGTTGCCGGCGCCGCTCTGAACGCCCTGCACGTCCGCCCCGGTCCCGGAAAAACGGCGCGTGGCGTCCACGCCGTGCCCCTGGAACGCAGCAATGGCCTGTTCCACCGGCCCCCCCGGCGCGAACTGCACGATGGCGAAATTGATCACCATAATCCCGAACAAAGTCGGAATTACCAGCAACAACCGGCGAATAATGTAAGCGAGCATGGTGAAACCCGTAAAACTGCGGGGAGAAATTTGGGGGATTATATCTGTAATTACCGCTTGCCGATTACCGATATAATTCCTGTTCCACACTTGGCCACCAAACCACCCGCCACCCGCCGCAACCATGAAACTCTCCCGCCTCGCCGAGCAAATAAAAACTTCACCGATCCTCACCATCGCCGCCGAAATCAACGCCCGCCAACAGCGCGGCGAGGCGCTGCACAATCTCACCGTGGGGGATTTCGACTCAGCCATCTTTCCCATCCCCGGCGGCCTGACCGAAGCCATCATCGCCGCCTACCGCGATCATCAAACCAACTATCCGGGGGCGGCCGGGCTGCCGGGGGTTCGCGGCGGCGTGGCGGGTTGGTTGAACCGCGTCTGCGGGCTTGACTATGCGGCTGACGACGTCATCATCGCCTCCGGTTCGCGCCCCATCATCTACGCCGCGTACCGCAGCATCGTTGACCCCGGCGAGCGCGTGGTGTACCCGGTGCCGTCGTGGAACAACGAGCACTACGCCGCCATGGTTGAAGCCCGGACCGCGACCGTTGAAACCGCCCCGGAAAATCATTTCATGCCCACCGCCGAGGCCATCGCCCCGCACCTTGAAGACGCCGTGCTGCTGGCGTTGTGCTCGCCGCAAAATCCCACCGGCACGTTGTTCGCCGAACGCAACCTGAAAGACATCTGCGAACTGGTGGTGGCCGAGAACCGCCGCCGCCACGAGCGAAACCAAAAGCCGTTGTACGTGATGTTCGATCAAGTGTACTGGGCGCTGACTTTCGGCGCCGGCACCAACGCCAACGCCGTCTTCCACCACCCGCTGGCGGTGTGTCCCGAACTTCGCGCGTACGCGGTTTTCGTCGACGGCCTGTCCAAAGCCTTCGCCGCCACCGGGGTGCGAGTCGGCTGGGCCACCGGACCGCGCCCGCTCCTTATGAAAATGTCATCGCTGATCGCCCACGTAGGCGCGTGGGCGCCGCGACCCGAACAAATCGCCGCCGGCGTTTTCCTCGCCGACGATTGCGCGGTGGACGCATATCTGGACGGCTTTCGCGCCCGCCTGGCGGCGCGGCTGGCGGCCTTTCACGCCGGCTTCATGGCGCTCAAAAACAACGGCTATGCGGTGGATGCCATCGCCCCGCAGGCGGGCATTTATCTGAGCGTGAAAATCGAACTTGCGGGGCGCAGCATCACCGCCGGCACCGGTCATCAAACATCCCTTGACGACGATGCAGCGGCGCAAGCGTTTCTCCTCAACGAAGCCGGTATCGGCGTGCTGCCGTTCTCGTGGTTCGGCGCGAAAAACTGCGCCGACTGGTTCCGCCTGTCGGTGGGCGCGTGCCGGCGGGCGGAAATTCCGGGCATTATGGCGAGCCTTGAAACTGCGCTTGACCGCTTGCGGTAGGGCGGTCAACACCGCCCTCGCCAGTCAATCATGCGAAAATTAATCTGTTTTTACAATTTCGCGCCGCCAGGGGATACTGGTACAATTTCGCCTTTCACTTCCAATCAGTTTTGTTGGGGACAACCATGACGAACCAAATAGATCTCTCCATGAAACCCGACACGCTGTATTACGGTGACTGCTGGGATGTTATGAAACTATGGCCGGACGCTTGCGTGAATTTGATTTATCTGGACCCGCCGTTTAACTCTGACGCCAACTACAACATTTTATTCGGCAAGAAACAGAACGTGGGAAGCACGGTAACAAGGCGCAAAGACCTCGCGCAAATGACTGCGTTTAGCGACACTTGGGAATGGAGCGAAAAGGCCGCCGAACGCATTGCCAAAATTAAAAAATCAGTGGGATACGGAGCACGCGATTCAGTGATGGCGTTGGATTCATTCTTCAAGGGCGGCAACGGCATGCTGGCGTATCTGGTTTATATGGCTGACCGCCTTACTGAAATGCACCGCATATTGAAAGATGATGGCAACATTTATCTGCACTGCGATCCGACCGCTTCGCATTACTTGAAGATGATTATGGATGATGTGTTTGGGGTAAAAAATTACAGGAATGAGATTATTTGGAGTTACAGTGGATGGAATAAACGATTGAAAGATAAATTTGAGAGTAGGCATGACTCTATTTACCTTTATGCTAAAGGGAAAGTCAATCAGTTTAATAGCTACAGCCGTCCATGGGAAAGTGAGGAAGAATATATTCAAACTCGCAAACAAAAAGTGCATAAAGACGGAGAAGGGCGCAAGTATGTGTTATCGGACGCAGGTGGCGGAAATCGGGTTAAACGCTATTTGGACGATGCCATGAAATACGGTTCGCCTGTTGCCAGTGTTTGGGAAATTGACAAAGTTAATAATTCAAGCAAGGAACGCCTCGGCTATCCAACCCAAAAACCGCTTGCGTTACTTGATCGAATAATCAAAGCATCAAGCAATGAAGGCGATGTAGTGCTGGATCCGTTTTGCGGTTGCGGGACTACAATTGAAGCGGCGATGAAATTAAAACGAAAGTTTATCGGTATTGATATTTCGTTTTATGCTTTGGAAGTCATCCAAAAGGAGCGGTTGAAAAACAGGAAATTTCGCGTAAAAGGCGTGCCTTTTGATTTGGCCGCGGCCAAAGACATGGTAAAAAATAGCCCGTTCGTTTTTGAGAAATGGGCGGTACATCTTATTCCCGGTTTTTTGTCCAACACCAAACAAACCGGCGACGGTGGCGTGGATGGCCGGGCCGGATTGCTACATCCGCCGGAAGGTGAAGAGGGTATATGCTTTGCCCAGGTAAAAGGCGGCCCGCCAAATGTAGATGCCCTGAAAGCATTGTTGTCGCAAATCAACGGCGGTTACGCGTCAGTCGGTATATTTATCACCATGGAAAAATGGGACACGAAAACGGTAAAAAAATGCATCGCCGATGCCGGCAAACTGCAACAAGGAGTAACCTCATACAATAGACTGGTGATGTGGTCTATGGAAGAATACTTCACCAACAACAAAAAAATGCCGGACTTGCCGCCGCTCGCGCACCCGATCACCGGAGAACCATTGCAGGAAGATTTGCTTACGCGGCAATAACACCGCGAAAAGTCCCCGCAGGTGTCGGTGTTCGCATCTTATCGTCGCGCCCAACTATGCCCCCTCCGACCATGACCCCAACCCTCTCCCGATTGCTCGCCCACCACGCCCGCTACCGCCCCGAACAAGTGGCGCTGGTGTTCGCCGGACGTGAATACTCGTTCGCGGAACTGAACCGCGAAGTCAACCGCCTCGCCAACGCGTGGCTGGACTGCGGCCTGGTCAAGGGCGACAAGGTCGCCACCGTGCTGCCCAACGGGTTTGAGTTGATGGCCGCCTACTGGGCCGCCGCCGTCAGCGGCATGGTCATCGTTCCGTGCAGCACCCTGTTGCGCCCCGGCGGCCTGCAAAACCTGTTGCGCGATTCCCACAGCAAACTGGTCATCGCCCACCCCGGCCACGCCGAAGCCCTGGCCTCCATCCGCCCGCGCCTTGAGGGCATCACTCCCGACCGATTCATTCTGAGCGGCAATGACGACGGGGCCGCGCCCGCGCTTGATGGTTTCCAAACCTACGCCCGATTCACCGCCGCCGCTTCCACCGCCGACCCCGCCGCCCCCGCCGCCGATGCAGCCGCCATCACCGGCGACGACCCCTACAACATCATGTACTCCAGCGGCACCACCGGCGCCCCCAAGGGCATCGTCCACAGCCACTGCGTCCGCGCCATGTACTGCACATTGTTCGCCAACGCCTGGCGCATGACCCCGGAAAGCGTGGTGCTGCACGCCGGCGCGCTGGTGTTCAACGGCGCCATGCTGCAGTTCATGCCGTGGATGTACCTCGGCTGCCGCTACATCCTGCACGAAAGTTTTGACGCCGAACGCTTCATCGAAGAGATCGCCGCGCAACGGGTTACCCACGTCATGCTGGTGCCGGCGCAGATCATCGCCATCCTCAACAGCCCGCGCTTTGACCCCGCCGGACTCGCCTCCCTGGAAATGCTCGGCAGCGTCGGCGCGCCCTTGCACCTGACCCTCAAGCAGCGCGTCAACGAACTGCTGCCCGGCCGCTTCTACGAACTGTACGGCGTTACCGAAGGCTTCATGACCATCCTCGACAAAAAAGACGCGCTCACCAAGACGGGCTCCGTGGGCTGCCCCGCGGCCTTCACCGAAGCGCGCATCCTCGATGAAAACGACCGGCCATGCGCGGCCAACGTCATCGGCGAAATCTGCGGGCGCGGGCCGCTGCTGATGCCGGGCTACTACAACCAGCCGGGCATGACCGAGCGCGCAATCCGCAACGGCTGGCTTCACTCCGGCGACCTCGGCTATATGGACGACGATGGCTTCGTGTTTCTGGTGGACCGCAAAAAAGACATGATCATCAGCGGCGGCGCCAACGTCTATCCCAGGGACATTGAGGAAGTGGTCATCCGCCACCCGGCAGTGAGCGAAGTGGCGGTGTTCGGCGCGCCCCACCCGAAGTGGGGCGAAGCCCCGGTCGCCGCGGTCACCTGCACCGGCGAACTCGCCGCCGCCGACCTCATCGCCTGGGTCAACGAACGCGTTGACGCCAAGTTTCAGCGCCTCGCCGATGCCGTCGTGCTCAAAGAGTTTCCGCGCAACGTCGCCGGGAAAATCCTCAAACGGGAGTTGCGGAAAAAATACGGCGGATAATCTGCGCGCATGACAGATGACGTACAACGCACGACGCACCATCATCCCCCCGCATCATTTTTCCGCCACAATGTAGCCAGCCACGGCTGCTGCGCGCGCGGCTTTCCCGCCGGGCGGTAGTAGTGCCGCAACTCAACGAAGCCGGCTGCTTCGACGTAGCCGCGCCATTTCGTCAGGTCGTGATAGCAGCCGTAGCGCCCGCCGTTCCAGCCGGCGCGATTGTCGCCGCGCGGATTGGACGCGAACAACACGCCGCCGGGCGCCAGCGCCCCCCACAATGCGCGCAACACGCCGGGCAACGCCTGCGCCGGTATATGAAACAACGAAGCGTTGGCGAACACGCCATCAAAGCGCGACGGCGGCAGGTCGAGGGCGAGAAAATCCTGCAACAACACTTCGCAACCGGCGCGTTTGCGCGCCATGGCGACAAACTCCGCCGAGCCGTCCAACCCGGTCGGCGCGTGCCCGCGCGCGATGAATTGCAGCAAGTCGCGCCCCGGCCCGCACCCCAAATCCAGAATCCGGCACGGCGGCGGCATCATCGGCACCATCGCGCCGAGCAGCGCGTCTATGTTCTGCGAGACGTCGTGATCATCCGTGCCGGCGCGAAACCCATCGGCGTTTTGGTCGTAATACCCCAGCGTCTCGCGCGAGATCGCGTTTAGTTCATCGGTGGAGAGATGTTCGGGGGGCATGTTTTTTGGATGGCTTTGGGTGACATGAAAGCCGCGGTTTGCTATAAACAAAAACATCGGCGACAGGATGATAACTTGTCTTCGCGGATATTGTCACTGATTTTTATATTCCCACCGGGAGGCTAGTATGGTTGCAAGCGAGTCGTTGCAATTATGGAAGTTTCCCCCTCCGGGGAATATAATCGTCCCCTTGTGAACGGGTAAAATTGCTATGTCCAAACTCAACATCCTGGTGTACCCCGACCCCCGCCTGCGGCAGGTTGCGCAGCCGGTGACCGGGTTTGACGGCGAACTTGAGGGGCTGGTGGCGGATATGGCGGAGACCATGTATTCGGCGCCCGGCATCGGGCTGGCGGCGGTGCAGGTCAACGTGCCGAAGCGCGTGGTGGTGATGGATATATCCGAGGCCAGGGACGATCTGCGGGTGTTCATCAACCCGGAAATCTCCGACCTTGCGGGGACCACCGAAACCGAGGAGGGCTGCCTGTCGGTGCCCGGCGTTTTCGCCACGGTGGAGCGCGCCAAAACGGTGACGCTCACCGCTCAGGATGTGAAAGGACGGCCGTTTGAGGTGGCCGCCGACGAGATGCTGGCGGTTTGCATTCAGCACGAAATTGACCACTTGAACGGCCGGGTTTTCGTTGATTATTTGTCGCGCATGAAGCAGGGCCGGATCCGCAAGAAACTCAAAAAAGAAGCCCTGGTCGCCGCCGATTCCGACTCCGATTCCGAGGCCGCCTGAGTTCCGGTGCCGCCCGGTGCGCGTTCGCATTCGAGTCGTGTTTGCGGGCACGCCCGCTTTTTCCGTTCCTTGCCTGGAGGCGTTGCTGGGGGCGGGCGCGGCGCACGGGATAGACGTCGTGGAGGTTTATACCGCGCCGGACCGCCCGGCGGGGCGCGGTCAAAAATGCCGCCCAAGCGCGGTGAAGGAATACGCGCGCAAGCATGACGTGCCGGTTTTCCAACCCGAATCGCTGCCCGCGAACTCCTCGACCGCGCCGCAGCGTCTGCGGCGTTTGAATCCCGATTTGATGGTGGTGGTGGCCTACGGCCTGCTGCTGCCGGCGTCCCTGCTCGCGATCCCCGCCCTCGGCTGCGTCAACCTGCACGCCTCGCTGCTGCCCCGCTGGCGCGGAGCGGCACCCATCCAGCGCGCCATTGAGGCCGGCGACGATACCACCGGCGTCAGTTTGATGCGGATGGATGCGGGCCTCGACAGCGGCCCGGTGCTGGCGCGGTCAAGCATTCCCATCGCCGGGTTGGACACCGGCGGCAGTTTGCACGACAAACTGGCGCGCCTCGCCGGCGAGTTGCTGGCCGCCAGCCTGCCGATGCTGGCCGCCGGGCAACTGACGGCCGAGGCCGAGACCCAGGACGAAAGCCTGGCTTGTTACGCGCCCAAACTGGCGAAGGCCGAAGCCATGCTTGACTGGCGGCTGGAGGCGGCGGCCCTGGCGCGCAAGGTGCGCGCTTTCCATCCGTGGCCGGTTGCGCGCACCGAACTGGAAGGGGTTTCGCTGCGGGTGCTGGGGGCGTGGGCGGATTCCGTCTCAGTCAAGGCGCGGCCCGGCGAGATCGTGCGGGTTGATAAAACCGGTATCTCGGTAGCCGCCGGTACCGGCACGTTGGTGCTGACCGAGGTGCAAAAACCCGGTGGCACGCCCATGCCCGTGGCGGCGTTGCTGAACGGGATGAACATTACCCCCGGCATGCGCTTTGCCGCCGTGGAGTAGTTTTGCCGCCGCCGTTGCCATCGCCAACCCCGTCTCCCAACCCGCATCTGGCCGCCGCCCTGGCGGTGATGGCGGTGGTGGATGGCGGGCGTTCGCTGGATGATGCGCTGGCGGCCCACGGCGCACAGGTCCCGCAGCGGCGGCGCGCGTGGCTACAGGAGGTTTGCTACGGCGCGTGCCGCCACTATCATTACTTCGACGGGCTCCTGCCGGGACTGCTGGCCAAACCCATAAAACCCCGCGACCGCGTGGCGCATTTTATTTTGATCAACGCCTGCTATCAGCTGGAGTATATGCGCGCGCCGGATTATGCGGTACTCAGCGAGAGCGTGGCGGCGGTGGCCGGCAGCCGGTTTTCCTGGGCGGGCAAAATGATCAACGGCGTGCTGCGCAACTTTCTCACGGAGCGCGAACGCCTGAAGCGGGAACTCGCGTTGGATGAAAAACATGCGCCGGCGCGGTTCGCGTTTCCGGCCTGGCTGTACCGGGAAATCCGCGCCCACTGGCCGGGGCATTTCCAAGCGGTGCTCGAGGCGAGCAACCGCAAGCCGCCGCTGACGGTGCGCGTCAACCGGCGCAAAATCAGCCGCGACGCCTACCTCGAACGGCTCGCCGAAGCCGGCGTGGCGGCAACGCCCACCGCCGACGCCGAACTGGGCGTAACCTTCGCCGCTCCGCTGGCCGTGGAAAACATACCGGGCTTCGCCGACGGCCTGGCGTCTGTGCAGGACGAGTCGGCGCAGCTGGCGGCGGCGGTGCTGCCGCTCAGGCCGGGGGAGCGCGTGCTGGACGGCTGCGCCGCCCCCGGCGGCAAGACCTGCCTGCTGCTCGAATCCGAACCGCGACTTGCGGCGCTGGTGGCGGTGGATTTGCCAACCCGGATTCCGGGGCTGGCGCAAAACCTCAACCGCCTCGGCTTCGGGGAGGGGGAAAGGGATGGTGAGACCGGGGTTGAAGTGGTGGCGGCGGATTTGACGCGGTTTGAGGCGTGGTGGGACGGCCAACCGTTCGCGCACATTTTGCTGGACGTGCCGTGCAGCGGCAGCGGGATCATCCGCCGCCATCCCGACATCAAGCACCGCCGGCGGCCCGGGGACATCGCCCGATTCGCCCGCCGGCAGTTCAATCTGTTGTCGAAAGCGTGGCCATTGCTCGACAACGGCGGTACACTTCTGTATGTGACCTGTTCGATTCTGCCGGCGGAGAATGATGCGGTGATCGAAAAATTTTTGACCGGGCCGGGGCGGAATGAGGCCCGCGCCGAACCCCTTGATGCGCCGCCCGGCGTGGCCACGCGCTTTGGCCGCCAGCGCCTGCCCGGCGTCCATCCGGGGGACGGGTTTTACTACTGCCGGTTACGAAACACCGGAAACACCGCGCCGCGCGGCCCGGAACAAAAACCACAAACACCATGAAAATCATCATCCTCGGAGCCGGGCAGGTGGGCGCTTCCACCGCGGAAATTCTTTCGCGGGAGGAAAACGACATCACCCTGGTGGACCGCAATCCCAAAGTGCTGGAGGGCCTGCAGGACCGCCTGGACATCCGCACCATCATCGGCGAGGCGTCGTCGCCGGAGGTGCTGCTACGCGCCGGCGTTGAGGACGTGGACATGGTGCTGGCGGTCACCGACAGCGACGAGATCAACATGATCGCCTGCCAGATCGCGCATTCATTGTTCAACACCCCCACCAAAATCGCCCGGGTGCGCTCCCCCGCCTACCTCGCCCACCCCGGCCTGTTCTGCCACGGCTCGATTCCCATCGACGTCATCATCAGCCCCGAACAGGTGGTCACCGACCAGATCCAGCGGCTCATCGAATACCCCGGCGCGCTGCAGGTCATTGATTTCGCCGGCGGCAAAATCCGCCTGGTGGGGCTGCGCGCCTACTACGGCGGCGCGCTGGTCGGCCACGAACTGCGCGAACTGGGCAATCACCTGCCCTCGGTCAACACCCGCGTGGCGGCCATCTACCGCCGCGACCGCGCCATCATCCCCACCGGCGAGACCATCATCGAACCCGACGACGAAGTGTTTTTCATCGCCACCAAAGACGACATCCGCACCGTGATGCAGGAACTGCGCAGCACCGAAGAGGTCGGCACGCGGGTCATCATCGCCGGCGCCGGCAACATCGGTTTTCGCCTCGCCCAATCCCTCGAGCAGACCGGCTTCCAGGTCAAACTCATCGAGCGCGACGCGGCGCGCGCGCAGATGGTCTCGGAGCGGCTGGAGGACACCGTGGTGTTGCACGGCGACGCCGCAGACGAAGAGTTGCTGCGCCAGGAAAACATAGACGCCATGGAATTGTTTTGCTCGCTGACCAACGAGGACGGCGCCAACATTCTCTCGGCGATGCTCGCCAAGCGCCTCGGCGCGCGGCGCGCGATGGCCATCGTCAACCGCTCGGCCTACATTGACCTCATCGAAAGCAGCGTGCTCGACATCGCCATCTCCCCGCGCCTCGCCACGGTCAGCGCGCTGCTGTCCCACGTGCGGCGCGGCGACGTCAAGGCCGCCCATTCCCTGCGGCGCGGCGTCGCCGAGGTCATCGAAGCCGTCGCCCACGGCGACCGCGGCACCTCCAGAATCGTTGGCCGCCAACTGCGGCAGATAAAACTGCCGGAAGGCGCCACCATCGGCGCCGTCATGCGCGACGACAAACTGCTGCCCCTCGATGAGGAAAGCGTCATCGAGGAAGGCGACCACGTGATTATTTTCGTGATTGATAAACGCCGCATCCCGGATGTGGAAAAACTCTTCCAGGTGTCGGCGACTTTTTTTTAGGCGCTCCCGCACCGATACCGATACCGATATTTCCACGACATGCGCGGCAAAGCGGTAACCAAGATACTCGGCATCCTGCTGGTGTTGTTCAGCGCCACGCTGGTGCCGCCGCTGCTGGTTTCGTGGCACACCGGCGACGGCGTGATGCCGCCGTTCGCGGCGGCGCTGGCCCTCAACCTGGCCCTCGGCGCGGTTTGCTGGCTGCCGCTGCGCCGCCACTCCGGCGAGCTGCGCGTGCGCGACGGGTTTCTGGTGGTGGTGTTGTTCTGGACGGTGCTCTCGGCCATGGGCGCGGTGCCGTTCCTGCTGCTGCGCGAGCCGGCCCTGGGCGCCGTTGATGCGTTGTTCGAATCCATGTCCGGCCTGACCACCACCGGCGCCACCATCCTCACCGCCATTGACGACCTGCCGCCCTCGATTTTGTACTACCGCCAGCAGTTGCAATGGCTCGGCGGCATGGGCATCGTGGTGCTGGCGGTGGCGGTCATGCCCATGCTCGGGGTCGGCGGCATGCAACTCTATCGCGCCGAAACCCCGGGGCCGGTCAAGCACAACAAACTGACCCCGCGCATCACCGAAACCGCCAAGGGGCTGTGGTACATCTACCTCGGCCTCACCATGGCCTGCGCGCTTTGCTACTACCTCGCCGGCATGACGCCGTTCGACGCCGTCGGCCACGCCTTCTCCACCATCGCCATCGGCGGCTTCTCCACCCACGACGCCAGCCTCGGCTACTTCCAGAGCAACGCGGTCAACGTCATCGCCATGGCCTTCATGCTGCTGTCCGGCTTGAACTTCGCCCTGCACTTCACCGCGTTTCGCTCGCGCAGCGTGGCGGTGTACCTGCGCGACCCCGAAGCGCGGGCGTACTTCGGGCTGCTGCTGGCGGTGCTGGCGGTCACCGTCGTGGTGCTCTTGCAGCACGGCGTATTCGAGCGCGCCGCCGACAACCTGGTGCAGGGCGCGGTGCAAGTGGTGTCCATCGCCACCACCACCGGCTTCACCACCACCGACTTCTCGGCGTGGCCGGTGTTTTTGCCGGTCATGCTGATCCTGGCGAGCACCGCCGGCGGCTGCGCCGGCTCCACCGCCGGCGGCATGAAAATCATCCGCATGGTGCTGCTCTACAAACAGGGCGCACGGGAAATCTCCAAACTGGTGCACCCCAACGCGCTGATCCCCGTCAAACTCGGCGGCCGCGCGGTGCCGGACAACGTGGTCAACGCGGTGTGGGGGTTCCTGTCGTTGTACATACTGAGCTACGTGCTGTTGCTATTGCTGATGCTGGCGAGCGGCGCGGATCCGGTTACCGCGTTCTCGGCGGTCAGCGCGTGCCTCAACAACCTCGGCCCCGGCCTCGGCGACGTGGCGCAAAACTACGCCTCGGTGAGCGACTTCGGCAAGATGGTGCTGACCTTCGCCATGCTCCTCGGGCGGCTGGAACTGTTCACCCTGCTGGTATTGTTCACGCCGGTTTTCTGGAAAGGCTGAGCGCGCCGGCCACCCCGCCCACGGTACGCCCGACTTCATGGCAGACTGGTTTGTCTACATCCTGCGCTGCGCCGACGGCTCCCTGTACACCGGCATCACCACCGACCTTGCGCGGCGCGTGGCCGAACACAACGCCGGCGCGCAGGCCGGGGCGCGCTATACCCGCCCGCGGCGGCCGGTGACGCTGGTCTATCACGAACACCACCAAAGCCGCTCCGCCGCCGCCAAGCGCGAACACGCGCTCCGCAAGCTGGGCAAGGCCGAAAAGGAACGGCTGGTATTTGTACAGGTTCACTAATCCACTGACAAATACGGACAGGTTGCGACCTGTCCCTACCAACTCACGCACAAAGTTCCCGCCGCCATTCAAACCCTTCCGGCGCTAGCCGGACTGTCGCGCACAAGGATGTGCGCGCGGCGCTGGAAACAGGAGTTTCCCCGCGCCGCAAAGGGGGGTGCGGGGGGTCCCCGCCCCCTCCCCCCCGCAAACGCGCGTCACGCGCCCTGCGCCCCCACGAACGCCCGACAAGTATCAAGGCCGATACGAACAATCCGGCGTCAAACCGGCTACGCAGGCCGCCGACATTCTCATACACCCTATTGCAATCTCCAACCCCTGCCATTATCCTTAGCCGCAACCATTCCAACCCCCGGAGCATCAAATGAATCCCTTAAAAACCGTCGCCGGAACCATCGTCTCCGGCTTTGTGGCAGCGATTATCCTCGCATTTTTTCTGAATCCGCCACCGGCGTTTGTCTGGTCATTGGTCGTGTGGTTGCACGTCCTCGCCGGCATCACCTGGATCGGGCTTTTGTATTACTTTAACTTCGTGCAGGTTCCGGCGGTCGCCGACGCCACCGCGGACAGCGACGGACCCGGCCCCGCCGCCATCTCCAAGTATGTCGCGCCGCGGGCCTTATGGTGGTTCCGCTGGGGCGCGCTGGCGACCTGGCTCACCGGCGCAATCGCATTGCACTACGTCGGCGGCTTCGCCACGAACTTCTTCGCCACCGGCGGCATCACCATCATCGGCGTCGGCGCGTGGCTCGGCACCATCATGCTGATCAACGTCTGGGCATTGATCTGGCCGAACCAGAAAAAACTGCTCGGCATCGTCGCCGCCACCGACGAGGAAAAGGCCAAGGCCAAGACCATCGCCTTCACCGCCTCGCGCACCAACACGCTGCTGTCCATCCCGATGATTCTGTGCATGATCGGGCACGGCCACGGCCTGGCGTTTTAGCGTGATTCACTCATTAACAGAGAAAACTGGTAAATATTATGAATGTTTATATTAATGATGTTCCTGACTTGTTCGAAATGCCGTTTGGCAATAAAGGGATTACTCTTTCAGTCTACGATACAGATGAAAAGGTAGTAGGAAAACTGAGGTTGGGCAAAGGGACAGTAGAATGGTGCGGGAGAAATATTCAAGCAGGCAATGGTATTCAAGTGGGGTGGGACGAACTAGTTCAATGGTTTGATAGCCAAAAATAAGCGTTCTGGCGGCAGAACACCTATGAATAACCCGCTTGCTTATGCCAAGAACGCCCCGTCCGGCCGGGAAACCGCCATGCCGCCCACCAACCGGCACTTCGTCAACGGCAACCCGCTCAAGGGGCCGTTCGCCGAGGGACTGGAAAGCGCGGCCTTCGCCCTCGGTTGTTTCTGGGGCGCGGAACGCATCTACTGGCAGCTACCCGGCGTGTACACCACCGCGGTCGGCTATGCCGGCGGCCGCACCCCCAACGCCACCTACGCCGAAATTTGCGCCGGCATGACCGGCCACGCCGAAGCGGTGCTGGTGGTCTATGACCCGGCGCAAATCCCGTACGCCGACCTGCTGCGCGCGTTCTGGGAATCCCACGACCCCACCCAGGGCATGCGCCAGGGCAACGACCACGGCACCCAGTACCGCTCGGCCATTTACGCATACAACGACGAGCAGTTGAAACTCGCCGAACAGTCCGGGGCGAACTACCAGGCCAAACTCAGCACCGCCGGCCACGGCGTCATCACCACCGAAATCCTCCCGGCGCCGGAGTTTTACTACGCCGAAGACGCCCACCAGCAATACCTGGCGAAAAACCCCGGCGGCTATTGCGGCTTGGGCGGTACGGGGGTGCGTTGCGCGTAACGCGCATTTGCGGGGAAAGCTCTCCGTGCGCGGCGCGGGGAAACATCCTGTTTCCAGCACCGCTACGCGGGCGGTTGGACGGCAAAGGCGTTGCCACGCCCTCGGTGTCATTCCCGAACGATAGAAAAATAGGGAGCGCCAGCGACCATATTTTTCATCGCATTCGGGAATCCAGCGTTGCGGCGGCGTAGGGCGACGGTTCGGGGTTTCGGTGCGCGTGACGCGCATTTGCGGGGGGAGACCCCCCGCGCCCCCCTTTGCGGCGCGGGGAAACTCCTGTTTCCAGCGCCGCGCGCACATCCCTGTGCGCGACAGTCCGGCTAACGCCGGAAGGGTTTGAATAACGGCGGGAACTTTGTGCGGGCGTAGGGACAGGTCGCGACCTGTCCCCGCCTGAACGCGGGCGGGACAATTTTTCCGGGAGCAAAATTGTGCGCAGTCCGCAGGGTTCGTGTCAGGGGTGATACGAACAATCCAGCGTCAATACGATCCGGCGCAACCGGACACTAATCGCCCTTCGGCTGCAACGGCGGCATCGGAAACGGCGTGATATTGCTGTCGCCGCCTTCGCTGCTTTCGGCGGGTTTGTCGATAATTTTGTTGATTCCCTCCTTCTCCACCTCGTCAATTCGCACCACCGCGTGCAGCGGCACGTAGGTGCGGTTGACCTGGCTGAACTCGGTTTTCAAGCGCTCTTCGGACGGGTCAACCACCAGTTTTGATTTCTCCCCGAAGATGATGTCGGCCACTTCGATGAACGCATACAAACTGCTTTGCGACACTTCGCGGGCGTACAATTCATACAGTTGCCCGCGACAGTGGAACTGGATTTTGTAGATGCTCTTTTTTCGGGCCATTGCGTAAAATATCGGTTGTATAGCAAAGAGCAAAGTATATCACCAACCTCCGCCGGAGCGGCACAATGAACAAAATCAAACCGACCAAACTGCTGGTGCTGGAATGGAGTGGCGTAACCACGGCGGTATTGTATTCACTGCTGGTGGCCGCCAACATCGGTGCCGAAGTTTTGGGCTTTTCCCTGCTGCTGACCTCGGCCATCCTCATCGGCATCTGGGCGCACGCCGGCGGGCATCGCGGCATCTGCCTGCTACAACTCTTCTACGCCGCCGCCGCCATCCTCGGCGTCCTGCGCTGGCTTTAGGTTGGTTGTAAATGACCGCATCAAGCCGCCGGCTGTTCCCGTTCCCGCCCCTGCTCGCCGGGCTGCTCCTCTGCGCCACCGCCACCGCCAACGACACACTACCCGGCGCCATCGCACAACTCCTGCACAAACACCGCATCCCCGCCTCGGCGGTCAGCCTCGTTGTGCGCGCCGTGGACAGGGACAGGACCGCAGTCGCGCCGCTGCTGCGCCTCAACGCCGAAGTCCCCCGCAACCCGGCCTCGGTGATCAAACTGCTGACCACCCTCGCGGCCCTCGAACTCCTCGGCCCCGGCCATCAATGGCAAACCGCCTACCTCGCCGCCGGCGCGATTGAGGACGGCGTGCTGCGCGGAGACTTGATTTTCAAGGGCGGCGGCGACCCGTTCCTCACCGTCGAGCGAATGCTCGGCGGCGTGCTGGCGCTCAGGCAAAGCGGCCTCGCCGCCGTCACCGGCCAACTGGTGATCGACAACACCCGCTTCGCGCCGGGGCGGCACGACCGCAGCGCCTTCGACGGCAAGGCCGCGCGCCTGTACAACGTCGGCCCCGATGCCGCGCTGGTCAATTTCTCGGCGACCCGTCTGGTCATTGAACCCGGCGGCGGCCAAATCCGCGTGCGCGTCGAGCCGCCCCTCGCCGGGCTTACCATCGTCAACCGCATCAAGGCCCAAACCGGCCGCTGCATCAACCCCGCCGCCGGCTGGTCGTACCGGGTTGCGCGCACCGGCAAAAACCCGGCGGTGTATTTCACCGGCGCCTACCGCCCGCGCTGCGGAACCCACGCGCTTTCCCGCAGCATCCTGCCCAACGACGAGTACGCATACCGCCTGTTCACCGCCCTGTGGCGCGCCCTCGGCGGCACGCTGGACGGCGGCTACCGCCTCGCCAAAACCCCCGAAACCGCGCAGCCCCTGTTGACGCGCCCCTCCGAACCCCTCGCCGACATCATCACCGGCATCAACAAATTCAGCAACAACGTCATGTCCCGCCAACTGCTCCTGACCCTCGCCGCCGAACTGCACGGCGAACCCGGCACCGTCGCAGCCGGCACCCGCGCCATCCACACCTGGCTGTCCGCCAACCGCATCCAAATGCCCGCGCTGGTCATCGAAAACGGCTCCGGCCTGTCGCGCAAAAGCCGCCTGTCCGCAGCCGGCCTGTCGGCCTTGCTGAAGCGCGGCTGGGAAAGCGCCTACCGCCCCGAGTTCGTCTCATCGCTGCCCCTCGCCGCCATTGACGGCACCATGCGCGAACGCCTGCACGACACCCCCCTGCACGGCCGCGCGCGCATCAAAACCGGCCTGATAGACGGCGTACGCAGCATGGCCGGCTACGTCCACGCCGGCGACGACCGCCACTACAGCGTAGTGATGATGATCGACTCCGGCCGGGTCAATTTCTGGAACGGCAACGCCGTGCAGGACGCAGTGCTGCGGTGGGTGTATGAGCGTTGATCTTGCGGACGCCGGCGGTTGGGGGGCGCGGGTTGCGTGTGCGCGTGACGCGCATTGTGGGGGGGGGGGGGAGACCCCCCACGCCCCCCTGTGCGGTGCGCGGGTTGCGGGTGCGCGTGACGCGCATTGTGGGGGGGAGAGCCCCCCACGCCCCCCTGTGCGGCGCGGGAAAACATCCTGTTTTCAGCGCCGCTGCGCACATCCCTGTGCGCGACAGCCGGCTGGCGCCGGGCCGAAAAAGCGGATCCGATACGATGAAACAAACGGTCGCTACGCTCCCTATTTTTCTATCGTTCGGGGATGACACCGAGGGCGTAAGGAAGGACAGAGGAAGCGCAAAAAAAGCGACCAAGCCTCATCGTTTCCCTTGCCCGTCTTTACACCTCTGCGGCCGTCCAACCGGCGGCGATAGCCGCTAACTTTCGCGCTCAGCGGTTCCTCCCCTGAATGATCCGGTTCAAAATCATCGCGCAAAACAAAATCGCGAAACCGGCCAGAATTCCCTGGCCGACGTTGGCGTATTGCAGCGCCTCAAGCACGTCTTCCCCCAAACCCTTGGCGCCGATCAGCGAAGCCACCACCACCATCGCCAGGCTGAGCATGATGGTCTGATTGATGCCGGCGAATATGGACGGTGCCGCCAGCGGCAGGTCAACCCTGGTGAGCAGGTACCATTTGGATGCGCCGAAGGCGATGGCCGCCTCGCGTATGGTTTCGGGAACGCCGCGCAGTCCGAGCACCGTGAGCCGCACCACCGGGGTGCCGCCGAAAATCATGGTGATGACGATGGCGGCGGGTTTGCCGACGCTGAACAGGGCGATCACCGGAATCATAAAAACGAACGACGGCATGGTCTGCATAAAGTCCATGATCGGGCGAATGACGCTATAAAAACGCTCGCGCCGCGCGCAGAACACCCCCAGCGGAATGCCGATGGTGATGCTGATGCACGCCGCCGTTCCCAGCAGGGCGAGCGTGGTCATGGCCTTTTCCCAGAACTCCAGCATTCCCATAAAAGCCAGGGAAGCGGCGGCGAACGCCGCGCCGCGCGTGCCTGCGGTCAGGCCGGTCAGTAAAATGATGAAACCGGCGACGATCGGCCACGGCGTTTCCACGAACAACACCTCCAGTTGATCCAGGAAAATGCGAATGCCGTAGGAGATCACGTAAAAAACCCCGTCGCCGGCGTCCGTCAGCCACGCGAAAAAATTTACGATCCAGCCGATCGCGGTCAGCCGGTATTGGGGATTGGCGGGGAACTGGCCGAGCAGCGCGGTGGGATCGTTGAGTCCGTAAAACAAAACCCCGACCAGGTACACGAACGCCACGAAAGCCCCGCTCAGCAAAATGCTCAGCGGTTCAAGCCCGCTCTTCAAACTGCGGTCGGACAGCCATTCGCAGAAGCGTTTTTCCAGCACCCGGTTGGCCGCGATGCCCTGCACGGCCTTGACCATAAACAGCACCGCGAAGCCGAACACCGTCACCCACACCGCCGACTCCTCGGCGTCCCGTATCTCCAGTTGGATGTTGCTGATTTCCCGCTCCAGCGAAGCGATCCATCCGCGGATGGTTTCCACCTTGTCGGTGTTGTTGTCGAGCGCCGCCTGCAGTTGCTCGTAGCGCAGGCGCAGGGTTCCCTCAATGCCGTCAATGCGCTTGCGCGCCTCCACCGACAGGTCGCCGAACAGGCCGCGCATAATCCGCGTGAGCGCGAAGGTCTCAACGATGACGAAGGGCAATCCCCACTTCCACAACCCGCGCAGCCCGAACCACACCGGGCCGAGCAACGCGGCGCTCAGGTTGAAACTCCACGCGAACCCGGTGGTGTCGCCGATTTTGGTGAACTCGCGCCGGTAGTACTGCGGGTTGAAGCCCACGAACCGTTTCAACAATTCCGCGCGGTCTTCTTCTGGCGTTGCGTTTTCAGAAGCCCCAGAAGTCTCAGCAATTTGTTTCATGACGAATCCGTGCCCTCGATGATGGTTTGCAACAAATCTTTGGTGGTGATGACTCCGGTGCGCGCGCCCGACGCATCGGTGATCAGCAGCGGCCGGTCGTGTTCCACAGCCGCCGCGATCAACACGTTCAGCGGTTCGTCCTCCCCGAAGCGCGGGCAGTCATCGCCGAGCGCGCCGTGGCGGCGTTCAAATTCTTCGATGGGGTGCATCACGGCGCGCGCGCGCACCACCTTGAGCCGCGAAATGCCGGCCACAAAATCCGCCACGTAGTCGTCCACCGGGTGCATGACAATGTTTTCCGGCGTGTCTTCCTGTATCAGGCGGCCGTCGCGCATGATGGCGATGCGGTCGCCGATGCGCACCGCCTCGTCGAGGTCGTGGGTGATGAAAACCGTGGTCTTTTTCATCTGCCCGGCGAGGGCCATAAACTGATTTTGCAGCTGCCGCCGAATCAGCGGGTCGAGGGCGCTGAACGGCTCGTCCATGAGCAGGACGTCGGAGTCCGCCGCCAGCGCCCGTGCCAGCCCGATGCGCTGCTGCATCCCGCCGGACAACTCGTGGGCAAACTTATTCCCCCAGCCGCTCAACTCCACCAGCGCGAGGTTTTTTTCGGCGACCCGCAAGCGTTTGTTCTTACTCACACCGCGAATTTCCAACGGCATGGCGATGTTGTCGAGCACCGAACGGTGCGGCATCAGCGCGAAGTTCTGAAACACCATGGCGATGTGGCGATTGCGAAAATCCTGCAACGCCGCAGGTGCCAGCTCCATCACGTCCAGCCCGTTGACGTAGATATGCCCGCGCGTCGGTTCCAGCAGGCGGTTGATGTGGCGCACCAGCGTGGATTTTCCACTGCCCGACAACCCCATTACGCAATAAATCTGCCCCGGCCGCACCTCAAAACTCACGTCGGCGACGCCGATCACGCAGTTGTAGGTCTCCAACGCCTCACGCTTGGAAATGCCGGCGCGCCGGATGTGCCGAAGCGCCTCCTCGCTGCGCTCGCCAAAAATTTTCCAGGCGTTGCACACACGAATCGCAGCATCCGAAGCAGCCGGGGATTGGATAGCGTTATTCATTTGGGATTATTATGAAGCGGCAGTCCGGCACAAACCCCGCCACCCCTCGCCCTCGGTTAGCGGCTTGCGGCTTGTGCAACCGGACCTCCTTCCCTGTTCATAACCCGCCGCCCCCGCTACCCGGGGGACGGCAGGATCAGTCAACCTACAACCCCAACCACCCGTCAACCCGGTCGGAGTTCTTCTCAATCCACTCTCCCACCACCTCATCCGGATTGCGCTTTTTCCCCGCGATCTGATACGCAAAATAACTCACATCATCCGAATTCAACGACATCTGCTGCAAGAACTCATAAATCACCGGCGAGCGCCCCTTCAGCGACTTCGAATACGCCACCTGCACGTTCTTCAACGCATCCTCGCTCGCCACGCTGGAGTTGTCATACCAGTTCGGATCATCACTCGGCTGGTACATAATGTACTTGGCCGGGTCATGCGCCGGCTCTTCGAGGCGCACGATGTCGTGCAAAAACCAGATAGCGTGGGGCGAGTAGCAGTAAAACGCGTACCCCCGGTCCTTGGTGATGGAATCGCCGACCGTCGCCTGCATCACGCTTTGCTCGGCGCGAATGGCGTCCATAAACGGCAGCAGCCCGTAATCGCGCACCTTCACTTCGTTGACGTTGGCGGACGCCCAGCCCGGCGCGCCGACCCAGATTTCCCCCTTGCCGTTGCCGTCGCTGTCCATCAGTTTGGCAATCTCCGGCCGCGCCAGGTCAAAAATCGAGGTAACGCCGTGTTTTTCCGAGAACGCCTTGGAGACGCAAAAACTCTGCTTGCCTTCGTAACTGTTTTTGCTCAGCTCCACCGTGCCGGCGCCGTCCACGTACTTCTTGGTGAAACTCTCCTGATTGGGCAGCCACACGTCGGGATGCACGTCAATATCACCCTTGCCGGCGTTCATCGCCTGGAAGATGGCGGCATTGTTGCCCGGCACCAGTTCCGCCTTGCCGCCGATGCGGCTGGTAACGACGTTCTTGATGAGATACGCGATGCTCTTGGCACCGACCCAGCTGGGCTCGCCGATTTTGACGCTCTCCGCGCCCTGGGCCGAAAGCGCCGCAACTAAAAATACCGGGGCCAGAACCCCGCTCAGCAGTGATTTGTTTTTCATTTGGCAGTATCCGAAAGGTTTATGTTATTGAGAATTCGGCAGTATGGCGACATCCCCGGCAAAAGTCCAGCGTCCAACCGGCGGCGCCAGCCGCTGACTTTGGCGGAAATGTCCGGCCACGCCAAGCCGCCAACTTCCCCAAATATCCCCTTGACACGCTCCCTGTGTGCGGCATAAAATCCCGCGCCCTTTGGGATTGGAGCCGGATTTGGCGGCGTTTCCGGGGGGTGTGAACGGCAAAAAGGCCGGAATTTGAACGATTTGCGTATATGCCAACACTGAATCAACTGGTTAGAAAGCCCCGCGCCCGGCAGGTGAAGAAGTCCAACGTGCCGGCGTTGCAGGCGTGTCCGCAGAAGCGGGGGGTGTGTACGCGGGTCTATACGACTACGCCGAAGAAGCCGAATTCGGCGTTGCGGAAGGTGGCGCGGGTCAGGTTGACCAATGGATTTGAGGTTACTACCTATATCGGCGGTGAGGGGCACAACCTCCAGGAGCACTCGGTGGTGCTGTTGCGCGGCGGGCGTGTCAAGGATTTACCGGGGGTGCGGTATCACGCCGTGCGCGGCGCGCTGGATGCTTCCGGCGTGTCCGACCGCCGCCAGGGCCGCTCCAAGTACGGGACAAAGCGTCCCAAGTCGTAGATTCGCAGATTACGATACGGCGGGCGGAGTCAGCGCCCGGTGGCGAGGCCGGTGTGCGGTGTTCGGTAGGTATGGCCCGCCGCCAAACCCTGAACTCCCGATCTTGCGGTCGTTCCCAAGGGGGTGGTTTTCCGGGTTTTTGGTGCCGGAAAGCGCATTGAGCGGGAACGGCCTTGAACATTTTTCGACCCTTGCCCGGCAAGGGGGCGGTTTTTTATCGCCCGTGATTTAGTCGCGGGTAATGGCGCGGATAATGGCGCGGGTAATGAGTTAGAACAGGCGAGAGTCAGGCATGCCAAGACGAAGAGAAGTACCGAAGCGGGACATTCTGCCCGATCCGAAATACAAGGATCGGACGATTGCGAAGTTCATAAATATCATGATGCTGAACGGCAAGAAGTCCATCGCCGAGAAGATCCTGTACGACGCCCTTGAGATGATCCGGGAGCGCGGGCGGGAGGATCCGGTCGGGGTTTTCAACGCCGCGATTGAGAAGGTCAGCCCCGGCGTTGAAGTCAAGAGCCGGCGGGTCGGCGGCGCGACCTATCAGGTGCCCGTGGAAGTGCGGCCCAACCGGCAGTTGGCGCTGGCCATGCGCTGGCTGGTGGAGGCGGCGCGCAAGCGCGGCGAGAAGTCCATGACCGCGCGCCTGGCGGGTGAGTTGATGGAGGCTTCCGAAGAGCGCGGCAGCGCGGTCAAGCGGCGCGAGGACACCCACAAAATGGCGGAAGCCAACAAGGCGTTTTCCCATTACCGGTTTTAGGTTTCCGGGTTGGCAGACAAAGTTACACGCATTAATTAGTCAGAAGAGAAAGCACAGTGGCAAGACAAACCCCGCTCGAGCGTTACCGCAACATCGGCATCATGGCCCACATTGATGCCGGCAAGACCACGACCACCGAACGCGTGTTGTTCTACACCGGGCTTTCCCACAAGATGGGCGAGGTGCACGACGGCAACGCGGTGATGGACTGGATGGAGCAGGAACAGGAGCGGGGCATCACCATCACCTCGGCGGCCACCACCTGCTTCTGGTCGGGCATGGGCGCGCAGTACCCGGAGCACCGCATCAACATCATAGACACCCCCGGCCACGTTGACTTCACCATTGAAGTGGAGCGTTCGCTGCGCGTGCTGGACGGTGCGGTGGCGGTTTTCTGCGCGGTCGGCGGCTGCGAGCCGCAGTCCGAGACGGTGTGGCGGCAGGCCAACAAATACCACGTGCCGCGCATGGCCTTCGTCAATAAAATGGACCGCACCGGCGCGGATTTTTTGCGCGTGGTCGAGCAGATTCGCACCCGCCTGGGCGCCAACCCGGTGGTCATGCAGGTTCCCATCGGCGCCGAGGAGGGGTTTGAGGGCGTGGTGGATCTGGTGAAAATGAAAGCCTTGTACTGGGATCAGGATTCCATGGGCGCGCGCTTTGAAGAGCGCGACATCCCCGAACACCTGGCCGCCCAATGCGAGGAATACCACGAGAAACTGCTGGAAGCCGCGGTCGAGTCCGACGAAGGGCTGATGGAAAAATACTTCGACCAGGGCAGCCTCGGCCACGACGACATTCGCAAGGGCATCCGCATCCGCACCCTGAGCAACGAGGTGATCCCGGTGTTTTGCGGGTCGGCGTTCAAGAACAAGGGCGTGCAGGCGATGCTGGATGCGGTGGTGGATTACCTGCCCAGCCCCCTTGACGTGCCGCCCATCAGCGGCACCGCCGACGACGGCAAAACCCCGGTGGTGCGCAACGCCGACGACAACGAGCCGTTCGCGGCCCTCGGCTTCAAGATCATGAGCGACCCGTTTTTCGGGCAACTGGTTTTCTTCCGCGTCTATTCCGGCGTGCTCGGCTCCGGCGAAACCGTGTACAACTCGGTCAAGGGCAAAAAAGAGCGCATCGGCCGCATCCTGCAGATGCACTCCAACAACCGCGAGGACATCAAGGAAGTGCGCGCCGGCGACATCGCCGCCGCGGTCGGGCTTAAATACGTAACCACCGGCGACACCTTGTGCGACCAGCGCGGCGAAGTGGTGCTTGAACGCATGGAGTTCCCGGAGCCGGTAATCTCCCAGGCGGTGGAGCCGAAAACCAAAACCGACCAGGAAAAACTCGGCGTGGCGCTCGGCAAACTGGCCAAGGAAGACCCGTCGTTCCGCGTACATTCGGACGAGGAATCCGGCCAGACCATCATCTCCGGCATGGGCGAGTTGCACCTGGAAATCATCATTGACCGCCTCAAGCGCGAGTTCAACGTCGCCGCCAACATTGGACGCCCGCAGGTCGCGTACCGCGAAACCATCACCGAAGCGGTGGAGCAGGAACACAAATACGCCAAGCAGACCGGCGGTCGCGGCCAGTACGGCCACGTGTTCATCCGCCTTGCGCCGCGGGAGTTGGGCGCCGGCTACGAGTTCGTGGATGAAATCAAGGGCGGCGTGATTCCGAAGGAATACATCCCGTCGGTGGACAAGGGAATTCAGGAGGCGATGCAGTCCGGGGTGATCGCCGGCTATCCGGTGATCGACGTGCGCGTGTCGTTGTACTACGGCTCCTACCACGAAGTGGACTCCTCCGAACACGCCTTCAAAGCCGCCGGCATCCAGGCCTTCAGGGAAGGCGTGCGCCGCGCCAAACCGCAGTTGCTCGAACCGCTGATGGCGGTGGAGGTGGTGACCCCGGAGGAATACATGGGCGGCGTCAACGGCGACTTGAGTTCGCGGCGCGGCATGATTCAGGAAATGGAGAATTCCCCCGGCGGCAAGGTCATCAAGGCCGAAGTGCCGCTCTCGGAAATGTTCGGCTACGCCACGGCGTTGCGCTCGGCGACCCAGGGCCGCGCCACCTACACCATGGAATTCCAGAAATACGCGCCGGTTCCGGTCAGCGTGGCGGAAGCCATCAAGGCCGCCTGATTCGGTTCAGGTTCAATACGGCATACAAAAAATTTCGCACGGGAGATAGCAATGTCCAAAGAGAAATTCGAAAGAACCAAGCCCCACGTAAACGTGGGCACCATAGGCCACGTGGATCACGGCAAGACCACGTTGACGGCGGCGTTGACGCGAGTGCTGTCGGGCAAGTACGGCGGCGAGAGCAAAGCGTTTGACGAGATAGACAACGCCCCGGAAGAGCGCGAGCGCGGCATCACCATTGCCACCGCGCACGTTGAATACGAGACCGCGAACCGCCACTACGCGCACGTGGACTGTCCCGGTCACGCCGATTATGTCAAGAACATGATTACCGGCGCAGCGCAGATGGACGGTGCGGTTCTGGTGGTCAGCGCCGCCGACGGCCCGATGCCGCAGACCCGCGAGCACATATTGCTGGCGCGCCAGGTGGGGGTTCCGTACATCGTCGTGTACCTGAACAAGGCGGATATGGTGGACGACGCCGAGTTGCTGGAGTTGGTGGAGATGGAAGTGCGGGAGTTGCTGGACAGCTACGAGTTTCCCGGCGACGCCACGCCGATCATCACCGGCAGCGCCTTGAAAGCCCTGGAAGGCGACACATCAGACATGGGGGAAGGCTCCATCCTGAAACTTGCCGAGGCCCTGGACAGCTACATCCCGGAACCGGAACGCGCCGTGGACGGGGATTTTTTGATGCCGGTGGAGGATGTATTTTCCATCTCCGGGCGCGGCACGGTAGTGACCGGTCGCATTGAGCGGGGCGTGGTCAAGGTAGGCGAAGAGTTGTCCATCATCGGCATCCACGACACCGGCAACACCACTTGCACGGGGGTGGAGATGTTCCGCAAATTGCTGGACGAGGGCCGCGCCGGTGACAACGTAGGGATTCTGTTGCGCGGCACCAAGCGCGAGCAAGTGGAGCGCGGACAGGTGCTGGCCAAGCCGGGCAGCATCACGCCGCACACCAAGTTTGAGGCCGAGGTGTACATACTCGGCAAAGAAGAAGGAGGCCGGCACACGCCGTTTTTCAATGGCTACCGCCCGCAGTTTTACTTTCGCACCACGGATGTGACCGGAGCGGTGGAGTTGCCGAAGGAGGTGGAGATGGTGATGCCCGGCGACAATGTGAGCATGACCACGGAGTTGATTGCGCCGATAGCGATGGAGGAGGGATTGCGCTTTGCGATCCGCGAAGGCGGACGCACGGTGGGGGCCGGGGTGGTCTCCAAAATTCTGGCGTGAGCTGAAACAAGCGCAGCCGGCAAAACTTTTTTCCTGATTATGAGAATCCGTTCGTGAAAGTCGAGAACCAAAAAATCCGCATCAGCCTCAAAGCGTTCGACCATAAAACCATCGACCGCTCGGCCCAGGAAATCGTCGAGACCGCGCGCCGCACCGGCGCGCTGGTGCTGGGGCCGATTCCGCTGCCCACGCGGATTGAGAAGTACACCCTGCTGCGCTCGCCCCACGCCGACAAAAAAGCGCGGGATCAGTTTGAGATCCGAACCCACAAGCGCATTCTCGACATCGTTGAGCCCACCGAAAAGACCGTGGACGCGCTGATGAAACTCGACCTCGCAGCCGGGGTTGACGTTGAGATCAAACTCAACTGACCACGACCGACTACGATTAAATAGCGGATAGCGGATAGCGGAACTGAAAAATGCTCGGACTGATTGGCAAAAAAATAGGCATGACGCGGGTCTTCACCGAAGCGGGCGTGTCGCAGCCGGTGACCGTGGTGGAGGCGACGCCCAACCGCGTTACCCAGGTCAAAACCGCGGCCACGGACGGCTACGACGCGGTGCAGGTTACCACCGGCCAACGCCGTTTGAGCCGGGTCGGCAAGGCCATGCAGGGGCACTTCGCCAAAGCCGGGGTTGAACCCGGCCGCGGGGTTTGGGAGTTTCGGCTTGAGCAGCCGGCGGACTTGAAGATGGAACCGGAAGCGGAAACGGATGCAGATGATGACGCAACCGAAGCCGAAACCAATGAGGCAACAAATGACACAACAAATGCAGAGGTTGTAAAAGAAACCGCACAAGCAGCCGCCAAAGAACTGACCGTGGATATGTTCAGCCAGGGCCAGAAGGTGGACGTCTGCGGGCGCACCATCGGCAAGGGTTTCGCCGGAGTGGTGAAGCGTTACGGGTTTCGTGGCGGGCGCGCCAGCCACGGCAACTCCAAGGCGCACCGTTCCGGCGGCTCCATCGGCCACGCCCAGGATCCGGGGCGCGTTTTCAAGGGCAAGAAAATGGCCGGGCATATGGGCGGGGTGCGGCGCGTTCAGCAGGGCCTGGAAGTGATCCGCGTGGACCGCGAGCGCAACCTGCTGCTGATCGGCGGCTCCATTCCCGGCTCCAGGGGCAGCGACGTGATCGTCCGGCCTTCGGTGAAGGCCAAAAATTCGGGCAACGCCTGAACGCACAGACGCACAAACAACGCATAGAAAAATGACCGTTCAACTGACCATCAACAAACCCGCCGGCAGTAACGCCGGCACGCCGGACACGCTGGATGTGTCGGACGCCGCGTTCGGCGGGAAATTCAACGAGCCGCTGGTGCATCAAGTGGTGGTGGCGTGCCAGGCCGGGCGGCGGGCCGGCACCCGCGCGCAGAAAAACCGCGCCGCGGTGAGCGGCGGCGGCGCCAAGCCGTGGCGTCAGAAAGGCACCGGGCGGGCCCGCGCCGGCACCATTCGCAGCCCGATTTTTCGCGGTGGCGGGGTGGCGTTTCCGGCATCCAACAAGGACTTCTCTCAGAAGGTGAACCGCAAAATGTACCGTGCGGCGATGCGCTCCATCCTCGCCGAACTGCACCGCCAGGAACGCCTGATCGTGGTGGACGGGCTGAGCATGGCGGCGCCGAGCACCAAAACGCTGGCCGCCACGCTGAACGCGCTCACCGCGCCGGGTGACGCCAAAGCGTTGCTGGTGCTCGCCGAAGAGGATTACAATATCGCGCTTTCGGCGCGCAACCTGGCGGCGGTTTCGGTGTGCGCCAGCGCGCGCATTGACCCGCTGGCCCTCATCAGCCACGACAAGGTGGTGGTCACGGTGGACGCGGCGCGAAAAATTGACGAGGCACTGCAATGAACGAGACGGCCAACAGCGAGCGCCTGCACCAGATCATCCTGAAGCCGGTGATTTCCGAAAAAACCACCGTGGCCGCGGACAAGCACCGGCAGATCGTTTTTCAGGTGCTGCCCGACGCCGGAAAGGCCGAGATCAAGCGCGCCGTGGAGACCTTGTTCGAGGTCAAGGTGCGCAGCGTGCAGGTGGTCAACGTGCGCGGCAAGGTCAAGCGCTTTGGGCGTACGCCGGGCAAGCGCAGCAACTGGAAAAAGGCTTACGTGCGCCTGCACGAAGGCCACGACATTGACTTTCTCGGCATGGCCGGGGCATAAATAACATGGCACTGGCAAAACAAAAACCCACCACCCCGGGACGCCGGGGCATGGTCAAGGTGGTCACGCCGGGGCTGCACAAGGGCAAACCCCACGCCCCCTTGTTGCAGGCCAAGACCGCCATAGACGGCCGCAACAACAAGGGCCGCATCACCGTGCGCCATCGCGGTGGCGGCCACAAGCGGCACTACCGGGTGATTGATTTCAAGCGCGCCAAGGACGGGATTCCGGCCACCGTCAAGCGCATCGAATACGACCCCAACCGCAGTTCGCACATCGCCCTGTTGGTGTACAAAGACGGCGAGCACCGCTACATCATCGCCTCGCGCGGCATGGCCGCCGGCGACGCGGTAATGTCCGGCATCGGCGCGGCGTTCAATCCCGGCAACAGCATGCCGTTGCGCAACATTCCGGTGGGCGCGGTGGTGCACTGCGTTGAACTCAAGCCCGGCAAGGGCGCGCAGCTGGCGCGTTCCGCCGGCGCATCGGTGCAGTACGTCGGCAAGGAAGGCGCCTACGCCCAGCTGCGCCTGCGCTCCGGCGAAATGCGCCGCGTGCACCTTGACTGCCGCGCCACCATCGGCCAGGTCGGCAACCCCGAACACGGCCTCGGCAAACTCGGCAAGGCCGGGGCCAAACGCTGGCGCGGCATCCGCCCCACGGTGCGCGGCGTCGCCATGAACCCGGTGGACCACCCCCACGGCGGCGGCGAAGGCCGCACCTCCGGCGGGCGCCACCCGGTTTCGCCGTGGGGCGTTCCCACCAAGGGCTACCGCACGCGCTCCAACAAGCGCACCTCACCCATGATCATCCGCAGGCGCAAGAAATAACCATGCCACGCTCAGTTAAAAAAGGCCCGTTCGTAGACCATCACCTGTGGGCGAAGGTCGAGAAGGCGCGCGCGGAAAACTCGCGCCGGCCCATCAAGACCTGGTCGCGGCGCTCGATGATCATGCCGGAGTTTGTCGGCCTGACTATCGCCGTTCACAACGGCCGCCAGCATTTGCCGGTGCTCATCTCCGAGAACATGGTGGGCCACAAACTCGGCGAGTTTGCGCCGACCCGAACCTACCGCGGCCACACTGCGGGCAAGAAGGTCAAGTAGCCATGCGCGTCAGTTCAACGGCAAAATATGTTCGCCTGTCGGCGCAGAAATGCCGGCTGGTGGTGGATCAAATTCGCGCCAAGCCCGTGGAGCGGGCGCTGGAAATCCTCGAGTTCAGCGCCAAAAAAAGCGCGACTCCGGTCAAGAAGGTGCTCGACTCCGCCATCGCCAACGCCGAGCACAACGAAGGCGCGGATATTGACGAGTTGTGGGTTGACCAGGCGATGGTGGATCAGGCGCCGATGCTGAAACGCTTTCGGCCCCGCGCCAAGGGGCGCGGCGCGCGCATCCTCAAGCGCAGTTGCCACATCACCCTGAGCGTGAGCGACGAGCCGCGCGGCAAGCCGAACCGAAATAGGGGGGACTGAGACTCATGGGCCAAAAAGTACATCCAAACGGCATCCGCCTCGGCGTCATCCGCGAGTGGAACGCCAAGTGGTACGCCGGCAACAGCGGCTACGCCGCGACCCTCGCCGGCGACCTCAAAATACGCGAGTTCATCACCCGGCGGCTGGCCAACGCGGCGCTGAGCCGCATCGTCATTGACCGCCCGTCGCAGAACCTCAACATCACCATCTTCACCGCGCGGCCGGGCATCGTCATCGGCAAGAAGGGCGAAGACATTGAGCGCCTGCGCCACCAACTGGCGCGCATGAACGGCGTGCCGGTGCAGGTGGCGGTGGAAGAAATCCGCAAGCCGGAACTCGACGCCAAACTGGTGGCGGAAAATATCTGCCAGCAACTGGAAAAACGCATCATGTTCCGCCGTGCGATGAAGCGCGCGGTGCAGAACTCCATGCGCCTCGGCGCCCAGGGCGTCAAGGTGATGCTCGCCGGTCGCTTGAACGGCGCTGAAATCGCCCGCACCGAATGGTACCGGGAAGGGCGCGTGCCGTTGCACACGCTGCGCGCCGACATTGACTACGGCGTCCACGAAGCGCATACCACCTACGGCATCATCGGCGTGAAGGTGTGGATTTTCAAGGGCGAGATATACGCGCCGGAGAAAATCGAACCGGAGAAAACCGAGCCGGAAAAAGCCGCGCCGGAAAAAACCGAAGCCGAATCGTCCGCCGAACCGCCCACGCCTGAAGCCGCTGCGCCGGAAAAAGTTGAACCGGAACAAGCCGCGCCTGAAGCCGCCGCACCGGAAAAAACCGAACCGGAACAGGCCGCGTCCGAAGATGCCGCCGAAAAACCCGAACAGGGAAAACCCGAACAGGGGAAAACCCAACCGGAAAAACCCGACCCCGAAGCGGCCTGACCGGGGGGAATAATCAATGCTTCAGCCAAAACGAACCAAATTCCGCAAACAGCAAAAGGGGCGCAACCGTGGCCTGGCGACCCGTGGCAACCGCGTCAGTTTCGGCGAGTTCGGGTTGCAGTCCGCGAGCCGCGGACGCCTGACGGCGCGCCAGATCGAGGCCGGGCGGCGCGCCATCACCCGCCACGTCAAGCGCGGCGGGCGCATCTGGATTCGGATATTTCCCGACAAGCCGGTGTCCAAGAAGCCCCTTGAAGTGCGCATGGGCAAGGGCAAGGGCAACCCGGAGTACTGGGTGGCGCTGATTCAGCCGGGCGCCATGCTGTATGAAATCGAGGGCATACCCGAAGAGTTGGCGCGCCAGGCGTTTCGGCTGGCGAGCGCCAAACTGCCGTTGCGGACGACCTTTGCGCGGCGTCAGATGGGGTGATGGGCAAAATGAAAGCCGCCGAACTACGAACCAAGAACGCTGACGAGCTCAACCGCGAGTTGATCGGCCTGCGCCGCGAGCAGTTCAACCTGCGCATGCAGCGCGGCGCCGGACAGCTCGCCAACCCGATGCGCTTCAACGCCGTGCGCCGGGACATCGCGCGCATCAAGACCATCCTGACCGAGAAGGCGGGAGAGAAGACCGAAGGGAAGGCCAAAGAAGTGGTCAAAGCGAAAAACAAAGTTGCAACCAAAGCCAAAAGCACAGACGACGCCAAAGAAAAAACGGGAGCAGAATGATGACCACAGAAAACGCTGAAACAACCGAAAAAACCGGGCAGCCCGCGACGCCCGAAGCGTCCGTGAAGCCGGAAGCTCCGGCCTCCGCACCCGCCGCACCCGCCACACCGAAGCGCGCCGCACATTCGTTGCAGGGCAGCGTGCTCAAGGCCGGCTGCGACAAGACCATCACGGTCCTCATCGAGCGCAAGATCAAGCATCCGTTGTACAAAAAGTACATTCGCCGCTCCACCAAGGTGCACGCCCACGACGAGCAAAACCAGTGCCAACCGGGCGACACCGTGATCATCCAGTCCTGCCGCCCGCTGTCCAAGTTGAAAAGCTGGCGGCTGGTGGAAGTGGTCGGCAAGGTGGCGTAGGCCAAATCCTGAGAGGCATACAATCATGATTCAAATGCAATCCGTGCTTTCGGTGGCCGACAACAGCGGCGCCAAGCGGGTCATGTGCATCAAGGTGCTGGGCGGCTCAAAGCGCCGCTACGCCGGCATCGGCGACATCATCAAGATCACCATCAAGGAGGCGCTGCCCAACAGCCGCGTGAAGAAGGGCGACGTCTACGACGCCGTGATCGTGCGCACCCGCAGCGGGGTGCGCCGCCCGGACGGCTCGGTGATCCGCTTTGACCGCAACTCGGCGGTGCTGCTGAACGCCAGCCACCAGCCGGTCGGCACGCGCATTTTCGGGCCGGTAACGCGCGAACTGCGCTCGGAAAAATTCATGCGCATCATCTCGCTTGCGCCCGAAGTGCTGTGAGCGAGTAGCGAAATCGGGAGGCCACGAACATGCAACGAAT
The DNA here is from genome assembly GCA_965212085.1 of Candidatus Poriferihabitaceae bacterium. Lineage (GTDB taxonomy): Bacteria > Pseudomonadota > Gammaproteobacteria > Arenicellales > Poriferihabitantaceae > JAHRAW01. The sequence continues at coordinate 837,906 of OZ243042.1, read as the reverse complement.
CAAAAAAGGCGATGACGTAATGGTCATCGCCGGCCGCGACAAGGGCAAGCGCGGCAACGTGCTGCGCGTCATCCAGGACCGGCGCGGCGCGGGCCGCGCGCTGGTGGACAACGTCAACCTGGTCAAGCGCCATACCAAGGGCAATCCCAACAGCGGCGAGAGCGGCGGCATCATCGAAAAAGAAGCGCCCATTCACCTTTCCAACCTGACGTTGTTCAACCCGGCCAGCGGCAAGGGCGAACGGGTCGGATACAAGACCCTGGAAGACGGGCGCAAGGTGCGGTACTTCACCTCCAACGATGAAGTCATTGACCTCGCCTAGGCGCACGGGAGCGGAGAATACAAATGTCGAGACTACAACAACAGTTCAAAAACGAGATTGAACCGGCGCTTCGCAAGGCGTTGAACCTGGGCAGCGCCATGCAGACGCCGCGCCTCAGCAAGATCACCCTGAACATGGGGCTGGGCGAGGCGGTGGCCAACAAGAACGTGCTGAAGACCGCCGCCGAGGATCTGCAGCGCATCAGCGGCCAGAAAGCGGTCATCACCAAGGCCAAAAAATCCGAAGCGGCGTTCAAGATTCGCCAGGGCTGGCCGGTGGGCGCCAAGGTTACGCTGCGGCGCGGGCGCATGTACGAGTTCCTCGACCGCCTGATCAACGTGGCGATACCGCGCATCCGCGATTTTCGCGGGCTGTCCGACAAGTCGTTCGACGGGCGCGGCAATTATTCGTTCGGGCTGAAAGAGCAGATCGTGTTCCCCGAAATTGATTACGACAACGTTGACGCGCTGCGCGGGATGGATATTTGCATCACCACCACGGCGCAAAACGACGAGCACGCGAAGGCGTTGTTGAAGGCCTTTAACTTTCCGGTAAAGAACTAGACACCAGGAATCAGGAACCAGGAATCAGGAACAGAACCATGGCAAAAAAATCCGTAGTGGCCCGGGAAAACCGGCGCCGGCAGTTGGTCGAAAAACACGCCGAACGGCGCGCCGAACTGGTGAAAATTATCGCCGCCCCGCAAACCGGCGCCGAGGAGCAGTGGGAGGCGATGCTGGCGCTGCAGAAACTGCCGCGCGATTCGAGCCGTTCGCGGCAACGAAACCGCTGCGTCCTGACCGGGCGCGGGCACGGCTATTTTCGCAAGTTCGGCCTGTGCCGCAACAAACTGCGGGAAGTGATCATGCGCGGCGAAGCCCCCGGCGTGGTCAAGTCGAGCTGGTAACCGGTAACCGCTAAGGAGATTTTGATAATGAGCATGTCCGATCCCATCGCCGATATGTTGACGCGCATCCGCAACGGCGCGCGCGCCGGCCAGCAAAGCGTGTCCATGCCGGCCTCCACGGCCAAGGCCGCCATCGCCGGGGTTTTGCAGGCCGAAGGCTACATCAAGGGCTACGAAGTGCGCGGCGAAGGCGCCGGCAAAAGCCTGGAAGTGCGCTTGAAATACTTCCAGGGCAACCCGGTGATCGAGGAAATCAACCGCATCAGCAGGCCGGGCTGCCGCATCTACGCGCGCAACGATGACCTGCCGTCGGTGCGCAACGGCCTGGGCGTGGCGCTCATATCAACCTCCCAGGGGATGATGACCGACAAATCCGCGCGCAAGCAGCGGGTCGGCGGTGAAGTAATTTGCACGGTGTTCTAGGCAAACCACAAAACCATTCAAGAGATTCAAGAGAAGAGTATCCAAATGTCGCGCATTGCAAAAACCCCCATCCGGGTGCCCGGCGGCGTCGAGGTAAAAATCGCCGACCGCTCGCTCAGCGCCAGGGGGCCGAAGGGCGAGCAAAGCCTCGACCTGCTGCCGGGTATCGGCGTCGTCGAAGCGGACGGCGTCCTCAACGTCCGCATTCTCGGCGGCCGCGATCCGTCCGACAAGAAGACGGTTTCGATGTCGGGAACCGCGCGCGCCATGGTCTATAACCTGATTCACGGCGTCAGCGAAGGGTTCGAGAAAAAGCTCAGCATTTCCGGGGTCGGCTACCGCGCCAACGCCCAGGGGAGCCGGCTGAATCTGAGCCTCGGCTTTTCCCACCCGGTGGTGTACGAGTTGCCCACGGGCGTAACCGTGGAGACGCCGAGCCAGACCGAAATCATCGTGCGCGGCGCCGACAAGCAGCAGGTCGGCCAGGTGGCCGCCGAAATCCGCGCCTTTCGCCCGCCGGAACCCTACAAGGGCAAGGGCATCCGCTACCAGGACGAACACGTCCGGCGCAAGCAGGCGAAGAAAAAATAGTCATACCGGCATATAATCATGAGCGACAAAAACATCAGCGATAAAAAACGCGCGCGGCTGAGACGCGCCAACAAGGTGCGCGGCCACATCGCCCGGCTGCGCGCGGTGCGCCTGTCGGTGCACCGCACGCCCCGGCACTTTTACGCCCAGTTGTTCGACCCCGCCGGGCGCAGCGTGCTGGCGGCGGTCTCCACCCTCGACCCCAAGGTTCGCAAGCAGCTCAAGTACGGCGGAAACGCCGAAGCCGCCGGCGCGCTCGGCGCGTTGATGGCGGAAAAAGCCAAAGTCGCGGGCATCGAGCGCGTGGCGTTTGACCGTTCCGGGTTTCGCTACCACGGGCGGGTCAAGGCGTTCGCCGAAGCGGCGCGCGCCGGCGGATTGAAATTTTAACATCACCACTGAACAAACCAGGCAAATCAAAACATGGTCAAGACGAGAGAACGAGACGGCGCCCGCAAGGACAATTTTCAGGAACAACTGATCAACGTGCGGCGCGTCTCCAAAGTGGTCAAGGGCGGGCGCATCTTCGGATTTTCCGCCCTCACCGTGGTCGGCGACGGCCAGGGCCGGGTCGGCATGGGCCGTGGCAAGGCCCGGGAAGTGCCGGTGGCGGTGCAAAAAGCCATGGAAGACGCCCGCCGCCATATGTTCAAGGCGCAACTCAAGGGCACCACCCTCCAGTACCCGATGAGCGGCCGCCACGGCGCCGCGCGGGTCATGCTGCGCCCGGCCTCCGAAGGCACCGGCATCATCGCCGGCGGCACCATGCGCGCGGTGTTTGAAGTGCTGGGGGTGCAAAACGTGCTCGCCAAAGTGATCGGCACCACCAACCCGGTCAACGTAACCCGTGCCACCATCCAGGCGTTGCGCGACATGCGCGGCGCCGGCTACGTGGCCGGCAAGCGCGGCAAGACCATTGAAGAGATCAGGTGACGGCCATGGCGGAACCAACAATCAAATCGAAACCGGCGCCGAAAACCGCCGCGAAAGCAGCCGCGCAAACCGCCGCCAAAGCAGCCGCGCAAACAGCCGCGAAAACCGTGCGCGTAACCCTGGTGCGCAGCATCCACGGCCGCCTGAAAAAACACCGCGCCTGCGCCCGCGGCCTCGGCCTGCGGCGCATGCACCAGACCGTCGAGGTTTTGGACACGCCGGAGAACCGCGGCATGATCAACAAGATTTCCTACATGCTCAAGTGCGAGCCGGCCTGAAAAAATGACCATGCGACTCAACACACTAAAACCAGCGGCAGGTTCCAAGGCCAACCGCAAGCGCGTCGGGCGCGGGCGTGGTTCGGGCACGGGCGGCACCGCCGGGCGCGGCACCAAGGGGCAGAAATCGCGCTCCGGGGGCTATCACAAGGTCGGCTTTGAGGGCGGTCAGATGCCGTTGCAGCGGCGCCTGCCGAAGCGCGGCTTTCGCTCCCTGGTGAACAAGCATACCGCCGAGGTTCGGTTGCACGAACTGGCCAAAGTGGAGGGCGACGTGGTGGACCTGCAAACGCTGCAAAAGGCCGGCGTCATCGGCCTGCACATCACCCGCGCCAAGGCGATTTTGTCCGGCGAGATTACGCGGGCGGTAACTTTGCGCGGGGTCGGTGCCACCAAGGGCGCGCGCGCGGCCATCGAGAAGGCCGGCGGCACCGTGGAAGGGGCGGATGCGGCGACCCCAAAGCAGGCCAAAAGGCTTGCGAAAAAACCGGTCAACGAGGCCGTTAAAGAAACCGCCAAAGAAACCGTCAAAGAAATCAACGAAACCGCCAAAGCGCCGGCGAAACAATCGGCGAAAAAAGCGGCGAAAAAAGCAGCGTCCAAAAGCAAAGGCGAAAACAACGATTCCGCCGCGCCTGAAAAACCGCAAGCGAAAAAGAAAACCCAGACGAAAGTCCGGGCCAAACCGCAAAAACAACCTGAGGACTCCAAAGACTAATGGCGCGCACCGGCCTCGCATCCCTCGGAATGTTCGGAAATCTTTCCGAACTGAAACAGCGCATCCTGTTCGTGCTGGGCGCCATGGTGGTGTTCCGCATCGGCGCCCACGTGCCGGTGCCGGGGGTGGACCCGACCGCCATCGCCGCGTTGTTCGAGCAGACCAAAGGCTCCATCGTCCAGGTCTTCAACATGTTCTCCGGCGGCGCGCTGAGCCGCCTGTCGGTCCTCGCCCTCGGCGTCATGCCCTACATCTCGGCCTCCATCATCATGCAGATGATGACCGCGGTCATGCCGAGGCTTGAGCAGTTGAAAAAAGAAGGCGAGTCGGGGCGCCGCAAGATCACCCAGTACACCCGTTACTTCACGGTGGTGCTGGCGTTGTTCCAGGGTTTCGGCATCGCCGTGGCGATTGAAAGCCAGCAAATCGGCGGCAGCCCGGTGATCCTGATTCCGGGGCTCGGCTTCAAGATCACCACCGCGGCGTCGTTGGTGGCGGGCACCATGTTCCTGGTGTGGCTCGGCGAGCAGATCTCGGAGCGCGGCATCGGCAACGGCATTTCCCTGATCATCTTCGGCTCCATCGTCGCCGGGCTGCCGAGCGCGGTGGCCGGCACGCTGGAGCTGGCGCGCACCGGCGCGTTTTCCCCGCTCGGCGTGCTGGCGTTGTTCGTCGGCGCCATGGCGGTGACCTATTTCGTGGTGTTCGTGGAGCGCGGCCAGCGCCGCATCACGGTGAACTACGCCAAACGCCAGCAGGGCAGAAAAATGCTCGCCGGGCAGAGCAGCCACCTGCCCCTCAAACTCAACATGGCCGGCGTGATTCCGCCGATTTTCGCCTCCAGCCTGATCCTGTTTCCCGCCAGCCTCGGCAGCTGGTTCGGGCAGGCCGACGGCATGGGCTGGCTGCGGGACATCGCCACCACGCTGCAACCTGGGCAGCCGGTTTATACCTTGTTGTACGGCGGCATGATCATCTTTTTCTGTTTCTTTTACACCGCCATGGTATTCAACCCCACGGAAATCGCCGACAACCTGAAGCGCTCCGGGGCCTTCATACCGGGCATCCGGCCGGGCGCGCAGAGCGCCAAGTACATTGACGGCGTGGTGTCAAAACTGACCCTGGTGGGCGCCATCTACATCACCTTCGTGTGCCTGATACCGGAGTTTTTGATCGTCAAGTGGAGCGTGCCGTTTTACTTCGGCGGCACTTCGCTGTTGATCATCGTGGTGGTGACCATGGATCTGATCTCCCAGGTGCAGTCCCACCTGATGTCGCGGCAGTACGAGAGCATCCTGAAGAAATCATCGTTAACCCGGCCCCAGGGCATCCGCTGACGGCGGCTTTGAGAATCGCGAGGCAGTCCAATGAAAGTACGAGCATCGGTAAAGAAAATGTGCAGAAACTGCAAGATCATCCGCCGCAACCGCGTGGTGCGGGTGATTTGCAACGACCCGAGGCACAAGCAACGCCAGGGCTGATGGCGCGCGGGCATTGAAGGCGGCGGCGGTTTTTGCTAGAATCCGGCGCCTTTGAAAACCCCGCAATCCACCGAACAACCAGAGCAAAAGAGCAAAATGCAGACCAGAACACAGACCAGAATGCAAATCAAAGCGGAGACCAGAACGTGGCACGAATCGCCGGCATAAACCTGCCCAACCACAAGCACATCGAGATCGGCCTGACCGTAATTTACGGCATTGGCCGGCCCACCGCGCGCAAGATCTGCGCCGCCGCCGGGGTTGATTTCGCCACCAGGGTTCAGGACCTGAACGAAGCCCAGGCGGAGAAGTTGCGCGCCGAAATCTCCCGCCACGAAGTCGAGGGGGATTTGCGCCGCGCCGTGTCCATGAACATCAAGCGCCTCATGGACCTCGGCGCTTACCGCGGGCTGCGGCACCGCCGCGGGCTGCCGGTCAACGGACAACGCACCAAAACCAACGCGCGCACCCGCAAGGGCCCGCGCCGCGCCGTGAAAAAATAATCGGCGCGAACCACCAATCAACCAGACCAAGACTAAAAGGCAACGATTCATCATGGCAAAAGGCACACCCGGCAAGACCAGGACCAAGGCCAGGGTCCGGAAAAACGTGACCGAAGGGGTCGCGCACATCCACGCCACCTTCAACAACACCATCATCACCATCTCGGACCGCCACGGCGACACCTTGTGCTGGGCCTCGGCGGGCAACTCCGGGTTCAAGGGCTCGCGGAAGAGCACGCCGTTCGCCGCGCAGATGGCCGCCGAGAGCTGCGGCAAGCGCGCCCAGGAAATCGGCGTCAAGCAACTTGAGGTCAAGATCAAGGGGCCGGGGCCGGGGCGCGAGTCGGCGGTGCGTTCGCTCAACGCCCTGGGGTTTGAGATCCATTCCATTTCCGACATCACCCCGATTCCCCATAACGGCTGCCGCCCGCCCAAGCGCCGCCGCGTGTAACGCTGCGAAGGCAACCAAAGGCAACCAAAGGTAAGATAATGGCAAGATATACAGGCCCGACCTGCAAACTGGCGCGCCGCGAAGGAACCGACCTGTTCCTCAAAAGCCCGGCCCGCAACATCGACACCAAGTGCAAGTTCGACCGTGCGCCGGGGGTCAAGCCCGGCGGCCGCCGCCAGCGCACCACGGTGTATGGCGTGCAGCTGCGCGAAAAACAGAAACTGCGCCGCATATACGGGGTGCTGGAAAAACAGTTTCGCGGTTACTACAAGGAAGCCGCGCGCATTTCCGGCTCCACCGGCCTCAATCTGCTGCAACTCCTGGAAACGCGGCTCGACAACGTGGTCTATCGCATGGGCTTCGGCGTAACCCGCGCCGAGTCGCGCCAGCTGGTGAGTCATAAATCGGTGATGGTCAACGGCCGCAAGGTCAACGTCGCTTCCTACCGGGTCAAGCCCGGCGACGAAATCGAAATCGTCGAGAAGAGCAAAAAGCAGCTGCGCATCAAGTCGGCCCTGGAAATCGGCGAGCAGGTCGGCTTCGTGTCGTGGGTTGACGTGGATCTGAAAGCGGTCAAGGGCCAGTTCCGCTCGCTGCCCGAACGCGCCGATCTTTCGCCGGACATCAACGAAGCCCTGGTGGTCGCGCTCTACTCAAAGTAGTTCGCACCCTATTTTATTTTTTTTCGCATACCGAGGAACCCAGATGCAGGACCCCACTGTCGAATTTCTCAGGCCGCGCCTGGTGGAAGCAAAGAGCATAGACGATAAGCATTCCCGCATAACCATCGAACCCCTGGAACGGGGCTTCGGGTACACGCTCGGCAACGCGCTGCGCCGCATCCTGCTGTCGTCCATGCCCGGCTGCGCGATTACCGACGTCCGCATCGAGGGCGTCCTCCACGAATACTCCGCCCTCGAAGGCGTGCAGGAGGACGTCATTGACATCCTCCTCAACCTGAAGAGCCTGGCGCTGGTCATGCACACCCGCAACGAAGCGGTGCTGACCCTGAAAAAGAAAGGGCCGGGGGTGGTGCGCGCCGCCGACATTGACCTCATCGACGACGTTGACGTGGTCAATCCCGATCATCACATCGCCACCTTGTCCAAGGCCGCCAAACTCGATATGGAGTTCACCGTGCGCCGTGGCCGCGGGTACGAGACCGCCGAAAGCCGCCTGCGAGACGCCGACGAGACGCGCGCGGTGGGGGTGATTCATCTGGACGCGTCGTTCAGCCCCATCAACCGGATTTCCTATTCGGTGGAAGACGCGCGGGTCGAGCAGCGCACCGACCTCGACCGCTTGATCATCGAGATCGAATCCAACGGCGCCATAGACCCGGAGACCTCGGTGCGCCGGGCGGCGACCATACTCCACGACCAGATCTCGGTGTTCGTCAACCTCGAGGAATCCATGGTGCAGAACCAGGTTGAGGAAGAACCGGAAATTGACCCGGTGCTGCTAAAGCCCGTGGATGACCTGGAACTCACGGTGCGCTCGGCCAACTGCCTCAAGGCCGAGAGCATTTACTACATCGGCGACCTCGTGCAGCACACCGAAACCGAACTGCTGAAAACCCCCAACCTCGGCAAAAAGTCGCTGACCGAAATCAAGGACGTGCTGGCCCAGCGCGATTTGTCGCTGGGGGTCAAACTCGAAAACTGGCCGCCGGCGTCGCTGGTAAAGAACGACGACCCCGGCTTTGGCATGGGAATGGGCCTCTAAAATCATGCGCCATAAAAAAGCCGGGCGCCGCCTGAACCGCACCGCCGCCCACCGCAAAGCCATGTTTGGCAACATGGCGGCGTCATTGTTTCGCCACGAGCAGATCAAGACCACGCTGCCCAAAGCAAAAGAGTTGCGGCGGGTCGCCGAACCCCTGATCACCCTCGCCAAAACCGCCAGCGTAGCCAACCGCCGCGCCGCCTTCGCGCGCCTCGGCGAACGCGAAATCGTCGGCAAACTCTTCGACGACCTCGGCCCCCACTTCGCCGACCGCCCCGGCGGCTACCTCAGAATCCTGAAATGCGGCCACCGCCCCGGCGACAACGCGCCCATGGCCTACGTGCAACTCGTAGGCCGCGAGATCGGCGCGGATAGCGAAGAAGCCGGGGAAGAAACGGCGGAAGAAACGACGCAGGAATTGTAAAAGTTCACTAATTCACTGACAGAATGAAAAACTCCCCGTCATTCCTGAACGATAGAAAATCCCCCTCGCCGTCATTCCCGAACGATAGAAAAATAGGGAGCGATAGCGACCATATTTTTCATCGTATCGGGAATCCAGTCCGGCGGGTAAGCCGGTCAGGTATCGGCTAACACCGTCGCCTGAACACTGGATTCCCGAGAGCGCCAAGTGTCCGTAAGCCGCTACGCGGCAACGGACACTAACGCTCGGGAATGACGACAGGGTTGTTGCCACGTTCTCGGGGTCATATCCGCAAAGTGCAAATTGCCTTCGGTGTCATCCCCGCGAAAAAACAAATCACCCTCGGTGTCATTCCCGAACGATAGAAAAATAGGGAGCGTAGCGACCATATTTTTCATCGTATCGGGAATCCAGTCCGGCGGGTAAGCCGGTCAGGTATCGGCTAACACCGTCGCCTGAACACTGGATTCCCGAGAGCGCCAAGTGTCCGTAAGCCGCTGACGCGGCAACGGACACTGGCGTAGAATGAAATTTGTCAGCGAATTAGTGAACCTATACACCCCCCCGCATGCGCGTCACGCGCAACCCCGCCTCGCGCCCCCGCATGCGCGTCACGCGCAACCGCCGCCCCGCGCCTCCGCCCTTACAGTTTGCGCGGAATAATGTTGTCCGTGGCGGTGTGTCCCAGCGGTTTGGCGCCGGCCAGTTTTGCCGCCGCGCCGCGGGCGTCGGCGGTGGTCGTCACCGGCTTCTCTTCCATGTCCACGGAGCCCTTGAACTGGCAGCCGTCGTTCAAAATCACTCGCGGTGCACGAATGTCGCCGATCACCTGCCCGGAAGGCTTGATGGTGATCTGCTCGCCGCCGCGCAACTCGCCCTTGATTTCGCCCTCAACGCAGATGTTTTTGGCGATCACGCTGGCGTTGACGTGGCCTTTTTCGCCGATCACCACGTCATTTTCGCGGAAGTCTATGGTGCCCTCCACGTTGCCGTTGATGAGCAGGTCTTCCTTGCCGCTGATGTCGCCGCTGATTTTTACGGAGGCGCCGATGGTGGCCGTGCTCCCGCGCTTGTCGTGGTTGCCGCTGCCGTGGTTGCCGCTGCCGTGGTTGCCGCCTGAGTTGGTCGGTTGATTCATTGGTATCTCGCTGGTTTTACCGATGGTTGATTGTACGGGTGGATGCCGGCCTCGTCATTGATTTTCGGGGTTTTGCAACCGCCCGTTTTTTGAACCGCGACCGCAGTCACGATGGTACCGAGGGTCGGACTCGAACCGACACTGGGTTTCCCCAACCAGATTTTGAATCTGGCGCGTCTACCAATTCCGCCACCCCGGCGCAGTCGGTAACGATAAACAGTTTTGCGCCGGGATGCAACCGCCGCGCGCCCCCATGCGCCGCCCCGAAATCCGGCAATCCCCGGCAGTCCGGGGCGAAATTGCATAGAATTGCGCCTTTTGCGCCATCCCGAACAATTCCGAAACCCATCCCGAACCCCGCCCCGCACCCATGCAAACCGCCCTGTTTGACTACCAACTGCCGTCCGCGCAGATCGCCCGATTCCCGGCCGCCGAGCGCACCGCCAGCCGGCTGCTGGTGGTGCCGCCGGACCGCGCCCCGCAAGCCCCGGCGGCGGCAACGATGTTGCGGTTCGGTGAAATCGGCGCTTTGCTGCGCCCCGGCGACGTGCTGGTGGCCAACAATACCCGCGTGATCCCGGCGCGGCTGTTCGCGCGCAAACCCGGCGGCGGCAAGGTCGAAATCCTGCTGGAACGAGTCCTCGACGCCAACACCGCGCTCGTGCAGCTGCGCGCCAACAAGCCGATACGGCCGCCCCAAACCCTGCTGGCCGGCGCGGCGAAACTGCGGGTGCGCGAACGCCGCGCCGGGTTTTTTGTCATCGAATGTGACGGCGACTGCGGCCCGGCGGCCTTGTTTCAGTCCCACGGCGCCATACCCCTGCCGCCCTACCTTGAGCGCGCGGCGGTGGCCGAGGATTCCGAGCGTTACCAGACCGTGTACGCCAGCGTCACCGGCGCGGTGGCGGCGCCCACCGCCGGGCTGCACTTTGACCAACCCCTCATCAATGCGCTGCGCCGCGCCGGAATCCACTGGGTAACGATCACCCTGCACGTGGGCGCCGGCACCTTCCAGCCGGTGCGCACCGAATCCCCCGCCGCCCACGCCATGCACCGCGAATGGATCGAAGTCAGCCAGCCGGCGTGCGAACAAATCAACCGCGCAAAATCCCGTGGCGGGCGCATCATCGCGGTCGGCACCACCGTGGTCCGCGCCCTCGAAAGCGCCGCGCAGCCGGCGTCCGGCCAACTGCAGCCATTTTCCGGAGACACCGAACTATTCATCCTGCCCGGCTACCGCTTCCGCGCCGTAGACGCCCTGATCACCAACTTCCACCTGCCCCGCTCAACCCTGCTGATGATGGTATGCGCCTTCGCCGGTTACGAGAAAATCATGCAAGCCTACCGCCACGCCATCGCCCGCGACTTTCGCTTCTACAGTTATGGAGACGCGATGTTCGTGGAGCGCGGAATCGGCAACGGCAACATCCGCGCCGATTGACGCCCGCAGGGAGGCTATAATTCACGCCATGCACTGGATAGCAACCTATACCACGGGCATCGCCGGCACCGCCACGGGCGGCGGCGCCACCGAATTTTCCTACCGCACCGACATTGAAAATATGCTGCAAGCGGCGGCCAAGGAGTTTGGCGTTGCCGCCGATGTATTGCAGGAACCGGGCCGCGCCAAAAACAGCGGCGCGCCCGATTTTCGCCTCAGCGCAAAAGGCGGCGGCGTCATCGGCTACGTGGAATGCAAAACCCCCGGCGACAACCTGCAAAAACTGACCACCAAAGCGCAACTGGAAAAATACCGCGCCCTGTCCGGCAACATCGTACTCACGGACTCATGGCGTTGGTTGTTACTGCGCGACGGGAAGCGCATCGCAGACGTTACGCTGACCGAAAAACCCGCCAAGCAAACCAAAGACAAATTTTCCAAACTGCTGCGCGTTTTTATGGAAGCCGAAGCCGAGAAAATCGGCGACGCCCAACGGCTGGCGGCGGCGCTGGCGAGGCGTTGCGCGATATTGCGCGAAGGGCTTGAAACCCACGCCAACGACGACCCGGCGCAATCACAACTGCACGGTTTGCTGGCGGCCTTTCGCACCGCCCTGGACACCGAACTCAGCTTCGCCAGGTTCGCCGACGCCTTCGCGCAAACCCTGGTGTACAGCCTGTTGCTGGCCAAACTCAAAGCCCCCGCCGGGGTCAAACTCAACCTGTACACCATCAACCGCCACGTCCCCGCCAACTTCGCCGTCATCCGCGAAATCACCATCTTTGTACAGGGACTGGACAACTCCGAATACCAAGACATCGCCTGGGTGGTGGACGACATACTGGCAACGGTCAACACCATGGACGCAGCGGCGGTGTCCGAATCAATGTCCTACCGCAACGGCGGCAAGGGTTTTGAAGACGCCGGCGACCCCTACCTCTATTTCTACGAAAACTTCCTCGCCGCCTACGATGCCAAACTGCGCGAACGGCGCGGCGTCTATTACACCCCGCCGCCGGTGGTCAAGTTCATCGTGCGCGCAGTGGACGATCTGTTGCGCCGCGACTTCGGTTTGCCCAACGGCCTTGCCGAAACCGGCGCCGTAACCGCGCTGGACTTCGCCGCCGGCACCGGAACTTTCATGCTGGAGATGATGCGCACCGTGCTGGCGGACGCATCACCGGCGCGGCGCGACATGCTCGTGCACGAACACATTCTGAAAAATTTCTACGGCTTTGAGTTGTTGATGGCGCCCTACGCGATTGCTCATCTGAAACTGTCGCAGTTTCTCGCGGACAATGATGTGCCGCTAAAACAAGGCGAGCGCATCAATGTTTTTCTGACCAACACGCTGGAACAAATCGGCAAGCAGGTTGAGTTGCCGATGATGCCCAAACTGGCGGAGGAGGCGAACCGGGCGCAGCAAGTAAAGGATTCGCCGGTGTTGGTTATTACAGGTAATCCGCCGTATTCCGTTGCATCGCAAAATAAAGGTGAGTGGATTAGAAATTTGATTGATGACTATAAATTTCTTGATGGTAAGCCGTTGAATGAAAGAAAACAAACACTATCAGATGACTATGTGAAGTTTATTCGCTTCGCGCAGTGGAAAATGGAAAAAGTGGAGCGCGGTATCGTCGCTATCATTACGAATCACGGTTTTTTAGAGAATCCGACTTTTCGCGGTATGCGAAAAAGCCTTCTCGATACTTTTGATGCGCTTTATTTTTTGGACATGCATGGCAATTCCAACAAAAAAGAGACCGCGCCGGATGGCGGAAAAGACGAAAACGTATTTGATATTCGCCAAGGTGTGGCGATTAGTATATTGGTGAAAAATCCAGGTACCTGTAAAAAAGTTTTTCGCGCCGATTTATACGGTAAACGTGAAGACAAGTATGCTACTTGTTTGGAAAGCGACATAGAAACCGTGCAATGGAAAAAAATAAAACCCGCTCCGCCATTTTATCTTTTTGTTTCCCGAGACGAAAAAATCGCCAAAGAATACGAAAAATATGTTTCCGTTCCAGAAATTTTTAACACGTATAGAAATGGTCTTACATCTCACCACGACCGTTTTGCTTTTGATTTTGAAGCCAAGAAAATAAAAAAGCGAGTTCATCAACTGATTGATACCAAGATTAGCACAGAATATCTGCGTGACATTTATAATCTCAAGGATACGGCCGGCTGGAAGTTGGAATCCGCACGTAAATCGCTTATGGAAAGTCATTCTTTTGATGAATTTCTTAAGCCGTGCCTATATCGCCCCTTTGATTCTCGCTGGTGTTATTATGGTGGTGAAACGATAGTTCGACCCGCCGCCGAAGCAATGCGCCATATGTTGCTAGGTGAAAATCTTGGATTACTAACCAATAAAAGAGAGGAATTACAAATAGGTTGGGCGCACGCGCTGGTAACAGATTCAATCGCCACGCACATCAGCGTATCACCAAAAACAAGAACCTACCTTTTCCCCCTTTACCGTTACGACATTGTAATTGACGCAACCGGTAGCCGAGAGCAAATTGTCCGCCACGAAAACCTGAAACCAGAATTCCGCCGCTGGATTAACAACCGCTACGGCACCGCACACACCCCCGAAGCCATCCTCGGCTGCATCTACGCAATCCTGCACTCCCCCGACTACCGCAAGCGTTACGCCGACTTCCTGCGCACGGATTTTCCGCGCATCCCTTTCCCCGAACAAAACGACGAATTCAAACGCCTCGCCGCCATCGGCGAACAACTCATCGCCGCCCATCTGTTACGCAATAACCACACCGGCGAGTTAGCAAAACACGCCGGCACCGGCACGTCCCACGCCGTAGAAAAAATCCACTACGACCCAAAAACCGAACGCCTGTATTTCAACAAAGACGAACACTTCGCCCCCATTCCGCCGCAAGTCTTCAACTTCCAAATCGGCGGCTACCACCCCCTCGACAAATACCTAAAATCCCGCAAAGGCCGAACCCTGACCCTGCCGGAAACCGAAACCATCCAAAAAGCTGCCAACGCGATTGCTTTTACGATTGGGAAGATGGGGGAGATTGATCAGTAGCCGAGCAAATTGACACCCAAAACCCATGCTAATGACCACTCACGCGACCTATATAATCAAACGGTAATCCGCATGAGCATAGTATTTGACGAAATTAGCAGATGGTCGGAAGTTAAGCTCGATATCATCACCCTGTATGCTGTCCCCTATATGGATATCATGAAGGCTAAAAAATTCAAAGCCCACTACATTGACGGTTTTTCCGGTGCAGGCGTTCATGTTCGCAAAAATAGTGGTGATGCTGTGGCCGGCAGCCCCTTGCGCGTACTTGATATTCCGAAACCCTTCGATACTTACTATTTTGTCGATTTGGACGGCAGCAAAATGGACTTTCTAGAGGAGGTTTGCAAAGGACAGTTCCCTGACAGAAATACTGTGATTAAGAGAGGCGATTGTAGCGAGGTACTCATGCGCATATTGCCTGAATTCTCACGTGAAAACTACGACAGGCTGTTTTGCCTTCTTGATCCCTATGGCTGCATCTCAAGTGGGAAGTTATTGAGAAAATGGGGGCTATGGGCATAGTGGATCTTATTCTCCATTTTCCGATTATGGATATTAATCGGAATGCCATTTGGAAGAACCCCGACCAAGTTCCCCAAGATGGAATTGACCGGATGAATTCTTTTTGGGGCGATGCAACATGGCGAGACATAGCGTATAAAGAAAGTCCACAGCAGAACCTGTTCGGTGTCCCGCCAAAAGAGAAACAAGAAAATGAAATGATTTCTGGTGCATTTAAAAAGCGATTGATAGAGCATGGAAAATTTAAATATGTTCCCAATCCTATACCTCTTAAGAACAGCAAGAATGCTGTTATTTACTATCTATTTTTTGCTTCTCAAAATCGTACTGCTAATAAAATTGCAACTTACTTGTTCAAAAAATATGGGGAAGAGATATGACTATTTCTAAAATAGAATGGACTGAATCCACTTGGAATCCAGTTACCGGATGTACCAAAGTGTCTGCCGGCTGCAAGCATTGTTACGCCGAGACCCTGTCACATCGTCTAAACGCAATGGGCGTCAAGGGATATGAAAACGGTTTCATTGTTTCAATTCACCCTGAACGGTTGAGCATTCCCTTGCGGCGCAAAAAACCGACTATATGGTTTGTCAATTCCATGTCGGACTTGTTCCACCCCAAAGTGCCTTTTGATTTTATAGATGAGGTTATGAACACCATTTACAAAACACCGCATCACACTTATCAAATTCTCACCAAACGACCGGGAAGAATGCGGCAGTATTTTGACAGCCGCAGAGTGCCGATAAACGCATGGCTGGGCACGTCCGTTGAAAACAAAAGACACGGTGTGCCCCGTATTGACGAATTACGGAAAATAAAAGCAAAAGTGCGCTTTTTATCGGTCGAGCCGCTGTTGGAAGACATCGGCAAGGTCAAACTCAGCGGTATTCATTGGGTTATCGTCGGCGGCGAAAGCGGCAAAGGTGCTCGTCCGATGCAAACAGCGTGGGTGGAGAATGTAAAAAAACAGTGCGCCGCCGCCAAAGTGCGCTTTTTCTTTAAGCAATGGGGTGCCTGGGGTCCGGACGGCATTCGGCGTAGCAAAAAAGCGAATGGCCGAAAATACAAAGGCAAACACTGGGATCAAATGCCCACAGATTTCCGCCCCCAAGCCGGCGGTTAAAGCCCTTTAATTTCGCACTTTATCAGGGGCGTAAGCGCCAATGAAATTCACCACTGTTAAAAAGCGGGAAATTGATAAATAAACCCAAACCCCGTTGTTTATTTACGTTTCCGCCCACGAGGTGGCGCTGATCGAGTAGGGGATTGCGGTTTTTGATTTTGCGGCACCATAGTGGGACCTTGAATAATGGCTTGTTGCACAATGGCTTGTTGCATATTTTTCGACCACATCTTTCCGTTATGATTGACTATAAATTTAAGGGATGGTGTTTGTTCAAAAATAATGGTCATTACATGATATGCGGTAAGAACGGCTTCCTGGAATTCTTGGTTATCTTCCAGTGATGTCACTTTTGCACCTAGTTGTTTCAGGTCATCTATACCTATTCGTTGGCCGTGGGCATAGACGTTTTTCGAATCTGCATTTACATGCCTGGCAATTTTCTTAGCTTTATCTTCGGCGTCAGGGTCTGATTGAAACATCCGCGCCTGCAACCATGTTGATACCAAGCTTTCGCTGTAGCCAAGCGCTCTTTCTGCTTCAATAATCAGCGATGGCCCCATGGATTGCAGTATTGGAGCCCAAAGATGGGCAAATTTTGTATCTTTTCCAATATCGGTCTTGGCGCGATCAAACGCGCTCTTGATGGCTCTGGCAGAATGGTGCTTGTTCTGAATGAAGATTTGTGGATCGGTTGGCCCTAGTTGGCTTTGTTTGCCCAGAATAATGCTGTCGCTTGCTAAGCTGATCATGCTTCCCCCGGACATTGCCAAATAAGGAACTACGGCGGTGATGCGGTCAAATTTTTGGTGCAGGTATGCCACAATACTTTCCACCGCATGAATATCACCGCCGGGGGTGTGCATAATAAGTACTAGTCCTTTTGTACAATCCAATCCATGAAAGGCATTCATAAAACCATTGATGTCTTCCCTTGTGATTGATACTTGGGGATCCGCCGGGTTTTGCAAGAATCCGGAAGCGTAATAAACGACATTCCTGTTCTCGTACAGCTTGCTAATTTTAGCAAGCTCCCCCATCAAACGGGTGTTCACAAAGAGTGCGGGATCCTTACTTTTATTAAGTTCCGCTATCAACTCAGCCCAATCCGCCATATTTATTTTGTCAGCGTAATTGCATCAGTGGTTAGTGGATTCTCGATGCTCGGCGGCTCATATCGTGGCTCCGGCTTGGATTCGAAAATCGGCAATTTGTAAATCTGGCTAACTTCCACATATTGTGCATATTGTTTTTTGACCTTCTCCATCTCAACCAGATACGCGGCTGAATCTGTGGTTTTGCTGGTCATTTTCATCTCCGCTGGTAAAAAGAAAAAATATGGTATTTGCGAAATGTAACACATGTAGCGCAAAATCGGGCGCCCTTATACCAGTATTTTGCCGGTATTCCAACAAGTAAACGCTGTGAGCGCGAACGAATTTTACTTGATTGTGGCTTAAAACAGACCAATGAACTTCACTCTCCACCAAACCCACAACAAAGCCCGCCTCGGCCAGTTGTTATTCAAACGCGGGGCGGTGGACACGCCGGCGTTTATGCCGGTGGGGACCAGCGGCGCGGTCAAGTCGTTGACGCCGGAGGAGGTGGCGGCGACCGGGGCGCAGATTATTCTGGGCAATACCTTTCACCTGATGCTGCGGCCGGGGGTGGAGGTCATCGAGGCCCACGGCACGCTGCACGACTTCATCCACTGGCCGCATCCCATCCTCACCGACTCCGGCGGGTTTCAGGTGTGGAGCCTGGCGAAACTGCGAAAACTCAGCGAGGCGGGGGTCGCCTTTCGCTCGCCCTTTGACGGCCGCGAGGTGTTCCTCGGCCCCGAGGAATCCATGGCGGTGCAGGCGGCGCTGGGCTCCGATATCGTCATGGCCTTCGACGAATGCACCGCGTATCCGGCCACCCACGCCGAGGCCCGCGCCTCCATGGAGTTGTCGGGCCGCTGGGCCGCGCGCTGCCGGCGCAGTTACGCCGGCGGCGGCGCGTTGTTCGGCATCGTTCAGGGCGGCATGTACCCGGAGTTGCGGCTGGAGTCTTTGCGGGGGCTGGTGGAGACCGGTTTTGACGGGTATGCGCTGGGCGGTTTGTCGGTGGGCGAGCCGCGGGCCGAGATGTTGCGGTTGCTGAATGAAGTCGCCGATCATCTGCCCGCCGGCAAGCCGCGCTACTTGATGGGGGTCGGCACGCCCCGCGATTTGGTGGACGGCGTGGCCGCCGGGATTGATATGTTCGACTGCGTACTGCCGACCCGCAACGCCCGTAACGGCTGGCTGTACACCCACGACGGCGTGGTCAAGATCCGCAACGCCGCCCACCGCCGGGACACCGCCCCCATCGACCCGGCCTGCGACTGCTACGCCTGCCGGCACTATTCCCGCGCCTACCTGCGGCACCTGTGCCACGACAATGAAATCCTCGGCGCGCGGCTTTGCTCGTTGCACAACGTTCACTACTACCAGGATTTGATGAAGCGCATCCGGCGGGCTTTGGCGGAGGATCGGTTTGCGTCTTTTGTTCAGTCTTTTGGGGGGTGACGCCAATGAGGTTAGCGGCTACGCCGCCGTGTTGCATCAAGCGTTTCATAGTATAATCCAACCCACCGTCAGCGCCGCTGATTTCCGCCATCCATCCGCCAGGAGCCGGCCACCGCCATGCCCACCTACGATTCACTCAAGCAACTGGACCCCGACATTTACGCCGCCGTAAGCGGGGAGATGCGGCGCCAGGTTGAAGGTGTCGAACTCATCCCCTCGGAGAACTACATCTCGGCGGCGGTCATGGAAACCATGGGGTCGGTGTTCAACAACAAGTATTCCGAAGGCTACCCCGGCCGGCGGTATTACGGCGGCCAGACCTACGCCGATCAGGTGGAGTCCATCGCCATCGAGCGCGCCATGCGGTTGTTCAACGCCGGGCACGCCAACGTCCAGCCCCACGCCGGCGCGCCGGCCAACGTCGCCACCTACTTCGCCCTGCTCGAACCCGGCGACACCGTGCTGGGCATGGACCTGAGCCACGGCGGACACCTCACCCACGGCCATCCGGTCACCTACATCACCAAGATATTCAACTTCGTGCGCTACAAAATGAAGGACCCGGAGACCGGCGAAATTGATTATGACGAAATGCGCGAAGTGGCGCGGCGCGAAAAACCGAAGATGATACTGGCCGGTTTTTCCGCCTACCCCCGGCAACTTGATTACGCCAAAATGCAAGCCATCGCCGCAGAGGTCGGCGCCTACGCAGTCGCCGACATGGCCCACATCGCCGGGCTGATCGCCGGTCAAGCGGTGCGCAGTCCGTTTGACGACGGCTTCGATGTGATTTTGAGCACCACCCACAAATCCCTGCGCGGCCCGCGCGGCGGCCTGATCCTGAGCCGCGAAGCCGAACTCGGCAAAAAGATCGACAAGTCGGTATTCCCCGGTTTCCAGGGCGGGCCGATCATGCAGATGGTGGCGGCCAAAGCGGTGGCGTTCAAGGAAGCATTGAAACCCGAGTTCAAGGAATACGCCCGGCAGATTATCGTCAACGCCCGCTGCATGGCCGACAAGTTCATGCAAAGCGGCGCCCGGCTCATCACCAACGGCACCGACAATCACCTGCTGCTCATTGACTGCGTGAAGTCCTGGGACCTGAGCGGCAAACAAGCCGAAGAGTTGTTCGACCGCATCGGCATCACCCTCAACAAAAACGTGATCGCCGACGACCCGCGCAAACCCCTGGACCCGTCCGGCGTACGCCTCGGCACCCCGGCGGTCACCACGCGGGGCATGAAAGAAGCCGAGATGGAACGGCTGGTGGCGTTCATGCTGGACGCCGTAGCAAAACGCGGCGACGAGGCGGCCCTCGACAGCCTGCACGAAGAGGTCAAAACGTTCTGCAAAAAACATCCGGTGCCGGGGATTCACTGAGGTATCCGCTTTTCGCCGGTCGCTGAGTTTCGCCGCCTGAGTTTCACCGCCGGAGCGCGGGGAAACGGTGTCCTCGCACCCATTGTAGAAGCCCACTATTTCACTGACAGTATGCCCCCCCACGTCATTCCGAACGATAGAAAAACAGGGAGCGTCAACGACCATATTTTTTATCGCTATTCGGGAATCCCGGGGTTATACCGGCGGTGGGTCGTGTGGCGCTGGATTCCCGAGAGCGCCAAGTGTCCGTAAGCCGCTAACGCGGCAACGGACACTAACGCTCGGGAATGACGACAGAGTTGTTGCTACGCTCCCGGTGTCATACCCGCATTTGCGGGTAGTAGGGACAGGTCGCGACCTGTCCGCATTTGTCGGTGAATTAGTGAACCTATACACCAATGACCCCCCCAGGAACAGGCCCGTTTTGTGCCAGCCGCCCCAAAGATTGTGGCTATACTTCCCGGCATGACGCTCAATTTCCAAACCTGCTACCGGGCGGTGCAAGACCGCGATGCCCGTTATGACGGCCGCTTTTTTACCGGGGTAACCAGCACCGGCATTTTCTGTAGGCCGGTATGCCCCGCGGTTCGCCCGAAACCGGAGCATTGCCGGTTTTTCCTTTCGGCGGCGGCGGCCATCGGCGCCGGGTTCAGGCCGTGCCTGCGCTGCCGCCCGGAATCGGCGCCCCACAGTCCGGCGTGGAACGGTGTCAAGACCACCGTCTCCCGCGCCTTGAAACTCATTGACCAGGGCGCACTCGAGCAGCACGGCGTCTCGCGACTGGCGCAGCGGCTGGGCGTGGGCGAGCGCTACCTGCGGCGCCTGTTCGCCAAACACGTCGGCGCCAGCCCCAAGGCGGTGGACAAAACCCGGCGCGCGTTGCTCGCCAAGAAACTGATTACCGACAGCGACCGCACCATGACCGACATCGCCCACGCCAGCGGGTTTCGCAGCATCCGCCAGTTCAACGACACCTTCCACCGGTTATACGGCCGCCCGCCCACGGCGCTGCGCAAGGCGCGGCGGCCGGCCCGCAACGAGCCACCCGCAAACCACGGAGCCACAAATGAAACATCTCCAATCAGACCGCTATAACAGCCCCATCGGCGAGATTCTTGTGCTCGCCGACGGCGCGCAACTTTGCTACCTCGACTTCGCCGACAACGACGCGCGGCTGGAAAAACTGCTGACCACCCGCTACGGCGAATTTTCCATCACCCCCGAAGCCAACCTGCTCGGCCTGCGGGCGCGGCTGGCGCGTTACTTCGCCGGCCGCTGGGACGCCTTCGACGGCATTGAACTGTGCGCCGGCGGAAGCGATTTTCAGCGCAAGGTGTGGCGCCGCCTCACCAAAATCCCCCCCGGCAAAGCGATTTCCTACCAGCAACTGGCCAACGCCATCCGCAAACCGCGCGCCATCCGCGCCGCCGCCGGCGCCAATGCGCGCAACCCCATCGCCATCGTCATCCCCTGCCACCGGGTCATCGCCGCCGACGGGTCACTGGGAGGGTATGCGGGCGGCGTGGACCGGAAATCCTGGTTGCTTGCCCATGAAGGAGTGAAAGTCGGACGCGCCTGAGGCGTTCCTGTACATGGGGCGGAAAAAGTTTTTTTGCGCGATGCGGAGACTGCGCCCCGCCGGTCACAACATGCGCGGCGCGTTTCCCGAAAGCCGGGACGGACTGCGAGGGACGGACTACGAGGGACGGACTACGTTAGTGGTACCGAGGAGAGGACTTGAACCTCCACGGGGTTACCCCCACTAGCACCTGAAGCTAGCGCGTCTACCAATTCCGCCACCTCGGCCAGGGAAAGGAATTCGGACTCTACCGATTGTGCGGATTTATGTCAATAATGGGTATGCGGTCGCCGCATTGTTGTTTGGCGTACTCGCTTTTTCAACCCGCCGGGTCTTGCAATGGCTGGAATGTGCCATACTCCGGCAACGGATTTACCATCAAATGGAACTTACTGATGAAACTGCTTACAATGAAACCGCTGATTACAGATGACACTGAGCGGTTGCGAACCATCCTCGGGCAGGTGGCGGTTCTACTTTTCGCCGGTATCGCGACCGAACTGCTGTTCGTCCGGGAGGCGGCACTGCTTCAACTGATAGCGGCATTTTTCGGTGCAGGTGTTATACTTGCCTGTGCGGTCGTTGAAAAATTTCAATTTCAAACAGGTAAATAACTATGGGTATTGGAACATTCTCCATTATGGTTGCTGTGCCTCTTGTCGCCCTGTATATCTACGTTTTAATCCACGAAGATAAAATGGAAAAGAAGGGTCGCAAAGAAGACGACCAAGACGCAAAAACATCCTGACCGCCGGCATTGGCGAAGGTGTCCGCCTCCGCCGGCTTCGTTCAAGCCGGGGTGAGCGTAGGGACGGGTCACGAGCTGTCCCCGATTGGACGCTGGATTTCCGCCGCACCTCTGCCGTCATTCCCGAACGATAGAAAAATAGGGAGCGATAGCGACCGTTTGTTTCATCGTATCGGGAATCCAGTTTTTTTGGTTCGGCGTCAGCCGGACTGTCGCGCACAGGGATGTGCGCGCGGCGCTGGAAACAGGAGTTTCCCCGCGCCGCACAGGGGGGTGCGGGGGGCCTCCCCCCCGCAAAAGCGCGTTATACGCCCCCGGGCCCTTGTATTTTCTGTTAAAACCGAGTAATTTCCGGCAAATTTCTGTTTATCTCCGGCCAATTTTCCAGTAAAATCCGCCCACCGGACCGTCCGTCGCTACGGCCTTACCAAGACGCCACACCCTTTCCAGGAGTAACTATATGTTTTCGTTGACCTTTTCGGTTCTTGCCCCCCCCCCCCCCCCTTTAATTACGCCGTTTGGCGGAGGTTCCAGCATGCAAATCCCTATTAGCCGCGTTCGCAAGGCAATCCACACCCTCGCCCTGCTGGCCTTGTTTGGGCCGGCGTTGGCGGTTTTTCCGGCGGCGGAGGCGCAGGCGCAGGGGGCGCTCGTCGGAGGGGGCGATATTCGTGAGGACGTGACGTTCGGTGCGGATGACGAGCGCCTCACGGGGCAGGCGACGCTGACGACCGGCGGCGCGTCGTTCATCTCCCAGAGTTTTCGACGCCGTCAAACCATCGACAGGACTGCGACTTTCCAGCTTGGATCAGGCGCGGATTACGGCGGGTTCGGCATCAACGCAAGTGGCCGGTGGCAGTTTGAACTCAATCCGAGGGGTGCTGCGCGCCGGGCCGTCAAGGAGTTGAACACCGGGGAGGTCGGGGCGCTGACCTACCTTGTACGAATCCGGCAGAGCAACAACCTCGTGATAGATGCCCGAGTGCGCGTCACCGTTCGGGGGGTCACCGAGCCGGTGACCGGCCTCCGCAGGTTCTCGTTCGGCGAGGACGACAACGACGACGGTTCCAACAGTCAGGTCTCCGGCAAGCTGGATTGGGAGTTTGGCGGCGTCATACAGAACGGCGGCCGGGACGTGGATGACAACAACCCGGCGGGACCGGGCATCTGGACCCCGGCCAACATGAACGGCACCTACGGCCGCTTCATCATGGACACCTCGCGCGGCAACTGGCGCTACATCTTCTTCACCAACCGGGGCGCCGTGCAGAGACTGCAAGTGGGCGCCGGGGCGGAGGACCGCTTCGCCATCGCCCCTTACGCCGACAACTACGAAACCGTTAATTTTGTCTTCACCATCAACGGCCGCAACGACAACCCGGTCGTGACCGTGGCGCGGGCCGATCAGTCCATGGTGCGGCCCGGCGAAGTGGTGCGGTTGAGCGGCGAAGCCACCGACCGGGATTCCACCGAGCAGGACACGCTGGCCTACGCCTGGACGGTGATGCCGGCGGTGGGCACGTTCGCCGACAACACCGACCCGAACACCACCTGGACCGCGCCGGCCACCATCCACGAAGAGGACTACGTCCTGACCCTGCGGGTGCGCGACGTGAGCGGCGGCTCCACCATCCGCAGGGTGCGGGTGAACGGCAACTCGGCGCCGCAGTTCAGCACGCGCTACACGCCGCCCGCCTACACTTTCAGGGCCAGCCTCAACGTCAACCGCAACACCGCCGCGCTGCCGGCGGCGCGCTTCGGGGACGCCCCGCTCCAATACCGCCTTACCCCGGCGCTGCCGCCGGGGCTGTCGCTGGACGGCAACCGCGCTATCTCCGGCACGCCGCTGCGGTCGCTCAACGCGCGCACCTACACCTGGACGGTGACCGACGCCAACGGCGATAGCGACACCATGGACTTCACCATCACCGTCATTACCGCCGGCATGCCCGACCCGGCGCCCGGGTTCAACTACCTTGACGACCCGGACAGCGATTTTTACGGGCAAGTCAGCGAGGTGGCCGGCGACCGCGTGACGGAAGGGCGGGTGAGTTTTCGCAGCGCCAACGGCGCGGGGATTGGCCAGGCCGTTGCGGACGAAATGGTCAGCGGCCAGTACGGCACGCTGACCATCACCGACCCCCAGGGAGACGTCCCGCGCTGGTCCTACCGGGTTGACCACACCAACGCGGACGTGCTGAATCTGCCGGCGGGCGTGCGGCTGCGGGAGACGCTCACGCCCGCGTGCCAGCCTTCGCCCCGTAGCGGCGACCCGGATCTGTGCTACACCATCAACATTGACATCATCGGCGTCAACCAGCCGCCGGGCAACGTACAGGCGCACATTTTTAACGGGCAAAGCGGCATGTTCGAGAAGTCCATTTCCTGGCCGCAAAACTCGCTCCTGCAACTGCGCGGCACCGCCGCCGACCGGGACACCGGGGAGACCGACACCCTGGTCTACGCCTGGAGCGTGCGCCCGACCACCATGGGGGGCAGTTTCGCCGACCGCAACGACCCGAACACCACCTATACCGTGGGCACGCGCGGGCCGGGCGCGACCTACGTCCTGACCCTGCTGGTGCGCGACCAGAGCGGCGGCGGCGGCACGGACACGGTTACCGTGACCGGCACCGCCGACACGGGCGATTTAACCGGCAACCTCGCCGCGGCCATTGATCTTGCTGATGCGACTATGGCCACCGGCACCCTCAGTCATCCGCTGGACCCAGCGAGACATACCACCACGCCTGGGACATTCGGCACCCTCGCGCGCGCAGGCGGACCCGGCTGGACCTATACGGTAGCCCCCGACAGCCTGGTGTCGGTGCCCCTGGGCGTGGAGGTGGTTGATCGGTTCCTGGTGTACCCGCAGGACGAGTCGGTGCGCAACGCGGTGCTCACCATCACCATTACCGGCGTCAACGAGCCGCCGGTGGCGGACACCCAGCGGGACGGGCTGCGCGTGGTCGCCGGGGAAACGATTTCGGTGGACGGCGGCGTCAGCCTTGACCCCGACGACGGCGAAACCGAAACCCTGACCTACGCCTGGAGCGCGGTCCCGGATACCGCCGGTTCCTTTGCAGACCGCACCGCGCGGGTGGTCCAGTGGACGGCGCCCAACCCGGTCCCGGCCGCCGGCTTTATCGCCCTGCGCCTGACCGTAACCGACGTCCACGGCGCATCCGACAACATCATCGCGAACATTGACATTGACCCGGCAGCCCCGGCCATCATCGGCGACCTTGATAGCGGCGCGGTCACCGAAGACGACGCCACCAACACCGCCACCGGCACCTTGCAGTACATCAATCCGCCCGCGGCCGGCGGCACCGATTTCAGCGTGCCCAGCCCGACCGGGCAATACGGAACCCTCGCCATCACCGCCGCCGGCGTCTGGACCTACACCCTGAACAACGCCGACGCCGACACCGAAGCCCTGCTGCCGAACCAGATGGTGACGGATACCATCGCCGTCAGTGCGGGCGCGACCGTCGCCAACGTGACCATCGCCGTTACCGGCGCCAACGACCTGCCGGTGGTGCAAATCACCGCGCCGGCTGCGGACCTGACCCGGTCATCGGGGGTCGCGGTAACGGTAACCGCCACCGCCACCGACGTGGACGATCATGAACGGCCGCTGCGCTTCCTGTGGGTCACCGAGCCGGCCGGGCAGGGCGTCTTCCGCAACCCCAACGCGCTCACCACCACCTGGACCGCCCCCGCCGTTACCGCGCAGACGACGGTTGACGTGGTGTTCAGGGCCACGGACCAGGCCGGCGCGCGCAATGACGACCCGGGCGGCGCGCGCGCCGCCCGCACGATCACGGTCAATGCGGTTACCGTAGCCAACCCCCGCACCATCATCGGCACCGGCCGCATCTCCGAGGACACGGATTTCGGCAACAACAACCAGCGCATTACCGGCACGTTCACCAACCCGTCCGGCATAACCAGGTATGGACCGGACCGGGAGAACGTAATACGCCGGAACACCGTGGACGGCGGCTCAAACGATTTCGGCTTGTTCGGTTACACCAACGCCGGCGTCTGGACGTTTGAACTGGATCCGGAGAACGATGCGTTCCGGATAGTCAACGAGTTGCGCGAGGGTCAAACCCTGGCCCTGGACTATGAGATAATAGGGAACTCCGGCGGCGGAGCGCCTTCGGATCCTGTCGGCGTTGCGCGCATCGTTATACGAGGGCGCGCCGAACCCGTAACCGGCGCCCGCAGGTTCACGTTTAACGAGGATCAGACCACCGCCGGCGGCGCCAACGTCAGGGAGAGCGGCCAGTTGAACTGGAATTTGGGCGGCTTGTTGCAGGTCGGCTTGAATCAGACCGCGGATCGCGGCAACCCGCTAGGGACGAATGGACTCTGGACCCCGGCAACCATAACCGGCGCCTACGGCCAGTTTCAAATGGAGGATACACGCGGCAACTGGAACTACGTGTTCTTCAACGGCCGCCCGCAAACCCAGGCGCTGCAAGCCGGCGACGCGCCGGTGGACCGGTTCACCATCGCCCCGTACACCGACCTGTATCAAAACGTGGTCTTCGAGTTCACCATTCGCGGCGCCAACGACCCCCCGGTGGTGACCGAGGCGCGGGCCGACCGCGCCATCGTGCGGCCCGGCGAGGTCGTGGAGTTGAGCGGCGCCGCCACCGACGCGGACAACAACGAGCAACGCTCGCTGGCGTACACCTGGCTGGCGTCGCCGGTCGCCGGCACCTTCGCCGACCGCAACGACCCCGACACCACCTGGACCGCGCCGGACCCCCTGGTTGAAGACTTCTACACCTTGAGCCTGCGCGTCCACGACCAGCACGGCGCCTCCGACACCATTTCGGTGCGCATCAACGGCGACACGACGCCGCAGTTCGGGACGCGCTTCACGCCCATGGCCTATACCTTCCAGGCCAACGTGAACATCGCCCCCCACACCGCCCCGCTGCCGGCCGCCACCGGCGGAGACGGCGCGCTGACCTACTTCATCACCCCGGCTTTGCCGCCGGGCGTGACGTTTGACTCCGGGGCGCGGGAGCTGGGCGGCCGCCCGCTGGCACGCCAGGATGCCGTGCGGGACTACACCTACCG
Source organism: Candidatus Poriferihabitaceae bacterium (assembly GCA_965212085.1). Taxonomy (GTDB): domain Bacteria; phylum Pseudomonadota; class Gammaproteobacteria; order Arenicellales; family Poriferihabitantaceae; genus JAHRAW01. The sequence continues at coordinate 810,494 of OZ243042.1, read as the reverse complement.
GGTGACGGACGCCAACGGCGACGCCGACACCATGCAGTTCACCATCACCATCACCATCGTGTCCGACTTCGCCGCCGCGCCGCCGCGGCCGTCGCGCTACATCGGCGGCGCGCTAAGCGGGCGGGTCCGCGACGTCTCCGGTGAGCGCGTTGCGCGCGGCGCCTTCAGCCTGCATCTGCCCAACGGCGCCGGCGGCGCCGGCGGCGGCTTCCCGGACGACGACCAGGACGGCGTATATGGAACCCTGGAGGTGCGCGGCGCAACCTGGAGCTACCAGTTGCTTCGCACGCGGGGCGCCACGGTCAACCTGCCCGGCGGCGGGCGCGCGTTTGAAACCTTCACCATCGCCGCCAACGACCGCAATTTGTATCCCGACGCCACGCTGACCATTGAAGTCACCGGCACCAACGACGCCCCGGCCGCCAGCGCGGCCTTCGCCACCGGCGTGAACGCCAACCCGCCGGCGGGTACGCCGGTCGGGGTGGTGGGCACCGGCGACGACGCCGACACCGACGACGCCTTGAGTTACACCTGGAGCGTTACGCCGACCGCGCTGGGCGGCAGTTTCAGCGACCGCACCGCCAGGGAAACCACCTATTTCGTGGGCAACCGCGGGCCGGGCAGGGCCTACACCCTGACCCTGCGCGTAACCGACACCGCCGGCGCGTCCGCCACCGACACCCTCATCGTCCGCGAGGCGGATGAAAGCGGCGGATTGTCCGGCGATTTGAGCGCGCGGGTCGGCGAGGATGACGTGCGAATTTCCGGCAACGTGTCGCACGCCTTGGATGGCGGTTCCGCAATCGGGACCTATGGCAATTTCCGCGTAAACGATGAAAGCACTCTATGGATATATGTCCTGAGCGCCGCCGCGCAGTCGCTGGCCGAGAACCAGGAAAGAACGGACTTTTTCACCCTCACCCCGATTGACACCGACGTCGCCCCCGCAAGCCTCGCCATCACCGTGGTCGGCGCCAACGACGCGCCGGTGGCGCGGATTGTCGCGCCGAGCGGCGCGCCTCGGGTTGCGGCGGGCGCGGTGGTTACGCTGGACGCCACCGCCACCGACACAGATACCGACGACCAACTACTCTACGAGTGGAGCGCCGTCCCCAACGTCGGAACCTTTGCAGACGTCAACGTCCTTGACGCCACCTGGACCGCGCCGAACAACGCCCAGCCGACCGCCGTAACCCTGACCCTGCTGGTCAGCGACCGCACCGCCATGGTGTCGGGACGCCTCAGCGATACCGCGCAGGTCGTCATTGATGTAACCGGGTCAGACGACACCGCGCCGGTTTTCTCCGTGGGGGTTGCCGATCAGAACTACGCCCGCAACATCGCCGTCAGCGTAACCCTGCCGCCGGCCAGTGGCGGCAACGGCGCGCTGACCTACGACCTCTCCCCTGTCCCGGACGGGCTGACGTTTGACGCCGACACCCGCGTACTTTCCGGCACCCCCACGACGACCACCACCATCGGCAGCCCCGGTAACCACATCTACAGCGTCACCGATACCCCGGTTGACGCCGCCGACACCGCCGACACCGCCGAGGATACCTTCACCATTGCCATCCTTGAGGATCCGGGGTTGCCGACGTTCACTGGGGTTGTCGTGGGCGACCTGTCTTTGGTCGTTGGCCGCGCCTTCAACCTGACCCTGCCGGCGGCTATGGGCGGCGTCTCCCCGCTCCGCTACGCCTTATTCCTCCCCCCAGGGGAGGACAATTTGCCACCCGGCCTGAGTTTTGACCCCGCCACCCGCACCTTTTCCGGCACCCCGGAGGAGGCGCTGGAGCTGAGCAGTAGTTTTACGTATCGGGTAACAGACGCCCTTGGCCGGCAGGCCGATATTCGAGACTTCACTATTCGAGACTTCACTGTCGTGATTGCGGCCATCGGTTTTGCCGAGACCATCCCCCACCAGACCTACGCCGTCAACGTGCCGCTCTCCAGCGGCTCGGGCGCGGGCGCGCTGCCCTACGTGCAGTTTCCGGAGGTCGCGGCGGGCGGCGGCAACCCGCCGTTCCGCTACACCATCGTCCCCGCTGTGCCGCAGGGGCTGAACCTTGACGAGTCCAACGGCAGACTGAGCGGCACGCCGACCGAGGAAATCTTCATCGCCCAGCACTTCTACCTCGTAACCGACAGCGATAACGCGACCGCGAGCCTGCCATTCACCCTCACCGTTGGAGCGCCGACGCCGTATTTCCCCGCCGAGACCCGCGCCGTCTTCGCGCAAACCTACACGGTGGGCAGCGCCATCCCCCCCCTGACCCTGCCGGTCGCCATCGGCGGCGCGCCCGGTACGCTGACTTACAGCTTGAGCCTGAACAGCGACGGCAGCGGCGGCCTGCCGGACGGCCTGGCCTTTGACGACACCACGCGGATTTTGAGCGGCCGTTCGACCACCGGCCAGGTGCAGACCACGTACTTCTATGTCGCCACCGACGTTGACGACAACCGCAGCCCGCCCTTGAACGTGGACATCCTCATTGAGGGGGCGGGGGCGGACAATGTGCCGGCCTTCGCCGATGGCGCGGCCATTGCCGACCAGGCGTACACCATCACCCAGGCCATCCCCACCCTGGTGCTGCCCCAGGCCACCGGCGGCGACGGCGCATTGACCTACACCCTGACTCTGGCGGCGGACGGCGGGGACATCCCGGCCGGGCTGACCTTTGACGCCGTCAACCAGTCGCTGAGCGGCACCCCGACCGGGCTGCAAGCCGCCGCCGAATACGCCTACACCGTGACCGACAGCGACGCCACCGACCCCGACTCCGTAACCCTGAACTTCCGGATCGCCGTGCGCGCCGTGTCGGTGATTGCCTTCAGCGACGCCACCACCGGCGGCGTGATCGAAGGCGACCCCCTCGAAGATACCGACACCGACACGCTGGCCATCACCAACCAGGGCGCCGGCGGCACCGACTTCGTCGTCCAGACCGACCAGCCCAGCGCCTACGGCACTTTTTCCATCACCGCCGCCGGCGTCTGGACCTACACCCTGGACAACGACAACCCCGCCATCATCGCCCTGGCGGCGGGCGCCACCCTTGTCGACACCTTCACCGTCGCCGCCGCCGCCAACCCCTCCGCCACCCAGGTCATCACCATCACCATCACCGGCGCCAACGGCCCGCCGGCCATCGTCCTTGAAGTTGACGGTCAAAACAGGCCCGTTAGAGGCGGGCGGATCACCCTGAGCGTGGACGAAGGCGCGATGGTCACCCTGAACGCCGGCGGCAGCAGCGACCCGGAAGGCAGCACGCAGTTGGACTACGCGTGGGCGCACACCCCGCCCCAAATCGTCACCTTTGACCCGGCTGATGGCCGCGCCCCAATGGTCACTTTCATGGCCCCCGAAGAGCGCACCACCCTGAACTTCGACCTCACAGTTACGGACGACGGCACCCCACAGCGAATGGCCACCGCCGTGGTTAGCGTCCGCGTAGGCCGCGCCTCCGAACGCGCTTTGGAGAAGACCCTGGCCGCCTTTGGCCGCGCCTTTGCGACCGGCACGGTGGGGATGTTTGAGGACTATCTCTCCACCCCCGCCCGCACAAACACCAGCCACTTCACCATCGGCGGCCACAAGTTTGATATGGCGCCTGACCCCGCCGGGACGCTGGATTCCCGCATATACGGGACTCCGGAAACCCTTCCGGCAGCCGTAGGGACAGGTCGCGACCTGTCCGCACTCACACACTTGAACGGGGGTGGAGATTCCATTCAAACCCTTCCGGCGCAGCCGGACTGTCGCGCACAGGGATGTGCGCGCGGCGCTGGAAACAGGAGTTTCCCCGCGCCGCAAAGGGGGGCGTGGGGGGACTCCCCCCCACAAACCCGCGCCAGCGCAACCACCTTAATGTCCGGCCACGACCTCCTGATGAAAAGCGCCTTCCACTTCGCCCTCGACGACCCCACCGGCACCGGCACCGCCACCCCCTCCGCTTGGAGTTTCTGGGGCCGCGCCACCATCGGCAACTTCGACGGCGATGACGACCATTTCAGCGTTGACGGCGACGTCGCCTCCCGCTACCTCGGTATGGACTACCTGACCCCCGCCGGCACCCGCCTCGGCCTCGCCATCTCCGAAAGCAGCGGCGATATAGACTATAACGCCGCCGCCGATGGCAACGCGGGCGACCTCGACGCCGACCTGACCAGCGTCCTGCCCTATATTCAGTGGCAGCCTAACGCCGCCACCAACGCCTGGGCGATGCTCGGTTACGGCGAGGGCGACGCCGAACTGAGCGATGCGTCCGGCGCCATTGACGTGGATATCGGTATGCAGATGTTCGCCTTCGGCGCGCACGGCGACCTCAACCGCGCCTTTGCGCGCACCGAACTGTCGTGGAAAGCCAGCGCTTTCGCCATAGACCTGGAATCCGATCGTGAGGCCACCATAATGGGCGTAGACGCCACCGCCCAACGCCTGCGGCTGGCCGTGGAAGGGCGCCGTCCCGGGGAAGCATCCGCCGGCGGCGGGGTATTCACGCCGAACTGGGCGTTGGGCATGCGCTGGGATGACGGAGACGCCGAACGCGGCGGCGGTGCGGATGTGGGTCTCGGCTTCAATTACCACAACCCGGCCAACGGCTGGAGCGTACAGGGCCGAACCACTTTCCTGGTGGTGCATGCCGAGAGCGGTTACGATGAATGGGACGCCGGCGTACAAGCCCGCCTCGACCCCGGCGCACAGGGGCGTGGCGTAACCTTCACCCTGGAACCCACCTGGACCAAAGACGGCCGCAGCCAGCGAATGGGAATAGACTTATCCAACGCGCTGGGCAAATGGAGCAAACCCGGGTTGCGATTGGAGTTGACCGGCGAGCGCACCGCGAACGATGACAACGATATTCGGGTGACCGGGACGCTGCGCTTCTAACTTGGATTGGTAAGGACAGGTCGCAACCTGTCCCCGATTGGACGCTGAATTCCCGCCTCACCTCGCTGTCATTCCCGAACGATAGAAAAATAGGGAGCGTTAGCGACCATATTTTTCATCGCTATTCGGGAATCCAGGGGTAAACCGGCGGTGGGTCGTGTGGCGCTGGATTCCCGAGTACGCAAGTGTCCGTAAGCCGCTTGCGCGGCAACGGACACTAACGCTCGGGAATGACGACAGCGTTGTTGCCACGTTCCTCGGTGTCATACCCATGAAAGCGCAAATCTCCATCGGTGTCATATCCGCGCATATGGCTATCCAATAGAATTTGGTTCGGCGTAGGGACAGGTCGCGACCTGTCCCCGATTGGACGCTGAATTCCCGCCTCACCTCGCTGTCATTCCCGAACGATAGAAAAATAGGGAGCGCCAGCGACCATATTTTTCATCGCTATTCGGGAATCCAGGGGTTATACCGGCGGGGGTCGTGTGCCGCTGGATTCCCGAGTACGCAAGTGTCCGTAAGCCGCTTGCGCGGCAACGGACACTAACGCTCGGGAATGACGACAGAGTGGTTGCCACGTTCCTCGGTGTCATACCCATGAAAGCGCAAATCTCCATCGGTGTCATATCCGCGCATACGGGTATCCAATAGAATTTGGTTCGGCGTAGGACAGGTCGCGACCTGTCCCCGGCGATGCTTAGCCGCTACCCCAACCCTTCCTTACGCCTTTGCCGTCATTCCCGAACGATAGAAAAATAGGGAGCGCAGCGACCATATTTTTCATCGCTATTCGGGAATCCAGGGGTTATACCGGCGGGGGTCATAATGGCGCTGGATTCCCGAGAGCGCCAAGTGTCCGTAAGCCGCTAACGCGGCAACGGACACTAACGCTCGGGAATGACGACAGAGTGGTTGCCACGTTCCCCGGTGTCATCCCCATGAAAGCGCAAATCGCCCTCGGTGTCAGACCCGCATTTGCGGGTAGTAGGGACAGGTCGCGACCTGTCCCTGTTCGCGCACAAAGTTCCAGCCTCCCGTTCAAACCCTTCCGGCGTTAGCCGGCCATCGCGCACAGGGATGTGCGCGCGGCGCTGGAAACAGGAGTTTCCCCGCGCCGCACAGGGGGGTGCGGGGGGTCTTCCCCCCGCAAAAGCGCGCCCCGCTAACATCCGGCGCGTTCAACAAGCCCCTTAACGTGCTTCTCCCAACCAATAGCCATAACGTGCACACCGGCGCACCACTCCCGTAGTTCCCGGATGGTCCGCGCCGCTATGTCCAGACTTTCTTCCACGCCGCCGCCGGTTTGTTCGGCTTTGGCGATGCGCTCGATGAGGGCTTGCGGGATGTCTATGCCCGGCACGCGTTGGTTCATGTAGGCGGCCATTTTCACGGATTTGATCGGGATTATGCCGGCCAGCACGGTGGCGTCTGGGAGGTTGAGGCGTTCCATGAACGCCTTGAATTTGCCGGGTTCGTAGATGGCCTGGGTCTGAAAAAAGCGCGCGCCGGCGGCGGCTTTGCGGCGGGTGTTTTCGAGTTCGGCGTTGAGGTCGGCGGCGCCCGGATTGCACACGCTGCCGATGTGGAAGTGGGTACGGGTACGGCCTTGCAGCGCGTTGCCGGCGTGGTCCTGGCCGTGGTTGAGGGCATCGGCGGCTTCAATGATTTGCGATGAAAACAGGTCGTTGACGCCTTTGGCTTCGGGGTGGTCGCCGATGTGGGGCGGGTCGCCGCCCATGATCACGAGGTTGGGGATGCCGAGAATTTCGGCGCCGAGCATGCCGCTTTGCAGCGCCAGGCGGTTTTTGTCGCGGGAAGTCACCTGCACGATGGGTTCGATTCCGAGTTTCAATAGTTCATGGCCGGCGACCGCCGGGTCCATGGTCATGCGCGCGGCGGCGGAATCGGTGAGGTTGAAGGCGTCCACCGAATCGGTGAGCATTTGCGCTTTTTCGATGAGCGCGGAAAGGTCAACGCCTTTGGGCGGGGAGAGTTCGCAGGTGACCACGAAGCGGCCGGATTCAAGCGCGTTTTTGAGTTTGCTCATCGTGTTTTATTATACTTGCTGACCAGCAAATCCTCCACAAACAGATAGCGCAGGTCGCAGCCGAAAAACATATTCAGCGCGTCCGTTGGCGAACACACCATCGGCTCGCCGCGGCGGTTCATTGAGGTGTTCAGCACCACGCCGTTGCCGTTCAGTTTTTCCAGTTCCAGCAGCAGTTGGTAGTAGCGCGGGTTGGCGCGTTCTTCGACCACCTGCACCCGCGCGGTGCCGTCTTCGTGGACCACTTCGGGGATGCGCGATTTCCATTTTTCGGCGACGTCAAAAGTGATGGTCATGTAGGGCGCCGGCTGGCCGGTGCCGATGATGTCTGCGGCGACCGTGTCCAGCACGCTGGGGCAGAACGGCCGCCAGCGTTCGCGGAATTTGATCTGCCGGTTGATGCGGTCGGCGATGCCCTTGTAACCGGGGCAGCCGAGGATGCTGCGCCCGCCCAGGGCGCGCGGGCCGAACTCCATCCGCCCCTGGAACCACGCCACCGGATGCCCGGCTTCGAGCAACGCCGCGGCGCGCTGTTCGACGTTTTCGACTTTTTCATAGCGGGGCTTCTGCGGATGTTGCTCGCAGGCCGCCGCGCATTGCTCGCCGGAATACGCGGGGCCGAGAAACACGTGGCGCAGTTTTTCGACCTTGACGCCGCGCCGTTCGCTGGCGAAGGAAGCCGCGCCCACGCTGGTGCCCGAATCGCCGGCGGCGGGCTGCACGAACAATTCCTTGACGTGGGGCAGGTTGACGATGCGCTGGTTCAACTTGACGTTGAGCGCGCCGCCGCCGGCGAATACCAGTTTGCCGGTTTCTCTCAGGATGCCGCCGAGGTAATGCTCCAGCAGCCGCAAGGTAATATCCTCAAAGAGTTTTTGCACCGAGGCCGCGTAGTGAATGTACGGGTCGTCGGCGGCGTCGCCGCGGCGGCGCGGGCCGAGCCAGTCCACGAGTTTTTGCGAGAAGTAAAACCCCTTGCCGTCTTCCTTGTAGCGGCGCGCGCCGACGGTGTTGACCAGCCGGGTGTTGACCTTGATATTGCCGCCGTCGCAGCGCACCAGCGGCGACAGGTCGTAACGCCCGGCGTCGCCGTAGGGCGCCATGCCCATCACCTTGTACTCGCCGTCGAGCATCTCGAAGCCCAGGTATTCGGTGAACGATCCGTACAACTGGCCCAGAGAATCCGGGTCGTAAAACTCCTTGATCTTGAAAATCCGCCCGTGTTCGCCGTAGCCGAAAAACGTGGTCGCGTATTCGCCCTTGCCGTCAATGCCGAGGATGGCGGTTTTTTCGGTGAAGCCGCTCAGGTGGTAGGCGCTGCTGGCGTGGGCGAGGTGATGCTCCACGGCGTCAAACTCGATCCGCTCCCAGGGGACGCCCAGCTCGCCGAGCAGTTGCCTGACCCGCCGGACGTTGCGCCGGTAGTGCCGGTTGCCGTTGAAAAGCGCACCCAGGGCGCGCTCCGGTGCGTACCAGTAGCGGCGCGCGAAGTGCCAGCGGGCCATGCCGGTCAGGGGGGTCGGCGCGAACGGAAACGCCACCACGTCTATGTCGCCGGGCTTGACGCCGGCGTATTCCATGCAGAACCGCGCCGCCTCGGCGGGCATTTTGTTTTTGGCGTGTTTTTCGCGGATGAAGCGCTCCTCTTCGGCGGCGGCAACCAGCCGCCCGCCGATATAGATCGCGGCGGAGGGATCGTGGGTGAGCGCCCCGGACAGGCCAAGTACGACGAGTGCCAAAACAGTTTTTTCCTTGTTGCCGGTGTAAATTCGGGTATTATCGCCTTTTATCACGCCTTTTCCACGCCTTTATGAACGAACTGCTGCAAGTTGAAAACCTGACCCGGCGTTTCGGCGGCCTGACCGCCGTCAACCGGGTTTCGTTCGCGGCCCGGGAAAACGAAATCCTGTCCATCATCGGCCCCAACGGCGCGGGCAAATCCACATTGTTCAAACTCATCTCCTCGTTCCTGAAACCCAGCGACGGCCAGGTCCGCTTCAACGGCGAGCGCATCTCCAACCTCGCGCCCCACATCGTGGCCCGCAAGGGCGTGGTCCGAACCTTCCAGGAGACCACCATTTTCAAGGGCATGAGCGTCCACGACAACGTCGTCATCGCCCATCACCTGCGCGCCACGGCGAGCCTCGCGGGCTACTTTTTCGGCACCGCCACGGCGCGCCGAGACGAAGGGGAGTTCGGGCGTTCGGCGGATGAAATAGTCGCCATCCTCGACCTTGAATCGGTCAAGCACGAACTCGCCGGCAACCTGCCCCACGGCCACCTGCGCGCCCTCGGCATCGCCATCGGGCTGGCCACCGATCCCAAAGTGCTGCTACTCGACGAGCCGTTTGCGGGGATGAATCACGAGGAGACCATGCGTGCCGTGGAGATGGTGCGCGGGGTGCGCGAGCGCGGGGTTACGGTGCTGCTGGTGGAGCACGACATGCAGGCGGTGATGAAAATATCCGACCGCATCGTGGTGCTCAATTTCGGCGAGAAGATCGCCGAGGGCAGCCCCGCCGAAATACAAAATGACGAAAACGTCATTGAAGCCTACCTCGGCGTTGAGGATGAAGCCATTCCGCTGCAAGGCCAGGACGCAACCGTGGTGCGGCCATGAAGCAACTCCTGAAATTCACCGGCGTACAACTCTACTACGACCACGTCTACGCGCTCAAGGGCGTCTCCCTTGAGGTCAACGAAAGCGAAACCATCGCCCTGATCGGCGCCAACGGCGCCGGCAAGTCGTCCATCCTGCGCGCCATCACCGGGCTGCAAAAAATCACCGCCGGCGAGATTTTTTTTGACGGCGCGCAAATCGACGGCTTGAAGCCCGACAAAATGGTTGAACTGGGCATCGCCATGGTCCCCGAAGGGCGGCGGGTGTTTCCGTATATGTCGGTGAAGGACAACCTGCTGATGGGCGCTTTCACGCGCACCGGCAAGGCCGATATTCGCGCCACCCTGGAGATGGTGCTGGCGCGTTTTCCGCGCCTCAAGGAACGCTATTCCCAGGCCGCGGGCACCATGAGCGGCGGCGAACAGCAAATGCTGGTGATCGGCCGCGCGCTGATGGCCAAACCCCGCCTGCTGCTGCTGGACGAGCCTTCCCTCGGCCTCGCCCCGAAACTGGTGCAGGACATCGCGCAGTCCATCGTCGCCATCAACCGAGACGAGCAGGTCAGCGTGCTGCTGGTGGAGCAAAACTCGCGCATGGCGCTGCGCATCTCCCACCGCGCCTACGCGCTGGCCACCGGCCAGGTGGCGCTGAGCGGGGTTTCCCGCGAACTCCTGAACGATGACCGGGTGCAGCGTTTGTACCTGGGCGCCGAAGTGTAATCGCCCGCCGCAGATTTTCACGATTGCCATGAACCTCCTGATCGTCAATCCCAACACCACCGCCTCGATGACCGCCAAGATCGAGCAAGCCGCGCGCGCGGTGGCCGCCGCCGAAACCGTAATCAGCGCCGTGCACCCCGAAAGCGGCCCGGTCAGCATTGAAGGCTACTACGACGAAGCCTTCGCGGTGCCGGGACTGGTGGCGCAAATCCGCGCACATCCGCAGGCAGACGCGGTGATCGTCGCCTGCTTCGACGACACCGGCCTCGACGCGGCGCGCTGCATAACCGACGTCCCGGTGGTCGGCATCGGCGAAGCGGCGTTCCACCTGGCGAGCCTGGTGTCCGCAAAATTCGCCGTCATCACCACCCTGGCGCGCTCCATCGCCGCCCTCGAACACAACCTGCACAAATACGGCCTCGCCGCCCGCTGCGCCGGGGTGCGGGCCGCGGAAGTGGCGGTGCTGGAACTGGAAGACCCGGCCTCCGACGCCCGCGCGCGCATTTCCACGGAAATCCAAAAAGCCCTGGGCGACGACCGCGCCGACGCCATCGTCCTGGGCTGCGCCGGCATGGCCGACCTCGCCAAAGCCCTCGGCGAAGAGCACGGCGTCCCGGTCATAGACGGCGTCTCCGGCGCGGTAAAACTCGCGGAAAGCCTTGCCGCCCTCGGCCTGACCACCTCCAAAACCGGCGCCTACGCCCCCCCCCGCGCCAAACAATACCTCGGCGCCATGGCGGCCTGGGCGCCGGGGGGGTGATAATCCCCCCAAGGCGTAATCCGGGCCCTGGCGGCGGCAGGCTCCTGTTGCTTGCCTTTGCCCCCGTTACCTCGTATATTCATTGCTACTAACGTTCTAACCTGGAGGAGATCATGATCACCAAAAACTCATCAATCAAATCAATCGCCGCAAATGCGGTGGTGGCTGCGGCTGCGGTATTCATGCTCGGCGGTACCGTCGCCGAGGCGCAGAACAAGACCCTGAAAATCGGTTTCGTCGGGGTCACCAGCGGGCCGAAGGCGGCGTGGGGCATTTCCAACGTGCGCTGCATGCAAACCCGCGCCAAGTGGGTGAACGAGGAGGGCGGCATCAAGATCGGCGGCGCCACCTACGACGTGGAAATCGTTACCTGGGACACCCAGGACAACACCACCCGCGCGCGCGAGGGTATGGAAAAAATGGTGCAGGAGGGCATTCACTACGTCATCGGCCCGAACACCGATCCCACCGCAGCCGCGGTGCGCCCGGTGGCGGAACGAGACGGCGTGATGTATTTCCCCTACGCCTTTCCCAAAGAGTTGTATTCCAAGCCCGCCTCCAACGCCATTTTGGGGATGATCGCCAACTACCAGTCGGGGCCGGCGATCTACAAATACCTGAAAGAGAACAAGGGCGTTTCCTCCATCGCGTTCCTCGCCGCCAATGAGTCCGATGCGCTGAGCCAGCGCGAAGGCGGGGTGCAGGCGGCGAAGGCCCTCGGCTTGAAGGTGCTGGCGCAGGATGCGTATCAGAGCGACACCCGCGACTTCGCGCCGGCGGTTACCCCCATCGTCAAGCTCAAGCCTGACCTGCTGGTGCTCTCCGGGGTCGCCGGTGGCACCGCGCCGCTGGTCATCCGCGCCGCACGGGAGTTGGGCTACGCCGGGCTGATTTCCGCGGAAACTGCCCAGGACGCCAAGCAGCTGAAAGACGGCGCCGGCGATCTGGCCAACGGCTTTATTTCGGTGGGCGGCGCTTCCACGCCGGAGATTCGCTCCAAACGCATGGAGGAGTTCATCCGCCGCTACACCGCCGACCACGGCCAGTATGACGACGAGTCCAATACCAAGGTGTACGCCATGGAATACATTCTGGAAACCCTCAAGGCCAACCCGAAGGCCATTGACGACGTGAAGCAGTTCCAGCAAACCATGAACACGCTTTCGGCGCCGAATCCGTATATGAAGGGCAACGAAAAGCTGGAATACGTCGGCTCCACGTCCTTCGGGCAGAAGCGCCAGGTGGGCATTCCGATGGTGGTGAACGAATACCGCGACGGAAAATTCCAGACCCTGTTTGTGACCACCGTCGACTAACCACCGGCACCGGAAAAGCCCGCGCGCCGGGCTTTTCTTTTTTTTAGCCTGCGCCCACCGGCGTTCCATCCATGGAACAAATCGTCGTCAACGGCCTGTACCTGGGCGCGCAGTACGCGCTCATCGCCCTCGGCCTGACGCTCATTTTCGCGCTGATGAACGTGCTCAACTTCGCGCACGGGCAGATGTACGTGCTGGGCGGCTACATGACCTATCTGGTGTACGGGATATGGGGGCTGCCCTTCGTGCTGGGGCTGGTGCTGTCGGCGGTGACTTTGCTGGCGGTGGGCGCGGTGGTGGAGCGGCTGTTGTTCCGCCCGGTGCTGAAAAAATCCGCGCGCGAAGAAAGTTCCATGCTGCTGGCGGCCGGGCTTGCGTTTCTGTTTGACAGCGTCATCCTGCTGTTGTTCGGGCAAAAACAGCGCGGCGTGCCGAAGATCATGGACGGCGTGCAAAACTGGGGCGACTTCACGATCGTCATCCCCAACGACAAACTCGTGGTCGGGGTGTGCACGGTGCTGGTGATCGCCTCCTTCATCGTCTTCATGCAATACACCAAACCCGGCTGCGCGATGCGCGCCATGGCCCAGGACCGCATCGCGGCGCAGCTGATGGGCGTGTCGGTGGACCGCTACGGCATGCTCGGCTTTGCGCTGGGCGCGATGCTGGCCGGGCTGGCCGGCGGGTTGCTGGTGGCCATCACCGGAGTCAGTTCCGGCATCGGCGGCCCGGTTTCCATCAAGGCGTTTTTGATGGTGATGATCGGCGGCGCCGGCGTGGTGCCGGGGGCCATCGCCGGCGGCTTCATCCTCGGCATGGTAGAGTCGTTTGGCCTGTCGTACCTGCGCACCTACGGCGACATTACCTACCTGGTCATCTTCGCCAGCCTGATGGTTTTTCTCAGCATCCGCCCCCACGGGCTGATGGGCAAACCGTGGGGCTGAGGGCATGGCGGGCATGCGGGGCATGATGGGGCGCCTGAAAACCGCGCTCGGCATCGGCGTTTTTCTCATCCTCACGCTGGTGGTCGTGCCGTGGCTGCTGATCAAAACCGGGCGCGGCGATTTGATGAGCGTGATGACTTCGGTGGCGTTGTTGAGCGTCATCAGCTCCGGCGTGTGGCTGACTTTTTTCATCGGGCGAATCAACATCGGGCAGGGCGCCTACGCGCTGATGGGCGGCTACGTGTCGGCGATTCTGGTGGTCAAATACGGCGTATTGTTCTGGTGGACGCTGCCGCTGGCCGGGTTGTTTTGCGCCGCCGCCAGCGTCTTGATTGGCTTGCCGATCCTGCGCTTGCGCGGCGTGTATTTTGCGATGGTAACGCTGACCCTGACCGAGGTCGCGCGCCTACTCGCCCAGGCGCTGACCATCACCAACGGCCCGCGCGGCATCACCAACATCCCGCCGCCCGGCGGCGTGGAAATTTTCGGGCTTACGCTGATTCCCGATTTTGCCCAACTCGAAAACCTGCGCCTCGGCTTTTACTACCTCGCCGTGGTGCTGATGATTTTGTGCTTCGCCGGCATGTGGCGGCTGGTCAACTCGCGGCTCGGGGTTTTGTGCAAGTCGCTGCAGCAGAACGAGGAACTGGCCTCTTCCATCGGCGTCAACATCACCTACCTGCGCGTTCTGGCGTACGCCATTTCCTCGTTTCTCGGCGGCGTCGGCGGCGCGATTTTTTCCGCCATCGTGCAGTCCATCTACCCCGCCACTTTTCAGATTCAGGAGTCGGTCAATTTCATGCTGTACTGTTTCATGGGCGGCTTGAACTATGTCTTCGGGCCGATGCTCGGCACGCTGGTCTTGTACGTAGGCTGGGACCTGCTGTTCAAAACCGGCGCGTATCAACTGCTGATTTTTTCGGTGGTGCTGATCGCGCTGATCCTGTTTTTGCCGAATGGCCTGCTGAGTTTGCGCCTGCCACGGCGAAAATTGAAACCAAAATAGAAACCAAATGAGCGGCCGGCTGCAGGGCAAACGCGCGCTGGTCACCGGCGGTACGCGGGGCATTGGCCGCGCCATCGCCGCGCGCTTCGCCGAACAGGGGGCGCGGGTGGTGATCACCGGACGCGGCGAATCTCCCGACGATCTTCCGGCACCGGTCACCTACATCCGCGCCGACAGCGCCGACGGCGCGCAAATCAAACACGCCGTCGCCCACACCGCCGCCACCCTCGGCGGCATTGACGTGCTGGTCAACAACGCCGGCGTGGAACTCGAAAAACCCCTGGAGCGCACCACCGAAGAAGAGTGGGACCGGATCATGGCGGTCAACGTCACCGCGGTTTTTTTGTACGCCAAACAGGTCGTCCCCCACCTGCGAGACGCCGGCGGCGGCGCCATCATCAACCTCGGCTCCATCAGCGCCTTCATGGCGGATGCGGGGCTGGCCGCCTACAACACCAGCAAGGCCGCGGTGCTGGGGCTGACGCGCAGCATCGCCGTGGAACACGGCAAAGACGGCATTCGCTGCAACGCCATCTGCCCCGGCTGGATCGAAACCGACATGCTCGCCCAGACCTTCGCCCAGGCCGCAGACCCCGCCGCCGCGCGAACCGCCGTCAACGCCCTGCACCCGGCCGGCAGGCTCGGACAACCCGGCGACATCGCCGGCATGGCGTCGTGGCTGGCCTGCGACGAGTCCGCCTTCGCCAGCGGCCAGACCTTTACCGTGGACGGCGGGCTGACGGCCGCCTCGCCCGCCGACCCCAACCGCTTTTGAACCTTCCCCGCCCATGAACACGACCGCCCGGCCCGCCGACCGCCCCCCCGATCGTTTTGACGCCGACCCGGAAAAATCCTGGGCGATGCCGTCGTGGTATTACTACGACGAGGCCATCGCCGCGCGCGAGGCGGACGCCATCTTCGCCGATTCCTGGCAGTACGCCGGCCACGCCGAAAACGTCGCCCGCCCCGGCGAATACATAACCCGGCGGATCGCCGGCGAAAGCGTGTTCATCGTTCGCGGTCACGACCGGGAACTGCGCGCCTTCTACAACGTCTGCTCGCACCGCGCCCACCAACTGCTGGACGGCGCCGGGCAAACCGACGCCATCGTCTGCCCCTACCACGCCTGGACCTACGGCCTCGACGGCGCGCTCAACAACGCCCGCAACAGCGGCAACGTCGCCGGCTTTGACGCCGCGGCGTTGTGCCTGAAACCCGTTCAAGTGGAAGTGTTCGTCAATTTGGTATTCGTCAACCTCAACCCCGACGCCGCCGCGCTTCACGCCCAACTGGGCGGCTTGGAACAGGAACTTCGCAGCTTCGCGCCGCAGCTGGATTTTTTGACCCTGACCCACTCGCGGGAGTATGCGATCAAGGCCAACTGGAAAAACATCATGGAGAACTACGCCGAATGTTACCACTGCCCCACCGCCCACCCGGACTTCGCCGCGGGCGTGGTGGAGATGGATTCCTACCGGGTCAAAACCCACGACCTTCACCACGCCCACACCAGCCGCAGCAAACCGCCCCAACAGGGCAGTTATAAAATTGACGCCAACGCCACCGAACGCGGCGCCGAGTTCGGGTCGTGGTTCATCTGGCCGAACCTCGCCATCGAGGTCTATCCCGGCGGCAACCTGAACATCTTTCACTGCCTGCCCGACGGGCCGGAAGCCTCCGTGCAAACCATCGAATGGTATTTCAACGACAACCAACCCACCCCGCAACAGGCGCAAATCATCAAACACCTGCACCGCACCGTGCGCCTCGAAGACGTCGCGCTATGCGAAAGCGTACAGCGCGGACTCAAAAGCCGCGCCTACCACCAGGGCCGCCTGATCGTGGACCAGGCACGCAGCGACGCCAGCGAACATTCAGTGCACCACTTCCAGTCCCTGGTCCGCCGGGCGTTGGGTATTCGCTAGTCCATGTCAACCCTTGGGGTTGGCGGAGCGTGCCCCGTGGCCGGGATTCGGTGCTATACTGGCGTTCCATTGCACGGCGTGCATCCGTCAACCCCGCATGAGGAGGTTATTATGTCACTCAGAATAAACGATCAGGCGCCCAATTTTCGCGCTCAAACCACCGATGGCGAAATTGATTTTCACCAGTGGATCGGCGACGGCTGGGCCATTTTGTTTTCACATCCCAAGGACTTTACCCCGGTGTGCACCACCGAACTTGGGTACGTGGCCAAACTCAAGCCCGAGTTTGAGAAGCGCAACTGCAAGGTGATCGGGCTCAGCATTGACCCCGTGGACGCCCACGCCGGCTGGGCTGCGGACATCGAGGAGACCCAGGGTTACGCCGTCAACTTTCCGATGATCGGCGACACCGATCTCAGCGTCGCCAAGACCTACAATATGTTTCCCGCCGACCTGAGCGGCACTTCCGAGGGGCGCACCGCCATGACCAACGCCACCGTGCGCACGGTCTATATCATCGGCCCGGACAAGAACATCAAACTGATGATGACCTATCCGATGACCACCGGCAGGAATTTCGATGAAATCCTGCGCGTGCTCGACTCCATGCAACTCACCGGCAAGCACCAAGTGGCCACGCCGGTGAACTGGAAAGACGGCGATGACGTCATCATCGTGCCGTCGGTGTCGGACGAACAGGCCAAAGAAAAATACCCGGACGGGTGGAAAACCTTGAAGCCGTATTTGCGCGTGGTCAAGCAACCCGAGTAACTAAAAAACCGCAACCCCGAACAGGTTGCCGTGAAACGCGATCAGTAAAAAATACGCGGCTATGCCGATGCCGCCGGCGAGCACGTCCATTTTTATGGAAACCGCCCCCCCGGATGCGGCCGCCGGCCGGTTGGCGGCGCGCATGTCGTACAACGCAAACAACGCGAAGCCGCCGAACAATAGCAACGCCGCCAGGTCACCGTTCGCCAGCAGGTGGCTGAGGGACCACACCAGCACGCCCAGCGACGTGGGATGGCGCACGATGCGCTTGAGGTGGCCGTTGAAATTCGCCGCCACCAGCAGGATTAACGCCGGCGCCATGAAAATCGCCGTGGCCGTGGCCGCCGCCGGCGGTGGATGCCACACCGCGATGTGCGGCGCGCGGCCCATCCCGGCGATGATGAGCGCGAGGCCGGCCAGGGAAAGGATTGCGAACGCGCCTTTATAGGGCAGTTCGCCGATGGCCTGAACGAGTTTTTGACGCAGGGTTGGGCGCGACGGAATCAGGTGAACCCCGAAAAAAAGCGCGAGGCCGGCGATCAGCCAGGTCATGGCCGCCCGCCCAAATGAAAAAAGCCGCCGGGGCTTTCAACGGCGCGATTCTTTTTTGCGCGGTTCTTTCTTGGCGCGAATGATGGTTTCATACTGCTACTCTCGCATAGTACACGGTGCGCCACAACCGGCCGCCCGAATGATATTTTCCAATGACCAATGATAGCGGATATTTCTTCC
The DNA here is from genome assembly GCA_965212085.1 of Candidatus Poriferihabitaceae bacterium. Taxonomy (GTDB): domain Bacteria; phylum Pseudomonadota; class Gammaproteobacteria; order Arenicellales; family Poriferihabitantaceae; genus JAHRAW01. The sequence continues at coordinate 792,757 of OZ243042.1, read as the reverse complement.
CGTGGCTCACAATCGGAATGATCGGACAGGTGACCCGCACGAGGTTTGGCGTGCTAGTATAGCGCGATGAATCGAACCCCATCCATCCCCGGCACGGACACGAACACAGCAGAACGCCGGTGACCACGCCCGCGAAAAAAACCACCGCGCACCGCGCCGCCTTCGCCGCCCTGGCCCGCGCGCTTGACGGAGCGCCGCGTTTTTCCTGCGCCCACTTGCCGACGCCGCTGGAGCCGTTGAAACGCCTGAGCGCCCATCTCGGCGGGCCGAAGTTGTGGATCAAGCGGGACGACTGCACCGGCCTCGCCACCGGCGGCAACAAGGCGCGCAAGTTGGAATACCTGGTCGGCGACGCCATCGCCAAAGGCGCCGACACGCTGATTACCCACGGCGCGTTGCAGTCCAATCACGTACGCCAGACCGCGGCGGCGGCGGCCATGGCCAATAATATGGACTGCGAGGTTTTATACGAGCACCGCGTGGACAACCCGGACGCAGATTACGCCACCTCCGGCAACGTCCTGCTGACCCGCCTGCTGGGCGCGCGGCAAAGCGAATACCCCAAAGACACGGACATGGACGCGGCCATGGCGGAAACGGGTAAAGCCCTTGAGGGCCGGGGCAAACGCCCCTACCTGATTCCCGGCGGCGGCTCCAACCCGGTGGGTGCCACCGGCTACGCCAACTGCGCGCTGGAACTGGCCGGGCAGGCCGAAGCCCTGGGATTGACCATAGACCACGTGGTGCACGCCACCGGCAGCACCGGAACCCAGGCCGGCCTGGTCGCCGGCTGCCACGGGATGGGCCGGCCTTTTCCGATCCTCGGCATCGGCGTGCGGCTGCCGCGCGCGCAGCAGGAACAAAAGGTGTTCGACCTCGCATGCGCCACCGCCGCCCACCTCGGCCTGAAACCGGAACCGTCGCGGGAATCCGTGCAGGCCAACTGCGACTACGTCGGCGCGGGCTACGGCCTGCCCACCGCCGGCATGCTGGAAGCGGTTTCGCTGCTGGCGCGCCTGGAGGGGATATTGCTCGACCCGGTGTATTCGGGGAAGGGCATGGCCGGGCTGATTGACCTCGCGCGCCGGGGTTTTTTCTCAGCGGCGGACAACGTGGTGTTCTTGCACACCGGCGGGGCGGCGGCATTGTTCGGTTATCGTTCGGTCTTTACCGATGCGTTCGGCGCGTCCGGCGAGAATGAAACGGGGGGCTGAACTAACCGCGCCATTACCCGCGCCGCGCCGCAATCCCCCCTCAGCACTCCACAAGATCCAGGGAATGCCGGCTCAGCCGCTCCACGCCGTCCCCGGTCACCAGCAGCGAATGGCCCCAACACATCGCCAGCCCGGCATCGGAATCCATCAGGATCATATGCAGAAAAAACACGTTATCCACCTCCATGGGCAGCGGATTGCCTCGGTAGAACATTGGCCGCTCCATCCAGCACGGCGTGTAGGTCGCGCCCATGCCGTAGCCGCAGGCGTTGAGGCGCGCGTGGCCCAGGCCGCGGGCGTCGAAGACCCGGGCGTGGGCGTCGAACACGTCGCCCATGGGCGCGCCGGGTTGCACCGCCCGTTCACAGGCGAGCAACGCCTCAACCGCCGCGGCGTGCATCTTTTTTTGTTTGTCGTTGGCCGCGCCCACCACCAAAGTGCGCATCATCGCGGCGTGGTAATGCCGGTACGCCCCCGACCATTCCAGGGTCAGTTGATCCTGCGCGTCAAGGTGCCGCCGGCCCGAGTAATAGCGGCACAACAGCGCCCCCGCGTTTGAGCCGATAATAAACTCGTTGCCGGGATAGTCGCCGCCGCCGGCGAACACCGCGCCCTGCATGGCCGCCAGAATATCCCCCTCAAACGCGCCGGCGCGGGTGGTTTGCAGGGCCGCGTCGAGGGCGTCGTCGCTGAGCGCGGCGGCGCGGCGGTGATAGTCAATTTCGGCCTTGCTTTTGCGCCGGCGCAGCAGGCCGACGAGGTCTGAGGCTTCCACCAACCGAACCTTGCCCCGCAACGCCGCGCACACTTTGTGCCCGTGAAACGCGGTCAGGCCGGCGGTGTCGGTCTCGATGCCCAGGCGCTTGCCGTGCAACCCCATGCCGCCAAGCAGCCGCGCCAGATGCGCGTAAGGGTCGGTGCCTTCGGTGTCGGCCCAGATATGAATCTGCGCGTCTCTCAGGATGGAGGTCTGCTGCGCCTGCCGCAAATCCGGTGCGCGGGTCAGGAGCTGCAACTCGCCCTCGGCTTTCAGCACCATGCACTGAAACATCGCAAAGCCGAAGGTGTCGTAGCCGCTCAGATAGTAGTGGCTCTCCGGCGCGAACAACAATATGCCGTCCAGCCCCCGCCCGGCAAGACTCGCGCGGGCGGCGGCCAGCCGTGTTTGGAATTCTTTGCGGGTGAAATGCAGCGCCATTATGAGTCGCGTCCGGTGTTTTTGCGTTTATACTGGAATTATGGCGATGCGACAACCAACCCCGTTCAGTCCCCGCCGGCCCGGCGGCGGGCTTTCGCGCTCGGCGGAGATTCTCACGCTGAAAAAGATGAAGTATTTTCTGGCGGTCGCCGACACCGGACAAATCACCGCCGCCGCCCATGAGATTCATGTTTCCCCGGCCGTCATCACCGCCGCCATTCGGCAGATGGAAGATTTTTTGTCGGTCAAACTTTTTGAGCGCAACCACCGTGGCATGCACCTGACCATAGACGGCGCGCGGTTTCGCAACTACTGCGAAAAAACCCTCTCGCTGGTGAAAGACGCCGCCTGGGCGTTGAAAAAAACCTCCAACCTGGCGGGCGACCTGGCCCTCGCCGCGTCTCCGGCGGTGCACGGTTATTTTTTGCCGCCGCTGCTGTCGCGGTTTCGCCGCCTGTTTCCGATGGTGCGCGTGTTCTTGCTGGAATTGTGCCGCGAAGAGATCGAAGAGCGGGTCACCGACGGGCGCCTCGACGCCGGCATCGTGCTGGTCTCAAACGTCAAAAAACGCAGCCGGCTGGAGGTGCTGACGCTGTTTTCATCGCGCCGTACTTTATGGTGCAACTCCCATCACCGTTTTTCCGAAATGAAAACGGTGCCGCTCGCCGAGATTGCGCGCGAGCCTTACATTCAGCTGACCATTGACGAGGCCGAACAAAATACGCGGATGTTTTTTGCCCGGCACGGCGAAAAACCGGGCTGCCACCTGCGCACCGAGTCGGTGGAGGCGGTGCGCGGTTACGTGGCGCACGGCGAGGGCGTAACCATTTTGTCGGAAATGTTGTTTCGCCCGTGGTCGCTGGAGGGCGACCGCATTTTGTCCAAACCGGTGTCGGAAAGCGTGCCGCAGATGAAAATCGGCCTGATCGGCAAAAAAGCGCGGCGGATCCCGCCGGTGCAAACCGCCCTGCGCGACTTTCTGGCCTTTGATACGAACGATTTTTCAGCCTGATATTCGGAAAAAGCGAATACACAATTCACTATTTCCCACCGGAAAGACCCGCTTTTCGTGCTACAAATTATCGTCCGTACTTTACCGCCATATCCGGAGGGAGAAAAAAATGTCCAAACATCCAAACTGCCTGAATCCGTTGCGCCGCCGTTTTTTGCAGCGCACCGCCACCGGCGTCGCCGCTACCGCTGCCGCCGCCGCTTTCCCGGCCGTGCTGACCTCCTCCAAGGCGCACGCCGCCGACACCATGACCCTGCTGGCCTGGTATGGCAACGGCGAACCTGACGTGGTCGGCGCCTTTGAAGAGGCGAACAAGGTCAAGATCCAATCCAAATACTACACCGGCGGCGACAACATGCTCGCCCTGATCGGGCAGTCACCGCCCGGCACCTTCGACGTCATTTTGTCCGACGCCGAATACGTGACGCAACTGCGCGCCGCCGACTACCTGGAAAAACTGGATCCGTCCGACTATCCCTTTGACGATTTCTTCCCCGAGTTCCAGAAATTCCCGGTCGCCGGGTTTTGGGAAGGCGGCGATTTGTTCGCCGTGCCGGTGAGTTTCGGGTTCCTGGGCGTAACCTACAACACCGAGGTGCTGGACGCCGGCATGGCGCAAAGTTACGGCGTGCTGTGGGACGCCAAAGTCAAGGGCAAGGTCGGGCATTTTGACTGGCACCTGCCCAACCTCGGCTGCCTGAGTTTGCACGACGGCAACCCCGAACCGTTTGATTTGAACGACGCGGCGTTCGCCAAACTCCGGAAAACCGCCTTGTCATTGCGCCCGCAGGTGAAGGGCTTTTTTGACTACGGCGGCGTGTTGTCCTCGCTGAAAAGCGGCGAAGTGCACGCCATGTGCGGCATCGGCGACTGGATTTCCGGAGTCCTTGAAAAGGACGGCGCGCCCATCGCCACCGTGGTGCCGCGCGAAGGCGGAATTCAGTTCACCGAGGGGCTTGGCATCGGTAAAAACGCCAAAAACCCCGGCCTTGCGAAAAAACTGCTGCAATACCTCACCTCCCCCGAAGGGCAGGTACGCAAGGCGTTGATGGCGGCGTACCCGACCGCCGTTCCGAGCCGCGCCGCCTGGGAAAAACTGAACCGCGAAAACTCCGCCGAGGCGAAGCGCGCAAATATGGATTTGTCGGGGCGCAACATGATCACCGACATCCGAGACGGGCATATTCACCTGCGAAAACTGCCGGTGCGCCAATCCCTGGAGCAGTGGAACGACCTGTGGCTGGAATATAAAAACGCGTGATTCGGAACCGGAACCGGGTCCGGATCCGCCGGCGGACGGGCGCGTGAACCGCTTCAACGGGTTTGCCGCCTGGCACATCCTGCCACCGTTGCTGTGGCAGGGTTTGCTTTTCCTGGGGCCGCTGCTGTTTTTGGTGGCGCTGACTTTCTGGAGCGTTGAATCCTTTCGCCTGCAACCGGACCTGACCCCGGATAATTGGTTGAAGGTCTACGGGCAGGCGTATTTCTGGCGGGCTTTCGGCGTTACCGCATTGTTCGCCGCCGCCGCCGCCGTGCTGACCGGCGTGGCCGCTTTCCCGGTCGCTTGGCACATCGCGTTTCGCCTGTCAACCCAGGGGCGGCGGCTGGCGGTGATGGCGTTGATCGCGCCGTTCTTCACCAGCTACCTGGTGCGCATTTACTCGTGGCAAATTTATCTCGGCGACGGCGGCGTCATCAACGCGCTGTTCGCCTGGCTCGGCCTGCCGGCGGCGCAAATGCTGAACAACGCTTTTGGCACCTTCGTCGGCTATTTGACGTTGTGCCTGCCGCTGGCGATTTTGCTGCAAGTCTTCGGTTTTTCGCAGGTGCCGAGGGAGTTGATGCACGCCGCGCACAACCTCGGCTGCGGCCCGCTGCGCGTGGTTTTCGCCGTGGTGATTCCGGGCGCGCGCGCCGGGCTTACGCTGGCGGCGTTGTTTTGCTTCATCCTGGTTTTCGGTGATTTCGCCAGCCCGATTTACCTCGGCGGCGCGACCTCGCAGACGCTGAGCATCCTCATCACCGACCTGACCAAAGCCGGCCAGCAGTGGCCGCGCGCCGCGGTGGTGGCCGTTACCATGATCTTCACGCTTTTGAGCATCGCGCTGGCGGCGGTGTTGTTCGCCTACCGCAGGCCGAAGTGAACAGCGCGCGGCTGAACTTCTGGCTGGGGGCGGCGTGCTGTTTTTTGGCCGCGCTGTTTATCGCGCTGCCGGTTATTTCCAGTTTTATTTTTTCGCTGAGTCAGGAGCGTTTTCCGACGCTGCCGCCGGGCGGGTTCAGCACGCGCTGGTATGAAGAGGCATGGAACGACCCGAAAGACGCCGCCGCCTTGTGGCGCACCTTGTCGGTGGGCGGGGCGGCGGCGGTGACCGCGACCTTTCTCGGCTTTTGCGCGGCGTACGCCGATTACCGCTGGCGGTTTCCCGGCAAGGGCGTTTTTTTATCGCTGGTGCTGCTGCCGCCCACCGTGCCGCTGGTAATCCTCGGGCTGGCGATGCTCGCCTATTTGTCGCGGGTCGGCATCGCCGGACGGCCAATGGCGATTTGGGCCGGGCACGTCGTCATTTGCATGCCGTTTGCCATGGCCCTGGTGCGCCTGCGCCTGCATCAGATGGACAAAAACCTGGAGCAGGCGGCGTGGAATCTCGGCGCCGGCGAATGGCGCGCCATGCGCTTTGTGATTTTTCCGTTTTGCCGCTCGGCGATCGCCGCCGCGCTTTTTCTGACGCTGGCGGTATCCTTCGACGAATACGCGGTCGCCTGGTTTGTTTCCGGGATTCACGACACGCTGCCGGTGCGCGCGCTGAATTTTTTGCAGGGGCCGGTCAGCCCGCGCATCAACGTGATCGGCACCTTCACTTTCACCGCGACCATCACCCTGGTCGTCATCGCCGAAGCGCTGATGCAAAGGGGGCGGGGCAAATGAGCGGCGAGCCACTCGCGGTTTTGCGGGGCGTCAGCAAAACTTTCGGCGGCATCGCGGCGTTGTCCGGCATCAATTTGTCGGTGCGGCGCGGCGAGTTTATCGCCGTCATCGGCTCCAGCGGCAGCGGCAAAACCACCATGATCAAAATCCTCGCCGGGTTTGAATCACCGGACGCCGGCGACGTGCTGATGAACGGCGAGCGCATCAACGAACAACCGCCGTGGGCGCGCAATATGCCGATGGTTTGGCAAAACCTCGCGTTGTTTCCGTTTTTGAACGTCCTGGAAAACGCCGAATTCGGGTTGAAAATGCGCGGCGTGCCGAAAGCCGAGCGGCGCCGGCGCAGCATGGAATGGCTGGACAAACTGGACATCGCCGGCTTTGCCGGGCGCGGCGTTTCCGGTTTGTCCGGCGGGCAGCGGCAGCGCGTCGCGCTGGCGCGAACGCTGGTGCTGGAGCCGGAAATTCTTCTTCTGGATGAGCCGTTGTCGGCGCTCGACGCCAATATGGTGGTGCATATGCAGGGGGTTTTGTCGCAACTGCAAAAAGAAGCCGGCATCACTTTTTTGTACGTTACGCACAGTCATTCAGAAGCGTTCGCGATGGCCGACCGCGTGGTCGTCATGGACGGCGGGCGCGTGCAGCAGGTCGGCACCCCGCAAAGCATTTACCGCGCGCCGCGCAACCGGTTTGTCGCCAACTTCATCGGCGCCAACAACATCTTTCAAGGGCGCGCCGCCGGGATGGGCGATGATTCGCGCCTTCGCATCGAAACTGCGGAAGGAGTTTTCGCCGCGCCGCTGGCGGTTGACGGCGATTACCGGCGATTACCGGCGGCGGGCGCGCCGGTGGCTTTTATCGTCGCGGCGGAGAATACCGAAGTGCGCGTCACCGAAGGCCGCTCAGCCGATGGCGATGGCGATGGCGCGGAAAGCATCGCCTGCCAACTGGTCGGCGAGGAGTTTGTCGGCGGTTTTGTGGTGCTGCACCTGCAAACCGCGGGCGGCATGCCGCTGCTCTCGCAGATGCGCGCAGACGCGCTGGAAAAATTGGGCGATTTGAGCGGGCGGCAGCTGTGGCTGCACTGGCCCGTGGAAAAAACCCACGTTCTGATTGACGACGGCGAGGTGATGCAATGACCGTACACATCGGAGAAATGAACTGGCGGCAATACCGCGACAACCTGCGCGGCGGGCAGACGCCGGTGTTTTTGCCGCTCGGCGCGCTTGAGCAGCACGGCCCCCACATGTCCATGAACGTGGACGTGCTGCTGCCGACAAAAATGTCGGAGACCGTGGCCGCGCGCATCGGCGGCATGGTCGCCCCGCCGCTGACCTACGGCTACAAGTCCCAGGTCAAATCCGGCGGTGGAAATCATTTTCCGGGAACCACCAGCCTGGACGGGCATACCCTGTCCTGCATGGTGCGTGATTTGATCTGCGAGTTCGCCCGCCACGGCGCGCGAAAAATTGTGGCGATGAACGGCCATTTTGAAAACACCATGTTTCTCACCGAAGGCGCCGACCTGGCCGTGCGCGCCCTGCGCGCGCGGGGCATTTCTGATTTGCGAATCATGACGCTCTCCTACTGGGATTTTATTGACGAAGCGGCGGTCACGCGCCTCTACCCGGAAGGGTTCGGCGGCTGGGACATCGAACACGGCGGCGTTCTGGAGACTTCCATGATGCTGCACTGGTATCCGCACCTCGTGGACATGGGCAAAGTGGAAGATCATCCGCCGGCGCAATTTCCGCCCTACGACCTGCACCCGCTGAACCCGGAGTGGACGCCGCCGCCCGGCACCTTGTCTTCGCCGAAAAACGCAACCCGCGAAAAAGGCAAACTGATCGTAAAAGTCAGCAGCGGCGGCATCGCGCGCGCCGTGCAAAACGAGTTTGGGTAAATCATTTTCCGTCACCATCACAAAAGGAGAACAGACATGCAAAACCTGAAAAACATTCCGAACGGCACGCCGGTAACGCACACTTTTTCCGACGGTGAATTTGAAGGGCGGCTCGCAAGGCTGCGCGCGGCCATGGAGTCGGAGGGCATGGACGCCGTGCTGTTCACTTCAATTCACAACATCAACTATTACAGTGATTTTTTGTATTGCTCCTTTGGCCGCCCCTACGGTTTGCTGGTGGACGCCGGCAAAGCCGTCTCCATTTCCGCCAACATTGACGGCGGCCAGCCGTGGCGGCGCACGTTCGGCGGCGAAAACATCGTCTATACCGACTGGCAGCGGGACAACTATTTTCGCGCGGTGCAAAAAGCCGCGCCGAAAAACGGGGTCATCGGCGTGGAACGGGATCACGTCAACCTGGAAAGGATGGACCAGCTGCGCGCCGCCCTGCCCGGTTGCGAGTTCAAGGACATCGGCCAACCGGCGATGCGCCTGCGCATGGTGAAATCCGACGAGGAGATCGCGCACATCCGCCACGGCGCGCAAGTATGCGACATCGGCGCGGCGGCGCTGACCGGCGCGGTGCGCGACGGCACGGCGGAACACGAAGCGGCGCTCGCCTCCACCGCCGCGATGGTGCGCGAGACCGCCAAGCGCTTTCCCCACGCCGAGTTAATGGACACCTGGACGTGGTTTCAGTCGGGCATCAACACCGACGGCGCGCACAACCCCGTGACTTCAAGGCGCGTGCAAAAGGGCGACATTTTGTCCCTGAATTGTTTTTCCATGATCGCCGGCTATTACGTGGCGCTGGAGCGCACGTTGTTTTTTGACCACGCCGACGCGGACTCTCTCAGGTTGTGGGAGATCAACGTCGAAGTGCACGAAGCCGGCCTGGCGTTGATGAAACCCGGCGCACGCTGCTGCGACATCGCGCTGGAGCTGAACAAAATCTACGAAGCCCACGGGCTTTTGCAAAACCGCACCTTCGGCTACGGCCATTCTTTCGGCGTTCTGTGCCACTACTATGGCCGCGAGGCCGGCCTGGAGTTGCGCGAGGACATCGAAACGGTTTTGCAGCCGAACATGGTGGTATCCATGGAGCCGATGATCATGATTCCCGAGGGCCAACCCGGCGCCGGCGGTTACCGCGAACACGACATTCTGGTGATCGGCGAAGACGGCGCGGAAAATATCACCGGCTTTCCCTACGGCCCGGAACACAACATCATCCCGTCCGGCTGAGTTTTCTCCGCTCCCGCAACGCCGCCGCTAAAAAAACGCCTGCAACCCGGTCTGCGCGCGGCCAAGGATCAGGGCGTGGACGTCGTGGGTGCCTTCGTAGGTGTTGACGGTTTCGAGGTTGGCCATGTGGCGGATGACGTGGTATTCGTCGCAGACGCCGTTGGCGCCGTGCATGTCGCGGGCCATGCGGGCGATTTCCAGGGCCTTGCCGCAGTTGTTGCGCTTGACCAGGGAGATGTTTTCCACGGCGCAGCGGTCTTCGTCGAGCAGCCGCCCGATGCGCAGGGCGGCTTGCAGGCCGAGGGTGATTTCGGTTTGCATGTCGGCGAGTTTTTTCTGAATCAACTGGTTTTGCGCCAGCGGCCGGCCAAACTGTTTGCGCTCCAGGGTGTAACCGCGTGCGGCGTGCCAGCAGAACTCGGCGGCCCCCATCACCCCCCAGGCGATGCCGTAGCGCGCCTTGTTCAGGCAGCCGAACGGGCCTTTCAGCCCGCTCACGGCGGGCAGCAGGTTTTGTTCGGGGACGAACACCTTGTCCATCACGATCTGGCCGGTTGCCGAGGCGCGCAGGCTCATCTTGCCTTCGATTGTGGGGGTGCTGAGCCCGTCCATGCCGCGTTCCAGGATGAAGCCGCGAATGACGCCGCCGAGTTTGGCCCAGACGATGGCGAGGTCAGCGATAGGCGCGTTGGTGATCCAGGTTTTGTTGCCGGACAGGCGGTAGCCGCCGGCGACTTTTTGGGCGCGGGTTTTGAGGCCGCCGGCGTCTGAACCGTAGTCCGGTTCGGTGAGGCCGAAGCAGCCGATGATCTCCCCCTTCGCCAGCCCCGGCAGGTAGGTTTGTTTTTGCGCGTCGCTGCCGTAGGCGTAAATCGGGTGCATCACCAACGACGACTGCACGCTCATGCACGAGCGGTAGCCGCTGTCAACGCGCTCCACTTCGCGGGCCAGCAGGCCGTACGCGACGTGGTTCAACCCCGCACCGCCGTATACTTCGGGCAGCGTTGACCCCAACATGCCGAGTTCGCCGAACGCTTTCAGCAAGCCGGGGTCGAAGGTCTCGCTGCGGTTGGCTTTGAGAATGCCCGGCATCAGGACGCGCTCGCAAAATTCCCGGGCGCTGTCGCGCACCTGTTTTTCCTCTTCGCTGAGTTGGGATTCCAAATCGAAAGGATCGTCCCACTGGAACGGGAACGGGAACGGATGCGTGGCCACGGGTTGTCTCCTGAGGTTGTCTTTTGTTTTCTGTGCTTGGGCGTATTTTGGGCGTATTACTGAGCGGCGTTTTCTTCGGCGCGCAGCCGGCGAACGGTTTGCAAGTATGCCCTGACCAGGGTGGACTCGTAAACAACCCCCAGCAGGCGGCCGTCGCCGTCGAGCACCGGTATGCTTTCGCCGACGAAACCTTGCATGGCTTCCATGGCGTCCCACACCGACATCCCGGCGCGCAGGCGCAGCGAATCACCGCGCGCGTGCTCCCGCGCCCGCGCCCGCGTTTTGCCGCCGCCGCCGCCGCCGTCCCCGGATGATTCGCGCCGCTGCTCCCCGGCAACGATTTGGTTGAGGGTGATTACGCCGATGTATCGTGAGGCATCGTCAACGATATACGCTTCGCTGCGGTTAGCTTTGATCAACGCGCGCCGCAGCCCGGACAGGTCGTCATCGGGGCGGCCGCGGACGAAGTCGGTGAGGATGTGATCGTCAATGCCGGTGCGGGCCAGCATCACCTTGTCGCGGCCCATGGACAAATCGAAGCCGCGCAGGGACAACTCGCGGTCGAACAACGAGCGCCCGAACAGGCGGTACGCCACCACGTTGGAGAACACCACACTCACCATCACCGCCGTGGTCAGTTCGTAGTTGCGGGTCAGTTCAAAGACGATGAGGATGGTGGCGAGCGGCGCGCCGATCACCGGGCTGGTCACCGCCGCCATGCCGCAGATCGCGTAAAACTCGAGGCCGGCGTAGAAATCATGGTAGAGCAGTTCCGCGCCGTGGCCGAGCAGCGCGCCGAACAAAATGCCGATCAGCAGCGCCGGGCTGAAAACCCCGCCGGCGAAACCGAAGCCGATGCACAATGCGGTGGCGGCGATTTTCGCCACCAGCACAACGCCGAGTTCGGCGGCGTCGTAGGCCCCCGGGGTGATGGCGAAGCGCAGGGTTTCCTTGCCGACGCCGAGGATTTCCGGAATCCACTGCGCGGTAACGCCGACGCACAGCCCGGCGACGGCGGGCTTCAACCACACCGGCAATTTCAACCAACCGCTCACCCGGCGCATGCTCAGGATGCCCTGCATATAGATTACCGCGACCAGCGCGCCGCCGGCGCCGATCAGCACGAAGGCCAGAAACTCGGGGGCGAACACCGTGCGCGTTATCGACATCTCAAGCAGGGGCGGGCGGTGAAAAATCCGGTCGGCGATGAACAATCCGGTGGACGAGGCCACGGTGATGGGCGCGAACGCGCGTAGCGAGTAATGGCGCAGCACCACTTCGTGGGCGAAGATGATTCCGGCGATGGGGGCGCTGAACGCGGTGGAGATGGCCGCCGCCACCCCGCAGCCGATGCCGAGGCCGGGTTCGACCTTGCCCAGGCGGGAAATGGCCGAACCGACCGTGGCGCCGAGGTGGGCCAGCGGCCCGTACTGGCCCACCGACGCGCCGCTGCCCAACCCGGCCAGCACGGCGCCGATGGTGACCAGCCCGGTTTTGACGGAAACGCTTTTTCCCGACTGCGCCGCCTCGATGACGTCCGCGGGGTTGTGCGGGCGCCGGTCCGGGATCAGCATGATCAGCAACCCGGCGATCAACCCGCCGCCGGCGGGTAGCAAAAACAACAGCATGGACAAGCCGGATTCCGGCGTAATCTCCTGGCGGCTGCGGAAAGTTACGAACAACGCGTCGTTCAGCCACTTCACGGCTTCGACAAAACCGATGGCGAACAGCGACGCGATGGTGCCGAGGACGACCCCGAAAATCAGCACCCGCGCAATGCGGGACAGCACGTTGACGCTGGGGGGGCCGGGGGCCGGGGTCGTGGGAGGCGGCGTCACGGCCCCGGCCCCCGGCGCCCAAACCACACCGACAACAATGCACCGGCGCCGGCCACCAGCAACGCCGCGCTGAGCCACGCCCCGGCGTTGCCGGCCAGCGGCCCGCCGGGCAGGAGCAGCAGGCCGCCCAGCAGCAGCCCGACGGCGACGATGGCGCGCGCCATGCGCCGCTGGCCGGCGGCGATCTGGCGGCGCAGATCGGCGATTTCCCGGTCGCGGGTGTGCACGATCAACTCGTCGTTTTTGAGGCGGTACAGAATCTGATGCGCGAGGCCGGGCAACTCCGGCGCCAGGGTAAAGAGGTTCGGCAGTTCCCGCCGCAAAGTGCGAATCGCCGCCCGCGGGCCGATTTGTTCGCGGGTCCATTTCTCCAGGAACGGCTTGGCGGTCTCCCACAGGTCGAGCTGCGGATACAACTGCCGCCCCAGCCCTTCGATGTTGAGCAGGGTTTTTTGCAGCAGCACCAACTGCGGCTGCACCGGCATTTGAAAACGGTGCGCAACGCGGAACAGGTCAATGAGAAAACCGCCGAATGAAATCTCGCTGATGGGCCGCGCGAAAATCGGCTCGCACACGGTGCGGATGGCGCCTTCGAAATCCTCGAGCGAAGTGCCGGGCGGCACCCAGCCGGCGCGGACGTGCGCGTCTGCCACGCGGTGATAGTCGCGGTCGAAAAAGGCCAGCAGGTTCTCCGCCAGGTAGCGTTTGTCGGCGGCGCTCAGGGTGCCCATGATGCCGAAGTCCACGGCGCGGTACTGGCCTTCCGTTGATACGAAGATGTTGCCGGGGTGCATGTCGGCGTGGAAGAATCCGTCGCGGAAGGCCTGGGTGAAAAAAATCTCGACGCCGTCGTGGGCGAGTTTTTTGAGGTTGATGCCGGCGGCCTTGATTTCCGCGACTCGGCGAATCGGAATGCCGTGAATGCGCTCCATCACCATGACGTTGCGGCGGGTGTGTTCCCAGTACACTTTGGGCACGTAAATCAAATCCGAGCCCGCGAAATTGGCTTTCAACTGGCTGGCGTTGGCGGCCTCGCGCATCAGGTCGAGTTCGTTGTGGATGGTCTTGTCGTAGTCCGCAACGATTTCTTTGGGCTTCAAGCGATGCGCCTCGGACCAGTAACGCTCGGCGAGATCCGCCAGGGCGTGCAGCAGTTCCAGGTCGCGCTCAATGATTTTTTGCACGCCGGGGCGCAGCACCTTGACCACCACCTCGGCGCCGTCCGGCAACTCGGCGTGGTGCACCTGGGCCACCGAAGCCGAGGCGGTGGGTTCGGCGTCAAAGGACTTGAAATGATCATCCAGAGAATCGCCGTAGGCGCGCTCGATAATCGCCCGCGCCTCGGCGCCGGGGAAGGGCGGCACTTCGTCCTGGAGGCGCACCAGTTCGGGGGAGATGTCCGCCGGCAGAAGATCCGGCCGCGTGGAAAGCGCCTGGCCGAATTTGACGAACACCGGCCCCAGTTCTTCAAGGGCTTCGCGCAACCGCTTGCCGCGCGGGGCGTCTTTTTGCCCGCGCCGGCGGCCCGGCAGCACCTTGAAAATCACGGCGTAGGGCCTGAACAGGTGCAGGGCGCTGACCAACTCGTCGAGGTTGTGCCTGACCAGTACGCGGGCGATGCGCAACAAATGAAAAAAATTCTTGCCCAATGGATTAGTTGCGGGAGGGGGTGGGTGGGGTTTGCGGGTTTTGCGTATCTTGCGTATTTTGTTCCAGGGCGCGCCTGATTCGTTCGACCCGGCGGGTCAGGCGGTCAACGTCGGCGCGGGTGCGGTTGAGGGTTTGGTCGAAACGCTCCAGGGCCGGGGCGGTGACCAAAATGCGTTTTTCCTCGCGCAAATAATCGGCTGCGTTCTCGCGGCTCAGGCCGATGGATTGCTCCGCCCAGCCCGCCAAACCGCGGGCCGCGTTTGCGAGTTTGCGCGCCGGGGTGTCGCCGACCCAGCGCGACAACAACTCTTCCCAGTCGAGGTCCAAGCGGGCGAGGATTTTCTGCAACGCCTGGCCGAGTTCGGCGTCGCCGTGGATCGTCACCCGGCCTTCGCTCAACTCATCATTTGCGCCGCCCGCGCCCCAGCCGCCAGCCCCCAGCCGGGCGAACGCCAGCGCCGACCCGATCAGGGTCACATCCGCCGCCGCTTCCACTTCGCGCCGGAACTCAACGCCGCGCTCCGTGGGCAGCAGGTATAACGTGACGGGCGGCGCGCTGACCTCCAGGCAAAACACCTTGCCGCGCAGCGCAGCGAGTTTTTGTTTGCCGTCGGGGTCGAGGTCAACGAGCGCGCCGGCGGCGGCGTTGAGGACGTCGAGCAGGGCATTTGCGGCGCGCTCTTCCATGATTTTAGTACTTGAAGCCCACGTGCAGGGCAACGATTCCGCCGCTGAGGTTGTGTATTCGCACGTCTTCAAAACCCGCGCGGCCCATCATCGCCTTGAGGGTTTGCTGGCCGGGATGCCGGCGGATGGATTCCACCAGGTAGCGGTAACTCGCTTCGTCTTCGGCAACCAGTTTGCCCAGTTTGGGAATGACGCCGAACGAGTAGCAGTCGTAAGCCTGCTCCAGCAGCGGCACGAGGGGTTTGGAAAACTCCAGCAGCAGCAGCCGCCCGCCGGGGCGCGTAACCCGGTGCATGGAGGCCAGCGCGTCTTGTTTGCGGGTGACGTTGCGCAACCCGAAGGCGATGGACACGCAGTGAAAATGATCGTCGGGAAAACAAAGTTTTTCGGCGTCGGCCAGGGCGTAGCCGATATTGCCGACCAGGCCGGCGTCAAGCATGTTGTTTCGGCCTTCGGCGAGCATCGCCGCGTTGATGTCGGTGAGCACCACCGAACCGTGCGCGCCGACCCGGCGGGCAAGCCGCCGCGCCATGTCGCCGCTGCCGCCGGCGACGTCAAGCGCCGCGTCGCCGGGGCGCAGCGCGCTTTGCGACGCCGCGAACCGCTTCCACAAACGGTGCGCGCCGAACGACATCAGGTCATTCATCAAATCATACCGCCCGGCCACCGAACGAAAAACGGCGCCCACCATCCCGGCCTTGTCGGCGGGGTCTACCGTTTGATACCCAAAATCGGCGGCTTGCTCCCGGGATTGTTCGGCGCGTGCTGGCATGACTGCGCGGGTGCGCCGCGTTCAGGAATCCATCTTGCGTTGGTGCCCGGCGTCCTTCAGTTCGGCAAGATAATTCCGCCAGTTTTCCGCCTGATTTTTGCCCAGCGTGTAGAGCGTGTCCCACGAATAGATGCCGGTGTCGTGGCCGTCGTCGAACACCGGCTTGATGGCGTAATTGCCGACCTGCTCAATCTTGTCAATGTTGACGCGCTCCTTGCCGACCTGCAACACCCCCTGACCGGGCCCGTGCCCCTGCACCTCGGCGGACGGCGAATGAACCCGCAGGTATTCACAACTCATCTCAAACGACTCGCCGCCATCAAACGACACCGTCATGGTGCGCGTCTTGCGATTGAGATTGATTTCGGTGGGGGTGTGGGTGCTCATGAGGATTTCAGTTTTCAAATAACTCGTTCTATTTTTACATATTTTTTATAGGCCAACGTCATATCTTAATTCTTTCAACTGCAACTCAGCCGCATACAAATCACCAATACGGTCGGTCAAAATGTGGCGATACCTTCCCTCAATATCAGCAAAGGAATGCATAACTTGGTTATATCTTTTTAGGTCGCTGGAAATAACATAAAAATTCACATGACGATAATCAAGAAGTGTTGCCAGCCGGCCAACACCAGACCATGTTCCCGTAGATAACTCAACCTCAAATGCGTATTCCGGCACCATGTTTTTGCCTTTTTCCTTGAACCATAAAACATCGATTTTCCGCAAAACTTCGTAATCGGAAAACTGGAGTTTTGGGCACTTGTCCAGAGAAATAAGTTCTAAAAGTTTTTTGTTATTGAATATTTTTGAACGATCAGGACAATAGGTATCGTATCCCCTCGTGTTGCCTATTTCTATAAGCCTTCCCTGCAATACCGAATGCAAACTTTCTTCTGCAGTGCTTCTATGCCTCGATGTCTCAAATGGCTTGAGGAGCAACTCCCAATTGTTAACAAATTCGGCGCAATAGATTCTGTTGCCACGTCCCTTCAAAACAACGTCGAGGTTTTTGTCGACATTGATTTTATATTCCCCATTTCTATCACTGCTTATCTGCGAAAGATTTTCGAAAAACAACTGCGCTGGAATAATGACAGTCTTATCAATCGAACTGCAGATGAATGCAATGAACGGATTATCCAGATTAGCGATTTCTTCAATGGCTATGTAATTAATGCCAAAAAAATATCTGCCATTCTGACTTGATGTGGTGGCAGCCCTGACGAGAACGTTGGCTTCGGTGACTTTATATACCCGCGCTTTGAGAACCCGCACAGGCTCTACATCGGCATTAAATCGCTTTGCTTTCTCCAAGAAAGCTTCGACGAGTTTGTCAGATTTTGTTTTCGTGCTCATTCGTCATCTTTGACCAATGTTGCATCCACCGCCATATTATGCATCATCTCCACTCCATCGATTAAAAAATTGTACTTTTCTTGGTGTAGTGAATTCGATTCGTCTTTGCCACTACTAACAAAAGTCTCCGCCGCTTCCATTGCGATTTTTTCATTGTCAGCATAGACATATACGCCATAGGTTCTACCTAAAGACACTAAATACTTTTTTTTCATCTCGTATTCTCCGCTTAAAAATCACTCCCCCAACCACTCCCCCACCCGCTCCGCGTAATAAGTCAAAACCCCGTCACACCCGGCGCGTTTGAAGGAACTCATTACTTCCATCACCGCTTGCCGTTCATCAAGCCAGCCGTTTTCCGCGGCGGCTTTGAGCATGGCGTATTCGCCGCTGACCTGGTAGGCGAAGGTTGGCATGCCGAATGTTTGTTTGATTCGCCGGATGATGTCGAGGTTTGTCAGGCCCGGTTTGACCATTACCATGTCGGCGCCTTCGGCGATGTCGAGGGCGGTTTCGCGCAGGGCTTCGTCGCTGTTGGCCGGGTCCATTTGGTAATCGTATTTGCCGCCGCCGGCGAGGTTTGACGCGGAGCCTACCGCGTCGCGAAACGGCGCGTAGAAAGTGGATGCGTACTTGGCCGAGTAGGCGAGGATGCGGGCGTTGACGTGGCCGCCCTCCTCGAAGGCGTCGCGGATGGCGCGCACCCGCCCGTCCATCATGTCGGAGGGCGCGACCACGTCGGCGCCGGCTTCGACGTGGGACAGCGCCTGGCGCACCAGCGCCGCCACGGTGGGGTCGTTGACCACGTAGCCGCGCTCGTCGCACAGGCCGTCCTGGCCGTGGCTGGTGTAGGGGTCGAGGGCGACGTCGGTTATCACGCCCAAATCCGGGACCGCGTCCTTGATGGCCTTGACGGCGCGCTGCACCAGGCCGTCGGGATTCCACGCTTCCTGCGCGTCTGCGGATTTCGCCGCGGGCGGGGTCGCCGGAAACAACACCACCGCGGGAATGCCGAGGGCATGGCAGCGCCGGCATTTTTCGGTCAGCGCCTTGATTTCCATGCGCGCAACGCCGGGCATGGAAGGAATGGTTTCGCTTTCGGCCCCGGCCCCGGCTTCCTCGCGGATGAAAAGCGGCTGAATCAGATCGTCAACGGTGAACACCGCCTGGCGCATCATGCGGCGGCTGAAGTCATCCTTTCGCATGCGCCGCAGGCGCGTCCGCGGGAAGTGGCCTTGTCGGGGATGGTCAACCATGGTCCGGCGTTATTTTTTTTTTCGCGCTCTTTTTCGCCGCTTTGTTTGTTGCGGGTTTCTTTTTCGTGGTTTTTTTCGCAGTCTTTTTTGCCGGGCTTTTTGCTGCGGCTTTTTTACCGGTTTTTCTGGCCGGGGGTTTTTTACCCGCCGGTTTTGTTACGGGTTTTCTTTTTGCTGGGGTTGTTTTTTTCACGGGTTTCTTTTTGGCCGCTACTTTGGCGGCGGGTTTCCCGGATGCTGCTTTTTTCGCAACCTTGCTAACCGGTTTTTTCCCGGTGGTTTTCTTTTTGGCCACGGGTTTTTTCTTCGCCACTTTCTTTTTGGCCGTCGTTTTGGCGGCGGTCTTTTTCACGACAGTCGCGCCAACCGCAGGAACCGCCGCCGCTTGTGCATCGGCGGGTTTGGCCGGGCTTTCCGGCGGCGCAGCGATGCGGTTGATCTGCCCGCCGGCGATGACGGTGCTGATTTCCTCTTCGTGGGCCTGGGCGGCGGTTTCCAGGGTTTTGATTTCCAGGGGGCGGATTTCCAGGTCAACGATGTCGCAAATTTTTTGCTGGGTTTCTTCGACGCCGCCCTCGGCCACCACCGTGCGCAGTTTGTGCTGGGCCTTGTAGTAGGCCAGCAGCGGGACCGCTTGTTGGTGGTGTTTGCCGATTTTCACCGCCGCGCTTCGGGCGTTGCCGCCGCCTGCGGAAACCACTTTGCCGCCGCAGGCGCCGCACTTGCCGCGGGTTTCCGGCGGGGAAAAATGACGGTTATAAACCGCGCCGCACTGCTCGCACCGCAAGCGCCCGGTGATGCTTCGCACCAGCGTCTCATCATCAACCTTGATGTGCACCGCGATCTGCAAGGCGCGGCCAAGCATGCCCAGCAAGGTGTCCAGCGCCTGGGCCTCGGGGATGTTCTCCGGGAAGTCGTCAATGATGAAACCGCGCTTGCTGTCCCGCGCGCGCAGCCGCTCTTCGAGCACGGCCATCACGGCCTCGCTATTCCCCTCGGCCTCGCCGCTCCCGTCGGCCCCGTCGGCAACCGGCAGCCCGGCCACCACCGCATCCCCGGTTTGCGCGTCCGGTTTGTCGTCAGCGGCGGCCGCCTCGCGCAGCAGTTCGCCCGTGGACACCTGCGGCACCCGGTAGCGTGCCGCCAGTAATTTGGCCTGTGTTCCTTTGCCGGAACCCGGCGCGCCGAGGAGGGCAATTCGCATGGGCGTGATGGTTGGAAGTTGGGGGTTGGTGGCCGGGGGCCGGGGGTATGGGGTATGGGGTATGGGGAGGAAATTCGGGGCGTAAGCCTACTCGTTGTCGGCAATCAGGTCAACCGCCGCATTGCCCCGGCGCGGCGTCAGGTTTCGGGTTTCGGGCGGGGCGGGGGCGGCTCAAGGCCACGGGCGAGGGCGGTCCAGTCGAATTCGCGGTCGCCGCCGGCCAGGAACCAGGGGTTGCGGATGTTCTCTTTGTTGTACCGGATGCGCTCCCCGGCGAGGGTGGTAACGCTGCCGCCGGCGGCTTCCAGCACGCAATGCGCCGCCGCGGTGTCCCATTCCGAGGTCGGGCCGAGGCGCGGATAAATGTCCGCCAGCCCTTCCGCCACCACGCAGATTTTCAGCGAACTGCCCATGCCGGTAACTTCCACCCGTTCGGCTTCGCCGGCGAGGCGCGCGCGGTAGGCTTCCACCGCCGCCCCGGAGTGCGAACGGCTGGCCACCATGACGGCCTTTTTGCGGTCGAATTTTTTCACGCGAATGGGCGTTGCCTTGCCGTCCGAACCGGCCCTGAACGCTTCTGTCGCGCTTGTCGTGCCTGTTGCTCCCCCCGTATTCACACCGTGCGCGGCGTAGTAACTGACCCCCGAAACCGGCGCGTGCACCACGCCCAGCACCGGGCGGTCGCCCTCGATCAACGCGATATTGACGGTGAACTGATCGCTGCGCTTGACGAATTCTTTGGTGCCGTCCAGCGGATCCACCAGCCAGAAACGATGCCACCCGTGGCGCGCCGCAAACGCCTCGGCATCGGATTCCTCGGACAACAACGGAATCGCCGGGTCAAGTTGAAGCAGCCGCCGGTGGATGAGTTCGTGGGCGCGGCGGTCGGCCTCGGTCAACGGCGAACCGTCGCCCTTGATTTCAACCTCGAACTCGCCCGCGTACACGTCGAGAATTTCCGCGCCGGCGGCGATGGCGATGGCGACCACTTGCTGCAACCGGCCTGTCATCTGTGCGCGGGCTGCTCCGGGTTTTTCTGCGAACGTTTTTCCAAGGGCTTTTCCAAACGCTTTTCCAAACGCTTCTCCAGCAGCATCAACGCCAGCAGCACGCGCGAGTCGTTGACCTCGGGATGCCGGTACAGTTGCGGCAGGTCGGCGAGGGGCCATTCCACCTGCTCCAGCGGCTCCGCTTCGTCGCCTTCGAGTTTGGCGGGGTAGAGTTCGGTGGCGACGAACAGGTGGGAGACGAAATTGGTGTAGGCCGGGGCGCTGTCAACGGCGCGCAAAAAGGCCAGTTTGTTCGCGCCGAAACCGATTTCCTCCTTGAGTTCGCGCAGCGCCGCCTCGGCGGCGGTCTCGCCGGGGTCAATGCGGCCCTTGACGAAACCGAGTTCGTAGCGTTCGGTGCCGGCGGCGTATTCGCGCACCATGATCATCGAACCGGCGGCGTCCAGCGCGATCACCATGACGATGCCCCGCCCGGCGTTTTTCAGCCGCTCGAACGTGGCTTCGCTGCCGTTGGCAAATCGCAGGTCAAGGGCTTCGATGGTGAACAGGCGGCTTCGGGCGATCACCGAGCACGACAAAATTTTCGGCTTTTGAGGCATTGCCCGTGATGATGCCTGTAAAATGCTTGATTCGCAAATGCCCCGCACCCCGGCGCATTTCCGCCCCGCCGCCATCACCACATCATCGCCATCGCCGCCTTGCCAGCCATAGCCGAAAACCCGCCGGCCTCCCCCCTGAAACGCTACCAGCACCGGGTTGCCGCCGGCGAGTTGCGCGCCGACCGCGCCCAGTTGGTGGCCGTCCGGCAGCTCAATGCCCTGCACCGCGCGCTGGTTTCCGGCGGGCAAAAACCCGGCCTCGTGGCGCGCCTGCTGGGACGCCGCTGGGCGCAACGCCGGGGCATCTACCTGTGGGGCGGGGTCGGCACCGGCAAGACCCTGCTGATGGATATGTTCTACCGCGCCCTGCCCGAAGGGTTGGGCAAGCGCATCCACTACCATCGCTTCATGCAGTGGGTGCACGATGAAAAAAACCGCATCCATGCGCGCCAGGACCCCCTGGCGATCATCGCCGCGCAACTCGCGGCGCGCCACCGGGTATTGTGCCTGGACGAGTTTTCGGTCACCGACATCACCGACGCGATGATCCTGTCGGGGCTGCTGCACCAGTTGTTTGAGCACGGAGTCGCCCTGGTCACCACCTCCAACACCCACCCCGGCGACCTCTACCGGGACGGCCTGCAGCGCCGGCGTTTCCTGCCCGCCATTGAGTTGCTCAAGGCGCAGACCCGCATCGTCCGGGTGGACGGCGGCAGCGACTACCGAATGAACTACCTGCAATCCGCGGCGCTCTATCACGCGCCCCACGACCATGCTGCGGCGCGCGCCTTGCGGCGGAGTTTTGCGGGCCTTGAAGGCGATTTGGGCGACCCGGATGATCAACAACGCGCCCTGCTTTTATCGGGCCGCGAAGTGGCGGTCATCGCCGCCGGGCGCGGGACGGCGTGGTTCAGTTTCGACGCCTTGTGCCGGGGCAACCGCTCCAAACTGGACTACATCGAACTGTCCAAACGCTTCCACACGGTGATCCTCGAAGACATCCCGGTGCTGGACGCCGATGGCGAAGACCCGGCCCGGCGGTTCATTGAACTGGTGGATGAGTTGTACGACCGAGGGGTCAACCTCATAGCGTCTGCGGCCCGGCCACCGGAGCATCTCTACGAAGGCAAGCGGCTGCGCGAGCCGTTCAAGCGAACCGCCAGCCGCCTGCAGGAGATGGGCTCCGGGGATTACCTGGCGCGGCCCCACTTGTAGGGCGCGGCTATTAGGCCGGGGCGCGGGCGAAAATACCCGCGCTCCTGTGGGAAAACTCACAGACCCAAGCGAAGCCCCGGACTAAAGTGCCCCGGCGATGCGGGTCATGGACAAACGAATGTCAAACCCTGACCCATCGCACCAGGAGCCGGCGCGGGGCGCGAAGCGTTTTGCAACGGCGTCATTTTTTTTACACAGGAATCAAGGAGTATCATCATGAACCACCGTAATAACTTCGTGCGATTTTTTCAGTACGCGCTGACCGCTTTGATGTTGAGCGCCTTTTCCGGCGCGGCGCTGGCCGAAAAAGTCAACCTCAACACCGCCAACGCCGAAGCGTTGCAGTACATCCCCGGCATCGGCCCCGGCAAGTCCGCGGAAATCATCCGCATACGGCAAGAAACCGGCGGCTTCAAAACCATCGAAGACCTGCTGGCGGTGCCCGGCATCGGCGAGAAAACCCTGCTGGACATCCGCAAATTCGGCGCGTTGGACAGCGGAGTGTCCACCCTGACCGAGGAGATGGAAGCCAACCCGCCGGGCAAGACCGCGTCGACGCACCCGAAAACCGACGACCACGCGAGCACCAGCGGCTAAAAAAATCCGCACTGCCACACCACTGGGGCCGGCAACGGCCCCTTTTTTTTGCGCGTGTTTTTTGGGAGTTGGACTGGACTCGTCAAACCATGACCGGCGGAGCCATGCCACGGACTCAAAGACAGCGGCTAAGCATCGCCGCCTGGAGACTGGATACCCGCAAATGCGGGTATGACACCGAGGAACGTGGCAACAACTCTGTCGTCATTCCCGAGCGTTAGTGTCCGTTGCCGCGCAAGCGGCTTACGGACACTTGCGTACTCGGGAATCCAGCGCCACACGACCGATTGCCGGTGTAACCCTGGATTCCCGAATAGCGATGAAAAATATGGTCGCTGCGCTCCCTATTTTTCTATCGTTCGGGAATGACGGCGGAGGTGAGGCGGGAATTCAGCGTCCAATCGGGGACAGGTCGCGACCTGTCCCTACGCCGAACCAAATTTCACTGGATAGCCATATGCGCGGATATGACACCGGGGGAGATTTGCACTTTCATGGGTATGACATCGAGAGCGTGGCAATCACTCTGCCGTCATTCCCGAGCGTTAGTGTCCGTTGCCGCGTAGCGGCTTACGGACACTTGCGTACTCGGGAATCCAGCGCCACACGACCCCCGCCGGTTTAACCCCTGGATTCCCGAATAGCGATGAAACAAACGGTCGCTACGCTTCCTATTTTTCTATCGTTCGGGAATGACGGCAGAGGCGTAAGGAAGGCAAAGGAAGCGGCGGCGGGTATCCAGTGTTACTATGGCGGGCCAGGACACCCCACTCCCGACCCAAGCGATGAAACGCAATATCACAACCACTATCCACGGAAGCAAATCACGATGACCGAAAAACACCCATTCGTGTACATCATGACGAGCAAACGCAACGGCACGCTCTACACCGGCGTAACCAGCGACCTGCCCGGCCGTGTGTGGCATCACAAAAATAACTCGGTTGATGGATTCACCAAAAAACACAGCGTGCATACCCTGGTTTATTTTGAACCGCACGGAGATATGGACGCGGCCATTGCGCGGGAGAAAGAAATAAAGAAATGGAAGCGCAAATGGAAGTTGAAAATGATTGAAGAATGCAATCCGGAGTGGCGGGATTTGTATGGGGATATTGTTTGACTTGGTGCAAAGGTTAGCGGCTGGTGGTTGGACACTGGATTCCCGAATAGCGATGAAAAATATGGTCGCTGCGCTTCCTATTTTTCTATCGTTCGGGAATGACGGCGGAGGTGAGGCGGGAATTCAGCGTCCAATCGGGGACAGGTCGCGACTTGTCCCTACGCCGAACCAAATTTCACTGGATAGTCATATGCGCGGATATGACACCGGGGGAGATTTGCGCTTTCGCGGGTATAACACCGAGAGCGTGGCAACAACTCTGTCGTCATTCCCGAGCGTTAGTGTCCGTTGCCGCGTTAGCGGCTTACGGACACTTGGCGCTCTCGGGAATCCAGCGCCATTTGACCCACCCGGTATAACCCCTGGATTCCCGAATAGCGATGAAAAATATGGTCGCTAACGCTCCCTATTTTTCTATCGTTCGGGAATGACACCGAGGGAGATTTACACTTTCGCGGGTATGACACACCGAGGAACGTGGCAACAACTCTGTCGTCATTCCCGAGCGTTAGTGTCCGTTGCCGCGTTAGCGGCTTACGGACACTTGGCGCTCTCGGGAATCCAGCGCCATACGGCCGATTGCCGGTGTAACCCTGGATTCCCGAATAGCGATGAAAAATATGGTCGCTGCGCTTCCTATTTTTCTATCGTTCGGGAATGACACCGAGGGCGATTTGTACTTTCGTGGGCATGACACACCGAGGAACGTAGCAACAACTCTGTCGTCATTCCCGAGCGTTAGTGTCCGTTGCCGCGTTAGCGGCTTACGGACACTTGGCGCTCTCGGGAATCCAGCGCCATTTGACCCACCCGGTATAACCCCTGGATTCCCGAATAGCGATGAAAAATATGGTCGCTGCGCTTCCTATTTTTCTATCGTTCGGGAATGACGGCGGAGGTGAGGCGGGAATTCAGCGTCCAATCGGGGACAGGTCGCGACCTGTCCCTACGCCCCAACCATCGCGGCACCGTTCAAACCCTTCCGGCGCGAGCCGGACTGTCGCGCACAAAATTCCAGCCTGCCGTTCAAACCCTTGCGGCGTTGTAGGGACAGGTCGCGACCTGTCCCTACGCCCGCGCAAAGTTCCCGCCGTTATTCAAACCCTTCCGGCGATAGCCGGACTGTCTTAGAAGTGTAACGAGCCGGTCAATCGGATGTTATACCCGGTGTCGTTGTCATCACGCTCGGTGCGTTGGCCGGTTAATTCCAGGCGCAGGCCGCGGTTGCTCCATTTGCCCAGCGCGTTGGAGAAGTCTATTCCCATTCGCTGGCTACGGGCGGCTTTGGTCCAGTCGGGTTCCAGGGTTAGGGCTATGCCTCGGCCCTGGGTGCCGGGGTCGTAGCGGAGTTGCAGGGTGGCGGTCCATTCATCGTAGTCGCTTTCTTCGTGGGCTACTAAGGCGGTGGCTTTTGCTTGCATGCTCAAGCCGCTTGCCGGGTGGTGGTAGTCGAAGCCTAGTCCTACATCGGCGCCGGTGCCTTGTTCGGCGTCTCCGTCATCCCAGCGTATGCCGAGTTCCCAGTTGGGGGTGAGTTGGGCGCGGTTGGGGGAGGGGGTGCCGGGGGCGCGGCCGTGGATGGCGAGGCGCAGGCGTTGGGCGCTTGCGTCTCCGGCGGGCAGGTCGGCTTCATCGTTCTTGTCGGATTCCAGTTCCACGGCGAAGGCGCTGGCTTTCCACGACCATTCGGTGCGGTTCCAGGTGGTCAGGTCGCCGGAGAGGCCGGCGGCGATCATTTGCATTTCAATATCTACTTCGCTGATCTCCTCCTGGCCGTCCGTGGACAGTTCGGCGTCTCCTTCGCCGTAGCCGAGTACGACCCAGGCGTTGGTGGTGTCGGTGGGCTGCCATTGGATGTAGGGGAGGATGCTGGTGAGGTCGGTTTCCAGGTCGCCTTTGGCACCGTCGGTGGTGTCGTCATAGTCTATTTCGCCGCTACTTTCGGAGATGGCTACGCCTATGCGGGTGCCGTTCGGGGTTTGGTAGTCTGCGCCTAAGTAGGCTGAGGTTACATCGCCGCTCAGGTCAAAGTCGTCTTCGGGTTTGCCGTCAAAGTTGCTGGTGGTGGCGCGTGCCCAGAGGCTCCAGTTGGAGGTGCCTGTGCCGTCGTTGTTGAGGTTCAGGTGGAACGCGCTTTTCATCAGGAGGTCTTGGCCGGACATTAAGGTGGTGGTGGCCGGGGTGTTGGCGTCTTCGCTCGTGGTGGCACCGTTAGTCGTGGTGTCGGCGAGGTTTGCGCTGTTTATGGTGTTGGCGAGGTTGGCGGGTTGTGCCGGGTCATGTTCTGGATTCCCGATACGATGAAAAACATGGTCGCTATCGCTCCCTGTTTTTCTATCGTTCGGGAATGACGGCGTGGGTGTGTTCGGGAATGATGGCGGGGTTTGGGTGGACAGGTCGCGACCTGTCCCTACGGCCGCTAACTCAAACTTGTGCCCGCCGATGGTGAAGTGGCTGGTGTTTGGCCGTCCGGCGGGGGTGGAGAGGTAGTCTCCAAATACGCTCACGGTGCCGGCGGCGAAGGCGCCGCCGAAAGCGGCGATGGTTTTTTGCAGGGCGCGTTCGGAGCTGCGGCCTACGGTGACGGTGAGCGTGGCGGTGGAGGATTGCGCCGGGCTGCTGTCGTCGGTGACGGTGAGGTCGAAGTTCAGGATGGTGCGCTCGTCGGGGGCATCGAAAGTGGCGACGGCGGTGTTTGCGTCGGAGAGGGTGACTCGCACGTCGTCGGCGGCGTCCTGCGTCCACGCGAAGGTCAGTCCGGTTTGGACTTCGCCGATTTCGGTCACCGGGCCTTCGGGGTCGCGGGTGTTGGTGGCATCCAGGGTAACATCCATCTCGTCTTCATCCACGGTCATGCTTGAGCCGCCTTCAAAGACGATAATCGGGCTGTCGTCGGGGAAGGTGCCCGAGGGGAGGCTGACGCTGATGACGCTGTTAATGGTGATGTCGCCGACGGTGGTTTCGATGCCGAAGCTGTCGGTGGCGGAGTCGGTGGGGCCGAGGTTTATGGCGGTGTCGAGGCTGTTGTCCAGTTGGTAGTTCCAGTTGTCGCCGACGTTGGAGGTCAGGGCGCAGTCGTCTACTATGGTTACGATGCCGCGAGGGGGCTGGTCGGTGATGCGGTGGACGACGGAGGCCGGGTTGCCGGTGCTCTGGTCGGTCGGGATGTTGGAGACCGTCAACATGCCGCAGGCGATGCCGCCGGTGGTAACGCCGGTGGCGGCGTCAAACGTGGCGGGGGTGAGCATTAAGTCGTCGTCGGCGGTGGTGGCGTCGTCGCCGTCGTCTATGCCGGGGCCGGCGACGGACGGGCCTATGGTAACGGTGAGGTCGAAGGTGGCGGTGCCGGTGGCGGGGTTGGAGGGGGCGTTATCGGAGACGGTGAGGGTCAGGGTAACGGGCGTGTCGCCGGTAACGGTGGTGGGCGTGTCCCAGGTGGTGTTGGCGCTGGTTTCGCTGGCGAACGTGCCCTGGTTGGCGGGGCTTGTGGTCCAGGCGTAGGCCATGGTGGCGCCGAGGTCCGGGTCGGTGGCGGTGGCGCGCAGGGTGACCTGGCGGCCGGATACGACGCTGAAGGTGCCGGTCATCGGCGGGGTCGGCGCGCTGATGGTCACTTCGGGCGCGTCATTGGCGCCGGTGATGGTGATGGTGATGTCCACGGTGGCGGCGGGGTTGACGCTCGCGGTTACGGTGAAGGTGTCGGTTACGACTTGGCCGCCGGGCAGGGCGTCGGTGGCGGCGTTGTCGTTGTCCAGGGTGTAGGTCCAGGCGCCGGGGGCGGTGATGGAAAAAGTGCCGTAGGTGCCGGATTCGCCGGTTTGGGCAACGACGTTTTTGTTGGTGCTGGTGGTAACGACGGTCAGGGCGCCGCCGACGGCGGTGCCGCTGTCCTCGGTAACGGCGCCGGTGGTGACGCTGCCGCCGAACGTAACCGCCACGGCGACCGGGTTGACGGTGACCGTTGCCGTGCCGGAGAGGGGCGGGGTGGCGTCATCCATAACGGTCAGGGTCAGGGTTACCGGGGCGGTGCCGCTTGCGGGGGCGGTCCAGGTGGTACTCGCGGCGGTGTCATCGGCGAAACTGCCGGTGTTGGGGTTCGCGCTCCATTGGTAGGTCAGGGTGGTGCCGGTATCGGGGTCGGCGCCGGTGGCGGTCAGGGTTACCGCCGAGTTGAATTCCACCTGCATACCCTCCGTGGGCGCGCTGATGACGGCGGTGGGCGCGTCGTTGACGCCGGTGATGGTGATGATGACGTCCACGGTGGCGGCGGCGCTGGCGGCGGCGGCCACGGTGAAGGTGTCGTCAAGAGTCGCGCCCGCGGCCAGGGCGTTGATGGCGGTGTTGGTGTTGTCCAGGGTGTAGGTCCAGACGCCGGCGGCGGTGACGGAGAAGGTGCCGTAGGTGCTGGGCTGGTCGGTCTGGACGGCGAAGTTTGTGTTGGCGGCGGTGGTGGTGATGGTCAGGGTGCCGGTGATGGGGGGGGTGACGCCCTCGTTGACGCCGCCGGTGGTGGTGCCGCCGAAGGTGACCGGCACGGCGACCGGGTTGACGGTGACCGCGTCTGTGCCGGTGGCTCCTATCGGGGTGGTGTCATCGGTGGCGGTCAGGGTCAGGGTGACCGGGTCGGTGCCGCTGGCGGGGGCGGTCCAGGTGGTACTGGCGGCATTCGCATTGGCGAAACTGCCGACGTTGGGGTCCGCGCTCCATGCGTAGGTCAGGGTGGCCATGTCGCCGGTATCCGGGTCGGTGCCGGTGGCGGTCAGGGTGACCGGCGCGCTGAAGGCTACCTGTGGGCTGCCTGTGGGCGCGGTAATCTCGACGGTGGGGGCGTCATTGGCGCCGGTGACGGTGATGTCAACGTTCGTGGTGACGAACGGGTTGGCGGAGACCACTGTGAATCTGTCCCTCTCGGTGGCGCCGGCCGTCAGGGCGTCGGTGTCGGGGTCGTCGTTGTCCAGGGTATAGGTCCAGACGCGGTTCTCGGTGATGCTGAAGGTGCCGTAGGTGCCTCGGCGGTCGGTCTGGGAGACCACGCGTGTTTCGCGGGCGGTTATGGTGCCGGAGACGGTGTTGGGGTCGGCGTCTTCGGTGATGCCGCCGGTGAGGGTGCCGCCGAAAGTGATTCCCGACGGCCGGGTCAGGCGGTGGTTATTCCGAACGGTGTGGCTGAGGGGCTGGTCGGCGTCATCGGTTACGGTCAGGATCAGGGCTACTTCGGCGTTGTTGTCGCCGGTAACGGGGAGGAACAAGGTGGGCCGGGAGGCGGCGGGATTGCTGAAACTGCCACGGTTCGGCGGGTTGGTGCTCCACGCGTAGGTCAGGGTGTCGCCGGTATCCGGGTCGCTACTGTTGGTGCCGACCAGGAGCAGATCTACGCCGTAGTTTAGCGTAGCAGGGAGCGCAACCAGATTAGGATCCACGATGACGGCGGTGGGCGCGTCATTCGCGCCGGTGATGGTGATGGTGATGTCCTGGGTGCCGCCGGCGGCGGCGGTTACGGTGAAGGTGTCGGTTACCTCTTCGCCCCCCGCCAGGGCGTTGGTGCCGTCTCTTGCGGCATTATCGCCGACGCCGAGGCCATAGACCCACGCGCCGTCTGTGCCGATGCTGAACAGGCCGTACGTGCCGACGAAGGCGGGCTGCGCCACGACCTCGGTGCTGCCGCCGGGGTTGGGGTTGGTGACGATCAGGGTGCCGCCGGTGTCGCCGTTGAGTGCGCCGTCCACGCCTTCGGTCACGGCGCCGGTGGTGTCGCCGCCGAAGGTGATCGGCGTGGCGATTTGAATGCGCAGCGTTAAGTCGGCGCGGTCGGCGACGGTGGTGGTGGTGTCCCGGTCTTGTGCGCGAAAGGTGAACTCGCTGGTTTGCGGCGGGGCGGCGTCGCTGAGGGTGCCGCTGATGGTGCGGATCTCGGCGAAGCCGTTGAAGGTCAGCCCGAGTTCGGCCAGGGTTTCGCCGCTTCTGTGGATCAGGGTGTAGACCTGCCCGCCGTCACCGCCGGTGGCCGCCGGCAGGGTCAGGTTGACGGAGTCGCCGGGGTCAAAGGGGTGGACGATGGCGGCGGTGTCGGCGAAACTCGGGGCGCCGGCGTTGGCTGGCACGCGTACGAATGTCTCATATGTGCCGACTTGATTAAATGCGCGTTCACCGGCACGCGCCCCCGAAGTGATGAAGGTGCCAGTATGTATACGGAATCGAATAACCACATTTTTATTCACGATTTCCGATGCCGTAAAGATGGTCCTTACCGAGTTCTCATTATCAAAAGTGCCGAGAGAGCCGGCGACCGAGCTGAAATCAGCTAGCTCCCACAGGCCTAGTTCGTCGGTGACCGCCCCGCCGCTATGGGTCAGCCCGACGACGTTGATCCGTTCACCGGGCGCGACGTCCGTAGGCCCCGCGGACCCTGGTCCCACTTCAAACGTCCGCAACTGCGCCGAGGCGTGCTGGGCGGGGAGGCAGGTGAGGACGAGGAGGCAGGTGAGGACGAGGAGGGCGGCGAACGCGCCGCGATTAGTGGCCGGGCGTAACATTTTTCTGGGGGGGGGGGGGGGGGGGCAGGAATGGCCGCTGCAACGCCCGCAGGCGCGCTGTGCGGGGCTTTGAGCGCATTTTTGAGTGCGGACGGCAAGCGGGAAAGAAACATGGTAATCCTCCTGAAAAAGGCAGTGGTGACGGGCTGTCGGTGGGCCGGAATTTGGGGGATTATACCTAAATTAAGGGGAATGTAAACTCCCAAAATGGGGGTGGGAGGCAAGTTTTCGGCGGGGCGAGGCGCGGGGTGGGGTTGCGCGTGACGCGCATTTGCGGGGGGAGACCCCCCGCAGACCCCCCTTGCGGCGCGGGGAAACATCCTGTTTCCAGCGCCGCCGTGCGCGTCCCTGCGTGCGCCGAAGTCAGCGGCTATCGCCGCCGGTTGGACGGCCGCAGAGGTGTAAAGACGGACAAGGGGAACGATGAGGCTTGGTCGCTTCCTTTGCGCTTCCTTACGCCTTTGCCGTCATTCCCGAACGATAGAAAAATAGGGAGCGGTAGCGACCGTTTGTTTCATCGCTATTCGGGAATCCAGGGGTTATACCGGGTGGGCCATAATGGCGCTGGATTCCCGAGAGCGCTAAGTGTCCGTAAGCCGCTAACGCGGCAACGGACACTAACGCTCGGGAATGACGACAGAGTTGTTGCCACGCTCTCGGTATCATATCCACATTTGCGGGTAGTAGGGGCGGGTCGCGACCTGCCCCTACGCCACGTTTAGCCGCTTCCTTTGTCCTACCTTACGCCTCTGCCGTCATTCCCGAACGATAGAAAAATAGGGAGCGGTAGCGACCGTTTGTTTCATCGCTATTCGGGAATCCAGGGGTTATACCGGCGGTGGGTCATAATGGCGCTGGATTCCCGAGAGCGCCAAGTGTCCGTAAGCCGCTTGCGCGGCAACGGACACTAACGCTCGGGAATGACGACAGAGTTGTTGCTACGCTCTCGGTATCATATCCACATTTGCGGGTAGTAGGGGCGGGTCGCGACCTGCCCCTACGCCACGTTTAGCCGCTTCCTTTGTCCTACCTTACGCCTTTGCCGTCATTCCCGAACGATAGAAAAATAGGGAGCGGTAGCGACCGTTTGTTTCATCGCTATTCGGGAATCCAGGGGTTATACCGGCGGTGGGTCATAATGGCGCTGGATTCCCGAGAGCGCCAAGTGTCCGTAAGCCGCTTGCGCGGCAACGGACACTAACGCTCGGGAATGACGACAGCGCGAGGCGCGGGTTTGGGTGCGCGTGACGCGCATTTGCGGGGGGAGACCCCCCGCAGACCCCCCTTGCGGCGCGGGGAAACATCCTGTTTCCAGCGCCGCCGTGCGCGTCCCTGCGCACGCCGAAGTTAGCGGCTACGCCGCCGGTTGGACGGCCGCAGAGGTGTAAAGACGGGCAAGGGGAACGATGAGGCTTGCCGCTTCTTTTGCGCTTCCTTTGTCCTTCCTTACACCTCTGCCGTCATTCCCGAACGATAGAAAAATAGGGAGCGGTAGCGACCATATTTTTCATCGCTATTCGGGAATCCAGGGGTTATACCGGGTGGGTCAAATGGCGCTGGATTCCCGAGAGCGCCAAGTGTCCGTAAGCCGCTAACGCGGCAACGGACACTAACGCTCGGGAATGACGACAGAGTTGTTGCCACGCTCTCGGTATCATATCCACATTTGCGGGTAGTAGGGGCGGGTCGCGACCTGCCCCTACGCCACGTTTAGCCGCTTCCTTTGTCCTACCTTACGCCTCTGCCGTCATTCCCGAACGATAGAAAAATAGGGAGCGGTAGCGACCATATTTTTCATCGCTATTCGGGAATCCAGAGGTTAAACCGGCGGTGGGTCGTGTGGCGCTGGATTCCCGAGAGCGCCAAGTGTCCGTAAGCCGCTACGCGGCAACGGACACTAACGCTCGGGAATTGTAGAAGTTCACTATTTCACTGACAGAATAGCCTGACCAATCCCAACCCAAGAGGTACGACCCATGAGAGACAATACCCGAGACAAAACCCTGCAGCGCAACTATTTGAGCAAATGGCGGTTCCTGATCCAGGAATACGAGCAGGTCAAGGCCGGACGCCATCCGAAGCTCCGCTTCGTCAGCGACTTCTACCGCTTCCACCACACCAACCGGCAAACCTTCTTGAAGTATTATCACCGCGCCTCCCAGAGCGGCGATATCAGCGCCGTGTTGCCACAAAAGCGCGGCCCGAGGTGGCGGGCGCGGCACCCGGACCTCGAGCAGGCGATCCTGGCGCACCGGCAAAATGGCGTCAACCGCTATGAGATCTACACCCTGCTGTTGCCGGAGTTCAAGGAATTGACGCCCTCGCCGAGTACGATTTATCGTATCCTTAAGCGCTATGGCGTCAATCGTATGAGTGTACCGATGAAGCAGAACAAACGGCGTATTATCAAGCATAAAGCCGGGGAACTGGGGCATATTGACTGCCATTGCTTGAGCCGCGACCTGATTGTTTCGGATCCCCGGCGGCGCTATTTGGTATGCGTGCTGGATGATTGCACGCGGGTTGCGTGGGCGGAGGTGGTGGAAGACGTGAAGAGTCTGACGGTGATGTTTAGCACCTTGAAGATTCTGAATCTGTTGAACCTCAAATACCGCATACAGTTCGCCGAGATGTTGAGCGACAATGGTTCGGAGTTTGCTTCAAGGCGCGTGCCGGAGCGGCATCCGTTTGAGCGCATGCTGCAGGAGTTGGGCATCCGTCATCGCTATACGCGCCCGTACCGGCCGCAGACCAATGGCAAGGTGGAGCGTTTCTGGCGGACGCTGAACGAGGATTTGATTGAGGGGACGACGTTTGAGACGGAGGCCGAGTTCAGGGACGAATTGGAGCAATACTTGCTCTACTACAACGAGTACAGACCGCACCAGGGCATCAACGCTAAAACCCCCAAACAAATGAATGATTCTTGTCAGCGAATTAGTGAACCTATACAGGAATGACGACAGAGTTGTTGCCACGCTCTCGGTATCATATCCACATTTGCGGGTAGTAGGGGCGGGTCGCGACCTGCCCCTACGCCACCGTTTCGCCGCTTCCTTGCCTTGCCTTACGCCCCCGGTGTCATTCCCGAACGATAGAAAAATAAGGAGCGTAGCGACTATATTTTTCATCGCTATTCGGGAATCCAGGGGTTAAACCGGGTGGGTCAAATGGCGCTGGATTCCCGAGAGCGCCAAGTGTCCGTAAGCCGCTTGCGCGGCAACGGACACTAACGCTCGGGAATGACGACAGAGTGGTTGCCACGTTCCTCGGTGTTATTCCCGCGCACAAAGTTTCCGCCGCCGTTCAAACCTTTCCGGTGCTGGCCGGATTGTCGTATTGGGCCATGCCAGCCGCTACAATTCCCGGCAAAAATTGGGTATCCTGTGGGGGTTGAATTTTTTTGCGCGATGGACGAACCCGAAACCGAACCCGAACCCCGGCTGGAACTATGCTATCCCCCAATGAATTGCTTGAATCCCTGAATTCCTCGTTGCAGCGAGTGGACGCGTTACGGAGGTTTCTTTGACTATGCGGGCAAGAAGGAGCGCCTTGAAGAGGTTGATCTAAGGCTTGAAGACCCGAAAATCTGGGATCGCCCGGATGAGGCTCAGGCCCTCGGCCAGGAGCGCGCGCGGTTGCAGCAGGCGGTTCACGGGCTGGATCAACTGCACCGGCAGATCAGAGACGGCGCCGAGTTGCTGGAGTTGGCGCGGGGCGAGGAGGACGCCGAGGCGGTGGCGGAGATCGAACGGGAGGCCGGGAAAATCGTCTTTGCCCTGGAAAAAATGGAGTTCCGGCGGATGTTCAGCGGCGAGGCGGATGCCCGCAACGCTTTCGTGGATATTCAATCCGGTTCCGGCGGCACCGAAGCCCAGGACTGGGCCGGGATGCTGCTGCGCATGTACACGCGCTGGGGGGAGGATCAGGGCTACCGGATTGATTTGGTGGAGCGCTCCCCCGGCGATGTCGCCGGCATCAAAAGCGCGACCCTGAAAATGACCGGGGAATTCGCTTACGGCTACCTGCGAACCGAAAACGGGGTGCACCGCCTGGTGCGTAAAAGCCCGTTTGATTCCGGCAATCGCCGCCACACCTCGTTCGCTTCGGTGTACGCCTATCCGGAAATTGACGATAGTTTTGAGATTGAGGTCAAGCCCGCCGACCTGCGGGTGGACACCTACCGCGCCAGCGGCGC
This sequence comes from Candidatus Poriferihabitaceae bacterium, assembly GCA_965212085.1. Taxonomy (GTDB): domain Bacteria; phylum Pseudomonadota; class Gammaproteobacteria; order Arenicellales; family Poriferihabitantaceae; genus JAHRAW01. The sequence goes on along the minus strand of OZ243042.1, from coordinate 757,997 downwards.
CGGCGGCCAGCACGTTAACCGCACCGACTCGGCGGTGCGGATTACCCACCTTGCTTCGGGAATCGTGGTACAGTGCCAGAACGACCGCTCCCAGCACCGCAACCGCGCCGAAGCGATGGCGATGCTGAAGTCGCGATTGTTTGAAGCCGAGATGCAAAAGCGCCGCGCCGCGCAGCAGGACGTGGAGGACAGCAAGGCGGACATCGGCTGGGGCAGCCAGATTCGTTCCTACGTGCTCGATCAATCCAGGATCAAGGATCTCAGAACCGGCGTCGAAACCGGCAACACCCAGGCGGTGCTGGACGGCGCCCTCAACCCGTTTATCGAGGCCAGCCTCAAGGCCGGGTTATAGCGGTCCGAGCGGCCCGGCGGCAAAAATAATGAGCGAAGACAACGAACAAAGCCGCGTGCGGCGTCAAAAACTGGCCGCGCTGCGGGCCGCCGGCAACGCCTTTCCCAACGACTTCCGGCGCGACTCCCTGGCCGGGGATCTGCTTGAGGCTTACGCCGGCCACGAACAACAACTGGCGGCGGAACCGGTGCGGGTCAAGGTCGCCGGGCGGCTGATGTCCCGGCGTCTTATGGGCAAGGCCGCGTTCGCCCATATCCACGACATGAGCGGGCGCATCCAGCTGTTCGTGCAAAGGGATTCGCTGCCCGCCGGCGCGTACAACGATGAATTCAAAAAGTACGACATCGGCGACATCATCGCCGCCGAGGGGGCGTTGTTCCACACCAAAACCGGCGAGCTCAGCGTGCGCGTGGATGACATTCGCCTGCTGACCAAATCCCTGCGGCCGCTGCCGGAAAAATACCACGGCCTGACCGACCACGAGATGAAATACCGGCAGCGGTACGTGGACCTGATCATGAGCGAGGAGACCCGCGAGGTGTTCCAAATCCGCGCCACGGCGATTCGCTACATGCGCGAGTTCATGGGCGAGCGGCGGTTCGTGGAAGTGGAAACGCCGATGATGCACCCGATCCCCGGCGGCGCGCTGGCGCGGCCGTTTTCAACCCACCACAACGCCCTCGACATGGAGTTGTTTTTGCGCATCGCCCCGGAGTTGTATTTGAAGCGGCTGGTGGTCGGCGGGCTGGAGCGGGTGTTCGAGATCAACCGCAATTTCAGGAACGAAGGCGTCAGCACCAAGCACAACCCCGAGTTCACCATGCTGGAATTTTACCAGGCCTACGCGGACTACCGCGAGTTCATGGACCTGACCGAAGAGATGATTGGCGGGCTGTGTTGTGCCGTGACCGGCAGCGCAACGCTGCAATACCAGGGACGGGAACTGGATTTTTCCGGCCCGTTTGCGCGCATGACTTTGAGTGAATCCATCCTCCGGCACAATCCCGGCATCAACGCACAACAGCTGGAGGACGCGCAAGCCCTCGGACAACTCGCCAAAAACCTCGGCATTGATGTGCAGCCGGCGTTCGGGGCGGGCCGCCTGCAGATGGACTTGTTCGAAAAAACCGTCGAGGACAAACTCATCAACCCGACCTTCATCACCGCCTATCCGGTGGAAGTCTCGCCGCTGTCCCGGCGCAACGACGAGCAACCCGAAATCAGCGACCGCTTTGAGTTGTTCATCGCCGGCCGCGAAATCGCCAACGGCTTTTCCGAGTTGAACGACCCCGAAGATCAGGCCGAACGCTTTCACCGGCAACTCGCGCAAGCCGAAGCCGAAGCCGAAGCCGGGGCCGGGGGCGGCGAGGCCATGCGCTTTGACGCCGACTACATCCGCGCCCTGGAATACGGCATGCCGCCCACCGCCGGCGAAGGCATCGGCGTAGACCGCCTGGTCATGCTGCTGACCGACAGCCCCTCAATCCGCGACGTATTGTTGTTTCCACATTTGCGGCATGAGGCGGTTTCCTGAACCGCAAAAATTCAAAGACGCCGCCAATGACGCTCCCGCTCGAACTTTTTATCGGCCTGCGCTACACCCGCGCCCGGCGGCGCGACCATTTCATTTCGTTCATCACCATGATTTCCATGGCCGGGGTGGTGCTCGGGGTGTGGGCGTTGATTACGGTGATGTCGGTTATGAACGGCTTTCACGCGGACTTGCGCGACCGCATCCTGTTCGTGGTCTCCCACGTCACGGTGAGCGGCTACGGCGGCGTCCTTGACGACTGGCAGGCCGCCTCCGAGCGCATCGCCGGGCATCCCCAGGTGCGCGCCCAGGCGCCCTACATCCTCGGCCAGGGCATGCTCACCAACGGCTCACGGGCCACCGGCGCGCTCATTCGCGGCATATCACCGCAGCGCGAGCGCGGCGTCTCCGAGGTGCTGGATCACATCGTCGAAGGCGACCCCGGCGCGCTCAAACCCGGCGGCTTCGGCATCATCCTCGGCGACGCCCTGGCGCGCACCCTCGGCGTGTCGGTGGGCGACAAGGTTACGCTCATCGCCCCCAAAGGCAAGGTTACGCCGGCCGGTTTGCTGCCGAGGCTGAAACGCTTTTCGGTGGCCGGCCTGTTTCGCATTGACATGCACCAGTACGACAACGGCATCGCCCTGATTCACATTGAAGACGCCGCGCGCCTGTTCGGATTCCTCGGCGAGGTCAGCGGCCTGCGGCTCAAACTCGCCGAGGTTGAGCGCGCGCCGTCTGTGCGGCGTCAACTGGCCGAGCGGCTGGACGGCGTCTACCACATCCGCGACTGGACCATGGAGCACGCCAACTTCTTTCGCGCCCTGGAAATCGAAAAGCGCGTGGTGTTCATCGTGCTGCTGCTGATCATCGCCGTGGCCGCGTTCAACATCGTCTCGACGCTGGTGATGATCGTCACCGACAAGCAGCCCGACGTCGCCATCCTCAGAACCCTGGGGCTGAGCCCGGCCGGCGTTATGAAGGTGTTCATGGTGCAGGGCACCGTGATCGGCGTGGTCGGCACCGTGCTGGGCGGCGTGCTGGGGGTGATCACCGCGCTCAATATCGAGACCATCATCCCCGCGCTCGAAAACTTTTTCAACACCGAACTGTTTCCCGTGGACGTGTATTTGATCACCGACTTCCCCGCGCAGATGCGCTGGTCGGACGTCTCGCGCATCATTCTGGCGGCGCTGGCCATGAGTTTTCTCGCCACCTTGTACCCGGCGTGGAAAGCGTCCCGGGTGCGCCCCGCCGAGGCGCTGCGCTACGAATGAACGCCCGCCTCCGCCAATGAACGAAGCGCCGCAAGGGAGCGGAGTGCTGCAATGCCGGCGGGTGTCGAAGGTGTTCGACCAGGGCACGCTGCGCGTCAGTGCGCTGAGCGACGTCAACCTGGTGGTTGAAAAGGGCGAGCGCCTGGCCATCGTCGGCGCTTCGGGCTCCGGAAAATCCACCCTGCTGCACATCCTCGGCGGGCTGGCGCGGCCTTCGGCCGGCGAGGTGCTGGTGGAAGGCCGCGACATCAACGCCCTCGGCCACAAGGCGGCCGGGGCATTGCGAAACCGCGCGCTCGGTTTTGTCTATCAGTTCCATCATCTACTCGCGGAGTTCACCGCCCTTGAAAACGTCGCCATGCCCTTGTTGATTCGGCGGGTCGCGCGCCCGCAGGCGTTTGAACAGGCCGGTGAAATCCTGCAACGGGTCGGCCTCGGTCAACGAACCGCGCACAAGCCGGGGGAGTTGTCCGGGGGCGAACGCCAGCGCGCGGCGGTGGCCAGGGCCATGGTGACCCGGCCCAAGTGCATCCTCGCCGACGAGCCGACCGGCAACCTCGACAGCAAAACCGCCGAGTCCATCCACGATTTGATGATGGAACTCAACCGCGCGTTCGACACCAGTTTGGTAGTGGCCACCCACGACATGGCCCTGGCGCGGAAAATGGAGCGGGTGGTTGTTATTGAAGATGGCGCGCTTGCCGAGCCGTCTGAGAATTGAGAATTCCGAATTCCGTCTTTTCTTTGCGGTTCGCCACCACGCGCGCTGCCGCTTGGTTGCTTCTCGCTTGCCTGTTGTCGCTATCCACCGCCGCCGCCGCCTCCGCCTCCGTTGGCGCCGCGAACGTCGGGTTCCGCAAGGTGGAGAGCGAAGACCTGACCTTCGGAATTTGGTATCCCACCGAAGAGCCAACCGCGCCGCTGAAACTCGGGCCTTTTGATGTCGCGTACGCGGTGAACGCGCGCCCCGCCGAAGGAGTTTTTCCGCTGGTGGTGATGTCTCACGGTCATACCGGCCGCTACCGCAACCATCACCTGACGGCGTCTTTGCTGGCGGAAAACGGCTTCATCGTGGTGGCCCCGCAACACACCAAGGATCGCTGGGTGAGAGCCGGGCGCGTACTCGCGGCGGTGGCGCAGCGCGTTAGCGAAATCAGGGCAACGCTTGCCGCCGTGCAAGCCATACCGGCATTCAAGCCGGTGATTGACGCGGGGAACGTCAGCGCGGTCGGTTATTCGTTGGGAGGGGCGACGCTGCTGACCGCCGCCGGGATGAGTTTCGATATGGCCGTGCTGATACGCCATTGCCGGCAAAACCTCGCAAAGGACGAGGCTTTTTGCGGGACGCCCGCGCCTTTTTGGTCGCGGGTGTATCGCCGGATCAGGGCGCTGTGGTTTTCAGCAATACACTCCGCCGGCCCCGAAGCAAAACCTTTGTCTTTTCGCAAGATCGCCCTGGTCGCGCCGGTCGGCCATGTTTTTGATCCGACGGAACTCGCCAACCTGCAAGCAGATGTGTTGATACTGCGTTTTGAACATGACGCGCTGCTGCGCTACCCGTTTCACGCCGAGTACTTGCGCGCACACATTCCCCCGCAACGAGTGAACTACGCCGTCATCGCCGGTCATCATAACGCTTTCATCGCCCCCTTCCCGAAGTGGCTGACCGAACAGGAACACATCCCCGTCGCCATAGATCCGCCGGGCTTTGACCGCGCGGCGTTCATTGACGGCGCGAACCGAAAAATACTGGCGTTCCTGCGGGACTGACTCGCCAAACCAGCCGCAACCACGCAGAGGCGGCGTCAATCAGAACCCTTATCGTTGAGGCGTGTATTCCAGGGTCAGTTCAATCTTGTGTTCGGCGCCATCATCGTCCCGTTCATTGCGCTCCCCGGCCAACTCCAGACGCAGGCCGGGGCGCATCCATTTGCCCAAAGCCGCGGAGAAATCCAGCCCCATGCGCTGGCTGGTGCGGCCGTCGTTCCAGGCCGGCTCAAAGCTGAAAGCCAGCCTTTGATTCGGCAGGGAACCGCTCAGTTCCATGGTCAATCCGGCGTCGCTGTCGCCATCGCCATTATCCTGCGCGCCGCTTAACTCCATCCGCAAGCCGTCCAGGCGCACCGCGCGCCCGGTCTGTTTCCCCAGCGTATTGGAAAAATCCAGCCCCAGATGCTGGCGGGCTTTGCCGTTGTCCCAGGTTGGTTCAAAGGTGACCGCTATCCCACCTTGTGCGCCGGGGTTGAGCCGCGCCTGCAAACCGGCGTCCCACTCATCGTAATCCTGCTCGGCGTGGGCCACCAGGAAACCGGCCTGGGCCGACACTTCCCAGCCGGTGGTCGGGTTGGCGTAATCAAACCCCAGGCGAACATCCGCACCGGCGCCCTCCTCGGCGTCGCCTTCATCCCAGCGCAGGCCGGTCTCCCAGTTCGGAGTGAAGCGGCCGCCGCTTGCGGATACCTCGCCGGGCATCCGCCCCTCCATGGCAACTCGCAGGCGTTTGGAATTGACGGTCAGGCCCGGCAAATCCTCATCCGCCACCGCATCCGATTTCGTCTCCACGGCAAAGGCGCCGGCTTTCCAGGCCAATTCGGCGCGTCCCCAGGTCAATTCCTGGCCGTCGCCGAAAGAGCGGCTGCGCATGCCGAAAGCGGCCATCCGCATTTCAATGTCGGTCTCGGCGGCAACGTCCTCGCCGTCGGTGGCGAGTTCGGCGTCTCCCTTGCCATAGCCGAGCGCGGCCCAGGCATCAATGTGCTCGGTGGGCTGCCATTGGATATAGGGGAGGACGCTGGTGAGGTCGGCGTCGAGGTCGCCTTTGCTGTCTTCGCGGCCGTCTTGATAGTCCACGTCGCCGCTGCTTTCGGAAATCGCAAGGCCGAAGCGGGTGGCGGGGCCGGCGCGATAGTCAAAGCCGAGGTAGCCGGAAGAGACCTCGCCGCCAAGGCTGAAGTCATCTTCGGGCTTGCCGTTGAAACTGTTGTGGGAGCCGCGCGCCCACACGCTCCACGGGGTGGCCTTGCCGGCGGCGTTGTTCAAGGCGAAGGTAAAGGAACTCTGCGAGAGCAGGCCATCGGGGGACGCGGCGGCGCCCTGGATGGCATTGGCGACGGCGGTTATGGCACCGGAATCAATGGGTTCCGCCGCTCCGGTCGGAACGGGAAATCCCGGCCCCGCCTGATTCAAGCCGAGAACAGGGCGGGGCGGGCGGAGGATGGACGGGTCAAGTTGGTGGCCGCCCACGGTGAGATGATTGGCGCGGGTTGCGGCGTTGGCGCCGAACAGGTGGTCGTCAAACATCTCTACCGTGCTTGCCGCAAAAGCACGCCCGAAAGCCGCCAGGGTTTGTTTCAGGGCGCGTTCCGAGTCGCGGTTCATCACTTGGACGGTGAACATTGCCGTGTCGGTGTCGCCCCCCGCGGTTACCGCCAGCATGAACTCCAGGGGCGTGCGCGCCGGCGGGGTGGTGAAGGTGGGGCGCTGGTCGGCGCTCATGGCGCGACCCATGGCATCGGTGCCGCCGGGGGTGAGCGTGATGGTCTCGCCGCCGGTCTGCGTCCACAGGTACAGGTAGGTCATCGGGTCGTTGTCCGGGTCGCTGCTGCCGCTGCCGTCCAGCGTCACCATGGTGCCTTGTTCTACGGATATGCTTCCCCCGGTCCCGATGACGCCGTTGATCATGACCACCGCCACCGGCGGGTCGTTTCTGCCGGTTACCGTGATGGTGACGTCCACGGTGGCGGTGGGGTTGACGGAGGCGGTTACGGTGAAGGTGTCCATCAAGGGGGTGTCGCCGACGTTCAGGGCGTTGACCACGGGGTTGGTGTTGTCCAGGGTGTAGGTCCAGGCGCCGGCGGCGGTGATGGTGAAACTGCCGTAGGTGCCGGGCGTGTCGGTTTGGGCTACGACGTTTTTATTGCTGCTGGCGGTGGTGAAGGTCAGGGTGCCGGTGGCGGTGGTGGTGTCGGTAGCGGCGGCTTCGGTGACGGCGCCGGCCATAACACCGCCGAAGGTGACCGCCGGGGCGACCGGGTTGACGATGACTTCGGCGGTGTCGGTGCCGGGCGTGGCGGCGTCATCGGTGGCGGTCAGGATCAGGGTGACCGGGTCGGTGCCGGTGTTGGGGGCGGTCCACATCGTGCTCGCAAGGGCGGCATTGGCAAAACTGCCCCGGTTCGCCGGATTGGTCGTCCATTCGTAGGTCAGGGTGTCGTCGGTATCCGGGTCGGTGCCGGTGCCGGTGGCCGGGATGGCGACGCCGAACTCAACGTCGGCGCCGTCCGTGGGCGCGCTGATGGTGGCGGTGGGGGCGTCGTTGGCGCCGGTGACGGTGATGACGACTTCCACGGTGGTGGCGGGGTCGGCTTCGGCGGCCACGGTGAAGGTGTCCGTTTGCTCATCGCCGCCGTTGCGGCCGTGCAGGGCGTTGACGGCGGTCTCGTTGTCGGGGTTGCTGCCGAGGGTGTAGGTCCAGGCACCGTCGGCGCCGATGCTGAACAGGCCGTAGGTGCCGTCTGTATTGGTCTGCGCCACCACGTCGTTGTTGCCGTCGTTGCTGGTCACGGTCAGGGCGCCGGTGTCGGTGAGGTCGCCGTCTTCGGTGACTTCGCCGGTGGTGTCGCCGATAATGGTGATGACGATATCCACCACATTGACGAAGACCGTGGTGTTGGGCATTGCGGTGCCATCGCTGACCGTCAATTTCAAGGTAACGCCGGTAATGGCGTCCGGCGCGGTCCAGGTGGTATCGGCGGCGGTGGCGTCGCCAAATGTGCCGGGGAAGTCCTCGTCGTCGTCCCACGCAAACGTCAGGGTGTCGCCGGTATCCGGGTCACTGCTGGTGCTGCCGACGAGGTTGATGGTGGCGCCGCGGGGCACATCGGTACCCGCCGCCGGGGCGCTGATGCGGGGGGTGGGCGCGTCGTTGACGCCGGTGATGGTGATGGTGATGACCACGGTGGCGGTGGAGTCGGCGGCGGCGACCACGGTGAAGGGGTCGTCAAGAGTCGCGCCCGCCGCCAGGGGGTTGATGGCGGCGTTGGAGTTGTCCAGGGTGTAGGTCCAGACGCCGGCGGCGGTGATGGAGAACTCGCCATACTGGCCGTCCTCGCCGGTCTGCGCCACCACGTCGTTGCTGCCGGTGCTGGTTACGACCAGGTTGACGGTAATGGGGGTGGTGTCGCCTTCGTTGACGCCGCCGGTGGTGCCGTCTTCGAAGGTAATCGCCACGGCGACCGGGTTGACGGTGACCGTTGCCATGCCGAAGAGGGGCGTGGTGGCGTCGTCATCGGTGGCGGTCAGGGTCAGGGTAACCGGGTCGTCGCCGCTGTCGGGAGCGGTCCAGGTGGTACTGGCGGCGGCGGCATTGGCGAAACTGCCGACGTTGGGGTTTGCGGTCCAGGCGTAGGTCAGGTTGGCCGTGTCGCCGGTATCCACGTCTTCGCCGGTGGCGGTCAGCGTGACCACGGAGTTGAATTCCACCTGTATACCGTCCGTAGCCGGTGCGCTGATGGTGACGGTGGGGGCGTCATTCGCGCCGGTGATGGTGATGGTGATGACCACGGTGGCGGCGGAGTTGGCTGCGGAAACGACGGTGAAGGTGTCGGCTACGGTGACCGGGTCGGCTACGGTGCCGCCGGCCAGGGCGTTGACGGCGTTCTCATTGTTGGTGTTGCCGCCGAGTGTGTAGGTCCACCCGCCGTCGGCGTTGATGCTGAACAGGCCATAGTCGCCGTCTGCATCGGTCTGCGCCACGACGTCTGTGTTGCCGTCGCCGCTGGTGACGGTCAGGGTGCCGGTGGCGGTGTTGGCGGTGTTGTCGTCTTCGGTGACCGCGCCGGTGGTGCCGCCGTCGCCGAAAGATACCACCACCGGCGGCGCGGCTGTAACAGCCGCCGTCAGCCGGTAATTGCCCTGGGTGGTCGTCGATCCCTGAACACAAAGCAAGTGGTCTGCGGTTTGTGTCGCCGTATAGGTAATTCGGGAATCGCTGCCACTTCCAAAGTCGTCATTCGCCGCAAGTGGGCCTGAGCCGGGGGGGCCGGCGCAGTTTGAACCAAAGGACGCCTGTCCGGGCGGAAATAACGCGATGCCGGTATCCAGATTCCCGCTGGTTCTCATGGCATCAATCTGGTAGGTGCCACCGAGTACGAGCGCGACCAAAAAGACGTCCTCATCCGAGACATTTTCAATATCACTGTCGAGCGTACCGGGCACCATGAGTCTCGTCGTGGTGGAGCCGTCGCCGGGGACGTCGGCGACCCTGATGGTGATGCTGAAAGTCAGTTCCACGGTGGTGGGCGGGGTGTCGCTGTCGGTGGCGGTGTAGGTGTAGGTCATGGCGGGTTGGACGACGGTCGGGGTGCCGCTCAAGACGCGGCTGGCGGCGGTGAAGCTCAGGCCGTTGGGCAAGGTTTCGGTAATGGCGTAGGTGATTGCGCCAGTGCCGGTGCCGGTGGCGTCCGGCAGGGTGATGTTGACCGCCTCGTCAACCAGAAAAGTCAAAGCCGAAGGCAGGACGGGGTCGCTACCGAAGGTCAGCGGGGTAGTGACCTGGATCATGAAATCCAGTGCGGCTGCATCGCTGTCGGCGATGTTGGAGTCGGTATCGTGCGCGGTGTAGGTAAATGTGTCAGTGCCGGCGGACGTCGCGGTACCGCTTAGGACGCGGGTGGCATCGTCAAAGCTCAGGCCGGCCGGCAACTCCGGGGCAATGCTGTAACGCAACGGGCCGTTGCCGCCGGTCGCTATCGGCAGGGTCACGGGTTCAATCGCCGCAACCGTTGAGTACCTCTGGTCGTTTATGCCGCCGCTGAGTACCGGCGCACTGTCCGGCTGCATACCGTCCCGAATAGTCAAGGTGGCCATGGCTGTAATGCCCGCGTCATCGCCGGTGCCGGAAGCGGTCAGTATCACCGTTTCGTCACCCTCGCTGACAGTGTCCATCACCGGGGTTATCGTGAGCTCCCGGGTAATGCTCAAGACGCGCTGATCCAGTTCACCAAATTCCTCCAGCGGGCGGCCGTCGGTGCGCGCCACGCTGAACTCCGTATCCTCCGCCGTACCGCCCGCCGCCGACAAACTTATGTCAACGGCTCTTGCCAGTGTCGTTAAACTCCGCACCGTCGCCATGACAGGGGTAACTCCGCCAAGCGTGGAGCCGCTGTCTTCGTAGATGATGGACGGGCTCAGTGTCAGCTCAATGCTCGCTGTGCCGGGGTCGGTAATGGTAATAGTCCATTGATTCCGGCTTTCACTGAGGCCGCCTACACTGACGTTGAAGAGAAGCATTTCATCAAACTCCACCACACTGTCGGCCACAATCTCCAGGTCGTACATCCATGTTCTGCTCATAACCCCCTCTGGAATTTCAAGTGCGGGATTGCCCGCAACCGGTGTTTCTCTCAGGTAGTCATCGGGCTGCAATGCCGGTGCGGACAATCCAAATCCATCGGCAGCCATGATCATCACGGGGGAAACCGTCCCTCTTCTTGTTGACCCTGCCGGCAGCAGCTCCGCCGTTACCGCCAGTCGAATGGTCCCGACGTCTTCGGGGAACGTGAATGCCGTGCCGCTCATGCCATTTGCCGTCACCGTCACACGCACCCGATTCTCGACGATGGAGACCATGAACATCAGCTCCACCTCCGTGCCGTCACTGTCCATTCCGGTCAAGGTGGTCAGCCTGGGGTTTCTTGTCCCGGTTGGGGTGCCGGACAAGCGGCGGGTCATGCTGTCAAAGGTTACCCCGGGCGGAATCGGAGACAGGGCGTAGGTGTAACCGCCGCCGGAACCACCGCTCAGGGAGTTGGCCATGAATGGTTGCTCTTCCACGGGTTCGTTCACCCGCCAGACCTGGTCGGCGACGGAGTCCGTGGAGAAATGAAGCGGGTCGGCAAAGTTCGCGGCGGTGCTGTAGGGCGAGCAGTCGGTATCTGCGTCAACCGTGACGCAGACGAGGTAATAATAATTCATCCCATCGGCCGGCGTGATGACGGCGGTAATCGTTTGCTCCAATGTGCCGTCGTCGGTGCCGTCATTTGCCGGAACCGGCGCGCTCAGCTCGCCGTCTATGACCGCCCGGCAAGGGTCCGGCGCCGCGCCGCTTGCGGGGGTGCAGGTCGTGGCGGCGAGGGCGGCGCTCAGGTCTGCCGGGTTGAGCGCGGTATTGGAAGTCGCGCGCACAACGTTCACCGCCACATCGACCACCGCCGCTTGGATGCCCGCATTGGTTACCGTGTAGGCCAGCGTTTGTGCAGTCGTATCCACCACCGGCGCGGCGGCAATGCTCAAGTCCGGCGCCGGCGCGACCGGGTTGACGGTGACTTGTGCGGTGTCGGTGGCGGGCATGGGGGCGTCATCGGTGGCGGTCAGGGTCAGGGTGACCGGGTCGGTGCCGCTGGCGGGGGCGGTCCAGGTGGTACGGGCGGCGTTGGCATTGGCGAAAGTGCCGACGCCGGGGTTCGCGCTCCATTCGTAGGTCAGGGTGTTCCCGGCATCCGGGTCGGCGCCGCTGGCGGTCAGAGTGACCGACGCGCCGAAGAGTACCTGCATACCGTCCGTAGCCGGTGCGGTGATGGCGACGGTGGGCGCGTCATTCGCGCCGGTGATGGTGATGGTGATGACCACGGTGGCGGCGGAGTTGGCTGCGGAAACGACGGTGAAGGTGTCGTCAATGGTGGCGCCCGCCGCCAGGGCGTTGACGGCGTTGTCATTGTCGGTGTTGCCGCCGAGTGTGTAGGTCCACCCGCCGTCGGCGTTGATGCTGAACAGGCCATATTCGCCGTCGGCATCGGTCTGCGCCACGACGTCGGTGTTGCCGTCGCCGCTGGTGACGGTCAGGGTGCCTTCGGCGGTGGTGGTGGCGGCGTCTTCGGTGACCGCGCCGGTGGTGCCGTCGTCGCCGAAAGAAACCGCCACCGGCGGCGCGACTGTAACAGCCGCCGTCAGCCGGTAATTGCCCTGGGTGATCGTCGATCCGTAGACACAAAGCAAGTGGTCTCCGGTTTGTGTCGCCGCATGTGTAATTCGGGAATCGCTGCCACTTCCAAAGTCGTTATTCGCCGCAAGCGAATCGGAGCCATCGCAATCTGAACCAAAGAAGGCCTGTCCGGGCGGAAATAACGCGATGCCGGTATCCAGATTCCCGCCTGTAGCCTCGGCATCAATCTGGTAGGTGCCGCCGGATACAAGCGCGACCAGAAAGCCGTCTTCATCCGAGACACTTCCAATATCGCTGTCAAACGTGCCGGGCACCATGAGTCTTACAGCGGTAGCGCCATTGTTGGGGACGTCGGGGTTGGGCGGCGTCGCCCCCACCCGCGCTTGTATTGTGGTGGTGCAGTTATCGTCGAGGGTGGTGGTCTCGGCGGCATCGGTGAAACAGGCGAAAAAATGATACAGGCCGTTCGACCCGGGCGCGACGAAGGTGGCGGAGGTTTGGGGCGTGGCGCCGCCGGACGCAAACGCGCCGATGACTGCGGGCTGGCCCGCCGCGCACCGCACGTTGTCGCCGCCGCATGCGGGGACGGTCGGCGGGCTGCCCGCAACCACGGCGGTCGGAGAGCGATACACCTGAATCATCGCGGCTGTTGCCGGAGCAGCCGTATTCGCCACTTCAACATTCAGCGTCAGCCCCGTCTGCCCCGAAGTCAACATGGTCACGGCAACGCCGTTTTCCTCGGCGGTGGGCAGGTTGCCGGCAAACGCCACGGAAGTCGCGGCGAGGTTCGGTGGGGGGCCGACAACGGTAATGTCCAGCGTCAAGTCGTCTCGGTCGGCGGCGGCGCGGTTGGTGTCCATGTCTTGCACGCGGTAGGTGAACATGCCGGCCTGCAACGGGGCGCTGTCGCTGATGGTGCCGATGAGGGTGCGGGCGTTGCCGTCAAAGGCCAGCCCCAGTTCGGCCAGGGTTGAGCCGCTGGGGTTGATCAGGGTGTAGCTCAGCGCGCCGTTGCCACCGGTGGCCGCCGGCAGGGTCAGGCTGACGGTTTCGCCCGGGATGTAGGTTTGGGTGGGGATGGAGGCGACGCTGAAGGCCGGGGCGGAGTCGGCGACGATGTTGAGCGTCAGGAACAGATCCGCAGAGTCCGTGGCCGCCATATTGGTGTCCGCGTCCTGCACCCGGTAGGTGAAGGTATTATCGTTCGCCGGCGTGAACGAAATGGGTATGGTGCCGGAGAGGACGCGGGTGGCGCCGTCAAACGTCAGCCCAAGATCGGCCTGACTCCCAAGCCCGTCAAGCAGGAAGTAGCTCAGCGCGCCGTTGCCGCCGGTGGCCGCCGGCAGGGTCAGGCTGACGGTTTCGCCCGGGATGTAGGTTTGGGTGGGGATGGAGGCAACGCTGAAGGTCGGGGCGGGGTCTTCCTCAATGGTGATCGTGAGGAGTATATCCGCCCGGTCGTCCGCCCCACCGTTGTCGTCGGCGTCCTGCATCCGATAGTCAAACACGGAGTCGTCCAGCGCTGCCATAGCGGGCACGGTGCCGGAGATGACACGGTCGCCGAAACTCAACCCGAGCGCGGCCAGGTTCGGGCCTTCGCGGTGGAGCAGGACGTAACGCAGGGCGCCGTTGCCACCGCTGCCCGCGGGCAGGGTCACATTGACGACTGCGCCGGGCACGTAACCCAGGTTGATGGTGGTGATGTCGCCGAAGGTCGGTACGAGGTCGGCGGCGACGGTCTCGTACACCGCAATTTCTCCAGTAGCGCCGCCGATGCTGTCATATGTGGCAAAGATGCTGCTGGCATCAGGATTGAATGCAATGCCCCGCAGGTTGACATCCCCCACCGGCGCCATCGCTGAAGGCTTGGGGTTCAAGGTGTTGAAGTCGTAGGCGGTGGACAGGTCAAATTGAAAAACAGGGTCCAAGCCAGTGGGGCCACCTGACTGGGCACTCGAGACATACAATGTTGCGCCGCTATTGAGAAACTCCAAGTCGTAGGCACGAGCCTGGTTACCGGTGAGTGAGACGTCCAGGGTAACGCGTCTCTCCAATTCGGGAGTGCCGGTGAAGCTGAACGGGGCGTCCAGGTTGTACTGGGCGACGACGAGGGTCGCCTCCCCAATAAACATCCGGCGTCCGTCGGATGAAAACGCCAGGCTCTCGGGCTGGCCAACGGGCAGAGTGAAAAAGGCGGTGGCGGCGGCGGTGGCGGTGGACAGATCAAAGGCCCTGGATAAATCGTACGCGAGGACGCGCCTGCTCGTGCCATTGGTGATGAACACCCGGCGGCCGTCAGGGGTGACCAGGATGGCCGTAAAGAAACCGGTGGTGGGGGCGAAGGTCGTCAACGTGGTAACGCCGGTCACCGTAGATGGGTCAAATCCGGTGGACAGCGTAAATATAAGGACTTTGTTATCGTTATGTTCACCGGCCACCAGCCATATCGTGCGGCCGTCCGCCGAGAATTGCAGGCTCTGGAATTTGCCGCCGGTGTTGCGGTAGATCTCACTGGCATGGGTGATGGTGGTCACATACTCGCCCAGAGGATTCGGCAAACTCTGGGTCTGGCCAAACGCCGGCGCCGCCGACACCGCCGACACTACGACCGCCACCGCGACCGTCACCGGCAGCAACAGCAGGGCGATGACAGATGAGACAGATGACAGAAGTTTTTTCATCGGACTATCCTCTCAGTTCAAGGAGTTGTGCATCAAAAAATTCTGCGCTGTGGGCAGTCTAGCACACCGCCGGCGCATTTATTCTCAAACATCGGGGCGATGTGAGCGGCATATTGTGGACAAAGCAACACCGGCCTGCTATGGTTATTGCCAATGAACGAAGACGCTATATTTGCGCGCACCATGCCACCCATCACATCACCCATCACATCACAAACGGTGCGCGACTTTGCCGAAGACGGCGTGGTGCTGCTGCGGCGGGCCATCGCTTTGGAGTGGATCGAGAAGTTGCGCGCCGGGATCGAAAAAAATATCGCCGAGCCGACCGTGCGCGGGCGCATCTGGGACCGGGACGCCGGCGGCAACGTCTGTTTTTACGACAACCAGGCGTGGCGGGATATTGCCGAATACCGCGAGTTTGTCGAGCAATCGCCGATTGCCAAAATAGCGGCGCGGATGCTTGATGCCACGCGGATCAATTTCTTTTTTGACGCGGTTTTTGTGCGCACCCCCGGCACGCAGTTTCGCACGCCCTTTCACCAGGACGAACCTTACTGGTCGGTGAAGGGTTTCGACACCTGTTCAATCTGGATGCCGCTGGTTGCGGTTGAAAAAAAGAGCGCGCTGGAGTTTGTGCGCGGCTCGCACCGCTGGAAGCGCCGTTTTCGGCAGGCCAACTTCGGCGCGCTCACCGGCGATGAACGCGACCAGCGGAACGACTCCGGCGATGACAGCGAACCGTTCCCGGATATTGAGGGCGACCGGGAAAGTTACGAACTGTTAAGCTGGGACATGGCGCCCGGCGACTGCGCGGTGTTCAATGGCCGAATCATTCACGGCGGCTCCGGCAACCTTTCCGAAGGGCGGGATCTCAAGGTGTTCAACACCCAATGGCTGGGAGACGATGTGCGCGTGTGTTTTCGCAAAGAAGGCATGGACCCGGATCATTCGCAACTCATGACCGAACTCGGAATCAAGCCCGGCGAGCGCATTCGCACCGAGGTTTATCCGGAATTTTGCTTTGAGTAGGCGTCGGGCGTGGCCTGGATTTTCTTGGGGATGTATCGCCGGCTTGTGGCGCGCCGCGTATTTTTCTGTTAGAGTGTGCCGCATCTGTTATTTATTTTAGGATAATCAAGCAGATATGGCCTGAAATATGACATGAGACTGGTTTTTGAACGCTTGACACATAACTTTGCACTTTTGCACTTGAAACTTGAACTTGGAGGACAAACCAATGGCACAACTTGAAAAACTCACAAATGAACTGAACAGCGGACGAATCTCCCGCCGCGAATTCGTGCGCGCGACCTCAATGCTGGGGTTGGCTGCGATGGCACCGGGGATGTTAACCACCGCTCAGGCGGCGCCGAAAAAAGGCGGGAAGTTTCGCGCCGGCGTCGGGCACGGTTCGACCACCGACTCCCTCGACCCCGGCACTTACGAGAACGACTTCACCAACAGTTCGGGCATGACGCGCTACAACTTCCTCACCGAAGTTGACAATCACGGCCAACTGGTCGGCGAACTCGCCGAGAGCTGGGACGTGACGCCGGACGCCAAAACCTGGACCTTCCACCTTCGCAAGGGCGTGGAGTTTCACAACGGCAAAACCCTGACCGCCGAAGACGTGGTCGCCACCCTCAACCATCACCGTGGCGAAGATTCCACCTCGGTCGCCAAGTTCGTCGTTGATGCCATCACCGAGATCAAAGCCGACGGCAACAGCGTGGTCATCAAGCTGAACGGCGGCAACGCCGACTTCCCGTTTATGCTGGGCGATTACCACATGGGCATCATGCCGTCCAAAGACGGCAAGGCCGACTGGTCGGAAGGCATCGGCACCGGCGGTTATTCCATCGTTAATTACGAACCCGGCATTCGCCTCAACCTCAAGCGCAATCCGAATTACTGGAAAGAAGGGCGCGCGCATTTTGATGAGATCGAGATGATCACCATCAGCGACGTGTCGGCGCGCACCAACGCGCTGACCACCGGCGAGATTGACTTCATGGACCGTTGCGACATCAAAACCCTGCACCTCCTGGAGCGCAACAAGGACATCAAGATCGAAGAGATCGCGGGAAGCACCGCGCATTTTTCGATTCCGATGCGAACCAACCTGAAGCCGTTCGACGACAACAACATTCGCCTGGCGCTCAAGTATTCCCTCGACCGCGAGGCGCTGTTGCAGACGGTGCTGCGCGGCCACGGTTCGCTCGGCAACGACCATCCCATCGCCGCATCCCAGCGTTACTACGCCGCCGACCTGCCGCAGAGATCCTACGACCCGGACAAGGCCAGGTATTATCTCAAGCAGGCCGGCGAGTCGAAGTTGAGCGTGGATCTTTCGGCGGCGGACGCGGCGTTCCTCGGCGCGGTGGATGCCGCGGTATTGTTCAAGGAACACGCCGCCAAAGCCGGCATCAACATCAACGTGCTGCGCGAGCCCAACGACGGCTACTGGGCGAACGTGTGGAACACCGACAACCGAGGCTGGTGCATGTGCTACTGGTCGGGGCGGCCAACCGAAGACTGGATGTTTTCCACCGCCTATTCCGCCGACGCCAAGTGGAACGACGCCAACTGGCAGCACGCGGAGTTCAACCGCCTGCTGGTGGCGGCGCGCTCGGAACTCGATGAAAGCAAACGCCGCGACATGTACGTCGAGATGCAGCGCATCGTCTCCGACGAAGGCGGCACCATCGTGCCGGTGTTCAACAACTACATCCACGCCATCGCCAACAACGTCGCCCACGGCGATATGGCGGCGAACTGGGACAAGGACGGCCTGCGCTTTATGGAGAGGTGGTGGTTCTCGTAACCCCACCGCAACCGGGCGCTTTGCCCGACGGCATCGGCAAAGCCGCCCCGGTTGCATCCACCCGATACCCAACACCAACGATCATCACCAAAAATAACCCGTGAATGACATTCTGAGAATGCTCGTCCATCGCCTGTCCCTGGGGCTGGTGACGCTGGTGGTGGTGTCGCTGATCATTTTCCTCGGCGTCAGTTTGCTGCCGGGGGACGCCGCCCAGGCGATGCTCGGGCAGTCGGCGACGCCGGAGACCGTGGCCGCGCTGCGCGCACAGATGGGCCTCGACCAGCCGGGCTACATCCGCTACTTTTCGTGGCTCGGCGGCATACTCCAGGGGGACTTCGGCGTATCCATATCCAACCAGCGGGAGATCGCGGAACTGATCGGCGGCCGGTTCGCCAACACCTTGTTCCTGGCCCTCATGGCGGCCATCATTTCGGTGCCCATCGCCCTGACCCTCGGCATCCTCGCGGCGTTGTACCGCAACAGTATTTACGACCGCGTGGTGAACGTCCTTACCCTGTCGTCCATCTCCACGCCGGAATTTTTCGTCGCCTACATCCTGATCCTGGTGTTCGCGGTGAACCTGGGGTGGTTTCCGAGCCTCGCCAACGTCAGCCTTGACACGCCGTTTTTTGACCGGGTTTATGCCTGCATCCTGCCGGCTACGACCCTGACGCTGGTGGTGGTGGCGCACATGATGCGCATGACCCGCGCCGCGATCATCAACCTGCTGGCCAGCCCGTACATCGAAATGGCGGCGCTCAAGGGCATCCCGCGCGGGCGAATCATCACCCGCCACGCATTGCCCAACGCCTGGGCGCCGATCATCAACGTCATCGTCATCAACCTCGCGTACCTGATCGTCGGCGTGGTGGTGGTTGAGGTGGTGTTCGTCTATCCCGGCCTCGGGCAACTGCTGGTGGATTCGGTGCAGCGCCGCGACCTGCCGGTGGTGCAGGCGTGCAGCCTGGTGTTCGCCGCCACCTACGTGCTGCTCAACCTGACCGCGGATATTCTTTCCATCCTTACCAATCCGAGGCTGTTGCATCCCAAATGAGGGCCAAATGACGGAACCGACCACCAGCAACGAATCACCGGGACAACTGCCGAAAACCCAGAGCAAGACGGCGGTCGCCTGGCGCGAACTCAAGAAGGCGCCCCTGACCGCCCAGTTCGGCCTCATCGTCATCATCGTCTACGTTCTGGTGGCGGCCCTCGCGCCGCTGCTGGCGCCCTACGGCGAATCGGAAATCGTCGGCGCGGAGTTTGACGTTTGGGTACACGAGGGCGGCGAGTTTTTCCTCGGCACCGACAACCTCGGCCGCGACATGCTGACGCGCCTGATTTACGGCGCGCGCAACACCGTCGGCATCGCCCTCATCACCACGCTGCTGGCGTTCTTTCTTGGCGGCACCGCGGGCATCATGGCGGCGGTGCTGGGCGGCTGGTACGACCAGCTGACCAGCCGCACGGTGGACGTCTTGATGGCCATTCCCGCGCTCATCTTCGCCATGCTGTTGCTCACCATCTTCGGCACCTCCATCCCCACCCTGATCGTGGTCATCGGCGTGCTCGACTCCACCCGGGTATTTCGCATCGCCCGCGCGGTAAGCCTCAACGTGGTGGTCATGGACTACATTGAATCGGCGCGCCTGCGCGGCGAGGGCGTGTCGTGGATTACCCTGAAGGAAGTGCTGCCGAACATTATGCCGCCGCTGGTGGCCGAATTCGGGTTGCGCTTTTGCTTCGTGTTCCTGACCATCAGCGCGCTCAGCTTCCTCGGCCTCGGCCTGCAGCCGCCCACCGCCGACTGGGGATCCATGGTGCGCGACAACGCCACGTTAATTACCTACGGCGACATCACCCCGCTGCTGCCGGCGGCGGCGATCGCGCTTCTGACCATCGGCGTCAACTTCGTGGTGGACTGGTTCCTGCACAAAACGAGTGGACTGAAAGATGAGCACTGAGGAAAACAAACCGGGCAAACCGGACGGCAAACCCCTGCTGGAAATAAAGGGCCTTTGCATCGAAGGCTTCTCCGATGAAGAATGGCACCAGATCGTCAAGGGCGTTGACCTGACCCTGCACCGTGGCGAAGTGCTCGGCCTGATCGGCGAATCCGGCGCCGGCAAATCCACCATCGGCATCGCCGCCATGGGCTACGCCAAGCCCGGCTGCCGCATCAACGGCGGCCGCATCGTGTTCGACGGCATTGACCTCACCGAAGCGTCGGAAGAGGAAAAGCGAAAACTGCGCGGCTCAAGGATCGCCTACGTGGCGCAAAGCGCGGCGGCGTCGTTCAATCCGGCCCACAAACTCATAGACCAGTTCGCCGAAACCGTGGTTGAGCACGGAGTCGGCAGCCGCGAGGAAGCGTACGCAGACGCCAAAGACCTGTACGGCAAGATCAAAATGCCCACCCCCGGCGAAATCGGGTTCCGCTATCCCCACCAGGTTTCCGGCGGGCAGCTGCAGCGCGCCATGACCGCGATGGCGCTTTCGTGCCGGCCCGACCTGCTGATCTTCGACGAACCCACCACCGCCCTCGACGTTACCACCCAGATCGAAGTGCTGGTGACCATGCGCGACATCGTCGAACAGTTCAACTGCGCGGCGATTTACATTACCCACGACCTCGCGGTGGTGGCGCAGATGGCGGACAAAATTATGGTGTTGCGCTACGGCGAAACCGTGGAAGAGGCCGAGACCCGCAAAATGCTGTCGGCGCCCGAAAAGGACTACACCAAGTCATTGTGGGCGGTGCGCTCATTCAAGAAGCAGGAAATCGCGCCGCCGCCCGAAGAGACGCCGCTCATCCGGGTGGAAAACGTGACCGCCGCCTACGGCCCGGTGACGGTGCTGGTGGATGTGGATTTTGAGGTTCATCGCGGCCACACCGTGGCCGTGGTCGGCGAGTCCGGCAGCGGCAAGAGCACCACCGCCAGGGTCATCACCGGGCTTTTGCCGCCGAAGCAGGGCGACGTGTACTATGACGGCGTTTGTTATCCGAGGGACTACCGCAAACGCAACAAGGAGCAGTTGCGCCAGGCGCAAATGATCTACCAGATGGCCGACACGGCGGTCAATCCGCGCCAGAAAATCCGCGAAATCGTTGGCCGTCCGCTGTCCTTCTACCTCGGCCTCGAAGGCGCCGAAAAAGAACGGCGGCTGCGCGAGTTGATGGACATGATCGAGATGGACCCGAACCGCTTCCTCGACCGCCTGCCGGGGGAGCTGTCCGGCGGCCAGAAACAGCGCATCTGCATCGCCCGCGCGCTGGCCGCCAATCCGACCTTTATCATCTGCGACGAAGTCACCTCGGCGCTTGACCAACTGGTGGCCGAAGGCATCCTCAAACTGCTCGACCGCCTGCAGCAGGAGTTGAACCTGGCGTACATGTTCATCACCCACGACCTGGCCACGGTCAACGCCATCGCCGACGAAGTCATCGTCATGCTCGAAGGGCGCATCGTCGAGCAAGGCCCCAAGGACGATATTTTTTCGCCCCCCTTCCACGAATACACCGACCTGCTGCTGTCCTCGGTCCCGGAAATGGACCCCGACTGGATGGACAACGTGCTCGCGGAGCGCAAAACCAAAGGAACGCTGGGCGCGGCGGGGAACTGAGGTTTCACATATCCGGCCGCCGGTACGCGCCTTCCGGTTCGCCGTTGGAAATGACGATTTGCCACAGTTGCAGGTTGCGCGCGCGGAACGCGCCGGCGCATGCGTGCAGGTAGTACTTCCACATCCGGTAGAAGCGTTCCGAATAGTTTTTCCGGAGTTGCGGCCAGGCGTTGTGGAAATTGTCGAACCACGCCATCAGGGTTTTGTCGTAGTCGGCGCCGAAGTTGTGGACGTCCTCTATCACCATCAGCGATTCCAGCGATGATGAAATCTGCCGCAACGAAGGGATTTCGCCGTTGGGAAAGATGTACCTGGAAATCCACGGGTCCACCCCCACCCGCGAATGATTTTTGCCGATGGTTTGCATCAGGAATTTGCAGTTGTCTTTGAGGCAGCGTTGCGCGACCCGCATATAAGCGCGGTAGTTTTTGTGGCCGACGTGTTCGAACATGCCGAGGGACACGATGGCGTCGAATTTCTCGTCCACGTCGCGGTAATCCTGCAGCCGCAGTTCGACGGGCAGCCCCCGGCAGTTTTGGTTGCCGAGTTCGACCTGTTGTGCGGACACCGTCACCCCGACCACTTCAACGTCGCAGTTCTGAGCCGCGTACCTGGCGAAACTGCCCCAGCCGCAGCCGATATCCAGCACCCGCATGCCCGGCCGCAGGCCGAGTTTGCGGCACACCAGTTCGAGTTTGTGTTGCTGGGCGTCGCCGAGGTTGGCGGCGTCGCGCCAGTAGCCGCAGGTATAGACCATGCGCTCGTCGAGCATCGCCCGGTACAGGTCGTTGCCGAGGTCGTAGTGCTCCTCGCCCACCTGGAAGGCGCGCGCTTTGTGTTGCAGGTTGGCGAAGCACGACAGCAGGTAGGGGGCGAGGTAGGCGGCGAACGAACGCTCGTAAAGTTTCGGTGAACGCAGCACGCGGTTGTACATTTCATCAAGCCGCGCGCTTTCCCACCAGCCGTCCATGTAGGATTCCCCCAGCCCCAGCGAGCCGTTGACCAGCACCCGCCGGTAGAATCCGGGATGGCTTACCTGCGGGTCCCAGGGATTGGGCCCGTTCACTTCGACGCCGCTCCCCGCCAGCATCCCTTTGATCCGGCGTTCGGCGAATCCCGGCCGGGATGCGGGCCGGGGTGCGGTTTGGGGGTGGGTGATTTCAGGCACGGCCATAATCCCGATTCCGGCGGGCGCGGAGTGATTGACGGGCGGGATATTGCCCTATTGCCGGGGAATGTGCAAACGCGGCGCGCCCGGTTACCGCGCCCGCGGACTTGAAATCACGCCGCGGGATTCCAGCAGTTCCAGCACCCGCCCGACGCATTGCTCCACGGTTTCCGTGCCGGTTTTGACCACGAGGTCGGCGTTTTCCGGGATTTCGTAGGGCGAGGAGATGCCGGTGAAATCCGCAATTTCCCCTTTGCGGGCGCGCTGGTAGAGGCCCTTGATGTCGCGCTGTTCGCAGACCGCAAGCGGGCAGTCGCAGAATACCTCGATGAAATCTTCGGAGTTGTCCACCATCATCCGCACCCGCTGGCGGTCAACCCGGAACGGCGAGATGAACGCGGTCAGCGCGACCATGCCGCCTTCGACGAACAACTTCGCCATCTGGCCGATGCGCCGGATGTTTTCGGCGCGGTCCGCTTCGGAGAAGCCGAGGTCGCCGCACAAACCATGGCGGACGTTGTCGCCGTCGCACACGAACGTGCGGCAACCGCGCTGGTGCAGCTCCTCCTCGACGGCGTGGGCGAGGGTGGATTTGCCGCTGCCGGACAGGCCGGTGAACCACAGGATGACGCCGCGGTGCCCGTTTTGCCGCTCGCGGCGGCGGCGGGTGACCGTGGCGTGATGCCACACGGTGTTGGATGATTTGCCCGCGCTTGACATGCCGCGGATTATACTCCTACCATGCCGGGGCGTTGATGACCACGGCGACCACCGATGACCGATTCGCGTTCAAACCTCAGCCCGGACATTCGAACCAACGGCGAGCGGCTGTGGGACAGCATCATGCGCATGGGCGAGATCGGCCCCGGCGTCGCCGGCGGGTCGAGCCGGTTGACGCTGACCGACGAAGACCGCGCGGGCCGGGATTTGCTGGTGGCGTGGTGCCGCGAGGCCGGCTGCGCGGTCACCATTGACGATATGGGCAATATTTTCGCCCGCCGCGACGGCCGCAACAACCGCCTGCCGCCGGTGGTCTCCGGCAGCCACCTCGACACCCAGCCCCACGGCGGAAAATTCGACGGCGTCTACGGCGTGCTGGCGGCCCTCGAAGTCGTGCGCGCCCTCAACGACCACGACATCGAGACCGAGGCCGCGGTGGAAGTCGCGGTGTGGACCAACGAGGAAGGCTGCCGCTTCGCCCCGGCGATGATCGCTTCGGGGGTGTTCGCCGGCGCGTTTGAAAAAGAGTTCGCGTGGTCGCGGGAGGACGCCGAAGGCAAGACCTTGGCCGCTGAACTGAAGCGCATCGGCTACTTCGGCGAACAGCGTTGCGGCGAGCATCCCATCGGCGCGTTTTTCGAAGCGCACATTGAACAGGGCCCGATTCTGGAACGGGAGGGCGACACCATCGGCGTGGTCATGGGCGGCCAGGCGTTGCGCTGGTACGATATAACCGTCAGCGGCCAGGACGCCCACGCCGGCTCAACGCCGATGCCCGGCCGCCGGGATGCGCTGGTGGCCGCCGCCAAACTGGTTCAGGCGGCGCAACGCATCGCCCTGGAACACGCCCCCCACGGCGTCGGCACCGCCGCCAAAATGACGGTGGAGCCGCAGTCGCGAAACACCATCCCCGGCAGCGCGTGTTTCTCGCTGGATATGCGCCATCCCGACGCCGGAACGCTGGCGCAAATGTGCGGCACCTTCCGGGCATGCTGCGATGAAATCGCCGCCGGAGGCGGATGCCATGTTGATGTGGCGGAAATCTGGAACTGCCCGCCGGTGAAGTTTGACCCGCGCTGCATCACCGCGGTGCGCGACGCCGCCGCCAAACTGAACTACCGCCACCGCGACATGGTCTCCGGCGCCGGCCACGACGCCTGCCAGCTGAGCGCCGTCGTGCCGACCGCGATGATATTCGTGCCCTGCGAGGGCGGACTCAGCCACAACGAAGCCGAAACCGCAAAGCCGCGCGACCTGGAAGCCGGCTGCAACGTGTTGCTCCACGCCATGCTGGAGATGGCGGGGTGGAGATAGCAGGGCAATGTCCGTGAGTATGGTGGGCCCGGAAGGACTTGAACCTTCGACCAAGGGATTATGAGTCCCCTGCTCTAACCAACTGAGCTACGGGCCCGGCGGGAGAACTGCGGTCCGGTCTTTCAGGTGTTATCCAGAAAACTGCGCAGGTGGTCGGAGCGGCTTGGGTGGCGCAGTTTTCTCAAGGCTTTGGCTTCTATCTGGCGGATGCGTTCGCGGGTGACGTCGAACTGTTTGCCGACTTCTTCGAGGGTGTGGTCGGTGTTCATGCCGATGCCGAAGCGCATTTGCAGGACCTTGGCTTCGCGTTCGGTGAGCGAATCGAGGACTTCCTGGGTGGCGTTTTTGAGGCCGGAACTGGTGGCGATGTCGATGGGCGCCTTGATGTTTTTGTCCTCGATGAAATCGCCGAGGTGCGAGTCCTCGTCGTCGCCGATGGGCATTTCCATGGAAATCGGCTCCTTGGAGATTTTCATCACCTTGCGAACCTTTGGCTCAATCATCTTTATATCTTTGGCAACCGGCTGCGGCAGGTTTTTAATCCCCTTCTTGCCTTTGTCCACCAACTCTTTTGGCCACATTTTGTCGCGCAGTTCCTGAATTTCCTTTTTGAGTTCCGGGGTTGGGGTTTTGCCCAGCATCTCTTGAAAAATCATTTCTGCGGCGATGTCTTTGGCCGATGGTTCTTTGCCCTGGGCCTGCAAAATTGCGCGCGACACCCGGTTCAGTTTGTTGATGGTCTCGATCATATGCACGGGGATGCGGATGGTGCGCGCCTGGTCGGCGATGGAGCGCGTGATGGCCTGGCGAATCCACCACGTGGCGTAGGTGGAAAATTTGTAGCCGCGGCGGTATTCAAACTTGTCCACCGCCTTCATCAGGCCGATGTTGCCTTCCTGAATCAGGTCGAGGAACTGCAAGCCGCGGTTGGTGTATTTTTTGGCGATGGAAATCACCAGCCGCAGGTTGGCCTCGACCATTTCCTTTTTGGCGCGCCGCGCCCTGGCTTCGCCGATGGAAAGCTTGCGGCTCAAATCCTTGAGTTGGCTGATTTCGAGGCCGGTTTTGCGCCGGCATTCCAGGAACAGCCGGAAACTCTCGGCCACGGTGTCGCGGTGCCGTTCCAGTTTGGCGGCTTGGTCGGGGCTGGCCTTGACCAGTTTGTCGAACCAGCGGGAGTCGGTTTCGCAGTCGCTGAAATACTTGAGAAAAAGCTTGCGCGGCGCCTTGCCGTAGGTGACGCAGTAGGTGACGATTTGCCGCTCGTGGTCGCGCACCTCGTTCATGCTGTTGTGCAGGGTGGCGGTCAGCACTTCGAGCCGCGCCGGCACGAACTTCATCTGCAGGAATTCATCGCCCAGTTTCATGCGGTTTTTGAGCGCCTGTTTGCTGCCGATGCCGTGGCTCTCCCAAGCCCGCTCGAGCGCCCGCCAGGTGCGGCGCATGCGCCTGAAACGGGCGATGGCGTCGGCCAGCTCCGGGCCGCTCGGCGCCTCTTCCTCTTTTTTCGCGGCGTTTTGTCCGGGCGCGCCGGGGGTGGCCACGGTTTCATCGTCCAGCGCGTTGAGCTTCATGAAATCAACGATGAGGTCGGTCAGTTTAACCTCGCCGGCCTCGATGTTGGCGCCCAGGTCCAGCAGCAACCGGATCGCCCGCGGGCTCAGCGCCACCGCCTGCGCGCTTTGGCGGTTGCCGGCTTCGATGCGCTTGGCGAGGGCGATTTCATCTTCCCTGGTCAGCAGCTCGACGGTGCCCATCTCGCGCATGTACATACGCACCGGGTCGGTGGTGCGCCCGAACTCGCTTTCCACCGCGGTTTTGAGGGCCGCGCCGACTTCCTCGGCGACCTCCTCGTCCTCCGGGTTGTCGCGCTTCAGGGTCATGCTGTCGCTGTCCGGGGCCTTGTCCACCACCTCGATGCCCATGTCGTTGATCATGTTGACCACGACCTCGATCTGGTCGGTGTCGTGCATGTTCTCCGGCAGGTGGTCGTTGATCTCGGCGTAGGTCAAAAAGCCCTGGGCCTTGCCTTTGAGGACCAGTTTTTTGAGGTCGGATTGCGGCTGCCGGTCGTGGCCGCTTCCGGCGGACGCCGCCCCGGCTTCGGCGGCTTTGTCCGGGGTGTTTTGGTTTTGGGTTTTAGTGGTCATATCATTCAGCCATGGCCATGCTTTGAATCACCAATCGGGAAAAGTCTCCGGCGCAGAAAAGCCCCAACGCAGGCCGGCGCCGGAAATGCGACCGCGGATTGTATCACGAAGCCGGCCCTTTCAATCCCCGGCGGGCGCTTTGAAGGTCTCTTTTCGCGCCTCCAGCAACGCCTTCATCTCCCGCTTCAGCGCCTGTTTCTCGGCCCCCGCCGGCCCCTGCCGGAGCTTCTCGATCAGCGACAGGCGGCGTTGCTCGGCGTGGTTCTCCAGCAGGCGGGCGAGGAGGTCGTTGAACTGGGCGGCCAGCACCCCCCGCTCAATGAGATTGCGGCGCGTGGCCAGTTTTTCAAGGTAGGCGTGGGCCGGGTCGCCGCGCAACGACTCCAGCAGGCGGGCGGTGGTAATGTCCGGGTCCCGGGCGATTTTCCCGAGCAGCCCCAGCAGCACTTGCGCGCCCCGGATATTCAGTTTTTGCAGGGGCTGCGGGTCGGGAATCGTGGCCGCCAAATCCGGGTTCTGCAGCAGCAGGCTGGTGGCCAGCGCCAGCGGCGAAATTTGCCCCTGGGCCGGCGGCTTGCTTTTCCGGATTCCGCGTTCGCGCACCATGAGCGCTTCCCCGTCGCTTTTTCCGAGTTGCTCCCCGGACAGGCCGCTCACCGAGGACAGGCGGGTGAACATCATCTCCCGCAATGCGCCACGGGGCAGTTGCTCGAGCAGCGGCCTCGCCAGGCTCACCAGCCGCGCGCGGCCATCCATGCGCTCCATGTCCACCTGACTGATCAGGGAGTCGAACAAAAAATCCGCCAGCGGCGATGCCCGCGCCACGCGCCCGTCAAATCCGGCCTTGTTCTCGGCGCGCACCACGGTGTCCGGGTCCTCGCCCTCGGGCAAAAACAGGAAGCCGAGTTGCCGGCCATCGCGCATTTCCGGCAGCGCCGCCTGCATCGCCTTCCACGCCGCGGCGCGTCCGGCGCGGTCGCCGTCAAAGCAAAACACGATTTCCGCGGCCAGCCGAAACAATCGCTGCACGTGGGTGCGCGTGGTGGCGGTGCCGAGGGTGGCGACCGCGTTGTTGACGCCGAACTGGGCGAGGCTGACCACGTCCATGTAGCCTTCCACCACGATGCTGCGGCCTTCAAGGCCGATCTCCCGCCGCGCGCGGTGCAGCCCGTAGAGTTCCGCGCCTTTATGAAACAGGGGGGTTTCCGGGGAGTTCAGGTATTTGGGTTCGCCGTCGCCGAGAATGCGCCCGCCGAAAGCCACCACCCGGCCGCGATGGTCTTCAATAGGAAAAATGATTCGGCTACGGAAGCGGTCGTAGAAATCGGAACCGGTGCCGGAACCGGATTGGGCGCCTGTTTTGTCGCGCTTTGCCACCAGCCCCGCTTTCAGCAACTGCTGTTGGCGGGCCGCATTACCGGAATTGCCGGAATCGCCGCCGAGGGCGCGCAGCAAATTGTCCCAGCCGTCCGGGGCGTAGCCGATGCCGAATTCCGCGGCGATGCGCCCGTCCAGGCCGCGCCCCTTGAGGTAGGCGATGGCCTGTTTTGCTTCGGGCGTGCGCAGTTGCTGCCGGAACCAGCGGCCGGCTTCCTCGACGATGGCCAGAAGCGGCGCCGGGGAATCTTCACCGGAAGCGGCGGACCCGGCCTGTCCCGGCTGCGACCCGCCGCGTTCCGGCATTTGCAGCCCGGCCCCTTCCGCCAACTCTTCCACCGCATCAATGAACCCGAGGTTGGCGTAGTCCATGAGAAAGCCGATGGCGGTGCCGTGGGCGCCGCAGCCGAAGCAATGATAGAACTGCTTGGTGGGGCTGACCGTGAACGACGGGGTCTTCTCGTCGTGGAACGGGCAGCAGGCCTGGTATTCCTTGCCCTTTTTGGTCAGCGGCACGCGCCGGTCAATGACGTCAACGATGTCCACCCGGATCAGCACCTGGTCAATGAACGCCTGGGGAATTTTGCCGGCCATGGCGGGATTTTACTCTATGGAGGCGGGTGGGGTGGCGGCGTATCCGCCCATCGGACTCCTCAACCCGGCAGGGGCGCCAAAGGGAACGGCGGGAGAATATCTGCTATACTCCGCAAGACATGTGGGGGCAACGGGCGCCGTGAAAAAATGAAAAAAACCAGTGATAATCCAAGTGATCTTTTGGCTGGCACTACAACGGGAACGGGTAATAAAATTGTCTTTTCCGATAATTTGGCGTTTATCCGCTCGCTAAACGATGGGATTGCCCGATTGATTTACATTGACCCGCCGTTCAATACGGGCAAGCGGCAGGAAAGGGAGCGAATCAAAACCATCCGAGACCCGAACGGTGATAGAATCGGATACCAGGGCCGGCGGTATAAGACGACAAAACTCGGGGCTTCCGGGTACGATGATTATTTTGACGACTTTCAAGCGTTTCTTCGGCCACGCCTGAGCGAAGCCCGGCGGATACTGTCAGACAATGGCAGTTTTTTTCTGCATATAGATTATAGAGAAGCGCACTACTGCAAAATTGCGCTGGACGAAGTGTTCGGGCGCGATTGCTTTATGAATGAAATTATTTGGGCTTACGATTACGGCGCGAGGAGCACGAAAAAATGGCCGGCCAAACACGACACGATTTTTTGGTATGTGAAAAACCCCAAAAATTATGTGTTCAATTATAATGAAATGGACCGCATTCCCTATATGGCACCGGGTCTTGTTGGTCCGGAAAAAGCGGCGCGCGGAAAAACACCCACGGATGTTTGGTGGCATACGATAGTCAGCCCGAACGGCAAAGAGAAAACGGGCTACGCCACCCAAAAACCGCTTGGTGTGCTGGAACGGATTATAAAAGTTCACTCAAACGCAAATGATTTGGTTGTGGATTTTTTTGCGGGCAGCGGTTCCACGGGAGACGCGGCGGCGAAAAACAACCGCCGGTTTTTACTGGTCGATAACAACCCCGAAGCAATCCGGGTTATGAAAAGCAGGCTGAGCGGTTATTGCCCGGACTGTGTTGCGTTTCATGCTTCGGATCCTGAACCGGTCTTACGAGGACGGGCAAGTGGATAACGTTCTCGTTTTATAATCTTCGCAGCCGCGCACCGTTTTTATTTTTCTCTCTCCATGCCAACCCCGATGACCCACGAATACAACCCGTCCGAAATCGAGCCCGGCGTGCAAAAGTACTGGGCCGACAACCGCTCCTTCGTGGTCACCGAGGACCCCGGCCGGGATAAGTTTTACTGCCTGTCCATGCTGCCCTACCCCAGCGGCCAGCTGCATATGGGGCACGTGCGCAACTACACCATCGGCGACGTCATCAGCCGCTACCAGCGCATGCTCGGCAAAAACGTGCTGCAACCCATGGGCTGGGATGCGTTCGGGCTGCCGGCGGAAAACGCCGCCATCGAACGGCGCATGCCGGCGGCGCAGTGGACCTACGCCAACATTGACTATATGAAGGGCCAGTTGAAGCGCCTCGGCTTCGCCTACGACTGGAGCCGCGAACTGGCCACCTGCCGGCCCGAGTACTACCGCTGGGAGCAGTGGTTTTTCAACCGCCTGCTGGACAAGGGCCTGGCCTACAAAAAAATGGCGATGGTCAACTGGGACCCGGTGGAGCAGACCGTGCTCGCCAACGAGCAGGTCGAGAACGGCCGCGGCTGGCGCTCCGGGGCGGTGGTGGAGCGGCGCGAAATTTCCCAGTGGTTCATCCGCATCACCGGCTACGCCGAGGAGTTGTTGAACGACATTGACAAACTGGACGGCTGGCCGGAGTCGGTCAAGACCATGCAGCGCAACTGGATCGGCCGCTCCGAAGGGGTGGAGTTCGATTTTGAGGTTGAAGGCGCCGAAGGAACCGAAATAACCGAAGCAGGAAACGCGCAACTCGGCGTCTATACCACGCGCCCCGACACCCTCATGGGCATCACCGCGGTGTTCGTCGCCGGCGAGCATCCCCTGGCCTGCAAGGTCGCCGAAAGCGATGCGCGGGTGGCGGCCTTCGTGCGCGAATGTAAAAACGCCGCCACCGCCGAGGCCGAACTGGAGACCATGGAAAAGAAGGGCGTGCCCCTCGGCATCACCGCCAAACACCCCATCAGCGGCGAGCGCATCAACATCTGGGCGGCCAATTTCGTGCTCATGGGATACGGCACCGGCGCGGTCATGGCGGTGCCGGCCCACGACCAGCGCGACTGGGAATTCGCCGTGGCCCACGACATCGAAATCCGCCCGGTTATTGAACGGGTGTCATCTGTTTCGCCGGCGAACGACTCACCTCATGACTACGGCCACTCCGCGCTCACCACCAAACAAGGCATCCTGATCAACTCCGGCGCGTTCGACGGCCTGGACTTCGCGCAGTCGTTCGACGCCATCGCCGGCCACCTCGAAAAAGCCGGGGTCGGCAGGCGCACGGTCAATTACCGCCTGCGCGACTGGGGGGTTTCGCGCCAGCGTTACTGGGGCTGCCCGATTCCGGTGATGTACGACTCCGATGACAACGTGGTGGCGGTGCCGGACGCGGACCTGCCGGTGCTGCTGCCCGAGGATGCCGCCTGTTCCGGGGTGCAGTCGCCGCTCAAGGACGACGCGGATTTTCTGCACACCACGCTGCCCGGAAGCCTTGAGGCGGCGACCCGGGAGACCGACACTTTCGACACCTTCGTCGAATCGTCCTGGTACTTTCACCGCTACTGCTGCCCGGACGCCGCTGACGCCATGCTTGATGAACGCGCCGATTACTGGCTGCCGGTGGATCAGTACATCGGCGGCATCGAACACGCGGTGCTGCACCTGCTCTACGCGCGCTTTTTTCACAAACTGCTGCGCGACGCCGGGCTGGTCAAAAGCGACGAGCCGTTCACCAACCTGCTGACCCAGGGGATGGTGCTCAAGGACGGCTCGAAGATGTCCAAATCCAAGGGCAATACCGTGGATCCCCAGTCCATGATTGACCGCTACGGCGCCGACACCGTGCGCCTGTTCATGATGTTCGCGTCTCCCCCCGAACAGGCCCTGGAATGGAACGACGACGCGGTGGCCGGCGCCCACCGCTTCCTGCGGCGCTGGTGGCAGCTGGCCGCGCGCAGCGCCGAAACCGTGGCGGCGGCCAAACCGGCTTTGGCGAAACGCGGCTGGGCCGCGGCCCTTGAAGACCAGCAGGCGCTGGCGCTGCGCCGGCAGATTCACGCCATGCTGAAAAAAGCCAACCGCGACTACCGCAAGATGCGCTACAACACGGTCATCGCCGCGTGCATGGAGTTGCTGAACGCCATGGACCGCTTCGACCCGGCGGCGGGCCCGCAGTGCGCTGCGGTATTGCGCGAAGGACTGGCGGCCATGACCCGGGTGATGGCGCCCATCACGCCGCATATCGCCCACCGATTGTGGCGCGATCTCGGCGAGCCCGGCGACGTGATAGATGCCGAATGGCCGTTGACCGATGAAGACGCGCTGAGCGGCGACACCCTCAAACTGGCGGTGCAGGTCAACGGAAAACTGCGCGGCCAGATTGAAGTGGCGGCGGACAGCAGCCGCGAGGAGATCGAAAACACCGCCCGCGCCGACGGTAAAATCCGCAAGCACACCGACGGCAAGGCGGTGCAAAAAGTCATCGTGGTGCCCGGCCGGCTGGTGAATATAGTCGTAAAATGAAACGGGGCGATTGGAAAAAATAGATGAAAAGAACGATGCTGAATAACCAACCCGAAATCCCAAAAACCCCGCGCCCAAAAACATTGCGCGTGGCGAGCCTGCTGGTCGGCCTGTCGCTGCTCGCCGGCTGCGGCTTTCACCTGCGCGGCAGCGTTGACCTGCCGCCCGAACTGGCGCGGGTGCATGTGAGCGGCGCGGATCGTGATCTGGTGGAACGCCTGTCCGACGCGCTGGTGCAACGGGGGGCGGTGGTGGAGTCGGAGCCGGGGGCGGGCACGGCGCACATTGACCTGAGCGAGGCGCGCTTTGAACGGCAAGTGCTGACCACCGACGTCACCGGCCGCGCCACCGCCTACGCCTTTCGCTACCGGGTGGTCTTCGGCATTACCGGTGGCGACGACACCGGTGGCGACGACGGCGCGATCCTGCAACCCGCCCGCTCCATCACCCTGGAGCGCGCCTTTGATTACGATCCCAACCGTGAACTGCAGGCCGAACAGGAAGTGCGCTTCCTGGAAACCGAAATGCGGCGCGAAGCGGTGTTGCGTATAGTGCGGCGGCTGGCCCGGCTACGCTAACTCCGAAATTCCGCCATGCGCCTCCCCCTTTCCTCGCTGTCCGCCAACCTCGGCCGGGGCCTGGTGCCGTTGTACCACCTGTTCGGCAGCGAGACCCTGCTCATCGAAGAAGCCCTCGATCACATCCGCCGGCAGGCGCGCGAACAGGGCTTCACCGAACGCATCCGCCACACCTTGGAACCCGGCTTCGACTGGAATCAAGTGCTCGCCGGCGGCCGCTCGATGTCGCTATTCTCCGACAAAAAAATCATCGAACTGCGCATGCCCACCGGCAAGCCGGGAGTCGGCGGCGACAAGGCGCTGATTCATTACGTGGACTCCATCTCCGGGAACGACACCGTGCTGCTGCTGATCAGCGGCGCCATCGAAAAACGCGCGCAGAATACTAAATGGTTCAAGAAGGTGGAGGACGCCGGGGTGGTGGTGGAATGCCCCGGCATCGCCGCCGCGCAGCTGCCCGAATGGATCAGCCGGCGCATGACCGCCAAAGGTCTGCGGTTTGATTCTGAAGCGGCGGAGCGGCTGAGTCATTTTGTCGAAGGCAACCTGCTGGCCGCCGCCCAGGAAATCAACCTGCTGGCGTTGTTGTCCCCGGAGGAAAAAATCACCACCGAGACCGTGGAGAACGCCATCGCCGATCACGCGCGCTTCACCGTCTATGCCCTGGTTGACGCCTGCCTCGCCGGCTCCGCCCACCGCTGCACGCGCATCCTCCAGGGCCTGCGGCGCAACCAGGCCGAGCCGGTGCTGATCCTGTGGGCGCTGACCAGGGACGTGCGCACGCTGTGCCACCTGTCCGCCGCCGTTGCCTCAGGCGGGAATCCGCGGGATCTGTTCAAGCGTTACGGGGTGTGGAGCAGCCGTAGCAACCTGGTCGGTTCCGCGTTGCGCCGCCTGTCTCCGACCCAGTGCCACAACCTGTTGCGGCGGCTGGCGTGGGCGGACCTGATGCTCAAGGGCCGCGCGCCCATGCAGCGCGCCAATATCTGGGAGGAAATCGAGAGCATCGGCCTGCGTATATGCGGGCTGCGGATTCACTGAGGCACTGATGCACGGAGGCATTGAGGCACCGGGCGCCGCCGTATTTTGCCCCGCTTTTGCCTTACAATAACCCGTTCATCAAGTTCATCTCATCCCGTCAATGAAATGACCATGCAAGCCAGCACCGCACAACCATCCGGCGTCTCCGCGTATATGGAGCAGTTGGGGCAGGCCGCCCGCAGCGCATCGGCGGTCATCGCCGACGCCCCCACTGCGGTCAAAAACGCCGCGCTGGAAGCCACCGCCCAAAGCCTGTTGGACAACCAGGCCGGCATCCTCAAGGCCAACGCCAAGGATTTGCAGGCCGGCAGGCGCAACCGCCTGAGCGACGCCCTCACCGACCGCCTGATGCTAGACGCCGGGCGCGTCCAAGCCATGGCCGAAGGCTGCCGCCAGGTCGCCCGGCTGCCCGACCCGGTGGGGGAAATTACCGACATGGCGCACCGCCCGAGCGGCATCCAGGTGGGCAAAATGCGCGTGCCTTTGGGGACCGTCGGGATCATTTACGAGTCGCGGCCCAACGTCACCATAGACGCCGCCGTCCTGTGCCTGAAAGCGGGCAACGCGGTAATCCTGCGCGGCGGCTCCGAGGCCATCCATTCCAACCTCGCCGTACACGAATCCTTGCGCGCCGGGTTGCGCCACGCCGGGCTGCCGGCGCGCGCCGCGCAACTGGTCGAAACCACCGACCGGGCGGCGGTCGGCGCGTTGATCAGCATGCCGGAATACATTGATGTCATCGTTCCGCGCGGCGGCAAAAGCCTCATCGAACGCGTCAGCCGCGAAGCCTCGGTGCCGGTAATCCGGCATTTCGACGGCCTGTGCCACACCTACGTGGACGAAGACGCCGACCCGGTCATGGCCGTGGAGGTCGCCTACAACGCCAAGGCGCGCCGCTACGGCATCTGCGGCGCCATGGAGACGCTGCTGGTAGCCGAAAAAATCGCCCCCTCGGTGCTGCCGGAATTATCCCGACGCTACCTTGAACGCGGCATCGAACTGCGCGGCTGCGAAAAATCCCGGGCCATCGTCCCCCGGATGAAAGCCGCCGCCGAAACCGACTGGACCACCGAGTATCTCGACGCGATCCTCGCGGTGCGGGTGGTGGACGGCCTCGAGCAAGCCATCGAACACATCAACACCCACGGCTCCCACCACACCGACGCCATCATCACCGAAAACCTCGCCCACAGCCGCAGGTTCCTGCGCCAGGTGGACTCAAGTTCGGTAATGGTCAACGCCTCGACCCAGTTCGCCGACGGCTTCGAATACGGCCTCGGCGCCGAAATCGGCATCAGCACCGACAAACTGCACGTGCGCGGCCCGGTGGGTCTGGAAGGATTGACCTGCCGAAAGTACATCGTAATGGGGGATGGGCATATCCGGCCCTGAGCCCATCGCCCGAAAACGGTGATGCCGGGTTTGGTCAGGATTCGGACGGCCCCGGTGGTTCCAGGGCGCGTTGCAACGCAGCTTTTGCGTGGTGGTTTTCCAGGGCGAGTTGAATCAAGCGGTCGATGAGTTCGGCGTAGGGTACGCCGCTGGCTTGCCACAGGCGCGGGTACATGCTGATCGGGGTGAAGCCGGGGAGGGTGTTGATTTCGTTCAGCGTCACTTGCCAGGTTTCGCGGTGGACGAAAAAATCCACGCGCGCGAGGCCGGCGCCGTCTATTTCTTTAAAGGCTTTGACGGCCAGTTCGCGCACCTGCGCGGCGGCGTGGTCGGGGAGGTTGGCGGGCACTACTAGTTCGGTTTTGTCGTCAATGTATTTGGTGGTGTAGTCGTAGAACTCGGCGCCGGGGATGATCTCGCCGACCACCGAGGCTTCGGGGTGGTCGTTGCCGAGCACCGCGCATTCCGCTTCCAGGCAGTTTTCCATGGACTGTTCGAGGACGATTTTGTTGTCGAAGCGCAGCGCGAGTTGGATGGCGTCTTGCAGTTGTGCGCGGTCTTTTGCTTTGCTGATGCCGACGCTTGAACCGAGGTTGGCGGGCTTGACGAACATCGGGTAGCCAAGTTGGGCTTCGCCGCGCGCCAGTATCTCCGCCGGGTCATGCCGCCACTGGGTTGCGGTGAAGGCGGCGTGGGCGGCTTGCGGAATGCCCGCGGCTGCGAAGATTTTTTTCGCCAGGATTTTGTCCATGGCGAGCGCCGAAGCGGCGACGCCGCAACCGACGTAGGGAATCCCGGCCATCTCGAACACGCCCTGGAGTGTGCCGTCTTCGCCGAAGGTGCCGTGCAGGGCCGGGAAAATTACATCAAGGGCCGGCGGCGAGTTGCGCTGCGCCGCATCGCCCGGCCTGGCCGGCGCCGACAGGTTGCCGTGGTGGTGCAAGTCCAGGGTGATCCGGTCACCGCCGGTTTTTTTTGCGGGGCGGTGCGCGATGGATTGTACCGCGCCGTCTTCAAGCAGTTGCTCGAAGTCATCGGCGAGGCGCCAGTGGCCGGCCTTGTCTATGCCGATCAAACTGACGTTGTATTTGTCGCGGTCAATGGCCTTGAGGATGGAGCGCGCCGAGGTTACCGAAACTTCGTGTTCGCAGGAGCGGCCGCCGAACAACAATCCGAGGTTTATTTTTTTCATGGACGACTTCGCGGGCGGCGCAGGCGACGGTTGGGCAACCCTACACCGCAAAGCTGCGGATGACTTCGTTGCACAGGGCAATCAAGGCGTTGATCCAGGGCAGGATGGCGATGATGACCAGCGCGTTGAACGACAGTAGCAGCCGCGCGTCCATTGGCCAGGTGGTGTGTTCATCCGCGTCCGTATCTACTTGATCGGCGGGCGGGTCGAAGTACATCAGTTTGATGACCCGCAGGTAGTAAAACGCGCCGATCACCGCGAGCAGCACCGCCACCACCGCGACCCATACCAGTTGCGCCCCGACCAGCGCCTGGATTACCGAGAGTTTGGCGAAGAAGCCGGCGGTGGGCGGAATCCCGGCCATGGACAGCATCAGGATTAATAGCAGGAACGCGGTCCACGGGCTGCGCGCGCTCAGCCCCTTGAGGTCGTCGAGGCGATCCGATTCATGGCCGGCGCGGGCCAGGCACAAAATAGCGCCGAAGGCGCCGAGGCTCATGACCGCGTAGATCAGCACATAAAACAACGCCGCGCTGTAGCCCTGGGCGCCGCTGGCCATGCCGAACAGGAAAAAGCCCATGTGGGAGATGGTCGAATACGCCAGCATGCGCTTGAGGTTGTGCTGGGCGATGGCAATGATATTGCCCGCCGCCACCGACAGGACGGCGAGGATCAGGAGCATCTGTTGCCACATCCCGAACAGGTCTTCAAGGCCGCCCGCCAGCAGCCGCATCATCAGGGCGAAGGCGGCGATCTTCGGCGCCGCGCTGAGGAACGCGGTGGTGGAGGTCGGCGCGCCGTGATACACGTCCGGCACCCACATGTGGAACGGCACCGCGCCGATCTTGAAGGCCAGCGCCACGACGATGAACACCACCGCCAGGGCCACCGCCGGGTTGTCGTTGCCGGCGCTGCCGGCACCCAGGGCGGCGCGGATGGCGGACAGTTCCAGGGAGCCGGTCAGGCCGTACAACAATGACATGCCGTACAACAGCATGCTCGAGGCCAGCGCCCCCAGCACAAAGTATTTCATCGCCGCCTCCGCCGCCAGTTGGTCGTCGCGGTAGCAGGCGATCATGGCGTACAGGCACAGCGACATCAGTTCCAGCCCGAGGTACAGGGTCAGGAGGTGGTTGCCGGAGGCCATCACCATCATGCCGGCCACCGCGAACAGGCCGAGGACGTAGTACTCGCCGGTGAAAATGTTGCGCTCGCGGTTGTAGCGGCGGCTGTAGACGAACGCCCCGGCGGACAGCAGGCACACGGCGATCTTGAGCAGCCGGGCCAGCGGGTCGTTGATGAACATATTGTTTAAGGCGGCGGTTGCCGGCGCCGAAAACTGCCCGGAAAAACCGCCCAAAAAGTCTGAACCCAAACCCGAACCCGCGCCCACCAGCAACGCGGTAATTACCAGCGCGGCGATGCCCAGCCGGCAGCAAATCGCGCCGCCGCTGTTATGGTCATCGGTCTTTTTGCCGTACGCGCCGATCAGCAGAATCGCGCAGGCGGCCAGCGCAAGGAATATCTCCGGCAACGCGGCGGCGGTTTGTAGGGATGCGGCGTTCATGGCAGTTTGGAAATGGCGGTGTGCGCGAGCAGGTTGTCAATGGTGGCGTGCATGACTTCAAGGATCGGGTTCGGCCAGATACCCACCAGCAGCACCATGGCGGCGAGGATTGAAAGGAACAGGATTTCCCGCCGGTCGAGGTCGGCCAGCGCCGCGACCTGATCCGACACCACCTTGCCGTACACCACCCGCTTGACCATCCACAAAGTATAGGCGGCGCCGAAAATCAGGGTCAGCGCGGCCAGCGCGGCGTACCATGCGCTGGCCTGAAACGCGCCGAGGATGACCAGAAACTCGCCGACGAAACCGGAAGTTCCCGGCAGGCCGGAGTTGGCCATGGCGAACAATACCAGAAAGGCGGCGAACACCGGCATGGGGGCGGCGATGCCCCGGTAGGTATCGATCATGCGCGAGTGCAGGCGGTCGTACAATACGCCGACGCACAAAAACAGCGCGCCGGAGATAAAGCCGTGGGAGATCATCTGAATCATCGCCCCTTCCGCGCCCTGGGCGTTGAAAATGAAAAGGCCGAGGGTCACGAAGCCCATGTGGGAGATGGACGAGTAGGCGATGAGTTTTTTCATGTCCTGCTGCACCAGCGCCACCAGCGCGATATAGACCACCGCGATCAGCGACAGCGTGATCATCAGCCACGCCAGTTCGTGGCCGGCGTCCGGGGTGATCGGCAGGTTGAAGCGCAGGAAACCGTAGCCGCCCATTTTCAGCATCACCGCCGCCAGGATTACCGAGCCGCCGGTGGGCGCTTCGACGTGGGCGTCCGGCAGCCAGGTGTGCACCGGAAACATCGGCACCTTGACCGCGAAGGCGGCGAAGAACGCCAGGAAGATCAGGATCTGCGGGGTCATCGCCAGTGGCAGGGCGTGGTAGTCGAGGATGCTGAAGCTGCCGCCGCTGGCGTTGTACAGGTACAACAACGCCACCAGCATCAGCAGCGAGCCGAGCAGGGTGTAGAGGAAAAACTTGATGGTGGCGTAGATGCGGTTGGGCCCGCCCCAGATGCCGATGATCAGGAACATCGGGATCAGCATCGCCTCCCAGAATACATAGAACAACACCGCGTCGAGGGAGGCGAACACGCCGATCATCAAGCCCTCCATGATCAGGAAGGCGGCCATGTACTGCGCCACGCGCTCGGTGATGGCCTTCCAGCCGGCGATGATTACCACCACGGTCAACAACGTGGTCAGCAGGATGAGCGGCATGGAGATGCCGTCAACGCCGAGGGAATAATACACGTTGTAGGCGCCGATCCAGCCGGCGTGTTCGGTGAACTGCATGGCCGCGGTGGCGGCATCGAAGCGGGTGTATAACGGCACGCTCAGCAGGAAAACGGCGATGGAAAAACCCAGCGCCAGCCGCCGCGCGAGTTCGGCGCGCCGCTCGCCATCGGTGCCGCCACCGGCGCCGATGACCAGCGCGCCGCCGACGATCGGCAACCAGATTAGCAGGCTGAGCAAGTGGTTTTCCATGGCCGCTCTCCCCCTTATAACCACACGAAGAAAGTGACCAGGCAGAACAGCCCGACGATCATGGCGAAGGCGTAGTGATAGGTGAACCCGGTCTGAATGTTGCGCACCACGCCGGCGCACCATCCCACCAGCCGCGCCGAGCCGTTGACCAGCACGCCGTCCACGAGGCCGGCGTCTATGCGCCGGGAAAGAAACTCGCCGAAGGCCACCGAGCCTTTGGCGAACACCGCCTGATAGAGTTCATCGAAGCCGTATTTTTTCTGCAGGATCGAATACAGCGGCCCGCTGGCGGCGGCGATCCGCGCCGGCAGGCCGGGTTGTTTGCAGTAGCAGTACCAGGCGAAGCCGATGCCGGCCACCGCCAGCCACAGGGGCGCGCCGAGGATGCCGTGCAGTATGGTCGCCATGATCAGGCCGAAGCCGTGTTGGCCGCGGTTGAGGTCGGCGAGTTGCGCCACTACGTCGTGCTCCGGGGCGACGTGAATGGCGTCGCCAAAGAATGCGCCGCTGATGACCGGTTCAAAAAACAAAAAGCCGGCGAGCAGCGACGGAATCGCCAGCGCCACCAGCGGCCAGGTTACTACGCCGGGGGATTCGCGCAGGTGCCGGCGGGTCTCCTGGTCGGAGCGGTTGTTGCCGTGGAAAGTCATGAACAATAGCCGGAACGAATAGAAGGCGGTCACGAACACCCCCAGCAGCACCGCCACGTAAGCGTAGTTCGCGCCCCACGCCTGGCTGTGGCGGGCCGCTTCGATGACCGCGTCCTTGGAGAAGAAGCCGGCGAACGGCGGGATGCCGGCCAGCGCCAGCGAGCCGACCGCGGCGGTGATATAGGTGACCGGCATGACCACCCGCAGCCCGCCCATTTTGCGCATGTCCTGCTCGTGGTGCATGGCGATGATCACCGAGCCGGCGGCGAGGAACAACAATGCCTTGAAGAAGGCGTGGGTGCCGAGGTGAAAGATCGCCACTTCGTAGGCCGAAGCACCGAGCGCCACGGTCATGTAGCCGAGTTGCGACAGGGTCGAGTACGCCACCACGCGCTTGATGTCGTTTTGCACCAGGCCCACCAGCGCCATGAAAATCGCGGTGGTGGCGCCGATCACCAGCACCGCCGACAGCGCCGTCTCCGACAGTTCAAACAACGGCGACATGCGCGCCACCATAAAGATGCCGGCGGTGACCATGGTGGCGGCGTGGATGAGCGCCGAGATCGGCGTCGGGCCTTCCATGGAATCCGGCAGCCACACGTGCAGCGGCGCCTGGGCGGACTTGCCCATGGCGCCGAGGAACAACAGCAGGCAGATGATGGTCATCCATTTCCATTCGCCGAACACGGTCACCACGGTTTGCTCGCGCAGCCCTTCGGCGCCGGCGAACACCGCGCCGTAGTCGAGGGAGCCGAACAAGTACATCACCGCGGCGATGCCGAGGATGAAGCCGAAGTCGCCGACGCGGTTGACCAGGAAGGCTTTGAGGTTGGCGAAGACCGCGCTGTCGCGCTCGTACCAGAAACCGATCAGCAGGTAGGAAATCAGGCCCACCGCCTCCCAGCCGAAGAACAACAGCAGGAAGTTGTTGGACATCACCAGCATCAGCATGGCGAAGGTGAACAACGAGATGTAGCAGAAGAAACGCTGATAACCGGGGTCGCCGGCCATGTAGCCGATGGTGTACACGTGCACCATGAGCGAGACGAAGGTTACCACCACCATCATCATGGCGCTCAGCTGGTCAATCATAAAGCCGATGCGCAGCGGCACGCCGCCGCTCACCGCCCAGGTATAGACGGTGTCGTTGAACAGGTTGCCGTCGCGGACGTCGGCGTACACCAGCAGCGACAGCGCGAAGGCCGCGGCGACGCCGGCGATGGCGATGAAGTGCGCGGCGCGGCGGCCGATGAGGCGGCCGGTAAGCCCGATGATGATTGAGGCGGCGAGGCACACCAGCGGGATTGCCAGGTAGACGGTTTTCATCCTTTGAGCGAGTCCAGTTCTTCGACGTTGATGGTGCGGCGGGAGCGGAACAATACGATGAGGATGGCGAGGCCGATGGCGGATTCGGCGGCCGCCACGGTCAGGATGAAAAACACGAACACCTGCCCGGCGGTGTCCTGGAGAAAATGCGAGAAGGCGATGAAATTGATGTTGACCGCCAGCAGCAGCAGCTCGATGGACATCAGCAGGATCACCACGTTCTTGCGGTTGAGAAAAATCCCCACCACGCTGAGGGCGAACAGGACGGCGCCGAGGCCGAGGTAGTGGGACAGGGGGATCATGACGGCTCGTCCTCCTGTTCGTTTCGTTCCGCCGGTTCCGCCGGTTCCTGGGTCGCCGATTTCATCTTGACGATGCGCAACCGCTCTTCGCGCCGCGTGCGCACCTGGTCCGCCGGGTTGATGCGCTTGCCAGTCGAATGCGAATGCGAATGCGGACGCGGGCGCATGGTCAGCGCGATGGCGGCGATGATCGCCACCAGCAGGATGACGGCGGCGATCTCAAACGGATAGACGTAGGTGGTGTACAGTTGCTCGCCGAGTTCCCGGGTATTGCTGTGGCCGGCGGCGCGCAAGGCCGGATTGGCAAAGCGCTCCGGCGAAAACGAGCGCGCCAGCACCAGCGCGAGCTCCACCACCAGCAACACCGCCACCACGCTGCCGGCCGGCAGGTAGCGCGTGAACCCGGCGCGCAACTCGGCGAGGTTGATGTCCAGCATCATCACCACGAACAGGAACAACACCATGACCGCGCCGACGTAAACCAGCACCAGCACGATGGCGAGGAACTCGGCCTCCAGGGTAATCCACACGCACGCGGCGCTGAAAAACGCCAGCACCAGAAACAACGCCGCCTTGACCGGATTGCGCACCGTCACCACCATCGCGGCGGCGAACACCAGCACCGCGCTGAAAAAATAAAAGGCGAATTGGAGGAAGGTCATTGGGGTATCTCTGTATTAAATCCAACTATCCGGTTTGTTCTGCCAGTAAGATTTAACTTCGTCAAATTTTTGTATCCTGCTTTTAATCTTTAAAATTTCTTTCGGGTAAAAATCTAACACCGCATCGCATAAATCAAGCATCCATGTTTTTCTGGAACATTTATTATCGACAATAATATTATTGGAATTTGCTATTTGTATCTGGCCCCAGC
This sequence comes from Candidatus Poriferihabitaceae bacterium, assembly GCA_965212085.1. Classification (GTDB taxonomy): domain Bacteria; phylum Pseudomonadota; class Gammaproteobacteria; order Arenicellales; family Poriferihabitantaceae; genus JAHRAW01. The sequence goes on along the minus strand of OZ243042.1, from coordinate 715,360 downwards.
CAAGTGCTCCCACGGCAAGGCAATTCCAATCGAGAAATTCTATCGGACAGAAAAGCACTTCGGCCGCATGTATCCGCGTGTCTGTAATTTCATATTTAACCATGAGAATGGAAAAGATATTCATGTCGTCTTCATAAAAACGAGCCAATCGCTCGACAGATACAAGCGCCGGCATGTTGAACTTTGTTTCCTGTCGGTGCGTTTTTACATCGACAATACAATAAAACCCCTTCTTGTCTTTGAATGCCAGATCAGCCATCGCCCGGCGTGCGAATGTAGACGAATATTCCGCGCACCACGAGCCGACCGCGCTCTCGAAATTTTCCCCCACCAATGATTCAACCGCATCACCGACGGCGCGCGGGCTGGATGCGGTCAGCGCGGACAGGAAGTTCGGCGCGGCGTTTATCGCGGTTTTTATTTTAGCCGCCGCTTTTGCGCAACGGTCACCGTAGAAAAAAGATGACTTCATAACAAGGTCCTCTGTTCCGGCGTTTTGTTCTTGCTTTTGTTCTTGTTTTTAAGTTGCCCGCCGAAAGTATTTCTTTCCCAGAAAACATTGTCCGCATAGCCTTGTATGGCGTCGCCCGCCGACGCCCGCAGCAACCGCTTTTGCCCCCAACAGCAGTATTCATTGTTCATTTCCACGCACACAAAATTACGGCGCAGTTTTTTCGCCGTCACCGCGGTCGTGCCGCTGCCCGCAAAAGGATCAAAAACCATGCCGTCCGGTTTGCTGCTGGCCAGTATTATTTTGGCCAGCAACTTTTCCGGCTTTTGCGTCGGGTGGTCGGTATTTTCCGGCATCGACCAGAATGGAATGGAAATATCAGTCCAAACGTTCGATGGATGCGTAAGGCGGTAGTTGCCGTGCGCCTCTTCCTGCCAGTCCTTGGGATACCCGTTTTGGCGGTACGGCGCGACAACCTTTCTTTTCAGTTTAACCGCATCCACATCAAAAAGATATTCCTTCCCCACCGTGCAAAACCAAATATCCTCAATGTTGTTTTTCCAGTTGGACTTTGCGCCGCGCCCTTTTTCCCGCTCCCAAGTGATGCGATTTTTCACTTGAAAATATTTTTCCAGTATGGGAGCAACGATAATGGACGTTCTCCAGTCGGCGCATACATACACGGATGCCGTCGGCTTTAATGTGTGCCGCACGGACAACAACATTCGTTCAAACCACGCGGCATATTGGTTTTTTTCTTTTTCCACAAATAGTTGCCCGTGGTAATTCTTGGTCAAGTTGTACGGCGGGTCGAGAAACAGCAAGTCAACAAATGCGGGCGGCAGATACGCCGCCGCCTCGAAAATATCCTGATGGATGATCTTCTCTTTGAGGTCGGAGGGCTTGGCCGGCGCGGCCAGCGTTACCAGTTGCGCGCCGAGTTCGGCGGCTTCGTCATCATTGCAACGCAAAGTGCGGTTGCGTGGCGCGCCGGATTTAGCGCGGATGCGGTCGGTTTTTTTCATCGCGTTACTCCACCTGTCCGATGCTCAGCGGTAAGGCGCGTCCTGCTTGCGCGCCGCGGCGATTTCCGCTTCGTATTGGTCGCCGATTTCCAGCAGGCGCTGTTTGTCGATGATGCGCTCTTCGGGGTCTTCCATATGGAATTCGTGGATGTCGGTCATGACGATGGAGTCCACCGGGCAGGCTTCTTCGCAGAAGCCGCAGTACACGCACTTGAACAGGTCAATGTCGTAGCGCGTGGTGCGGCGCGTGCCGTCGGCGCGTTCTTCGGAGTCGATGGTGATGGCCAGCGCCGGGCACACCGCTTCGCACAGTTTGCAGGCGATGCAGCGTTCTTCGCCGTTGGCGTAGCGGCGCAGCGCGTGCAGCCCGCGAAAGCGCGGCGACTTCGGGGTTTTTTCCTGGGGGTACATGATGGTGATTTTGCGGCTGAACAGGCGCCGCCCGGTGACGCCCATTCCGTGCCGCAGCTCCTTGAGCGTGAAGGTCTTGTAAAGTTGTTTGAGGTCAAAGCGCATGTCGGTCTCCTGCGGTTTGCGTTGCCGGCCTAGGCGAAGAAAGCGCCGAACGGCGTGTAGAATTTACCCACGCCGATCACCACGATCCACACCAGGGTAATCGGGATCAGCACTTTCCAGCCGAGGCGCATGATCTGGTCGTAGCGGTAGCGGGGGAACGTGGCCCGGAACCACAGAAAAAGAAAGGCCACCAGCGAAGTTTTGATGCCGAACCACATCACCGGCGGAATCCAGGTGAACGGCGCCACCTCCACCGGCGGCAGCCAGCCGCCGAAGAACAGGATCACCGTGAGCGCCGCGATCAGGATCATGTTGGCGTATTCTGCGAGAAAGAACACCGCGAAGGCCATGCCGGAATATTCGACGTGGAAGCCGGCGACGATTTCCGATTCCCCTTCGGCGACGTCGAACGGCGAGCGGTTGGTCTCGGCGACCCCGGAGATGAAGTACACCAGCAGCAGCGGCAGTAGCGGCAGCCAGTACCAGTGTAGCGCGCTGCCGGACTGGTGGAGCACGATCTCGCGCAGGTTGAGGCTGCCGGCTACCATCAGCACGCCGACCAGGGCAAAGCCCATGGCGATTTCGTAGGCGACGATCTGCGCCGCCGAGCGCATCGCCCCGAGGAAGGCGTATTTCGAGTTGGACGCCCAGCCGGCCACGATCACGCCGTACACCCCCATGGAGGTCAGCGCCAGGATGTACAACAAACCGGCGTCAATGTCGGCCAGCACCAGTTGGTCGCTGAACGGAACCACCGCCCACGCCGCCAGCGCCGGGGTGATGGACAGCACCGGCGCGATCAGGAACAGGGTCTTGTTGGCGCGGCTGGGGATGATGATTTCCTTCATCAGCAGTTTGAGCGCATCGGCGATCGGCTGCAGCCAGCCCCTGGGCCCGACCCGGTTGGGGCCGACCCGGATCTGCATATAGCCGATCAACTTGCGCTCGGCAAAGGTGAAATACGCGACGCACAGCATCAGCGGCGCCAGGATCGCCACGATCTTGGCCAGCACCCACAAGGTAATCTGCAGGCCGTGGGGCAGCCACGAAGTCAGCCAGAAAAACTGCTCTCTCATCGCGCCTTCTCCAGCGTTACCCGGCCATGCCCGCCGAGCGCGGCGGTCTGCGCGTAACCCGCCGGCACATAAACGCAGTCCGCGGGAACGCGCTCATCGGCGCACAGCGGCAAGCGTACGCCGTGTTCATCTTGCCCAGCGCGCCCGGCGTTTTGCACCAGCACCTCCGCGCCGGCGGTCAGCCCGAGGCGGGCGATCAGGGCCTGGTTCATACACGCCGCCGGCGGCGGATTGTCGGCGGTTTTTTGCAGCGCCGGCGCGTTGCGCACGATTTGGTCGCCGCGGTACATCGGCAGGTCGGCGAGGCGTTGCACTTCGCCGTTGCCGCCGTTGCCACCAGCGCGCGGGGCTTGGCGAACTTGGGGAGTCGGAATCTCCCACGCACTCAGCCGCGCCGAAGGGCCGCCGTCGAGATGCGGAATATCGGCGTTCACCTCCGCAAGCGACACATAGTCAAACCCCGGCAAGTCAAGAAAATTCCCCAGCACGCGCAGGATTTTCCACGCCGGGCGCGACTCACCGTGGGGCGCGGCGGCGGCTTCGGCGCGTTGCACGCGGCCCTCGCAGTTGACGAAGTGCCCGGCGGTTTCGGTAAAGGCCGCCATCGGCAGCAGCACGTCGGCGTATTGTGCCGCCGCTTCGCTCCGGCAGGCGGTGATGCACACCACGAATCCGGCGCTTTTCAGCGCGGCAAGGGCGGCGCGGCCGTTGATGCCATCCAGTTCGGGATCGGTGGCCAGCAGCAGATACGCACGGCGCGGCTGCGCAAACATCGCCACGGCGTTGCGTCCGGCGCCGGACGCCGCCACGCCGCCGGGCCCGCGATGGGGCAGGCAGCCGGCCCACCACGCCGCGGCGCTGTTGCCCGGCGGCAGGATGACGAGGCGGCAGCCGGTGGTCTCACAAATCCACTGGGCGATGCCTTTCAGTGCGCTTGCGTCCGGGTGCTGCTGGGCGAGTGCGCCGATGATTACCGCGCCCTCGCCTTCACCTTCGCCACCCGCCTCCAGCAGGCTTTGGGCGATGCCGGGTTGGGGCGGGACGGCGGCGGTTGATGATTCAAGCCATCGCTCGATCTCGCCGGGCAGCGTTTCTGTTTTTGCGCCGGCGGCTTTGGCAACCTCCACGGCCACCCCGGCGAGGTGCGCGGCCAGGTCTGCGCCGGCGGTGATGGCGGTCTGCACGTCGAAATTTTGCCGGTAGTCGAGGGGATTGATGCTGCTGATGCGGGCGCCGCCGCTGCCGTTATTGGCTTTGCGGGTCGCGGCGCGCAACCGCAACGCCAGCAGCGGCTGTTCCTTGCGAATGTTTGAGCCCACCAGCAGCGCGGCCCGCAAGTTGTCGAATTCGTTGATGGGCAACTCCGACGCCGGAAAGGCGGGGGCCACCGCGTCGTCGCGAAAATCGCTTTGCTGCAAGCGGTGGTCAACGTTGTTGCCGCCCAGCGCGCGCACCAGTTTTTGCAGCAGGAAATACTCTTCCAGGGTTGAGGCGCTGCCGGCCAGCGCGCCGAGATCATCGCCGCCGCCGGTTTCGATCGCCGCGCGCAGCCCGGCGCAGGCGTATTCCAGCGCCGCTTCCCAGGCCACTTCCTTCCACGCGCCGCGCTCCTTGATCATCGGCGCGCCCAGCCGCTGTTCGCTGTTGACCGCCTCGTAGCTGTAACGGTCGCGGTCCGCCAGCCAGCACTGGTTGACTTCGGGGTTGTCCACGGGCAGCACCCGCTCGACCACGCCGCGCAGGGTCTGGACGTTGAGGTTGGCGCCGACGCAGTCGTGGGGGCTGACGCTGCGATGGTTTTCCAACTCCCAGGCGCGCGCGGCGAAGCGGTAGGGCTTGGAGGTGAGCGCGCCGACCGGGCACAGGTCAATCATGTTGCCGGAAACTTCCGAGTCCACGGTGCGGTTCAGGAAGGTGCCGATCCACGCCGATTCGCCGCGCCCGGGGAAGCCCATTTCCATGACCCCGGCGACCTCCTCGCCGAAGCGCACGCAGCGGGTGCAGTGGATGCAGCGCGTCATTTCGGTGGCCACCAGCGGCCCGATGTCGTGGCTCGGCACCGCGCGCTTGCGCTCGACGAAGCGCGAGTCGTCGTTGCCGTAGCCCATGGCCTGATCCTGCAGCGGACATTCGCCGCCCTGGTCGCAAACCGGGCAGTCGAGGGGGTGGTTGATGAGCAAAAACTCTAGGGTGCCCTGCTGGGCTTCCCGGGCCAGTTTCGAGCGCGTGGACACCACCATGCCGTCGCTAATCGGCGTGGCGCAGGCCGGCATCGGCTTGGGGGACATTTTCACCGCATCCCGGCCCGCCGGCAGCGCGGGCGCGTGGCCCACCTCCACCAGGCACATGCGGCAGTTGGCGGCGATGGAAAGTTTTTCGTGGTAGCAAAAGCGCGGGATGTAGATGCCCGCGGCGTCGCTCGCCTCAATGAGCATGGCGCCGGCTTCGGCTTCGATGATCCGTCCGTCTATTTCGATGGTGGCCATGGTCGGGTTGCTCAGTAATCAGTGCTCAGTGCTCAGGCGGCGTCGGCGGTTTGTGCGGCGGTGTCATCGTGCCGGGCCGGAATCTTCGCCTCAAACTCGTGGCGGAAGTGCTTGAGAAAACTCTGCACCGGCCACGCCGCGGCGTCTCCCAAAGCGCAGATGGTGCGCCCCTCGATGCGGTTGGCGACGTCCAGCAGGGTGTCGAGGTCTTTCGGTTCGCCGTGGCCGGCGTTGATGCGGCGCAGGATGCGGTACAGCCAGCCGGTGCCCTCGCGGCACGGCGTACATTGGCCGCAGGATTCCTCGAAGTAAAAACGCGCGAGCCGCTCCAGCACCGCGACCATGTCGGTGGTCTCGTCCATGACGATCACCGAGCCGGCGCCGACCGCAGAGCCGCATTTTTGCAGGGAGTCGTAATCCATATTGGCGCCCATGATGATTTCCGCCGGCAGCACCGGCACCGACGAGCCGCCGGGTATCACGGCTTTGAGTTGCCGCCCCTTCCACACGCCGCCGGCCATGGCCAGCAATTCGCGGAACGGCGTGCCCATTTTGATCTCGAAGTTGCCGGGCTTCTCGACGTGGCCGGTGACCGAAAAGATTTTGACGCCGCCGGAGTTTTCGACGCCGAGGTCGCGGAACCACTCGCCCTTCATCCACGCGCCGTTGGCGCGCAGGATCGCCGGAACCGAGGCGAAGGATTCGGTGTTGTTGATGGTGGTGGGTTTCCCGTACAGGCCGAAGGCCGCCGGGAACGGCGGCTTGAAGCGCGGTTCGCCCTTTTTGCCTTCGAGGGATTCGAGCAGCGCGGTTTCCTCGCCGCAGATGTAGGCGCCGGCGCCGAGGTGGTTGTGCAGGTTGAAATCAAAACCGGAGCCGAACAGGTTTTTGCCGAGGAAACCGGCGTCTCGGGCTTCGGCGAGGGCGGCCTCCATGCGCTCGTAGGGTTCCTGGAACTCGCCGCGGATGTAGTTGTAGCCCACGGTGGCGCCCATGGCGTAGCCGCCGATGATCATTCCCTCAATGAGCGCGTGGGGGTTGTAGCGCAGGATGTCGCGGTCTTTGCAGGTGCCGGGTTCGCCTTCGTCGGAGTTGCACACCACGTATTTTTGCCCCGGCGCGGAGCGCGGCATGAAGTTCCATTTGATGCCCGGCGGAAAGCCCGCGCCGCCGCGCCCGCGCAGGTTGGAGGTTTTCACGACCTCGATGATCGCCGCCGGGTCGAGGCGTTCGCGCAACACTTTTTCGAGGGCGGTATAGCCGCCGGTTTTGCGGTACGCCGCCAGGGTCCAGCAGTTGTCGTGCTCGTCGGGCAGGCAGACGTTGTGGCAGACGCGCATGCTGTTGAAAGTCGTCTCTTCCATCGGTGGTCGGTGGTTGTTTATGGTCAAGGGGCCGTGGCGTCCAGAATCCGGTCAATGCGTTCCGGGGTCAGGTTCTCGTGATAGTCGCGGTCAAGTTGCATCATCGGCGCGCCGGCGCACGCCGCCAGGCATTCCGCTTCCTTGAGGGTGAACTTGCCGTCGGCGGTGGTCTCGCCGAAGCGCACGCCGAGTTTTTGTTGCAAGTGCGCGACGATTTCATCCGAGCCGCGCAGCATGCAGGAGACGTTGGTACACACGCTGATCTTGTGCCGGCCCACCGGCTTCAGGTCGTACATCGTATAAAACGTCGCCACCTCAAAGGCGCGCACCGGCGGCACGCCGATCACTTCGGCGACCCGTTCGATGAGTTCCGGGCTCAGCCAGTTGTGTTCGTCCTGGGCGATTCGCAACGCCGCGAGGAGCGCCGACTGGCGGCGCTCCGCGGGATACTTGGCGAGTTCCCGTTCGATTTCGGCGCGGGACGCATCCGACAACTTCGCTTCCGCTTTCACTTCCGTTTTGGAGGGCATCACCGGTCAATCTCCCCGAAGACGATGTCCTGGGAGCCGATGATGGCGACCATGTCGGCCAGCATGTGGCCCCGGGACATCTCGTCGAGCGCGGCGAGGTGGGCGAACCCCGGGGCGCGGATTTTGCAGCGATAGGGTTTGTTGGCGCCGTCGGACACCAGGTAGATGCCGAACTCGCCCTTGGGATGTTCGATGGCGGCGTAGGCTTCGCCGGCGGGCAGGCAGTAGCCTTCGGTGAACAGTTTGAAATGATGGATCAGGGATTCCATGTCGCCCTTCATCTGTTCACGGGACGGCGGCGCGAGTTTGCCGTCGTCGGTCATCACCGGGCCGGGGCCGCCGGTTTTTTGTGAATCTGCGCGCAGCCATTCGATGCACTGGCGGATGATGCGGTTGGACTGGCGCATCTCCTCGACGCGCACCAGGTAGCGGTCGTAGCAGTCGCCGTTGACGCCCACCGGAATATCAAAGTCCATTTGCTCGTACACCGCGTAGGGCTGCTTCTTTCGCAAATCCCACTCCACCCCGGAGCCGCGCAGCATCGGCCCGGAAAACCCCAGCGCCATGGCGCGCTCCTTTGACACCACGCCGATGTCCACGGTGCGCTGCTTCCAGATGCGGTTGTCGGAGAGCAGGGTTTCGTATTCGTCCACGTAGCCGGGAAAACGCTCGGTGAAGGCTTCAATGAAATCCAGCAGCGAGCCTTCGCGGTCGCGGTTGCGCTTGCGGGTCGCGGCTTGGTCGTGGCGGCGGGTGACGGCGTACTTGGGCATGGCGTCGGGCAGGTCGCGGTACACGCCGCCGGGGCGGTAGTAGGTGGCGTGCATGCGCGCGCCGCTGACCGCCTCGTAGCAGTCCATCAGGTCTTCGCGCTCGCGGAAGCAGTACAAAAACACCGTCATCGCGCCGACGTCCAGCGCGTGCGCGCCGAGCCACAGGCAGTGGTTGAGGATGCGCGTGACCTCGTCGAACAGTACGCGGATGTACTGCGCGCGGATTGGCGGCGTAACGCCGATCATTTTCTCAATGGCCAGCACGAAGGCGTGTTCGTTGCACATCATCGACACATAATCCAGCCGGTCCATATAGCCGATGCTCTGGTTGTAGGGCTTGGACTCGGCGAGCTTTTCGGTGGCGCGGTGCAACAGCCCGATGTGCGGGTCGCAGCGCTCGATGACCTCGCCGTCCATCTCCATAATGACCCGCAACACGCCGTGGGCGGCGGGGTGCTGGGGGCCGAAGTTCATGGTGTAGTTGCGGATTTCAGTCATGGTTGGTTGCGAAATTCATTGTCTGTCGGGCTGACCAATTTGGCTCATGCCGGCCAGTCAAACAAGAAAAAAAAATAATACTTCAGGACGAAATCCAATTGTTATACCCCTTGCCGCCATATGGAAACGGGATAGGTGCCAGTTTTGTGTCATCTTCGTCCTCCGGTATTTTGCGAACCACGTCAAGATCGCCCGTCTCGCGCAATCTTTTGTGGGCATCATCAAACACCTTTTCGTATCCGGATTTTTGTGCGGCGCTATCGCCTGATTTTCGATTATTTCGCATTACATTACCCTCCTCGTGTCATGTTGAGTGTGAATATAGCCTTCATATCCTAACTTGGTTGATAAATAATCAACGCATAAACCGTGATAATTCCGAATGATTTCACTGAGCTTATTATCTTTGCCAAAATCATCAATTTGTAGACCGATTTCATCCTCCTCAAGGTCTTTCATGGATATGCCTCTGCCGTGCGAATGCCATTTCTCAGCCGTCCCCAGGGTTTTAGCAATATCTTCCGCCCTTTTCTTTCGCATACCAGGGGTCACCCGTTTTTTGTTTGTTTGAGTGGTCTTCCAGTGTTTGAATTTGTATTTAGGCAGCCACTTAACGATGAGTGATTTTCCATGCTCAATACTTTGTTCGATTTGGAACAAAATTGCCGGATCAAATTTACGCACCAAATAATTAAGTTCCGCCCGATTCGAATTGGGTGACTGGTCATCCGGGTTGTTGATTCTTTCTTCCAGTTCCTTGAATTTTGCCAGATAGCCGATACCCGGCACAAGCCTTTTTCTGTCTTCGCTTAAATACTGGGGATCTATCGGACCCAACACAGAGTAATAATCCATATAAATGTGGTCGCCCGATAAAACAAGTATTGTTCCCGCGGAGTAGGCATAATTCGGCACCACAAAAGATACTGTTTTGTAATGTGTGCGCATAACTGAAACCATGCGTTCCACGGTTTCCATAAATCCACCCTGAGTTTGAAGCATGACCACGAGATGATGTTGATCGTCATTTTTTCTTTTGATGTTTTCGATTGCAACCCGAAATTCACCGTCCAACGGGGGTTGTAGCGGACAGTTCACAAAAACGCAATCGCCCTTCATTTTTTCACCCATATCATTGTTCATTTCACCGAGAAAATGACGGGCCAACTGGTCGGTGTGTATTGTTTCCATTGTGCGTGTTCCTGTGAGAGGATTAAACTGGCGCGAATTTTAGAAATTTTGGTGGCAACGAAAAATCGCATATCCCGACCTACGGCCCGGATTCCCCAACCGGTTTGCTGATGCTGCGCGGTACCAGAATGCGCGGCTCAACGGTCACCGGTTGATAGATTACGCGCCCCTGTTCTTCGTCGTAGCGCATCTCCACCTGCCCGGAGAGCGGGAAGTCCTTGCGCATGGGGTGGCCGATGAAGCCGTAGTCGGTGAGCAGGCGGCGCAGGTCCGGGTGGCCGTGGAAGAGGATGCCGAACAGGTCGAAGGCTTCGCGTTCATACCAGTTGGCCGACGGCCACACGTCCACCACCGAATCCACCGCCGGCGCATCGTTGAGGGATACGCGCAGGCGCAGGCGCAGGTTGTGGCGCAGCGACAGCAGGTGATAGACCACGGCGAAGCGGCTGCCCCCCCAGGCTTCGCCGCCTTCGGCGCCCCACGAGGAATAGTCAATGCCGCATAAATCGGTCAGCGATTCAAAGCGCGTGTCCGGGTCATCGCGCAGCTTCAGGCACGCCTCGGCGATTTGGCCGGGGGCGATTTCGCAGGTGAGTTCATCAAGGCTGATAGAATGGGAAACCAGCGCATCGCCAAGCAGACCGGGAAGACGCTCGATGAGTTGGGCTTGGTTTATTTGTTTATTCATAAATAGGGGATCCCCTCCTCCCCGCCTCCACATTTCGGGCACTTGCGGTGATGGACATCACCTTCATTCGCACCGTAAAAGTGGCCGCAATACAAACAGAACATTGCATGGGCTAAAGCCTGCACTTTGCCTCGCATATCATTGCCTGGTGTGCCTCGCGTTCCCAAACATACCTGCCATTTTTTGTTTATTTGCCCGATTTGTACGGAATATCCTTTTCCGCTACGGAAACTGCCTTCGGGCAATTCGCTGTTGTTTCCCATTACTCGACTTCCTTCACCGTTTTGTTGATGTTGATGGTTGCTTCGGGAAGTTCGGTGGAACCGAAGTCGCCGACCTGTCCATACGCCGTGACTTTCCCTTGTTCAATTTGCACAAAATATTCAACCTTGTCTCTACCGCACGCGAGCCCGGAACTAAGCCCAAATGTACTAAGCGTAACGGCTGTACACTCGCCGATATTAGTAGCGGCTTTGAGTTCGTAAATCATGTATTCAATGCCTTTGGCTGCCCGTGTATTATCGGGCGTTCCCAATGTTTCGATGATTTGTTGTTTGTTCATGCCTAAAGAAACATTGTTAATTTTATGTTCCGTGCTGACACACCCGACCAGCCCCGCGATTGCAACAATTATTGCGGCGATTATTGTGGATTTCATGCGGCACTCGCGGCGGTGCGCGCAATCGTATTCGTCTTCTTAATCTTCTTCTGCAACTGCAAAATCCCGTAAATCAACGCCTCCGCCGTGGGCGGGCAGCCGGGGACGTAGACGTCCACCGGCACGATGCGGTCGCAGCCGCGTACCACCGAGTAGGCGTAGTGGTAGTAGCCGCCGCCGTTGGCGCACGAGCCCATGGAGATTACCCAGCGCGGTTCGGGCATCTGGTCGTACACCCGGCGCAGCGCCGGCGCCATTTTGTTGGTCAGGGTGCCGGCCACGATCATTACGTCGGACTGCCTCGGACTGGGGCGGAAGAGGATGCCGAAGCGGTCGAGGTCGTAGCGAGACGCCCCGGCTTGCATCATCTCCACGGCGCAACACGCCAGCCCGAAAGACATCGGCCACATGGAACCGGTGCGCGCCCAGTTGATGAGTTCATCAAGTTTCGCGGTGGCGAAACCTTCGTGCAGGGTTCCTTCAAGGGCCATGGCGGATTACTCCCGGACTACTCCCACTCGAGCGCGCCTTTTTTCCATTCGTAGGCAAATCCCACCACCAGCACGGCCAGGAAAATCATCATCGCCCAGAAGCCGAACGCGCCGATTTCGTCGAGCACGATGGCCCACGGAAACAGGAACGCGATCTCGAGATCAAAAATAATGAAAAGGATCGCCACCAGGTAGTAGCGAACGTCGAATTTCATCCGTGAATCCTCGAACGCCTCAAAGCCGCATTCGTAGGGGGCCAGTTTGTCGGCGTAGGGCTTGCTCGGCGCCAGAACCTTGCCGGCGCTGATGGCGACCACGCCGACCCCCAACCCCACGCCGATAAACAGCAGGATCGGAAAATAGTCGGCTAGCATGGTCGGGTTCCGGGTGGTTGAAGGGGCGTTGAAACCGGACGGGTTTCAACTTGCCGAAGTCTATTTCCCGGCGCGGTTTCAGTCAAGGCCGGCACCGCCGGTTTTGCCGAGTTTATCTATGCTGAAGCGCCCGGCACCGGCGTGGCACAGAATCAGCAGGCCGCCGGCGATGGCGAGGTTTTTCATGAACAGAATCTGCTGCAGGCGGTCGCCAAAGTCCAAGTGGAACAGCAGCGCGGCGAGCACGCAAAAACCCGCCAGCGCCAGCGCGAACCAGCGGGTTTTCCAGCCGGCGATGAGCGCCAGCCCGCCGCCGATTTCAAGGATGATCACCAGCGGCAGCAAAACCCCCGGCACGCCGTTGATTTCCATATAGCCCTGGGTGCCGGCGTAGCCGCCGATCTTGCTGATGCCGGCCAGCAGAAAAACCGCGGCGAGGCCGACGCGCCCCGCCAGTTCGCCGTAGGGGCATGCCACCCCGATAAATTTGCAGATCGCGTTCATGGTTGACTCCTGCGCGTTGGCCGTTGGTTGGTCGTTCGTTGGATTAACGTTGCAAATGTCGCAGTATACCAGCATGCGGCGTGGCCGGGACGCCGCCTTGACAGGCTTGGGCGCCGTCTATATCTTGGGTTTTGCCCGTCGTACTGCGCGGATCGCCCATCCGGGCATCCGGGACCGCCCCGATCACTTGAAAAATGCCCAATCCTTCACCAAACCCGCCGCCGGGCCTCAAAAAACTGATCGCCGGGTATCAACCGGGTTTTGCCCTGGACGCCGGTTTTTACACTTCCGAAGCGGTCTATCAAAAAGACCTGGAAGAGATTTTCTTCCGCCACTGGATTTACGCCGGCCACGCCAGCCAACTGCCCGAAGCGGGCTGCTATTTCCTGCTTGAACTTGGCGGCGAGTCCATCATTCTGGTCCGCGACCGCGACCGCGATGGCAACCGAACCGTTCGCGCCTTCGCCAACGTCTGCCGTCATCGCGGTTCCCGTGTATGCGTTGCGCCGGCGGGCAAGGTCGCGGCCTTTGTCTGCCCCTACCACGCCTGGACCTACGGGCTGGACGGGCGGCTGCGTTCCAGGCGCGCCATGGCGGCGGGTTTCGAGCCGTCCCGGTACGGGTTGAAAGCGCTGCGTTGCGGGGTTTTTCACGGGCTGATTTTTGTCAATCTGGACGACAACGCGCCGGATCTGGCGGATGGCCTCAAGGCGGTGGACGCGGGTTATGAACTATACGATCTGGAAAATACCAAAGTGGCGCACCGGCAGACCTACTCCGTGGCCGCCAACTGGAAACTCGCGGTGGAGAATTTTATGGAGTGCTACCACTGCGCCCCGGCCCACGGTGAATACGCCCGCTGCCACGCCCTGCAATCCCCCGAAGACAACGCGATGCTGCGCCCGGCGATGCTGAAAGAGGCGGCGCGGCTGGGCTACCGCACCGCCACCGCGGAAAATTCCGAACCCGCGGACCAGGGCGCGGTGCAGTACTACTACGCGCGCAACGCATTGTACGCGCCCTTTGTGACCGGCAGCCGGGACGGCAAACCGCTGGCGCCGTTGCTGGGGAACATCGGCGGCTACGGCGGCGGGGTTGCCGACGTGCAGATCGGCCCGCTTTCCTTCGGCCTGTTATACGCCGACCACGCGGTATGGTACGGATTCACGCCGCGCGGCGTTCAGGCCACGGATATGGAAATCACCTGGCTGGTGCGGGCCGATGCCGAAGAAGGCCGGGACTACCACATTGACGCGCTCACCTGGCTGTGGCGGGTTACCTCGGAAGCCGACAAGAAAATCATCACGAACAACCAGCGGGGCATCAACTCGCGCTTCTATGAACCCGGCCCGTTGTCGGACATGGAAGCGTTCACGGGCGGTTTTATCGAGTGGTACCTGGCGCAGATCGGGTAAAACGAAGGTGGTGCCGAAGGCGGGACTCGAACCCGCACGGATCTCTCCACTGCCCCCTCAAGACAGCGTGTCTACCAGTTCCACCACTTCGGCAAAGGGTCATTATTATGATTCCGGCATTACGATTCACGATTCCGGCGCATCGGGAATGTCCGATTCGCCCGCCGGTTCAGCCGCTTCGCCCGCTTCGTCTGAGTCCGGCGGTTCGGGCACCGCATCGGCGGCGGACTCAACCCCATCGGTCACCGGCGAATCCGTGGTAACGCTGGTTGATTCGCCGCCGCGGGTGTAGAGGTACGCCAGCGTCAAACTGGAGAGAAAAAACACCGTCACCAGGATCGAGGTCGCGCGGCTCAAAAAGTTGGCCGACCCGCGGGCGCCGAACAACGACTGCGAGGAGCCGCCGCCGAAAGCCGCGCCCATGTCCGAGCCTTTGCCCTGTTGCAGCAGCACCAGGATGACGATGGCCACCGCGACGATTAAATGCGCGACGAGCAGAATGTTGGTTAACATTTATAGTTCCAGTTTCGTTAGTTTGGTTAGTTACGTTGGTTTCGTTCAGGCCGACCCGGCGGCCTCGCAGATGGCGAGAAAAGCCACCGCGTTCAGGGAAGCACCGCCGATGAGTCCGCCGTCAATATCTTCCTGGGCGATCAGTTCCTCGGCGTTTTCCGGTTTCATGCTGCCGCCGTACACGATGCGGCATTGGTCGGCGAGGCGCGGGTCCCGGGCGGCGAGGCGTTCGCGGATGAAGCGATGCACCTGCTGGGCCTGGGCGGGGCTGGCGGTTACCCCGGTGCCGATCGCCCACACCGGTTCATATCCCACCACCGCATTGGTGAAAGCTCCGGCCCCCGTTGTATCAAGCACCGCATCAAGCGTCCCGTCAAGCACCGCGTCCAGTTGCCGCCCCACCACTTCTTCGGTAGCGCCGGCTTCCCGCTGCGCCATGGTTTCCCCGAGGCACACGATGGGGTTAAGCCCGGCGGCCAGCGCCGCGCGGGTTTTTTGCGCCGCCAGTTCATCGCTTTCGTGATAGCCGGCGCGGCGTTCGGAATGGCCGACGATGACGTAGCGGCAGCCGCCGTCAACGATCATGCCCGCCGAGACCTGGCCGGTGAACGGGCCGTTGGCGTTGGCGTCGAGATCCTGGGCGCCGACCCCCACCGGGCTGCCGGTCAGCACCGCCACCGCCGCCGGAATCAGGATGTGCGGCGGGCACAATACCACTTCGGCCCCGCCACCGCCGCCGCCGCGCTCCATGCCCTCAATACCGGCGCGGATGTCCGCGCACAAAGACGCGGCCATGGCCTGAGTGCCGTTCATTTTCCAGTTGCCTGCCACCAGGTTGCGTCGCACGGAGTCTCCGAAACGGGATTGCGCGGGGCACCGAGATTCCGGTCGCCGGCCGCATCGTTACAAAGGGGCTGGATAGTACCCTTTGACGGCGGTTGAATGCAACGCGGCCCGGGATTTTGCAAACTCAGGCGCGGATTTTTCCGGCGAACACCGCCACGCCGCACAACAATGCCGCCGACATCAGCACCAGCGTTTCCCATCCAAGCCCCAGGTACACGTACCCCGGCAGCCACGACCCGAGCGCGCCGCTCAGGTAATAAACCGATACATACAAGCCGTTGACCACGCCCTTGTGCTCGGTGGCGAGGTCGTTGACCAGGCCCGACAACACCGAGTGGATGAAGAACATCCCGGAGGCGAACACCACCATGGTGGCGAACAATACGGCGGTGTCGGACAGCGCGTAGGCGAGGAGGCCGAGGGCGTTGGTGGCGAGGCCCACCAGCAGGGCGCGGCTGACGCCACCGAAGGCGCGGATCAGGCGTTCGGCGACGATGGCCACGGGGATGCCGGTCAGGTAGCCGGTGTACAACAGCGAAATCCCCAGCGGCCCAATGGATGGGTCGATCTCGCCGAGGCGGAACGGCAGCAGGTTGAGCACCCCGGCGAACACGAAGAACACCCCGAACAATACCAGGTAACTGTTGCGGTACAACGGGTTGGCCAGCACCCGCCGGATGCTGCGCAGGTCGAGGCGCTGAAAGTTGATTTCGGCGTCGGCGTCAATGCGGCGCAGCAGCAGCCACACCGGCGTCAGCAAAAGCCCCATCGCCACGTATACCCAGTGCCAGCCGAACAGGTCGGCGAGCAAGCCGCTCAGCGCGCGGCTCAGAAAGCCGCCGAGGATGGTGGCGCCGATGTACAGGCCCATGACCTTTCGCACCTTGTCGGCGGGCGCCATGCTCGCGCAGTAGGTCATCAGCGAAGTGAAGATGGCCGGCAGCAGCAGCCCCTGGGCGAAGCGCAGCGCCAGCAGATGCCAGAACTCGGTGGCGAAGAAAAAGGCCAGTTGGTTGATGATCAGCAGCAGCACCGCCGTGCGCAGCATGCTGCGCGCCGGGATCGCCTGGAGGAAGTAGCCGTAGACGATGGGCGCGAGGCCGAGGGGCGCGAGCGTGACTGTGACCAGCAACGCGCTGTCCGCCGGGCTGACGCCGAACTCGGCGCTCAGCAGGGGCAGCATGGGCTGGGGGGTGTACAAGGTGCAAAACGACAGGAACGTCGTGCACAAGGCGATCAGCAGGTTTTTGTCAATCACCGTGTTAATCACCGGGTGCGCCCGCCGGCGGCGATGGCATCCGGTCGCGGGTCGGTCGCGGGTCGGTCACAGGTCAATGTCTGTCCACAGCGGAAAGTGGTCGGAGCCGGTGGCCGCGTCGTTGACCCGGCAGCCGGTGATGCGGCGCTTCAATGAGTTGCTGACGAAACAATAATCCAGCCGCGCCGGTTGGCCGTTGACGTCGCTGGTGAAACCGGCGGCAAGGTCATGGCCCGCCGCGCACCACGCATCAACGAACCCGCGGGGATTGGCAACGCGGCCGCCGTAGTCGCCGGGCGGCCCGGCCATGCGGTCGTACTCGGCGGAATCCGGCTGGAAGTTGAAATCCCCCAACAGCACCGCTTCCTCAGGCACCGCCTGCGGGCCCGCGCTTTCGGCCCAGTCGAGGCCGCTCAGATCACCGCAAATCGGCGCGCCCTCAAAGGCGGCGTTGAAGTGAATAGCCAGCAACGCCTCGACCTGGGGCAGGCGGGTGGCGCCGGAAAGGTGGGTAAGGTGGAGCGCGTACACGCGCAGCGGGCGGTCGCCGAACCGCACCGTGGCCTCCACCACCGAACGCTGGATGCTCAACGGCCCGGTGCTGCCGTACTTCGGCAACAGGTGGTGGCGAGCGGACAGAATCGGCCGGCGGCAGAGTAGCAGGTTGCCGAACTGGCGGCGGGCGTTTTGTGCCGGCGTGTTGCCTTCAATGTGCAAGTCCACGCCGGGGCCGTAGACCCAGAAATAGCCGCCCAGGCCTTCGGCGATGACTTGCACCTGGTCGGTGTTGCCGCTGCGTGGCCAGAAGCGTTCCACTTCCTGCAGCGCAATGACGTCGGCGTCCGCGACCGCGATTTCGGCGATGATCCGCTCAAAGTTGATGTGGCCGTCCCGGCCTTTGCCGTATTGGATGTTGTAGGTGACGAATTTCATTATTTTTGCGGATTGAAAAATTGAACGGCCGGCTTGCGGGGAACGCCGGGGGATTTTATCGTATTTCAACGGGCGTAACTTGATTACCCGTGCCAACTTGCGGGGATGAGAAAGCCTCATCCCTCGCTGAGATGAATAATTTCCTTGTGCGGAGAGACGCAGGACAGGGCTTCGGCAAGCGCACCGCCCCGGCTGGTATGGCCAACCACGATGCGCTCGGCGACCGACAACATAAACGTATTGCGCGTGCGGGCGGTTTCCGAAGTGATGCGCGAAACTGACGCGGGGAACGGGCTTAGGATCAGCAGTCGTTTTTCTTCCAGTGCGCGGCGCACCGCCGGCGGATGACGCTTCGGCAAACCGCGCGCAGCGGCAAGGATGACCGGCTGCTTTCCCTTGAGAAGAATATCCAGCGCGTCCTGCTCAAGCCGGGAATGAAAACCGGAAATGACGCACTCCCCGTTTGCGCGCATTTCCTTCGCCCAATCGTAAATACGCAAAACTGTACTGGCCGGATACCGGCGGGAGCAGAAGAAAGCGGTCTTACGGTGCTCGGCAATGCCGGCATCGCCGAGCGCGAAAACGGCATTGTTCCATCCGTGGATGATGTGTATGGTCGGCATCCTGCCAGTTTTTCTGGAAGTTGGTTCTCCTGATCGGAAAAAATGATTTGCTTGCTATTCTTTTCGTACCTGCTCGGGATGCTTTTTCCCCTGTTCCCGCTCCCACTCAAGAGCGGCGTCATATGTGGTGCGGAAACCGATCTGTTTGATATGTCCCTTGCTTAGCCCGCGTTCCCGCCGGTGTTCCCCCTCGCGTCGGTCTATATCATTGGTAATACCTCTGTGGACAATTGTATTACCTTTCTTGAAATGGTATTTGTAGGTGTCTCTATCTGTTGGCATGATCGTTCTCCTCAAAAGCGTTAATCAATATATCTGCTATTTTCACAAACCTGATTATATCAAGTTGCGCCCGACTTGTCTTCCCTCTATGGGTACCCCGTACGGTGATTCTATTGGTATAAACCCGCTTGCCCCTTCTTTTTGATTCTTGTTGTGAAACCTTATAGGGCAATATCTCTTTGGCATGAATGGCCGAATTGCAAGCCTGCCTGAATGTTCTCGCGAAAGCGGAGACCCAGCGCAAAGATGCTACTTGCCGGCGGAAAGCAATTCGCCGATTTCCTCTTTCCATGTATCCTGAAACATCATTCTGAATTGCGCGCGGGGTTCCTTTATTTCCATTGTCCCTCTTTCAACGGCGGTTTTATAGGTTGTCTCCAGCGTATCAAGCAGTTTGTTTTTGTAATCCGTATCCTCGTTGCCTTTCAAGTGAACGCCTTTTGTTTCCAAAATAAAAAGTGTACCGTCTCCATTTCGACAAGCCACAAAGTCGGGATAAACCCGCTGCCGCCGCCAGCCTTGAAGAGAATACGCCCGCCTTGCGGCGATTCTGTGCCACCAGTGTATTGCGTTGTTCGTTTCCAGATAAAGCGCGAAGTCTTTTTCCAGATTGTTAAAATCGCTTTCATAAACACGATCAAAGAGGCTTTGTTGTATCTGCGTTCCGTGTTTTCCTTCAAGCGATCTTTCGTTGCTTGAAACAAACACCTCAAAGGATTTACCCAGGTCGTGGTTCAACTGATTGTCAATCTCAAGATGAAATTTGATTTCATTTCTTCCGACTTTGTCGCGAAAAACCGATTCGGCTTTGCCGTCAATATCATCTTTTACCCTGCGCCTCAAAACTTCCGAAAGATGAACCCGGTTGTTCAAAAGTTTTGAGTCGTCGTGTTTTTTGTCTCTGTGCTTTTGAATAAAACCTTCCGCCACGCGCGCCGCCTGCCACGGATTGGGAATCACGTCCACAAGCCGCCGAACAAAATAATCCAGGTTCAACTGTTCGCCGGTATCCAGGTTTTTTCCCGAAACCTCGCCTTGCCCTTGAATATCAACCGTGGTTTTGACTTCCCGAATGATGTCTTGATCGTCCAGATTAACCGCCCCGCCACCATCAATTTTGTCCCAGTTCACCGCGCGCAAAATATCGCGGTCGTAATCAATAGGACGCCATTTGTGCCCTTCTTTATGCAGAACCTGCGGGAGAAAAATTTTCAGCCGTTTGTATTTACCCCGGCGCTTGACGGTTACCGGTTCCGGCGCATCACCCTCGCCATATCCGCGAATGGAATCGCCAAGCCCCGTCAGTCCCTCGTTTTCCAGGCCGGTTTTTACGTCTTTCACCGCCTTGCCCACGTCCTTGTTGTAACAGTAGATATAGCATTGGTTCAACGAATCGCTTTTCTCAACCCGGCGCGCGTGGGGTTGCCGCATTACCCGCCCGACCATCTGCGTCATTGCGGTGGTCGCCGTAGTGTTGTCCAGTAGCGCAAGAATATAGGCAAACGAACAATCCCAACCTTCTTTAAGCGCGTCTTTCGTAATAATCCAGCGGACGGCGCTTTGTTCGCTCAGCAAATCCTCACCCGCAAGTTCCTTGCGTTCCGATGACTGAATCCTGATCTGATTTTCCGGCACGGAAAGATTTTGTATCAGGTATTCCCGCGCATCTTCGGAATGAATATACCCCTGTTCCCTTTGCTCTTTACCGGTTCGCTGTACCCGCACCAAAGCGATGGGGCGGACATAGCGATTTTCCCTTGATTGAAGTTTCCGCGTAGCCGAATCCAGTTCTTTCAGTTTATTCTGAGTTTCGGCAAGAGTATGTTTCCAGTCTGAATTACTGAAACTGTGAATCTCAATCGGCAGTTTTATCATCTCCTCGTCTTGAAGTGCGGTTCCCGATATATTGACAAGGATGTTGCTTATGCCGAGTTTAGGCGTGGCGGAAAGTTCAAGCACAAAGCGGGGATTGAGGCGATTGACGGACTTAACAAACTCTTTGTTGTTTTTGTCATTCGTCCCGTACGCTTTATGCGCTTCGTCCAAAATCACGGTGGGGCGAATCAGTTTAAGTGCATTGATAAGGCTTTGCTTGATCCAATCGCCGGTTTCGTTTTTCTCCAGGTCGGGATGTTGTTCCGAAAGCGTTTTATTCGCGATCGCGTCGTCCTGTTCGGGAAAGAAAGAAGTGTAGCCGCCGCTATCCCGGAATATCTTGAGAAACTCTTTTCCCTTCTGCCGGTTTGCCGACGGTAGCATCAGCATCATCACGCACAGTTGGCTGTCAATATCCTGTTTGGTGAAGCGGTCGGCTTTCTGCAACAGTTTTACCCTGCCGCCGGAAATTCGCTCAAGCATCTGCCGGTAAGGATGTTCGCGGGTTCGGAAAGCCTTGATGGTCTGCTCGTAGATCGCCCTCGTCGGCACAATCCATAAAACAAAACCCGTATCCTGCTTGACACGCTCAAGGGCGGCGACCCCCAACAACGTCTTGCCGCCGCCGGTCGGCACTTTCAAACAGACATGGGGGATTGGCTCGCCGGATGTTGCGGTTCGGGAGATGTGATCGGGGGTTTCGGTGTTTCCGTCTTGCGTAATGCCGGGGAGAACGTTTTGGTCTTTTAGACTTTTCCACGCGACGAGGGGAAAATTTTTCAATTCTTCGGGAACATCAATTTTCTGTTCGGCAAGGGCTTTGGCCGCTTTTTCACTTGTCAAACGAGCTTTCTTGAGCGCGTCAAGATAGCGGTCTAACTGTTCAAGGGCTTGTTGTTGGTAGGTTTTGAGTTGCATCAACTGCTCGTTAGAATATTGAATCGGGTATGCCCGGAATATGGCACTTCGTTATGGAAAGACCATCAACTTCGGGTGTTTCATTCAGGTTCAGCAATCTACTATCAAATGTATGGAATACGGTCGCTCCGCTGATAATCGCAGTGGCGATATGAATGGCATCGGGTGTTTTCAATTTGCCCGAAGTGTTCGATTGGATGTTATTTCGTATTTCCTGGGCCTTTTTCGCAACACGAGTATCAACGGCCATTGTCTCTATCGCGTCCTTGTTTTGCATGAACTTGTGAAATGTATCAATGGCACCGGGAGGCATCGCAGTTTCCAGTACTTCCGGGTATACCAAAGTCGAAACAACCAGATTGCAATCACCTCGTTTTAGGCTTTCAACCACCGGCGTTATTTCTTTTATCTTGCCCTCGTTTGTTCCTTTAATCCAGGAAATCAGAACCGATGAATCCCAACAAATGATTTTGTTTTTCATTGAATATCCTTATCCCCACTTATCACGCGATTCTCTCACAAACTGTTCGGAAGACTTGCTACCAGTTGCCTCAGGTGCTATTCCGCGAAGGTCGCTTAAGGAAGGAAGTTCTTCGCATGGCGGCAACATTTCCATTTCCCGAACGTCTATCTTGTACGGAAACGCCGCATCGGGTCTATAAAAGCATTTTCCCCATACGGACACAAATCTCCCCAAAGCACCTTGTACATTTCCCAGTAATTCATCGGAAAATTTACAAGTAACAGAGGGCATATACGACAGGGAAGAGTATATCTTGAAGGTGTTTGCGCTGCCGTGGATATTGATTTGCTCAAGTTTTCCGTCAATTGTACTGGTCACTTTTTCCTCTGCGCTTCGTGCTTTACTCAAGGTTTCCCTGAAGCGGTCATCCAACTCGTACACCCGTTTGTCCGCTTCTTCCGCAACAGTATGCACCTCAGCTCGTGCGATTTGTTGAGGTTTGTATCGCGCAAGATTTTCCATGGAAGAGAGAACGGGGTGCGAAAGATGATCGGCCTGTTGTTCTTCGATTAAATTCAAGATTTTGTCGACTTTGTTAAAGGCAGCCAAAGCATCTTGCCCCTGCGGCTCGCATCCGATGGTTGCGGGACTGGAATGCGAAAGGCTGACAACATGGAAAACGACCCCATCCGCATTGCCGTCTTTTGCAATGCTTTTCAGCAACTCAAGGAATTGCCTGGTTTTTTCCACAAAAACAGACATATCCAAGTGGTGATTGTTCTGCTCAGGCCCCTCTATTTGGAAAACAATTTTGTTCATCGTGCTCAACTCCTCCGGTGGATACTATTTTACACGCCTGAGGTCCCGTGTGGCAACCCGCAATGCACTATTTCCATTGCTCAAGGGCTTGTTGTTAGTGGGTTTTGAGTTGCAAAAAAAGTGTAACAGTTTAGTTACTAGGTTGATGGGATTCAGGCGGTTCTGTATTTTCTGCTTTCTCAAGAGCCTCTTCAAAACTCCTGATTCGTTGTGCGATTTCTCTTGCGTGTGACATATCACGTATAACGCACAGTCCCGGCGTAGGAATTCCTGCTGTTTGGTTAGGTATATAGGCGGAGACTAATCCCATAACATGAACCTTGTCCCCAACTTTAGTAAACGCTGGTCCTCCACTTACACCATTAATTGCTACACCATCGACTAAATAATATTTTTCCTTTTGGATCCAACATGAAATTCTTCCATTAAAAAAACAAAGGTCATTGGAACTGATCGCAGGAAATCCAATCCACCCTACATCAACTCCCGCTTTGAAATGTCTTCCTTCTTCTGTAAATGGCAAAACATCATCAGGAAATCCTAAATTCATATCCTGATATAAAAAAGTAACTGAAGCAGTATCTTTTATCGAGTCAACACTAATCGCTCTTTCCGTGTGACGGAGAAAAACTTCTTTTTTCGTGATAGCGTGTTGAATCCTTATAGGCTGTTCCCAATAATTGGCATTATCGACAACATGTGCCGCTGTCGCTATACATAGCAATTTAGTTTTTTTGTTAGACGAAATAAGAAACCCACTACCATGACCGTTAGGTGTGATAACTTTAACAGTATGGTTCGCGATGTTCTCTATTGCTTTATGCCACTCCATCTATCTAACCTCTAGTTTATTAAAGATTTCCCATATTATACGGCAACCCACAAAACACTATCCCCATCTCCGTCAATTCCTTCTGCCCCATAAACTTATGAGTAGCAAACACAACCGCAGTTTTCTTTTTTGCCTTTGCTTGCTTTGCGATGCGTTCGGCGCGGTCGCTGTTCAGGGCGGATTCGCCGTTGCGTAAGAAGGCGAGTTTTGGTTCGTAGATCAGGTAGTACATCCTGTCTTTTGTTTCATGGAAAAATCCGTCTTTGCCTCTTGCTTTGCGGATTTTGTCTGCTGATTGTCCGGTTGCGGTCCAGAAAATATGGCGGGCCAGGGTTTCATAGTCCGGCAGGTTTTTGCCGGTGAGCATTTTTTCGATGCTCATTTCATCGCCCAGGGTGCAGTAGGTGAAACTTCCGCCAAGTCCTTTTTTGAGGTTTTCGTCTTTTGCTTTTGGAACACCTTTTATTACACGGCGGACGCGCTCGGCGGTGATTGTGTTGGCGTAGTCTTCGCATTCCACAAGGATAAATTTGCGGTTGCCGCCGTCTTCTTTGTTGCGATCTAAAACTGCTTGTGCTGTGGTGCCGGAACCAGCGAAAGAGTCTAAGATAATACTACTCGGTTTCGTAGCAAGACTTATCAAGTCTCTTAACAAAGTCACGGGTTTAGGGTTAGCAAATAATTTTCTCGCAAAAATTGCTTTCAATTCAGCGGTTCCATTTCCGCTACTGTATTCTGGTTTATAAAGCAAGCTTTTTGGTTTTTTGGTTGGTAGATCACCAATACTCGGTCTTTGTTTTTTGTAAAGATTAATTCTAGTTGACGTTCTTTCGACAATGACGTTATAGGTTTCTGTTCGAATTTTCTCTTTGCTCCATCGCCAACTCATTTCTTCAGCATTTGTGATCGGAAAAACTGCTTTATAATTTTTAGTAGGTGCAATATCATTGTCAGTAACTATCACCTCATTATTGCGATTGACGAATATTGGGTAATACAAATTAGGTCTTTTGCTCCTCGGTGCATTTCCTCCTGTAGATTTTAGGTTTGCGCCTTTCTTGTAATATCCCAAGTCGTCTATGGCCCACGATTCCGTCTCTTCAGCTTCTAAATCGAACTCACCAATTTGTGCAAGCTGTTTATCTTTCGCCCATGCGAGAGTGTATTCATGGGTACCTGAGAACCCAAATTCATCATTATTCCCCTTGAGGTTCATAATGGTTGGTAAACAAGCAATAAAATTTTCTTCTCCAAAAATCTCATCCATCATCATCCGCAAACGATGCTGCTCATTATCATCAATAGAAATAAAAATCACCCCGTCCTCAGCAAGCAATTCCCTCAACAACTGCAACCTCGGCCACATCATACAAAGCCACTTGTCGTGCCGCTCCAAATCCTCACCTTCCACCGGACTTTTGCCCTTCAACCATTCCTTCATCATCGGGCTGTTCACGTTGTCGTTATAAACCCATTTCTCATTGCCGGTGTTGTACGGCGGATCAATGTAAATACAGTTCACCCGCCCCGCATAACGCGGCATCAACGCCTTGAGCGCGTGCAGGTTGTCGCCGTGAATAATCAGATTATCGTCAAGGGAAGGCTTGTTGCTCTTCGGCGGCAGAGACTTTTTCGCCTCCACCTCAAGCGGCCTTGACGCAACCGTCAGGTGATGTGCGTAGACAATCTGCTTGCCTTTGAAATCAAGGGTTGGCATGGGAATGGGCGGTGCTCTTTTGCTGGTTGGGGGCTGGAGAAATATACACTGATTATAGGGTATGGATGCTATGGCCGTTTTAATTTTTGCAGACACTCTACGAGTATATGGACTTGGGTGGAAGGGTTGTCGGTTTCATTTTTCATTGCAGAATCCAGTGACCGCGTTGCGTTTTGTTTCGCATCCTCCAGTTTTTCCTGTAACTGCTCAAAAATGTCCGTGCGCCCCTTTGTGTAATTCGGCATATACTGTTTCAAATGATTTAGCATCTCTGACGAGTTGGAAGGACTTTCGCTGTATGTGTGATGTAGTAAAAGCCAGTACTCAAAAGAGGGAACCGAAGTGATTGCCATATAGATTCGCTCATGCACCATTCTTTCTATAGTTTGCATGGCTTCTTCATAATTAGCATGTTGATCTTTATCAAATACGCAGAAAACTTTGTCGAAAGGATCGCCCTTTTTTGCATCTTTCAAACACCGTTTTTTAGCAGACAGAACAATACTTGTGGGAGTGACACCCTCACCGACAATTTCCACGTTGGCACCACTTAATCTCAGGGAATTTTTAAGCCCTCTCAGATAGTTCGGTTCGGTTTTCTTTCCCTCACAGACGATAAGAACCTTGGTGTGGAGTTTTCTCTTGGGCCCTTGTCGCTTCCAATTTTTTCGGTAGTGTTTTTTTCCCATCGCTCTATACTAGCATCTCTGGAACGTAAGGCAATGCTCCATATGCGCCGGATAAATAGGTTGCTTCCAGATTTTCGCGACCCTTGCGCGGGTGAAAATCAGTCAAAGGAAAAACCTGGGTTGCCTGGGTTTTGTCCTTTTCACAGAACCAGATTTGATCACGGCGTAGAATTTCCTGTTTCAAAAGGTATGTTTCATGGGTCACAAAAATCAACTGCGCGTTATTGGGGTTGGTTTTTTTATTGTTAAACAAACCTACCAAATGCTCTACCAATTTCGGGTGCAAACTATTGTGCAGTTCGTCCACGAGTAACACATAACCATTTTCCAAAACATCTATCCACGGCCCCGAAAGTGAGAAAAAATTCTGGGTGCCTCGAGATTCTTCATCAAAATCAAATTCGATATGTTTGTCATCGGTGTCATGATGAGTTGTCCGAATTTTATATTGCGTTGGCACTACATTTCCGGTTTCTTTGGCCATCACATCCATAGATTTGTTAAAGTTAGTGATCGCTTCTCTAAGAGAATCAGACAAGTTTTCACCTGCGTCCGACTCTTCTATACGCAGAGGTTCCTCATCTGCCTCAATATCGTCAATGTCTAAATCCGCCATGTGCAAGTACTCTATAATTTTTTTCTTTTTATTCTTGGTGTTACAAAGTGAAACACTGAATGTGGGAGCCGGACCAGAAGCGCCAATGATACGGAGTACACTTTTGAACCAATTAAAAACAGGCTGTAGTTGTTGGCTATTTAACTGTACCGCAGTGGAAAGAAACAACGCATTATCGCGAGTGGATTTGCTCCACGAATTCTTTTCTCCGGTCAGAGATGATCCAAAAGACCAGTCATATTTTTTCTTTTTGTTATTCCACACGCGGTTGAACCATTGCTGTGGCCGGTTTTTCGGATAGGCTAACAACCATTCTTCCGTAACGCGCTCGTTTGTGGCGCGAAATCCGTATTGGTAGCGGACGCCTTTGGCAATAAAGATTGCCTCAAACTCGGTCGGCACATTTCGAGTAGTGGAATCCAACTTAAAGGGTTTGACCGGCACAGAATCTCCCTGATGCAGTTGCAGGGCGGATTGCAACACAATCCACCGCATTATTCGGAATGCGTGCAAAAAGTTGGATTTTCCCGCCGCATTGGCACCATAAATTGCAGCGGAAGGCAATAATTTCATATTGGACTTAGCCGGAGGAACATCAAAGGGTTGGATGTCAGCCAATTCTTTGTTGTTTGCGGCGACCAAACTAATAGTTTGGCGTTCCTTTATGGACCTGAAATTGGCGACACTGAATTCAATCAGCATGATTACTACCTCTTGATTGGTGATAACGACAAATGTTGCCGTAATTATACAAATAAACAGGCATTTGTCAATTTTAATGTTCTTTTTTGGCAATAATCACCAAAAAACGAGGTTTTTACTGCTTTTGACCCTCTGGACACCCCCCCAATTTCCCGCTACATTCCCCCAATGCACACCCCCCCCACAGTCCGGCAACTGGTCCATTCTTTCACGAACGACGGCTTGAGTTGCGAGGCGTTGGTGGCCGATGCGTTGGCGGCGGCGGGGCGGGCTGAGGGGGTGTTTGTTCGCATCAATGATGATGTACTGGATCAGGCCGCTCACATTGACCGCGCGCGGGCGGGCGGGGAGCCGTTGCCGGCGTTGGCGGGGGTGCCGATTACGCTCAAGGATTTGTTCAACGTGCAGGGGCAGCAGACCCTGGCCGGTTCCAAGGTGTTGAAGAGCGAGGCGCCGATTGAAAAAACAGACGCCGTGGTGGTGGGGCATTTACGCAACGCCGGCGCGTTGTTTCTCGGGCGCGCCAACATGAGCGAGTTCGCGTTCAGCGGCATGGGTCTCAATCCCCACTACGGCAACCCGAAAAGCATCTGGGACCGCGCCACCGGCAGGCTGCCGGGCGGGTCGTCTTCGGGCGGTGCGGTGGGCGTGGCCGAGGGCATCGTACCGGCGACGGTCGGTTCGGATACCGCCGGGTCGTGCCGCATTCCGGCGGCCTTCAACGGCATCGTCGGGGTCAAGCCCACCTACGGCCGGGTTTCCCTGCGCGGCGCCTATCCGTTGTCGCCGACTTCCGACGCCCCCGGCCCCCTGGCCAACGATGTGGACGGTTGTTTCATCCTTGATCACGTGATGATGGGGCGCTTGAAACACGGCGAACCGCTGCCGCCGTTGCCGCGCCGTGAACCGAAATCCATTCGCTTGCTGGCGCCCGAGTCCGTGGTTATGGAGGCACTGGATGAAGAGGTCGCGATGGCGTTCGCGCGCGCGCTGGAATGGCTGGAGGAGGACGGCGTCGCCATCAGTCGCGGCCCGCTGGCCGCGCTGGACGGTTGCGTTGATATGTTCGCCACGCGCGCCGTGGCGGTGTTTGAAGCCTGGCAGGATCATCAACACCGTTTGCAGGAACGCGGCGATGAATACGATCCGTTCGTGCGCCAACGGATGAGCAAGGGCCGGTGCGTGAACGCCGAAGCGCGGGCGGCGTGTTACCGGGAAAAGGCCGCGCTGGTGGCCGCGTTTCACGCGCAGTTTATGGATGCCGGCGTTGATGCGCTGGTCTATCCCACGGTGCAGTGCGTTCCCCCGGCCATTTCCGAGACCGACGATCCCGAACAAATGCCGGCGCTCAATTTGAAATGTTTGCACAACACCGCCACGGTCAATTTTTTCGACGGCTGCGCGGTTTCCCTGCCGTGCCACGCGCCGGGCCGGGCGCCGGTTGGGTTGATGCTGGCCGCCGGCAATGGCGATGATCAACGCCTGTATGAAATCGCCGCAACCGTCGAGCAAACCTTGAACACGAGGCGCGTCAAATGAGCGAACCCCCCCACTCCCACCCTCACCCCCATCACCACGAAGGCCCAAGCGAAATCGAAGCGCGGGTCAAGTCGCTGGAAAGTTTGTTGATCGAAAAAGGATTGGTGGACGCCAAGGCGATGGACGAGTTGGTGGATATCTATGAAAACCGGGTCGGCCCGAAAAACGGCGCGCGGGTGGTGGCGCGGGCGTGGACCGATCCGGCGTACAAACAACGCCTGCTCGCAGACGCCACAAACGCGATTATGGAAATGGGTTACGCGGGCCGTCAGGGGGAATGTATGCGCGTGGTGGAAAACACCGAACGCGTGCACAACATGGTGGTGTGCACGCTGTGTTCCTGCTATCCGTGGCCGGTGCTCGGCCTGCCGCCCACCTGGTACAAGGCGTCCGAGTACCGCGCACGGGCGGTGCGCGAACCGCGCGCGGTGCTGGCGGAATTCGGCGTTGTGTTGGACGACGACGTTGAAGTGCGGGTGTGGGATTCCACCGCGGAAATCCGTTACCTGGTATTGCCCCGACGACCCCGCAACAGCGAAAACCTGAACGCGCCGCAACTGGCAAAACTGGTTACGCGGGATTCCATGATCGGCGTGGCTCTGGCTGAGTCGTGGCCGATTGATTCGGTGGCCGATGCAAAATCAAAATGAATACGCCCGAACTGGAAATGCCCCACGACCTCGGCGGCGTACGCGGGTTCGGCGCCGTTGACCACAGCCGCACGGCGCAGTTTGCAAACGAATGGGAAGCGTCGGTGTTCGGCATGACCCTGGCCTGCGGAATGCTCGGTCAGTGGAACCTCGATCAGTCGCGCTCCGCCCGCGAGCAAATGGAACCGGAACATTATCTTGCCGCCGGTTACTATGAACACTGGCTGCACGGCCTGGAGTTGCTGCTGCTGGAACGCGGCATGCTCAACGCGGCGGAATTGCGCAGCGGAAAACCAGCGGGCGGGAGCAACCTGCGGGCGGTCGCGGCGGAGCGGGTGGCGGAAATTCTCGGCAAAGGCGCGCCTACTTTGCTACCCGCCGAAGCCGAACCCGCGTTCACCATCGGCGACCGGGTGCGGGTGCGAATGCGAACGACCGCTCCCCGTGCGCATAACCGCGCACACACCCGCGCACCGCGTTACACCCGCGGACGACAAGGCGTAATCGTTACTCATCACGGCGCGCATATTTTCCCCGACCGCCACGCCGCGAGCGGCAAAAAACAACCGCAGCATCTGTACGGCGTTCGTTTTGAAGCCGAAGAACTCTGGAGCGAAGCACAAGCACAAACACAACGCGCAGAAAAACTGGCAGTGTACGCGGACCTGTTCGAGCCATACCTGGATGCCGCGCATGGCAAATCCTGAACCCATCGCCGGGCAACCCCAAGCCGATGGCGAACTGGTGTTCGCCGCGCCGTGGCAGGCGCGAACCTTTGCCATGGCGGTGCAACTAAATCAGTCGGGATTGTTCGAGTGGAAAGAATGGGCGGCGCTACTGTCACGCAACATCGCCGAGTTCGAAAAGCGCGACGCCATCAAAGACAGCGACGCCTACTACCGCCTGTGGCAGGAAACGCTGGAGCAGATGGTCAGGGAAAAAACCTGAGGCGTTCATGGCTGTTTCTAGGGATTCCATGCCCTGGGCAAATTCCATTTGTTTTTCTGCCCTGTTTCTGATATTGTGCTGACTTGGTTATTTCAACCCCAATATGAGGATTACCCCATGCATGTCCCCAGACCTTTTGCGGAAACGCGGGTTGAGATTCTTCATAACCTGATACGCGCGCATCCCGTGGCGACGCTGGTGACGCTCGCGGCAAATGCAAACGCAGACGCAAACGAACTTGACGCCAATCACATCCCGTTCGAGATAGACCCCGACCCGGCCCCCTTCGGTACGCTGCGCGGTCACGTTGCGCGCGCCAATCCGTTGTGGCGGGATTATTCGCGGGAGACCGGGGCGCTCGCGATATTCCGCGGCCCCGATGCCTATGTTTCCCCTTCCTGGTATGCGACCAAACAAACCACCGGGAAGGTAGTGCCGACCTGGAACTACGCGGTCGTCCACGCGCACGGCCCTTTGCGGGTGATCGAGGATCGCGAATGGTTGCGCGCGTTGGTGGAAAAACTCACCAACCGGCACGAAGCCCGCCGCGCTCAGCCGTGGAAGGTGACGGACGCGCCGGATGATTTTATCGAGGCGCAACTGGACGCCATCATCGGCCTTGAAATACCCATCGCCCGGCTGGTCGGAAAAAACAAGGCAAGCCAAAACCGCCCGGCCCGCGACCGCGACGGCGTCGTCGAAGGGCTGCTGGGAGAGGAGCGCGAAGCGAGCGCGGAAATGGCCGGGTTGGTGCGGCGGCGGGATGAGTGAGACCGTGCGGGTTGCGGGTTGAGATACCGTCAATCTCCGGCAAGGCTACGCATTACCCACCAACGACAATTCCGGTTCGCGGAATTTTTTGAACAACGCGCGCCTACTTTCGCGGTACTTTTCGATGTTGGCCATTTTGATATGGCCGAAGCCCTTGATCATTTCGGGTAGCGCGGCGATGGCCACTGCGGTTGCGTAGTTGTGGGCGTTTAACGCCGCCATCAATTCCTCCAGATCGTTTTCATATTCAACGATCAGCCGCCGTTCCAGTTTCCGTTCCGGGCTGTGGCCGAACACGTCCAGGCGCGTGCCACGGAGAAACTTGAGCGGCGCGAGCAATCGGAAAAATTGCAGGGTGAGGCCCGGAAAGCGGCGCTTGAGCGGGTGGCCGGTCAGCGGGTCTTTGCGCGACAGCAGCGGCGGTGCGAGGTGGAAATGCAGTTTGAACGGGCCGGCGAATTGTTTTTTCAGGTTGTTGATGAATTCGCCGCCGGAGTACAAGCGCGCGATTTCGTATTCATCCTTGTAGGCCAGCAGTTTGAAATAATTGCGCGCAACCGCGTCGCTGAGGTTGGCCGGTTCATCGGCGTCGTCGCGGTTCGCGGCGCTACCGGTCAAGCGGTTTTCAAAATCCCGAACGCGATCCACCAGCGCGCGGTATCGGTCGGCGTAGCGCCGATTTTGGTAGGCGCTCAGATAACGATGCCGCCAGGCGATGACCTCGTCCGGATCGCTCAGCACCGCCGCCGCTTTGAGATCGTTGCCCGCGAGATTTTCCACCGCTTCAAGATTGACCGCCGCACGCCGCCCCCATAAAAACGCCTGG
Organism: Candidatus Poriferihabitaceae bacterium; assembly: GCA_965212085.1. Taxonomy (GTDB): domain Bacteria; phylum Pseudomonadota; class Gammaproteobacteria; order Arenicellales; family Poriferihabitantaceae; genus JAHRAW01. The sequence continues at coordinate 683,500 of OZ243042.1, read as the reverse complement.
CGGTTGAACTCCACCGCGACGTCGTTCAACTCGATGGCGCGGTTGATGGCTTCGGCGCTTACCGGAATCAGGCCGCGCTGCCAGGCGAAGCCCAGCAAAAACAGGTTGCCGCCGATGGAGTTGCCGAGCAGGTCCCGGGCGATTCGGGTGGCGTTGACGAACGCGGTTTTGCCGGCGCCGGTCTCTTCGCGGATCACTTGCCGCATTGGTTCGGCGGGGAACCGGTAGTGTTCATCGTGAATGAAATCCGCGGTGGGGTTCTCGTAGGTGTTGACCACGGAATGGGATCGGTTGGCGTCGAGCCGCGCCAGCGCTTCGGGCATGGCGGACACCACCAGGTCGCAGCCGAGCAACACGTCGGCGTCGCCTTCGGGAATGCGCACCGCGTGGATGTCGCTCTGGGCGTTGGCGATGCGCACGTGGCTGACCACCGCCCCGAACTTTTGCGCCAGCCCGGTCTGGTTCAAGGTCGCGCAACCCTTGCCTTCAATGTGCGCGGCCATGGCCACCAGCGAGCCCACCGTGAGCACGCCGGTGCCGCCGATGCCGGTGACCAGGATGTTCCACGGCCGTTCGAGTTGCGGCAGTTGCGGTTCCGGCAATACCACTTCCAGGCTTCGCTTGCTTTCATCCTGCGCGCCGCCGCCGGTTCCGATTCGCAAGTCGGCCCCGGTGACGGTCACAAAACTCGGGCAGAAACCGTCGAGGCAGGTGAAATCCTTGTTGCAGGCGCTTTGGTCAATCTGCCGCTTGACGCCCAGTTCGGTTTTTTTCGGCAGCACCGACAGGCAGTTGGAAGTGGCGCTGCAATCGCCGCAGCCTTCGCAGACTTCGGCGTTGATGAAGACCCGGGTCGGGCTTTCCGGCATCAACCCGCGCTTGCGCCGGCGGCGTTTTTCGGCGGCGCAGGTTTGGTCATAGACGATCACGCCGGTGCCTCTGATCTCGCGGAACTCCAGTTGCAGTTGATCGAATTCGCGCCGTGGATGGATGCTGATATTGGCAAACCCGCGCAGCCGGGCTTTGGCTTTTTTGGCGTCTTCGGCGACCACCGCAAGCCGCGCAACGCCCTCGGCCTGCAACTGCGCCACCAACTCCGGCAAGGTTAGCGAGCCGTCCACCGGCTGCCCGCCGGTCATGGCCACGGCGTCGTTGAACAACACCTTGTAGGTGATGTTGACGCCGGAGGCGATGGCGGCGCGGATGGCCAGCAGGCCGCTGTGAAAATAGGTGCCGTCGCCGATGTTCTGAAACACGTGTTTGGTTTCGGTGAACGGCGCCATGCCGATCCACGACGCGCCTTCGCCGCCCATCTGCGTGAAGGTTTCGGTGTTGCGGTCCATCCACTTGACCATGTAATGACAGCCGATGCCGGCCATGCCGGTGCTGCCGTCGGGAACCCGGGTTGAGGTGTTGTGGGGGCAGCCGGAACAAAAGTAGGGCGTGCGCGTCAGCGAGGCGTGCGGACGCGCCAGCCGCCGCTCCTTGGCGTCGAGAAACTCCAGCCGTTGGCGGATGCCCCGGCTCTCGTAAAAGCGCGTAACGCGGCTGCCGATGGCGCGCGCCACCATGGCCGGGGTCAGCTCGCCGAGATTGGTGACCAGGTCGTTGCCGTGCTCGTCGAATTCCCCGACCACCATGGGGCGTTCGGCCACCGGCCAGTTGTACAGTTGCCCGGTAATCTGATCTTCGAGGATGCTGCGCTTTTCCTCCACCACGAGAATTTCTTCAAGGCCCTTGGCGAACTGGTGGGTGGCGATGGGCTCCAGCGGCCAGCTCATGCCGACCTTGTAGATGCGAATGCCGATCTCGCCGGCGGTGTCCTGGTCAATGCCCAGATCCTCCAGCGCTTCCATGACGTCGAGGTGGGACTTCCCGGTAGTCACGATGCCGAGCCGGGGATTGGGCGTGTCGAGGGTCACGCGATTGAGGTGGTTGGCGTGCGCAAAAGCGCGCGCCGCGTAGATGCGGTACTTGTGTAGCAGGCGTTCCTGGGCGAGCGGCGTGGTCGGCCACTGCGCGTTCAAACCGCCCGGCGGCTCCTCGAAATCGTGGGGCAGGCGGACGCGGACGCGGGCCGGGTCAATGTCCGCGGAGATCGCCGAATCCATATTCTCGGTGATGGCTTTCAGCGCGACCCAGCAGCCGCTGTAACGGGACAACGCCCAGCCGTAAATGCCGTAATCCAGCACGTCCTGAACGTTGGCCGGATTGAGCACCGGCGCGGCGGCGCCGATGAACAGATGCTCGCTCTGATGCGGCACCGTGGATGACTTGCAAGCGTGATCGTCGCCGGCCACCGCCAGCACGCCGCCGTACCTGGTGGTGCCGAACGCATTGGCGTGCTTGATCACGTCCATACTGCGATCCACCCCCGGCCCCTTGCCGTACCACATCGCGAACACGCCGTCGTACTTCGCCCCCGGCAACAGATGCGTCTGCTGGGTCCCCCAAACCGCGGTCGCCGCCAGGTCCTCGTTGATGCCCGGCTGAAAACGAATGCGATGCTTGTCCAGCCACGCCGCCGCCTTCCACATCGCCTGATCCACCGTCCCCACCGGCGACCCCCGATACCCGGAAACAAACCCCGCCGTGTTGATGCCGGCCTCAAGATCACGCTGATGCTGCAAAATCGGCAGCCGCACCAACGCCTCAATACCCGTCAAATAAGCCCGGGTCGCATCCAGCGCATACTTGTCGTCGAGGGATATTTTGTTGAGCATTAAAATATGGGCGATTAATGAATCAATAAAGTTTAGACCTTGTTATCGCGAGGAAGTTGTAAGCGGTTCATGATTTCTTTAACGCTGTCTGCTGGTTTGGTTACATCAAACGGCAGACAGAGTAAATTTACATCATCATCAAAGCGATATTCAACATAGCCCTTGTCTCGAAAATTATTATTAGCCGGATAAATCAATGCGACCCGACTGCATTCGTACTTTTTACCGTAAGCAAAAAGCTGGTGCATGTCGGAATTTCTGATGTCGTTTTGATTAAATTTTTTCCATTTGGCATCAAGAATAAATTTTGGTTTCTTGCCAACGCATAAAGTGATGTCCGGTTTCATCTTGTAGTTTTTAGATTCACCACAAATCACTTCGGCCAATATTTTCATTGGGCCTTGTGTTCGCACATTAAAGCCGCGTGCATGCACACGAAACTGGTGCGCGACAAAATCTTCGAATATCTGCTCCATCGGAAACAACAAGCATTGATTGATGTGCTTGCCGGAAAAGGTCGTTAAACCCTGTCCAAACAGAAATAATCCGACCCATTGCATCACTGCTTGATAATGCTGCATGGCGCGGTCAATTTTTTGTTTGCGCCAGTCATCATCTTTATTTTGTGAAAGCGGAATATCGCTGAAATAAATTTTCATTTGGTGCAGATATTGCTGGTTCTCCGGTTGTTGCACCATCGGTTTGAGTTTGTTGATGGTGCTGTGGATCAAACGGTTGGCCGGGCGGTTCGCATTGAAATCATCGTACTGCACATAAAATCGCGCACGATTGACGATATTTTCACGGCTATGTTGTGGAAACAGGATTCGACCCTTTAAGCACGGCAAGTTTTCTTCAATCGGTTGATAATGTTTTGCCAGACCTCGTTTTGTGAGCCGTACCAGATTTTCCAAAAATAAACGAACAAAGATTTCCAGCATATTGAACCTTTGTGTTGCGTTAATACTGCTCTCGTTAAATTCTGCGTGACTAATACCTCGCCAGGTGCGGAGCATGTCCAAAAAGACTTCTTTTGTTTTTTCATCGTCATTGGTAACCAAATCCACTTTTGGCAAAATCTCCAGCACCTTCCCTTTTGTGGTTTGGATAATCCCGACATAGTTTTGTGCTTTTAACCTGCCGTTTCGCCATTCCAGCACGGGGCGAAAGTTTCCCTGGTTGTCGCACTGATTTTGCAGGGCGAAATCTTTCAGGTCCGCTATTTCGTTTTTGTCAAGACCGGTAAGTTCTTCAAACTCTTTGATGATGTGCGGTTCAGTTGTCATCGTGGTCGTCTTCCTGCGTTTGTTTTCCACCGTATATTGTTTGGTAATTCGCGGGATTCTTCCATTCAGAACTTTTCGCTGGAATTAACCCGTAAATTGAATGATTGGCATTGATTAGTCCAGTATCGCTGAACAGGTTTTCTTCTATATCATCGTCGGTCACGAATTTATTCTCATTCAATACAAGTTTAATTTTTTTCCAATCGTCATAAAAATACTCCTGCAACAACGGAATAATTTTGTTTTGAAAAACGAGGGCAAGTTTCTCCATGCTGTCAACATCAATGAAATAACTATGACCAATCTGGTGTTCACGGTCGAGAAGTACGGTAATCCGTTTATTCATTTTACGCAGTAATTCTTGGCAATTTACACCTTCAACATCTTTGCTAATAAGCGGATGCTCTGGTTCCGGCATCATTTCAATAAAATCAAAACGCCGCCGCAAGGCGGTGTCCAGCAGGGCAATGGAGCGGTCGGCGGTGTTCATCGTGCCGATGATATAAAGATTGTTTGGTACGCCAAAATTTTCTTCTTCGTCTTTGGAATATGGCAAGGTAACGGTGGCGGCATCAGTTCCACCAAGTCGTTTTGATGGCTCAATCAAGGTAATCAACTCACCAAATATCTTGGCGATATTGCCGCGGTTTATTTCATCAATAATCAAAACATAACCTTGCTTTTTTTCTGTCACTTTTTCGTCTGGGCTCCATTCTTCCTTTTGATACGTCTTGATTTTTCCCATTATGGAAGACAAGTATATTGCGTCTCCGTGACTCTGGAATTTTGATTTATATGTTGGTTTTATATCTTTATAATCTTTAATCTCACCGCTTACAAATTTTTCATAGTCTCGTAGAATTATATTTGAGGATACACGATAGGTTGTTTGCTTTTTACCTAGGGCCAGTTGGAACTGTATTTTTCCGTTATTTAACGTTCTTGCGTGCGTGATCTGAGTAGGATATTCAGTCCCCCATAATTTTATTGTTTCTCCTTGTGCTATTTTGTCGTTTATATATTGAGCAAAATCATGTAGCAAAATATCTAAATCAAATGGTTTGGCCCCCGACAAGGATTGAACTAAATTTATATTTGCCCGGTTCGAGATTTCCTTGAAAATGCCATCAACGATTTCGAAATGTACGTTGTCAGAATCGTCTCCCAAAACAGGTTTGATCCCTTCAATAAAATCTTCATATGTAAAACTCTGGTGAAAAGTCACCATTTCGATTTGTCCGATTTCTTTTAATTCATCAAAACGCTTCTTGACTGCTTCGCGTCCGTTGCCATTATCAACACGGCATTCTTCTTCAAGTGCTTCGACCGGCTTTTCTTCAATGATGGCCAGCGCATGATTAATCGTGTTCCAGGTTTTACCCGTACCTGGCGGGCCGTAGAGGATTTGATTGAGTGTATAAGACATTTGGTTACTATTCCCGTTTGCGTTACCTGCTGGTTTTCCGCGTAGGTGATCAAGAAATTTGAATGTCGGTTTGTATGAATTTGTATTAGCAAAAGCCTTATATGTTTTACTACTGAAGTCCACGGATGAGAATCCAAGCTGTACGGTATATCCTGCTAGTTTGGGCGTAGATTTGTTGATCCACAAGACATGAATTACACTTTCACCATTTAGCCCTTTATCAACGTAGTCATTTTTGTAAACAATGCCGATTCCCCGGCCTGTATATCCGCATCTTACCAAAATAATATCACCGACTTTGGGATCTGTAAGCGGGTATTGCCCTTGGGCTGTTGGTTCATTCGGTTGATACGCATCCCAGCCACCGCTTCCTGGTCCACCGGTAAAGACGTGGTTATTTTTTAAAAAATCGTTCCAGTAATCAGTGCCATCATTCAATACATTTGTGCTGACCTGAAAGAAATTTTTGCCGATAGTGATATTTTCTTTTTCCCAGCGCCCCATCTTATAAAGCGCGGTGTTAATTTCATAGGGAAAGCATTGCGGGAAAGCAATACGAAATATGCCGAGTATTTCTTTGTAATATTCCCAACCATTTTGCTGCTCGATTTTCTTTTCTGCTTCGTTGAAAGAAGGTAAATTAAGCGCATCATAAAACTTGAATATTCCTTTATCCACGGGAATAAAATAATCTGGATTTATTAAAAACAAACATTGAGTGAGTTTTTGAACTCCAACTTGTCTTATACCCAATGCGTCCTTAAAATCATCCGAGTCAAGGTTGGCATCTTTGGTTATAGATTTTCGAAATAATTTCCACAACAAATCGGGGTTACCTTCGGTATCGTAGCGAAACAACGCCATACTATGCGGTGGGGGTGTGGGGAAAATAAAACCATATTGTTTACTTATATCTGAAAGAAGATTTTGGCCATCGATACCAAAAATCTCACTAACGCTTGTGTACACAGGCACACGTTGGTTTCTGGTATTCTTTTGCGCGAGAAAATAAAAAAATGAAAACGGATCGATATTTTCATCACCATATTGGAGCAAAGCAGGCTTCTCGGCTATCCAATCCACCCGCTTCGCACGCTCGATCAAATACGCCTCACCACCATCAGCGATTTTCCGCGCCAACTCTCGAAACCAGGGTACCCAAGCATAAATTTCTTTCATTTCTCAGCTCATTTCTAATACGAGAATATCAATCATTTTACCCCACAAAACAGTTCGGCCAGCATGATTCTTCGTCTCACTCAAACACCAAACGCCCCCGCAGGTATAACCGCCACACCGTCATCGCGCATATAACCGTATCCCGAACCCACTATTACGCCAAGTGTCCGGGGTTCGCCCGACTTGTCGGTATCAATCAGGTTTTTGAATTTCAAAAGCGTTGCGGCGGCTTGATCAATCTGTCCGGTTCCAAGTTTGATTTCAAACGCGCACCACTCGCCGTTGCGGCGTTCAACAACGGCGTCCACTTCCAGGTTGGTATTGTCGCGGTAGTGATAGACGTTGGCGTCCGACGTTTGGGCGTAGATTAACAAGTCCCTGAATATCAACGACTCAAACAGAAAGCCGAGCAGGTCTAAATTTTTCCACAAACGATCGGGGGTTGTTCCCAGGGCCGCCACCGCCAGAGATGGATCAACAAAGTGGAGCTTTGGTGACTTTCGGAGCGTGGCCCTGGAACGCAAGTGCGTTGACCAGGCCGGTTGTTCCTCCACGATCATCAACCGGCGCAGCGCCATCAGATAGTCCCGCACCGTGTCATCATCCAACGAGCCATCGGCGCCGCCCGCATCAGCGGCGATCGTTTTCGTGCTCACCGTTGTTGCGATGTTGCGCGACAAAGAACGAATTACCCTGCTCACTTTATCGGGGTTTCTTTTTACGCCGTCTACGCGGACTATATCGGCTCTCTGAATTTCTTGCAGATAGTCCACTTGCGCGGCCATGCCCGCCTTGAGGGATTTATTCAGGTTGCCCGGCCATCCACCCAGGCACAATCGCTCTATGAGCGGATGCGGGTCATTGCCGGTGTCTCCACAGCCCGAATATCTCCCCCGCAGTAAATCCCGCAGCGATGCTTCGCCGGAAGAGTCGCCGGTTTCCTGCAGGCTCATGGGCCGCAGGCGCAGCCGGGATATTCTGCCGGCGCCCGTGTGGCGCGTAATATCGTCCGCGGGAACTGCCGAACCAGTCAGTATGAACTGCCCGGCACTTTGGCGCTGGTCCACTTCCCGCCTGATGTGGTTCCAGACCGCGGGTTCAACCTGCCATTCATCAATCAGCCGGGGCGTCTCCCCGGCAAGCACCCGCGCGGGATCCATCGCCAGGGCGCGCCGCGCGGAGGCATCCACGTCAAGCAGCACGCTGCTCTTTGCAACGCGCATCGCCAGGACGGTTTTGCCGCATGCTTTGGGGCCTTCTATGAGGACCGCACCGGCCGATTTCAGCCGCCGGGAAAGCTCCTGATCTGCTATTCGAGGCTCATACATTTATGGGAGTTTTCCGTGGTTATTAAACAATTATAAATCAGTAAGTTAGGTTATTGAATCGGGTAATTGTAACACTTTCAACCGGCTAATTGTAACACTTTCAACCGGCTATTTGTAACGATTCCAACCGGGTAATTGTAACCCATCAGCCCCTTCAATCCACGTCAAAAAACCCCGGCTGTTGTGGCATATCCCACATCACCCCGCGCGCCGTTGGGTCAATATACCGGCGTCCGGGGAAGCCGGGGGACGCCGAAGGAGTGGGGTCAGTCCGGCAACAAACCAGGGCGGCGGGAATCAGGCAGGGAGCCGTTGGATTTCCGTCCGCCGCACGGGACCAGGGATTTGCCAGGAAGGCGCGAGTTGGTCGAGAGTGAGGGATTGTTAACGGGACTTTCCGGTGTACCCCGGACATCGCCAAGCCCGGGCCGCAAGGTCCGGGCTTTTATGTTTTGCGGGTTTCAAAATACCGCCGGCTGAAGCACAAAAATAAAATCGTCGACAAACCGGCGGCGCCGAACAGCATGCACATCACCATGATCTGGTAGCGCGCCGCGATCAGCGGCGAGACGCCGGACAGGATCTGGCCGGTCATCATTCCCGGCAGCGCCACCAACCCCACGGCGAACAATGAGTTGACCAGTGGGATGAGCGCGGTGTGCAGTGCGCCGGCGCGGGCTTTTATGTAGTCGTGGTTGGCGAGTTCCGACTGCAGCCGGTCGGCGGCGAGGCTGACGCCGTTCATGCTGTTGGAGAAAATCATGCCCGCCAGCGGGATGAAAAAATTGGGCTGGTACCACGGCTCAAGGTCGAGCACCCACTGGGTCACCAGCAATAGTACGCCGCCGCCGCCCAGCAGGATGGACAGCAGGGTGACCGAGTACAAGGCGCGGCGGTGTTCGGGTATCGTTCGCAGCGCGATCCAGGTTGAGATCAGCGCCATCACCGCCGCCAGGGACAGCACGATCCAGGCGTACTCAACGGCGAAGATCCACAACAGCACGTAGCCCACCAGCAGCAGTTGCACCAGCATCCTGAAAAAAGCGTAAAACACCGAGCCGGTTTTCAGCGACCACCAGTAGAACACGCCGATCACCAGCAACGCCGGCAGGAAAGCCAGCGCGAGGTGCTCCAGGGGGATGATCGTTATTGGCGCGGCGTTTTTCATGTTGTGGCGCAGTGGCGCAACAGGCGCGCCGGCGGGGCGGTGAAACCGCGATGGTCGAGTTCGCCGAGGTGGTCGCCGAGCCAGCGGCGCAAGGGTTGCAACGCCGGTTCGTGGAGATGCCGCTGCAAGAGTTTCATCACCCTGGGCAGGTGTTGCAGGTAGATATCCTTGCCGTCGCGCAGCCACAGGCGGACGAATATGCCGGCCACCTTGCAATGCCGCTGCGCGCCCCAGACGATGCAGTGCTGATGCAAATCACGCCGGTCAATTTCGCGGTTTTGCTCCAGGTACAACGCCAGCATTTCATCCACCAGCGAAGGCGCGACGTCGCGCCGGGCGTCCTCCAGCAGCGACACCAGATCGTAGGCCGGCGAGCCGATGACCGCGTCCTGATAATCCAGCAGGGCGCAATCGTCACCGTCGCCATTGCCGGTCAGCATGAGGTTGTCCATATGATAATCGCGCAACACCAAAGTCGGTTCCAACGCCGGCAACCCGCCGATGGCCGCCTCCCAAAGTTCCCGAAATGCCCCCCGCGCCTCCGCGTCCGGCGGCCGCTGCAAGCGCGCCGGAATGTACCAGTCGAGCAACAGGTTGGCTTCCGCCAGCGCCAGTTCGGCGTTATCGGCGTCATAAACCGGCAGCGCGATGGCGGCGGCTTCGGGGTGTTGGTTGATGCGCCCGAGCACGCCGATGGCCCGCCGGTAGAGTTCGGCCTCGTCGCGCCCCTCGGCGAGCAGCCGCGCAAAGGTTTGATCGCCGAGGTCTTCGAGGAGCAAAAATCCGTTGCCGCCGTCCACCCCGTGGATGGCCGGCGCCCGCGCGCCGATTTTTTCCAGGTGCCGGGTTACGGCGACAAACGCCGCCACGTTTTCCATCGGCGGCGGCGCATCCATCAGCATCGCAATCGCGCCGTTTTTTCGCAGCCGCAGGTAGCGGCGAAAAGACGCATCCGGTTTGAGCGGCACAACCTCGGCGTCATCCCAGTGATGTTCGGCCAGGAACGCCCGGCGAAGCCGGTCGCGGGAAGCATCGCGGGAATCGTTGCGGGCGTTCACCGCTCGCCCACCGGCGCGAGGCAACGCCGCAATCGCCGGGTCAAGCGGCGCATGAGCGGGTCAGAATATCGTGCCCGTCTTCGGTAACCAGGATGGTGTGCTCCCACTGCGCCGACAGGCTGCGGTCTTTGGTGACCACGGTCCATTCATCCGCCAGCAGCCGGGTGTCCTTTTTGCCGGCGTTGATCATCGGCTCGATGGTGAAGGTCATGCCGGGTTGCAGCGCAAGCCCGGTGCCCGGCCTGCCGTAGTGCAGCACCTGGGGGTCTTCGTGAAAGCCCCGCCCGATGCCGTGGCCGCAGTATTCGCGCACCACCGAAAAGCCGCTTTTCTCGGCGTGCTGCTGAATGATATGGCCGATGTCGCCGAGGCGGGTTCCCGGTTTCACCAGGGCAATGCCCTTGTGCAGGCATTCATAACTGATTTGGCACACGCGCCGGGCGCGGATGGATGGTTCGCCAACGAAGAACATGCGGCTGGTGTCGCCGTGGAACGCGTCCTTGATGACGGTGATGTCAATGTTGAGGATGTCGCCGTTTTTGAGTTTTTTGTCGGAGGGGATGCCGTGGCACACCACGTGGTTGAGCGAGGTGCAGATGGACTTGGGGAAGCCCCGATAGTTGAGGGGCGCGGGCACCGCCCGCTGCTCGTTGACGATGAAGTCGTGGCAAATCCGGTTGAGTTGGTCGGTGGTCACCCCGGCCTCAACGTGCGCGCCGATCATGTCCAGCACCTCGGCGGCAAGGCGCCCGGCGACCCGCATTTTTTCCACTTCTTCCCTGGTTTTGGTTAGCACGGCCATGATGTTCCGGGTATTTTGCCTGAAAACAGCCGCCATGCTCCCAAATTATGCTTTTTTCTTCAAGCGTTTTTGGGTACAATCCGCCGCCCCAAGCGTCGGCGGGTCCGCAACACCGAGCCGCCGGCATAAACCGCACACGGCGATTATGTCCGCCCGGGTGCCCGACCACGCAATAAGTGGCCGGGTTGGCGCACAGTAACCGTGGAGGAATAACCCGCACCAGTGAACCGTTATCATGGCTGAAATCACCATGCGCCGGCTACTCAAGGCCGGCGCGCACTTCGGGCACCAGACCCGTTACTGGGCCCCGAAAATGGCGCCGTACATTTTCGGCGACCGCAACAAGATCCACATCATCAACCTGGAAAAAACCCTGCCGATGCTGCGCCAGGCGATGAACTACCTCGGCGGCGTCGCCGCCCAGGGCGGCAAAATCCTGTTCGTCGGCACCAAGCGGCAGGCCGGCAAACCGCTCAGGGAACACGCCATTCTCTGCGGCTCCCCCTACGTTGACCACCGCTGGCTCGGCGGCATGCTCACCAACTACAAGACGGTGAAGAACTCCATCACCCGGCTCAAAGACCTCGAACAGCAACTCGAATCCGGGGCCACCGCCCGCCTGAGCAAAAAGGAAACCCTGAACCTCGAACGCGAACGCGCCAAACTGGACAAGACGCTTTCCGGCATCAAGGACATGAACGGCCTGCCGGATGCGTTGTTTGTGATCGACGTTGAGCAGGAATACATCGCCGTGGCCGAGGCCAACAAACTGGGCATTCCGGTGGTGGCGGTGGTGGACACCAACTGCTCCCCGGACGGCATAGACTATGTCATCCCCGGCAACGACGATTCCGCGCGGGCGATCATCCTCTACCTGGAAGCGGCCGTGGACAGCATCGCCGAAGCGCGCGCCTCGGCGGCGGTGATGCCGGCGGCGGGCGGCGACGATGAATACGTTGAGGTGGACGACAGCGGCGAAGTGATCGGCAAATCGGTAATCAAGAAAACCCGGGCCAAATCCGCCAAGGCGGCGATGGCCGAAGCCGCAAAAGCCGAAACCGCCACGGTCGCCAAAGCCGCCACGACCGACAAGGCCGACAAGGCCGACAAGGCGGAAGCCGAAAAAGCCGCCGATGCCCCGGCGTCCGCCACCGAAGAAGCCGAAGCCGCGCAGCCGGCAACGGCTAAAAAAGCCACCGCGAAAAAGAAAACCGCCAAAAAGAAAGTGGTCGTGGAAAAAACCGCCAAGAAAAAGGTCACCCGCAAAAAGACCGCCGCCAAGACCGCCACCAAAAAGAAGGCCGTCCGCAAAACCGCGGCGAGTGAAACCTGATGCAACCGATGACAACTTTCAGGAGATACCGGCGATGAACGCCCCGACAACCATTCCCGCGGCCCTGATCAAAGAACTGCGCGCGCGCACCGGCGCGGGCATGATGGACTGCAAGCAAGCCCTCTTTGATTGCGCCGGCGACCTGGACGCCGCCGTTGAAAATCTGCGCAAAAAGGGCGTAGCCTCGGCGGAAAAAAAAGCCGGGCGCATCGCCGCCGAAGGCGTGATCGTTGTAGCCGGTGCCGGTAGCGGTGCCGGTAATGACAACGCCGGCAACGCCGCAGCCGGGGTGTTGGTGGAGGTCAACTGCGAGACCGATTTCGTCGCCAAGGACGCCTCGTTCCGGGCCTACGCCGCCGCGGTCGCCGCAACGATTCTGACCGCTTCGCCAAAAGACCTTGAAGCCGCGGGCGCGCTCGCCCTTGAGGATGGCGCCACCGTGGAGTCGGCGCGCCGGGAACTGATCGCCCGCATCGGCGAGAACATCAGCGTCCGCCGCTTCGCCGTGGTCGGCGGCGAGGGTGGCAAGGGCGGCAAGGGCGGCACGGTGGGCGCGTACCTGCACGGCACGCGCATCGGCGTTCTGGTGGAGCTGAGCGGCGGCGACGCCAAACTGGGCCGCGACCTGGCGATGCACGTGGCAGCCAGCCGCCCGTTGTGCATCGGCGAACAGGACGTGCCCGCCCGGGCCCTTGAGCGTGAGAAGGCGATTTTCACCGCCCAGGCCGAGGAAAGCGGCAAGCCCGCCGAGATCGTGGAAAGGATGGTGGCCGGGCGGATGAAAAAATTCCTCAAGGAAAACACCCTGCTGGGGCAGCCGTTCGTCAAGAATCCTGAGCAGAGCGTGGCCCAACTGGTATCCGCCGCCGGGGCCACGGTTGAGCGGATGGTGCGCTTTGAGGTCGGCGAGGGGCTGGAAAAGCGCGGCGATGATTTCGTCGCCGAAGTGATGGCCCAGGCCGGTGCCGGCCATGATTGACGATATCCAACAAGACGCCGAAGCGCGCATGAAAAAAACCGTGGAGTCCACCCGAGACGAGATGAACCGGATTCGCACCGGCCGCGCCTCCACCGCGTTGCTCGACCACCTCACCGTGGATTACTACGGCACCCAGACCCCCATCAACCAGGTGGCCACCGTGGCGGTGGCCGACGCCCGAACCCTCACCGTCCAGCCGTGGGAGAAAAAAATGCTGGCGGTGATCGAGAAGGCGATCCTGGAATCCGATCTCGGCTTGAACCCGGTAACCGCCGGGGCGACCATGCGCATTCCGCTGCCGCCCATGACCGAAGAGCGGCGCCTGGAACTCGGCCGCATGGTCAAGCGCGAAGGCGAGAACGGCAAGGTCGCGGTGCGCAACATTCGCCGCGACGCGATCCACACGGTGCGCGAACTGCTCAAGGAAAAGGAGCTCAGCCAGGATCAGGAAAAGCGCGCCGAAAGCACATTGCAAACCCTCACCGACCAATACATCGGGGTAATTGACCAAATCGTCAGCGACAAGGAAAAGGAAGTGGTGGAGATGCAGTAACCGCAGCCATCGCAACCGCCGCAACCGCCGCAGTCGTAACCACCATAACCCCGCTACCCCGCCGCCCCGCCCCCAAACATGCCCTCGAGCACCCTGAAATTCCCGGCCCCGGAAGAGGCGCGGCCCGCGCAGCACAACCTCGCGCCGCGCCACGTCGCGGTGATCATGGACGGCAACGGCCGCTGGGCGCGGCGGCACGGCCTGCCGCGCATCGCCGGGCATCGCCGGGGGGTGGAGGCGGTGAAAAATCTCGCCCCGGCGTTCGCCCGGCGCGGCATCCCGTACCTGACCCTGTTCGCCTTCAGCAGCGAAAACTGGCAGCGCCCGAGCGCCGAGGTTGCGCTGCTTCTGGAACTCCTCGCCACCACCCTGGAAACCGAAATCCGCCTGCTGCACGACAACGACATCCGCCTGCGCGTGATCGGCGACCTGTCGCGGTTTCCAGGCCGCCTGCAGCGCAAGGTCGCCGCCGCCACCGCCCTGACCCGCGACAACCGCGCCCTCAACCTGACCATCGCCATCAACTACGGCGGCCGCTGGGACATGACCCAGGCGTGCCGCTCGCTGGCCGGGCAGGTGGAACGCCGGGAACTGGCCGCCGATGCGGTAACCCCGGCCCTGATCGAGTCGCGGCTTTGCACCCGCGACCTGCCGGAGCCCGACCTGTTCATCCGCACCGGCGGCGAGCAGCGCATCAGCAACTTCCTGCTGTGGCAACTGGCCTATACCGAACTGTACTTTACCGGCGTGTACTGGCCGGATTTTGATGAAGCGCACTTCGACGAGGCGTTGACGGTGTACGCGCGCCGCCAGCGCCGCTTCGGCAAAACCGGGGAGCAGGTCGGGCCGAGCCTCGTTCACGACGAACAGGCGGACAGGCAGGCATGAAGGCGCGCGTTGCCACCGGCCTGGTGCTGGCCGCGGCGGTGGTGGCGCTGACATTGTGGTCGCCGCCGTGGTTGTTCGCGGCGCTGGCACTGGGGGTGATGCTGGCGGCGCTTGTGGAATGGAGCCGGCTGGTGCCCGCCGCCGTAGTGATGTCGGCGGGCGTTGCCGTGGCGCTGGTGGCCGTGGCGGTCGCGCTGTTCCGCGCCCCGCAAACCCTGCCGATGGTGTGCCTCGCCGGGCTGTTGTTTTGGGCATGGCAGGGGGTTGATCTGATCGTCAAAGGAATGGACAAACCAAAAACCCGCGCAAAAACCCGCGCAAAAACAACCGGCAGCCTGGTACAGGGCGGCTTCATCTGCCTGATCGCCTGGGCCGCGTTGTTGCTGATGCGCATCGAGCACGGCGCGGCGCTGACCGTCGCCATGCTGCTGATCCTGTGGAGCGCCGACACCTTCGCGTACCTCGCCGGCAAGCGCTTCGGGCGGCGCAAACTGGCGCCGTCCATCAGCCCCGGCAAGACCGTGGAAGGGCTGATCGGCGGCCTCGCCGGCGCCGGCCTCGTGGCGCTGGCGGCGGCGTTGATGCTGGACCTGAACGCCGAACAAACCGCAATCTGGCTGCCGGCATCCATCGGTGCCGCGTTGTTCAGCGTGGTCGGCGACCTGTATGAAAGCCGCTTGAAACGCCACGCCGGGGTCAAGGATAGCGGCGCTTTGCTGCCGGGACACGGCGGTGTGCTCGACCGCATTGACGGTTTGCTGGCGGCGGCCCCGTTGTTCGCCGGCGTGTGGTGGTTCTCGGCATGACCGACTCGGTCGCCATCCTCGGCTCCACCGGCTCCATCGGCGCCAGCGTCCTCGACGTAATCCGGCGTCATCCCGACAAGTACCGCGTAACCGGGCTTTCCGGCAACGCCAACCGCAAGGCCATGGCGCGCCAGTGCGCCGAGTTCACCCCCGAACTGGCGGTCATGGCGGACCCCGATGCGGCCACGCAGCTGGCCGCCGAGTTGCCCCAAACGCGCTCCGGCACGCGGGTGCTGGGCGGCGCTGATGCGCTCTGCGAACTGGCCGCAAGCGGCGCCGACATCGTGGTGTGCGGCATCGTCGGCGCCGCCGGGCTACGCTCAACCCTGGCGGCGGTGCGCGGCGGCAAAAAAGTGCTGATCGCCAACAAGGAGCCGCTGGTAATGCTCGGCCGCCTGATCATGGACGAAGCCCGCGCCCACGGCGCCACCGTCATCCCCGTGGACAGCGAGCACAACGCCATCTTCCAGTGCCTGCCCCACCACCCCGGCAAGGGCGTTTGCATTTCCACCGCTTCCGCCGATGGTGCGGCGGAGGCGCGCGCAGACGGCCTGCGGCGCATCTGGCTGACCGGCTCCGGCGGACCGTTCCGCGAACTGCCCCCGGAGGCGTTCAGCCGCGTTACCCCGGCCCAGGCCTGCGCTCACCCGAACTGGGAAATGGGGCCGAAAATTTCCGTGGACTCGGCCACCATGATGAACAAGGGGCTTGAACTCATCGAAGCCTGCGTGTTGTTTTCCCTGGAAGTCGGCGAGGTGGAAATCGTCATCCACCCGCAGAGCGTCATCCACTCCATGGTTGAGTACGTGGACGGCTCGATCCTCGCCCAGCTCGGCAGCCCGGACATGCGCGTCGCCATCGCCAACGCCCTCGGCTGGCCACGGCGCATCGCTTCCGGGGCGCGGCCCTTGAGCCTGGCGGAATGTGCGCGCTTTGACTTTGAAGCCCCGGACCACCGGCGCTTTCCCGCCATCGGCCTGGCCCAGGCCGCGGCCCGCGCCGGGGGCGTGATGCCGGCGGTGATGAACGCCGCCAACGAAGTCGCGGTGGCGGCGTTCCTCGACGGAGGGCTGGGGTTTGACCGGATTCCGGCGTTGGTGGAACGCACCCTGGAGCGCGCCGCGCAATGGGATGAAGCCGGGGCCGGAGATGGCCGCGATTTGGAAAGCGTACTGGCCGCGGACCGGCGCGCGCGGGAGTTGTGCCGCGAACTGCTGCCGGCGCAAGCCGCCGACCGTCGGGTGTATAATCCCCCCGTACAACGACCATGAATTCTTTTGCGTACAGTCTGTTCGGTTTCCTCGCCGCCATCGCCATTTTGGTGACGGTGCACGAATACGGCCACTTCCAGGTGGCGCGCAGGCTTGGCGTCAAGGTGCTCAAATTTTCCATCGGCTTTGGCCGCGCGGTGTTCACCTGGCGGCGCAAGGGCGACCCCACCGAGTACTGCATCGGCCTGATTCCCCTGGGCGGCTACGTCAAGATGCTTGACGAAGCCGAGGGCGAGGTTGACGAATCCGAGGCGAAGCGCGCTTTCAACCGCCAGTCCCTGGGCGTGCGCAGCGCCATCGTCGTCGCCGGGCCGGCGTACAATTTTCTGTTCGCAATTTTCGCCATCTGGCTGGTGTTCGTCGCCGGCAGCGACGACATTGAGCCGCTGGTGGGCCGGGTGAGCGAAAACTCGCCGGCCCAACAGGCCGGGTTCCGGGCCGGCGACCGCATCACCGGCGTGGACGGGCGGGCGGTCAGCACCTGGGGCCAGCATCAGTTCTACCTGCTGCACCAGGCGATGAAGGGCAACGTCGTTACCTTTGACGTGGTCGGCGAAGGCGAAGCCGAAGATCACGGCGCGCGCCGCATCGCCATGGATTTCGGCACCCTCGACCAGTACGCCGTCGGCAGCCGCGCCATCACCTCGCAGATCGGTTTGTGGCCGCCGGCGCCGCCCGCCGAGGTGTTTGAACTGGTGGCGAACGCGCCCGCCGCCGGTGCCGGGCTGCAAAAGGGCGACCGGATTATCACCATTGACGGGCGGCCGGTGGCCGACTGGAACGACATGGCGGAGCGGGTATCAACCCAGCCGGGGCGGGAACTTTCGTTGTTGATCCGGCGCGGCG
The DNA here is from genome assembly GCA_965212085.1 of Candidatus Poriferihabitaceae bacterium. Lineage (GTDB taxonomy): Bacteria > Pseudomonadota > Gammaproteobacteria > Arenicellales > Poriferihabitantaceae > JAHRAW01. Next base: position 665,854 of record OZ243042.1, on the reverse strand, counting down.
ACGCCGAAATCGCAACACGGCTGACCGTTGAGTCGGTTTCCGTGGACGGCGGGGAATACGGCCGCATCGGCTTGTATCGCCCGCCCCTGCAAAACGCCCGCCTGCGCTACGGCCCGCTGGCGGCGATTCCCGCGTCTCTGGACTATAACTGGCGCATGACCGTGGTTACGCTGCGCTCCATCGGCCGCATGCTGCGCGCGCAGATGTCCTCGGACAACCTCTCCGGCCCCATAACCATCGCCCGCATCGCCGGGCGCACGGCGGCATCGGGCTACGCCGATTTCTTGAAATTCCTCGCCATCATCAGCATCAGCCTCGGCCTGCTCAACCTGTTGCCCATCCCGCTTTTGGACGGCGGCCATCTACTATACTTCGCCATTGAGGCGCTCACCGGCCGCCCGCCCTCGGAGAAAATCCTGCTGCGCGGGCAGCAACTCGGCATCGTTCTTTTGGTGTTGTTGATGAGCGTGGCGTTTTATAATGATATTATGCGGCTGTTTTAGGATGCGCGCCCGCCCCGGTGCGGGAACTCCGGGAATCTTAGAAAACCAAAACCACTGACGATTGAAACATACAATGAAAAAAACTGCTCTGGCATTGCTGCTATGGTTCTACTTCCACGCGGCGCTGGCGATCACGCCGTTCATCATCACCGACATCCGCGTTCAGGGCCTTGAGCGCCTTGAAGCCGGCACGGTGTTCAACTACCTGCCCCTCAAGGTCGGAGACGAACTCAACGACGAGGAAGCGCGCCTGAGCATCAAGGAACTGTTCGCCACCGGTTTCTTCAAGGACGTGGCATTGGAGCAGGACGGCACGGTGCTGGTGGTCAAGGTGGTGGAGCGGCCGTCCATATCCGAGATCAAAATCGTCGGCAACAAAATCCTCGACGGCGACTCCCTCAAGCAGGCCCTTGAACAGGTGGGGCTGGTGCAGGGGCGGATTTTCAACAGCGCCAGCCTCGGCCGGGTCGAGCAGGAAATCAAGAACACCTACCTTTCCCTGGGCCGCTACTCGGCCAGCGTCGAGACCGAAGCCGAGGAACTCGACCGCAACCGCGTGGCCATCACCCTGACCATCAACGAAGGGCGCGTGGCGACCATCAAAAAAATCAACATCATCGGCGCCAAGGCGATTCCGGTGAAAACCGTGATCGATCAAATGTCGCTGCGCGACAAACGCGGCTTCCGGTTGTTTTCCAGGCGCAACCAGTATTCCAAGCAAAAACTCGAAGCCGACATTGAAGCCATCCGCAGTTACTACCTGGACCGCGGCTTCCACGACTTCAAGATCGCCGACCGCAGCGTGGACATCAGCCCCAACAAGCAGAACATCTTCATCAGCATCAGCCTCGCCGAAGGCGAAAAATACGTTTTCGGCGAAACCGTTTTTGAAGGCGGCGCACAAGAAGAGGCCGGCGGCCTCGGCGTTAGCGGCCTTGAGGATTTGGTAACCATAAAGCCGGGCGCGCCGTTCTCCCGCAAGGTGGTCAACGCCAGCCGCGCCGCCATCATCGCCCGCTACGCAGACGAGGGCTACGCGTTCGTGGACGTGCGCCCGGTCTATGAAACCGACCGCGAAGCGCGGGTGGTCAAGACCGTGTTCGCCATTGAGCCGGGGCAGCGGGTGTACGTCCGCAAGGTTGAGATCACCGGCAACCTGCACACCCGCGACCAGGTCATCCGCCGCGAACTCCGGCAGTTTGAGGGCGCGTGGTATTCCGCCGGCGCGGTGCGCCGCTCGCGCAACCGCTTGCGGCGGCTCGGCTACTTTGAAAACGTCACCATTGAAACCCCGGCGGTGCCCGGCACCACCGACCAGGTGGATATGAAGGTGGTGGTCCGCGAGCGCGACACCGGCTCCATCTCGTTTTCGCTGGGCTATTCCGACTCCGACGGCACGCTGGTGGGGGCCGCCTACGCCCAGCGCAACCTGCTCGGCACCGGGCGCGAACTGCGCGTCTCCCTGAATACTTCCGATGCCGCACGGACCGCGGAGATCAGTTACGTGGATCCCTACCACACCCCGGACGGCGTCAGCCGTGGCGTCAGCATTTCGCGCCGCCGGGTGGACACCGACGAGGTCAACTCGGCGGAGTACGTGCTCAACTCCACCGCCGCCGGGCTCAACTACAAAATCCCCATCGCTGAGACCAACTCCCTGAACCTCGGCTTCACGCTGGAGAGTATCAAACTGGACGCTACGAGTCAGACGCCGGATGAAATCAGGGATGTTATTGAGGGGGAATACTTGGGTGATACGGTAGAGGAGAGAGCTATGATAGATACGATGACTCTCCCCATGGCCGATAACGGCACATGCCCGGGCGGCAATGAGGTGGATATTAGTGACGATGACAATCCAGACTTCCGATGCCCGCAACTCCTCGAAGAAGGCAAACCCGACGGCATCAACCTGCTGATGAGCGTCGGCTTGTCCAAGGACACGCGCAACGACTTTTTCTTCCCCACGCGCGGCGCCAGCGGCTCGGCGTCCCTGGAAGTGTCGTCGCCGGGCAGCGAGTACGAATACTACAAGATGAACCTGCACGGCTCCTACTATGTGCCGGTTACCGGCAGCCTCACCGTCAAAGGCGAGATGAGCCTCGGCTACGGAGACGGCTTCGGCGATTCCAGCGAGCAGGGGCTGCCGTTTTTCCGCCGCTACTTTGCCGGCGGCTCAAACTCGGTGCGCGGCTACGAAGGCCGCTCCCTCGGCCCGCGCGATTCCGGCCCCACCCCGGAACCGCTGGGCGGCGACACACGCCTGCTGGTGAACGCCGAAGTGTTGTTCCCGCCCTTCGGCGGCACCGAAGCCGGCAACGACAAGCGGCTCGGCGTGTTCGTTGACGGCGGCATGGTGTACGGCAAGGACGAGGACCTCAACACCAGCGCGCTGCGCTACTCGACGGGGGTTACGTTCAACTGGTTTTCCCCCATCGGGCCGTTTTCCATGAGTTACGCCGAGCCGTTGAACGACAAGACCGGGGATGAATCCGAAAATTTCCAACTCACCGTCGGCTCGGTTTTCCGCTGACCGCATCACTACGGGTGTGCGGCACGGCGTGACCGGGCGGCCCAATGTTTGAGGAGTGTTGATGAAACTGCGAGGGTATAAAAACGTGTATAAAAACTTTTTTGGCGGGTTGCTGGCGCTGGCTATGATGGCGGGTGCTGCAACCGTGAACGCCGGCGGCCTCGGCTACGTGGACGACCGGCGGTTGATAGAGCAGTCGCCCCAGGGCCAGGACATCATGAAAAAACTGGAAGCCGAATTCGCCGAGCGCAGCCGTGAACTGAAAGGCCGCTTCGACCGCTTCAAGGCCCGGCAACAGGACCTTGAAAAAAACAGCCTGGAGATGACCGCCGAGGAAATGCAAATTGAGAGCGGTGATCTGCAGGAGATGCAGCGCCAGCTGCGGCGCGCCCAGCGCGAATACAAGGAAGACTACGCGCGGCGGCGCAACCAGCGCCTCGGCAAACTGGAGAAGGTCATCACCGAGGTGATCGTCGCCGTGGCCAAGCGCGAAAAACTGGACGTGGTGTTTCAACAGGCGGTGTACGCCAGCCCGGACATTGACCTGACCGACCGGGTGCTGGACGAACTCAAAAAGCGCTATAAAAAATAGGCGGCCACCGGTACCGACTATGACCCCCGGACTGAAGCGGTGATAGACCTGGGGCGGGTTGCGAGCGTTGCCGGCGGGCGGGTGGACGGCGAGCGCGACCGCGGGTTTCGGGTAAAGACCATCAGCAGTTTGGAAAACGCCGCCGGCGATGCGCTGGCGTTCTACGCCGACCCCCGGCAGGAATCCAAACTGAAGGCCACCGCCGCCGGCGCGGTGATGTTGCGCGCCGAACACGCCGCCTTGTTCGCCGGCCCCAAGGTGATCGTCGCCGACCCCTACCTGGCCTACGCGCGGGTCAGCGCTTTGTTCGCGCCGCCGCCAAAGGCCATCGCCGCCGCCGATGGGGTGCATCCGAGCGCGATCGTCGCAACCTCGGCGTCCGTGCACGCCGGCGCCGCCATCGGCCCGTACACCGTCATCGGCGAACATTCCACAATCGCGCCGGGCGTGGTCATCGGCGGCCACGTGACCGTGGGCGAGCACTGCGTGCTGGGGCGCGATACCACCCTCGACCACGGCGTTCGCCTCTACCCGCGCACGCGCATCGGCGAACGCTGCCACCTGGCTTCGGGGGTGGTCATCGGCGCGGGCGGATTTGGTTATGTCGAAGACCCGGACGCGAACGCGGACGCGGACGGTAAAGGCGCAAATGAAAACGAAAACGAAAACGAAACCGCGGGCCGGTGGCTGCGGATCGAGCAACTCGGCGGCGTGGTGATCGGCGATGACGTGGACGTCGGCGCCAACACTACCATTGACCGCGGGGCCATGGACAACACCGTGATCGGCAACGGCGTTAAACTCGACAACCACATTCAGATTGCACATAACGTGCGGGTCGGCGATCATACCGTCATGGCCGGTTGCGTGGCGGTCGCCGGCAGCGCGGTCATCGGCAGGCATTGCCGCCTGGGCGGGCGCGCCGCGATTCTCGGCCACCTGGAAATCGCCGACCACGTGACCGTCAACGCCGACAGCTTTGTGGCCGGTTCCATCACCGAGGCGGGCGTCTATTCGTCCATGCTGCCGGTGCAGCCGGCGGCGCACTGGCGCAAAACCGTGGGCCACCTGCACCGTCTTGAAGGGCTGGCGGAAAAAGTCAAGGTGCTGGGGAAACATATCAAGCCGAATAAAATAAAGACTGGAAAACCAGATGAATGAATCAACCCGCATTGACATCCACCAAATCCGCAAAATCCTGCCCCACCGCTATCCGTTTTTGCTGATTGACCGGGTGCTGGAATACCAACTCCACACCAGCCTCAAGGCGATCAAAAACGTCTCGGTGAACGAGCCTTTTTTCCAGGGCCACTTCCCGGCCCGCCCGGTGTTTCCCGGCGTGCTGATCCTCGAAGCCATCGCCCAGGCGTCGGCCATCCTCGCCAGCCGCGGGTTGGACGAGGAGCCCGACGAAAACACCATCTTTTTGTTCGCCGGCGTTGACCGGGCGCGCTTCAAACGCCCGGTGGAGCCCGGCGACCAGTTGTTGATTGAGGTCGCGCAGACCCACTGCAAAAACCGGGTGTGGAAGTATTCGGGCCGCGCCTCGGTGGACGGCGGCCTGTGCGCGAGCGCCGACATCCTGTTCACCTACCGCCGAGTCTGAACCAGTTCGCCATGACCCGCATTCATCCAAGCGCGATCGTTGACGCCGGGGCGGAGCTCGGCGACGGCGTGGTGGTGGAGCCGTTCGCCATCATTGAGAAGGAAGTGGTGATCGGCGACCACACCTGGATCGGCCCCCACGCGGTCATCCGCAGCCACACCACCATCGGCGCCCACGGCCGCATTTTCCAGTTCTGCTCCATCGGCGAAGAACCCCAGCACCAGGACTACCGCGGCGAGCCGACCCGCCTGCAAATCGGCGACCGCAACACCATCCGCGAATACTGCACCTTGAACCGCGGCACCGCCGCCGGCCTCGGCGTTACCACCCTCGGCGACGACAACTTCATCATGGCCTACGCCCACATCGCCCACGACTGCACCCTCGGCGATCGCGTCATCTTCGCCAACGGCGCGAGCCTCGCCGGCCACGTTGAGGTCGGCGATTACGCCATCCTCGGCGGCTTTTCCCTGGTCCACCAGTACTGCAACGTCGGCGCCCACTGCATCACCGGCATCGGCGCCGGCTGCTTTCAGGACGTGCCGCCCTACCTCATCGCCGCCGGCCACACCGCAGTGCCGTTCGGCATCAACGTCAAGGGCCTGCGCCGCCGCGACTACGACGAGGCCACCATCGCCCTGCTCAAAAAAGCCTACCGCCTGTTGTACCGCAGCAACCTCGATTTCCAGTCCGCGATCAAGGCCATCGAAAACCTGGGCCGCGACAACCCGGCCATCTCGGTCTTTTGTGATTTTCTGCGCCGCTCCGAACGCGGCGTCATTCGTTAGCGCGTTGATGGGCGGGCCGGGCGTCCGGGTTGCCATGGTCGCCGGCGAAACCTCCGGCGACCGCCTCGGCGCGGGTCTCATCAAAGCCATCCGTGCGCGCGCCCCCGCCAGCCGTTTTGTCGGCGTCGGCGGCCCGCGCATGGCCGCCGCCGGCTGCGAGATTTTGTACGACATGGGCGGCATCGGCGTCATCGGGCTGGACGGCTTGCTCCACCAACTGCCGGGCATCTTCCGCATCCGCCGCGACCTGCTGGCGCGCTTCACCGCCGAACGTCCCGACGTGTTCGTGGGCGTGGACGCGCCGGACTTCAACCTCGCGCTGGCGCGCAAACTCAAGCGCCGCAAAATTACCTGCGTGCACTACGTCAGCCCCACGGTGTGGGCGTGGCGCGGCTACCGCATCCATAAAATCCGCCGCTCCATTGACCATATGCTGGCGTTGTTCCCGTTTGAGGCCGACTACTACCGCAAGCATCAAGTGCCCGTAACCTGCGTCGGGCATCCAATGGCCGACGAGATTTCCGAGCCGGACCGCGCCGCCGCCCGCGACCGGCTGGGCTTGGATCTCGGCGAAGGGGGGTTGCTCATCGCGCTTTTGCCCGGCAGCCGGCGAAGCGAAATCCGGCGTTTGGGCGGGGTGTTCGTCGGCGCGGCGCGGCGCATTCTTGAAAAACATCCCACGGCGCGGTTTGTGCTGCCCTTTGCCGACCGCGCCGCCGCCGCTGAGTTTCGCCGCATTACCGGCGGCGGCGCGGTCGGCGATCTGCCATTGCACACCCTGGACGGCCAGTCGCGGCTGGCGCTGGAGGCCTGCGACCTGGCGATACTGGCGTCGGGAACCGCGGCGCTGGAGGCGGCGCTGCTGCGCCGGCCGCACGTGGTCGCCTACAAACTGACCCCGTTCAGTTACTGGCTGATGCGCCGGCTGCGCCACGTGGACTACTATTCCATGCCCAACCAGCTGCTGCCCGCGCCGATGATTCCCGAACTCATTCAACACCAGGCCACCGCCGCCAACCTCGCCCGGGAAGCCGGCGCGCTGCTGAAGGACGGCGCGCGGGTGGCCGCCCTTGCGCGGCACTTCGCCGACCTGCACCGGGAGTTGAAGCGGGGCGCCAACGCCCGCGCCGCGGACACGGTGTTGAAGCTGGCCGGGGCGGGGATATGAAAGGAAACGAGTTGATCGCCGGAATTGACGAAGCGGGCCGCGGCCCCCTCGCCGGCCCGGTGGTGGCGGCGGCGGTGGTGCTGGATCCGCACGCGCCCATCGCCGGCCTCGACGATTCCAAAAAACTCTCCGCGGCGCGGCGTTGCGTACTGGAAGGCGAGATAAAGGCCAAAGCCCGGTACTGGGCGGTGGCCGGCGCCAGCGTCGCCGAAATTGATGCGCTGAACATCCTTCAAGCAACCCTGCTGGCCATGCAGCGGGCGGTGGCCGGGCTTGGCGTGATTCCCGAACGGGCGCTGGTGGACGGCAACAAACTGCCGCCGCTGCCGTGTCCGGGGCGGGCGGTGGTGGGCGGAGACGGCATACACGCGCCGATCTCCGCGGCCTCCATCCTCGCCAAGCAGGAGCGCGACCGGCAAATGACGGTGCTGGCCGTGACCTGCCCGCAGTACGGTTTCGAGCGTCATAAAGGCTACCCGACCCGCGCCCACATTGAAGCCCTGCACCGCCACGGCGTCAGCATCCACCACCGGCGCAGTTACGCGCCGGTGCGGCGGCTGGTGAGCACAGGCGATTGCTTGGGCGATTGCTTAGGCGATTGATTACGCCATGACCGGCTTCGTTCACCTTCACGTTCATTCCGAGTACTCGCTGGCCGACGGCATCGTGCGCATCCAGCCGCTGGCCTCGGTCTCGGCGCAACACGGCCAGCCGGCGGTGGCCCTGAGCGACCTGTCCAACGTGCACGGCGTCATCAAGTTCTACCGCGCTTGCCTGGCCGCCGGGGTCAAGCCGCTGGTGGGCTGCGACGTGCGCGTGGAAAATCCGCTGGTCGCGGATCAGGCGGATCGCATGATCCTGTTGTGCCGCGACGACCTCGGCTACCGCAACCTCGGCAAACTGCTGACCGATGCGTACCTGCGCGGCCAGCGCAAGGGCCGCGTGGTAATCACCTGGGCCGACCTCGAAGCGTTGCACGAAGGCTTGCTGGTATTGTTTGATGATCAGGAAGGCCCGCTGGTCAACCTGCCGGGCCAGGGGTCGGCGGAGACGGAACGGGCCGCCGCGCCGTTGCTGGAAAAATACCAGGGCTTGTTCGGCGGCGGCAACGGCGGCGGCGACGACGGCAACGACGGTGGCCGGTTGTATTTTCAGATTAGCCGGGTCGGCCATCCGGGAGAGCAGGACTACATCCGCCGCGCCGCGCGGCTGGCGGCGTCCCGGGGCATCGGCCTGGTGGCCACCAACCGGGTCGAGTTCATCGCCGCCGAAGAGTTCGACGCCCACGAAATCCGCGTGTGCATCCACGAAGGCCGGGTGCTGCAAGACCACCGCCGGCCACGCCGCTTCACCCCCCGCCAATACCTCAAAAGCGCCGGCGAGATGAGCGAGTTGTTCGCCGACTTCCCCGAAGCCCTCGCCAACACCGTGGAAATCGCCAAGCGCTGCAACCTGTTTTTTGATTTTGAACAGAACTACCTGCCGGACTACGTGGATGCCGACGCCGGCGCCGACGCCACCGCTGAGCCGGTGGATCAGATCCTGCGCCGCCAGGCCGAAGACGGCCTGTGCCGGCGGCTGGGGGTGGAGCGGCTGCGGGGGGCCGACGGCAGCGGCAACGGCGACGGTGATGAATCGGCCGGCGAAGGCGGCCTGTCCATCAAGGACTACGACGCCCGCCTCAACCTTGAACTCGGGGTCATTTCGGAGATGGGTTATCCGGGCTATTTTTTGATCGTCGCCGACTTCATCCGCTGGGCCAAGACCAACGACATCCCGGTGGGGCCGGGGCGCGGCTCCGGGGCCGGTTCGCTGGTGGCCTGGGCCACCGGCATCACCGAACTCGACCCGCTGCGTTACGGTTTATTGTTTGAACGCTTTCTCCACACCCAGCGGGTTTCGCTGCCGGATTTTGACATTGATTTTTGCGTGGATGGCCGCGACCGGGTCATTGAATACGTCGCCGACCGCTACGGCCGCGATCAAGTGGCGCAGATCATCACCTTCGGCACCATGGCCGCCAAGGCCGTGGTGCGCGACGTTGGCCGGGTGTTGGGAATGACCTACGGGTTCGTTGACCAGGTCGCCAAACTGATCCCGTTCGAGGTCGGCATGACCCTGGAAAAAGCCCTCAAGCAGGAAGAATTGCTGAGCCGGCGCTACCGGGACGAAGGCGAAATACAGGAACTCATCGACAACGCCAGGCAACTCGAAGGCATCGCCCGCAACGTCGGCACCCACGCCGGCGGCGTGGTGATCGCGCCGCGCGCGCTGAGCGAGTACACGCCCTTGTACGCAGACGCCCACCTCAACCAGGCCATCACCCAGCTCGACAAGGACGACCTCGAAGCCATCGGCCTCGTGAAGTTTGATTTTCTCGGGCTGCGAACCCTGACCATCATCGCCGGCGCGGTCAAGATGATCAACCTTCGCAAGCGCCGCGATGGCGAGCCACCGCTGGACATGGACGCGGTGCCCCTCGACGACGCCGACGCGTACCGGCTGATCCAGAGCGGCCGCACCACGGCGATTTTTCAGATCGAATCCCGCGGCATCCGCGAGTTGATCATGCGCTTGCAGCCGGACAAGTTCGACGACCTGGTGGCGCTGGTGGCGTTGTACCGCCCCGGCCCGCTGCAGTCCGGGATGGTGGATGATTTCATCAACCGCAAGCACGGCCGCGAGAACATCACCTACCTCCACGACGACCTCGCCCCGATTCTTGAGCCGACCTACGGCGTCATCCTCTACCAGGAACAGGTGATGCAGATCGCCCAGGTGCTGGCCGGCTACACCCTCGGCGACTCCGACCTGCTGCGCGTCGCCATGGGCAAGAAAAAAGTCGAAGGGATGAACGAGCAGCGCGCGGTTTTCCGCAGCGGCGCGGTGGAGCGCGGCGTCAAACCCCAACTCGCCGAACGCATCTTCGACCTGATGGCCAAGTTCGCCGGCTACGGGTTTAACAAATCCCACTCGGTGGCCTACGCGCTGGTGGCCTGCCACACCGCGTGGCTGAAAGCCCACTACCCGGCGGACTTCATGGCGGCGACGTTGTCGGCGGACCTCGACCACACCGACAAGGTGGTGTCGCTGCTGACCGACTGCGAGGAACTCGGCCTTGAGGTGCTGCCGCCCAACGTCAACGCCTGCTCCCACGGTTTCCGGCCCATGGACGAGCGCACCATTTTATACGGAGTCGGCGCGGTCAAGGGCGTCGGCAAAGCCGTGAGCGAAAGCCTTGAGGCCGAACGCGAGCGCAACGGCCCGTTCCGCGACCTGTTCGACCTGTGCCGCCGCCTCAACCCGCGCACGATGAACAAACGCGTGCTGGAAGCGCTGATCAAAAGCGGCGCCATGGACGACCTCGGCGCCCACCGCGCGGCGCTGATGGCCGACATTGACAAGGCCCTGCAAGCCGCCGACCAGCACCTGACCAGCCAGGAAACCGGCCAGGCGGACATGTTCGGCGGCATCAAAGCGCCCAAGACCGCGCCCGCCGGCCACGCCCCCGAACCGTGGAGCGAACCGCAACGACTGGCCGCGGAAAAAGAAACCCTGGGCCTGTACCTGACCGGCCACCCCTATACCCAGTACCGCGCCGAACTCGCCGGGGTTACGCAAAAAGACCTCCGCTCGATGGACTTGAGCACCCCGAAAACCGGCATCTTCGCCGGCCTGGTGTTTTCCATCCGCGTCAGAAACACGCGCCGCGGAAAAATGGGGCTGGTGATGCTGGACAACGCCGGCGACCGCGTGGAAGTAATTTTGTATTCGGAAAAATACCGGCACTACCGCGCCATGCTGCAAAAGGACAAAGTGCTGGTGGTGTACGGCGAACTCGGCATAGACGAGTTCACCGGCGGCGTGCAACTGCGCGCCGAAACCGTGGCCGATCTCGACACCTTCCGAACCGACTGCCTGCGCCGCATCCACGTTAACCTCGCCGAAGAACGCCTGACCGGCGACGCCCTGAAAAATATCCGCCGAACCCTGCGCACAGCCCGCGGCGGCGAAGTCGCAATCACCATCCACTACCGGCGCAACAAAGGCGAAACCGGCATCATAAACCCCGGCGCCGACTGGAAGATCAATCCCACCCGGCAATCGCTTGACGCGCTAAGCGGGTTGGTGGGCGGCGACAACCTCAGGTTTGAATACGATGTTTCGTCTTTGAGGAATGGCGCGCATCAGAAGGCTCCGGTGCGGTCGCGGCTTGCGGCGGCGGGTTAGCGGCGGAAAAGGACACAGCAACGACTCCGCCGACTTGGCCCGAACCGCAACGCCATCGCTGGGGCGACCGGAGTGGGATGACTGGATAGGCTGAGGTTATTCTTAATATATGTGTTATCAGGGGTTATTATGTAACACACTTACGAGCAACATACCCTTTCCTCTTCGCAAAATTAGGGTCAAGTACAAGATGGCGACCCAGTACGACCATTATGAATATGAGATTTTAAGGAATATTAATGATATTTCAGTTGACCGTAGGCCATTACCAAGTCATAATGTGCCTACTTTACTCAGCTACCCCACGGATGATATAGGAAGTAACTTAACATGAAACAATCTGATTTGTTATCACAATTTCCTCGCTTTGAGCGTGACGTCGAAACGAAAGGAGTCGTAACAAAGAAAAATGGTTCCGAGTTCAACGATCCTGCGTTTTCGTCTAACAAGATGTTGCCAATCCATCGGTGGGTACCTTGGATTGCTGGTTTTTCTCGGGAATTTGTTCAGAGTGGACTTGAACGCCACCTAAAAAAGAAGGGAACCGTACTTGATCCTTTTGCTGGTGTGGGCACCACTTTAATTGAGGCAAATCTCGCTGGACATGACGCGATTGGGTTTGAGATCAACCCGTATGCTACGTTCGCTTCCCGTATTAAATTACGATCTTATCGGGTCGATCCAAATTTAATCAGGAAAGCGATGGATAGATTTCTTTGTTTCCAGCACACTGCTATGCAAAAATCTGTAGAAGCCAAGTCAATCCCACCTAAAGGATTCCGTACAAGAGGCGAATTCTATAGCCCCAAGGTTCTTCAAAAAGTGTTGTTGGCGCATGACTTTATTGGTCAGATTGAAGATCAATCAATCGCAGATTTGTTCCGTCTTGCCTTTGCGTCAACAATGATAACCTACTCCAACTACTCGTATGAGCCAAGCCTAGGTCAAAGAGTTTCTGCAGGAAAATCGAAGATCGAAGATTTTCCTGTCGAAAAAGAAATCGCGCGAAAACTTGACGAAATGGCCAGCGATACGCTATGGATGAAGGAACAACTCAATGGGGTCTGCCCAAAAAACAAAGTGATCCATCGCTCTTTCTTTGATGCTTACCGGAGCGTAAAACAAAATTCCGTAGATTTACTAATTACATCTCCACCTTATTTGAATAACTATCACTACAATCGGAATACACGACCCCATTTATACTGGCTTGGACTTGTTCATGCGACAAAGGACTTACGCACTCTTGAGCAGCAGAATTTTGGGAAATTCTGGCAAACCGTAAGAGAACTGAAGGCGATAGATCTTGATCCTATTATTCAGGATGAGGAAATTATAGAGACCTTGAATATGCTGAGAAATAAGAATCCGGAAAAAGGAAACTACGGCGGAAAGGGGTGGGCTAATTATGCAACCGCCTATTTCAACGATTGTGTCCACTTTATTAGAGGGGCTAAGTGGTCTCTCCAAAGACGTAAAACCGCCTTGGTGGTTATTGGAAACAGTATATTGCAGGGTGTGCCTATTCCTACCGACCGGTTTCTTGGAATAATTGCGGAGGCTGTTGGGTTAGATGTAGTGGATATTCATATCCCGCGAAGCACTCGGGTTGGAAATAGCATTATTCGTTCTGACATCCGGGTTGAGAAAGCTAAGAATGGGCAACGCCTCTATGAGGCCATTGTGGAACTCCGGAAGCGATGATCGCTAGAGATGAGGAATCTTCTCGATTATCTCTGCGTATGAATGAGGATTACCTGTCAAACGATTTGCCCATGGGCGTCCGGGGTGCAAGACGTCCCAGTCTGAACGAGCCTGATTGTATCTACCTTTACCAGGATTGTGATTCCCGAAGCCATCGATAAATGTGTTCCACAATGGTTTGTAATTTCTGATAAGTTGTGCCTCAACTGCGGATATAAGTTCGGTTTCGGCCCCAAGAAGAATCATGAACCGGCATTTAAAATCAACGATGCGAATCCCTTTCCCTTGCTTAATGCTTCGTTCATGTTCTCGAAGACGGGTATGGAGAGCTTGAGAATTCGTATCGACCGATGCTCTCGCAGTGCGCCAGCCTGCCGGAACAGCTTTTCCAGTGTAGATTGGTTGATTGCATTGCGTCTGGTTCAATGTTGAGATATTTCTGTAATGCTCAAAATCTCCAGAATAATAGATGGTATAGACCCCGACACCAAGAAAAGGCCCGGTTGGTGGAAGTGGGTGTTCTGGAGTTTGGGTAAAAAAATCAATAGATTCCTCGACCACACTCTCGAAATGAGGAGAATGGAATGTATGTGCTTCGATATCAATAGGGATTGTGGACATGGATGAATCCTTACGTTAGGTTAAGAGAACATTGTCAGGATAGTTATGTGCAAACATTTTGTTTAAGAATAAGAGAGGCGTTCCGATCTATGCATACCCCATATATATTGTAACCTCGCACACTCCGAATTCACTGTCATTCAGTCGCCCGAACCCAAACCGCCGTATCATGAAACGCCGCGCCGCCGTTTGGCGCGACCGGGGTGGAGTCTATCAGCAGGTTGATGCCGATGTTTTCGGGGAAGGCGGCGGCGGGCCAGATGCCTTCTACGACTACGGTGTCGGCTTGGGTGTTTTCGGCGTGGCGGGCGGTGACGGTGACGCTGCCACGGCGGTTGCCGACTTGGACTTTTTGTTGGTCGTTGATGCCGAATTTTTTTGCGGTGGCCGGGTTGATTTGGAGTTGCGGGCGTTTCTGGTATTTGACCGAGGACGGGGACTGGGTGAAGGTGCTGTTGAGGTAGCCCCGGGACGGCGCCGCCACCAGCCGCAGCGGGTGTTCTTTGGAGGTGTTGTCAATCACGTCCCAGTGGTCGGGCAGGGCGGGCATGTCGCCGGCGTAGGGGCCGATGGCCGGCCAGTCCGGGGCGAAGCGGAATTTTTTGTCGGGCCAGTTGAAGCCGTCTAAAAAGTGCGCGGATTCAAAGGGCGGCGCGCAGTCGGTGAAGTGCCGGTTGGTGAACGATTCCCTGGGGGGATGGCCGGAGCGTTCCAGGGTTTGGTCTATGATTTCCAGTTCGCTGAGCAAAAAGCCCGCGTGTTCGGCTTTCAATCGCCTCGCCAGCCCGGTGATGACTTGGTGGTTGGAGCGGCATTCCCCCGGCGCGCCGGTGATTTTTTCGCCGACTTGCAAAAAGGTGTGGCCGTAACTGCGGTACAGGTCGTCGTGTTCCACGAACATGGTCGCCGGGATGATCAGGTCCGCCATCATCGCGGTTTCGGTCATGAACTGCTCGTGCACGCACACGAACAAATCCTCGCGCTCAAACCCCCGCCGCACGGCGGCGAGGTCCGGCGCCACCAGCATTGGGTTGGTGTTCTGAATCAGCATCGCCTTGACCGGCGGGCCGCCTTGCAACGCCACCGGGTCGCCGCACAGGATCGGGCCGATCAGCGACATATCAAGGACCCGCCCGGTGCCGTTGCCGGAATCCGACCCTTGAATCAGCCGTTCATCCATCTGAAACGAATCGGAAGTGGCGAGCAGCGCGCCGCCGCCGCGGTACTGCCACGCGCCGCTCACCACCGGCAGGCACGAGACCGCGTGGGTGTTGACCGCGCCGTTGCGGCTGCGGGAAAAACCGATGCCGAGGCGGATGTAACTTTTTCGGGTGGCGCCGTAGAGGCCGGCGAACTCGGTGATCTGCTCGGCCGCAAGGCCGGTGATGTTGGCCGCCCATTCGGCGTCCCGGGATTCCAGGTGACGCTCCAGCCGTTCGGGATCATCGCCGTACTTGGCAAGATAGTCGCGGTCGGCGTGGCCGTTTTTGAACAACAGGTGCATGACCGCGCAGGCCAGCGCGCCGTCGGTGCCGGGGCGCGGCGCGAGGTGGTGGTCGGCGATTTTCGCGGTGGCGTTGCGGTAGGGGTCAACGACCACCAGTTTGGCGCCGCGTTTGCGCGCCTTGCTGACGTGGTGCATGACGTTGATCTGCGTGGCGGCGGCGTTGCAGCCCCAGATCACGATGAGGTCGCTGTCCGCCATCTCCCGTCCGTCGGCGCCGAGCAGCGCGCCGGCGCCGGCGCCCCAGCCGTCGTAGGCGATTTGTACGCAGATGGTTTTGTGCAAACCCGAATAGCCCATGGCGTTGACCAGGCGCATGATTCCGTCCCGTTGCACCAGCCCCATGGTGCCGCCATAGTAGTAGGGCCACACCGATTCGGCGCCGAACTCCTTTGTCGCTCCCTGAAATTTTTCGCTCACGAGATTAAGGGCATCGTCCCAGCCGATGGGTTCAAACGACGTAGCGTCGCCCGACCCGTCGCAAGATTTGGCGGAGGTTCGCCGCAGCGGGCGCGTCAGCCGTTCGGGGTGGTGAATCCGCTCGGCGTAGCGCGACACCTTGGCGCAGATGACGCCGTCGGTGTAGGGGTTGTGTTTGGAACCCCGCACGCGGCCGATTTTTCCGGACGCCAGGCGTTCAATTTCCAGCGCGCAGGCGGACGGGCAGTCGTGGGGGCAGACGCTGTTGTGCCAGGTTGCCGTGGTGGTAGTAGTTGCAGTAGTTGTGGCGGTGGCCATAATGTGTTCACCCGTTTCAGTTGATCAGCGAGCGCAGTTCCCGGTCCAGTTGCTCAAGAATCTGGTCGTATTTGAACGCGCCGATTTTTTCGCCGCGCTTCTTGAGGTTGACGTAGTTGGGCCCGCACCACAACCCGAGGTCGGCATCGTCGGTCTCGCCGGGGCCGTTCACCCGGCAGCCCATGACCGCGATGGTGATGGCGTGCGCCTCGGCGTAGCGGGTGCGCTCCCGGACCTGCTGCGCGAGTTCGACGAATGCCTCGTTCTCCACCCGCGAGCAACTCGGGCAACTGATCAGGTTCAGGCGGTCGTCGTTGAAGCGCACCACGGTGCGCACCCGCCCGGCGGCGATGTCGGCGAGGATTTTTTGGCCGGCGCTGATTTCCCGGTGCTTTTGCGCGTTCGGCAGGGTCAATGAGACGCGGATGGTGTCGCCGATTCCATGGCCGAGCAACTGCTCAAAAGCGATGCGGGTTTTTTCGATGCCCTCCGGCGGCATGCCGGCCTCGGTAACCCCCAGGTGCAGCGGGATTTCCGGGCGCTCCCCGGCGAACCGCCGGCAGGCGTCAATCACCTTGCGCGGGTCGGAGTCCTTGAGCGATACGCAGTAGCGGGTGAAGCCCAGCCGCTCGAGCCACGCGCTGTGCTCCAGCGCGCTCTCCACCATCGGCGCCACCGAATCTGAATCCGAATCATCATCCCCCCGCCCCCCCCGGCCCGCGAGTTTGTCCGGATCCACCGACCCGGCATTGACCCCGACCCGCAGCGCGCAGTCGTGCCGGTCGGCAATCTCCGCCAGGTACGCGACCTTGTCCCGCCACGGCTTGGCGCGTTCGTGGTGGTACAGGTGGCCGGGGTTGTAGCGGATTTTATCAACGTGGGGCGCGAGGGTTTCCGCGAGGCGGTAGTTCTCCTGCAAGTCCACGCTCAGGGCCACGTCTGTTTGTGCCTGCAACCGCCGCCGCAACTCGATCAGTGCCTCAGCGTCCTTGCGGCTGTCGGCGGCGACGCGGATGACGTCGGCCCCCGCCCGCCCCAGCGCAAGCGCCTGCGCCAGGGTCGCCGCCACGTCCGTGGTCGGCGTCGCGCACATACTCTGCACCGCCACGGGGTGCCCGTTGCCGATGGCGATAGTGCCGATTCTAACTTCGCGGGTTGGGTTGCGCCGGATCATGGAACAGATGGGTAACAGATAGGTGGGCGGGGCTTCTACCCTATCGCTTCTTTTTTCACTACGCAATAAGATTCACCTTTCAATTATCGCCCACCGCGAGGTCCCGTGCCCAATCATAACCCCGAACGAATCAATGCGCTGCTGCGCGAGGCGGGGGTGGTGTGCGCCGGGCGGGTGGACTGGTTCGGGGAGATCGGCTCCACCAACAGTTGGCTGATGGCGCAGCGGGAAATCCACGGCCGGGTGTGTATCGCCGAACTGCAAACCGCCGGGCGCGGGCGCCGTGGCCGGTCGTGGCGGGCGCCGCGCTCTGGTTCGGTGCTATTGTCCCTGGGCTGGAATCTCGGCGGGGCCGGCGGGATCGGCGAGACCGTGAATGCCGGCATCGCCGGGCTGTCGCTGGTTTCGGGACTGGCCATCGTGGACGCCTTGCGCGGTGCGGGGGTTGATTCCGTGGGCTTGAAGTGGCCCAATGACGTCATGGTTCGGGGCCAAAAACTCGGCGGGGTGTTGACCGAATTGAGCGGCGACCACTGCGTAGTCGGCATGGGAATCAACGTGGCCGCGCCGCCGTCTCCTGAGCCGGCCCCCGGCGATATGCCCCGGACCGGCCTGAAATCCCTTGGGCATCCGGTTGACCGCGATGCGCTGGCGGCGGCCCTGATCATCTCCCACTGCCATTACCTGGAGCGGTTTTGCGGCGGCGGGTTCGCGCAGTTCGTGGAGGAATGGGACGCCTTGAATGTGCATCGGGGCCTGCGGGTGTCGGTGGAATCGCCGTCGGCGTCGTTTGACGGCATGGTGCGCGGGGTGGACCGGGACGGCGCGCTACTCATTGACCAGGACGGCGTGCGGCGGCGGCTGATCTCCGGGGAGGCGAGCGTGCGCCCGCTGGAAAAACACAACGCGCCATGAACTTGCTCGTGGATATCGGCAACGGGCGGCTGAAATGGGCCGCTGCCGACGCCGGCGGCGGCCTCGACGGGCGTACCGGCGCGTTCGGTTACGATGAGGTTGCCGACACCGATGATACCGCCACCGCCGGCGCGCCCAATGACTTGCCCGGTTTGGCCGCGCAATGGGCCGCCCTTGAACGCCCGGCTTCGGTGTGGGTGTCCTGCGTGGCGCGACCCGAAGTAAAGCGGGCGGTGGTCGCGTACGCGCACGATGCGTGGTCGTTGCAGCCGGTTTTCATCGCCGCGCAAAAACAGCAGGCGGGCGTCGTCAACGGCTACTCCGACCCGGCTTCCCTGGGCGCCGACCGCTGGGCGGCGTTGGTGGCGGCGGCGGCGCGGTTTCCCCGGCAGCCGCTGATCGTGGTGGACGCGGGCACCGCGGTAACCGTGGATCTGCTCGACGGCGATGGCGTTTTTCGTGGCGGGGTGATTTTCCCCGGCGTGTACGCCATGCGCGCGGCGTTGGGCGAGCAGACCGAAAACATTGCCGAAAACATCGCCGGGCATAAGACCGATGACGGAAACCGCGACCATGCGGCGGACCGGGCCGAACAAACCGAACAAGTGAACGCCACCGCCACCGACACCCACGGCGCGGTCGCCGGCGGCGCGCTACTGGCCGTGGCCGGGGGCATCAACCTCGCCGTGGCGCGACAGCGGGCGGTGTTGCAAACCCCGTGCAGCGTGATTGCAACCGGCGGCGACGCCGGGCGGATAGCGCCGTTGCTGGAAGCCGAAGTTTGCATCGAGCCGCAACTGGTGCTCCACGGGCTTGGGGTACTCTTGAAGGAGGCGGCGCGATGAGCGGCGCGTTGAAATGGATCGTGGCGTTGTTGCTGGCCGCCAACGCCGTTTTCTATCTGTGGACCGGCGAGGGCCCGGACTACGATGCCCAGGCGCCCTCCGCGCAACCGGAAGTGAACCGGGAAGGGATGTTGTTGCTGGATGAACTCGACGCCGCAGGCGGGGCGCCCGCGCTCGCTACGGATTCGCCGGCGTCGGCCAGTAAAAAACCCCGGCGGATCAACGTCGCGCCAACCGCAGCCGCCGACCTGTCCTGCTACCGCATCGGCCCGTTCCGCAAGGAAGCCGGCTGGCAGGACGCAAACCGGTGGATGCGCGCCCGGCAATTCTCCTACCAGGCGGTGCGCGGCGAAAGCCGGGAGATGCGCGCGGTCCGGGTCTATCTCGGCCCGTTCGACTCCCCGGCCGCCGCGCAGCCGATGATGAACTGGCTCACGGAAAGGGGAATCGAGCATTTCATCGGCCAGGAAACGTCCGGGCGGGCGCACATCTCCCTGGGCTATTTCACCCAGGAGGCGCTGGCGGTGAAGTTCGTCGCCCATCTCCTGTCCCGGGGCGTCGAGGCCAACTCCAAGCCGGAATACCGCGCCATGGGGCCGTTCAACTGGATGGAAGCGTCCATAGACATCGCCCGGCGCGATGTATTGTTGTCCCAACATTGGCCCGAAAGGGGGGTGGCGGTGCTGGAAATCGGCTGTAACGAGATTGCGCCGCCGGGGAACTGAGGTTGCCGGGGTTGCCGGATGTGCCGGATGTGCCGGATTTTTTGATGGATGATTCCGGTGGCCGTCAATCCGGAAAATAAATTGCCCCGGCAATGGTCGGACGGGTCGCGCCGGTAACCGAGGGCAGGGTCGCCGGGATGCGGTGAAGGGTTTTGTGGGCCATCCACGCGAAGGCGCAGGCTTCGACCCACTGCGGGTCAATGCCGAGGTCTGAGGTGGTTCGGAGTTGGCCGGGGAAGCGCGCGCCGAGCATGGTCATCAGGGTTTGGTTGTGAACCCCGCCGCCGCAGACGTAGGCCGCTTCAACGGTGGGCGTCAGTTCGTTGAGTTGGTCGGCCACGGTCGCGGCGGTGAGCGCGGTCAGGGTGGCCTGGACGTCCGCGGGCGCGAGGGCGGCGAAGTTTGCATCGGCGAGTATCCGTCCGAGCCACGCCGGGTTGAAGTATTCGCGGCCGGTGCTCTTGGGCGGCGGGCGGGCGAAGTACGGGTCGGCGAGCAGTTTGTCGAGGAGTTTTTGTTGGACGACGCCCGCCGCGGCCCGCGCGCCGTGGTCGTCGAAGGGCGCGTTGAAATGACGCCGGCACCAGTGGTCCAGCAGGGTGTTGGCGGGCCCGGTGTCGAACCCGGTGGTCGTGACCGTGGCCGCCTGGCCGCCCGCCGGCAGGTGGGTGAGGTTGGCGATGCCGCCGAGGTTGAGCACCGCGCGGGTCTCGTTGCGGCTGGCGAAAACCGCGTGGTGAAAGGCCGGTGCCAGCGGTGCGCCCTGGCCGCCGGCGGCCATATCGGCGCTGCGAAAATCGCTGACCACCGGGAGGCCGGTGCGCTGGGCAATGAGCGCGCCGTTGCCGAGTTGCAGGGTGAACGGAAATTTTCCGCCGGGGCGGTGGCGGATGGTTTGGCCGTGGCAGCCGATGACCGCCACTCCGGCGTTGGCATTGGCGTTGGCTTTTGCTTTGACTTTGAGTTGGTTGGCGGTTTGGGCGTACAAATCTCCGAGTCGGGAATCCAGTTGGCCGAGCGCATCTATATCAATGGTTGGCTCGCCGATTACGGCGTTGATTTGTTTTTGCAGCGCGGCGGGGAAGGCCGCGTGGACGGTGGCTTGGATGGCGACGTGGCCGGGTGATTTCAGCGACAGCAGCACGCCGTCAATGCCGTCGGCGCTGGTTCCCGACATCAGGCCGATTGCCGTCGTTGAATCTCCGGCGTCCCGGTTCCGCCGGGGCTTGCGGTCGGCAGGCATCAAAAGGCGGATCCGCTATTGCGCGGCGTCGTTTTGCGCCACGTCAATTGCCGCAACGGGGGCGGCACCGGGGAGCGCGCGGATTTGCTCCAGCCGGGCGATCCATTCGCCGGCGTGGGCGAGGAACTCCCGCAGGTGTTGGCGGGCGATGGGCGCCGACTTGGGCAGTTTCACGGTGAGCGGATTGCGGTGGACGCCGTCCACCCGGAACTCATAGTGCAGGTGGGGGCCGGTGGCCCAGCCGCTGCTGCCGACGTAGCCGATGACCTCGCCCTGTTGCACGCGGACGCCGGATTTCATGCCCGCGGCGAAGCCGTTCAGGTGGGCGTACAACGTGGTGTACTTGCCGCCGTGGCGAATCCTGATGGTCTTGCCGTAGCCGTGGTCGTGCCGCGCCATGCTGACCACGCCGTCGCCGGTGGAGAGCACCGGGGTGCCCCGCGGTGCGCCGTAGTCCACGCCCCGGTGGGCGCGCCATTTCTTGAAGATGGGGTGAAAGCGTTTGTGGGAGAAGCGCGAGGTAACCCGCCCGAACTTGAGGGGCGAGCGCAGGAATGAGCGCTGAATGCCGTCGCCGTTGGGGGCGTAGTGGGTGCTGCGACCTTGGGCGTCAACGTGGCGGACCGCCCGCAGGTGCCGGTTCGAGATGACCAGTTCGGCGGCGAGGATGTCGCCGTTGCCGACCTTGCGGTTGTCCAGGTACAACTCCTCGTAGAGCACCGAGAACTGATCGCCGCCGCGGATTTCCCTGGCGAAATCCACCTGCCAGCCGAACAGCTGGGCGATGGCATAGACGGTTTCAAACTCCATACCGACGCCTTTGGCGGCGTCCAGCAGGTTGGTCCAGATGGTCGCCTTGCCGCTGCGCACGCGGATTTCGGGAGTGCGCGTGATGGTTTCGGCGCGCAACCGGCCGTCCGTTTTGGTGACATGCAGAGTGGTGAAGGCGTCGAGGCGGTAGCGCAACGCCGCCAGCGCACCCGAGTCGTCCGCGGCCAGGCGGATTTCCGCGCCCGGCCGGATTTTCCGAAGGATGGCGGCGTCTTCCAGTTCCGCGGCGGCGTAGGCGTCCCTGATCTTCAGCCCGTGACGCTTGAATATCCGGGACAATGTGTCCCGGGGTTTGACCGTGGCGGTGGTCCAGAGGTAACGCGCCGCCACCACCGGCTTAGGTTCGGATTCGGCTTCCGGCAATGAAATCACAGGCGGCTGCGCCGCGACCGCATCGGCTTCCGGCGGCGGGGCGTGGTGGCCGGGGAGATCCCGCCGGAAGTCAGAACCGGCGCGGGCCGGGCCGAGGCTCGCCAGCGTGATGGTCTCCGCTTCCGGGGTTTTCGCCGGGGGCGCGTATTCGGCGATTCCGGTGATCTCAGGCGTTGCGGGATCAGCCGCCCCCAAGGGCGCTTCGGCGGTCGAGGCGGACAGCCCGTTGATCAGGGCGTACGTGATCAGCAACGCCCCGGCGGTAACCGAAGCGAGGCCCAGATGACTGAGCACGGGCGTTGACGGCCGCGATCCCAGATCCTTGAGATCAAGTCGCAGCAGGGAACGCGTCGGCGGTGTCATCGGCGGTGTCATGTGTGGTATGACCGGGTTGGTTGAATGAAAGCCCGACGAATCAAGCTTCGTCGTGGCATTTGCGGCCATTTGCGGAATTTGCAGTATTTGTTCGGGGCTTTGCAGTGGTACGGCGGGCCGGATATGCTCCGGGCCGATACTGTACCTTGATACGTTCGCCACGTCAAAGAAAAAAAATTTCGCGCCGGATAGCGTAAAATACGACACCGAGAGACGCCCCCATGCCCCCTTTGCCCCCCTGAACGTGAACCCACAACCCAGCGAAAATTTCACCGAACTGAGCCGTGGCACGGAGGAAATCCTGCTGGCCCCGGAGTTGGCCGAGCGGCTGGCCGCGGGTGACAAGCTGCGCGTCAAGGTCGGCTTCGACCCCACCGCCCCGGACCTGCACCTCGGGCACACCGTGCTCATCCACAAAATGCGCCAGTTCCAAGAACGCGGCCATGAAGTGATTTTCCTGATCGGCGATTTCACCGGCCTCATCGGCGACCCCGCCGGCAAGAACGTCACGCGCAAGCCGATGACCCCCGAACAGATTAAGGAAAACGCGAGCACCTACCGGCAGCAAATTTTCAAAATCCTCGACCCGGACCAGACCATCGTCGAGTTCAACTCGCGCTGGATGACCGATATGGGCAGCGCCGGCCTGGTCGGGCTGGCCGCCCGGCACACCGTTGCGCGGATGCTGGAGCGCGATGATTTCAAGAAGCGCTACGCCGCCGGCGAGCCCATCGCCATCCACGAGTTTCTCTATCCGCTGGTACAGGGCTACGATTCGGTGGCCCTCAAAGCCGACGTGGAACTCGGCGGCACCGACCAGAAATTCAACCTGCTGGTGGGGCGCGAGTTGCAGAAGCAGTATGGCCAGCCGCAGCAGGTGGTGATGACCATGCCCCTGCTGGAGGGCCTCGACGGCGAGCGCAAAATGTCCAAATCCCTCGGCAACCACGTCGGCATCACCGAGCCGCCCGCCGAAATGTTCGGCAAGATCATGTCGGTTTCCGACCCCTTGATGTGGCGCTATTTTGAGTTGTTGAGTTTCAAAACCGGCGCCGAAATCGCCGCCCTCAAAACCGAAGTCGGCGAAGGCCTGAACCCGCGCGAGGCCAAGTTCGCCCTCGCCTTCGAGATCGTCGCGCGGTTCCATTCAACCGCCGCCGCGGCCCGCGCAAAACAGGGCTTCATAGACCAGTTCAGCAAGGGCGCGCTCCCCGAAGACATGCCGGCGGTTGAGTTGCCGGCGGCGGACGGCCTGCCCATCGCCAACCTGCTCAAGCAAGCCAACCTCGTGCAGACCACCTCCGAAGCGCATCGCATGATCAAACAAGGCGCGGTGCGCGTGGACGGCGAGAAGATCAGCGACCGCGGGCTGGTTTTCCAAGCCGGCGCCGAGCACGTCTGCCAGGTGGGGAAAAGGAAGTTTGCCAGGGTTACGGTGGTGGGATGAGATGATGAAATTTTACAAAGTCTTGTTCGGCACCGTGGCGTTCATTGCAGCGACGACCTGCGTCGCGCAGGACACGACCACGAGTATTGATGACGCCGCCGACTGCGCGACCATTGATTTGCGGCAACTGGAAGATGACTCACTTACGCGGGAAGAAAAAATCGCCTTGCTCGACAAGGCGCTTTTGGCGCAAGTGAATAATTTTGATCCGTGCGAGGATGCTGCAGCCGCAGCCGCAGCCGCAGGTGGCGGAGGTGGCGGTGGAGGTGGTGGCGGCGGTCTTCAGGGAACCCAGGGAACCGAAGGCCCGGCGGGCGCGCAGGGGGTGGTGGAATCAGCCCCGGCCGGCGATATTCAAGGCGACCTACCCGCTTCGCAAACGCCCGCTGATGGGCAAGTGGCCGGCACCGGGGAGATCATCACCACAGACCCGGCCGACCCGGTCAGCGGCGGTCCAATACTCCCCAACGGAAAACTGCCCGAGGACATTCCCCCGGTGGAAAATGATGATATTATTGCCAAGCAGTTTCGCCAGGCGGCGCTGGATGAAAGCGATCCGGCGGCCAGAGCAAAACTGTGGAATGAATACCGGCGTTACAAGAACCTTCCGGTTCAGGAGGTCCCCGAAAGCTGATGTCAAATCCCGCAAAGCGAAAAACCAACCCCGCCTTTGATGCGTCATGGGAGGCGTCATGGCGCGGAAAAATCGGGCGCGCGTACGGCGTTTTAGTGTTGCTTGGCGCGTTGTTGTCCGGCGGCTGCGCCACCGGTGGGAACATTCTGGACGGCCTCGGCGGCCTAGGTGGTTCGGGCGGTTCGGACAGTTCGGAATCCGGCGGCGAAATCAGCCTGCCCGGCGTCGGCCCGCAGCTTTCTTCGGATTTCGGCAAGACCGACGCCGCCCTGGCCACCGATCATTTGCCGGCGATTGACGTGGTGGTGCCGGTGTTCGATCCCAACATCCCGGAAGACTCCGACACCTGGAAAAAGAAGGGCATCTATCCCGAACTGCGGCGCGCCGAGTCCAACCGCTTTGCGTTGAAAATGAAAACCGCGCTGGAGGATACCGGCGCTTTCGGCACGGTGCGGGTGGTGCCGAACGCCACCGCGACCGGGGATTTGTATGTGCTCGGAAAAATCCTTCAGTCCAACGGCGAAGACGTGAAAATCAATATCGCCGCCACGGACATTTCCGGCAGGCCGTGGTTCGCCAAAGATTTCAAGCACCGCGTAAAGGAAGGCTTCCACGGCAACCTTCGCAACAAGGGAAAAGACCCCTACGCGCCGGTGTTTGAAGAGGCCGCCGCGTACGTCGTCAAACAACTGAAAAAGCGCGACGCCGGGGAACTGGCGAAGTTGCAGCGCATCTCCGAAATTCGTTTCGGCACCAGTTTGTCCGAGGAAACCTTTGCCCGCTATCTGAAAGCAAACGGTGGACGCCTGGAACTGGCGGCGGCGCCCGCCGATGACGACCCCATGCTACAACGAATCAAACCCATCCGCGTGCGCCATGAACTGTTCATTGACCGAATGCAGACCCACTACGCTGACTTTGACGCCAAACTGGATAGCAGTTACCTGGTCTGGCAACAGCAAAGCCTGCTGGAAGTAAAAGGCGCAAGAAAAGCAAAACGAAAAGCCATCACCCAGGGCATACTCGGCGGCCTGTTGGTGATCGCCGGAGCCGCCGCGGCGCGGGAAAACACCCCCCTCGGAGACGCCGCCGCGATTGGCGGAATCGGCGGCGGCGCGTTGGTTTTGGGTGAGGCGTGGCAGACCCGCTCGGAAATGAAAGTGCACCGCGAAGCCTTGGCGGAACTCGGCGAATCCATCGACATAGAAATCGCGCCGCAAGTGGTCGAGTACGAAGAACAAACCGCCGAGTTGGAAGGCGACGCCGCGCAACAATATGAACAGTGGATTGGGTTTTTGAAAAAGATTTATGAGTTGGAAGCAACGCCGGATAAGGAACTATAGTTGCAGGATGGTAAGAGAAAAAAAGTTAGCGGCTATTTTCAAATCGCCCAAAACCAAAGGCCGAAGAGGTGAGCACAGAGTAAAGACGCGGCTGAAGGAATTGGGGCCTGAATATCGTGTTATTAATGACGTTACCTTGCCACCCGAAGACGATACGACTCAAATAGATCATATCGTTTTTTCCAAATATGGTGTTTTCGTTATTGAAACAAAAAACTGGGGAGGCACGATAATCGCTTCCACCAACGAAAAATGGAAAGTGGTATTTCCAGAAGTAGAGCATGAGAAACAAAATCCGGTAGATCAAAATTCCCGTCACGTGAAAAGACTGAAAGAGTTTTTAAAAGTAGAACATTTAGATATTGACTTCCAAGCGATTTTTTCGTTAGTCGTTTTTGCCGGAGATGCCGAAATAAAAGAGTGTAGGTATGAAAATGTCGTGCATTTGGAAAAATGCAATGAGTACATCAAGAATAAAACCGCTGGGCTGCTTAATAGCGAGGAAATAGAAAAATTTGACGAAATGATTGAAAGCGTGAGGCTTCCGCCCGGGAAAGAAACGGATGAACTTCATAAGAAGAATTGTGAAAAACGGGCGGAAGAGTCAAAAACCAACCAAACAACCGATGAAAGAATTGCAGAAGCCAAAATCAGCCAAATCAACCAAACCAAAAGCCGTATAAAGACGGTTATCATCGTTGCAATTTTGCTGGGGCTTGTGTGGGCGGGGTTTGTGTATTTAATCCCTCGACTGAACATCAGCAACATCTCTCCGATACAACTCGAAAATATCCAGCCAACAACACAGTCAGAGCAGAGCATAACGTCCAATGCCGACACCGATATTTTTCGTGCGCAGTTCATGGAGCAGTTGGCGCAGTATGAAGGCGAAGTCGAGCCGAAAATTGATGAGATACGGCTGAATGAATGGGCCGCTGAAAAATACGCCGAACTGCAAGATCTGAAAGCGCGCGCCATTGAATCGTTTGCGAATGGCGAATACTTGCTTGCGCGGGAAAAATTACAACAGGCCGGTGTGCTGGTGGCGCAGGCGTCTGCGGAATATGACACGCGGCTGGAGGCGGCGATGCGCGATGCACAGGAGGCGTTTGACGATGACCGCGCGCCGGAGGCGGAAAAGGCCGTGCGCGAGGCGTTGCGCCTGAATCCTTTGGATGCGGAAATGCTGGCCCTGGAAAAACGGATTGCGGTCATGCCCCGGGTGCTGGATTTGTTGCGGCGGGCGGCGGTCGCGCAAAACGAGAACCGACCGGAAAAGGAAGCCGCGGCGTTGCGGGAAGCGTTGTCCATTGATCCGTCCCGCAAGGCGGCCGGGTCGCGCCTTAAAGCGTTACGGGCGCAGTTAAAACAGCAGCGATTTGCGGGCGCGGTGCGCGGCGCACAGCGCGCTTTGGACGCGGGTGATCTGGCCGTGGCGGAACAACACATCGCCTTGGCAAAAAATATTTCCCCGGCGAGCGCGGAACTCGGGGTTTTGCAAAAACGCCTGGCCCAAGCGCGCACGGAAAGGGCGTTTGCAGCGCAACTTTCCCTCGGCGAACAGGCCAAGGCGCGGGATGACTGGCCGGTCGCGGAAAAACATTTTGAGCGCGCCCGGCAACTGAAACCCGACGACAAAACCGCCGTCGAAAATCACGATTTGGCCGCGCGGGTGGTCGGCGCCACCGCAAAAATCCGCCGCACCCTCGACCGCGAACACCGGCTCGGGGATCAAAGCGTGCTCGATTCGGTTGCCGCGTATCTGCGGGAAGTTGAGGCGCTTGCCGGGGTCAGTCCGGGGCTGCAAAAACTTCACGGCGAACTGGCGCGCAAGGTGGATGCGTACCAAACCGAAGTGGACGTGGTGGTGGTGTCCGACAACAAAACCCATATCATCGTGCGCGGCGTGGGGCAAGTTGGAAAAACCGCGCGCCGCACCATTCGGCTGCGCCCCGGCAGGCGGGTTTTTGAGGGCTCGCGTTCCGGTTACCAGTCCAAACTGGTCACCGTTGATCTGGTGCCGGGAGCGCCGGCGGTGGAAGTTAGCGTGGTGTGTGATGAAAAAATTTGAGCAGCCGTGACAGATAGCCTAAAACAAAAACTGAAAACCGCCAAGCGAGGCTTCCGGACAAAACTATGGTTCGGTTTGCTCGGGGGGATTTTGTTGTTCGTGGTAATCCTGCCGCTGGTTTTTTTTACGCATAGCGTCTCTTTTCAGGTCGCCCCGCCACTGGCCGCGGAAAATGTTTCGGTGTCCGTGTCTGATGGCGCCGGCGTGGTGTTGTTCGACGCCGCCTACGTACTCGGCGGGCGGGCCGCCCTGCGCTTTGCCGCCCGCGGCTTTATCAGCCGCACGCTGGAGGTTGATTTTGCGACGGGTGTGAAACACCTGGTGGTTGAACTACAGGAAGCGCCGGTGCGGGTTGTCATTACCACGGAGCCATCCCTCGCCGAAACCCGCTGGCACATCAACGGCGTATATGCCGCCACCGCCGGGCGTTTTGACCGGGAGTTGCCGCCGGGCGTGGTGCGCGTTGATGTGGATAACGAGTTTTACCAGCCGGAGACGCTGCAACTCGAGGTGCAAACCGGCCAAGACCTGACCCGTCATCTGGATCTGACGCCGCTCGCCGGCGACCTCGGCATCCGTTCTGAACCGGCGGGCGCGCTGGTGGTAATCAACGGCGCGCAAAAAGGCCCGACGCCCGTTCAACTGGCGGCGGTGCCGGGCGGCGTGCATCGCGTGCGGGTGATGCTGGAGGGGTATCAAACCGTTGAAGAGGAGATCGTCATCACCAACACCCGGACCAATATCAAGCGCGATTACCGGCTTGCGCTCAGACAAACCGCGGTGCGCGTCAAGGCGTCCCCCGCCGGCGGCGTGCTGCGCGTCAACGGGGTGGCCGCCGATATCGCCCGTTCGTTGTCGCTGGCGGCGGGCCGGAAGCACGTCCTTCGCTATGAAAAACCGGGCTATCTCCCGCAGTCCCGGGAGGTGTTGCTGAAAGCCAACGAGCAAGTGGAAATTTCATTTGCGCTGGAAAAGGAAATCGGCGAAGTGGTGGTTCGCAGCACACCGCCCGCGGACCTGCGCGTCAACGGCGTGGCGATGGGCGTTACGCCGCAGACGCTGCGCTTGCAGGCGTTGCGGCAAAAAATCACCCTGGCGCGTTCCGGCTACCGGACCGTGGAGCTGCCGGTCACGCCGTCCGCCGCCGCGCCGTTGCTGATCGATGAAAAATTGCAAACCGAACTGGCGGCGCGTTTGTCCGAGGCGCGCGCGGTTTTGACCGCCGCCGCCGGCGTCAGCATGAAATTTTTTGATCCCCGCGGGCAATCTGGAAGCTTTACCATGGGCGCGCCGAGAAACGAGAAGGCCCGGCGCGCCAACGAATTTCAACGGCGGGTGATGCTGAGCAAACCGTTTTACGTCAGCACCACCGAAATCACCGAAGAGCAGTTTGCCCAATACAAACCACTTCAAGGGGCCGGTAAAAAACATCCGGTGCGCAACGTGTCGTGGGCGGCGGCGGCGGGTTTTTGCAACTGGATGAGCAAGCAGGACGGGTTGCAGCCGGCCTACGATTTTGCCGGTGAACAACTGCGCGGTTTTGATGCAACCGCCGACGGCTACCGCCTGTTGTCCGAGGCGGAATGGGAATGGCTGGCGCGGGTTGCGGGGCGCCCCAAAGCGTCGCGGTTTGTGTGGGGCGACGACACCACCATCCCCGCAAACAGCGGCAATTTTGCCGACGAAAGCGCCAAAGGGAGCGTGTCCAAATACATTCCCCGCTACGACGACGGTTTCGCCGGCGTTGCGCCGGTGGCGTCGTTTGTGGCGGACGCGGCGGGGTTGTATGATATGGCCGGAAACGTCAGCGAATGGGTGCATGACATATATGATTTGCGCCCCCCCGAACCGGGGCGGGTGGAGGCCAATCCGTTCGGCGGGCGGCACGGTGACGGGGCGGGCGACGGACGAGTCGTCAAGGGCGCGAGCTTTCGTTCGGCGTCCATAACCGGCCTGCGCTCGAGTTTCCGGGAAGGCTTGCCGCGGGCGCGCGATGACGTTGGGTTTCGCGTGGCGCGGTACTTGTATGGTAAAGAATGACAATCGGAGGATGACTATGAGCATGACGATGAACACGACCATCAAGCGGCGCATTTTGTGGCTGGCGCTGGCTGCGTTTGGGATTGCGGCGTTGCTGTTTCAGATCCTGGTGTTTCACGCCGATGCCACCGCCACCGCCGACGGCGAGCCGTATTCCGTCAGCCTTCACAGCCCGGTCACTTTTCCGGTTGATATTTAGGAGGAGAGCATGCCGAGTATGTTGAGAGCCGTAATCGCCCTGGCGGTCAGCGCGGTGAGCGTGCACGCGGTTTATGTCGCGTTGATTTGGCCGCGCGCAGAGCAGGCGTTGTTCGTGGCGCAGCAGCAAGGGCTGTCGGCGGCGCGAACCCTCGCGGTCATTCTTAAAGACTACGAGCAGGAGGTTTGCATTATTCTGATGTTCTGGGGCATCTACCTGATTCTGGAAAAGTGCTACCTGATCGCCAAGCACCGCTACTTGTTCAGCATGAAACTCATCGCCGACGAGGAAGCGAAAGATTCGGCGCAAAGTTTCACCATGCGGGAAATGCAGGCGGCGCTGCGGGAATTTGAAAAAATAGAGGATGAGGAAACGCGCAACACGCCGCTGATCAAAACCCTGAGCACCGCGGCGCGCCGCTACATCGCCACCGAAGACGTACAGAACACTTCGGACGCGATCGTCACCGGCGTCGAAGCCCTTGCGGCGCGCATCGAATCCGGGAACTCCATGATCCGCTATTTGATCTGGGCGATCCCGTCCATCGGATTTATCGGCACCGTGCGCGGCATCGGGCAGGCGCTTTCCCAGGCCGACCAGGCCCTGGCCGGGGATATTTCCGGGATGACCAACAGCCTCGGCGTGGCGTTCAATTCCACGCTGGTGGCGTTGATTATCAGCATCCTGCTGATGTTTCTGCTGCACGAACTGCAGCGCTTGCAGGACAAACTGGTGGTGGACACCCAGGCGTATTGTGAAGAGTTTCTGCTGAATCGCATCGAGAAAAACTGATGCGCCATCGCATCGAGAAAACCTGATGCGCTGGTCCTCACAACGCAGGCCGGCGGGTTTCAACCTCGCGTTTTTGGACATCATGGCCTGCGGCCTCGGCGCCATCATTTTGATTTTTATGCTGGTCAAATATCATACCGAAGAACCCGAAACCGAACTCAACGCCCTGCAAGCCGAACTGGCCGGCGTGCGTGCTGAAATCAAAACCCTCGAGTCCGACAACAACGCGCTGGCGGCGCAACTCGAAGAACTCAAACAAGAACTGCAAGGGCGGATAAAGCGCTCGCTGCAGTCCGATGAAGAGGCCGGCGCAACGGTGGAAGAACTCATCCGCTTGACCAAAGAAATTTCCGCCCTTGAGCAAAAACTGGCGCAGCAAAAACAACGGGCCGCCGCCGCCTCCGCGAAAACCGAGTCGGTCAAGGAAAAAACAAATGAGGAACATCTGATCGGCTTGCGCGTAACCGGATCGCGCATCCTGATTTTGCTGGACAGCAGCGCCTCCATGGCCGACGAGCGCCTGGTGGATATTGTAAAAATCAAGGCGTCCGACACCGCCGCCAAAAAAGCCGCGCCGAAATGGCGGCGGGCGGTCGCGGTGGCCAACTGGATTCTCGAACGGATTCCCGAGAACAGCAAATACGCGGTCGTTCATTACAACGCCCAAGCGAATTTTGTGCCGGACCGGAAATGGCAAAGCGGCGGCGATGACAACGCCCGTTCGGCGGTCTCCCAAGCCCTGGATAAATTGTATCCGCGGGATGCGACCAATCTTCATTCGGCGCTGGCGCTGGTCAAAAACAGTTCAATACGCCCCACCGACGTCTACGTCATCACCGACAGCCTGCCCACCAAGGGGCCGTTGTCGGTGCTGAAAAGACTCAAGGCGTGCGGCGTTGGCAACAAAAACAACGTAAGCGGCGAGTGCCGCAGCGCGTTGTTTTACTCGGCGGTTCAATCTTTCAAGAGCGCCGCCAAAGTCAACACGGTTCTGCTGCCGATTGAAGGCGACCCGGACGCGGCCTACGCCTACTGGCTGTGGTCGGCCACCACCACCGGCATGATGATCAGCCCGGCGGGGTCGTGGCCATGAAACCGGTGCAAACATGAAAAGCAACCGAAGAAACAACGAAATTTTCAGCATGTCGTTCCTCGACGTGATTTGCTGCGGTTTCGCGGCGATGGTGCTGCTGGTATTGTTGTCAAAAACCGACGTGGCCGGTGGCGCGTTGAACACCGAGCGAATAAAAAACCTGCTCGGTAGCATCGCCGCCGAGAAAAAAACAAAAGCCGGCGGCGAAGAAGCGCGTGACCGCCTGCGCGATGAGACCCGCAGCCTCGAAGCCAAAATTCGGGAAGTGGCCGCGCCCAACGCCAACATCGCCGGGTTGAAGCAGCGGCTTGCCGAAGAGCGCGCAAAGGCAAAGATACTGAAAATAAAAACCGATGCGGCGGCGCAGCGGGAAGCGTCCGAAAAAGCGGCCACCGACGAAGTGGTCAAGGTCGGCGGTATCCCGGTGGACAGCAACTACATCATTTTTATCGTGGACACTTCCGGCAGCATGAAAAAAATGTGGCCGCGCGTTATTTCGGAACTGGAAAACGTGATTTCCATTCACCCAAAGGTGAAAGGATTCCAGATCATGAATGACAACGGCGCTTACTTGATAAAAAGCTACGCCGGCAAGTGGATTCCCGACACCCCGGGGCGAAGAAAATCGGTGCTGGCGGCGATGAAATCCTGGTCGGGTTTTTCCAACAGCAGCCCGGTGGAAGGCCTGCAGCGCGCGCTCAAAACCTACGCCAAACGCACCGACAAACTCGCCATCTACATCTTCGGAGACGACTACACCGGCTCGTCCTACGACCTGGTTTTGGACACCGTTTCAACCTTGAACCTCGACCCCAAAACCGGCCAACCCATCGCGCAAATTCACGGCATCGGCTTCCAGCAGGAAGACCACATAGCCGACCGCTTCGCCACCCTGATGCGCGAAGTAGCCCGCCGCAACCGCGGCGCATTCGTCGCCCTCGGCCTGAACCGCAGAAGCAACATCGTTGAGGCCGACCACGTCAATCGGAACTGAGCGGGTTCGGGGAAGTAAACAAAACAAAGCATGAATATCCGCCCTTTCCATCTCAACGTCCCCGACGCCACCCTCAAGCGCATTCGAACGCGCGTCGCCGAGTATCCCTGGCACGAGATGCCCGACGACGGCGGCTGGGGTTATGGCGCCAACCTGGATTACATGAAAGAGTTTTGCGCCTACTGGTTGGATGAATACGACTGGCGCAAGCACGAAGCCGCAATCAACCGTTTCTCACATCACTTAGTCGAGGTTGACGGCATTGACCTGCATTTCATCCATGAAAAAGGCGACGGCCCCGCGCCGCTGCCGTTGATCATTTCTCATGGCTGGCCCGGCTCGGTGGTCGAGTTCCTCGACATCATCGAACCTTTGGCGCATCCGCAACGCTTCGGCGGCGATGGTGAAGATGCCTTCGATGTCATCGCGCCGTCCCTGCCGGGCTTCGGTTTCTCCGGCCGCCCGCCACGCCCGTACGGGCCGCGAAAAATGGCCGGCCTGTTTGCCAAATTGATGACCGACGTATTGGGATACGATGGCTACCTCGCTCAGGGAGGCGACTGGGGCGGCGCGATTTCATCGTGGCTTGGGTTTGAACACGCCCCCGCGTGCCGCGCAATCCACATCAACATCATGACTATGCGCCACCCCGACGGCCCGCAGGGAGCGGAAGAAGAAGCGTGGGCCGCCGAATTCAAGCGCCAACAGATGATGGAAAACGGTTACCGAACCCAGCAGGCAACCAAACCGCAAACGTTAAGTTACGCCATGATGGACAGCCCGGTCGGCGTCGCCGCGTGGCTCATCGAAAAATTCAACTCGTGGTCCGACACCGCCGGCGACGACATTGAAAGCGCGCACTCTAAAGACGCGTTGCTGACCAATATCATGGCCTATCTGGTAACCGGCACCTTCAATACCGCGTCGTGGATTTACTACGGCCGCCGCGAAGAAGGCGGGCGCGTGTTTTCGCCGCAAGGCAACCGCGTTGAAGTGCCAACCGCCGCGGCGCTGTTCCCGAAAGAACTCCTGTCGTGGCCGCCGCGCTCCTACGTTGAGCGCGTGTATAACCTAACCCACTGGACAAAAATGCCGAGGGGCGGACATTTCGCCGCCCTTGAGGAACCGGATCTACTGATCAATGACATTCGGGCGTTTGCGCGAACCTTGCGTTAATTACAATTACGATCATCGCGAATCTGCTGCGCTATTGACTTCAACAAAGGTATGATTCAAGAATCATATCAAGGTTAATACTCTTTGCGGGCGGGAAGATAACATGACACAGAGAATTATTTTTGAAAAGCGCGAACACGTGGCTGTAATCACACTTGATCGTGGCAGAATACTGAATGCCATAGACAAACAAACATTGGACGAGTTAGTGTCCGCCGTCAATCAATGCGCGGAAGATGATTCGATTTGTGCGCTGCTTGTTACGGGTGATGGTCGTGCCTTTAGTGCGGGTGGTGACATTAAACAAATGATGGCGGATACAAGGGCGGAGGTGTTTCGAGAAACGGCGCATGCTTATCAAGTGCTCGTCAAAGCAATGTGGAATTGCCAAAAACCTATTATTGCCGCAATTAATGGCTATTGTCTTGGCGGTGGTTTGGAATTGGTTTTAATGTGTGACATACGTATCGCTGCTGAGTCAGCCAAACTGGGTTTGCCGGACGCTGAACTGGGTTTTAGTCCCACCGGTGGTTTAACCTACATACTTCCTCGGCTGATTGGTTTGGGAAGGGCAATACATCTAACGCTGGCGCCTGATCCGATTGATGCCAACCAAGCCGAAAGAATTGGATTGGTCACTGAGGTGGTTGCCGATGAGATGCTGCTGCAAGAAGCAATGAAATTGGCGGCGCGGTTTGCCGAATTTCCCGCCCATGGTTTGGCTTTCATTAAAAAAGGCTACCTGGCAGCCTTGCAGAATGATTTTGATGCAACGCTCGAACTGGAAGAGATGGTCGATGTGGAGTGCTTTACCCATCCGGATACGCAGCAAGCACTGGCTGATTTTTTGCAGTCCAAAAACAAGCAATCAAAACCGGGTTAACAATTGTGAGCAATAAGCCATATTGGAATGAGGCTTTGGAAACAATCCCCGATGAAGCACTCTTCGGCCTTGAAAGCAAGCGCTTAAAAATGCAAATTTCCAGACTTTTTCAGGCTAATGTTTTTTACAGGGAAAAGTGGCAACAGGCGGGCGTTTCAGTGGGCGACATCCGGGATTTGAATGATCTGAAAAAATTACCTTTTACTGAAAAAGTTGAACCGGCGGATGCACAGAAAGCCGGCGCACTGTTGGGTGCAAACCAATCCGTAGAACTGTCACAACTCGTTCGAATTGTGGGTACCGGCGGCACGACGGGACAGCCGCTGCGTTTAGGTTTGACGCAAAATGATTTGGACACTTACAGTGAAATGGGCGCAAGAGCGCTGTGGGCGATGGGTTGCCAGCCTGAGGACTTTGTCATCAACTGTTTTAATTACAGCCTCTATGCAGGCGGCACGCTGGATCAAAGTTCTTTTGAAAGAA
Organism: Candidatus Poriferihabitaceae bacterium; assembly: GCA_965212085.1. Lineage (GTDB taxonomy): Bacteria > Pseudomonadota > Gammaproteobacteria > Arenicellales > Poriferihabitantaceae > JAHRAW01. Next base: position 630,232 of record OZ243042.1, on the reverse strand, counting down.
TGGGTGCGGCAATGCTGCCATATGGCGTCGGTCAAACCAATCGCCTGTTACAAGTCATGGCCTCAATTAAAGAAGACATTTGCCTCTATTCAACCCCCTCATATACGATTCATTTAGCCGAAAGAGCCGCAACGCAAGGGCTTTCTCCGAAAGAGATAAATATAACAAAAGGCTTTTTCTCGGGCGAGGCGGGGCTTCAAGTGCCGGGTTATCGAGAGAAGATTGAATCTACTTGGGGGATGAGCGCCGCTGACTTATATGGCGCGGCGGAAGTAGGCGCTCAAAGCGCTGAATGTGAGCACAGAACAGGCCTTCATTTTTTTGGTCAAGGCTTATTGCATGCAGAACTAATCAACCCTGAAACGGGTGAAGCAATAGCAAAAACTGATGGTGCGATTGGTGAGTTGGTGTTTACGACACTAATGTATGAAGCGTGCCCTTTAATTCGTTTTAGAACGCATGACTCGGTTCAGATTTATACAAAGCCCTGTGAGTGTGGTAGAACGGGTTTTCGATTTCATTTGATGGGGCGTAGCGATGATATGTTTGTTGTTAAAGGCGTGAATGTCTTTCCAACCGGCGTACAAAAAGTGCTGTTATCATTACAGCCTGAAGTCACCGGTGAATTTTATATTGTGCTGAATGATGCGCCGCCGATTGACTATCCGCCATTGATTCGGCTTGAGACATCCAAATGCACTGACGCTGAGCAACACCCCATGATTGTTGATAAGATCAAAAATGCCGTCCGCGAACAATTAGGCTTTAGCCCCGAAATAGAACTGGTGGAGCAGGGTTGTATCGCCTCAATGCACAAAACTCGGCGCCTTTACCGCGTCTATGACGGCGACCGGCCGCCGAAAAAGGCAAGCCAATAGGCGGTGGATGACCGCACTTTGCGCATTCCCCGGCGAGGCGGCGGCGAAGTTTGATGTAGATCGCGTTGACCGAGCGGACGCTGATGGTGGTCAATCGCGCGGTGTCGGAGGCCGAAAGGTCGAGCGCAAAGTAGCGTATAATTTGCCGAAATTCCCTTTCGCTGATTCGCGAACAGCGATAATACCTGTTTTTAGTAGACATATCAGAAGTTTAGCACCTGTTGAGATGTGCTTAACTTCCTAAGACCCTAATTATTTAGCGAAATTGTGCGAGTATCCAGAGCCGCCAAACAAAACCGTGACTGCAACGAGGTTCGCTTTCCCAGAATAATGCGCGTAAAAACTCCCGCGACCATAGTCGGAATTTTGGTGTTTGTTTTTATTCCGTTTATGGCGACTTATCTTTTGTCGGAATTGTTCCGCAACATTAACGCCGTCGTCGGTTCGGTGATTCGGCGGGAGTTGGGTTTTGGCGTTGAGTATCTCGGATTTTTGACCAGCGTATTTTTGTTCGCGGTCGCAGGTGCACAAATTTTCACTGGCATCTGGTTGGATCGTTTCGGTCCCAGGAACACCGTCGCCGCATTGCTAACCGTTGGTGCGGTCGGTGCGGTTTTGTTTTCTACCGGAACCGGTTTCGGATTGTTGTGCGGGAGATTTTTAATCGGCGTCGGAATGGCCGGATGTTGGACCGCCGCGTTCATGGTTAACAGTCGGTGGCTGCCGCCGGAACGGTTGGCGTTGGCGAATGCCGCGGCCGTCGGTTGCGCCGGAATGGGCGCGTTGTTTTCGACTTTGCCGGTGCAATTAATTTTACAGCGCATTTCCTGGAACGAACTTTTTTTATGGTTGGCTGCGGTTACGGTCGTGGTCGCGGTTTTGTTAATGTTAATCGTGCCGACGCATCCGGATGATTCCGCGCGCGACGAAAATGCAAACTTCCCGCAACAACTTCGCGGCTTCGCCGCCGTCCTTCGCAATCCGGCGTTTATCCGATTCGCGCCGATTTCCGCGCTCGGGCAGGGCGTGTGGATTTCGTATCAAGGTTTGTGGGCGGGCGTGTGGTTGCGCGAAGTGGATGGGTTGGCGGACATTCCGGCCGCTACAATTTTACTGGTGCTCGCCTCCGCCGTGGTCGCCGGCAACCTGTTTTTGGGTGGCATCGCTGACCTGTTGGTGCGCGTCGGCGTCAGTGTTGCACGCACGATGGCGGTCGCCGGTTTTCTTTTTATTGGCGTACAAATCATTATCGTCTTAAACTTCGGCGCCGGCGCGGTTTTTCTGTGGTCAACATTCGGGTTGTTGACGGGAAGTTCGTTGTTCGCATATGCATTAATCGCGCGCGCCGTGGCGCCCGATTTGACCGGGCGCGCGATGAGTTTGCTAAACCTCCTAGCGACGGTTTGCGCATTTCTTATGCAATACGGCGCCGGCGTCGTAATTGGACTTTGGCAAGTTGGCGCCACCGGTGCCTACCCGGCAGTCGCCCACCAAACCGCTTTCGGCGTTATCATCATTTTGCAAGTAATCGGTTTTTTGTGGCTGGTCGGATTTCCGTTCCTGCAAAAACAATGCAATCGTTAATCATTAATTTGGATTTTATGGTGCGCCCACAATCCAAACCTGATTTGTAATCGTGCATCATGAAAATCTTACACGTGCTTTTATGCAACAGTAATGTGTGAGTCATCTTCCGCCATCAGTGACAATATTCTAGCACCATCGGTAAAATTGGGTGGATTGCCTCCAAAATTACCCCGGACAAACTTGAAAAAAAGTGTTGACGGCGAGGTTTTTCCGCGTATAATCCGCGCTCCCAAATGGCGTATTGGTCGCCGTTTTGTTCTTTCACAA
>OZ243042.1:0-625000 GCA_965212085.1 Candidatus Poriferihabitaceae bacterium | reverse complement strand
ATTTTCCGTGTGAACTGGATAACAACCCGGCACCGCCGTGCAAACCGGAGACAACAATGACAGGCGCAGTGAAAAAATGAATGACACGACCAACGACAACTACGCTGCCCCATCGCGCACCTTTACCGAGGCGATCGAAGTTTGCTTTGCCAAGTACATCAATTTCAAAGGGCGTGCATCGCGCACTGAATTTTGGTGGTTTTTTCTGTTTTTTTACTTGTTGCAGCATCTCGTTGCAATTGCGGGGACATTTACTAGCGGTTCATTCGCTGCCAATTGGGATTTTTTTGAAACGGATGAATCCATTGAAATGTTTGTGCTTTATGCGGTGTTCTTGCTGCCAAATTTGGCAGTTGGTGCACGTCGATTGCACGACATTGGGATTAGCGGTTGGTGGCAGTTACTGCTGGCCACCGGGTTTGGAATATTACTATTGGTTTATTGGTGGACGCGTCCCAATGATTCAGCAAAAAATCGATACGACATTGAGCGTTAATTTGCTCATCGGTTGGTAATTCTATTTATTTTTCATTCCGAAGAGGAATAAATCATGAACAAAGACGACAAAGACAAACGTGAAGATGCAACCGATGCAACCAATCCACTTGGTAACACTTTCTCGGAGGCACTCGGGAAACTTGTAGGGGCTATAGTCAACCTTGGGAAAAAGAGGTTTGGCCCTCTTGCTGAACTTGCCACAAGATTAACGATAGACAAAATGGCAGAAATGGCTACGCATGCTCGAATGGGCTACGCTGCCGATGTGCGCCCTGGTGCCTGGCGGTCTCCGGCGCCACCTCGGCCAGCGCCCGGCGCGCCCTCGAGCGCGTCTGCGCGCAGGTTCGACCGCGACAACTGCAGGTTGATGGCGGCTCGGAATTCAAGGGCGCGTTTGAGCAGGCCTGCGCCGAACGCGACATCCCGCTGCACGTATTGCCGCCGCGCTCGCCGAAACTTAACGGCCACGTGGAATCTTTCAATGGCCTGCTACGGCGGGAGTTCTTTAACTTCTACCGCTCGCTACCGGGCGAAATAGCCCTGCTCAACGAGGCCTTGCAAGCCTTCCTGCAAGACTACCACCACCAACGACCGCATCAGGCGCTGCGCTTCAAAACCCCGGCTCAATGCTATAATTTGCCCGCGCCAACCGATCGGGTCTCCCTGTCTCATATGTATTGAGCCATGCCAATCGTTGGCAACCAACGCCCGTTTGGCGTATACTCCCCGCCGGGCCGGGTCTGTAGCTCAGTTGGTTAGAGCGCACCCCTGATAAGGGTGAGGTCGGAAGTTCAAATCTTCCCAGACCCACCAGTTTCTGATACTATTTCTGATACCACTGTTGGTGATGAGCCGGTGTTTACGGACTTTTTTCAAGGAGTTGTGGTTTTTATGAACAAAACGGCCGGAGTCAAGGAAGAAATCGCCTTTCTGACGAGGTTGCTTACCATGCTGATGGGCGCCGTTATCCTGGCGGTGGGCGGAGTCAGTTCCCTCCACTTGAACGATGAAAGATCGCTGATTTACTGGCTTGGCGGCCTTGCCATTGCAGTGCTCACGGTGATATGCTCGGGGCTGATTTTGAGAATCTGGCGGCAAATCCGCCGGCTGGAGGTGTTGTGATGGAGATTGACTGGGCGACAGTGATGTTGGTGAGTGTGGTTGTGTTGTTTCTGGCGTTTGTGGTTTTTGCGGGGGTGTATGAGCCTCCGAAGAACGATGAGTCGCACGAACCCAAGCCCGGAAAGTAATTTTTCGTAGCGGGGCCATAGCTCAGCTGGGAGAGCGCCTGCCTTGCACGCAGGAGGTCGGCGGTTCGATCCCGCCTGGCTCCACCAATCCCCGACGTCCGCCCACGCCCCGCCCGTTTTTTTTGCCCTGCGACGTGCCCGCCGAGGGATCGCTAACCTCTGGAAAATGGCTATAAATGGGCGTTTCCCGCCGTCCGGCGGGTCCCCGACCGGTCCAATTAGCCCAAATTCCTCAAAAACTGCAAAAAAAAGTGTTCCGCCGGGGATTTTTCTGTTACAATCGCCGGTTCCAAAGTCATGGATAGCGATGTGGCGACCCCAACCCGGGGTTCGGTCCCGTATTTATGATTTTCAGTTTGCGGATCCCGCGAACTTGCTCTTTTACAATCAGGGTAGTCAAAGGCGCGCGCAAGCGCGAGTTTGTTTATGTTATTCACATCAGGCAAACTCCGTAAGCGCGGGTACCGGGACATGTTTTTGCGTTTGTATTTTGTATTGACATGTTCCATTACATTTACATATTGCATGTTTATGTTGCATAACTCTTCGAGAGTTCAAGCTGACGACTCCAATCACGAGGCGCGGGCGATGCGGTTTCCGTTTTGCGGTTTCCATTTTGCCGGCGCGGACTTTTTGGGGTTGTATGGTCAAGCAAATAAGCGCATACGGTGGATGCCTAGGCGATAAGAGGCGATGAAGGACGTGGTAGTCTGCGATAAGCCCTGGAGAGCTGACAAACTAGCTTTGACCCAGGGATTTCCGAATGGGGAAACCCAGCCGCTTCGGCGGTTATCGCACGCTGAATACATAGGCGTGTGAAGCGAACCCGGGGAACTGAAACATCTAAGTACCCGGAGGAAAAGAAATCAACCGAGATTCCCTTAGTAGCGGCGAGCGAACGGGGAGCAGCCCTTAAGCCCGGCCACTCATAGTAGAATGAGTTGGAAAACTCAACGATACAAGGTGATAGTCCTGTATACGAAATGAGCGGTCGGGTGAAATCGAGTAGGGCGGAGCACGAGAAACTCTGTCTGAACATGGGGGGACCATCCTCCAAGGCTAAATACTACTTATCGACCGATAGTGAACCAGTACCGTGAGGGAAAGGCGAAAAGAACCCCTGTTAGGGGAGTGAAATAGAACCTGAAACCGTATGTGTACAAGCAGTGGAAGCCTCCTCGTCATTTATGGCGGGTGGGCGACTGCGTACCTTTTGTATAATGGGTCAGCGACTTAATTTCAGTAGCAAGGTTAACCTTATGGGGGAGCCGTAGCGAAAGCGAGTCTTAACAGGGCGTTTAGTTGCTGGGATTAGACCCGAAACCGGGCGATCTAGCCATGGCCAGGTTGAAGGTCGGGTAATACCGACTGGAGGACCGAACCAACTAATGTTGAAAAATTAGTGGATGAGCTGTGGCTAGGAGTGAAAGGCTAACCAAGCCCGGAGATAGCTGGTTCTCCCCGAAAACTATTTAGGTAGTGCCTCGTGTCTCACTTCTGGGGGTAGAGCACTGTCATGGCTAGGGCCGCATCTCGCGGTACCAACCCATAGCAAACTCCGAATACCAGAAAGTGTAATCACGGGAGACAGACGGCGGGAGATAAGTTTCGTCGTCGAAAGGGAAACAGCCCAGACCGCCAGCTAAGGTCCCTAAACACATCTCAGTGGGAAACGATGTGGGAAGGCTCAGACAGCCAGGATGTTGGCTTAGAAGCAGCCATCATTTAAAGAAAGCGTAATAGCTCACTGGTCGAGTCGGCCTGCGCGGAAGATATACCGGGGCTCAAGATGTGTACCGAAGCTGCGGGTGCGTATATTCTTCGGAATGTGCGCACGGTAGGGGAGCGTTCCGTAAGCCGTTGAAGGCGTGTCGTGAGGCACGCTGGAGGTATCGGAAGTGAGAATGCTGACATGAGTAGCGATAATGCGGGTGAAAAGCCCGCACGCCGAAAGCCCAAGGTTTCCTGCGCAACGTTAATCGGCGCAGGGTGAGTCGACCCCTAAGGCGAGGCCGAAAGGCGTAGTCGATGGGAATCAGGTTAATATTCCTGAACCGAATATAACTGCGACGGGGTGACGGAGAAGGCTAGGTTGGCCGGGTGTTGGATGTCCCGGTTCAAGCGAGTAGGTTGAGGACTCAGGAAAATCCGGGTTCTTGTTAAGCCGAGACGTGATGACGAGCGCTTTTTTTAGCGCGAAGCAATTGATGCCATGCTTCCAGGAAAATCCTCTAAGCTTCAGGTTATATTTGATCGTACCCCAAACCGACACAGGTGGGCGGGGTGAGAATCCTAAGGCGCTTGAGAGAACTCTGGTGAAGGAACTCGGCAAAATGACACCGTAACTTCGGGAGAAGGTGTGCCTCCGTTAGGTGAAGAGCTTCGCGCTCCGAGCTGAGGGAGGTTGCAATAAAGAGGTGGCTGCGACTGTTTACTAAAAACATAGCACTCTGCAAACTCGCAAGAGGAAGTATAGGGTGTGACGCCTGCCCGGTGCCGGAAGGTTAAGTGATGGGGTTAGCCGTCTTCGGATGGCAAAGCTCTTGACCGAAGCCCCGGTGAACGGCGGCCGTAACTATAACGGTCCTAAGGTAGCGAAATTCCTTGTCGGGTAAGTTCCGACCTGCACGAATGGCGTAACGATGGCCACACTGTCTCCACCAGAGACTCAGCGAAATTGAACTTGCTGTGAAGATGCAGTGTACCCGCGGCTAGACGGAGAGACCCCGTGAACCTTTACTACAGCTTCACACTGGACTCTGAACAAGTATGTGCAGGATAGGTGGAAGGCATAGAAGCGGGGACGCCAGTCTCCGTGGAGCCACCCTTGAGATACCACCCTTGCTTGTTTGGGGCCCTAACCGAGGCCCGTTATCCGGGTCCGGGACCATGTGTGGTGGGTAGTTTGACTGGGGCGGTCTCCTCCCAAAGAGTAACGGAGGAGCGCGAAGGTACTCTAAGTACGGTCGGAAATCGTACGGTTAGTGTAAAGGCACAAGAGTGCTTGACTGCGAGACAGACACGTCGAGCAGGAACGAAAGTTGGTCTTAGTGATCCGGTGGTTCTGTATGGAAGGGCCATCGCTCAACGGACAAAAGGTACTCCGGGGATAACAGGCTGATACCGCCCAAGAGTTCACATCGACGGCGGTGTTTGGCACCTCGATGTCGGCTCATCACATCCTGGGGCTGTAGCCGGTCCCAAGGGTATGGCTGTTCGCCATTTAAAGTGGTACGTGAGCTGGGTTTAGAACGTCGTGAGACAGTTTGGTCCCTATCTGCCGTGGGCGCCGGAGACTTGAGAGGAGCTGCTCCTAGTACGAGAGGACCGGAGTGGACGTACCTCTGGTGTTCCGGTTGTCACGCCAGTGGCATTGCCGGGTAGCTATGTACGGACGGGATAACCGCTGAAAGCATCTAAGCGGGAAGCCCCCCTCAAGATTAGGTCTCCCGGGGTGTTAAGCCCCCTGAAGGGTCGTTGAAGACTACAACGTTGATAGGCTGGGTGTGGAAGCGCAGTAATGCGTGAAGCTAACCAGTACTAATTGCCCGTGAGGCTTGATCATACAACCCCAAGAGGTTCGCCTCGAGAGGTTGGCTTGTTCTCGAAAGGTTGTGCACAAGCGATATTGCGCCGATGACTACCCTGTTTGTCGTTTATTTCCGATAGAATGGAATGGACGGCCAAAAAATAATTCCCCGGAATTATTTTTGAAAGAATTGCCTGGCGGCCATAGCGAGCGGGTACCACCTGATCCCATCCCGAACTCAGAAGTGAAAACGCTTAGCGCCGATGATAGTGTGGGGTCTCCCCATGTGAAAGTAGGACACTGCCAGGCATTTAACGCCAAAGCCCCGGTTAATCGCCGGGGCTTTTTTATTGGTTCGTTTATGGATTCACGCGCCTCGCCGGGACCTGAAACCTTGGCGCCGATCCCGCTTGGAACCGGTTGACATCCGCCCCCAAAACTGGTCGAATAATTGCCAACCTGATCGCAAACAAAGACGCGGGGCTGAACTTGAAACTCTGTCGAGCCGCCCGGTTCACGCGCAAGCCGGACAATTAAATCAAACCGGTTGTCAATCCCCCAACCATCCACCACGAGGAGCCAATCATGCTTGTACATCGAATGATTTCATACCAAAAACAGGCGCTATGCGCGCTTGGTGTTTTGTTTTTTTTCGGGCAGGCGTTGGCCGCAGAAAAATGGGACATGCCGATGGCCTACAATGATGGGAATTATCACACCATCAACGGCAAATTGTTTGCCGAAGCGGTCGCTATCTGCACCGGCGGCGAACTCCAAATCACCGTCCACGGCGGCGGTTCGCTGTTCAAGGGCAATGAAATAAAACGCGCGGTGCAGACCGGGCAGGTGCAAATCGGCGAGCGCTTGCTCTCCGCTCACGCCAATGAGAACGCCGTGTTTGGATTTGACTCCGTGCCCTTCCTGGCGACTTCATTTGCGGAATCGGAAAAACTGAAAGCAGCCGCCAGCAAGGTGTTGGTGGAGGTGCTGGACAAACAAAATCTGGTGATCCTGTATTCGGTTCCATGGCCGCCGCAGGGTTTGTATTCCAAGAACGCGGTGAACTCCATTGCGGACATGCAAGGCATAAAATTCCGGGCTTACAATGCCGCCACCGCGCGGCTTGCCGAATTGTCCGGTATGTTGCCCGTGCAAATTGAAGCGGCTGAACTCGTTCAGGCGCTGGCCACCGGTGTCGCCGACGCGTTTGTTTCTTCGGGCGCCACGGGCTATGACAAAAAAGTCTGGGAACACCTGTCGCACTTCTACGACGTTCAGGCGTGGGTGCCGCGAAACACGGTGTTCGCCAACAAGAAAGCGTTTGATGCGCTTCCCCGGCAGTCGCAGAATTGCCTGTGGTCATCGGCTATGCTGGCGGGCGTTGCCGGCACCGCCCGCGCCGAGCAGTTGTCGGGCTGGTACGTCGCGCAACTCGCCGCAAACGGCATGCAAGTGTCGCCTCCCGGCGAGCAACTAAAACAAGGCTTGCGGGAGATCGGCACGACCATGGCCGCCGAATGGGAAGAGGCGGCGGGCGCCGACGGAAAAGCCATTATCAATGCGTTCAAGGAAGCCAACTAACTTTTTTACAACGGTTGACAGTGTGCCGACGGGTATTCGGGCGGTCTTGTGCCGCTCGAATGTTTTCATGTATCCGCGCCTCAACCCCAAGTGAACGGCGGCAATCGCATCAGGCGGCTGCTAGACGGCCTGTACCTGGCCGGCGGCCTGACCGGGGCGGGCTTTTTGTTTTTGCTCCTGGTAATCATCAGCGTGCAGATGATCGCCCGCTGGACCGGGCACGTCGTTCCCGGATCCACCGCATATGCCGGCTACTGCATGGCCGCCGCGTCTTTTTTTTCATTGGCGTACGCGCTCAATCATGGCGCGCATATTCGCGTTACCCTCCTTCTGACCAGGCTGGGAAGACACCGGCGAATCGCGGAAATCTGGTGTTTCGGCGTCGCCGTCTTCCTGTCCGGATATTTTTGCTGGTACGCCTGGGGCGCGGTGCGCGTTTCCATCGCCATCAATGACATCAGCCAGGGGCAGGATGCGACGCCGTTGTGGATTCCGCAAATCGCGATGGGCCTCGGGACCACGTTGTTGTTCATCGCCTTTACCGACCACCTGCTAAGGCTCATCTTTTTCGGCGACCACGGCATCAAGAGCGAGCCACTAAAGGTTGTGAAGGTCGTGAAAGTCGAGTGAAAAACAAATGGAGGAATTCTACTTAACCGCGATATTTATGTTCGTCCTGTTTTTGTTTCTCGGAACGGGCATTTGGGTGGGGTTGGCGCTGCTCGGCGTCGCGTTTGTCGGCATGGAATTATTCACCACGCGCCCGGTGGGCGACGCCATGATCACCACGATCTGGACCACTTCATCATCATGGACTTTGACCGCGCTGCCCTTGTTCGTGTGGATGGGGGAAATTCTTTACCGCACCCGTTTATCCGAGGATATGTTCAAGGGGCTGGCGCCGTGGATGTCGCGCTTGCCCGGCGGTCTTGTGCATACCAACATCGTCGGTTGCACGATCTTTGCCGCGGTTTCGGGTTCCTCCGCCGCCACGTTGACCACCGTTGGCAAAATGTCCATCCCCGAACTGAGAAAACGGGATTACCCGGAGAAGATGATCATCGGCACGCTGGCCGGGGCGGCAACGCTGGGTTTGATGATTCCCCCGTCGCTTACGTTGATCGTGTATGGCGTTACCATAAACGAGTCGATATCCAAGTTGTTCATCGCCGGCATCATTCCCGGCATCGTCCTGGCCGGAATGTTCATGGGATACGTCGCATTGTGGTCGGTGTTTAAAAAGCATGAAGTCCCGTCAGCCGACCCGCGCATGACGCTATCGCAAAAAATGCGCGCGTCCAAACAGTTGATTCCGGTTATCCTGCTGGTGCTGCTGGTCATCGGTTCGATGTACGCCGGATTTGCGACCGCAACCGAAGCCGCCGCTTTCGGCGTCATCGGGTCGTTGCTTTTGGCGGGCGCGCAAGGATCGCTGACCCTCTCCTCCTTTACGAATAGTTTGCTCGGCGCAACGCGCACCTCCGCCATGATCGTGCTCATCTTGATGGGGGCGGCGTTTCTCTCGCTGTCCATGGGTTTCACCGGACTGCCGCGCACGCTCGCCGGATGGATCGCGTCCCTCGACCTGTCCCGCTTTGAACTGTTGATCGCGCTGCTCGTGTTCTACATCATTATCGGCATGTTCCTGGATGGCATTTCTTCGGTGGTTTTGACTATCGCGGTGGTTGAGCCAATGATACGGCAAGCCGGCATAGATTTGATCTGGTTCGGGATTTTTATCGTCGTGGTCGTGGAGATGGCGCAGATCACGCCGCCGATTGGATTTAACCTGTTCGTGCTGCAAGGCATGACCCAACACCAAATGAACTACATCGCGCGCGCGGCGTTGCCGATGTTCGCCATCATGATACTGATGGTGTTCATCCTGGTCCTGATTCCCGAACTGGCCACCTGGTTGCCCGACAACATGCGCGCCGGACCCGGATAACCCCGGACCGGCCGCCGCCATAACCGCCCGCAACGACCACGGGTTTCCATTAGAATAGCCCCACCATGAACGGACTAAACCGGGAACTCGCGGGGCGGGTGGTGATTTCAATCGAGCAGGCGGTGGCGGCGCCTTACTGCGGCCTGCTGCTGGCCGATGCTGGCGCGCGGGTCATCAAGGTCGAGCGACCCGAAGGGGATTTCGCCCGCGGCTATGACCAAGGCGCCAACGGCAACAGCGTGTTTTTTGCGTGGCTGAACCGCGGCAAGGAATCCATCTGCATCAACCTTGAAAACCCCCGCGACCGGTCGCTGTTGAAAACCATGCTGCTGGACGCCGACGTGTTCTTGCACAACCTTGCGCCCGGCGCGCTGGCCAAACGGGGCTTGAGCGGTGCTGAACTGCGCGGGCAAAACCCGAAACTGATCAACTGCCAGATTTCCGGTTACGGGCTTGAAGGCGATGCCGCGAACAAAAAAGCCTACGACTTTCTGGTGCAGGCCGAGAGCGGCCTGTGCGCCGTTACCGGAACCCCGGAACACCCGGCGCGGGTGGGGGTTTCCCTGTGCGACATCGCCACCGGGCTGACCGCTTTTTCCGGCATCCTGCGCGCCCTGTTGCAGCGCGACGGCGAAGTAGGCGACGGCGGCAAAGGAAAAGGAATTGATCTTTCGGTTTCCATGTTCGACGTGGCCGGCGACTGGATGAACATGCCCCTGCTGTCCCACCGCTATCTCGGCGGCGCGCCGTCGCGGCTCGGCCTGACCCATGCCCTGATCGCCCCGTACGGCGCGTATCAAACCGCGGATGACAAACGCGTGCTCATCGCCATTCAGAACAACCGCGAGTGGCGGGTGTTTTGCGAGCGGGTTTTGCAAAACCCCGAACTGGGCGGCGACCGCAGATTCGCCGACAACCCCAGGCGCGTGGAAAACCGCGCCGCCATGGACGAGGCGATCAACGCGGTATTCGGCAACAAAACCCGCGCCGAATTGATGGCGATGCTTGATGGTGCGCGGATTGCCTGCGCGCAGTTGAGTTCGGTGGAAGACCTTTCCGGCCACGCCGGTTTGCGCAACCTTGAGGTGCGCTTTGACGCCGCCGCGATTTCGCTGGCGGACCTGCCCATTCAAACCGCCGGTGGCCGGCATAGCGAAGTGCCACTGCTGGACCAGCACGGTCCGGCGATTCGGCAAGAATTTCAATCGTAAAAATCCGACACAAAACTTCACACCCGGAGCAAACCAAATGAAAACCTATCAGCACTACATCAACGGAAACTGGGCCGCCCCGGCCTCGGGAAAATCCTTTGACAGCGCCAACCCCGGCAGCGGCGAGAACTGGGCGAAGATCGCTCACGGCAACGCCGCCGACGTTGACGCGGCGGTGGCGTCGGCGAAGGCCGCCTTTGAAGGCGGCTGGGGCGAATGCAAACCCGCCGAGCGCGGCAAGCTGCTTTATAAACTGGCGGAACTCATCGAACGGGATTTGCAGCACCTTGCCGAAATTGAAGTGCGGGACAACGGCAAACTGATCGGCGAAGTGGTGATGCAAATCCGCTACATGAGCGAATGGTACCGCTACTACGGCGGACTCGCCGACAAGGTGGAAGGCGCGGTCATTCCCACCGACAAGGACGGCATCTTGAACTACACCCGCTACGAACCGCTCGGCGTGGTCGGCCTCATCACCCCCTGGAACTCGCCGCTGCTGCTGCTGGCGTGGAAACTTTCGACGGCACTGGCGGCGGGCAATTCCGTGGTCATCAAACCGTCGGAATTCACCTCGGCGTCCACCCTTGAGTTTATGAACCTCATCCAAGAGGCCGGTTTTCCGCCGGGGGTGGTCAACGTGGTCACCGGTTTCGGCGCCGACGCCGGCGCCGCCCTGGTCGCCCACCCGGACGTCGCTAAAATCGCGTTCACCGGTTCAAGTTTATCCGGGCGAAGTATCTACCAGTCCGCCGCCGGCGCGATCAAGCACGTGACTTTGGAACTGGGCGGCAAATCTCCCAACATCGTGTTTGAAGACGCCGACTTCGAAGCGGCGGTGATGGGCGCGATTACCGGCATCTTCGGGGCCAGCGGCCAGACCTGCATCGCCGGTTCAAGGCTGCTGTTGCAAAACTCCATCCACGACCGCTTTGTCGAACGGCTCATAGAAGTCGCAAAGGACGCGCGGATCGGCAACCCGATGTCCGCCGACACCCACGTCGGGCCGATTACCACCCCGCCCCAGTACCAAAAAGTGCTCGACTACATTGACATCGCCAACCGCGAGGGCGCGACCTGCGTGCTCGGCGGCGGGCCGTGCGCGGTTGAAGACGCGCCGGGCGGGCAGTTCGTTCAGCCGACCATTTTCACCGGGGTCAACAACAAAATGCGCATCGCCCAGGAAGAAGTGTTCGGGCCGGTGCTCGCGGTCATTCCCTTTGAAAGCGAAGAACAAGCCATCGCTATCGGCAACGACGTGGACTTCGGCCTCGCCGCCGGCGTTTGGACCGAGAACATCGGCCGCGCAATCCGCATGTCGGAAAAACTCCGCGTCGGCACCGTGTGGATCAACACCTACCGCGCCGTCAGTTACACCTCGCCGTTCGGCGGCTACAAGCGCAGCGGTATTGGCCGCGAAAACGGCATCGAGGCGATCAAGCAGTACATGCAGGTCAAGTCGGTGTGGATCGCCCAGCAGGGCAGCACCACCAATCCCTTTATCATGCGCTGACCCGTGAGCGTTGAGCGTGCCGGTGAATTATGACCAATGAATTATGACCGATGAATTATGAATTGGACCACCGCGACATTCGCGAGTCGGTGGCGCGCCTGTGCGAAGATTTTCCGGGGGAATACTGGCGCCGGTGCGACCGCGAGCGCGCCTATCCCCAAGCCTTCGTCGCCGCCCTCACCGAAGCCGGATACCTCGGCGCGCTGATTCCCGAAGCCTACGGCGGTTCCGGGCTGCCGATTTCGGCGGCGGCGGCGATCCTTGAAGAAGTGCACCGCGCCGGCTGCAACGCCGCCGCCTGCCACGCGCAGATGTACACCATGGGCACCGTGTTGCGCCACGGCTCCGACGCGCAAAAACAAAAATACCTGCCGGGCATCGCCGCCGGCAGTTTGCGCCTGCAAGCGTTCGGCGTCACCGAACCGGACAGCGGCACCGACACCACCGCGCTGCGCACCACCGCGCAGCTGCGGGGCGATCACTACCTGGTCAACGGGCAAAAGATATGGACTTCCCGGGCCGAGTACTCCGACCTGATGCTGTTGTTGTGCCGCACAACGCCCCTTGATGCGGTCGGCAAAAAGACCGAGGGGTTGTCGGTGCTGCTGGTGGACATGCGCGAGGCCGGTGAAAAAACCCTGACCATCCGGCCCATCAGAACCATGATGAATCATTCCACCACCGAAATTTTCTTCGACGATCTGGCGGTGCCGGCGGAGAACCTGATCGGCGAAGAGGGCCGGGGTTTTCGCTACATCTTATCCGGCATGAACGCGGAAAGAATTCTGATCGCCGCCGAATGCATCGGCGACGCCAAATGGTTCATCGAAAAAGCCGCCGTATACGCAAACCAGCGCACCGTGTTCAACCGCCCCATCGGCCAGAACCAGGGCGTGCAGTTTCCCATCGCCAAAGCCTACGCCGACATGCGCGCCGCCGAGTTGGTGCTGCGCGAAGCCGCGCGCCTGTACGACAACGGCGAACAACCCGGCGAGGAAGCCAACCTTGCCAAACTGCTGGCGGCGGACGCTTCCTGGGCGGCGGCGGAAGCCTGCGTGCAAACCCACGGCGGTTTTGGTTTCGCCGAAGAGTACGACGTGGAGCGCAAGTACCGCGAAACCCGCCTGTACCAAACCGCGCCGATTTCCACCAACCTGATTTTGAGCTACATCGCCGAGCACGTGCTCGGCATGCCGCGTTCTTATTAGGGCCCGGGGCCGCGTCATCGCTGCGCCAGGTAGGCGGTTATGCCGTCGTGTAAAAAATAAACCGCAAAGGCAAACAACAACGCGCCCATGATTTTATTAACCACCGGCAAATACCGGTCGTCGCTTCCGATGCTGCCGAGCGCTTTTCCGAAGCACAGCCAGGCGGAGTTCGCGGCAAATAAAAACACACAAAACGCAGCCCAGACAATCACCGAGTTATTTTTTTCCGGTGAAAGAAACTGCGCGAACACCGAAGTCACCATCACATAAAATTTCGGATTCAATACGGTCGCGAGAAAACCGTCGGTAAAACCGTGGGACACCGAACCGCCCTGAGTTCGCGCCGGTTTCAGGCGGTACAACTTGACCGATAAATACAGGATGTAAGCCGCCCCGGCGATGCCAATCCAGTGGTGCACGAGCGGGTTTTCGAGTATGACCTGAAAGCCGAGCAGGCAGGCGGCGGAAGCCGCCGCCACGGCGGACGTTACCCCGAACAGGAAGGGAAAATTTTTGACGATGCCGTGGTTTGCGCCAAGCCCCGCCAGCACGATGTTCACCGGCCCCGGACTCCAAAAAAGCGGCGCCGAAAACAAAACGAAAAATATCACCTCATCCGTGCTCATGAGTTTGTGCGTCCGGCGCGACCCCGTCGCGCTCCGCTAGTTTTCCTTTTCCGTATTTTGGACAAGGCGCGGCTCAAAGATATTGAGGGAAGCCTGACGGCCACGCAGCACTTCGCCGCCCTTTGATTCAAAGTGAAAACGCCGGGGGTCGCTCAGTTCCATGGTGCGTTCGGAGACCAAAATGGAAGTTCCGTGTTGTTTGTTCAGTTCCTCCAGCCGCGCGGCGATGTTCACGTTGTCGCCGTACAAAGTGTAGTTCAACAGCCCCGATGCGCCGGCGAATCCGCCCACCACGGTGCCGGTATTGATGCCGATCCGCGCTTTCAATTTTACCCCCGTGGAAAATTCGTGGGTTTCCAGGCGCTGCTGAATTTCCAGGGCGGTGGCCACCGCGTTGCCGGCGTGTTCAAGATCGCTCGACGGCAGGTTGTAACTCGCCATGATTGCGTCGCCGTGAAACAGAATGATCACGCCCTTGTTTCGCTTGATGGACTTTGAAGCAAGCGCAAAAAATTCATTCACGGTGGTAATCAACTCATCCGGCTTTAACCCTTCCGACATTCGCGTGAACGAAACGAGGTCGGAAAACAAAATGGTCGCTTCGCGTTCTTCGGTTTTGGTGTCGCTCAGCGGGCCTTCCGTGGTTGCGATGCGTTCGGCGATTCCTTCGGGCACAAAGTGCGACAGGCTCTCGGCGGTGCTGCTCTCGACGATGGCCTGAATCAGCAGCTTGCGCGCCCGCGCGATGGCCAGGGTGAGCACGATGGTCACCACCATGATGGACATGATCTTGTCCACCTCCCCGCCCAGCAGTACGCTGTTGGAAGTCAGGTATTCGATGTAATTGCGCGTAATCACCGAGCCCCCCGCCTCGCCGGCGATGGCGTAGGCCACCAGCATCAGCCAGCCGGCGGAGCCGACGATGCCGGCGAGCAGCACGTACCCCGGCTCAAAGCGCAGCGCGCGGATGGCGATGAAGATGAAGATGTAGAGCAGGGTCGGCGCCTTCAGGTAAAACGACGGCGGCTGCATATACTGGAGATGAAACGACCAAATCAAACCGAGCAGGAGCGCCATGTCCATCAGGATCGACATCACCAAAAACCAGAAAGGCAAACTGGTTTTGTACGCCAGCCACAGGCGCAGGCAGGTAAAAACAAAGTACGCGCCCAGGAACACCGGCACCGGCTCAAACTCGGCGCTGATCGGAGCGGTCTTCGGAACCGTGGCGTAGAGCGCCGCAAAGGAGGTGAGTATGGCGAGTTGAATCCAGCCGATCAGCCGCTCGCTGCCGTCCTGCTGACGCTTGATGGTGGCACGAATCGTCGAAGGCAGCGCATCGTATTCCCGGCCACTGGACAGCCAAGTATGCCTTGAGACAAGAAATTCCGGCAGTTTCAGCCAGCCCTTTGCGGACGGATTTTCAGGAGGCGGGGGCATCGGTTATGCGGTCCTTGTCGGTGGGGTTGCAAATGAGATTTTCTGTTTCCAGTTTTCCAGTATGGGCATATCGTGTAAAGCCACTGACGGATATCCTTCTGCACAACGTACAATAACGATTGCCATAGAGGTTATTTCTTACACGTTCATCACAGTTCCAATACATACAAGTATCCGTATTCCAAGTCAAGCCCTTTTTAGTCCGAATTACGCTTACATAGTGGCAGTCAGGGTAATTTAGCCATCAACGCCCTCAGCAACCCCAAAACAGGCTATGATTCCCACCACAGTTTTTCACGCTCGCCATTGAAGTTTCTTCCGGCGGCGGTTATTTTGCATATATGAAACAATCCACGCACGCGCTTTCAACCAATCCCGGGGCGGGGGATGCCCGAAACGGTGGTGGGGTTTCGCGGTCCGGGGCCGGGCCGAGGATGAGTAACGCCGGGTTGGATTCGATTCATCGGGTGCGTTCCCGCAATCAGTTTGGCGACGAGCAGACCATCAACATCGTCGGCGAACTGCCGTTGACCATCAAGGTGGACGGCCAGGAACTGGTGACCTTGATGACGCTGGGCACTCATCCGGAAAAACTGGTGCTCGGCTACCTGCGAAACCAGACCCTGTTTGAACGCCCCGCAGAAATCAAATCGGTCATGGTGGACTGGGAGCGCGAGTTGGCCGAAGTGACCACGGTGGACGGTGGCGGCGTGCCGCGTCTCGATTCGCTCAGGCGCACGGTCACCACCGGCTGCGGCCAGGGTACCGTTCTCAGTTGCACCCTGGACAAACTGTACGACCACCGGCTGCCGGACCGGCAGATTAAACAGTCCGACATTTACAACGTCCTCGCGCAGGTGGCGCGGCACAACAAGGCCTACCGCAGCGCGGGCTCGGTGCACGGTTGCGGGTTGTGCCGGGGCCGCGAAGTGCTGATGTTCATAGAAGACGTTGGCCGGCACAACGCCATGGACACCATCGCCGGCGAAATGTGGCTGCGGGAAATGACCGGCCACGACAAAATTTTCTACACCACCGGCCGCCTCACTTCGGAAATCGTCATGAAAGCGGCGCTCATGGGCATCCCGGTGCTGGTCTCCCGCAACGGCGCCACGCACATGGGCTTTGAACTCGCCGAAGAACTCGGCGTAACCCTCATCGCCCGCGCCAAAAGCCGCCACTTCGTCGCGCTCAACGCGAAAAACCTGGTGTTTGACCAGCCGCCGCCGAGGAGGGGCGGGGGCAGGCAGGGCGGTGAAAAACCGGGCGCTTGAAACGGGCAATCGGCGATTGGATCCATAAAGTCTGGTTGGTTTGGTCTGCCCGTTTGGGATGCGCGCTTCGTGTATTATCTTTGCATCTCCTAACTTATTGATTCATAAATAAAAGAAAGGGTTGCAGATCGGGAATCGAAAGTATAAAGTCGCCCATTTATCCTTGCAATTTGAAAGTTAACCTTTTAATATGCAAGGATGTTACCCCGTCGTACAGCCTCCACAGTTCGGGAAGCGCTGGCCCGTCAAGCCGCGGTTGCCCTGATTGGTCCGCGTCAGGTTGGCAAGACTACGCTGGCCCATGAAATCGCGGCAACGGTTGAATCCCTGTATCTGGATCTGGAAACCCGCGCCGACCGCAGCAAGCTGACCGAACCGGCTTTATTCCTGAAGGAATATGAAGGTTGCCTCGTGGTGCTGGATGAGATACATCGCACGCCGGAAATTTTTCAAGAGCTCCGTGGCCTCATTGACGAAGGTCGGCGGCAAAAAAAACGCACCGGGCGTTTCCTGATACTCGGCTCCGCATCAATGGATTTGATGAAACAATCGAGCGAGAGTCTTGCCGGGCGCATTGAATATGTGGAGATGCAACCGTTTGACGTTCTCGAAGCGGCGCCTGATTCAAAAGCGCTAACCGCGTTGTGGTCGCGGGGCGGGTTTCCGGGCAGTTTTCTTGCCGCATCCGATGCCGACAGTTTTATCTTCCGCGGGAATTTTATCCGCACCTATCTTGAACGCGACGTGCCCCAGTTTGGAAAGAGAATCCCGGTCGAAACCCTTGAACGGCTCTGGATTATGCTGGCGCACAACCAGGGCGGACTGCTCAACGCATCCCGGCTGGCGGCGGGGCTTTCAATCAGCGCCCCCACCGTATCCGGCTACATAGATTTACTTGCCGCCCTGCTGCTGGTCCGGCGGCTACGCCCCTTTCACAACAACACCGGAAAGCGGGTAATGAAATCGCCGAAAGTGTACGTGCGGGACAGCGGATTGACGCATGCGCTGCTGGGCATTAAAGATCATAACGAGTTATCCGGGCATCCGGTTGTGGGCGCAAGTTGGGAAGGTTTTGTCATTGAAAACCTGCTAAGCGCCGCCCCGCCATACACCAAGCCGGGCTTTTACCGCACTTCCGCCGGCGCCGAAATTGACCTGGTTCTAACCATGCCGGGGAAAGAAGGCATTTGGGCGGTCGAGATTAAACGCAGCCCTGCGGTTGGCGTCAGCAAGAGTTTTCGCAATGCCTGCGCCGACCTCAAACCGAGCCGGTCTTTCATCGTCCATGCCGGGGAAGGAAAACATCCGCTCAGCAAAACCGTTGAGGCGATTGGCGTGCGCGATATGGCGGCATTGCTTGAAAAAAGATAGCGGGTTGTTTCGCTGTTTTCCGGCGCAGGGTTTCGCGTCAAGCGTCATCGCGTTTCATGTTGGGTTGATCATCGCTCGGTACATGCCAAAAAAAGTTACTATACGGAACAATGTCCATAGTTGAACAACTGCAGAAAGGGCGCCGCGAGTTCCCGATGCCGGCTAATTTTGTTCTTGCCGGCGGCGAGACCCTGCGGTGCGTGGAAATACTGCGGGTGCTGCCGGGCAAGCGCGCGGTTATGAAGGCGCAACGGCAGGGGCGGCTGGTGCTGGTGAAGTTGATATTGAATACCGCCCCGGGCCGGCGTGACCTGCGGCGGGAGTTGGCCGGTTATCACGCTTTGAAAACCGCCGAAACAAGCACCCCTGAATTGCTGCTGGCCACCCGTGGCGATAACGGAAGTCATGTATTGGTATTTGAATTTTTGGAACAGGCGCAAAGCCTCGGCGATTTGTGGCGGGGCGATCCCCTGCGCCGTTTGGTTTTGGGGGCATCCGGCCTTGATTTGATCGCCCGCCTGCATCAAAAAGGTTGTTGTCATCTGGATCTTCATCTGGATAATTTTTTGCTGGCGAATGAGCAGTTGTATGTGATTGACGCAGCCTCCGTGGAACGCCGGCCAAGCGCCGAATACGGAAACTGGCAGCGGGAAAATCTGGCGCTGTTTCTGGCCCAGTTTGCTCCGTTGCGGCGAAAGACTCTGATGGATTTACTCGCAGCGCATTACGCCGAAGCGGCCGCCGACCCCGAACTGGAAGAAGCCGTAAGCCGGGCGTGGCAGCGCCGCAAATCCCGCTATCTCAAAAAATGTTTCCGCGAAAGCAGTGAATTTTCCACGCAAACGAGTTGGCGCAAGGCGGCGGTCTGGAAACGCGCGCGCCATTCCGACGACCTGGTTTCCTTTCTGCAAAACCCCGACGCCTGGATTGAAAAAGGCGAACTGCTGAAAGACGGCAACTCGGCCACCGTGGTCCGCGTTTCCATGGGCGGGCAAGCGGTGGTAATCAAACGCAACAACATCAAAAACCTGCGCCACCGCTGGCGGCGTTTTTTGCGCCCGACCAGAAGTCATACCAACTGGCGCAACGCCCACCTCCTGAAAATCAGCGGCATCGCCACCCCCGAACCAATCGCTTTCGTGGAAAAACGCCGGGGGCCGTTCCGTTTGCGCGGGTACTATGTCTGCGCGTTCAATAGTTTTCCACCGGCGTCGGAAAAATATGCATCCCAACAACCAACGAAACAGGAACTCGAATGGTTTGAAGAACTGTTTACGGGCATGCGCCTGGCGCGGCTTTACCACAGCGATTTGAAAGCATCCAATTTGCTCGTGGCCGATAAAGAAATAGTGCTTGTTGATCTTGATTCGATGAAGGAGTGCGCCGCAAAGGAGAACATGGACGCCCTGTTGCAAAAAGACCGCGACCGCTTCCTGAAAAACTGGAACGACAAACCGGAGCAGCGAAAACTGTTTTCCGGGATTTTCAGCAAGGCGTAAAAGAAATTATATCGCTGTCATACCCGCGCAAGCGGAAATGGCGGGGGTTGAAGTCAACCCCCTTGGCCGGGCATCCGCCTAGCCCGGCGTTCCACTTTCAACCAAAAGTTGCGGTCGTTCATTAATTGCCGCGTGTTTTTGCCATTGTATGCTTTCATAAACCGTAGCACGTCCCGGGAAGTGAGGCCAATAGCAAACGCCGAAAAATACAATCCCCCCAGGTCTTTGACGATCCACCGCAGCGGGGTTTTTTTGCGTATTTGCGCCCGGTGCAGGTCAACGATATACAGGCGCAGATTTTCGGCGGTCAGGTTTTCGCGTCCCATGGAAACGTCGGCGAGGAAATGGCACAAGTAAAAGTCGCGGTGGTTGACACCGTTTTCGTGCAGCGTTCGGGCGATTCCGGCGACCTGCTTGATCAGCGCCTGTTTCAGCGCAAAGCCGGGGGGGCTTTGGGGCCACGCCGCGCACAGTTCTTCGAGGCTTGCGGTGTCGGTCAATTCATCCGTAATCAGGAAAGAAAGTTGTCGCGCCGGATTAAAACCGCGGCGGCCGTAGCCGACCGCGGTCATGGTGTGCAGGTTCAGTTGATGCAGTTTTTTGATGGCGCGCCATTCGTTGGTTGCGCCGATTACCGGCAGCCGAAACTGCAGCAGGTTTTTGATAATTTCGCGCCACCCTACGCCCTGGTGCAGTTTCAGAAAATAATGTTTTCCGTTCAAGGAAAACCGCACGGTGCGCCGGCCTTCCTTTTCACGAAAAACTTTTCCTTGCTGTTGCCGCGCGCGATGGAACGCGCAATCCCCCGCCCACGCATCGGCAATTTCCTTTTCAAGGTGCGGGATCACCGCGCCTTGTTCCTCGCGCTGCGTTTGCCGGCGATGCTTTCAATGCGCCGGCAGGCGTGTTGCGGCATGTCGTAAATGTCCGCCTTTTGCGCGAAGTTCCGCCCGCGTTCCCGCCAGGTATTTCGTTCCGCCTCCATAAGCCGCCGCACACCCCGGTTCAGGGCGGACTGCTCAAACGGCGATGGCAGCACTTCGCCCATGCCCGCATCACTCACGTAGTGCGCGTATCCGCAAACGTCGGTGGTAATCACCGGCAAGCCGGCCACCATCGCTTCGAGCAACACGATACCGCCGGCCTCGCGGTACGCCGGATGCACCAGCAAATCCGCGCCCAGCAAAAACTCCGGCACGTCATCCCGGCCATGCACAAACCGCACCCTGGAATGAACGCCGAGTTGCCGCGCTGTTTTTTCAAAGGGCGCGGCGTTGTCTTCGCCGACCACGAACAAACGCGCCCGCTCAAGCAGATGCGCGGGCAGCGATGCAAACGCTTTCAGCGTTCGGTCAAGGCCCTTGGTGCGAAACCCGGATCCGATCATGAGGAGCAGCCGGTCGCCGTCCTCCAGTTGCCACCGGGCACGAAAATAGTTGCGCCGCGCCCGTACATCATCATCGGTGCCGGCGATGCGGTCGCGGGCTATGCCCGGCGGCAGCAGGGAGATGCGCTCCCGGGGCGTGCCGTAACATTCTTGATAAGCGCGCATTTGATTTTCCGCGATCATAAGAATTTGCGTGGAAGACTCGCGGGCGAAAACGGCTTTTTCAAAAGCAAGGAAACGCCGGCAGCGGGGCGTCCTTTGGTACCACCAACCCCTGCGGCGGGCTTTGTCGGCGAAGCATCCATCGGCGGCGTAATACGCATCAAGCGTCGGCATTTTGTTGAAGCCGACGGTCAAATCCGGCGAAAATTCCGCCAACGCGCTGTTCAGTTTCCCGGCAAACTCCCGTTGCTTGCCATGGCTCGTGCGCGCCCGCGTTGGCAACAACCGCACATCGGTTTCGTCATCCACACCCCCCCGCCGCTCCCCGGCGTACACCCGCACCTCATGCCCCCGCCGCCGGCAGGCCCGCGCAACGGCAACCAGATCCCTGGTCAATCCGCCAAATGGAAAATAGATAAACAGCGCAAACGCCAATCTCACTTCAACGCTCCGGTCGTTCCTGGGATGTTTCCATATTATCATGGGGCCATGGAAAATTTTTCCCGTCTCCGCTTTGAACGGCTGATTGAAGGCGCCGGGGTTCTGTCGGGCGACGGCCACGGCCCCTCGGTATTTCTCACCCCGGACAACAAGGTGGTCAAACTTTTCCGGCAAAAGGGGCTGCTGACTTCCAACCGGCTTTGGCCGTACGCCCGTCGTTTTGTGCGTAATGCCGCGCGGCTCAAGGCGCTGGGGTTTGACTCGGTGGCGGTGGAAACGATCGCCAGGTGCCGCGACCTCAACGCGTATTTTGTGGTGTATCCGCTACTGCCGGGGGAGACGGTCCGCGAACTCGCCGGGCGCGCCGACGCCCAGCGGCGCGCCCTGGCGCGGTTGCCCGGTTATTTGTGCGCGTTGCATCATGCGGGCGTGTACTACAAGGCCCTGCACCTGGGGCAAGTGCTGGTGCGGGACGACGGGTCATTCGCCTTGCTTGATATTGGCTCAACCCAATTCCGTTCGCGGCCGCTTTCGGTGCGCAACCGCGCCGGGAATTTTTTCAACATTCTGCGTTATACCGAGGATCATGCGTCGTTGACCCGCTACGGCCTTACGCGGTTTTTTGGCGATTATCTGGATGGTTGCGGGCTTGGTGAAAGGGACAAGGCGCGGTTGCTGAGGAAACTCAGAAACGCGCGTTCGTTTCCCGAGTTGGAACAGGCGTTGGGGGATTTGTAGGGGAGGTGGCGACCTGTTCCTACGCCGTCTGTCAAAACCCCCGCCGCTTTGTTTGAGTCCGTGGTAGCGACACTGGATTCCCGATACGATGAAAAATATAGTCGCTATCGCTCCTTATTTTTCTATCGTTCGGGAATGACGGCAGAGTTGTTGCCACGTTCCCCGGTGTTATACCCGCAAAGTATAAATCGTACTCGGGAATCCAGCCCCACGCGACCCACCGCCGGTTTAACCCATGGATTCCCGAATGCGATGAAACAAACGGTCGCCGGCGCTCCCTGTTTTTCTATCGCTCGAGAATAACGGGTGGGTTTTCATACTAGTCAGTGAATGAGTGAACCTCTACAGACCTTACAAACCCCCCGGCACCGCGATTCCCCGCTGGCGGCAGGCGGCGAGCACTGTGTTTCTCAGCAGGCACGCGATGGTCATCGGGCCGACGCCGCCGGGGACCGGCGTGATCGCGCCCGCCACTTTTACGGCGGCGTCGAAGTCCACGTCGCCCACCAGCCGGGGTTTGCCGTCTTCGCTCTCAACGCGGTTGATGCCCACGTCAATCACCGTCGCCCCCGGTTTGATCCACTCGCCCTTGATCATTTGCGGCACGCCCACCGCCGCCACCAGGAGGTCGGCTTCCCGGCACACCGCCGCCAGATCCCGGGTTCGGGAATGGGTGATGGTGACCGTGCAGCTTTCCTTGAGCAGCAGCAGGGACACCGGTTTGCCGACGATGTTGGAGCGTCCCACCACCACCGCGCTTTTGCCCGACAGGCCGCCGAGGTGATGCTTGAGCAACATCAGGCAGCCGGCGGGGGTGCAGGGCACCAGGGAGTCTTCGCCGATGGAAAGTTTGCCGACGTTTTCGATGTGGAACCCGTCCACGTCCTTGCCGACGGCGATGGCGTTGATGACCTTTGACGCGTCGATCTGTTCGGGCAGCGGCAGTTGCACCAGTATCCCGTGCACCGCCGGGTCGCGGTTGAGTTGCGCCACCAACGCCAGCAAGTCGGCCTCGCCGGTGTCCGCCGGCAGTTTGTGTTCAAAGGAATCCATCCCCGCCTCGGCGGTCTGCCGGCCCTTGTTGCGCACGTACACCTGGCTGGCCGGATCCTCGCCCACCAGCACCACCGCCAGCCCCGGCTTGAGGCCGTGCTCCGCCACCAGCCCGGCGACCGCCTCACCGATGCGTTCCCGCAGCCCGGCGGCGAAGGCCTTGCCGTCTATGATCGTTGCCATTTGTTTGCCTGTTGTTTGCCCACAGCGGCGGGCATTCAATCACAAACCGGCGGTTTTGTAAAATCCGCCGACCGTGCCGGGCAGGCTATCCCGCCGGTATTGTGTCCTGTTTGTCCAGCACGTCTTCCTGCAACGGTGCGCCGGTTCGCGGATGGGCGAGGTGTGGCATTTTCGGCTCCACCCCCTGAAAGAACTCATCAATAGAGTACATCACCAGCCGGTTGAATTTTCGGCCGCCGATTTCAACATAGCCCGACTGCGCGATTAGTTTTTTGATGGTCGGCGTTTCATTTTGTTTGTACAACGTAATAAACAAACCAATCGCGGCTTCGCCGGTGGCAATTTTTCCATAAAACGCCCGCAGCGCATCCACCGACGGCTTGCCCCTTTTTACCTGGGCGATGCATTTGTCGTGATCTTTTTCGGCGTTCCAAATCAACGCGCGCCCGTCAATGCCGCCGTCGCCTCGTTGCACGGTGTTCGGCGCGAAGCCGTGTATCCGCGTGACCGCCCACTTCTCAAATTCAAACGGGTCTTTGTCGGAAAAATACGCGGCGGCGTTAACGTCGGTGGGTACGCCCTCCAAATTAATTTTTCGCAATATCCTTCATGCGCTCCCGGCGAATGACTTCAATGGCGTAATAGGAAATGTCAATGCCCACCCAGTTGCGTTTCAGATTGTGCGCGGCGTGAATCCTTGCTGTTAAACGGCGGGTCGAGATAAATCAAATCCACGCAGTTATCCGCCCATTCACCCATGCGGTCAAGGCAGTCGCCGGCGTATAACGTGTTTGTTTTCATCGGGCATGTGATTCATCGCAATGCCCCGGACACCCACGGGTGCCGGGCCGTTGTCGATATCACATGCACGTAGAGGTGAAATTCCTGCCTATTCGCCCCGTAGGGAATGACCCCGTGGCGGGTAAAAAACTGCTGTTGTATTGGACAGGTAACCCGGCAGGCGGATTATCTGGATGAGAATATCGACAAGCGGGAATATACCACAAAACAACGAAAAGGCAAAAAAATATCCGGCTGCGCCGGACCCTGTTCAAACGGCGTCAGCCGCCGGCCCTACTGCTGCAACTGCTTCAAGATCTCTTCCAACTCGTGCAGGCGCGCGGTGATGCTCTGGTGGAGGTAGCCTTCGGAATCGTTTTCCCGTAGCGCCTGTTTCAGCGACGCCACCGCCGCGTGGTATTCGCCGAGGGCGGCGTGAAATTCGGCGGTGGCCTGGTGGGCTTCGGCGAGCAGGCCCAGTTTGGCGTTGCTCCGCGACAGCAGCGGGTAGAGGATGAAGCGCTCCTTGTGGCGGCGCAGTTGGTGGCGGATGACGCGCTTTGCTTCGGCGGCGTCGCCGTTGGCGATCAGCGCCAGGGCCTGGTAGTGAACGAGGTACACCAACTGCGGATGCGCCTCGGTCAGTTTGGCGTAGCGCGCAACCGCCGGCGCGGGGTTGCCGGCGGCCATGTCAATTTCGGCCCGCGCCAGTTGGAAGGCGACTTCATCGGGCCAGGCGTCGAGCAACGGCTGCAGGGTGGCGCGCGCCTGTTTGGTTTGCCGCAGTTTTCGCTGGGCCAGGGCGGCGCCGTAGATCGCCGCGTTTTTCTCTTCCCCGGACAGGCGCGCCGCGCGGTCCTGGAAATAGGCGAGGGCGTCTCGGTCTTCGGGGGAATACAACGCGCGAATTTTTGCCTTGGCGAGGTGGAACGCGCGGCTCGGCGGATAGTCCGCAGCCGGGTACGTGGCGGCGCGGTTTTCCGCTTCGGCGATGCGCGTGTAGGAAAGCGGGTGGGTGCGCAGGAATTCCGGGGCTTCTTCGCCGATGCCGCCGTGGCGCTCAATTTTGCCGAAGAACCGCGCCATGGCCGCCGGGTCAAAGCCGGCGTCTGCGAGCAGTTTGATGCCGATGGAATCCGCTTCCCGTTCAAAATCCCGGGTGTAGGCCAGTTGGTTGGACAACAATGCGGCGTTGGCCACGGTGAACCCGGCCAGCCCCGCCTGGCCGCCCACCAGGATCGCCGCCAGGATCGCCGCCGCCGCCGGAAACTTGCTGGCCTCGGCCTTGGCCAGCATGCGCGGCAGGTGGCGCTGGGTGATGTGGGCGATTTCGTGGCCCATCACCGACGCCAGTTCGCTCTCGTTTTCGGCGGTCAGGAGCAGGCCGGTGTGAAAGGTGATGTGGCCGCCGGGCACGGCGAAGGCGTTGAGGTCGGGGTTTTGCAGCAGGTGGACGGCGATGGTTGTGCCCCGCAGCGAGGCGTTTTTCGCCACCGTGCTCCCCAGGCGGTTGAGGTAGGCGTTCAGTTCCGGGTCGTCGACGTAGTGCAGATCGCGGATTAACTGGCGCAGGAACTGCCGGCCAATGCGCTCTTCCTGGGCCGGGGACAAGATGCGCGTGGCGCTGTCGCCGAGTTCGGGCAGGGGTTCGCTTTCGTCGGCGGTGGCCGGGGGCGGGGCCGGCAACCACAAGGCTGCGGCAAGGGTCAGCGATGCCGCGAATGTACGCAGGCGGGGGTGGAGGCCGGGGCGGGGGCCGGGGGTGGGTGGGGGCTGGCTGAGCATGAAACTGGGCATGGATGAAAGTTTGTCTGCCCGTTACTATACGCTATACTCGCCCGGTTGCGACCCTGACTTCAGGCCACGACCAAACACGAAATCCACACCCATGAGTCCACACAGATGAGCGCCATGAGCGAAGTTACCAAAGAACTCGACACCCGCGGTTTGAACTGCCCGCTGCCGATTCTGCGCGCCAAGAAAACCCTGAACGGGATGGGCGCCGGGGAAGTGCTCGGCATCGTCTCCACCGATCCGGGGTCGGTGAAAGACTTCGAGGCTTTCGCCGCGCAGACCGGCAACGCGTTGCTGGAATCGTCCGAGGTGAACGGCGAGTTTCATTTCAAGGTGAAAAAAGCCTGAGCAGGTTATACCCTTTCGACCGATGACCGCGCCGCCGGTTCAATGAATCAAAAAAACTCATCCGAGCACGTCCACCCCCGACGGGGTTCCCAGCAGCAGCACATCGGCGCCCCGTAGCGCGAACAAACCCACGCTCACCACGCCGGGCATCTGGTTGATGCGCCGTTCCATCTCAAGTGGGTTTTGGATGGCGAGGTTGTGCGCGTCAATGATGAGGTTGCCGTTGTCGGTGGTGAATCCGGCGCGCAGTTCGGGCAGCGCGCCGAGGCCGGCAAGGCCGCGCCCCACCAGGCTTTGCGCCATTTGAATCACCTCCACGGGCAGCGGAAATTCCCCCAGCACCGCCACCAGTTTGTTGTGGTCGGCGATGCAGACGAATTTTTCACTGGCCTGGGCGACGATTTTTTCGCGGGTCAGCGCGCCGCCGCCGCCCTTGATGAGGTGCAGGTGGCGGGTGGCTTCGTCGGCGCCGTCCACGTACACGGGCAGCGTGCCCACCTGGTTCAAGTCAAGCACGGGAATGCCGTGGGCGCGCAATCTCGCGGCGCTGGCTTCGGAACTGGCCACGCAGCCGTCAATTTTGCCCTTGATGCCGGCCAGCCCGTCAATGAAAAAATCCGCGGTGGAGCCGGTGCCGACGCCGACCACGTCGCCCATTTCAATGTAGGCGAGCGCGGCTTCGGCAGCCGCCTGTTTCATTTGCTTGGTGTCCGTTTGCTGGTCGCGCATGGTTTTTCTTCCGGTTTTTGCGCCGTCAAAACAGAGACGCCCCGAGTTCGTTGATGGCGGTCAGCATGTCGGGGTCATCGCTCAAGGTCCCGGCGATGGCGCCACGGCAGGCGGCGCGCGGGTCAATGCCGGTTACCATGAGTTTCGCGGCGTGCACCAGCAGGCGCGTGCTCGCGCCTTCCTCCAGGCCGCTGCCCTTGAGGTTGCGGGTCATGCCGGCGTACTTGACCAGTTTGGCGGCGGTGGCGGCGTCGAGTCCGGATTCCTTGACGATGATGTCCGCTTCGAGGGCGGCGCCGGGATAACCGAACTCGATGGACACGAAGCGCTGCCGGGTGCTCTGTTTGAGGTCTTTCAAGACGCTCTGGTAGCCCGGATTGTAGGAAATGGCGAGGCAGAATTCCGCCGGCGCGTGCAGCAACTCGCCGGTTTTTTCAATGGGCAGCGCGCGGCGGTCGTCGGCCAGCGGATGAATCACCACCGTGGTGTCCTTGCGCGCCTCAACGATTTCATCCAGGTAGCAAATCCCGCCGGCGCGCACCGCCCGGCTCAGCGGCCCGTCCACCCAGCGCGTCTCGCCGCCGATGATCAGGTAGCGCCCCACCAGATCCGCCGCCGTCAGGTCATCATGACACGACACCGTAACCAAAGGCCGTGCAAGCCGCCACGCCAGATGCTCCACAAAGCGCGTCTTCCCGCACCCCGTAGGCCCCTTGAGCAGCACCGGAATACCGTTCCGACAGGCCGCCTCAAACAACTCGATCTCGTTGTTCTGCGGGGCGTAGTAGGGCTCGTCCTGGATGAGGTGTTGGGGCAGGGATGCTTCGTCGTTCATCGCGGGTTGTAAAGATGATTGCAAGGTGTGTGCCTGAGCGCCGACTGTACCGCATCCTCGCCGCCAATGCTTGCCCGGTCAAGGACGCCTCAGGCCCGCGGCGATTTACCCCGTCTATGGGCGCATTGGAAAATTTATCAATTCCCCGCCGCTTGAGCGGGTATCGGGGCTGGCCTCACATTCCATTACCCCTTATAGTTGTACACAATCCGCGCTGCGTGCGGCGCGAATAACGAGAAACCGAGACAGCAAAATGACCGACACTACTGCCACCACTATCGCCACCAACGAAACCATCCTCGTAGTCGGCGGCGGGATCAGCGGCATGACCGCGGCGCTTGAGGCGGCGGAATGTGGCAAGGACGTGATCCTGATCGAAAAGCGCGCGGCCCTCGGCGGGCGGGTGGCGCAGTTGTACAAGTACTTCCCCAAGCTGTGCCGGCCAAGTTGCGGCCAGGAAATTAACCAGCGCCGGATTGCCGCCAACCGGCGGCTGCGGGTAATCACCATGGCGAAGATCGAAAGCCTCGCCGGTGCGGCCGGAAACTATACCGCCGTGATTACCGTCAAGCCGCGCTACGTCAACGAGAACTGCACCGCCTGCGGCGAATGTGCGCGCGCGGTGAGCGCCGAAATTGACCATCCGCACAACTACCGAATGAACAAGGTCAAGGCCGCCTACCTGCCCCACAACCTGGCGTGGCCCCAGCGTTACGTGATTGACCCGTCCATCGTCGGCACCGAACAGGGCGAGAAGGCCAAAGCCGCCTGCCGCTACGACGCGGTGGACCTGGAGATGCGCGAGCAGACCCTGGAAATCAAATGTGGCGCGGTGATCTTTGCCACCGGCTGGCGCCCCTACGACGCCGCCAAAATCGAGCCCTACGGCTACGACCGCTTTGAGAACGTCATCACCAGCGTGGAGTTTGAGCGCATGATGGACCCCTTTGGGCCGACCGGCGGCCAACTGCTGCGGCCCTCCGACGGCGCCCAAGCGAAGGACATCGCCTTCATCCAGTGCGCCGGTTCCCGGGACCGCAACCACCTCGCCCACTGCTCGCGCATCTGCTGCATGGCCTCGCTCAAGCAGAGCACTTACCTCGGCGAGATCTACGGCGACGACCCGGCGGCCAAAGCCACCATCTACTACATTGACATCCGCACCATTGACCGCTTCGAAGACTTCGAGCGCAAGGTGCGCGCCGACCCGCGGGTGCATTTCATCAAGTCCAAGGTCGCCGGCATTGACCAGGACCCGCAAAGCGGAAACCCGGTGGTCAAGGGCGTGGACACCCACGGCTACAAACGCTACGCCAACCCCCACGACCTGGTGGTGCTGGCGGTGGGCATGGAGCCGAGCATTGACGTCGCCGCCATCGTCAAGAGCGACCGGGCCGGCCAACCCGGCCAGCAAACGGTGGCCGTGGATGCCGCCGGCTTCATTGAACTCGCCGCGGCCCACGCCGCCGGCAATGGCAGTGCCAACGGCATCTTCGGCGCCGGCTGCGCGAGCAACGCCCTGGACGTCAACCGCTCGGTGCAGGGCGCCACGGCGGCGGCGTTGCGCGCCATTCAGGTGGTGAACCGTGTGGCCTCGGCGAGCTCAGCGGACGCTACGGCGGGGGGCCGTTAGATGGCGTCGGAAATCAAAATCGGCGCGTACCTCTGCCAGGGCTGTGGCCTCGGCGAGCGGCTTGATGGCGAGCGGCTGGCGGCCATCGCCGAATCCGAAGGCGGCGCTGCGCTGGTTCGCCGGCACGATTATCTTTGCAGCGGCGACGGCGTGTCGCTGATCCGCGATGACATCGCAAAGGAAGGCGTAACCCACGTGATGATCGGCGCCTGCTCGCGCCGCGCCAAAACCGAAGCGTTCAATTTTGATGGCGTGGATGGCGGTGGCGTGGGCGAAGGCGGCGGCGTGGCGGTGGCCCGTGCGAACCTGCGCGAAGGCGTGATCTGGAGCCAGCCGGACACCGATGAAGCCCGCGAGTTGACCCAGGAGATGGCGGAAGACTACGTGCGCATGGGCTGCGCCGAAGTCAAGTTTATGCAACAGCCCCAAGCCAACGCCGGCAACGCCGGCAACGCCGGCAACAAGCGCATCCTGGTAGTCGGCGGCGGTATCAGCGGCATCACCGCCGCCCTCGGGGCCGCGCGCGCCGGCTATGAAGTGCTGCTGGTGGAAAAAACCGCACGGCTCGGCGGCTGGGCCGGTTCGTTGTACCGCCGCCTGCCGTCCAGGGAACCCTACGATCAACCCGGCAAAAATGACACCGCCGAGTGGGTCGCCGAGGTGGAGGCCGAAGCCGGTATCACGGTGTTCCTGAACGCCACCGTAACCCGCACCAGCGGCGCGCCGGGGTGCTTTTCGGTGGACATTTCCGGCCACAATGGCGCCGGTTCCGAATCCGCCGCCCCGGTCACGGAGAACGTCGGTGCCATCGTCCAGGCCAGCGGTTTCAGCCGCTACGACGCCGGCCGCCTGCCGGAGTTTGCCTACGGCAAAACCCCGGACGTGGTGGATCAAACCGAACTTGAGGCGCTGGCAACCGAGGCCGACGCCAACGGCGGCATCATCAAGCGGCCCTCGGACGGCAAGGCCGTTACCAGCGTGGTATTCGTGCAGTGCGCCGGCCAGCGTTCCGAAAAGCCGGGGCACCTGCCCTACTGTTCGGGCTACTGCTGCAACGTCAGCATCAAGCAGGCGATGTACTTCAAGGACCGCAACCCGGAGGTGGACGCCCACATAATCTACACCGACCTGCGGGTGCCCGGCAACGGCGAGGACTTTTACCGCTCGGCCCAGGAAAAGGGCGTGGTGTTCACCAACGGCGTGGTGCATCAGGTGGATGTCGCAGGCGGCGACGACGGCGACCAAAACGGCGGCGGCCTCGCGGTTCGTTTTCACGACGACATACTCGGCGAGGACGCGGTCGCCGATGCCGATCTGGTGGTGCTGGCCACCGGCCAGGTGCCCAATTCCGGGGTGGATATCGGGGCTGGTGATGATGCCGGAGACGCGAACAGCAACGACGCCGAAAATGAAAAACCCGGCGAAGTCCGGGTTTCGGTGGAGTCCATCCTCAACCTCGACTACCGCCAGGGGCCGGATATGCCCCACCTGAAACACGGCTTCAGCGACTCGCACTTCATCTGCTTCCCGTACGAGACCCGCCGCACCGGCATCTACGCCTGCGGCCCGGTGCGCCGCCCCATGGACATCGCGCAGTCCATCGAAGACGCCACCGGCGCGGCCATGAAAGCGATTCAGGCGGTGGAAGGCGCGAGCCTCGGACGCGCCGCGCATCCGCGCTCCGGGGATCTGTCGTTCCCGAGTTTTCGCCGAGACGGCTGTACGCAATGCAAACGCTGCACCGTGGAATGTCCGTTCGGCGCCATTGACGAGGACGAGACCGGCTACCCGCAGTTCAACGAGTCGCGCTGCCGCCGCTGCGGGACCTGCATGGGCGCCTGCCCGGTGCGCGTGATTTCCTTCGAGAACTATTCGGTGGACACCGTCGGCCGGCAGATCAAGGCCATAGACATGCCCGACGAGTTCGACGAAAAACCGCGCATCCTGATCCTGGCTTGCGAAAATGACGCCTACCCGGCCCTCGACATGGCCGCCCACAACCGCATCCAATACAATGCCTTCGTGCGCGTCGTGCCCATCCGCTGCCTGGGTTCGGTGAACCTCATCTGGGTCACAGACGCGCTCAGCGCCGGCTTCGACGGCATCATGCTCATGGGCTGCAAAAAAGGCGAGGATTATCAATGCCACTTCGTCACCGGCTCGGCGCTGGCCTTTGAACGCATGAGCAAAATTGACGACACCTTGAACCAACTGCAACTCGAACCCGAACGCGTGCGCACCGTTGAGGTGGAAATCACCGACCTCCAACGCGTGCCCGAACTCATCAACGAATACGCCGCGAAGATTGACGAGATTGGGATGAATCCGTTTAAGGGGTTTTAATTTTTTTTATCACATTTTTTCAATATAGCGAGATTAAAGATATGAATAGGATTAGTAACGAGCGAAATTATTGGTTGCATAGAATTTCAAATTCTCCAGAGGTGTCGCATATTTTGTTGGAAAAATATGATTTGTTGTCCTATGGGTGGAGTGATGTTGGAATAAAAAAATGCCCTGGTGATTTAGGCGACACTAAAGATAGTTTCAATGCGGCGTTTGAAGAAATCTATGAAAAAAAGTATCTTGTTTGGCGGGGAAGATGGTTTTTGTGGAATTTTATAAAGAAGATGAAATTTGGCGATTACGTAATAGTCCCCGCCCAGAAAAAATTTCATGTCTATGAAATAGTCGATGATATTCCGTTTGCTGTTCGTGATTTTCCGGATAAAGATTTGAAAAATTTAAAAGACTCAGATGGCAATGCGATCACAAAAAACTCGGAAGGCTTGCTTTGGCGGGAGGGCCGCAAAACACATTTCGATTTGGGCTTTTTTCGTCGAGTCAGAAAAATACAACGCAATATACCTCGCTATGAATATGCAGATGCCGCACTAACTTCTCGGATGAAGTACATGGGGTCGAATGTAAATTGTAAAGATGTTGGCGAGAGCATAGAAAGAGCGATTCGATCGTACTCGGAAAATAAACCGATTAATTTGCACAATTTAATTTTGGCTGAACATCAAGGCAACACGCTGAACATACTCAAAACGAATCTCAATCCAGATAAATTTGAAAAACTAGTTGCTTGGTATTTTCAAAAATTGGGGGCAAAAACGGATATTCCACCAAAAAATGAGTCGGACAAAATGGGTGATGCCGATGTCTTAGCTACCTTTGAATCGATACGCATCATGATTTGCATTCAAGTAAAATTTCATGACGAGAAAACGGGGAAATGGGGGGCGATACAGATTGAAAAGTATAGCAGCCAACTTGATGACGATATGCGTGATGAAAGCAGCAAAGATAGAGACAACGAAATTGATTTTATAATTAAGTGGTTGGTTTCAACTGCGGATGACTTTACGAGTCCCTGTAAAGATAAAGCGAAGGAATGCAAAATTCGCCTCGTCAATGGGAAGGAGTTCGCTAAAATGTTGTTGGAAGTCGGAGTTTCAGATCTGAGTGATTTTGAGAATGCTTAAAACATGACCGCTACAATCGAAAAATACCGCAACAACTTCCTCCGCGAAGTCGAAGCCAACGTTGAGGAAGGCGAGTGGGTGAAGATGTGCATGCAGTGCGGGGTGTGTTCCGGGTCGTGTCCGTTGGGCGATGCGTGGGATCATCCGCCCCAGGAATTGTTCATGATGATTCGCGCCGGCAAGCGCGAAGAAGTGCTGGCCAGCGAGTCCATGTGGATGTGCACTTCGTGTTACAACTGCGTCACGCGCTGCCCGCGCGGGCTGCCGATTACGCACATCATGCACGGCCTTGCGAATTACGCCAACCGGCTCGGCATCGCGCCGAAAGCGAACCCCACCAAACGCTTCGCGAGGATTTTCTGGGACAACATCGCCGTCACCGGGCGCGTGAACGAGACCAAACTGTCGCTCAAACTTTATTTTATGGACGGTTTTGTGACCGGCGTCAAGCGCGCCTTTGCGATGAAGAACGTCGGCCTCGGCATGCTGCGAACCGGGCGCCTGAACCCCTTCGGTTTGTTCCGGGCCGGCGGCATCAAGGGCAAAAGTGATTTGCAGAAAATGCTTGCCAAAGCATACCAAATCGAAGATCAACGAAAGGGGCTCAACCGGCCCCCGAACTGAAAGGGCTCAACCAGCCTGGGAGCAACACCATGGCAACCAAAGAATATTCTTTTTATCCGGGCTGTTCATCCGAGCGCAAGTCCTCGGCGTCTAACTATATGGTGTCGGTCAATACCATGTGCAAGACCCTGGACATCAAACTCAACGAGATACCCGACTGGAACTGCTGCGGCGCGTCCATCGGCTACGCCGACGGCGGCGAGTTGCCGCGCCACGTGATGAACGCGCGCAACGTCGCCCTGTCCCAGCAGCACAACAAGGGCCAGGACATCGTCGCCACCTGCGCCGCCTGCTGGCTGGGCGCGAAAGAATCGGTGGAACGCCTGTCCAAATCCGAACAACTGCTGGCGGACACCCAAAACATCCTCGCCGACGTCGGGCTTAAAGTGGACATTGACGAGAAAACCGCCGGCGGCGTGCGCCACATGGTGGAAGTGCTGATCGAGGACTTCGGCTACGACGCGCTGGCGGCGCCGGTGAAAAAACCGTTGGAAGGATTGAAAATCGCCGGCTACGTCGGCTGCCAGACCAACCGCCCGTTCGGCATCGACGGCGAGTCTTTCGAGAACCCCAAATACCTCGACAAAATGGTCGAAGTCATGGGCGCCGAGCCGATGGAAAAATACGAGCAGAAAGTAACCTGCTGCGGCGGCGCGCTGGCGTTCTCCGAACCGGAAAAAAGCCAGGCGCAGATCAAGGACATCGTCGAATCCGCCTACGACCACAACGCCGACATGATAGTTACGCCGTGTCCGGTGTGCCAGATGAACGTTGAGGTCTATCAGGAAAACATCAACAAAACCTACAAAACCAAGTTTGATATGCCGGTGGTGTACTACAGCCAGTTGATGTCGGTGGCCTACGGCAGCACCGCGAAAGAGGCGGGGCTGGACGGGCAGGTGATTCGCACGAAGAAGTTGGAGGAGATTGCGAAGAAAAGGTAGGGGGGCGGGCCTCACCGACCGCCATCATTCAGGTAACAGCCGGCCACCGGGTGAAAATCCGGGGGTAGCGGCTTGACATGGAGTAATCCAATGGACTACATTAGGTTCTGGCACACCATCGTGGAATTGCCGGAATATGAACGCAAGGCATCCAAGCTACTCAATGCCTCGGAAAAACAAGCGATCATGAAGCATTTGGCGACCAACCCGCAGTCGGGCGCGTTGCTTCAAGGCACCGGGGGCGTCAGAAAGTTGCGCTGGGCTACCGGAGGCGGGGGGAAAAGCGGTGGTGTGCGGGTGATTTATTATTTTCACAACCGGGCGGTGCCTTTATTTCTGCTAACGCTCTACGGTAAAAACGAAAAAGCGAATTTATCGAAGTTGGAACGAAATAAATTGGCCGGGTTGCTCAGAATGCTCGTTAAATCTTATTCACGGTGAGACCAATGTCTGAACTTTTCAAAAGCATCAAGCGCGGCCTCGAAGAGGCGATTCAGTATTCCGAAGGCAAACCGGTAAAAGCGGTTGTCCATAAAGTCGCGCCCGTTGATGTGAAAAACATTCGCGCCAATCTTAAAATGAGTCAAACCGAATTTGCCTCGGCCTTTGGAATCAGCGTCAACACGCTGCGCCATTGGGAAAGGGGCGACCGCGCCCCGCGGGGGCCGGCTTTGGTTCTTCTGAACGTGGTCGCCAAAAAACCGGAAGTAGTGCTGGACGCGCTTGCGCGGTGACCATCCCACAGCGTTTGGGCGTATAATACGGCGAGTTCGCTGGCGGCGCTAATCACGGTTTACCGCCCTGATTCGACGCGGTGGATTAACTGGAAAGAGAGGGTGAAAAAATGAAATCATTTGAACAATGCCCGGTATGTGGCGGCAACCTGGAAGAAAAGCAAGTAGGGAAATTGCTTGAGGGTGGCGGCGACACAGTCTCGGTCAAAGTATCCGCTCAGGTTTGTTTCCATTGCGGGGAACGGCTATACGCGGAAGAGATCGTAAAGTCGTTCGAGGACATTCGCCGCAAGTTGCGGAATCGGCAATTTTCCCAGTTTCAGCGTCTTGGCAGGTCTTTTACCGTGATTGAAGGGTGGCCGAACAAGGATATTCAGCCAAGCGCGTGACTCACGTCGCATATAAATCCGGTGCGGAAGGAGTGTATGCGGAATTCTCCGGACTCCTGACTTGTACGATGCAATATGAAAGCCTGAAACGCGCGGAAATTTTGTCATCAACAAGCCGGATTGCCGTAGCGTAATCCCCATGCCCGACACCACTGAAATGACCGTTGAAGAAATACACGCGCTCGCGCACGCCTGCCTGAGCGACAACGGTTGCGACCACGACAACGCCGAAGCGGTGGCGGTCACGGTCAGCCGCGCCGAGCGAGACGGTGCGGTCTCCCACGGCTTGTTCCGCATCCCCGGCTACGTGGCGGCATTGCGCAGCGGCAAGGTCAACGGCGCCGCCGCGCCGCGGGTTGAAGCGCCGTATCCGGCGGTGGTGCGCGTGGACGGCGACAACGGCTTCGCGCCGCTGGCGTTGCAACGCGGTATCCCGGTGCTGGCCGAGGCCGCCGGGCGCGCCGGCGTGGCCGCCCTCGCCGTGGTTCACGCCCACCATTTCGCGGCGCTGTGGCCCGAGACCGAAGCGCTGGCCGAGCGCGGGCTGGCGGCGCTCGCCTGCACCGCCTATATGCCGGCGGTGGCGCCGGCCGGCGCGCGCACCGCATTGTTCGGCACCAACCCGCTCTCTTTCGCCTGGCCGCGCCCCGGCAAGCCGCCGGTGGTGTACGACATGGCGACCGCCGCCATGGCCATGGGCGAGGTGCAAATCGCGGCGCGCGATGGCCGCGAAGTGCCGCCCGGCACCGGGCTGACCGCCGCCGGCGAACCCACCACCGACCCGGCGAAGATCGCAGACGGCGGCGTGTTGCTGCCGTTCGGCGGCTACAAAGGTTCGGCGATTTCGCTGATGGTGGAATTGCTGGCGGCGGCGCTCATCGGCGAGCGATTCAGTTTTGAGGCCGCCGAAGCCGACAACAAAGACGGCGGCCCGCCGCGCGGCGGCGAGTTCCTGCT
Source organism: Candidatus Poriferihabitaceae bacterium (assembly GCA_965212085.1). Taxonomy (GTDB): domain Bacteria; phylum Pseudomonadota; class Gammaproteobacteria; order Arenicellales; family Poriferihabitantaceae; genus JAHRAW01. Next base: position 588,830 of record OZ243042.1, on the reverse strand, counting down.
GGCCTTGTCGCCGCAACACCTCGCCCATAACGATAGCGGCGACTGGGCGCAACACGCCGAAGAATTGTTCACCCGCCTCAACAACCTGCCCGGCGCCCGCCTCCCCGGACAACGCCGCCACACCAACCGCGAAAACCCCGCACCGCGAATCGTCAACGCCGCTTTGGTGGAGAAGATTCGGGGGTTGTGTGGGTGATGGGGTGATTTCGAAAATATGTATGAAGAGCTAGGTATTGTCTTGTTCGCCACGGTGATTATGGCGATTTGTGCGGCGTTTCTGTTGCAACAAAAGAAACAAAAACAATTTGCAGAGCGGTTGGAGCAAAAGAAACGAGAGCTTACCCATTTGGCAAATGGTGAATACCTTAACTGGTCAAAAGCAGAAAGGTTTTTGTTTGCAAAACAAGGAACCTACGCGATGGATGCCGGGTACTCATCAGAATATTCTGTTCAAGATGCCCCCGGCATTTACACTACCGGCACTTCCCCCAAAAACTATGATTCGACAAACAAAATCCATAAATACTTTTTTGCAAACCGTGACCCAATAAACAAGATTAATGAAAATTTTGTTGAAAAACGGATTACCGAATCTAAAAACCTGTTTGACAAACTGGAATTAACAGAAGACCAGCGGCTTGCCATCGTGCGAGATGAAGATGCCAACCTAATCAATGCCGGTGCCGGATCCGGGAAAACCCGAACAATACTCGGCAAAGTCGAATATATTATTGAGCGGGGGTTGGCAAAGCCAAAAGAAATATTGATCGTTGTTTACAACCAAAAAACAAAAAAAGAAATCGAACAAAAAATTAAAATAACGATCCCGAATGTTACCGTTTCAACTTTCCATGCACTTGGCTTGGAAATTATACACAAAGTTGAAAGTAGCAGAGCCACTATAAGCCTTCTTTCAGAGGACGAAAAAAAATTGGGGGATTTCTTATCGCAAAAAATGCGGGAGCTATTAAAAATCCCGCAAATGCTTCAGCTACTAATCGGTTTCTTTTCCACGCACTTTCTTGAAAGTGATCCGGAAAAAGGAATTAAAACCAAGGATGAATATTTTCGCAAAATTCGTCATGTCGGACTGAGGAGCCTCAATGGCACTAAACTCAAAAGTCATCAGGAAGTTCAAATAGCCAACTGGCTAATTTTGAATGGGATAAAGTGGGAGTACGAAAGTGACTACCCGCATAATGACAACAAAAAGCAATACCAGCCGGATTTTTATTTACCGGACTATGATTTGTGGATTGAGCACTTCGGAATTGACAAACACGGCAATACCGCACCCGGGGTTGAAAAAGAAGAATACAATTCAGGAATAAAGTGGAAACGCGATATACATGCGGAAAACGAAACCAAACTTGTTGAAACATACAGTTACGAATCTAAAAAGAGCGGTGGATTGCCGCAAGCATTAGAAGAAAAGCTTGCCCAATATGGCGTCAAAAAAACGTCTATTTCCGATCAGGATATCGACCATTTGGTAAAGGAGAGTTTTAAGCCCACTTCAAATTTCATAAAATTGGTGGGGCAGTTTCTCTCTCTGAGCAGAGAAAATAAATTCAGCGAGCAAAAACTTGTAGAACGGATAGTTTCCGCAAGAGACGGGGCGTTTTTGGCGTTATTCAGTTTTTTTAGAAAAAGTTACGAGGAAAAACTTAAAGCCGATAATGAAATCGACTTCACCGATATGATTGTTCGAGGGATGGAGTATGTGAAAACTGGAAAGTACCAATCCTGCTACAAGTATATTCTGGTGGATGAATATCAAGACATAACTAGGGTGCGGTTAGACTTTTTGTTAGCCCTGCAAAAGCAAGTGCAAGATTCCAGGCTGTTCTGTGTTGGCGATGATTGGCAGTCGATTTACCAATTCCAGGGCGCAAATATTGACTTGATTACGTGCTTTGAAAGCCACGTTGGTGCAATGCAACGAACCGATTTAAAACAGACGTTCCGTTATTCTCAAAAAATCAGCGATTTTAGCAGCATTTTTATCACACAAAACCCGGCGCAATTAAAAAAAGAAATTCGATCAAGCATCTCATCCAAAGAAGAGTCAAGACCGATAAGAATCATTTACCATGACTCGGAAAAACAACGAGAAGAATTGGAAAAAATTATTGATTTAATAATACGTCAATCGCAGAATAGAAAAAACAAATGTTTTGTTTTGGGGCGTTACAATCACGACAAGCCCGGTGATTGGATGGGGCTAACGAACTATGCCAAATCTAAAGGCGTTTATATGGAGTTCAGTACGATTCACAAGTCCAAGGGCAGAGAATCCGATTGGGTTATTGTCCTTGAAAACAAATCAAATCTGAAGGGTTACTGTTTTCCTTCTGAAACTCAAGATGATCCCGTTTTAAGAATGGTGCTAATGAAAGGAGATAACTTTCCAAATGCCGAGGAGCGGCGGCTTTTTTATGTTGCGGTCACCCGCACACGACGAGGTGTTTTTTTACTTGCGCCAATCGGTGAAGCGTCCGACTTCATCCGGGAAATCGACCCGCGCACAGGGAAAGAGGCGGGCCGCGGATCCGGTCAAAGCGTATATGAGCCTTTTGTTTACGTTGAAGGCGATGTCGCGTCAAAAATACTTTACTGCCCTGAATGCAAAGGGCAAACAATTCAAAAAAAATTGAACAGCAACGGCGATTTTTTCTATGCTTGTTCACATTTTCCATTATGTAATGGCCAGTTACGCACTTGCACAAATAAAAATTGTGCTTCCGCTGTCGACTTATACGGATTGGAAGGGGCTCGCACACATACATGCGAGTGCGGACAGGAGTCTACAATCTGCCCTCGGTGCCGGCGTGGTGTTTTGGAGCAACGAGAAGGAAAGTATGGCAAGTTTTGGGGCTGTTCGCAGTACAGTAGTACGGAGTGCCGGTACATGAAAAATATACCTTGTGAAAATTAAAATCGTGTAATTCTCAACAAACCACCCTCACAGCAGTTGCCCAATGGAGTATCATCAAGCGTCAAAACCTATCAAATTTTTCTACTCGAATAGCCAGCCAATGAAAAAACTATCCCCCACCACCCGCATCCTAACCGACCTCATCGCCCTGGACACCACCAGCCGCAATTCCAACCTGGTGTTGATTGACTACGTGCAGTCGCTGCTCGCCGATCATGGCATTGAGTCGGAACTTACGTTTGACGCACAGAAAAACAAGGCCAACCTGTTCGCCACTCTCGGCGGTGGCGGCGGGCCGGGCATCGTGCTTTCCGGGCATACCGACGTGGTGCCGGTGGACGGGCAGGCGTGGGATACGGATCCGTTTGCGGCGCAAGTGATCGGCGATAAACTGTACGGGCGCGGCAGTTGCGATATGAAGGGCTTCATCGCCATCTGCCTCGGCCACGTTGACCACATCCTGAACGCCAAACTGGATACGCCGATTCACTTTGCGTTTTCCTACGACGAAGAAGTCGGCTGCCTCGGCGTGGGCGGCTTGATCAAAGAGCTCGCCAAACGCGAAGTGCAACCCCGCGCCTGCATCATCGGCGAGCCTACGAGCATGGGCGTGGTGCGCGCCCACAAGGGGATGCTGTCCAAGCACTGCCGGGTGCGCGGCAAGTCTTCGCATTCGTCCCTGACCCACCTCGGCGTGAACGCGGTCGCTATGGCCGCCAAGACCATCGCCTACATTGACGCCGTGGCCGAGCGCATTGCCCGCGAAGGGCCTTTTGACGACGGCTTCACCCCGCCCCACACCACCTTGCACGCCGGGGTGATTCGCGGCGGCACGGTGAACAACATCATTCCCAACCTGTGCGAGTTTGAGTTTGAAATTCGCAACCTGCCCGACCACGCGCCATTGCCTTTGTTTGAAGAGGTGGAGCGCTATGTCGCCGAAACCCTGATCCCGAAAATGCATGCGGTCAGCGCCGAGACCGGTTTTGACTGGGAGACTTCCTCCGATTATCCGGGGATGAACACCGACGAGAAGGACGCGGTGATCGGTATGGCATCCAAACTATTGCATAGCGATGACAAGCCCGATGACAAGCCCGGCAAGGTCAGTTACGGCACCGAAGGCGGCTTGTTCCAAAAGGCCGGCATCCCCACGGTGATCTGCGGCCCCGGCTCCATTGAACAGGCCCACAAGCCCAACGAATACGTTGAACTTTCGCAGTTGGCGGTTGGCGAGCGGTTTATTTCCGACTTGATCGACTCCCTGGGATGACCATCTACCTCGGCCTCGGCGCCAATGACGGGAACCGCAAGCACAACCTGGAACGCGCCATCGCCGAACTGGTCGGCGCCGGCTTTCGCCTGGAGCGCGTCTCCCCGGTAGTTGAATCCCCGGCCCTGCTGCCCGACGACGCCGACCCGGCGTGGCACAAACCGTACTTGAACCTGGTAATCAGCGGCGACGCCGACTGGCAACCCCACGAAGGGCTGGCCGCAGCCAAGCGCATCGAGCAAGCCCTCGGTCGCGGGCGGGGCGCGCGGTGGTCGCCCCGGCCCATAGACATTGACCTGCTGCGCTGGCACGACTGCATCACCAACGACCCCGCCGACAACGACCCCGCCGAACGCACCGACAACGACCCCGCCGAACGCACCGACAACGACCTCACCGCCACCGGCAAACTGACCATCCCCCACGCAGACGCGCGCCGCCGGGATTTCGTGCTAACCCCGCTACTGCACCTGCAGCCGGATTTGCCGGTCGGCGAACGCGGCGAGACCGTGTTTGAACTGACCCGCACCATCCGCCCCATTCCCTTGTGGATGGCCATCGTCAACCTGACCCCGGATTCATTCTCCGACGGCGGCGAATGGGCGGACGCAAAGGAACTCCAAGCCCACCTCGACAACCTCATCGAGCACAACGCGCACATCATAGACCTCGGCGCCGAATCCACCCGCCCCGGCGGCCAGCCCCTGCCCGCCGCCGAAGAATGGGCGCGGTTGGAGCCGGTCCTCGCCGCCCTCGCCGAGCGGCTGCGGGGGCGCTATGTGAAGCCGTGGTTATCGGTGGACAGCCGCAACCCGGCCACCATCGAAAAAGCGCTGGGCTACGGCGTGGACATGATCAACGACGTAACCGGCCTCGGCGACCCCGAAATGATGGCGGTGGCCCGGCAAAACGGCTGCCAGGTCGTGGCCATGCACAGCCTGAGCGTGCCGGTGGACCCCGCCCTGATGCTCCCCGATGATCGCGGCGCGGTCGGCCAAATCCTGCGCTGGGCCGAGGACAAAATGGAAACCTGGACAAAAGCCGGCCTCGACCTCAACCGCATCATCCTCGACCCCGGCATCGGCTTCGGCAAAACCACCACCCAGGCCTTTGACCTGCTCCGCCACTGCCGGGAACTGCGCCGCACCGGCCTGCGCCTGCTGGTCGGCCACTCGCGCAAATCGTTCATGAGCGGCCTGACCGACCGCGACCGCCCCGCCGCGTGCCGCGACCTTGAAACCCTGGGGATGTCGCTGGCCTTGTGCGCCCAGGGCGTGGACGTCCTGCGGGTGCACGCGCCCCTCAGCCAGATGCGCGCCGCCCTCGCCTGGGCCCATATCGCCCCGCCGCCGCCCGCCCCGCCCGCCCCAGAATGAGGCCGGCGGGCCATTTCAACCTTTGGGTTGAGCGTGGCCGGTTTAAGTGCTATCGTGGCCTCCATAAAGCGGCGGGCAACCCCCGGCAAGTCAAACCAAGTCAAACACAACCGGCCAAAACACCTGGCGAGGAGTAGATGATGCAACGTTCCCTGTACATAGACGCCGACAAATGTACCGGCTGTCTGCAATGCGAAATGGCGTGTTCCTACGAAAACGAAGGCGTGTTCAACCCCGCCAAATCGCGAATCAAGGTGTTCACCTTCCACGACGAAGGGCGCTTCGTGCCCTACACCTGCACCCAGTGCGACGAAGCCTGGTGCATGGCCGCCTGCCCGGTGGACGCCATTACCATGAACCGCGCCACCGGCGCCATGGAAGTCTCGGATGCGGTGTGCGTCGGCTGCAAGGTGTGCACCATCGCCTGCCCGTTCGGCACCGTCAACTACAACCAGGACAGCGGCAAGGTGATCAAATGCGACCTGTGTGGCGGCGATCCCGAATGTGCCAAAGCCTGCCCCACCGAGGCCATCACTTACGTTGACGCCGACGCCACCGGCCTCGACAAAATGCGCGCGTGGGCGGCGAAAACCGACAACGCGCCGGCGGCCAACTGAAAGACTGAAAGACTGAACGACCGAAAAAACTGAACGACTGAACCAAGCGGAGGATACGATCATGTCATGGGCGAAAAAACTGTTACGCGTCAACCTCACCAAAGGGAGCATTAGCGAGGAGCCGTTGAACATGGAATGGGCCGCCGACTACATCGGCCAGCGCGGCCTCGGCACCCGCTACCTGGTGGCCGAAACCGACCCCAAATGCGACCCCCTCGGTCCCGACAACAAGCTGATCTTCGCCACCGGCCCCCTCACCGGCACGCCGGTTTCCACCGGCGGGCGCTACTCGGTGATCACCAAAAGCCCGCTGACCGGCGCCGTGGCGTGCTCCAATTCCGGCGGCTTCATCGGCGCCGAACTGAAAGCGGCGGGCTGGGACATGATCATCTTTGAAGGCAAATCGCCGAAGCCGGTGATGCTGCACCTGGTCAACGACCACGCCGAACTGGTGCCCGCGGATGATCTGTGGGGCAAGAGCGTGTGGCAGACCGACAAACTCATTCACGACAAATACCAGGACCCGCAAATCCGCGTCGCCGCGGTCGGCCGTTCCGCCGAAGCCGGGTGCCTGTATTCCGCCATCATCAACGACCTGCACCGTGCCGCCGGGCGTTCCGGGGTCGGCACGGTGATGGCCTCCAAAAACCTGAAGGCGGTGGCGGTGCGCGGCACGCGCGGCGTCGGCAACATCAAGGACCCGGCGCGCTTCATGAAAAGCGTGGCCGAGCAAAAGCAGGTGCTGGCGGATAACGCGGTCACCGGCCAGGGCCTGCCGGCCCTCGGCACCCAGGTGCTGATGAACGTCATCAACGAGATCGGCGCGCTGCCCGCCAACAACATGCGCGACGTGCAGTTCGCAGACGCCAATAAAATCTCCGGCGAAGCCATGCTCGAACCCCGCGCCAGCGACGGCAAGCCCAACCTCACCACCAACGCCGCGTGTTTCAGCTGCACCATCGCCTGCGGGCGCATCTCCACCATTGACAAAACCCACTTCAGCGTCGAGAACAAACCCGAGTACTGGGGCAATTCCGGCGGGCTCGAATACGAGGCCGCCTGGGCCATGGGCGCGGACACCGGGGTCGGCGACATTGACGCCATCACCTACACCAACTTCGTGTGCAACGAAGACGGCATGGACCCGATCTCCTTCGGCGCCACCGTGGCCGCGGCCATGGAGCTGTTTGAAATCGGCGCCATCACCACCAAACAAACCGGCGGCGTGGAGTTGAAGTTCGGCTCCGCCGAGGCGCTGACGTGGTGCGTTGACCAGGTCGCGGTCGGCGAAGGATTCGGCAAGGACCTCGGCCTCGGCTCCAAACGCCTGTGCGAAAAATACGGCCACCCGGAACTGTCCATGACCGTCAAGGGCCAGGAATTCCCGGCCTACGACCCGCGCGGCGTTCAGGGCATGGGGCTGACCTACGCCACCTCCAACCGCGGCGCCTGCCACCTGCGCAGCTACACCGTGGCTTCGGAAGTGCTCGGCATCCCGGAAAAAACCGACCCCCTGGTCACCGACGGCAAGGCCGGGCTGGTGAAAGCGTTTCAGGACGCCACCGCGGCGGTGGATTCCATGGGGCTGTGCGTGTTCACCACCTTCGCCTGGACCCTCGACAACATGGCGCCGCAAATAGACGCCGCCTGCGAAGGCGAGTGGAGCGTGGAGCGCCTCGCCGAAGCCGGCGAACGCATCTGGAACCTTGAGCGGGACTACAACATGAAAGCCGGCCTGAGCGGCGCCGACGACAACCTGCCGGCGCGGCTGCTCAAAGAAGCCGCCAAAACCGGCCCGGCAAAAGGCAAGGTCAGCGGCCTCGACGTAATGCTGCCCGAGTACTACCAACTGCGCGGCTGGACCAAAGACGGCCAACTCACCGACAAGGTTCGCAAGCAGTTCGCGCTGCCGGTGTAACGCCATGAGACGTGTCAGCGAGGAAAATCCTGTGGGAAAATCTCGTTTGGCAATATTAGCGGGTTGTGTTGGTTTGATTGTGAGCGGTTGCGCGCCTCCGCCATGGCAAGCTAGGTTGCACACGGACGAATTCTCGGATACATCTTTTTGTCGTGTTGCAACAGAACAGGGTTTTAAGTCGGGGGTTCAAGAAGGTCTTTTGCAATATACCGGCAAATTGATTACCCACGAGTTTTTCGCCGAAATGCAACCTGATGGGCCGCGAATTGGCGTGTGGGGAAGATTTGGCATGGTTTTGGGTGATGTGCAGATGCGCGTCGACAACAATCCAACTGTTAACATCACCGCACGAGACACGCCTATTGATTATGCACCAACCGTGCCACAAGCCATCCCGGTCAATCTCCCAAACGCTACTGAAGAGCAACAAAAGGCGTACGAGGAATCGTTAAAACAAGCGTCGCAGGCGACGACCCAAGCTATCCTTGCAATAAGTTCGCCATACAAAGTTGCTACTGGTACGAAGGCAAAAATGTTGCTTGAGCAAATCAAAGTCGGCAAGCAGATTAAATTTCGGATTCTCGGTGTAAACAAAGCTACTACGACAACTGCCCGAATTGAAATAACCGATCAATTCAAAGATGCCTTGCGAAAATGCAAGATAATTTGATTTGCGCTCATTTTTAAAAAAAGCTCGGTCTGTTGACCACCCCTTAATCACCAATAAGCCTCACCCCTACCCACAATGAAACACATCATATTAGGCGCCGGTCCCGCCGGCGTGGTGGCCGCCGAGACCTTGCGCGGGCTTGATCCTTCGGCGACCATCGCCCTCATCGGCGACGAGCCGGAGCCGCCTTATTCGCGTATGGCGATTCCCTATCTGTTGCAGAAGCAGATTGACGAGAGCGGCACCTACCTGCGTAAACGGCAGGACTATTTTGAATCCCTCAAAGTCGAAGTGGTGCGCGACCGCGCGCAGTCGGTGGACGTTGGAGCGAAGCAAGTGAAATTGTCGGGGGGGGCATCGCGCAAGTACGACAAACTGCTGGTGGCCACCGGATCAAAGCCCCTGACGCCGCCCATTCCCGGCATTGACCACCCCAAGGTCAGCAGTTGCTGGACTTTGGAAGACGCCCGCAAAATCACCGCCGGCATCAAGCCGGGCGCGCCGGTGGTGTTGATCGGCGCCGGGTTCATCGGCTGCATCATCCTTGAAGCGCTGGTTTCCGCCGGCGCCGAACTGACCGTGATCGAGATGGGCGACCGCATGGTGCCGCGCATGCTGGATGAAACCTGCGGCGCATTGCTGCAAAAATGGTGCGAGCAGAAGGGCGTCAAAGTGATGACCGGTGCGGTGGTGTCGGCCATTGAAGCAGACGGCGAGCGCCTCGCGGTGCGCGTGGGCGGCGCGGGCGACACAACGGTGAAAGCCGAACTGGTAATCAGCGCCACCGGCGTGCGCGCCAACGCCGATTTCCTGAGCGACAGCGGCGTGGTGCTGGAAGACGGCGCGGTGCGGGTGGACGAGTTCATGGCCGCGTCACAGGCCGATATTTACGCCGCCGGCGACGCCGCCTGCGGCAAGGATTTCTCCACCGGCGCGTACAGTGTTCAGGCCATTCAGCCCACCGCAGTGGAGCACGCGCGCATCGCCGCCCACAACATGCACCGCCACGGCTCGGTGCGCCACAAGGGCGCGGTGCCCATGAACGTGCTCGACACCATCGGCCTGATCTCGGCCTCCTACGGCCTGTGGCAGGGCGTCGAAGGCGGCGACAGCAGCGAACTTCTGGACGCCGGCGGCTTTCGCTACATCCGCCTGCGCTTTGAAGGCGAGCGCCTGATCGGTGCCAACACTCTGGGCATGACCCAGCACATCGGCATCATCCGCGGCCTGATTCAGGGCCGCTTTGACCTCGGCAAGTGGAAGAACCGCCTGATGGAAAACCCGCTGCAACTCATGGAAGCCTATCTGGCGGCGACCCAGGGCTGAGGCGGTTTGCCAAGTTGTTTGATGCAGGCGTCCGACGCAGGTGCAAATCACTTTCAAGCTGTTCGCCACGCTGACCGGGCACCTGCCCGCCACGGCGGTCAAACACGCGGTAACCCTGGAGGTGGAGGAGACGGTGACCCCCAATCAGTTGATCGACCGCTTTTCGGTGCCCCGCGCCGAGGTTCATCTGGTGCTGGTGAACGGCGTCTATCTCGCCGAAAAGGATCGCGACCGGCCGCTGCGGGATGGAGACGCGCTGGCCATCTGGCCCCCCGTGGCCGGCGGATGAACCGCCCCGCACCAACCGGCCAAGCCGGCCAATCCGACATGACACAGGCCGAAACCGAAACCGAAACCGAAGCCGACTTTACCCACCAAGCCGAAATGGGATTCACCCACCGCGAATTGTTGCAAGGGCTGCCCTCGGCGGTGGCGCCTTTTGCCATCGAAAAGCGCGGCGATGGCGTGTACCGGCTACACGACGGCAACCGCCAGGTGCGGCTCACGCTGCAACCGGAAACCAGCCGCGCCATATACGCCATCCGCATACCGGTGACCGCCGTCAAACTGGAATTTTTCGGCTTCAGCGAGACCCGCTTCGAAGACTTTATGCGCCGCTACAAACGCTACCTGCACAAGGGGGGCGGATGAACATCACCCTGAAACTGTTTTCCGGCCTGAGCGAATATCTGCCCCCGGAGGCCGATGGTAATACCCTCGCGGTGTCCGTCGCCGATTCCATGACCGCGCATAAACTCATTGACCGCTACCACCTGCCGCGCGCCGAGGTCAAAGTGATCATGGTGAACGGCGAGTTCCTGCCCGCCCCGGCGCGGGATCTGCCGCTGCGGGACGGCGACGTGGTCTCCGTGTGGCCTTCCATTCAAGGCGGCTGAGCGGGGCGGTTGATGGCCCCGCGTTGCGTTCCCGCCGGCGTTGTAATACAGTGGTTTCCATGAGCGACCCCAAAACTCTCCGGCCCGCCACCGAACCCGCCACCGGCGCCACCAGCGTTGACCGCCACGGCAGGGCGTTGCACGACCTGCGGGTGTCGGTGACCGACCGCTGCAACTTCCGCTGCGAGTACTGCATGCCCAGGGACGTGTTCGGGCGCGGCTACCGGTTTCTGCCCAAAGACCGGCTGCTGCGCTACGAAGAAATCGAGCGGCTGGTGCGCGCCTTCGTGCGCCTCGGCGTCCGCAAAGTCCGCCTGACCGGCGGCGAACCGCTGCTGCGAGACGATCTCGAAGACCTGGTCGCAAGGCTGGCGCGAATCGAAAACCTCGACGACCTGGCCATCACCACCAACGCCTCGCTGCTCACCGAATCACGCACCGCCTCGTTGCGCCGCGCCGGCATCCGCCGGGTCAACATCAGCCTCGACGCCCTGGATGAGAAAATCTACCGCAGCATCAACCGCATCCACTCCCCCCTCAAGAACATCCTGCGCGGCATTGACCACGCCCTCGGCGCCGGCTTCGATTCGGTCAAGGTCAACATGGTGGTGCAAAAAGACGTCAACGCCGGCGAAATCCTGCCCATGGCCGGTTACTTCCGTGGCAGCGGCGCGATACTGCGCTTCATCGAGTTCATGGACGCCGGTAATCACAACCACTGGTCCCTGGAACGCGTATTCACCGCCCGGGAAATCATCGCCCGCATTGACCCCGTGTATCCCCTTGAGCCGCTGGACGCCAACTACCACGGCGAAGTCGCCAAACGCTGGCGCTACGCCGATGGCCAAGGCGAGATCGGCGTCATCTCCTCCATCAGCCAGCCCTTCTGCGGCGGCTGCGCCCGCGCCCGCCTGTCCGCAGTCGGCGAACTCTACACCTGCCTGTTCGCCACCACCGGATTCGACCTGCGAAAACTGCTCACAAGCGGCGCCGACGAGCGCCACCTGAGCGCGCAAATAGCCGCCCTGTGGCAAAACCGCGCCGACCGCTACTCCGCCGAAAGAGCCTCCGCCCAACGCCACCCGTCCAACGCCACCCGCCACCCGCCACCCGGCAAAAAAACCTCGCAAAAAGTCGAGATGTCCTACATCGGCGGATGAAAGCAACGGACATGGATGCCCGCCTCGCGGGTCATTCCCGAGCGTTAGTGTCCGTTGCCGCGTAGCGGCTTACGGACACTTGCGTATTCGGGACAATTTTGCCGGGAGCAAAATTGCGCGTAGCCCGTAGGGCGAGTATCAGGGACGATACGAGCAATCCAGCGTCAAAACCGCCATATTCCGCCCATTTTGGGGGATGGCATTTCTTTGGATTATGGTATAATCCGGCTAATTTCAGCCAACCGCACCACTGCCTTTGCAGGAGAATTCTCATGTCCTTTTCCCACTTCCCGTCCGTAGTCAAAAATACAGTCAAAAACCCGCTAAAACCGCATAAAACCACGCCTGCGGGCATATCAACGACCATTCCTGCCCCCCCCCCCCCCGATACACACAATAAGCCGCTAACCTTACTAAACAAGGCATCCGCCCTCGCCCTGTTCGCCCTCGTTTTCACCTTCATCCCAGCCCACCACGCCTCAGCCCAAGCCAACCTCGTGCCGACTTTCGGCGACCAGACCTTCCCCAACCTGGTATTCACGTTCAACAAGCCCATCACGCCCGTAACCCTGCCGGCGGCCACCGGCGGTGACCCGCCGCTTATCTACAGTTTCTTCGTACCACTTCCAGGTCTGACTGTGGATGGAAATACGCGCATTCTCTCCGGTACACCGACCTTTAGCGGCCCTCCCTTGGACCCCCTCTACCAAGTCATGGACAGCGATGGCGACAACCCACTTGGACCAACAGTCACCATCAGCACCGAACCAGACGCCATCCCAACCTTCGGCACCGCCACCATCCTCCCCCAAAGTTACTTCGCCAACACCGCCGTCAACGTAGCCCTGCCCATCGCCACCGAAGGCAACCGCGCCCTGACCTACACCCTCACCCCGGCCTTGCCCGCCAACCTGATATTTGACGGCACCGCCAACCCCCCGACCATCACCGGCACCCCGGCGGCGGCCATGGCCACCCCGACGGAGTACACCTACACCGCCACCGATGACGACGGCAGCACCACCCCCACCCCCCTCACCTTCGACCTTGAAGTGATCGCCGCCCCCTTGATTTTCGACGCCACCATCCCCCGCCAAAGATACGCCCCCGATGAACCCATCAGCGTAACCCTGCCCACCGCCACCGGCGGCGAAGGCGCACTCACCTACGCCATCACCGAAGCCTTGCCGGACGGCCTGACTTTCACCCCCGCCACCCGCGTTTTGGCCGGCACCCCGACCACCGAACAAGACGCCGTTGAATACACCTACACCGTCACCGACATGGACCCCGCCGGCGCCAACACCGCGCAACAGACTTTCACCATCGCCATCGGACAATTCGGCAACGAACGCGTTGTGGAAAAAACCCTTGCGGCGTTCGGGCGCGCCTTCGCCACCGGCACGGTGGGCGTATTTGAAGACTACCTGAGCAACACCGGCACAACCGCAAACACCAGCCACTTCACCATCGGCGGCCACAAGTTTGAGTTAGCGACCACCACCCCCGCCCAAACCCTGGATTCCCGAGTCGCAAGTGTCCGTAAGCCGCTAACGCGGCAACGGACACTAACGCTCGAGAATGACGGCAGCGTTGTTAACACGCTCTCGGCGTCATACCCACAAAAATACAAATCACCCTCGGTGTCATTCCCGAACGATAGAAAAACAGGGAGCGATAGCGACCATGTTTTTCATCGTATCGGGAATCCAGTTGAACATGACTCAGCGAACACCACCACAATGTCCGCCAAAGACCTGTTGATGAAAAGCGCGTTCCACCTAAACCTGAATGACGATGCCACCGCCACCTCCGGCTGGAGCCTCTGGGCACGCGCCACCACCACCAACTTCGACGGCAAACCCGAAGACGACTTTGAACAAGACGGCGATGTAACCTCAGCCTACCTCGGCGCAGACTACCGCACCCCGAACGGCACCCGCCTCGGCCTCGCCATCTCCGAAAGCAACGGCGAAATAGATTATGACGATCAAGCAGACGACATCCAGGGCGATTTGCAAGCCGACCTGACCAGCATCCTGCCCTATATTCAATGGCAACCAAATGACGCCACCAACGCCTGGGTAGTCCTCGGCTACGGCGAAGGCGAAGCCGAACTGGCCACCGATGGCGATGACGAAACTACCGACGTGGATATTGAAATGCAAATGATCGCCGCCGGCGTATCCGGTGACCTGACCACTTACAAACGCAGCGAATGGTCGTGGAAAGCCAGCGCCTTTGCCGTGGAACTGGAATCCGAAGCCGATGAGGAAGCCGACCTGCCGGCAGTAACCGCAGACTCCCAACGCCTGCGCCTTGCCATGCAAGGCCGCGCACCGGGAACGCCCTCCCCAAACGGCGCCCGATTCACCCCGAACTGGGAACTCGGCCTGCGTTGGGATGACGGCGATGCCGAACAAGGTAGCGGTGCGGATTTGGGATTGGGCTTTGACTACCGCCACCCGGCGAGTGGTTTGAGCATGCAGGGGGAAGTCAATGCTTTGGTGGCGCACGAAGAGGAAGACTACGATGAATGGAACGCCAGTTTGCAAGTGCGGTATGACCCCGGCGCACAAGGCCGTGGGATTACCTTCACCTTGAAACCCGGCTGGACCAAAGACGGCCGTAGTCAACAAATGGGAATGGACTTCTCCAATGCATTGGGCAAATGGAGTAAACGCGGCTTGCGATTGGAATTGACCGGCGAACGCACCGAGAAAGACGACAACGACATCGGCCATAACATCCGGCTGACCGGTTCGCTACGCTTCTAAATTGGATTGGCATGGACAGGTCGCGACCTGTCCCTACGCCCCCGCTTGGCCGGCGGACACTGCCGTTTTGCCGCTGGATTC
The DNA here is from genome assembly GCA_965212085.1 of Candidatus Poriferihabitaceae bacterium. Classification (GTDB taxonomy): domain Bacteria; phylum Pseudomonadota; class Gammaproteobacteria; order Arenicellales; family Poriferihabitantaceae; genus JAHRAW01. The sequence continues at coordinate 573,798 of OZ243042.1, read as the reverse complement.
CCGAGTACGCAAGTGTCCGTAAGCCGCTTACGCGGCAACGGACACTAACGCTCGAGAATGACGGCGTAGGAGATCGGGATCTACGGCGTAGGATGAAATTTGTCGGTGAATTAGTGAACCTGTACGGGAATGACGGGGTAGAATGAAATTTGTCAGTGAAAGCAAGTAGAGACAGGTCGCGGCCTGTCCCTGTTTCTACGGGAATGACGCCTGAGGGTGTGCGATGAAAAACATCTTGATCCTTTACTACAGCCGCCACGGCTCGGTGGCCGAGTTGGCGCGGCATATCGCCGGCGGGGTGGAAAGCGTGGCTGAATGTGGGGCGGTGATCCGCACCGTGCCGCCGGTGTCGGCGGTGTGCGAGGCGGTGGAGAATGAGATTCCCGGTAGCGGCGACGCCTACGCCACGCTCGCCGACGTTGAGGCTTGCGACGGCTTGATCGTCGGCAGTCCGACGCGCTTTGGGACGGTGGCGGCGCCCCTCAAGTATTTTTTCGAGCAGACCACTTCGTTGTGGTTGTCGGGCGCCCTGGACGGCAAGCCGGCGGCGGTGTTCACCTCAAGCGGCAGTTCCCACGGCGGACAGGAGAGTACTTTGCTTTCCATGATGCTGCCGCTGATTCATCACGGCATGGTCATGGTCGGCATCCCGTTCAGCGGCACCGCCCTCGGCCACACTACCACCGGCGGTACGCCCTACGGCGCCGGCCACGTGGCGGGGGTTGATAACAGCCGGCCGCTGAGCGCCGATGAAAAGCGCCTCGCCGAAACCCTGGGACGCCGGGTGGCGCGGTGCGCGGCGGCGCTGGCGGGTGGGTGCCGCCCTTAGAACGGTGACTCAGAGCAATGACTTGATGAACGGCACGGTGATTTTCCGCTGCTCCGCCAAAGACGCGTTATCAATGCGCTCGAGCAGGGAAAACAGGGACGCGGTGTCGCGCCGGTAGTAGGTGATGATAAACCGCAGCGCCTGATCGTTGAGTTCAAAACCCTTGTGGCGGGCGCGGGATTTGAGCGCCGCGAGTTTGTCCGCTTCGCTGAGCCCCGCAAGCCGGGCGACGCCGCCGCTCACCAGCCTCGATTCGAGGTCTTTCAAGCCAAGATTCAACGAGCCGATGGGCTGGTTGGCGGCGACCACCATGGCGCCGTGGTGGTCGTGGCCGAGGAGTTTTTCGTACAGGCCGAACAATGCCGCCTGCCACGAGTCGCTGGGCGCGGCGTTTTGGAAATCATCCACGCACAACAAGGTCTGCGCCTGCGGTTGGGCGTGGATGCCCGCGAGTTGGGCCGCGTCCGGCTTTGCGCCGCGCACCGGCAAATAGGCGTGGGGCTTGTGCAGGGCGTGCGCCAGTTGGCAGCAGGCGTTGAGCAGGTGGGTCTTGCCGCCGCCCGCCTCCCCCCAAAAATACAAAACCCGCCGCCGGCGTTCGCCGCGCACGATGTGCCGCAACTCGGCCAGCAGTTCGCCGTTGTCGCCGGGCCAGTAACTGTCAAAACTGCTCTCCGCGTCGAGGCTTACCGGGATCAGCGTTTGTTGCGTTTGCCGCGTGGGCTGGTTCATTGCGCGGACGATTTGGATTCGGACGGCGCGCGGCGGATGCCCCAGGCCCATACATACTGGCTGCCGCTGGTGACGGTGGTGACCAGCACTCCGATGACCAGCGCGTCGACGATGAGCGGGATGAACGGAATGTGCAACCAGCCGGCTTTGCCGCTCAGCACCGCCATCACCAGGGATATTTGCAGGAAGGTGTTGATCTTGCTGAGGTAGGTCGGCTTCATGGGAATCTCCTCGTCCATCATCACCACCAGCACCAGGTAGCCGACCACGATCACGAGGTCGCGGAACATCACCACGATGAGCAGCCAGAACGGCAGGTCTTGCAGCATTACCAGCATGATGTAGGCGCTGGCGATGAGCAGTTTGTCGGCGATCGGATCGAGGATCGCGCCGAGGCCGGAGACGCAGTTGAAGCGCTTGGCGATGTAGCCGTCCAGTCCGTCGGTGATGCCCGCCGCCAGGAACAACAGCATCGCCAGGTCGTAACCGCCGCCGCGCAACAGCAGCACCAGCACCGGGCAGGCGGCGATGCGCAGCAGGGTCAGCAGGTTGGGAACCTGGGACAGCATGGTGGCCGGCATCAGCGCATCAGCGTCCCATAACCCGGTCCACCAGTTTTTGCAGGCGGCGGATTTCCGGGATGATGAGTTTGCGGTTTTTCTTCAGCAGGATGCCGTCGTTCTCCAGCGCCTTCAACTCGCGGCTGACCGCTTCGCGGTGGCAACTCACGCGGCTCGCGAACTGCGCGTGGGTCGGCACGCTGGGAATGCGCGCCACGCCGTCGAGGTCGAGGTGCTCCCTGGCGAGGCGCAAAAGTTCGGCGTGAATGCGGTTGTTCACGCCGATGGTGGAGTACTCAAAAATGCGGTCGCACAACCGCCGGATCATGGCCGTCAACTGCTGCAACAACTCCAGCGCCACCGCCGGATGCCGCCGGAACATCTGCCGAAAAACTTCGGGGGGCATGATGATCATGTCGGTCTCGGTGAGCGCGATCACGTTGGCGGAGCGCGGCTTGCCGTCAATGATGGATAACTCGCCGAAATTCCCGCCCGCTTCGAGGTTGGCAAAACTCACCTCGCGGCCCTCCCTGGAAAACAAAGTCACGCGCACCTTGCCGTGCTCGATGAAGTACATGTTGTGATCCCCCTCCAGCGCGCGGACGATCTGCTCGCCCCTGGCGTAGCGGCGGGTGGCGCACTGCGCGAGTATTTTTTCCCGCTCGCCGGGGTTCAGCACCCCGAGCAAGGCGGAGTCTTTTTGTTGTGGTTTCATTGTATTGGATGGTTGGGGTTTTGCTGATCTTCGCTAATTCTATCAAACAAAACAGAACAGTTTTGCCATATCAACTAATAGTCTTCTACATTTCTACCGCTTACGTTTAGCATCAGCAGTTTGTGAGGAGCATACCAGCGGGAGCGCCGGCTTAATACGATTGCTCTGTATTTTTTCCTTTTCAATTTTCACGAATTGATATTCTGCCTTTGACGTAAAAAGGTCTCCGCGTATAGTTTCAATTTTTTTAATGGTTGCTTTAATTGCATGTTCTGATTGGTCAATTCCTATCCATTTCCTGTTAAGCAAATGAGCAGATTTCAAGGTTGTTCCTGAACCACAAAAGCAATCCAGTACTATACTTTCAGGAGCGGAAGAAGTGCAAATAATCAAGTTCAATAATTCATAATTTTTTTCCGTTGGGTACGTTGGGTATTGGGGATCTTTATAGTTCCAAATATCCTGGACTCTTTTGCCTTCTCGTTCATCTTCAAAGATTATTTTTCTTGGGTTCCCTGTTGTTGACCATTCAATTAAACCGTCTCTATCCCATTGCTCCAATGTCTTAACGTCGGTTCTCCAATGCCTGCCTTTTGGAGGGGCTATCCCCTTAAAAGGTTGATTTGACTTGCCATTTTGGGTTTCTCCCGGGGCATGAACAGGAACCGTGGCGTACCTTCTTCCTTGTTTGGTTTTAGGAAATAATCTTTTAATATCCTGCTCCGTATATTTTTCTTTTGGCTCATTCCAGATAGGCTTGGATGACTTCGAGTAAAACAAAATAAGGTCTTTTATATTTCCATATCCTGTTCTTTTAAAATTTTTTGGGTTGCATTTTATTCTTGTAATATCATTTCTGAAATTTTCTATTCCAAAAACTTCATCCATCATAACTTTCACATAGTGCCCGATTTTATAATCAATATGCAAATAAATCGACCCCTGGTCAGATAACAATTCTTTAATTAAAATCAACCTCTTTCTCAAAAATTCTATAAAGTCTTTACCCACAAGTTTATCCACGTAGGCAATTTCTCCGTTTCTTGAATTGCTTATCGTAGAAGCTCTTCCGTCTGTAATTGTAAAGTTTGCGTTTGTGGAAAAAGGAGGATCAATATACACCAGGTCGATTTTACCTGTTAGATTTCTATCTTCTAAAAGATAGTTAAGTCCACTGATATTATTTCCTTGTATTAGCAAGTTGTCCATCTGTTTTACGCTCCAAGTTGATATAAAAAATCCCTCAAGACCAGTGAGCTCATAATATTATATTCACTCAAGTCTCCCGTGATATTGCGATACATTTTATTTCTTCCTGCAATGTAAAGAACACCATCTAAAATAGCAACTGTAACCGCATTTACATCAGCCGTTACCGTACTGATGGCGTCATTAAATTGTGCATACTGATGACCTCCAAAGTCCGTCAAAAACTTGGCCTCACCTATGACATACTGTTCATTAAATCTTGCAACAAAATCCAGCCCCTTGTCACGATTATAGCCTAAATAGTCTTTGGTAAATCCCATCATTTGGGCATCACCGGCATCCAGGATTGCGTTATCCTTGGTAAGCAAAAATTCTTCAAGCGGAACTGATTGAACTCCCAATGCCCCTCTTCTGATCCACCTTCTAAATAAAGGCCCAATCTGCCTGTTTGTTTCTTTTGGGCTCGAACATTTTTCATACATTTTGTCCAACCCCATTTCATAGAGTCTGCCACAGAGTCTGTCTACGGTGTTTGGATTTCTTTCCATTGAACCTTGGTCTCTCTTAAAGTAAGCAACATATGAATCTTTTAACGGAAATAAATCCAGTCTCAGTAAAACCTTTAGAAGTTCCAAATTATTCCGTTGACTGAATGATTGCTCTACTTCCGCCCACAAACTTTCATCAATATCCCTAATGCCTTCGGGAGCCATGGGATAAACATTGAACAAATTATCCAAATAATTTCTTTGGCCTGCAAATTCAATGCTTAATTGTGTAAAATAGTTCATTCAAAGCTCCGTTGGTTTTTAATGAGCAGAAATATACATTCTTCGTATTTTCATGCTACGTACGGGCCATAATCCCCACGGCATTAGTATACAACATAAAAAGGCGGATTGACCGCTCTCAGCATGCTTCTAAAGCCGTGGCAGATTAAGGCATAATCCCCAGTCTCAAAATCCCCCGCCGGCAACCCCGGCTTGCCGCCTGACTCTCCCTTTCTCCTTTGCGCCCGCCCAAACAAACCACCCCCCTGCGGTACAGCGACAGCGGCGTCAGCATTGACGCCGGCAACGAACTGGCCGAGCGGCTCAAGCCCATCGCCCGGCGCACCCACGGCCCCGGCGTGCTCGGCGGGCTGGGGGGGTTCGGCGCGCTTTATGAGTTGCCCGTGGCGCGCTTTCGCAACCCGGTGCTGGTGTCGGCCACCGACGGCGTCGGCACCAAACTCAAACTGGCGGCGATGCTGGGGCGTCATGACGGCGTCGGCATTGACCTGGTGGCGATGTGCGTCAACGACATTATCGTGCACGGCGCCGAGCCCTTGTACTTCCTGGATTACTTCGCCACCGGCGCGCTGCGCGTCGAGCACGCCGAGGTTGTGATCGAGGGCATCGCCCGTGGCTGCGAACTGGCGGGTTGCGCGCTGGCCGGCGGCGAGACCGCCGAGATGCCGGGCATGTACGCAGCCGGGGACTACGACCTGGCGGGTTTTGCGGTGGGCGTGGTGGACAAGGAAAATCTCCTCGACGCATCAAGGGTCAAGGCCGGTGACGTGGTCCTCGGCCTCGCGTCTTCGGGGCCTCATTCCAACGGCTTTTCGCTGATTCGGAAAATTCTGGAACGCGGCGAAATCGGAGCCGGAACCGGAACCGGCGACGACCTTTCCCGGCCTTTCCCCGGCCCCAACTCAAACCGGACCTTGGGCGAGACGCTGCTCGAACCCACGCGCATCTACGTCAAGCCGCTGCTGGGCCTGCTGGCCGAAGTTCAAGTGTCGGCGGTCGCCCACATCACCGGCGGCGGCCTGCCGGAGAATCCGCCACGGGTTTTGCCACGGGGGGTGGTGGCCGAAATTCACCGCGACCGCTGGCCGCTGCCGGCGGTGTTTGAATGGCTGCAACAAAGCGGCAACATTGACGAGACTGAGATGCTGCGCACCTTCAACTGCGGGATCGGTTTGCTGGTGGTGGTTCCCAAAGCCGACGCACAGCGGGCGGTCGCGTTTCTTGAAGATGCCGGCGAGACGGTATTTTCGTTGGGGCAAATCCGCCCGGCCTCCGACCCGCAGGAGCAGCCGCGGGTGGTGGTGCTGGACTGAGTATGAATGACGCCTCCGTCAATCCGGTCAATTTGGTCGTGCTGATTTCCGGCAACGGCAGCAACTTTCAGGCCATCCTCGACAACGTCGCCAACGGCGACCTGGCAGCCAAAGTAGCGGCGGTCATCAGCGACCAAGCGGACGCCTACGGCCTGGTGCGGGCGGCGCGGGCCGGGGTTCCCACCGCTGTGGTTGAACGCCGGGACTACCGGAGTTCGGCGGCTTTCTTTGACGCCCTGCTGGGCCGGGTGGAATCTTTTGACCCCGACCTCGTGGCGCTGGCCGGGTTCATGCGTATTTTGCCGGCGCGGTTTGTGGCGCGGTTTGCGGGCGGGATTATGAATATCCATCCGTCCCTGCTGCCCAAGTTCAAGGGCCTCGACACCCATCAGCGCGCCCTCGACGCCGGTGAACGCCGCCACGGCGCCACCGTGCACCTGGTCACCGGGGAACTGGACGGCGGCCCGGTCATCATCCGGGCCGAGGTTGAGGTCGCGCCCGGCGACAGCGCCGAAACTTTGGGGGCGCGGGTGCTCGAACAGGAACACCGAATTTATTCCCGTGCCATACAATGGTTCGCGGAAAACCGGCACGCGGCCCTTGACGAGACGGAAGCGGAGGCGAAGGCGAAATGAAGATGCGCGCGCGGCTTCGGGGGTGGGCGACCGCATCGGTTTTGCCGGCGCTGCTATTGTGGCTCGCGCAGGCCGGCGGTGCGCCGCACACCATTGAAGATCAGACGCTGCGCTACGCGGTGTCCTACGGTGGACGCAACGCCGGTGAAATCGAGATTACCATCCGCAACCAAAACGACGGCTACGTGGTCACCTCCACGAGCAAACCGAACGCGCTGGCCTCCCTGTTCGTCAAGGCCCACCTCAGCGACACGCGCTTTGTGCGGCGCCGGGGCGAAGTGGTCCTCGACGGCGGCGCCGAAAGCCTCGCCGGGAACGGCGGCAGCGGCTACGCGCGCAGTTTTCGCTTTGACCACGCCGCGGGCCGCGTCAAGTTCAGCGACGGCAAATCCTCCGCCATCCAACCCGGCGACCGCTTTGAAGCGGCGGCGTTTCCGCTGCTGCTGATGCTGCGCCCGGTGGACGGTGTCAAAGGCCGGGTGCGGGAAGTGAGCGCCAAACGCACCCGCGACTACCGGTATGAACAACCCGTGGCGGAGACCGTTACGGTGCCCGCCGGGGCGTTCGCGAGTTGGAAAATAAACCGCCACCGCACCGACCGCCCGGCGGATACGGTGACCGTGTGGCTGAGCAGGGCCGGCAATCCGGTGCCGCTCAAAATCGTTATCCGCAAAAGGGGCAAGACCAGCACCCTGATGCTGACCGGATTGAGCGGCTGAGCGGCGCGTAACTCTTGAAAAACCCGCCGCCAACCGCATATCTTTTTTAAGAAAAATCTTCTGTCAGGAGTCCCGCCGGCAATGACCATCGCCCTTTCCATTTCCAACCTGCAAAAAACATACAGCAACGGCCTGGTCGCGCTCAAGGGCATTGACCTCACGGTCGAGGAGGGGGATTTTTTCGCGCTGCTCGGCAGGAACGGCGCCGGCAAGTCCACCGCCATCGGCATCATCTCCTCGCTGGTGAACAAGGACGGCGGCTCGGTGCAGGTCTTCGACGCCGACGTTGACCGCGACTTCGCGCTGGCCAAATCCTACCTCGGCATCGTGCCCCAGGAGTTCAACTTCAGCATCTTTGAGACGCCGAAGCAGATCGTGTGCAACCAGGCGGGGTACTACGGCATCGGCAGAAAAATCGCCGCCGAACGGGCCGAGCAGTATTTGAGCCAACTGGGATTGTGGGCAAAGCGAGACGAGATGACGCAGACGCTGTCGGGCGGCCTGAAGCGCCGGTTGATGATCGCGCGGGCGTTGATGCACGAGCCGAAACTGCTCATACTGGACGAGCCCACCGCCGGCGTTGACATCGAAATCCGGCGCTCGATGTGGGAGTACCTTACGCGCATCAACGACGCCGGTACCACCATCATCCTGACCACGCATTACCTTGAGGAGGCCGAAAGCCTGTGCCGCAACGTCGCCATCATTGACCGCGGGCGGCTGATCGAAAACACCAGCACCAAGGAACTGCTGCAAAAACTCCAGCAGGAAACCTACGTACTGGACCTCGACGCACCCCTCGAAACATTGCCCGAAGAGCGGCCCGCGGGCTGGCTGCTGAAAAGCCCGACCGCGCTGGAGGTGGACATTCCCAAAACCAGCAGCGTCAACCTGATTTTCGAACAACTCGACCGCCACAATATCAAGGTGCGAAGCATGCGAAATAAAACCAACCGCCTGGAACGACTGTTTCTCGACATGGTGGACGAGGGCCGCGCGCCATGAACTACCAGCGCATCCGCACCGCCTACTTCACCATCGTGCGCAAGGAAGTAACGCGCTTCATGCGCATCTGGCAGCAAACCCTGCTGCCGCCGGTGATGACCACGTCGTTGTATTTCGTCATCTTCGGCAACCTCATCGGGCCGCGCATCGGCAGCATGGACGGTTACCGCTACATTGACTTCATCGTCCCGGGGCTGATCCTGATGTCGGTCATCACCAACGCCTACGCCAACGTCTCGTCGTCTTTTTTCAGCGCCAAGTTCCAGCGCTCCATCGAAGAAATACAAGTCTCGCCGACCCCCAACAGCATCATCCTGCTCGGCTACGTAAGCGGCGGCGTGGTGCGCGCCATTCTGGTGGGCGTCATCGTCACCGTGGTCTCGTTGTTTTTCAGCAAGCTGTCGGTCCACAACTACCCGGTGATGATCAGCATCATCGTGCTGACCGCCGTGCTGTTTTCCCTCGCCGGTTTTTTGAACGGCATGTTCGCCGAAAAATTCGACGACATCTCCATCGTCCCGACCTTCATCCTGACCCCGCTCACCTACCTCGGCGGCGTTTTTTATTCCATAAAACTCCTCCCCGAATTCTGGCAGGGCGTGTCCCACATCAACCCCATCCTGTACATGATCAACGCCTTCCGCTACGGCTTCCTCGGCATCACCGACATCCACCTCGGCGTTTCCTATTTCATCATCCTGCTGTTCACCGTGGCGTTGTTTCTGCTCAACCTCAAACTGCTGGATCGCGGGTTTGGGATTCGGAAGTGAACGTCTTTTAATTACATCTGTAGAAGCTCACTAATTCACTGACAGTATGAAAAACAACCCGTCATTCTCGCCCAACCACTGCCCAACCACTGGCGTTAATTCGGCTGGATTCCCGAGTACGCAAGTGTCCGTAAGCCGCTAACGCGGCAACGGACACTAACGCTCGGGAATGACGACAGAGTTGTTGCCATGCCCTCGGTGTCATACCCGCGCATGCGGGTGGTAGGGGCAGGTCGCGACCTGTCCCTGTTCGCGCACAAAGTTCCCGCCGCCGTTCAAACCCTTCCGGCGCTAGCCGGACTGTCGCGCACAGGGATGTGCGCGCGGTGCTGGAAACAGGAGTTTCCCCGCGCCGCAAAGGGGGGTGCGGGGGTCCCCGCCCCCCCGCAAATGCGCGCTACGCGCCCCCGCGCTCAGCATTCAAGCAACCTTTGACTACTTATTAATCTCCGCCGCCATCTGCCAGACTTGCTCCGTTTTAATTACAACCCAAGTCCGCCGCCACCTGTTTCAGCGGAACGCCTTTTGCTCCTTTTGCCCGGGCTTTGGCCTTTTTCAAGTCGCGCAAATCTTCATAATCGGACAGGGCTTCGCGCACCGCCTGATATTCTTCAAAGGGGAGAACGACAAATTCATTCTTTCCATCTTTTTTTATTACCTGGGGATGAAGTTTCATGGCATCACCTCTTTGCGCGTGTTTCTTTTGGAGATTATATACCAGACACATCAAAACCGCGAGCCGTCATTCCCGAACGATAGAAAAATAGGGAGCGCCAGCGACTATATTTTTCATCGTATCGGGAATCCAGTTTTTTTGGCCCGGCGCCAGCCGGCTGTCGCGCACAGGGATGTGCGCGCGGCGCTGGAAACAGGAGTTTCCCCGCGCCGCAAAGGGGGGCGCGGGGGTCCCCGCCCCCTGCCCCCGCAAATGCGCGTCACGCGCACCTCCGCATCAGCATTCAAACAACCTCCGACTACTTGTTAATCTCCGCCGCCATCCGCCGGATTTGCTCCGGTTCGGCGGTGGTCAACAACTCCGCCACCCGGCCTTTGATGCGGGCGGCGTCGGTCAGGCGGATTTGTCGTTTTACTTCCAGCAGGGACGCCGGGTCCATGCTGAATTCGCGCAGGCCCATGCCCAGCAGGATGCGGGTGTAGGCGGTGTCGCCGGCCATCTCGCCGCACATGGACACCGGGATGCCGGCGGATTTGCCGGCGTCTATGGTGTTTTTGATGAGCCGCAGCACCGACGGATGCAGCGGGTCGTACAGGTAGTTGACTTCGTCGTCTATGCGGTCAATGGCGAGGGTGTACTGGATCAGGTCGTTGGTGCCGATGGAGAGGAAATCCAGTTTGTGGGCGAACAGGTCGGCGGCGATCGCCGCCGCCGGGACTTCGATCATGCCGCCGACCGGCGCATCGGGGTCAAAGTCGTATCCCTCCCGGCTCAGTTCCTCCCTGACCTGGCCGAGCAGGGCGAACAGTTGATTCAGTTCCTCCATGCTGGAGACCATCGGCACCATAATCCGAACAGGCCCCAGCGCCGACACCCGGTAAATCGCCCGCAGCTGGGGCTTGAACAAGGCGAGGTCGTGCAGGCACAGGCGAATCGCGCGCCGCCCGAGGGCCGGGTTGATGGCCACCGCGTCGCTGGCGCGGCCGCCGTCCACCTGCTTGTCAGCGCCCAGGTCCAGGGTGCGGATGGTGACCGGCCGCCGGGTTCGCGCGACCACGTCGGCGTACACCTCAAACTGCTCTTCTTCGCCGGGCATCCGCCGCCGGTTCATGAACAGGAATTCGGTGCGGTACAAGCCCACGCCCTGGGCGTTGCGCGACACGCCTTCGGTGGCTTCGCCGGGCAGTTCGATATTCACCTGCAGCGAAACCTCCTCGCCGTCCAGCGTGGTGGCTTCGGCGTCGCGCAGGGAATCCAGTTCCTGGATGCGCCGGCGTATTTTTTCCCGGCGGCGTTGGTAGGCGGCCAGCGCCGCGTCATCGGGGTTGACCAGCACCACGCCGCGCCGGCCGTCAATGATCAGCCGGTCGCCGTTGCGCAGGTAGCGGATTGCGCCGTGCAGGCCGACAATCGCCGGGATGCCCATGCTGCGGGCGAGGATCGCGGTGTGGGATATGGGCCCGCCGAGGTTGGTTATGAAGGCGCCGATGCGGCGGCGTTTGAGTTCCACGGCGTCCGCCGGCGTGAGGTCGTTGGCGACGATGATTTCGCCGGCGGCAATTTCGGCGGCGGCAATTTCGCAGACGACGGCTTCGGGCCGGCCACCCAATCCGCCCAACTCGCCCTGGATGCGATGGATGACCTGGGCTACGTCCGCGGATTTGCCGCTGAGGTAGGGGTCGCGGATATCTTTGAAGAACTGCTCCAGTTTGCCGGCGTGGCGGTCGAGGGCGGCTTCGGCGTTGATTTTTCGCGCGCGGATGATGGCGGCCGGCTGCTCAAGCAGGGCCGGGTCTTCCAGTATCATCAGGTGGATGCCGAGGAACGAGACGATCTCCTCGGGCACCTCGGCGGGCAGGTCATCGCGGATTTTTTGCAGCGATGCACGGGCGCGTTCCGCCGCCCGTTCCAAGCGGGCGATTTCGGCCTCAACTTTGCGCTCGCCGCCGTCCGCGATGGAGAATTCGGCGATCTCGCGGCCCGCGCGGCGGATGACGCGCGCCGCGCCGATGGCGATGCCGCTGCCGATGCCGCTGGCGTGCAGGGTGAACATCATTCGCCTTCGCCGAAGCAGTCCGCGAACATCCGGCAAACCGCATCGGCGGCGCGCTCCGCGTCTTCCCCGCGCACCACCAGCGTAAGTTCGCTGCCCTGGGTGGCGGCCAGCATCATCACCCCCATGATGCTTTTTGCGTCCACGGTGTTTTCCGCTAGGCTCAGCTGAATCGCGCTTTTGAATCCTGCGGTCAGTTTCACCAGCCGCGCCGCCGCGCGGGCGTGCAGGCCGAGTTTGTTGACCACCGTGACGCGCTTCTCAAGGATCATTTCGCCAGCTCCCGGTGGCGCACCTGAACGCTTACGTCGTGGCCGGCAAACCGCTCCCGCAGTTGCTCGGCGACGTACACCGAGCGGTGGCGGCCGCCGGTGCAGCCGATGGCGACCGTGAAGTAGCTGCGGTTTTCGGCGGCGAAACCCGGCAGCCATTTTTGCAGGAAGCGGTGGATTTCATCGGTCATCCGGCGCACGATTTCCTGCGCGGCCAGATAATCCATCACCGCCGGGTCGAGGCCGGTCAGCGCGCGCAGTTTCTCCTCCCAGTGCGGGTTGGGCAGGCAGCGCACGTCAAACACGAAATCCGCTTCCCGGGGCGAGCCGAACTTGAAGCCGAATGATTCGATCAAAAACAGCGGCCCGGCCGCCGAGCCGCCGGTGGCGAAGTCGCGGATCAGGCCGCGCAGTTCGTGGGGGGTGGTGTCGGTGGTATCAATGATTTTTTCGGCGCGGTCGTGGAGCGGTTGCAGCAGCAATCGTTCCTGCCGGATGCCCTCAATCAGGGGCGTGTGCGGGTCGGTGAGCGGGTGCTTGCGGCGGGTTTCGCTGTAGCGGCGTATCAGCATCTGCTCCTCGGCCTCCAGAAACAGCAGGCGGTAGAAAGTTTCGCGCTGCTCCAGTTCTTTCAACTTGTCGTCCAGCAGCAACAGAAAGTGCTTGTTGCGGGAGTCAATGCTGAGCGCCGCGCCGCTTAACGTGTCTCCCATTTCCCGGCCCGCGTCGTTTTTCAGGTAGCCGCCGAATTCGGGCAGCAGCACCGACGGCAGGTTGTCTATGCAGTAGTAGCCGATGTCCTCCAGCGACTGCAACGCCACGCTCTTGCCGGACCCGGACAAGCCGCTGATGATGATCAGGTCGGGGGGCGGTGCGGTCATGGTTTGCTGCGGCGATGACGGGCGGACGCGCTCAAGCCGTCAAGCCACTCAAACGGGTAGCGGGTTTTTGAGATGCGCCGCCAGTTCCGCGGCGCTGGGGGCCTGCCTGAGCCGTTCGGGAAAACCGCGGGCGCTGAAGCGCGCGGCCAGCGCCGCCAGCAATCGCAAGTGGGTCTCGTTGGCCTCCACCGGCGCCAGCAGGCATACCGCCAGCCACACCGGCACGCCGTCCGGGGCGTCGTAGTTGATGGCGTGCTTGAGCCGTGCGACCGCCATCAGCGGCTCGGCCAAACCCTCAATGCGGCCGTGGGGCAGGGCAATGCCGTTGCCGATGCCGGTGCAGCCGAGTTTTTCGCGCTTGGTCAGGATGTGCAGCACGGTGTCGAGGTCCGGGCCGTCGTTGCCGTCAGCGCCGCCATCATCGCCGCCGCCGCCATCGCCACCATCGCCACCATCGCCGTCGCCGGGGGACGCCAGCAGTTTCGCCATTTGCTCAAACAACCGCTTGCGGCTTGACACGTCGAGGTCAATCACCACCCGCCGGTCGTCGAGAAAATCGCCGATCGCCGGCGCGCCGGCTTGCGTTCCATTTTGTGCTTGTGCTTGGTTCACGGCACCGGGCGCGTCAATGGCTGAAGTTTTCATTCCTGCATTTGTTTCAGCGATTCATCGCTGCGATGGTGGTCGGCGAGTTTTTCCTTGTGTTTGATCACCTGCCGGTCCAACTTGCCCGCCATTGAATCAATCGCGGCGTACATGTCGGCGGCGGTGCCGGTGGCGTGCAGGGTCGCGCCCTTGGCGTTGATGGTGGCCTCCGCCGTGTGGCGGGTTTTTTCGACGCGCAGCACGACGTGGCTGTTGGTAACGTGATCAAAGTGGCGCGCGATTTTTTCTACTTTGTCGGCCACGTGGTTATGCAGCGCCTGGGTGATTTCCATGCCTTGTCCGCTGATCGATAGTTGCATACAAAAATCCTCCGGGGGTTTCCGGGGTTGTGGCTTCGGGGAACATTGTACCGCAAAAATCGCCCGCGGTTTCATGCCCACGGCGGCGGCGGCATTACGCACCTGCGCGCCTGCGCGCCTACATCCGAAAATCGTGGCCGAGGTAGACGTCTCGCACCTTTTTATCCGCCATGATCGCCTTGGGCGGGCCGGAAATCAGCACCCTGCCGAAGTGCAGGATGTAGGCGCGGTCGCAGATGCCCAGGGTTTCGCGGACGTTGTGGTCGGTGATCAGCACCCCGATGCCGCGCCCCTTGAGCAGCCCGATGATGTGCTGAATATCGCGCACCGCGAGCGGGTCAATGCCGGCAAAAGGCTCATCCAGCAGGATGAACGCCGGCTCCAGCGCCAGCGCGCGGGCGATTTCCACGCGCCGCTGCTCGCCCCCGGAAAGCTGGATGGCGGGCTTGTCGCGCAAATGCTCAATGCCGAATTCCTCCATCAGGCTGCGGCTGATTTGCAAGCGCTGGTCCGCGGTGTGCTTGCCGGCGGCTTCAAGCACGGCGAGGATGTTCTGCGCGGCGGTCAGTTTGCGGAACACCGAATGTTCCTGGGGCAGGTAGCCGATGCCCCGCCGCGCGCGCCGGTGCATGGGCAACGCCGTGATGTCCTCGCCGTCCAGAAATATCGCGCCTTCGGTTTGCCGCACCAGCCCGATGATCATGTTGAAACTGGTAGTCTTGCCGGCGCCGTTGGCCCCCAGCAACCCGACCACTTCGTTGTCCGACACCTTGAGATCAACACGGTCAACGATCACCGCCTGGTCGTATTTTTTTACCAGCCCGCGGGCTTCCAGGGATTTCATCGCATGACCCATTGGGCGGCGGCTCAGTCCGGTTGTTTACTGCGCGGCTGAATGATCAGGCGCGGGCGGTCGGCGGCTTCGGTCGCCGACCCGTTCGCCGCCGCCGGTTTGGTTTTTTGCGTGGCTTCCGCCGCCTCGCCGGAGGCGACTTTGGCTTTTCTGGTGGCCAGATCGTAAGTGATCAAGCGGCCACGGATTCGGTTTCCGCCCTGCTCGACGGCGGCGCGGTTTTCCAGTATCACCACACCCCTGACCCGGTCCAGGGTGATGGAGCGCGCGCGGCCGTGGACGTCATCGCGGCCTTCGGGGCGCTGTTTGAACTTGCCGGGATTGCCGGTGCACACGCCTTTTTCCAGTTTTTCGTCGTCGCCGTAGTAGGTCACCAACTCATCGCAATCCAGGTGTATGCTGCCCTGGCGAAAGACCACGCCGCCCCGGTAGGTGCGCACGCCGGTGGCAAGGTCCAGCTCAAAGTCGTCGGCCTCCAGGGTCGCCGGTTGGTT
Organism: Candidatus Poriferihabitaceae bacterium; assembly: GCA_965212085.1. Classification (GTDB taxonomy): domain Bacteria; phylum Pseudomonadota; class Gammaproteobacteria; order Arenicellales; family Poriferihabitantaceae; genus JAHRAW01. The sequence continues at coordinate 558,326 of OZ243042.1, read as the reverse complement.
CTTGTCCGAGTCCAGGGCCAACGCCGGCAGGTTCGCAACGCCGGCCAGCGCGGCCACGGCGAGGGCGTGGCCCCATCCAAAACCCAAACCCGAACCCGAACCCAAATTCCTGAAGTTCACGACTCAGCCGCGCCCGCCCTTGAGGCGAATCAACATTTTTTCCGAGGTAACCACCGCTCCACCACCACCGCCATCGCCATCGCCGTCCGGTTTTTCGATGACCCGGACGTTGCCGGACAACGACACCACGGCATCGTCGTCGTAGAGCCAGCCGCTATCGGCGTGGATGTGGCGCGCCGCGCCGCCGGCGGGGTCGTACTGGATGATGTGCGGGCGCTCCAGCAGCGCGCGGTCGTCGAGGGGGTAATGCGCCAGGCGGTCGGCGATCACCCGGTACTTTTTGCCGGCGCTATCCAGGCCGGTGGAGGTGAAGTTTTCGATGTAGTAATCCGGTTCAACGGTCGGTGATGCGGCGACCCCGCGCCCGGGACCGCCGAGCAGCCCGAACTCAAGCCACGCCGCAATCCCCGCCAGCAGCAGCACCAGCACGAACAAGACCAGGTTTTGCCTGCGATCCATAGAACAAACGCCTCAGATGACCCCGGCCCTGAGCAGGTCGTGGGTATTGAGCGCCCCCAGTACGCAACCCTCGTCGTCGACGACGAACACGCAGTTAACGGCGTGGGGGCCGCGCTGGGCGAATTCGCGCATGATCTTGACGATCTCTGCGGCCAGGGTATCGGGCGCAATGGTGAACGGGTCCGGCGTCATCAGCTCCACGGCGTTGCTGTTGTAGATGTCCACCTGGTTGTTGAGGGAGCGGCGCAGGTCGCCGTCGGTGAACATGCCGAGCAGTTTGTTGTGGTCGTCCACCACGCCGGCCATGCCCAGGGATTTTGAGGACATCTCCAGCACCAACTGGCGCAGCGTGGCGGTGTGGCTGACCAGCGGCAACTCATCGCCGGTGTGCATCAGGTCGGAGGCGTACAACAACAGGCGCTTGCCCAGCACGCCGCCGGGATGGGTGCGGGCGAAATCCTGCGCCGAAAATCCGCGCATGCGCTGCACCGCCACCGCCAGCGCGTCCCCCATCACCAGCGCCGCCGTGGTGCTGGCGGTGGGCGCGAGGTTGTGCGGGCAGGCTTCCTTCGCGACGCTGATGTCGAGGCAGGCGTCGGACTGCTTCGCCAGGGAGGATTCAAGGTTGCCGCTCATGGTCACGAGGCCGGTGCCGATGCGCTTGACGATGGGCAGGATGGTGATGACCTCCGAGGTTTCCCCGGAGTTAGAAATGACCAGCGCCACGTCGTGGGGGGTGATCATGCCGAGGTCGCCGTGGCTCGCCTCGCCGGGGTGGACGAAGAAAGCCGGGGTGCCGGTGCTCGCCAGCGTCGAGGCGATCTTGCCGCCGACGTGGCCGGACTTGCCCATGCCGATCACCACCACCCGGCCACGGCAGTTCAAGAGCATATCGCAGGCGGCCGCAAACTCCGGGCCGATGCGCGCGGCCAGCGCAGTAACCGCCTGCGCTTCGATTTCAATCACCGAGCGGGCGTGGTCAATGGCGCTTTGTGGTTCCATCGTCAATGGCGGGGGAGGCGGACGGCAAGTATAGCAAAGCGCGGGGCGGGATGGCGGCCCATTTCGGTGCGGTGCTACAATCAAAGGCCAGGTTGTTCAAAATGCGCGGCCCGCGGCACCCGGCACCCGGTCGCGCATACTTATTTTTCCGAGGCCACAGCCATGTCCGATATTGACCCGCAGCAACAAACCGAAACCGAAATCCAGGCGGCGGTGTACCGCAAAATGATAGAACACTTTCGCAAACACCCCGAAGTGCAGAACATTGACCTGATGAACCTGGCGTACTTCTGCCGCAACTGTTTTTCCAAGTGGTACCGAAGCGCAGCCGCCGAGCGCGGCGTTGAAATGGACTACGACCAGGCCCGCGAAGCGGTGTACGGCATGCCCTACGCCGAGTACAAATCCAAGTACGCGACCGAGCCGTCCGCCGAACAACTGCAACAATTCGAAAACACCCGGCACAAGGCCACCGAATAACCCACCCCGCCACAGGACACGGCCGTCCAACCGGCGGCGGCGCAGGGGCAGGTCGCGCCCTGTCCCTACTTGCGCACAAAGTTCCCGCCCGCCGCCCAAACCCTTCCGGCGCTGGAAACAGGGGTTTACCCGCGCCCCGCTCCCTTGATTTCCCCCGATTCGCCGATATGTTATATACTCAACCCAAATCCAAATTGACCGCCCGAAGCGGCGTCAATTTGCTATACTTTGTCATCGTTTGACTTATGAGGTGAATAAAATGGCTGAATTTGAAAGTGCGGTTATGCGGGCCCGAGGCGGAATGGCCCACGGGGTGGAGATCAACCGGGTATTGAGAAATACCTACCTGTTGCTCGCCATGACCTTGTTGTTCAGCGCGGTGATGGCCGGGGTCGCGATGGCGATGAACGTGGCGCCCCTCGGCATCGTCATCACGCTGGTGGGATGGTTTGGCCTGCTGTTTTTGACCACCAAATTCCGCAACTCGCCGCTGGGGCTGGTGCTGGTGTTCGCCTTCACCGGTTTTATGGGGTTCACGGTCGGCCCCATCGTCAATATCTATATGTCGGCCCTGGCCAACGGCGGCCAGGTGGTGATGACCGCCCTCGGCGGAACCGGCATTATTTTTGTCGGGCTGTCGGCTTATGTGCTGACCACCAAAAAGGATTTCTCCTTCATCGGCGGCATGCTGATGGTGGGCATCCTGGTGGCGTTTATCGCCGGCCTCGCGGCGGTGATTTTCTCCATGCCGGCGTTGTCGCTGGCGGTGTCGGCGATGTTTGTGCTGCTGATGTCCGGCCTGATTTTGTTTCAAACCAGCCAGATCGTGAACGGCGGTGAAACCAACTACATCATGGCCACCATCACCCTCTACATCACCATCTACAACCTGTTCATGAGCCTGCTGCACATCTTCGGCCTGTTCGGCGGCGACGACTGACGCCGAACCGCGCCATCAACCCGAAAAAAGCCTCGGCGACGGGGCTTTTTTTACAGCGTGAAACGCGCAACATTACCGCAATGAAAGCCATGATCCTGGCGGCGGGCCGGGGGACCCGCGTGCAGCCGCTGACCTACGAGCTGCCCAAGCCGATGATTCCGGTGCTCGGCAAGCCGGTGATGGAATACCTGATCGAGCAACTCGCCGCCCACAACTTCACCAACATCATGGTGAACGTCAGCCACCTGCCCGAGTCCATCGAAAACTATTTCGGCGACGGCCGGCGCTGGGGGGTGAGCATCGGCTATTCCTTTGAGGGCCGCATCGAGAAGGGCAAGGTGGTCAGCGAACCCCTCGGCTCGGCGGGGGGCATCAAGCGCATCCACGAGTTCGGGGGTTTTTTTGACGACACCTTTCTGGTGGTGTGCGGCGACGCCATCTTCGACCTCGACCTGACCTCGGCGCTGCGCAAGCACTGGCAGTCCGGCGCCAAAGCCAGCATCGTGGTGCACAAGGTTCCCAAAGAGCGGGTCTCCAACTACGGCGTGGTGGTCTGCGACGCGCGCGGCATGATCACCTCCTTCCAGGAAAAGCCCACCGTGGAAGAAGCCAAATCCAACCTGGTCAACACCGGCATCTGCCTGTTTGAGCCGGAAATCCTCGAGCAGATCCCGCCCGACACGGTGTACGACATGGGCGCGCAACTGCTGCCCGGACTGATCGAAAAAAAGCTGCCGTTTCAGGCCATTGAGCTGCCTTTTCACTGGGTGGACATCGGCCGCTTGAGCGACTACTGGAGCGCCAACCAGCAACTCATGCGCGGCCTGCTGCGGGGCATCCGAATGCCCGGCCGGGAAGTGCTGCCGCAGGTGTGGACCGGCTTGAACGTGAAGGTTGACTGGGACGACGTGCTCATCGAAGGGCCGGTGTACATCGGCGCCAACTCCCGCATAGAAGCCGGCTGCGAAATCCACGGCCCGACCTGGATCTCCCACGGCTGCCACCTGCAAGGCGGCGCCAAAGTGCATCGCAGCATCCTGTTTGAACACACCCTGCTGCGCAAACACGGCGCGGTTTTTGAGGCCGTGGTCTTTGGCCGCTACTGCGTGGACAAGGACGGCGAGCCGGTGGACAGCAGCGGTTCGGGGCTGGACTGGGTCGGCGATGCCCGGGGCTCGTGACGCGCATTTGCGGTGCGCGGGGCGCGTTTTGTGCGCGTGACGCGCTTTTGCGGGGGGAGACCCCCCGCGCCCCCCTTTGCAGCGCGGGGAAACTCCTGTTTCCAGCGCCGCGCGCACATCCCTGTGCGCGACAGTCCGGCTATCGCCGGAAGGGTTTGAACGGATTCCCGCCCCTTTTAATGTGACGGCGGTTTCGGCTTTCGGATATAATGCCGCGCACCATTTTTGCCGTCCGTTGAGGAGACGGGAGCAACCGATGCCGTTTTACGAATACCAGTGCAACGCCTGTGGGCACCGCCTGGAAGCCCTGCAAAAAATTGCCGACGAGCCGTTGTGCTACTGCCCGGAATGTGGCGAGGCCAGTTTGAAAAAACTGATCTCCCGGGCGGCGTTCCGCCTCAAGGGCGGCGGCTGGTACGAAACCGACTTCAAAAACAGCGGCGCCAAAAAGGACGGCGAGCAGTCCAAAACCACCGACGAGCAAAAGGCCAAAAAAGACAACGCCGGGGAAAAGCCGTCCTCCACTGAGCCGGCCACTGAGCCGACCACCAAGCCGGCAAAAAAAGCGCCCCCAAGCGCCCCAATGGAAACTTGAACGCCGCCGTGAAAGCGGGTATCCGTTTAAACCCTTCCGGCACAGCCGGACTCTCGCGCACGTAGCCGGACAACCCCTTTCACGGAAATGACCAAACCAACCCCAACCCCCATGCGCACTCACCTAAGCGGCCACCTAAACCTCGACGACGTTGGCCGCACCGTCTCCCTCGCCGGCTGGGTGTTGAACCGCCGCGATCACGGCGGCGTGATCTTCATTGACCTGCGCGACCGCAGCGGCCGCGTGCAGGTGGTCGCCGACCCGGACGCGCCGGCGCCTTTTGCGGCGGCCGATCAGGCGCGCAACGAGTTCGTGCTGGGGGTGACCGGCACGGTGCGCCGGCGGCCCGAAGGAACCGAAAATCCGGAGTTGCCCACCGGGGAAATTGAAGTGGTGGCGGAGCGCATCGATCTGCTGAACCGCGCCGCGCCCCTGCCGTTTCAGTTGGACGACGACGAGATCAGCGAGCCGGTGCGCCTCAAGTACCGCTTTTTGGATCTGCGGCGTGCGCCGATGCAGCAGGCCCTGCGCTTGCGCCACCGCCTGGTTAGCGAGATGCGGCGTTTTCTAGACGCGCGGGATTTTGTGGACATCGAAACCCCCATCCTGACCCGCTCGACCCCCGAAGGCGCGCGCGACTACCTGGTTCCCAGCCGCACCCACCCCGGCCGGTTTTTCGCCCTGCCGCAGTCGCCGCAGTTGTTCAAGCAGTTGCTGATGGTGGCCGGGTTTGAACGCTACTATCAAATCGCCCGCTGCTTCCGGGACGAAGACCTGCGCGCCGACCGCCAGCCCGAGTTCACCCAGTTGGACGTCGAGATGTCGTTCGTGGATGAGGACGAAGTCATGACCCTGATGGAGGAGATGATCCGGGAGTTGTTCCGGGCCGTGGCTGGCGTTGCGCTGCCCGACCCCATACCGCGCCTGAGCCACGCCGAAGCGCTGTCCCGCTACGGCAACGACCGGCCGGATCTGCGCGTTGCCCTGGAGTTGAGCGAGTTGACCGACCTCATGGCCGAAGTCGAGTTCAAGGTTTTCGCGGCCCCCGCCCGCGACCCGGCGGGGCGCGTGGCGGCGCTCAACATCCCCGGCGGCGCCCGCCTGTCCCGCGCGCAGATTGACCAGTACACCGAGTTCGTCAAACCATTCGGCGCCGGCGGACTGGCATACATCAAGGTCAACGACCCCGCCGCCGCCAGTCCGCGGGACGGCCTGCAATCGCCGATCACCAAATTCTTGCCCGATGACGCGCTTGCGGGAATCCTCGAACGCACCGCCGCCCAAAGCGGCGACCTGATTTTTTTCGGCGCCGACCGCGCATCGGTGGTCAACGACGCCCTCGGCGCGCTGCGGCTCAAGACCGCCCGCGACCTGGAACTGGTGGAAGCGGGCTGGAAGCCGTTGTGGGTGGTGGACTTCCCGCTGGTGGCGTGGAACGAAGAAGCGCGGCGATGGGAACCCCAGCACCACCCGTTCACCGCCCCCCGCGAAGAAGATATTCAATGGCTCGCCGGCGACCCCGGCCGGGTCTTGTCGCGAGCATATGATCTGGTGCTGAACGGCGCGGAAATCGGCGGCGGCTCCATCCGCATCCACGACGCCGGCCTGCAACGGCAAATCCTCGATGCCCTCGGCATCCCCCGCCAACAGGCCGAAACCGAGTTTGGCTTCCTCCTCGAAGGCCTGCAATACGGCGCCCCGCCCCACGGCGGCATCGCCTTCGGCATAGACCGTCTCGCCGCCCTGCTGAGCGGCGCCGAGTCCATCCGCGACGTAATCGCCTTCCCCAAAACGCAAAAAGCCTCGTGCCTGCTGACCGAAGCGCCGAGTCCGGTTGACCGCAAGCAGCTCAGGGAGCTTGGTTTGCAGATCGGGAAAACGGGCGGCGTAAAAACCAACCCCCGGCAATAATACCGGCGCCGCGCAAATGGTTATAATGAGAAACCAACTACACGGAGTAACAAAATGAATATAAAACCCAACGCCTTATTCACCGGTGACAATCTTTATATTCTCAATGGAATGAACAGCGAATGTATTGATTTGATATACCTTGACCCGCCGTTTAACAGCAAGCGCATGTACAAAGCGCCGGTCGGGAGCAAGGCGGCGGGAGCGGAGTTTAAGGATATGTGGACCTGGCAGGATGTTGACGCCGAAACCCTGGAACGTTTGGTAATTGACTACCCCGCCCTGGTGGATTACATCCAAACAATCGGGGACGCCCACAGCAAGGCGATGATGTCTTACATCACTTACATGGCACAACGGATGATTCAGTGCCACCGGGTGCTAAAACTCACCGGCAATATTTACCTGCACTGTGACCCGACTGCCAGTCATTATCTAAAAATAGTATTGGACGGCATTTTTGGGCGAAGCAATTTTAGAAATGAAATTATTTGGCACTATGGACGCTGGACGGCAAAAGCCAAAAGTTTGCAAAAACAACACGATTGCATTTTATTTTACGCCAAAAGCAAACAAGCGGTATTTAACCAAATCTACACGAAACATAACGAACAATCTTTAAAGGAATATCGGTTTTTGGAAAAATCCGATGGCAGCATTGAGAAGTTAAAGGGAACGCACACTTATGAAAGTTTGCTTAACATGGATGGCAGAGTTTTTAGAACTTTGCGGCGCAAAGACACCAAAGGCACGGCTAAGAACAAAAGTTATTTAGACCAGGTTGAAGGCGTCAGGCAAAGCGACGTTTTTCTCGGAATTCCTTATCTGTCAGGCAGTTCAAAAGAGCGCACCGACTACCCGACACAAAAACCGCTGGCCCTATTGGAGCGCGTCATCAAGGCCGGCAGCAACGAAGGCGACGTTGTTTTGGATCCATTCTGCGGATGTGCAACCGCAATGGTCGCCGCGCAACAACACCGCCGCAAATGGATTGGCATTGATATTGCCGAGCCCGCGGCGGATATTTTGATGGAACGGCTAACGGATGACGCGGGGGTGCTTAAACATTTCGCTCCCAAAGAAAGGCTGAATTTTATCCACCGAACGGACATACCGGAACGCACCGATATATCCGCCATTAACTTAAAAAACACCACCCAAAAGAACAAAATAAAAGACCGCTTATACGGCGAGCAGGGCGGCGACTGCGCCGGTTGTCAGCGACATTTTGAGAAATGGGATTTTCACCTTGACCACATTATCCCAAGAAACAAAGGCGGTGGAGATTATGTCGGCAACTTGCAATTGCTGTGCGGAAATTGCAACAGCGTTAAAGGCGACCGCCCGATGGTATATTTGCAGGCGAGAATTCGCGCGCGCCGGGAAAAACTCAAGCAAGTCAGTTTTGGCGACTAGCGGGAGGCACCGATGGCCGGCCACAGCAAATGGGCGAATATCAAGTTCCGTAAAGCGGCCCAGGACGCCAGGCGCGGCAAGGTTTTTACCAAACTGATCAAGGAAATCACGGTTGCCGCGCGTCTCGGCGGCGGCGATGCGGACGCCAATCCGCGCTTGCGCTCGGCGGTTGACAAGGCGCTGGCGGCCAACATGACCAGGGACACCATTCAGCGGGCGGTAAAGCGCGGGGCGGGGAACGCCGGCGGCGACGCCATTGAAGAGATCCGCTACGAGGGCTACGGCCCCGGCGGCGTGGCGGTGCTGGTGGAATGTGCCACCGACAACCGCAACCGCGCGGTCAGCGAGGTTCGCCACGCCTTTGTCAAACACGGCGGCAATCTCGGCACCGATGGTTCGGTGTCTTACCTGTTCGAGAAAATCGGCTCGCTGATCTTTTCCGAAGGCGCCGACGAGGAGCGCATCATGGAGATCGCGCTGGCGGCCGGGGCCGATGACATTGACAGCGAAGACGGCATCGTCGAAGTGGTGGCCTCGCCCCAGGACTACCCGGAAGTGGAGCGGGCTTTCCGGGAAGCCGAACTCGCGCCGGAGGTGTCCGAATTGATTCAACGCCCGGCCACCCACACCGAACTGAGCGGCGATGACGCCGAGCAGGCGGCGCGCTTGATTGACGCCCTTGAACAGCTGGATGACGTCCAGAACGTGTTCACCAACGCGGCTTTTGTCGAGGCCGGTTGATGGGGATGGGGATGAAGATGGGGATGGAGACTTCGCCATGAGGGTGCTGGGCATTGATCCGGGTTCCCGCAGGACCGGCCTCGGCGTGGTGGAGACGACCCGCGACGGCCTGCGCCCGGTCGCCTGGGAATGTGTGCGCATGGACGGCGGCCCGTTGAGCGCGCGCCTCGGGGAAATCTATCGCGGCGTTCAGCGCGTCATCGAGCAACACCGCCCCGACGCGGTGGCGGTGGAGCAGGTATTCGTCGCCAACAACGCGCGCTCGGCGCTGGTGCTGGGGCAGGCCAGCGGCAGCGCGGTGTGCGCGGCGGTGGTGGCCGGCCTTGAGGTGGAGGAATACTCCGCGCTGCAAATCAAGCGCGCCGTGGTGGGCGCGGGCAGCGCCAAAAAGGAGCAAGTGCAACACATGGTGCGCGTGCTGCTCGGACTGCGCGCGCCGCCGGGCAGCGATGAAGCGGATGCGCTGGCCTGCGCGATCTGTCATATTCACACCATGCAGGTCGAAGAAAAATTGAACCGCGCTTCGTAACCGATCCCGCAACCTTACACTGACCGACACAATGACCGACACACCGACCGGCAACCCCAAATGATCGGCCATCTCAGCGGCCGGCTGATGCAAAAGCAGCCCCCGTTTCTGCTGCTCGAAGTCGGCGGCGTCGGCTATGAACTGGAAGCGCCGATGACCACTTTCTACGACCTGCCCGAGGACGACCGGCCGGTTTCATTGTTCGTTCACCTCGTGGTGCGCGAGGACGCGCAGCTGTTGTATGGGTTTTCCGACCAGCCCCAGCGGGAGTTATTTCGCGCCCTGCTGCGCATCAACGGGGTCGGGCCGCGGGTGGCGCTGGCGATTCTCTCGACCCTGAGCGCGGGCCAGTTCATCGCCTGCATCCACCGCGAAGACGTCGCCGCCCTTACCCGCGTGCCGGGCATCGGCAAAAAAACCGCCCAGCGCATGATCCTCGACCTGCGCGACCGCATAGACACCCTCGGCGCGGCGGACCACGCAGCCGCCGACCCCGCCAACGCCGGCCCGGTGCAGGACGCCATCGGCGCATTGCTCGCCCTCGGCTACAAGGCCGCCGACGCCAACCGCGCGGTGCGCGCCGTGGAAACCGACGGTGGCGGGCGCGAGGATTTGATTCGCAACGCCTTGCAGTACCTGAGCAAGTAATGGGCAAGTAATGGGCAAGTAATGGGCAAGTGATGAACCGGCCATGAGCGACTTCAACCCTTTGCTGGCCCCCGGCGGCGGCGGCGATCCCCCCCACGAGCAAAAACTCGACCGCAGTTTGCGGCCTGCGCGCCTGGAAGAGTTCATCGGCCAGCCGAAAATCCGCGAGCAACTGGAGATCTTCATCCAAGCGGCGCGCAACCGCGACGAAGCCCTCGACCACGCGCTGGTGTTCGGCCCCCCCGGCCTCGGCAAGACCACCCTCGCGCACATTCTCGCCAACGAGATGGACGCGCGCATGCGGCAGACCTCGGGCCCGGTGCTGGAGAAGGCCGGCGACCTGGCGGCCATCCTCACCAACCTGGAGACCGGCGACGTCCTGTTCATTGACGAGATACACCGGCTCAACCCGGCCATCGAAGAAATCCTGTATCCCGCCATGGAGGACTACCAACTGGACATCATCATCGGCGAAGGGCCCGCGGCGCGCTCCATCAAGCTGAGCCTGCCGCCGTTCACGCTGGTCGGCGCGACCACCCGCGCCGGGCTGCTGACCTCGCCGCTGCGAGACCGCTTCGGCATCGTGCAGCGGCTGGAGTTTTACGACGCCGAAGAACTGGCGCAGATCGTCGAACGCTCGGCGCGGCTGCTCGGCATTGAATACGACGACGACGGCGTGAAAGCGGTGGCGGCGCGCTCGCGGGGCACGCCGCGCATCGCCAACCGCCTGCTGCGCCGGGTGCGCGACTACGCCGAGGTCAAGGCCGACGGGCGGCTCACCGAAGCGGTCTCCAACCGCGCGCTGGATATGCTGGAAGTGGACAGTTTCGGGCTGGACGTTTTGGACCGCAACGTGCTGCTGGCGATCATGAACAAGTTTGACGGCGGGCCGGTGGGCATAGACAGCATCGCCGCCGCCATCGGCGAGGAGCGCGGCACCATCGAGGACGTCATCGAGCCGTACCTGATTCAGCAGGGTTTTTTGATGCGCACCTCGCGCGGGCGCATGGCCACCAAATCGGCGTGGCGGCGCCTCGGCCTTGACATGCCCAAAGACGTCGCCAGCCGCCAGCGGGAATTGTTTTCCGGAAATACCGAAGGTTCCGAAAATGAAAAGGGGCGCTAACTTCTCCCTCGCGCCGCAGATAAATTACCAGGATACCGGCGCCGGCGGCGTTGTATACTACGGCGCATCCGGGCTATATGGAGCGGGCTTGTCTGTTTGCGGCGGTGCCTGTTTGCGGCGGGTTGCAGGGGCAAGTCGCGGCCTGTCCCTGCGGCAACCATCTGACCGACGAATTTTCCCGACCACTTCCCTGATTACTTCCAATGCCCATTGAACTCATCACCGAGCGCGACGGCCTGTCGGTCATCAGCCTGATCGCCAACGCCGGTTTCCTGGTGCAGTTGGTGATGCTCATCCTGCTGCTGGCATCGGTGGTCTCGTGGTACATGATCGACCGCAAGCGAACCACCTACAAACGCTTGACCAGAATCGCCGACCAGTTTGAGGAACAATTCTGGTCCGGCGGCGAGATGCACCGCATCTACAACGACTGGAGCGGCGAGTCCAATGAACGGGACCGGGACCGGGACGGCAACGAGGGTGGCGAGATCGGCAAGGGCGGCAAAGGCGAACCCGAAGGCATCGTCAACATCTTCATCGCCGGCTACCACGAATACAACCGCCTGCACCACAAGCCCAACGTCAGCCGCGCCGACGTGGTGGACGGCGTGCACCGCTCCATGCGCGTGGCGCTGAGCCGCGAAATCGACAACCTGGAAATCCACCTGTCGTTCCTCGCCACGGTCGGCTCCACCAGCCCCTACGTCGGGCTGTTCGGCACGGTGTGGGGCATCATGAACTCGTTCCGCTCCATCGGCGTGCTGCAGCAGGTTACCATCGCCACCGTGGCGCCGGGCATTTCCGAAGCGCTGATCGCCACCGCCATGGGCCTGTTCGCCGCCATCCCGGCGGTCATCGCCTACAACAGTTTCGCGCACACCGCCGAGCGCCTCACCAACCGCTACGAAGTGTTCATGGAAGAGTTTTTGAGCATCGTCAACCGCCAGGACCTGGCGACCAAAGTCAAATGAGCCGCAGCCGCTACGGCCGCAAAAAACGCCTCATGGGGGAGATCAACGTGGTCCCTTACGTTGACGTGATGCTGGTATTGTTGATTATTTTCATGGTCACCGCGCCGCTACTCAGCCAGGGCGTGAAGGTGGATCTTCCCGAAGCCGCCGCCGAGCCCATCAAGAACGAAGACCAGGAGCCGTTCGTGGTCACCGTGGACGCCGGCGGCAACTACTATCTCAACGACGACCCGGAAAAAACCGCCTCGGCGGAAGAAATCGAGCGCACCGCGCGCGCGGTTTTGCGGCGCAATCCAGACGCGCCCTTCCTGGTGCGCGGCGACGGCGCGGTGGCCTACGCCCACGTGGTGCGGGCCATGGTGCTGCTGCAAGCCGCCGGGGTCAGGTCGGTGGGGCTGGTGACGGAATCGCCGGGGTCCTGATGGGAAAAAGGTTGAGGCGGTTCGGCCTCCTCTCGAAGGCGCTGTTGTTCACCGCCGTAATCCATGGAGTGCTGATCGCGTTTTTGTTTTACAACTTCAACTGGCGCGACAACGTCAAGCGCGGCGGCGTCGAACCGATCCAGGCGGTGGCGGTGGCGGCCCGGGATCTTGAAGCCGAGCAGGCGGCCAGAGACCTTGAAGAACTGCTCCGCCGCCAGGCGGATGAAAAAAAGAAACAGGAAGACCTGAAGCGCAAGCGCGATGCCGAAGCGGAGAAAAAACGCAAGGCCGAAGAACAAAAGCAAAAACGCGAAGCCGAGGAGTTAAAGAAAAAGCAGGCGGCTGAGAAGAAACGCAAAGCCGAAGCGTTGAAGAAAAAACAGGACGCCGAAAAGAAACGCAAAGCGGCGGCGGAAAAGAAAAAACGCGAAACCGAGAAAAAGCGCAAGGCCGATGAACAAAGAAAAAAACTAGAAGCGGAAAAAAAACGCAAAGCGGCTGAGAAAAAACGCCAGGCTGAAGAGGCACAAAAAAAACGCGAAGCCGAAGAAGAAGCCAAACGCCGGCGCGCCGAACAGCTTCGCAAGCAACTCGAAGAAGAGCAGCGCGCCAAAACCCAAAGCGACGCCGCCGATGCGCTGAGCGCGCTGGTGGACCGCATCGCCGCCGAGGTGGAAAGCAACTGGCTGCGGCCGCGGATCAGTCAGGCTGGCCTCACGGTTGTCATTCGGGTTAAAGTAGCCCGCGACGGGCGCGTGACCTCGGCGCGGGTTACCCGAAGCAGCGGCGACCCGTTCTTCGACCAGTCCGCGGAACGCGCGGTGCACAAGGCTTCGCCGCTGCCGTTTCCGAGCAACCCGGAATACTATGAGTTCATCAACGAGTTTGACTTCAAGTTCAGCCCCGATGCCTACTAGGCGCGGCTTGAAAAACGCTTTCACCGGCGCGTTGTCGGCCATGCTGACGACAATGCTGTCGCTGGCGCTATCGGGATTTTCCCCGGCGGCGGCGGTGTTGACCATTGAAGTCACCAAAGGCGTGGAAGCGGCCATCCCCATCGCCATCGTGCCGTTCGGGCTGGAGGGCGTGGGCGTGAGCGTGGGTGCCGACCTGCCGGGCGGCGTGATTGAGGCGGATCTTGCGCACAGCGGAAAGTTTGCGCCGTTGTCGCGGGGCGATTTTCTCGCCCGGCCCCACGACCCGCAGGCGGTTCAATACAAAAACTGGCGCCTGCTCAAAGCCGAGGCGCTGGTGATCGGGCGCGTAACCGACGCCGGCAACGGCCGCCTTGAGGTGCGCTTCCGGCTGCTCGACGTGTTCCGGGAAAGGCAGTTGGCGGGGCGGAAATTCGTGGTGCCGGCGGCGCGGCTTCGCAAGGCCGCCCACCAGATCAGCGACCTCATCTACGAGACGCTGATCGGCAAACCCGGCGCCTTCGACACCCGCATCGCCTACGTCACCGTGGAAGAGGCGTCATCGGGGAAACGCTACTTGTTGAAGGTCGCGGATTCCGACGGCCACGACCCCAAAACCATCCTTGAATCGCCGCAGCCCATCCTCTCCCCGGCGTGGTCGCCGGACGGCAACCGGCTGGCCTACGTCTCGTTTGAGAAAAATCGTTCGATGATCTACGTCCAGGATCTGTGGAGCGGCGAGCGCCGGCGGGTCGCCGAATACGACGGCATCAACGGCGCGCCGGCGTGGTCGCCGGACGGCGGGCGGCTGGCGATGACGCTGTCCATGGCGGGCAATTCCGAGATCTACATCTACGACCTGAAAAGCGGCAACCTGCGCCGCCTGACCCGCCACACCGCCATTGACACCGAACCCGCGTGGTCGCCGGACGGCGGCACCATCGTCTTCACCTCAAGCCGCTCCGGGACGCCGCAGATTTACCGCATCCCCGCCGCCGGGGGCGCCGCCCAGCGGCTCACCTTCAAGGGCAAATACAACGCCGGTGCCAGTTATTCCAGCGACGGCAAATCCATGGTATTGATCACCAATCAGGGCAATGGCTTCCGAGTTGGGATATACTCGGCCACGGACCGAACCGTGAATGAACTGACCCGCACCCGCCAGGATGAATCGCCCAGCTTCGCGCCCAACGACGAGATGATCATGTACGCCACCCAATCCGGCGGGCGCAACGTGCTGGCCGCGGTTTCCCCGGACGGCCGGGTGCACCAGGTTCTGCGATTGCAAAGCAGTGCCGGAACCGGTGCCGGTGCCGGTGCTGGTACTGTGCGCGAACCGGCGTGGTCGCCATTCAACCGAAACAACCGAAAACCGTGACCGTACGGGCTAACACTTCAGAGGATACTGCCATGCGTAAATTGCCACCTTATATCAATGTGTTGTTCGCCGGCGTAATGATGGCCGGTATCGCCGGTATCGCCGGCTGTGGCGGCGGCGCGGCGGTGAACGACCAGGTCGTGGTGGAAGAACAAGCCATCCACGGCACCGCCGGAGAAGCCGGTACCGCAGAAGCGAGCGCCACCGGCCTCGGCGGCGACGTCGGCACGGACGCGGAGGGCCTTGAGCAAAGCGGCCAAAGCGATCAGAGCAACGACGGCGACCTGCTCGCCCGGCGGGTAATCTACTTTGAATACGACAGCAGCATCATGAGCGCCGAAGGGGAAGCCGTAGTGCAGGCCCACGCCCGCTACCTGAACGGCGTCTCCAACGTCCGGATCATCCTCGAAGGCCACGCCGACGAGCGCGGAACCAGGGAATACAACCTCGCCCTCGCCGAAGACCGCGCCAAATCCGTAGCCGACGTGCTGGCGGCGCTCGGCGTCGGCGCAAACCGCATCCAGACGGTTTCCTACGGCGAAGAGCGCCCGGTTGCCCTCGGCCACGATGACAGCGCCTGGGGCCTCAACCGCCGGGTTGAGATTCTGTATCAGTAGCGGGCGGCAATGACCGGCAATGGTATTATTGGTATTGTCATGGGGAGCGGAAGCACACCGGGACAATGACCCATAATAAATGGCAAATGGCAAAAGAAATGACCGATAAAACAACCTCGCGCCGATGGCTGCCGGCTTTGTTGCCGTTACTGGCGCTCGGCGGCTGCGTATTGCCACCGCCCGCCCAGAGCACGCATCCGGTTCCGGTTCAGACGCCGACCCAGCCGGTTCAGGCTCCGGCTCCGGCACAGACCCCGGCCCCGGCACCCGCCGCCGCCGAGACGCTCAGGGCTTTGGAGCAACTGACCGAAATCAAGGAAGAACTCAAGAAGCTGCGCAACGAGGTGGAAGAAATCGAGTTCAACGCCGAAACCGCCAAGCGGCGCCAGCAGAATTTTGTCCAGGATTTGGACCGCCGCTTGCTCAGCCTGGAACGCGCCCAGCGTCTGCTGCTGCCGGTGCAACCGGGCCAACAACCGGGAGTCGCGGGCAACGGCAACGTCATCGCCATTCCCGGCCTGACCCCCGCTACCCCCGGCCTCACGCCCGTCCCGACCCCCGGCGCCGTTGACGGCATCACAACCGATCCCGCCACGCCGGGCAACGCCGACCTCGCGATCGTGGTCCCCGCAACCCCCCAAACGCCGGGGGTTACGCCCCCCGACGAAGGCCAGACCGGGGCGGTAACGCTGCCGGAACAGCAGGCCTACGAGCAGGCCTTCAACCTGCTCAAGCAAAGCAAGTACCAGGACGCCATCGCCGGGTTTCAGCGGCTGGCGGACACCTGGCCCGAAAGCCAGTTGGCGGACGATGCCTATTACTGGGTGTCGGAAGCGCGCTACGTGAACCGCGAGTTTGAAGCCGCGCTGGTGGGCTTTCGCATCGTCGCGACCCGCTATCCCGACAGCCCGCGCGTGCCCGAAGCGTTGCTGAAGATCGGGTATATCCAGTACGACATCGGCGCCTACCAGGAAGCGGCGGAAATTTTCCGCGACATCCTGACGCGCTTCCCCGGCCATCAAGTGGCGGTGTCGGCGCAGACCCGGTTGCGCCGCATCGAGCAGACCATCCAGCAGTAAGTATCTCCCGCGAAAGAATTGACCGGCGCGCTCCGGATCGGGATAATCGCGCCTCTTTGGGGTTTGTTCATCGCGCCGGGATCGGCAGGTTGCAAAGGGGGCGTTAGCTCAGTTGGTAGAGCATCTGACTTTTAATCAGGTGGTCGCAGGTTCGAATCCTGCACGCCCCACCATCCACCCTCCACCCTCCACCCCCACCCCTTTGCAAACGAGCACCAGCGAATTGACCACTCACCGGAACCGGAATTTTCGCGGCACGCATTACCAGCTGAGCGGCGACCCCCAACAAAAACCGCTGGTGGTATTGGTTCACGGCGTTGGCCTCGACCACACCATGTGGCGCGTTCCGGTGGAGTTGCTGGCCGCGGACTTCGCGGTGCTGACCTACGATTTTCTCGGCCATGGCCGTAGCCACAATCCCGGCGGCGAGCGGAAAATCGCCGACTACGTTGACCAGTTGCAGGATCTCACGGAGCACCTCGGCATCGGGCGTTTTGCCCTCGCCGGGTTCTCCATGGGCGCGCTGATCGCCCACGCCTTCGCCTCCCTGCTGCCCCGGCGCCTGACCCATCTTGGCCTGCTGCACAGCGTCTATCAACGCACCGAAGCCCAGTGCCGGGGGGTGCGTGAGCGCTACCGCACGACCCGCGACCACGGCCCTACGGCGGTCGTTGAAGCCGCCATCGAACGCTGGTTTTCCGCCGCATGGCGGCGCGACCACGCCGACGCCGTGAACCAGATCCGGGCGATTTTTGCGCGGCACGGCAACAACGCTGACGACGGCGGTTACTTGAAAGCGTACCGCCTGTTCGCGTACGCCGAGGCGGAGATGGGCCAATATCCATTGGCCGGCGTAACCTGCCCGGCGCTGGTGATAACCGGCGCCGCCGACGCCGGCTCGACCCCGGCGATGTCGCGCGCGCTAAGCCGCGACCTGCCCAACAGCCGGCTCATTATCAACCCGGAACACCGCCACCTGGCGCCGGTGGAGCACGCCGCCGTAATCACCGGGCAGCTGAGATCGTTGTTGACCGCAAGCGACAGTCCGTTCAAACCCTTCCGGCGCTAGCCGGACTGTCGCGCACAGGGATGTGCGCGCGGCGCTGGAAACAGGAGTTTCCCCGCGCCGCACAGGGGGGCGCGGGGGGTCTCCCCCCGCAAAAGCGCGTCACGCGCACCGCGCTCCGCAAACCCGCGCACCGCGCCCCGCAACCGCCGCGCTGCCGTTCAAACCTTTCCGGCGCTAGCCGGACTCCCGAGCGTTAGTGTCCGTTGCCGCGTAGCGGCTTACGGACACTTGGCGCTCTCGGGAATCCAGCGCCATTTGACCCACCCGGTTTAACCTCTGGATTCCCGAATAGCGATGAAACAAACGGTCGCTGACGCTCCCTATTTTTCTATCGTTCGGGAATGACGGCAGAGGTGATGCGGGAATTCAGCGTCCAATCGGGGACAGGTCGCGACCTGTCCCTACGCCGAACCAAATTCTATTGGATAGCCATATGCGCGGATATGACACCGAGGGAGATTTACACTTTCGCGGGTATGACACACCGAGGAACGTGGCAACAACTCTGTCGTCATTCCCGAGCGTTAGTGTCCGTTGCCGCGCAAGCGGCTTACGGACACTTGGCGCTCTCGGGAATCCAGCGCCACACGACCCACCGCCGGTTTAACCTCTGGATTCCCGAATAGCGATGAAACAAACGGTCGCTGACGCTTCCTATTTTTCTATCGTTCGGGAATGACGGCAGAGGTGAGGCGGGAATTCAGCGTTCAATCGGGGACAGGTCGCGACCTGTCCCTACGCCGTTCAAACCCTTCCGGCGCTAGCCGGACTGTCGCGCACAGGGATGTGCGCGCGGCGCTGGAAACAGGAGTTTCCCCGCGCCGCACAGGGGGGTGCGGGGGGTCTCCCCCCCCGCAAAAGCGCGTCACGCGCCCCGCGCCCCACGCCCCGCAAACCCGCGCACCGCGCCCCGCAACCGCCGCGCTGCCGTTCAAACCCTTCCGGCGCTAGCCGGACTGTCGCGCACAGGGATGTGCGCGCGGCGCTGGAAACAGGAGTTTCCCCGCGCCGCACAGGGGGGCGCGGGGGGTCTCCCCCCCGCAAAAGCGCGTCACGCGCACCGCAAACCTACGCCCCGCGCCCCCGCGCCCCCGCAAATACGCCCCCACCCCCGCAAAAACCCACTACACCCGCCGGAATTTCGCTACAATCCACGATAATGTTGCCGACATAATCCTGACCTGTGCTCACTTTTCCAGTACTCGACATTATGGCTTCCCCCCGTGCCTGCGGCCGTAGCAACCCGCACCGGGATATGGCCCGGCGCACCGGCATGAATCGCGCATTCCGATACGGGCTGGTCCTGCCGGCGGTCGCGGTGGTTCTGGCCATTGTCCCGGCGTTGTCCGGGCCGGCGTTCGCGCAAGTCATCACCGGCGACGACACCGGCACGGTCGTTGAGGACGCCACGGCCCTGCCCACGGTGATGGGCACGCTACGCATCACCGGGTCCGGCGGCGCCACCTTCACGTTGCAGAACTTTGTGCCGGGCAACTACGGCGCGTTTTCCATCGCCCGCGATGGCGACTGGACGTACCGGCTGGATAACAACAACCCCGCCACCAACGCCCTGGCGGCGCGTGTCGAGCGCACCGAGACCTTTACCGCCGTGGTGGCCGACACCGACCCCCCGGTTACGCGGGACGTACGCATTATGGTCATCGGCGCCAACGACGCGCCGAGCGCCGTCATCAATGCGCCGCTGCCAAATGCGCAAGTGGCGTTGGGGGCGGTGGTTACGCTCAGCGGCGCCGGCAGCGATCCGGACACCCGAGACCGCGCTTCCCTGGACTACCAGTGGCGCACCACGCCGGCCAACCTCGGCAGTTTTGCCGATGCCACCGCCGCCGTTACCACCTGGACCGCGCCGGCGGGCGGCATGGACGTGACGCTGGCGCTGACGGTGAGCGACGGTCTCGCTTCCGACGAGGCTACGGCGCGCGTTCAAGTGGTGGGGACGCCGTTGCGGATCGTGGGCGACCTTGCCGCCGACGTCGCCGAGGATGCCGCCTCCAATGCGGTTACGGGCACCGTGCAAATCCGCGACCCTGGCGGCGGCGGCTTTTTCCCCGCTTCTTTCCGGGTACAAGAGCCAAATGGCGCATTTGGGCGTATCACCCCGACCGGCGGCAGCGGCAACACGGGACAATGGGTCTGGACCTACACCCTCAATAATCAGGCCCCGGCCGTGCAGTCCCTGAACACCGGCGAGACCCTCCGCGACGTCTTTGAAATACGAGCAACCCGCGGCGGAGCGCGTACCTTGTTCGCCACGCTGACCATCACCATCAACGGCTTGACCGAAGTGAGCGCGCAGCCGGCGGTGTTCGGCGGCGAGCAAAGCGGCCGGGTCGCCGAAGACGCAAATCCGAACCGCGCTTCCGGCACGCTCACCGTGCGCGACCCGGACGGCGCCGACCTGGTCATGCCCCGGCGCCAAATCGCCGGCGCTTACGGGGCCTTTGACGTGTTCCCCTTCGGCTTGTGGCGGTACACCCTTGACCCGGCGCTCGCCCAGCCGCTTTTTGGCGGCCAGAGCGTGACCGACACCTTCACGGTTACCGCCGCCGACGACGGCCTCACTCCCGCCACCACGGACGTGGTGATCACCATCACCGGCGTCAACGACGCGGCGCTATTCGGCGGCCAACGAAGCGCCGCCATCGGCGAAGACGACAGCCGCATCAACCGTACGCTGACCATCGCCGACGTGGACGGGGATAACGAAGTCGTGCCGCGAACGAACATTGCCGGCGACTACGGCGCGTTCACCATCAACGGGTTGGGCGCGTGGAGTTATGCCCCGGGCGGCGCGGCGCAGGCGCTGTCCAGACGCGAAACCGCTACCGACACCTTCCGCGTGACCGCCGCCGATGACGACGGCGGCCCCGCTGGACCCGCCGCAACCGACGTGGTGATTGAGATAACCGGCGCCAATGACGCGCCGACCGGACGCATCATTCGCCCGGCCGCTCCCGGAATGGTGGTGCCGGCGGGCGGCACGCTGAATGTGCTTGGCGGTGGCGACGACCCGGACGCCGACGACGATGCGGACACGCTGCGCTATTCGTGGAGCAGTTTTTTGCCGCTCACCGATACCGAGAGGGGCACGTTCTCCAACCCGCGCGTGGCGAACCCGGTCTGGACCGCGCCCATCATAATGGTTGACAAAAACGTGACCGTCGCTTTGCGGCTGCGCGTAACCGACAGGCACGGGGCCCCCCCGTCATCAAAAAGCGTAAACGTCCTTGTCAGGCCGTCTCCGGTGGTCGGCGGCGACCTCAACCGCGCGCTCACCGAAGGCGCCGCGCAGAACACCGCAACGGGTACCCTGGAACATCTGCACGCCAGGCCGGACAACGACACGTTCAGGGCGCAGACCGGCATCAACGGCACCTACGGCGTCTTCACCCTGGCAAGCGCCGGCGCCTGGACATATACCCTGGACAACGACCGCGCCGCCACCCGGGCGCTGGGCGAGGGCATCACCGGCGAGGATTCGTTCCCCGTGGCGTCCAACGCCCGCGCCGGCATCGGGGCCGTCGTTACCATCACCATCACCGGCGTCAACAGCCGCCCGACGGCCACCATTCTCGCGCCGGCGGATAACACCGCCGTGGGCCTCAACAGCGGCCTGCCGGTGGAAGGCATGGGCAGCGACCCGGACGCCGGCGAGACCGCCACGCTGCGCTATTTCTGGCGCACCCTCCCCATGGGCCTGGGCAGTTTCGTCGCCCACACCGCGGCGTCCACCCTGTGGCAGTCGCCGGCGGAAGTTATCGGCGACGGGACAGTCCAACTGGAACTGACGGTCTTTGACAACTCCGGAGTTCGCTCAAACGAAGCGCACACCGTCTCGGTCACGGTCGTAACCACCGCCGACACGATCATCGGCGGCAGTCTCAACGGCGCGGTGGCCGTGAACGGCCGCGACCGGGCCTCGGGCCTGCTGGTCATCGCCAACGGCGCGCCGGGCGACCCGGTGACCTTCGTGAACCAGACCAGCCCCGGCGACTACGGCCTCTTCGCCCTCGCCACCGACGGGCGTTGGACCTACACCCTGAACCCCGCGTTGTCCGCCACCATCGCCCTCGCCGCCGGCGAGATCGGCACCGATTCCTTCCCCGTGGCCGGCGCCGGTGGCGCGCTCAGCGGTATGGTGGTCATCCGGGTCACCGGCGGCAACGACGCGCCCAGCGCCGCCATCGCCGCGCCGTCCGCCAGGGTAACGCTGGAATCCCGCGAAACGCTCATGGTCGGGTCCGGCGCCACCGACCCGGATAACGGCGAGACCGGCACGCTGCGCTATCAATGGAACACCATACCCGCAGGCCGCGGCCAGTTTGCCAACGACGCCGGGGCGCAGACGATATGGACCGCGCCGCCACGCCCCATCGGCAGTTCCGGGCAGAACACCACCCTGGTCCTGACCGCCACAGACGCCGCCGGCCTTTCCGACACGGCAACGACCGTGGTCACGGTGGTGGGCGCAACGGACCTCCAGCCGAGCTTTGCCGGGGCCGTGGTGGAGGACCGCAACTTCCGGCCGAGCCTGTTCGCCCCGATACAGGTGTTGCCGGCAGCCGTCGGCGGCAACCCGTCCTTGCGTTACAGCCTGCGTTCGGATCCGCCGGGGCTGATAGACACGCGCCAATTTACCGACCGCTTGAGTTTTAATGTGAACACGCGGGTACTTGAGGGCAGGCCGGTCCTGGCCGACGTCGGCGCCTACACCATGACCTACGAGGCGCGGGACGCGAACGGGGATGCCGTAACCCTGACTTTCCGGATTACGGTGGGCGACGATGCGCCGCTCTTTCCCGAAAACACCGCCTTCTTTCCGAACCTGACCTTTACCGCAGGCACGCAGTCGAGACCATTTATTTTTCCGGGGGCCACGCCCGCCAACTCGGGGGATCGCCTCACCTACACCATGACCTCAACGCCGCCGGAGTTGCAGGATGAGTGGGTCTTCTTTGCGTTCAACCGCCGGTTCATCCTCACTCCGATCACGCCGGGCGCCTATACCGTTACCTACCGGGTCGTGGACCAGAACGGCAACAGCGATTTCCGCACCGCCACCTGGACGGTCAATCCCAACCCCGGGATGCCGAACTTCGGCATCGGCGCGCTGCCCGACGTGACCTACGTGGTCGGCACAACCCACGCCCCGGTCACGCTGCGCGCGGCGGTGGGCGGCAACCGGCCGCTGGCGTACTCCGTGACTCCGGCCCTGCCGGCCGGGCTGAGCTTTGACGCCGGCAGCCGCGAGTTGCGCGGCACACCGATGAACGCCGGAAGTTATGAGACCATCTACCGCGTGCAAGACGCCGACGGCGATTCCGAAACCACGACATTCACCATTGAAGCCGTGGCCGACAGCGAGCCGGATTTCGGCACGGCGAGCGTCGCCGCCCAAACCTACACCATGGGCACGGCCGTCAACCTGAGCCTGCCGGCGGCCGGCGGCGGCAACCCGCCGCTCAGCTACGAGTTGTCGCCGCTGCCCGCCGGGCTGAGTTTTGATGCCGACTCCCGCGTCTTGAGCGGCATCCCCACCGACTCCCAGGAGCAAACCACCCACGCCTACACGGTGCGCGACCGCGACAACGACGCCGACACGCTGGCGTTTGCCATCACCGTGTCGGAAGCGGACGTGGAGCCGGCGTTTGCCGCCGGGCAGCCCGACCTTGCGGTGAACCTTGACCTCGGCGTACCGGTTTCCGCGTCGCCCCCGGCCTCGGAGCCGCTGCCGGCGGCCACCGGCGGCAACCAGCCGCTGCGCTACGACATCACGCCGCCGTTGCCGTCCGGGCTGAGCTTTGACGGGCTGAGCCGCACCCTGCGCGGCACGCCGCAGACCGCCGCTGAAACGACGCACGCCTACCGCGTGCGCGACCGCGACGACGACGCCGACACGCTGCCGCTCACCATCAGCGTGGCGGCGGACAGCGCGCCGTCCTTCGCCGGTGGCGCGAGCATTGCCCCCCGGCGTTACAACCTGGGCGAGCGGATTGAAGCGCTCCTGCCGGAAGCCGGCGGCGGCAACGGCGCGCTCAACTACCGCATCACGCCGCAACTCCCGGACGGGTTGAGTTTTGACGACCGCAGCCGCACGCTGAGCGGCACCCCGGCGGCGGCGCAGCGCGCAACGCCCTACACCTACGCCGTTACCGACGCCGACGACAACACCGCCGCCGGAGACGGCGCGACCCTGGGGTTCAGCATCGCCGTACAGCACAACATCGCCACCATCGTCCTCGGCGGCGACCTTGAAGCGGACATCGTTGAGAACGCCCCGGCCCCCGAAGCGACCGCGCGCGGCACCCTCGCCATCCTCAACGACGGCCTCAGCGTAACGGCGTTTCCCACGGCGCAGACCGGCACGCCCGGCCGCTACGGCGCGTTCTCCGTTGACGGGGTGGGCGCGTGGACCTACACCCTGGACAACGCCCGCCCCGGCCTCGCGGACTTGAACGACGGCCAACGCTTCACCGAAACCTTTCACGTGGAGGCGCGCACCAGCCTGTCCGCGCTGGCCGGGACCATCGTCTTCGGCGAGGTGCGCATCACCATCATCGGCACCACAGACGGCGGCGGCGGCGCGAACGAGCCGACCTGGTTCGGCGGCGAACTGGCCGGCACGCTCACCGAGGATGACGCGGCGGTGGGCGGCGCGCTGCTCATCATCAACCCGGACGGCTTGAACCGCGTGGAAGCGGCCACCGCCACCGCCGGAGCCTACGGCGCCTTCACCATCACCCCCGGCGGCGTCTGGAACTACGACCTCAACAACGAACTGCCGGCCATCCAGGGCTTGTTCACGGCGGAGTTCAAGACCGACACCTTCACCGTAACCGCCGCCGATGACGCAGGCGGCAGCGGCCCCGCCACCATGGCGCTGACCATAACCATCACCGGCGTCAACGACGCGGCGGTGTTCGGCGCGCAGCCGCCGGTTACTATTGACGAGGACGCGGGGCAAGTGAGCGGCATGGTAACGGCCGGAGACGCGGACGGCGGCGATATGGTGGTGCCCGGCACCACAGACGGCGCATTGGGCGCCTTCACCATCACCGCCGCCGGCGCGTGGACCTACACCCTGACCGCCGTCGCCCAGGAACTCGTTACCGGTGACGCCGAAACCGAACGCTTCACCGTAACCGCCGCCGACGACGGCGACGACCCCGCCACCGTGGAAGTGGCGATCACCGTGACCGGCGTCAACGACCCGGCGGTGTTCGGCGGCGACACCGGCGGTGAAATCGGCGAGGACGCCGCCGCGCCGCTCGCCGGTACGCTGACCATCAGCGACGCGGACGGCGCGGATACGGTGGTCGCGCAGACCGGCATACCGGGCGACTACGGCGTGTTCACCATTGACGGGTTGGGCGCGTGGAGCTACACCCTGGGCGCTGCGGCGCAGACGCTGCGGCGGGATCAATCCCCGGTTGAACGCTTCACCGTAACCGCCGCCGACGACGGCGCCGGCACCGGCGACGACACACCCGCCACCGTGGACGTAGCGATCACCGTGACCGGCGCCAACGACCTCCCGGCGGCGCGCATCATCGCGCCCCGGGAGGATCAGAGCTTTGCATCCGGCGCCGTGCTGTCGGTGGCCGGCGAGCACGGCGACGTGGACGCCGGCGACCCGATTACCTACCAGTGGAGCACGGATGAGAACCGCGGCAGTTTCGCCGATGCCACCGCCGCCTCCACCACCTGGACGGCGCCGGTGTTGCCGGGTACGACCAACGAAAGGTTTATCCTCCGGTTTGAGGTGAGCGATGACGGCGGAACCACCAGGAGCAGGGTCGGACGCCGCGTCGAGATTCTGGGGACGAGGTCGAACATCACCATTGACGGCGACTGCGTGAACCCCGACCCCGCCGCCTGCACGGTCACCGAGGATGGCGCGAACGTATTGGACGGCGATCTGAGTTTCAGTTCGGAAACCGCGGACCCGGCCGGCGGCTTTGCTTTCATAAGGTCGTCGCAGGACGGAGACGTGGCGGGCGTATTCGGGACCTACTTGGTCGGGCCTGAAGTGCGCGATGGCAGGGCTGCCGGCGTCTGGACGTACACCCTGGACAACGCCAATCCGCAGGTGGACGCCCTGGACGACGGCGATACGCTCTCGGAAGTAATCCCCGTGCAGGCGGCGGTGCCCGGCCCTATCGGCCCACTCTTCATCAATGCCACGGTAACGGTGACCATCGCCGGCGCCAACGACCCGCCGACCGCTGTCATTCAACTGCCGGCGCCGGAGGTAACGGTGGCCCACGGCGAGACCCTGATGGTGCGCGGCGCCGGCGCCGACCCGGATGACGATGACCCCGCCGAAAGCCTGAGTTACCAGTGGAGCACGACACCGGCGGGCCACGGCAGTTTCTCCGCGACCACCACCGCCGCCGCCACCTGGACGCCGGTCGGGTTCATCACGGATAGCGACGTGGTGCTCAACCTGCGGGTCAGCGACGACCAGAACGCCGCCACCACGGCCTCGGTTACGGTGTCGGTAACGGTGCCGGACACCGCGCCGTCTTTCGGCGATGCGGCCATCGGCGCGTTGACTTTCACCACCGGCGCCGCCATCACGCCACAAATCCTGCCGGCGGCCACCGGCGGCAACGGCGGTTCGCGCTACCGCATCACCCCGGCCCTGCCGCGCGGGTTGAGTTTTGACGCCGCCGCCCGGACGCTGCGCGGCCAGCCGACCATGCCGGGCGGCCCCGGCGACTTCATCTACACCGCCTTTGACGAGGATGGCAACCACGCACCCACCGATGAGGACACGCTGGATTTCACCATCACCATCGTTGAACCGCCGCTCACCTTCGCCGGAGACGACACCGGCGGCGTGACCGAGGACGGCGCGCCGGCGGCCCTGGAAACCGGCGGCACGCTGACCATCACCAATCCGCGCACCGGCGGCGTGGGCTTCGTACCGCAAATCGGCCGGGCCTACACCTACGGCCGCTTCAGCATCACCCTCGGCGGCGACTGGACCTACGCCCTCAACAACGCCGACCCGCAGACCAACGCGCTGGCGGCGGGCGCCGCCGGGGACGAGACCATCACCGTTGTTGCCGCCGCCGACTCCGCCTTCACCCACGACATCGCCATCACCGTGACCGGCGCCAACGACCCGCCCACCGCCGCCATCACTTCGCCGGCGGCCGGGATGCGGGTGGAGTTCGGCGCGCCGACCCGCGTGACCGGTACCGGCAGCGACCCGGATACCGGCGAGACCGCCTCCCTGACTTACGCGTGGAGCACGGATCCGCCGAACCGAGGCAGTTTTGACGACCCCAACCAGGCCGCCCCCCAGTGGTTTGCGCCGGACAGCGCCGGGGCGGTAACGCTGGTGCTGAAGGTCAGCGACCGCAGCGAGACGGCTACCGCCAGGGTTGCCGGCATCACGCCGGTGGCGGTGGTGGTCAACATCAGCGGCATCGCCACCGGCGGCGTTACCGAAGACGGCGCGCCCGCCGAGACCCGCACCGGCAACACGCTGACCATCACCAGCACCCGCGCCGACACGACTTTCGTGGAGCAGACCGGCGCGCAGGGTATCTACGGCCGCTTCAGCATCACCACCGGCGGCGCGTGGAGCTACCAACTGGATGACGCCGACCCCGAAACCAACGCCCTGCGCGCCGGCGGCTCCGCAACCGAGCGCTTCACCGCCGCCGCCAACGCCGACTTCAGCGTAACCCGCGAAATCGTCATCACCATCGCCGGCGCCAACGACCCGGCGGTGTTCAGCGGGCGCACCGCGGTCAGCGTCAGCGGCGCCCGGGCGTCGGTGAGCGGCGCGCTGAGCGTGCGCGACCCGGACGGCCGCGACCAGGTCGTGGCGCAGACCGATGCCCAGGGCGACCACGGCCGTTTCAGCATTGACGCCGCCGGCGCCTGGACCTACACCCTGGGCGTCGCCGTGCGGGCGCTGCCCTTCGGCGCCTCCGAAACCGACACCTTCACCGTGACCGCCGCCGACGACGGCGACGGCCCGGCCACCGCGGACCTGACGGTCACCATCACCAGCGCCGTCAGCGGTGCGATGTTCGGCGGCAACCGCAGCGCCGCCATCGGTGAAGACGCGAGCGAGCCGGTGAGCGGCACGCTGACGGTGAGCAACCCGGCCGGCGGCGAAAACTTCGTGGCGCAGACCGGCACGCCGGGCGACTACGGCAGGTTCAGCATCAACGCGCAGGGCGCGTGGACCTACGCCCTCACCGCCGGCGCGCAGACCCTGGCCGCGCGTCAAGCCGAAGTTGACCACTTCGCGGTCATCACCGCCGGCCTCAATCCCGCAAGCACGGAAGTGATGATTACCGTGAACGGCGCCGATGACGACCCGAACCCGCGCCTCACCGCGCCACCCGCGAATACCTATCCGTCCGGCGTCGTGCTGCCGGTGGCCGGCGAGTCCGGCGACCCGGACGCCAATGACAGGATCCGTTACCGCTGGTCGGTGGCAAGCCCGGCGAGCGGCGCGCGCGGCAGTTTCGCCAACGCCAACGCCGCCGCCACCACCTGGACGGCGCCGAACGTGACCAGCGACCAGGCGTTCCAGTTGCGCCTGTCGGTGTCCGACCCCGGCACGCAGGAGTTTCCGGTTACGCGCACGGTCACCATCCAGCGGCCCGGGAGTCACCAAATCGTCGGCGACAAAGCCCGCGACATCAACGAGGGCGGCCCTGGTGTTGAGGGTACGCTGGGGTACAACCCCGTGGTGGAAGCGCAGACCGGTTTCGGGTTTGCGGAGGGAGACCTGACTACGGAATATGGAACCTACATTGGCCGTCCGGGCTTCGCCGGCCCCGGTTTCGCCAACCCCAATCTGGTGTGGCGCTATGAACTGGACAACGACAACCCGGCCGTCAATGCCCTGGCCGGCGGAGACGCGCTTACCGATATTCTGCCCGTGTCGGCGTCGTCGCCCGGCGGCGCCCTCAACGACGCCATCGTCATCACGATTCGCGGCGCCAACGACCGGCCGACCGCCGTCATCCGCGCACCGCTGGCGAATACCGTGGTGCCCATCAATGAAACCATCACGCTGCGCGGCGCGGGCATGGATCCGGATACCAGAGACGCCGCCGGGCTGACCTACCAGTGGCGCACCACGCCGGCCAACCTCGGCCGTTTTGGTAACGCCGGTGCCGATGCCGCCACCACCACCTGGACGCCGGCCGGGGCCGTCGCCACCGCCGTTACCCTGACCCTGCGGGTCGCGGACCGGAGCAGCAACAGCGAGGCCGCCGTCTCGCTGAGGCTGGCGCCGGCGACGATCACGGGGAGCGATGTTGAGCCGACCTTCGGCGGCCGGACCATTGCCGCCCAGACCTACACCGTCGGCGCCCGCGTCAACCTGACCCTGCCGGCGGCCGCCGGCGGCAACCCGCCGCTCACCTACGCGATCGTTGAGACCCTGCCCGGCGGGCTGAACTTTGCCGCCGGCAGCCGCGCTTTGACCGGCGTGCCGAACGCGGTCGCGGCCGCCGCCGACTACACCTACACCGCCGCCGATAGCGACGACGACGACGCCACCCTGACCTTCACCATCACCATCAACGCCCCATCGGGCGCCAACCTGGCCTTTGACAGCCAGGCGGTCATTGATGCCCAGACCTACACCGCCGGCGAGCCCATTACCCCTGTAACCCTGCCGGCGGCCAGCGGCGGCGTTGGTATGCTGAACTACCGCATCGCCCCGGCCCTGCCGCTCGGACTGATCTTTGACGGCGCCACCCGCATCCTGAGCGGCACGCCGTTCACGGCGCCGATCAGCGTCCGCCCCTACACCTACGTGGTCATGGACAGCCGCGCCGGGTTTCGCGACACCGACACCGCTTCCCTGAACTTTTTCATCAGCGTGGCCGCGCGCACCGGCAGCGATATCCTCGCCGAAGCCTTCATCAGCGAGGACGCCGGGGCCACGGAACCGGCCACCGGAAGTTTGACGGCCCCGGATAGTTTTTCAGGGTTCATAACGCAGACCGCGTCCGCCACCCGCTACGGCCGCTTCACCATTGACGCCAACGGCGACTGGCGCTTTGAACTGGCCCCCGACGGCGACGCCAACCGGGCGGCCGTCCAGGGCTTGAATCCGGGCCAGACCCTGGCCGCCGAGATCACGGTTGACGGCCTCGCCGAAAGCGGCGCGCAGGGCGCGATCGGGCGGGTTCGCGTGGTCATCCAGGGGGCGCTGGAACCCGTAACCGGCCCGCGCACGGCCCGGATTAACGAAGACGAAACCGGCGCGTCCGCCGTGGAGGGCGGCCAACTGGTACTGCCCCTGGCCGCGCTGCTGGGGGTAAATCCCGCCACCGCCTGGACCCCCGCAACCCGAGACGGCATGTTCGGCGTCTTCACATTGAACGCGGACGGCGTCTGGAGTTACGCGCTGGACACCAACCGCGCCGCCACCCAGGCGCTGACCGGGGGCGCGCTGCCGGTGGAGCGCCTTGAAGTAACGCCGCTCTCGCCGTTGTATGAGCCGATTACCCTCACGGCGATCATTCCCGGCAGGAACGACCCGCCGGTTATTACCGTGGCGCGCGCCGAGCGCACCACGGTGCGCCCCGGCGGGGTGGCGCAGTTGAGCGGCGCCGCCGTTGACCCGGACGGCGGCGAAACGGAGGCGCTGATTTACGCCTGGAGCGCGTCTCCGGATACCGGCACGTTTGCCGCTCGCAACGATCCGAACACCACCTGGACCGCGCCCGAAGACGCGCGCGAGACCACCTGGACGCTGACGCTGCTGGCGCTGGACCCGGGCGGTGGGCGCGACACGGCCACGGTAACCCTGAACGCGGACTCGGCGCCGGTGTTCGGCACCGACCACGCGCCGCCGGTATATGTGTTCCAGGTGGGGATGGCGGTTGAGGCCGCCCCCCTGCCGGCGGCGCGCGGCGGTGACGGCGCGCTGCGCTACGGCATCACGCCGGCGCTGCCGGCGGGCTTGAGTTTTGACGCCGCCACCCGCCGCCTGGCCGGCACGCCGCGGGCGGTGCTGGCGGAGTCGGACGAACGCACCTGGACCTACGCCGCCACCGACGACAACGGCGATACCGCCACGCTGGCGTTCGGCATCCGCATCGTGGCGTCCACCGCCGTCGCGCCCGCACCGGGTTCGCGCTTCATCGGCGGCGACCTGTTCGGCGTCGTAACCCCGAATGCCGGCGAGCGCGAGACCGGCGGCGGGTTGTCCCTGGTTCTCGCCACCGGCCGGGCGGCCACCGGCAACACATTCGTCAGCGACTCCCAGGATGGCAACTACGGAACCCTGACCCTGACCCTGGGAAACCCGGCGGGCACGGTCATCATCTGGCGCTACGTACTCAACCACGAAGCGCAGAACGTCATCGCCCTGCGCGGAGGCCAAAGGGAGCGCGAGACCTTCACCATCACCACCGACGCCCCGGATTTGTATCCCGCCGCCACGCTGGTCGTTGAGGTGGTCGGGATTAACGACCGGCCGGTGAGCAACAACGGGCGAATCATCATCGGCGCCTTTGACCCCAGGGTTAACGGCGGCCAACTGGCGGCGGCGGGCGAACGGATTATCCTGCGGCCCGCGGGCTTCAGTGATCCGGACCAGGGAGACCGTCTCGTGTACCGATGGGGCGTGTTCCCGGCGGCCAACGGCTTTTTTATCTTCAACCAACCGGATGGGTCGCAGGTAACCTGGATCGTCGGCGACCGCGGACCCGGAACCATCTACGACTTGAGCGTGCGGGCGGAGGACGAACAGGGCACCGGAAGGACCGGCCGCATCCGATTCACGGAGATTGAGCCAGACGGCGTATTGAGCGGTGAACTCAGCGGCACTTTGATGGAGAATGATATTGAGAGTACCGCCACCGCCACCGTCCGCGGCACCGTGTCCCACGACTTGCGGGACCGATTCGCGAACCTGCGATTTGGCCGCTGGCGGGCAAACCGGGGGGTACTGGGCGCGAACCAATGGGACTACACGCTGCGCTACAACCCCGCCGTGCCGAACCAGCGCAACGTCCAGGAGTTGACCGAGGGCCGGCGGGTGGTGGACCAGTTCCGCCTCGTGACCGAGAACCGGCGCATAACCGATGCGTTCGTGAATATCACCATCATTGGCCAGAACGACGCGCCCGTGGCGGCCATCAGCGGCGCGCCCGCGTCGCTGGCGGGCGGCCTTCCGGTAACGCTGGACGGCGGCGGCAGCAGCGACGTGGATCTCGGAGAAACCGCGAGCCTGCAATACCGGTGGCGCACCGACCCGGCGAACGCCGGCGCCTTTGACGACGCCGGCGCGCCGCGCCCGGTCTGGACCGCGCCTTCCGGGGCCGGCATGGTTACCCTGCGACTGGTGGTCAGAGACGCGCACAACGCCACCGGCGAGGCTTCGGCGATGATTGAGGTTACGCCCGCGCCCGCGGTCATCCTCGGCGCGCGCACCGGCGCGGTTACCGAGAACGGCTCCCCGGCGGACGATGATACGGCGCGCGGCGCGCTGAGCTACGTCAACGTGCCCGCGGGCATCGGTGCGGGTTTCCGCGTACAGACCCTGAACGGCAGGTACGGTGACCTCGCCGTCGCCGCCAACGGCGCCTGGACGTACACCCTGAACAACGCCGCCGCCGCGACCGACGCCTTGCCCCTCGGCGAGACCGCCGAGGATGCCTTCGGCGTGCAGGCCGGTCTTGACTCGGCCACCGGCAACTACCTGACCACGACGCCCGGCGACTTCATTCGCATCACCGTGACCGGCGTCAACGACGCGCCCACGGTCACCATCACCGCGCCGGATCCGACCATGCCTTTGGAATCGGCTTCGGGCGAGACGCACGCGGTTTCCGGCAGCGCCACGGACCCGGACGCCGGCGACCAGGAGCGGTTGTTCTACCGCTGGAATACCAGCCCGGCGGACGTGGGCGTGTTCACCAACCGTCTCGCACCGCAAACCACCTGGGTCGCGCCCTCGGTGGTCGAGCCGGTCGAGGTCATCCTGTCGCTGGAGGTGGTCGATCCGCAGCGCTTCGCGGGTTTCACCCACACGCAGAGAATTACGATTCGTCCGATAACACCGGGAAGCGCCGCCATCCTGGATTTCCTCGGCCTTGTTGAGACCCGCCCGACTGCGGGAGCGCCCGCTTCAATCGCCCGCACGCTGGCCGTCCCGGATGGCTTTGAGTCGTTCATGGCGCAGCAGCAGGAGGACGATTTCGGCGCCTTCGCTTTGCAGGCCAACGGCGGCTGGACGTACACGCCGAAGGCGAACGACCGGGTCTATCAGGCGCTGAATCCCGGTGACGTCCACAGCAATGACTACACCGTGCAGGCGCTCGCCGGCGGCACGCCGGCGGAGGTCGGCATCGTGCGCGTCCAGACCCGTGGGTTGGCGGAATCCACCACCGGCAACCGGTTTTTCGTCCTGGGCGAAGACCAGGGAGCCGTGATAGAACGCCGGGAGACGTTGGAGAACGCCGCGCTGCTGGGCATTGATCCCGCCACCGCCTGGGCACCCGAAACCCTGGAAGGCGACTTCGGCGTCTTCGCCATTGTGGACGCCGCGGGCAACTGGCGTTACACCCAGGACATCAACCGCCCGGCGACCCAGGCCCTGCTGGACGGCGAACAGGCCGCCGATGTCTTCACCATCAGGCCGCTCTCGCCGTTGTACGGTTCGGCGGACATCACTTTTGAGCTGAACGGCGCCAACGACCCGCCCATCGTTACGGCGCGCGCCGGCCAGGTGGTGGTGCGCGCCGGAGACGTGGTTGAGTTGCGCGGCGCCGCCAGCGATGCCGACGACCCGGCGCGCGAACGCCTGGGCTACACCTGGACCGCAGACCCGGCGGCCGGCGCCTTCGCCGACCGCAACAGCCCGGACACCACCTGGACCGCGCCCGCCGAGATGCGGGAGGTCACCTACGCGCTGCGGCTGCGGGTGCTGGACTCGTTCGGCGCCTCCGACGAAGCCGTGGTAACGCTGAACGCCGACTCGGCGCCGGCTTTCGGCACCGACTTCGCGCCCCCCGCCTACTTGTTCAAGGTCGGCCAGGCGGTTGACGCCGCGCCCCTGCCGGCGGCGCGCGGCGGCGACGGCGAACTGCGCTACCGCGTAACGCCGGCCCTGCCGTTGGGCCTGAGCTTTAACGCCGACGCCAGGGAACTGCGCGGCACGCCGACGGCGATGCTGAGCGCGCCGCGCGCCTTCACCTACCTGGCCACCGACAGCAACGGCGACGCCGCCACGATGACCTTCACCATCATGATCGTGCCGGCCTCCGCCGCCGACCCGGTCGCCGGGTCGCGCTTCATCGGCGGCGACCTCTACGCGCGGGTGTCCCTGGCCGCCGGCGAGAGCGCGGCTAACGGCCGCTTGAGCCTGCGGTTTGCCAACGGCGATCATGCCGCCGGCGCCGGCGCGTTCGTTGCCGCTCCCCTGACCGGCGCCCACGGCGGCACGCTGACCTTGAGCAACGAAGCGGCGGGCGACGCCACCGCCTGGGCCTACGCGGTGGCGCCCGCCAACGCGCGCGTGGTCGCCCTTCCCCAGGGCCGCTCGCTGCGCGAAACCTTCACCATCACCACCGACTCCACCGACGTCTATCCAGACGCCACGCTGGTCATTGAGATCATCGGCGCCAACGAGGAGCCGACCGTCGCCGTTACCGCGAACCGCGCCGTGGCGCCGTCCGGTTCGCCGGTCAACGTTGAAGGCACGGTCACGGACGCGGACACCGGGGAAGCGGATACGCTGAGCTACCACTGGCGCGTCAACCCGGTGGCCGGCGGCGGCAGTTTCGCCGACCGCCGCGCGCGCGCCACCATCTGGAGCGTGGGCGACCGGGGGCGCGGGACGGAGTACGCGCTGATCCTGCGGGTGACCGATGAGAACGGCGCCACCGCCGAGGACCGCGTCACCGTCGAGGAGGCGCGTGCGACCGAGACCCTCGGCGGCGAGTTGAGCGGCAGCATCACCGCGGGCGGCGCTTCCGTGGTCATCGTATCCGGCAGCGCGTCGCATCCGTTGAACGCCGTTGACCGGGCTGGTACCTACGGCCGTTTCCAGGTGGTTCAAGGCGCCGCCGAGTGGACGTTCACGCTGAACAACGACCTGCCGGCGGTGCACGCGCTGCGCCCCAACGAGGAGGTCATGGATGAATTCGCGGTTGCGCCGGAGGCCGCCGGCGTAACCGCCGGCGTCGTTACCATCACCGTCATCGGCGTCAACGACGCGCCCACCGCGCGCATCCTTGAACCGGCCGCGCCGCTGCCGCTGATCGTAACCGGGCATCCGCTGGCATTGAGGGGCGAGGGCGGCGACGTGGACGGCGACATATTGAGTTACGCCTGGAGCGCCGCCCCGCCGGACGCGGGCAGTTTTGCCGATGCCACCGCAACCGCAACCACCTGGACCCCGGCGGCGGCGTCCGGCGGCGCCAGCGTGCGCCTGACGCTGGAGGTGAGCGACGGCGAACTCACCGGCGATGCGGACATTGACCTCGCCATTGTAACCAATCGCGTACCGGCCTTTGACGGCGCGATCATCGGCGACCAGACGTACTTCATCGGCGCCGACATCGGCACCGTCCACCTGCCCGATGCCACCGGCGGCAACGGCATGCTGACCGTCCGCATTGACCCGGCCCTGCCACGGGGGTTGACCTTCATTCCCAATCCCAACAACCCGAGGCTGACCGGCACGCCGACCGCGTTGAGCGAGACCACCACCTACACCTACAGCGCGTCGGACGCCGACCTCAACACCACCCCCGCCGACACCGCCTCGGCAACCTTCACCGTTACGGTGCCGACGCCGCCGGACGTCTCGCCGGCCTTTGCCGATAGCGCGGCCATCGCCCCCAGGAGTTACGTGGTTGGCGTGAGGTTCTCTTTCTTCCCCCTGCCGCAGGCCACCGGCGGCAACGGCGCGCTGACCTACACCATTACCCCGCCCCTGCCGGCCGGGGTGGAGTTCGTCTCCGACCCCAACGCCCCGAGGCTGCGCGGCACGCCGAGCGAAGCGCGCGACGCCATGGAATACACCTACACCGTTACCGACAGCGACGACGGCCTGAACAGCGCCGATGACATACCCGACAGCGTCAGCCTGCCGTTCACCCTTGAGGTAACGCTGCCGCCGGACGTCTCGCCGGCCTTTGCCGAAGACGCGGCCATCACCCCCAGGAGTTACGTGGTTGGCGTGGAGTTCTCTTTCTTCCTCCTGCCGCAGGCCACCGGCGGCAACGGCGCGCTGACCTACACCATTACCCCGCCCCTGCCGGCCGGGGTGGAGTTCGTCCCCAATCCCAACCGCCCGAGGCTGCGCGGCACGCCGAGCGAAGCGCGCGCCGCCATGGAATACACCTACACCGTGACCGACAGCGACGACGGCCTGAACAGCGCCGATGACATACCCGACAGCGTCAGCCTGACCTTCACCCTTGAGGTAACGCCGCCGCCGGACGTCTCGCCGGCCTTTGCCGAAGACGCGCGCATTGACCATCGGCATCTCTTCCTCGGCATGGAAATCACCGAAATGCGCCTGCCTCGGGCCACCGGCGGCAACGGCGCGCTGCGCTACTCGGTCAGCCCGGCGCTGCCGAACGGGTTGACTTTCACCCCCAATCCCAACAACCCGAGGCTGCAGGGCACGCCGACCGCGTCGCAGCCCCCCACCACCTATACCTACACCGTTACCGACAGCGACGACGGGATAAACAGCACTGATTCCACCCCCGACAGCGTCAGCCTGCCATTCACCCTTTCAGCGTCGGCGCCGCCGGACGTGGCGCCGGCCTTCGCCCCGGACGCGCGCATTGATGACCAGTTTTTCGGCGTTGGCATGCAAGTCCTCCGAGGCACCGACTTCTTATTCCTGCCGGAGGCCTCCGGCGGCAACGGCACGCTGCGCTACACCATCAGCCCGGCCCTGCCCCAGGGGGTGAGGCTCGACGGCGGTTTCGGTACGCTCATCCCACGGCTGGATGGCACGCCGACCGAGGTGAGCGCCGCCAGGGAATACACCTACACCGCCACCGACAGCGACGACGGGATAAACAGCATTGATTCCACCCCCGACAGCGTCAGTTTGAAGTTTCAAATTAGCGTGGGAAGTACGCCGCAAGACACCATCCCGACCTTTGACGGCGCGACCATTCCCGATCAGAGTTACGGCCTCAACCAGGACATCGGCACCGTCCACCTGCCCGATGCCACCGGCGGCAACGGCATGCTGACCGTCCGCATTGACCCGGCCCTGCCACGGGGGTTGACCTTCATTCCCAATCCCAACAACCCGAGGCTGACCGGCACGCCGACCGAGGCGCAGGATTTCACAGACTATACCTACGCCGTTACCGACAGCGATGACGGGGTGGTCAGCACCGATAGTACGCCCGACCGTATCACCCTGCGCTTCCGGCTTGAAGTGCTGGCGGTGTGGCGGGATATATCCCCAAGCTTCGCCGCCGGCGCCACCATCCCCGACCAGACGTACTACGCCGGCGTGAGGTTCTCCTTCCTCCCCCTGCCGCGGGCCGGCGGCGGCAACGGCGCGCTGACCTACACCATTACGCCGCCCCTGCCGGCCGGGGTGGAGTTCGTCTCCGATCCCAACAGCCCGAGGCTGCGCGGCGCGCCGCAGGGGTTGAGTGCCAACGCGCGGTACGCCTACACCGTTACCGACAGCGACGACGGCGTGAACAGCGCCGATGACATGCCCGACAGCGCCAGCCTGTTCTTCAACCTTCGGGTGATAGCGCCCGACACCGCGCCGGCGTTCGCCGCCGATGCGACCATTGGCGCCCTGCTGTGGTTTGAAAGGGCCGGCGAAAACCCCGTGGTCCTGCCGGCGGCCGGCGGCGGCAACCCGCCGTTGAGCTACCACATCGCCCCGGCCCTGCCGGTCGGCCTGAGCTTTAGCGGGCGCACGATCAGCGGCGCCCCGAGCCTGGGCACAGCGCAGGCCCCCACCGCCTACACCTACACCGTCCTGGACGACGACGCCAACACCTCCGACCGTGACCGGCACACCCTGCACTTCACCATTGAGATACGGTCAACGCCGCCGGACAGCACGCCGGCCTTTACCGAAGTCGTCGCCGCCCAGCGTTACCGGATCAACGAGAGCATCGCCAATCTGACCCTGCCGGTGGCCACCGGCGGCAACGGTTCCCTGAACTACACCCTGACCCCGGACCTGCCGGCCGGGTTGATATTCTTCCTCAATCCCGGCGGCAACCCGTTTGTGCGCGGCACACCGACCGAGGGAAGCCCGGAAACCGAATACACCTACACCGTTACCGACAGCGACAACGGGGTTAACAGCCCCAATTTCGATCGCGAAAGCGCCAGCCTGAAGTTCACCATTGAGGTGGTGGAGCCGCCGCCGGACACCGCGCCGGCCTTTGCCGCCGGCGCGGCCATTGACGCCCAGCGTTACCCGGTCAACGAGCAAATAACTGCTCTAAGCCTGCCCGTGGCCACTGGCGGCAACGGCCCCCTGACCGTCGGCATTGACCCGCCCCTGCCGGCCGGGTTGCGGCTCATCGGCAATCCCAACGGCCCGCGGCTGGAGGGCACGCCGACCGTGCCAAGCGAGGCCACGCAATACACCTTCACCTACACCGACAGCGACGACGGGTTTAACAGCGACGATTCCACCCCCGACCGCGTCAGCCTGACCTTCATGCTTGAGGTGCTGGCGCCCGACACCGCGCCGGCGTTCGCCGCCGGCGAGGCCATTGACGCCCTGCGTTACTTCGCCGGGCTTGCCATCCCCGACCTGGTTCTGCCCGAGGCCACCGGCGGCAACCCGCCGCTGGGCTACGCCGTTACCCCGGCCCTGCCGGACGGCCTGACGTTCGTTGGGAGCGCCCGCACGTTGCGCGGCGCCCCGGCCACGGAGCAGGACGCCACCGCGTACACCTATACGGTCACGGACGACGACGCCAATAACGCCGGCACTGACGCCGCCGCCCTGATGTTCACCATTGAGGTGGTGACGCCGCCCGTGCTTGACCGCATCACCGGCACCGCCGCCGCGACCTTCGCCGAGGATACGGACGCGGCGGTCAGCTTCGCGCTGCGCGGCGTGGAAGCGGACGGCACGTCCATTGACGGCGCCACCTTTGCGTTGTCCGACCCCGCCGCCGCCAGCGCCTACGGAACCTTCGCCATCACCGCCGCCGGCGTCTGGACCTACACGCCCGATTACGACCTGCCGGCCTGGGATTTGCTGGATTCCGATGCCGAGGTGGAGGAGGTGTTCGCCATCCGCGCAACCTTCAACGCGCTGCCGGTGGATAGCCGCGTTACCCTCACGCTGCGCGCCGGGAACTTGCCGGCGGTCATCGGCGGCGACCGCGTGAACACAACCCCGGTGATTGAAGACACCCCCGCCGACCCGCCCGACTCCCAGGACCGGGCGCGGGGCACGCTGACCATTGCCGACCCAGACGGCAACGACCGCTTCGTGCGGCGGGCGAATGACAACCCGATTCAAGGCTTATACGGCGCCTTCCACATTTTCACTCCCGGTGGGTGGCGCTATAACCTTGATAACGCCCTGCCCGCCACCCAGGGGTTGAGAGAAGCCCAGGTCGCGGACGACACCTTTACCGTGACCGCCGCCGATGACGGCGACACGCCCGCCACCGCCCAGGTCATCATCCGGGTTACCGGCGTCAACGACCAGCCGGTGGTGGTCATCAGCGCGCCGGGAGCCGGGGACGCCGTAACCCTGACAACGGGCGAGGCGCTGACGCTGGATGCCGCCGCCACAGACGCGGACGACGGAGAAACCGCGCGCCTGACCTACCAATGGACCACCGACCCCCCGAACCAGGGCAGTTTTGCCGTTGCCACCGACCCGGCCACCACCTGGACCGCGCCGACCGTGAACGTGGACGCCGAAGTTACGCTGACCCTGACCGCGGACGACGGCAACGGCCTCGCCACCAGCACCGGCACCGCTTCGGTAACGGCGATGCTGGCGGCGCCGGGCACCCCGCCGAGTTTCGGCACGGAAGACATCAACGACTTGAGTTACCCCGCCCAAAGCCCCATCACCGACCTGGTCCTGCCGGCGGCCACCGGCGGTGACAACGGGCTGGTGTACGCGATTGACCCGTCCCCGGCCCTGCCGGACGGCTTGACCTTCACTCCCGCCACGCGAACCTTGAGCGGCACCCCGGCCACGGAGCAGGGCGCCACCGAATACACCTACCGGGTTACCGACAACGATCTCAATACCGCCGACAGCGACGCCGACACCCTGACCTTCACCATCACCATCAGCGCGCCGCCGCTGAGCTTCGGCGGCGCGACTTTCCCGGACCAGGTATTCCCGGTCAATCTCCCGATCACCCCCCTGACCCTGCCGGCGGCCAGCGGCGGCACCCCCCCGTTGCGCCACGTCGTGCCCAATCTTGCGATGATTTCGGGTCTGAGCTTTGATGCGGACACGCTCATCATCTCCGGCACCCCGGACACGCTTACCCCGGCAACCACCATTGCACTGAACGTTGCAGACGCAACATTCAAGCAGGCGTTTGGCCCGGACTTCACCATCGCCGTGGTGCCGAATACGCTCGCCATCGGCGGCAACCTCGCCGGCACCGTGGTTGAGGCCGGCACATCAACCCCCGGAACGCCCACCGCCACCGGCACCGCCACGGTGGTGAATGCCGGCGGCAATGCCGTAGCCGGCGCCACCTTCACGCCGGCAACCACCGACGGCAACTTCGGCGAACTCGACATTGACGCCGGCGGCGTCTGGACCTACACCCTGGACAACGCCCGCGCCGATGAACTGCGCGAAACGCCCGGCGGCGGCGATTCGGACACCTTTGCCGTGGCGGGCAACTCCGGCGGAGACGACATCACCGGCACGGTGACCATCACCATCACCGGCGTCAACGACTGGCCGGTATTTGTTGCCTACGAGGAGCGGAACTCGGGCGATCATATCGTGAGCGGCCCGCTAACCGGCGGGATGGGGAGTTTTGTGGTGACCTACCGCGACCCGGACGTCGCGCGCGGCGACGTGGTTACCGCGGTATTTGAGGGAGTTGGCACGTTCACGATTACCGCACGCACCGCCACCACGCTCACCATCACCTGGATGGTGCCGCCGGTGGAGCGGCAGACGGAGTACTTTCCGCTCCTGCGGCGGCTGACGGATTCCGCCGGGGCGGAAACGTCAGTTAATGAGAGCACGAGCGTCACCGTCGCGCCCGAGGATCTCACCCCGGCGTTCGCCGATGACGCGAGCATTGGCGACCAGACCTGGGATGTCGGCGAAACCATCACCCCCCTGACCCTGCCCACGGCCACCGGCGGCAACCGCAGACTGCGCTACGGCATCCGGGAGGCCCTGCCGAGCGGCCTGACTTTCACCGCCGCCACGCGCATCTTGAGCGGCACCCCGGACACGGCGGCGGGCGCCACCTTCACCTACGTCGTAACCGACAACGACGACGGCGTGAACCTCCCCAGCGACCAAGCCACGCTGCGTTTCGGCATCACCATCATCGGCGACCGCATGCCGACCTTCAGCGGTGTCACCCTTGCCGACCTGGTGTTCACGCACGGCGAGCGGATCACCCCCGTGGTGCTGCCGCAGGCCACCGGCGGAGACGGCGACCTGGCATACACCCTCTTGCTCACCGGGGCGGCGGGTTTGAGCTTTGACGGCGCCACGCGCACGATTTCCGGCACCCCGACCTTCACCGCCACGGTTACCGCGCAATACACCGCCACGGACGAAGACGGCGACCCGGGCACCGCGAGTTTCACCATCGCCATCATCGGCGACGCCCCCGACACCACGCCGACTTTCGGCGGCGACACCATCGCCGCGCAAAGCTACTACCTCGGCGAGGCCGTCAGCCTGACCCTGCCGGCGGCCAGCGGCGGCAACGGCACGCTGCGCTACGACCTCGTCCCGGTCGGCGTCCCGGGGCTAAGCGACCTGCCGCCGGACGGCCTGAGCTTTGACAACGCCAGGCGCGTCTTGAGCGGCGTCCCGACCACGGTGCAGGCCGCCAGGGAATACACCTACACCGTGACCGACAGCGACGACGGCCTGAACACCGCAGATTCCAACCCCGACAGCGCCAGCCTGGGCTTCATGATCGCCATCACGGACACCAGGCCGTCCTTCGCGGGCGCCACCATCCCCAGGCAATTCCACTTCCCCGGCGACCCCGTCAACCTGACCCTGCCGCCAGCCCGTGGCGGAGACGGCGCGCTGAGCTACACCGTGTTTCAACTGACAACGCAGCCACTCAGCGCACTCGGGCTGGCGTTTGACCGCGCCACCCGCGTTATTGAAGGCACCGTGCCCATTAATGCCGCGCAGCACTCCCATACCTTTGACTATCGGGTGCAGGACGCCGACTCCAACGAGGGGGACGGCGACCGGGCGCGCACACAGTTCACCATACTAATCCGCACCACCGATCGCGCACCGACTTTCGGCGACGCCACCATCCCCGATCAGACCTTCATCGCCGGGCGCACCATCACCGACCTGACCCTGCCGGAAGCCACCGACGGCGAAGGCACGCCGCGCCACGCCCTGGCCCCGAGCGCGGGGGGCAATTTGCCGGACGGCCTGATCTTTGACGGCATGACCCGCATCTTGAGCGGCGCCCCGACCGCGACCCAGGCCGCCACCGAATACACCTACACCGCCACCGACACCGACGTCGTCAGCCCCGACAGCGTTACCCTGACTTTCACCATCACCATCAACGAGGCCGCCGTTACCGGCGGCACCACCGCCACCGCCACCCCCCTCCTCATAGACGCAGCCGGCAACACCGAGAGCGGCGGCGCCGCCGGCGGCATGCTGGTACTCTCCGGCATCCCGGACGGCGTAACCCCCAGCCATCGCATTGAGTCTAATCTCCTATACGGCGAACTGACCCTTGATTCCGCCACCGGCGCCTGGACCTACCAACTGGACAACAGCCGCGCGGCCACCAAAGCCCTCGGCCCCGGCGACTCGGTCACAGACGCCGGCAGCGTCATCACCACCCTCGGCGACCGTGAAATCACGAGCGCCATCCGCGTCGCGCTCCCCGCCGGCACCTTCCCCGACGACCCGCCCATCGCCACCGCCCTGGTCAACGGCAGCGCCGCAGACGTAACCACGGAAGCGTTCACGGTGGTTACCCTCAGCGGCGCCGGCAGCGACCCGGAATCGGCCCCGATTACGGGTTACGCCTGGGCGCAGACCGGCAGCGGCATCATGGTGGACTTCGCGCCCGACGCCAACGCCCGGGAAGTTACGTTCACGGCGCCGTCGGCCGGACCCCTGGCCTTCACCCTGACGGTCATGACCGCGACCCAGAGCAGCCCGGCGTTGCCGGTTCGGGTTGGCGTTGAAAGCGTGCCCGACCTCGTGCCGACCTTTGACCCGGTTACCAGCCTCCCCTCGCT
Source organism: Candidatus Poriferihabitaceae bacterium (assembly GCA_965212085.1). Taxonomy (GTDB): domain Bacteria; phylum Pseudomonadota; class Gammaproteobacteria; order Arenicellales; family Poriferihabitantaceae; genus JAHRAW01. The sequence goes on along the minus strand of OZ243042.1, from coordinate 515,279 downwards.
GGTCTATTCCCCCGGCGAGGTCGTCAACTTGACCCTGCCGGAAGCCGGCGGCGGCAACGGCGCGTTGAGATACCTGCTGCTCACGGTGGGGAGCGCCGAGATCGGATTCGGACTGGCGTTTGACGGCGACACGCGCGTTCTTTTCGGCACCGTGCCGGTTGATACCCCGGTGTCCCTCCGTGAATATGTCTACCGGGTGCAGGACGCAGACGCCGACCAGCGTGCCGGTGACCGGGATGACCTGCGCTTCACCATCACCATCCTCGGCGCCCCCGACACCACGCCGACTTTCGGAGACGCCGCCATCGCCGCGCAAAACTACTACCTCGGCGAGGCCGTCAGCCTGACCCTGCCGGCGGCCAGCGGCGGCAACGGTACGCTGCGCTACGACCTCGTCCCGGTCAGCGTCCCGGGGCTAAGCGACCTCCTGCCCACCGGCTTGAGCTTTGACGGCATGACCCGCGTCTTGAGCGGCGCCCCGGCCACGGCGCAGGCCGCCAGGGCATACACCTACACCGCCACGGACGGCGACGCGACCGACCCCGACAGCGTCAGCCTGGGCTTCATGATCGCCATCACGGACACCCGCCCGACCTTCGCGGGCGCCACCATCCCCACACAAATCTACTTCCCCGGCGAGGTCGTCAGCCAGACCCTGCCGGAAGCCCGCGGCGGAGACGGCGCGCTGCGCTACACCGTGATTCTGCGGGCACCGCGGGCACTCAGCGAATTCGGGCTGGCGTTTAACAGCGCCACCCGTGTTCTTGAAGGCACCGTGCCCATTGATGCCCCGCCGATTGACAGCTTCTTTCACTACCAGGTGCAGGACGCCGACTCCAACACGGGGCCCGGCGACCGGAGGTTCATAGGGCTCGTCATATTCATCAGTGATCGCGTACCGACTTTCGGCGGCGCCACCATCCCCAATCAGATCTTCACCGCCGGGCGCGCCATCACCCCCCTGACCCTGCCGGAAGCCACCGACGGCGATGGCATGCTGCGCTACATGCTCGCCCCGAGCGCGGCGCTCGAGTTGCCCGACGGCCTGACCTTCAACAACACCACGCGGGTATTGAGCGGCACCCCGTCCACGGCGCGGCCCGCCGTCCGACACACCTACACCGTCATTGACAGCGATGCCACCAACCCCGACAGCGCGAGACTGCGCTTCACGATTACCATCGCGGAGGCCACCGCCGCGCCGTTCTTCACGGTCACCAGCATCCCCAGGGGTGGCTACCGCCGGGGCGATGTCGTCAACGTCACCCTGCCGGAAGCCAGCGGCGGAAACGGCGCGCTGGACTACGCGTTGTTCTTGTCGACGGGAGCAAACAGTTTCATCCAACTCGGACTGACGTTTGACCGCGCCACCCGCGTCTTTTCCGGCACCCTGCGCCATGGCGCCTTTCGGGGACTAATTCGATTTACCTACATCGTGCATGACGCCGATAGCGACAGGAGCAATGAGGACTGGGCGACTCTAGACTACGACTTCAACGTCATTGAGCGCGTACCGACTTTCGGCGGCGCCACCATCCCCGATCAGATCTTCACCGCCGGGCGCGCCATCACCCCCCTGACCCTGCCGGAAGCCACCGGCGGCGACGGCGCGCTGCGCTACATGCTCGCCCCGAGCGCGGCGATCGAGTTGCCGGACGGCCTGACCTTCAACAACACCACGCGGATATTGAGCGGCACCCCGTCCACGGCGCGGCGCGCCGTCCAACACACCTACTTCGTCATTGACAGCGATGCCACCACCCCCGACAGCGCGAGACTGCACTTCACGATTACCATCGCGGAGGCCACCGCCGTGCCGTTCTTCACGGCCACCAGCATCCCCAGGGTTAGCTACCGCCGAGGCGAGGTCATCAACGTCACCCTGCCGGAAGCCGTCGGCGGCGACGGCGCGCCGAACTACCAGTTGTTCGGGTTGACGGGAGCAAACAATTTCCCCGACCTCGGACTGACGTTTAACCGCGCCACCCGCGTCCTTTCCGGCACCCTGCGCGATAACGTCTCTTCGGGAGTAATTCTATTTTTCTACGTCGCGCATGACGCCGATAGAGACAGGAGCAATGAGGACCGGGCGACTCTAAGCTACGACTTCGACGTCATTGAGCGCGTACCGACTTTCGGCGGCGCCACCATCCCCGATCAGGCCTTCATCGCCGGGGTCGCCATCACCCCCCTGACCCTGCCGGAAGCCAGCGTCGGCGACGGCGCGCTGCGCTACACCCTCCTCCCGACCACCGGCCAGGGGCTGAGTGGCCTGCCCGCCGGCCTGACCTTTGACGACACCACGCGCATCATGAGCGGCACCCCGACCACGGCCCTGCCCGCCGTCCTATACACCTACGCTGTCTTGGACACCGACACCACCAACCCCAACAGCGTGATCCTGCGCTTCAGGATTACCATCGTGGAGGCCACCGCCAGGCCGTTCTTCACGGCCACCCGCATCCCCAGGGTTAGCTACCGCCGGGGCGATGTCGTCAACCTGACCCTGCCGGAAGCCGGCGGCGGAGACGGCGCGCTGAGCTACCAGTTGGACTTTGCGGGGGGAAACGAGGCTAACCGACTCGGAGTGGGGCTTAACAGCACCACCCGCGTCCTTTCCGGCACCGTGCCCGATGACGCCCCGCTGGGAGAGGTTAGATTTTTCTACCGGGTGCATGACGCCGACGCCGACAGGAGCCCGAATGACCGGGCGCAACTTAACTTCGACTTCATCGTCCTCGCGCGCGACCACGTGCCGGCGTTCGCCAATGGCGCGAACATCCCCGCGCAAACCTACCGCCGAGGCGACTCCGTCCACCTGACCCTGCCACGGGCCACCGGCGGCGACGGCGGGCTGCGCTACACCCTCCTCCCGACCACCGGCCAGGGGCTGAGTGGCCTGCCCGGCGGCCTGACCTTTGACGACACCACGCGCATCATGAGCGGCGCCCCGACCGGGACGCAGGCCGCCGCCGAATACACCTACACCGCCACCGACAGCGACGCCGCCGACCCCGACAGCGTAACCCTGACCTTCATGATCAGCATCGCGGAAAACGCGCCGGCTTTCGCCCCGGGCGCGAACATCCCCGCGCAAACCTACCGCCAGGGCGACTCCGCCCACCTGACCCTGCCGGCGGCCACCGGCGGCAACGGCGATCTGACCTACACCGTGATCCCGCGGGAGGGCGCGGCGAATCTTGGGCAAATCGGACTGGCGTTTAACGGCGTCACCCGCGTTCTTGAAGGCGCCGTGCGCAATAACGCCCGGCTGGGACTCAGCGCCTTTGACTACCGGGTGCAGGACGCAGACGCCAATATGAATGTTGATGACCGGGCGGATCTACGCTTCACCATCACCGTCAACCCGCCGCTGGTGCCGGACACCAACGGCGCGCCGACCTTCATCACCAGCAACTATCGTCCGATTGTGTACGTGGTGGGCGCGCGCGCCTCCCCCTTCCTGTTGGTGCCCGGCACCGGCGGCGACGGCGCTCTGGAGTACTCCTTTGACCCGGCCCCGGCCCTGCCGCCGACCTTGAGTTTTAACCCCGCCACCCGAATCTTGAGCGGCGCCCCGGCCAGCGCCGTGTTCCCGGCCACCGACTTCACCTACCGCGTGGCCGACTCCGACTTTAACAATACCGCCGCCGACACCGATACCATCACCCTCAACATTGCGGTGCAGGCCGACGTGCCCCCCGCGTTCGCTCCGGGAATCACAATTCCCGCCCAGAACTATGTGGTCAATACGCAGCTTACGCCCGTGGAACTGCCCGTGGCCACCGGCGGCAACGAGCGCAGCATCTTCGGCGACCCCAGCGACATCACCTACACCCTCACCCCGGCCCTGCCCGCCGGGCTGACCTTTGCCGCCCCGGCCAATGCCGGCGACCCGCCGACCATCACCGGCACGCCGCAGGCGGCGACCACCGCCACCACCCACACCTACCGGGCCGCGGACGAGGATGCCAACACCGCCGCCGCCGACACCACAACCCTGGCTTTCACCATCACCATCGCCGCCGACCTCGTGCCGGCGTTCGCCATTGACGCGAACATTGACGATCTGAACTACTCCGTCACCGTCCCCATCACCCCCCTGACCCTGCCGCAAGCCACCGGCGGCGATGGCACGTTGAGCTACGGCCTGGCCCCGGCCGCGGGGGGCAATTTGCCCGCCGGCTTGAGCTTTGACGGCATGACCCGCGTCTTGAGCGGCGCCCCGACCGCGATCCAGGCCGCCGCCGAATACACCTACACCGTTACCGACGGCGACGCCGCCGACCCGGCCACCGACGCCACCCCCGACACCGCCACCCTGACGTTCACCATCACCATCAGTGACTTCATGCCGGTGTTCGCCGGCGACTCGGACATTGACGACCAGACCTACCTCATGGGGGTCGCCATCGCCGACCTGACCCTGCCGCAAGCCACCGGCGGAGACGGCACGCTGCGCTACGCCCTGGCCCCGGCCGCGGGGGGCAACTTGCCCGACGGCCTGAGCTTTGACCGCATGACCCGCGTCTTGAGCGGCGTCCCGGCCACGGTGCAGGTCGCCGCCGCATACACCTACACCGCCACAGACGCCGACGCCGTCAACCCCGACACCGCCACCCTGACCTTCATGATCACCATCAGGGGACCCGACACCAGGCCGGTGTTCACCGATCGCCCCGCCTTTGTCCCCGTCCTGACCTACCCGGTCGGGCTTCCCATCACTCCCCTGACTCTGCCGGAGGCCACCGGCGGCAACGCGCCGCTGCGCTACACCTTCACCCTTTTCACTACCGGCCCCTTGTCCGCCGGCCTGAGCTTTGACTCGGACACGCGCGTCCTGAGCGGCACCCCGACCATGGTGAATCCCACAGTGCGCGGGGTGATCGTGAACGATCTCCACCACTACATAGCCATTGATGTCGATGACGACGAGACCCTCATCTTCATAGCTTACCGGATCGTCATCGTGGAAAACGCGCCGACGTTTGCGGGCGCCTCCATCCCCAATCAGACCTACCCCGTCGGGGTCGCCATTGAATTGACCCTGCCGGCGGCCACCCGTGGCGACGGCACGCTAAGCTACACCCTCGCCCCGAGCGGCGGCGGCAATTTGCCCACCGGCTTGAGCTTTGACGGCATGACCCGCATCTTGAGCGGCACCCCAACCGCGATTCAGGCCGCCGCCGCATACACCTACACCGCCACAGACGCCGACGACACCGACCCCGACAGCGACACCCTGACTTTCATGATTGCCATCGTGAGAAACGCGCCCACGTTCGGCGACACCCCGGTTTTTACCCTGACCTACGACCTCGACGAGGTCGTCAACGTGACCCTGCCGGAGGCCACCGGCGGCAACGGCGATTTGACGTACGGCGTGTTCGGCCTGGGGCCCGGGGGGAACCTCATCGCATTCGGGCTGGCGTTGAACGACGAGACCCGGGTGATCAGCGGCACCGTGCGCAACACCGTCGGGATTATGGACAACTTTTTTGAGATCCGGGTGAATGACGCCGACTCCGACCGTGGGGCTGCTGACCAGGCGAGACTGCGGTTCACCCTGGTCATCATCCCCGAAAGCGAGCCGGCGTTCGCCGCCGGCGTGCGCATCCCCGACCCGACCTGGCCCGTCGGGCTTGCCATCGCCGAACTGACCCTGCCGGAAGTTACCGGCGGCAACGCGCCGCTGCGCTACACCCTCGCCCCGAGCGCCGGCCAGGGGCTAAGCGGCCTGCCCGCCGGCCTGAGCTTTGACGGCATGACCCGCATCTTGAGCGGCACCCCGGCCACGGTGCAGGCCGCCGCCGAATACACCTACACCGTTACCGACGGCGACCTGATCAACCCCGACAGCGTGAGCCTGCGCTTCATGATCACCATCGTGGAAAACGCGCCGGCCTTCGCGGTCGCCGGCATCCCCGCGCAAACCTACTACCGGGGCGAGGTCGTCAACTTTACCCTGCCGGTCGCCGGCGGCGGAGACGGCGCGCTGAACTACGATTTGATCCTGCTGTCGGGGGCAAACAATATCGCCGAACTCGGACTGGCGTTCAACAACACCACCCTCGTCCTGTCCGGCGTCGTGGCCAACAATGCCCCGCTGGGACTCACTACGTTCACCTACCGGGTGAATGACGCCGACCCCAACACGGATGAAGCAGACCGGGCGGATCTACCCTTCACCGTTACCATCACCGTTACCCCGCCGGCGACCGGGGTCATCACCTCCACCAACCCGGATCCACTGGTTGAAAACACCCTGGACGGGGCCACACTGGTCGCTACGCTGGCCTTCACCACGTACGTTGATCCACTGACTACAAGCAATTTTGTATTGACCCATGCCCAGATCTTCCCCGGCGTGCTAACCCTGGCCTCGGTCAGGCGCGACAGCCCCACCCAAGCCACGCTGACGATGGCCTACGACGGCCACGACTTTGACCAGAACGCCATAATTAATCTGAGCGTGTTGTCATCCGCCCACACCCGCACCGGCGACATAGACATCGACAATACGCCGGTCACGGCCATCGTTGAAAGCGGCGACGCCACGCTGGCCGGCCTCACCTTGTCCGGCGGCGCCGTGCTCGCCCCGCCCTTCGCCCCCGGCACGTTCGTGTACACCGCCACCGTAATCAACAGCGTTGCCGACATCATGGTAACGCCGACCGCCGCCGATGACGGCGCGACCATCGCCGTCAACGGCGATGCCGTGGACAGCGGCACGCCCGGCGCCGCGATTGCGCTGACCGCGGGCGAGGCCACCGGCATTGATGTGCTGGTAACCGCCGAGGACGGCGCAGCAACGCGAACCTATACCCTCGCCGTAACCAGGGCCGGGCCGCCCACGGCCATCATCAGCGCCCCGGCGTCGCTGCACGAGAACGACGCCGACGGGGCGGTGCTGACCATAACCCTCGCCAACACCGCCTACACGGATCCGCTGCCGGATGCGGCGTTCACGCTGGCCCTGGGCGGCACGGCGAGCGGCATCACGGTGGCGTCTTCCACCCGCACCGATGCCACCACCGCCACCCTGACCCTGGCCTACGCCGACGTCTCCGGGATTACCGGTGACACCACCATCGCCGTTACGGTGGCGGCTGCGGCGCACACGGAAGACGGTGATCTGACCACCGGCACGGTCGCGGTAACCGCGGACGCCGCGCCGGCCTTCGCGGGGTTCGGTGTCGGCGAGAGCATTGCCGACATGATCTACACCCTCGCCGTCCCCATCACCCTGACCCTGCCGGAAGCCACCGGCGGCGACGGCACGCTGCGCTACACCCTCGCGCCGAGCGCGGGGGGCAATTTGCCCGCCGGCCTGACCTTTGACGGCATGCCCCGCGTCTTGAGCGGCGCCCCGACTGCGACCCAGACCGCCGCCGAATACACCTACACCGCCACCGACAGCGACGCCACCAACCCCGACAGCGTGAGCCTGCGTTTCATGATCACCATCATCCCGGTGCCGGGGCCGGATACCAACGGCGCGCCGGTCTTCGAGATTTCCCGCCAGCCACTGATTGTGTACGTGGTGGGTGCGCACGCCTCCTCCCTCCAGTTGCCGTCCGCCACCGGCGGAGACGGCACGCTGGTGTACTCCTTTGACCCGACCCCGGCCCTGCCGCCGACCTTGAGTTTTAACCCCGCCACCCGAAACGGGTCAATCGTGAGCAGCGGCCCGGCCACCGCCGTGTTCCCGGCCACCGACTTCACCTACCGCGTGGCCGACTCCGACGTGAACACTACCGACGCCGACACCGATACCCTCACCCTCAACATTGAGGTGGAAGCCGACGTGCCCCCCGCGTTCGCTCCGGGAATCACAATTCCCGCCCAGAACTATGTGGTCAGTACGGAGATTACGCCCGTGGAACTGCCCGTGGCCACCGGCGGCAACGAGCGCGGCATCTTTGGCCGGTCCAGTGACATCACCTACACCATCACCCCGGCCCTGCCCGCCGGGCTGACCTTTGCCGCCCCGGCCAATGCCGGCGACCCGCCGACCATCACCGGTACGCCGCAGACGGCGGCCACCGCCACCACCCACACCTACCGGGCCGCGGACGAGGATGCCAACACCGCCGACGACGACACCGCAACCCTGGCTTTCACCATCACCATCAACATGGCGCCGCCGCCGGCGGATGTCCCGCCGGCGTTCGCCGATGACGCGAGCATTGGCGACCAGACCTACGCCGCCGGCACCGCCATCGCCGAACTGACCCTGCCGATAGCCACCGGCGGCAACGCGCCGCTGATCTACGGCCTCGCCCCGACCGCGGGCCAGGGCTGAGTGGCCTGCCGGACGGCCTGAGCTTTGACGGCATGACCCGCATCTTGAGCGGCACCCCGGCCATCGGGCAGGCCGCCACCGGGTACACCTACACCGTTACCGATGCCGACACCAACACCGAGGCCACCGACGAAGACACCATTGAGTTCATGATCACCATCAGTGGGCCGCTGACCTTCGGCGACCAGCCCTTCCCGGACCCGGTGATCACGGTCGGCAAGGCGTTCTCCATCACCCTGCCGGCGGCCACCGGCGGCGTCCTTCCGCTGACCTACAACTTGCCCCTGGTTCGCTCCGGGTTGTATCCGGGCGTAGTCTTTGACCCGGCCACGCGCGTCGTCTCCGGCACCCAGGCCACCAGCCCCACCGGCGGCTCCCTTCCTCTCGGCTATACAGTCACAGACGCGACAGTCCCCCGTAACATCATCGTAACGTTCACGCCGGTCATCAACATCATCGTGGAGGCCGACCGCACCCCGGCTGTCGGCGGCGTCCTCACCGCCACCGCCAGCCCCCTCGTCATAGACGCCGCCGGCAACACCGTCAGCGGCGGCACCGCCGCCGGCACGCTGGTGGTCAGCAACGTCCCGGACGGCGTAACCCCCGGCCATCGCGTTGACGGCAGTCCCACCCATGGCGACCTGACCATAGACGCCGCCGGCGCCTGGACCTACCAGATAGACAACAGCCGTCCGGGCACCCGGGCGCTCAGCTCCGGCACCTCCATCAACGAGATGATCAACGTCATAACCACCGTCGGCACTATTGAGATCACGAGCATCATTCGCGTCAACCTCGTCACCGGCACCTTCCCCAACGACCCGCCCACCGCCACCGCCAGGGTCAACGGCAACGCCGGCGGCGGCAGCGCGGGAGTGGGCGCCACGGTCACCTTGAGCGGCGCCGGCAGCGACCCGGAATCCAGCCCGATTACGGGGTACGCCTGGGCGCAGACCGGCGGCACCACGGTGACCCTCGCGCCCGATGCCACCACCGCAGAAGTTACGTTCACGGCGCCCGCATCGCCCGAAACCCTGACCTTCACCCTGGTAGTAGAGGTAACGCTCGGGGGCCAACAGAGCAGCCCGGCGTTGCCCGTGACCGTTGAAGTTACGGCGGCGCCGCCGGCGCCCGAGTTGAGCATTGCGCCGCCAACCACAAATCCCGTTGCCCCTACTCTCTTAAATAACGACAGTTTTGATTTGGTCGCCGTGGTAACCAATAACGGGGATGCGGCGACTGCGGAGGTCACCACCGTGAACTTTTATCTGGTGGCGGATGCGGCTTCTGTAACCACGGTCGCCGACCTCGGATCCAGTGATGGGTCAGGCACGATTGCGGCGGGGCTTGCCGCCTCGGGCGGCACCGGAACCGTAACCCGCAACATCTTCGGGCCAGGTGCGGGTTCGGGCTTTTATGGGTTATACGCTTGTTTCAGCACCGTTACCGACGCCACCCTCGCCACCGACTGCGCGTTCAGCCGCTTCCTCTATGACGACAATATCGGCTCAACCACAACCCGCCACGACAGGAATACGGGCATCGTGGTGGCGGCCCGGACCGAGACCTCCCGCATTTCACATAGTAACGATAGCGACTGGTTTAGTTTTGTGCTGGAAAACGGCGCGCGCTACCAGATTGATTTGACTTCGGCGAACGCCACGCTGCTCACCATCCGCGATAGCGGCGGTACCGTCATCAGCGCGTCTTTGATTACCGGCGGCGGCGACACCCTCCAAAGCAACACCTATACGGCGGCCGCGGATGGCGCGCATTTTATTGAAGTGGTTGATAATGGCGGCGGCGTTGGAAATTACACCCTGGTCATCACCCGGCTGGCCGCGCCGCCGGCCGACGTCACTTGCGCGGAAGGCGGCCCGGCGGTGCCCGCCACCCTGAGCGTGGGTTTTGGCGACCAGGTAACCCTGCAAGGCTTCACGCCCTCTGTGGGCGTGCCGTTGCGCTGGGGCACGATTCCGGCCGGGGTAGGCGCGTTCGCCGGCGGCCAAGCCGGCACCACCTGGACGGCGCCGGCTACCGACCCGGGCGCGTTCACCCTGGAGTATGGCGTCGGCGGTATGTCTGATACCTGCACCGTCGCCGTAACCTTGAGCGGCCCATTATCCTTCGCCGCCGCCATCCCCCCCCAAACCTACCAACTCGGCATTGCCGTCGGCACCGTAACCCTGCCCGTGGTCTCCGCCGGCGCCGGCGCAGCAACCTACGCCCTCACCCCGGCCCTGCCCGCCGGCCTGACCTTTGACGCCGGCGCCACCCCCCCGACCATCACCGGCACCCCGGAGGCCATCGCCGCCGAAGCGGACTACGCCTACACCGCCACCACTGCCGGCGGCGCCCTTGACCTGCCCTTCACCCTGGAAGTAACCCTGCAGCCCATCACCATTACCGCCGGCAGCGCCGCCGCCACCGCCGGCGCCGTCACCGAAGACGATCCCGCCGCCAACACCGCCACCGGCACCCTGACCATCACCAACCCCAACCCCGGCGGCAGCGACGAGTTCGTCGCCATCACCGCCTCCGACCCCGGAGGCATGGGCACCTACGGCGACTTCACCATCGCCGCCGACACCGGCATCTGGACCTACACCCTGGACAACGCCGACGACGACACCAACGCCCTGGCCGCCCTCGCAATCGTTCAAGACGTCTTCACCGTCGCCGCCGCCGCCGACAACACCGTTACCCAGGACATCACCATCAGCGTAACCGGCGCCAACGACGCGCCCACCCCCCGCATCACCGCCCCGGCGGTGGGTACCGATGTGCCTCGCGGCACCACCATCAACCTCGTCGGCAGCACCAGCAGCGACCCGGATACCGGCGCCACCCTGACGTTTGCGTGGGACGACGACGAGGACTTCCCCGGCACATTTGGCGACGCCACCGCCGCCGACACCACCTGGACCGCGCCGGACGTCATTACCGGCATTACCTTGAAATTGACGGTCAGCGATGGCACCGCAATGCCCAACACCACGGTCTTCGTCAATGTGGTGGATATCGTCATCACCTTTGCCGGCGACACCACCGGCGAAGTCACCGAAGACGGCGACCTCACCGACACCGGCACCCTGACCGTTACCAGTTCCGACCCCACCGGCAGCACAGACGTGGTGGCGCAGACCGATGAAGACGGCGACTACGGCCTGTTTACCCTTGATGCCAACGGCGGCTGGAGCTACACCCTCGGCGGCAACCCCGACAACGAGACCGCCGTCAACGCCCTGGCGGCGGGCGTTGAGGTAACCGACACCTTCCCCGTAACCGCCGCCGCCGGCGGCACACCCCAGGACGTCGTCATCACCATCACCGGCGCCAATGACCCGCCCACCGCCGTCATCAGCGCGCCTGCGGAGGGTATGCAGGTGGAATTCAACTCGGCGGTCACGCTGACCGCCACCGGCGCCGACCCCGATACCGGCACCACCCTGACCTACCAATGGAGCGCGAACCCCGCCACCGGCAGTTTTGCCAATGCCACCGCCGAGGACACCACCTGGACCGTCCCCGCAAGCGGCACCGCCCCGGTAACCCTGACCCTGACCGTTATGGATGACGCCACCCCGTCCCTCACCGGCACCGCACAAGTCATGGTCAACCCGGTCGCCGTGGCGGTTACTTTCGGCGGCAGCGTCACCACCGGCGCCGTTACCGAGGACAGCGGCACCGCCGTCGGCGGCGCCCTGACCCTCACCACCACCAGCACCAACAAAAACGTCGTTGCCCAACCCGACACGCCCGGCGCCTACGGCACTTTCTCCATCACCGCCGCCGGCGCCTGGACCTATACCCTGGACAACAACAACGCCGCCACCAACGCCCTGACCGGCGGCCAAGTCGTAACCGACACCTTCACCGTGACCGCGAGTGTCAACCCAGACGCCACCGTGGAAGTGGTCATCACCATCACCGGCGCCAATGACGCGCCCACCGCCGAGATCACCGCGCCGCCGGCCAATACCATGGTGTCGTTCGCCGGGACGATCCCCGTTACCGGCGCAGGCAACGACCCGGACACCGGCGATAACGCCACCCTGACCTACGCCTGGACCACGATGCCGGCGGACACCGGCAGTTTCGGCAATGCGACCGCCGCCGACACCACCTGGAGCGCGCCGTCCACCGAGATGTCCGTCGCCTTGCACCTGATGGTCAGCGATGACGACTCCGCCACCGCAGACGCAACACCGGTCACCGTCATGGTGGTGCCGGTCGCCATCGTCGGCGACATCACCGGCAGCGTCACCGAAGACGGCGTATCCGCCGGGACCGCCACCGGCGACCTCAACATTGACAACCCGACCCCCGGCAGCGACACGACCTTCACCGCCGATGATCAGGTTGGCACCTACGGCGCCTTCACCATCGCCGCCAACGGCACCTGGACCTACACCCTCAACAACGCCGCCGCCGCCACCAACGCCCTGGCCGCGGGCGATGCGCCAACGGAGACCTTCACCGCGCGCACCGCCATCGGCGACGGCACGCAAATCATCACCATCACCGTCAACGGCGCCAACGACGCGCCCAGCGTCGCCATCACCGCACCCGCCGACGGCACGCAGGTGGCGTTCGGCGTCGCCATCCCGGTAACCGGCACCGGCACCGACCCGGATACCACCGACACCCTGACCTACGCATGGCGCACCCAACCGGCAGACCGGGGCAGTTTTGCCAATGCCACCCTTGCGAGCACGATGTGGACCGCCCCCGCCACCGGCACCGACGCCGTCATCCTGATCCTGGAAGTTACTGACGGCGCCGCCACCGTTAGCGCACAGGTCACCGTCCGTCCGCGCGCCGCGCCGGTCACCATCGCCGGCGGCAACACCGGTAGCGTCGTTGAGGCCGGCACATCCGCCGGCACCCTGACCGCCACCGGCACCCTGACCGTCACCAACCCCAACCCCGCCCCCGGCGACAGCACCGCCGTCCTCGCCCCGACCGAGTCCAGCCGCTACGGCACCTTCGCCATCGTCCTCGCTACCGGCGTCTGGACCTACACTTTGGATGACGCCGACGATGACACCAACGCCCTGGCCGCCGGCGACAGCCCGACCGAGACCTTCACCATCCGCGCCGCCGCCGACCCCAGCGTCTTCCGCGTGGTCACCATCACCATCACCGGCGCCAATGACGCGCCCACCGCCGAGATCAGCGCGCCGCCGGCCAATACCATGGTGTCGTTCGCCGGGACGATCCCCGTGACCGGCGCCGGCAACGACCCGGACACCGGCGATAACGCCACCCTGACCTACGCCTGGACCACGATGCCGGCGAACACCGGCAGTTTTGCCAACGCGACCGCCGCCTCCACCACCTGGACCGCGCCGTCCACCGAGATGTCCGTTGCCCTGCACCTGATGGTCAGCGATGACGCCACCCCGGTCGCTGCCGCCGACGCAACACCGGTCACCGTCATGGTGGTGCCGGTCGCCATCGTCGGCGACACCACCGGCAGCGTCACCGAAGACGGTGACCTCACCGCCACCGGCGACCTCAACATTGACAACCCCGCCGGCAACCCGAACTTCATAGCCGCGAATATGGATGGCACCTACGGCGCCTTCACCATCGCCACCAACGGCAACTGGACCTACACCCTCAACAACGCCACCGCCGCCACCAACGCCCTGGCCGCGGGCGATGCGCCAACGGAGACCTTCACCGCGCGCACCGCCGTCGGTGACGGCACGCAAATCATCACCATCACCGTCAACGGCGCCAACGACGCGCCCAGCGCCGCCATCAGCGCGCCCACGCCCAACGCGCAGGTGGAGTTCGGCGTCGCCATCCCGGTAACCGGCACCGGCAGCGACCCGGATACCACCGACACCCTGACCTACGCATGGCGCACCCAACCGGCAGACCGGGGCAGTTTTGCCAATGCCGCCCTTGCGAGCACGATGTGGACCGCCCCCAACACCGGCACCGCCGCCGTCATCCTGATTCTGGAAGTTACTGACGGCACCGCCACCGTTAGCGCACAGGTCACCGTCCGCCCGCGCGCCGCGCCGGTTACCATCGCCGGCGGCAACACCGGCGCCGTCGTTGAGGCCGGCACCTCCACCGGCACCCTGACCGCCACCGGCGCCCTGACCGTCACCAACCCCAACCCGGCCCCCGGCGACAGCACCGCCGTCCTCGCCCCGACCGAGAGCAGCCGCTACGGCGCCTTCGCCATCGTCCTCGCTACCGGCGTCTGGACCTACACTTTGGATGACGCCGACCCCGACACCAACGCCCTGGCCGCCGGCGACAGCCCGACCGAGACCTTCACCATCCGCGCCGCCGCCGACTCCAGCGTCACCCGCGTGGTTACGATCACCATCACCGGCGCCAATGACGCGCCCACCGCCGAGATCACCGCACCGCCGGCCAATACCATGGTGTCGTTCGCCGGGACGATCCCCGTGACCGGCGCCGGCGAAGACCCGGACACCGGCGACACCGCCACCCTGACCTACGCATGGACCACGATGCCGGCGAACATCGGCAGTTTTGGCAATGCGACCGCCGCCGACACCACCTGGAGCGCGCCGTCCACCGAGATGAGCGTTGCCCTGCACCTGATGGTCAGCGATGACGCCACCCCGGTCGCCACCGCAGACGCAACACCGGTCACCGTCATGGTGGTGCCGGTCGCCATCGTCGGCGACACCACCGGCAGCGTCACCGAAGACGGTGACCTCACTGCCACCGGCGACCTCAACATTGACAACCCCGCCGGCAACCCGAACTTCATAGCCGCGAATATGGATGGCACCTACGGTGCCTTCACCATCGCCACCAACGGCAACTGGACCTACACCCTCAACAACGCCGCCGCCGCCACCAACGCCCTGGTCGCGGGCGATGCGCCAACGGAGACCTTCACCGCGCGCACCGCCATCGGCGACGGCACGCAAATCATCACCATCACCGTCAACGGCGCCAACGACGCGCCCACCGCCGCCATCAGCGCGCCCACGCCCGGCACACAGGTGGAGTTCGGCGTCGCCATCCCGGTAACCGGCACCGGCACCGACCCGGATACCACCGACACCCTGACCTACGCATGGCGCACCCAACCGGCGGACCGGGGCAGTTTTGCCAATGCCGCCCTTGCCGGCACGATGTGGACCGCCCCCAACACCGGCACCGCCGCCGTCATCCTGATTCTGGAAGTTACTGACGGCACCGCCACCGTTAGCGCACGGGTCACCGTCCGTCCGCGCGCCGCGCCGGTCACCATCGCCGGCGGCAACACCGGCGCCGTCGTTGAGGCCGGCACCTCCACCGGCACCCTGACCGCCACCGGCACCCTGACCGTCACCAACCCCAACCCGGCCCCCGGCGACAGCACCGCCGTCCTCGCCCCGACCGAGAGCAGCCGCTACGGCACCTTCGCCATCGTCCTCGCCACCGGCGTCTGGACCTACACTTTGGATGACACCGACCCCGACACCAACGCCCTGGCCGCCGGCGACAGCCCGACCGAGACCTTCACCATCCGCGCCGCCGCCGACCCCAGCGTCTTCCGCGTGGTTACGATCACCATCACCGGCGCCAATGACGCGCCCACCGTGGACATCACCACCCCGGATTCGTCATTGAGCAGCGTCCTGTCCGGGAGTGCCGTCACCCTGCGCGCCGCCGGCGAGGACGTGGATACCGGCACCACCCTGACCTACGCCTGGACCACCACCCCGTCCGGCGAAGGCAGCTTCACCAACGACGCCAACCGCAACACCACCTGGACCGCGCCGACCCTCGCCGGCGGCACGATGGACGTGACCCTGACCCTGACGGTCACCGATGACGCCGGCACACCCGCCGCCGCCACCGACATGGTCGCGCTCACCGTTACCCTGCCGTCCACCGCCGGCCCCGGCGTTGATGACGACAACGACCCGGCCACCACCGCCGACAACCCACCCATCTTAGACCCCGTCGTGCTTAACGCCGACGGCAGCGTCAACAGCGGCGGCACCGCCACCGGCACCCTGACGGTCAACAACGTCCCGGACGACTTGCCCCCCACCCACCGCATCTTCACCCCGCCCACCTACGGCACCGCGATCATCGCCAGCACAGCGAGCACCGCCGGCCTGACCCGCAACGTTGACCTCAGCTACACCTGGACCTACACCCTGGATAACCGCAACCCGGAGATCCAGGCCCTCGGCCCCGGCGACCCCTTCCCCCCCGACACCTTCGTCGTCCGAACCACCATCGCCAGCCTTACGATTGACAGCACCATCAGCGTCAGTTTCGAGAACCCAGGCAGCGGCGGCGCCAACACCACCTTCCCCGACGACCCGCCGGTTATCCTGTTTGCCGGCGGCCCGCGCATGACCGTGGACGAAGGCGAGGAGGATGTTACGCTGGATGCCAGCCTCAGCTATGACCCGGAAAACCGGGATGATGGCTCAACCGGGTTGTCTTTCGCGTGGGCGCACACCGCCGTCGACAACGTGTCGCCGCCGCCGGCTGAAGATCTGATCACGTTCTCCGACCCAACCGCCGCCGTCGTTACCTTTGATGCCCCGGACGAGCGCACCACCCTGCGCTTTGACCTCACGGTCACGGATGACGGCACAACCCCGGACCCCGCCACCGACCGCACCGCCACGCTCACCGTCCGCGTAGGCCGCGCTTCCGAACGCGCTTTGGAAAAGACCCTGGCCGCCTTTGGCCGCGCCTTTGCGACCGGCACGGTGGGGATGTTTGAGGACTATCTCTCCACCCCCGCCCGCACGAACACCAGCCACTTCACCATCGGCGGCCACAAGTTTGATATGGCGCCTGACCCCGCCGGGACGCTGGATTCCCGCATATACGGAACTCCGGAAACCCTTCCGGCAGCCGTAGGGACAGGTCGCGACCTGTCCGCACTCACACACTTGAACGGGGGTGGAGATTCCATTCAAACCCTTCCGGCGCAGCCGGACTGTCGCGCACAGGGATGTGCGCGCGGCGCTGGAAACAGGAGTTTCCCCGCGCCGCAAAGGGGGGCGTGGGGGGACTCCCCCCCACAAGCCCGCGCCAGCGCAACCACCCTCATGTCCGGCCACGACCTCCTGATGAAAAGCGCCTTCCACTTCGCCCTCGACGACGACGCCACCGCCACCACCCCCTCCGCCTGGAGTTTCTGGGGCCGCGCCACCACCGGCAACTTCGACGGCGACGACGACCATTTCAGCGTTGACGGCGACGTCGCCTCCCGCTACCTCGGTATGGACTACCTGACCCCCGCCGGCGCCCGCCTCGGCCTCGCCATCTCCGAAAGCAGCGGCGATATAGACTATAACGCCGCCGCCGATGGCAACGCGGGCGACCTCGACGCCGACCTGACCAGCGTCTTGCCCTATATTCAGTGGCAGCCTAACGACGCCACCAACGCCTGGGCGATGCTCGGCTACGGCGAGGGCGATGCCGAACTGAGCGATGCGTCCGGCGCCATTGACGTGGATATTGGTATGCAGATGTTCGCCTTCGGCGCGCACGGCGACCTCAACCGCGCCTTTGCGCGCACCGAACTGTCGTGGAAAGCCAGCGCTTTCGCCATAGACCTGGAATCCGACCGTGAGGCCACCATAATGGGCGTAGACGCCACCGCCCAACGCCTGCGGCTGGCCGTGGAAGGGCGCCGGCCCGGGGAAGCGTCCGCCGGCGGCGGGGTCTTCACGCCGAACTGGGCGTTGGGTATGCGCTGGGATGACGGAGACGCCGAACGCGGCGGCGGTGCGGATGTGGGTCTCGGCTTCAATTACCACAACCCGGCCAACGGCTGGAGCGTGCGGGGCCGAACCACTTTCCTGGTGGTGCATGCCGAGAGCGGTTACGATGAATGGGACGCCGGCGTACAAGCCCGCCTTGACCCCGGCGCACAGGGGCGTGGGATAACCTTCACCCTGGAACCGGGTTGGACCGATGACGGGCGCAGTCAGAAGATGGGAATGGATTTCTCCAACGCGCTGGGCAAATGGAGCAAACCCGGGTTGCGGCTGGAGTTGACCGGCGAACGCACCGCGAACGATGACAACGATATTCGGGTGACCGGGACGTTGCGCTTCTAAATTGGATTGGTAAGGACAGGTCGCGACCTGTCCCTACGCCACCGCTTGGATGGCGGACACCGCCGGTTAGGCGCTGGATTCCCGAGTACGCAAGTGTCCGAGCCGCTTGCGCGGGGTGGGGCGCGAGGCGCGGGGGGCGGTTGCGCGTGACGCGCATTTGCGGGGGCAGGGGGAGGGACCCCCGCATGCCCCCCTTGCGGCGCGGGAAAACATCCTGTTTTCAGCGCCGCCGTGCGCGTCCCTGCGCACGCCGAAGTTAGCGGCTACGCCGCCGGTTGGACGGCCGCGGAGGTGTAAAGACGGACAAGGGAAACGATGAGGCTTGGTCGCTTTTTTTGCGCTTCCTTTGCCCTGCCTTACGCCTTTGCCGTCATTCCCGAACGATAGAAAAATAGGGAGCGCAGCGACCATATTTTTCATCGCTATTCGGGAATCCAGGAACTAAACCGGGTGGGTCATAATGGCGCTGGATTCCCGAGAGCGCCAAGTGTCCGTAAGCCGCGAACGCGGCAACGGACACTAACGCTCGGGAGTATCTGTGTTCAAAGTCAAGTTTTTAATGGCGCCGAGGGGTAGTTTTCGACCCACGGCGTACCTCGGCGGATAATCGCGTGGCTCAGCAACAGCATCTTGCGCATTACCGCCACCAGCGCCACCTTGCCCGGCTTGCCGCGCTTGCACAGGCCCTGGTAAAAACGCCGCATGTCGCGGTCGTAACGGATCGCCGACAGCGCCGGCATATACAACGCCTGGCGCGCCGCCCCGCGTCCGCCGCGGATGCTGCGCTTGCCGTGGTACTGCCCGCTGTCGCGCGCCCACGGCGCCAGGCCGACCAGCGAGGTCAAGGTATGGCCGGAGCCTTCGCCCAATTCCGGCAGGTGGCCGAGCAACGCCGCCGCCGAAACCTGGCCGATGCCTTTGATGCTTTGTAAAAGCGCCGCACGCTCGGCCAGTTTGCCACTGCTCAAGGCCTGGGCGATGGCCTTATCTATGGCCGTAATCTCGCGGTTCAGCCACTCAATGTGGCGGCGGCAGGATCGCACGGCAAGGAGCGAAGGCCGCTTCTCCACGCGGTTCAACTCCTGGATACGCTGATCCACTAACTGCCGCCGACGCTCGGTTAGACCGCGCAAATGCTGGACTTCCGGGTCCACGGCAACCACCGCCGGCAAGGCCATCTGCTCGCCATATGCGCACAGCATGCGGGCATCCCAGGAGTCGGTCTTGGCTCCGATGCCGGCGGCGCGGGCGAACGCACGCGCCCTCGGCGGATGCGCCTGGCAGGCCTCAATATCGGTTGCCAGCAAGGCTTGAAGCAAACCTCGCTCGTAGCCGCCACTGGCTTCGAACACCGCCCGCGTAACGCCGCCGGCGCGCAGCCAGCGAAGCAACCGCGCAATGCCACCGGCGGTGTTATCAAAACCTTTGGCCGTAGCGCCTGATATGGACGCATCGAGCCGATGTTTGCCGACGTCAATGCCGGCGACTATTTTCTTTTCAGGTTTCATTTTATGTCTCCGAATGAGTATGATGTGATCGCACTGCACACTTGTATCCGGGGCTTGTTCCCCCCATGTATCTGTTCGCAGCTGCAAATCGGCGTGAGGGGTGTCGAACTCCCGAACGGCGCGAAAGCCATACTGGTTTTCCGCCCAATGACAGACGACGCGCCCCTCACGCCTCCCCCGCAAACTGGCCTGAATGCGGGGGAAAATCAACATACAAATGACGACAGAGTTGTTGCCACGTTCCCCGGTGTCATCCCCATGAAAGCGCAAATCGCCCACGCCGTCATTCCCGAACGATAGAAAAATAGGGAGCGCCAGCGACCATATTTTTCATCGCTATTCGGGAATCCAGTTTTTTTGGTTCGGCGCCAGCCGGACTGTTGCGCACAGGGATGTGCGCGCGGCGCTGGAAACAGGAGTTTCCCCGCGCCGCACAGGGGGGTGCGGGGGGTCTCCCCCCGCAAAAGCGCGCCCTGCGCCCCGCAAAAGCGCGCCCTGCGCCCCCGCCCCACCTGTACAGGTTCACTCATTTACTGACAAGAATCATTCATTTGTTTGGGGGTTTTGGCGTATAGTGCCTATTCTGAGCCTTTAGCAAGAGGGTGATTTGTGATTTTTGCCCGTCACATACGACAGTCCGGCGTGTTGTTCTTGTTCGCCAGCGTCCTGGTTTTAATCCCGGCTCGCTATGCTTCGGCGCAGGCCGGCGACGTCTTGGTCAGCATCACCCTGTCCGAGGGCGTTTTTCGTACGACCCAGCGGGCGGTCGGGCAGCTGCGGCTGCCGGCGGGCAGCACCGCTTTCCGCTCGCAGGACACGAACGGCATGTATGGTGAGTTTTCCCTGAAGGCGGACGGCAACTGGGCGTACGCACTGGACAACGCCCGCAAGGCGGTGCAAGCCCTGATTCCGAGCGATGACGCGCGCGATGAGTTCCGGGTGCGGGTGCCGGACGGTGGCGGCGGCCGGGTTGTTGGTATCGTCCGCATTCTTATTACCGGTGTGCTGGAGCCGGTCACCGGCGCGCGCAACTTCAGCATCACCGAGGACGCCCCCGGCGGAGAAACCGTGTCGGGCAGGCTCAACTGGGCTTTCGGCGACAGCCTGCTGAACGTGGACCGGGCCGGCGGCATCTGGGGGCCGGCAACGATGCAGGGCGCGTTTGGCGCGTTCGTGATGGAGGACCGGCGCGGCAACTGGCACTACACGCTGAACACCAACGGCGCGGAGACCCAGGCCCTGCGCGACGGTGATTCGCCGGTGGAGGAGTTCACGTTTAGCCCGGACGAGACCGATTTGTATGAGTCCGTCACCTTCCGCATCACGGTTGAGGGCCGCAACGATCCGCCGATCGTAACGATGGCGCAGGCCGATCAAGCGATCGTGCGCGCCGGCGAGACGGTGCGCTTGAGCGGCGCCGCCATTGACATTGACAACCTGGAGCAGGATACGCTGGTGTACACGTGGTTTTCGGACCCGTCCACCGCGGGCGTGTTCGCCGACCGAGGCAGCCCCAACACCACCTGGACCGCGCCGTCCGGCGTCATCGAGACCGCGTACACGCTGAGCTTGCGGGTGCGCGATGTGCATGGCGGGAGCGGCTTGGCCACGGTGGTGCTGGACGGGGATTCGGTGCCGGTGTTCGGCATCGAATTTTTCCCGCCCAGGTATTACTTCAAGATGGAGCAGACGATTAACCCGCCGCCGCTGCCGGCGGCGCGTGGCGGGGACGGTGTGCTGAGTTACAGCGTCAGGCCGACGCTGCCGTTGGGGATGGGCTTTAACGCGCATACCCGGCGGCTCACCGGCATCCCGCGGACCAGTCTAGGTGACCGGCGCTACACCTACCGGGCGACCGACGCCAATGGTGACGTCGCCTCGAAGTCCTTTGCCATCACGGTGTATCCAACAACCTTCAGGCCCGGCGTGGTCTTCAATCGTTTCGTCGGCGGTGACCTGTTCGGAACGGTAACCCCCACTTTCGGCGAGCGCGTGACGAGTGGCCGGTTTTTGCTGCTCGAAACCACCGGCAGAAAGGGCCCCGGGTTCTTTGCATTCGCCGAGCAGCAAGGTGATTACGGGACCCTCACGATCAAAGCGGGGGGCGAGTGGAGTTACCGGGTTGACCATGTGGCACCGAACGTGGTCGAGGTGCCGCAGGGGCAGCGGGTGAAGGAGATCTTCCTGATCCAGCCCGATCCGAGTACTCCTTATACCTCGTCGGTGCTGGTCATTGAAATCACCGGCACGAATGAAAACCCGGTCGTGAATGCCACGGCGAGCCGCAGCTCGGCGCCGGTGGGCGGTGCGATCCGCGTGTCCGGCACGGCCACAGACGCGGACCTCGGCGACCTTGCCGGGATGGTGTATTCGTGGAGCGTATCGCCGGCGTCGTCTGGGGGCAGTTTTGTTGACCGCCGCGCCAGGGATGCCACCTATATCATGGGCAGCCGGGGGGTGGGCGTACGGTACACGCTGAGCCTGCGGGCGACGGACGCGGCCGGCGGCGTCGGCACGGGCAGGGTTGTCGTTACCCAGGGCGCCCGTGAAGCGAATCTGGTCGGCGAACTCAATCTCGGTTTTACGGAAGACGAGGACGGCGGCGGCGGCGATGATGAAACGAAAGCAGGCGTCGTGTCGCATCCGCTGCGCGCCACCACCCAAAACGGGGTGTACGGCGAGTTTGAGGTCAGGGCGTCAGACGCCACGCAGTGGAGTTACACGCTGCGGCGCGACCGCGCCGTCGTCCAGGCACTGCGCGCCGGCGAGGAGGTGAGGGAGCGGTTCCGCCTGAGGCCGGTCAACGGCGGCGTTACCGGCGCCTTCGCGACGGTCACCATCAGCGGCGCCAACGACCCGCCGGTGGCCCACGTCGGCGAGGCGCCCGCATCGTCGCCGGTGGACGTTCCGATTACGCTCAGCGGTAGCGGCAGCGACGCCGATGCCGGGGAACAAGCCGGCCTGGTCTATGCCTGGAGTACCTCGCCCGCGGGCTTCGGCCGCTTTGCGGATGACAACGTGAGCGCGCCGCGCGCCGTGTGGACGCCCGCCATGCAGGGCGTCGTTACCCTGCGGCTGCGGGTTGAGGATGCACAGGGGGCGGTGCGCGAGGATTCAATGATTCTCACGGTCGGCCCGGGGCCGCCGCAACTCGGCGGCGTGCACACCGGCGAAGTAACCGAGGACGCGGAGCCGGGCACGGCGAGCGGCATGCTGGCGTACCAAAACCCGCTGGCGGGGATTGACATGGTATTCAACCCGCAGACGGTGGACGGCCGCTACGGCGTCCTCGTTCTCACCGCGGACGGCGCCTGGGCGTACACGCTGAACGATAACCAGGCCGACCTGCTGAATGGGCTTGACAGCGTGTTGGATGTATTTGACGTGCAGGCGGGTTTTGACCCGGTCGCCGAAACATTCGTCACCTCCGCCCCGGGCTTCATTCAAATCACCATCCACGGCGTCAACGACCCGCCGCAGCTCAGCATCACCGCGCCGGCCAGCGTGCCATCCGCATCAGAGCACCTGGTCACGGGCAGTGCCACGGATCCCGACCGCGGGCACCAAGACAGCCTCGTGTACGCCTGGTCCACGGCGCCCGCGGGCATCGGCACGTTCACCGACGCTGCGGCACTGTCCACCCCCTGGAGCGCGCCTTCGGTGGACGTTGCGACCACGGTCACGCTGCGCCTCACGGCGCGCGACCCGGGTGGCGCCGTTGCCACGGCGGTTTCGCCCCCGGTCACGATCAACCCGGTTACGCCGGCGGGCGACAACATCCTGTTCTTCGCGACCATGGACGAAATGGACCCCGGCACACCGCGCCCCGCCGAAAGGATTGAGCAAAGGCTGAGCCTGCCCGACGGGTTCATCGCCTTCGTCGAGCAGCACGGCAGAAGCGATTTCGGACGCCTCGACCTGGAGCCCAACGGTGAGTTCCGCTACATACAACTGATTAGCACCAGGGAGGTTCAGCAACTGGTGCCGGGCGACCTCACCCACGACGACTTCACCTTGCGCGGGGTGCGCGCCGGCGACCGCAGCAAGCACTCGCTCGGCATCCTGCGCGTCCGCATCCTGGGCAAACTGGAGCCGGTTACCGGTCGGCGCGTGTTCGGATTTACGGAGGACGAATTCGGCGACCTCAGAACGCCGCGCATGCCGCGTGGCACCAGGGTTGAGGGCATCCTTGACTGGGATCTCGGCGACAACCTGCTGCGCGTGGACCGCAGGGGCGGCATCTGGAATCCCGATGTTATGAACGGCAGGTTCGGCGTCTTTGAGATGCTCGACGAGCGGGGAAACTGGCGCTACATCCTGGAGCCGCAACGGGCGGCGGTGCAGGCGCTGGTCGCCGGCCAGCGGGAGACGGATCGCATCGTCGTCCATCCGTACACCCCGTTGTATGAGCCGGTGGTCTTTGAGTTCAGGGTGCATGGCGTTTTTGACACGCCCACGGCAACGGCGATGGCCGACCGCTCGGTGGTGCGTCCCGGTGAGGTGGTGTCGCTGAGCGGCCGTGGCGGCTCCGAGGACGCATCCGAACTGCAAACGCTGGCCTTCACCTGGTACGCGCTCCCGGCGGTGGGGGTGTTCGCCGACCGCAACGCCCTTGAAACCACCTGGACCGCGCCGCAGGAGATGCTCGACGGCAGCTACCGGCTGGTGCTGCGGGTGCGCGACACGACCGGCGTTACCGGTCAGTCCGGAGTAACGCTGCGGGCCGATTCGGCGCCGTACTTCGGTAACGATTACGCGACCACCGACTATGTCTTCCAGGAGCAACGGACGCTCAATACGGCGCCGCTGCCGGCGGCGCTTTCCGGTTCCGGAGAGGTGCGGTACAAGGTTACGCCGGCCTTGCCTGCGGGCCTGAGCTTTGAGCGGGTCGCGCGCAGGTTGACCGGCAGACCGCTGGCGGTGCTGGACGAGCCGCGCACCTACACCTACACGGCGGCGGACGCCAACGGCGACACCGACGCGCTGCAATTCACGATCATGATCGTGCCGCGCACCGCCACGCGGCCGGCGCCGTTGTCGCATTACATCGGCGGCGATCTGCGCGGCACGTTGCGCGGCCAGGGATCCTCCGTGATCACCAGCCCCGGCACCAGAAGCGCAGTCGGCACCTTGCGCTTCTTTCGCCCCGACGGCAGTCCCGCCTCCGATGTTGGTTTCGAGGAGACCGAGCAGGATGGCGCTTACGGCACCTTTTTCCTGGGCGGAGTAAGGGGGCAGGAGCAGGGATTCTGGGTCTACCGCTCCGGCACCATTGACCCCGCCGGCAACAGTGTCCCCCCCGAGGCGCTGGTACCGGTGCCGGGCCGCGTACTGGTGCGGGATGAGTTTGTGGTTCACAGCACCAGGCCGGCTTTGTATCCCCCGGCCACCGTGGTCATCATGGTGGAAGGGCTGAACGACCGGCCGAGCGTGAAGTTGACGGCGAATCGCAGCCAGGCGCCGGCGGGCGCGGTGATCAACCTGGGCGGCCGCGCCACTGATCCGGATAGCGGGGAGTCGGAGACGCTGAGCTACACCTGGAGTGTGCTGGGCTTCCAGGGCGGCAGTTTCGCCGACCGCCGCGCCCTTGAGACTACCTATACCGTGGGCGACCGGGGGGTAGGCGCGCAATACACCCTGGTGCTGCGGGCCACCGACCAGACCGGCGGTGAAGGCGGTGACAGCATCATCATCACCCAGACGGCGGAGGCCGGCACGGTGCTGAGCGGCGACCTGGAAGGCACCGTGACCGAGGACGCTCCCGATGTGAGTACCGGCGGTTTCGTGTCGCTCCTGCTGAGAGGGGTTGACAAGCAGGGGATCTATGGCCGCTTCCGGGTGGTGGGGGGCAGCGCCGAGTGGAGCTACACGCTGGACAGCCGCCTGCCGTCGGTGCAGGCGCTGGCCGCAGGGGAGCAGCAACAGGAGACGTTCGCCATCTCGCCGCGCGATAGCGGCGTCGCCAGCGTCAACGTGGTCATCACCGTCACCGGCGTCAACGACCCGCTGACGGCGGAGATCATCGCGCCCGCGGATGCGGTGCGCGTGTTTTCAGGCGAGACCGTTACGTTGATCGGGCGCGGCAACGACCCCGATTCGGGCGACATCCTGGAATACTTGTGGGGCGCGTCGGATGGGCTGGGCATTTTCGCCAATGCCGCGGTCTCCGAAACCACCTGGATCGCGCCGAAGGTGGAGGAGGAAACCAACGTCGTGCTGAGCCTGCGCGTGGACGACGGGCGCCTCAGCGACACCGAGCGCACCGTCGTTACGGTGTCGCCGCCGCCGCCGCAGGCCGCGCTCGCCTTTGTCGGCGAGGTCGTCAGCGAAGGGAATTACATTGCCGGTGCGGCCATCAACCCGCGCACCCTGCCGGTGGCCATCGGCGGCGTCGGCGAACTGCGCTACGCGATTACCCCGGCCTTGCCGGGCGGGCTGTCCTTTGACGAGGCAAGCCGGGTGCTCTCCGGCACGCCGCACGCGCTCGCGTCCGCGATCACCACCGCCTACGCCTATACGGTTACCGACCAGTCCGGCGCCGCCGCGCGTTTGACTTTTGACATCACCGTCAGCCCGGCCGGGGTCGCGCCGGGCTTCCAGAACGGCGCCGCCATCCCCGCCCAGCGTTACATCCCCGACGTGGCGATCACCCCGCTGACGCTGCCTGCGGCCACCGGCGGCGACGGCGCCCTGCGTTACGACATCAGGCCGGAGCCGCCGAGCGGGCTGTCCTTTGACGCCGCCAACCGGGTGCTCTCCGGGGTTCCGGATACGCCCCAGCGCTCCTTCATTTACTACTACACCGCCACCGACAGCGCCTCCTCCTCGGCCAGCCTCAATTTCGCCATCGCCGTCGCCGTGCCGGACGTGCCGCCGGTGTTCCCGGATGCGGCCGCCATCCCCGCTCAGTCTTACAAGGCCCGCGAAGCCATCATCCCCGTGACCCTGCCCGAGGCCGTCGCCGGCAACGGTGTGCTGCGCTACCACATCACCCCCGAACTGCCGGACGGGCTCTTTTTTGACGCCGCCGGCCGCGTGCTCTTCGGCACCCCGCACGAGCCTCGGGACCTCGCCACCTACGCCTACACCGCGACCGACTCCGACACCAACCTGTCGCTGGTGTTTGACGCCGCGCTGCTGCGTTTCACCATTACCATCGCGGAGGAGGATCTGGCGCCGGCGTTCCCCAACGGGGTAACGATCCCCGACCAGGAGTACACGACGAATGTCTCCATCCCGGCGTTGAACCTGCCGGCGGGCGCCGGCGGCGACGGTGCGCTCAGCTACAGTCTTAGTCCGGAGTTGCCGCGCGGGCTGCGCTACGACCCCGAGCGGCGGCGCGTGATCGGCACGCCGTTCACGATCATCGGCAGCCCCCCCCCTCCCACCACCTACACCTGGACGGTGACCGACGAGGACGGCGACACGGACACGCTGCGGTTTGTCATCCGTATTACTGTGCCGCCTTTCACGATCATCGCGGCCGTCGGCTACATCAGCGAAGATGCGATGGTGTTGGAAACGGCCACAGGCAATGAGCCGCCGGGACGGCACAATCTCGCCAGTTGGGACAGGCGAAGAAACAACGACCGCCTCCACAAGTACGGGCGCTTCACGCTGAGAGCCAACGGTGACTGGCACTTTAACCTGATACCCGCGGGCTCCGTTGAGAGGCTGGAAATTCAGAAACTGGGGCCGGGCGAGACCCTCCACGCCGACTTCAGGCTGGTGGGGTTTCGCAGCGACGGCAGCAGGGGCTTTCCGGGAGACTTCCGCATCCTCATCCAGGGGGCGGCCGAACCCATCATCGGCCGGCGCAACTTCACGCTCAACGAGGAGGACTCCGGCAGCGATGCCGTCATCAGGGGGCGGCTGAACTGGGACTATGGCCGGGAGTTTGAGGTGGAGCGAAACGGCGGCATCTGGAATCGCGAGACCCGCAACGGCAGGTTCGGCCTCTTTGAGATGCTGGACGAGCGCGGCAACTGGCGCTACACCTTGAACCCCAACGCCGCGGTTACGCAGAGCCTGCAGGATGGCGATGCGCCACGGGAGACATTCGTGGTCCTGCCGTACACCCCATTGTATGAATCGGTGACTTTTGGGTTCACCGTGACCGGCGCCAATGACGCGCCGCAGGTGACCATGGCGCAAGCCGACCGCACCGTGGTGCAGCCCGGAGACGTGGTGCGGTTGCGCGGCGCCGCCACCGACCCCGACCGCCTGGAACAAGAAACGCTGGCCTATACGTGGTTCACCGACCCGGCCATGGGCGTCTTTGACGACAGCCACGACCCCAACACCAACTGGCACGCGCCGCGCACGATGCCGGAGGACGGCTTCACCTTGACGCTGCGGGTGCGGGACGTGCGCGGCGCTTTCGACGAGGCCGTGCTGCGGCTTGATCCCGACTCGGCGCCGGCCTTCGGCACCGACTACGCGCCGGACGCCTATATCTTCAAGGTGGGGACGGCGGTTGATGTTGCCGCGCTGCCGCCGGCCCGCGGCGGCAACGGCGTTGTTCGTTACAGTCTGAGACCGGGGGCGGGGGCGGCGGGACCGGGGGCGGGGGCGGTGGCCGGCAGGGTGCTGCCGCGCGGGCTCAGTTTTGACGCGGCGGCGCGGCGCCTGACCGGCACGCCGCAAGTGGCGCTGAGTGAAGCGGCGGCCTGGACCTACGTGGCGACCGACGACAACGGCGACACCGACACGCTGCAATTCACGATCATGGTGGTGCCGAAAACGGCCCCAAACCCGCCGTCCGGCTCGCGCTACATCGGCGGCCCGTTGTACGGCACGGTGACTCCCGCCTTCGGCGAGCGCACCGTTTTCGGCGTGCTGTCGCTCAATAATGCCAACGGCCGTGCGGCTGACGGCGGCGCCTTTATCCGCGGCGTGCAGGACGGCGATTACGGGGCGCTCACCGTCACCGACCCCTCCGGCGGCCCCGGCAGATGGGAATACCGGGTTGACCACATCTTGCCCGAGGTGGTCGCGCTGAGGCCGGGGCGGCGGCTGCGGGAGCAGTTCACCATCACCACCAACCGGCCGCAGGTGTATCCCGCCGCCACGCTGGTCATTGACATCCTGGGGGCGAACCGGGTGCCGGACGTGCGCGTGACGGCGAACCGCAGCACGGCGCCGGTGCGGGGCGCGATCCTTGTCAGCGGCATGGTCGCGGACGCCAACGACGAAGATCTTGCCGGGGTGGTCTATTCGTGGAGCGTGGAGCCGGCCGCGCTGGGGGGCCGTTTTGTTGACCGCCGTGCGCGCGACACGATCTATGTCATGGGAGACAGGGGCGCCGGTGCGAAATACACGCTGAGCCTGCGCGCCACCGACCAGCACGGCGGCGTCGGCACCGGCAACCTGGTCGTTACCCAGATCAAAGCCGCCGGGCGGTTGCGCGGCGACTTCAGCAGCAGTTTCATTGAAGACGGCGTCAAGCGCACCGAGTTCAACGTCGTCTCCCACGACTTGAGCGTGCGCGGCGAGGACGGGGTCTATGGCCGCTTTGACGTGCTGCAGCGGGGGCTGGGCTGGAACTACACGCTGGATGGCCGGCGCGCTGCGGTGCAGGCGCTCGGCGCCGGCCGCCAGGCGCAAGAGCAGTTCAGGCTTGAGCCGGCGCAGGGCGACATCAGCGGCGCTTTCGCGACCATCACCATCACCGGCGTCAACGATGCCCCGGTGGCCGCGATCACCGGGGCGC
Organism: Candidatus Poriferihabitaceae bacterium; assembly: GCA_965212085.1. Lineage (GTDB taxonomy): Bacteria > Pseudomonadota > Gammaproteobacteria > Arenicellales > Poriferihabitantaceae > JAHRAW01. The sequence continues at coordinate 485,672 of OZ243042.1, read as the reverse complement.
CCGCATCGCTGGCGGCGGGCGGCGCGGTAACGCTGGACGGCGGCGGCAGTAGCGACCCGGACGCCGGGGAAAGCGCCACGCTGGACTATGCGTGGAGCACGGTGCCGCTCAATACCGGCGTGTTTGACGATGCCCGCGCGGTACGGCCGGTGTGGACCGCCGCCACTGCGCCCGGCGGCGTAACCCTGCGGCTGCGGGTGACAGACGCGCAAGGCGCCGCCGCCGCCGCCACCACCGGGATCAGGGTTACGCCGGCGCCCGCGGCCATCGTTGCTGAGAGCGCCGCCGACCGTGGCGGCGCGCTGCGTGAGGACAGCGGCCCGCAGGCGCTGGCGGGGCGGCTCCGCTACATCAATCCGCCCGATTTCGCGGGCTTTGACGCGATATTCCATGCGCGCATGCAGGAAGGCGGTTACGGCGTCTTTGTCATCGCCGAGGACGGCGCCTGGACCTATACCCTGAACGACGACAACGACGCCTTGCGCGGTCGCGACGTCGTGGAGGATGCGTTTGGCGTGGAGGCCGGTCTTGACCTGGTCAGCGGCAACTATGCAAACGCGACCCCGGACGACTTCATTCGCATCACGATTCGCGGCCAAAACGACGTACCGCAGGTTACGGTCACCACGCCCGCGGCGGCGCTCCAGTCGGCGTCGGCACAGGAGCACCAGGTTGCGGGCGATGCCACCGACCCCGACTTCGGGCATCAGGCCGCGCTCAGCTATGCCTGGAGCACGGCGCCCGCGAACATCGGCGTCTTCGCCAACCCCAATGCGGCGTCCACGACCTGGAGCGCGCCTTCGGTGGATGCGCCGCTGACGGTGACCCTGCGCTTCAGGGCGCGCGACCCGGACGGCGCCACCGGCAGCGGCGACTCGGCGGTAATCACGGTCAATCCCGTGCGGCTTGCGGGCGACCGCATCCTGCTGTTCCGCACCATGGATGAACTGGACCCCGGCGCCGCCAACAACAAATTGACGGGCCGCCTGGATCTGAGCGGCTTTGATTCAGTCGTGGCACGGGACCTGGAAAACGAGTTTTCCCGGTTCATTTTGCGCAGCAACGGCGAATGGGAGTACATACAAAGGACCGGCACGAGGGCGTTGCAGGCGCTGGTTCCGGACGACATCCACAACGAAGACTACCGGGTCCGGGCACAGCCCAGCGACGGAAGCCCGGTCAGAACCATCGGTTTCCTGCGTTTCCGCATCTTCGGACAACTGGAAGCCGTTACCGGCCCGCGCACCGGCGCCTTCAGCGAGGATGACGGCGGCGACCAGGCCGTGGTCAGCGGGCGGCTGAATTGGAAACTCGGCGACGGCCTGCTGAGGGTGGATCGCAACGGCGGCATCTGGAACCGCGAAACCAGGCAGGGCCGCTTTGGCACCTTCGTGATGGAGGACGAACGCGGCAACTGGCGCTACACCCTGAAAGGAGGCCGGGCGCAGACCCAGGCCCTGGTCAACGGCGAGCGGCCGGTGGAGCGCTTTGTCGTGGCGCCGTACACGCCGCTCTATGAACCGGTTATTTTCGAGTTCACGGTGAGGGGCGTGAACGACGCGCCGCTGGTGACGGCGCGCGCCGGCCAGGTGATCGTGCGCGCCGGTGACGTGGTTGCGCTGAGCGGCGCCGCCACCGATCCCGACAATCCCGCGATTGAGACGCTGAGCCACACCTGGATCGCGGACCCGGCGGTGGGCATTTTCGCCGACCGCAACAGCCCGGACACGACCTGGACTGCGCCGCACGAGATGAGGGAGATCATCTACACGCTGCGCTTGCGGGTGCGGGATTCTTTCGGCGCCGGGGGAGAGGCCGTGGTGCGGCTGGACGGCGATTCGGTGCCGTTCTTCGGCTCCGACTACGTGCCGCGCTCCTTTCACTTTCAGGCGCAGCGCCGCATTGACATCGCCGCGCTGCCCGAGGCGCGCGGCGGCGACGCCCCGCTCCGCTACCGCATCACGCCGCAGTTGCCGGCCGGGCTGAGCTTTGACGGCGGCACCCGGCGCCTGAGCGGTACGCCGCGCTCGCCGCTGGATACGCCGACGACCTACACCTACATGGCGACGGATCGCAACGGCGACGCGGCCACGGCCGACTTCACCCTGCGCATCGCGCCCGCAACCGCCGCCACGCCGCCGCCGTCAAGCCGCTACATCAGCGGCGATTTGCACGTGCAGGTGACCGATGCGAGCGGCCGGCGCGTGGTGCGGGGCGAGTTCCAGCTCAGGCTCCCCAACGGCGCCGAAACCACGGATGAGAGGTACATCGGCAGAGGCTCACGCCAACTCGTCAGAACCAACTACCTGACCGGCGCTCCGGAAAGCAGCTATGGAACCCTTGATTTGAACGAGATAGGAGAGTGGAGCTACACGCTGGACGGGAGCCGCCCGGCGGTGATGGCCCTGGGGCAGGACCAACGAGTGCGGGATGAGTTCACGATCCGCACCGACAGGCCGGACTTGTATCCGCCGGCGACGCTGGTTGTTGAGGTCATCGGCGACAACAATACGCCGAGCGCGCGCGTAACGGCGGACCGCAACGAAGCGCCGACGGGCACGGTCATCAACCTGCGCGGCGTTGGCGGCGATGCGGACCCCGGGGATGAGGAGACGCTGAGCTACACGTGGAGCCTGAGCCCGGTTTCGCAGGGCGGGCGCTTTGGCGACCGCAGCGCACGCGACACCACCTGGACCGTGGGCAACCGGGGGCCGGGCGCGAAGTACACGCTGCGCCTGCGCGTGACCGACCAGGGCGGCGCGTTCGGCAGCGACACCGTGGTCATCACGCAGGTGGCGGCGCAGGCGCGGGTGCTGAGTGGCGTGTTGCAAGGCGGCGTGACCGAGGACGGTGACGCGACGATCAGCGGCGCGGTGTCGGAGCCCCTGCATGCCGTGGACGAGCGCGGCGTCTATGGCCGCTTCCGGGTGGTGGCGGGCGCCGCCGAGTGGTCGTACACGCTGGACAGCGGCCCGGCCGTGCAACGGCTGGCCGCAGGGCAGCAGGTGCGCGAGAAAAACTTCGCGATTACGCCGCAGGACGCCGGCATTGCCGCCGCCGCCGTTGCCATCACCGTCACCGGCGCCAACGACCCGCCGACCGCCGAAATCACCGCGCCCGCGACTTCGGTGACCGTGATGCCGGGGGACGTGGTCGCGCTCTTCGGCGACGGCGCCGACACCGACGCCGCCGACGCCCTGTTCTTCCTGTGGAGCGTGAGCGGCGAGGGCGGCGACTTCAGCGACTTCAGCGACCTCAGTACGGCGCGCACCACCTGGACCGCGCCGCAGGTGGCGGTTCCAACCGACTTTGTGGTGAGTTTCAAGGTCAGTGACGGGCGCCTCAGCGATACCGACTTTCTGGCCGTGGCGGTGGAGCCGCCGCCGCTTGACGCCGCGCCGGTGTTTGTTGCGCGTTCGGTGCTTGACCAGAGTTACACCCGGGGCGCGACCATCACGCCGCTGAGCCTGCCGCAGGCTGCGGGCGGTAACGGCGAACTCATTTACACCCTGAGCCCGGAGCCGCTGCCGCAGGGCCTCAGTTTTGATTCCTTGACCCGCATACTCTTCGGCACGCCGCAAGTGTCGCAGCCGCTCGCCACCTACACCTACACCGTGGTGGACGGCGACGCCAACAACGACCCCACCGACGCCGACACCTTGCGGTTCACCATCACCATCCCGGACGCGGGGATCAACCGGGGTACGCCGGCGTTCCTCGCCGCCGCCGCCGACCGCATCTACACCACCGGCGCCCCGATCATCCCCCTGGATTTGCCGGCCGCCGCCGGCGGTACTGCGCCGCTGCGCTACACGCTGGAGCCGGACTTGCCGGCGGGGCTGATCTTTGACGCGCTGGCGCGGCGCGTGAGCGGCACGCCGCAGGCGCTGTCGCCGCCCACTACCTACACCTACACGGTTACGGACGCGCTTGAAGCCGCAGACACGCTCGATTTTGACCTCAGCGTGGAGGCGCCGCCCGACGTCGCCCCGGTCTTCGCCGCCGGTGCGCGCATCGCCGACCAGGAATACGCGGTGGACACCGCCATCACCGCCCTGCGCTTGCCGGCGGCGGCGAACGGCAACGGCGCGCTGCGCTACGGGATCGCGCCGCCGCTGCCGGACGGGCTGGTCTTTGACGATGGCACGCGCCTGCTGAGCGGTGCGCCGACCACGCCCCAGGACGCGCTTACCTACACCTACGCGGCGGTGGACACGGACGACAACCAGGCCGACACCGACCGCGCCGTCCTGCGTTTCACCATCAGCGTGGACGGGGCGCCGGATTTTGGCGCGCAGCGCATCGCCGCGCAGCAATACATCGCCGAGCGGGCCATCGCTGCGCTGACCCTGCCGGCGGCGAGCGGCGGCAACGCCTTGTTGGTCTATGCCCTGCCGAACTTGCCGGACGGATTGAGTTTTGACGGCGCCACCCGCGTATTGAGCGGTACGCCGGCGGCGGCCTCCGAACTTCGCAGCTACGTTTATGCGGTGGTGGATTCCGACTCCAACCGAGGCGCCGCCGACCGCGACGTGCTGCGCTTCACGATCACGGTGCTGCCGCCGTCCGCGATCAGCGGTGTGCCCGACGTCGCCCTGAGCCTGGTTGAGGATGGCGCGGAGAGCGAGTTGGAAGGCGCGCTCGGCATCATCAGTCCGCCGGGCGGCGACGCCACTTTTGTAGCGCACGACGGCACCGGCGGCGACTATGGGACTTTCACCCTCACGACCGTCGGCGCGTGGCGCTACCGCCTGGATGACAGGGTGCAGACGCTGGCGGGGGATATTGTCGCCAGCGAGTCCTTTACGGTGGTGGCGAACGCCGACCCGGCGTTGACGGCACGGATCGAGATTATGCTGAGCGGCGCCAACGACGCGCCCACCGCCACCATCAGCGCGCCGCCGCCGAATACCCCGGTGGCTTCCGGCGGGCGTTTGAGCCTCAGCGGCAGCGGCAGCGACCCGGATAGCGGCGACAGCCTGGAATACACGTGGAGCACGACGCCGGCGGACACCGGCAGTTTTGACGATGACAGTGCCGCCGCCACGATGTGGACTGCGCCGGACAGTGCCGTGACCGTGACGCTGCAACTGGAGGTGAGTGACGGCACCGCCACCGCCACCGCCTCGGTAACCGGCATCACGGTGGCGCCGATTACGATCAGCGGCGTCGCCACCGGCGCCGTGACGGAAGACGGCACGGCCGCCGAGACCACGACCGGCGACACCTTGACGGTGAGCCACCCGGAAGCGGACGGCGACACGACTTTCGTGCCGCAGACCGATGCGGACGGCACTTACGGCCTGTTCGGGATCAACGCCGAGGGCGAGTGGACTTACACGCTGGGCGGCAATACCGAAAACGTGGATGCCGTCAACGCGCTGGGCGCAAGCGACAGCCCGACCGACACCTTCACCGTCATGGCGAACGCCGACAACAATGTTACGCAGGAGATCACCATCACCATCACCGGCGCCAACGACCGGCCGACCGCGACCATCAGCGCGCCGGTCACCGGGACTTCGGCGATGTTTGATGAGGTCATCACCGTGACCGGTAGCGGCGCCGACCCGGACGACGGCGAGGCCGCCACCCTGACTTATATGTGGACGACGACACCGGCGGGGCAGGGCAGTTTTGCCGCGCCGAACGCCGCGAGCACCACCTGGACCGCCGGCGCACAGGCCATCAACGACCCCGTCACGTTGAGCCTGACGGTCACGGATACCAGCAGCACCGCCAACGCATCCCATAGCGCCACGGTCAACGTCACGGTGATGATGACGCCGCTTGTGATCAACGGCGCCGCCACCGGCACGGTCACCGAAGACGGCAACGCGGCGGCAATGATGGCGAGTAACACCTTGACGATCACCAACCCGAACCCCGGCAACGACGCGACCTTCGTGACGCAGACCGATGCGGACGGCGATTACGGCCTGTTCGGCATCACCGCGCAGGGCGTCTGGACTTACACGCTTGGCGGCAGCACTGAAAACGAGCAAGCCGTCAATGCGCTCGGCGCAAGCGACAGTCCGACCGACACCTTCACCGTCATGGCGAATGACGACAACAACGTCACGCAGACGATCACGATCACCGTCACCGGCGCCAACGACGCGCCGACCGCCACCATCAGCGCGCCGGCGGCGAATACCCCGGTGGCTTCCGGCGGGCGTTTGAGTCTCAGCGGCAGCGGCAGCGACCCGGATAACGGCGACAGCCTGGAATACACGTGGAGCACGACGCCGGCGGACACCGGCAGTTTTGACGATGCGAACGCCGCCGCCACGATGTGGACTGCGCCGGACAGTGCCGTGACCGTGACGCTGCAACTGGAGGTGAGTGACGGCACCGCCACCGCCACCGCTTCGGTAACCGGCATCACGGTGGCGCCGCTTACGATCAGCGGCGTCGCCACCGGCGCCGTGACGGAAGACGGCACGGCCGCCGAGACCACGACCGGCGACACCCTGACGGTGAGCCACCCGGAAGCGGACGGCGACACGACTTTCGTGCCGCAGACCGATGCGGACGGCACTTACGGCTTGTTCGGGATCAACGCCGCAGGCGAGTGGACTTACACGCTGGGCGGCAATACCGAAAACGTGGATGCCGTCAACGCGCTGGGCGCAAGCGACAGCCCGACCGACACCTTCACCGTCATGGCGAACGCCGACAACAATGTTACGCAGGAGATCATCGTCACCGTCAACGGCGCCAACGACCGGCCGACCGCGACCATCAGCGCGCCGGTCGCCGGGACTTCGGCGATGTTTGATGAGGTCATTACGGTGACCGGTAGCGGCGCCGACCCGGACGACGGCGAGGCCGCCACCCTGACTTATATGTGGACGACGACACCGGCGGGGCAGGGCAGTTTTGCCGCGCCGAATACCGCGAGCACCACCTGGACTGCCGGTGCACAGGTCATCAACGACCCCGTCACGTTGAGCCTGATGGTCACGGATACCAGCAGTGCCGCAAACGCATCCCATAGCGCCACGGTCGCCGTCACGGTGATGATGACGCCGCTTGTGATCAACGGCGCCGCCACCGGCACGGTTACCGAAGACGGCAACGCGGCGGCAATGATGGCGAGCAACACCCTGACGATCACCAACCCGAACCCCGGCAACGACGTAACCTTCGTGACGCAGACCGATACGGACGGCGATTACGGCCTGTTCGGTATCACCACGCAGGGCGTCTGGACTTACACGCTGGGCGGCAGCACCGAAAACGAGCAAGCCGTCAATGCGCTCGGCGCAAGCGACACTCCGACCGACATCTTCACCGTCATGGCGAATGACGACAACGCCGTCACGCAGGACATCACCATCACCGTCACCGGCGCCAACGACCCACCCACCGCCACCATCCGCACACCGCAGCCGAATACCATGGCAGTGTTCGGCGGGCGGATCGCCGTCACCGGCGCCGGGTCAGACCCGGACACCGGAACGGCCTTGCAGTACGCGTGGAGCACGACCCCGGCGAACACCGGCAGTTTTGCCAATGCGAACGCCGCCGACACCACCTGGACCGCGCCCGACAGCGGCACCGCCACGAGCGTTACGCTGAACTTGATGGTCAGCGACGGCGCCGCCGACACCGCCGCGACGCCGGTAATCATCATGGTGGTGCCGCTCGCCTTCTCCGGCGATACCACCGGCGCGCTCACCGAAGACAGCGGCCCCGCCACCGCCACCGGCGCCCTGACCATTGACAACCCGGCCGGCGGCAGCGAGGAATTCGTCGCCGAGAATCTGGATGGAACCTACGGCCTGTTCAGCATCGGCGCCACCGGCAACTGGACCTATACCATCGGCGGCAACGCCGGCAACATCGCCGCCGTCAACGCCCTGGCCGACGGCGACGCCATGGACGACGTCCTGACCGCAACCTCCGTCGTTGGCCCCGCCACCCAGGTTACGATCACCATCACCGGCACGAATGACGCGCCCACCGCCGCCATCAGCGCGCCCGCCGACGGGATGGACGTTGAGTTCGGCGTCGTTGTTACGGTTACCGGCAGCAGCAGTAGCGACCCGGATACCGGCGCCACCCTGACCTACGCATGGAGCACTCAACCGCCGGACCGGGGCAATTTCGCCGATGCCGCCGCCGCCAGCACCACCTGGACCGCCTCCGAAAGCGGCACCGCCGCCGTCACCCTGATCCTGACCGTTACCGATGACGCCACCCCGCCCGCCACAGACAGCGCGCGGGTCACCGTCAACCCGGTCGCGGTGGAGGCCGACTTCGGCGGCGTCATCACCGGTACGGTCGTTGAGGCCGGCACATCCGCCGGCACCGCCACCGCCACCGGCACCCTGACCGTCACCACTGGCAGCACCAACAAAAACGTTGTCGCCCAAACCGACGTCCCCGGCACCTACGGCCGCTTCAGCATCGCCGCCAACCGCGCCTGGACCTACACCCTGGACGACTCCGACGACGACACCAACGCCCTGGCGGCGGGAGCCACCGCTGAAGACACCTTCACCGTTACCGCCTCCGTGAACCCCGCCGCCACCGTGGACGTTACCCTCACCATCACCGGCGCCAACGACGCGCCCGAAGCCGCCATCAGCGAGCCGGATGCGGGCAACGTCTTGTCCGGCCTCCCGGTCACCCTGCGCGCCGCCGCCACCGACCCGGACACCGGCGCCACCCTGACCTACGCCTGGACCACCACCCCGTCCGGCGAAGGCAGCTTCACCAACGACGCCAACCGCAACACCACCTGGACCGCGCCGACCCTCGCCGGCGGCACGATGGACGTCGCCCTGACCCTGACCGTCACTGATGACGCCCGCGCCACCGCCGCCGCCACGGTCGCGCTCACCGTCGAACAGCCGTCCATCACCGGCCCCGGCATTGACGCCACCAACCCCACCGCCACCCCCCTCGTCCTGGACGAAGAAGGCAACCGCGCAAGCGGCGGCATCGCCGAAGGCACCCTGACGGTCACCAACGCGGCCGGCGAAACCCCCACCCACCGCATCACCCGCCAGCCCATGTATGGCACCGTGACCCTCGGCGCCCAGACCCGCAACGTTGACGACTCCTGGACCTACACCATGGATAACAGCCGCCCGGCCACCAAAGAACGCGGCCCCGACGATTTCGACACCGACTCCTTCGGTATCCAAACCACCATCGGCGACATTACGATTGACAGCGTCATCACCATCACCCTCAACGCCGGCGCCTTCCCCGACGACCCGCCCACCGCCACCGCCATGATCAACGGCCGGGCGGGCGCGAGCGCAACCGTGGAAGAAGGCGAGATGGTCACCCTCACCGGCAGCGGCACCGACCCGGACAGCGACGACAGCATGATTACCTATCAATGGGCACACGCCCCGCCCCAACTCGTCACCTTTGCCCCGGCTGATGGCCGCGCCCCAATGGTCACTTTCATGGCCCCCGAAGAGCGCACCACCATGGAGTTCACCCTGACCGCCACCTCGGAAGGCAGGCCCGGCCCGGCGTTAGACGTCACCGTCCGCGTAGGCCGCGCTTCCGAACGCGCCCTGGAAAAGACCCTGGCCGCCTTTGGCCGCGCCTTTGCGACCGGCACGGTGGGGATGTTTGAGGACTACCTCTCCACCCCCGCCCGCACGAACACCAGCCACTTCACCATCGGCGGCCACAAGTTTGATATGGCGCCTGACCCCGCCGGGACGCTGGATTCCCGCATATACGGGACTCCGGAAACCCTTCCGGCAGCCGCAGGGACAGGTCGTGACCTGTCCGCACTCGCGCACTTGAACGGGGGTGGAGATTCCATTCAAACCCTTCCGGCGCAGCCGGACTGTCGCGCACAGGGATGTGCGCGCGGCGCTGGAAACAGGAGTTTCCCCGCGCCGCAAAGGGGGGCGTGGGGGGACTCCCCCCCACAAACCCGCGCCAGCGCAACCACCCTCATGTCCGGCCACGACCTCCTGATGAAAAGCGCCTTCCACTTCGCCCTCGATGACGACGCCACCGGCACCGGCACCGCCACCCCCTCCGCCTGGAGTTTCTGGGGCCGCGCCACCACCGGCAACTTCGACGGCGATGACGACCATTTCAGCGTTGACGGCGACGTCGCCTCCCGCTACCTCGGTATGGACTACCTGACCCCCGCCGGCACCCGCCTCGGCCTCGCCATCTCCGAAAGCAGCGGCGATATAGACTATAACGCCGCCGCCGATGGCAACGCGGGCGACCTCGACGCCGACCTGACCAGCGTCTTGCCCTATATTCAGTGGCAGCCTAACGACGCCACCAACGCCTGGGCGATGCTCGGCTACGGCGAGGGCGATGCCGAACTGAGCGATGCGTCCGGCGCCATTGACGTGGATATTGGTATGCAGATGTTCGCCTTCGGCGCGCACGGCGACCTCAACCGCGCCTTTGCGCGCACCGAACTGTCGTGGAAAGCCAGCGCTTTCGCCATAGACCTGGAATCCGACCGTGAGGCCACCATAATGGGCGTAGACGCCACCGCCCAACGCCTGCGGCTGGCCGTGGAAGGGCGCCGGCCCGGGGAAGCGTCCGCCGGTGGCGGGGTATTCACGCCGAACTGGGAGTTGGGTATGCGCTGGGATGACGGAGACGCCGAACGCGGCGGCGGTGCGGATGTGGGTCTCGGCTTCAATTACCACAACCCGGCCAACGGCTGGAGCGTGCGGGGCCGAACCACTTTCCTGGTGGTGCATGCCGAGAGCGGTTACGATGAATGGGACGCCGGCGTACAAGCCCGCCTCGACCCCGGCGCACAAGGGCGTGGCGTAACTTTCACCCTGGAACCCACCTGGACCAAAGACGGCCGCAGCCAGCGAATGGGAATAGACTTATCCAACGCGCTGGGCAAATGGAGCAAACCCGGGTTGCGATTGGAGTTGACCGGCGAGCGCACCGCGAACGATGACAACGATATTCGGGTGACCGGGACGCTGCGCTTCTAAATTGGATTGGCATGGACAGGTCGCGACCTGTCCCCGATTGGACGCTGAATTCCCGCCTCACCTCGCTGTCATTCCCGAACGATAGAAAAATAGGGAGCGCCAGCGACCATATTTTTCATCGCTATTCGGGAATCCAGGGGTTATACCGGCGGGGGTCGTGTGCCGCTGGATTCCCGAGTACGCAAGTGTCCGAGCCGCTTGCGCGGGGGGCGGTTGCGCGTGACGCGCATTTGCGGGGGGAGACCCCCCGCAGACCCCCCTTGCGGCGCGGGGAAACATCCTGTTTCCAGCGCCGCCGTGCGCGTCCCTGCGCACGCCGAAGTTAGCGGCTACGCCGCCGGTTGGACGGCCGCAGAGGTGTAAAGACGGACAAGGGAAACGATGAGGCTTGGTCGTTTTTTTTGCGCTTCCTTTGCCCTCCCTTACGCCTCTGCCGTCATTCCCGAACGATAGAAAAATAGGGAGCGCAGCGACCATATTTTTCATCGTATCGGGAATCCAGTTTTTTTGGTTCGGCGCCAGCCGGACTGTCGCGCACAAGGATGTGCGCGCGGCGCTGGAAACAGGAGTTTCCCTGCGCCGCACAGGGGGGTGCGGGGGTCCCCGCCCCCTGCCCCCGCAAAAGGGTGCCCCGCGAATGCGCCCCCCTGTTCGTGCACAAGGTTCCCGCCGCCGTTCAAACTCTTTCGGCGGTAGCCGGACTGTCAGTGGCCGGCTGTGTCAGCCGCTGGCGTAACTCCTTGAATTAAAAGAAATACCCCTGCTTGCGGCCCGGCGTGGATGCCGGGATTTGCATCGTCGCGCCAAAAGCCATATATTTCCCTTAACGCAAACCTGACGGGAGAGAACAAATGACACCAGCAGAAATCGAAGCGGCGCTGACGGAAATCCAGGGGCAGATGACGTGGACCACGTCCATCAACCTTGAGATTTACTATTTCTGGGCGACCGCCATCATGGTCTTGATTCACGCCGGATTCCTGATGTACGAGATGGGCGCGTCGCGGGTCAAGCATACCCTGGCTTCGGGCACCAAGAACATCCTCGCCTTCGCCTTCGTGATACCGACGTTTTACATGTTCGGGTGGTGGATTTACCTGGCGATGTACAACGGCTTCGTGCCGGATTTTGCGGCGGGCGCGGGCGGCGTGCCGTGGGGTGACTCCATGGGGCCGAACTTGCAGGATAACGCCAGCGGCGTATTCTGGGGGGCGTTCACGTTGTTCGCCTGCACCACCGCTTCGATAATGTCCGGCGCGGTCATCGAGCGCATCCGCATGGCGGCGTTCATCTGCCTGGCGGTGTTCCTCGGCTCGGTGGCGTGGATACTGTCGGCGGCCTGGGGCTGGCATCCCGATGGCTGGATGGTCACCAAGTGGGGCTATCACGACGTCGGCGCCTCCGGCGTGGTGCACATCATTTCCGGGTTCTTCGCCCTCGGCGTGTTGATCAACCTCGGGCCGCGGGTCGGCAAGTACAACGCCGACGGCACCTCAAACCGCATCCAGGGCCACAGCCTGCCCATGACCAAGGTCGGGTTGATGGTGATCGTGGTCGGGTTCTTCGGGTTTTTCGCCGGCTGCCTGCTCTACAACGGCACCGGCCAGTGGGTCAACATCTACGGCGGTTACACCACGCTGTCGGCGTTTTGCTTCAATATCCTGATGGGCGTCGCCGGCGGCATCATCGGCGGTTACGCCAAAACCCGCGACCCGTTCTGGATGATGTCCGGCGCGTTGTGCGGGGTCATCTCCGCCGCCGCGGGGCTTGATATATGGGATCCGAGCCTGGCGTTCTGCGTTGGCTTCGGTGGCGGGGTTCTCGGCCCCATCGCCGCGGGCTTCCTCGACAAGATGAAAATCGACGACGCCGTGGGCGCGGTTTCCGTGCACGGCGTTTGCGGCATCTGGGGCCTGCTCGCCGTGGGGATTTTCATGGGCGGTTATCCGTCCCACGCCGAAGGCATCCCGGCCATCAGCTTCTACGGCCAGTTCATGGGCATGATCGTGATGGTCCTGATCGGCTTCGTGCCGGGCTACGTGCTGTCCCTCATCTTCAAGATCTGCGGCGTGCTGCGCGCCAGCGACGGCGTGCAGAGCATCGGTATGGACGTTGAAATTGAAAACGACGCCTACCCCGAGCAGATCAAAAGTTAACCCTAACCGTAACCCTAACCAGAGGTATTCAACATGTTCAATTCCAGTCCTATCACTACCTGGGAAGGAGCCGCCGCGTTTTTTAACTGGGCCGGTTCCGGCGGGGCGGTATTGTGGTTCTGGGTGATGGTGATTTTGTGCATCATCCCGATCCTGACCTCCCTCAAAGCCGAAAACGCCGCCGAACAAGCGCACGGGGACGGGGGCTAACTCCCCTCCCTCCACCGCGCTTTTCGCGCATCACCCCCGCCGGGTCGCTTGAAGATTCCGGCGGGGTTTTTTATGGGGCGATGATGCCCCTGACCGCGCGCGCGGCGATGCCGGCGTAGGCGGCGGCGTCGAAGGGAATCGGGTTGGTGGCGGCGGACGGGTCGGCCACGGCCATCTCGCTGATCTCGCTGAGCCGCGCGTCGTCAATGCCGATCTGCGACAGGTCGTTGGGGATGCCGATCCCCTTGCGAAGTGCAAGCACCCACGCCACGAAGCCGTCAAAATCCTCCGCCAGTTCAAGTTGCCGGGCCAGCCGCGCGATGCGCTCTTCAATGGCCGGGCGGTTGGCGGTCAGCACGTAGGGCATGAGGATGGCGTTCAAGGTGCCGTGGTGGGCGTCATAAACCGCGCCCAATGGATGGGCGAGGGCGTGCATGGCGCCGAGGCCGCGCTGGAACGCCGTGGCGCCCATGGTAGAGGCCACCAGCATCCCGGTGCGCGCCTCAAGGTTCGCGCCGTCGGCCACCGCCGTGGGCAGGTGGTTTTTGACCAGGCGCATGCCTTCGATGGCGATGCCCTCGGCCATGGGATGAAACGCCGGCGCGCAATACGCCTCAAGGTTGTGGGACAGCGCGTCCATTCCGGTGGCCGCGGTCAGCGCCGGCGGCAGCCCGACGGTCAGTTCGGGGTCGAGAATGACGCAGCCGGGCAGCATTTGCGGGTGAAAGATGACGACCTTGCGCAGATCGCCGGGGTGGACGATGAGCGCCGCGCGGCCCACTTCGGAGCCGGTTCCGGCGGTGGTGGGCGCGGCGATGACCGGGGCGATGCGCGCGGCGTCGGCGCGTTGCCAGTTGTCGCCGGTGTCTTCCAGATCCCACAGCGAACAATCCTGCCCGGCCATCACCGCCACGGCCTTGCCGGCGTCGAGGCCGCTGCCGCCGCCGAAGGCGATGACGCCGTCGTGGCCGCCGCCGCGAAACGCCGCGACGCCGTCGTTCACGTTCTCGCCGGTGGGGTTGGGTTTGATGTCGCTGAATACCCGGATGCCGAGGCCGTGGTTTTCGCAGGCCTCGAGTATGGCGGTGGTCATCGGGAGCCGCGCCAGTCCGGGGTCGGTAACCAGCAGCGGCGCCTTGATGCCGAACTCCGCGCACACCGCCGGCAACTCGCCGATGCGCCCGCGCCCGACGCGAACCGAGGTGGGGTAATTCCAGTCTGCGCGCATGTTGTTTTTCGGTGACGGTGACGGGTTGGCCGGTCGCCGTGCGCCGCTCAGCTGCCCCGGTAGGTGGAATAGCCGAACGGGCTAAGCAGCAGCGGGACGTGATAGTGCTGGCCGTCGCCGGCAACGCTGAACTGGATTTCCACTTGCGGATAGAAGCACGGCACGTTGCCGTCGTCGTTGCCGGCGTGGTCGTTGGCGTGGTGGTGCTGGTGGTGGTAGCCGCCGGTGTCGAAGGTCAGTTTGCAACGCCCCGCAGGCAGGGTTTCGCCGGGCGCGAGCAGGTTGGAGACGCGGCCATCCGCGTCGGTGACGCCGGCGCCGAGTTCAATCCATTCGTCCCCGTCCCGCCGGGCCAGGGTCAGGCGCAATCCCGTGGCGGGTTTTCCGCGGGCGGTGTCGAGGACGTGGGTGGTGATTTGGCTCATCTGGTTCACGGTTGTTTCAGGACTGTTCAAACAGTTTGTGAATTCTGAGTTGCGTGATTTTACGCTGCTCCTCGGCGGCGTTGGCGATTTCTGTTTCCAAAGTGTTGTCCAGCCGCGCGCGGAGCAGGCCGAGCATTTCCCCGGCGGATTTGCCGCTCGCGCAGACCATGAAAATGAAGCCGAACTTTTGCTCGTAGTCGCGGTTGTGCTTCGCCAGCGCGTCGGTAACTTCGCCGGACGCTTGGGCCACGGCGGATTGTTCCTGCCCGGCCATGGCGCGGGTGTCGTCGTGTTCATTGCCCGCAGAGTCCGGGCGGCCGATTCTGGGATGACCCCGAAACGCTTCAAGGAAATCGCGCCGCGCCATGGCCCGCCAGTGCGCGTCTGCGGCGGCGGTGAGTTGATCCATCGAATGATAGGGCCGCGACGCCACCATGCGCTCCGCCCAGCGGACGCTGGCGCAACACCGCGAAACCATTTTCCGGGCGGTGTTGGTTTCCAGCCCGTTGAACTGAGCGAGGGTGATCATGGCGGTATGGCGGAATTGTTCAAGCCGGACGACAAGTATTCTAGCGGATTCCCGCGTTCGCCGGAATTGTAAAAGTTCACTATTTCACTGACAGAATAGCCTGACCAACCCCAACCCAAGAGGTACGACCCATGAGAGACAATACCCGAGCGTTAATGTCCATTGCCGCACAAGCGGCTTACGGACACTTGGCACTCTCGGAAATCCAGCCCCAAAACCGCCATATTCCGCCCATTTTGGGGGATGGCATTTCTCTGGATTATGGTATAATCCGGCAAATTCACGGCCTACCACGACCACCCTTTCAGGAGAATTCTCATGTCCATTTCCCACTTCCCGTCCGTAGTCAAAAATGCACTCAAAAACCCGCTAAAACCGCATAAAATCGCGCTTTTGAGCGTCTCAGCGGCCATTCCTGCCCCCCCCCCCCCCCCCCCCCCCCGATACACATAGTAAACCGCTAACCTTACTAAACAGGGCATCCGCCTTCGCCCTGTTCGCCCTCGCTTTCACCTTCATCCCCGCCCACCACGCCTCAGCCCAAGCCGACCTCATGCCGACTTTCGGCAGCCAGACTTTCCCCGACCTGGTATTCACGCGCGACAAACTCATCACGCCCGTAACCCTGCCGGAGGCCACCGGCGGCGACCCGCCGCTCACTTACAGTTTCGCCGGGGCGGCCGCTGTTCCAGGGCTGACTCTGGATGGGAATACGCGCATTCTCTCCGGTACGCCGACCTTTGGCCGCAATAGCAATAACATCGATCCCCTCTACCAAGTCATGGACAGCGATGGCGACAACCCACTTGGACCAACATTCACCATCAGCACCGAACCAGACACCACCCCCACCTTCGACACCGCCATCGGCACCGCCACCATCCCCGCCCAAACCTACTTCACCAACACCGCCGTCAACGTAGCCCTGCCCACCGCCACCGACGGCAATCGCGCCCTGACCTACACCATCACCCCGGCCCTGCCCAACGGCCTGACCTTTGACGGCACCGCCAACCCCCCGACCATCACCGGCACCGCCAACCCCCCGACCATCACCGGCACCCCGGCGGCCATCACCGCCCAGGCGGAGTACACTTACACCGCCACCGATGATGACCGCAGCACCGTCACCCTGATGTTCGCCCTTGAAGTCACCGCCGCCCCCTTGATCTTCGACGCCACCATCCGCCGCCAAAGGTACGCCCCCGACGAACCCGTCAGCGTAACCCTGCCCGCCGCCACCGGCGGAGAAGGCGCATTGACCTACGCCATCAACCCGACCCCGGCCCTCCCCGCCGGCCTGACTTTCACCCCCGCCACCCGCGTTTTGGCCGGCACCCCGACCATTGAACAAGACGCCGTTGAATACACCTACACCGTCACCGACAGCGCCACGCCCAACCCCGACACCGCACAACAGACTTTCACCATCGCCATCGGACAGTTCGGCAGCGAACGCGTTGTGGAAAAGACCCTGGCGGCGTTTGGACGGGCTTTCGCCACCGGCACGGTGGGGGTATTTGAAGACTACTTGACCAACACCGGCGCAAGCGCAAACACCAGCCACTTCACCCTCGGCGGCCACAAGTTTGATATGGCAACCAACACCCCCGCCCAAACTCTGGATTCCCGAGTCGCAAGTGTCCGTAAGCCGCTAACGCGGCAACGGACACTAACGCTCGAGAATGACGGCAGCGTTGTTAACACGCTCTCGGCGTCATACCCACAAAAACACAAATCACCCTCGGTGTCATTCCCGAACGATAGAAAAACAGGGAGCGATAGCGACCATGTTTTTCATCGTATCGGGAATCCAGTTGAACATGATTCAGCGAACACCACCACAATGTCTGCCAAAGACCTCCTGATGAAAAGCGCCTTCCACTTCAACCTAAACGACGACGCCTCAAGCACCTCCGGCTGGAGCCTCTGGGCACGCGCCACCACCAGCAACTTCGACGGCAAACCCGAAAACGACTTTGACCTGAACGGCGATGTAACCTCAGCCTACCTCGGCACCGACTACCGCACTCCAACCGGCGTCCGCTTAGGCATCGCCATCTCCGAAAGCGACGGCGAAATAGATTATGACGACCAAGCAGACGACATCCAGGGCGATTTGGAAGCCGACCTGACCAGCATCCTGCCCTACATCCAATGGCAACCAAATGACGCCACCAATGCATGGGTAGTCCTCGGCTACGGCGAAGGCGACGCCGAACTGGCCACAGACGGCGATGACGAGACCACCGACGTGGATATTGAAATGCAAATGATCGCCGCCGGCATATCCGGCGACTTGACCACCTGGAAGCGCAGCGAATGGTCGTGGAAAGCCAGCGCCTTTGCCGTGGAATTGGAATCCGACAAGAACGAAGAAACCGACCTGCCGGCAGTAACCGCAGACTCCCAACGCCTGCGCCTTGCCATACAAGGCCGCGCACCGGGCACCCCCTCCCCGAACGGCGCCCGATTCACCCCGAACTGGGAACTCGGCTTGCGCTGGGATGACGGCGATGCCGAACAAGGTAGCGGTGCTGATTTGGGATTGGGCTTTGACTACCGCCACCCGGCGAGTGGTTTGAGTATGCAGGGGAAAGCCAGCGCGTTAGTGGCACACGAAGAAGAAGACTACGATGAATGGGACGCCAGTTTGCAAGTGCGGTTTGATCCCGGTGCGCAAGGGCGTGGAGTAACCTTCACCCTTGAACCCGGCTGGACAGCAGACGGGCGCACCCAAAAGATGGGGATGGACTTCTCCAACGCCCTCGGCAAATGGACCAAGCGCGGCTTACGATTGGAGTTGACCGGCGAACGCACCGAGAAAACCGATGACAACATCGGGCATAACATCCGCTTGACCGGTTCGCTACGTTTCTAAATCGCACTGGATTCCCGAGAGCGCCAAGTGTCCGTAAGCCGCTACGCGGCAACGGACACTAACGCTCGGGAATGACGACAGAGTTGTTGCCACGCTCTCGGTGTCATACCCGCATTTGCGGGTAGTAGGGGCAGGTCGCGACCTGCCCCCGCCACCGTTTAGCCGCTACCCCAACCCCTCCTTACGCCTTTGCCGTAATTCCCGAACGATAGAAAAATAGGGAGCGCCGGCGACCGTTTGTTTCATCGCTATTCGGGAATCCAGTAAGATAACCCGCATGACCACATCAACGCACAGGGGAGAGATCCTACATTTTCTCGATGACCCCGCCGAGCACGGCGAACCGGCCTGGCAACATTTTGCCGACGGTGCGCTGATCGTAGAAGAGGGCCGCGTCATCGCCTGCGGGAACGCATCTGAAGTCATCCCGCGATGGGCCGATGGTTTTGAGGTGACCGAGCATCCGAACTGCCTGATCATCCCCGGTTTGATCGACACCCACGTACACTATCCCCAGTGCGAAGTCGTCGCCGCGTACGGCGCCCAGTTGCTGGACTGGCTGGAGCAACACACCTACCCGGCGGAAGCGCGCTTTCGCGACCGCGCCCACGCCGACAAAATCGCCGCCGTGTTTCTCGATGAGTTGCTGCGCAACGGCACCACCACCGCGCTGGTGTTCGGCACGGTTCACCCGCAGTCGGTGGATGCGTTTTTTGCCGCCGCCGAAGCGCGCAATCTGCGCATGATATGCGGCAAGGTGATGATGGATCGCAACGCCCCCGAAGAGTTGTGCGACACCCCGCAGTCCGCTTTCGAGGACAGCCGGGTTTTGCTCAAACGCTGGCACGGCAAGGGGCGGCTGGGCTACGCCGTGACCCCGCGCTTCGCCCCGACTTCATCGGCGCGGCAGCTGCAACTGGCCGGCAAACTGCTTGCAGAAAACCCCGGCGTTCACCTGCACACGCACGTCGCCGAAAACGTTCGTGAATGTGAATGGGTGGCGGAATTGTTTCCGCAGTGCCGGGATTATCTCGACGTCTATGACCGGCACGGCCTGCTCGGCCGGCGTTCGGTATTCGCCCACGGCATCCACCTCAACCAACGCGAATGGGCGCGGTTGTCGGCGAGCGGTTCGAACGTAGCTTTTTGCCCGGCCTCAAACCTGTTCATCGGCAGCGGCCTGTTTCCGCTGCACACCGCCGACCAACACCGGGTGCGCGTCGGCCTCGGCACCGACGTCGGCGGCGGCGACAGTTTTTCCCTGCTGCGCACCGTCAATCAGGCCTACAAGGTGCAGCAGTTACAACAAAACAACCTGCCGCCGATGCGCGCCCTCTACCTCGCCACCCTCGGCGGCGCCCGCGCCCTCGACTTGCAGGCGTCCATCGGCAATTTTGAACCCGGCAAAGAAGCCGACTTCGTAACCCTGAACTGCCACGCAACCCCGCTACTCAGGTTCCGAACCGCCACTTGCAAAACCCTGGCGGAGAAGTTGTTCGTCCTGCTGATGCTCGGCGACGACCGCGCCATCGGCGGGGCGTGGGTTATGGGGGAGAAGCAGGCGGTTGTGCGCTAAGGCGCAGGCGCGGATGCACTACGGGCGAGGCAACCCCAGCAACTGCCCGGCCACCGACACCGCGACTTCCATGGGGGTTTTGCCGGGGATGGTATCGAGGCCGATGGGGCAGGTGAGGCGGGCCAATTCTTCGTCGGTGAATCCTTTTTTCTTCAAGCGGCTGCGGAATTTTGCGCCTTTGGATTGGGAGCCGATGAGTCCGCAGTAGCGGGCGTCGCCGCGGGTCAGGACGGCTTCGCAAAGCTCAATGTCTGTTTCATGGCTGTGGGTCATGATCAGGTAGCAGGCATCCGCGGGGCAGTTTTCCACGGCCTCGAAGGCGTTTTGCATGGAGACGGTTTCAACGTTTGACGCCGGCGGCTGCGGGAAAATATCTTCCCGCGCGTCAATCCACCGCACCCGGCACGGCAACTCCGAGAGGATGGTGACCAGGGCCTTGCCGACGTGGCCGGCGCCGAACAGGACGACGTTGAAGCGGCACGCCGGGAAACATTCAAACAGCAGCGTAACCTTGCCGCCGCAGCACTGGGTCAGGTCCTTGCCGAGGGAAAAGACGCGGCTTTGGGTGGCGGATTTGCCTTCATCCAACAACACGCGGGCTTCGTGGATGGCTTCGAATTCGAGGTTGCCGCCGCCGATGGAGTCGTGGGTTTGGACGGCGGTGACCAGCATTTTTGATGCGGCGTCTCGGGGCGCGGAGCCTGCGGTCTCAAGCACGGTGACCAGCACGAAGCCGGTGTTTTCCGCGGACAGGCGGGCGATGGCGTTGATCCAGTTCATTGCGCTTTCAGTGCGTCCACAGATTTGAGGATTTCTTCGGGGGTCGCCGGCGCGTTCAGTTTCGGGCAAACGCGATAGTCCGCCAGCGATGCGATGGCGTCGCGGATGGCGCACCACGCGGAAATGCCCAGCATCAACGGCGGCTCTCCCACCGCCTTGGAATGAAAAATTGTGGCCTCGGCGTTGGGCGAGTTTTCCAGCAGGTGGACGTTGAACACCGGCGGCGCGTCGGCGATGGCGGGTATCTTGTAGGTCGCCGGGCCGTCGCTCAGCAGGCGGCCGTTTTCATCCCACTTCAACTCTTCGCAGGTCAGCCAGCCGACGCCTTGCAGGTAGCCGCCTTCGATTTGCCCGATGTCCATGGCCGGGTTGATGGAGGTTCCAACGTCGTGAATGATGTCGGCGCGCAGGAGTTTGTATTCGCCGGTCAGGGTGTCAATGATCACTTCGGAGACCGCCGCGCCGTTGGCGTAGTAGTAAAACGGCCGCCCCGAAGCGGTTTCCCGGTGGTAGTGAATCTTCGGGGTTTTGTAAAACCCGGCGGCGGAGAGTTGCACGCGCCCCAGCCACGCCGTTTTCGCCACCTGTGCAAGCGACAGCGTTTGGCCGGCCACCGTTACGCGGTCATCGGCGAACACGATTTGTTCCTCCGGGACTTGATATTGTTCGCTGAGATGCGCGATCAACCGCTGCTTGATGGTTCGCGCGGCGTTGCGGGCCGCCATGCCGTTGATGTCGGTGCCCGATGAGGCGGCGGTCGGCGCGGTGTTGGGAACCTTGTCGGTGCGGGTCGCCGATGCGCTGATGCGGCGCGGGTCAACGCCCAGTTCCCGGGCCACGATCTGCACGATTTTTATCATCAACCCCTGGCCCATTTCGGTGCCGCCGTGATTGACCAGGATGCTGCCGTCGGTGTACAGGTGAACCAGCGCGCCGGCCTGGTTGAGGTGCGACACGGTAAAAGAAATGCCGAACTTGACCGGGGTCAGCGCCAGGCCTTTTTTGAGCACCGGGCTTGCGGCGTTGAACGCCCGGATTTGTTCGCGCCGCGCCTGGTAGCCGGATTCGCTTTCAAGTTGGGCGATGATTTCCGGGACCGTGAACGCGGTCACGCGCTGGTGATAGGGGGTTACGTTGCGCCGCCGGTCGCCGTACAGATTCATCTTGCGGATTTCCAGCGGGTCCTTGCCCAGCGCAAAGGCGATCTCGTCGATCACCGACTCCATGACGATCATTCCCTGGGGGCCGCCGAAGCCGCGAAACGCGGTGTTCGACACCGTGTGGGTTTTGCAGCGCAGGCCGTCTATGGTGACGGCGGGCAGGTAGTAGCAGTTGTCGCAGTGGAACATCGCGCGGTCAACGATGGCGTCGGACAAGTCCGGGGAGTTGCCGCACTGACCGGCGAGGGTATAGTTGACCGCGGTTATGACGCCGTGGTCGTCGAAGCCGGCGTCGAAGCGGTTGAGGAAGGCGTGGCGCTTGCCGGTCATGATCATGTCGTCGCGCCGCGCCAGTTTACATTCCACCACGCGGTTGTTGCGCAGCGCGAACAACGCCGCCAGGCAAGCCCACGGGCCGGCGTGGGTTTCCTTGCCGCCGAAACCGCCGCCCATGCGCCGGGTCACCACCGTTACCTTGTTCATCGGCAGGCCCATGACCTGGGCGACCAGCTTCTGGGTCTCGGTGGGGTTCTGGTTGGAACTGTGGATGGTGACGCCGCCGTCCTCTTCGGGTATGGCGGTGGAAGCCTGGCCTTCGAGGTAAAAATGTTCCTGCCCGCCGACCCGCATCTCGCCCTTGATGCGGTTGGCCGCCGATGCCAGGGCGGCTTCGGCGTCGCCCCGTTGCATGCGGTGGGGCGGGCGCACGTAAAAAGATTTTTCGACGGCTTCGGCGAGGTCCAGCAGCGGCGGCCACGCTTGGTATTCAATGCGCGCCAGCGCGAGCGCTTTTCGGGCGGCGGCAAAATCCGTGGCGGCCACCGCGAACAACGGCTGCCCGGCGTATTCAATGGTGTCCGCCACCAGCAGCGGGTCGCCGGGGAAAACCGGCCCGATGTCGAGTTGGCCGGGAACGTCGGCGAAGGTGACGACGTCCACCACGCCCGGTGCCGCACGCACCTTTGACAAATCCATGGTTTTGATTTGGCCGTGGGCGATGGCGCTGCCGCCGGCGCAGGCGAACAGTTGATCGCCGGTGCGCCTGCGGTCGTCCACGTACAAGGCTTGGCCGGTAACGTGCCGGCGCGCGCTGTCGTGGGCGAGGGGCTCGCCGGTTTCAGGTTGGCCGGGTTGACCAGCCTCAGGCGGCTGCGGCGTGGGTGCCAACCCGGGTCGGGACTTTGGGTTCGAGTAGTTCAATGGATAACCTTCGCAGCAGGTTTTGCGCCACCGTCATCCGGTAGGAAGCGCCGGCGCGGACGTCGCTGATGGGTTGAAAATCTTCGGCCAACGCCCGTTGCGCGCTTTCCAGGGTGCGCTCGTCGAGGGCTTGGCCGCGCAGGGCTTGTTCGCAGTGCAGCGCGCGCCGGGGGGTGGCCGCCATGCCGCCGAAACCGGTGCGCACGGCTTTGATAACGTTGCCCTTGAGGGTGACGGAAAAGACCGCGCACACCGCGGAAATATCATCGTCCATGCGCTTGCTGACCTTGTAGGCTTTCAGGCAACCGCCGGGTTTGGCGCGGGGCAGTTGGATGCTGCGAATGAATTCGACTTCGCCATCGCCATCGTCTTTGGCCAGCACGGTTTTTTTGTAGCCGGTGAAGTAGTTTTCGATGTCAACGGAGCGCAGTTGTTCGCCCCGTTGCAGCACGACGCGCGCGCCCAGGGCGATCAACACCGGCGGCAGGTCGGCGATGGGCGAGGCGTTGGCGACGTTGCCGCCGAGGGTGGCCTGATTTCGCACCTGGGTGGAGCCGAAGCGGCGCAGCAGTTCGGCGAGGTCGGGGTATTCCGCGCACAGCAGGCCGCCACATTCCGAAAGCGGCACCGCCGCGCCGATTTCGTGGCGGGTTTTAGTGCTGCGCACCCGCCGAAGCTCGGCCACGTTGCCGAGAAAAATGATGTCGTCCAGGGCGTTCAGTTGCTGGGTAACTTCCAGCGCCAGGTCGGTTCCCCCGGCGAGCAACCGCGCGTTGGGATGTTGTTGCAACAACTCGGCCAGTTGCCGCGCCGAACCGGGCAGGTGAAAACGGCGCGCGCCCGGTTTCTTTTTGGCGATGGCCTTCAAGCGCTTGACGCATTCGGCGGCGTGGCCGCTGAATGCGTCCGCTTTGATATTGCGCGTGGCTTGCAGGGCCGCGTCCATGATCGGGCGGTAGCCGGTGCAGCGGCACAGGTTGCCGCCGAGGTATTCTTCGATGGTTTGCCGCGAGACCGTTTTTCGGGATCCAAGCGGCTGGTTTTTATACAACGCGAACAGCGACATAACAAAACCGGGCGTGCAAAAGCCGCACTGGGAACCGTGCTGTTCGACCATAGCCCGCTGCACTGGATGCAGTTCGCCGCCGCCGGCGAGGTCTTCCACGGTGATCAACTGCTTGCCATGCAGCGACCCGGCAAACGCGATGCAAGCGTTCACGGAGCGGTACGCGAGCGCATCGTTCTCCACTGACGCCACCACCACCGTGCAAGCGCCGCAATCCCCGGAAGCGCAGCCCTCCTTGGTGCCGCACTTTTGCCGGTGGTCGCGCAAGTAATCCAGAACCGTCAAATCCGCCCGCGATTCCGCAAGGGCGATTTCTTCCCGGTTGAGCAAAAAATGGATCATTTGACGCCAAAGCCTGAAGTATGTGGACGCAAGTTTAGCAAATCCGCCGGCGGAGTGTGAACCTTGTGCGTCAAACCCGCAATTCCCTAGGACAGCGCCATTTCCAGTTTATGCTTTCGCTTTTTCCAATCGGGGAGGAATCTTTCAAGCAGGTTGTAAAACTCCTTCCCGTGATTGGGGTGAAGCAGGTGGCATAACTCGTGGATGATTACGTATTCGATGCATTGAGTAAATTGCAAACGCTTATGGCCGATACAACTCCAGGAATGCGGTTTCCCCGCAAGGTCACCGATGTAAGGCGGGGAGCCCGAACCGGAAGCCAGACATCATTCGGCGTCCCCGTTCAAATCTATCCGGTGATCCCCGGCGTAGATGCCTTTTTTGAGCATCGCCGCGATGTTGTCCGCGAACAATTTTTCAAGGCGGCTGGCATCGCCCGCATCTGCGAACTGAATGGCCTTGATGTAATCGTCGCGGTCGTTGAGCACCATCGGCAGAAAATCCAGACGGACTAGGATATAGGCCATCAGCAGGCGCACCACCCGCCCGTTGCCGTCGTCAAACGGGTGGACGCTGATAAACCGCTGATGAAGTTCGGCAAGAAAAGAGACCAGGGTTTTGTGCTTGTCTTCGGCGTTTTTTCCGAGCCACTGCTGAATCCACGCCGCCAGTTCCGCCATCAGCGTCGGGGTTTCTTCGGGCGCGGCAAACTGGAATATCTCCCCCGTCGTGGTCAGCACGTGGTTGGGCTGTTTTTTGTATTCACCGGGAATGATTTTCTTGCGGGTCGGTTCTCCGTCCGGCGTTCTGGCGGGTTTGTAAAACGGTTCTTTCAGGCAGATTTTATTGATATCCCGAATGTCGGCTTCGTTGATGGGTCGGTCTGCGGTGGCAAGTTCCCGAACATGCTCAAACGCGACATCGTGGGCTTTCATCTCCTCATATTCCCGCAGGTCGTGGTCACCCGCCGCCCGGCCGTGGATTAAGAGTAACTGTGTTTCGTTGTAGGTGAGCGTGTTGCCTTCAAAACGATTGGACAGGTGGTTGAACCGCATGCGGAGCCATTGCCAAAGGGCGGCGTGGTTTTCCTTTGGCAGGGGCTGGAGGGCGAGCCATTGGGAGTGGAGGACGCGGATTTTGTCAATTGGGGGTGCCATTTTCCTCCCTCATCATTTTTTTATAGTGTTCCTCATATCCAGACTCAGTAAATACATTCCTAAAAGCACTTTTGAATAGTTCTGCATCTATTTCCTTATTGTCGGTAATATTGACAGCATCTGAATGAGATTCTCTAGTTATATATCTATGAAAAGGAGTGAATTTATTTTCTTCATCCAGATTTTCCAAGCTTTTAGATAGATTGCTTTTGCATAAAAAACCAAAAAAGTGTTCCAATATGTTCCTCATGCTACTTGCCAGCAAAGCGTCCGATGCTTGGGATTTACTATGATCCTGAATGACTTGCCAATACGATTCATACTCATTTTTAATTTCATCTTGTTGCATTGACTGGATTTGTGATCCTTTGCTTGATGATTTAGTGAAACGAAATAACAATTTATTTTTCGCACACCTTATTAATTCGTGAAAAAAATATAGGCTGTGAGTTAATACAAATACATTCGTATAACCTTCTTTATCAAAATAGTGTTCTTTTATCCATTGGCTAAGGTTAAAGACATAGGTGTGTGATAAACTAGACACAGGATCATCAATTACCACAATTTTATCTTTCTCTATCTCTTCCTCGCTCTCTCTTCCTTTGCACAACTCCATAAAATAGAGAAAGCTGATAATCATTTTTTCGCCCTCACTTAAAGTAGAGAATTGCCCGCTTGATTGCCCCTCTCTTATAATTCTGTACGAATTCCCCTCATACTTTTGTACGCGGAAGCCTTCAACACCTAGCTCATCAAGTCCCTTATTGATATTCCGTATAGCTTCTTCAATATTGACCATATTTCTTTGCTGCGTTACTATTTTTGTTTCTTGTTTCCTTATCTTGTTGTTAATTCTTTCAATATCATTCTTGAGTTTTTCAATTTCCGTATTTATTCTGCTGTCTTCGTTCTGATACTGAGTTAATATATTGTCATAATCCCAACGCATAATCTGCCAAAATATATTTTTAATATCTTGTTGCGTTCGTTTTTTATTTTCAATTTTTTTATTATGATCTTGTATTTTTTGATTAACTGTAATAATCAAATCATTAATATCTGTTAGTTGACTTTCCGTGACAACCAGTTTTATTTTTTGACTCGGCTCTTTTAATTTATTCTTTATGTTTGAGGAATTTTTATTCAAGGCGCTTTGTAATTGACTGCAAAGTTTTTCAAACTGATCTTTGTTATCTTGCATCAAAGCATGATTTCCATAATCCTCTACTGCTCGCAACGACACTGCTTTGTACTGAGTCTCCATTTGTTTAATTTTTTCGATTTGCTTTTCATAGGCTTCATCAAAATACGACCTAATATCCTGTGATATTTTCTCGGTAATGGTGTCTTGCTGACAAAATGGACATTGTTCTGCGCTTCCCTTTATCTCATCTGGCAAATAGCCAACTCCTTGTTTAACCCAGTCAGAGTTATTCAATTTTTTTATAAGATTGGCAACGGGGCTGTATTCATTGCCAATAATCACTTCTGAAAAAATATTATCTTGCTCAATATTTCTTACCCTGATGTCAACTAGTTGCAACTCCTCATATTTTCGGGCATTTTCTCCGATGATAAATCCGGCTTCGCTTTTTAATGTTTCTATTGATTTGTCTGGTTTATTCTCTGGCTTTTTTATGCCATTGATATGTCCAAACAACAATCTTTTTAGTTGCAGATTTTTTAAGCAAAACTCCAATACTCTATCGCCGCCCGCATATGTTCTCTTTATTCCAAAAAGAGTTTCCTTTGTTGATTCTAAATTTTTGTTTTTTTCATTTTCAAGTTTTATTTTCTTTTGTTGCTTTGTTGCTTTTTCTTCTTCTTGATTTTGCTTTTCTTGTCCAGATTTCTCTATGGCTTCTTCAGCTTCTTTATTTTCTTTAGACAGCGTAAAAATACCTTTTAATTCATCTTTGTTGTGAAAATTTTCTTGAACAAAGCTTTGGTTGTAAACCAATATTTTCTCATCACTAATGCCATCCAGCATACAATCCTTAAATTTTGATTCTTTCTCTCTGAAATAGAGAAAATCAGAGAGCGTCGTTTTTCCTGTACCGTTCAAGCCATAAACTAAATTGACTTTTTGATCTGTCTCAAGAACTACGGGATGTTCACCAAAGCTGGCAACATTCTTTAAATTGATTTTGATCATGATCTTACACTCCGGTCAGTCAATGCTCCCGATTGCGGGTCTTGCCGTAGGAGGCAGTTATTGCGATTTTTGCAACAACTGCCTCAGGCTCAGCTCTCCAGACTCAAACACATCCCTGACATGGCGGGAAATGACTGACTTGCCCTTACCGAACAGTCCGCGATCTGACAGGGCTACCCCAAACAAGTGAGTATCGTGCAATCGCCCTGTTTCATCTCAATGGCTCTCTAAATTTGCTCCAAGATTATATATGTTTTTCCACAATATGTATACAAAATCAGGTTTTTGTATACATATACTGGCTGATATGTATACAAAATACACATTTTTACACCCTACCGGCTTTCAATTTCCTTCATCTTTCTTCCTTAAGGTGTCCTTGTAGCATGGGATGGCGAGCGTATTGCACCATTCCATGCGGGCCGCGGCGGCGTTGATGTCTTTTTGCCGGATTTTATCGGTCATGTTGTTTGCTCAATGAATGTGCCGAAGGTGCCGGGCCTTAATGGTGTATTTCCAACCGATTCTACCCTACACTAACCATCCCCCGGCCAGCCGTCGGTTATCCTGACAGCATCCATGGAAAACCCCACCCCAATGCCCGAACCCCACCCCGACCATCCCCCGGAACCGCTGCTGGA
The DNA here is from genome assembly GCA_965212085.1 of Candidatus Poriferihabitaceae bacterium. Classification (GTDB taxonomy): domain Bacteria; phylum Pseudomonadota; class Gammaproteobacteria; order Arenicellales; family Poriferihabitantaceae; genus JAHRAW01. The sequence continues at coordinate 457,202 of OZ243042.1, read as the reverse complement.
GCTGCGCGGTATCACCAAAGCCTTTCCCGGCGTGATCGCCAATCAGGACATCAACCTGGCTTTGCGGGCCGGTGAGATTCATGCGTTGCTGGGCGAGAACGGCGCCGGGAAGTCGACGCTGGTGAAGATGATTTACGGGGTGCTCAAGGGCGATGCGGGGGCGGTGAAGTGGATGGGCGGCGGGGTGGACATCCGCGATCCGGCTACTGCGCGGGGGCTTGGGATTGCCATGGTGTTTCAGCATTTCTCGTTGTTCGATTCGCTTTCGGTGCTGGAGAACATCGTCCTCGGTATGGATAGGGAGCGGGGGGTGGATCGCGACGACCTCAGGAACCGCATCCACGACATCTCCAAACGCTACGGCCTGCCGCTGGACGCCGACCGCTACGTCTATACGCTGTCGGTGGGGGAGCGGCAGCGCATCGAGATCATCCGCTGCTTGCTGCAGCGGCCCAGGTTGCTGGTGATGGATGAACCGACTTCGGTGTTGACGCCCCAGGAGGTGGCGCGCTTGTTTGAAACCTTGAAGCAGTTGGCCGGCGAGGGGCTGGCGATTCTTTATATCAGCCACAAGCTCGATGAAATCAAGGCGTTGTGCCGGCGCGCCACCATCCTGCGCGGCGGGCGGGTGGTGGATTCGGTGCGCGTGGCGGGGGAGAGCGCCAAGTCCCTGGCCGCGAAAATGATGGGCCGGGAACTGGAGGACGCCGACCTGCGCGCCGGCGCGGATGCCGCCGCCGGGCCGCTGCGGCTTGAAGTGGCGCGCCTCAACCTGCCTGCCGGGGATGAGTTCGGCATCGGTTTGAAGGACATCAATCTCAAGGTGCGCGGCGGCGAAATAGTCGGCATCGCCGGGGTTGCCGGCAACGGCCAGGACGAGTTGTTGGCGGCGTTGAGCGGCGAAGCGCCGGCGGCGCGCGCCGACGCCGTCAAAATAGACGGCAAGCCGTGCGGCTTGGACGGCGCCAACCAACGCCGCAAACTGGGCCTCGCCGGCATTCCCGCGGAACGCCTCGGCCACGGCGCGGTGCCGGAAATGAGTTTGATCGAAAACGGCCTGCTGACTTCGTTTCAACGCCTGCAACTGGCCGCGGGCGGATTCATCCACCGGCGCCGCTGCCGCCGGTTCGTGGCCGGGGTGGTGGAGCGTTTCAAGGTCAAGTCCTTCGGCCTCGACGCGGTGGCCGCCAGCCTGTCCGGCGGCAACCTGCAAAAGTTTATCGTTGGCCGGGAAATCTGCCAGGCGCCGAGCTTGTTGATCGTCTCCCAGCCCACCTGGGGCGTGGACGCGGGCGCCGCACAGACCATCCACGTCGCCCTGCGGGAAATGGCGGACAACGGCGCCGCCATCGTGGTGATTTCCCAGGACCTGGATGAACTGATGTCGCTGAGCGATAGCATCGCCGCGATTTGCGCCGGCGCGTTGTCGGCGCCGAGCCCGACGCCTTCGATCACCATTGAGCGCATCGGCCTGCTGATGGCCGGCGCTCAGGCTGATGCCGAACCCGAACTCGAACCCGAACCCGAACCCGAACTCGAACTCGAACCCGAACCCGAACCGGCGGCGGGCGGCTGATGTTTGCCGAACTGGTCAAGCGCCCGGCGCCGTCTAAAAGCATGGTGTACCTGTCGCCGGTGCTGGCGCTTGGGATTACCCTGCTGGCCGGGGTCGTGATGTTCCAGATGATGGGGGTTGATTCGGCGGCGGCGCTGCACGCATTTTTTGTGGAGCCGCTGACCTCGGCTTACGGCTGGGCCGAACTGGGGGTCAAGGCGACTCCGCTGGTGTTGATCGCGGTGGCGTTGTCCATCGGTTTTCGGGCCGGGGTGTGGAACATCGGCGCCGAGGGGCAGTTGACCCTGGGGGCGATCTGCGGCGGCGGCGTGGCGTTGTGGTTGTATCAGGTGGACTCGGTATTCGTGCTACCGCTGATGCTGTTGTGCGGCGTCCTCGGCGGCATGGCGTGGGCGGCGATTCCGGCGTTTCTCAAAACCCGCTTCAACGCCAATGAAATTTTAACCAGCCTGATGCTGACCTACGTCGCCACCCTGTTGTTGAGCCTGCTGGTGCACGGCCCGTGGCGGGACCCGGACGGTTTCAACTTTCCCGAGTCGCGCATTTTCAGCGACTCGGCGACCCTGCCCGTGATCGTGGAAAACACCCGCCTGCACCTCGGCTGGCTGCTGGCGCTGGCGATGGTGGCGCTGGCCTGGGTGTTGATGGCGCGCACCATCATCGGCTTCCAGATCAAGGTCATCGGCCAGGCGCCGGCAGCCGGCAGGTACGCGGGGTTCAGCATCAACCGCACGGTGTGGTTTTGCTTCGCCGTCGCCGGCGGCGCCGCCGGACTCGCCGGCATCATCGAGGTGTCCGGCCCCATCGGCCAGCTGCTGCCCGCCATCTCGCCGGGCTACGGCTTCACCGCGATCATCGTCGCCTTCGTCGGGCGCTTGCATCCCTTCGGCGTATTGTTCGCCGGCTTGCTGCTGGCGTTGTCCTATCTCGGCGGCGAAACCGCGCAGATCGCCCTCAACCTGCCGCTCGCCGTGACCGGGGTGTTTCAGGGCATGCTGTTGTTTTTTCTGCTGGCCTGCGACGTGCTGATTCACTACCGCATCCGCTTCAAGTTCAAGGGCGCGGCGGTCTGAGTAGCGGAGCATCGGAGAAACGGATCATGGATATTCTGATTGCGGCAATGCTGACCATCATCACCGCGGCGACGCCATTGTTGTACGCCGCCCTCGGCGAGTTGATCACGGAAAAATCCGGGGTGCTCAACCTCGGCGTGGAAGGCATGATCCTGCTGGGGGCGGTGTCCGGGTTCGCGGTGGTGCACTTTACCGGTAGCGCCGTCCTCGGCGTACTCGCCGGCCTGCTGGGGGGCGCCGCGTTGTCGGCGATCTTCGCGTTGTTGGTGCTCGGTTTCCAGGCCAGCCAGGTGGCCACCGGGCTGGCGCTCACCATCTTCGGCATCGGCCTGAGCGCGTTGCTGGGCCAGGACCTGGTGGGCATCGCCTACGGCGGCCTCCCCAAACTGCCGGTCCCGCTGCTGGCCGGCCTGCCGCTGGTTGGGCCGTTGCTATTCAACCACGATATCCTGGTGTACGGCTCCTTTGCGATGGTGGCGGCGGTGCTGTGGTTCCTTTCCCGCACCCGCGCCGGGCTGATCGTGCGCGCGGTCGGCGATTCCCACGACGCCGCCCACGCCATGGGCTACCCGGTCATCCGTATTCGCTTTCTCGCGATCCTGTTCGGCGGCGGCATGGCCGGGCTGGCCGGCGCCTATCTGTCGCTGGCGTATTCCCCCCTGTGGATCGAAAACATGAGTTCCGGGCGCGGCTGGATCGCGCTGGCGCTGGTGGTTTTCGCCACCTGGCGGCCGGCGCGCGTGTTCATCGGCGCTTACCTGTTCGGCGGCATCACCATCCTGCAACTCCACGCCCAGGCCCTGGGCGTCGGCATTCCCTCCCAGGTCATGTCCATGCTCCCGTACCTCGCCACCATCGCCGTGCTGGTGCTGATTTCCCGCGACCGCAACAAAATCAAACTCAACGCCCCGGCCTGCATTGGCAAACCGTTTCATCCGACTGCTTGAAATTTGCTATACTATTTTCATTAGCCCGTTTGAAGGAAAGAAAGATGAAAGTACAATATGACGAAGACGCGGACGCCCTGTACCTTGAACTGGGCACGCAAAAACCGGATGGCGTGATCGAGGTTGCCGAGGGCGTCAATATTGACACCACGGACAATGGAAAAATTACCGGAATCGAAATACTTGACGCATCAAAAAAAGTCAACATTGATACTTTGCTGACTTACACCCTTGAGTTTGATCAGGGCATATCAAGAAAAGGCTCGCCCGGTAAAGCCGTTCAGCCGAGCGCTTGAAACTTGTTATACTGCAACGCATCGAAAAGTACCAACAGGAGAGTTCAAATGCATAATGAATTTACAGCGATTATCGAAAGAGATGGCGGATGGTATATTGCGTATTGCGCGGAAATACCCGGAGCAAATGGACAGGGCGAAACAAAAGAAGCGTGTTTGAAAAGTTTGTCCGGCGCCATAGAACTTATTTTGCATGACCAGCGAGAGGATTGCTTGCGGGGAATTCCCAGTGATGCGATCGCGGAAACGGTTTCCGTGAAGTGAAACGAAACCATTTAATCAGACATTTACGACGCTACGGCTGCCATTTGAAACGCGAAGGAAAATCTCATTCATTGTGGGTGAATCCGCTTACCGGACACGCCGAAGCAGTGCCCAGGCACACGGAAATCCCCGATCGTTTGGCGCACAAAATATGCAAAAAACTTTCTATTAAAAGTTACAATTAACAAACCCAATCAACCCCTGCTTTTCGGAGGAAAAAACATGACCCCCAAATCCCTGACCACCACCCTGGCGGCGGCCGTTGCCGCGGGTGTTTTACTGGCCGCGCCCGTCGCGCCCATCGCCCCGGCGGCATCCGCCGCGGAAGTTGACAACGTCGGTTTCGTCTACGTCGGCCCGGTCGGCGACCACGGCTGGACCTACCGCCACGACATCGGGCGCAAGGCGGTGGAGCAACAACTCGGCATTGCCACCACCTACGTTGAAAGCGTCGCCGAAGGCGCCGATGCGGAACGCGTTATCCGCAAACTCGCCTCCAGCGGCAGCGACGTCATCTTCACCACTTCGTTCGGTTACATGAACCCCACGGTGAAAGTCGCGAAACAGTTTGCGAACGTCAAGTTTGAACACGCCACCGGCTACAAGCGCGCCGCCAACGTCAGCACCTACTCGGGGCGCTTTTACGAAGGGCGCGCGGTGATCGGCGCCATCGCCGGGTACATGAGCAAGACCGGGCAGGTCGGCTACATCGCCTCGTTCCCGATTCCCGAAGTGGTGCGCGGCATCAACGCCTTCACCCTCGCCATGCGCAAGGTAAATCCCGACGCCACGGTCAAGGTGGTGTGGGTCAATTCCTGGTACGACCCCGGCCGGGAAGGGGACGCGGCCAAGGCGCTGATTGACGGCGGGGCCGACATCATCACCCAGCACACCGACTCGCCGGCGCCGATACAGGTCGCCGAGCAGCGCGGCGTGTACGCCTTCGGCCAGGCCTCCGACATGCGCGCGTTCGCCCCCAAAGCGCAGTTGACCGCGATCATTGACAACTGGGACAAATACTACGTGGCCAGGGTCAAGGCGGTGATGGACGGCACTTGGAAATCCGAAGACACCTGGGACGGCATCGCCCAGGGCATGGTCGAGATGGCGCCCTACGGCGACGCGGTGCCGGCCAACGTGCGCGCCGCGGCGAATGCGGTGGCCGCCGCCATCAAAGACGGTTCGCTGCATCCCTTCCAGGGCCCGTTCAACAACCAGGCCGGGGAAGTGGCGGCCAAAGCCGGGGAAACGCTGGATGACGGCGTCCTTTTGGGCATGGACTGGTACGTGGAAGGCGTGCAGGGGCAACTGCCCAAGTAGGCCGGCGGAAACCGCCGCAACCGCTCGGGGCGCGCCGGCCCCAAACAACATGGGCACAGCGATGGACGCTTTCGTTGCGGGCCTGCCCAAAGCGGAGCTCCACTGCCATATCGAAGGTACGCTGGAGCCGGAGTTGATGTTCGATCTGGCGCTGCGCAACGGCGTGCCGCCGCCCCGCGCATCGCCGGAGGCGTTGCGGGAAGCCTATCAGTTCAACCGGCTGCAGGATTTTCTCGACCTCTACTATCAGGGCATGCGCGTACTGCGCACCGAGCAGGATTTTTACGACCTGACTTGGGCGTATCTGCAAAAGGCGAACGCGCAGAACGTCCGCCACGCGGAGATTTTCTTCGACCCCCAGGGACACGTCTGCCGGGGCGTGCCGTTTGACGCGGTGGTCAACGGCATCAGCGCGGCGTTGCAAGCGGCGGAACGGGAATACGATCTCAGCGCGCGGTTAATCATGTGTTTTTTGCGCCACCTCGACCAGCGGGACGCCTTTGACACGCTGGAGGCGGCCCGCCCGCACCGGGATAAAATCACCGGCGTCGGGCTGGACTCCGGCGAGCTCGGTCATCCGCCGGAAAAGTTTGAAGGGGTTTTTGCCGCGGCCCGCGCCGAGGGCTACCGCTGCGTCGCCCACGCCGGCGAAGAAGGCCCGCCGGAATACATTCGGGGCGCGCTCGACGCGCTCAAGGTCGAACGCATTGACCACGGCAACGCCGCCCTGGGGGATGAGCGGCTGATCGAGCGGCTGGTGGCCGAGGCGGTGCCGCTGACGTTGTGCCCGCTTTCCAACCTGAAGCTCTGCGTGATCGAAAAAATGACCGACCATCCCTTGAAAAAAATGCTGCAACTCGGCCTGCGGGTCACGGTGAACTCCGACGACCCCGCGTACTTCGGCGGTTACGTCAACGAAAACTACCGCGCGGTAGCCGAAGCCCTCGATCTCGACCGCGCGGCCCTCGGCCAACTTGCGCGCAACAGCGTCACCGCTTCATTCGCCGAACCCCAACGGCAGCGGCAACTGCTGGCGGAGATTGACCGCTACGAGGCGGCGTATTGAGCACCGAGCACCGAGCGCCGAACACCGAGCACCGAACACCGAACACCGGCCGGGTACGCTAACCGTCTGATTTTCGGGTCAGCACAAGCAACGACAAACCGAATGTGATGTACGCCGCTCCGCCAAATGAATTCACAAATGTAAAATAGTTGTAATTGGCGGCGCGGTTTTTTATGAACCCGGCGAACAATCCGTAAAGAACGTGTATGACGATTATCAGAAAGCAAAACGTTAGCGAAAGAAATAAAAATTGCCCGGAATACTTTGGACTAACCCGTATTTGAGCGAGTTGGTCAGCGTCATCACGACCCCGGGGCCGGGGCTGGCGATGGTTGAGCCGGCGATGAGTAGATAGATAAAATAAGAAGTCATACTATTCTTCTTGAATATCGTCTATGCTGAATCACAAACGAAAGAAGTCATAATTTTCAGGAAAACCAAGTGTGCATGATTAACCAAATAAATGCAAACGGGAAATTTTGAATGGAAAGCCATCTGCATGAATGGGTCAACCTGCTGCTGCGGTGGATACATTTCATCGTCGGCGTGGCGTGGATCGGCGCGTCTTTTTACTTCAACTGGCTGGAGAACAATCTCGACCGCGAGACTCCCCAGGACGAAGGCATCACCGGCAGTTTGTGGGCCATTCACGGCGGCGGGTTTTACCACCTCAAAAAATACCGAACCGGCCCGGCAAAATTGCCGGCGGCGTTGCACTGGTTCAAGTGGGAGGCGTACGCCACCTGGCTGAGCGGTTTTGCTTTGCTCGCGGTGGTGTATTATTTCAACGCCCGGTTGTTTCTGATCGAGCCGGGGTTGTCCGCGTTGAGCGCAACCCAGGCCGTTGCGCTGGGGGTGGCGGCGGTGCTCGGATCGTGGTTTGTCTATGACGGCTTGTGCCGCTCGCCCCTGCGGCGGACGCCATTGTTGCTCGCCATCGGCGTGTTCGCCGGTCTGGTGGTTCTGGCGTGGGCGTTGTCCGGGATTTTCAGCGGCCGCGCCGCCTACATCCACGTCGGCGCGGCCATCGGCACGATGATGGCGGGCAACGTGTTTTTCGTAATCATCCCGGCGCAAAAAGAGATGGTCGCGGCGCTCGCCGCAAAGCGCCCCCTCGATCCACGGCACGGCGAAAACGGACTGCTGCGGTCGCGCCACAACAACTACCTGACCCTGCCGGTATTGTTCATCATGATCAGCGCCCACTTCCCCGCCGCCTACGGCCACGGCTGGAACTGGGCGGTGCTGGCGGGCGTTTCCGTGGCCGGCTGGCTGGCGCGCCATTACTTCAACGTGCGCCGCTCATCATCGGGCGCCGCCGCCGTTGTCCTCCTGCCGTTGGCGTTTTTGATCATGGCGGGGCTGGCGTGGATCACCGCGCCGCCCGCACCGCCCGGCGGATCATCGGCAGGGAGCGCGTCGGTGTCGGTAAGCACCGCGCAGATCGCGCCGCTCATTCAAGCCCGCTGCGCCGGCTGCCACGCGCGCGCGCCGACCCAGCCCGGCTTCGCCGCCCCGCCGGTGGGCCTGGTACTGGAATCCCCCGCCGCCATGGAACGACACGCGGCGCGGGTTTTCGCAGCGACGGTGGTAACCAGAACCATGCCCATCGGCAACCTGACCGGCATGACCGATGAAGAAAGGGAACGGGTCGCAGCGTGGTACCATAGACTCGGCAAAGCCGGACGGACTTCAACGCAGACCACGCAATGATGACGACAAAATGACCTATCCACGCGACATGACCGGCTACGGCCCGATCCCGCCGGCGGCGGAGTGGCCGGGGCGCGCGCGCGTCGCGTTGCAGTTCGTCATCAACTACGAGGAAGGCGGCGAGAACAATATCCTGCACGGCGACGACGCATCCGAAGCGTTCCTGTCCGAGATCGTCGGCGCGCAATCGTACCCCGGCGTCCGCCACTTCAACATGGAGTCCATCTATGAATACGGATCCCGCGCCGGCTTCTGGCGCCTGCACCGGTTGTTCGCCGAGCGCGATATTCCGGTAACGGTTTTCGCCGTGGCCATGGCCATGGAGCGAAACCCGCGGGCGGTGGAGGCGATGCTCAAAGCCAACTGGGAAATCGCCAGCCACGGATACCGCTGGATTGATTACCAGTTTGTGCCGGAGCAACTGGAACTCGAGCACCTGCAGCGGGCCGTTGAAATACACCACCGCATCACCGGCGACAAACCGGCCGGCTTCTATCTCGGCCGCACCAGCCCCAACACCCACCGCCTGACCGCCGAATACGGTGCCGAACACGGCGGCTTTCGCTACAGCGCGGACAGCTACGCCGATGACCTGCCCTACTGGATGCGCCGCTACGCCACGCCGCTGCTGATGGTGCCGTACACCCTGGACGCCAACGACATGCGCTTCGCCACCGCCCAGGGCTTCAACAGCGGCGAGCAGTTTTTTGCGTACCTGAAAGACGCCTTCGACACCTTGTTTGCGGAGGGCGAAACCCGCCCTAAAATGATGTCGGTGGGATTGCACTGCCGGCTGGCCGGCCGCCCCGGGCGCGCCGCCGCCGTGGCGCGCTTCCTCGACTACGCGCGCGGCCATCCCCAGGTGTGGCTGGCGCGCCGGGTTGACATCGCCGACCACTGGATCAAACGTTTCCCCGCCGGGGGCAAAGAGATTACCGATGACTGATTTTTCCAAACGCTGGGTCAACCTGGCCTCCGCCAAACTCGGCGCCGTTGCCGTGAAGTGCAGCGATGAGTTTTTCGCGCCGATGGGGCGCATGCTGAACGAGCGGCCGCCGGTGTTCATTGACGACAAATACGACGACCACGGCAAGTGGATGGACGGCTGGGAGTCGCGGCGCAAGCGCACCGAAGGGCACGACTGGTGCGTGGTCAAACTCGCCAAAGCCGGGGTCATACACGGCATCGAAATTGACACCACCCACTTCACCGGCAACTACCCGCCGGCGGCGGCGGTGGAAGCCCGCCGTTTCGACGGCGACGATGCGGAGTCGGAATCCGAAGCGGATTCATCGGCGCGCTGGACCGAGGTGGTCGCGCAGACCGATTTGCGCGGCGACCACGAACATCAGTTCGCGGTCGCGGACGAAGGCGTGTACACCCACGTGCGCCTCAACATTTTTCCCGACGGCGGCGTCGCCCGCCTGCGCGTGTACGCCGAACCGAAAGTGGACTGGGGGCGCATCAAAGGCGGCGAGTTGGTGGACCTGGCGGCGGCCTTGAACGGCGCGGTGGCGCTTTGTTGCAACGACGAACACTTCGGCTCCATCCGCAACCTGCTGACGCCGGGGCGCGGGGTCAACATGGGAGACGGCTGGGAAACCCGGCGGCGGCGGGAGCCCGGCAACGACTGGGCGATCATCGCCCTCGCCCATCCCGGCGTCATCCGCAAGGTCGAAGTGGACACCGCGCACTTCAAGGGCAACTACCCCGACCGCTGCAGTCTGCAAGGCGCGCGGCTGCAAGCCGTATCCCTGGCGAGCCTGCCCCGGCAAAGCGAAAAGTGGGCGGAGCTTTTGCCCGCGGTCAAACTGCAAGCCGACCGCGCCCGGCAATTCCAAAAGCAAGTGATAGACATAGGCGCGATAACCCACGTGCGCCTGAACATCTACCCCGACGGCGGCGTCAGCCGCCTGCGCCTGTTCGGCGTCGTGGCCGGGAACTAGCGCGATGATCGAACTCGCCGCCCAACCCCTGACCCAAACCGCCTTCGCCGCCTTCGGCGAAGTCATCGAACCGCAAGATGCGCAACAAATTTCCATCAACGACGGCCTCACCACCCGCTTCCACGACCTGTTCACCATCGACGTCAACGACGCCGGCGGACGCCCCATCGTCAGTTTGTTTCGCACCACGCCGCTGCCGCTGCCCCACCGGGTGCGGGTCATGGAGCGGCACCCGCGGGGCAGCCAGGCGTTCATGCCGATGGATGAGTTGCCTTTTTTGGTTTTGGTGGCCGCCAACGCCGACCCCGCCCCCATCGGCGCGGCGGATTTATCCTTGTTCATCACCAACGGCCGCCAGGGCGTCAACCTGTATAAAAACACCTGGCATCATTTCCAGATTGTGCTGGGGGAGCAGCGGGACTTCATCGTCGTTGACCGCGGCGGCGGCGACAAAGACAACCTGGAAGAAACCCGCATCAATGACGAAGTGTGGATTCCGGCTTCGGTGTGCGCCAGTCAGTAACGGGCGAACAACAGGCGGGCAATGGACGATTAACGACGCAGGCGCGCCGGTCACGTTTTCTTATTCGGTTTTCCATTTGATCGAACAACCCATGCTCGGCGTCTGCTGAGCGGGCCCCTTGCCGGTCGCAGCCACCAGCCGCATGGCATCGAGCAGTTCGGTTTTGCGATTATTGTGATTAACCGGCGTCTCCATCTTCGCGTCGTCCAGACGGCCACGGTATTGCAGTTCACCGGCGCCATTGAATCCAAAAAAATCCGGCGTACAAACCGCGCCGTAAGCGCGCGCGGCGGCCTGCGCCTCGTCCAGCAAATAGGGAAACGTAACCCCGTGCCGCTCGGCAAACGCTTTCATCTGCTCCGGGCCATCGTCCGGGTACGCATCAAAATCGTTGGGCATCACCGCCAGCGTGTTGATTCCCTCGTCCGCCAACGCCCGCGCATCCGCCACCAGGCGGCCGATCACCGCCTTGACGTAGGGGCAGTGATTGCAGATAAACGCCACCAGCAAACCGTTGGGGCCGTAACTCTGCGCCACCGAAACCGCGCGGCCGTCAAGGTCCGGCAACGTAAAGTCCGGAGCCTTCCAAGCAAAATCGCAGACGGGACTGTCAAGCAGCATAATGATAATCCGGTGATGGGAAACGGAAACAGATTGTAACCGCAATTTGCAGTTGATGGGAAATCTTGCGGCGGGTCTGATAAACTGCAACACTTTTTATGATGAAACTTGCAGGATACCCAAGAGGCTTTCAGCCATGCCCCAAAAAATTAAACTAAACGGCCTCAGCATAGACCGTGCGTTGCACGATCTGGTGGCCGGTGAAATCGCGCCGGGCAGTGGCATTGACGCGGCGAAATTCTGGGGGGAGTTGGCGGCCATCGTCGCTGAGCTGGGGGGCAAAAACCGCGCCTTGCTGGAGCAGCGCGATGCGTTGCAGCGGCAGATTGACGCCTGGCATCGGGCGCATCCGGGGCAGCCGGACAGGGAGGCGTATAAGGCGTTCCTTTCGGATATTGGTTACCTGTTGCCCGAGGCCGAAGATTTTTCGGTGCGCACCGGCAACGTCGATCACGAGATCACCACCATCGCCGGGCCGCAGTTGGTGGTGCCGGTGGACAACGCACGGTATGCGTTGAACGCCGCCAACGCGCGCTGGACCAGTTTGTACGATGCGTTGTATGGAACCGATGTCATCCCCGAAGTGGAGGGATGCAAGCGCACCGCAAAGTACAACCCGGTGCGCGGTGCCAGGGTGATTCAGTACGCGCGGGATTTTCTCGACCACGTGGTGCCGCTGGCGGTGGGCAGCCACGGCTACGCGGTCAAGTACAAGGTCCGCTCGGGCAAGTTGATCGTGGTCATGGGCGACGGCTCGGAGACCGAACTCGGCTGGCGCGAGTGCTTCGCCGGCTACACGGGCGATGCGGAATCGCCGGCGAGCATTTTGTTGCGGCACAACAACCTGCACATCAAAATCCTGATCGGCGAAGGGTATTACATTGGCCGCGGCGACCTCGCCGGCATCTACGACCTCAGGCTTGAGTCCGCGGTCACCACCATCATGGACTGCGAGGATTCGGTGGCGGCGGTGGACGCCGAAGACAAGGTTCGGGTGTACCGCAACTGGGCCGGGCTGATGAAGGGTGACCTGAAAATCACCCTGCAAAAAGACGCCGAAACCATCCAGCGCACGCTGAATCCCGACCCCGAATACACCGGCGCAGACGGCGCGCCCCGCCGGTTGCGTGGCCGCAGTTTGATGTTCATCCGCAACGTCGGCGCCCATATCTACACCGACGCGGTCACTTTCAACGGCGAGGAAATCCCCGAAACTTTTCTGGACGCGATGGTGACGGTGCTCGCCGCCAAACACGACTTGCTCGGCAACGGCCGCTTCCGCAACAGCGAAACCGGCAGCGTGTACATCGTCAAGCCCAAGATGCACGGCCCCGGCGAAGTGGCCGCCGCGGTGGAATTGTTTGCGCGGGTTGAAGACGCGCTGGAACTCGCGCCCAACACTATCAAGATCGGCATCATGGACGAGGAGCGGCGCACCACGGTCAATCTCAAAGCGTGCATCAAAGCCGCCGCCGAGCGCGTGGTTTTCATCAACACCGGTTTTCTCGACCGCACCGGCGATGAAATCCATACCTGCATGGAAGCCGGCGCGGTGCTGCCGAAAAACGACATCAAAACCACGCCGTGGCTGCTCGCCTACGAAGACTGGAACGTGGACACCGGCCTCGCCACCGGGTTGCCGGGGCACGCCCAGATCGGCAAGGGCATGTGGGCGGCGCCGGACAACATGGCGGCGATGATGGAGCAAAAATTCGGCCATCCGCGGGCCGGCGCCAGCACCGCCTGGGTGCCCTCGCCGGTGGCCGCGTCCCTGCACGCGCTGCACTACCACTACGTCAACGTCGCCGAAAGGCAGCGCGCGCTGGCCGGCGCCGCGCGCGCCAGCCTCGACGACATCCTGACCATCCCCGTTCCCGCCGCCCAACCCCTCAGCGATTTTGATACGACCCGTGAACTGGAAAACAACGCGCAGAGCATCCTCGGCTACGTGGTGCGCTGGATTGACCGGGGCATCGGCTGCTCCAAAGTGCCGGACATTTCCGACACCGCGTTGATGGAAGACCGCGCCACGCTGCGCATTTCCAGCCAGCACATCGCCAACTGGTTGCACCACGGTTTGATCAGCAGGGAGCGGGTGATCGCCGCGTTCGAGAAAATGGCCGCGGTGGTTGACCGCCAGAACGACGACGACCCCCGCTACCAAAACATGGCGCCGGATTGCAACGGCGCAGCCTTCCAAGCCGCGCTGGAGTTGGTGTTCAAGGCCCGGGAAGCCGCCAATGGATATACCGAAGCGGTGTTGCACGCGCGGCGGCGGGAAGCGAAGTCAGCGCACTCGAAATAAAGAGCCGCAAAGCATCAACCGAAGCGGCGAGGCTTCGGCGGACGGCGTAGGGACAGGTCGTGACCTGTCCCCGATTGGACGCTGGATCCCCGCCTCACCTCGCCGTCATTCCCGAACGATAGAAAAATAGGGAGCGTAGCGACCATTTGTTTCATCGCATTCGGGAATCCAGGGGTTAAACCGGCGGTGGGTCGTGTGGCGCTGGATTCCCGAGTACGCAAGTGTCCGTAAGCCGCTTACGCGGCAACGGACACTAACGCTCGGGAATGACGGCAGAGTTGTTGCCACGTTCCTCGGTGTCATACCCGTGAAAGTGCAAACCGCCCTCGGTGTCATTCAAACCCTTCCGGCGCTAGCCGGACTGTAATCACATTAATCGCCAATCAACAAACTGCCAAGTTTACCCGCATCATAACGAACCACGTCGGCCACCGGCAGTTGCACTTCCCGTTCGAGTTTTTCGATCTCGGTGCGGGCTTCGGCGTCATCCAGCATCGCGGTGTTGAGCGCAACGCCGATGGTGACCGCCGGCGTCAGCGAGCCGCAGGCGTGCGCCACTTCTTCATTCAAGTGGATAAAATCCTTGAGCGGCGGAACGCGCACCGAATGCGGCGCGCGCAGCCGGGTCATGCCGGCGCGGTGGCACATGACGAGGTGCGTGGCGCAGCTGCCGCGCAGCAGTGAAAGCGTCGCGCAGCTGCCGGGATGCAGCAGCGAGCCCTGGCCTTCGATGAACACGATGTCGTGGCCGGCGGCGGCCAGCACCATTTGTTCCACCGCCCCGCAGGCGTGATCCAGTTTGAACGCATCCAGCGGAATGCCGCGGCCGGTGATGGTGATGCCGATTTGCCCGGTGGCGAGAAACGCGGCGTCGTGTCCGCGGGCGCGAAGCCAGCGGTGAATCTCAAGGCCGGCGGTCATTTTGCCGACCGCCATGTCGGTGCCCACCAGCAACACCCGCCGGTTGTTCAACGTTGCCGCCCGCGCGGCGGCGATGTCCGGCGTGAACGCCGGCTGGCGCACGTCCCAGATCCAGCGTCCCGGTTGCAACCACTGCCCGAAGCGCTCGTTCAGGCGGTCGTGCAGGCCGTTGACGATGGACATGCCGAGTCGCAAACATTCTTCCAGCGGGCCTTGCCATTGCGCCGGCGTTCGGCCACCGGAAGGCGCGGTGCCGAGCACCAGCACTTCCGCGCCGAGGTTCGCCGCCGCCTTGACGGTGGCCACCACCGGATAGTCGAACGGCAGTTCACACACCTCGGCGACCCGCTTGCCCGCGTGGTGGGAATCGATCACGCAGCACACCGGATTCGGGCCGTAGCGCATCACCCCGAAACCCATTTTGCCGTAGTCGCTGTCGAGGTTTCCCTCCATGTAGATGGCGATTTTCTGTTTGCTATTCAGCATCCGCGATCTCCGAAGAAATGATCTCCGCGCCGTGGCCGGGTAATTCGTTGGGCGTAACGACGCCGTCCACCAGCCGGGCGCCGGTGCACGGGTCCGGGTCGAGGTTCAGTTGCGAGTCGAGGTCAACGTAGTCCATCGCGCCGGTTACAGCGGCGGCGGCGGAAATGGACAGCGAGGATTCGTTCATGCAGCCGATCATGGTCTTGAGGCGGAACGCGCGGGCCACGGCGATAATCCGCAGTGCTTCGGTGATGCCGCCGCACTTCATCAGTTTGAGGTTGACGCCGTCCACGTTGTGCGCCCATGCGGGCAGGTCGCCGGCGAAGCGGCAGGATTCGTCCACAAAAACCGGCAGCGGCCGGTTCTTGAACAACGCCGGCAGATCCCGCTCCCGGCCTTCCTCAAGGGGCTGCTCGACATAGTCAACGTTGCGCTGCGCCAGCCACTTCATCATCACCAGCGCCTGTTTCACGCTCCAGCCACCGTTGGCGTCCACGCGCAGACTGACCGGATAGCCGCGGACGCTCTCCACCACCTCGGCGAACATCGCTTGGTCGGCCTCGATGCCTTCCGGGGAACCGAGTTTTACTTTCAGCGCGCGGATTCCGCTCCCGTCGAGCAGCAGCGGTATGCGTTCGCGCACGACTTCCGGGGCGCAGATGCCGATGGTGATCGAAGTCGGCGCGCGCGGCTTGCCCATACCCAGCAGCCGGTAAAGCGGCATGCCGGCTTTGCGCGCCGTCCAATCCCACAGGGCCACGTCCAGCGCCGCCAGCGCGCAGGGCGGCACGTTGTTTCGGCGGCCACGATCATAAATCTCCGCGATCCCAAGCCCGTCCAGCCCGGTCGTAAAAAACGCGCTCAACGCCGCCCGCCCGCTCGCGGCATCCGGCGCGCCCTGGCGAATGCCGGGGGCCATCTCCCCCCAGCCGGTAATCCGCTCGTGGGTAATGGAGACAAAAAGATTCTCCCCCCCGGCGCTGGTCCCGCGGCTGATCGCGAGCGGGAAACGTTTGTGCAGGCGGATGGTGCGAAAGGCGATGTCCATCGGCGTGAGTCGGGTCGTTATTGCGGGAGCGTAGCAGTAGCAGTAGCGGCTTGGAGCGCGGTCACCGCCACCAGCGCGACGATGTCATCCACCCCGCAGCCCCGCGACAGATCGTTGACCGGGCGATTCAGCCCCTGCAGGATCGGCCCCACCGCGCTCGCCGCGCCGATGCGTTCGGCGATTTTGTAGCCGATGTTGGCGGACTGCAAATCCGGGAAAATAAAAATGTTGGCGGGTGCTTCGGTTTGGATGCCGGGCGCCTTGCGGCGCAGAATCTCCGGAACCACGGCGGCGTCAAACTGAACCTCCGCCAGCAGCGCAATGTCCGGCCGCTGGTTTGCGATGATTTCCCCGGCCTCCCGGACTTTGGCGACGCGGGGATGGTCGGCGCTGCCGGCGGTGGAAAACGACAACAACGCAACCCGCGGTTTCATCTTCAACAGGGCGACCGCGTTGTCGGTGGAGTCAATGGCGATGCGCGCCAACTGCGCGGCGTCCGGCTCAATCACCATCGCGCAGTCGGCAAAAATAGCCGGCCCGCGGAGCGCCTGATGCGGCTGGTCGTGCTGCATGATGAAGAAACTCGAAACCAAACCGCTTTTCACGCCGACAATCTGCAACGCCGCGCGCAGCACGTCGGAAGTGGTATTGACCGCGCCGGCCACGCACCCGTCGGCGTCCCCGCAAGCCGTCATGCAAACCCCCAGCGTCAACGGATCACGAATTTGTTCCAGCGCCCGCGCGCGGGTCATGCCCGCGTCCTTCCGCATCCGCGCCCGCAACAAAACATCCGCGTACTTCTCCGCCTGCTCGTTTTGCTGCGAATCAATCACCCGAAAACCAGCCGGATTAACCCGCGCCGATTCCGCCGCACCGGCGACCGCATCCGCATTTCCAATAATGATAACCTCCGCCAACCCCCGCTCCGCCACCCGCCCGGCGGCGGCCAGCACCCGCGCATCATCGCCTTCCGGCAACACGATTTTCTTCCGGTGTTTGGCGGCCTGCGCGGCGATTTGTTCGAGGGCGTTCATATGGGAAGTATAACGGCTCCACGCGGGTCGGAGGAGTAAAGGATAGAGACCGTATCCGTGCAAATTTTAAGGTAAAATCAACTTTTCATAATGCCTTGTCATAACAGCCCGGTTTGATTGATGATGAAATCCGGTTTCTTGTATATGGTTTGCAACCGATGTGCTCGTTGATGAATATCCAAACTCCCGTTACTCCTCAAACCCTGCCCCTTCAGTCTCTGGACTGGGAGCAACTGGCGCCTTTTATTGGCGGCGCCCATGAGGGAGTCGCTCGGTTCGACGTGTTGGTTGAGAATATCCCCGATGCAAGTTTGTTTTTATCCCCGCTGACAACCCGGGAAGCGGTGCTGTCTTCGCGCATTGAAGGCACTCAGGCGTCGTTGGAAGAGGTGTTGCGTTTTCAAGCGGAGGGTAAAGCCGAGGGCGAGAAGCGCGATGACATCCGGGAAGTAATCAACTACCGGGAAGCGACGGAGACCGCGTTTGAACGCATGAAAGAACTTCCCTTGTCTGAGCGGCTGATTAAGGAAGCCCATGAAATTTTACTTTCCGGCACACGGGGCAAGCAGAAAGACCCCGGTAATTTTCGCAAAGGCCAGGTATTCATAGGCTCGCCGGGAGCTTCTATCAAGGAGGCAAGATATATTCCACCGGAAGCACAGAAAATCCCGGCATTGTTTTCCAACCTGGAACGCTATATGCACGAACAAGAGAAGGACGTGCTGGTGCAGCTTGCCATTGTTCACGCCCAGTTTGAAATTATTCACCCCTTCTGGGACGGAAACGGCAGAATAGGGCGCTTGCTGATGCCGTTGTTTCTTTACCACAAACAAGCTATTTCCACGCCCTATTTTTATCTCAGCGAATATCTGGAGAAAAACCGCAGCCGATATTATGACGGCCTGAATCGCATCACGGAAAATGGCAACTGGGAACAATGGATCGTATTCTTTTTACGCGCCGTTGCCGAGCAGTCACGTATTAATGCCGGCAAGGCCCAGGCGATCATTGACCTCAAAGAGGAAACCTTGTTGCGTGTACAACAAGTAACCCGCTCCCAATACACTCCGCAGATTACCAACTTCATTTTTCCGAGCCGTGGTTCACCGGCGTTGATTTTCGGGACAGGGCCGTCGTCCCGCGTCCCAGTGCGGCGCGATTGCTGAATCTCCTTGAAAAGGGCGGAATTATTGAGAAAATAGTGCCGGGAAGGGGTGGCAGGACGGCATTGTGCTGTTTTTCGGAGTTGATCGTAATCCTGGATTAATGTCTCATAGATAACACAAACTCCCTAAATTGTCTCATAAAACTGGAAATATGAGACAAAATACCCAAAAAGCCGCGTCCATGAGACAAAACGCCGGATGTTTCTTTATGGATTTCTACCATCCAAACTTTCGTACGGATCTAAATCTATGATTAATAAGCAAAAACAACAGAAAAGGCGTATAAGACAAGTCAACTTCTCTTATATTGACCGCCGGCCGGATTTTTCCCCGTGAACCTCTCCGACAACGAAAAGCGCGACGTCGTCAAACTCATTGAGTCCGGCAAGCCGCTGCCCGACAAGTACCGCTTCCTGTTGTTTGACGACAAGCGGGAGGTGGAACTGGTGTGGAACGGCAAGACCAGCGAGGTCTGCAACGTGGTGCTGCCGTTTCAGGTGATTGAGCAGGTGGACGAACCGCGCGCGGAGAAGCCGGAGGATACGGCGCGGCAAACGGACATGTTCACCACCGACGCGCGCGGGCGGCAACACAAGGGCTGGAGCAACAAACTGATCTGGGGCGACAACAAGTTGATCCTGTCCGGCCTCAAGAACGGGCCGTTGCGCGAGGAGATTGAAGCGCAAGGCGGGTTGAAACTGATTTACATTGATCCGCCGTTTGATGTGGGCGCGGATTTTTCCATGGACATTGAAATCGGCGGCGACACCTTTACCAAAAAGCCGAACGTGCTGGAGGAACTGGCCTACCGCGACACCTGGGGCAAGGGTGCGGATTCGTTTATTGCGATGATTTATGAGCGGCTGGTGTTGATGCGGGATTTGCTGGCCGAGGATGGGAGTATTTATGTGCATTGTGATTGGCGGGTGAATAGTTTTATTCGGCTTGCGTTGGATGAGGTGTTTGGGAGAGAGAATTTCGTGAACGAAGTATCTTGGAAAAGATATGCTGCACATAGCTTATCTGAGTCTGGATACGATGCGATAACGGACACGATATTTTTATATGCAAGACAGAGTTCATCGGTGAAATTCAATATTCAGCATGGACCGCTATCCGAAGATGAGTTATCAGAACGCTTTTCACATCTTGAAGAAGGAACGGAACGGCGTTACCAACATGCAGCCTTAGAGAAATCTTCAAATGCGAGTAGCAGGGGAGAAGAAAGAAATATACAGGGCAGAATAGTAGTTACTAATATTGGCTGGATATGGACTCAGGCAACATTTGATCAAAGACTAAAAGAAAATCCCCACCTGATTCACTGGACGAGGAATGGACGCCCAAGATACAAGATTTATGCCGATGAATATGCTGGCTATCCACTGGGAGATATGTGGATCGATATAAAGTACTTGTCTGCTGGTGACAGTCAACGTCTTGGATACCCTACTCAGAAACCCGAATCCTTGCTTGAACGAATAATCAAAGCCTCATCCAACGAAGGCGACCTCGTCGCCGACTTTTTCTGCGGCTCCGGCACCACCGCTGCCGTCGCCGAAAAACTCGGTCGCAAATGGATCACATCCGACCTCGGCAAGTTCGCCATCCACACCACCCGCAAGCGCATGATCGGCGTGCAGCGTGAACTCAAAAAGGAAAGCAAAAACTACCGCGCCTTTGAAATTCTCAACCTCGGAAAATACGAACGCCAGCACTACATCGGCGTCAATCCCGGCCTGCGTCCCGAACAGCAGCAAGCGCAAATCGCCGCCAAATCAAAGGAATACCAGGACCTGATCCTCAAAGCCTATGCCGCGCAACCGGTGGAACAATCCGGCGTGTTCCACGGCAAAAAAGCCGGGCGCATGGTCGCCATCGGCCCCATCAACCTGCCGGTTACGCGCCTGTTCGTGGAAGAAATCATCCTGGAATGCCGCAAAAAGCACATCACCCGCGCCGACATCCTCGCCTTTGAGTTTGAAATGGGCCTGTTCCCGCAAATTATGGACGAAGCAAAAAGCAAAGGCATCAACCTGGAAATGAAATACATCCCCGCCGAAGTCTTTGACAAGCGGGCGGTGGAGAAAAATCAGGTGGTGTTCCACGACGTGTCTTTCATCGAAGTCAAAGCCCACATCCACCCCCCTGACAAGAAGAGCAACAACCCCCCTGGCCCCCCTTATCAGGGGGGTTCCCCCTCCGGCAAGGCCGGCAGTTACCCCCCTGACAAGGGAGGCAAGGCCGGCAGTTACCCCCCTGACAAGGAGGGCAAGGGCAGTTACCCCCCTGATAAGGGGGGCAAGGGGGGTTACTTCCCCGACAAGGCCGGCAAAATACCCCACCTCCCCTACAACCCCACCCTGACCCCCAAAGCCAGGCAAAACAGAAAAAACCCGACACCCGCCGAGAAAAAACTCTGGTTTGATGTGCTGCGGGACAAACAACTATCCGGCCTGAAATTCACCCGGCAAAAACCACTGGATGAATATATCGTAGATTTCTATTGCGCGGAATTAATGCTGGCGATTGAGGTTGATGGTGATACCCACGCCGAACAGGAACAATACGACCAAACGAGAACGGAAAGGCTGAACCGGTTGGGGGTTGAGGTTGTTCGGTACGGCAATTCGGATGTTATGGATAATCTTGAAGGGGTTTATGCTGATTTGGTGGGTCGGGTTGGGGGCGGGCAAGGCCAACCTCAACCCCCTAAATCCCCCTTATCAGGGGGACTTGCTTCGGCGTCGCCCTTGTCAGGGGGACTTGCAGCGGCGTCGCCCTTGTCGGGGGGACTTGCTGCGGCGGCGCCCGTGTCGGGGGGGCTTGTTTCGGTGGCCGTGGAGTTGACTGACTTCTCGGTACATTACTCCCAGGGCATCGCCGGCGCCGAAGAATCCCTCAAACCCGGCAAAACCAAAATCGTCGCCGACCACGGGCAAATCGTGCACATCAGCAAGGACAAATCGGGTAAAATCACCCGCGAGCAACTAACCAAACACTGGACCGACTGGATAGACTACTGGGCCGTGGACTTCGACTTTGAAAGCAAACGCGAAATCATCCGCGTCAAAAACGAAGACACCGGCGAAACCGAAGAACAATGGAGCGGCGACTACGTCTTCGAAAACGAATGGCAAAGTTTCCGCACCAAAAAAGACCGCTCGCTGGAATTGACCAGCGTGAAACACGAATGTGCACCGGGACGGCGAAAGATTGCCGTGAAGGTGGTGGATATATTTGGGAATGATACGATGAAGATTTTGGAGGTTGGGGTGTGAGCATTTTTCCTGAATATATGAAGGAAATCTCAAAGGAGATGTTTTCCCAACATGAGCGTATCCGTCGTCATTTCACCTCACACAAGCCTTCAGCAGGGCAAAACAGGGAAGGTATTCTTGCTGATTTTTTAAGCGGACATCTGCCATCTGCCTTTGGCGTGGATACAGGACTAATTACTTCTCATAATGGGGTATTTTCGCATGAAGCCGATTTAGTTATTTATGATAAAATATGGAATACCTGTTTACATTCAGAAATGCCTAAAAAAATTTTCCTAGTTGAATCTGTTTACAGCCTGATTGAAGTTAAGACGCAACTTAATCCGCGTGATATTCAAGATGCAGTTAAAAAGTGTCGGAAGTTCAAGACACTTCCTCGGAAATTCAGTGATTCTCATATACCAAAAATCAAGGACTCGCTATTCACCATTTGGGCATTTGATGCACCGGCCCCAAAGACAGTCAAACAACATCTTCAATCAATACTTAAAGATATTCCTAATAAAGAATCCCCAGATTTCATTGTTGTCCCAGGAAAATTTCTTGTTTCGGGTGGTTTATACCGATCTTTGTCGAAATGGGGTCAACCGGGTAGTCTGTATGCGAAATCTCTAGCCCTAGTTAAACGTGATGCAATAGAAAACGAGATATTTGATTTTTTGTGTCTAGAAGATAACTCTCTTTTTGTTTGGTTTATTTGGATGTTTTCATGGTTAAAGCACGCTGGAAACCGGTGCTCCGATATGACGAGTCATGTAGACCGCAATAAAATTTGGGGATATAAGTTATGACTATTGTTCCCAAACGCATCAAAGTATTTGTTGCTAGATCTGTTGATTCTATTTTGAAGGCTTACCCCAAAACCCAAGCCGTCTACCTCTACGGCACCTGGGGCACCGAATACCAGCGCCAGGATAGCGACTTGGGCGTCGCCATACTCTTGCCCGACGACGAAACAAAAGCAGTGGACCACCGGAAGTGGCATTTTCTTGCAACCGATATTGCCCGTAAGGCCCACATTGAACATATCGACCTGACCAATATACGTTGTGTGAATACGTCTTTCCAGATTGAAATTCTGAGTGCTGAAAGATTGATATATTGTACCGATGAGGACGCTCGGGTTTGTTTTGAGGTGGGTGTTCTCTCCCAGTATCAAAGGCAAAACGAAGAGCGCGCCAGAATCCGCCGAGCAATCATCGGAGAGGGCTGAAATAATGAAATACATTCCGATCAAATTCGCCGACATACTCGCCACCTCGCTGAAATAACCCCCCATGCCACTCCCCCCGGATTTCCCCGCGTCTCCCTGCGACGTTCTGGACCCCGACGTCCGCTGGCTGCCGGACGAGCCTGATTCGTATATGGAGAAGTTGCCGCCGCTGGTGCGGAAATTGCGCGAGCGGGTGAAGGAATTTCGTGATGGCGAGTATATGGACGCCACGGAAACCAGCCGTAGCCTGTTGCGGTGGTGGTTTCGGGAAGAGCATTTGCTCACCGGGGCGGATGGGATAGCGCGGGAATTCCGTTACTACTTCGCGCAACGCGAGGCGGTTGAAACCATCGTTTATCTGTATGAAGCCGCCGGAGTCAAGGACAAGTTTGACCTGATGCGTTTTGATTCGTCCGGGGCGGTTTCGCCTAACCTGTTTGACGAAGACTGGCTGCGTTTTGTCATCAAGATGGCAACCGGCAGCGGCAAGACCAAGGTGCTGAGCCTGTTGTTGGCGTGGTGCTATTTCCACAAACTTTATGAGTCGGACTCAAAACTTGCGCGCAACTTTCTGATCATTGCCCCCAACATCATTGTGCTGGACCGATTGAAAAAGGATTTTGATGGCTTGCGGATTTTTTATGCCGATCCGGTGTTGCCGGAGAATGGTTTTGACGGGCGTAACTGGCGGGATGATTTTCAACTCAGGGTTCATCTGCAGGACGAGGTGCGGGTGGTTCATCCCACTGGAAATATCTTTCTGACCAACATCCACCGCGTGTATTCCGGCGATGACGTTCCGTCTTCGCCGGATGATGAAAATACCATGGACTATTTCCTCGGCTCCCGGCCCACCGGGGCGACCACCGATTCAAAGGTGGACCTGGGCATGATCGTGCGCGACATAGATGAACTGGCGGTGTTCAACGATGAAGCGCATCACATACACGACAGCCGGATGGCGTGGTTTAAGTCCATTGAAGACATCCATAACCGCCTGAAACAAAAAGGAGGCGCGCTTGCGTTGCAGGTGGACACCAGCGCAACGCCGAAGCATAACAACGGCGCGATCTTCGTGCAGACCATCGCCGACTATCCGCTGGTGGAAGCCATCGCGCAAAACGTGGTGAAACATCCGGTCATCCCTGATCAGGACAGCCGCAACAGCCTGGAAGAACGAACGAGTAGCAAGTTTTCGGAACGATACGCCGATTATCTAAACCTCGGTGTCGTGGAGTGGCGCAAGGCGGATGCGGAACATCGGAA
This sequence comes from Candidatus Poriferihabitaceae bacterium, assembly GCA_965212085.1. Taxonomy (GTDB): domain Bacteria; phylum Pseudomonadota; class Gammaproteobacteria; order Arenicellales; family Poriferihabitantaceae; genus JAHRAW01. Next base: position 433,137 of record OZ243042.1, on the reverse strand, counting down.
GATGGGGAAGAAATCCATTTTGTTTGTGATGACCGATGACACCAAAAACTGCGATGAAACGGCGGAGTATCTGGAAAAAACCTATTCCGAATTGAAGGACGCCGTGCTGGTGATTCATACCAAAAACAATGGCGAAATTTCCGAGGCCGCCACCGGAAAAGCAAAGGAGGAACTGGAGCGTCTGCGCAAAAAAGCCAACGACATTGACGCCATGGACAGCCCCTACAAGGCCATCGTCTCGGTGCTGGTGCTGAAAGAAGGCTGGGACGTGCGTAACGTGACCACCATCGTCGGCCTGCGCGCCTACACCGCGAAAAGCAATATCCTGCCGGAGCAGACTTTGGGGCGGGGGTTGCGGCGCATGTATCCCGATGCCGACGCCGGGGAAAAGCTGAGCGTCATCGGCACCGATGCGTTTATGGATTTTGTGGAATCCATAGAGAAGGAAGGCGTAACGCTGGAACGGCAGGGTATGGGTGACACGGGCACTCAAAATACGCCTTTGGTGATTGAGGTGGACAAGGACAACCCGAACAAAAACATTGACGAACTGGATATTGAGATTCCGCTTCTTGCGCCGAGGACGTACCGCGAATACGGCCTCCTTGAAAAACTGGACGGCAAACAATTCAACCATGCAAAAATTTCCTATCAACAATTTGACGAGCAACAAAAACGCAGTATTATTTTTCGCTACATCGCAAAAGACGAAATCAGCCATAAAACCGAGTTGGACGATACCGGCGTTTCCGACTACCGCTCCGTCGTGGGTTTTTTCAGTCAGATGATTATGAAGGAACTGAGGCTGGTCAGCGTCTATGACGTGGTGTATGAAAAGGTGAAAACGTTTATCCGCGATGATTTATTTGAACATCCGGTTGACCTGGATGATCGCAATACTTTGCGAAATCTTTCTGAGCCTGCGGTGATCAAAACCGTCATCGAGACTTTCAAGAAACAAATTAACGCGATCACTTTGCAGGACAAGGGCGGCACGGAACTTCGGGGGCGCATTAAGATTCGGGAAACGCGCCCGTTTATTGTCAAGCGGCAGGATGTTCTGGTTCCGCAAAAAAGTGCGTTTAACAAGATCATCGGCGACAGTTCCCTGGAGTTGGATTTCGCCGAATTTCTGGAGAAGTGCGGGGATATTGTTTCCTACGCGAAAAATTATTTAGCCGTGGGTTTCCGGTTGGATTATGTGAACGCCAGCGGTGATGTTTCCAACTACTTTCCCGACTTCTTCGTCAAAAAATCCCCGCGCGAGATTTATATTGTTGAAACCAAAGGCCGGGCAGAGTTGGACGTGCCGCAGAAAATGGAGCGCTTGAAGCAGTGGTGCGAAGACGCCAACAAGGCGCAGTCGGAGGTGGTGTATGATTTTGTCTATGTGGAAGAGAAAGATTTTAGAAAGTACAAGCAAAAATCCTTCGCCGGTCTTGTTGCCGGTTTTCGGAAGTACGGGCGGGTTGAAGCATAATTTTGTCGGCCCAACAAACCCGCGTTATTTATCTTCCGGCTCTCCCGCATCCCCAGCCTCAATCCGCGGCCCAAGCATGATCGCCATCCAGCGGGTTTCCTGATTGCTGTCGAGGGCGATTTTCATGGCGATGGTGAGCGGCACCGAGAGCAGCATGCCGACCGCGCCGAGCACCCATCCCCACAGGATCAGGGAAATAAAAACCACCAGCGTGGACAACCCCAGCCCCTTGCCCATCATGCGCGGTTCGAGTATGCTCCCCACCACCGTGTTCACCAGCAGGTACGCCAGCGCGGTCATGGCGCAGGCGCCGATGCCGAGTTGTACCAGCGCCAGCAGCACCACGGGAATGGCCGCGATCACCGAGCCGATGTTGGGAATGAAGTTGAGCAGGAACGCCATCACTCCCCACAACAGCGGATAGTCCACGCCGATCAGCCACAGCAGCAGCGAGATTAACGCGCCGGTCAGCAGGCTGGTGGAGGTTTTGATGGCCATGTAGCGGTTGACGTTGCGGGCGGCGTCGCGGAAGCGCGCCAAAGATTCATCCGCGTTGCGGTTGTAAGCGTGGGCGGCGCGCCACTTGTCGGGAATGTTCGGCGCTTCCAGCAGGATGAAAACCACGGTGATCATGATGAGGAAACTGTTGGCGAGCAAACTCTGCATTCCGCTGAACACCGCGGCCGCCAGCCCCATCACCTTGCCGGGGTCGAAGTACTCGGCGACCAGGCTGTCGGAGACGCTCATGCCCCATTGGTTCAACCAACCCAGCAACCCGGCGGCCATTTCCCGCAGGCGTTCCTGATACACCGGAAAGCGCGCCGAAAACTCCTGGGCCGACGAGCCGATCAGCGAGCCCACCAGAAAAACCGCGCCGCAGAAAACGAACAAAACGCCGAGTAACGCCAGCCACCTCGGCACGCCTTTTTCCTGCAACCAGGCGTAGGGCGAGGCGATGAGGATGGCGATGAACAACGCCAGCAACAGGGAAACCAGCAACGGCGCGGCGATTTTCATGCCGCCGACGACGATGACGAAGGCGGCGAGGGAGGTGAGGACGCCGGTGGTGTGGTGTGTGTTTTCTTTCATTTTTTTCGTTGCTTGATTTGAGATTCCAGTTTAGCAAGATTTTTTTTGGTGTAAGGGTAGTTGGCCTCTTTCAATATTCTTTTAACTACACTTTTGGAACTCCTTTCAACGTTCGCTGTTCCAAATGTTTCATGTGATTTTTCTTGTAGCAACCGTACGGCTTTATACAGATTTTCCCAACTTTGGTGCGCCGCTTCTCTAATGGTCATTAATGATTCTTCGAGAGAATCAAATTGGCGAGGCATGGACGGTTTGTTTTTCTGCGGCTTCGATAGTATTAATATCGGCTGTCCTTGTAGAATTTTCTCTAAATCAATTTGTGGATCTGTGACAAAATTAGGTGGTTTGCAAACTTGCTTATCCTTGAAATATAAATCCCAAGATGCTTGGCGAAAGGCATTCTTTAGTTTTAGAAGCGGATGCTGTTTTTCGGTCAACATACCAGCCCAAAATGGCATATAACAAAAATTCCAACCAGCCGTGAAGGCGTCCGGATCCCAAGGATACCCCCAGATATGGCGAAGGCCATAGCCGGATTTTCGTTGTATTGGGTAGCCGGTATAGTTTTCCCACGCCTTGTGGGCCTTGGCGTTGTCATCCAATGTAACTTCTCTGTTGTCGCCAGCCCGCCAAATATCTTGCTGTCCCTTGTTCTTGTCCGGGTAATGCTTTCTGCTATAGCGGGCGCGATCCGGAAAGTATGGCGTTTGTCCCCGGACTTTGTCAGGGTCAGCGAAATAAGAATTTTTGAACGCAGCGCGAATTAATGTGTCCTCACCGCCAAAGACACTAATCAAAGAGTCAATGGCGGTGTTTTCAATCTGATGGACAACTTTTTTCATCAAACATAATCCTTATACTTCCCCAAATGCCGCACCGGCGTCGCCAGCGCGTCTCGGCGGAAGGGGTCGCCCAACTCGCGGGTGCACATGATTTCCACCACCGTGGTTTTGCCTTCGTTCATCTGCCGGTCCACCGCATCGGTGAGCGCCGGGCCGACGTCTTTGAGTTGATCCACGGTTACGCCTTCGGCGCCCATGGCGCGGGCGATGGCGGCGAAGTCTTGTTTTTCGAGTTCGTCGGCGACGAAGCGGCGGCCGTAGAAATCCACCTGGTTCTTTTTCTCGGCGCCCCATTGGCGGTTGTGGAAGACCACGCCGGTGACCGGGATGTTGTGGCGCACGGCGGTGATGATCTCGGACATGCTCATGGCCCACGCGCCGTCGCCGGCGTAGGCGATGGCGGGGCGGTCTTTGCCGCCGGCGAGGACCGCGCACTTGGCGCCGATCACCGTCGGCAGCGCGTAGCCGCAGTTGCCCCAGCTCATCGGCGCGAGAAAACTGCGCGGCTCTTCAAAGCGCAGGTAGCTGTTGGCGATGGCGTTGATGTTGCCGATGTCGGTGGACACCATGGCGCGTTCGGGCATGGCCTTTTCGAGTTCGCGCAGCACCTGCCGCGGATGCAGCCAGTTGCCCGGTTCCTTTTTGTGCTGCGCGATCATGTCGAGGCTGTAGGCGTCGGTTTCGTGAATCCAGCCGTCCAGTTCTTTTTCCCAGGCGGCTTTTTCACCGGCGATCACGGCGGCGCGTTCTTCGCGGTTGGCGGCGCATGCCGGCTGCAGTTTGCCGAGCCGTTCGCACAGGGCTTTGGCCGCCGCGCCGGCATCGCCGCAGATGCCCGTGGTGATTTTTTTCACCAGCCCGAGCATTTTGTGATCGGCGTCCACCTGAATAATTTTCGCCCCTTGCGGCCAGTAGTCAATGCCGTACTGGGGCAGCGTACCGAACGGCCCGAGGCGCGAACCCAGGGCCAGCACCACGTCGGCCTTGCTGATGATGCGCATGGCCGCCTTGGAGCCGTGGTAGCCGAGCGGCCCGCACCACATCGGATGACTGGCCGGGAACGAATCGTTGTGCAGGTAGCTGTTGACCACCGGCGCGCCGAGCAACTCGGCGAGTTCCACGCACGCCGGAACCGCATCGGCCATCACCACGCCGCCGCCGGAGATGATCACCGGAAATTTCGCCGCCGCCAAAGTTTTCGCGGCTTCGTTAAGGGTCGCGTCGCCGCCGGGGCCGCGGTCGAGGTGCATGGGCTGCGGAATTTCCAGGTCCAGTTCGCCGTAGAAATAATCCCGCGGAATGTTCAACTGGGTCGGGCCGAGTTCCGACATCGCCCGGTCAAAACAGCGCGCCGTGAACTCAACGATGCGGTTGGGATTGTTGACGTGGCCCTGGTACTTGACGAATTCTTCAAACATCGGCAGTTGGTTGGCCTCCTGAAAACCGCCAAGCCCCATGCCCATGGTGCCGCTCTCCGGCGTGATCATCACCACCGGCGAATGTGCCCAGTAGGCGGCGGCGATGGCGGTGACGCAGTTGCTAATCCCCGGCCCGTTCTGGCCGATGACCACGCCGTGGCGCCCGCTGACGCGGGAATACCCATCGGCCATGTGGCCCGCGCCTTGCTCGTGCACCACCGGCACCAAACGAATTCCGGCGGGAGCGAAGATGTCCATTGCGTCCATAAACGCCGAACCCATGATACCGAAAATTTCGGTTACGCCGTTGGCGGCAAGGGTTTCAACGAAGGCTTCGGATGGGGTCATTTTTGGCATGGTGGTTTCTCCTGTATGGTCAGCATAACGGTTTTGGTGTTGGTTCTTCATTGGAACACCACTGCCAACTCATCTTGCCGTCGAGCAAACGGCCAAAGATAAACAGGTAAGTAGTGTTCTCGTTTTCCGGGAAATCCTGGTTGGCTTCATTCAACATATCCAATAACTTCTGTGGTTGGTTTTCTGCCTCAGGGGTGGCCGAATAAGTAACGAGTACTTTCAACGGTGACCGCAAAAACATCAGTTTCCACATTTCATTTTTTACAGTTGCTCTGTCGTTTTCATGCTCTATCATGACATCAATAAACGTTGGACAGCCATCTTTGTTGTCGGCAATAAAAGCCATATCAAGTTTTAAAATACCGCCGCTGTCTTGCGATATACATCCATCTGGCTGCTCGTTAATTCCTAACTCGCCGCCCACTCGCCGTAAAAACGAATTGTCTGATGTGAGCATATACTCGGTGACCGGCGTCCAGGGTTGACCTTGGAATATCTCGGCCAACTTCCCGCTTTCGCGTTCGTCCCTTTCCCACACGGCTCGCCATGCTTCGAGAAACTTTTCCGGTGTAATCGCGTTGTTTATGGTTGTAGTCATAGTATCACCTCAATTTTTCAGTGCTGTTAAGTATCGTAATCGTCGAGTCACTTCAATTTTTCAGTGCCGTCTCAGCATCCACATAATCGTACCCCAAATCCTCCGCCACCTTACGATGCGTCACCTTCCCCGCATGCACATTCAACCCATTCCGCAAATGCGGGTCATCCAGCAACGCCCGCTTCGCGCCCTTGTCGGCGAGGGCCACGGCGAAGGGCAGGGTGACGTTGTTGAGCGCGTAGGTTGAGGTGCGCGGCACGCCGCCGGGCATGTTGGCGACGCAGTAGTGCACCACGCCGTCCACCACGTAGGTCGGCTCGGCGTGGGTGGTTGGTTTGGAGGTTTCGCAGCAGCCGCCCTGGTCAATGGCGACGTCAACGATCACCGAGCCCGGCTTCATCGCCTTGACCATTTCGGCGGTTACCAGTTTGGGCGCTTCGGCGCCGGGAATCAGCACGCCGCCGATGACCAGGTCGGCGTCCAGGATGTGGCGTTCCAGGGCGTCTGCGGTGGAGAAAACCGAGTTGGTGCTGCGCCCGAACTGCGCCCAGTGGCGTTCCAGGGCGGCGGGATTGTTGTCGATGATCCACACGTCCCCGCCCATGCCCACGGCGATGTGGGTGGCGTGGGTGCCGACCATGCCGGCGCCGAGGATCACCACCTTGGCCGGGTCCACGCCGGGAACGCCGCCGAGCAGCATGCCGAGTCCGCCGTGGGGTTGCTCCAGGCAGTAGGCGCCCGCCTGAATGGACATGCGCCCGGCGACCTTGGACATCGGCGCCAGCAGCGGCAGCCCGCCGTGGGGCGAAGTTACGGTCTCGTAAGCGACGCAGGTGGCGCCGCCGGCCACCAGATCCCGGGTCTGTTCCGGGTCCGGCGCCAAGTGCAGGTAGGTGTAGAGCAGCTGGCCCTCGCGCAGCATCGCCCGCTCAACCGCCTGGGGCTCCTTGACCTTGACGATCATCCCGGCGGTGGCGAAAATTTCCTCGGCGCTGTCGGCGACCCTGGCGCCGCACGCCCGATAAGCGTCGTCATCGGCGCCGATGCCGGCCCCGGCGTTGGTTTCCACCACGACCTCGTGGCCGTGCTTGACCATTTCCCGAACGCTGGCGGGGGACATCCCCACCCGGTATTCGTGGTTCTTGATCTCTTTGGGCACGCCTACCAGCATGTTGCTTTCCTCGTTAATCTCCCCGTCGTTACCGATGCCATTACTGGATGCCATTACCGGCCCCCGGCCCCGCAAAACAAACCGCAAAAATAAAAGCCCCGGCGGCGCAGATGTAGTACCAGAAAAGCCCGCCGTTCGGTGCCAGATGGCGGGAATTCAGGAGCGGCGATAGCCGGACCCCGTGCCTTCGCCGTCTTTTTTGTGGCTACAATGTGGCAGCCCGGCAAGGCCGTCAACCGGGCGCCCCTTATAATCCTGATCCGGCAATCCTGATCCAGCCATGCCCCCGGAAATCGTCAGCATCATCAACCCCTCGGATTCCGTCATCGGCGCGCTGCCACGCGCCGAGATGCGGCGGCGGGGCCTCATGTACCGGGTCAATTATATACTGGTATTCAACGCCGCCGGGGAAATACTGGCCCAGCGGCGCACCGACACCAAGGACCTCTATCCGGGGCTGCTCGACCTCGCCGCCGGCGGCGTGGTGCGCGCCGGCGAGAGCTACGAGTTGTCCGCCGCCAGGGAACTGGAAGAGGAACTGGGCGTGTCGCCGCCCCTGACCGCCCACTTCAACCTGTGGTTTGAAGACGCCACCCGCGCCCCGGTCAAGCGCAGCTGGGGGCGGGTTTTCTCCTGCGTGCATGACGGGCCGTTTGTGCTGCAAGAGAGCGAGGTGGTGTCGGCGGAGTTTGTGCCGGTGGACGCCGCCCTCGGCATTGATATTGCGCGGGTTACGCCGGACAGCCGCCAGGCGTTGGTGGCGTATTTATTGTGAAACTGTTTGTGTGATTTGCTATCTTCGTCGCTCGGACTGGTATTTTAACTGGCTTGACTCACACACTCATTTCAGTGAGAATGCAAACTTTTTAGCAGGAAATAAAATGGATACAAGCAAAAAAATCGTTGTTCTTATTGATGCCGAGAACATTGGTGCGAAGTACGCAGAACAAATTATAAAAAAAGTAGCGTTTTATGGCACCCCGGTTGTTCGAAGAGCGTACGGCAACGATAACACTTTTCGTGCTGATTGGAAAAAAGAAACCCTTTTTAAATTTGCCATTGAGCCGATTTTTCACCCTCAGCACACAGCGGGCAAAAATGTTTCCGACATCGCATTGGTGATTGACGCAATGGACTTACTGCATCGCGGACAAGAACATTACGATGCTTTTTGCATTGCCAGCAATGACAGCGATTTTGCAGGTTTGGCGATGCGATTACGGGAAAGTAGTATGACCGTGTATGGCTTGGGTAACGATAAAGCGATTGATTCATTTGTCGCTGCTTGTGATGAATTTGTAAGGCTGGATCCTTTACCTGACACCGCAAAAAATCAATCAAAAATTTCATCGCAAGGAAAAGGGACAGCCGTCGAACAACGATTAAACAAATTACTTTTAGAGGCAGTTGATGTGCATGCCGATGATGATGGATGGGTACCCTTGTCGGCTGTCGGCACGTGGCTAAAGAGAATTGACCCAAGATTCTCTCCATCTCTATATGGTTTCAAACGACTTAAAGACTTGGTAAAACAATCAAGTCTATTTGATTATCGTGAAGAAGAAGGGGGGCGGAACGCAATTCGCCTCAAAGTGCATGATCCGGGTTGACGCAGTCTCAAAACATTTTGGCGGTCTCAAGGCCGTCAACAACGCCACCCTTGTAATCAGGCGGGGCGCCATCACCGGGTTGATCGGGCCGAATGGCGCGGGCAAGACTACGTTGTTCAACATCGTCGCCGGGGTTTATGCGCCGACTTCCGGGCGCATCCACCTTGACGGCGAGGACATCACCGGCTGCCGGCCCCACGAGTTGTTCGCCAGGGGGTTGCTCCGAACTTTCCAGATCGCGCATGAGTTTTCGAGTCTGACGGTGCGGGAGAATTTTATGATGGTGCCCGACGCCCAGGCCGGCGAGCGGTTGCCGAGGGCGTGGTTGCAGCGGCGCGAGGTTTTTCGCCAGGAGGGGCGGGTTTATGAGAAGGCCGAAGCGGTCATCGAGTTTTTGAAGTTGGGCCACGTCGCCGACGAACTGGCGGGCAACCTCTCCGGCGGCCAGAAAAAACTCCTTGAACTGGGGCGCACCATGATGGTGGACGCCAAGGTGGTGCTGCTCGATGAAGTCGGCGCCGGGGTCAACCGCACCCTGCTCAACGACATCGGCGACGCCATCATCCGCCTCAACCGGGAACGCGGTTATACCTTCTGCATGATCGAGCACGATATGGAGTTCATCTCGCGCCTGTGCGATCCGGTGATCGTGATGGCGGAAGGCGCGGTGCTCACCGAGGGCAGCGCCGAGCAGGTCAAAGCCAACGAGCAGGTCATCGAAGCCTATCTGGGCCGCGGGCTGAAGAACAAGCCGCCGCCGGCATCGCCATCACCGCCACCGCCACAACCAACATGAGTTTTCTCAGCGGCGAAAACATGACCGGCGGTTACGGTGGCGCGGACATCCTCAAGGGCTGCTCGGTGGGCGTGGACAAGGGCGAGATCGCGGTCATCGTCGGCCCCAACGGCGCCGGCAAATCCACCGCCATGAAAGCCATGCTCGGCATGCTCGGCCTGCGCCAAGGCCGCGTCCTTCTGGACGGCGACGACATCACCGCGCTCACCCCCCAGGCGCGGGTGGCGCGCGGCATGGCCTTCGTGCCGCAGACCGCCAACGTGTTCGTGACCATGACCGTGCAGGAAAACCTCGAAATGGGCGCCTACCTGCGGCGCGACGACAGCGCCGGCACCATGCAACAGATGTTCGACCTTTTCCCGGTCCTCGGCGAAAAACGCCGCCAGCCCGCCGGCCAGCTGTCCGGCGGCCAGCGCCAGCAGGTGGCGGTGGCGCGCGCGCTGATGACCCGCCCCACGGTGCTGATGCTCGACGAGCCCACCGCCGGCGTGTCGCCCATCGTCATGGATGAGTTGTTTGACCGCATCCTCGAAGTCCGCAAAACCGGCGTCGCCATCCTCATGGTCGAGCAGAACGCGCGCCAGGCCCTCAACATCGCCGACCGCGGCTACGTGCTGGTCATCGGCGAGAACCGCCACACCGACAGCGGCGCGGCGTTGCTCGCCAACCCCGAAGTCCGCAAATCTTTTCTTGGGGGATAGGCCATTGGCGAACATCGTGAGCGACCTCATCAACGCCTTCGTTCTGCTCTCCAACTTCGTGCTGGTTCCGGCGTTGTCCTACGGTTCGCAACTGGCCCTCGGCGCCCTCGGCGTAACCCTGGTTTATGGCGTGCTGCGCTTTTCCAACTTCGCCCACGGCGACACCATGGCCTTCGGCGCGATGGTGACCATCCTCGCCACCTGGTGGTTGCAGTCAAACGGCATCGGGCTTGGGCCGCTGCCCACGGCGTTGCTCGGGCTGCCCTTTGGCATCGCCGCCACCGCCGTGTTGTGCGTGGTGGTGGACAAGTCGGTGTACCGGTATTACCGCCTGAAAAAAAGCCCGCCGGTGGTGTTCGTCATCGCCTCGGTGGGGGTGATGTTCATGATCCACGGCATGGTGCGCTTTGTCATCGGCCCCAACGACCAGCAGTTTGCAGACGGCGCGCGCTTCCTGATTCGCGCTCGCGACTTCAAGGAGATGACCGGCCTCGCCGAAGGACTGACCATCAAAACCTCCCAGGGGCTGACCATCGTCATCGCCGTGCTGCTGGTGGCTACGTTGTTCTGGTTCCTGCAAAAAACCCGCACCGGCAAGGCCATGCGCGCGTTCTCCGACAACGAAGACCTGGCGCTGCTGTCGGGCATTGACCCCGGCCGCGTGGTGATGGTGACCTGGATACTGGTGGCCGCCCTCGCCACCATCGCCGGCACGCTCTACGGACTCGACAAAAGCTTCAAGCCGTTCACCTATTTCCAACTGCTGCTGCCGATTTTCGCCGCCGCCATCGTCGGCGGCATCGGCCAGCCGCTCGGCGCCATCGCCGGCGGATTCGTCATCGCCTTTTCCGAAGTAACCGTCACCTACGCCTACAAAAAATTCCTCGCCTACCTGCTGCCGCAGCCGTGGGAACCCGAAGGGTTGATGCAGCTGCTGTCCACCGACTACAAGTTCGCGGTGTCGTTCATCATTCTCGTAGTGGTGCTGGTGGTGCGCCCCACCGGCATCTTCCGCGGGCGGGTGTTGTGAATCGCGGCAGTCAAAAAATGCGCGCTACCATCGCCTTTGCGGTCATGGCCGCGCTACTGGTGCTGGTCGGCGTCGGGCAGTCGTGGTCCCTGGGGCTGGCGATTTTGAACCTGTGCCTGATCTCGGCGATCATGGCGCTGGGGGTCAACATCCAGTGGGGCTACGCCGGCTTGTTCAACGTCGGCATCATGGGCTTCGCGGCCCTCGGCGGCATCGCCGCGGTGCTGGTTTCCAGGCCGCCGGTGCCGGGCGCGTGGGCCGCCGGCGGGGTGCATTTGATCCTCGCCGCGTTGTTCGGCATCGCCACCATCGCCGGCGCGGCGTTGCTGCACCGGCGCCTGCCCAAAGGCCGGCTGCGCTTGGCCGCCATGACCGCGCTCATCGTGCTCGGCTACTTCGCGGTGCGCTACTTCTACGACCCGGCGGTGGCCGCCATCGAAGCCGTCAACCCGGCCAAGCACGGCTACCTCGGCGGCCTCGGCCTGCCGGTCATTTTGTCCTGGGTGGTGGGCGGCCTGTTCGCCGCCGGCGCTGCGTGGATCGTCGGCAAGGTCGCCCTCGGCCTGCGCTCCGACTACCTCGCCATCGCCACCCTCGGCATATCCGAAATCATCATCGCGTTCTTGAAAAACGAAGACTGGCTGACCCGAGGCGTAAAAAACGTCACCGGCCTGGCGCGCCCGGTGCCCTACGAAATTGATTTGCAGCAGACTCCGTGGTTCGTCCACTGGGTGGAAAAGTTGAACGCCACCGACCTCACCGACCTCGCGGCGCATTCCACCGATGCGCGGATGGACGCCTTGAACCAGTTGGTGATCGACTACTCCGGTTTGTTCGTAAAATTGTGCTACACGGGTTTGTTCGCCGGCGTGCTGGTGATCATCCTGATATTGAGTAGCACCGCCTTGTACTCGCCCTGGGGCCGGATGATGCGCGCCATCCGCGACAACGAAGTGTCCGCCAACGCCATGGGCAAGGACATCACCGCCCGCCACCGCCAGGTGTTCATCCTCGGCTCCGCGGTAGTCGGCATCGCCGGCGCCATGCTCACCACCCTCGACGGCCAGTTCACCCCCGGCACCTACAACCCTCTGCGCTTCACCTTCCTGATCTGGGTAATGGTCATCGTCGGCGGCTCCGGCAACAACCTCGGCGCGGTACTCGGCGGATTCCTGGTATGGTTTTTCTGGGTCGAAGCCGAACCCGCCGGGCTATGGCTCATAGACCACGCCACCGCATGGCTGGGCGCCGACAACGCCGCGCGGATTCACCTCATGGGCAGCGCTCAGCACATGCGCTTGTTCCTCATGGGATTGGTGTTGTTGCTGGTAATGCGCTTCAGTCCCGGCGGCATCCTGCCGGCGGTGGCCGGGCGAAGGTAGTACGGGGGCGCGGGGTGCGGGTGCGCGGGAAGCGGTGCGCGTGACGCGCATTGTGGGGGGGAGAGCCCCCCACGCCCCCCTGTGCGGCGCGGGAAAACATCCTGTTTTCAGCGCCGCTGCGCACATCCCTGTGCGCGATGGCCGGCTGGCGCCGGGCCGAAAAAGCGGATCCGATACGATGAAAAATATGGTCGCTATCGCTCCCTATTTTTCTATCGTTCGGGAATGACACCGAGAGTGATTTGTTTTTTCGCGGGGATGACACCAAAGGCAATTTGCACTTTGCGGATATGACCCCGAGAACGTGGCAACAACCCTGTCGTCATTCTCGAGCGTTAGTGTCCGTTGCCGCGTAGCGGCTTACGGACACTTACGACTCGGGAATCCAGCGCCACACGAACCACCGGCGGTTTAGTCCCTGGATTCCCGATACGATGAAAAATATGGTCGCTGGCGCTCCCTATTTTTCTATCGTTCGGGAATGACACCGAGGGTGATTTGTTTTTTCGCGGGGATGACACCGAAGGCAATTTGCACTTTGCGGGTATGGCACCGAGAGCGTGGCAACAACGCTGCCGTCATTCTCGAGCGTTAGTGTCCGTTGCCGGGTTAGCGGCTTACGGACACTTACGACTCGGGAATCCAGCGCCACACGAACCACCGGCGGTTTAGTCCCTGGATTCCCGATACGATGAAAAATATGGTCGCTATCGCTCCCTATTTTTCTATCGTTCGGGAATGACACCGAGGGTGATTTGTTTTTTCGCGGGGATGACACCGAAGGCAATTTGCACTTTGCGGATATGACCCCGAGAACGTGGCAACAACGCTGTCGTCATTCCCGAGCGTTAGTGTCCGTTGCCGCGTTGTTTGCGGCTTACGGACACTTGGCGCTCTCGGGAATCCAGTGCGATTTAGAAGCGTAACGAACCGGTCAGCCGGATGTTATGCCCGATGTTGTCGTCATCCTGTTCGGTGCGCTCGCCGGTCAACTCCAATCGCAGGCCGCGCTTGGTCCATTTGCCGAGGGCATTGGAGAAGTCCATTCCCATCTTTTGGGTGCGACCGTCTTCGGTCCAGCCGGGTTCCAGGGTGAAGGTGATGCCACGGCCTTGTACGCCGGAGTCCAACCGTGCCTGCAAACTGGCTTCCCATTCTTCGTAGTCCTCCGCCTCATGGGCCACCAGAAAACTGGTTTTCCCCTGCACGCTCAAACCATTCACCGGGTTGGTGTAGTTGAAGCCCAATCCCACATCCGCACCACCGCCTTGTTCGGCATCGCCGTCATCCCAGCGCAGGCCGAGTTCCCAGTTCGGGGTGAATTGGGTGCCGGTGGCGGATGCCTCTCCCGGTACGCGGCCTTGTATGGCGGCGCGCAGGCGTTGGGCATTTGCGTCCACTGCCGGCAGGTCGGTTGCCTCATCGGCTTCGGATTCCAGTTCCACGGCAAAGGCGCTGGCTTTCCACGACCATTCGCTGCGTTTGTAGGTGGTCAGGTCGCCGGAGATGCCGAGGGCGATCATTTGCATATCAATATCTACTTCGGTGGTTTCCGCTTCGCCGTCTGTGGAGAGTTCGGCGTCGCCTTCGCCGTAGCCGAGCATGGCCCAGGCGGTGGTGGTGTCATTTGGTTGCCATTGGATATAGGGCAGGATGCTGGTGAGGTCGGCGTCGAGGTCGCCTTGGGCTTCATCGGTGGCGTCGTCGTAGTCCACGTCACCGCTGGTTTCGGAGATGGCGAGGCCGAGGCGGGTGCCGGTGGGGGTTTGGTAGTCCATACCGAGGTAGGCTGAGGTTACGTCGCCGTCCAGGTCGAAGTCGTCTTCGGGTTTGCCGTTGAAGTTGGTGGTGGTGGCGCGTGCCCAGAGGCTCCAGCCGGAGGTGGCGGTGGCGTCGTCGTTTAGGTTGAAGTGGAACGCGCTTTTCATCAACAGGTCGCGGGGGGACATTGTTGTTGTTGTGTCCGCAAGATTGGCCGGTTGTGCGGGGTCGTGTTCAACTGGATTCCCGATACGATGAAAAATATGGTCGCTGGCGCTCCCTATTTTTCTATCGTTCGGGAATGACACCGAGGGTGATTTGTGTTTTTGTGGGTATGACGCCGAGAGCGTGTTAACAACGCTGTGGTCATTCTCGAGCGTTAGTGTCCGTTGCCGCGTTAGCGGCTTACGGACACTTGCGACTCGGGAATCCAGGGTTTGGGCGGGGGTGTTGGTTGCTAACTCAAACTTGTGGCCGCCGATGGTGAAGTGGCTGGTGTTTGCGCTTGCGCCGGTGTTGCCCAAGTAGTCTTCAAACACGCCCACCGTGCCGGCGGCGAAAGCACCGCCGAAGGCCGCCAGGGTTTTTTGCAGGGCGCGTTCGGAACTGCGGCCTACCTGAACGGTGATCCTGGCGGTGGCGGTTCGGTTGCTTCCATCGGTGATCGTGAGGTCAAAGTTCAGGGTGGTGCGCTCCTCCGGGGCGGTGAAGGTGGGGGCGGCGATGTCTAGGGCGGAGAGGGTGACCGGCAGTTCGTTGGCGGCGTCCACCGTCCACCGGAACATCGTTATGGCTTGGCCTTCAAAGTCGCTGCTGCCGGCGGCGTTCAGGGTGACTACCTCGCCTTCGTCTGCGGTTATGCGCAGTCCGCCGGCGATGACGATGTTCGGCATGCTGTCAATGATGGTGATGGTGAAGGGCAGTTGCGCGGTGTCGGGGTTGGTGGTGTCGCTGTCGGTGGCGGTGTAGGTGAAGGTCGCCGTGCTTAGCATGGTGGTGGGGGTGCCGCTCAAAACGCGGGTGGCGGGGGTGTCGTCAAAGGTCAGGCCGTTGGGCAGGGTTTCGGTGATGGCGTATATGATCGTGCCATCGCCGCCGGTGGCTTCCGGCAGGGTTAGCGGAGTGATGGCGGTGCCGGTGGGGTAGGTTTGGGGGGTGATGGTGGTGGTGCCGAAGGTTGGCATGCGGTCGGTGCCGCCACTCTCCACCACCTCCGTCACCGACACGGTGCCGCTATCCAGATCGCCGGTGCCGGTGTGGGCCGCGTCAGCGACGGTTACGCTCAGCGTATCGGCGGCGTCAAAGTCACTGCCGTCAAAGGCCAGCGTCAGCACGACGTTGGTCGCGTCCGTTCGGCTGACCGACGTCACCGTGACGCCCAACACGCCGGTGTTCAGCGTGAACTGGGCGGCGACCGGCGCGCTTTCAAATTCGGTGTTGGTCAGCGTAATGGTCGCCGTCGCCCCGTTCAGGTTTGTCTCGGTCAGCGGGGATGGATTGGTCGCGGAGATGGCGGCGATGCCCGCCCCGGACGCCGCCGCCCGGGTCACCGTTACCGTGTAGGTCTGCGTGGTGCTGCCGTCGGTCGACGTCACCACCACGGCGATGGCGTTGGCTCCCTCGGTCAGCGCGACCCGCTCGCTCGCCACGCCGCTATTTGCCGCCGTGCCGGCGACGGTAATGCCCGCGAAGGCCTCGGCCGCCGTCGGCGTCAGCGTCAGGCTGCTCACGCTGTTGTCCACCATGGCCGCGTAGGTCGTCGTGGCCGTGTCAAAGGCCGGCGTCAGCGCGCCCGCCGACAGCGTTAGTGCGTTCAAATTGGCGTTGTTGTTCTCTACCACCGCCAGCACCGGCAAAAAGGCGGCGAGGCCAGTAGCACCGACACGGACTTGCAGGTTAGTGGTGCCGGTGTGCGCCGCGGCGAGTACGGTAAAGGAGAAAACGCCGTCAGTGTCGAAATTAGTCCCGTCGTAGGCCAGCGTCAGCACGGCATTGGCCGCGTCCGTGCGGCTGACCGACATCACCGTTACGCCCGGCACGGTGCTTTGCAGCGTGAACTGCCCGGCGTTCAGCGAGCCGGCTCCCACATATTCCGTGCCGGTCAGCGTGATGGTCACCGTCGCCCCGTTCAGGTTCGTCTCGGCCAGTGTGGCTGGATTGGTCTCCAGGATCCTGGCCTGCGCCGAGGCGTGCTGGGCGGGGATGAGGGTGAGGGCGAGGAGGGCGAAGGCGGCGAGGAGGGCGCCGTTAGCGGTCAGGCGTGATTTTTTCCGTGCAGGGGGGGGGGGGGGCAGGAATGGCCGTTGGGACGCCCAAAGGCGCGGTTTTATGCGGTTTTTGGGTGTTTTTGGTTATGGAACGGGGGAACATGATGAGCCTCCTGAAAGGGGGGTGCGTTGGCGTTGGAATTCGCTGGATTGTAGCAAAGATTGCCGGATTATAGCAGAAGTCGGGGGAATGATACCCCCCAAAAAGGGCGGAATATGGCGGGGTTGGGTGCGCGAGACGGGCAGGGGGCGGGGCGCGCTTTTGCGGGGGGAGACCCCCCACACCCCCCTTTGCGGCGCGGGGAAACTCCTGTTTCCAGCGCCGCCGCGCGCGTCCGTGCGCGCGCCGAAGTTAGCGGCTATCGCCGCCGGTTGGACGGCACAGCGGCGTAAGGACGGGCAGTGGACGGCAGCGTAGCCGCTAACGTCAGGCAATCTGCGGATGACAATTCCCGGCGGGTAGGCAAGGAAAAACCACCGGCTAACCGATTGCCGGGAGCTCTCCGTAGCGCCGGCTGAAGCGTTCCCCCGGGGGCGTTGGGGGAGCGGCCACAACGGCGGCTGGAACGGTGGCCGGCGGCGCGTTGATCGGAGCCGGAGCCGGAACCGGCGCATCGGCAAGGTCGCCGGTGGCTTCGGGTGGTATGACTTCAGGGGATTCTGCAATGGCCCCGGCAAGGGGTGATTCAACCCGGGCAGCGGGGGTTTCAGCGGCCCGCCGGGAGGGTGGTTTTTGGCGGGTGGCGGGGCGCTCGGGGCGGCTGCCGGGTTGGGGTTTTGGCGGGCGGCCGCGTTCATGGCCGGGGTGCTCCCTGGGTTTCCGCGCACGGGCCGGGGTTTGTATGGCTTCCAGCAGTTCCGGGGCAACGTCGCGGCGCGGCAGGGCGTGGCCGATGTTTTCTTCGATGTCCATGATGGAATACGCGTAGCGTTCGCACACGAAACTGATCGCTTCGCCGCTGGCGCCGGCGCGGGCGGTGCGCCCGATGCGGTGAATGTAGTCGTCGGCGTCCTGGGGCAGGTCGAAGTTATAGACGTGGCTTACGTCCGGGATGTGCAGGCCGCGCGCCGCCACGTCGGTGGCCACCAGCACCTTGCGCTCGCCGCTCTTGAAGGCTTCGAGGAGTTGTTCGCGCTTGCGCTGGGGGACGTCGCCGGACAGGGCGCCGTTGCTGACGTCGTTGGCGGACAGAACGCCGGCGACTTTCTCGACGCCGTGGCGGGTGTTGACGAATACCAGGATGCGCTGGTGGCTGTCGCGCTTGAGGAGGTTCACGAGCAGCGGCAGTTTTTCCTCTTCCGCCGGGTAGAAACTGTATTCGGTAACCTGGTCGACCACCACGGCGTCGCTCTCGATCTTGATTTCTTCGGGGTTGTTCATATGTTCGTAGGCGAGTTCCATGACCTTGAACGACAGCGTCGCCGAAAACAGCAGGTTCAGGCGGCGTTCCGCCGGGGGCATGCGCCGCAGCAGGTAACGGATGTCGCGGATGAAGCCGAGGTCAAACATCCGGTCGGCCTCGTCGAGCACCGCCACCTGGCCGTGCTTGAGGTCGTACAGGCCCTGCTTGAAGAAATCAATGAGGCGGCCGGGGGTGCCGATGAGTATGTCCACGCCGCCGGCGAGCATGGCTTTTTGTTCGTCGTAGCCGGTTCCGCCGTACATCAGGCCGAGGGCGAAGCCGGTGTGGCGGGATAACACTTCGGCGTCCCGGTAGATCTGGATCGCCAACTCCCGGGTCGGGGCGAGGATCAACGCCCGCGGCTGGGTGGGCAAGCGTCCGGGTTGGGCCGGGTGGGTCAGCAGGTAGTGGCAGCAGGCCAGCAGGAAGGCGACGGTTTTGCCGGTGCCGGTCTGGGCCTGGCCGGCCACGTCCTTGCCCTCGAGGGCCGACGGCAGGCACGCCGCCTGGATGGGCGTGCAGTACTCAAAACCGGCGTCGCGCAGGCCCTGCTGCAGGGATTCCTCCAGCGTGAACTCTATAAATCTTTGATCGGTAAGATGTTTTTGTGGCATAAATGGGTCCTGTCCGGCTCCGGCGGTGGATTGATTGACTGCGGTTTATTTTGACAAACTACTTGATTCATCGGCGTACTCGTTGCATAGTCTGTTTCTATGTGTTTCTATGTTTGAGTAACCTGAATTTTCGATTCCCAATTTTCGATTCCCAATGTCTTCCAAAATTGTGCATATCAGCGATGCGTCTTTTGACGCCGAAGTCCTCAAGGCCAGCGGCCCGGTGCTCATGGACTACTGGGCGGAGTGGTGCGGCCCGTGTAAAATGATCGCGCCGATCCTCGACGAGTTGGCCGATGAGTTTGACGGGCGCGTGAAGGTCGTCAAACTCAACATAGACGACAATCCCGAAACGCCGCCCAAGTATGGCATTCGCGGCATACCCACGCTGATGCTTTTCAAGGACGGCAACGTGGAAGCCACCAAAGTCGGGGCGGTTTCCAAATCCCAACTGGCGGACTTCATTGAAAACAACATAGATAATCATTCAGTATAGCAGTAAAATCGTATCAAATCGCATCAAGTCGCATCAATAGACACTTGTAAACAAGTATCATGGCATAATCAGCAATCGGCGCACGGCCTTGACCCTGACGGTCTTGACTTCAATATGGGCTGGACATCCGCGCCAAAGCGGTTTATGATAACCGAAACGTTTCCGTAATGCAGTCGCTCCGGCTGCCGCACCTCCAAGCCCCACCCAAGCCCGTACCCAAGCCGAACCCCCCAACTCTTAACCCCCTTTAACGCGCATTCGTGTACCCCGTACGCCTGTACTTTGTACAGGGGCGCAGTTTGCAACAACGATCCCACTCCATAATGGCTATCAGTCTAACCGAACTCAAATCCAAATCTCCCACCGAATTGATGGACGCGGCGCGCACGCTGCAACTCGACAACATCACCCGCCTGCGCAAGCAGGACCAGATCTTCGCCATCCTCAAAGCCCAGGCGCGCCAGGGCGAACAGATCAAAGGCGAAGGAGTGGTGGAAATCCTGCAGGACGGATTCGGTTTCCTGCGCTCGTCGAAATCCTCCTACCTCGCCGGACCGGACGACATCTACATGTCCTCCAGCCAGATCCGGCGTTTCGGTCTGCGAACCGGCGACACGGTGTCCGGGCAGATCCGCCCGCCCAAGGATTCGGAAAAATACTTCGCGCTGCTCAAGGTTGAGGAAATCAACTTTCAGTCGCCGGAGGAAGCGCGCCGCAAAGTCCTGTTTGAAAACCTCACCCCGCTGCACCCCGATCAGCCCCTGCTGCTGGAGCGGGACAACGGTTCCGCCGAATCGTTGACCGGGCGGGTCATTGACCTCGTGGCCCCCATCGGCAAGGGCCAGCGCGGCTTGATCGTGTCGGCGCCGAAGACCGGCAAGACCGTGATGCTGCAGCAGATCGCGCAGTCCATCACCGCCATCAATCCCGAAGTGATTTTGATGGTGCTGCTCATAGACGAGCGCCCCGAGGAGGTAACCGAGATGGTGCGCACGGTGCGCGGCGAGGTGGTGTCCTCAACCTTTGACGAACCCGCCACCCGGCACGTGCAGGTCGCCGAGATGGTGATCGAAAAAGCCAAGCGGCTGGTGGAGCATAAAAAGGACGTGGTGATTCTGCTGGATTCCATCACCCGCCTGGCGCGCGCCTACAACACCGTCGCCCCGGCTTCGGGGAAGGTGCTGACCGGCGGCGTTGACGCCAACGCCCTGCAGCGGCCCAAACGATTTTTCGGCGCGGCGCGCAATATCGAGGAAGGCGGAAGCCTGACGATCCTGGCCACCGCGCTCATTGACACCGGCTCAAAAATGGACGACATCATCTACGAAGAATTCAAGGGCACCGGCAACCTCGAAATCCACCTCGACCGGCGCTTCGCGGAAAAGCGCGTCTATCCCGCCATCAACATCAACCGCTCCGGCACCCGCCGCGAAGAGTTGCTCACCGACCCCGCCGAACTCCAGAAAATATGGCTGCTGCGCAAACTCCTGCATCCGATGGACGACTTGCAGGCGGTGGAGTTTCTCATAGAGAAACTCAAGGCCACCAAGTCCAACGCGGAATTCATCAAGTCCATGAACCGCTGACCCCGCAACCCATCAAACCCGCCCCGAACCAGCCCAAAGAAATCCAATGAAACCAGACATCCATCCCAAGTACGCCGACATCAAGGTAACGTGCGCCTGCGGTAACAGCTTTGAGACCAAATCCACCCTCGGCCGGGAACTGCACGTGGAAATCTGCTCGGCCTGCCACCCGTTCTACACCGGCAAACAAAAAATCGTCGACACCGCCGGCCGGGTCGGCAGGTTCAAGGCGCGGTATCAGCGGAAATAACCTGCTTGTATGGGTTCACTAATTTACTGACAAATTTCATCCTGCGCCGTCACTCCCGAGCGTTAGTGTCCGTTGTCGCGCAAGCGGCTTACGGACACTTGCGTACTCGGGAATCCAGCGTCATTTGAGCCACCGCCGGTGTATCCCTGGATTCCCGATACGATGAAAAATATGGTCGCTGTCGCTCCCTATTTTTCTATCGTTCGGGAATGACGGGGGGGGCATACTGTCAGTGTATTAGCGAACTTCTACATAGGAGTAAAGTGTACATTTCCTTTCCAAAACCATCCGGCAAAATCATCCCGGCCGGCGTCCTGTTTTTTTCCCTCGCCGCGTTCCCGGCTTGCGCCGCTCAGTTGGTTACGGTGGACTATGTAGTGGACGGCGACACCGTGGAGATTGAAGGCGGTGAAAGGGTTCGTTTGCTCGGCATGGATGCGCCCGAAGACAAACGGCTGCGAAAAGCGAAAGACGGCAAACGGCGGCTGGTGCCGGCGCAGCCGTTTTTCATTGAAGCCAAGCGCTTGCTCCACAACCTAGTCGCAAAAAAACGGGTGAGAATAGTCCTCGGCGAAGAATCCGTGGGGTATTACGGCAGAACCCTCGCGTATCTGTATTTGCCCGACGGCACCGACGTACAGCAAGAGTTGATTCGGCGCGGGTATGCGATGGTGGCGGTGTATCCGCCCAACGTGCGGCATTTGCGGGACTATGGAAAGACCGAGGCCGAAGCGTGCCGTGCCGGTCGGGGCGTTTGGGGGCATCCGCACTTCGCGCTACAAACCCTTGAAGACGGCGCAAAAATCAGGCATGGACGCGGGCGCGTCTCCGGCGTGGTTACTTCGGTCACGCACACCGGCAAAAATGTTCGCATCGTCCTGGGCGGGCGCGGGCGGATGACGCTTTTGATCCATCGCGGCATCTGGCGGCAGTTCTGGCCGGGACAAGACGCCAAGGAACTCATCGGCAAAGACCTCATCGTGCGCGGAAAAATCAAACCCGCGGGCAAAAACAAAACCATGCGGATACGGCATCCTTTCATGCTGCGAAGCGAGATATGCGGGGAAGGGGGGCGCACGGAATCTTGAACAACCGCGAACTTTTCGAGCAAGCCAAGCGCGTCATCCCCGGCGGTGTCAACTCGCCGGTGCGGGCGTTCCGGTCGGTGGGCGGCGCGCCGGTTTTTATTCGCGGCGCCGAAGGCCCCCACTTGTTTGGCGAAGACGGCGGGCGTTACATTGACTATGTCGGCTCCTGGGGCCCGATGATTCTCGGCCACGCCGACCCGCGGGTCATCAAGGCGGTGGCGCAAACCATTCCCCGCGGGCTCAGCTTCGGCGCGCCGACCATCCTCGAAACCAAAATGGCGGAACTGATTTGTGCGCGGCTGCCGTGGGTGGAGCGCGTGCGGATGGTGAACTCCGGCACCGAGGCCGCGATGAGCGCCATCCGTCTGGCCCGCGGCTATACGGGCCGCGACAAAATCGTCAAGTTCGAGGGCTGCTATCACGGCCACGCCGACAGCCTGCTGGTCAAGGCCGGCTCCGGCGCGTTAACTTTCGGCGTGCCCACGTCCCCCGGCGTGCCGGCGTCCATGGCCGAGCACACCCTGACCGCGACCTTCAACGACGCGGCTTCGCTGGAAGCGATTTTCACCGAAGCCGGTGGCGGCGGCGCCATCGCCGCGGTAATCATCGAGCCGGTGGCCGGCAACATGAACTGCGTTCCGCCGCTGCCGGGTTTTCTCGAAGGCGTGCGCAAACTGTGCGATGACGCCGGGAGTTTGTTGATCATGGACGAAGTGATGACCGGCTTCCGGGTCGGCCCGCGGGGCGCTCAGGGGGTGTACGGCGTAACCGGCGACCTCACCGTCCTCGGCAAAATTATCGGCGGCGGGATGCCGGTGGGGGCGTTCGGCGGGCGCGCCGAAATCATGGCGCACCTGGCGCCGGACGGCGGCGTGTATCAGGCCGGGACGTTGTCCGGGAATCCGGTGGCCATGGCCGCCGGGCTGGCGACGCTGGAGGCCGTGGCCGGGAAAGGTTTTTACGATGAACTCGACGCCGCAGCCGAGCGATTGATCGCCGGCTTGCTCAAAGCCGCCGGGGAAGCCGGCGTTGCCCTGCGCGCCAACCGCGCCGGGGGGATGTTCGGGTTGTTTTTCACCGAGCGGCCAAAAGTGAATACCTTCGCCGACGTGATGGCCTGCGACTCCGAACGCTTCAAGGGGTTTTTTCACGGCATGCTGGAGCGCGGCGTGTACCTGGCGCCGTCGCCCTTTGAAGCCGGGTTTATCTCCGCGGCCCACGGCGATGATGAAATCGGGCAAACCATCGAGGCCGCAAAGGCCGTGTTTGCGCGGTGGTAGGTCGTCGCCGAAACGCTTCCTACGCCCCGCAAACCGGTTTTTATTTTCAGCGGTTTGCAGTATGCTGTTGCGCGACGCCGGGCCGGCACTGAAACAAAATCACCATGCAATACGATCAAATTCTCACCCAAATACTGAGCGGCGCCGGCGGGCACGCCTGGATCGCGCAGGTGTTTTTGATCGTGTTCCTGGCCTTGTTGTGCAACCTGGCGCTGCGCCTCGGCTTGAAGCGGCTGCGCACAAAACTCAAAGCCACCCCCAACCTGTGGGACGACGCGGTGGTCTCGGCGGCGCAGGGGCCGGCCACGCTGATGGTGTGGGTGGTGGGCTTCACCTTCGCCGCCGACATCATCTACGCCGAAACCCAGGCGCCGATATTTAACGCCATCGAGCCGCTGCGCCAAGTCGGCGTCATCGGCGCCATCACCTGGTTCCTGCTGCGCCTGGCGCGGTTTTTGCAGCGCAACGTCGTGGCCCGTGGCCGGGACCGGGACGGTGGCAAGCCGGTTGACGCCGCCACGCTGGACGCCATCGGCAAACTGCTGCGCGCCTCCATCCTCATCACCGCGGGTTTGGTGGCGTTGCAAACCCTGGGCTTCAGCATATCCGGCATCCTCGCCTTCGGCGGCATCGGCGGCATCGCCATCGGCTTTGCGGCCCGCGATTTGCTGGCCAACTTCTTCGGCGGGCTGATGCTGTACCTCGACCGCCCGTTCGCGGTCGGCGACTGGGTGCGCTCTCCGGACCGGGAAATCGAAGGCACGGTGGAATACATCGGCTGGCGCCTGACCCGCATTCGCTCCTTCGACATGCGCCCCATCTACATACCCAACGGCGTGTTTTCCACCATGGCCATCGTCAACCCGTCGCGCATGACCCACCGGCAAATCTACGAAACCATCGGCATCCGCTACCGAGACGCCGGTAAAATGGCGGCGATAGTCGCCGGGGTCAAAGCGATGCTCGCCGAACACCCGGAAATTGACCAGACCCAGATCGCCATCGTCAATTTCAACGCCTTCGCGCCTTCGTCGCTGGACTTTTTTGTGTACGCGTACACGCGCACCACCGGGTGGGCGCGCTTTCACGAAGTCAAGCAGGACCTGCTGCTCAAAATCAACGACATCATCAGCGCCCACGGCGCGGAAATCGCGTTCCCGACTTCAACCCTGCACCTGCCTGAGCCGGTGCGGGTTGAGCGGGGTGACGGCGCGTAGCAACCGCCGGCTACGATCTTCGCGCCCAACAAAAAAACGGCAACAAAAAAACGGCAACAAAAAACCGGGCAAGGCCCGGCTTTCTGTTTGGTTTGGGTTTTCAGGGGCTACTCACTTCGGTTACTCAATCCAACTGCTCAACCGGCGCGACATTTTCCGCCGCGAATCCCTTGTCCCGTTCAACCAGGCCGAATTCAACCTTCTGCCCTTCGAACAATGTTTTGAAGCCATCCCCCTGTATTTCTCTGAAGTGAACGAATACATCATCGCCCACATCGTCCCGTTGGATGAATCCGTAACCTTTGCGGTTATCGAACCACTTTACGGTTCCGCTATGACGGTCAGACATGAAACTACTCCTCCGAATCTATGATACATTTCCGTCCCATCGGCACGCGATACCGGCACGATAAAACGGTGGTTTCTACCGGCGCTCATAATGTTCACAGCGCCGATAATCCGCCATTGTAACCGCCAAATTCGCTCCCGTCCAGCTCATCAGCATTTGCAATGAATGGTGAAACCCGAAACTTTATCGTCAGCGGCCGGGTGCAGGGGGTCGGGTTTCGCTACGCCGCAAAGCGCGTGGCCGAACGCCTGGAACTGTCCGGCTGGGCGCGAAACCTGCCCGGCGGCGAAGTCGAAATCCTCGCCACCGGCGATCCGCCGCAACTCGCGGAGTTTGAATCCTGGCTGCGGGCCGGCCCGCAGCATGCGCGGGTTAGCGGGGTTGCGGTGAAATCCGCGGCGGCGGAACCGAAACCGCACGGTGCCAGTGGTTTTGATATACGCGTATAATGACCTTCCGATTTACACACTACGCTGAATGCCGAGGAACACGACCAATGAAACTAATCCTTCTGGGCGCCCCCGGAGCGGGCAAGGGCACCATCGCCAAATTGCTGTCCGCCATTGACGGCTCGGTGCAGATTTCCACCGGCGACATTCTGCGCGCCGCCGTGGACGCGGGCAGCGAACTGGGCCGGCGGGCCGGCGACTGCATGCGCCGGGGGGAACTGGTTCCCGATGAGTTGGTCATGGCGTTGATGGAACAACGCCTCCGGGAACCCGACTGCGAAACCGGTTTTTTGCTGGACGGCTTTCCGCGCACCATCCCCCAGGCGGAAGCATTGAACGATTTGCTCGGCAAACTGAACATCGTCCTCGACATGGTGGTGAACATTGACGTGCCGCAAGACGTGATACTGGAACGCCTGACCACCCGCCGCACCTGCGAGAACCCCGACTGCCAGGAAATCTATAACATCAAGAGCAAACCCCCGGCGCTCGAAGGCATCTGCGACCGCTGCGGCAGCGCCGTGGTGCAGCGCGATGATGAAACCGAACAAGCCATCAACCGACGCCTGGAAACCTACAACCAAAAAACCGCGCCGCTGACCGGGTTTTACGAACGGCAGGGGTTGTTGGTTGGCGCGAAGTCCACTTCCAGTGAAGCGGTGGTTGCGGCGGTTACTGAGCGGTTGCGCGGGGCGCGGGGTTGCGCATGACGCGCATCTGCGGGGGGAGACCCCCCGCATGCCCCCCTTGCGGCGCGGGGAAACTCCTGTTTTCAGCGCCGCCGTGCGCGTCCCTGCGCACGCCGAAGTTAGCGGCTATCGCCGCCGGTTGGACGGCCGCAGAGGTGTAAGACGGGCAAGGGAAACGATGAGGCTTGGCGCTTCCTTTGCCCTGCCTTACGCCTCTGCCGTCATTCCCGAACGATAGAAAAATAGGGAGCGATAGCGACCATATTTTTCATCGTGTCGGGCATCGCTTTTTCGGCCCGGCGCCAGCCGGCCATCGCGCACAGGGATGTGCGCAGCGGCGCTGAAAACAGGATGTTTTCCCGCGCCGCCCAGGGGGGCGTGGGGGGCTCTCCCCCCCACAATGCGCGTCACGCGCAACCGCCGCCCCGCGCAACCCGCCCCCGCGCTCCCGCAACGCACCCCATGCACACCGCGCCCCGCGCCCCGCGCCCCGCAAGTGTCCGTAAGCCGCCAACATCAAACCCGCCGAATCACCAACACCCGCGCGCTGATGCCTTCCTTGCGAATGTATTCGGTTTCAACAATCCGCTCCACCGTAAACCCGTGCCGCTCAGCCTCGGCGTGCAAAGCGGCTTCCAGGTTGTGCTCAACCCACGCGCTGCTGTTCACCGTAATCACGCAAGGACCCCCGCCCCCCACGCAGTCAACCGCGTTATGCAGATCGGAAATGTGCGGACTCCCGTAGGAAAACAACCCCACACTGATCAGCGCGTCATAACACCCCCCGGCTTCCGGCGGCCGGGTCACGTCGTGGCGGTGCACCGAACGATACACCCCCCGCCCGCCCGCGATTTTGAGCATCTCCGCCGAGAAGTCGGCGCCGTCAATGCAAGCGTACCCTCGGTCCCGCAAGGTCTCGCCCACCAGGCCGGTGCCGCAGCCCAGGTCCAGCACTTTGGCATTTTTATCAACCATCAGTTCGCCGAAAATTTCGCTGCTGCGAAGGTGCGCCACGTAGCCGAGGTCGTTGACCAGGTCGGCTTCATAGCGTTCCGCCCAGCGGTCGTACTGCTCCTGCTTGTCGCCCTCAGAGGTATAGATTTTGGCAAGGCGGTCATCCACCTTGTCCATATCAAGTTTCGATTTATCCATTGCCATTTTTCCCGCGCCGCTCGCCGGTCGCCGGTCGCCGCTCACCGCTCTATTGCATCCCCAACTCCGCCATGACCTTGCGGGCGGCGCGAAAACATTCCAGGGATTGGGGCACGCCGCAGTAGATGGCGATTACGTGGATGACGGCGCGCAGCTGCTCTTTGCTGACGCCGTTGCCGATGGCGCCCCGGCAGTGAATTTCCCATTCGTTCATTTTGCCGAGGGCGCCGATCATCGCCAGGTTCATCAGCGAGCGGGTTTTCGCGTCAATGCAGTCGTCGCCCCAGCCGAAACCCCAGCACCATTCGGTCATCATTTCCTGGAAGGGCAGGGTGAAGTCGTCCGCCGCCGCGAGGTTTTTTTCCACGTAGTCGGCACCCAGGGTGGCCTTGCGCCGGGCAAGGCCGAGTTCAAATCGTCGTTGGTCCACGTTGTCCTCCGCAGGTTGAAGTGGTCGGCGGATTATGTCATTTTCGCCGAGGTCGCGGGTATGGATCAGGCGCGCGGCAGGTTGTTGTGCGGATCCCGCAGCGGCTGCCCGGCCACCACCGCCCGCCTCGGCGTCCCCAGCACCAGCACTTCGAGTTCGGCCCCCACCGCAGCCGCCTCGGGCGCAACGTAGGCGAAGCCGAGATATTGCCCCACCGCGTAGCCGTATCCCCCCGAAGAAATCCGCCCCACCACCCGGCCTTGATGCCACACCGACTCCGCGCCGAGGGGGTCGGCGTTGGGTTGCCTAGGCGTTGGTTCGTCCAGTTGCAAACAAACCAGCGTCCATTTTTGCGCCGGCGCGAGGGTCGCGTCTCGGCCCTGAAACCCGGACCCGCGGGCGAAGCGCGCAACGCCCGCTTCCGCTATGGTGACCTCGTGGGTCAGTTCGTGGCCGGAGCGATAGGCTTTTTCCATGCGCATAGCGTTGAGCGCTTCGGAGCCGATGTGCACCATGCCCGCGCTATGCCTGGTGGAAGTCAAGGCCCGGTACACCGCGGCCATTCCGGCCATCGGAACGTGCAGTTCCCAGCCCAGTTCGCCGGTGTAGGTAACGCGCATGGCGCGCACGTTTTCCACGCCGGCCACGCTGACGGTGCGCGTTGTCAGCCATGCAAAGGCGGCGTTGTTCAGGGGCGCGCCGGTACATTCGGCAAAAATTTTTCGCGACTGCGGCCCGGCCAGCATGATCACGCCGTACGCTTCGGAGACGTTGTTGAAAGACACATCTTCCCCGGCGCGCACCTGCTGCGCCATCCAGTCGTAGAGCGCCGCTTCGCGCAGTGCGGCGTACACCAGGTAATAGTGGTGGTCGCCGAGTTTGGCCAGCGTCGCCTCGCCTTCGATGCGGCCGTTGTCGTGGACAAAATAGGTGAGGGTGATGCCGCCGGTTTTTTGCGGAAGTTGATTGGAGGATACGTGTTCCAGGTAGCCGCGTACGCCGGCCCCCGACGCTTCGAGTTTGGCGAAGGCGCTCAGGTCGGCGATGCCGGCGTGGGCGCGCAGGCCGTTGACTTCGGCGCCGACCACGTCGTGGAGTAGCGAGCGCCGGAAACTGTGGATGTGCTGCTGGGTTGTCCCGTCCACGGCGTACCAGCGCGGGCGTTCCCAGCCGAACACGTCTTCATAGACCGCGCCCTTTTGCCCCAGCGTTTCATACAACGGCGAGGTTTTGGAATGGGACGGGCGGCAGCCCGGGCGGTCGCGGGCCGGGTAGGGAATTTCATGGCGCAGCAGGTAATCTTCGGCGGCCTTTTGGATGCGGTAGCGGTCATCCATCACCGCGCCGAAGCGGCGCGGGTCAAAACTTCGCAGAGAAATATCAACGGCGCCGTGCGCCATCCAGCGCGCCAGGTATTTTCCCGCGCCCGGCCCCCAGGCGATGCCGACCTGGGCGCCGCAGCACAGCCAGAAATTCCTGAGCCCGGACGGCCCGAGCAGCAGGTTGCCGTCGGCGGGATGGGTGATGGCGCCGCGCACCACGCGCTTGATGCCGAGTTCGGCGAGCACCGGCATGCGCGCCATGGCGTTTTCCAGCCACGGCATGATGCGCCGGTAATCCGCTTCAAAGAGTTCGTTTTCCGATTCCCAGGGCGCGCCGTAATCCCACACCGTGGTGGGGTTGGTTTTTTCGTAGATGCCGATCAGCCCCGACTGTTGCTCCATACGAATATAACCCGACACCTGGCGGTCGTCGCGAATAACCGGCAGTTCGGTTTCCAGGCCGGCAAACTCCGGCACCGCTTCGGTGACCAGGTAGTGGTGGAGCAAGTTGGCGATGGGCAGATCCAGGCCGACCCATTGCCCGATCTGGCGGGCGTAGGCGCCGCCGGCGTTGACCACCATATCCGCGCTAACGCCGCCCTGCTCGGTGTGCACGAGGTATTCGCCGCCGGGCCGGATGGTGATGCCGAGGGCGCGGTTGTTGCGGATGATTGTTGCGCCCATGTTGCGCGCTCCTTTGGCCATGGCCAGGGTAACCCCGGCGGGGTCAACGTGGCCGTCGCCGGGGGTGTGGAGCGCGGCCTTGATGCCGTCGAGGTTGTAGAAAGGGTGCAGCTGGGCGATGCGCCGCGGGCCGATGATTTCCATTTCATGGCCGAGTCCCTTGCCCACCGAAAGGGTGTATCCAAGCCAGTCCACTTCGTCGTCTTCATATGCGACCCGCAGACTGCCGCAGCCGTGCCAGCCGCAGGACTGGCCGGTTTCCCGTTCGAGAACCGGGTACAATGCGGTGCCATAAGCGGCCATTTTGGCCAGCGCGTAATGGCTCACCGAATGCGTAATCTGCCCCGCCGCGTGCCACGTTGAGCCGCTGGTCAACTCGCCTTTTTCCAGCAGCAACACGTCGGTTCGCCCCTCCTTGCACAAGTGATAGGCCAGCGAACAGCCCATCACCCCGCCGCCGATGATGACGATTTCCGATTGAGATTGCATGGGTGTTTGGTTTACATTGCCTTGAGGGGATTTCAGGCGTATTTTAACGCGCCATTCCCGCAAAAACGGGAAGCCGGGCATTTTTTAACAAGGCTCTATTCCACCTGAAAAAATGATGCAGCAAACATTCGCCACTGACACTGACACTAACACTGACACTGACACTGATATGACCGCGGCCGCGACCGCGACGGCCACGCCAACCACGGGCCTGCCGGGAAGATATTTCACCGACCGCGAAATTTTCCGGCGCATAAAGGAAAATATATTTTTCCACACCTGGCAGTACGCCTGCCACGCCGGCCAAGTGGCCGCTGCCGGGGATTATTGCGCCTTCTCGATCTTTGATCAGGACGTGTTCATCATCCGCGACCAAGACGGCGAACTTCGCGCGTTTTACAACGTCTGCCGGCACCGCGGCCACAAACTGCTGGAAGGAAGCGGCAACCGCAAAACCATCGTCTGCCCGTACCACGCCTGGAGTTATGCGTTGAACGGCCAACTGCGCGCCGCGCCGAACGCGCACAACGTCGCCGGCTTTGATGATTTTGCCGGTTCGGAGGGCGGCAAAATTTGCCTGACCCCGGTCGCCGTGGAAGAGTTCCTCGGTTTTGTGTTCGTCAACCTCGACGCCGACGCGCAGCAAATGGAACATTGCTACCCCGGCGTGCGCGAAGCGGTGCTGGAGTTGTGCCCGGAAATTGCCGCGTTGTCGTTCGCCTGCGAACATTCCGCCAATGAAGGCTGCCACTGGGTGATCGCGGTGGAGAACTACAACGAATGTTATCACTGCCGAACCGCCCATCCGGCCTTTGCCGAGGGCGTCATTGACCCCGAATCCTACAACATCGCGCCCTTCGGCGGCGGGCGGTGCCTGCGCCATGCTGCCCGTGCAACGCGCAGCGAACACGCGTGGTACGACGTGTCCGGTGCCGACTACGGCAGTTTTTATCTGTGGCCGGCCTTTGCCCTGCAACTGTATCCCGGCGGGGTGGTCAACAGTTATCACTGGCGGCCGCTGGCCATTGACGACACCGAAGTGCATCGCGGCTGGTACTCGGCAAACGGCGCAGTGGACGCGCGACTGCAAACCATCATCAACCGCGACCGCGACACGACCTTCGCCGAAGATCTGAAACTGGTGAAAAACGTCCAGCGCGGCGTACAAAGCCGCGGCTTTACGCCGGGGCCGTTGATGATTGACCCGAACGGCGGCATCGCCAGCGAACTTTCCATCGCCGCCCTGCACCGCTGGTTGCGGGAAGCGGTGGATCAGGAATCCTGAATATATGAAACAATCCGAAACCGTGCGCACCATGCGCGCGGTGGTACTGACCGGCCACGGCGGTCTCGACAAACTCGAATACCGCGCGGACTGGCCGAAGCCCGAACCGCGCGCCGATGAAGTGCTGATTCGGGTGCGCGCCTGCGGGCTGAACAACACCGACGTCAACACCCGCACCGGGTGGTATTCCCAAGCCGATTCCGGGACTGCATCCGAAACCGAAACCGAAACCGATGGCGCATGGGGCGGCGCGGCGATTTCCTTTCCGCTCATTCAAGGCGCAGACGCGGTGGGCGTGGTTGAGGCGGTCGGCACCGCCGTCGCCGTAGCCGACTCCGAACTGCTTGGGCGGCGGGTGATGATTGACGCCTGGCTGCGGGACTGGAATGAGCCGCTGAACCTGGAGAAGTGCGGTTACTTCGGCAGCGAATGTGACGGCGGTTTCGCCGAATACGCCACCGTCCACCACCGCAACGCGCACCCGGTTGAATCCACCCTCGGCGACGCCGAACTCGCGACCTTCGCCACTTCCTCCATCACCGCCGAAAACATGCTCAGCCGGGTGCAGGTGGGCGCCGGCGATGAAGTGCTGATCAGCGGCGCGTCCGGCGGAGTCGGTTCGGCGTTGATTCAACTTTGCAAACGGCGCGGCGCAACCGCCATCGCGTTATGCGCGAAAGCCAAGGCCGGGCGCGTGCGCGAACTCGGCGCGGACGTGGTGCTGGCCTACGACTCCCTTGAACGGTTTGACCTGCAAGCCGCGTTGCGCGAACAGTGCGGGCACAATCACGGTCGCGGTCGCGGGCGCGTAAGCGTAGTAGCCGACCTCATCGGCGGCGCAATCTGGCCGCAACTCATCAGCGCCCTCGCGCGCGGCGGCAGGTACGCCTGCGCCGGCGCTATCGCCGGGCCGATGGTAACCCTGGATCTGCGAACCTTTTATCTTCGCAACCTCCGCTTCGCCGGCGCCACCGTTACCCCGCCGGCCTTGTTCGCCGACCTGGTGCGCTACATTGAACAAGGCGAAATCCGCCCGACCCTCGCCGCCACCTACCCGCTGGCGCAACTGCGCGAAGCCCAGCGCGCGTTTATGGAAAAGCGGCACGTCGGCAATATCGTCGTGACTATGGATGATGCCCCGTAAAAGACAGTCCGGCTATCGCCCGGCCAAAAAAACTGGATTCCCGATACGATGAAAAATATAGTCGCTACGCTCCTTATTTTTCTATCGTTCGGGAATGACACCGAGGGTGATTTATACTTTCGTGGGTATGACGGCGAGATCGATTTGCACTTGCAAGCATAACACCGAGAGCGTAGCAACAACTCCGCCGTCATTCTCGAGCGTTAGTGTCCGTTGCCGCGTTGTTTGCGGCTTACGGACACTTACGTACTCGGGAATCCAGTGCGATTTAGAAACGCAGTGAACCGGTCAATCGGATGTTGTGGCCGATGTTGTCATCGGTTTTCTCGGTGCGTTCGCCGGTCAATTCCAATCGCAAGCCGCGTTTGGTCCATTTACCGAGGGCGTTGGAGAAGTCCATTCCCATCTTTTGACTACGGCCGTTTTTGCTCCAGCCGGGTTCAAGGGTGAAGGTTACTCCACGCCCCCGCGCGCCGGGGTCATATCGCACTTGCAGGCTGGCGTTCCATTCTTCGTAATCGTTTTCTTCGTGTACCAGCAGGGCATTGGCTTTCCCTTGCATGCTCAAACCACTCGCCGGGTGGCGATAGTCAAAGCCCAATCCCAAATCCGCACCGCTACCTTGTTCGGCGTCGCCGTCATCCCAACGCAGGCCGAGTTCCCAGTTTGGGGTAAGTTGGGCGCCGTTCGAGGAGGGAGTGCCGGGGACGCGGCTTTGCATGGCAACGCGCAGGCGTTGGGAGTCTGCGGTTACTGCCGGCAGGTCGGTTTCTTCGTTCTTATCGGATTCCAGTTCCACGGCAAAGGCGCTGGCTTTCCACGACCATTCGCTGCGTTTGTACGTGGTCAGGTCGCCGGAGACGCCGGCGGCTATCATTTGCATTTCAATATCCACGTCGGTGGTCTCGGCATCCCCGTCCGTGGCCAGTTCGGCTTCGCCTTCGCCGTAGCCGAGGACTACCCATGCGTTGGTGGCGTCATTTGGTTGCCATTGAATATAGGGCAGGATGCTGGTCAGGTCGGCGTCCAAATCGCCCTGGATGTCGTCTGCTTGGTCGTCATAATCTATTTCGCCGCTGGTTTCGGAGATGGCGAGGCCGAGGCGGGTGCCGTTCGGGGTGCGGTAGTCTGCGCCCAAGTAGGCTGAGGTTACGTCTCCGTCTTGTTCAAAGTCGTCTTCGGGTTTGCCGTCGAAGTCGCTGGTGGTGGCGCGTGCCCAGAGGCTCCAGGTGGAGGTGGCGGTGGCGTCGTCATTGAGGTTGAAGTGGAACGCGCTTTTCATCAGGAGGTCGCGGGCGGACATTAAGGTGGTGGTGGCCGGGGTGTTGGCGGTGCCGGTGGTGGCACCGTTGGATGTGGTGTCGGCGAGGTTTGCGCTGTTTATGGTGCCGGCGAGGTTGGGCGGGTCATGTTCAACTGGATTCCCGATACGATGAAAAACATGGTCGCTATCGCTCCCTGTTTTTCTATCGTTCGGGAATGACACCGAGGGTGATTTGTATTTTTGTGGGTATGACGCCGAGGGCGTGTTAATAACGCTGTCGTCATTCTCGAGCGTTAGTGTCCGTTGCCGCGTTAGCGGCTTACGGACACTTGCGACTCGGGAATCCAGGGTTTGGGCGGGGGTGGTGGTTGCTAACTCAAACTTGTGGCCGCCTATTGTGAAGTGGCTGGTGTTTGCGGTTGCGCCGGTGTTGGTCAAGTAGTCTTCAAATACGCCCACCGTGCCGGTGGCAAAGGCGCGGCCAAACGCCGCAAGGGTCTTTTCCACAACGCGTTCGCTGCCGAATTGTCCGATGGCGATGGTGAAAGTCTGTTGCGCGGTGTTGGGGGTGGTGGCACTGTCGGTAACGGTGTAGGTGTAGGTCATTTCATCTTGTTCAATGGTCGGGGTGCCGGCCAAAACGCGGGTGGCGGGGGTGAAGCTCAGGCCGTCCGGCAAGGCTTCGGTGATGGCGTAGGTCAATGTGCCTTCGCCGCCGGTGGCGGTGGGCAGGGTTACGCTGACGGGTTCATCGGGGGCGTACATTTGGCGGGGGATGGTGGCACCGAAGGACAGGGGGCTGGCGGTAAGGGGGAAGGTCAGGGCGGCGGTGCTACCGTCGTCATCGGTAACGGTGTAGGTGTAGTCCGCCTGGGCGGTGATGGTCGCCGGGGTGCCGGTGATGGTCGGGGGTGTGGCGGTGCCGTCAAAGATAAGGTTGGCGGGCAGGGCCGGGGTGAGGGTATAGGTCAGGGCGCGGTTGCCGCCGGTGGCGGTGGGCAAGGTTACGTTGACGGCGGCGGTGGTGAGGTAATTTTGGGCGGAGATGGTGGATGCGCCGAAGGTTGGGATGGTGTCTGGTTCGGTGATTATATCAAATCTTAAAGTTTCGATGTCCCTGTCGTTGTCTCCAACGGCATATCCAATGCGGGTGGCGGTGTCGGAAAATGTCGGTGTTCCGGAGAGTACGCGGGTGGGGCGATCAAAGGTCAGACCTGGTCTTCGCGCCGCTCCGCTCATATCGTAAATCAGCGGTGGGTCACCACCGGTGGCCTCCGGGAAGGTCAGGGGCGTGATGGGCTTGTCTTGCGTGAAGGTCAGGTCGGGGATGGTCAGGCTGCCGAAAGTCGGCATGAGGTCGACTTGGGCTGAGGCGTGGTGGGCGGGGATGAGGGTGAAAACGAGGGCGAACAGGGCGAGGGCGGATGCCTTGTTTCGTAAGGTTAGCGGCTTACTATGTGTATCGGGGGGGGGGGGGGGGGGGGCAGGAATGGCCGCTGAGACGCCCAAAAGCGCGGTTTTATGCGGTTTTTGGGTGGTTTTGGTTATGGAACGGGGGAACATGGTAAGCCTCCTGAAAGGGGGGGTGTTTGGTTGGAATTGCCGGGTTGGGTTATGCCAAATTTGGGGGATTATAGCAGAAGTCGGGGGAATGATACCCCCAAAGTGGGCGGAATATGGCGGGGTTGGGTGCGCGTGACGCGCATTTGCGGGGGGAGACCCCCCGCAGACCCCCCTTGCGGCACGGGGGGTGCGTGACGGCGATGCGGGGTTTCGGCGCGTGACGGCGGAGTTGTTGCTACGCTCTTGGTGTCATACCCGCATTTGGGGTAGTAGGGGCAGGTCGCGACCTGCCCCTACGCCACGTTTAGCCGTTTCCTTTGTCCTACCTTACGCCTCGCCGTCATTCCCGAACGATAGAAAAATAGGGAGCGTAGCGACCGTTTGTTTCATCGTATCGGATCCGCTTTTTCGGCCCGGCGCCAGCCGGCTGTCGCGCACAGGGATGTGCGCAGCGGCGCTGAAAACAGGATGTTTTCCCGCGCCGCACAGGGGGGCGCGGGGGGTCTCCCCCCCGCAATGCGCGTCACGCGCAACCCGCCTCGCGCCCCCGCGTCGCCCCGCGCCCCCGCGCCCCCGCGCCCCCGCGCCCCCAACCGAATACTTTATAATCACCCCCCACAAACCATGCCCGCCACCCGCAAATCCACCGCTTTGTTCGCCGACGCCGAACAATACCTGCCCGGCGCCGGTCTCGGCGGGTATGCGCTGGCCGGGGATATTCGCCTGGTGTATTCCCACGGCCGCGGGTCGCGGATGTGGGACGTGGACGGCAATGAATACATTGATTACGTCGGCGGCGCCGGCGCGTTGATTCTCGGACATTCCCATCCGGCGGTGGTGGAAGTCTCCCAAGCGCAGATGGCGCGCGGCGCGCACGTGTTCGGCTCCCTCACCGCCCCCGCCATCCAACTGGCCGCGCGCCTGGCCCGCGACATTCCCTGCGCGGATAAAATCGCCTACGCCACCACCGGCTCCGAAGCCACCGCCTACGCCATGCGTCTGGCGCGGGCTTTCACCGGCCGCGACAAAATCCTCAAGTTTGAAGGCGCCTACCACGGCAACCACGACTACGCCATCGTCTCCACCTTTCCCAGGGAAACCGGGCACTACCCGGCGGGCGTCGCCGATTCCTTCGGCCAGCCCGCGGCCACCACCTCCACCATGCTGGTGGCGCCCTACAACGACCTTGCGGCGCTCGGCAAAATCATCGCCGAGCATGGCCGCGACCTCGCCGCGGTCATCGCCGAGGGCGTGCAGCGCATCATCCCGGCCACCCCGGAATTCCTTTGCGGCCTGCGCAAGTTGTGCGACGACCACGACATCCTGCTGATCCTTGATGAAGTGGTTACCGGCTTCCGGCTTGAATACGGCGGCGCGCAGGCGTGGTATGGCGTCCGCCCCGACCTCGCCGCCTACGGCAAAGTGGTGGGCGCGGGCGGCCCCCTGTCGTGCGTCGCCGGGCGCGCGGAAATCATCAACCAGTCCGACCCCAACCGCAAAGGCGAGGACAAGTACACCTACTTCAACGGCACCCTGCACGGCAACCCGGTGGCCGCGGCGGCGACCCTGGCCATGCTCGACGAGTTGTCCGCCCCCGGCGTCTTTGACCGCATGAACCGCTACGCCGCCGAGTTATGCCGCGCCTGCCAGGGGGTGCTGGCGCGGCACAAAATACCGGCCATCGCCCACCACACCGGCTCGTTGTGGCAGATCCTGTTCATGCCCGAACCCCCGGTCTGCCACACCGACCTGCTGGCCGGCGACCAGGCGGCGATGCGGCGTCTGGACGCGGAGTTGATCAAGCAGGGGCAATACGTGCTGCCCGGCGTGCGGCGCTTTGTCTCGGCGGTACACGACCAGGCCGACCTTGAAGAAACCGTGCGCGGGTTGGACGCCGCCTGCCGGGCGTTCAACAAAACCGGCTGATAAAAAGCGGCGCGTCCGGTTCCGGCCCCGGCCCCGGTCCGCGCCGCGTTGTGCTATGCCGCCTGCCAGACCTAACCCAAATTGATTTCTTGCACGTTCACTCAAGGGGAGGACAGCCGGTTGTTCCAGCCGAAGGCGATGACCATGACCACGACCGCGACGGCACCGACCAGCAGGATGGAGGCCCAGCCGGTGGTGTAGAGCATGATCCCGGCGAGGCTCGCGGCGAGAAAGTTGCCGAGGTTGGTGCAGAACTCGTTCAAGGGCTGCGCCAGGGCGCCGCGCCGGGCGACGGACGGGGCGAACAACAGTGTGGTGCCGCCGAGGAAGGTGAAGTTCCAGCCGACGCCGAGCAGCGTCAGGCCGAGGTGGAAGGCGAGCACCGTGTCCGACAGGAACAGGATCCCGAAACACACCGCGTACGCCACGAAACCCGCATAGACGACACGCGCCGCGCCGACGCGGTCGAGCAGGTAGCCGGAAAAGACGAACGGCACGAACATGCCGAGCAGGTGGTTCTGCATCACGAACGCCGCGGTCACCAGCGAATGGCCGTGGATGTCGGTCAGGGTCAGCGGCGTGGCGTTCATCACCAGCGACATGATGGCGTAGCCCGACACCGAGGCGATGGCGGCGCGCAGGAACAATGGCGAGCGGAACAATGCTTTCATGGTGCGCAACAGGCGGCGCGGTGCGGCGAAGATCGCCGGCGGGGCGGGCGGCGCGCCGAAGCGCGTGGCAAGAATCAGCGCCAGCGCCACGCAGTTGATCGCGATCGCGGCGAGGCCGAAGGCGCGGTAGGTCTCGATGCCGGCGAGTTCATGCACGACGGTGCCGAGGTGCGGGCCGGTGACCGCCGCAAAGATGCCGCCGCCGAGCACCACCGAGGCGGCGCGCCCGTGGCTTGCCTTCGGCGATACTTCCAGCGCCGCGAAACGCATATAGGTTTGAATCGCGACCATCACGCCGATCATCACCCCGGCGCCCACGATCGCGAGAAAACTTTGGTAATGGACGCTGGCGATGATGAGCAACCCGCCCGCCATCCCGGCGACCGCGCCGCACGCGAAACCGGTGCGGCGTCCGTAACGCGCCATGAACAACGAAGCCGGGATTACGAACACCGCAACCCCGGCGACAAAGGCCGCGAGCGGCAGCGTGCTCCACGCCGGATTCGCGGCATAGCGGTTGCCGATCAAGCCCGATACCAGAAAGAAACCGACCACGGTGCTCATCATGCAGGCGTTGATGCCGCCCATGCCGATGATGGACAGCCACGGCGTACGCGCTGGGGCGGGTTTATTCATCGTTTCAGTTAACCATACAATCGCTACAACCGGCTACCCCCGCGGGCGCGGTTGCGCGTGACGCGCATTTGCGGGGGGAGACCCCCCGCAGACCCCCCTTGCGGCGCGGGGAAACATCCTGTTTCCAGCGCCGCCGCGCGCGTCCTGCGCGCGCCGAAGTCAGCGGCTATCGCCGCCGGTTGGACGGCCGCAGAGGTGTAAAGACGGGCAAGGGGAACGATGAGGCTTGGTCGCTTTTTTTGCGCTTCCTTTGCCCTGCCTTACGCCTCTGCCGTCATTCCCGAACGATAGAAAAATAGGGAGCGATAGCGACCATATTTTTCATCGTATCGGGCATCCGCTTTTTCGGCCCGGCGCCAGCCGGCTGTCGCGCACAGGGATGTGCGCAGCGGCGCTGAAAACAGGATGTTTTCCCGCGCCGCACAGGGGGGCGTGGGGGGTCTCCCCCCCACATGCGCGTCACGCGCAACCCGCAATGCGCGTCACGCGCACCCCCCTACAATGCGCGTCACGCGCACCGTGCCCCGCGCCCCGCGCCCCGCGCCCCGCGCCCCGCGCCCCGCGCCCCCAACATCATCATCCGCAAAAGTTACGCCGTGCTTTTGCGCGCGCAGGCGAGGGTCGGCGGATTTAATGAGAACCGGGTCGCCGCGCAGGATTTCAAAGCAGCGTTCCAGGGTTTCCCGTTCCAGGCGTTGCATCGCTTCTTCGGTGTAGAAGGTGAGATGGGGGAACAGGATGACGTTGTCCATTTCGTACAGTTCGCTGAGCGGATGCCCGCTCAGTGAGAGCGGTTCTTGACCGTAAACATCCAACGCGGCGCCGGCGATCTGTTTGCGTTTCAGGGCTTGCAGGAGCGCGGCTTCGTTGACGATGGCGCCGCGGGCGGTGTTGACGAGCACGGCGGCGGGTTTCATGGCGGCGAGTTGTTCGGCGTCTAGCAGGTGGCGGGTGTCCGGGTTCAGGGTTGCGTGGACGGAGACGAAGTCGCATTTGCCGAGCATGGTTTTCAGGCCGCGCATTTTTTGGATGCCGCGGGCGCGCATGGCGGTTTCGCCGACTCCGGGGTCGTATCCCAGCACGCGCATTCTAAAACCGGCCCCGGCGATGCGCGCGACGCGGCAGCCGATGCGGCCGGTGCCCACCAGCCCGATGGTTTTTCCGGCCAGGTCGCGGCCCATCCAACGGGCGGTGGGCCATGCCCAGCCGTCCTGTTGCATGGCGCGATCGATGGGCGGCAGTTTTTTGGCGAGGGCGGTGAGCAGGGCGAAGGCGCCTTCGGCGACGGTTTCTTCGGCGTATTCGGGGACGTTGACCACCGGAATTTTCCGCGCCCTGGCGGCATCGATGTTGATGGCGTCAATGCCGACGCCGTACTTGACGATGCCCTTCAGGCGCGCGGCGTTTTTGATTACCCGGGCGGTGATGGGGGTGTAGCACATCAAAATCAGGTCGGCGTCGGCGGTCTCCCGCAGCAGGCGTTCCTCGCCGACGCCGTCCGCCAGCAGCACCAAGTCAGCCCCCGCCTCGCGCAGCCCGCGGTCAATGTGGGGACATTCCAGGCGTTCATCGGTGCGCACGATCTTGGGCGGGCGGGGTGGTTGGCGCTTTTTCATGGTTCATTCTGGCCCGGCGGCGCCCGGCAATGCAACCGCCGGCAGGCTGCTGCGGGGGATTTGATTCCGGTATAATGACGGCAGTCCTACCCACTGCCGATGAAAACGCCGATGAACACCCAAGCCGCCATTGAACACAAACTGAGCGTCCTGCGCCCGCAACTGCTGCGCGTGGAAAACGAAAGCCACCGCCATAACGTGCCGCCGGGTTCGGAGTCGCACTTCAAGGTTACCGTGGTGTCCCCGCGCTTCAACGACCAAACCCTGCTCGCCCGCCACCGCATGGTCAATGAAATTCTGTCCCTGGAATTGTCGGCGGGGGTGCACGCGCTGGCGTTGCATACCATGACCCCGGCTGAGTGGGCGGACAACGACGCGGTCGCCGATTCGCCGCCTTGCCTGGGCGGGTCGGCGGCGAAGGCTGCGAACGAAGCTGCGAACAAGGAATGACGGCGGAGCCGCTTCACCCCCGGCGATTCCCGTGAACGACGATTCCCGCCACCCCCGGTCTGACTCCGGCGCAATAGACCACGTCCGCCGGCGCATCGCCGCCGACCAGTGCGTCATCCTCGACGGCGCCATCGCCACCGAACTCCAGCGCCTCGGCGCCAAGGGTTTTCAGTTGAGCGATGCCGCCCACTGGGGTTTTGACGCGCTACACAACTCACCGGCGGCGGTGCTTGAAGTGCACCAGTCCTACCTCGCCGCCGGCGCGGAAATTCTCACCACCAACACCTATTCGGTCCTTGAAGCGCCGTCCTACACCGGCAACCACGACCTTGACCGGGGCCGCCCGGCGCACTGGATGGACATGACCAGGGCCGCCATCGATCTGCCGCGCAAGGCCATCCAACAGGCCGGCAAGCGCGGCGCGGCGGCGGTCGCGTTCAGCATCGGCGGCGATATTGAAAGCAAAGCCCAGCAGACCACCGTCGAGTTGCTGCTGCGGTTGTTTGAAGACAACCCGCCGGACCTGATCTTGTTCGAGACGGTTTCCATGATCGAGGATCACCTGACCATGGCCACCATCGAACTGCTGGTGGAGGGGGGGTGGCCGGTGTGGGTGAGTTTCCGCAGATGCCGCCAGGGGTTGTGCGGCATACACGGGCAGTTGTGGGGCGGGCCGGAGGGCGACCGCTTCGGGCGGCTGGCGCAACGCCTGGAAAGGGCCGGCGCCGAGGCGGTGCTGATCAACTGCCTGCCCATGGAGCGGGTCGCGGGAACGCTGGCGTGGCTGCGGGATTTCACCGACTTGCCTTTGGGGGTGTATCCGAACGTCGGGCGCTACGTGGAATCGGGCTGGAAGTTTGACCCGGCGGTCGGCCCCGAAGCGTTCGTTGAGCAGGCGCTGGCGTGGCGCGCCGAGGGCGCGCAGATTATCGGCGGCTGCTGCGGCGTCGGGCCGGCGGAAATCGCGCTGGCCGGCGCGCGCCTGTCGGGGGTTCCACGGGGACCGGGCGGCAAGGGTCGCGGGGCGGCACAGGCGTCGCCGGTGGCGGGGTATGCGGGAAACGCTCCGGGAAGCGTTCCGGAAAGCGTCTCAGAAGACCCGGCCATCAACCACTGGCACGACCCCCAGGGCCGGCGCCTGTACCCGCTGCCGCTGCCGTCCATCATCGTTGACCCCGGCGTGTTCGTGCCCACCCAGGGCAGTTACCTGATCTGGAAATTCCTGTTCAACGAAACCGTCGGCGCAAACAAACGCTGCCTCGACATCGGCTGCGGCGTCGGCATCCTGGCGATCCAGTTGGCGTTGAACGGCGCCGCCGAAGTTACCGCCGTGGACATCCAGCAGGAAGCCATAGACAACACCATGACCAACGCCTTCCGCAACGGCGTCGCCGGCAAAATCACCGGGCTTTCCGAAGATCTGTATTCGTTCACCCCCCAGCAAAAGTTCGACCTCATCGTCGCCAGCCTTTATCAGATGCCCACCGACCCCCGCGGCCACTACAGCGGCCACCGCGACGTAGACTACTGGGGCCGCAACCTGCTCGACCACTTCATCACCGAACTCCCCAACTACCTCGAAGAAAACGGCGTCGCCTACCTCATGCAAGTCTCCATGCTCGGCGCCCACCGCACCGAAGCCCAACTCAGAAAAAACGGCTACGCCGCGCGCGTCATTGACTTCAACCTCTACCAGTTCAACCCCGTATTCAACCACAACCTCGAACAAATCAAACGCGTCGAAGAATTGTCCGACGCCTATCACTTCACCTTCGGCGAAAATGAAAACGTCATGGTGATGTATTTGTTGGAGGTCAGGAAGGCCGAAGGCTCGCAGTAGCGGGAATAGCAACAACCCCGCAGTCCCGTGCCGGCGGGAACTCCATATATGGCGGGGTTATACGCCGGCTTGTAAATCCCCGGCCGGTTCGCTAAACTGCCCGTAAGAGCAACGGGAAAAGTGTTTTCAAACCAGTCTGAAACCATCGGGGGGGAGTGCCCGGATACGATCATCATTGGATATATTTTTTTTTTGATAAAATAAATTCAAAACAACCGCGAGTTTAACCACAGCATAATGGCCGTCCAATGTTTGTAAAGACGGCAATGCCAACCTGTTCCTTGACAGTTCCCCCCCACTAGCCGGCACCCTTCGGGATATAGCCGTAATCGTTCAGGTGAGGCACCCCCGTTGTGGAGACGTTCGGCTGGTCCTGCGCAGTCCGGAAGCGCGGTTCGTCACATTGAAAGAAGTTGACCGCACGGCCAGTGCCAATGATCCCTGCCCCTCCACCCTGGTTTACACGGCTGCGACGGTTCCCCGTCTCGACGATATTATTGGCCGGGCTGCCGATAACTCCCCCACGAATCCCTGGACGCTAAGAGCACAGGACCCGGTGGCCGGAAATACCGGCTCGCTGGAAAACGTGAAGCTGATCCTCATCGTCGGCAGTCAGCGAATCAACGCGGGCAACGAGGCTTTTAGGGGCGAACTCCAACGAACGTTCACCGAGGGCGACAGTGGTGGTCAGGATCAAGTGATTTTTCTTGCCCGTGGCGACAATACCAATACCATTACCGCGCTGTACGAGGAGCAGCCGGATATCACGCGTACATATGGAACGTTCTCGTTTCGGTCGACCAACCCCGGAGGCATGGCGAGCTTCGCGACATGGACCTACACCCTGGACAATAGCCGGCCGGCAACGCGCGCGTTGAACGGGGGCCGGATTGTGACGGAGATCTTCCCGATCAGGGCGCTGAATCCCGCCTACAGCGACCGGGTGACGATCACGGTGGTCGGCGTGGACAGCCCGACGGAATTCGGGAACTTGCGCGGGGCGGTGACCGAGGATAGCGGCGTGTCGGGAACGGGAACCCTCCGGGCAAGCGGCGACCTGGCGGTTGATGACCCGGACGCGAACGGGGTGGACCAAATCCGCGTGCTGACCGGCGTCTCCGGCACCTACGGCACGTTGAACGCGGCAAGCGGGGGCACCTGGAACTACGAAGTCAGCAATGACTTGGCGGCCGTGCAGGAGTTGGGCGAGGGCGAGACCCTGGAGGATGCGTTCAC
The DNA here is from genome assembly GCA_965212085.1 of Candidatus Poriferihabitaceae bacterium. GTDB lineage: Bacteria > Pseudomonadota > Gammaproteobacteria > Arenicellales > Poriferihabitantaceae > JAHRAW01. Next base: position 389,506 of record OZ243042.1, on the reverse strand, counting down.
CATTACCGCGGTTGACGGCACCACCGCGCAGTTGGTGATCACCATCAACGGCGTCAACGATGCGGCGACGTTCGGCGACCTTGACCGCACCCTTGATTTGCGCGTGAACCCCGAACCCGGCGAGATCTCGTCCGACACCGAACCCAACGAGATCAGGATCATAACCGGCCGGGTGACGGTCATGGATCTGGACGGCATGAACGCGGTCGTGCCGATGATGGCGAACGGCGTTTTCGGCGCCTTCAGCATCGTCGCGGATGGCTCCTGGACCCTTGAATTTAATGCCGCGGACGCGCGCACCCTGGATCAGGACCGGGAGTTTGTGGATCGTTTCACCATCACCGCGGCCGATGACGGCGCCACGCCCGCCACTGCGGAAGTGGCGCTCACGTACATCGGCGCCAATGACCCGCCGATGGCGTTCATTGACACGCCGAGCGGCGCCGGCGCGACCACGGTGAATGCGGGCGACGCGGTGAATCTGTCAGGCAGAGGCATTGACGAGGATCGCGACGACATATCCACCACGTTCAGTTACCTGTGGAGCGCGCAAGGGGAGCAGGGCGTATTGACCAACGCCGACAGGATTTCGGCGACCTGGATCGCGCCCCGGGTCACCACCGAAACGGATATCGTGCTGACCCTGTCCGTCACCGACGCGAACAACGGCACCGGCCGGGCCACGGTCACCATCACGGTCGCCGCCCCGTTCGGGCCGAGTTTCGTCACGGGGGAAATTCGCAATCAGCGGTATTTCACCAACGACCGCATCGATCCGCTCACCCTGCCGGCGGCCATCGGCACGGCCCCGTTGCGCTACAGCATCACGCCGGAGTTGCCGGCCCCGGCGACGTTTAATTCTGCGACCCGTGTCGTGAGCGGACGGGGGCCGGTGCCGCCGGGCGGAACAAGATTCGAAGAGATCACCCACACCTACGAGGTGCGAGACGCGATGGGAAGGACGGATTCCATAGAGTTTGACATCATTTTCGAATCGGGCCCTCCGTTTTTTGATTTTGACGCTGATGACGTTCCCGATCAGACGTTCACCGCCGGTGTTCCCATCACGCCCCTGACCCTGACGGAGGCCTTTGGCGGCGCCGCCATCAGTTCGTTCACCTACACGTTCACGCGGCGAACCGGGGCGCCCGCCTTGCCGCCCGGATTGAGCTTTAATTCCGCAACACGGGTCTTGAGCGGCACGCCGACCCGGCCGCAACCCGTCGCGCAATATCGCTACGATGCCACGGATGAATCGGGGGAGACGACCATTCGGTTCATCAATATCGCCATCAACACGGCCGATGGGACGCCGGTGGCGGCGTTGATTTTCGACGAGGCGAGGATTTCCGGTCAGATTTATGGCTCCAACACCCCCTTCGGGCCGCTAACTCTGCCGGCGGCCACCGGCGGCACGGGCGCGTTGACCTACAGCCTCACGCCGGAGTTGCCGGCGCCGGCGCGTTTTGATCCCGGGACCCGTGTCTTGAGCGGACGGGGGCCGATGACCGGGGTATCCGCGCAGTTCATCCCCCACACGTACACGGTCACCGACGAGGCGGGCATAACGGAGTCCATAACCTTCGGCATCGCGTTCGCACATCAACTGCCGCATTTTGGTTTTTTTGCCAGGATTCCCGACATGACGTACACCGTCGGTTTTCCCATAACGCCCGTGACCCTGCCGGAGGCTTTCGGCGGTATCGGTACGCTCGTCTATACGTTCACGCAGCGAACGGGGACGCCCCTTGTGCCGCCCGGGCTGAGTTTTGACGCCGAAGCCCGCGCCTTGAGCGGCACGCCGATGACGGCGCAACCCGCAACGCCGTATCGCTACAGGGCTGCGGATTCCGATTCGGGGTTCCGGACGGAGACGCTGAATACCAATATCACCATCAACGATCCGGGACCGGCGGATGAACCCGTTGCCGTCGGCGGCGCCATTGCCGGCACGGTGGTCGAGGCGGGCGAAGCGGGCGCCGGGATCCCCGTGGCGAACGGCGCCGTGTTTCTCGTGGATGACATCGGCCGCACGGTGAGCGACGCCACGTTCACGGTTCAGCAAGATACGGACGGCGATTTCGGCGCCTTTGCTCTTGACGCCGATGGCGCATGGACCTACACCCTGGACAACGTCCGCGCCAACGGCTTGCCGGAAACATCCGCATCCGATGGTGTCGTGGATTCCTTCTCCGTATCAGGAGTGGGGGCCGGGGCCGGAGAGGACGCCATCACCGGCACGGTCACCATCACCATTGAAGGCGCGAACGACGCGCCGACGGCCACCATCAGCGCACCGGCGGACGGGACCCAGGTGGTGTTCGGCGGCCGCGTCGTGCTTGACGGCGACGGCGCCGACCCGGATACCGGAGAGACCGACACCCTGTTCTACCAGTGGCGCACGATGCCGGCGAACCAGGGCAGTTTTGATAACGCGTTGAACCCGGACGCCATCTGGACCGCCGACGCCGCGGCCACCGATGACACCGTGACCCTGATCTTGACGGTGAGCGATAACCGGCTGGCCTCCGATAGCGCCATGGTCGGCGTGACGGTGACGGCGGCGCCGATTACCATCGGCGGCCTCAATGCGGGCAGGGTCAGCGAGGACGGCGCCCCGCAAGACACCACGATCGGCGGCACGTTGACGATCACCAATCCGAACCCGGGCCGTGATACGAGCTTTACGCCGCGCACCGACCTGGACGGTATCTATGGCCGTTTCACCATCAACACCGCCGGCGTCTGGAGCTACACCCTGGACAACGCCAACGCCGTCACCGACGCCCTGGCGGTGGACGCCATGCGGACCGAAACCTTCACCGTCGCGGCGTCCGCCGACCCCGGTGTAACACGGGTGATCACCATCACCGTTGTCGGCGCCAACGACGCGCCGAGGGCGGCCATCAATGCGCCGTTGCCGAACGCGAGAGTGGAAGCCGGCGCGACGCTCAGGCTGGACGGCAGCGGCGCCGACGTGGACACCGGAGAAACGGCAACCCTGCGCTACCGGTGGAGTACAAACCCCGAAGGGCAGGGCGACATTGACAATGCCGACAACCCGGCCGCCACCTGGACGGCGCCGGCCGTCACGCGCGATACCGCCGTGACGCTGAACCTGCGGGTGACCGACGGCACCGCCTCCGATACCGCCACGGTCGCCGTCACGGTCACCGACCAGGACACCGCGCCGGTTTTCGGGGTGGCGTCCCTGGATAATCAGCGTTACACCATCGCCCAAAGGATTCCCGACCTGACCCTGCCGGCGGCCACCGGCGGCGACGGCACGTTGACCTACACCATCAGGCCGGAGCTGTCTGGCGGATTGAGTTTCAACGGCGCCAGCCGGGTGTTGAGCGGTACGCCGACCGCGACCCAGGCCACCGCCTATACGTACGTGGCGACGGACACCGACGCCGACGCCGCCACCCTGGGCTTTATCATCACGGTGGCGGCGGCGGCGAATCGGCCGGCGACCTTCGGTGGTGATCTGATGAACAATGATCAACTTGCGGAAGACCATGGCGGGGCGATAAGTGGCCGCGACGTAGCGAATGGCATGCTGGTTATCATGGATGCGGATGGCCCGGAACAGGAAATGGCGGTGCCGCAGACGGCGGCCACCGGCAACCCCGCCAACGGCCTTTACGGGATCTTCACCATTGAGGCCAACGGCGCCTGGCGTTTTGTGTTGGACAATGAGCGGCTGGCCACCCAGGCACTGCGGGCAAACGGCAGCGGAGTGGACGAGTTCATCGTAACGACGGTGGACGGTACCACCCAGGTGATCACGATCACGGTTCTCGGTATTGGCGATCCCACGGTGGTAACCATCACCGCGCCGCCGGATGGCGCGACGGTGCGGTCGGGCGAGACGATCGCCGTCACCAGTTCGGTATTTGATCCCGAAACGCGGGTCGGAAGGCTGAGCTACGCATGGCGTGCGAGCCAGGACACGGGCAGCTTCGGCGACGTGGGCGCGCCCGCCACCACCTGGACCGCGCCGACGCTGATCGGGGGCGCCGAGGATCGCGCAATACAACTGAGTCTGAGCGTGAGGGACCTCGATGACCTCAGCTTTGAAGCAATCGCTACCTCGGTCATGATCACGGTGCTGCGGGACACCGCGCCGGATTTCGGTACGGCGGCCATTGATGACCAGCAGTACACCGCCGGCAGGCCGATCACCGCCCTGCTCCTGCCCACTGCCACCGGCGGCGACGGCGTGTTGACCTACCACATCACGCCGGACGTGCCGGCCGGTCTGATCTTTGACGACCTGAGACTGCGCTTGAGCGGTACGCCGGACGCGGCCCAGGTGTCCACTTCCTACGAGTATTCGGTGACGGATGACGACGCCAACAGGGCGGACAGCGATGCCGCGACTCTGTCCTTCACCATCACCATCGTGCGGCAGGCGCTCATCGGCGGCGTCCGCGACGGGGCGGTGGTTGAGAATGATCCGGCGCGGGACGAAGCGGCGGGGATGCTGGAAATCGTCAATCCGGGCGCCGGCGCCGTAACCTTTGTCCCGCAGGCGTTGACCCGCACCCGTTACGGGACCTTCACCCTCGCCGCCGGCGGCGGCTGGACGTACCTGCTGGACAACGAGCGGCCCGCGACCCAGGCCCTGGGCGCGGGCCGGGTTGAGATGGATGAGATCGCCGTGGTGGCAAGCGCCGCCGACATCCCGGAATCCGTGGTCACGATCACGGTGACCGGCGCCAACGACGCGCCCATCGCGGTGGCCGACGCCATCAACACCGATGAAGACACGCCGATGTCGGTTGATGTGCTCGCCAATGACAGAGACGCGGACGCGGCAGTCGGCGAATCATTGTCCATCGTCTCCCTCAACGGCGTGGCGGCGGTCATGGACGAAGCGGTCGCGGTGTCGGGCGGCGGCACGCTCACCTTCACCGGAGGCGGCACGCTGCGCTTTGATCCGGGCGGCGCGTTCGATGATCTCCGGGCGGGCCGCATCCGCGTCGTGACGGCGGTCTATGAGGTCGCGGATGCCCCGTCCGCGTCCGGCGTGAATCCGAGCGTGACCGAGGGCACGGTAACGATGACGGTGACCGGCCTCAATGACGCGCCGGTGGCGGTCATCAACACGCCGGCGGACGGGGCCGAGGTGGTGGCCGGTCGCAGGACCAGTCTTATCGGCAGCGGCTCCGACCCGGATAGCGGCCAAACCGCAACCCTCAACTACCAGTGGAGCACGACGCCGGCAAACCGGGGCAGTTTTGACGACGCCGCCGGCGCGAGCACCACCTGGACCGCGCCGGCGAGCGTGGGCGAGGTGATTATGCTGAGTCTGACGGTGCGTGACAGTGCCGCTTCCCACGTCGCCACGGTTTCCGTCACGGTCGTTGCGGCGGTGCCGGTCACGATCAGCGGCATGAACACCGGCACGGTCGCCGAGGCCGGCGACGGCGGGATCGACATTACCGGCACGACCGAAATCGGCATGGTGGTGCCCGTGCCCGGCGTACCCGGCGTCGGCGAGGCGACGGGTCAGTTGACGGTCGGCGGGAGCACGGACGGCGACAACACTTTCGTGACGCAGACCGGGATAGCGGGCCGATACGGCGCCTTCACCATCGCCGCCAACGGCGCCTGGAGCTACGCGCTGGATGACGCCGACCCCGACACCAACGCCCTGATGACGGACGCCGTCGAGATGGAGATGTTCACCGTTGCCGCGTCCGCCGAACCCGGCGTCACGGAGACCATCACGATTACCGTCAACGGCGTCAACGACGCCCCGGTCGCCGCCGCCGGCCCGGATCGGACGGTGCGCGTCGGCGACACCGTGGTCCTGGACGGCCGCTCTTCAACGGACCCGGAAGGCGACGCGCTGACCTATCATTGGATCAACGCGACCAGGACGGATCAGAGCGTGGTCCCGCCGTCCATCAACATTATCAACTCCCGCACCGCCACGGCTGTCTTTGTTGTGCCCGAGTTGCCGGCGCGGGCCGTGCGCAGGATCACGGCGAGGCTGGTGGTCACCGACGAACAGGGCGTGCGCTCCGCGGACATGGTGACCATCACGCTTGAAGACCACGTGCAGCCCGGCGGCATTACGGTCATAGACGATGTCTTGACCACCACGGAGGACTCCGGGCGCATGCTTTCCCTGACCGCCAACGACAGCCACCGGCAAAACCTGCCGTTGACCATCGTTGCCTTGAACGACGTGGGCGTGGAAGCCGGTGACACGCTGGTGTTGCCGAGGGGCGGCACGCTTGAGTTGCTCGACGGCGGCAGCGTCCGATTTGACCCGAACCCCGATGGCCGGGTGATCGGGGACTTTGATTTTCTTCAGGTCGGCGATCAGCATCACACCGCGGTGCCCTACCGCGTCCGGGACTCCCTGGGCGCCACGGCCCTGGGCACGCTGGTGATCCTGGTTGAGGGCCGGAATGACCCGCCTGTGTACCACCTCCACCCCGCCGACATCAGGGTTAACATCCGGCAGAATGAACCGACGCTGGTTTCCGTGCTTGACTACTTCACGGATCCGGAAGGCGAACCGTTGACGGTCAGCAGGGTTGTGCTCCTGGAACCCGAGGCCGGAATCATCGAAGTCACCGAAGACCAAATGATTCGCTATACGGCTAATTCCATTCTCCCGATATTCTTCAGGCTCTCTACTAGTGTTCAACGCCTTGTTCTCTACACCGTTTCGGACCCCCAAGGTCTCGACAACCAGGAAACCATCAATTTTGCGGTGTATGAGGACACGCCTCCCGACACCGGTTCGCCGATTGGGTTCGGCACTTTTTTTGCCGTGTCCGGCGTGCCGACGATCATTGATATAGCGACCGTGGACTTCGGGGAGGGTTTCGGCAGGGCCGCCAACGTCGCAAACCCGACTGTCAGGGGCAACAACCAGGGCACCTTTGTCCGTATTGATAATACGCGGTTCACGTACACCTCCCCGCCCGGGTTTATCGGCTCGGTTCTTTTCAACGCCATGGTTACGAACACTGCGGGCGGCGTATTCAGGCCACGCTTCAATATCATCGTAACGCTGCCCGTGAATAATCCGCCGGTGGCCGTTGACGACATGGCGACGGTCAGGGAAGACAACGAGACCCCGATCTTCGTGCTCGCCAACGACACGGACCCGGATAACGATGCGCTGGTCGTGACCGATGCGGTGGTCCCGAACGGCGATGGCCGGGTCACCGTCACCCTGGGCACCGTGGTCGTCTATACGCCGGCTGAAAATTTTGACGGCGAAGACGTTATTGAGTACGGCATCTCCGACAGCCGGGGAGGCACGGCCCGGGCCAAGGTCATGGTGACCTTAACCCCCGTGAACGATGCGGCGATCATTGGCGGTATGTTGAGCGGCGAAGTAACCGAGGACGCGGCTGAAAACGTGGTGCGGGGCGTGGTGACGGTGGACGACGTGGACAACGAGAATGGCGTCGTGCCGGCCTCAAACCTCGCGCTGACCCCGCGCGGGGATTATGAAGGTATCTACGGGAGGTTTGAAATTCGGCTGGAGGGGGACTGGACCTATACGCTGGATAATAGCGACCCGGATACGGACGGGCTTAGGGCGGACGTGCGGGTAACGGATACCTTTGACATAACGGCGTTGGACGGGACGCCGGAGACCATAACGATCACGGTCACCGGGGTCAACGACGCGCCGACCGCGGAAGCCGGCCCGCCGCAGACCGTGGCCGAGGGCGTAACCGTAACCCTGGACGGCACCGGCTCCACGGACGCGGAGGGCGGGGCGTTGACGTATCAATGGACCCCGGCCATCACCCTCAACGACGCCGCCGTCGCACAACCCACCTTCACCGCCCCCACCGGACTGGCCGCGAACGCGGTGCTGGAGTTTCAGTTGGTTGTGACCGATGACGAGAGCGTACCCTCGCCGCCGGATACCGTGGTCATCACGGTCACGGGAGTGGACGATGCGCCGGTGTTTGATCCGGCCTCCTACGCATTTGATCTTGAGGAAAACCTGGACGGCAGTACGACGGCGGTTGCTTTGGGCACGATTTCCGCCACCGACCCGGATGACGGTGACACGCCGGGTTATGCGATCACCGCCGGTGACCCGCAAAACAAGTTCGAGATTAATCCCGTGAACGGCGCGTTGAGTTACATCGGCGGCGGTGAAGATTTTGAAGCGCAGGGCGGGCCGCCGGTGTACAACCTCACGATAACCGCCACGGCGGGCGGTACGTCCGTGACCGCCGCGGTAACGGTAACGGTAACCAACGTCAACGAGCCGCCGGTGTTTGACCCGGCCACCTACGCCTTTGCGATAGCGGAGAACCGGGACGGCAGCACGACGGCGGTGGCGTTGGGCACGGTGACCGCCACCGACCCGGATGATCCGGTCACTTACGCTATCACCGCCGGCGACACCAACCGCTTCCGCATTGACGAGGCGAGCGGCGCGATGAGTTACACCGGCGGCGGCGAGGATTTTGAAGCGCAAGGCGGGCCGCCGGTGTACAACCTCACGATAACCGCCACGGCGGGGGGTGTATCCGTGAGTGCGGCGGTCACGGTGACGGTAACCGAGATGAACGAGTTACCGGTGGCGGTGGACGATAACGTTGAAACCAACGAGGATACGGCGGTGGCGATTAACGTCCTCGCCAACGACACGGACGCGGACAACGACCCTTTGTCCGTCGTGGCCATTGACGGTACGACGGTGACGAGCGGTCAGGTGGTTGCCGTAACGAATGGCGGCACGCTCAGCCGCAACGCCGACGGCAATCTTACCTTCAACCCGAACGGCGAATTTGAAGACCTTGCGACGGACGCGAGCCGCGAGGTGACGGCCACCTACCGAATCACCGATGGCCGGGGTGGCACGGACGAAGGCGGAGTAACCATCCGGGTGATCGGCGTCAACGACGCGCCGGTCGCGGAAGCGGGCCTGCCGCAGATCGTGGCCGAAGGCGTCACCGTAACCCTGGACGGCACCGGCTCCACGGACGCGGAGAGCGGGGCGCTGACTTATCAATGGGAACTCACCGGCAGTTCGGGCATTACCCTCAACGACGCCGGCGCCGTGCAACCCACCTTCACCACCCCGTCCGGGCTGTCCGCGCCTGTGATGCTGGAGTTCCGGCTGATCGTCACCGATGATCAGGGCGAACCCTCGCCGCCGGACACGGTGACCATCACGGTCACGGGTGTGGACGATATCCCGGTATTTGTCGTCGCCACCTACGCCTTTGACCTGGCGGAAAACGAAGACGGCCGCACGACGCCGGTGCCGGTGGGCACGGTAATCGCCACCGACCCGGATGTATCCGACACGCCGAGATATGCGATCACCGACGGTAACCCGCAAAATCGGTTTGAGATTGCCGCCGCGAGCGGTGCGATTACTTATATCGGCGGCGGCGAGGATTTTGAAGAAGCAGGCGGGCCGCCGGTGTACGTTATCAGCGTAACCGCCACTTCGGGCGGTGTGCCGGTAACCACGACGGTGACGGTAACGGTGACCGACGTCAACGAGCCGCCGGTGTTTGACCCGGCCGCCTACGAGTTTGCGATAGCGGAGAACCGGGACGGCGGCACCACGGCGATCGCGTTGGGCACGGTAACGGCCGCCGACCCGGAGGGCAACGCGGTTGCGTACAGCATCACCAATGGCGACACGACCCGCTTCGGCATTATCCCGGCAACCGGCGCGATGAGTTATACCGGCGCCGGCGAAGATTTTGAAGCGCAGGGCGGGGCGCCGGTGTATGACCTCACCGTCACCGCCACGGCGGGCACTTTTGCGGCGACCGCGCCGGTTACGGTAACGGTAACCGACGCCAACGACCCGCCGGTGGCGGTGGACGATGCCGCCGATACCAACGAGGAGACGGCGGTGGTGTTTGACGCGCGCACCAACGATACGGACGAAGACAATGACACCCTGACCGTCGCCGCCATCAACGGCACGTCAGTGATTAACGGTCAAGCGGTCGCCGTAACGGGCGGCGGCACGCTCACCCGCGACGCCGACGGCAGGCTCCGTTTCAATCCGAACGGCGCATTTGAAAACCTTGCGATGGGCGCGAGCCGCTCGGTAACGGCCACCTACCAAATATCGGATGGTCAAGGCGGCACGGACGAGGGCGGAATAACCATCCGGGTGGCCGGCGTCAACGACGCACCGACCGCGAAAGCAGGGCTGCCGCAGACCGTGGCCGAAGGGGTAACCGTAACCCTGGACGGCACCGGTTCCTCGGACCCGGAGGGCGGGGCGCTGGGTTATCAATGGAGCCGCACCGGCGGCCCGGCTGTTACCCTCATCAACCCCACCGCCGCCCAACCCACCTTCACCGCCCCCACCGGACTTTCCGCGCTTGCGATGCTGGAGTTCCGGCTCATCGTCACCGATGATCAGACTACGGCATCAACGCCGGACACCGTGATCATCACGGTCACGGGTGTGGACGATATCCCGGTGTTTGCCGGCGCTCCTTACGCTTTTGACCTGGCGGAGAACCTGGACGGCAGCACGACGCCGGTTGCTTTGGGCACGGCAACCGCCACCGACCCGGATAACAGCGACACGCCGAGATATGCGATCACCGCCGGTAATCCGCAGGGCAAGTTCCAGATTGGTTCCACGAGCGGCGCGATTACCTACATCGGCGGCGGCGAGAATTTTGAAGAAGCAGGCGGGCCGCCGGTGTACGAACTTAGCGTCACCGCCACGGCGGGCGGTGTTCCCGTCACCACGACGGTCACGGTCACGGTAACCAACGTGGATGAGCCGCCGGTATTTGTCGGCGACCCTTACGCTTTCATACTTGCGGAGAACCGGGACGGCAGCATGACGCCGATAGACGTGAATACGGTGAGGGCCACCGACCCGGAGAATGACGTGATTACTTACGCCATCACCACCGGCGGCGCCGGTCTCTTTAACATTATCCCGACGACTGACGTCATTCGTTATATCGGCACCGGCGAGGATTTTGAGACGGAACCATTGACCTACGATCTCACCGTCACCGCCACGGCGGGCACTTTTGCAGCGACCGCGCCGGTCACGGTGACGGTAACCGACGCCAACGACCCGCCGGTGGCGGTGGACGATGCCGCCGATACCAACGAGGAGACGGCGGTGGTGTTTGACGCGCGCACCAACGATACGGACGAAGACAATGACACCCTGACCGTCGCCGCCATCAACGGCACATCAGTGATTAACGGTCAAGCGGTCGCCGTAACGGGCGGCGGCACGCTCACCCGCGACGCCGACGGCAGGCTCAGTTTCAATCCGAACGGCGCATTTGAAGACCTCGCGACGGACGCGAGCCGCTCCGTGACGGCCACCTACCGAATCACCGATGGCCGGGGTGGCACGGACGAGGGCGGAGTAACCATCCGGGTGGCCGGCGTCAATGACGCGCCGACCGCGGAAGCGGGCCAACCGCAGACCGTGACCGAAGGCGTCGCCGTGACTCTGGACGGCACCGGCTCCACGGACCCGGAGGGCGGGGCGTTGACGTATCAATGGGAACTCATCGGCGGTTCGGGCATCACGCTCAACGACGCCACCGCCACACAACCCACCTTCACCGCCCCCACCGGACTTTCCGCGCTTGCGATGCTGGAGTTCCGGCTCATCGTCACCGATGATCAGCCTACGGCATCAACGCCGGACACCGTGATCATCACGGTCACGGGCCAGGACGATATCCCGATGTTTATCGGCTCCGCCTACGCTTTTGACCTGGCGGAAAACGAAGACGGCCGCACGACGCCGGTGCCGGTGGGCACGGTAATCGCCACCGACCCGGATGTGTCCGACACGCCGAGATATGCGATCACCGCCGGTAACCCGCAAAACCGGTTTGCGATTGACGCCGCGAGCGGCACGATTACTTATACCGGTAGCGGCGAGGATTTTGAAGAAGCGGGCGGGCCGCCGGTGTACGACCTCATCATCACCGCCACTTCGGGCGGTGTTCCGGTAACCACGACGGCCACGGTGACGGTAACCAACGTGAACGAAGCGCCGGAGTTTGATTCGGCCACCTACGCCTTTGAACTGGCGGAGAACCTGAACGGCAGCACGGCGGCGGTGGCAGTGGGCACGGTGACGGCCGCCGACCCGGAGGACGACACGATCGCGTACGGCATCACCGCCGGCGACACCGCCCGCTTCCGCATTGGCGGGACAAGCGGCGCGATTACTTATATCGGCGCCGGCGAAGATTTTGAAGCGCAAGGCGGGCCGCCGGCCTACGACCTCACCATCACCGCCACGGCGGGCGCTTTTGCGGCGACCGCGCCGGTCACGGTGACGGTAACCGACGCCAACGACGCGCCCATCGCGGAAGCAGGCCCGCCGCAGGCTGTGACCGAAGGCGTCACCGTGACCCTGGACGGCCGCGCCTCCACGGACCCGGAGGGCGGAGCGCTGACCTGGCAATGGACCCGAACCAGCGGGCTTGCCGTCACCCTCAACGACGCCACCGTCGCCCAACCCACCTTCACCGCCCCCACCGGGCTGTCCGCGCCTGCGATGCTGGAGTTCCGGTTGATCGTCACCGATGACCAGAACACGGCATCACAGCCGGACACGGTGGTCATCACGATAGCGGGCCAGGACGATATACCGGTATTTGCCGGCGCTCCTTACGCTTTTGAGCTGGCGGAGAACCGGGACGGCCGCACGACGCCGGTTGCGTTGGGCACGGCAACCGCCACCGACCCGGATGACAGCGACACGCCGGTATATGCGATCACCGCGGGGGACCCTCAAGGCAGGTTTGATATTGACGCCGCGAGCGGCGCGATTACCTACATCGGCGGCGGCGAGGATTTTGAAGAAGCAGGCGGGCCGCCGGTGTACGTCCTCAGCGTCACCGCCACGGCGGGTAGCGTGCCCGTAACCACGACGGCCACGGTGACGGTGACCAACGTGGACGAGGCGCCGGTGGCGGTTGATGATGCGCTCACGGTGGCCGAAGGCGGCACGGGGACGATCTTGAGTAGTGGCGCGTCGAGTGTGCGGGACAACGACCGTGATGCGGAGACGGCGACCGGGTCGTTGACGGTCAGGGTGGGCGCCGCCCCGGCTCGCGGCACGTTGAGGTTGAACGCGGACGGCACCTTCACGTACACCCACGACGGCAGCGAAACCACCGGCGACAGTTTCACCTATCTCGTGAACGACGGCGCTCTGGACAGCAACACGGCGACGGTGACGATCACGGTAACGGCGGATAACGACGCGCCCACCGCCGAAGCGGGCCAACCGCAGACCGTGGCCGAAGGCGCGACCGTAACCCTCGACGGCAGTGCCTCGTCCGACCCGGAGAGTGAGGCCCTGACATTTGCGTGGACCCGGTTGAGCGAAGCGCAAGTGACTCTCGATAATACCGCCGCCGAGCGGCCGACCTTCATCGCGCCGACCGAACTGTTATCGGACGTGGTGCTGGTATTCCGCCTCATCGTCGCCGACCCGCAAGGCGCGGCCTCAACGCCGGACACCGTGACCATCACGGTCACCGCCGGGGCCAACGACGCCCCGACCGCCCACGCCGGCCCGGATCAAACCGTGGCCGAGCCAGACGGTGCCGTCGTAACCGTCACCCTGGACGGCAGCGCCTCCACGGACCCGGAGGGCGAGACCCTGCTGTACCAGTGGAGCCAGGCGAGCGGGCCGGGTGTCACCCTTGCCGGCATGACCACGGTGCGCCCGGTTTTTGCCGTGCCGCAGTTGACGGAAAGCATGGACCTGGTGTTCAGCCTGACGGTGCGGGACGGACAGAACACCTCGGCCCCGGCTACGGTAACCATCACGGTCACGGCGGACAACGACTCGCCGGTGGCGGTGGATGACCGCATCACGATGACCAAAGGCGGCACGGCGACGTTGCTGGTGGGTGGTGCGGCGAGCGTACTGGACAACGACCGCGACCCGGATACGGCGCGCAGTGATTTAACCGCCAGCATGATGATGCCCCCGCAATACGGCACACTGAGCCTGCTCGGCGACGGGACGTTCACTTACGTCCACGACGGCAGCGAGGCGGACAGTGACCGCTTCACCTATCTGGTGAACGACGGCACCAGCGACAGCAACATAGCGACGGTGACGGTGGCGATGCAGGCCGGCAGGGAACGCCACGCCCGCGTAATGAAGGGCTGGCTGGCGCGTTTCGGGCGCACGGTGGCGAGCGATGCCGGGGAAAGCATCAGCGAGCGGATGACGGGACCATCGGCCCGGGCGGGCGCGTCCTGGGTGGTCATCGGCGGGCATCGGATGAGCCTTGATGCTGCGCGTATTATTGGCGGGGGCGGTGGCGGCGGCGGCGCACAACCCCACGGCGGCGTCGGTTATGCGGATGCCAATGCCCATGTCAATGCCAATGCCAATGGGCCGGGGCCGGGGCTTGCACAAATCCCCTTCACCCGCAACCCGGATGAATGGAGCCGCCGGCAAGACGCCGATTCCGAAGTGATGTCCTCCCGCGAACTGCTGACGCGCAGCGCTTTCCAGATCAACCTGCACGAAGACGGGGCGAACGGCAACGCCGGCGGCGGAAACGTGGTGTTGTGGGGGCGCGGCACCGGCAGCAGTTTTGATGGCAAGGATATAGACGACGACAACGAAGCCGATGTACTGACCCTGTCCGGAGACGTAACCTCGGTCACTTTCGGCGTTGAAAGCATTGACGAGAACGTCCGTGGCGGCATCGCGCTGACCCACAGCGAAGGCGATGGCGAATGGGATTTCGGCGAAACCAACGACAGCGAGGGCGATCTGGAGGCATCGCTGACCAGCGTGTATCCGTACGCGCACTGGGCATCGCCCAATGGATGGGAAGTCTGGGGGCTGCTGGGATACGGCCAGGGCGAGATGCGCTTGAAGGAGGCCGGTGAAGCGGTGCGGGAAACCGACATCAAGATGGGGATGATGAACCTGGGCGCGCGCTATGACCTGTTCGCCGGGCGCACCTTCGGCCTGGCGGTCAAGGGGGACGCGCTGGCGTTACAAATTGAATCCGAGGAAACCGCGCAACTGGCGGAAATCAAGGAGGACGTGCAACGCGGCCGGCTGTCCCTGGAAGGAACCCACGCGCCGATTCTGGAGTCGGGCAACCGCGTGCGTACGACGCTGGAACTGGGCGTGCGCCAGGACGCCGGGGACGCGGAAACCGGCACCGGCGGGGATGTTGGCGTGTCGTTCAACTACGCCAACCCCAATGCCGGCGTGGATTTCACCATACAGGGCCGCTATCTGGTGGACCACGAAGACAAGAACTTTGAGGACTGGAGCGGCGGCGTGGCGGCGCGCTTTGACCCCGGCGCACCGGGGCGCGGGCTGGCGCTGACCCTGGAACCCGAATGGACTGACGCCGGCCACAGCCAGCGCCTCACCCTGGATTTCGCCGGAATATGGAAAGGCCGGGGCTGGCACACGCCCCCCGGCCTGCGCCTGGAGTTGTACGGCACCCGGCGGGAGCGGGAAGATGCGGCCGCCGAGCACGGCATCGGCCTGACTTTCTCGTTCCGGTTCTGACTCATGGGGGGGCATTGACCCGCCCGCCATCGGCGCGGAAATGAAGGCTGGCGGGCGTTTGCGCCGTTTTTGGGGGGATTTTTCTGAAACCGGCATATTTCTATCTGTCGCCGACAGGGGGGTGGTAAGCGGCTGCTTTTCGGTATAATGGGCCTACCGCTTTTTGTTTTACCCATAACAGACAAACACAACTTTGAGGAATATAGATATGTCAAACAACAAACCCCAGGTCGCCAGCGGAGGGCTGTGGCACGGCCTCCATCCCGGCATGAGCCTTGCCGCGAAAGGCATGGTGGCCGCGTTCGTATTGTTCACCGTGCTCAACGTGGAATTTGCCAACGGCATCTACACGGCCATTCGCGGCTGGATTGAATCGACGCTCGGTTGGTATTACATCCTGACCTTGTGCGCCATATTCTTCGTTTGCATCTACTTGATGGTAAGCAGGCATGGCAAGATTCGCCTCGGCAGTGACGCTGCGCGGCCGGAGTTCAGTTACTTCTCGTGGTTTTCAATGCTGTTTTCCGCAGGGGTCGGCATCGGTATTTTGTTCTTCTCCATATCCGAGCCGATGTTCTATTTTGATAACTCGCAGCCGTGGGGCTATCCCAACAACCCGCACGCCGACCTCGGTGGTGCCCTTGGGTTGGATATGAACCGTGCCGTGCACGCCATGCGCGTAACTTATTTCCACTGGGGTTTGCATGCGTGGTCGGTGTACGCCATCGTTGGCTTGAGTCTCGCGTATTTCGGCTTCCGCAAAGGCTTGCCGTTCACGCTGCGTTCATCGCTGTATCCGGTAATCGGCGACAAGATCTATGGCCCCACCGGCCACGCCGTGGATTTGCTGGCGGTGTTCGGCACCGTGTTCGGCGTCGCCACCTCGCTCGGTCTTGGCGTTACGCAGATGGCGGCCGGGCTTGAGAAACTGTTTGGCATTGACCCGGGGTTGGTGACCAAACTGATTCTGGTCGCCGTCATTTCCATCATCGCCACCATATCCGCGGTTACCGGTGTCGGCAAAGGCATCCGCATTATCTCCGAGTGGAACGTGCGACTCAGCATCATCTTGTTGCTAATTTTCCTGATCGGCGGTCCGTTTGAATGGCTGATGAGTTTCCTCGTAACTGCTTTCGGCGACTATATCTGGCACGCCATTCCCATGGGCTTCTGGACGGCCAACAGCTCGGGCGAACAAGCCTGGCAGAGCGGCTGGACCATTTTCTACTGGGGCTGGTGGATAGCATGGGCGCCGTTCGTCGGCATGTTCATCGCGCGCATCTCGCGCGGCCGCACGATCCGCGAGTTCATCGTTGGCACGTTGTTCGTGCCGACCACCATCGGCTTCCTGTGGCTCGGGCTATTCGGCGGCAACGGCTTGTTTCTGGAGTTGAACGCCGCCGATGGCATCGGTACCGCGGGCATTTTGGAGTCCGTCCGCAGTTGGGAGCTGAGCGGTGCCGCGGCGTTGTTTCATACCATTGAGCGGATGTTTGACTGGCAGGTCCTGACCTGGCTGGTGACTGCGTTGTGCACCTTCCTGCTGGCCACGTGGTTCATCACCTCGTCCGACTCGGGCACGCTGGTAATCACCACCATGCTGAGCATGGGCGATGACAACCCACCGCAACGCTTCCGCATCGTGTGGGGCGTGGGCGAAGGCCTGGTGGCGGCGGCGTTGCTGCTCGCCGGCGGCCTCAAGGCATTGCAGACCGCGTCCATCGCGGCGGCGTTGCCGGTCAGCGTGATCCTGCTGTTGATGACCTACGGCGTGGTCAAATCGCTGTCCGAAGACTCATCTGCGGCGCCCACGGCGTCCGGTTCGCCGGGCGTGGTGCCGAGCGGCGCGGGCTGATTTTCGACCAATTTCCCGACGGCAAACGGGAAACGGCGGCCGGGCATTCCGGTCGCCGTTTTTTTTTTGCGGTTTTTTCGCCCCATGTTTTTTGCGGGTTTGCGTTCGCGGGGCGGGTTTTGGTTGGCGTATTTTGGTTCGTTTGACGGGTGCGTTTTGGCGGGCGGGTATGGTAAAATCCGCCCTCCAGTTTCGGCCACGCCCGGCTATCGTTTTCTCATCCTGAACCGGCCCGATTCCCGGACTTTCCGGCCCAATGACCGACCCCGGCACCGACCCAATGACCGACCCCGGCACCGACCTGAGCTTCGCCAAGGAGACCGTACCCGCCAATCTCGAACAGGAGATGCGCCGCTCCTATCTCGATTACGCCATGAGCGTCATCGTCGGGCGCGCGCTGCCCGACGTCCGCGACGGCTTGAAGCCGGTGCACCGCAGGGTTTTGTACGCCATGTCGGTGCTCGGCAACGACTACAACAAGGCCTATAAAAAATCCGCGCGGGTGGTGGGGGACGTGATCGGCAAGTACCATCCCCACGGCGATACCGCGGTGTACGACGCCATCGTGCGCATGGCCCAGAGTTTTTCCATGCGCTACCCGCTGGTTGACGGTCAGGGAAACTTCGGCTCGGTGGACGGCGATTCCCCGGCCGCCATGCGCTACACGGAAATCCGCCTGGCGCGGATCGCCCACGAGTTGCTGTCCGACCTCGACAAGGAAACCGTGGAGTTCGGCCTCAACTACGATGAAACCGAAACCCAGCCCCTGACGCTGCCGGCCCGCGCCCCCAACCTGCTGGTCAACGGCTCCACCGGCATCGCCGTGGGCATGGCCACCAACGTACCGCCGCACAACCTCGCCGAGACCATAGACGCCGCCCTCGCGCTCATCAAAGACCCGGACATCACCATCGCCGGGCTGATGGAACACCTGCCCGGCCCGGACTTCCCCACCGCCGGCATCATCATCGGCCGCAGCGGCATCCGCCAGGCCTACGCGACCGGGCGCGGGCGCGTTGACGTGCGCGCCCGAACCGAAATCGAACAGGCCAAAAGTGGCCGCGAGTCCATCATCGTCAGCCAGCTGCCCTACCAGGTCAACAAGGCCCGGCTCATGGAAAAAATCGCCGACCTCGTGAAGCACAAGCGCCTCGAAGGCATCTCGGCGATGCGCGATGAGTCCGACAAATCGGGGATGCGCATGGTGATCGAACTGAAACGCGGCGAGCAGGCCGACGTGGTGCTGAACAACCTCTACCAGCAGACCAAGATGCAGGCTGCGTTCGGCATCAACATGGTGGCCCTCGGCAAAAACCAGCCGCGCCTGTTCAACCTCAGGGAAATCCTCGACGAGTTCGTCAAGCACCGCCGCGAAGTGGTCACCCGGCGCACCTTGTTTGAACTTCGCAAGGCCAGGGAGCGCGCCCACATCCTCGAAGGGCTGGCGGTGGCGCTGGCCAACATTGACCCCATCATCGCCGCCATCAAGGCGGCGCGCACGCCGGCGGAAGCCAAAGAGAAACTGCTCGCGGCGCGCTGGAAACCCGGCGGCGTGGCGGCGATGCTGGCCCGCAGCAGCGAGCTGTCGCGGCCCGCGGACCTCGGCGAGCAATACGGTGCGGGGGACGGCGCGGGGGAAGGCGGATACCGGCTGTCGCCGGCCCAGGCCCAGGCCATCCTCGAACTGCGCCTGCACCGCCTGACCGGACTTGAACAGGAAAAAATCCACGGCGAATACATCGGCCTCATGGATGAAATCACCGCGCTCGTGGAGATCGTGCGCAACCCCGACCGCCTCATGGAAGTCATCAGCGAAGAACTCGCCGGGGTGCGCGAGCAGTTCGGCGATGAACGCCGCACCGAAATCCGAGACGGCGAAATTGACCTGTCCATGGAGGATCTGATCCCCGAAGAAGACGTGGTGGTAACGCTGTCCCACGCCGGCTACGCCAAATCCCAGCCGGCGACCGACTACACCGCCCAGCGGCGCGGCGGCAAGGGCCGCATCGCCACGCGCACCAAAGAGGAGGATTTCGTCGGGCGCATGTTCGTCGCCAACTCCCACGACACCATCCTGTGTTTTTCCGACCGCGGCAAGGTCTACTGGCTGCGAGTGTTCCAACTCCCCCAGGCCGGACGCCAGGCGCGCGGCAAGCCGCTGGTCAACCTGCTGCCCCTGGACGCCGGCGAGAAAGTTACGGCGATTTTGCCCGTCAAAGCCGGCGCCGCCGGCAAGTACGTGGTCATGGCGACCGCCAACGGCACCATCGCCAAATGCGCGCTGGAAAAATTTTCCAAACCGCGCTCGTCCGGTCTTAAGGCGGTCACCTTCCGCGAAGACGACCACCTGGTCGGCGTGGCGCTCACCGGCGGCGGCGATGATCTGCTGCTGCTCAGCGACAACGGCAAAGCGGCGCGCTTCAGCGAAACCAAAGCGCGCACCACCGCGCGCGGCGCCATCGGCGTGCGCGGCATCAAACTGGAAGCCGGGCACAAGGTGATTGCCCTGATCGTCGCGCCGGGCGACACCGCCGCCGCCGAGTTGTTGATCAGCACCGAAAACGGCTACGGCAAGCGCACCCCTTTGTCCGAGTTCCCGTGCAAAGGCCGCGGCGGCAAAGGCGTAATCGCCATCAAAACCTCGCCGCGCAACGGCCAGGTGGTCAGCGCATTGCTGGTGCGCGACAGCGACGAAGTGATGCTGGTCACCGACGGCGGCATCCTGGTACGCACCCGCGTAGCCGAAGTGTCCGTAGTCGGCCGCAACACCCAGGGCGTGCGCCTGATTTCCCTGAAGGAAAAAGAGCGGTTGGTCAGCGTCAGCAAAGTCGCAGACACCGGCCAGCCGGATGAAGACGCGCCCGATGGCGGCGTAGGATGAAAATTGTCAGCGAATTAGTGAACTTATACAATTCCCGCGCATGCGGGAATCCAGGCGAACAATTTTTCAAACCACCAAGTCAAAGTGAGCAAAGAAACCGACACCGAGAAGCAACTCAAAGTCCATCGCGACCGCATAGACGAGATTGATGAGCAAATCCTCGCGCTGATGAACCGGCGCATTGAAGTCGCGCAGGCTATCGGGGCGATTAAACTGTCCGGCCAATCGGCGGATCAATCGGCGGCATCCCCGGACCAGCCGGCGTTCTACCGCCCGGAGCGCGAAGCGCGGGTGCTGAAGCGGTTGCGAAAACTGAACCAGGGCGCGCTGGATAACGCCGCGCTGGAAGCGTTGTTCCGGGAGATCATGTCCATCACCCGTGGCTCCGAAGCCGGCCTGTCGGTGGCCATCCTCGGGCCGCTGGGAACCTACACCGAGTCGGCGGCGCGGCAGCATTTCGGCAGTTCCATCCGCATCGTGCCCTACGCCACCATAGACGAGATTTTTCGCGCCGCGGAAACCGGGCAGACCGACTTCGCCGTGGCGCCGGTGGAGAACTCCACCGAAGGCGGCGTCAGCGGCACCCTCGACCGCCTGGTGACCACCTCGCTGACCACCTGCGGGGAAGTCAACCTGCGGATTCATCACAACCTGCTCGGCGTAGGCGAGCGGTTATCCTCGGTCAAACGGGTGATCGCCCACTCCCAGTCCCTGGCCCAGTGCAAACGCTGGCTCGACCGCAACCTGCCCGGGGTCGAACTGATTCCGGCGAGCAGCAACGCCGACGCCGCCATCCGCGCGCGGGACGATCCGGCCTCGGCGGCCATCGCCGGCGACAGCGCCGCCGAGCGCTATGAACTCGCCCACCTCGCGGCCAACATCGAGGACGAGCCCGGCAACGCCACCCGCTTCCTGGTGTTTTCCAACCGCCCGACGCCGCCCAGCGGCGACGACAAAACCAGTTTGCTGCTGTCCTGCCGCAACCGGCCGGGGGCGTTGTTTCACCTGCTCAAGCCGCTGCTGGACCACCGCGTGGACATGACCCGGATCGAGTCGCGGCCATCCAAAACCGGGTTGTGGGAATACATTTTCTTCGTGGACGTCGCCGGCCATCAAGCAGACGCGGAAATCGCCGAAGCCTTGCAAGAACTGAAAGCCGAAGCGGGTCTGTTCAAAAATCTCGGCTCCTACCCGGTCTCCAGTTGAGCGGCGCGGACATTTCCGGGGAGCCGTTTGCGGGGGATTCGGGGGATTCGGGGCACTTTTATGCCCCGGTGCTGGCGGTCATCGGCGTCGGCCTGATCGGCGGCTCGCTGGCCCTGGCGCTCAAGGAGCGCAAATGCGTGGGCAAGGTCATCGGCGCCGGGCGCTCCCGGGCCAACCTCGAACGGGCGCTTGCGCTCGGCGTCATTGACGAGATCGCCGAAGACCCCGCGCGCGCCGCCGTACGCGCCGACATGATCATCCTGGCAACGCCGGTCAACGCCATCGCCGGATTGTTCGAAGCCATCCGCCCGGCCCTCGATCACGACCCCGACAAGGTCATCACCGACGTCGGCAGCGTCAAGGCCGGGGTCTGCCGGGCGGCCACCGTGCTGGGGGCGCAACTCAGCCGCTTCGTGCCCGGTCATCCGGTGGCCGGCAAGGAACATTCCGGGGTCGGCTCGGCCACCGCCGGCCTGTTCCGCAATCACAACGTGGTGCTGACGCCGCTGGCGGATACCGACGCAGACGCCCTTGCGCGGGTCGGGGCAATGTGGGCCGCCGCCGGGGCGCGGGTCAGCATTATGGAAGTGGAGCTGCACGACCGGGCGCTTTCGCTCACCAGCCACCTGCCCCACGTGCTGGCCTACGCCATGGTGGATTTTTTCGCCGAGTCCGGCGACCTTGCGCGCGGCCACGACCTGGCCGACGTGGCCGCCGGCGGGTTCTACGATTTCACCCGCACCGCCTCCGGCGACCCGGAGATGTGGCGCGACATCTGCCTGATGAACCGCGAACAAATCCTGCGGCACCTCGGCCAGTTCAGCGAACGCCTCGGGCGCATCGGCGCGATGATTGAAGAGGCCGACGGCGACGCCCTCGAACGCCTGTTCGCCGCCGCCAAAGCAACCCGCTCCGGGGTCGCCGAAAGGCGCAACCGGCGTTCCTGACCCGGACGCTGAGGCCCCCCGTGCGATTGCTGGCAACCCCCGGCGGCCCCCTGCGCGGTGAAATCCGGGTCGCCGCCGACAAGTCCATCTCCCACCGTGCGGTGATGCTCGGCGCCATCGCCACCGGCGCCAGCCGGGTGCGAAACCTGTTACAGGGCGAAGACGTGCTGGCCACCATCGCCGCGTTCCGGCGGATGGGCGTGTCCATCCAAAAGGTGGACGAAAACGAATACCTCATCCACGGCGTCGGCCTGCGCGGACTCCGGCCCCCGGACGCGGCTTTGGACATGGGAAATTCGGGAACCGCGCTGCGCCTGATGACCGGTTTGTTGTGCGGCCAGCGCTGGCCGGCCACCGTGACCGGCGATGAATCCCTGCGCGCGCGGCCCATGGGCCGGATTATCGAGCCGCTGACGGACATGGGGGCGGTGATCGCCGCCGCCGCCGGCAAGCCGCCGCTGACCATCACCCCGGCGCCGCAACTGCGGGGCATTCACTACGCCATGCCGGTCGCCAGCGCCCAGGTGAAGTCGTGCCTGCTGCTGGCCGGGTTGTACGCCGATGGCGTAACTTCGGTGACCGAGCCGTGGCCGACCCGGGATCACACCGAGCGGATGCTGGCGGCGTTCGGTTGCCCGCCAAGCATTGGCGAAGGGAAGGTCAGCGTGCGCGGCGGCGGGAACGGGAACGGCGGCGCGGGCGGCCTGCGCGGCTGCGAAATCCGCGTGCCGGCGGACTTGTCTTCGGCGGCGTTTTTTCTGGTGGGGGCCTGCATCGTGCGCGGCAGCGACGTGCTGCTTCCCGGCGTCGGCGTCAATCCGAGCCGCAACGGCGTGCTCACCATCCTCAAACGAATGGGCGCCGATATCGAGTTGCGCGCCCCGGCCACCGTCGGCGGCGAGCCGCTGGCCGACCTGCGGGTGCGCTCCGCCGGCCTGCGCGGCTGCCGCATTGACGGTGGCGACGTGGCCTCGGCCATAGACGAGATTCCCGCCATCGCCGTGGCCGCGGCCTGCGCGCGCGGGGTCACGGAAATCCGCGGCGCCGGGGAGTTGCGGGTCAAGGAAAGCGACCGCATCGGCGGCGTGGCGGCGGGCCTCAAGGCCCTCGGCGTGGCCGTCGAGGAGCACGCCGACGGGCTGACCATCAACGGCGGCGTTCTGCACGGCGGGCGCGTGGAAAGCCGTGGAGATCACCGCATCGCCATGGCCTTCGCGGTGGCCGGGGGCGCCGCCAAAGACCCGGTGGAAGTGTTGGATTGCGAAAACATCGCCACCTCATTCCCCGAATTTTGCCGGGTCGCCAGGCAAGCCGGACTTGACCTCCATGCCGACTAAAGCGCCGCCCGAAATACTGATAGTCGCCGTCGACGGCCCCAGCGGCTCCGGCAAGGGAACCGTCGCCCAGGCGCTGGCCGCCCGCCTCGGCTGGCACTACCTGGAAAGCGGCGCCTTGTACCGGGTGCTGGGCCTGCTGGCGCACCGCGACGGCATCGCCCTCGACGACGCGGAAAAACTGGCGGCGCTGGCGGTTGGCCTTGCGTTGTCGTTCCGGGACGGCGCGGTGTACCTGGGCGGCGAACAAGGCGGCGAACAAGGCGGCGAAGAAATCGGCGATCAGATTCGCACCGAGCAGGCCGGCGAACGGGCCTCAAAGGTCGCGTCCCTGCCCGAAGTGCGCGCCGCGCTACTGGATTGGCAGCGGCGCTGCGCCCGGCCGCCGGGGCTGGTGGCCGACGGGCGCGACATGGGAACCGTGGTGTTCCCCGCCGCGCGCTGCAAAATCTTTCTCACCGCCGGCGCCGAAGCGCGCGCAAAACGGCGCTTCAAGCAGTTGAGAGACAAGGGTTTTGATGTTACTATGCGGCGGCTTGCAAGGGAGATCGCGGAGCGCGACCGGCGCGACCGGAACCGCTCCGTTTCCCCCTTGCGGTGCGCCGATGATGCCTTTGAGTTGGACACCACCGAATTATCCATTGAAGAAGTGATGGCGGTGGTTGTCGAGCGGGTGGAAAAAACCTGCGAACTGAAAATTGAACAAGGGCTGAACAAGGGCTGAACGGCGCCGGGGCGCGGCGGCGGTAACAGGTATGACGCCAGCGCGATTTGAATGACAACCATTACATTGATTTAACAGAGGCTGTCCGGGAAAAATTTTTGACCGGGCTTTGATTAACTATGACAGAAAGTTTTGCGGCGTTACTGGAAGAGAGTCTGGCGGATGTGATCATGCGCCCCGGCGAGTTGATCGTCGGCGACGTGGTGGAAGCGAATGACGACTACGTGATCGTCAGCGCCGGGTTGAAGTCGGACGCGGAAATTCCGGCGGCGGAGTTCAAGAATTCCGCAGGCGAGTTGACCGTCAAGGTCGGCGATCAAGTGGAGGTGACGCTGGAGGCGGTGGAGGACGGCACCGGCAATACCCGCATGTCCAGGGAGCGGGCGATGCGCGCGCGCGCCTGGGCGGAGCTGGCATTAGCCCACGATGAAAACACCATCATCAACGGCGTCATCACCGGCAAGGTCAAGGGCGGGTTCACCGTTGAAGTCAGCGGCCTGCGCGCCTTCCTGCCGGGGTCGCTGGTGGACGTGCGCCCGGTCAAGGATTCGGCCTACATCGAAGGGCGCGAACTCGATTTCAAGATCATCAAACTCGACCAGGCGCGCAATAACATCGTGGTCTCCCGGCGCGCCATCGTCGAGAACGAACTCAGCGAAGAGCGCGAGAAACTGCTCGACACCCTGGAAGAGGGCATGGTGATCAAGGGCGTGGTGAAAAACCTCACCGACTACGGCGCCTTCGTCAACCTCGGCGGCCTCGACGGGCTGCTGCACATCACCGACCTGGCGTGGAAGCGCGTCAAGCATCCTTCCGAAGTGTTGAACGTCGGCGATGAAATCGAAGCACGGGTGCTCAAGTTCGACCGCGAGCAGTGCCGGGTTTCGCTGGGCCTCAAACAACTCGGCGAAGACCCGTGGCTGGACCTCGCGCGCCGCTACCCGGTGGACACCCGGCTGTTCGGGCGGGTCACCAACCTCACCGACTACGGCGCGTTCGTGGAACTCGAAGAGGGCGTGGAAGGGCTGGTGCATTTGTCGGAGATGGACTGGACCAACAAGAACATCCATCCCGCCAAGGTCTGCCACGTCGGCGACGAAGTGGAGGTCATGGTGCTCGACATTGACCCCGAACGGCGGCGCATTTCCCTCGGCATGAAGCAGTGCAAACCCAATCCCTGGGAAGAGTTTGCCACGGCCCACAAGAAGGGCGACGTCATCAACGGCAACATCCGCTCGATCACCGACTTCGGCATCTTCATCGGCGTCGAAGGCGGCATTGACGGCCTGGTTCACCTTTCCGACCTGTCCTGGGAGCGGACCGGCGAGGAAGTGGTCACCGACTACAAGAAAGGCGATGACCTGACCGTGGTGGTGCTCGCCGTGGACGCCGAACGCGAGCGCATTTCCCTGGGCCTCAAGCAAGCCCGCGAAGACCCGTTCATCGGCTACGTGACCGGCAACGGCAAGGGCAGCGCGGTCAAGGGCGTGATCAAGGAAGTGTCCGCCAAGGGTGCCGTCGTGGAACTCGCGCCCAGCGTGGAGGGCTACCTGCGGGCTTCGGAAATCTCCAGGGAACGCGTCGAAGACGCGCGCTCGGCGCTTTCCGCGGGGGATGCAATAGACGCCAAAATCACCAGCATAGACCGCAAGGAGCGCCGCATTTCGCTGTCCATCAAGGTCAGGGAAACCGAACTCGAAGGCGAAGCCGCCGAGGAATACGCCCGCGACGCCGGACTCGAAAGCGCGAAACTGGGAGACAAACTCAAAGAGCAACTCGGCAAGCAAACCCCCTGAGTTAAATATCTTTTTTCTTTGCTAACTTTTTTCTGCCATGGCACGCGACCCCAGCAAGCAGCCCGAACAGCCGGCGCTGACCAAGTCCGAACTGGTGGCCCGCATCAACCGGGAGCAGCCGCAGTTGTCGGAGCAGGACGTGGAACTCGCGGTCAACAGCATACTTGAGCGCATGGCTTCGGCGCTGGCCGCCGGCGAGCGCATCGAAATCCGCGGCTTCGGCAGCATGACCCTGCACTACCGGCCGCCGCGAACCGGGCGCAACCCGAAAACCGGCGCGCAGGTGCGGGTGCCGGAAAAATACGTGCCTCACTTCAAGCCGGGGGCCGGCCTGCGCGAGCGCGTCAACGGGGCCGCGCGCGGAAACCCGCCTGAGCGTATCAAGGGAGTGGAAGTGGAGCGCGCCGATGGCACCGAGGACGCGGAATGAAAAAACTCCTGTACGTGACGCTGATCGTGGTGGTGGCGCTCTTCGGGCTGACCTTCACTTACAAAAACCCCCAGCCGGTGGAGCTCAACTATTACTTCGGCCTGCATTTCCAGGGCCGACTGCCGCTATTGTTGTTGATCACCCTGGCCCTGGGCCTGGTGGCGGGTTATCTGCTGGCGCTGCTCCATTCGCTCGGCGCCCGCCGCCGGTTTTCCAAAACCAGAAAAATCGAACCCGCCCTCGTTCCCGTTCCGCACAACGCCGCCGGTTCCGGTTCCAGTTGACCGCGGGCGAACCAGACAGAACGAAACCAAACCCCGACGAAATCAAATGGACCCCCTCTGGTTACTGCTGCTCCTGCCCAGCGCCGCGGTCGGCGGGTGGATCATGGCCAAGCGCGAGCGAAGCGCCCCGGCGGGCGCGAAAAAACTCCCCGAAGCCTACTTCAAGGGGCTGAGTTTTCTGCTCAACGAGCAGCCCGACAAGGCGCTGCGGGTGTTCCTCGAAGCGGTGGAAGTGGACAGCGAAACCGTGGAGATGCACCTCGCCCTCGGCAGTTTGTTTCGCCGCCAGGGGGAAATCGAACGCGCCACGCGCATCCACCAGAACCTCGTGGCGCGCTCCGACCTTGAACAGGAGTTGCGCGCGCTGGCGTTGTTTGAACTCGCCCAGGATTACTTCAAGGCCGGCTTGTTCGACCGCGCCGAAAACCTCTTCCAGGAACTGCGCCGGGCGCCGGAACACCGCGAGCAGGCCAGCCGCTTCCTGCTGCAAATCTACGACCAGGAAAAGGAATGGAGCAACGCCATCCTCATCGCCGAGGAACTGACCCGCTTCGCCAACCTCGACCTGTCGTCGCCGCTGGCCCAGTACTGCTGCGAACTCGCCGAGCAAGCCATCACCGCCGGCAAAAACGCGCGCGCCGAGCAGCACCTGGAATCCGCGTTCCGCTACGACCCGCGCTGCATTCGCGCGGTCATCCAATCCGGGCGGCTGGCGTCCATGCGCGGCAACCACAACAACGCCATCGCCATCTGGCGCGGCCTCGAATACTGGGCTCCGGAAGCCCTCGGCGAAGTGGTTGACCACGTCGCCAACAGTTACGCGGCGCTCGGCGAGCGAAAAAACTACAAGCGGTTTCTGGAACGCGCCATCGAAAACAGCCCGGACGCGCGGCTTATCAGCGCGCTGGTGGAACTCGCCAAAAAGGAAACCGAAGGCAAAGGCGGTAACGATAACGGCCAGGCGCTGCTGCTCGACCTGGTGCGAAAATATCCAAGCCTCGAAGGCTTGCGCGAACTGCTCATATCCCGCGCCGCCGACAACCGCTCGGCGCGGGAGAAAAAAGACTTCACGGTGCTCGCCGACCTGCTCTCCCGGGTGGTCGGGGAGGGGCGGGAATACCACTGCCGCACCTGCGGGTTCAGCAGCAGTGCGCTGCACTGGCAGTGTCCCGGATGCAAGGGCTGGGGCACCGTGCAAAAGCGCGTGGCGCTGCGGGACGACAAGCGGCCGGGCCTGCCGGCATAATCCGCCGAACCGCCGAACCGCCGCTACCGCCGCTACCACTGTTATCGCCGCCGAAGCCGGCCGCACCCAACCGGCACATAAAAAAAATCTAACCGGACTCCAGCCAAATGAACATCACCGTCGTCGGCACCGGGTACGTCGGGCTGGTTACCGGCGCCTGCCTCGCCGAAATGGGCAACAACGTCGTGTGCGTTGACAACGACGCGGACAAAATAGACGGCCTGCGGGGCGGGCGCCTGCCGATATACGAACCCGGCCTCGAACAGTTTGTTCACGAAAACGCCGCCGTCGGGCGGCTAACATTCACCACCGACACAGACCACGGCATTGACCACGGCGAAGTGTTGTTCATCGCCGTGGGCACCCCGCCCCGGGAAGACGGCTCGGCGGATTTGCGCCACGTGCTGGCGGTGGCCGAGTCCATCGGCGCGCGCCTGGACCGCTACCGCGTGGTGGCCACCAAGTCCACGGTGCCGGTCGGCACCACGGAAAAAGTGCGCGCCGCCATCGCCAAAACCCTCGCCCGGCGCGGCCTGGATATTTCCTTCGGCGTGGTTTCCAACCCGGAATTTCTTAAGCAGGGAGCGGCGGTGGATGATTTTATGAAACCCGACCGCATCATCATCGGCGCCCGGGACGAGCGCGCCCTGGAAACCATGCGCAAACTGTACGCGCCCTTCAACCGCAACCGCGAGCGCGTCATCGCCATGGACGTCGCCTCCGCCGAGTTGACCAAGTACGCCGCCAACGCCATGCTCGCCACGCGGATTTCGTGCATGAACGAGATGGCCAACCTCGCCGAGCGCCTCGGCGCCGACATCGAGTCGGTGCGCGTCGGCATCGGCGCCGACCCGCGCATCGGCTACGCCTTCATCTATCCCGGATGCGGCTACGGCGGCTCGTGCTTCCCCAAGGACGTGCGCGCGCTGCGCCGAACCGCCGCTGACGCCGACTACGAGGCGCGCATACTCGGCGCGGTGGATGCGGTCAACGAGAAGCAGAAGCACAAGCCCGTGGAAAAAGCGCTGCAACACTTCGGCGAAGATTTAACCGGAAAATGCTTTGCGTTGTGGGGCCTTGCGTTTAAGCCCGACACCGACGACATGCGCGAAGCGCCGAGCCGCGTGGTGCTGGAAGGGTTGTGGGCGCGGGGCGCGAGCGTGCGCGCCTTTGACCCGGCGGCCACCGGCCAGGCCCGCCGCCTGTACGGCAGCCGCGACGACCTCGCGCTCTACGGCGATGATCCCTATCAGGCGTTGAACGGCGCGGACGCCCTGATCGTGGTTACCGAATGGCGCGTGCTGCGCGCCGCCGACCCGGCGCGCATCAAGGCGGCCATGCGCGGCGACGTGGTCATTGACGGGCGCAACCTCTACGACCCGGCGGCGATTCGCGGCGCCGGACTGGTTTATTATGGCATCGGCCGCCGCTAAGCCCGCCGGGTCCGCCGGGTCCGCCGCGGACCTGAGCGCCGCCCTCGGCAAACTGCCGGCGTGCAACGTCCTGGTGGCGGGCGATGCCATGCTTGACCGCTACTGGTTCGGGCCGGTGGAGCGCATTTCACCGGAAGCGCCGGTGCCGGTGGTGACCGTGGACGCCAGCGAGGAGCGCATCGGCGGCGCCGGCAACGTCGCCTGCAACATCACTTCGCTGGGCGGAAAGTGCACGCTGCTGGCGGTGGTCGGGGACGACGAAGCCGGGGGCCGGGTGGCGGAAATCGCCGCCCAGGCGGGCATCGCGCCACAACTGGTGGTGGACCGCGCGGCCCGAACCACCATCAAGCTGCGGGTGCTGTCCCGCAATCAGCAGTTGCTGCGGGCGGATTTTGAATCGCCCCCCGGCGCCGAATCCCTGGACGCGGCCACGGCGAAGTTTGCCGAACTCCTCGAAAGCCACCAAGTCGTGGTGCTGTCGGATTACGGCAAGGGCGGCCTTGAGCGCATCGAAACCCTCATCGAACTGGCCGCGGAAAAACATATCCCGGTGCTGGTGGATCCCAAGGGCGGCAGTTTTTCCCGCTACCGGGGCGCCGCCATGGTGACCCCGAACCTCAAGGAGTTTGAGCAGGTGGCGGGCGCGGTGGTGGATGAAGACGACATGGCGGCCAAGGCGAACACGCTGATGGAGCGCCACCAACTGGATAAACTGCTGGTGACCCTGAGCGACCGCGGCATGGTTTTGTTCCCACGGCAAGGCGGCCCCATCCGCCGCCAAGCGCGGGCGCGGGAGGTGTACGACGTCAGCGGCGCCGGCGATTCGGTGATCGCGGTCATGGCCATGGCCACCGCAGCCGGGCTGGATGACCATACCGCGCTGGGTCTCGCCAACGGCGTGGCCGGGGTCGTGGTGTCCAAACTGGGAACCGCCACCGCCAATATCGAAGAGTTGAAAGCCGCCCTCCGCAGGGATGGGGATGGGAACGGGGACGGGAACGGGAACGGGAACGGAGATCACCCGCGATGATCGTCGTCACCGGCGGTGCCGGGTTCATCGGCTCCAACCTCGTGAAGGCGTTGAACCGCCGCGGCCTCAACGAGATTCTGGTGGTGGATGACGTCGCCGACGCCGCTAACGCTGAAGACGCCGCCGACCCCAAAACCCGCAACCTCGCCGACCTTTCCATCAGCGCCTACCTGGACAAGCGCGAGTTCCTGGCGGCGGTGGAACGCGATCAATGGCCGGGCCGGCGCCCTTCGGTAATCCTGCACCAGGGGGCGTGCACCGACACCATGGCCACCGATGAAGCGTATATGCTGGAGAATAATTTCGCCTGCTCCAAAGCGTTGTATGAATTTTGCGCCAGGCACGGCGCGCAGTACATCTACGCTTCCTCGGCGTCGGTGTACGGCGCCGGCGAGGTGTTCACCGAAGCGCCGCAAAACGAAGCCGCGCTAAACATCTATGCGCGGTCAAAACTGTTGTTCGATGAGTTCGTCCGCGCGCAGCCGGCGGCGGAATTTCAGTGCGTGGGCCTGCGCTATTTCAACGTGTACGGACCCCGCGAGCAGCACAAGGAGCGCATGGCTTCGGTGCCGTGGCATTTTTTCAACCAGTACCGGCGCGACGGCCGGGTGCGTTTGTTTGAAGGCAGCGGCGGGTACGCAGACGGCGAACAACGCCGGGATTTTGTTTCGGTGGAAGACATCGTCGCGATCAACTTGTTTTTCATGGATAACCCATCCATCAGCGGCATCTACAACGCCGGCACCGGTCGCAGCCGCAGTTTTAACGAAGTCGCCGTGGCGGTGCTCAACGCCTGCCGCCGGCACGAGGATAGAGCGCAGACTTCCCTCGAACAAGCCCTTGCTGACGGAGAAATCGCCTACATCCAAATGCCCGAGGCGTTGCGCGGCAAGTACCAGAGTTATACCCAGGCCGACCCGGAAAAACTTCGCGCCGCCGGTTACGCCGCACCATTTCTTGGCGTAGAGGAGGGGGTTGGCGGGTACGTGGATGCGTTGCTGGGCTGCGCGTGATGGCACACAACCGGAATTTTTGCGGCGGGCGGCGGTGAGGGGCATTATTTTGGCCGGGGCCGGGGATTACGTCACGGATGCCACGGATGCCACGGACGTCACGGATGCCACGAACCGGCAGCCCGCAACCCCGGCGCTCCCAAAATCGCTGCTTGCGGTGCGCGGCCAGCCGGTGATTTACCATTCGCTTTCGCTGTTGCTGCTGGCCGGAATCCGCCACATCCTGATAGTCGCCACGCCCCGGGCCGCCCCGCTTTTTCAACAACGCCTCGGCGGCGGCGAAGCGTGGGGCATCAACCTGTCCTACGCCATTCAACCCGCCACCGGCGACCCGGTTCAAGCCTTGATCATCGCTTCGGAATTCACCGGCGGCCAATCGCTGGCGCTGGCGCCGGGGGATCAAATTTTTCACGGCCGGTCGCTGCCGGCCACCCTGCAAAAAGCCGCGACCCTCAAAAAAGGCGCGCGCATATTCGCCCGCCCCGCAGATCCCGCCGACCCCGGAACCGGCTATGCGGTAACCGGCCTCGCGTTCTACGACAACACCGTGGCCGAACGCGCGCGGGAACTAATGTCGTCCCAACCCGGCCCGGCAATCACCGACCTCAACAACGCCTACCTCGCCGAAGGCGCGCTGGAGGTGGAAATTCTCGGCGATGAGATAACCTGGTTGAACATCAACTCCCGCGATTCACTGCGGGCCGCCGCCGGATTCCTTGCAGCCGCCGAAAAAGATCAGGGCGTCAAAGCGGGCTGTCCCGAAGAAGCCGCCTGGCGCATGGGGTTTATCGGTGATGAAGCATTGCTCAAACTCGCCGCCGGATTGGGGGCCGGTTGTTACGGGCGCTATTTGCGGCAACTAATCCCGGCCACTAATCCCGGCTACAACACGCTAACCAAATGACAGACACAGCCATCATCGGCGGCACCGGTTTTGCGGAACTCGCCGGGCTTGAAATCGAACGCCGCGAAACCGCGAGCACGCCCTACGGCGAGCCGTCCGCGGCGCTGGTGTTTGGCCGCATGGCGGGCCGCGCGCTGGTGTTCCTGCCCCGCCACGGAAGCGGCCGCACCATCGCCCCGCACCGGATAAATTACCGCGCCAACGTCCGCGCGCTCAAAGACGCCGGGGTAAAGCGCATCATCGCGCTGGCCGCGGTCGGCGGAATTTCCAACCCGCTCAGGCCGGAAACCATCGTCGTACCCGACCAAATCATTGACTACACCTGGGGCCGGGCGCACACCTTTTTCGACGACCCGGCCGGCGACTCGCCCGGCGCGCTGCAACACACCGAGTTTTCCAAACCCTACGACGAAGGGGTGCGCGGGGAAATCATCGCCGCGGCGCAAAAGGCCGGGGTGGAAGCGGTGAACGGCGCGGTGTACGCCGTCACCCAGGGCCCGCGGCTCGAAACCGCCGCGGAAATAGACCGCCTGGAACGCGACGGCGCCAACCTGGTCGGCATGACCGCCATGCCCGAAGCCGCGCTGGCCCGGGAACTCGGCATCGCCTACGCCGCCATCGCCATGGTGGTAAATCCCGCCGCCGGCCGTGGTGCGGAAATCAACATGGAGATGATCGCCGGACACCTGGAAAACGGCGTCCGAAAAGCCGTGCAAATTATCGAGTGCCTGTGACCGGAAGGCAGTTTCCAGTCCCAAGCGCAACAAAGGAAGCAAGAATCCGGTGCCAATTTGATCCGGCGCAGGGACAAGGTAGCGACCTGTCTCTACGCCGCCCCGCCGTACCATATAAAACTGGATTCCCGAATAGCGATGAAAAATATGGTCGCTGGCGCTCCCTATTTTTCTATCGTTCGGGAATGACGGCAGAGGTGAGGCGGGAATTCAGCGTCCAATCGGGGACAGGTCGCGACCTGCCCCTACTACCCCAAATGCGGGTATGACACCGAGGGCGATTTACACTTTGCGGGTATGACACCGAGAAACGTGGCAACAACGCTGTCGTCATTCCCGAGCGTTAGTGTCCGTTGCCGCGCAAGCGGCTTACGGACACTTGCGTACTCGGGAATCCAGTGGCACACGTCCCACCACCGGTTTAACCTCTGGATTCCCGAATAGCGATGAAAAATATGGTCGCTGCGCTTCCTATTTTTCTATCGTTCGGGAATGACACCGAGGGCGGGGCGCGAGGGCGCGGTTGCGCGTGACGCGCATGCGGGGGGAGACCCCCCGCACCCCCCTGTGCGGCGCGGGGAAACTCCTGTTTCCAGCGCCGCGCGCACATCCCTGTGCGCGACAGTTCGGCTATCGCCGAACCAAAAAAGCGGGTTCCCGATACGATGAAACAAACGGTCGCTAACGCTCCCTATTTTTCTATCGTTCGGGGATGACACCGAGGGCGATTTGTACTTTCGTGGGCATGACGGCAGAGGCGTAAGGCAGGGCAAAGGAAGCGCAAAAAAGGCGATCAAGCCTCATCGTTTCCCTTGTCCGTCTTTACACCTCTGCGGCCGTCCAACCGGCGGCGATAGCCGCTGACTTCGGCGTGCGCAGGGACGCGCACGGCGGCGCTGAAAACAGGAGTTTTCCCGCGCCGCAAAGGGGGCGTGGGGGGCATCCCCCCCACAATGCGCGTCACGCGCAACCCCACCCCGCGCCTCGCGCCACCGCAAATGCGCGTCACGCGCACAAAGTTAGAAGTGCAACGAGCCGGTCAGCCGGATGTTGTGGCCGATGTCGTTGTCATCCCGTTCGGTACGTTCGCCGGTCAACTCCAATCGCAGACCGCGTTTACTCCATTTGCCGAGGGCGTTGGAGAAGTCCATTCCCATTTGTTGACTACGGCCGCCTGCGGTCCAGCCGGGTTTCAGGGTGAAGGTGATTCCGCGGCCTTGTGCGCCGGGGTCATACCGTACTTGCAGGCTGGCGTTCCATTCTTCGTAGTCTTCCTCCTCGTGCGCGACTAACGCGCTGGCTTTCGCCTGCATGCTCAAACCGCTCGCCGGGTGGCGGTAATCAAAGCCCAATCCCAAATCCGCACCGCTACCTTGTTCGGCGTCGCCGTCATCCCAGCGCAGGCCGAGTTCCCAGTTTGGGGTGAATACTCCGCCGGTGGCGGATGCCTCGCCGGGGACGCGGCCTTGCATGGCAACGCGCAGGCGTTGGGAGTCTGCGGTTACTGCCGGCAGGTCGGTTTCCTCATCGGC
This sequence comes from Candidatus Poriferihabitaceae bacterium, assembly GCA_965212085.1. GTDB lineage: Bacteria > Pseudomonadota > Gammaproteobacteria > Arenicellales > Poriferihabitantaceae > JAHRAW01. The sequence continues at coordinate 354,622 of OZ243042.1, read as the reverse complement.
TTCGGATTCCAGTTCCACGGCGAAGGCGCTGGCCTTCCACGACCATTCGCTGCGTTTGTACGTGGTCAGGTCGCCGGATATGCCGAGGGCGATCATTTGCATTTCAATATCCACGTCGGTGGTCTCGGCATCGCCGTCTGTGGACAGTTCGGCGTCTCCTTCGCCGTAGCCGAGGACGACCCAGGCGTTGGTGGTGTCGGTGGGCTGCCATTGGATGTAGGGCAGGATGCTGGTGAGGTCGGTTTCCAGGTCGCCTTTGGCACCGTCGGTGGTGTCGTCATAGTCTATTTCGCCGCTGCTTTCGGAGATGGCTACGCCTATGCGGGTGCCGTTCGGGGTTTGGTAGTCTGCGCCTAAGTAGGCTGAGGTTACATCGCCGCTCAGGTCAAAGTCGTCTTCGGGTTTGCCGTCAAAGTTGCTGGTGGTGGCGCGTGCCCAGAGGCTCCAGCTGGGGGTGCCGGGGGTGGCGTTGTTGAGGTTCAGGTGGAACGCGCTTTTCATCAGGAGGTCTTGGCCGGACATTAAGGTGGTGGTGGTGGCCGGGGTGTTGGCGGTGCCGGTGGTGGCACCGTTGGATGTGGTGTCGGCGAGGTTTGCGCTGTTTATGGTGTTGGCGAGGTCATGTTCAACTGGATTCCCGATACGATGAAAAACATGGTCGCTATCGCTCCCTGTTTTTCTATCGTTCGGGAATGACAGCGGAGTAGCGCTCCCTGTTTTTCTATCGTTCGGGAATGACGGCGTGGGTGTGTTCGGGAATGATGGCGGGGTTTGGGTGGACAGGTCGCGACCTGTCCCTACGGCCGCTAACTCAAACTTGTGGCCGCCGACGGTGAAGTGGCTGGTGTTTGGGCGGGCGGGGGTGGAGAGGTAGTCTTCAAATACGCTCACGGTGCCGGCGGCGAAGGCGCCGCCGAAGGCGGCGAGGTTTTTTTGCAGGGCGCGTTCGGTGGTGGCGTCGCCGGTGCGGCGTGCTAGTTCGTTGTCGACGGTGATGAGGAAATCCAGGGGTACGATGTCGCGGTTGCCGTCTTCGTCGTTGTCCACGACGAAGTAGCGGTAGGTGGTGGTGGGTTGGGTGACGGTGGGGGTGCCGCTCAGGATGCGGGTGTCGGCGTCAAAGGCGAGTCCCGCGGGCAGGGCGAGGAGCGGCTGGCAGTTGCAGGGGCGGATGCCGGCAATGGCGTAGGTGAGAACGGCGTCTCCGCCGCCGGCTTCGGGCAGCGTGAGCGGCTCAATGGGTTCGCCGATGAGGTAGCGCCGGTCGGGGATGGTGGTGACGGCGAAGGCCGGGATGAGGTCCACTTCGTTGATGGTGAAGGTGATGCTGATGCTGGTACTGCCGTCGGTGGCGGTGTAGGTGTGGGTGGTGCCGGTCGGGGCGTCGGTGGGGGTGCCGCTCAAGATGCGGGTGGCGTCGTCAAAGGTCAGGCCCGCCGGAATCGGGTCAAGGGCGTAGGTCGTGGGAGTGGTGCTGCCGCCGACGCCGGTGCCGGTGGCCGCCGGCAGGGTCAGGTCGGGGATGGCGATACCTTGCAGGTAAAACTGGTCGGGGATGGGAGCGGTGAAAACCAGCGAATCGGCGATTACGGTGACGTTGCGGTTCCGTACAACATTGCTGGCCTCGTCGCCCACCGTCAGACTCAACGTAACGGTCTCTGGGAAGTTGGGCGCGGTCCAGGTGGTGACGGCGGCGGTGGCATCGGAAAAACTGCCCACGTCCGAAGGGCCGACAAGGGCGCGCCACGCGTAGGTCAGGACGTCGTTGACGTCCGGGTCCACGACGGTGGAGGTCAGCGTGAGGACCGTGCCCGGGTTCAGTTCGTCGCCAAGCGCGATTGAGGAGGCTGTCCCGGTCGGCGAACTGATGTCCACCGTGACCGTGGGCGCGTCGTTGACGCCGGTGATGGTGATGACCACGTCCACGGTGGCGGGGATAAGGGCGGTATCAACGGCGGCGACCGGGCAGGTGTCCACCCGGGTTTCGCCGACGCCCAGCCCTTGCACGGCGGTCAGGTCGTTCCTCACCTCGTAGGTCCAGACGCCGGCGGCGTCAATGTTAAAGATGCCGTCGGTGCAGGCGAAGTTGGTTTGCGCGGTTACGCCGCCGGCTACGGTCAGGGTGCCGCCGGTTTGCAGCACCATGGTTGAGGGTACGATGGTGGAGGAGACCGGGCTGTCGTCTTCGGTGACGGCGCCGGTGGTGACGCCGCCGAAGGCGTTGGTGGGGTGCAGGGTCAGGGTGGTGGTGGCGGTGTTGCTCAAGCCGCCGGCGTCGGTCACCATCAGGATCAGTTCAATCTCGGTTGCCGTGGCCGGCGGCGCCACGCTCCAGGTGGTGGCGAGGGCGGTGGGGTCGGCGAACGCGCCCATGGGCGGGTCGGTACTCCACAACACGGTCGGCGCGGGCGGGAAATCAACGACCATGTCGTCTTCGTCAGTCACCGTGCCTTCCACCACCACCACGGCGCCGGCGGCGACCGTGGTATCCGCGGACACCGGGCTGGTGATGCGGGGGTTCGGCCGGTTGTTGGCGCCGCTGAAGATGAAGGTTACCTGGGTGTCAAGGGTGAGGCCGTCTTCGTCTGTGGCGCGCACCGTGAACCTTTCAATCGCGACTTGACCGGGCAGCAAGGCGCGGACACGGCGAAGTTGACCGCCGAACAAGCCGATGCTGTAGGCCCAGTCGCCGTCGCTGGTGATGGTGAACAGGCCGTAGGTGCCGAGGGTGGTGGCGCGCAGTGCGAAGGTGCCGGGGGCGTTGAGGGTCAGGGTGCCGGTCAGCCTGCGGCTTCCGGTGCCGCCTTCGTCAAACAGGATGAAGTCCGAGGTCGTAACGCGGACCTCAAGGTCGCCGGTGATGGCCAGGGCTTCAGGATCTTGCTGGGCAAACGCCGGGCCGGATAAGACCGGAGTGATGGCCAGGAGGGCGATGGTCAGAAAGCGTTTCATGCGCGGCCCCCGTGGTTCCCGCTTGTGCGGGGGGGGGGGGGGGGGGGGGGGGGGGGTAATAATAGCCGCTGAGACGCCCGCAGGCGCGATCTGCGGCGTTTTCGGAGTGTTTTTGATTGTGGACGACAAGTGGGAAATAAACATGGTAATCCTCCTGAAAGGGGGGCGACGGTTGGCCGGAATTTGCGGGATTATACCACAATCCAGAGAAATGTCATTCCCCAAAGTGGGCGGAATATGGCGGTTTTGGGTGCGCGTGACGCGCATTTGCGGGGGGAAGACCCCCCGCGCCCCCCTTTGCGGCGCGGGGAAACATCCTGTTTCCAGCGCCGCCGCGCGCGTCCGTGCGCGCGCCGAAGTTAGCGGCGTAGGATAAAAATTTGTCACCGAATTGGTGAACCCGTACATTAAAAAACTTCCGCGACCTCCGTTTCCCAAAGCCCCAGTATGGCGCCGAACAACGGGTGGTCGAAGTAGTGAACCTGCTTGAACTTGAGGCGGCGTTTTTCGGCGATGAAGTAGTGGGGTTGTTGGGAGGTGACGCTTAAAATTTCAGCATCAGCCCCGGTTTTATCCACGCTTACGTTCACGCCCAAGTGCGCGTCTGCGTCCGCAGCCTTAGCATCAGCCTCAGCCGCCAGTCCGTCAAAGTCGTTCAAAACCGAATAATCGGGCACCGGCACCGGCAACAAGGGAGAGAGTTGCAGGTGAAGGTCGGCATAAATCAGCGAGGTCGTGTAAATCCGCACAAAACCGGCGGCCAATGCGGTTCCCGGATGGCCGAGGGGAATCAACGGCGCGTGCTGGTAGAAACTGGTGGGCTGCTGCCAGCGGGTGGTGTCGAGGATGCGGTAGCCCGATTCGATGAGGTGCAACCGCGCCGGCTCCAGGTTGATCACTTCATCGGCGGTTTGGTGTTCGGAAGCCTTGCCGGCGAGGCCGGCCATTTGCGCGAGGCGTTGGACGGTGCGCGGCGATGAAAAATTCCACTGCTCGCCGGCGTCAACTTTTTCCGCCGGGCGTTCGAAAACGATGATTTCAATGGCGTATTCTTTGGCCACGGCGGCACCGCCGGCCAGCGCGAAGCCGGCGCCGATCAGGCACGGGATCCATTTTTGCAGCATATCAAGTAACGCCGGGACGCCGGGTTTGTACGACCAAGGCCGTTCAGTCTATCACAAACCGCATTGCGCCGGTCTAGTTCGACAGCCCGGCGCTCAGTTCGTCCAGCAGTTGTTCGACTGCGTTGATGCGCGCCGCCGGGTCGGAAAAATCGCCGCTCAGCGCCAGCGTGCCGGGGCCGGCGAGCCGGTAGCGGTGGGGTTCGCGCCGCACCAGCGACAGGATGAGCGCAGGGTCAACCGCCGGGTGGTCGGTGAACTCGATGGCGCCGCCGTGCTCGCCGATCTCCAGTTTGCGAATGCCCAGTTGCTCCCCCTGCAAGCGCATCGCGGTCAGGCGGAACAGGTTTTTGCCGGGCGCCGGCAGCAGCCCGAAGCGGTCAATGGTTTCGATTTGCAGTTCTTCCAGTTCGTGGCGGTCGGCGGCGCCGGCGATGCGTTTGTACAGTAACAATCGCGCGTGGGGGTTGGCGAGGTAGTCGGCGGGGAACAGGGCCGGGACGTGCAGGTCAATGGCCGCCGCGGCCGGGCGTCCGCCGGCGTGGTCGGCGAGGGGCATGCGGTTTTCGCGGATGGCGGCGACCGCGGCGTTCAGGTATTCGGTGTACAAGGCAAAGCCGACGTCGTCTATCAACCCGCTCTGGGTTTCGCCGAGCAACTCCCCGGCGCCGCGGATTTCCAGGTCGTGGGAGGCGAGCGCGAACCCGGCCCCGAGTTCATCCATCAACTCAAACGCATCCAGGCGTTTTTTGGCGTCGCCGCTGATCAGTTGCCGCTCCGGGATCAGCAGGTAGGCGAAGGCCTGGTGGTGGGAGCGCCCGACCCGGCCGCGCAGTTGGTGGAGTTGCGCCAGCCCGAAGCGGTCTGCGCGGTGGATGATGATGGTGTTGACGCTCGGTATGTCGAGGCCGCTCTCGATGATGGTGGAGCAAACCAGCACGTTGAAGCGCTGATGATAAAAATCCTGCATCACGCGCTCAAGTTGCATCTCGCCCATGCGCCCGTGGCCGAAATTGATCTCCGCCTCGGGCACCAGTTCGGCGAGTTCCAGCGCGAAACGCTCCATGGTGCGCACGTCGTTGTAGAGAAAATACACCTGCCCGCCGCGCCGGATTTCGCGCAGGCAGGCTTCGCGGATGAGGCCGCGGCTCCACTCGCGGATGAAGGTCTTGATGGACAGCCGCAGCTGCGGGGCGGTGGCGATGAGCGAGATCGAACGCAGGCCGGACAGGGTGATGTTGAGGGTGCGCGGAATGGGGGTGGCGGTCAGGGTCAGCAGGTCCACCTGGCTGCGCAGTTGCTTGATTTTTTCTTTTTGGCGGACGCCGAAGCGGTGTTCTTCGTCAATGATCAGCAGGCCGAGATTTCTGAAACCGACGTCGTCCTGCAGCAGCCGGTGGGTGCCGATGATGATGTCCGGGTAGCCTTCCTTCATCCGCCCGACCAGTTCCGCCGCCTGCTTTTTGGTCTTGAAGCGCGACAGCATTTCCACCGATATGGAGAGGTCGGCGAAGCGGTCAGTGAAGGTTTGGTGGTGCTGCCGGGCGAGCAGCGTGGTGGGGGTCAGGATCGCCACCTGGCAGTTGTTGTGCACGGCGATGAACGCGGCCCGCAGGGCGACCTCGGTTTTGCCGAAGCCGACGTCGCCGCACACCAGCCGGTCCATTGGCTCCGCGGACTCAAGATCGGCGCGAACCTCGTCAATGGCGCGCTGCTGGTCGGCGGTTTCCTCGAACGCGAAGCGGCTCACGAAGCCCTGGTATTCCTCTTCGGGCACCGCAAAGGCGCGGCCCTTGCGGGCGTTTCGCAGGGCTTGCATCTCCAGCAGTTCGGCGGCCACGTCGTAGGCTTTTTCCCTGGCCCTTTTCCGGGCTTTCTGCCATTGCTCGCCGCCCAGCCGGTGCAACGGCGCGTGTTCCGGCGAGCCGCCGACGAAGCGGCTGATGAGATTCAGGGACAGCACCGGCACGTAAAGTTTGTCGCCGTTTTGGTATTCCAGGGTCAGGAACTCGCTTTGCTGGCCGCCGATGTCGAGGAACTGCAACCCGCAGTAGCGGCCAACGCCGTGGTCAATGTGCACCACCGGATCGCCTTCGTGGAGTTCCGCCAGCGAGCGGATGACGGATTCCGGATCCTGCGCGCGGCCACCGCGCCGCCGCCGGAAAACTTTTTCGCCGTACAACTGGCTTTCGGCGATGACTTCGATGCCGGTTTGGGGCAGGGACAATCCGCGTTCCAGGGGATAGACGCAAATGCCGAGGTCAATGCCGGAATCGGAGTCGGAGTCTGGGCGGATAAACTCGCTGAAACCCGCGCAGTTTTTTGCCGCAATTCCGTGGTTGGACAACACGCCTTCCATGGCCTCGCGCCGCCCCGCGGTTTCCACCGCCAGCAGCACGCGGTTTTTGCTTTGGTTCAAGTGTTCAAGCAGGTGGCGGTAGGGAGATTCCTCCCGTGGGTCAACGGGGAACTGCTTGCCGGCTTCGCTGGCCGCCGCCCAGCCGGCCTTTTTGGAATGACCCCGGTAGTGGATGATGCGGCGGTTTTGCCGCAGTTGCGCCTCCACGGTTTCCGGTTTGAGGTACAGCATTTCCGGGGGCAGCACCTTGCGTTCGGCGTCGTAGCCGGCGTTCTTGTGGCGGTCGTGGATTTCCGCCCACTGGGTTTTGGCGGTCTCCCCGAGTTGCTCCGGGAGCAGCCACAAGGCGTCCTCGCCGAGGTAGTCGAACAACGCGCAGGTGTGCTCGAAAAACAACGGAAAGAAAAACTCGGCGCCGGCGGGGCAGTTCCCGGCGCTGACTTCTTTGTAGATTTTCTGGGTGCGCGGATCGCCTTCAAAGTGGCGGCGAAACCCCTGCCGGAACTGCGTGATGCCGTCTTCGGTCATGGGAAACTCCCGCGCCGGCAACAGCGAAATTTCGTCAACCCGCCGGTTGGAACGCTGGGTGTCGGGATCGAAGTAGCGGATGGTCTCGATCTCGTCGTCGAACAGGTCAAGGCGGAACGGCGCGTCTGCGCCCATCGGAAAAATATCCACGAGACCGCCGCGCAGCGCGAACTCCCCCGGCGCCATCACCTGGTGCACCGCCGCGTAGTTGGCGTTGGCCAGTTGGCGGCGCAGCGTATCAAGGTTGATGCGCTGGTGTTTTTGCAGCGCGAAGCTGTGCCCGAGGACGTAGTCCACCGGCGGCAGGCGTTGCATCAGGTTGGCGCAAGTGGTGAGCAGGACGGCGCGCCCCCCCGCCCCGCTTCCGTTCATGGCCGGCAGGCGGGCGAGGATGCGAAGCCGCTGGGAAGTGATGTCCTGGTGCGGCGAAAAGGTGTCGTAGGGCAAACATTCCCAGCCGGGAAACGCGAGCACCGGCGCGTCTTGTTCTGCATTTGCATCTGCATCTGCATCGGCGTTGGTATTTTGGTCGGCGGCGCCGAGAAAAAACCCCAGTTCGCTTTCAAGGACTTGCAGTTGACGCTGATCCTCCAGCACCACCACCATCACGCCGGTATGAACCCGCGCGGCCTCGGACACCGCCAGCGCCAACGCCGAACCGTGCAAACGGGTCCAGCCGATGCCCTGGCCGGCATCGGGAAGCGGCGGTTTCAGCAAGAGATTACGGGGATATTCAGGCACAATACCCGCCCTGGGCGGCAACGTGATGGCGGGCGCGGATTGTAACCGCATTGAGTTCACAAGATATTAGTCTCTGATTTTTAAGTTATTGGAATAACCCGCCGCCAGTTCCTTCATGCCACCTTGCAGAGCAATATCATGGTATTCACTTTTTCCAAGATGAACGATGAACGAATCGGATACGCGAGTGCGATCCTGGCATTTTCCACTTGGGGCGTTTACCCCCTGTTCTTCAAGCAACTCGGTGGCTTCGGCGTGGTCGAGATTCTGGCGCACCGGGTGGTCTGGTCTTTCGTCATTTTATTTATCATCTTTGCGGCGGCGTCTCGGTTGCGCGTTGTGTTGCGCGAAATGCGCGCACCGGGGTGCTTCGCCGAAGTGCTGCCGGCTACGGTCTTTATGTCCATAAACTGGGGTTGTTTTATCTACGCGGTCAACTCCGACCGCGTCCTTGAAGCAAGCCTGGGTTACTTCCTGATTCCGGTGGTGAACACGATTTTTGGCATGGTTTTTTTCGGCGAAAGCCTGAACCGGCTGAAGATCGCCGCCGCCGTAGTATCGTGCGGCGGCATCGTGATGGTTTTCATCATCGCCGAAATCGTGCCGCTCATCTCGCTTTGCATCGCGCTCAGCTTCGGCGCTTACGGGTTGATGCGTAAACGCTCCCGGCTCGACTCCGCTACCGGGTTGTTTCTCGAAACCCTGGTATTGTGCCCGTTCGCGCTGGCGTTCCTGTTCATCGCCGGCGTGGCCGTCACTTCACTCGGCGCGCTCGATGCCGGGCTGCTGATTTTTTCAGGGGTAATGACCCTCGTCCCGCTTTTCGCCATGGTAACCGCCGCCCGGCGCATCAAGTTCAATATGCTCGGTTTCCTGCAATACATCACCCCCATCGGGCATTTCCTCATTGCCGTCCTAATCTACGAAGAAGACGTCGGTTTTGGTTACGGACTCGCATTCACGACCACTTGGATAGCGATTGCATTGTATATCTTCGGATTGATGCGCTCGATGCCAAATGCCACACTGAAAACCTCGCTACGGAAGAAAAAATGATCTACCGCACCCTTGAACAAATCAAAGTTTCACCGTACAACGTAGATTGCGGGAACGGGCGAAGCCGGCGTTTCCTGGTCGAAAAAGACAAAATGGGTTTCACGCTGACAGACACCTTGATTGACGCAGGTTCCGCAACCGAGTTGAAATATGACCACCACCTTGAGGCCTGTTATTGTATTTCCGGAACAGGAGAAGTAGGGGGCGGCAACGTGGTGGCGGGCGCGGATTGTACCCGCCGCCCGGCTCAAAGCATAGACGCGCCGCGGATTGACAAACCAGCCAACCACAGCCAACCACAGTGAGTCAGCAAAAGAAAATTTGGGGCATCGTTCCGGCTGCGGGCATCGGCAAGCGCATGATGTCGGCGCAACCCAAGCAGTACCTGCCGCTGCACGGGCGGCGGGTGCTTGATCACGCGCTACTCGCGTTGTGCCGGAGCGACTCGGTGGACGGTGTCATCGTCGGTATTCGCGAGGGCGACCGCCGCTGGCGTGCGCGGCCCTTTGCACACGCAAAACTGCTCGGGGTCAGCCCCGGCGGCGCACAGCGGGCGCGCACGGTGCTGAACGCGCTGGCGCAGATACTGGACCACAACATCGCCGCCGCCGATGACTGGGCCATGGTGCACGACGGCGTCAGGCCGTGCCTGGGGCGCGCGGACGTGGAACGGCTGGTAAGCGCGGCCCGCGCCCACGGCGGCGGCGCGGTGCTCGCCGCAAAACTCGCGGACACCTTGAAGCGGGGTGACCGCGAAGGGCGCATCCAAAAAACCATCGGCGGCGGCGGTGCCGGCGAAGCGTACTGGCGCGCGCTGACGCCGCAGATGTTTCGCTGCGGGCCGCTGAAAACCGCGCTGGAAGAAGCGCTGGCACGGGGCATCGCGCCCACCGATGAATCCGCCGCCATGGAGATGACCGGCCTCAGGCCGGTGGCCGTGGAAGGCGATCCCGCCAACCTGAAAATTACCGTGCCGGCGGATCTTGAACTGGCGTCTCTTTATCTGCGCGCGCATGCCAAAGACGACAAAAACGAGAAAGACGACAAAGGAGCGAAGCAATGAGAATCGGCAACGGCTACGACGTTCACCCGCTGGTGGGAAACCGCCCGCTGATTATCGGCGGCGTGCGCATTGACTGGCACCTGGGGCTGGACGGCCATTCCGACGGCGACGTGTTGCTGCACGCCGTGTGCGATGCTTGCATCGGCGCCGCCGGCCTCGGCGATATGGGGCGGCATTTTCCGGACTCGGACGCGCGCTACAAGGACGCCGACAGCCGCGACCTGCTACGCCGGGTGCGGGAAATGCTCGCCGAAGGGAAGTGGCGGGTGGTCAACGTTGACGCCGTCGTCGTCGCCCAGCGTCCCAAACTCGCGCCCCACATTCCGCAGATGCGGGAGAACATCGCCGCCGACCTCGGGACCGCCGCCGGCCGGGTCAACGTCAAGGCCACCACCACCGATGGCCTCGGCTTCTGCGGACGCGAGCAGGGCATCGCCGCTTACGCGGTGGCGCTCCTGGAGCAGCCCGGCCCGTAACCGCCGCCCCGCGAAGTCGTCATTATCAAGCGTGTCCGTTGCCGCGTTAGCGGCTTACGGACACTTACGACTCGGGAATCCAGTCGGACTGGCGTCAGCGGTTATGCCACACGTTAAACGCTGGATTCCCGATACGATGAAAAATATAGTCGCTATCGCTCCTTATTTTTCTATCGTTCGGGAATGACGGCAGATGCGTAAGGCAGGGCAAAGGAAGCGCAAAAAAAGCGACCAAGCATCATCGTTTTCCTTGTCCGTCTTTACACCTCTGCGGCCGTCCAACCGGCGGCGTAGCCGCTAACTTCGGCGTGCGCAAGGACGCGCACGGCGGCGCTGAAAACAGGATGTTTTCCCGCGCCGCACAGGGGGGCGTGGGGGGCTCTCCCCCCCACAACGCGCGTCACGCGCAACCCACCCCGCGCCCCGCCGCCCCCCGCCCCGCGCAACCGCTACTCAGGCTTGATCATCCCCCCCAGCGGCCGTCCACCGAACAGGTGCACGTGCAAGTGAAACACTTCCTGATTGGCGTGGCGGCCGCAGTTCACCAGCAGGCGGTAGCCGTCCGCGGCGACGCCCTCCTGCGCGGCCAGTTGCCGGGCCACGACGAACAGGTGTCCGAGGACGCCTTCGTCTTCCGGCGTAACGTCGTTGACCGTGGGGATGATCTTGTTGGGGACGATCAGGATATGGGTCGGCGCCTGGGGATTGATGTCGCGGAACGCGGTCACGCGCTCGTCCTGAAAGACGATATCCGCGGGGATTTCCCCGCTAACGATTTTGCTGAAAAGGGTTTCTTCGGTCATGCTGGGTTCCTGTTGGCGTTTGGTAAAAATGTTTGTGAAGTGTGAAAAGTAAGTTATCGCAGTTTATCGGCCACCGCATGCAGCGCGGTATGCTCAATCGCAAACTTGCTCAGATGGCGCACGGTGTTCAACACATAGTCGCAGTTTTTTCCGCGCCGGCCCTCGGCGGCCAGCACCACGGCCACGGTCTCGGCGACGCTCAATGGCCGGGCAAACTGGGGATGCTCGCGCTTGGAGACGAAGGCCAGCGCGTCAACAACGCCGCCGTCCTGAAAATACACCTTCTTGATCACCGGCAGGTAGGCGTTGTTCAGCATCTCCCGCTCCAGCAGGTAGTCCGAAGCCGCGGGTATGTCGGCGGGCGAGACGCGCAGGGCCATGCCGTTGCAGGAGCCGCCGCGGTCGAGGCCGAGCACCAGGCCGGGACATTTGGCGGTGCCCCGGTAGTGAACCGACCACAGGCACAGCCGCCGGTGGTAGCCGTAGAGGCGCGCCGGAAGTGCCTTTGCGACCCTGAAACCCGGATTCCACATCAGCGACCCGTAGCCGAACACCCACAAGTCGCCATCGGGCACCGGCAACGCGCCGGGTTCGTACGGCGCAAACCGGGTTGCGCTGAAGTCGGGTCTGAGACTGGAAGCGGATACCGTCATACACCCGGTGAACCATTCAGTGCAGCCACGCCAACTCGCTGATCAACACCGACAGCATGGCGAAGTCCGGGGCGTGTTCGGCTTTGAGGGCGGCGGTCATTTTTTCGATGGCCTGGACGGGGTGGTGGTTGGCCCGCAACCAGCGTTCGATCATCGCCGTTTTCGGCGCCTTGCCGCCCCCCGACAGCACCTTGTCGGTGATCGCGGTGTGGCTGGCGCGCAGGTCGTTGCCGAGGCTGAAGCGCGCCCGTTCGTGCCAGTCGTTGCTCGCCGGCAGCGAGTTGATGGCCTGTTCAACCCAGTCGAGGCCGAGGGTTTCGCGCACCTGAAAATAAACGCCGGCGGCGTGTTCGACGGGGCATTTTTTTCGCGCCGCGAGGTTCACGATGTCAACGCCGTAGCCGAGGGACGGCAGCGCCGCAACCTGCTCGGCGAGGGCCGCGGGCACGCCTTCCGCCGCGAGTTTTTTGGCGCGCCTGACCAGCGCCGCCGAAGCGCCAACCCCCAGGGTTTTTTTGAGCATCCCGCGGAGTTTGACGCAGCCGGGCCGGAAGGTCGCAACCAATCCCTGAATATCCAGCGGGCCGGGCTGGTTGCGCAGCAGCCAGGCGATGCACAATTGCATGGCGGCGGCGCTCTGGTTGAGCATCTCCATTTGCACGCCGGCGTCCACGCGGTTGTCCAGGGACTCGATTTCGGCGTTGGTGGCGGCGGCGCCGAGGATGTCCCTGGCGGCGACGTAGGCGCGGGTAATCTCGGCGGCTTCGCTGCCGGTAAGGTCGGCCAGGCGCAGGTGAAAATTCGGACCCATGACGCCCACCAGGTGATTGGTGATCTGGGTCGAGATGATTTCCCGCCCAAGCCGGTGGGCGCGCACCAGCGCCGGATATTTTTTCGCCAGCAGCGCCGGAAAGTAGCGGTCCAGTTCCCTGGCCAGGTACGGGTCGTCGGGCACGTCGGAATCCAGCAACGCCTGGTACAAATCCATTTTGCTGTACGACAACAGCACCGCCAGTTCGGGGCGCGTCAGCCATTTGCCTTCCTCGCGCCGCTCTTCGAGGGCGGCGTTGTCCGGCAGGAACTCGATCTCGCGGTTGAGCAGCCCTTTCTGCTCCAGCGCGTTGATGGCACGGGACTGGCGGGGCATGATGCGGCTGCTGCGCGCCGCCTCAATGCTCAAAGCCTGGGACTGCGCGTAGTTGTTTTTGAGCACCAGCAAACCGATCTCCTCCTCCATTTTCGCCAGCAGCGCGTTGCGTTGTTTGGGCGGCAGGCGTTTGCTCTGGATGGCCGCGTTCAGCAGGATCTTGATGTTGACCTCGTGGTCCGAGGTGTCCACCCCGGCGGAGTTGTCAATGGCGTCTGTGTAGCACAACCCGCCGCCCTGGGCGTATTCGACGCGCCCCAGCTGGGTCATGCCGAGGTTGCCGCCTTCGCCGATGACCTTGCAGCGCAGTTGGTTGGCGTCCACGCGCAGGCCGTCGTTGTTTTTGTCCTGGGCGGCGGAGTCGGATTCGGACGATGCTTTTACGTAGGTGCCGATGCCGCCGTTCCACAACAGTTCCACTTCGGCCTTGAGGATGACGTTGATCAGGTCGTCTGGGGCATACTTGTCTTTGTCCGCGCCCAGGGCTGTTTTGGCCTGGGGGGACAGGGTGATGGACTTTGCGCTGCGCTCGAAAACCCCGCCGCCGGCGGAGATCAGTTTGCGCTCGTAGTCCGCCCACGAGGAGCGCGGCAGGTCGAACAGGCGTTGCCTTTCGCGGTAGCCGCGCGCGGAGTCCGGCGCCGGGTCAATGAAAATGTGCAGGTGATTGAAGGCCGCCACCAGGCGGATGTGTTTGGACAGCAGCATGCCGTTGCCGAACACGTCGCCGCCCATGTCGCCGATGCCGGCCACGGTGAAGTCCGTGGACTGAATATCCTTGCCGAGTTCGCGGAAGTGCCGCTTCACCGATTCCCACGCGCCGCGTGCGGTGATGCCCATTTTCTTGTGGTCGTAACCGGCGGAGCCGCCGGAGGCGAAGGCGTCGCCGAGCCAGAAGCCGTAGTCTTCGGATATGCCGTTGGCGATGTCGGAGAAGGTCGCGGTGCCCTTGTCCGCGGCCACCACCAGGTAGGGGTCGTCGCCGTCGGCGCGCACCACGTCTTTGGGCGGGATCACTTTGTCGCCGGACAGGTTGTCGGTGAGGTCCAGCAGGCCGCTGATGAACAGGCGGTAACACGCGATCACTTCGCGCTGGATTTCATCGCGGCCCGCTTCGGGGAGTTGCTTGGCGACGAACCCGCCCTTGGATCCCATGGGCACGATGACCGCGTTCTTGACCCGCTGCGCCTTGACCAGGCCGAGCACTTCGGTGCGAAAATCTTCGGGCCGTTCCGACCAGCGCAAGCCGCCGCGCGCAACGTCGCCGCCGCGCAGGTGCACGCCTTCGACCCTCGGCGAGCAGACAAAAATCTCGTACTTGGGCGCCGGTTCCGGGATGCGCGGGATGGCGCGGGGGCTGAGCTTCAATGACAGGTAGGGTTTAGAATCGCCGGCTTCGGTGGTCTGGTAGTAGTTGGTGCGCAGGGTGGCGTTGATGACGTCGAGCAGCGCGCCGATGATGCGGTCTTCATCAAGGGTGGCGACCTGTTCGAGTTGGCGATGGATGTCCGCGTGGATTTTGCGCGCGCCGCCGGCCTTGCCCTTTCCTTTGGCCTTGCCCTTGCCCTTGGTCGCCGGATTGAAACGGGCGTTGAAAAATGCGTTGATGGAAACCACCAGTTGCGGATTGCCGGCCAGCGCTTCGATGATGTATTGCTCGCTGTAGCGCAGGCGGATCTGTTTCAGATAGCGGAAGTACGCGCGCAGCAAACTGATCTCTTTCCAGTTCAGGCCCGCCAGCAGCGTGAGTTGATTGAAGCCGTCGTTTTCAATTTGGCCGCGCCACGCCTGGGTGAACGTGGTTTGAAAGTTTTCCGCGGCGGCGTCAATATCAAACTCGCGGTTGTCCTGGCGCGCGATTTCAAAATCGTGCAGCCACAAAGTTGCGCCGTCCCGCCGTCGGAAGCGGTAGGGGCGTCCGCCGAGAACGCGGATGCCCATGTTTTCCAGGATCGGCAAAACGTCGGACAAGGCGATGGACTGGTCGTCGCAGTACAGTTTGAAACTGGCGGTGCGGTCGTCCTGATCGCGTTCGCGACGGTTCAGCGCGGCGTGAATTTTTCCCGGCCCGACTCCGGCGAGGCGGTCAATGTCAATGACCGCCTGTTCCACCGAAAACTCGTCCTGGTAGCCCCCCGGAAAAGCGTCTCGGTACAGTTCCAGGGTTTGGTTGGCGCGTTCGTAGCCGTGCCGGCGGCGGATGGTTTCGTGCAGGTTGTCGTTCCAGTCCCTGGCCATGGCCTGAATCTTGCGTTCGAGTTGCGCCGCGTCCACCTTGCGCTCCGAGCGTTCGCGGCAGTGGATCAAATAATGAATCCGGGTCAGGATGGAGTCCGAAAAATAGACGTTGAAAGTTACCTCGCCGGCGTCCAGTTGCGCCTGCAAAAACTGCTGGATGCGCTGCCGCAGTTTGCTGTTGAACAGGTCCCTGGGGATGTACACCAGGCAGGAGTAAAAATGGCCGCAGATGTTGCGGTGCAAATGCAGCCGGGTTTTGCGGCGTTCCAGGTGGTTGAGGAGGGTCATGCACAACCCGTACAAACTGCGCGTGTCCATCTGAAAAAGTTTTTCCCTGGGCAGGGTTTCGAGGATCGCCTGCAACGACTTGTGACCGTAACCGCCGGGGCGCAGGGTGCTCTCCTTCAACACGTAAGCGGTCTTGTTGCGCAAGTGCGGGATGGCCGAGGTCGGCAGCAACGCCGAGGCGCCGGCCAGGAAGCCGAGGATGCAGCTAACCCGGCGCTTGTTGTGTTTGGTTTGGGTTCGGGTTTGGGTGTTGGTGTTGGGCTGATGCAGCGCGTGGTCAATGAGGATGCAATCAAGATAGTTGGCGCGGTGAATGGTTGAACGCTGCCGGGACTTGGTGAACACCAGCGGCGAGGTCTGGCCGTGGGCCACCGGCGGCAAAATTTCCATGGCCGCGGCCTCCCCCCGGCGGTACGCGGCGCGCACCACCCCCAGCGCCGACTTGCGGTCAATGACGGTTTTCCACCCCCCATCGGGGCCGCCGGATCCGCCGCTTGCGCTGACCTCCACTTCGGCGTAACCGAGAAAAGCAAAGTTGTGGTTTTCCATCCAGCGCAGCAGTTCGCCGTGCGCCGTGACCGCTTGCCCGGATTGGCGGCCTTCCACCTGGTCCGCCAACCGCAGGGCGTTGCCGCGCATCTGCTTCCAGTCCTTGACCACGATTTCAATATCGGCGACCACGTTTTGCAGTTCCCGTTGCAGGTTTTTGTGCTCGCTTTGCGGCGTGAAGTCCACGACGAACTGAATGTAGGATTCCACCTCGCCGCCGCTCAGCGGCTTGGCCTCCCGGCCCTTGTAGCGGGACATGGTTTGTATCCGCCGCCGGCTGTCCCGTTGCACTTCAAAGTTCGGGTGGGTGATGCGGTGCGGGGTCTTGCGCATCGCGTTCAGTTTGATGGTCAGCGAATCAATGGTGAAGGGTTTGTCGTCGGTGATGAGGTTGATGATGGTGGCGTCCCGGTGCTCCGCGGATTGCTTTCGGGTTTGGCCGCGTTCGGCGCTCAGGTTATACACCTCGATCAGCGTCTTGCCCGGCGCGCGGGTCTCGCCGAGTTTGCGATGCCGCAACGCCGCGTCGCGGAATTCCAGCGCCCGGTCGGCGGCAAAATCCTGCCCCGAAAGCCGGTGATAAAAATCCCGCAAAAAAGCGATTTCATCCCTGCCGGGAGCCGGCTTGACCTTGCTCCTGACCGTGGCGAGAAGTTTTTCGGTAACCGTGTTTTTCATTTTGTAAATCCCCGTTGCGTTGCGCCATTACAAGGGCGCCATTATAAGGGATAAAATTACCCCGAATCGGGGAACCGGTGTATAGTATCAGCCGATGAATATCGCCCTTGAAAAAACCGGCAATCCCGCCGCCGGCTTGCCCGGACTCGGACTCGGACTCAGACCTGGAACGCGCAGACCGGGCGTGGAACGCCGCCGGGTGCCGGCCATGGGGATGCTGGCGTTGCCGGTGTTTTGCGGCGATGAAATCGAGATCGTGGACCCGCAGGGCTTGCAGGTCGCCCACGTGGCCGGGTTCGATCATGAAGGCAAACCCATCACCGGCGCCCTCGGCATTACCGAAAATACCGAAAGCACCGACGGCGCACAAATGGCGCAATGCCTAACAAGCGACGCCCCCGGCGCGCGGCGGCTGGCGAAAAAATTGCGGACGCACGGCATCAACCTGGCCTCCGCACGGGTCGCCGAACTGCTCGGCGGCACAACTTCGCCTGCCTCGCCCGCTTCGCCCACCTCGCCTGTGCAGCCAACCCGCCCCGGCAACGCGGCGTCTTTCATCTGCGAGGCCGACGCCTTGTGCCTGATTTGCGCGCCGGGGGAGGATATGGAAGTGGCGCGCGCCCAACCGCCGCCCACCGACCTCATCGTGTTCGTGCGCCGCGCCAATCCCCTTGCGCCATCAACCGAAACCGGCGAAGCATTGCCCGACCCGCTGGCCGACTCCCGCGAGGAAATCCGCATCGCCGACAGCACCGCCGTGGCCTACCAAGTGGCGGCGGGGGAATACATTCAAGTAATCGACGTCGAGGGCCGCCAGTGTTCGGACTTCCAGTGTTTCGACGCCGCCAAACTGGAGCGCGGGCTGGAGCGTTGCCTGGACGCCACCACCACGCGCGCGTTGATGGGTTCGGCGTATCCGCAACCGGGCCTGTACTCGAAGTTTTACGACGTTGACTTCGAGGCGATGCTCGAAGTGGTGCGGGATACTTGTGGCCGGCACGACAGCTTCGGCCTCGCCTGCACCGACAAGTACTACGACGACGCCGGCTATCCCGGCCACGTCAACTGCTCCGACAATTTCAACCTCGCGCTTTCACCGTGGCCGGTGGCGCCGCGCAAAGGCTGGATGGCGATGAACCTGTTCTTCAACACGTTCTTCGACGACGCGCACCAGTTCGCTTTTGACGAACCGTGGTCGCGGCCGGGGGATTACGTGCTAATGCGCGCGCAGAAGGACATGGTGTGCGTTTCCTCGGCGTGCCCCTGCGACATTGACCCGGCCAACGGCTGGAAGCCCAGCGACGTTCACGTGCGCATCTACCCGCGCGACAACCTGTTCAAGCGGGCTGTCGCCTTCCGAAAAACCACAGACGCAGAACCCGACATGACCAAAGAAACCGGCTTTCACGCACGCACCTCGGCCCTGACCCGCAACTTCACCGAATACGGCGGCTACTGGCTGGCCAACAACTTCACCAACCTCGGCGGCGTCGCCGAATACTGGGCCTGCCGGGAAGGCGTAATCGTCACCGACTTGTCGCCGTTGCGCAAAGCCGAAGTGGTCGGCCCCGACGCCGAACTGCTGATGCAGACCTGCGTCACCCGCGACATCCGGCGCTTGAGCCCCGGACAGGTGGTGTATACCGCGATGTGCCATGCGTCCGGCGGCATGATAGACGACGGCACGGTGTTCCGCCTCGGCAAGGACAACTTGCGCTGGGTCGGCGG
Organism: Candidatus Poriferihabitaceae bacterium; assembly: GCA_965212085.1. GTDB lineage: Bacteria > Pseudomonadota > Gammaproteobacteria > Arenicellales > Poriferihabitantaceae > JAHRAW01. The sequence goes on along the minus strand of OZ243042.1, from coordinate 336,242 downwards.
CAGCGATGACTCCACGTTGTGGCTGCGCCGCCAGGCCGGGGAAAGAAACTTGCAAGCCTGGGTCAAGGACTCCACCGACCAGTTGCACAACCTGCAAGTGCAAGGCCCGCGCAGCGTTGACGTGCTGCGCAAAATCATCTGGACGCGGCCCGACCAGGCCACCGTCGAAGAACTCGGCTGGTTCCGCTTTTCCATCGCCCGCGTCAACGATGAAATGGGCATCCCCATGGTGATTTCCCGCACCGGCTACACCGGCGAACGCGGCTACGAAATTTTCTGCCACCCCAAACACGCCGAACAAATATGGGACGCGGTCTGGGAAGCCGGCCAGGAGTTTGAAATCAAGCCCCTCGGCCTTGAGGCCCTGGACATTCTCAGAATCGAAGCCGGCCTGATCTTCGCCGGCAACGAGTTCTCCGATCAAACCGACCCCTTCGAAGCCGGCATCGGCTTCACCGTGCCCCTCAAAACCAAACAAGACGACTTCATCGGCCGAGACGCCCTCACCAAACGCAAAGCCAACCCCCAACGAAAACTCGCCGGCCTCGAAGTCACCGGCCAACAACCCGCCGCCACCGGAGACGGCGTCTACATCGGCAGAACCCAGGTCGGCGTCATCACCAGCGGCGTGGTGTCACCGATCCTGCGCAAAAACATCGCGCTTTGCCGCATCAACGTCGAACACGGCGAAACCGCAACCAAACTCGAAATCGGCCAACTGGACGGGCATCAAAAACGGCTTTCCTGTGAAGTGGTGGGGTTTCCGCATTTTGATCCGGGGAAGGAGCGGGTGCGGGGGATCCAGTTGACCGCTGGATTCCCGAGTACGTAAGTGTCCGTAAGCCGCTAACGCGGCAACGGACCCTAACGCTCGGGAATGACACCTGCTCTGTCATTCCCGAACGATAGAAAAATAAGGAGCGTTAGCGACTATATTTTTCATCGCATTCGGGAATCCAGTTTTAATGCCTATCCGGTGCAGCCGGACACTCATGCTAACAGTAATCAGATGAGCAACACGCCATTACCCCTGAAACCAAACCGCCAAAAAGCCCTGTTCCTGGCCAAAAAGCAACTGCCCGAACTGGTATGCGATGCGGTTAATCTGGAGGGGATAAACTTTACGCTGCCGGAGATTCAGACCCTGCTGGACGGGGTGACGGTGGGCGGGCATCGGTTGCAGGATGAGATGATCGCGCTCAATCAGGCCAATGCCTGGCGGGTTTTGTTTGATGCGGTTGAGCGGGGGCGGTTTGATCTTTCCAAAAATTTTGTTTGTGAGTTGCACGGGGTTGTTGCGCGGGAGGAGGCCCTTGCCTGGGGCGTTTTCAGGGACGGTGGCGTAACGATTGCGGGGACGGATTATCTCCCGCCACACGCGGATAAACTGCCGGATTTTTGGCGGCGGTTGGAGGAAAAACATCAGGCGGTTTTGGCGCAGTCCCAAACGGATACGGATAGTGAACAAACTTACACCCACGCCATCAGCCTGTTTTTGCAAATGGCGCGGATGCAATTTTTTTACGACGCCAACAAACGCCTTGGGCGGTTGATGATGAACGGGATCTTACTGGTGAACGGTTTGCCGGCGATTAACCTGCCCGCGAAAAGGCAACTCGAATTCAATGAACTGATGTTGCGTTTTTATCCCGGCGGTGATGAGCAGCCGATGCAGGATTTTATGCGCGCTTGTCTGGAGAAAAAGGTGTTAGGAATAATGTCGGACGCCATGCCGCCCCCAAACCAATGAACCCCCTCGGCAGCCACAGCGAATACGGCACGCTGCGCGAAGTCATCGTCGGCAGCGCGCAGGATCTGACCTTGCCGCCGTTCAGCGCGGACCTCAGCCACTACAACGACGAACTCCGTTCGGTTCTTGATGCCACTGGAAACCAACCGCTGCCGGTACAAGAGCATTTCCCGGAACGCTGGGCGGAAACCCACCGGCAAATCGAGGGCATCGTCAAATCTTTTGAGGCAAACGGCGTTACCGTGCACCGCCTGCGCCCCTACGAGGAATCGGAAAAATCGTATCTCGACTTCCTGCAACAGGGCCATTCCCAACTCTATCCCGCCGATCCGGTTTTTGTCATCGGCAAACATTTTATGGAGATCAACATCCGCCGCGCCTATCGCCGCAAGGAAGTTTTTCCGATTCGCGACATTGTGCTGCCGATGATTGCCAACGACCCGGCGGCGCATTATATCGCCATGCCGCCGGCGATGCCGTGGGCGGCGTCGGAGCAAAGGCTGGGGCAGGGGCCGGGGCCGTTTCTGGAAGGCGGCGACCTCCTGATTCTGGGGAAAGACCTGCTGGTCGGCATGGGCGGTTTATGCAGCAACCGCGCCGGGTTCGACTGGCTGACGCGCTACATCGCGCCCCACGGCTACACCACCCACGCCGTACCCATCGCCGGCGATATACTCCACGCCCTCGGCGTCATCTGTCTGCTGCGCGAAGGTCTCGCCATGGCCCACCTGCCGGCCCTCGCCGCCGGCCTGCCGCCGCCCATCAAAGACTGGGAAGTGATCGAACTGACCCGCGCAGAAATGCAGGGCCACGCCACGGTCGGCGTCAGCCTCGATCAAAAACGCTACCTGATCGACCCCCGCCACGGCCGGGTTATGGACGAACTCGACCGGCGCGGCATCGAACCGCTGCCGACGCCCTGCGACGCGGTCGGCTACTGGGGCGGCGCGATACGCTGCCTTACTTTGCCTTTGATGCGCGACCCGGCCTGACGAAAAAAATCTTTCGCAAACCCCCGCCCGCGTGTTGAGATATTTTCATACAAGGGTATGATTCCAGCCGTACCCCCCCCCCAATCACCCTGACCCTGACCCTCACCCTCACCCTTGAACAATCACCGGAGAAAACAATGACGCGAGTTGCAATCATCGGCGCCGGGCCTTGTGGCATTTCCCAGTTATGCGCGTTTGCCGCCGCCGGGAAAGACCCCGCCGCCATCCCGGAAATCGTTTGTTACGACAAGCAGGCCGGCCCGGGCGGCCTGTGGAACTACACCTGGCGCACCGGGCTGGATGAATACGGCGAACCGGTGCATTGCAGCATGTACCGCTACCTGTGGTCGAACGGCCCCAAGGAATGTCTGGAGTTTCCCGACTACACCTTCGAGCAGCACTTTGGCCGCGCCATCGGCTCCTATCCGCCGCGCGCGGTGCTCGCCGACTACCTGCGCGGGCGCGTGGACAAGGCCGGGGTGCGCAAGTACATGCGCTTCAATACCGCGGTGCGCAGCGTTGAGTATGGCGACGACAGCGGCTTGTTCACGGTCACCGCCCACAACATCAAGGACGACACCGTCTCCACCGAAAACTTCGATTACGTAGTGGTCGCCAACGGGCATTTTTCGGTGCCCAACGCGCCGCACTTCGAGGGCTTTGACACCTTCAACGGCCGCGTTCTGCACGCCCACGATTTTCGAGACGCGCTGGAGTTCAAGGGCAAGGACCTGCTGCTCATCGGCACCAGTTATTCCGCCGAGGACATCGGCTCGCAGTGCCACAAGTACGGCGCAAAGTCCATCACTTGCAGCCACCGCACCGCGCCCATGGGCTTTCACTGGCCGGACAACTGGAAGGAAGTGCCGCTGCTTACCAAAGTCGAAGGCAACACCGCGACCTTCAAGGACGGCACCACCGCCGACGTTGACGCGATCATTCTTTGCACCGGCTACCTGCATCACTTCCCGTTCCTGGCGGACGGCTTGCGCCTGCAAACCAGCAACCGGCTGTGGCCGCTCAACTTATACAAGGGAATCATCTGGGAGGACAACCCGAAGTTGATGTACCTCGGCATGCAGGATCAGTTTTACACCTTCAACATGTTTGATGCCCAGGCGTGGTACGCCCGCGACCACATCCTTGGCCGCATAAACCCGCCGCCTCTTGAAGAGATGCGCGAACACAGCCGGGCGTGGCGCGCGCGCGAGGAAAAACTCGAAGACGACGAGCAGATGATTTGGTTCCAGGGCGACTACGTTCAGGAGTTAATCAACGCCACCGACTACCCGAAGTTCGACGTTGAAGGCACCAACAAAACCTTCATGGAATGGGAGCATCACAAACACCAGGACATCATGGGCTTTCGCAACAACGCCTACCGCTCGCTGATGACCGGCAACCCGCAGCCCCTGCATCACACGCCGTGGCTGGAGGCCATGGACGACTCCATGGAAAGCTACCTCGGCGACGCCTGAGCGGGTATCCCGCAAGGGATATTGTAGAAGTTCACTAATTCACTGACAGTATGAAAAACTGTCCGTCATTCCCGAACGATAGAAAAATAGGGAGCGATAGCGACCATATTTTTCATCGTATCGGGAATCCAGCGTTTTAACGGATGGCATAACCGCTAACGTCAATCCGACTGGATTCCCGAGTCGTAAGTGTCCGAGCCGCTTGCGCGGGGGGGCGGTTGCGCGTGACGCGCATTTGCGGGGGGAGACCCCCCGCATGCCCCCCTTGCGGCGCGGGAAAACATCCTGTTTTCAGCGCCGCCGTGCGCGTCCCTGCGCACGTCGAAGTCAGCGGCTATCGCCGCCGGTTGGACGGCCGCAGAGGTGTAAAGACGGGCAAGGGAAACGGCGATGCTTTGTCGCTTCTTTTGCGCTTCCATATCCCACCGCCGTCATTCCCGAACGATAGAAAAATAAGGAGCGTAGCGACTATATTTTTCATCGTATCGGATCCGCTTTTTCGGCCCGGCGATAGCCGGACTGTCGCGCACAGGGATGTGCGCGCGGCGCTGGAAACAGGAGTTTCCCCGCGCCGCACAGGGGGGTGCGGGGGGTCTCCCCCCCGCATGCGCGTCACGCGCAACCCGCCCCGCGCCCCGCGCCCCCACCACCGCCCGGAAATAACAGAGTAGAATAAAATCGTCAGCGAATTAGTGAACCTAAACCATAATGACCACCTACACCGCCCGCGAAACCCCGTCCGACTTGCCCGGTTCCGGCTGGTACGAAATCCTCCCGCCGCCGCCGGCGGCGGAACAACTCACCGAAAACCTGACCGCCGACTGGGTAATCATCGGCGCCGGTTTCGCCGGCCTGAGCGCGGCCATGCGGCTCACCGAACGCTGCCCGGAGGACAAGGTCGTGGTGCTCGAAGCCCAGCGCGTCGCCTGGGGGGCGGCGGGCAGAAACTCCGGGTTCATGATTGACCTGCCCCACGAACTCAACAGCGCAACCTACGCCGGCGGGATCAAAGAAGACCGCAAACAAATCCGCATGAACCGGGCCGCCATCAACTACGCCGCGGGCATCGCCGAGCAATTCGGCCTGCACGCGCACTTTTCCCCGGCGGGCAAATATCACGGCGCCGTGGACCGGCGCGGCATGGAGCGCCTGAACGCTTTTCGCCGGCACCTTGAACACCTGAACGAGCCTTGCACGCCCCTGGACCACGCGCAAATGGCCGAGCTTACCGGCAGCGATTTCTACGCCGGCGGCATCCACGCCCCCGGTGCTGCGGTGATCCAGCCCGCCGGCTACATTCGCGGTTTGGCGGCGGGGCTGCGGCCAAAGGCCGCCATTTACGAGAACTCCCCGGTGGTAAAAATTGACAGCGGCGGCAAGCCCCACACCGTGCACACCCCGAAAGGCCGGGTCACCGCGCCGCGCATCATCCTCGCCGTCAACGGCCACGCCCGGTCGCTGGGCTTCCACCCCAGGAAACTGATGCACGTGTTCACCTTCGCCAGCATGACCCGCGCCCTCAGCGAAGCCGAGCAGCAAAAACTCGGCGGACACAACACCTGGGGCCTGATCCCCGCCGACCCGCTGGGCACCACGGTGCGCCGCTACCACGCGCGCATCGTCATCCGCCACACCTTCACCTACAACCCGTCTCTCAAAACCGGCAAGGCCCAGGTGGCGCGCATTGGCCGGCGGCACGATGTCTCTTTCCAAAAACGCTTCCCAATGCTGGGCGGCGTGACCATGCAATACCGCTGGGGTGGCGCGTTGTGCCTTTCATTGAACTCGGTTTCCGCCTTCGGCGAGGTGGATGAGCGCATCTACTCGGCGGTATGCCACAACGGGCTGGGCACCGCCAAGGGCACCTACGGCGGCATCGCCATCGTTGACTTCGCCACCGGTCAGGACAACTCCATAGTCGCCGACATCCTCAGCGACCCGCCGCCGAAAAAACTCTACCCGGAACCGTTCATGACCCTGGGAGCCAAGGCCGCGTTGTGGTGGAAGCAGAGGCAGGCCGCCGGGGAGTTCTAGGTGGTTGCCGAACAACCCGGCGAACCCGGTCATAAAGGGCGTATAATCGCAGTTCACGTTTTTTGATCGTCAGGCCGGTCTGCTGGTAATGAATCCCCGAAAACAAAAAACCTTGCTCGGATGGCGGGAGTGGGTGGCGTTGCCGGCCCTCGGCGTTGCGCGCCTGCGCGCCAAGGTGGACACCGGCGCGCGAACCTCGGCGCTGGACACCGTGCTGATGGAAGAGTTTGAAGAGGACGGCGTGCGCAAGGTGCGCTTTGATTTGTTCACCGCCAAGGGCGAGCAAGGCCCGGACGAGCACTGCATCGCCGAGGTCATCGAAAGCCGCTGGGTGACCAACTCCGGCGGTGGCCGGGAAAACCGCGTGGTCATCCGCACCCCGGTGGTGATCGGCGCGTTCCGCAGGGACATCGAGATCACCCTCACCAACCGCAACTCGATGAAGCACCGGATGCTGCTCGGACGTACTGCGGTGATGAAAGAGTTCAACGTCAATCCGGGGCGCTCCTACCTGGCCGGGGAGCCGTGCCTTGAAACCTGTCTCGAAACGTAACTTGCCTGACCCCAACCCCAACCCAAACCGATCCGATGAAAATAGCAGTCCTGTCCCGAAACTCCCGCCTCTATTCCACCCGGCGGCTGGTCGAGGCCGCGCAACACCGCGGTCACGCCGTGGAAGTGCTCGACCACCTGCGCTGCTTTATGGACATCACTTCCGACAAGCCCAGCATCCACTACGGCGACACCGAATTCGACGCCGACGATTTCGACGCGGTGATCCCGCGCATCGGCGCCTCGACCACCTTCTACGGCACCGCCATCGTGCGCCAGTTCGAGATGATGAACATTTACAGCGTCAATGAATCGGTGGCCATCACCCGCTCCCGGGACAAACTGCGCTCGCTGCAACTCCTGTCCCGCAAGGGCCTCGGCCTGCCGACCACCGCCTTCGCCTACTCGGTCAAGGACATCCAGGGCATCATCGCCGAAGTCGGCGGCGCGCCGCTGGTCATCAAACTGCTGGAAGGCACCCAGGGCAAAGGCGTAGTCCTCGCCGAAACCCGCAAGGCCGCGGAAAGCGTAATCCAGGCGTTCATGCGCATCAAGGCCGCCATCCTGGTGCAGGAATTCATCAAGGAAGCCGGCGGTAGCGACCTGCGCTGCTTCGTGGTCGGCGACCGGGTCATCGCCGCCATGCAACGCCAGGCGCCCCCGGGAGAGTTCCGCTCCAACCTCCACCGAGGCGGCACCGCGAAACTCATCAAACTGACCCCCGCCGAACGCAAAACCGCAGTACGCGCCGCCAAAGCCATGGGCCTCAACATGTGCGGCGTGGACCTCCTGCGCTCCGACCGCGGCCCGCTGATCATGGAAGTCAACTCCTCGCCCGGCATGGAAGGCATCGAAAAAGCCACCGGCAAAGACATCGCCGGCATGATCATTCAGTTCATCGAAAACAACGCCAAACCGCAGCGAACCCGAACCCGCGGGAAAGGGTAGCCTGTAAAAAAAGCCCGGCTGCGCCGGACCAAAAAACAGAATGAAAAACTACTCGTCATTCACGAGGGATAGAAAAATAAGGAGTGCCGGCGACCATATTTTTTTATCGCATTCGGGAATCCAGGAATTAAACCGGCGGCGATAGCCGCTAACATCATAAAAAAACATCCCCACCCCCCCTCAACGGGGAGTGGGGATTGGTGTATCTGGTGGAGGTGGCGGGAATCGAACCCGCGTCCGCAGATCCTACACACACCGGCTGCTACATGCTTAGTCCGCCTTTGAGTTAACCGGTGTGCAAGCAGGCAGACTAGCGCGCACACCGGCGAGTCCGATTGGTTTTAACTGCCAGGCAACGGACCGGCCTGGCGCGCGAGCCTTTATAAGATGACCTTTGCAATCCCGGCCTAAAGGCGAGCCAGGTCAAAGGGCTAACCGGCTTAGGCGGCTAGCGCGTAGTTGTCGTCGTTGGCAACTATTGTGTTGCAGATGGATTAACGAGGTGAACTGCCCCTCGGCATGCTCCGATGGCTTCGTGACCGACGTCGAAGCCAGTCACCCCCATGGAAAGCGCGTACTATACCAGAATATGCGCCGCGCATCAACCCCGTGAGGAGCCCGTTTTGAGCACCCGCTGCTTGTCCCGCTCCCATTCCCGTTCCTTGATGGTCTGCCGCTTGTCGTACTGCTTCTTCCCCTTGGCAAGCCCGATTTTGGCTTTCACCCGCCCGCCTTTCCAGTACAGGCTGAGCGGCACAATGGTATATCCCGCCCGCTCACTGGACCCGATCAAACCGCCGATTTCCTTTTTATGCAGCAGCAGCTTGCGGCTGCGCACCGGGTCCGGGTTGACGTGGGTTGAGGCCGTGCCCAGGGGCGCGAAGTGCGCGCCGATCAAAAAAAGTTCGCCGTGGAGTATGGTCACGTAACTTTCTTTCAACTGGGCGCGGCCCTCGCGCAGGCTTTTGACTTCCCAGCCCTGCAGCTCGACGCCGGCCTCGAACTCCTGCTCGATGAAATAATCAAACCGCGCTTTGCGGTTGAGGGCGATGGTGTTCGGGTTGGTTTTTTTCTTGGCGGCCATGGTTTCGGTTTGAGGCTTTTCGGTCAAATGGAACAAGCCCGCATTATAATGGAGCCACGATTTTATTTTTCCGAAAAGCCAAACGGGAGCGGGAATGGGAACCATGTACACCGTCGCGCGTTCCGCGCTGGTTACGCACAGCGCCGAGGATATGTATTCGCTGGTCAATGATATTGACGCCTATTCACAGTTCCTGCCGTGGTGCGGCGGCTCCGAGGTGCTCGAGCGCGATGGCCGGGAGATGACCGCGCGGGTGCGGATCGCGTTCCGGGGCGTCGGCCAATCGTTCACCACCCGCAATCTTCTTGAGCCTTTTGAGCGGATCACCATGACGCTGCTGGACGGCCCGTTCAGCGAGTTGTCCGGGGCCTGGGCATTCAAGCCGCTGCGGCCGTGCGCGTGCCGGATTTCGCTGGACTTGCGCTTCGGTTTTTCCAACGCCACGGCGGGCCGGGTGGTGGGGCCGGTGTTCAAGCACATCGCCGATTCCATGGTCGAGTCCTTCGTGCGGCGCGCCGGGGAAATCCATCAACCGCCGCAGCCGGGCGCGATTCCGGTTCCGGTTCCGGCCCCGGCCCCGATCCGCGTTGAAGTGGTGTACGCGCTGCCCGAACGGCAGGTAGTGGAGCAGTTGCAATTCAACCCATCGGACGCGCCGGTCACCATCGAACAGGCCATTCGCGCCTCCTCCATCCCCAAGCGCTTCCCCGAAATTGATCCGGATCCGGCGCGGACGCCGGTGGGGGTTTTCGGCGTCGTGCGGCCACCGGACTGGCCGCTGGCGGACCGCGACCGGGTGGAGATTTACCGGCCTTTGAGCATGAGTCCCACCGAAGCGCGCCGCCGCCGGGCGCGGATTGAATGACTTGCCGTGATGCGCGGCCCGTTAAAACCGCAAAGCCGCTATAATTCCTTGATACGCGGCGATATGGTGGTAAATGCCTTCCCAAGCCCCTCTTCAAATCCCGGCCACCCGGCGCCATAATTTCATTGCCTTGCGCCGCGCATTTTGGTATAAAACCGCCCCTTTTGTGAACCCGTCATCCGACCTTTGAGTACCCCCCGACCATGGCCACCCGGCGAAAACCCGATCTGTTGATTCACGGAATCAAGCCCTACAAAAGCAAAAAGGGCGAAACCTACATGGGCAAGCCCCAGCTCCGGCACTTCCGGGCGATACTGACCGCGTGGCGCGCCGAGCTCAGCAGCGACACCACCAAAACCGTCGTTCACATGCAGGATGAAACCGCCAACCATCCCGACCCCACCGACCGCGCCAGCCAGGAAACCGACATGGCGCTGGAGTTGCGGGGCCGCGACCGCGACCGCAAGTTAATCAAGAAAATAGACGAGTCCATCAACCACCTCGACTCCGGCTATTTCGGCTACTGCGAAAACTGCGGCGAGGAAATCGGCCTCAAGCGGATCGAAGCGCGGCCCACCGCGGTGTTGTGCATAGACTGCAAAACCCTCGACGAAATCCGCGAGAAGCAGCTTTCCTGAACCTTCCTGATCCGCGGCGCGAGGCGCGGGGCGGGTTGCGCGTGACGCGCATTGTGGGGGGGAGACCCCCCACGCCCCCCTGTGCGGCGCGGGAAAACATCCTGTTTTCAGCGCCGCTGCGCACATCCCTGTGCGCGACAGCCGGCTGGCGCCGGACCGAAAAAGCGGATGCCCGATACGATGAAAAATATAGTCGCTACGCTCCTTATTTTTCTATCGTTCGGGAATGACGGCAGAGGCGTAAGGCAAGGCAAAGGAAGCGCAAAAAAAGCGACCAAGCCTCATCGTTCCCCTTGCCCGTCTTTACACCTCTGCGGCCGTCCAACCGGCGGCGTAGCCGCTAACTTCGGCGTGCGCAGGGACGCGCACGGCGGCGCTGGAAACAGGATGTTTCCCCGCGCCGCAAGGGGGGCATGCGGGGGGTCTACCCCCGCAAATGCGCGTCACGCGCAACCCCACCCCGCGCTCTGCGCCCCGCGCCCTCGCGCCCCTATCCGGCGTAGTCGGGTCTATTAGAAAATCTTTTATGCTGCTGATACGGAAAAACGTCATACCGCTTGTTATTCAGAATATCTTTCTGCACCTGCTTCCAGTAATCGGGTTCCAGCAACTCCCCGTGCCGTTCCAAAAACCGCTCCCGAAACTTCGGATGATTCACCACAAAATGCTCAAACTGCTCCGGGAAAAAATCGCTCTCTCCGACGTGAAACCACGGCTCATCGGCCATCTCCTCCTCGGTACTGCGCGCTTCCGGCAGCGCGCGGATGCGGATTTCATTCATCCGGCAAATCTCATCGTAATCGTAAAACACCACGCGGTTCTGCCGCGTAACGCCGAAGTTTTTTAGCAGCATATCCCCCGGAAAAATGTTGGCGGCGATCATCTCCTTGATGGCGTTGCCGTAACTGGTGACGCCTCGGTCGAGCATTTCTTCGCCGGCGTGTTCGAGGAAAATGTTGAACGGCACCATGCGGCGTTCGATGTACAGGTGGCGGATGATGACGAACCCGCCTTCGATGTAGATGCTGGAGGTAATTTCCTTTTGCAACTCTTCGAGCAGTTCGCCGGAAAACCGTTCCACCGGAAAAGCCACGTGAGAAAACTCCAGGGTGTCGGCCATGCGCCCCACGCGGTCGTGCATTTTTACGGTCTGGTATTTTTCCTTGACCGTGGCGCGGTCGGTTTTCTTGGGCGGCGCGAAGTGATCCTTGATGACCTTGAACACGTACGGATACGAAGGCAGCGTGAACACGCTCATCACCATGCCCTTGATGCCCGGCGCGGTAATCAACTGGTCGGTGGAATGTTCGAGGTGGTGCAAAAACTCGCGGTAGAAAAGGGTCTTGCCCTGCTTCTGAAAGCCGATGCTGGTGTACAGGTCGGCGCGGGTTTTGCTCGGCAGTATGGACTGCAGGAAGGTCACGAGGCCCGCCGGAACCGTGGTGTTGACCATGAAGTAGGCGCGCGTGAAACTGAAAATCAGCGCCAGGTCGTCGGCTTCGGTGAGGATGGTGTCAACGTACAACCGGCGTTCGTCGTTGAGCAGGAGCGGCATCACGAACGGCTGGCTGTCGACCCCGACCAGCGCGCGCCCGACTACGTAGGCGGCCTTGTTGCGAAAGAACAAAGACGACACCACGTGCAGCTGCCGGTGGGGCGCCGGGGCCGCGTCCGGTTGCAACGCCGCCGCGAAATTCCCGGCCACCAGATCGAGGTCGCGCTCAAGGTTTTCCCAGGGCCGGGTCAGGCCGAAGCCCTGCAAAATCTCGCGGAAGGTGGCGCGGATTCCGGCGCCGTCCGGGGCCGGATCCGGGTAGTAGCCCCGGTACACCGGGTCGTCCATATCCAGATAATCAATGGCGCTGCCCGGCTTGACGAAGATGTGGTGGTTGTTGAAGTAACTGCGGTCGAACAGCCGGCAGAACACCGAGTTGTAAAAACTCTCCGCCAGTTCCGGCTGCTTGTGCTCGTACAAAAGCCACATGTACCAGCGCTTGATGTCCTGCCAGAGTTTCTTGTCGAGTTTGTCGAGGTCAAAGCGCGCGTTCAAGTCGGCGATGGCCTCGCTGACGCGCAGGTCGTAGTAGTAAATCCGCTCCTTGCGCGCCGCGATTTCGCCCTCCCAGTCGGCGGCCTCAAAGCGCGCCTGGGCGGCGGCGGTGATTTCCTGGAACAACGAGAAGTGGCGGTTGAACCCTTCCAGTATGGTGCCGGCGATTTGCTTGACGAGGTCGGCGCTCATCCGTGAAAACCTAAAACTGCTCCTCCTCGGTGGACCCCGCGAGCGCGGTAACCGAAGACGCCCCGCCCTGAATCGTGGTGGTCACGTCATCAAAATACCCGGCCCCGACTTCCTGCTGGTGGGCGACAAAAGTGTAGCCCCGGCCGGCGGCCGCAAACTCCGGCTCCTGCACCTTCTCCACGTAGTGCCGCATCCCCTCGCCGCGTGCGTAGTCGTGGGCGAGGTCGTACATGTTGTACCACATGTTATGAATACCGGCGAGGGTGATGAACTGATACGCGTACCCCAGGGCCGCGATCTCATCCTGAAACGAAGCGATGGCCTTGTCGTCAAGATTTTTCTTCCAGTTGAAAGACGGCGAACAGTTATACGCCAGCAGCCGCCCCGGATGCGCGGCCTGCACCGCCTGGGCGAACTCCCGCGCAAAGCCGAGGTCCGGGGTGCCGGTCTCGCACCAAACCATATCGGCGTAAGGCGCGTAGGCCACCCCCCGCGAGACCGCCTGCTCAAGCCCGTTCCTGACCCGGAAAAAGCCTTCGCCGGTGCGCTCGCCGGTCAGGAACGGCCGGTCGCGCCGGTCAATATCCGAGGTCAGCAGGTTGGCCGCCTCGGCGTCGGTGCGCGCCAGGATCAGGGTCGGCGCCCCCAGCACGTCCGCCGCCAGCCGTGCGGCGATGAGTTTCTGCACCGCTTCTTCGGTGGGCACCAGCACCTTGCCGCCCATGTGTCCGCATTTTTTCACCGCCGCCAGTTGATCTTCAAAATGCACCCCGGCGGCGCCCGCGGCGATCATGTTTTTGGATAACTCAAAGGCGTTCAGGACGCCGCCAAACCCGGCTTCGGCGTCGGCGACGATGGGCAGGAAATAATCCACGTAGCCGGGGTCGCCCTCGGCGATGCCCCGCTGCCACTGTATCTGATCGGCGCGCGCGAACGAGTTGTTGATGCGCCGCACCACCGTGGGCACCGAATCGTAGGCGTACAATGACTGGTCCGGGTACATGGCCTCGGAACTGTTGTTGTCCGCCGCCACCTGCCACCCCGACAGGTAAATCGCCTCGATGCCGGCCTTGGCCTGCTGCACCGCCTGCCCGGCGGTCAGCGCGCCGAGGCAGTTGACGTAGCCCTTGTTGGCGGCGCCGTGTATCAGCGCCCAGAGTTTTATCGCGCCCCGGCGGGCGTAAGTGAACTCCGGCTGCACGGAGCCGCGCAACCGCACCACGTCCTCGGCGGAATACCCCCGCGTGGTGTCTTTCCAGCGCGGGCTTTCGCGCCACTCCTTTTGCAATGCGGCGATTTGTTCCTGGCGTGTCATCGGTCGGGTCGGGTCGGGTTGGTGGGTAGGGGGCGGGATTTTACTATATTTTATGTATTGCGTTGCGTGTCCACTCCAAACCCTTCCCGCGCCGCACAGGGGGGCGCGGGGGGTCTCCCCCCCGCAATGCGCGTCACGCGCACAAAATCCCAATCCACCCCCACCCTTAAATAAACCCCCTTTATACCCCACTACGCAAATCTAATTGGCTTCCCCCGGCGAGGGTCGGTACATTGCCCCCTAATCCAACCAACCGGACACCCCGGGAGACGACAAATGCCAACTTACGTGCGTACCGACAAATGCGATGGCTGCAAAGGCCAGGACAAAACCGCCTGCGTGTACATCTGCCCCCACGACCTGATGAAACTCGACAAGGACGGCTCGGAAACCGGCCACGCAATGAAGGCCTGGAACCAGGAGCCGGAGCAGTGCTGGGAATGTTATTCCTGCGTCAAAATCTGCCCCCAGCAGGCCATTGAATGCCGCCACTACGCCGACGTCGTGCCCCTCGGCGCGCAGGTTCAGCCGCTGCGCGGCACCGAGTCCATCATGTGGACCATCAAGTTCCGCAACGGCAACGTGAAGCGCTTCAAGTTTCCCATCCGCACCACCCCGGAAGGCTCCATTGACCCGTTCGGCGACAAGCCCGAAGCGAACGCCGCCGACCTCGGCAACCACGCCAACCTGTTCACCGCCATGACGCATAGTTGTGATATGAGTCAGTTTATGAGTAGTTGATGATGCATTTATACAAAATTATTTCGGAAGAACTAAATTATGGCTGAATACAATTTCGAAACCCCCGAAGTCGTAGAAGAAGAATGCGACATCCTCCTCATCGGCGGCGGTATGGCGTGCTGCGGCGCCGCCTTTGAGATTATGAAGTGGGCCGAAGGCACCGGCCTCAACATCAAACTCGTGGACAAGGCGGCCATGGACCGCTCCGGCGCGGTCGCCCAGGGCCTGTCGGCCATCAATACCTACATGGGCGAGAACGACCCGGCGGACTATGTGCGCTACGTGCGCGGCGACCTCATGGGAATCACCCGCGAAGATCTGGTGTACGACACCGGGCGGCACGTGGACGACTCGGTGCACAACTTTGAAGACTGGGGCCTGCCGATCTGGAAACAGAAAGGAGACGAAGGCAAAAAACTGCGAGACGGCGGCAAGCCGGTGCGCTCGGGACGCTGGCAGATCATGATCAACGGCGAGTCCTACAAGTGGATCGTCGCCGAAGCCGCCAAAAAATCCCTGGGCGTGGAAAACATCCGCGAACGCATTTTCATCGTGCGCCTGCTCACCGACAAAAACGACCCCGAGCGCGTGTCCGGCGCCGCCGGCTTTTCGGTGCGCGACAACAAAATATACATCTACAAGTTCAAAACCTGCCTGCTGGCCTGCGGCGGCGCGGTCAACGTATTCAGGCCGCGCTCGGTGGGCGAGGGCAGCGGGCGGGCGTGGTACCCGGTGTGGAACGCCGGCTCCACCTACGCCATGGCCGCCGAATGTGGCGCCGAACTTACGCTCATGGAAAACCGCTTCGTGCCGGCGCGCTTCAAGGACGGCTACGGCCCGGTGGGGGCGTGGTTCCTGTTGTTCAAGGCCAAGGCCATGAACGCCATGGGCGAGGACTACCAGGAGAAAAACTACGAACTCCTCAAGGACAACGGCTACGACCGCTACGCAGTCGGCTTCGCCATGGGCACCTGCCTGCGAAACCACCTGATGATGATCGAAATGAAGGAAGGGCGCGGCCCGATTTTTATGGACACGCCGACCGCCATGGCGAAACTCGCCGAGACCATGACCCCGAAAGAAATCAAACACCTGGAAGCCGAAGCCTGGGAAGATTTTCTCGACATGACCATCGGCCAGTGCGGCGTATGGGCCGGCGAGAACATTGAACCCGACAAGCAGATGTCCGAGTTGATGCCCACCGAACCCTACCTGCTCGGCTCCCACGCCGGCTGCGCCGGTTTGTGGTGTTCCGGCCCCGAAGACCTGCCCGGCGTGCCCGACCACTACCACTGGGGCTACAACCGCATGACCACGGTCAACGGCCTGTTCACCGCCGGCGACGGAGTCGGCGCCTCCGGCCACAAATTCTCATCCGGCTCCTTCACCGAAGGCCGCATCTGCGCCAAGAGCATGGTCAAGTACTGCCTCGACAACCCCGACTTCAAGCCGGAACTGTCGCACGCCACCGAAGATCTGGTGGAAGAAATCTACCGCCCGGTGCGCACCTTCCTGGAGCACAAAGACTACACCACCGCCATAGACATAAACCCCCACTACATCACCCCGAAGATGCTGCAGTTCCGCCTGCAGAAACTCATGGATGAGTATGTGGCGGGAACCTCAACTTTTTACCAGACCAACGAAGCGATGCTCGAAGTCGCCGAACGCAAAATGAAAATGCTAAAAGAAGACTCCCTCAAAATGCGCGCCAAAGACCTCCACGAACTCCTCCGCGCCTGGGAAAACTACCACCGCATAATCGCCGCCGAAGCGCATATGAAACACATCCAGTTCCGCCGCGAATCCCGCTACCCCGGCTACTACTACCGCGCCGACTACCGCGACATCAACGACGAGGACTGGAAATGTTTTGTCAACTCAAGGTACGACCGCGAGACCGGTGAGTGGGATATGAAAAAGGTCAAGTGGCAGCCGCTGATCGCGGTCGGTGAGAAAGAACCGGAAGGGATGAAGCATTTGGGTCCGGATTTGTAAAAGCAAGGGGCGCAGAGCGCAGAGCGCGGGGTTGCGCGTGACGCGCATTTGCGGTGGCGCGAGGCGCGGGGTGGGGTTGCGCGTGACGCGCATTTGCGGGGGGAGACCCCCCGCAGACCCCCCTTGCGGCGCGGGGAAACTCCTGTTTCCAGCGCCGCCGCGCGCGTCCGTGCGCGCGCCGAAGTTAGCGGCTACGCCGCCGGTTGGACGGCCGCAGAGGTGTAAAGACGGGCAAGGGAAACGATGAGGCTTGGTCGTTTTTTTTGCGCTTCCTTTGTCCTTCCTTACGCCCTCGGTGTCATTCCCGCATTTGTGGGTAGTAGGGGCAGGTCGCGACCTGCCCCTACGCCACCGTTTCGCCGCTTCCTTTGCCCTGCCTTACGCCCCCGGTGTCATTCCCGAACGATAGAAAAATAGGGAGCGTAGCGACCATATTTTTCATCGTATCGGATCCGCTTTTTCGGCCCGGCGATAGCCGGCCATCGCGCACAGGGATGTGCGCAGCGGCGCTGAAAACAGGATGTTTTCCCGCGCCGCACAGGGGGGCGTGGGGGGCTCTCCCCCCCACAATGCGCGTCACGCGCAACCCGCCCCGCGCCCCCGCGCCCTCGCGCCCTCGCGCCCCCGCCCATATTTGCCGGTGAAATAACGAACCTATACACATAAAAAAAACCAGTATAATCCCCCCCCCATGCGCCTCGCAAAACTCCAAATCTCCGGCTTCAAATCCTTCGTTGACCTCACCGACATCCGCCTCCCCGCAGACCTCGTTGCGGTGGTCGGCCCCAACGGCTGCGGCAAGTCCAACATCATAGACGCGGTGCGCTGGGTGATGGGCGAGACCTCCGCCAAACTGTTGCGCGGCGACAGCATGGCGGACGTGATCTTCAACGGCTCCACGGCCCGCAAGCCGGTGGGCAAGGCCTCGGTGGAACTCATTTTCGACAACGCCGAGGGCTCCGCCGGCGGCCACTTCGCGCGCTTCGCCGAGATTTCGGTGCGCCGCACCCTGAGCCGGGACGGCCATTCCAACTACTTCATCAACCGCATCAAAACCCGCCGCAAGGACGTCCTCGACCTGTTCCGTGGCACCGGCCTCGGCCCGCGCTCCTACTCCATCATTGAGCAGGGCATGGTCAGCCGCATCGTTGAAGCGCGCCCCGAAGACCTGCGCCTGTTCGTCGAAGAAGCCGCCGGCACTTCCCGGTACAAGGACCGGCGGCGCGAAACCGAAACCCGCATCGGCCACACCCGGGAAAACCTTGAGCGCGTCGCCGACATCCGAGACGAACTCGACAAACAACTGCGCCGCCTCAAACGCCAGGCCGGCGCGGCGCGGCGTTACAAGGTGCTGAAGGACGAGCAGCGGCTGGTGAACGGCCAGCTGCTGGTGCTGCGGCTGCGCGATATGGACGCAAAACTCGCCGAACAGGACCGCATCTCGGCGCGCTTTGAGAACGACCTTGAAGCGGCGCTCGCGGCCCAGCGGGAGAGCGAAGCCGAAACCGAAAAGTTGCGCCGCGCGCAAACCGAGTCCAGAGAAAAATACAACCAAGTCCAGCAGGAATCCTACAACCTCGGCGCGGAAATCAAAAACATTGAGCAGCGCATCGAACACCTCTTTGAGACCCGCCGGCGCCAGGGCGAAGAACTCGAACGCCTGGGCGCGGAACGCGAAGAACGCCGCGCCCAGTTGCAAGGCGACCAGTCGCGCCTGGG
Source organism: Candidatus Poriferihabitaceae bacterium (assembly GCA_965212085.1). Lineage (GTDB taxonomy): Bacteria > Pseudomonadota > Gammaproteobacteria > Arenicellales > Poriferihabitantaceae > JAHRAW01. The sequence goes on along the minus strand of OZ243042.1, from coordinate 317,886 downwards.
CCGCTTGCGGGAAGAGCAAACGGCGCTGGCCCCGGCCATCGAAAAACTCGAACACCAACGCCGCGCCGCCGAACAGCAACTCGCAGACGCCGAAGCCGCGCTGGAACGCTGGCAGGCCGGGTGGGAAGCCTTCAACGAACAAACCCAGGCGTCGGCCCGCCAGCGCGAAGTCCAGCAGTCCCGCATCGCCCAACTGGAACAGCACCTGCAACGCTCCGGCGAGCAGACCTCGCGCCTTGAACAGGAACTCGCCGATGCCCGGCGCTTGACCGAAGGGATGGACATCAAGGCGCTGCGCGCCGTGGTCAAACAACACGACGACGCCTGCGAACACCGCGAACAGGAATTCCGGCAAACCGAAGCGTCCATCCATTCATTAGAGGAAGCGGCCCGGCAAAAACACGAACAAAGCGCGCGCCTGCGCGCCCGCCGTCACGAAGCCCGCTCCCGCCTCGCGTCCCTGCAACAGATTCAGGCCGCCGCCCTGGGCGGCGACGACCAGGCCCTGCAAAACTGGTTGCGGGAAAGCGGCCTTGAACAACAGCCGAAACTCGCGGCGCGCATCCGCGTAGCCGATGGCTGGCAGCGCGCCGCCGACCGCTTGCTGAACGACTGCCTCGGCGCGGTTTGCGTGGAGCGATTGCCGGAGATTTTGGATGGGGCGGCTGGCGTCAATAATGCGGGCGGCGCGAATGACACGAATGACACCCTCGCCAACCGCCCGGACTGCGCCTTCATGCTGGTGGCAGACGCGCCGTCCAAAGGTTCAAACCCCGCCGCTCCCGCCACCGTCACCGCCACCGCCGCCACCGCCACCGCCACTGATGATTCCCACCGCCCCCGCCTCCTCGACAAAATCCAGGCCGGTGCCACCGACCTGTCCGGTTTCCTCGGCGGAGTGTACGCCGCCGAAACCCTGACCGACGCGCTGGCCATGCAACCCGAACTCGGCAACCGCGAATGTGCGGTCACCCGGGACGGCGCGCTGGTGGGCGCAAACTGGATCAGTTTCGCCAGCCTTAGCCAGCTGGAAACCGGCGTACTGGTGCGCGAAGAAGAAATCAACCAGTTGCAACAAAACCTCGGCGAACTCGAAACCGGCGTGGCCGCCGCCGACCGCGAAATCGCCGAACTCGAAAGCAACCGCGAAGCCCAACGCCAACAGGCCCGGCAACAACGCGCCGCCCTCGAACAACTGCGCGGCGAGCGCACCGAAAAACACGCCAACCTGGGCCGCGAAGAAGCCCGGCATCTGGAAATCGCGCAGCGCATCGCCGCCCTCGAAGCCGAACTCGGCAGCCTCGGCGGGCACGCCCACAGCGACCACGGCGAAATCAGCAAAGCCCGGGAACTGCTGGAACGCGCCGCCGCCCGCCAGGGCGGTCTGGACGCCAAACGAGACGCATTGCTCAAAGAAAAAGAGCAGCACCAAAACACCGTAACCCGCCGCCGAGACGAGCTCCGGCAAACCGGCGAGCAGGCGCACCGGCAGGCGCTGCAAAAACAACGCCTCGACGCCGAACTTGACTCCACCGCCGACGGCATCGCCCGCCTCGAAGAGCAACTGCAAAACGCCGCCGATCAAATCACCAACCTCAACGCCGGCATCAACGATGCCGGCGACCCGGTGGCCGAACTCAAAACCCGCTTGCAGGAAATGCTGGGCCGCAAAGTGGAAATCGAGACCCGCCTGTCCGCCGCCGGAGACGCCGTCGCCGAGTTGGATGAACGCGGCGCGCGCACCGGCGAACGGCAGTCGTCCCGCGTCAACGCCGTCGGCGAAGCGCGGGAAGTGTTGGAGCAACACAAACTGGCCCGCCAGGAAATCGCCGTGCGCCGCGACACCCAGGCCGAGCAGATCGCCGACCACGGTCACGACCGCCAACGATTGGACGCGGAAATGCCCGAACACGCCACCGTTGAAGAATGGCGGCAACGCGATGAAGAACTGGAAACCAAAATCAACCGCATCGGCCCGGTCAATCTGGTGGCCATCGAAGAGTTCGACGAACAAAGCGAGCGCAAGGAATACCTCGACCGCCAGCACGCCGACCTCACCGAAGCCCTGGAAACCCTGCGCAGCGTAATCCGCAAAATCGACCGCGAAACCCGCGCCCGCTTCAAGGACACTTTTGACCGCTTGAACGCCGGCTTCAACGACTTCTTCCCGCAACTGTTCGGCGGCGGCAAAGCCGAACTGCAACTCACCGAAGACGACTTCCTGACCGCCGGCGTGGTGGTCATGGCGCGCCCGCCCGGCAAGCGCAACAGCCACATCCACCTGCTGTCCGGCGGCGAAAAAGCCCTCGCCGCCGTGGCCTTGTTGTTCGCACTGTTCAAACTAAACCCGGCGCCGTTTTGCATGCTTGATGAGGTGGACGCGCCCCTCGACGACGCCAACGTCGAACGCTACTGCGAGACCCTGAAAACCCTCGTCAAAGCCAGCCAGATGATCGTCATCACCCACAACAAAATCACCATGGAAGCGGCGGAAGTCCTGGTAGGTGTGACCATGGGCGAACCCGGCGTGTCGCGTTTGGTGTCGGTGGACGTTGACCAGGCGGTGGAGATGGCGGGGCAGCAGGGAGTGGTGGTATAGTGTTCGTTGTTAGCGGCTTGCGGCACCGGACACTTTTTCGCGGGATGATATGACATGACACTGAACCTGCAAACCGTCCTGGCCATCCTCGGCGTCCTGGTGGTGGTCATGATCTACCTGATCTCCAGGTGGCAAAACCGAATGCGGCGTTCCTCCTCGAAATCCCCACGCACGATAAGCAATCCCGACACAACCGCCGCCACGCTGCGCGACTTCGACACCCCCCATCCCCCGGACGAAATCCCGGTGCTGGATCCCCCGGTTTATTCCGGGCAACCCTTCGCCGCCCATGACCCCGCGGATGGCGTCGCCGACTTCGCCCAAAGTGAAAACGAAGAAACCATACCGGAAGCACAACCCACCAACGACGACACCCCCGCCGAACCCCGCCCAACAGACGACCCAACCATCACCCCCCACCCCGCCCCCCCCGAAGACCCCCGCACCCCGGTCTTCACCCCGCCCCCCGCCCCGGCAAACGAGACCGACCCCGCCGCCTACCACCCCCGCCCAGTCCCCGGTTTTGAACGCCTGAGCCAAATAGACTACTGGGTAAAAATCACCGGCGACCGAGACGTAGGCCGCGAAACCGTCCTCGCCCTGTACCGCGCCGCCGCCGCCGACCTCACCAAACCCCACGGCATCCACGGCTTCAAAACCCCCGATCAAACGTGGCGCAACGTCGAAACCGAAGCCGAGGACTCGCGCTTCACCGACCTGGTGCTGACCATCCAACTCGCCGACCGCAACGGTGCCATCAGCGAGCGCGAAATGACGCGTTTCTCGGCGCTGGTGTCGCGGTTATCGGAAGGCACCGGCCGCGAGTTCGTGTTCATGGCACCGGTCGAAAACGCCTTCGCCCAGGCAGACGCCATCGCCGGCTTCACGCGCCATTTCGATGCCGTGTTCGTGGTCAACATCCGCTCCCGGGGCGCCGAACGCTTCCACGGCCCGGCCATCGCCCGCTGCGCCCCGCAGATGGGCCTGGAACGGGACGACAACCACTACTACTCGCGCTTCAAATCCATCGGCAAAACCCGCGTGGCGTTGTACAGCCTCGCCGACTTGAGCGACAGCGGCCGCTTCGACTTTGACAACCCCAAATCATTCAGCACCCGCGGCCTGACCTTCTTCACCCGCCCCGCGGTCAACCGCTCGCCGGGCGCGGTTTTCACCGAAATGGTGGACACCGCCCGCGCCTTCGCCTCGCGCATCAAGGGCGAAGTCAACTCGCCGAACCACGGCGACCTGTCCCAGGAAGAAGTTGAGGCAACCCGCAAATCCATCGAGCAAGTCGCCGCAGAGATGGAACGGTTCGGCATCGCCGCGGGCAGCGATGAGGCGGCGCGGATATTCTGATGTATAGTTAATGTTAGCGGCTTGCGCCGGCGGTTTGATTTCTGGATTCCCGCCTCACCCTCGCCGTCATTCCCGAACGATAGAAAAATAGGAAGCGTAGCGACTATATTTTTCATCGCTATTCGGGAATCCAGTGCCACTACCGAGGGCTTCGACAGGCGGCGTAGGGACAGGTCGCGACTTGTCCCCGATTGGACGCTGAATTCCCGCATCACCTCTGCCGTCATTCCCGAACGATAGAAAAATAAGGAGCGCCAGCGACTATATTTTTCATCGCTATTCGGGAATCCAGGGTTACACCGGCAATCGGTCATATGGCGCTGGATTCCCGAGAGCGCCAAGTGTCCGTAAGCCGCTTGCGCGGCAACGGACACTAACGCTCGGGAATGACGACAGAGTGGTTGCCACGTTCCTCGGTGTCATCCCGCGAAAGTGCAAATCTCCCTCGATGTCATTCCCGAACGATAGAAAAATAGGGAGCGTTAGCGACCGTTTGTTTCATCGCTATTCGGGAATCCAGAGGTTAAACCGGCGGTGGGTCGTGTGGCGCTGGATTCCCGAGAGCGCCAAGTGTCCGTAAGCCGCTTGCGCGGCAACGGACACTAACGCTCGGGAATGACCGCAGAGTTGTTGCCACGCTCTCGGTGTCATCCCGCATTTGCGGATATCCAGCCTCCTAGCGGCGATGCATAGCCGCTTCCTTTGTCTTCCTTACGCCTTCGCCGTCATTCCCGAACGATAGAAAAATAGGGAGCGTAGCGACCATATTTTTCATCGTATCGGGCATCCGCTTTTTCGGCCCGGCGCCAGCCGGCTGTCGCGCACAGGGATGTGCGCGCGGCGCTGGAAACAGGAGTTTCCCCGCGCCGCAAAGGGGGGCGCGGGGGGTCTCCCCCCCGCAAAAGCGCGTCACGCGCCCCGCGCCCCACAAAAGCGCGCCCCGCGCCCCCGCTCGCTCGGCAACGAACACTACCGCTCGGAAATAACAGAGTAGAATGGAATAACGGAGTAGAATAAAAAATTTGTCAGCGAATTAGTGAACCCATACACCAATGACCAACTCCCCCCAAAACCAAATCGCAACCCTCCGCGAGCAACTGGAACTCCACAACCACCGCTACTACGTCCTCGACGACCCGCAAATCCCCGACGCCGCCTACGACCGGTTGCTGGAAAAACTGGCCGCCCTCGAAACCGCCCACCCCGAATTCGCCTCGCCGAATTCCCCCACCCAAAAAGTCGGCGGTGGGCTCGCCCGGACGTTTTCGGAAGTCGTGCACAAGGTCCCGATGCGCTCGCTGGCCAACGCCTTTGAGCGCGAACAGGTGGCCGCTTTCGAGCGGCGGGTGCGCGAACGCCTGGAACTGGAAGCGGACGAAGTCGAATACATCGCCGAAGTAAAACTCGACGGCCTCGCGGTCAGCCTGCGCTTTGAAAACGGCTGGCTGGCCCAGGCCGCGACCCGTGGAGACGGCGGCAAAGGGGAAAACATCACCCACAACATGCGCGCGGTGCTGGGCGGTGGCACGCGCTTGAAAGACGATTCCAATTCAACCCCCGAAATCCCCGAAATCCCCGAAGTCCTGGAGGTGCGCGGCGAAGTGTATATGACCGCCGCCGACTTCAAACGACTCAACGCCCGCCGGCGGGAACTCGGCGAAAAAATCTTCGTCAACCCGCGCAACGCCGCCGCCGGCAGTTTGCGCCAACTGGATCCGGCGGTTACCGCATCGCGCCCGTTGAGCCTGTGCTGCTACGCCCTCGGCGAAGTGGCGGGCGTGGACGTTCCCCGTACCCAATGGGACGTCCTGCAATGGCTCGCCCGCCTCGGCCTGCCGGTCTCGCCCCTCGCCCGGCGGGTCGCGGGCGTGGACGGCTGCCTCGAATACTACGACCAGATGCTCAAGCAACGCGCCGGCCTGCCCTGCGACATTGACGGCGTGGTCTATAAAGTCTCGCGCCTGGACTGGCAGGACGCCCTCGGCCACACCGCGCGCGCGCCGCGCTGGGCGCTGGCGCATAAATTCCCCGCCGAAGAAGAAATCACCGTGGTGGAAAAAATCGAATCCCAGGTCGGGCGCACCGGCGCCATCACGCCGGTGGCCCGCCTCAAGCCGGTGTTCGTTGGCGGCGTCACCGTCTCCAACGCCACCCTCCACAACCGAGACGAAATCGCGCGCCTTGACGTGCGCGTCGGCGACAGCGTAATCGTGCGCCGCGCCGGCGACGTCATCCCCGAAATCGTCTCGGTCATCCTTGAAGCGCGCCCCAAGCACCCCCGCACCCGCCGCTTCAAGTTTCCCGAACGCTGCCCGGTATGCGGCTCCGCCATCGTCCACGAAGGCGGCGGCGTCATCGCCCGCTGCAGCGGCGGCCTGTACTGCGACGCCCAGCGCAAGGAAAACATCAAACACTTCGCCGCCCGCGCCGCGATGGACATCGAAGGACTCGGCAACAAACTCGTCGAACAACTCGTTGACGAAAAACTCGTGGACAACGCCGCCGACCTGTACGCGCTCACCGAAGCGCAGGCCGGCGCCCTCGAACGCATGGCGCAAAAATCCGCCGCCAACCTGATAGCCGCCCTCGGCAAAAGCAAACGCACCACCCTGGCGCGTTTTTTGTACGCCCTCGGCATCCCGCTGGTCGGCGAAACCACCGCCGAGTCGCTGGCCGCCGCGCTGCCGGACCTCAAAACCCTGATGGCCGCCGATGAAGAAACCCTGCAAACCATCCCCGACATCGGCCCGCTGGTGGCGCGCAGCGTGGTCACCTTTTTCCACCAGCCCCACAACCGCGAAGTCATCGAAAAACTATTGGCCGCCGGCGTGCAATGGCCGGCCCCGGCATTTGATCCCCGCGCACAAAAACCCGCCGCATCCGGCACCGCCTTCAACGGCAAAACCGTGGTGCTGACCGGCACCCTGTCCACCCCCCGCGCCGAAGCCAAACGCACCCTGCAATCCCTCGGCGCAAAAGTAACCGGCAGCGTCTCCAAAAACACCGACTACATAATCGCCGGCGAAAACCCCGGAAGCAAAGTTGACCAGGCCGAAAAGTTGCAAATTACCGTGCTTGATGAGCGGCAGTTTGTGGCGATGGCGAAAGGGCGGGGCGGCCAATGAACGCCGCCGGCCCGGTCATCTACTTCTACCGCAAAACCGACTGCCACCTGTGCGAAGATATGGCCCGCGACCTGGACGAATTTCTGAGTCAACTGAAAACCGAAGCCCGCTTCAAAATCGTTGAGCGCAACATAGAAGACGACCCCCGCTGGTACCGCCGCTACCGCGAATACGTCCCGACGCTGGTCGTCAACCGGCGGGAAGTTTGCTACTACTTTCTCGACAAGGATGAACTCAGGGCGGCGTTGGCCGGATGAATAAGAGACCGGCTGCACCGGATCAGTTGACCGCTGGATTCCCGAGTACGCAAGTGTCCGAGCCGCTTGCGCGGGTTTGGGTGCGCGTGACGCGCATTTGCGGTGGCGCGAGGCGTGGGGTGCGCGTGACGCGCATTTGCGGGGGGAGACCCCCCGCAGACCCCCCTTGCGGCGCGGGAAAACATCCTGTTTTCAGCGCCGCCGTGCGCGTCCCTGCGCACGCCGAAGTCAGCGGCTATCGCCGCCGGTTGGACGGCCGCAGAGGTGTAAAGACGGGCAAGGGAAACGATGAGGCTTGGTCGCTTTTTTTGCGCTTCCTTTGTTCTTCCTTACGCCCTCGGTGTCATTCCCGCATTTGTGGGTAGTAGGGGCAGGTCGCGACCTGCCCCTACGCCACCGTTTCGCCGCTTCCTTGCCCTGCCTTACGCCCCCGGTGTCATTCCCGAACGATAGAAAAATAAGGAGCGATAGCGACTATATTTTTCATCGCTATTCGGGAATCCAGGGGTTAAACCGGGTGGGTCATAATGGCGCTGGATTCCCGAGAGCGCCAAGTGTCCGTAAGCCGCTAACGCGGCAACGGACACTAACGCTCGGGAATGACGACAGAGTTGTTGCCACGCTCTCGGTGTTATACCCATGAAAGTGTAAATCTCCCTCGGTGTCATACCCGAACGATAGAAAAATAGGGAGCGGTAGCGACCATATTTTTCATCGTATCGGGCATCCGCTTTTTCGGCCCGGCGATAGCCGGCCATCGCGCACAGGGATGTGCGCAGCGGCGCTGAAAACAGGATGTTTTCCCGCGCCGCACAGGGGGGCGTGGGGGGCTCTCCCCCCCACATGCGCGTCACGCGCAACCCGCCCCGCGCCCTCGCGCCACTCCCGAACGATAGAAAAACAGGGAGCGCCGGCGAGCGTTTGTTTCATCGTTATTCGGGAATCCGGCGTCCAATGTTCAACGGGGGGCGTAGCCGCTAACGTCAGGGGCGGGTCGCGGCTTGTCGGCGTTTGTCAGGGGATTGGTGAACCTATACAATTCCCGCGCAGAGCCTGCCTCCGGCTTGAACGGGGGGCGGAGCAAAATTGTGCGTAGCGCGCAGGGCGAGTAGCAGGGACGATACGAGCAATCCAGTGTCCAACCTGCGGTCTCAGCCGCTAACCTGACCAAGCCGAACCCCTGATGAACCAAACACGTCCCCCCCCAAAATCCCCCCTCGCGCCTGCGGCTTTTCCGGCGTTGGCGGCTATTGCCGGGGTGCGGTTGGGCGTTGTTGGGTCCGGGGGGGGGTACCGGGGTCGGGATGATTTGATGTTGGCGGTGGTGGATGAAGGCGCCGCCGCCGCCGGGGTGTTGACGCGGGCGGCATTTGTTGGTGCGCCGGTGGAGTGGTGCCGGCGCCGGTTCAAAGAAGGGGATGGATTGGCGCCCCGCGCCCTCATCGTCAACGCCGGCAACGCCAACACCGGCACCGGCGAGGCCGGCCGGCGGCACGTGCTGGAGACCTGCCGGGCGGTGGCCGCGGCCCTCGGCTGCCGGGCCGAACAGGTGCTGGCGGCTTCCACCGGGGTCATCGGCGAGCCGCTGGCGGTGGATGCCATCGTCAACGCCGTGCCGCGATTGGTGTCGTCTCTTGCCAACGACGCCTGCGCATGGGAGCGGGCCGCCGCCGCCATCGGCACCACCGACACCTTCGCCAAGGGCGCCACCGCGCGTGCGTTGATTTGCGGCACGCCGGTGGCCATCAACGGCTTCGCCAAAGGCTCCGGCATGATCGCGCCGGACATGGCCACCCTGCTGGCCTTCCTGTTCACCGACGCCGCCCTCCCGCGCGCGCTGTTGCAAACCCTGCTGGCCGCCGCCGCCGAAGCGTCTTTCAACGCCATCACCGTGGACGGCGACACCTCCACCAGCGACACCTGCATCGCCTTCGCCACGGGCAAAGCCGGCAACCCGCCGCCGCACCCGGACCCGGAGCACGCCGCCGACCCGGCCCTCGACGATTTCCGGGCGGCGCTGGCGCGGGTCATGACCGACCTCGCAATCCAGGTGGTGCGAGACGGCGAAGGCGCGCAAAAACTCATCACCGTGGAAGTGCGCGGCGCCGAAAACCACCCCGCCGCGAAAATAATCGCCAAGTCCATCGCCAACTCGCCCCTGGTGAAAACCGCCATCGCCGGCGAAGACGCCAACTGGGGGCGGATCGTGATGGCGGTGGGCAAAGCGGGACAGCGCATTGACCCGCAGCGGCTCGCCATCGCAGTCGGCGGGACGCCGGTCGCCGAGCAAGGCCGGCGCGTGGATGGCTTTGACGAAGCCCCGCTGGCCCGGCATCTCAAAGGCCGGGAAATCCTCATTGAAGTGGACATCGGGCTGGCGGATGGCCGCGCGCGGGTGTGGACTTGCGACCTGACCCACGGCTACATTGAAATCAATGCCGACTACCGCACCTGAACCCACCCAGGCCGCCCAGGCTACCCCGACCGCCCCGGCCCAAACCGCCCAGGGACGGCTGCAAGTGGCCGTCGGCGTATTGCGCCGGCAAAACCGCCTGCTCATGCAGCAGCGCACCCCGGGCCAACCTTGCGCCGGGCAGTGGGAGTTCCCCGGCGGCAAGGTTGAGCAAGGCGAATCCCCCCGCCACGCCCTGCAACGGGAAATCCGCGAAGAACTCGGCGTCGAGACCGTGCGCGCCCGCCCGCTGCTGGCGTTGCCCTTTGACTACCCCCACGCGCGGGTGTGGCTGGAGGTTTTTGTGGTGGATTCCTTCACCGGCCAGGCCGTTGGCCGGGAAGGCCAGCAGACGCGCTGGCTCACGCCCGAAGAAATCCGTTGTCTTGATGTGCTGGCGGCGGTGTATCCGATATTGGAGGCGTTGGAAGGGGAGCAAGTGCTTGATTTCGGCGGGGGATGAGTATTTTTGTGATTTTCGGGCTGGAATCTGGTATCTTCCAAATGATGAAGTTTGATGAGAAATTGTTGCGAACCGGCCTGTGCCAAATCGCCGTCTTGTTGCTTGCCGGGGTCGCTGTGGAGGCACTTTTTGTGGGTGGCGAGATATGGGCGGTTATCACCGGCGCCACTATCGGTGCTATTCTGATGTTTCTCGCTATTTTTGATTTCAGGAGGTGAAAAAAATGTCTCTACCCGAAGTATATCTGATAATTGCCATTCCGTTGATCGTGATGTGGTTTGGCGTCATGTGGTGGGGGAAAAACCACCCGGACCCGGATTCGGAGCGGCGGCGGAGCGATAAGGATGGCGAATAATCCGTCCCTACCCGTATATGCGGGTATGACACCGAGGAACGTAGCAACAACTCTGTCGTCATTCCCGAGCGTTAGTGTCCGTTGCCGCGTTAGCGGCTTACGGACACTTGGCGCTCTCGGGAATCCAGCGCCATTTGACCCACCGCCGGTTTAACCCCTGGATTCCCGAATAGCGATGAAAAATATAGTCGCTGGCGCTCCTTATTTTTCTATCGTTCGGGAATGACGGCAGAGGTGAGGCGGGAATTCAGCGTCCAATCGGGGACAGGTCGCGACCTGTCCCTACGCCGCCTGTCGAAGCCCTCGGTAGTGGCACTGGATTCCCGAATAGCGATGAAAAATATAGTCGCTGCGCTCCTTATTTTTCTATCGTTCGGGAATGACGGCAGAGGTGTAAGGCAGGGCAAAGGAAGCGCAAAAGAAGCGACCAAGCCTCATCGTTTCCCTTGTCCGTCTTTACACCTCTGCGGCCGTCCAACCGGCGGCGTAGCCGCTAACTTCGGCGCGCGCAGGGACGCGCGCGGCGGCGCTGGAAACAGGATGTTTCCCCGCGCCGCAAGGGGGGTCTGCGGGGGGTCTCCCCCCGCAAATGCGCGTCACGCGCAAACCCGCGCCTCGCGCTGTCGTCATTCCCGAGCGTTAGTGTCCGTTGCCGCGTTAGCGGCTTACGGACACTTGGCGCTCTCGGGAATCCAGCGCCATTATGACCCACCCGGTTTAACCCCTGGATTCCCGAATAGCGATGAAAAATATGGTCGCTGCGCTCCCTATTTTTCTATCGTTCGGGAATGACGGCAGAGGTGTAAGGAAGGACAAAGGAAGCGCAAAAAAAGCGACCAAGCCTCATCGTTTCCCTTGTCCGTCTTTACACCTCTGCGGCCGTCCAACCGGCGGCGTAGCCGCTAACTTCGGCGCGCGCAGGACGCGCGCGGCGGCGCTGGAAACAGGATGTTTCCCCGCGCCGCAAGGGGGGTCTGCGGGGGGTCTCCCCCCGCAAATGCGCGTCACGCGCAAACCCGCGCCTCGCGCTGTCGTCATTCCCGAGCGTTAGTGTCCGTTGCCGCGTTAGCGGCTTACGGACACTTGGCGCTCTCGGGAATCCAGCGCCACACGACCCACCGCCGGTTTAGTCTCTGGATTCCCGAATAGCGATGAAAAATATGGTCGCTATCGCTCCCTATTTTTCTATCGTTCGGGAATGACACCGAGGGCGATTTACGCTTTCGCGGGTATAACACCGAGAGCGTAGCAACAACGCTGCCGTCTTTCCCGAGCGTTAGTGTCCGTTGCCGCGCAAGCGGCTTACGGACACTTGGCGCTCTCGGGAATCCAGCGCCATTTGACCCACCGCCGGTTTAACCCCTGGATTCCCGAATAGCGATGAAAAATATGGTCGCTGCGCTCCTTATTTTTCTATCGTTCGGGAATGACACCGAGGGCGATTTGTACTTTCGTGGGCATGACACACCGAGGAACGTAGCAACAACTCTGCCGTCATTCCCGAGCGTTAGTGTCCGTTGCCGCGTTAGCGGCTTACGGACACTTGGCGCTCTCGGGAATCCAGCGCCATTTGACCCACCCGGTTTAACCTCTGGATTCCCGAATAGCGATGAAAAATATAGTCGCTACGCTCCTTATTTTTCTATCGTTCGGGAATGACGGCAGAGGTGAGGCGGGAATTCAGCGTCCAATCGGGGACAGGTCGCGACCTGTCCCTACGCCGCCTGTCGAAGCCCTCGGTAGTGGCACTGGATTCCCGAATAGCGATGAAAAATATGGTCGCTACCGCTCCTTATTTTTCTATCGTTCGGGAATGACGGCAGAGGCGTAAGGAAGGACAAAGGAAGCGACCAAGCCTCATCGTTTCCCTTGCCCGTCTTTACACCTCTGCGGCCGTCCAACCGGCGGCGTAGCCGCTGACTTCGGCGTGCGCAGGGACGCGCGCGGCGGCGCTGGAAACAGGATGTTTCCCCGCGCCGCAAGGGGGGTCTGCGGGGGGTCTCCCCCCGCAAATGCGCGTCACGCGCAACCCGCCCCGCGCCTCGCGCTGCCGTCATTCCCGAGCGTTAGTGTCCGTTGCCGCGTTAGCGGCTTACGGACACTTGGCGCTCTCGGGAATCCAGTGCCACACGACCCACCCGGTTTAACCCCTGGATTCCCGAATAGCGATGAAACAAACGGTCGCTATCGCTCCTTATTTTTCTATCGTTCGGGAATGACGGCAGAGGTGAGGCGGGAATTCAGCGTCCAATCGGGGACAGGTCGCGACCTGTCCCTACGCCGCCTGTCGAAGCCCTCGGTAGTGGCACTGGATTCCCGAATAGCGATGAAAAATATAGTCGCTACGCTCCTTATTTTTCTATCGTTCGGGAATGACGGCAGAGGTGAGGCGGGAATTCAGCGTCCAATCGGGGACAGGTCGCGACCTGTCCCTACGCCTGCCGCCGCCGAACCAGATGAAACTGGATACCTGCCCCTACTACCTGCAAACGGGCATAACACCGATCCAGCCCCCAAATCCGTGCCAAATCCGGCTACAATCTCCATCGCTCCGCGTCCGCCATCCAACCATCCGGTGTTCGGGGGGCAGGTCGCGACTACCTGCAAGCGGGCATAACCCCGCTCCAACCCCCAAATCCGGCATAAATCCGCTCCAAAAATCCCCAAATTCCCCATCACCCCCAACCAACCCCAAATCCCCATCCCCAAACCAACCCCAAATCCCCCATTTCCCCCTTGCAATCCCCCATTCATTTGCGGTAGATTCGGGTTTTTATCACAATCAACCAATCAAAGGTCAGCCATGCCAACCAAACAAAGGTCAGCCATGCCATCCCCCACCCCCCAAGTTTTCCCAACAACTCACCCCCACCTGCGGGTTCCCCACCTGCGGGTTCCCCACCTGCGCCGGGTTTGCGCGGTTTTTGCGTTGGTTTTTTTGCCGGTGTTGGCGGGGCAGGCGCAGGCGCAGGACATCACGGCTACGGTGGAGGTGGTTGCCAACGATCAGATCAGGGTTGATTTCTCTGCGCCGGTCAACGTCGCTGCGTCAGGCGAGACGGGCCATGATACGAGTGCCCTCAACCATGAGCCTTGGCGCTTCAGAGGCGCAAGGTTATTTGCCGAGGTCATGATCACGCCGAACAGCGACGGCACGGCGGTAACCCTTCAGCTCTTAAGAAAGGCCGGTATCCCGATCATTGCCGACCCCATTGTTAGTGAAACTTTCTTTGTCCTCCTGCCCGGCCCCAGTGGGGTTAGTACTATCAGGGGCACCGACACGACCAGAAGAGTTCGTGGCTTCTCAGCCACCGTGAGACCTCTTGGCCCCGAGGCCGAACTCACCGCCGCGCTGGACGAAACCAGCCTTGACGACGCGACCGTGACCGTGGAGCTCACGCGCACCACGTTTGAGTCGTTCACAGGCGCCGGGGCGCCCGCCCCCGCCGACTTCACGGTCACCGTGACCGGCGGCGGCAGCGGCGTGGTTGACGTTACGGCCATCGCCCGTGTCGACGGCGACACCGCCACCCTGACCCTGGGATATGACGGCGCCGGCCTCGCCATCAGACCCACCTTGAGTATCGTGGTGCCGGACAGCGCGCACACTGAAGGCGGTAACTTGACCACGAACACGGTGCCGATCAATACCGCGCCGACCATCACCAACCCGGGCCGGCAGCGTTATGTGCTAAATGAGGCGATCACCCCGCTGGGAATCGCGGTGGGCGACGATGACCGGGGCAGCGTAACGGTCACGGTGGCGGGTTTGCCCTCCGGCCTGACGTTTAGCAGCATTTCTTCCAACGTAACCGGCACGCCCGATACGGCGGGCGAGTCAGAGGTGACCATCACCGCTGACGACACCGTCAATGACGCGGTCACGGCAACCTTCCCGATCACCGTGGATGAGTTCCCCGCTACGGTGACCGTCGCCTCCCCGACCGGGACGGTGGCTGAAGCCGCCCTGAACGGGACGCTGGTGACGCTGACGTTGAGCGAAGCGGTATTTACGGACCCGCTGACGGCCACCCCGCCGCCGTTCACGCTGGACGAGGACAGCGTGGCGGCCGGCATCACGGTGGCGGCCACGCCGGCGCCGGCGCGCGTGAGCGACACGCAGGCCACCTTTACCCTGGCCTATACCGCGGTCGGCGCCGGTCTGGCCGGGAACGCCGCCATCACCGTGACCGTGGACGAAGGTGCGCACGACAGCGTGGGTTTTCTCTCCACCGCCGACCCCATCTCGGTCATCGCCACCGACCAACCGCCGATGTTCGCCGCGGGCGCGACCATTCCCGACCAGTTTCCTGGTCTCTTCCGCGCCTACAACCTGACCCTGCCGGTGGCCACGGGCGGCAACGGGGCCCTTGCGTACACGCTCGCCGGCCTGCCGGACGGCCTGACCTTCAACCCCGGCAGCCGCACCATCAGCGGCGCAGGGGAGGAGGCGGACGCTGGGCGTACCTACACATACCGCGTGCACGACTCCGACGCCAACCGCGCCAACAGCGACAGCGACACGCTGGATTTCCCACTGCGTGTCATTGAACCGGCGTCCTTCGTGAACCCGGCCATCCCGCCGCTGACTTTTGTGGTGGACGAGGTGATCAACATCACCCTGCCGGCGGCCAGCGCCGGCCTCGATCCGCTGGTGCACGAATCGGCCACACTCGCCGTCGATGCGTTCCCGGGCTTGACCTTTGACCCGGACTCGCGCGTGGTCTCCGGCTCCCGTGCCACCGCCGGCTCCGTTCCCCTCGCCTATAGCGTGACGGACGCGCGCGGGGTGATCCTGAACTTCTTGCCGGCCCTCTCCCTCACCATTGAAGTGGACACCGCCCCGGCTTTCACCCAGGGACAGGCCATCGCCGACCTGACCTTCCCGGTCGGCAAGCCGGTTTCGGTAACCCTGCCGGCAGCCGACCCCGACAGCGTTACGGTTGGCAACCGCCCGTTCATCTACCGCATTCCCGGCGCCGCGGACAACCTGCCGAGCGGGCTGACGTTTAACGAATCAACCCGCGTGCTTTCCGGCACACCGGATACGGTGGCCGTCGCCGCCGACTTCGTCTACCGGGCGCGTGACCGGGACGGCGATTTCAGCGACAGCGCCCAGGACTTGACCTTCAGCATCACCATTGAAGCGAACCTCACGCCGAACTTCACCGGCGTAACCATTGAAGACGTGTTCATCACGAGAGGGAAACCCATCACCCCCATCACCCTGCCCGAGGCCAACAGCGGAGACGGCGCATTGACCTACACCCTGCCGCTCACCGGGGCGGACGGCCTGAACTTTGACGGCACCACGCGCACGCTTTCCGGCACGCCGACCTTCACCACCACGTTCAACGCCGAATACACCGCCACCGACCAGGACGGCGACCCGGTGACCGCGAGTTTCACCATCACCACCCAGATCGATGAAAGCCCGACTTTCGGCGCCATTGAAGCGCAGGAATATATCGTAGGCGAGGCCATCACGCCCCTGGCCCTCGGCGCCACCGGCGGCAACCGAGGGCTGACCTACACCATCGGCGCGACCCCGGCCCTGCACGACGGCCTGACCTTTAACGCAGCCATCCCGCCGACCCTCACCGGCACGCCGACCGCCGCCGCCGCCGCGCGCACCTACACCATCACCGCCACAGACGGCGACGGCAGCGCAGCCAGCACGAGTTTCGCCATCACCGTTGCCGAGGACACCGTCCCGGCCTTCACCCAGGGACAGGCCATCGCCGACCTGGTCTTCCTGGTCGGCACGGCGGTTTCGGTAACCCTGCCGGCAGCCGACCCCGACAGCGTTACGGTTGGCAACCGCCCGTTCATCCACCGCATTCCCGGCGCCGGGGGGGGAAGCTCGGGGCCCCTGCCGAGCGGGCTGATGTTTGACGAATCAACCCGCGTGCTTTCCGGCACACCGGATACGGTGGCCGCCGCCGCCGCCTACCTCTACCGGGCGCGCGACCGGGACGGCGATTTCAGCATCCGCTCCCAGGACTTGGCCTTCACCATCACCATTGAAGAGGACCTCGTACCGGACTTCATCGGCGTAACCATTGATGACGTGTTCATCACGAGATTGAAACCCATCACCCCCATCACCCTGCCCGAGGCCAACGGCGGCAACGGCGATCTGACGTATAGCGTGGTTGAAATTGACTTCTTTCGGTTCGTTGGCCTGGCCTTTGACGCGGCCTCGCGCGTCATTTCCGGCACTGCGACCAACGACGTCGGCACGCGCACCTCTGCCTACCGGGCCACGGATGCCGATGGAGACGTGGGCATGGTGAACATCGACTTCACCTTTGAGGCCGACCTGGTCCCGACGTACCCCGCCGTTGCCGCGCAGGAATATGTCCTAAACCGGGCCATCACGCCCCTGTCCCTCCCCGCCACCGGCGGCAACCGAGGGCTGACCTACGTCCTCACCGCGACCCCGGCCCTGCCCGCCGGCCTGACGTTTAACGACCCGGCCAGCGCCGGCGACCCGCCGACCATCACCGGCACGCCGACCACGGCCGCCGACGCGGAAACCTACACCATCACCGCCACAGACGACGACGGCAGCCAAGTCAGCACGAGTTTCACCATCGCCGTCGCCGGGCCGTCGGCGCGCCTCACCGGCCCGACCCCGCTGACGGCGACTGAAGCCACCCTGGACGGTACGTTTATATTCGTAACGCTCACCAACACCACATATGAGTCATTGGTCATCGGCCCGCATTTCACCCTGAACGGTGCAAGCGGCTTTGTATCAGCCGGGGGCGCAACCCGCATGAGCGACACCGAGGCGCGGATTCGTCTGACTCACAACCCCAGCGAAGACGGCGAACTCACCAGGGACCTTGTGGTCACCGTCACAGTGGCAGACGCCGCGCACACCGGCAGCGGTGATCTGACCACCCCCAACTCCATCGCCATCTCCCGCAGACCGGATCTCTCGCCATCCTTCGGCACCGACAGCATTGACCCGCAAACCTACACCCGGAACACCGCCGTCAGCGTAACCCTGCCGGCGGCCACCGGCGGCGATCCCCCGCTCTCCTACACCATAGAAAACCAGGAGGCCCAAATCATGTCCTCCCTGAACCTGCCCGTCGGCCTGACGTTCACCTCCGCCACCCGCGTCCTGGACGGCACCCCGGTCAACGTGCAAGCCGCGCTGAACTACGTCTACCGCGTAAACGACGGAGACGAGACCACTGACCCCGAAACCGCGATCCTGGCCTTCACCATCACCATCGTGGAGGGAGACATCCAGCCGACTTTCGGCAGCCGCGAGGTTGGCGATCTCAACTACACCGTTGACAACGCCGTCAGCGTAACCCTGCCGGAAGCCACCGGCGGCAATCCCCCGCTCATGTACGCCCTCTCCACCGGCACCCTGCCCGCCGGCCTGACGTTGGCCGCCGCCGCCCCGTTCATCGTGGCCGGCACCCCGACCGCCGCGCAAGCCGAGACGGACTTCACCTGGACCGCCACCGACAGCGACACCACCAACCCCGACTCCGTGGACCTGGACTTCACCATCACCATTGCGGCGGACTTCACCCCAACCTTCGGCGCCGCCACCATCACCGACCAAACCTACACCGCCACCGTTGACGTCGGCACCGTAACCCTGCCCACCGCCACCGGCGGCAACCGCACCCTTGCCTACACCCTGACCCCGGCCCTGCCCGCCAACCTGACCTTTGACGGCGCCCCGGCTGGAAATGGCCCGCCGATCATCACCGGCACCCCGGCGGCGGCTATGGCCACCGCGGCGGAGTACACCTACACCGCAACCGATGAAGACGGCAGCTTCGTTCGCCTGACCTTTGACCTGGTCATAGACCCGGCGCCGGTCGTTATCAGCGGCGTTGCCACCGGCACCATCGTCGAGGGCACCAACTCAACCGGCGCCGCCTTGACGATTACCAACCCCAACTCCGGCGGCAGCACCCTATTCACTGCCCTGAGCCAAGCCGGCGACTACGGCACCTTCACCCTCGTCGCCGCCGGCACCTGGAGCTATGTCCTGAACAACGATAACCCCACGGTCATCGCCCTGAACACCGACAGCGTCCCCTTGATGGACACCTTCACCGTCACCGCCGCCGCCGCCCCGCCCACCGTAACCCGCGACGTCGTCATCACCATCACCGGCGTCAACGACGCCCCCACCGGCAGAATCATCGCCCCGGCGGGCGACTTAGAGGTGTCGCACGATACGGTGGTTAACGTGCGCGGAGAAGGCACCGACGTGGACAACGAAGACGCCACCCTGACCTTGCTCTGGACCGCGCTTGACGCCGATAACAACGCAGTCGGCACCTTCGGCGACGCCTCCCTCGCCGAAACCACCTGGACCGCGCCGTCCAGCGACGCGGTCGTAACCTTGAGCTTCAGCGTCAGCGACGGCACCTTAGCCATCAACCCCAATGTCACCGTAACGGTGGTGCCGGTCGCCGTGACCTTCAGCGGCACCCTCACCGGCGCGGTTACTGAAAACACCGGCCCCAACACCGCCGGCGGCACCGTAACCGCCACCAACGACGACGACGGCAGCACCTCCGCCATCGTGCCGCAAACCGCCACCGGCACCTACGGCGCGTTCACCATCGCCGCCAACGGCGTCTGGACCTACACCCTGGACAACGCCGACGACGACACCGACAACCTGGCCGGCGGCGCCACCATGACGGACCAATTCACCGTCGCCGCCGTGGACGGCGGCAGCACCTCGGTGGTCATCACCGTAACCGGCGTCAACGACGCCCCCACCGCCCAAATCCTCGCTCCCGCCGCCGGCCAGGTGGAGTTCGGCGAGGATGTAACGGTTACCGGCGAAAGAAGCGACCCGGATACGTCCCCGAGCGGCCTGACCTTCTTGTGGGCCACCGAGCCGCCGAACCGAGGCACGTTCGCCGATGATTCCGCCCTGGGCACCACCTGGACCGTGCCCGACAGCGGCACCGACACCATCACACTGGTCTTTACCGTTACCGATAGCGGCAACCTCCAGTCCCAGGCCCGGGTCGCCCTTGAACCGCGCGGCGCGCCCATTACCTTCACCGGCAATACCAGCGGCGCGGTTACCGAGGACGCCGCCACCACCACCGCCACCGGCACCCTGACCGCCGTCAACCCCAACCCCACCGGCGGCACCGACTTCGTCGCCATAACCGACCGCCCCGGCACCTACGGCGCCTTCTCCATCGTCGCCGCCACCGGCGTCTGGACCTACACCCTGAACAACGCCGACATCGACACCGACCGCCTGACCACCGGCGACAGCCCGACCGAGACCTTCACCGTCGTCGCCGAAGCCGACTCCTCCGCCACCCAGGTCGTGACCATCACCATCACCGGCGCCAATGACACGCCCACCGTCACCATCAGCCAGCCGCTCCCGTCCGCCGGCACCTTCAGCGTCATATCCGGCCAACAGGTAACCCTGCGCGCCGCCGCCACCAACCCGGAAACCGGCGACACCCTGACCTACACCTGGAGCGCGACCTCCGCTACCGGCAGCTTCGCCAATACCGGCAGCGCCAACACCATCTGGACCACGCCCACCGTCGCCAGCGGCAACATGGACGTCACCCTGACCTTGAGCGTCTCCGACGGCGCCACCGCCGGCACCGACATGGTTGACGTGCTCGTTACCCAACAGCCGGCCGTCACCGGCCCCGGCGTTGGCCTCATCGATAGCGGCGGCGACACCGCCACCGACCTACCGGTCAGCGACGTCACGATGACTGACGACAACGGCAACATCCTCGCAGGCGGCGTCGCCACCGGCGTCCTGACGGTTGACAACGTCCCCACCAACGCCCGCCCCACCTACAGCGTCACCCGCCAGCCCACATTTGGCAGCGTCGCCCTCGGCCCCGTGGTCAGTAGCAGCCTGGCCTTCCAAACCGAGAATATGCGGATGTGGACCTACACCCTGGATAACAACCGGGAAGCCACCAGAAACCTCGGCCCCGACGCCGCCGACATGGAAGATGACTTCGACGTCCGAACCACCGTCGCCGGCATTACGATTGACCGCACCATCAGCGTCTTCCTCGAAACGGGCACCTTCCCCAACGACCGCCCCACCATCATGATCGTAGTCGGCGGCCGGAACGTGCGCGTAGGTGAAGGCGGCACCCTGCGCATGACCGTGGAAGAAGGCGAAGAGATGGTCTCCCTGGATGCCCGCCCCACCCGCAACCCCGAAGGCGGGATGACCACCGAAGACGGCATCCAACTCGGCCTGGGCTTCACATGGGCGGACGCCGGCAACGTCCCGGAGATCATGTTTGATGGCGGACTCGGCGGCGGCTTCCCCATGGTCACCTTCACCGCCCCGGACGAGCGCACCACCCTGGAGTTCACCCTCGCCATCACCGACAGCGACACCCCACAGCAAACCGCCAACGCCACAGTCATCGTCCAGGTAGGCCGCACCTCCGAACGCGCCCTGCAAAAAACCCTGGCCGCCTTTGGCCGCGCCTTCGCCGCCGGCACCGTGAGCGTATTTGAAGACTACCTCTCCACTTCCGGTAGTTCGGCAAACACCAGCCACTTCACCGTCGGCGGCCACAAGTTTGAATTAGCAACCAACGCTCCTTCAGCGGGCGTAGGGACAGGTCGCGACCTGTCCACCCAAACCCCGCCATCATTCCCGAACACACCCACGCCGTCATTCCCGAACGATAGAAAAACAGGGAGCGATAGCGACCATGTTTTTCATCGTATCGGGAATCCAGTTGAACCCCTCCCGACCGCCGCAGAAACAAGCCGCGACCTCGCCAACACCATAAACAGCGCAAACCTCGCCGACACCACGACTAACGGTGCCACCACCGGCACCGCCAACACCCCGGCGGCCACCACCACCACCTTAATGTCCGGCCAAGACCTCCTGATGAAAAGCGCGTTTCACCTGAACCTGAATAACGCCGCCCCCGGCACCCCCAGCTGGAGCCTCTGGGCACGCGCCACCACCAGCGACTTTGACGGCAAACCCGAAGACGACTTTGACCTGAACGGAGACGTAACCTCAGCCTACTTGGGCACCGACTACCGCACCCCCAACGGCACCCGCTTCGGCCTCGCCATCTCCGAAACCAGCGGCGATATAGACTACAACGACGCCACCGACGGTGCCAACGGCGACCTCGAAGCCGACCTCACCAGCCTCCTCCCCTACATCCAATGGCAGCCCAGCGACACCACCAACGCCTGGGTCGTACTCGGCTACGGCGAAGGAGACGCCGACCTGACCGATGACCGGGGCGAAGTCACCGAAGTAGATATTGACATGCAAATGCTCGCCGCCGGCGTCTCCGGCGACCTGACCACGTACAAACGCAGCGAATGGTCGTGGAAAGCCAGCGCCTTCGCCATAGAACTGGAATCCGACAAGAACGATGAAGCCGACCTGCCCGCCGTAGACGCAAGCGCCCAACGCCTGCGCGCCGCCATCCAGGGCCGCGTCCCCGGCACCCCCTCCGCCAACGGCACCCAACTCATCCCCACCTGGGAACTCGGCCTGCGCTGGGATGACGGAGACGCCGAACGCGGCGCCGGCGCCGACCTCGGCCTCGGCTTCGACTACCGCCACCCGGTAACCGGTTGGAGCATACAAGCAAAAGCCAACACCCTCCTGACCCACGAAGAAAACGACTACGAAGAATGGACCGCCGGCATACAAGCCCGCCTAGACCCCGGCGCCCAGGGCCGCGGCCTAACCTTCACCCTGCAACCCACCTGGACCAAAGCCGGCCGCAGCCAGCGAATGGGAATAGACTTCTCCAACGCCCTGGGCAAATGGAGCAACCGCGGCCTGCGCCTGGAATTCACCGGCGAACGCACCGAACGCGATGACGACAACACCGGCCACAACATCCGCCTGACCGGCTCGTTGCGCTTCTAACTTCGTGCGCGTGACGCGCATTGTGGGGGGGATACCCCCCGCATGCCCCCCTTGCGGCGCGGGGAAACTCCTGTTTCCAGCGCCGCCGTGCGCGTCCCTGCGCACGCCGAAGTTAGCGGCTATCGCCGCCGGTTGGACGGCCGCAGAGATGTAAAGACGGGCAAGGGAAACGATGAGGCTTGGTCGCTTTTTTTGCGCTTCCATATCCCACCGCCGTCATTCCCGAACGATAGAAAAATAAGGAGCGTTAGCGACTATATTTTTCATCGCTATTCGGGAATCCAGAGGTTAAACCGGTGGTGGGACGTGTGGCGCTGGATTCCCGAGAGCGCCAAGTGTCCGTAAGCCGCTTGCGCGGCAACGGACACTAACGCTCGGGAATGACGACAGAGTTGTTGCTACGTTCCTCGGTGTCATACCCGCGAAAGTGTAAATCCTCCTCGCCGTCATCCCCGCGAAAGTGCAAATCTCCCTCGGTGTCATTCCCGAACGATAGAAAAATAGGGAGCGTAGCGACCATATTTTTCATCGCTATTCGGGAATCCAGGGTTACACCGGCAATCGGTCATTTGGCGCTGGATTCCCGAGAGCGCCAAGTGTCCGTAAGCCGCTTGCGCGGCAACGGACACTAACGCTCGGGAATGACGACAGAGTTGTTGCCACGCTCTCGGTGTCATACCCGCGAAAGTGTAAATCCTCCTCGCCGTCATCCCCGCGAAAGTGCAAATCTCCCTCGGTGTCATTCCCGAACGATAGAAAAATAGGGAGCGGTAGCGACCGTTTGTTTCATCGCTATTCGGGAATCCAGGGTTACACCGGCAATCGGTCATATGGCGCTGGATTCCCGAGAGCGCCAAGTGTCCGTAAGCCGCTAACGCGGCAACGGACACTAACGCTCGGGAATGACGACAGAGTTGTTGCCACGTTTCTCGGTGTCATTCATATGAAAACGCAAATCTCCCCCGGTGTCATATCCGCGCATATGGCTATCCAATAGAATTTGGTTCGGCGTAGGGACAGGTCGCGACCTGTCCCCGATTGGACGCTGAATTCCCGCCTCACCTTCGCCGTCATTCCCGAACGATAGAAAAACAGGGAGCGCAGCGACCATATTTTTCATCGTTATTCGGGGATCCAGTTTTTTTGGTTCGGCGCTAGCCGAACTGTCGCGCACATGGATGTGTGCGCGGCGCTGGAAACAGGAGTTTCCCCGCGCCGCAAAGGGGGGCGTGGGGGGTCTCCCCCCCACAATGCGCGTCACGCGCACCCGCACCCGCAATGCACGCCCCGCGCCCCGCCCTCGGTGTCATTCCCAAACGATAGAAAAATAGGAAGCGCCGGCAACCGTTTGTTTCATCGCTATTCGGGAATCCAGCGTCCAACGTTCAACGGGCGGCGTAGCCGCTAACTCAGCGAAACAATTCCAGATACCCCCGGTGCAACTCCGCCACCCGCGCTTCAATAGCCCCGACGCCGCCATTGTTATCTATGACATCATCCGCTGCCGCTAACCGCGCCTGTTCGCCAACCTGACTGTCCATAACCCGCTCGATCTCCGCCCGCGTCATATCGCGGTCCCGCCGCAGCCGCCGGATGCGCGTATCCTGCGAGCAAGTTACCGCCACTACGCGTTCCATTTCCCGGTGCTGCCCGCTTTCAATCAGCAGCGGAATATCGAGCAGGCAATACCGCCCCTCGTCCCGCTGTGCGCGGGCGTACATTTCGGCGCGGATGGGCGGATGCAAGATGGCTTCCAGGCGTTTGCGTTTTTGCGCGGACTCGAAGACCATGCCGCCGAGCCGTTTGCGGTCGAGGCGGCCTTCCGGGTCCAGCATTTCGCCGCCGAAACATTTCAGGATTGCTTCAAACTGCGCGCTCCCCGGCTCGGTCAGGGCGCGCGCGATGCGGTCGGCGTCAATGACCTGAACGCCGAGTTTGGCGAAGCAGCCGGAGACGGTGGTTTTGCCGCTGCCGATGCCGCCGGTGAGTCCGACTTTGGCGGCCATCAGGGGGCAACCGGTGTTGGGGGTTGGGGGTGGTGATGCAAGATTTTTGGCCGTGGTTGTCGGGTTGCAGGGGGAGATTATAACGTTGCTTTGGCAAACGCCAAAAATCCCCGTAAAAAACCTACCAATCCACTAGGTTTTCCACTATACTCCCCTTTTTCCAAGGCAACCCGCCGATATTTATATGCGACTGACCACCAAAGGGCGCTACGCCGTTACTGCGATGATTGATCTGGCCATACACCAGCCGCAGGGCCCGGTTACGCTCAAAAGTATCTCCGAGAATCAGGGGATTTCGCTGTCCTATCTGGAGCAGCTTTTTTCCATGTTGCGCCGCAGCAACCTGGTCAAGGGCACGCGCGGGCCGGGCGGCGGGTATTTGCTGGCGCGCAACGTTGATCTGATCAGCATGGCGGACATCGTGGTGGCGGTGGATGAGCCCCTCGACATTACCCAATGCGATGGCCGCGAGGATTGCCACGACGGCAAGCGTTGCCTGTCCCACGATTTGTGGAGCGAGTTGAGCGATCAGTTGTATTCCTTTTTGCACAGCATCCGCCTGGGGGATATGTGCCGGATGTTGTGCAAAAAGGGTTCGCCGGCAAAGGGTTTGCCGGCGCATGACCGCAAAGAGGCGGACAAGATTCCCCGAGGCGGCGTCCGGCACGTGCCGATGCCGCGCCTGGGCCGGCGTCAGCGTCAGATTGAAGGGCGCTAGGCAACCCCAAACCATTCATTTCATAACCGCCATGACTACCACCGAAAAAGACCTGGCCACGCTGGTTCAGCGCGAATACAAGGAAGGCTTCGTCACCGACATTGACGCCGACACGCTGCCGCCCGGTTTGGATGAGGACGTCATCCGAACCATTTCGGCGCGCAAGGAAGAGCCGGCGTTCATGCTTGAATGGCGCCTTGATGCGTACCGGCGATGGCTCGCCATGACGCAGCCGAAGTGGGCGCAGGTGCACTATCCGCCCATTGACTACCAGGCCATCAGTTACTATTCCGCGCCCAAACAACCGGAGTTGCTGGACAGCCTTGATGAGGTGGATCCGAAACTCCTGGAGACCTACGAAAAACTCGGCATTCCCATTGATGAACAAAAGGCGCTGGCCGGCGTCAAGGTGGCGGTGGACGCGGTGTTTGACAGCGTTTCGGTGGCCACCACCTTCAAGAAAACCCTGCGAGACGCGGGGGTGCTTTTCTGTTCATTCTCCGATGCGGTCGCGGAGTTTCCGCAACTGGTGCGCCGCTACCTCGGCGCCGTGGTGCCCGCCGGCGACAATTTTTACGCCGCGCTCAACGCGGCGGTGTTCAGCGACGGCTCGTTCGTGTACATCCCCAAAGGCGTGCGCTGCCCGATGGAGTTGTCCACCTACTTCCGCATCAACGCAATGAACACCGGGCAGTTTGAACGCACCCTGATCGTCGCCGACGAAGACAGCCACGTCAGTTACCTCGAAGGATGCACCGCGCCGATGCGAGACGAGAACCAACTGCACGCCGCGGTGGTGGAACTGGTGGCGATGAAGGGCGCGCAGATCAAATACTCCACGGTGCAGAACTGGTATCCCGGCGATGAACAGGGGCGCGGCGGCATCTACAATTTCGTCACCAAGCGCGGCGCCTGCCGAGGCGAGGGCGCGAAGATTTCCTGGACCCAGGTGGAAACCGGCTCGGCCATCACCTGGAAATACCCCAGCGTGCTGCTCGAAGGGGACAACTCCATCGGCGAGTTTTACTCGGTGGCGCTGACCAACAACTACCAGCAGGCCGACACCGGCACCAAGATGGTGCACATCGGCAAAAACACCGGCAGCACCATCATCTCCAAAGGCATCTCCGCCGGCCACGGCCAAAACGCCTACCGCGGCCTGGTCAAAGTGCTCAAAGGCGCCGAAAACGCGCGCAACTATTCGCAGTGCGACTCCCTGCTAATGGGCGACCGCTGCGGCGCCCACACCTTCCCCTACGTGGAAGTCAAAAACCCCACCGCAGTAGTCGAACACGAAGCCACCACCTCGCGCATCGGCGAAGACCAACTGTTCTACTGCCGCCAACGCGGCCTGTCCGAAGAAGACGCGCTGTCCATGATCGTCAACGGCTTCTGCAAGGAAGTGTTCAAGGAATTGCCGATGGAGTTCGCGGTTGAGGCGCAGAAGTTGCTGGGGATTAGTTTGGAGGGGGCGGTTGGGTGATGAAAACCATAGCTACAATCAATTTCAAGGGCGGGGTCGGCAAGACGACGGTTACTTGGTGTTTGGGTGACGTGTTATCCCAACTTGAAAATTCCAACAGTTTGCTTTTTGATTTGGATGCACAAATGTCTCTGACTCAAGCTGTCTCGCTTGACGCCGAGGGAAATGTGCATAGGAAATTTGACCGATGGCAGGAAAAAAGCAGAGAAACTAGGAGAACTGTGTTCGCAATACTTCACCAATTCTTGGAGTCCAGCCATTTCAATTTTCACCCTGACAAAGGCTTCGTCTATCGGTTGCGCGACAACTATCATTTTGTACCTTCCACCGAACAACTCTATTGGTTGGAATTAGGAAGGATTGACCCAGGAAAAGGGAAATTCTTCATCAAGGATTTGCTTGGTTGTATCCGGAATTCTAAAGTATTGCCAAAATATGATTATGTTTTGTTTGATTGTCCGCCATCTTTCACGCTACTTTCTTACAGCGTTTTGACTTGTTGTGATCTAATTCTAGTGCCTGTCAACCCGGATTTTTTTGCGGCAAAAGGCGTTGATATGTTGTTAACCGGACTAAAAGAACAGGTTAAACCGCACCCGCTACCCACAATAGCGGTTTTTGCAAATCGTGTGAAGACTTGGAGGCGGCCAACAAAAGCCGCAAGCAAATGGATTGCTGATCTGAAAGATGTGTGTGAAAAAGCAAAAAGTCGGTTGGATATTGATGTGCGTTACTTAAACGCTTGGATACCGGATCGTGCTGCGATACGCGATGCGATAACAAGTAGTGAAACTCCACGTGAGCATATTGAAGACTTTATAAATCTTTGGAATGAATCTGGAGGTAAATTGAAATGACAACCGACAATTTTTGGGGTGACAAAATAGAATGCGTCACAAAGCTGGCTGGTGAGGTCGCTGAACTAAAGGGTGTGTTGCAAGATATGTCGCAGCAGGTGAGACGCATTGAACGGCGCATTGATTTGATCCTGCCCGAGGGTCAGCGAGCAAAAAACCGAAAAGCGTCCGCCAACGGCGGGCGACGTTCGGAAAAAATTCTAACCATGAGCGAAACCAAAGCGCGTGAAACCATAAAGCGAATGACGACACACCTCTGCGATGAAAAACCCGTAAAAGATATTCAATCGGAGTTGCGCAACATGAATGTGAAGCGCGAACTCACACCCATTGCCCGCGAGTTTGGTATGACCAATACGGCGTTGCCGCCCAAAACTGAATTAGTTATGCGCATCATTACGCGAATTCGTCAAAGCGTGATGCTGACCGAGAACATTCGCAAGATGTCCCGCGTGGCCGAAGAAGAAAAACATTTTGGGAAATAATGCAATGCTAACCATCAAAAACCTCTCCGCCAGCGTCGAAGGCAAACCCATCCTCAACGGCATTGACCTTGAGGTCAAGGCCGGCGAAGTGCACGCCATCATGGGGCCGAACGGTTCCGGGAAGAGTACGCTGGCCAACGTGCTGGCGGGGCGCGACAACCATGAGGTGACCGCCGGTTCGGTGGCCTATCAGGGCCGGGATTTGCTGGATATGGAGCCGGAAATTCGCGCCCGGGAGGGGGTGTTTCTGGCGTTTCAGTATCCGGTTGAGATTCCCGGCGTGACCAATTTGTATTTGCTCAAGGCTTCCATCAACGCGATTCGCAAGCATCGCGGCGATGAGGAGTTGAACGCCGTGGAGTTTCTGAAACTGATCAAGGAAAAGGCCGCGCTCGTGGAAATGGACGAGGCGTTTTTGTACCGCTCCATCAACCAGGGTTTTTCCGGCGGCGAGAAAAAGCGCAACGAGATTTTGCAGATGGCGCTGCTGGAGCCGGCCTTGAGCGTTCTCGACGAGACCGATTCGGGTCTTGACATTGACGCGCTCAAAATCGTCGCCAAAGGAGTCAACACGCTGCGCGGAGACGACCGCGCGATGCTGGTGGTGACCCACTACCAGCGGCTGCTGGATTACATCGTGCCGGACTTCGTGCACGTGCTCCACGGCGGCCGCATCATCCGCTCCGGGGACAAATCCCTGGCGCTGGAACTGGAGGAGAAGGGCTACGGCTGGATCGGCGAGAGCGCCGCAAAAGCCGGGCAACCCAATCAACCCGCCGCCCGAACCCAATGAACCCCGCCACCGAACACTACCTCGGCCAGCATCAGGCCCTCGCCGACGCGCTGCCCGGACGCGGGCTTGACTGGCTGCAGGCCCGGCGCCGCGCCGGGCTGGCGCGCTTTGCGCAAGTCGGCTTTCCGACCCCGCGCGATGAGGACTGGCGCTACACCACGGTCAAGCCCATCACCGCGCACAAGTTTAAACCGGCGCAGCAATCGCTAATCAGTGAGCCGCTGAGCGTTGCGCCATTGCTGATTAAAGGATTGAAATGTCATACCTTGCTTTTTATTGATGGATTGTTTGCCGGCGATCATTTCACAGATGGCGGCGGCGGTGGTGGCGAAGGCATAACAGTCGCGCCGCTTGCGAAAATCCTGGACGAGCAACCGGAACTAATCGCGCAATCATTCGGCTCGGTCGCATCACAACGCCCGCATGGATTTACCGCGTTGAACGAAGCATACAGCCGCGACGGCGTGGTCGTCATCGTCGAAGAAAATGCCCGCCCGGACGCGCCCATTGAAATGTTGTTTGTGAGTCGCGCCGCGGATTGTCTCGCACAGCCGCGCAACCTGGTCATCGCCGGCGCCGGCGGCAAAGCAAAAATTATCGAACGCCATATATCGCTCAACGACCACCGCACCTGCACCAACAGCGCCACCGAAGTTGTGCTCGCCGAACGCGCCGAAGTGGATTACTACCTCGTACAGATGCAATCATCATCGGCGTTTCATATATGCGGTATCCGCGCGAAGCAGTCCCGCGCCAGCCGCTTCAGTTGCCGAACCATCACCCTCGGCGGCGCGCTGGTGCGCAACGACCTCGGCGTCGAGTTGGCCGGCGAGCACGCCCACTGCGACATGCTCGGGTTGTACAACCCGGCCGGCGTTCAGCACGTGGACAATCACACCACCATGATACACGGCGCGGAAAATTGCACCAGCCGCGAACTGTACAAGGGCGTGCTTGAGCAGCGTTCGCGGGCGGTGTTTCACGGCCGCATCGTGGTGCAACCGGGCGCGCAGAAAACCGACGCCGCGCAGACCAACAACAACCTGCTGCTTTCACGGCACGCCGAAATTGACACCAAGCCGCAACTGGAAATTTATGCCGACGACGTCAAATGCTCCCACGGCGCGACCGTCGGGCGGATGGACGAAGACGCATTGTTTTACCTGCGCTCGCGCGGCCTTGACGAGGCCCGCGCCCGCGCGCTGTTGACCTTCGCCTTCGTCAAAGACGTGCTCGGCGAAATCGAAATCGGCGCGCTCAAAGACGCGCTGGAAAACACCCTCGCCGCGCGCCTCGCGGACACCAATGAACACCACCCAACGACCTGACCATCCGCACACCGGAGCACGATCATGAAACACGTCAACCTGTCCCCCGAACTCGAAAAGAAAAAGGAGGAAATTATGGAGCAGTTCCGCGAAGACGACGGCCCGGCGGTCGCGCCGGCTGAGCGGGCTGAGCCGGCTGAGCCGGTTACGCCAACCGCAACGGATGCTTCAACGCCGTCCGCGGAAGTTCTTCAAGCGCGGGTCGTCGAAGCCTTGAAAACCATTTACGACCCGGAAATACCCGTCAACATTTACGACCTCGGCCTCATCTACCGGGTCGAAATCAAGGACGGTTTCGCCGCAGTGGACATGACCCTGACCACGCCGGGCTGCCCGGTGGCGCAGACTTTTCCCGGCATGGTCGAAGGCGCGGTCAAACTGGTGCCGGGCATTTCCGGCGCGGCGGTGGAACTGGTATGGGATCCGCCGTGGACCCAAACCTTGATCAGCGAGGCGGCGCGCCTGGAACTGGGCCTTATATGAGCGGCTGGGTGAACGTCATCCTCGCCCGCGACCTGCCGCCCGGCGAACACACGGTGGTGGAAATTGACGGCGTGGCCATCGCCCTGTTCAACCTCGGCGGCGAGTTTTGCGCCATCGAAGACGTGTGCACCCACGACGGCAGCGAGATCGCAAGCGGCTGCATCGTTGACGGCGCCATCGAATGCCCCCGGCACGGCGCGCGCTTCGACCTCAAAACCGGCGCGGTCACCGCCCCGCCGGCCTACGAGCCGCTGGACACTTTCCCGGTGCGCGTGGCGGACGGCCTCGTGCAGGTGCGGGATGACCGCTGGGACTGACGGATTGGGGTAAAATAACGCGGCGCCTCGGCGATAACGGCCACGCCAACGGTTTCGAGAACGGTTTCGAGAACTTGGCGGTCCGCTTCCCCAAACCAAAACAAGCGACACGCACCCACCCGACAATGGACAAACTCATCGCCACCGGCGGCATCCCGCTCAAGGGCGAGGTGCGCATATCCGGCGCCAAAAACGCCGCGCTACCGGTGATGATCGCGTCGTTGCTCACCGACCACACCCTGACCATCAGCAACATCCCCCACCTCCACGACATCACCACCACCATGGAATTGCTGGCGCAACTCGGCGTCAAGTTGCAGGTGGATGAAAAACTGACCATCGAAGCCAACGCCGCCGAAGTCAGCAGCGTGGTCGCGCCCTATCAACTGGTCAAGACCATGCGCGCCTCCATCCTGGTGCTCGGCCCGCTGGTGGCGCGCTTCGGCAAAGCCGAGGTGTCGCTGCCCGGCGGCTGCGCCATCGGCTCGCGCCCGGTGAACCTGCACATCAAGGGGCTTGAAGCCATGGGCGCGGAAGTGCGCATTGACGGCGGCTACATCAAGGCGCGCGCCGGCCGCCTCACCGGGGCGCGCATCTTCATGGACCTGATTTCGGTGACCGGCACCGAGAACCTGATGATGGCCGCGACCCTCGCCGATGGCCTTACCGTGATCGAGAACGCCGCCCGCGAACCGGAAGTCATTGACCTCGCCGACTGCCTGAACGCCATGGGCGCAAAAATCAGCGGCGCCGGCGGCGACGAGATCACCATTGAAGGCGTGGAGCGGCTCGGCGGCGCGTCCCACCGCGTCATCCCGGACCGCATCGAAGCCGGCACCTTCCTGGTGGCGGCGGCCATCTCCGGCGGCGAAATCAAGATCAAGGACGTCCGCCCCCAACAAATTGACGCGGTGCTCGACAAACTGCGCGAGGCCGGCGCCGTCATCGAAACCGGCGCGGACTGGGTGCGCCTCAAGGCCCCCGCCGGCAAACTCAAGGCGGTCAACATCCGCACCGCCCCCTATCCGGCTTTCCCCACCGACATGCAGGCGCAGTTTGTGCTGCTGAACAGCATCGCCGACGGCACCGCCACGGTCATCGAGACCGTGTTCGAAAACCGCTTCATGCACATCCACGAACTGCGGCGCATGGGCGCCAACATTGAACTGGACGGCAACACCGCGGTGGTGCGGGGCGTCGGGGGGTTGTACGCCGCGCCGGTGATGGCCACCGACTTGCGCGCCTCGGCGTGCCTGGTGCTGGCCGGCCTGATCGCAGACGGCGAGACCCTCATAGACCGCATCTACCACATTGACCGCGGCTATCACTGCATCGAAGAAAAACTCTCGCAGATGGGCGCCGCCATCCGCCGCGTCCCCGGCAATTATTTTGACCGCATGAGCACATGAGCGCATGAGCACTTAGCCGCGCCCGTCTCGTCCATCGTCCCCCGAAACAAACCAAATGCCCACCCCCCAAATTGCCGTACTCGACAGCGCCGCCGCCGGCTTCGACCGCAAACTGGCGCAACTGCTGGCGCGCGGCGGCGAATACGATCAAACGGTGGAGGCCGCCGCCGCCGAAATCATCGCCGCCGTGCGCCGCGACGGCGACGCCGCGCTGGTGGCCTTGACCGCCCGCCTTGACCGCCACCAGGTCGCTAACGCAAAAGCCCTTGAACTGCCCCGTGCGCAGATGAGCGATGCGTTGGACGCCATTGAACCGAAGGTCGGCGCCGCCTTGCGCTCGGCGGCGCGCCGCATCAAGCGCTATCACCGCCACCAAGCACAACGCTCGTGGCACATCAAAGAACCCGACGGCACCCGCCTGGGGCAGCGCATTACCCCCCTGGAGCGGGTCGGCGTGTACGTGCCGGGGGGCGGGGCGGCCTATCCGTCGTCGGTGCTGATGACCGCCATCCCGGCCACGGTGGCCGGCGTCGGCGAGATCGTCATGGCGGTTCCGGCCCCCGGCGGCGCGCTCAACCCGGCGGTGCTGGCGGCGGCGGCGCTGGCCGGGGTAGACCGGGTGTTCACCATCGGCGGCGCCCAGGCGATTGCGGCGCTGGCCTTTGGCACCGCAACCGTGCCCGCCGTGGACAAAATCGTCGGCCCCGGAAACGCTTACGTGGCCGCCGCCAAACGCCTGGTATTCGGCGCGGTCGGCATTGACATGATCGCCGGCCCTTCCGAAGTGGTGGTCATCTGCGACCGCACCGCCCCCGGCGACTGGGTGGCCATGGACTTGTTCGCCCAGGCCGAACACGACGAACGCGCCCAAGCCATCGCCATCACCGACAGCGCCGAGATGATCGCCGCCATTCGCCGCTCCATCGCCAACCTGCTGCCGCAAATGGCGCGCCGCGAAATCATCGCCCGCTCCCTCGCCAACCACGGCGCGCTCATCAAGGCCGCCAACCTCACCGGCCCCGGCGGCGCGGTGGCGCTGTCCAACCGCATCGCCCCGGAACACCTTGAACTGATGGTGGCGCGCCCCCGGCGGTTGCTCCGGGAAGTGCGCCACGCCGGCGCCATTTTCGTCGGCGCCCACAGCGCCGAATCCCTCGGCGATTACTGCGCCGGGCCGAATCACGTCCTGCCCACCGCCGGCGCCGCGCGCTTCAGTTCGCCGCTCGGGGTGTACGATTTCCAAAAGCGCAGCAGCGTGATTCAGCTGAGCAAATCCGGCGCCGGAAAAATGGCGGCCACCGCCGCGACCCTGGCCCGCTGCGAAGGACTCGACGCCCACGCGCGCTCGGCGGACTACCGCAAGCCGCGCAAAGGCGATTGAGAAGAGCGACTGAGATGGGCGACTGAGATGAGCAACACCCCGAAACACATTGACGCGCTGGTGCGCGGGGAAGTCCGGGCCGCGAGCGCCTATTCCGTGCCGTCCGCCGAAGGCTTGATCAAACTTGACGCCATGGAAAACCCCCATTCGTTACCGGCGGAACTGCGGCAGTCGTGGCTCGTGCGCCTCGCCGAAGTGGAGGTCAACCGCTATCCCGACCCCCGGTGCCGGTCGCTGAAACGCCTGATCCGCGCCACCTTCGAGATCGCCGATGCCGATGCC
The DNA here is from genome assembly GCA_965212085.1 of Candidatus Poriferihabitaceae bacterium. Taxonomy (GTDB): domain Bacteria; phylum Pseudomonadota; class Gammaproteobacteria; order Arenicellales; family Poriferihabitantaceae; genus JAHRAW01. The sequence continues at coordinate 283,817 of OZ243042.1, read as the reverse complement.
GACGCCGGCGGCCTGGTACTCGGCAACGGCTCGGATGAACTGATTCAGATGCTCACCCTGCTGGTCGGCGGCCCTGGCCGCGTGCTCCTCGCGCCGACCCCGACCTTTTCCATGTACCGCTTGATCGCCGCGGCCACCGGCAGCCGCTTCGTCGGCGTACCGCTGCGCGCCGACTTCAGCCTCGACGGCGGCGCGCTGCTCGACGCCATGCGCCGGCACCAGCCCGCCTGCGTGTTCCTCGCCTGGCCCAACAACCCCACCGGAAACTGTTTTGATGAAGCCGCGATCATCGAAGTCCTGGAGCAGGCACCGGGGGTGGTAGTGCTGGACGAAGCCTACTTCGCTTTTTGCCGGCGCAGTTTCCTCCCGCGCCTGCGGCAGTTCCCCGACCTGCTGATACTGCGTACGCTGTCCAAAAGCGGCATGGCCGGACTGCGGCTGGGCATGCTGATCGCCCATCCGCGCTGGGCCGAACAACTGGAAAAAGTGCGCCTGCCTTACAACATCAACAGCCTCACCCAGGCCGGCGCCGCGTTCTACCTCGAACACCACGACGTCATACAACGGCAAGCCGGGCAAATCCTCGCCCAGCGCGAAGTGGTGTTCAAGCAACTGGGCAACCTGCCCGGCGTGCGCCCGTACCCCAGCGAAGCCAACTTCATCCTGTTCAAACTCGAACAAGACGCCGAAGCGGTGCACAACCGCCTCAAAGCGCAAGGCGTCCTCGTCAAAAACCCGCACCACAGCGATGCGGCACTGCAAAACCACCTGCGCGTAACCATCGGCGCCGAATCCGAAAACACCCGCTTCCTCGAAGCCCTCGGCAACAGCCTGTCATCCCCCCGCCGCTGAACCCCGCGCCCCTCGCCCTTGCCGGAGGGCGGGACTGCCGGAAAAAAAGCATTGCGCCCGGCGTCAAAAAGTGTTGTACTCGCCCGTACTTCATTAATCAGGGAATAAGGACATGACCTCACTCGCATTTGACACGCACAAAGCCGTAAAAACGCTCACGGAAGCCGGGGCCGCCGAGCCCCTCGCCGAAGCCATGGTAGCCACCATCGGCACCGCGACGGGGGAGCACTTGGCCACCAAAACCGACTTGGATGCACATCGCAAGGCCACCAAAGCCGACCTGGAGGATCTCCGCAAGGCCACCAAAACCGACCTGGAGGGTCTCCGCAAGGATTTGAACGTGCGCATAGACAGCCTCGAACAGGGTATGAGCGCGCGCATAGACAGCCTCGAACAGGGTATGAGCGCACGCATGGACAAATCTGATCAGGCAATGGCGCATATGCAACAACACATAGTGAATCGCCTTGGCGGGCTGGTTGCCACCTGTGCCGTCATTATCGTCGTCCTTGACAAACTGCTTTAACCGGCCATCTCCGCCCCCGCCCCCGTTCAAGCCGGCCAAAAAAACCGGAGCCGAGGCTCCGGTTTTTAGTGAATGAAGCGGAGGAGTTTTAGAAATCAACCTTCATGCCGGGCAAGTGAGCAAACCGACGCACAGCCTGCGAATTGATATTTACGTTCAGCACTTGTTGGGCGCCGGTCATCTGGTGCGGATGCGGGCGCTGGCGGCTTGGCTGGCGCGCGCGGGGCATCGGGTTACGCTGATTTCGGGCGGTGTGCCGGTCGGCGGTCACGTCGGCTACGCCGGCTACGCCGGTTATCAGGAAGTTCCTTATAATTTTTTTCAACTGCCTGCGCTCAGGACTGCGCCGGGGGATTTCACCGTGTTGCTGGGGGCGGACGGGCGGCCGGTTTCCGGGGCGTTCAAGGCGCGCAGGGTTGGGCGATTGCTGGAGCGGGTGCGCGGGGATTTGCCGGAGGTGCTGGTGGTGGAGACGTTTCCGTTTGGGCGGCGGGCGTTGCGTTTTGAACTGGTTCCGTTGATGGATATGGTTTCTGACCTCAAGCCGCGGCCGCTGAGGTTGTGTTCGTTGCGCGACATCCTGCAGGTGCGAACCGCCGAGCGGTATCGCCGCACGGTCGCCGAGGTGAACGAGTGGTTCGACCACGTGCTGGTGCACGGCGATCCTGCGGTGGCGACTTTGGGGGAGACGTTTCCCCTGGCCGGTGAACTGAACGGCGAGGTTTTTCATTCCGGCTATCTTTATGAGCGCGGCGGTTGCCGTGGCGGCGAGACGAAAACCGAAGGGCGCGGCCACGTCATCGTCTCGGCGGGCGGCGGCGCGGTCGGGTTGCGGTTGCTGGAGACGGCGGTTGCGGCCCGGCGGTACAGCCGGTTGCGGGACCGCCCGTGGCGGTTGCTGGCGGGCGGGAATATGGACGGGGCCGGGTTCAAGGCGCTGCAAAAACGGGCTCAGGCCGAGGACGGCGTCATCGTCGAACGCAACCGGGCGGATTTCGCGGCGCTGCTTGCGGCGTGCGCGGTGTCGGTTTCCCAGGCCGGCTACAACACCGTGCTGGATACGGTGGCGGCGAACTGCCGCGCGGTGCTGGTGCCGTTTGCCGAGGGCGGGGAAAGCGAGCAGACGCACCGTGCGGAGAAATTTTCCGGTTTGGGGCGCGCGGTGGTGCTGGCGGAAAAGGACTTGAATCCCGAAGGGCTGGCGGCGGCGGTGGACCGCGCCGCGCGCCTGGATGTAACGAAGTGCCGGCCCATCCAGACGGACGGCGCGCTGCAAACCACTCGTTTTATCGAGCGTTGTTTTGCGCGGCGGCGGGGCGCGCAACGATCATGAGCGGCTGGATCGAAACCCTGTACCGGGAACTGGATGAATGGAATTACGACGGCGTCGCCGCGACCTTGTGGTGGCGGGACGACGACGCCCAGGCACCTTCGGCGGAACTCGACCGAATGCTCGGCCTCGCGCAAAAATACGGCGCGCCGCTCGGGCTTGCGGTGATTCCCGATGGCATGGCCCGCATGACCCGCATGGCCCGGAGCGCGACTGACACGCTGGCCTCGCGGCTTCAATCGTCGGCGGCGGTGGCGGTGCTGCAGCACGGGTTTTCCCACGGCAACCACGCCCCGCCCGATGAAAAGAAAATGGAGTTGGGCGGCCACCGGCCAACCGCCGTGGTTCATCGGGAGCTTGCCGCCGGGTTTGAAATGTTGCGCGATGGGTTCGGGGAGCGGTTTCTGCCGGTGCTGGTGCCGCCGTGGAACCGCATCGCAACGCCGCTGCTGGCGGGCTTGCCGCAAGCCGGATTCACCGGGCTTTCCACCTTCGGCCCCCGCTCCGCGAGCGAACCGGCGGCGGACTTGCGGGCGGTCAATACCCACGTTGACCTCATCGACTGGAAAAACCACAAAAGGTTTGTCGGCGCGCCCCGGGCCGTCGAAGCCATGGTCGCCCATCTCAAAAGCCGGCGGCTCGGCGGCATTGACAGCGGTGAACCCACCGGCCTGTTGACCCATCACCAAGTGCACGATGAGCAATGCCAGGCGTTTTTGGCGCAACTGCTGGGGGCTTTGGATGAACACCCGGCGGCGAAATGGCTGAGCGCGGAAGCGGTGTTTGCGCGGCGTTGAGCGTTGCTTGAATGATCGGGTCAGTTCAGATCCGCCAGCGCCGCGCCGATGATCTTTGCGGCGTGGTCGAGGCGGTGATGCCGGTGGAAGGCGGCCAGTGACGCCGCCGACATTCGCTCCAGCGTGGCCGGGTCGGCGAGCAGTTTTTCGATTGCGGCGGCCATGGCGCGGCCGTCGGGTTGCTCGACCAGTATTCCGGTGACGGTGTGCGCGACGATGTCGCCGATGCCGCCGCCGCCACCACTGCCGGCCACCACCGGCAGGCCGCAGCCGAGGGCTTCGAGCACCGCCATGCCGAACGCTTCGTTTTGCGCCGGCCACACGAACAAGTCGCTGGCGCGCATCAGCGGGTAGATGAAATCGGCGTCGAGGCGGCCGAGGAAGTGCACGCGGCCCGGCGGGTTGAGGCTGAACAGGTCGGTTACCGCCTGTTCCGCGGGCCCGTCTCCGGCCACCAGCAGCTGCCAGTCGCGGCGTTCCAGATGGGCCGTGGTGTCGGCGAGGATGCGGTAGGATTCCAGTTTGCTATCGTTGCGCATCATGGCCACGCATAGCAGCCAGTATTGATCCGGGTCCACGCGCCGCCGGGCGGCGATGTCATCGCGCAGCCGCGATTTTGCCGTGGTATCCGTCTTCGTCTTCGTCTGCGCCTGTGGCGTGGGAATATCCATGAACGGCTTGAGTTTGATCACGCGGCCGCGGCGCACAAACCCTTCCAGGCCGGCGAGGTCGTTGGAGTTGAGGTTGAAAACCAGGTCCGCCCGCCGCACCGCTTCCAGGGCCTGGGCGTAGCCGCCGCTCCACGGGCCGCGGCGTTGTTTGCGCGCCACCGAGGCTTCGGCGATCACGTACGGGATGCCGAGGGCCGCGCTCACCGCCGGCCCGATCCAGTCCGGCGCCTTGTGATACAGGTGATAGGTGAACCAGCAGCGCGGCCTGCGGGCGGCGGGTAGGCGGCGGTATCGGGCGGTCAGTTGTTCGGCGGCTTGCAATCCCAGGGCCTTGATTTCCCCCTGCCGGCGGGGGTCTCCATCGCCCTCCCAGGCGCGCAGTTCGCCGGCCAGTTCGACTTCACAGCCGGCCAGTTCCAGGGCCTCCATGAACAACCGCGCGATGCGCCGGTCGCCGGACGGGCGGGGGTGGCGGGGGGATTTGAGCGGCGCGTAGAAAGCGATTTTCAAGGGGTGATCCGGTCGGTTCCGATTGCCTGGGCGGCGCCGGCATAATACTATCACCGTCACCGAACATCCAACCCACGCCGGTTTCGCCATGTCCACCCATTCGAGCACGCAAAAAAAAATCACCATCAACACCCTGGGCCGGATGAAAGCCGCCGGCGAGAAGTTCGCCGCGCTGACCGCCTACGACTATTGTAGCGCCTACGCCGCCGCCGCCGCCGGGGTGGAGGTTCTGCTGGTGGGCGATTCCCTCGGCATGGTGATCCAGGGCCACGACAGCAGCCTGCCGGTCACCATCGAGGACACCGCCTACCACGTCGGCTGCGTGCGGCGCGGCAACCGGGGCGCGCTGCTGATGGCGGATTTGCCGTTCATGAGTTACTACTCGGAATCCAAAAGCCTGGAAAATGCCGCCATCCTGATGCGCGAGGGGGCGCAGGTGGTAAAACTCGAAGGGGGCGCGTGGCTCGCCGAAACCGCGCGCCTGCTGAGCGAGCGGGGCATTCCGGTGTGCGCCCATATGGGCTTGACGCCGCAGTCCATCAACCACCTCGGCGGCTACCGCGTGCAGGGCCGCGACCCGGCCCAGGGGCAGCTCATCATTGACGAAGCCAAGGTGCTGCAGCAGGCCGGCGCCAGTTTGATTCTCATCGAATGCGTGCCGGCGGCACTCGGCCGGCAGTTGTCGGCTGACCTTGAGGTGCCGGTAATCGGCATCGGCGCCGGAGCGGGCACCGACGGGCAGATACTGGTGTGGCACGACCTGCTCGGCCTGTATCCGGGCAAGACCGCCCGGTTCGTCAAAAACTACCTGAAGGGCAACGTGAACGGCGTGCAGGGGGCGCTGGCGGACTACGTGGAAGAAGTAAAAACCGGCAAGTTTCCGGCGGCGGAGCATTGTTATTCGTAGCGGGGTTTGGGGGTGGAGGGCGGGGAGTAATGTGGCGCGGAGGGCGGGGAGCAATGTGGGGCGGAGGGCGGGGAGCAGCGCGTTCCGAATGCGCGTTTGGTGCCGGGTTCATTCATCCACGATCATCCGGTGAAGCTGCTCGAAATTTTTGCTCATATCGAAACGGGCGCGCACCACTTCGCGCCCGGCGGTTCCCAGTTGCCGCCGTAATTGGGGGTCGGTGATCAGGCGGTTGAGGGCGTCGCCGAGGGCGCCTTGGTCGTCCGGTTCCACGAGCAATCCGTTGACGCCGTCTTCGATCAGTTCCGGGACGCCGGACAGGCGCGTGGACACCACCGCCAGGCCCTGGCTTTGCGCTTCCACCAGCACGTTGGGGAGGCCGTCGCGGTCGCCGTCCGCGGCGATGCGGCAGTTCAGCGCGAAAAATTCCGAGCGGCGGTAGCAGTTAATTACGCTCTGTTGGGACTGCGCGCCGAGCCAGTTGATTCGGGCGGCGATGCCGAGGGCTTGCGCCTGTTGTTTGCAGGCCGCCAGCAACGGGCCGCCGCCGATATGGGTCAGTTCCCAGTGCAGGTTCCGGGGCAGCGCGGCCAGCGCTTCGAGCAGTCCGGGGTAGCCCTTCTTGGCGACGGCGCGGCCAACGCTCAGGATGCGCACCGGGTGGGCCGGGTCGTTGCCATCGCGGTCAGCATAGCGGGGCGGGTCGCCGGGGAAGCGCGACAGCGCCAGGCCGTGGTAGTTCAGGGCGACCTTGCCGGGGTCGTCCGCGAGTTCCCGAAGGTGCGCGAAGTTGGCGCGGGTGCAGGTGGTCAGCCACCGGCAGTGCGCGAGTTTCTGTTTTTTTTCCCACGCCGGGATGGTCCAGATGTCTTTGGCGTGGGCCGAGCAACTCCACGGGATTTGCCGCAGTATGCCGGCGTAGCGGGCCACTGAAGCCGGGGTGTGCAGGAAGTGGGCGTACAATAATTCGATCTCTGCGGGCAGTTCCGCCGCCAGCACCAGCGCCTGGCCGAAGCGGCGAATGCGGTTTGCGCTGGGGTCCCGTTTGAGATCCCGCCACCAGGTTTGCCGGGCCTCGGGGTAGCGCCGGCTGTGGCGCGCTTTCCACCACGCGCGCAGGACGCGCACCGGCTCGCGGTACAGGTACTCGGGCAGGTACACCACCGGCGCGCGAATTGCGCGGTGCACCGGGTGGGTTTCGGGGTCGGTGGGATGGCGCAGGGAAAACAAAGTGAGCGCAACGCCGGCCTGCTCGAGGGCGTGAATCTCCTCGGCGATGAAGGTCTCCGACAGTCGCGGATAACCCTTTAGAATAATCCCAATGGATTTTGGCATGGTGGTTTGCATGGGAAGCGGCGTCCTCGATTGTATCCGAAGCGGCGGGCGGCGCCGGGGTATAATGAAATCCGTCACGAACTATCAGAGTGAAACGAATGGAAGATCAATACGTGCCCGCCACCATCGGCGGCAAGCAGTATCGCGTGGCGCACGGCAACCGGAAATTCTGGGGCAAGGTTACCGACAATAAGTGGGAGCCGCATACGTTTACGGTTCTTGAACGCTGCCTGAACGCCGACTCGGTGTACCTGGACATCGGCGCGTGGATCGGCCCGACGGTGTTGTTTGCGGCGCAGCGTTGCCAAACGGTGTATTGCGTTGAGCCGGACCCGGTCGCTTACGAGCGTTTGCTGGCGAATCTTCGCATGAACGGCGTTGACAACGTGCTGCCGTTCCACGGCGCGCTCGGCGGCCATAACGGTACCGTGCAAATTGCCAACGAGGAGGATCACTTCGGCAACAGCGAAACGCAGGTGCGGACGGCGCCGGACGGCGGCGGCGTCACGGTGCTGGCGATGGATATTTTTTCGCTCATTGAGTTTTGGGGCATCGAAAAAATTGATTTGCTGAAAATGGACGTTGAAGGCGCCGAGTTCGATCTTGTGCCGTCGCTCATCGCGCTGTTGCCGCGAATCAAGCCCGTCATTCATCTGTCCCTGCACGCGCCGTTTTTTCCGCCGCCCGAACGCCGGGACAAACTGGCCGCCGTCGTTGAGTTGGCCGGGCGTTATGCTTTTTGTTATGACAAGCGCCTCAATCCGATTTCGCCAAAGGAAATTCTGGAGGAGCGGTTCACGGACAAGTTCAGCACGGTGTTGCTGACCGATGCGGCTTTGTTTTAGGAACTGCGGAATTGCGATTATTTGTGCAACTTGTCGGGGTAGTAATTCCTCAGGGCTTGGATATTTGCTGAAATCTCCCCGGTTTTTGGGTCCTTGACCAGTAACCCCGCCGCTGTCAAATCTTTAATATCTCTTTTCACGGTGGAAATGTTGACCGTGGCGTATTTCCGGGTGATTTTGGGCGATACCAACTGAATGGAGTCAAGGTTGTATGGCTCCCCAAGCGTCATATCCAGTAACAACCTCCGCCGCCTCGTGAACACCGGTTTGCTCCATTTCAGGCCGGCGAGTTTGTCATAAACGTAGCCTCGCCAGGCCTTTTGAAGCAACTCATTGGCGACGATGTTCCAAACCTCATTCAGGCCGTCCAGAAACCCGGTAACCGCGTAAGCGGTGAATGAAGTCAGCTGCCGCTCGGCCTGGGCTTTTTGTAGATGGGCGTAGTATTCGGGCCGGGTGTCGTTGTAGTGGTTGGATAAAATGTACGCGCAAATATCCGGCACTCCCGCCCTGAGCAGCAGATAAAACTCAACCAGCCTGCCGGTGCGTCCATTGCCGTCGTCAAATGGATGTATCCATTCAATATACACGTGGGTAACGACCGCCTGAACGATCCCGTCTCTGAACGACTGCTTGCCGGATACAAATCCGAACTCTTTTTGCAGCCAGTCGCAAAGGCGTTGTGCCAGTCCTTCAACCTGATTTTTTTTCTGGCCGGGAGGAGGGCAACGATAGCCTCCCACCACGCGTTGGGATTGAGCAAACTCGCCCGGCATTGCGTTAAAGGGCGCGGATAAACCGCCGCCGACCAAGCGATGATATTGTTTCAGGAGTTCCGGGGTGATAATGGCGGGCGCCGGCTGGGTGAGCAGGTCGTTCTTGATTTGATTCATCGCTCGCAGGATATTATCTACTTCTTTCTCCTGATAGGCTTTGCTTTCGGCGAGGTGTTGGCCGTCCAGGACTTTTCCAACCTCGTCCTCGGTGAGCGTATTGCCTTCAATGGCGGTGGTCGCCTGTGCGCCTTTGATCAAAGAAACCCGCTTGAGTTCGCTTTTGGTTTCGGGCCTGAGCGGCACCATTGCCAGACTGTTGGTCAAGGCCCGGCACTGGCCCAACTTATAGATTGTCTCGGCGGACAGTTCCCAGTGGCGGGCAAATTTCAGGTGTTCAAATGACATTTTTCACTTCCCAAAAACAGGGAAGCGGGATTGTACCTTGTTTCAGGGCAATTTTCTGTGCATTTTTCAAGGAAAAACACTAAAAAATGCCGGATATTTTTGATGGTACATATATTTTTTCTTTTATAATACAACGAATTAGGCTCGTTTTTCCATCATTATTTCGTCCAATAATTTGTGCAAAATTTGCTGAATTTCTTATTATTTCCTCCTCATTTATACGGATCCGCCGCGTCCCGCAGCCCGTCTCCGAAGAAATTGAAGGCGAGGATGACGATGATTACCGGCGCCACCGGCAGAATCAGCCACGGGTACAGGGCCACCACGTTCATGTTCTGGGCTTCGTTGAGCAGCACGCCCCAACTGGTGATGGGCGGGCGCAGGCCGAGGCCGAGGAAGGACAGCGCGGTTTCGCCGAGGATCATGCCGGGGATGGAGAGCGTGGCCGAGGCGATGATGTGGCTGGCGAAGCCGGGCAGCAGGTGGCGGTAGATGATGCGTTCGGGTTTGGCGCCCATCAGGCGCGCGGCGGCGCAGTAGTCTTCTTCGCGCAGCGCCAGCAGTTTGGAGCGCACCGCTCGGGCGAGGCCGGTCCAGTCCAGCAACGCGAGGATCAGGGTGATGCCGAAGAATATCAGGATCGGGCTCCAGTGCACCGGCAGTATCGCCGACAACGCCATCCACAACGGCAACTCCGGGAACGAGCGCAGGATTTCGATGAAGCGCTGGATGGTGGCGTCCACCCAACCGCCGTAGTACCCCGCCAGCCCGCCCAGTAGCAGGCCGAGGAACAGGCTGGCGGTGATGCCCACCAGCCCGATGAGCAGCGAAATCCGCGCGCCGTACACCACCCGTGAGAACATATCGCGGCCCAGGCGGTCGGTGCCGAACAGGAACACGGTGCCGCCGGCGGCGGGGCAGATGAAATGAAAATCCATGTCCAGTTTCCCCCAGAACCGGTATGGGTCGCCGCTGCAAAAGAAGCGCAGTTTTTGCACCTTGTCCGGGTTGACGGTGTATTCGCGCCGCAGGTTTTCCATGTTGAGTTGGTAGTCGTAGCCGTACACAAACGGGCCGGCCCACCGCCCGCGGTCGAACAGGTGCACGACCTGGGGCGGGGCGTAGATGTGGTTGGTGTCGCGGGAATGCAAGTTGTAGGGGGAGATGAACTCCGAGATCAGCGTTGAGGCATACAGGATTACCAGGATGAAGCCGCACACCACCGCGACCTTGTGGCGCTTGAGTTTCCACCACATCAACTGGCGGCGCGAGGCGAAAAAATACTTCTCCTGTTCCGGGGTCAGTTTCTCCACCGAATGCGGGTCGAAATCCGCGGTGGAGACGTAGTGTTCGTCCTGCTCGCGGGTGGGGGTGGTCGTTTCGCTCATCGCATGATCTCCCCTTGCAGGCGGATGCGCGGGTCAAGCCACGCCAGCAGCAGGTCCGAAATCAGCATGCCCACCACGGTGAGCATGGCGAGGAAGATCAGGAAGGTGCCGGCCAGGTACATATCCTGGCTTTGCAACGCGCTCAGCAGCATCGGCCCGGTGGTCGGCAGCGACAGCACGATGGCGACGATCTCGGCCCCGGAAATAACGCTCGGCAGCAAACTGCCGATGTCGGCGATGAAAAAATTAAGCGCCACGCGCAGCGGGTATTTGGTCAGCAGTTTGAAGGGCGGCAGGCCCTTGGCCTTGCCGGTGAGCACGTATTGTTTTTCCAGTTCGTCGAGGAGGTTGGCGCGCAGCCGGCGAATCATGCCGGCGGTGCCGGCGGTGCCGATGACGATCACCGGAATCCACAGGTGTTCGAGCACCGATTTCAACTTGCCCCAACTCCACGACTGGCCGAGGTACTGCGGGTCCATCAACCCGCCGATGGAAGTTCCGAACCAGATGTTGGCGAAATAAAGCATCACCAGCGCGAGCAAAAAATTGGGCGTCGCAAGGCCGATGAAACCGAGCAGGGTGAGGCCGTAGTCCCCCCAACTGTACTGGTGCGTCGCCGAATAAATGCCGATGGGAAAGGCGATCATCCAGGTGAACAGGATGGTGACCACCGACACCAGAATGGTCAGCAGAACGCGGTCGCCCACCACCTCGCGCACCGGCAGGTCGTGCTCAAACGAATACCCCCAGTCGCCGTGAAAAAAGCCGCCGACCCAGTTGGCGTACTGCAACAAAAACGGCTGGTCGAGCCCGTACTGACGGCGCAGAAACTCAATCTTCTCCCGGTCAACCGACTCGCCCTGACTTTCCAGTTCGGCGATGTAGGTCTCAAGATAATCCCCCGGCGGCAGCTGGATGATGACGAAGATGATGAAGCTGATTATGATCAGCGTCGGGATCATCACGGCGATGCGTTTGAAGACGTATTGGAACATGGTTGGAGTTTTGGGAGTGGGGAAATCGGCGCTCAGCCGGTCGGTATTTTTTGTTGCGACAATGCTTTGCCGGTGAAGGGATGGGTCATGCCCGGCAGTTCCGGTTTGCTGTCGTTGAAATGTTCTTCGATGGACCAGAACACGATGCGGTCATAAATTTTGACGCCGCCTTGTGGTTGGAATTTGCCGGCTTTGCCGACTACTTCGCGCATGGTCGGCGTCATTTTTTGTTTCTCCAGGGTGATAAATACGCCCATGCTGAACGCGCCGCCGGCGATTTGCGAAAGAAAGGCGCGCAGCGCGTCGGCGCTGGGCTTGCCGCCCTTGACTTGCGCGATGCACCGCCCTTTCTCGGCCTTGCCGTCTTCGCCCACGGGCGGATTCAACAACCGCCCGCGTCCGTCAATGCCGCGGTCGCCGGTTTGTTTGTCATTCGGCGCGTAGCCCTCCAGCAAACTAACCGCCCAGTGTTCAAACGCAAAAGGATCGGACTTCACCAACTCGCGCGCGCTTCGCAGGTCGGCGGGCAAGCCCATCACCGAAACCTCGCCGGCTTCTTTCAGCCGCTCCTTGCATACCCGCGTAATGGCAAAGGGCGAGATGTCAATGCCGATGAACTCCCGCCCCAGTTTCCACGCCGCTTCGGCGGTGGTGCCGCAACCGCAAAACGGGTCAAGCACCAAGTCGCCTTTGTTGGAAGAAGCGGCAACAATGCGCTCCAGCAGGGCAAGGGGTTTTTGGGTTGGGTAGCCGAGCGCCTCCGACCTGTACCTGTACGTCTGTTGAATATCGTCCCACACCGTCGGTGGTATTTTTCCGCTCGCGTGTAACTTGATTTCGGTCCCGGCCAATATCGTGGATTTGTTGGCGGGATATTTGCTTCGTTGTATGGAAGATTCAGAATAAGGTATTCGCACATCGTTCGCATTAAACACAAAATCGCCCGATTTTACATACCGTAAAACGGTGTCGTGTTTGCGCGGAAAATCCTTCGTGGCCGTGGATGGGCTTGCCGGATAGCTCCAGATAATCTCATTCCGAAAACTCTTTCCTCCAAATACACAGTCCATGATCGTTTTCAAATAATGCGACGCAGTCGGGTCGCAATGCAAGTAAATGCTGCCGGTGTCTTTCAACAGGTCGCGCATCACCGCCAGCCGCTCGGCCATATAAGACAGGTAGGCGAGCATGCCGCCTTCGGGCAGCATCTCGGCGAGGCCAAAAATCGCTTTGTGGGCGGGATGCGCGACCGCGTTTGTGATGTCTTTGACGCGCTCGGCGGCCTCTCCGCCCCAATACCAGGTGTCGTTGAAAGCAATAAACTGCGCGCGCTCGTCGAGTGGTTTGCCGGTCTGGTCTTTGCCGTAGAGAATGTTGTAGTTGGCGTTGGAGTTGAACGGCGGGTCGAGATAAATTAAATCCGCGCAACCGGCGGGATATGTTTTTACCCAGTCGCGCATGATGTCGAGGCAGTCGCCGTGGTACAGCGTATTGGGTTTCAAGGGCAAGTCGGTTTTCATCTGAATCATTCAAACCAAAAAGTATCCGGCTTATAAACCCCGAAGTAAGCCGTCGGCAACCACCCCCAGGCGGCGGTTTCGGGAACGTTTTTCAGGCGGTTGCTGACCACCACCGGCTGCGGAACGCCGCACACCAACCCGATGCTGAACACTTGTTCGCTGTGGATGTCGAGCATTTTGCGCCAGATGGTTTTGCGTTGTTCGGCGGTGGACGAGCGGCTCCAACGGTGGTACAGGTTGACGAGTTCCACGGCTTCGGGAATGTCCGGGGCTTCGCCGACCTTGCGGGAGGACTCGAAGTACTGGCCCCACTTCGGCCACTGCAACTGCGTCTGGCTGGTGGGGGCGAATTCTTCGGGGCTCATGTCCTGGGTGGGCAGGCCGTTGTCAATGCCGTTGAACATCGCCATCATCGCTTCGCCGGCGAACACGCGCTGGCGAAACACTTCGCGCTGGGATGGTTTGGTGTGCAGTTTGATGCCGAGTTTGAGCCAGCTTTCGCCGATGAGTTCGAGGATGTCGGTCTCCTCGGTGCTTTCGCCGGCGGTGTGCAACACGATTTCCAGGGGCGCGCCGTTTTCCATGAGGCGCAGGCCGCGGCCGTTGCGTTCGGTGAGGCCGAGTTCATCAAGCATTTGGTTGGCCTGGCCGGGGTCGTAGTGGCTCCACGCGGCCTGGTAGTGGGGCTTGAACAACGGGCAGTCGGGGAGCACGGTGTTGTTGGATTCGGCGGCCAGCCCGGAATAGATTACCTGGTTGATCTCGAAGCGGTTGATGCCGATGGACAGCGCGCGGCGGAAGCGTTTGTCGCGGGTCAGTTTGCGCCACACCGGGTCGTTGCTGTTGAGGTTCGGGTAGATGGCGAGTTGCGAGCCGCGGCCGGTTTGCCACAGGCGCACCGAAAAATCGTTGCGGGATTCCCCGGCCTTGAGGAAGGTGTAGTTGTCGAGGCGGATGTAGCGGCCCTGCAAGTCCGACTCCCCGGCGGCGGTTTTGGCGGCCACCAGGCTGGAGCTCGCGATGTGGATGGTTACTTCGTCAATGTAGGGCAGCTGGCGTCCGCGCGCGTCCACGCGGTGATAGTAGGGATTGCGCACGAACACAAAACGCTCGGCGGGCGGCGGCGTGGTATTGACCCACGGCTGCAATACCGGCAGTTCGGGGTTGTCGTTTTTATAGGGGTGGTTTTTGCGGTGATGCAGGCCGGCCCAGTTGCGCGCGCCGGCTTTTTTGACCCCGGCATCGAGTTCATCCGCGGCGCGGTAGGCGGCGTGAAACTGCCGCAGGTAGTGGCCGGGAGCGTACAAAAACAAGGGCCGGGGAGCCGCCAGGGCCGGCAGGAAATAGGGGTTGGCCTGGGACCAGGTGTAGCGCACCGTGGTGGCGTTGATGAACTCCACCTGCGGTGCTTCGCCTTCCACCAGCAGTTGTTTGGGCAGGCCGAACGGGTACAGGTCTTCGTTGTTGACCACGTCCCGCCAGTAGTAGCGGAACGCCTCGGTGGTGAACGGTGTGCCGTCCGACCAGCGGTGGCCCTCGCGCAGGTGGAAGGTGAACTCGCGCTGGTCGCGGACTTCAAAGCGTTCGAGCAAATCCGCGCGCAGGTTGAGGTCGCGGTCGTAGCCCACCAGCCGCGCGTAGCCATAGACCATCATCATGCGAATATCCTTGCCCTTGCCCATCAGCATGCGCAGGGTGCCGCCGTACTGGCCGCTGACCTTGTCCGCGCCATCCGCGCCGCCGAACTCCGCCAACGCCGGTTGCCGGGGCAGGCGCTGGGCTACCGCCGGCAGCTGGTTGGCGGCTACTTGTTCGGCGAAGTAGGGGGGTTCGATGTACGGCTGGGCGCTGAGCGGGAGCGGCAACAGCGTTGCGGTGGTCAGCAAAACAAGGGTGAGTCGTTTCATTTTTCTACGCGTTTATCAAGCGGTTAACAATCTTGTTGCCGCCGCATAGTGGACAGATTTTCCGTTGCCGAATCAACTGGCCACGATTTTCAAGCAAGTGACATTCTTGATTCACCGTTTGGCGTGGTTTTATTTTCGCATCTTTGGCAAGACAATCATCGCACCTTTCAGAATGGCGCATGAGCGCGGAAATAACCTTGTCTTGATTAGTCATAGTCGTTTCTCGGCGGGTCAGTCGCTATCCAACCGGGTTAACGGTGGCCCGCACCAAATGCCCCGGCGCGATTTCGAACAGTTGGGCGGGTTGCCCCGGTTGTTCGGCGTAGGGCGCCGGCCAGCGCAGGGGCGCGCCGCCGGAGATGGATTGTGGATCGGCGATTTTAGCGAAATCCAGGGGCTTGTCGAGGTCGGCCACCGGGATCGCTTCCAGCAGGGTTTGGGTGTAGGGATGGGTCGGGCGTTGAAACAAGGATTCGCGGCCCGCGAGTTCGACGAATTCGCCTCGGTACATGACCGCGATGCGGTCGGCGATGTAGTCCACCACCGCCAGGTTGTGGGAAATGAACAGGTAGCTGAGGCCGAGTTCGCTCTGCAAGTCCTTCATCAGGTTCAGCACCTGGGCCTGGATGGACACGTCCAGCGCCGACACCGGTTCGTCGCAGATCAGCAGGTCGGGTTGCAGCGCCAGCGCGCGCGCGATGCCGATGCGCTGGCGCTGGCCGCCGGAGAAACTGTGCGGGTAGCGCCGCAGGTGGCGCGGGTCGAGGCCCACCAGGCGCATCAGTTCGCTGCTCATTTCCATCTGGTAGTCAAGCCCGCCGAGTTTGTGGATTTCCATGGGCTCGCGGATGATGTCGAACAACGTCATGCTGGGGTTGAGGGAGCCCACCGGGTCCTGAAAAATGTACTGAACCTTGCAGCGGTAGTCGAACAGCTGCGCGTTGTTCATGGAGTCGACCCGGTAGCCGCCGCGCTCGTCTATGTATTCGATGCCGCCGCCGTCGGGGAGGATGGCGTGGGCGATGAGTTTGCCGAGGGTGGATTTGCCGCTGCCGCTTTCCCCCACCAGCCCCAGGCATTCGCCGCGCATCAGGTCGAAACTGACGTCGCTGACCGCCTGGATTCGCGGCGGGTCGGCGCCCAGCGACCACGCGCTGGCGCGGGCGCCGAAGCTTTTGCTGAGGCCGCGAACGCCGAGGATGCGCGCCGGGTGGGTTTGTTGGGCGCGGGCTTTTTTGGCGCTCAGAAAGGCGCCGATCTCGGCCTTGATTTCGCGCAGCGGGGTCAGGCGTTCGCCCGGCTGCATGTCAAAATTCGGCACCGCCTTGAGCAGCGCGCGGGTGTATTGATGCCGTGGCGCGGAAAAAATCTGCCGCACCGGCCCGCGTTCCATCACTTCGCCGTGGTACAAAACCACCACTTCCTCGGTGACGTTGGCGACCACGCCGAGGTCGTGGGTGATCATCAGCATCGCCATGTTGAGTTGGGTCTGGAGGCTTTTGATGAGTTTGAGAATCTGCGCCTGGATGGTGACGTCGAGGGCCGTGGTGGGCTCGTCGGCGATCAGCAGCGATGGGTGGCAGATCAGCGCCATGGCGATCATGGCGCGCTGGCGCATGCCCCCGGACAGCTCGAATGGGTAGAGGTTGAGGGCGTGATCCGGGTCGTTGAAGCCGACGATTTCGAGCATGTCGCGGGTGATTTTCATGCCTTCGGCGCGTTCCATCCGGCGGTGCAGGAACAAGGCTTCGGAGATCTGGTCGCCGATGGTGTGCAGCGCCGACAGCGACACCATCGGTTCCTGGAAGATCAGCGAGATGCTGCCGCCGCGCAGGTCCTGCATTTTGCGCCCGTTGGGGTCGAGGGCGGTGGTGTCCAGGGCTTCGATGCCCTTTTGCGGGTTGTGGAGGATGATTTGTCCGGCGGTGATGGTGGCGTTCTCCGGCAGCAGGCCCATGATGGCGCGCGCGATCACCGACTTCCCGGAACCGGATTCTCCCACCAACGCCAGGGTCGCGCCGGGCTGAATGTCGAACGACACGCCGCGCACCGCATCCAGGGTGGTGCCGTGGATGGTGAAGCGAACCCGCAGGTCGCGGATGGAGAGCAGTGGCCGGGTCATCGTCGGTATTGTGCGCCTTGTGCGTTCGCCGTGCTCCGTGCCTAGGTAAAAGAATAGCCGTAGCGCAGTTCGTCTTCGGCGTCCACGATGGCGTGGAAGGAGACGATGATGCGATCCTGCTCGCCCTGGTACGGGAACACCATATGTTTGAGGTGCGAGGGAAACACGCACAGTTTGCCGTCTTCGGGATAGCTGTCGTGGGTGTAGTCGTGCAGGTAGTAGTTGCCGTGGTCGCCGTGCCCGCCGGCCAGATATTCGGTGTGCGGGCCGTAGAAGCGGGTGATGCCGTTGGGCATGCCGTTGGCGTGCGGGTCGTCGCGGCTGCGGCTGGCGGAACCGGCCTGCACGTAGTACACCCCCGACCACGAGCAGTTGCCGTGGGTGTGGATCTGGTGGAATCCGAAATCGTTGGAGATCTGGAACCACAGGCCGGTCAGTTTCACGTCCAGCGACGCGCCCTGCTTCCAGTAAGGCGCGTTGACCTCGGCGGCGATGGCGAACACGTTATCCATGATGAATTTTTCGAGGCTCAGCAGCGCCGGGTTTTCGCTGCCCTCGGCGAAGTTGTCGGGGCTTGAATATACCGAGTTGGCCGCCCCGTGCGTGGCCGGATGCGCCTCCTGGTACTGCCGGAACAACGCCACCAGTTCGGGGTTGACCTCCCGGTGGCGGTCAAAACGCCGGCTCAGGATGCTGACCGGCCACAGCCGTTCAATGCGGGAATTGGCGCCGCAATCGGCGCGGGTAGGGGCGCGGGAAGGGGCCATGGATGCCTTGTGATGTCTCAGAATTGGTGTATGCCGCAGTTATTTTGGGTGTATGCCGAACGGCCAACCGGCACCACCGGCGGCCATTATGGCACAGATTGACCGGCAATGGCGGCCCCGGCCACGGGGCCGGCACGGCCCAAATCCGCCGGGTGGGCGGCAGCGGCGGGAGGATTCGGGGTGATTAGGAAAAATTTATTGGTTTTTCTATTGATTTTAGTTTTATGAGGGGCTAAAGTGCCCCATTGCTTGTGCCGCCGTGGCCGGAGGAGTCCGCGGTTGCCATAGACTATAATCAGATTACATCAACCAAACACCCTATCCAACTCCATGCCCAACGATAAACCGCTGGTTCGATTCGTCGATATCCAAAAGAGTTACGACGGCGTAACGCTGGTGGTCAAGAGCCTCAACCTGGACGTAGCCCAGGGCGAGTTCCTGACCATGCTCGGGCCTTCCGGTTCCGGCAAGACCACCTGCCTGATGATGCTGGCCGGCTTTGAGCCCGCCACCCACGGCGAGATCTACCTCAAGGACGAGGGCATCAACAACGTCGCCCCCCACAAACGCGGCATCGGCATGGTGTTCCAGAACTATGCGTTGTTCCCGCATATGACCGTCGCCGAGAACCTGGCGTTTCCCCTGGAGGTTCGCAAAATGGACAAGAGCGAGCGCGAGGCCAAGGTCAAGCGGGCGCTGGACATGGTGCAACTCGGCCCGTTCGGCGACCGCCGCCCGGCGCAGTTGTCGGGCGGGCAGCAGCAGCGGGTCGCGGTGGCGAGGTCGCTGGTTTTCGATCCCGACCTGGTGCTGATGGACGAGCCCCTCGGCGCCCTGGATAAAAACCTGCGCGAGCAGATGCAGTACGAAATCAAGCACATTCACGAAAACCTCGGCCTGACCGTGGTGTACGTGACCCACGATCAGAGCGAAGCCCTGACCATGTCGAACCGCATCGCGGTATTTGACGACGGCATCATTCAGCAGTGCGCGCCGCCGGAAGTGTTGTATGAACAACCCGACAACGCCTTCTGCGCCAACTTCATCGGCGAGAACAACCGCCTGCTCGGCAAGGCCGTCGAGGACCTCGGCGACAGCGTCAAGGTGGCGGTGGACGGCACCGGCGACATGGTCGCCGCGCTCAAGGTTAAGGTCGCCGGGGTCGGCGAGCGCGTAACCCTGTCGCTGCGCCCGGAACGCGTGGTGGTGAACCCCGAAGAAGGCGCCCTGCCCAACGTATTTACGGCCAAAGCCGAGGAGTTGATCTATCTCGGCGACCACATCCGCACCCGCTTCACGGTTTGCGGTCATGATGATTTCATCGTAAAGATTCCCAATTCAGCCGTGCACGCCCACCTCCGCGAGGGGGATACGGTGAGCATCGGCTGGACCGCGGAAGACTGTCGCGCGCTTGACCCGTCGGACTGATACAGACTGAAGCACTGAAGTCTTTTGAACGGTCTGAATAAGTAATTGCGCTTGCAGTATTTTCTTATCGTTTCACCATTCAAATTAAACAGAGTCAAATAGGAGGAGTATTCCTGATGAAGATTGTTACAAAAATTAGCCGGCAAACCCTGCTGGCAACGGCCACCGCATTCGCCCTGGCCGCCACCGCACAGGCGGAAACCGAACTGGTTGTCGTGTCCTGGGGCGGCGCTTACACCGTGAGCCAGCAAAAGGCGTATCACGCGCCGTATATGGCGGCCAATCCCGATGTCAAGATCATCAACGATGATTCCGGCAGCGGGTCGGTGGCGAAACTTCGCGCAATGCAAGAAGCGGGTAATGTTACCTGGGACTTGGTTGACATGGTCGCATCCGATGCGATTACCGCTTGCGATGAAGGCATCGCGATTGAAATCGATCACGACAAGGTGCTGGCAAATGCCCCTGACGGCACACCGGCGTCCGAAGACTTCGGCGAATTGATCGTCTCGCCGTGCTTCATTCCGACCATCGTGTATTCCACCACTTTTGGTTATCGCACCGATTTGGTCAAGGGTGAGCCGGCCACCATCTCCGATGTGTTTGATTTGGAAAAATTTCCGGGCAAGCGCGCGCTGGAGCGACGGCCGAACAACAACCTGGAATGGGCATTGCTGGCCGACGGCGCGTCTCCCGATGAAGTGTACGGTTTGCTGGAAACCGAAGCCGGCGTCAACCGCGCACTCGCCAAACTGGACACCATCAAAGATTCAGTGGTTTGGTGGGAGAAAGGCGCGCAAACGCCGCAACTCCTTTCCGATGGCGAAGTCGTAATCGGCTCCACCTACAACGGACGCTTGTTTGATGTGATCGAAAAAGAGAAACAACCGATCGCCATGATGTGGGATTGGCAGGTTTTCGATCTTGACGGTTGGATTGTGCCCAAGGGCGGCAAAAACGAAGCCGAGGTATTGAAGTATCTCAAGTTTGGCACTGATACCCAGCGGCTTGCCGACCAGGCGAAATACATCTCCTACGGCCCGGCGCGTAACTCATCCGCCCCGTTGGTGGGCAAGCACGCCGAACTCGGCATTGATATGGGCCCGCATATGCCCACCGCCCCGGCCAACGCCAAGCATATCTTGGTCAACAACATCCCGTTCTGGGCCGACAATCAAGACGACCTGAACGAGCGGTTTAACGCCTGGCTGGCGCAGTAACGCAATCGCGACGAAACCTTCGCTGGGAATGCGTTGTTTAGACAAGGAAATTGGCTCGGTGGCTGTGGTGATGCGCGTGCGCACCCATGGTCGCCGGGTTGATCGGTTGTTGATGGCATGCGCTGGACGGGTTGCTTTTTTGTGGTTGCTTGTGTATGTTGGCGGCTCATTAAAACGATGAAACCGACGAACGACTTTCGATGAGGTTAACGATGACTGCTTTGGATATGATGCTTCTATTCATGCTGATATTTTTTCCGGGCTTGATATTTTTCGCCGGATGGTGGAAAGCGGTTAACCCCTCAGGCGCAGTGCGTTGAAAAATATCACTAAAATCGCGCCCTTGTGCACAGTGGCGATTCTCGCCGCAGGATGCCAGGATGACGCAACTATTGCGTCCAAAAACATCTCAAAGTCGGCGGATAATTTTGAGATCGACCGCCGTATCGTGTTCTACAACGGCATCACCGGCGGGTATATGCTGGAAATCCAGGGCAAATGCTCGATTGAAGACCAGACGAATCAACTGGAAGTGACCTGCAAGGTTGGCGAGGCAGAGTATAAAAAGCACTTCCTCGGCTTGTCCGACAATGTCACTTACTTCGCGGAGCAGGTCTCCGGCAAAAAGGCAAGCGCGTATCACTACCGAGTTACTTTCAAGCCGCAAACCATCCTGCCCGACATTGATTTTCGCGGCAGTGCATCCGACGGCCCGTCGCAACAATAAACCCAAGCGCGCATAGCCCATGACCGCCACCCTGGTAACCGCAGACGGCATCCCGCTGAAAATCAGCCTGGCCCGCGCTCAACGGCGCGGCAAGCTGAAGGCTATCGGGCTGGTGGTGCCGCTGTTTGTTTTCATCCTCATCACCTTCTTCATACCGATTCTCGATATGCTGTTCCGCAGCGTCGAGAATCAACTGGTGGGCGAGGTCATGCACCGCACCGTGCCGCTGCTGAAAAACTGGGACGAGCAAAGCGGGGAGTTGCCCGGTGAAGAAGTATTCACCGCTCTGGCGGCGGATTTTGTCGAAGCCAAAGAGACCAAATTGGGCGGCAAAGTGGGCCGCCGCTTGAACTACGAAAAACCCGGATTCGCCGGCCTGTTCCGCAAAACCACGCGCAAGGCCGACAAACTGGAAGCGCCCTATCAGCAGGCCTTTGTGGACGTCGACAAGAAATGGGGCGATATTAAAAACTGGAAAGTCTTCAAGCGCGAAAGCACACCCTATACGATTGCCTATTACCTGGCGGCGGTGGACATGGGGTACGGCGAAACCGGGGACATCGTGCGCAACGACGCCAACAAACAGATCTACCTCAAGTTGTTCTGGCGCACCATGTGGATGAGTTTGCTGATTACTTTTTTGTGTTTGGTGCTCGCCTATCCGATTTCCTACCTGTTGTCGGTGCTGCCGACCGCCAAAAGCAACCTGCTCATCATCCTGGTGCTGTTGCCGTTCTGGACTTCGCTGCTGGTTCGCACCACCGCCTGGATCGCGCTGTTGCAGCAGGAGGGGGTGATCAACGACCTGGTGGTGTGGATTGGGCTGGTGGATGACGACAACCGCCTGGCGATGATCCACAACCGCACCGGCACCATCATCGCCATGGTGCATATTTTGCTGCCCTTCATGGTACTGCCGTTGTACAGCGTGATGAAAACCATCCCGCCGAGTTACATGCGCGCCGCCAAATCCCTCGGCGCCACGCCGTTCACGGCGTTCGTCAAGATCTATATGCCCAATACCGTGGCCGGCATCGGCGCCGGCTCGATTCTGGTGTTCATCCTCGCCATCGGCTACTACATCACCCCGGCGCTGGTCGGCGGGCAGTCAGGCACGCTGATCAGCAACTTCATCGCCTTCCACATGTCGAGCTCCCTGAACTGGGGGCTGGCGGCGGCCCTCGGCGCCATCCTGCTGGGCGTGGTGATGGTGTTGTATTTCCTGTACGACAAAATAGTCGGCATCGACAACATGAAACTGGGCTGACCGGCCGCATACACAAACCGCATACCCAAACCGAAATACACAATAGCAGACAAGATTATGGCCCTGCCCATCTACACATCCCCGCTGGAGAGAGTCTGGCACTACACCTACCTGACCTTGTGCGGGCTGATTTTCTTTTTCCTGATCGCGCCCGTCGTGGTGGTGATTCCGCTGTCCTTCAACGCGGTGCCGTTTTTCACTTTCACCGAAGAAATGCTGACCTTCGACCCCGCCGGCTATTCGCTGAAATGGTACGAGGACTTTTTCACCAACCTCAACTGGCAGGGCGCGGTCAAAAACAGCCTGGTGATCGCGGTTTTTGCGACCCTGATCTCGACCACGCTGGGGACCATCGCCGCGCTCGGCTTGAGCCGCCCGGAAATGCCCAACAAATCCGTCATCATGGGCATCCTCATATCGCCGATGATCGTGCCGCTGATCATTTCCGCCGCCGGAATGTATTTTTTCTACAGCAAAATTGGCCTGTCCTCCACCCACATCGGGGTAATCCTCGCCCACGCCGCCCTCGGCACGCCGTTCGTGGTCATCACCGTGACCGCAACTTTGGTGGGCTTCGACCACAGCCTCATCCGCGCCGCCGCGACCCTCGGCGCGTCGCCGCCGGTGACGTTCTTCCGCATCATCGTGCCGCTGATACTGCCGGGGGTAATTTCCGGCGCGTTGTTCGCGTTCATCACCTCCTTCGATGAAGTGGTGGTGGTATTGTTCGTCGGCAGTTACGAGCAGCGCACCATACCCTGGCAGATGTTCTCCGGCATTCGCGAGCAGATCAGCCCCACCATCCTGGCGGTGGCAACGCTGCTGGTGGTGTTCTCCATCCTGCTGCTGACCACGGTGGAACTGTTGCGCCGGCGCAGCGAGCGCTTGCGCGGCATCACGCCCCACTGAAAACCACACCATCACCGGCCACGGACTGATGGCGTCATTAAGTTGTGAGATTATGAGGTTTTCGATGCCCTTAGGATTAATCCCACCGCCTTTGCGGCGCTACGCGGCGGCGCTGACCCTGTGGCTGCTGCCCGCCATGGCCCGCGCTCAGGATGCCGCTCAGGATGCATTGGACACCGGAGACACTGCGTGGATTCTGGTGGCCACCGCCCTGATCCTGCTGATGACGCTGCCGGGGCTGGCGCTGTTTTACGGCGGCCTGGTGCGCTCCGGCAACGTGCTGTCGGTGATGATGCAGTGTTTCACCGTGGCCTGCGTGTCGTCGGTGCTGTGGCTGCTGGTCGGTTACAGCATCGCCTTCGGCGACGGCGGCGCCGCCAACGCCTGGTGGGGCGGCCTCGGCAAGTCGTTCCTCGCCGGGGTCGGTACCGACGCGCTGTCGGGCACGATTCCCGAGGTGTTGTTCTGCGCCTTTCAGATGACCTTCGCGATCATCACCCCGGCGCTCATCATCGGCGCCTACGTGGAGCGCATCAAGTTCCTGCACGTGGTGCTGTTCAGCGGCCTGTGGATGCTGATCGTGTACGCGCCCGTGGCCCACTGGATCTGGGGCGGCGGTTTCCTCGCCGATCTCGGGGTGCTGGATTTCGCCGGCGGCCTGGTGGTGCACGCCACCGCCGCGGTTGCGGCCCTGATACTGGCGGTCATGCTCGGCCCGCGCCACGGCTTTCCCGATGACCTGCACCCGCCCCACAATCCGGGCCTGACCATGATCGGCGCCGCGATGTTGTGGGTCGGCTGGTATGGTTTCAACGGCGGCAGCGCCCTCGGCGCAAACGGCGGCGCGGCGATGGCGATTTTTGTGACCCACATATCGGCGTCGACGGCGGCGCTGGTGTGGGTCGTCATCGAGCAGTTGCGTTTCGGCAAACCGAGCCTCGTCGGCCTCGTTACCGGCCTCATCGCCGGGCTTGCCTCCATCACCCCGGCTTCGGGTTTCGTCGGGCCGCTCGGCGCTTTGGTCATCGGCGTGGCCGGCGGCGTAGTCTGTTATCTCGCGGTGGAATGGATTAAGGCCCGGCTGGGCATTGACGATGCCCTCGACGTGTTCGCGGTCCACGGCGTGGGCGGCATCCTCGGAACCCTGCTGACCGCGGTATTCGGCGCCACGGCGTTTGGCGGCCTGGGGCTGGCCGCCGGTGTCGGCATCGGCGAGCAGTTTGTGGTGCAG
This sequence comes from Candidatus Poriferihabitaceae bacterium, assembly GCA_965212085.1. Classification (GTDB taxonomy): domain Bacteria; phylum Pseudomonadota; class Gammaproteobacteria; order Arenicellales; family Poriferihabitantaceae; genus JAHRAW01. The sequence goes on along the minus strand of OZ243042.1, from coordinate 259,382 downwards.
GTGGTGGGAACGCTGGTGGTGATCGCGTGGGCCGCGCTCGGCTCCTGGGTAATCGCCGTCGTGGTCAGGAAACTGGTTGGCCTGCGGGTGGACCAGCGGGATGAAGCGGAGGGCCTGGACTACAGCGCCCACGGTGAACGCAGTTACAACTTGTAGAACATACTATGAAAATAATCATCGCCACGGTCAAGCCGCACCGGTTTGACGCCGTTGTACAAGCCCTCTCCGACGAAGACGTGCTGGGCATCACGACCTGCGAAATCCAGGGCTTCGGCAGGGAGCGCAAGGACCGCACCGAGATCTACCGCGGCAAGACCTACAAGACCAAACTCAAGCCGATGCAGTTGATGATGATCGCGGTAACCGACGACCTCGTCGAACGCACCAAAGCGACCATCGTTGAACACGCCAACACCGGCGAGATTAGCAGCGGCAAAATTTTCGTGGTCAATCTTGAAGACGTGGTGCGGGTGCGCACCGGCGAAACCGGCGAAACCGCACTACTCTGAACGCCCCCGCCCTCGGTGTCATTCCCGAACGATAGAAAAATAGGGAGCGCCAGCGACCATATTTTTCATCGTATCGGGAATCCAGAATTACACCTGCCATTCCAAAGCCTCCACTCCGGGCTTTCACTCCAAAGAAAACCCCGTTTCATGGACGACCCGAGCGTCCAGCAATTCCTCCACTTCCGGCCACCACATATTATCCGGCGGCTGCTCAAACATCTTGCGTAAAAACCCGGCCGAGACGCCCTGCGCTTCGAACAAGGCCCGGTCTTTGGCCTGCTCCTCATCAACGTCAATGACGGGCACAACCGCGTAGCTCTTGTACTGGTGAAACCCGAGCCGGGCGTTTGCGCCCAGCGTGCGCCTGGTGCCGGCGACAAACGCGGTGGTGCAGGACGACACGCATTCATCCAGCGAATAGGTCGCCAGCGCGTTTTCCCTGATCAACCGCGCCAGCCCCCGGCCCTCGTAAATCTGCCCGCCGCCGCTGTCCAGAATAATCCCGGTAACTTGCGGATGTTCGGCGAGCAACCGCGAAACCTCGCGGGTAATGCCGATCTCCAAAGGCCCGCGCACGTGGAGCAAGGTGTTTTCCCGAACCAGGCCGAGTTCGTAGGCGCGCGCAATTTCGGGGCGTTCGGGCGGATGCAGGCTGAGGCGGTAGCCCAGCAGCGACTGATAACTGGAAAAAGCCGCCGCCAGGGTCGCGGCGATGCTCAATACCACGACCCCCTCGGCGGCAACCGCCCACGAGCGGTCGGCGCGGTTCTTGATGCGCCGCTCGCAAGCGCGGATTACGCCCACCACCTGCCACGGATAAACCACCAGGCGCACCACCAGAAAAAACCCGGCCACCGCCACGCTCACGGCCAACTCACCCCGCAGATATGGCGGCAGCGTAAACCGCTCCAGATAATTCAGCACAAAAAAAAGCAGTAAAAAGTTCACCCAGAAAGACCACGCCAGCGAACACTCGCCCCGCCAGTGCCGCCGGATGTAATCAAGGGGGTTGGATAGTTGGCTCATCGGGAATCACGAAGCCGGGTTGTCGGAGTTTTTGCCGGCGGTTGGCGGGCGTGAGCGCACACTCCACACTCCACACTCCATACTCACTCGCCCTCGATCACCGCCTTCACCGCCTCCGGGTCATTGGCCACCCGCAGCATTTTTTCTTCGCGCTGCATGATGCCCCGCAGGGCTTCCGGCAGCGCCACTTCGGCGCCGCAGGCTTCGGCCACGGCGTCGGCGAATTTTGCCGGGTGGGCGGTGCCGAGGGCGATGGTGGGCGTATCGGTTTCGGGAAATTCCTGGGCTACGGCGCGGGCGGCGGCCACGCCGATGGCGGAATGCGGGTCCAGGAATTCTCCGGTTTGTTCGTACACTTGTTTGATCTGCGCGCGGGTTTCCGCATCGGAAAAACGCCGGGCGCGGAACAGTGCGGCTGCCTTTTGGCGGGCTTCGCGGGAGACGCTGAACTCTCCGCGGGCGGCGAACCGCGCCATCCGCTCGCGGACTTGTGCGTGGTCGCGGTCGAGGAGTTCAAACAGGTAGCGCTCGAAGTTGCTGGAGATCTGGATGTCCATACTCGGCGAGATGGTGGCGTTGATGTTGCGCCGCGCCATGCGCCCGGACTCGAAGAAGCGGGTCAGGATGTCGTTGCTGTTGGAGCCGATGATCAAGTGGCGGACGGGCAGCCCCATTTCCCGCGCCGCGTAGCCCGCGAAGACGTTGCCGAAATTGCCGGTGGGCACCGCAAAGTTGACCGCGCGTTCCGGCGCGCCGAGTTTCAGCGCGGCGTAAAAGTAATACACCGTCTGGGCGGCGATGCGCGCCCAGTTGATGGAGTTGACCGCCGCCAGGGCGTGCCTTTCGCGGAACCCGGCGTCGTTGAACATTCCCTTGACGAGGTTCTGGCAATCGTCAAAGTCGCCGTCCACGGCGAGGTTGTGAATGTTGGGATCCGCCACCGTGGTCATCTGCCGGCGCTGCACTTCGGACACCCGGCCGTGGGGGTGCAGCATGTACAGGGTTACCGCATCAAGCCCGCGCACCGCTTCGATGGCGGCGGAACCGGTGTCGCCGGAAGTGGCGCCGATGATGGTGCAGGTTTGCCCCCGCCGGTCGAGGAAGTGGCCGAACAGCCGGCCCAGAAATTGCAGCGCGAAATCCTTGAACGCCAGGGTCGGGCCGTGGAACAGCTCCATCGCGTACAACGAATCGTCCAGTTGTTTGAGCGGCGCCACCTGCGGGTGGGAAAAGTTGCCGTAGGCGTCTGCGCTCAGCCGTTCCAGGGTGTCGGCGGCGAGGCAGTCGCCGCTGAAGCGGGCGATAATGCGAGACGCCAGTTGCGGGTATTCCAGGCCGCGCAGTTCCCGGATTTCCTGCGCGCTGAAGGCCGGCCAGGCGCGGGGCAGGTACAACCCGCCGTCGGCGGCCAGCCCCGCCAGGGTGGCCTGTTCAAAGTTCAGTATCGGCGCGTTGCCGCGGGTGCTGATATATTGCACTGCGTTACTCGGACGGTGGCGGGTGGCGGTGGAGCAATGGAGTGTATCACCTCGCAAACGCGGCCCGCCGGACCTTGCCGTTCACTTCACCTCGTGGCGCGCGAAAATCGCCGGCAGTTCCTGCAGCGCCATTTTGCCGAGGGCGGTTCGCGGCAACTCGTCCACCAGCGCGAAGCGGGTGATGCGGTTGTGGGCGGACACCAGTTGGTTGAACGCCGCCAGGGTTTGGCGGGCGGTGGCCGCCGCCGCCGCGCGTTCGGTTTCCACGGTTGCCATGGCCAGCACGCACACCGGTTTCCGGCCGGCCTCCAGAACGCCGGCTTCCTTGATGGCCGGGTCGCGCTCCAGCAGGGTTTCCAGTTCTTCGGGATACACGTTCTTGCCCGCCTCGGTAACGATCAGGCGCTTTGAGCGGCCGGTCAAAAAAAGCCGGCCTTCGGCGTCCAGGCGGCCAATGTCGCCGGACTTGAACCAGCCGTCTTGCAGCGCTTCGGCGGTCTGCTGCGGATCCTCGTAGCCGAGCATGACGTTCGGCCCCTTGATCCAAACTTCGCCGCTGCCGTCTTCGCCGGGGTTGTGAATTTTGACCCGAACTTTCTCCACCGGCCTGCCGACGCTTTCCGGGGCGGCGTCGAAATTTTCCTGGATGCTGGTCAGCGGCGAGGTTTCGGTCAAGCCATAACCCTGGCGCAGCGGCAGGCCGAGGTCGTGATAGTAGCGGCTGATGCGGCTATCCAGGTGGGAGCCGCCGCTCACCCACGCCTTGATGCGGCCGCCGAGTTTTTTGCGGAGCGGCGCGTTGATGCGCCGCCGCAGCGGCAGCGGCGCGATTTTCAGCAGCGCGCGGTACGCCGCCATTGCGGCGCCGCCTTCCCGGAACTTTTTCTCCAGCCCCCGCATGACGTTGCGGTACAGCCTCGGCACCGCGATCACCACCGAGATGTTTTCCTCTTGCAGGGTCTCCAGGATTTCCGCCGCCGCCAACACTCGGGGGGAGACGATGGTGGCGCCGTAGTACAAAGGCAGCAGCAGGTTGCCCAGCAGCCCCATGGCGTGGGAAAACGGCAGCAGGGAAATAAACCGGTCGCGCGCGGTGAACGTTTCGATGCGGCGGGCGGCGAGCACGTTGGAGGCGAGGTTGCCGTGGCTGAGCCGCACCACCTTGGGGTTGCCGGTGCTGCCCGAGGTGTAGATGCGGGCCGCCAGTTGAGCGGCGTCGTGGTCCGCCGCCAGGGCGGCTTCCCCGGCGATGGTTTCGGCGTCGCCGGTCATGGCAATCGCCACGGCGGACGGATGCCCAATGGCGGATTCGTGCTGCAACAGAACCTGCGGCGCCAGCGCCTCCATCTGTTGGGCGATTTCGTGTTCGCTGTTGCCGATGTGGATGGGCGCGACGTTGGCGCCGATTTTCCACGCCGCCAGCACCGCCACGCTGAACTCCGGGCCGTTGGGGGCGGTTACTCCGACGGTGCCGCCGTCCTTGATGCCGAGTCGGCGGAGTTGGCCGGCGGTGGTCAGCGCCGCGTCATGGAGTTCCCGGTAGGTCACCACCCGCCGGCCATCACGGCTGCGGCAAATCCACGCCGGGTTGCGGTGGTATTTTTGCAGGGCCGGCTGCAGCAATGACCATAGATTCTTGGGCATCTTGTCGGGCAGGGTGTCGGGCATGGCATGAACCCCGTGGGTTGGTTGCCGTAGTATAGCGCAGTACAACCGCCCCAAAGCCGCCGCTTTCCGCCGTATAATGGGCCATGCCCAAGCCAACCGCGTCGTTGCCGGAGCGCGCCGCCATCGAAAAATTGGTGGGCGACGCGCTGCGGGAGGACATCGGCGGTGGCGACCTCACCGCCGCCCTGATTGATGAATCGGCGCTCGCCGGGGCGCGCCTGCTGTGCCGGGAATCCGCAGTGTTGTGCGGGGCGGCGTGGTTTGAGGAGGCGTTCCGGCAGGTGTGGGCGCGGGCGCAGACGCAGGCGCAGACGGGCGGCGCGGTGGAAATTCGCTGGCGGCATCACGACGGCGACCTCCTCGAAGCCGGCGCCGTGGTGTGCGAAGTCAAGGGTTGCGCGCGTACCATCCTGAGTGCCGAGCGCACCGCCATCAATTTGTTGCAGACCCTTTCCGGCACCGCCACCATCGCACGCCAATACGCCGCAGCCGTGGCCGGCACCGCCGCCCGGGTCGTGGACACGCGCAAGACCATACCGGGCATGCGCCTCGCGCAGAAATACGCCGTGGCCACCGGCGGCGCGCACAATCACCGCATGGGCCTGTTCGACCAAATCCTCATCAAGGAAAACCACATTGCCGCCGCCGGTTCGGTGGCCGAGGCGGTGGCCCGCGCGCGCGCCGCCGTATCAAACCACGCGGCCAGCGAAAACGAAATCGCAATCGCAATCGCAATCGTAATCGAAATTGAAGTGGAATCCCTGGCGCAACTGCAACAAGCCCTCGACGCCGGCGCCCCCCGTATCATGCTGGACAACTTCGACCTGGCAACCATGCGCGAGGGCGTGGCCATGGCCCGGGGCCGCGCCGAACTTGAGGCGTCGGGCAACGTATCGCCGGAGCAAGTGCGGGCCATCGCGCAGACCGGCGTGGATTACATTTCCATCGGTGCGTTGACCAAGCACCTCAAGGCCGTGGATTTTTCCCTGCGCTTCGATTGACGCCGGCGGTCGCATGGGGGGCAATGGGGGCAAGGGGGGCCAAGGGTTCATGGGCCGCGTTGTTCGTGGCGGCGCCGGTCTTTTTCCAGTTCATCAATCAGCCCCTGCAAATCCGCCGGTGCGGGTTGATGCCATTCGCGGCTTTCACCGTCTGCGGGATGGCGCAGGGACAGGCGCGCGGCGTGCAACGCCTGGCGCGGGAAACGCCCCAGGGTGGCGGTCAGTTCGGCGTTGGATTTGGGCGGCAGCCGCGCGCGTCCGGCGTAGAGTTTGTCGCCGACCAGGGGGAAGCCGCGCCAGCCGAGGTGCACGCGGATCTGGTGCGTGCGGCCGGTTTCCAGTTCGGCGCGAATCAGGCAATGGGCGCGGAATTTGCGCTCCACGCGAACATGGGTTACGGCGGGCTTGCCGGACGGGGTCACGCACATGCGCAGGCGGTCGCGCCGATGCCGCCCGATGGGTTGCTCAATGCGCTCCCCGGCCACCATCACGCCGTGGACCACCGCCAGATAGCGCCGCTTCATGCTGCGGTCCTCCAGTTGCGCGATCAAGCGTCGCCGCGCGGTCTCGTTGCGCGCCACCACCAGCAGCCCCGAAGTGTCCTTGTCGAGGCGGTGCACGATGCCGGCGCGGGGCAGGGCGCGCAGGGTTTGGTCAACGTGCAGCAAGCCGTTCAGCAGCGTGCGGTCGGCCTGCCCGGCGCCGGGATGCACCACCAAACCCGCCGGCTTGTTGATGACCAGCAGGTCGTCGTCGCGGTGCAGGACGTCGAAATCCATATCCTGCGCCGGCCAGTCCGCGGGCTGCGGTTGCGGTATGGAAATCTCCACGGTCTCGCCGCCGGCCAGGGGAAATCTTTGCTTGACCGGCTCGCCGTCCACCAGCACCAGGCCCCCCTTGAGCCACTGCTGGATGGCGGCCCTGGAATGGCCGGGCAGCAGTTCGGCCAGCGCCTTGTCGATGCGGACGCCGGCCAACGCCGGTTGGATTTCCACGGAGAAATGCCTGTGGTGCTCGGTCATGGTAACGGGGTTTTTGGGTGATCGGGTGCGCGCCGCCGGGTTATTCGATTTATCCAATTTATCCAATTTCATCGGGGCCGCAAGTTGTGGCAAAATACCCGCTACGCTTCTTTTCCATTTCCCATTCTACGACGGATTTATATGCCCATGCCAACCAGAAACTGGATCATCGCCGCGCTCGTCCTCGCCCTGTTGTCCGGGTGCTCGCTGTTCGGCAAGGACCAAGAGGATGAAGACATCAGCGCCGAGGAATTGTACGCCATCGCCAAAGAAAGCCTCGACAACAAAAACTGGCTCACGGCGGTGGATCAACTGCGCGAACTGGAAGCCAAGTATCCCTACGGCGCGCACGCCGAGCAGGCCCAACTCGACACCATCTACGCGTACTACCGCGCCAACGACACCGGCCTCGCCATCGCCGCCGCCGACCGCTTCATCAAACTGCACCCGACCCATTCGGCGGTGGACTACGCGTACTACGCCAAGGGGCTCGCCAACTACCAGGAAAACGATTCCCTGTTCGGCCGCCTCACCGGGCGCGATGACCTGAGCGACCGCGACTCCAGCATCACCCGCGACGCGCTGAATGCGTTTAACGACGTCTACAACCTGTTCCCCGCCAGCCGCTACGCAGCCGACGCGCGGGCGCGGGCGCACTACTTGTACAACGCGCTGGCCCGGCATGAACTGGCGGTGGCCGCCTATTACTTTTCCCGCAACGCCCACGTGGCGGTGGTCAACCGCGCCAAGGGCGTGATCGAGGAATACGCCACCACGCCGTCTGTGGAAGAGGCGCTGGCGCTGCTGGTATTCTGCTACCGGCGGATGCACTTGGACGACCTGTCCGAAGACGCCCGGCGCGTGCTGACGCTCAACTTTCCCAAAAGCGAATACCTCGGCGACGACGGCCGGGCGGTGCTGGTGCGGAATCTGCGCACCCCTGGTTCTTCCAGGGAAGCCGGGGAGAAGGATGGATTTTTGTCGCCGCTACTGACGCGGTTCGGGAAGGAAAAGCCGGAGTCTTGATAGCCGGAGGGCGGATTTCGGCAACTGCGCGGTGCCAGCCGCTGACTCAGCCCGCTCAGCCCGCGTCTTCCAGCTGCCGCTCAACAACGCCGCCGGGTTTTTTGTTCAGCAGTTGCAGCCACTTCTCGTGTTCCGCCAACTCTTCGCCGGTGGCGCGGATTACCGGGGTGGCGATGCTTTCGGCGGCGTCCCCCGGGCCATCGGTTGGGGTTCGGGTTTGGGCGTACGCGGGCAAATCGCCCGATTCGCCCAGCAGCGTTACTTGTCCGCCGGTCATCGCCAGGTACACGTCGGCTAGAATTTCGGCGTCGAGCAATGCGCCGTGAAGGGTGCGCTGGGTGTTGTCAACGGCATAGCGTTTGCACAATGCGTCCAGGCCGCTGCGCTGTCCGGGGTGTTTGTGGCGGGCCATGGCCAGGGTGTCAACCACGGCGCAGTGGGCTTCGATGATTCCCTCGCCGAGTCCGGCCAGTTTGAATTCGTTGTTGAGGAAGCCGGTGTCAAAGGGCGCGTTGTGGATGATCAGTTCGGCGCCCTTGATGAATTCCAGCAGTTCGGCGGCGAGGTCGGCGAACGGCGGTTTGTCCTTGAGCGCATCAGCGGTGATGCCGTGGACTTCAACGGCGGCTTCGTCAATGGCCCGCTGCGGGTTGATGTAGTGGTGGAAAGTGTTGCCGCTCAGGCGGCGGTTGATCATTTCCACGCAACCGATTTCAATTACGCGGTGGCCCTGGGAAAACTCCAGGCCGGTGGTTTCGGTATCCACCACCAGTTGCCTCATGGCGGCAACTCGTCAATGGCGCGGTTGGCCAGCAGGTCGGCGTATTCGTTGCCGGGGTTGCCGGCGTGGCCCTTGACCCAGCGCCAGGTGATGTGGTGTTCGCCGATGAGGGCGTCCAGGGCCTCCCACAGGTCGCGGTTTTTCACCGGCTTGCGCTCCGAGGTCTTCCAGTTTTTTAGCTTCCAGTTCTCCATCCACTTCAACACGCCGTATCTGAGATACTGCGAATCGGTGTGCAGTTCCACCCGGCAGCGGCGGCGCAGCGCGCTCAGCGCTTCGATGGCGGCCTGGAGTTCCATGCGGTTGTTGGTGGTGTGGCGCTCGGCGCCGTACAACGATTTGTCGTGGGCGCCGAAGCGCAGCAGCGCGCCCCAGCCCCCCGGTCCGGGGTTGCCTCGGCAGGCGCCGTCTGTATAAATGATGACTTTATCGGGCATGGTTATGATCGGGTTGGAGTGATGAGGAGGATGTGGATAGGAACAGGGATAGGGATAGGGACATAGAATTCACGCGCTGCGTTTTGCGCGCACCAGTTTGAGTACCGGTTTGAGTACCGGTTTGAGATCAATGCGGGCCGCGGGCTGCGCCATGCCGGGGAGCAGGCGCCGCCACTGCAAGCGCGTTACCCCGCCGCTACTGACGGCGATTTCCTTCTTGCGCCCGACGATCACGTACACCGCCCCCAGCCCCGGCCACCATCTCGCGCCGGCCTTTTCGATAAACGCCATTTTGCGCCGCCACTTGTCATTTTGCAACGGCGGCTGATAGGCCAGCATCGCCGCCCCCACCAGTTCAAAGCCGAGCAGCGACAGCCAGTCCTGCACCCCGCCGACCCGGCGGTAGCGGCCGTTCCAGGGCGGGCGGTTCGCGCCTTTCATCACCAGGCGGGCGATGCCCCACAGGCTCAGGCCGTTGAACCCGGTGATCACCACGCAGCCCTGCGGCACCAGGATATGGTTCACTTCCCGGAGCACGCCGTGGGGGTCTTCGCAAAAATCCAGGGTGTGGGGCAGCACGATCAGGTTGTGGGTTTTGTCGGCGAAGGGCATGGCCGATGCTTTGGCCACCGCACAGTGGAGCGGGCCGGAGTCGGATGCGCCGGATGCGCCGCGTTTGCCGCGTTCCTGAGGCGCGCGTTCGCCGACAAAAAACCGCCCGCCGGTTTCAAGCCCGTCGAGAAAATTGACCGACGGCCGCCCGGCTTGCAGGCTCCTCGGATAGTACCCGGAGGGCACCAGTTTGCGGCAGTGACGCCGCTCTTGTTCAAGCAGGGACTGACCGAGGGACGATTCAAACCAGTCGCTCATACTACTCAGGTTCGCCGTGGCCGCAGGTGGGCGTGCCATTTTGTTTCCGCCAGTTTGAACAGGTAGACGATCAGGAAAGTCAGGCACAGGTAGAAAAAGCCGGCGGCGATGAACGACTCGAAGGGCACGAAATGCCGCGAGTTGACGATTTTTGCGGCGCCGAACAGGTCAACGATGGTGATGACCCCGGCGATCACGGTGCCGTGCAGCATGAAGATGACCTCGTTGCCGTAAGCCGGCAGGCCGCGCCGCAAGGCGCTCGGCAGGATGATGCGCCGCAGCATGGTGGCTTCGGACATGCCGCAGGCGCGCGCCGCTTCGATTTCACCGGCGGGGGTTTGCTTGATGGCGCCGCGAATGATTTCCGCGGTGTAGCCCGCGGTGTTCAGGGAAAAGGCGATCAGGGCGCACCAGTACGCTTCCTTGAACACCGCCCACAGAAAACTTTCCCGCAGGAAATCAAACTGCGCGAAGCCGTGGTAGATCAGGAACACCTGCACCAAGAGCGGCGTGCCGCGCATGAAATAGATGAAGCCGCGCGGCAATGAGTTGACCGGCGCGCGCGCCGAGGCCGCCGCCACGCCCACCGGAACCGCCAGCGCGAGGCCGCAGACCAGCGCCAGAATCAGCAGTTCGACGGTCACGCGCAGCCCGGAAAGATAGAGCGGCAGGTTGTCTATGATGACGGCGAAGTCCATGATGGCGGGGCGAGGGGCTTAGGCCGGGCGCACGCCGACGCTGTAGCGCCGGTCGAGGTAGCGTATGCCGAGGTTGGAAAACGCCGTCAGCAGCAGAAACAACAATGCCACCAGCAGGTAGAACGAAAACGGCTGGCGCGTGGCGCCGCCGGCCTGACCGGCCTTGAACACCATATCGTGCAGGCCGATCACCGACACCAGCGCCGTGGTTTTCATCAGCACCAGCCAGTTGTTGCCGAAGCCCGGCAGGGCGTGGCGGATCATCGCCGGAAAGGTGATGCGGAAAAACACCCGGCCCGGGGTCATGCCGAAGGCGTGCCCGGCTTCAATCTCGCCGCGCGGCACCGCCAGGATCGCGCCGCGGAAGGTCTCGCCCATGTAGGCGCCGAAGATGAAGCCGATGGTGGTTACCCCGGCGGCGAACGGGCTGACGTCCACGTAGCCCCAGCCGAGGGCGTCGGTGAGTTGGTTGATGAGGATCTGGCCGCCGAAAAACAGCAGGGTCATCAGCACCAGATCCGGTATGCCGCGAATCAGCGTGGTATAGACGCCGCCCACGGCGCGGGCGATGGGCGAACCGGAAAGCTTGGCGGTGGCGGTCAGCATGCCGAGCACGCAGGCGATCAGCAACGAAGACAGCGCCACCGCGATGGTCAGCGCCGCGCCGGTCAATACGAACGGCAGATATTCGATTACCTGTTGCACGACACGATGCCCCGTTTCAAGCGGTTCAGGCGGTGAGCGGTCGCGGCCTAGTAAATATCAAAGTCAAAGTACTTGTCGTTGATGGCCTTGTACCTGCCGTTGTCGCGGATGGTTTGAATGGCCTCGTTGAATTTTTCCACGAGGTCGGCATCGCCCTTGCGAACCGCGATGCCGGAGCCTTCGCCGAAATACTTCGGGTCGCTGTAGCCCGGCCCGACGAACTCAAAATCCGCGCCCTGTTCGGTGGACAGGAAGCCGTCGTCTATGGCCACCGAGTCCGCCAGCAGCAAGTCCAGGCGTCCGGCCACCGCATCCAGGTAGGCTTCATCCTGGGTGCCGTAGCGTTTGATGGTCACCGAGTCGCCGAACTCGCCGGTGATGAAATTGTCGTGGGTGGTGGCGCGCTGCACGCCAACGCTTTTGCCCGCCATACCCGCTTTGGTGATCTCGATGCCGGAGCCTTTTTTGCGCACGAATTTGGCCGGCGTGTTGTAGTACTTGTCGCTGAACGCGACTTTTTTCTTGCGCTCTTCGGTGATCGACATAGAGGCGATGATGGCGTCGTACTTGCGCGCCAAAAGCGCCGGGATGATGCCGTCCCAGTCCTGGGGCACCAGCGAACAAGTGGCGCCCATGGCCTTGCAGAGCTCAACGGCGATGTCAATATCAAAGCCCACCAGTTGGCCGCTTTCGGTGATGGAACTGAACGGCGGGTAGGCGCCTTCAACGCCGACGCGAATCTCTTTCCAGTCGCCCGCGCGGGCGGTGGCCGCGATGCTCATCATGGCCAGCGCGATGAGGGGTGTGAGTAGTTTTTTCATGGGTATTCTCCGGTTGGTTCAAGTTGGTGTGAGTTGGTGATGGTTGAATAATGGTTGGGTGTGCTTTGTAATATGTGGCGCACCGGCTATTTAAGATTGCCGGCCAGAAACTGCCGGAAACGCTCGGACTTCGGCTGGCCGAACACCTCCCCCGGCGGCCCGTCTTCCTCCACCAGCCCCTGGTGCAGGAACATCACGCGGTCGGAAACCTCCCGCGCGAAGCCCATTTCGTGGGTGACCACCAGCATGGTGCGCCCCTCCTCGGCGAGGCTGCGGATGACCTTCAACACTTCGCCCACCAGTTCCGGGTCAAGGGCCGAAGTCGGCTCGTCAAACAACAATACCTCAGGCTCCATGGCCAGCGCCCTGGCGATGGCCACGCGCTGCTGCTGTCCGCCGGACAGGTGGGATGGGTAGTAGTCCTTGCGCTCGATCATGCCAACCCGGTGGAGCACCGCCTCGGCGCGTTCAACGGCCTCCTTGCGGCCCATTTTCAGCACCGAAACCGGGGCCTCAATGACGTTCTCCAGCACCGTCAGATGTGACCACAAATTGAACTGCTGGAACACCATGCCGAGTTTGCTGCGAATGCGCTCAACCTGGCGCGGGTCCTCGGCCACGCGGCCGCCCCGGTGCTCCTTCATTCGGATAACCTCGCCGTGAACCGCGATCTCCCCCGAAGTGGGCGTCTCCAGCAGGTTCACGCAGCGCAGCAGGGTGCTCTTCCCGGAGCCGCTGCTGCCGAGCATGGAAATCACGTCATGCTGCCCGGCGACCAGGGAAATGCCCCGCAGCACCTCCAGCGCGCCGTAGCTTTTATGCAAATCCGTAATGGAAAGCGCCGATTCGGAATCGTTCATTGGTGGTTGTCCGGTTGTCGCAATACGCCCACCTTACGGCTTTTGCGGGGATAACGCAACCGCCGGCGGGCCGCCGGCATTGGCGAAAATGGCGGCCATGTTGTTGTTATTCGGCCACGAAGTTGGCGCAATCACCCGCGCCCAAGCGATGGGGAGGGGGGTGGGCGGTTATTTTGTTACTCGCGGTGCCATTTTTTGAGCAGCCGCCAGTGTACCCAGAACAACGGCCCGGCGATGAGCAGCACGATGATCTCGCGCACAAAATCGCGCACGGCGTTGTGCTGATTGGCCGCCAGCAGCGAGGCGAAACTTTGTTGGCGAAGTTGCGTGAGTTCGGCTTCGTCTTCGGGCAGTTTGAGGTCGCCGCCGGCGGGCGCGAAATCCTCAACGTCAATGCCGCGCTCGCGCATTTCCTCGCGCACAGACGGCGGCAGGTAATCACGGTTGTCGCGGTGCCGGCGCACGTACCAGTGCGCAAACGCGGCGTTGTTTTGGTGCGCCTCGTAACTGCTCCCCGGCACGCCGATGGAGGGCGCGGCGAGTTGCACCAGGTCATACACGCCGCCGCCGCCGGTGATGGTCACGACGATCGCCGAGAAAAAACACACCGCCGCGGCATAAAATTGCAAGACGTTCATTTTTCTCATCAGGGTATCCTCATCAGGGTCGCGAGAGGAGTATCATACACGGCTTTCTTACTCCGCGGAAAACCCCTGAGCGCATGTTAATCCTCCCCGGCGGCGGCGCATTGTCGGCGCATCAAACCACCAAAGTGCTGCGCCGGATTCAGGCCACTGTGCCGCAATGCGTCTCCGTGGAAGCCCGCTTCCTGCACTTCGCCGAGGTCGCCGGCGAATTGGATGCGGCGCGGCGCGCGGTTCTTGCCGGGCTGCTACGCTATGGCGCATCGCAGCCGGACGGGGATGCCGGCACCGGCGGCGGGCAAAAGGCCGCAAAAGACGGCGCAACAAACGGTGCGGACGCTTTCACGCCGGTGGTAACGCCGCGAATCGGCACGATTTCGCCGTGGTCCACCAAGGCCACCGATATTCTGCATCACTGCGGGCTTGGCGCGGTGGCGCGGGTGGAGCGCGGCGTTGAGTGGCGGGTTTATTTCCGGGTCAAGTCTGCGCCGGCATCGGCGTCATCGTCATTATCATCGGCGGCTGAATCGGTACTGCCGTTCATCCACGACCCGATGACCGAGTCGGTGCTGCCCGACCGCGATTCGGCGCGCGCGTTGTTTCACCGCGCGCACCCGGCGCCCCTCGCCATCATTGACATCCTCGGCGGCGGGCTTGAAGCCCTGGAAAAAGCCGACGCCGGGTTTGGTTTCGCCCTGAGCGCGCCGGAGCGGCGTTACCTGACCGCGCAGTTCACGCGCCTCGGGCGCAATCCCACCGACGTCGAACTGATGATGTTCGCCCAGGTCAACTCCGAGCATTGCCGCCACAAAATTTTCAACGCCGATTGGCGGGTTGACGGGCAACCCTTGCCGGACTCGCCGTTTGACATGATCCGCGAGACCCACCGCCAACACGGCGCCGGCACTTTGGTGGCGTACAACGACAACGCGGCGGTGATCGCCGGGCCTGAAGCAAACCGCTTCCAGGTGGATCCGTGCACCAAAGTATTCGGCTACCAACGGGAAGCGGCGCACCTCGTCGCCAAGGTCGAAACCCACAATCATCCCACCGCGATCTCGCCCTTCGCCGGCGCCGCCACCGGCTCCGGCGGGGAGATTCGAGACGAAGGCGCCACCGGCCGGGGCGGCAAACCCAAGGCCGGCATCGTCGGCTACTCGGTCTCGCACCTGCGCCTGCCGGGCCGCCGGCGCTCTTGGGAGGGCGATGAAAACAAACCGGCGCGCATCGCCTCGCCGCTGCGCATCATGCTCGACGGCCCCATCGGCGCCACGGCGTTCAACAATGAGTTCGGCCGCCCCGGCATCGCCGGTTATTTCCGCACCTTCGAGCAGGTGGAACCCGGCACCGGCGGCGTCCTCCGCCACGGCTACCACAAGCCGATCATGCTGGCCGGGGGGGTGGGCAACATCCGCCCCCGGCACGTGCGCAAAAACGCCATACCCGACGGCGCGCCCATCGTCGTGCTCGGCGGGCCGGTGATGCTCATCGGGCTGGGCGGCGGCGCCGCTTCCAGCGTTGCTTCCGGCAGCAGTTCGGAAACCCTGGACTACGCTTCGGTGCAGCGCGGCAACCCGGAGATGCAGCGGCGTTGTCAGGAAGTCATTGACGCCTGCTGCGCGCTCGATGAGCACAACCCGATCCTGTCCATCCACGACGTCGGCGCCGGGGGGTTGTGCAACGCGCTGCCGGAGTTGGTGCATGATTCCGGCTGCGGCGGCTCGTTTGAACTGCGCGAAGTGCTCAACGACGAACCGGGCATGACGCCGATGCAGATCTGGTGCAACGAATCCCAGGAAAGATACGTGCTGGCCATTGAGCCGTCTCGGTTTGCGCGGTTTGAAAAAATCTGCCGCCGGGAACGCTGCCTGTACGCCACGGTGGGTCACGCGACCGCCGCACAAAACCTGAGCGTGCGCGACCGCCGGTTTGCCGAACAAGGGCCGCCGTTTGATACGCCCATCAACCTGTCCATGGAAGTGTTGTTTGGCCTGCCGCCGAAAATGGAACGGGACGCCGCGACCATCCCAAAAAAGTTTTCGCCGCTGTGCTTTGACGGCGTGTCCGTAAAGCGCGCGGCGGAGTTGGTGCTGGGTTTTCCCTCGGTCGCCGACAAAACTTTTTTGGTGACCATCGGCGACCGCAGCGTCGGCGGCCTCATCGCCAGGGATCAGATGGTCGGCCCGTGGCAGGTGCCGGTGGCCGACGTCGGGGTCGCCGCCGCCGGCTACCGCGACTATACCGGCGAGGCCATCGCGGTGGGCGAGCGCACGCCGCTGGCGGTGATTGACGCCGCCGCCGCCGGACGCATGGCGGTGGGCGAGGCCATCACCAACATCACCGCCGCATCCATCGGCTTCATCGGCAATATCAAACTCTCGGCCAACTGGATGGTGGCCGCCGGTGAACCCGGCCATGACGCGGACTTGTTCAGGACCGTGCAAGCCGTGGCGCTGGAGTTGTGTCCGCAACTCGGCGTATCAATTCCGGTGGGCAAGGATTCAATGTCAATGAAAACGGTGTGGCGGGATCAAACCGGCCGCGAGTGCAAGGCGGTTTCGCCGCTTTCATTGATCGTGACCGCGTTCGCCCCGGTCGCGGATATTCGCGACACCTTGACGCCCCAACTGGAGGTTTGCGCCGGTGCCGACCCAAACGATGAAAACGACCAAAACGATTTATGGCTGCTGGACCTGGGACAGGGCCGCAACCGCCTCGGCGGCTCGGCGCTCGCCCAGGCCACCGCGCAGATGGGCGACTCGGCGCCGGACGTGGACGATGCCGGTTTGTTGCAGGGATTTTTCGACCTCGTGCAGTCCCTCATCCGCGCGCGGCGCATCCTGGCCTACCACGACCGCTCCGACGGCGGCCTGCTGGCGACCTTGTGCGAGATGGCGTTTGCGTCGCGCTGCGGGCTGGCGGTGGACCTCGGAGGTTTGGCCGACGATCCGCTGGCGGTGCTTTTTAACGAAGAGTTGGGCGCGGTGATTCAGACCAGAACCGCGGAGCGCGACCGGGTGGCGGCGGACATCCATCGCTTCGGCCTGGACGCGGTCGCCCATATCATCGGGCGGGCCGCCGATGGCGATGAGGTTTTGATCGAGTCCAACGGCGAGGCGTGGTTACAGATGGAGCGCGTCTCGTTGCACCGGATTTGGTCCGAGACCACGTGGCGGATGCAAGCCCTGCGGGACAACCCCGACTGCGCCGACCAGGAGTACGCGAGGATTGACGAGCGCAGCGACCCCGGTTTGTTTTCGCGGCTCACGTTTGATCACCAAGCCGACGCCGCCGCGCCCCATCAGTATGAGTATCAGTCTCCGTCTCCGTCTCAGTCCCGCCACCGCCCGAAAATCGCCATCCTGCGTGAGCAGGGCGTCAATGGCCAACTGGAAATGGCGGCGGCGTTTGACTGCGCCGGTTTCGATGCGGTGGACGTTACCATGAGCGACTTGTCGTCCGAGCAGTCGCTGGATGCGTACAAGGGTTTGGCCGCGTGCGGCGGGTTTTCCTTCGGCGACGTGCTCGGCGGCGGCGGCGGCTGGGCCAAGTCCATTCTGTACAACCCCCGGCTGCGGGATATGTTCGCGGCGTTTTTTGCGCGGCAAGACACCTTCGCCCTCGGCGTCTGCAATGGCTGCCAGATGATGTCGGCCATCAAGGAGTTGGTGCCCGGCGCCGCCCACTGGCCGAGGTTCGTGCGCAACCACTCCGAGCAGTACGAGGCGCGGGTCGCCATGGTGGAAATCTGCTCGGACAAGTCGGTGTTGCTGCGCGATATGCGAGGCTCCATGCTGCCGGTGTCCACCGCCCACGGCGAAGGCCGCGCGGAATTCGACGACGCCGGATTCGACGACGGCCTCGCGCAACTCCAACGCCAACAACAAGTCAGCCTGCGCTTCGTGGACAACCACGGCCACCCCGCCGAAACCTATCCCGCAAACCCCAACGGCTCCCCCGGCGGCGCAACCGGTTTCACCAACGAAGACGGACGCTTCACCATCATGATGCCCCACCCCGAACGAGTGTTCCGCGCGGCGTGCAATTCCTGGCGGCCGTCGGGCCGCAACGACTGGGGGGAGTACAGCCCGTGGATCAAAATTTTCCGGAACGCGCGGGGGTGGGTGGATTGATTTGGGATGGGTTATGCGATGTTTACTTTTAGTTTCATATAATTTTCCATCAACGGGTTCCCACTTGGTTAGTCGTATATTTTTAATTCCTTTTGCTCTCGTTCTTTATCAAAATCATCCTTCGCAACAACCGCTTCAATTTTTTCAATATAGTCATCGGGCAAGGCCGCTTCCCGCGCACCGGCCAATACATGTTTTTTATACCACGTATAAGGGCGGAGCGAAACATCCATACAAGTCGCATAATAAGTGAACGCTTCCTCAACGTTGCCATCCGCATCCACCACTGCAACGATCTTTTTTTCGTATCCTTTGTGCAGCCCCTCGGCCTCGTCCAACGCGGTCTCTTCGGACTGCGCGATGGCAAACAATCGGCCCAGAACAAAGTCGGCTTCGTCGCCCGTCTCAAAAGCATCGCACTTGCCCGATCCGTCTTTGTCGCTGCGCTTGTGAAAACGCAGATTGTGGGACGGCAGCGTGTACGCACCGAGCGGCTTTGCACTTGGCACTCTGTCGCACAAGCGTTTTTGAGACATATTAGATCCGTAGGCGAAATATCTTTTGTACGGCATAATTATATTCCTGTTGTGCTCACAGCTTCATCAACTGATTGGGTTTTTTCCATTTCCCCAACAATTTCCATTGTCTTAACGCTTACCGCACAAACTTTTCCGAGGAGTTCAATTACTTCTTCTTTGTGGTCGGCGAATTTGTAAGTATTGAATTTTTCCCTGACGGTCGGATCTGTGGGTTTCTTTTCTTTGTACTGGTTAAGCACCCATTCAAGGGCGGTACGGCTGCCTAGTTTGTATGCCCACGCTTGGGGCGGGATTTCGGTTAGTTTGGTTTGCTCATCAAGCGTTATGGCACCCCTCTGCTTATCGGCGGTCAGTTTTGCGTTTCCTGCCTTGCAGTCTTTATCGTGTCTTTTCAGGGAATAAGGTTTTTGTTTTTCAAAACCGATATGCAGGTTCATTAAATCCTTTCCCCATTTCACCCATTGAGAGAAATCGTCATAAAACGGCAGGCGTGGGAATTCTTGTTTGAGGTTTATGGCGTATTTCTCCCGGTACACTGGATTATGTAAAACAGCATAGGTGTAGTGGAAAATATCTTCAGCGGTGATCTTGGTATTTTTATAATATTCGCTAAACTGTTTCAAACCCCAATCGGTAGTGTTGGAAACACGATTTTTTTGATTATCATAGCGATAGAGAGGAAAGCATTGCGTTTTTTCAAGCATATCAAGACTGGATAATTCCTGTACCGCCATAATTTGAAAAGGTTTAGATGCGGAAGTTCCGGAAACACAAATAACCTTATTCTTTTTATTTAACTTATCACCAAAGATCTCATAGTGATTTTTTGTAAGCCTGTCATTCATTGCAGGGTTGGCAAAATGAAACGTCCTGATAAAAGGACGGTAAAGAGATGTAGTCAGGGAACTATCACTGTAAGTTATAAATCTATGCCGCTTGAATTTTTTTCGTAAACTATCACTCCATTTAATAATTGTATTGTATGACGTATCACCTTGTTTGATAAATCCATTGTACGTATTTGCAAAAAATTTTGTCTTTCCCTTTAAATTTTTCTTGTCAAAATCATAAACCCATCCATCCCGATTCGTAGAAACGCCTGGAGAGAATAATTTAAATACGGCATTTTCATCTATTTTACGATCCGTTTTGGCAAATTTCGTTTGTGTATTTCCAATACAGAGAAGTTTTTCAAAGTCATTATCTGTTTGGTTGAGCCAGTTGTTCTTTTTGTCAGGGATGATGTGGGAAAAATTAATTTCAGAAAAAGAATTTGTGGTAAGAAACGCAAGCTTATCTAAAGCAAGTTCTTTGTCTTCTCTTTTGGCATAATAAATATCACAAGTTTTACCCTTGGTTTCTTTGCAAACAAAAAAACCGATTGCGACGCCTGTTTGTATGCCAAAAACATTATGTGTAGTGCCGGAAATTTTAGGATTTTTTCTAACATCAGAACCCAAATCAATAATATAGATCTCATTAAATTCTTCTTCTACAACTCTACGGAATCCGTCATCCTGCCCTGCGTCCAAGTACGCACGGTTTGTAATAAACACCAAAACACCATTCTTATCCAGTCGGTCTGACGCCCAACGAATAAACCTTTTATACATATCGTATTGTTTGGTTTTTTGCGCCGTACTACGTTCTATGTAGGTTTTTTTAATTCGTTGATCGATTTCTGAATATTCTCGGGTTTTATTATTATCGTTCTCGTTACGTTGGTTAGCGTAGTATGGCGGGTTGCCAATAATCACTGAAATACGCTTTTCATTCTGTCTTTTGACGCGCTCCATATTTTCGTAGCTCAGTGAAACCAATAAATCGCTATGCAACCGCTGTTCTCCAAAAGAAAAATTATCCAGCGTGTCAACGAAACAGATATTTGGAAATTCTTTGTACTTGCCAGTTTTTTGTTTATAGGTGTATTCGATATTGAGGTTGGCTATGTAATAAGGCAGTATGCTTACTTCATTGGCGTGTATTTCGTGTTCATACTTATAAGCAATATGTGCCTTTGGAATGAATTCAATCAAATCGGTAATAAAAGTTCCGGTGCCGGCGGCGGGGTCAAGGATTTGCACGTTTTTATCGTAAAGACGACGGCCAAAGTGCCGGTGTACGAGTTCATCGGCGGCTTTTATCATAAAATCAACAATTTCATTTGGCGTATAAACCACCCCAAGGCGAGCGGCGGCTTTAGGGTTATAGACCTTGTAAAAGTCTTCATAAATAGCTTTGAGAAATTTTTGTTTCTCCTGATGACTGTCAATGCTGGCCGCGGTAACAGTGATTGCACTGTAATAACCCTTTAACTTGCTGATGGTTTCGCGCTTTGTATCACCCGTAAAGAAAGTTTCTTCAAGGTTGTCAAGACGGCTTGCTATATTGTTTTCTTTATGGAATTGATCTTCGTTAAAAACCTTCAAAAATATATCTTTTGTCAAAATGTGCTGAATCAACATTTCGCGTACATCAGCTTCTTCGACTGCTGGATTGATAGATTTCCGGCACAGTTCAAGGAATTCCTGTGCGGTCTCGCGGAATTTTGGTTTTTCTTTATAAGATGCACCAATGACTTTCCGGAGAGCCGACAAGACACTGGGTAAATCTGTCTTGAATTGTTGTATAGCTTTCCGGAAATCGGAAATTGCCGACGGCTCGTAACCAAGAAATTTTGTGATAAGGTGGTTAAGATTCTTGGCATCAGACATGCTTACCCTTTGTATCTCATCACCGCTTTGTATCAAAACAGCGGTCCGGGAATCTTCAAAAAGAATGTTTGAAGTCGGATAGCCCTTTCTGATTTTTTTATCTATTTCTTTGTCAAGGTCATCTTTTGTGTCTTTCGCCTCCCAATATCCCCAGGCAAGACGCAAAGAGTCTTTAACGGTTCCGTCTGGAATTGCACCGGATTTGTAAGGGAGTTCTGCAACCAGAGTAAGGTCACGCTGGGAACAGTATCGAGTCAGGCATTTTTGAAAAGCCGCACGCAAAATGCTCTCATTTAACGAACCACTGACCTCTCGCAGGTTTTGAATTTCCTTGTGGTATTCGCTTATGTATTCAATGCTCATGTTTTTCAGTTATGCCTTTTCAATTTCGACCAAACTCGTATTTCCGTTACGTGATGTGCGGTTATTATACTATATGGGCTATCACATATTCACATAATTCGGCCCGCCCCCGCCCTCCGGGCTGACCCAGGTTATGTTGGTGGTTGGGTCTTTGATGTCGCAGGTTTTGCAGTGCACGCAGTTTTGCGCGTTGATGCGAAACTCCGGTTGGCCGTCATCGCCGCCGGTATCGCCGCCGAGAAATTCATACACGCCGGCCGGGCAGAAGCGCGCTTCGGGTCCGGCGTAGGTTTTGAAATTGACTTCAACGGCGTCGGCTGGCCGGGTCAGGCGCAGGTGGACGGGCTGGTCTTCTTCGTGGTTGGTGTTGGACAAATAAACCGACGAGGTTTTATCGAAACTGATTTTTCCGTCGGGCTTGGGGTAGGGGATCGGCGCGAAGTCCGACGCCGGGCGGAGCGCTTCGTGGTCGGCCACCGGGTCGGTGAGTTTGAATGCCAGTTTGCCGTTGAAAAAATTCTGGTCAACGTAGTTATAGGCGCCGCCCATCCACACGCCGAACTTATGCAGCGCGGCGCCGAAATTTCGCGAGCGGTGCAGTTCCCGGTGCAGCCAGGAATCGTTGAAACGTTGCCGGTAGGAATCCAGAGACGCGCCTTCTACGCCGCCATTGGTCAGCGCCTCAAACACCGTCTCCGCCGCCAGCAGGCCGGATTTCATCGCGGTGTGGGAGCCCTTGATCTTGGAAAAGTTGAGGGTGCCGGCGTTGCAGCCGATCAACAGCCCGTTAGGCAGCACCATTTCGGGCAGCGCGTTCAGGCCGCCTTTGGTGATGGCGCGGGCGCCGTAGGCGATGCGTTCGCCGCCTTCCAGGTACTGCCGGAACAAGGGATGGTGTTTGAGCCGTTGCAGTTCATCGAACGGGCTGAGGTGCGGGTTTTGGTAGGAAAGGTCGGTGATCAATCCCAGGGACACCAGGTTTTCGCCGAGGTGATAGAGGAACGAGCCGCCAGACGCGCCGTTTTCCGAAAGCGGCCAGCCGGCGCCGTGCACCACCAGGCCGGGCTGGTGTTTTTGCCGGTCAATTTGCCACAGCTCCTTGATGCCGATGCCGTAGTGCTGGGTCTGGCTGCGGTTGTCGAGGCCGAATTTTTCGATCAACTGCTTGCCGAGGTGGCCGCGGCAGCCCTCGGCAAAAATGGTTACGCGGGCGTGCAGTTCCATGCCCGGTTCAAAGGATGTTTTGCGCTCGCCGTCTGCGCCGCGCCCCATCTCGCCGGTGGCCACGCCCTTGATGCCGCCGTCCGCAAGGTACAACACTTCGCCGGCCGCAAAGCCGGGGAAAATTTCCACGCCCAGGGCCTCGGCCTGCTGCCCCAGCCAGCGGCACACTTCGCCGAGGCTGACGATGTAGTTGCCCTCGTTGCGCATGGGTTTCGGCACCATCCAGTGGGGCATGCCCAGGGCTTTTTCGGCGTTTCGCAGCAGGTACACGCGGTCCGCCGCGACCGGCGTGTTGAGCGGCGCGCCGCGTTGCCGCCAGTCGGGGAACAGTTCGTCCAGGGCGCGCGGCTCGAATACCGCGCCCGACAAGATATGCGCGCCGACCTCCGAGCCTTTTTCCAGCACCACCACCGACAGCTCCCGCCCGCTTTCCCCGGCGAGTTGCATGAGGCGGCAGGCGGCGGACAATCCGGCCGGGCCGGCGCCGACGATGACGACGTCAACCTCCATGGTTTCGCGTTCGGGCGGGGTTTCGTTGGGCATGATCAGTTTCTCGTTCAGTTTTGCAGTGGCCGGCCAAAGACGCCGGATGGCTGGGATGGGATGAGGTGAGGCGGTGCTATTTTCCTACCGATGGGGGTAAAATGCCACACCCAACCGCTCACTTTTCCGCAGGGAAAATTTTTTATTATGGCGCACGCCCCCGCAAAACCACCGGTCACGTCAGTCACACGGTCAGCCAAACGATCAACGCAAACCGCGCAATCCGCGCAAACCGCGCGCCCGGACGACGCGAGCGGCAAAGCCGAAATCAGCCGCGCCTTGTACGATCAAGTCATGACCCCCAACTACGCGCCCATGGCGATCCTGCCGGCGCGCGGCAAAGGCTCGCGTCTTTGGGATACCGACGGCAAAGAGTACCTGGATTTCGCCGCCGGCATCGCGGTCAGCGTCCTCGGCCACGCCCATCCGCGACTTCGCAAGGCGCTCGCCGATCAAGCCAAAAAACTCTGGCACGTCAGCAACCTGCTGGCCAACCGCCCGGCCATCGAACTCGCGCAGCGATTGTGCGACATCACCTTCGCCGAGCGGATATTTTTCGCCAACTCCGGCGCCGAAGTCGTTGAAGCCGCCCTCAAACTGGCGCGCCGCTACGCCCTCGATCAGTTCGGCCCCGGCAAGCATGACAAGCACGGCATCATCGCCTTCCACAACTCCTTCCACGGGCGCACCTTCTTCACCGTGTGCGTCGGCGGACAGCCCAAGTACAGCGACGGCTTCGGCCCCAAACCCGGCGGCATCACCCATTTGCCGTTCAACGACATCGCGGCGCTGGACAAGGCCGTTGACCAAACCACCTGCGCGGTAATCCTTGAACCGATTCAGGGAGAGGGCGGGGTCACGCCGGCCACCGAAGCGTTTGTCGCCGCCGCCCGCGAACTGTGCGACCGCCACCACGCGCTGCTGATTTTCGACGAGATACAAACCGGCGTCGGGCGTTCCGGTTTCCTGTATATGTACGAAAAACTCGGCGTCATCCCGGACATCCTGACCACCGCCAAAGGCCTCGCCGGCGGCTTCCCCATCGGCGCCATGCTGACCACCGAAGCCATCGCCCAAAGCTTCACCGTGGGCGCCCACGGCAGCACCTTCGGCGGCAATCCCATGGCCTGCGCGGTCGCCAACCAAGTGCTGGAAATCGTCAACACCCGGCCAATGCTCGACGCGGTGCGCGCCAAAGGCGAGTTGTTGCAGCGCGGGCTGGAGGCCATCAACCAACGCTTTCGGTTGTTCGTTGAGATTCGCGGCGCCGGGCTGCTACTCGGCTGCGAAATGCGCGAACCCTGGAGCGACCGCGCACGGGACATCCTCACCGCCTGCACCGGCCACGGTTTGCTGGTGCTGGTGGCCGGCCCCAACGTACTCCGCCTGGCACCGGCGTTGACCATCAGCGAAGATGAAATCAAGCGCGGGCTGGGGCTGCTGGAGGCGGCGATTGCTGAGGTGGCGGGAGAGGTCGGGGCGTGACGCGCATTTGCGGGGGCAGGGGGAGGGGACCCCCCGCACACCCCCCTTGCGGCGCGGGGAAACATCCTGTTTCCAGCGCCGCCGCGTGCGTCCCTGCGCGCGCCGAAGTCAGCGGCTATCGCCGCCGGTTGGACGGTGCAGAGGCATAAGGACGGGCAGCGGAAACGGCGGAGTATTGCGGTTTTGACGCTGGATTCCCGAGTACGTAAGTGTCCGTAAGCCGCTAACGCGGCAACGGACACTAACGCTCGGGAATGACGGCAGAGTGGTTGCCACGTTCCTCGGTGTCATACCCGCATTTACGGGTATCCGGCCTCTAGGCGGCGATGCTTAGCCGTTTCCTTTGCCCTTCCTTACGCCTTTGCCGTCATTCCCGAACGATAGAAAAATAGGGAGCGTTAGCGACCATATTTTTCATCGCATTCGGGAATCCAGAATTTAACGGGCGGCGTAGTCGCTAACTCAGGGGCAGGTCGCGACCTGTGCCCCTACACCACCACTTGGACGTAAATGTCCGTAACCCGCTAACACGGCAACGGACACTAACGCTCGAGAATGGCGGAGTAGAATGAAGTAAGCCGCCGACATTACAAATGCAACGCGGGCGCGAGTATGGGATAATGACCGCCACCCGATAATCCGCTTGACGGAGAGACGATGATTCTAGTCCTTGTTGCGTTGCTATTGCTGGTGGCGGTTTTCGCCTGGTTTCGGATGTCCGTGCAGACCTGGTTGATCGCCGCCGTTGCGGTATTTACCCTCGGCCTTTTCAGCGGCGGTGGCGGCACGCTGTTGTCGTTGCTTTTGCTGCTGGTGCTGGCACCGTTGCTGGTGCTGCTTTTTTACGCGCCGGCGTTGCGCAAAAAATACCTTGCCGCGCCGTTGTTCGAGTTGGTGAAAAAATCCATGCCGCCGGTTTCGCAAACCGAGCGGGAGGCCATTGACGCCGGCACGGTGTGGTGGGATGCGGAGCTGTTTTCCGGCAGGCCGGACTGGAACAAACTTTTTTCGGTGGCAAAACCGGCGTTGTCCGAGGCCGAGCAGGCGTTTATGGACGGGCCGGTGGAGCAGTTGTGCGCGATGGTGGACGACTGGCAGGTGACCGGCGAACTCAACGATCTGCCGGCGCCGGTCTGGAAGTTCATCAAGCGCAAGAAATTTTTCGGTTTGAACGCCGCCAAGGAATACGGCGGGCTGGAATTCTCCGCCTACGCCCAGTCCTGCATCGTGCAAAAACTCTCCACCCGCAGCGCCACCGTCGCGGTCACGGTGATGGTTCCCAACTCCTTAGGCCCCGCCGAACTGCTCTACCATTACGGCACCGCCGCGCAAAAAAAGCACTACCTGCCGCGCCTCGCGAGCGGCAAGGAAACCCCCTGTTTCGGCCTCACCAATCCGTGGGCCGGCTCGGACGCGGGGGGCATGCCGGACAGCGGCGTGGTTTGCAAGGCCACCTGGAAGGGCAAGAAAACCCTCGGTTTCCGGCTCAACTGGGAGAAGCGTTACATCACCCTCGGGCCGGTGGCGACGCTGCTCGGCCTGGCGTTCAAGGCACACGATCCCGACGGATTGCTGGGGGACGAGGCGGAGCTCGGCATCACCTGCGCGCTGATTCCCACCGACACCAAAGGGGTTTCCATCGGCACCCGGCACCTGCCCCTGAACGCGGCTTTCCAGAACGGCCCCAACCGTGGCGAGGACGTGTTTATCCCAATGGAATGGATCATCGGCGGGCGCGAACGCATCGGCCAGGGCTGGCGAATGTTGATGGAATCCCTGGCCGCCGGGCGCGGCATCTCGTTGCCGGCGGCGGCCGCCGGCGGCGCCAAGGTCGCGGCCCGCAGCAGCGGCGCCTACGCGCGCATTCGTGAACAGTTCGGCGTGGAAATCGGCCGCTTTGAAGGCATCGAGGAAGCATTGGCGCGCATCGGCGGGCTGACCTGGCTGCTGGACGCCGGCCGCACCCTGATGACCAGCGCGCTGGCCCTGGGCGAGAAGCCGGCGGTGATGTCGGCCATCGTCAAGCAGCAGTGCACCGACCTGTCACGCATGATCATCAACGACGCCATGGACATACACGGCGGCAAGGGCATCTGCCTGGGCCCCGGCAACTACCTCGCCCGCACCTACCAGCAGATACCCATCGGCATCACCGTAGAAGGCGCCAACATCCTGACCCGCGGGCTGATCATCTTCGGGCAGGGGGCGATGCGCTGCCACCCGTACCTGATCGATGAAATCAACGCGGTGGCCATGGACGGGGACGAGAACGAGAACGAAGATGGCCGCGAGCAAGCATTGGCGAAATTCGACGACGCCATGCGCCAACACATCCCCCACGTGATGGCCAACAAAATGCGCTCCACCGCGTACGCGCTGAGTCGCGGACGGCTGGCGCGGGGCCACGGCACCGGCACCGGCGGCGGCCTGATCAAAAAACACAGCCGCACCATCGAGCACCTGAGCGCGGCGTTTGCGTTTCTTGCCGACGTTACCCTGCTACTCCTCGGCGGCGACCTGAAACGCCGGGAAATGTTGTCGGGCCGTTTCGCCGATGCGTTGAGCAACCTCTATCTCGCCTCCGCCGCGCTGAAAAAATTCAAGGACTGCGGCGAGCCGGCGGACGAACAGCCGCTCGCGGACTGGGCCTGCCGCTATGCGTTGTTTGAAGCCCAGCAAGCCCTAGACGGCATACTTCGCAACTACCCGCGGCCGCTCCTCGGCAAGTTGTTGCGCTTCAACGTCTTCGGCGGCGGGCGCTATTTGCAAAGGCCCGACGACGCGCTTTCCCGGCGGGTGTCAACGCTGCTGCAAACCGCCGGGCCGGTGCGCGACCGCCTGACCGAACATACCTACCTGTCCACCGACCCGTCGGAAATCACCGCCCAACTCGAAACCGCGCTGGCCCTCATGGACGAGAGCAAACCCCTGCGCCGGCGTCTGCGAAAAGAAGGCCTGGAACCGGCCACCGGGCAAACCTGGGAAGCGTGGCTTTCGGACTTGCGCGCGGCGGAAACGCTGAGCGCGGAGCAGGCCGATCTGCTCGGGCGAACCAGAGAAGTGGTCGCCAAAGTCATCAGCGTGGATGATTTTGACCTGAACGCCGGGGCATGACCGTAGGGATTCACTGACAGTATGAAAAACTACTCGTCATTCCCGAACGATAGAAAAATAGGGAGCGCCGGCGACCATATTTTTCATCGTATCGGATCCGCTTTTTCGGCCCGGCGCCAGCCGGCTGTCAATAACACCGTACAATGAAATTTATCAGCGAATTAGTGAACCTGTGCAAGAATGACGGAGTAGAATGAAATTTGCCAACGAATTGGTGAACCCATACATGAACCCCACTCCACCCCAACCCCGCCGGGCAACGGTCTATCCCGCGGACGTCATCGCCGCCAATCCGCGCATGGACGTCATTGATCCCGCGGAAGTAAAAACCATTGACGGATTATTCCGCGAGCGGGTGTCGCGGTCGGCGGATAAAACCGCCTGCATTCAGTACTGCGTTGCTACGGATCGCTGGGTGGAACACTCCTGGCGGTGGATGGCCGAACAGGTGGAACGCTGGCGCCGGGCGATGGCTGCGGACCAATGTCTCGGCCTCGGCCTCGGAACCGGAACCGGAACCGGAACCGAAACCGAAACCGAACCGGAGCGCGGCGCGCGCGCGGCGATTCGCATGGGCAACCGCCACGAGTGGGTTTTGTACGACCAGGCGTGCATGGCCGCCGGCTTGGTGGTGACGCCGTTGTATGCCGAAGACCGCCCGGACAACGTCGCCTACATTCTGGAACATACCGGCGCGCGCTTGTTCTTGGTGGAGAACGCCGGGATGTGGCTTGATATGGCGGCTGAGCTGCCGCGCTTGAGCAAACTGGCGCGGGTGGTGGTGCTGGATGACGCGAAAGATGCGGAAGACGCGGATGACCAACTCGCCGGGATCGACGACCCCAGGGTAATGTCGCTGTCCCGCTGGCTGGCGCAGGCCGGAGAAGGAGATATGGACATCCCGCCCCCCGCCGCGCAGCCCGATGACCTCGCCACCATCGTCTATACCTCCGGCACCACCGGCAAACCCAAAGGCGTGATGCTGTCCCACGCCAACATGCTGTTGAACGCCCACGCCGGGCTGAAGGGCGTGCCGGTGTTTCCCGACGACAAGTTCCTGTCGTTTCTGCCGCTGTCCCACATGTTCGAGCGAACCGTGGGCTATTACCTGCCGATGATGGCCGGGGCGTCGGTGGCGTACAACCGCTCGATCCCGGAGTTGGCGGACGACCTCGCCGCCAACCGGCCCACCATCCTGATCACCGTGCCGCGCATTTTCGAGCGCGCCTACGGTGTCATTCAAACCCGCCTTGAGCAAGGCCCGGCGTTGCGCCGCCGGTTGTTTGCCAAAGCCGTGGCGGTGGGCTGGCGGCGCTTTGAAATCGCCCAGGGACGCGCCGCGTGGGGCATGGATCAACTGCTGTGGCCGCTCTTGAAAGCGCTGGTGGCGAAAAAAATCCGCGCGCGCTTCGGCGGCAATCTGCGCTTTGTGATCAGCGGCGGCGCGCCCCTGGGGTTGAAAATCTCCCGGGTGTTCATCGCCCTCGGCGTTGAGGTTCTGCAAGGCTACGGCCTCACCGAAACCGGCCCGACGCTGACCGTGAACACCCCCGCCCGAAACAAACCCTCAAGCATCGGCCTGCCGTTCATCGGCGCCGAAATCCGCCTGTCCGAAGGCGGCGAGTTGCAGGCCCGAAGCCCAAGCGTGATGCTCGGCTACTGGCAAAACGAGGAAGCCACCCGGCGGTGCATTGACGCCGCCGGCTGGTTCGCCACCGGCGACCTCGCCGCCATAGACGAGGACGGATTCATTTCCATCACCGGCCGCCTCAAAGAAATCATCGTCCTCGCCACCGGCGAAAAGGTGCCGCCGGCGGATATGGAATCGGCGATCTGCGACGACCCGTTATTTGAGCAAGTCATGGTCATGGGCGAGGGCCGCGCCTTCCTGTGCGCGCTGATCGTGTTGAACCCCGAACGCTGGCCGCAACACGCCGCAGCATTGGGCGTGGACCCGAACGACGCCCAGGCATTGGCAAGCGAGCGCGTGGAAAAGTTCATGCTCGAAAAAGTAGCCGACCGCCTGCGCGACTTCCCCGGCTACGCGGCGGTGCGGCGGCTGTG
Source organism: Candidatus Poriferihabitaceae bacterium (assembly GCA_965212085.1). Taxonomy (GTDB): domain Bacteria; phylum Pseudomonadota; class Gammaproteobacteria; order Arenicellales; family Poriferihabitantaceae; genus JAHRAW01. The sequence goes on along the minus strand of OZ243042.1, from coordinate 229,657 downwards.
GGTAACCACCGAGCCGTGGACCGTAACCGGCGGCGCCATCACCCCGACCCTGAAAATCAAGCGCCCGGTACTGCGCGAACGCTTCAAAGCGCAGATCGAAAACCTGTACGCGGGGCACCGATGACCACCCTCGCCTTTGACGTCTACGGAACCCTGATTGACACCGCCGGGGTCACCGGCGCCCTCGAAAAACTGCTCGGCGATGATGCAACCGCCGCCGAGTTCTCAGACCAGTGGCGTCAAAAGCAGTTGGAATACACCTTCCGATACGGCTTGATGGGGCACTACCGGGACTTCCGCGCCTGCACCCTCCAGGCCCTCGACTACTGCTGCGCCCAACGGCGGGCCGACTTCTCCCTCAGAGATCGCAACAACCTCATGGCCGAATACCTGAAACTGCCCGCGTTTAACGACGTCGCCGCCGGCCTTGAACGCCTGTCCCAATTCGGGATAAAAATGTACGCGTTCTCCAACGGCACCCCGGACGACCTTGAACAGTTGCTGACCCACGCCGGCATCCGCGACTTTTTCCACGGCGTAGTCAGCGTCCACGAAGTAACCACCTTCAAGCCCAACCCGGCGGTGTACCACCACTTCCTCAAACGCGCCCGCGCCTCGGCCAAAGAAAGCTGGCTGATCTCCGGCAACCCCTTCGACATCTGCGGCGCCCGCGCAGCCGGCATGCGCGCGATATGGCTGCGCCGCAACCCGGCAACCGTCTTCGACCCGTGGGAGTTCACCCCCAACCACGAAGCCGCCAATTTCGCCGAAATGGCCGCGATATTCACCGGTGTATAGGTTCACTGATTCACTGCCACATATGGACAGGTAGCACCTGTCCCTACGCCCCACCCCCGCCGAAGCATATAAAACTGGATTCCCGATACGATGAAACAAACGGTCGCTAACGCTTCCTGTTTTTCTATCGTTCGGGAATGACGGGTAGTTTTTCATCTGGAATTCCGTATATTATGGACCTGTACAACGAGTTGACCTCCGCAGCCGTCCGCTTCACAATGGGAGGGGAATAGCGGGACCACAGGCGAAATTGACCGGGGAGACTGACATGGCAATACTTGCTTCGGAGTCCATCGCGGATTCCATCAGCGAAAAAGAGTGGCGGGTGCGCCGGGATTTGGCGGCTTGTTACCGGTTGTTCGTGCGGTTCGGCTGGACTGATCTCATCTTTACGCATCTAAGCGCGCGGGTTCCGGGGCGGGACGATCACTACCTGATCAATCCCTACGGGCTGTTGTTTGATGAGGTAACCGCGTCTAGTTTGCTCAAGGTGGATTTCGACGGCAACGTGATCGCCGGCGACTATCCCTACAACGACGCCGGCCACGCCATCCATACTGCGGTTCTCAAGGCGCGCCCGGAGGTCAACGCGGTGTTGCACAGTCACACCCGCGCCGGTATGGCGGTGTCGTGTATGGAATGTGGGCTGCTACCGCTCACCCAGCAGGCCAACGAGGTGCGGGAACTGGTCTGCTATCACAAATACGATCTCGCCACCGACAACGACGAGGAATGCCGACGCCTGGGGCGGGACATCGGCGGTCAGTGGCTGATGATCATGCACAACCACGGCTTGCTGTCCGCCGGGCGCACGGTGGCCGAGGCGTTTTACCTGCTCTACACGCTGGAGAACGCCTGCAAGGTTCAGGTGGACGTCATGGCGTCCGGGGCGGAAATCGTGACCCCCGAAGACGAGGTTCTGGTGCGCCTGGCCGAGTTTGGCCGCCCGCCGGACGAGGGGCCGGATGACCTGGCAACGCGCTCATGGCCGGCGCTGATTCGCATGCTGGAGCGGCAGGATCCTTCCTACAAAGACTAGCCGCTCGGTGCTATCAGTGCCCGGCGATTAGCGCCAGCCGAACAACCACAACAACGCCAGGTAACGCAGGAATTTTCCGGCGGCGATCGTAAGCGCGCTCGGCCAGAAAGCCAGGCGCAGATAACCCGCGGCGAGGCACAATGGATCGCCGACCACCGGCATCCACGAGAACAACAGGCAGGGCACCCCCCAGCGGCGCACCCGCGCGAGGGCGGTCTGCTCCAGTTTGAAACGCGCGCGCAGCCGCTGTCCCCACGACACCCGCGCCAGGCCGCCGTACAACAATAGCCCGACCGCGTAGGTGGTGAGGCCGCCGAGGGTGTTGCCGATGGTGGCCGTGGTGAGCAACGCCGCCGACGAGTGGCCGCCAGATTCCACCATCGCGTACAACAAAACCTCCACGCCGCCGGGCAACACGCTGGAAGCGAGCAGCGAGCCGATGAACAGGGAGGGCAGTCCGGCGGTGGTCATAACGTTGTTCCGTGTGTGGAATAATCTCGCGCCGCAAAAATACAACTTATCCGCCTGCGATTTGCGACGGAGCCGAGTAAAGCCGGCGCATTAACTTACCGATGCGATACCTTCCTCAACGATGTCCAGCGCGCGGTCGAGTTCATCGCCGGTGATGGTCAGCGGCGGGCACAGCGTCAGCACGCAGCCGCCGCCGACCTTGTAGCTGAGTCCGCGGGCCAGGGAATGATAGAGCACGGCGTCGGCTTCGTCGTTGGCGGGGCGTTGGTTGCGGCGCAGTTCGACGCCGAGGTGCAGGCCCAGCCCGCGCGTTTCGTGGATGAGCGCGTATTTTTTTTGCATCCCGTTCAGGCGTTGCAACGCACGGGCACCGAGTTCAACGGCGGACGCCAGCAGGCCGTCTTCCAGCAGGCAGTCGAGGGTCGCCAGCGCGGCGGCGCAGCCCACCGGGCTTTTTTCGTGGGTGTAGTGGCCGAGGGCGCGGTCGGCGGCGACGTCCAGTTCGCCTTTGGCGAGCAGCGCCGCCATCGGAAACACGCCGCCGCCCAGCCCCTTGCCGATCACCAGCATATCCGGGACTACCCCGAAGTGCTCGCACACGAACATCCGCCCGGTGCGCCCCAGGGCCGAGGGGATTTCATCCAAAATCAGCAGCGCGCCGTGGTGGGCGCAGATCTCCCCGGCGCGCCGCCAGTAGTCCGGCGGCGGCGGCTCCACCGTGGTCCAGCGCATGGGCTCGGCGATGACCGCGGCCACGTCGCCCTGCACGCCGAGCACGTAGTCGAGGTAGTCGGTGCAGCCGGTGTGCGCTTCATCGCTGCAGTTGAAATGGCAATGGCCGCGGGTCGGCGGCGGGATGTGTTCGGTGCCGGGCAGCAGCGGCCCCGCGTCCTTGCGGAACAATGCTTCGCCGCCGATGGAAATGGCGTCCAGGGAAGCGCCGTGGAAACTGTCCCACATGGAGATGGTTTTGTGGCGGCCGGTGGCGTGGCGGGCGAGTTTGAGGGCCATGCCGACGGCGCCGGTGCCGCCCGGCGAAAACAACACCTTGTCGAGTCCGCGCGGCGCCAGTTCGGTAAGCCGCCGGGCGAGGTCCACCGCCGCCCGGTTGGTGTAACGCCTCGGGCAGAAGGGCAGGCGTTCGAGTTGCGCTTTGACCGCCTTGATGACGCGCGGGTTGCCGTAGCCGACCTGGTGCACGCTGTTGCCGTGGAAGTCCATGATTTGGCGGCCTTGCAGGTCTTCGAGGTGAATGTCATGGCTCCCGCGCAGCGCGTTCAGGCAGGGCGTGGACAGCGATTGATGCAGAAAATAACGCGCGTCCTGGTCAAGTAGTAGCGCGGTTTCGCGGTCAATGTGATCCGCGGCCCAGGCCGCGCGCCGGGCGGAGAGGTTGACGTCGCCTTCGGTGGGTTCAAGGGTGGATTCGGGGTCGGGCATGGCGGGTTCCATGGATGTGGAGGTGGGGGTGGCTTTGATGATACCAGTAATGGTGTATCCGGCTACCTTGGATGGGGGGTAGAATCCGCAAATGAACAACGCTCCGCCAACACCCCCCGCCGTTGACTCGAAGCGCGGACTTGCCATGCTGATGATGGTGCTCAGCTCGGTGGTCATCAGCTTCGGCGGCCTCATCATACGCAGCATGGAAGCGGCGCTTCCCTGGCAGATCAACTTTCACCGCTCGGTGGCGTTGTTCGGCATGGTCAGCGTTTTTCTTTTGCTGCGCTACCGAAGCCGGGCGATCTCGGCGGTCGGCAACATCGGCGCGCTGGGCTGCCTTGCCGGGGTGTTGCTCGGCCTGGCCGGGATGGCGTTTTTGCAGGCGCTGACCGAGACCACGGTGGCCAACACGTTGTTCATCCTCGGCGCCATTCCGTTTTTCGCCGCCTTCCTGGCGCGGGTTTTGCTCAAGGAAAAACTGACCAGGGCGACGTTGCTGACCATGCTGGTGGCCGCCGCCGGGCTGTCGGTGATGGTGTTCGAGGGCATCACCATGGGCCTCGCGGCGGGCAACGCTTTCGCGCTGGCGACCGCGGTGTTGTTCGCGTTGTACACGGTGATCCTGCGCAGCAAGCGGCAGAAAGAAATGCTGCCGGCGCTGCTCATCTCATCGGTGGTTATCATCGTGGTCTCGGCCATCGTGCAGGCCGGCGACCTGGCCATCTCGCCCCACGACTTGCTGTTGAGTTTTATCTGGGGCGGGCTGCTTTCCGGGCTGGCAAACTGGCTGTTCATCTACGCTTCCCGGCACCTGGCCGCCGCCGAGGTAACGCTGTTCATGCTGCTGGAGTTCACGCTGGGGCCGCTGTGGGTGTGGCTGGTGATCAACGAGCGGCCTTCGTTGTGGACCATCATCGGCGGCGCGGTGATTATGCTCGCGGTTGCGGTGCGCGCCGTGATGGAGTTGGTGGGCGGCGGCGCGTCCGGGCGGCCCGGGCCGTTCCGTCGGCCGGGTGGCGCGGGTCCGGTTTGACTGCGTCGTGCGGTGCCGTGCGGCGGATTGAAAAAAAACTTTCGGCTAATAAATAATCACCGAGCGAATGCTCTCGCCCGCGTGCATCAAATCGAAAGCCTTGTTGATGTCTTCCAGCCCCATGGTGTGGGTGACGAACGGGTCAAGGTTGATTTCGCCGCGCATGGATTGTTCGACCATCTCCGGCAGCTGGCTGCGGCCCTTGACGCCGCCGAACGCCGAGCCCCGCCACACGCGGCCGGTCACCAGTTGAAACGGGCGCGTGCTGATTTCCTGACCGGCGCCGGCGACGCCGATGACGATGCTTTCGCCCCAGCCCTTGTGGCAACATTCCAGCGCCGCGCGCATGACGCTGACGTTGCCGATGCACTCAAACGAATAATCCACGCCGCCATCAGTCAGGTCAACGATGACCTCTTGCAAGGGTTGGTCGTGGTCTTTGGGATTGACAAAGTCGGTGGTGCCCATTTGTTTGGCGAGCGCGAACTTGTCCGGGTTGACGTCAATGCCGATGATGCGCCCGGCCCCGGCCATGACCGCGCCCTGAATCACCGCAAGGCCGATGCCGCCGAGGCCGAACACCGCCACCGTCGCCCCCGGTTCAACCTTGGCGGTGTTTTTTACCGCGCCGATGCCGGTGGTGACGCCGCAGCCGAGCAGGCAGATTTTTTCGAACGGCGCTTTTTTGCCGACCACCGCCACCGACACTTCGGCGACCACGGTGTACTCGGAAAAGGTGCTGGTTCCCATGTAGTGGTAAACCGGTTTGCCGTTCACGGAGAAACGGCTGGTGCCGTCGGGCATCACGCCGCGGCCCTGGGTGGCGCGCACCGATGAACACAAGTTGGTCTTGCCGGACTTGCAGAACTTGCACTCGCCGCATTCGGCGGTGTACAGGGGGATGACGTGATCGCCGGCCTTGACCGACTTCACCCCGGCGCCGACTTCAACCACAACGCCGGCGCCTTCGTGGCCGAGGATGGACGGGAAAACCCCTTCTGGATCCTCGCCGCTCAGCGTGAAGGCGTCGGTGTGGCAGACGCCCGTGGCCTTGATTTGCACCAGCACTTCCCCGGCTTTGGGGCCGTCCAACTCGACCTCCTCAATCTCCAGGGGCTTGCCCGCCTGCCACGCAACCGCCGCTCGTGTTTTCATGTTCCCGCCTCGCTTTGTGATTTTATCGCCGTAACTTTCGTAACTTGATGGCCGCCGATTTCTCAAACGCCGGTGCGAACCTTATCACAATAATACAAGTTCGCGCCTGCGTGCCGGCCCGGTGTGATACCCTCGCCATTCACCATTCACCATTCACCATTCACAACCCGCCGCTTCCCGCAACCCGCCTTCCGCCGATACCGATTCCCGTGTTTCCCGTGCCGAAAATCCGCAACCCAAAACTGGTGTGCAACCTCGCGTTGTTTCACGTCGCCGTGATCGCCCTCGCCAACTACGCCGTGCAGTTCACCGCCTCGGTCGCCGGCTACCACTTCACCTGGGGAATGTTCGTGTTCCCGCTGGTCATCCTCGCCACCGACCTCACCGTGCGCTTGTCCAACCAACACAACGCGCGCATCATCGTCGCCATCGCCTACGCCCCGGCGATCCTCATCAGCGCATGGCTCGCCGACTGGCGCATCGGCATCGCCAGCGGCACCGCGTACCTGTTCGGGCAACTGCTGGACATCGCGGTCTTCCAAAAAATCCGCGAACGCAGCCGCCGCTGGTGGACGGCGCCGATGATCTCAACCTTCTTCGCCAACATCACCGACACCTACCTGTTCTACGCCGTAGCGTTCCACCGCTCAACCGACGCCTTCATGGCCAACCACTGGATGGAACTGGCCACCGTTGACCTCGGCTTCAAGATCGTGGTGTCCATTCTCGTGTTTTTGCCGGCTTACGGGGTTTTGTTGAACTATCTCAGGCTGCGGGTGGCGGCGGGGTGAGCGGTTGCGTATACGTCAGGTTGAACACCATATTCCCCATCCATCTTTTGAAGTCTTCGTTGTCCGCGAATTGCTTGAACAATTCCGTGTCGTCTTTGAGCACGTCCGCCATCACGCGATCCAACGCCTTGTCGTGTTCAATGCGCGCGTTTTGTTTATCGGAGTTCGTCCTGGCGTTTTGATACGCGGGGTCGGCTTTGACGCGGTTCGGGATGTCCTCGGTAATAAGTTTTCCCACCCGGTCTCCGTCTTTCCACTGAGTGTTTCCGAACTGGTTGTTGAAATCATTGAGGATGTCCGACAAGCGTTTCATTTCCGCTTCGGATATACTGAGTCCGCCGTCGGGCGGCAACGGGTCAATCTCGGCGTCCTGATCGGGAAGTCCGATGTTCTCCATCGCCTGCTTCTCGGCGCGATAACTGTCCATGTCTATGGTTTCCAGTATCCCTTTGGACAAATCTTCCTCGACCGGTGCCGGCAGTTTTAATACGAGGAAATTCAAAAAGATCGACAACTTCTCCCACTCAGGGTTGGGGTAGGGAAGGATGGCGGAAAGGAACCCGTACATTCGTATGAATGCCTTCGCCGTGCCCTTGAATTCCACCTGGTTGTTTTCGTCCAGTTGGGTTATGTAAATCTCCACGCAGGTATCGAGGATGGAGTCTAACCGTGCGCGCTCCGCTCCGCCGAGGTACAGTTTCACGAGGTCGGTGACTTGTTCCGGTGCGTAAACCTGGTGGCCGTCCAACGTGGCCTTCATGTCATGAAGTTTGTCGGGGTCGGTTTCATCGGACAGGATCGTCGTGCGGTAGTAATCGGCGAACGAGTCCCGAATGGTGTCCGTGTCGTTTATGAAGTCGAGCACAAAAACGTCGCCTTTCCGTGGGTCCGCGCGGTTGAGGCGCGACAACGTCTGCACCGCCTTGATGCCGGAGAGGTGCTTGTCCACGTACATGGTGTGCAGCAACGGCTCGTCGTAGCCGGTCTGAAACTTGTCGGCGCAAACCAGAAAACGATACGGATCTTCCCGGATTTTGTCGGCAATCTTTCCGGAGGGAAAACCGTTGAGCGAGGACTCGGTTTGACTCGCGCCGCCATATTCATGCTCGCCGGAAAACGCGACGATTGCCTGATACGGGCTTTTGCGTTCGCCCAGATACTCGCGGATGGCGTGGAAATACTGAATGGCCCTCCGGATGCCATTCGTCACCACCATGGCCCGCGCATGTCCGCCGATCTTGCGATGGGCCAGCACCTGCTCGTGGAAATGGTCCACCATAATCCCGGCCTTGAGCCGAATCGCGTGGTCGTGGCCTTCAACGTAACGCCGCAATTTCTTCTTCGCGCGTTTGTTGTCGAACTCAGGGTCGGTCTCGATGGTCTTGGCCAACTTGTAGTAACTGTTGACCGGCGTATAGCGCGCCAGCACGTCGAGGATAAAGCCCTCCTGAATCGCCTGTTTCATCGTGTAACTGTGGAAAGGCAGGTGCTTTACCGTTCCATCCGGCTGCGGTTCCGGGTCGCCGAAGATTTCCAGGGTCTTGTGCTTCGGCGTGGCGGTGAACGCGAAATAACTAGCGTTGGGCAATAATTGGCGCGCCTCTATTTCCCGGTTGATTTGGTCTTCAAAGGTTTCGTCCGCCACTTCCCGCCCGTCTTCCGAAAGTGCCTTGGAAATCGCCGCCGAAGTTCTGCCGCCCTGGCTGGAATGTGCCTCGTCAATGATGATGGCAAAACAACCGCCGCGCTGCTCGTTGCCGATCTCGTCGAGGATGAACGGGAACTTCTGCACCGTGGAGATGATGATTTTCTTGCCGCTCTCGATGAACTCGCGCAAATCTCCCGAGCGTTCGGCGTGCCCCACCGTCGCGCCCACTTGCGCGAACTGTTTTATCGTGTCGTGAATTTGCCGGTCAAGGATGCGCCGGTCGGTGACGACGATAATCGAATCAAAAACCGGCTGGTCGTTTTTGACAAGCCCGATCAGTTGGTGCGCCAGCCACGCAATGGAGTTTGACTTTCCGCTACCCGCCGAATGTTGAATCAGGTAGCGTCTGCCCGCGCCTTTTTCTTCAACATCGTCCAGCAATCGCCGCACAACGTCAAGTTGATGGTAGCGCGGCCAGATCTGATCCTTTTTCTTTCTCCCGGTCTTGTCATCTTTGGTTACGACCACCTGGGCATAGTTTTCGAGGATGTTGGTCAGGCCCTCGCGGGTCAGCACCTCGTGCCACAGATAATCGGTCTTGCGTCCGTCCGGGTTGGGCGGATTGCCCGCGCCGTCGTTCCAGCCGCGATTGAAAGGCAGGAACCACGACGCCTTGCCCTTGAGGTGCGTACAGAATCGCACCTCGTTTTCATCCACCGCAAAATGCGCCATGCAACGCCCAAACTCAAACAATTTCTCGCGCGGGTCGCGGTCTTTCTGATACTGCAACACCGCGTCGCTCACGGTCTGCTTGGTCAGGTTGTTCTTTAACTCAAAGGTGGCTATGGGCAGGCCGTTGATAAACAACGCAAGGTCAAGCGCCAACCCCGTCTCATCGCGGCTGTAACGAAGTTGCCGCGTAACCGAAAAGCGGTTAGCGTCAAAGCGCACCCTGGCTTGCTCGTTGCCCGCCGACGGCGTGCCATAAAAAAGGTCGAGATTATGCGCGCCATGCTTGATGCCGTGACGCAGCACCTCAATAACGCCGCGCTTACTGATCTCGCCCTGCAACCGCGCCAGAAATTTGCGCCGCGCCGGTTTGCCCTCGTCGAGATCAAGCGCATCGGCAATGTCAGGCTGGGTATCCCGCAGAAAAGCCGCAAGTTGGAACAAATCCACGCAATATTCGCGGTCGTAATCGCCGGGGTATCCGCACATCCAGCCGTAACCACAGACCGCCGGGCGCTCGCCCGTCTTCGGCGGATCGCATGACAGGCCGGTCAGCGCCGTGCAGATCAGCCGCTCAAGGCCGCGTTCGGTGGTGTCGGTGGTCATGTTGGTTTTCGTTACAAAGTTGGTGCGTCACGATCTGTACCCTGATCGGCCGTTGCATTTTTTTCAACAACTGGCGCGTTCCATGGTTCATAGATAACGACCCGAACATTATCCAGTATCTGAAGAGCCACTTCTATGCGAGGGCGAACCTGCCGCCAATTCAGGCCGCCCAAGCCACAACCAAGCGGTGGAATGGCAATGGAGCGGATTTTGCGTTTCCTGATTTCCTTAACCAGCGCGTACAAACCGGATTCAATATCTTCCATCCGACTTGGCCTGCGCCAATGCCGCTTGGTTGGAAAATTGATGATGTAACGCGGGTTGTTTGTTTGAGCAGTCTCAAAAACGAACATCCACCCAGGCTGTATTTTTTCATGTTTGCAAGCGATAGTATATGCCTCGAAGTTAGCAGGAAAATTTTTCTTGAATTGAAGAGCGATACCGCGCCCCATGATGCCGACGCAGTTGACGGTATTAACCAGCGCTTCAGAATCTTCGGCAAAGATATCGCCCGTCTTGAACTGAATCATACTGTTGTCCTGTCCTAATTTGTCAATCGCACACGGAGCTTTTTCAACATCTCGAATAGATCTATGTATTCCACGTCGAATTTTTGACAGACATTGGGAATCGGAATTCTGCGTTTGGTCTCTGGTTGAAATTTTTCAAATGTAACCACCACATTTTGATGAGCCTTGGCATATGCGATTACCCATCCGTCCGCAACCCCTGCAAACTCTTCTTTGGCCGCATGTTGATACTGGTTTTGCTTGTTCACCCAAGTAATGATTTCTACATATGCTGAACGGACATCTACATCATCCGTAGAGTTGAACGCAAATGAAAATTCATTTGCCGCCCATTCGGCCAGCCTGTCATTACCTTTTTTCAGTTCCTCTTCGACATGATCTATGCTTGCCACCCGATCGTTCCCCGCCAAACCGATTAGTTTATCCCAGAATCCCGGCGCAATATCGAATGAGTAGTACATGCGCGCGGGGGTAATGAGCGTGTTGGCATCAAGGATATATCTTTTCACCTCAATTACCCATCACCAAGGTTGAGACGGGAAGCATATTCTTCGAATGTTTTGCCATAAAGTTGCGTCAGTCTATACGCTTCGATATAAGACATTCTTCCACTCTTTACTTCCCGAATCACCGAGGAAGAAAATCTATAGTCCAAGCGCGAGTTTTGGGTGTTATAAAAATCACCCCCTGTAGCAGGGGTGGCCGCATTCATTCGTTCATTTTTCCATTTTTGGTAAAATTCGAAAAAATCCGATCTCCGAATCAACTCCATATCCAAGACGCGACGCGCGGCCACGATAGCACTGACTTTGAAGTGTTGGGCGAGGGCTTGAAAAGGTTCACGAGAATCCCGGACATCGGGCCAAACTTGACGCAACGCATCTTCGGGCACAAGAAACTCGGCGGCTACCCGATTGCATGTTTGTTCAGTTGGATCATCCGCAGGCTGCATTTGACGCAAATCAAAGGCGGCACTGCTGCCATAGAATACGTGGGCCAATTCATGGGCCAGAGTGAACATTTGAGCGGCCTTGCCATCGGTGTTATTGACAAAGACCAGGGGGGCATACTCGTCCACCAGAACAAAGCCGCGAAACTCAGAAACATCAAGTTTCCGATGCGTGTTATTGCCAACAACCCCGTTGGAAAAAACCAGTATTCCCGCCTGCCCCATCCTTTTTCGGAGCATATCCAGAGCCGCTTTCCAGGTAGGTTGTGTTTTCGCCCACTGTAAATCAAACCCAAGTATTTCCCGTATTTTCTCCGCTGTGGCTTTTATTTCGTCTCCGGTCGCCGCCGACCCAACAAACGGAAGCGGGTCGTGACCTTGATCAATCAAGTAATCACGCATCCACCATTGGCGGCGTTCCATCAAATAGATAGTGTCCAGAAGATCAGTACTGGGACGGTATGATGGTGTGTCACCAACCGTACGAAAACAACTGATAGGAGGTTCTTCCTCCGGCGGCTTGTTGAGAAAAAGAAAACCGAACGGCGTGTGGGTGGCTTTGGCGAACTTTTCCAGCTGCGCCAGAGTAGGTTGAACTTCTCCGCTCAACCACTGCCCGATTTTTGGGAATTTTCCTTTCAGGTCATCCGTCGTCCGGGCGGAACGCTCCAAAGCCCAATGCAGGATGCTCTCTGTGACTGCAATTCTACTCATGGATTGGCCTCTCTAATCAATTTTACCATCAACTGCCGCTTGTTGCACATCCGACTCACCCGCTTCATCCGGCAACTGCGCCGCCGCCTCGCGTACGTCCAATTTGCCGGTGACCACGTCGGCGATCAGGCGGGTGCGGTATTCATTCAGGAGTTCCACTTCGCGGTTGGCGCGGGTGATGGCGGTGTCAATGTCGGCGGTGGCTTTGTCGAGGTATTTGACGATGGCGGTTTGTTCGGGGAGGGGTGGGATAGGCACCCATACCGATTTTATACCAGAGTGAGAGAGTCCATATCTCGTCACCCCCTTAGCCTCAACATGGAACTGATATGCGAGTCCTTTGCTTTGCAAGGCACGAAGCATATAACTACCAGAAAGTTTGCCAGCGTGTGGTCGGAACAACGCCAAGTGATACCCCGAAATAAGATCCGTGGCCGATTCCGTAACCAGAGCAGGCACTCCAATATCGTCCCATGTTTCTGAGTCCTTAGTTATAAGAACGTCATCTTTCTCAAGTCGAAAACGTTTGATTTCTTCGGGAGTAGCAGTTGCTCTCATGAAGTTTATCTTCTCACTGACATAATCGTTCTTATAGACATCGACATAGTTGCAGAGTCGGACCGGAACCTCATCCTCTTTGGTGTGCTTGTCGACATTGCTTACACGCATTTCAACCAAGTTTCGCAAGCGCCGCACCTCCCAATACTCCGGCACCTCCCCCAGCCACTCAACACCGGAAGATTTAAGAGGAACATCAGGGTCAAGACCACGAGTAACGGCGCGATGGATAATGACCTGCTTCTGCTCCTCCAACAGCCCGATCAGCTTTTCCTTCGCCCGCACAAACCGCCGCACTCGCCGATCCACATAATCCAGATACCGCACGATGGCGGTTTGTTCGGGGATGGGTGGGAGGCATGAATAGATGAGTTTGAAGTGTTCGGAGCGTAGGCTCCACATATCCGATGTGATGCCGTAAGACCATCGTTCGGCCTCTTTTGCGAAGGATGGAATTCGAAAGAGTTGATGGAAGTAGCCGGGGACACTGCGATCGTGTGGGCGTTGCACTACATAAGCAGGGCTAATGATTCCTCGATAGCACGACACGCCAATCGCCCCCTGCCAAGCGCGCATCTTGTTGTATGCAATATCTCCGGGTTGTACAAGTTTATAATTTGATCTATCCAAGTTCGAGCTATCCTTTTTGGATGTGTCTTGAAGGAGTGTCGACTGATAAATTACTCCTTTCTTAATAGTTACAGACAGCATCCGCTCATCAGAGGAATTACGATCCTTAATTTCATCGAAGAGTGCCCGGTTTGGCATAATTTCCCAATGCTTCGGTACTTGTCCTAGCCACTCAATGCCAGAGGGTTTGTAGGTCGGGTAGGATTTGAGAGACAGGGTCATAAGTAGTTCTCACACACCTTTTCTCAATAATGTTTTATGCGCCATGGTTTCGGGTAGATCATACAATTCTCTTATCTGTGTTAGAAATTGTGTTTGCCCACCATAACTGGGGTGCCGTACTTGAACAACATCATGTTGGGTTCTCAAACGGTGTGTTGTTTGTACAGCGTCACTACCGATCGCAACCAGGCGGCGTGGCTTTAGCAGAAGAATCAATTGCGAGAGAATATCTTCTCCAGTTTTGCATTCAAAACGATTGTGGGGGCGATTGCTGAAAGGATTATCGGATTCGTGAGGATGTAATGGGAATACATTCCAAAGAAAAATGGGTACCTTGATTTGTAAAATGGCACTCCAGATAACCGCAGCTGTCCGTTCTGCGACTATTTTTCCTTTTGTGGGCCGTTCAATTGACAGCCCCCAGCGTTCAACATGTGCGCGCATGTGTATATCATCGGTTAAGGCCAAGCCCGTTCTCCTGCCGCCTCGATAACCAAGATCCCGTCCAATCCATAGGGAATCAATTTCTCGTTCCATCGCCGACTCAATCACAGACAACAACATTTGTGAGCGGCGTTGTGGCGCGTCATCTAAATCATGAGCGGTACACCGGTCTGAATACGGGTTAAACGTGTTTTCAAAACTCAGTTCACGTAGTTTCTCTACAAAATCAGATGACTTCATACTTTGTTCCTCACTTAATTGATTTGTACTTGATAGTTCGGCTTTTACGGTCTCCGATTATGATCCCTCCATTGTTGTTCAGCACTTGTCTGAATACTTTATACCCTTCTAATATGGCATTCTCCCATAGTTTAAGGGGGCATTTCTCTACCTCGTACCCTCGCACGAATTGTTGTACGGTCTTTAATATATCAAAGGAAATGCTACTGTGCCCTTCAAAGTAATTTAATTGTTTGGCGCGAGAAAATATCCATGCAGAAAGTCCTTCTTCAATAACGCTTGCTCTACCACCATCTTGAATCTCATCGACACTTGGATCACTTTTTCGTTTTTGTTTTATAAGTCCTCTAAATACAGGAGACCAGTGGAGGATGGCGGCATTGGCAAGATGGAACACGTCGTGGAATCGATAGCCGTCAGGATCCAAACTGTTGTCTGTGAGCGGATCTCCGATAAATACTTTACCCCACTGTAAATAACTTTTCCCACTTTTTCTTTGCATGATTCTAATCGTGAAGTTCTGGGGAATTTGCTCGTCTTCCGGGAAAGATTCGTCGAATTTTGGTAAGTCAGATAGGTTTGATTTAACAAAACGCCCATGGACTTTTGCGATATTGCTGGCAACAACAGTAGAAAAAACCACATCATTTTCTTGTAGTGCTTGCAAATAATTGTGGGAAAACGTGCACAATAAATTTCTTGTATGTTCATTTGAACTATCGCCATCAAATAAAGTTGATGCCGTTTTGCCTAATTCCAAAAGCGATGCATTTTGATCTTGGTAAGGTAGCGTGCCAGTAGATAAAATACGAGAGATTGGACCACTCGGGTGATCACTTGCTGCGATATTCTCCGTATATTTATTTTGGCTTGCAGCTTCAGAGAATATTTCGGCGATATCAAAATTGAGACGACGGCACAATGTAGCCAAGTACCACAGTACATCGCCAAATTCCTCCTCTAGCGTTTGCTGATATTCAGAATCAGGATGTGCTGATTCCTCCCGGCGTTTTTTCTTGGCCGCTGCCATAATACTGCCAACTTCACCAAATAAGCCAAAGAGAATTGGCTGCAGATTAGATGGTGAAATAATATCGGTAGATTTGATTTTTTGTGCATAATCACGCAGAAGCACTGAATTGCTTGATATCTGATTATCACTCATGCCATCTCCTCCAATCCAAAGGTTCGCCGTGTAACCCATTTATATCAAGGGATCGAATCCACGCAATAAAATCTTCCGCCAATTCTGCAGGGAATCTGGATCTATGGTTCCGCAATGCACAAATATCATGCCCGTTGTAATTTCTGAATTCCTGAGGAATCCTAGGGCCACAACCGCCCCAATAAATGTAATCTGTACCGATTAGTACTCTATCCACTTGTGTATCATGGTTAATGTTATGTGGATTGGACAAGCCATTCGCATAACTATGATGAGAATCCCGCTGATGCCACTTTCCAGATACATCTCTGAAATAGATATTATCGCCAAATGCTTGCTTGATACTTCCTCGTAGGTTCGGTTTTTTTTGGCGAAACTGTCTGTTTTCCCAGAATTCGTTATATGTCATTGTCTCTGATACGCGCATAACATAAACCAAAAAACCTTGTGCGTTTTGTGGTTTGCTACCAGTGCCAACTATGCAGTCTCCAACCATAGCAGCTTTTCGAATTCTCGGCTTACAGGTGGCCAACGTACATACTCCAAAAAATGGATTCGGAGCAAACCCGTAGTCACGAGCGACAACATAAGAGAATAAATTCACAAGCCTTCTTTTAGACACAGCTATACCGTTTAATGTTACGCGAAGGACTTGGGGTTCCGTCTGGTTTTTGCCAATCGTCAATTACGCCGTTTATCGCGTCAATAATACGATCGCCCGTCCAGCCCACCACAGCATCAGCAAATTTATCCAACGCCTCGGGTGTTTCACATTCGTTTTCACCGTGTGCCCAAACTCCCACAATTCGTTTGCTTTTTTTTACGGCATATTCTATTTCCCAATCGACGTATTCACTGTCTTTGGTCTCAGGGGAAATATAGACAACCAATGTGCTTGATTGTTGAATGCGTGGTGCAAGAATTTGAGACTTTATATATTCTTCCGCATGGGCATTGTTGGGATTATCTGCGTTGATCGAATAGTCTCGGATCGTCATTCCGTTACTATTCAAAAGATCTTTGAGTCTTCCGAGACCTGCGTCATCTTCATGAATGTGGGATATAAAAATATTTTTCGTTTCATCAGTCATAGTATTGGCTCCTTTCGTAATCTATTGGTGTTCATCAGGTGTCATTTTCTCCATGTCTGTCAAATCTTCCACACCGGCAATGTTCGCCAGCATATGATTATAATTACATAATTGCACTTGCAGGTATTCCAATTCTTTCCGAAATTTTTTTCGTTTGGTTTGTTCGTTAAAAGCCCCTAACAAGGACTCTCTATGCCATTTTGCGGTAAAGGGTCGCACTATTTGGTTCAATACAGGTATAGCAAGTTTACTGAACTGGATGGTATTTCGTCCATGTCGGTGGAGAATTTCACGAGTAGTTGGGAAAAGTGAGTAAATGCTGTCCAATGCTATCTTTTCATCTCCATCTTCAGATGGTAGGGGCTGGGTCACGATTCTAGTCAACATCTCAATATACAAATCCCATGCCGCATCTTCATCAGCTCTGTCAAGAGCTAAGTCAGCACTTACTCCTGGTAAGTTTATTTTGATGTTTTCTAACTGGTATCGCTTGAACAATGCATCCAAGTTTACTTTCCTAGTGTTTTTGCGCCAAAATCTCAAGTTCATTTTTCAATTCCTCCTATAATATTTTCCAGCAACCTTTCCGTTTCCGTCTCCAGTACCCGGATATCCGCCCGAATTTCCTCCAGCGTCCTCATCGGCTGGGGCTTATAGAAGTAGCGGGTGAAGCTAACCTCATACCCAATTCTAACACTATCCGAGACATACCAGGCATCAGAAGCATGTGGCAACACCTCCCGCTTCAAAAACGCCTCAATACCACCCTTCTCCATCAACGGAATCTGCTCAGTATCACGCAACTCAGTATCAGGTTCATATTCCACCACAGCCGGTTTGTCATTGATAGTGCTCTCAAACAAGCCCCGCAACGGATCCGGTGCGGTGCCTTTCTTGTGGATTTTCTTGATAACCGGCGGCGCATCTTCGGCGCGTCCGGCGGTTTCTTTGAGTTCCTTGATTTCTTTGGCTTTGTAGGTGCGGTTCGGGTCAACGCCCTTGAGACGCAACGGCCGATCAACGGTAACCTTCCAGTAACCCAACGCCTTGTTATCAAAAATTTTACTCTGCTCGGTTTCCTTGAAAGCGAGGAAAGTTTTGCAGATATGTTCAATGTCGGTTTTGCCGAGTTCGCAGTTTTTCTTGCCGAGGTTTTTACGCAACGGCTGGAACCATTGCGTGGCGTCAATCAGTTGCACCTTGCCCTTGCGATGCTTCGGCTTGCGGTTGGTCAGCACCCAGATGTAGGTGGCGATACCGGTGTTGTAGAACATATTCAACGGCAGGGCGACGATGGCTTCCAGCCAGTCACTTTCGATAATCCAGCGGCGGATGTTGCTTTCGCCCTGTCCGGCATCGCCGGTAAAGAGTGAACTGCCGTTGTGCACTTCGGCGATACGGCTGCCGAGCGGCGTGTCTTGCTTCATCTTTGACAGCATGTTGGCAAGGAACAACATCTGGCCGTCGCTGGATCGTGTAACCAGCGAATATTCGGAGTCGCCCGCGTGTTCAATTATAAAGCGCGGGTTTTTGATGTCACCCTTTCCGCCCATGCGCTCCAGGTCGCTTTTCCAACTCTTGCCGTAGGGTGGATTGCTGAGCATGAAATCAAACTCGCGCGCCGGGAAAGCGTCGTTGGCAAGCGTTGAATGTTCCGGGCCGCCGACGATATTGTCCGCCGCGTCTCCCTCGCCCTTGAGCAGCAGGTCGGCCTTGCAGATGGCATAGGTTTCGGCGTTGATCTCTTGTCCATAGAGATGAACGGAAGCCTGCTTGTTGCGTTCCTCGGCAAGGCTTCGCAGCGTTTCCTCGGCGACGGTCAGCATACCGCCGGTGCCGCAGGCGCCGTCGTACAATAAATAGGTGCTGGACTTGATGTCATCGGCGATGGGCAGAAAGATCAATTTCGCCATCAGTTCGACGGCATCGCGCGGCGTCCAGTGCTCGCCCGCCTCTTCGTTATTTTCTTCGTTGAAACGGCGCACCAGTTCCTCGAAAA
Organism: Candidatus Poriferihabitaceae bacterium; assembly: GCA_965212085.1. Classification (GTDB taxonomy): domain Bacteria; phylum Pseudomonadota; class Gammaproteobacteria; order Arenicellales; family Poriferihabitantaceae; genus JAHRAW01. The sequence goes on along the minus strand of OZ243042.1, from coordinate 211,402 downwards.
TCGTGCCCATGGCGTGATTATCGAGACCGGGATGCTTGACCGATTTATCGTCATAGCGCACCGGGTTTGGGCTCAGGTTGATGTCCGGCGAGAGAAATTTTTCGATGAGCGTACCCAGCGCGTCCGCCTTCACGAGCCGGGGGATTTGGTTACGGAACTCGAAATTTTCCAGGATGTCCTGCACGTTCTCCGAGAAACCGTCGAGATAGGCTTGGAAATCCGCCCGCAACCGCTGCTGGCTGGCGCGCGCCTTCAAGTCGCGGAGCGTGAACTCTGAGTCGTTGTAGAAGGCTTGCCCCGCGGCTTGGCGCAAAGCCTGATCCTGCCTGTCAATGCCTTCCTTTTCCAACTTTTCTTTCATGTCGAGGACGTTCTGTTTGGTCCCTTCCAGCACCGCGTCCAGCCGGCGCAATACCGTCATCGGCAGGATGACGTCCCGGTACTTTCCGCGAACGTAGAGATCGCGCAGCACGTCGTCGGCGATGCCCCAGATGAAATTGGATATCCAGTGCAAATCGGGTTGTTTCATTGGTTCTTCGCGGCTGTTTTTGATTCACGTTATTGTAGGTGTGCGCTCCATGCGATAGCAAGGCCACACGGCAAACATCACCCCGCCCACTCCCGCCACCCCCGCAGTGCCGGAAAGTACAAACCCAGCCGGACTTCGCCCGGTTGCAGTTGGCCGACTACTGCGGCGTACAATGACATTTGTTGCTGGTGTCGCTGTTGTTCCTGGTCGAGAAATTCTTCTGCGCCGCCGCCGGTGTGGCGGCCGGATTTGAAATCTATGATCCAGCGGGTGCCGTTTTGATCGGTGAAACTTCGGTCAATGATGACGTGCACGACCTTGCCGTCCACGTGGGCGCTGAGGGGCCATTCGGTTTTGATGTTTTGGTGTTCGTTGGAAAATATCCACGCGGCTTTTGGGTCGCCGCGGGTTTTTTCGATGGCGTCGGTGACGCGCTGCAGCGCGGTTTCGAGGTGTTGCCCGTAGATGCCGTTTTCCATGAGCAGGTTGCGCCACTTTTCATCGGTGGCTGTCCGGTTTCGGCTCCAACGTTCCCAGCCGGCGTCGTCCACGCGCTGCAGGATCTGATGAATGACGATGCCGGCAATCCGCGCGGTTTCGGTGGCCCAGGAAAATTCGAGCGGCTCGGTTTCCTCCGTTTCCGTGGCGCCGGCAACCGCCGTAACGGCGATGCTTTGCGGCAACGCCGGAGGGCGCCATTTCAGCGGCAGTTTTTGCACGGGCCGGGGTTGGGGTGAAGCGGTTTTGTTTTCATTCTCTGCTTCAGCCGCATCAGTTCCTTCAGCGTCATCGGCGGCGGCCGCTTCGGCGTACCGCTCGCGCACCTGCGGCCACAACAGCGACAGCAGGGAATCGGAAACCGGATCGCCGGGCGCTCCGTCCTGGCCGCCGACGCCGCCGAACAGGTGCAGGTTTTTTTTGGCGCGGGTGCAGGCGACGTACAACAGCCTGCACAACTCGTTGTGGGCGTGAATTTTTTCCAGGTGTTCGAGGTATGGATAAAAGGCGTCGTCTTTTTCGGCGCTCGACGGCAGCGGTGCGGTCAGCAGTTGCCGGGGAAGTTTGCACCAGCGCAGCAGGGTTTTTTCCGTGGCGCGCGGCCGCCGCCCCAGGCCCGGCAGGAACACGGCGTCGAATTCCAGCCCCTTGGCCTTGTGGATGGTCAGCAGTTGCACGCGCGCATCAACGCCGCCCCGCGCCCAAAGATTTTCGGTGGCTTCCTGCAAACTGCCGGCGGTAATTTCGACGCGCGCCGCTTCCATTTCGCTGAGCAGGTCGAGATAGCGATGGCAGTCAACCAGGTCCGATTGCCCGACGGTGGCGGGCCCGCCGAGGCTGAGCCAGGCGGCTTCGACGTTTTGCCGCACGCCGGTTCGCCCGCGCCGCACAAGGGCGGCGGCGAGGGAATCGGCAAGGCGCGTCAGGCGGGTTTGGCCTTCTTCGGACAGCGCCGCCAGCCGCGCGTCATCCCGCCAAAGTTCGCTGATGGTTGCGGCGTGGTCGGCGGCGGCGAGGGCTGAAATATCTTCAAGGCCCAGCCCGCACCACGGCGCGCGCAACAGGCTCAGCCAGGCAATCCGGTCGGCGGGTTGGGCGAGGGCGCGGGTGACCGCGATCAAATCCCGAATCGCCGGGCGGTCGTTGAGTTTTTCAAGGTCCACGGCCTGGAACGCAACCCCTTCACGGCGCAACGCCTCGGCGACCTCGTACAGGTGTCCGCGGGTGCGGCCCAACACGGCGATGGATTGTTCGGGATCCTGCCGTTGGGCTTTTTTGACGAGGGACGCGACGGACGCGGCCTCGCGTTCGGGGTCGCTGTTGATGCGGGGATGGATATGAACCGCGCCGCCCGGTTTGTTGGCCGGATTGTCAGCCGGGTCGTTGATGTGCGCGGCAGCCGGGGTGTACCGAACCGCGCCGTTGATGATGTCGTCTTGGGCTGGCAGAACCACTTGGAACGTTTGGTTGAACCATTCCACCAACGCCGGCGCGGAGCGAAAGTTGGATTCAAGAACGATGGACTCCGGGCGCACATCTCCCAGCCCGGTCTGCTGGACTTGCAGGAAGTTGGCGACTTCGGCTTCGCGGAACCGGTAGATGGATTGCATCGGGTCGCCCACCAGAAACAACGTGCGCCCGTCGCCGTTCTGCCAGCCGGCGGTCAGTTTGGTGAGCAGGTCAACGTGCGCGCTTGAGGTGTCCTGAAACTCATCCATCAGCAAATGCCCGAGTTGGTAATCGAAGGCCAGCGCGAGGTCGGAAGGGTCGTCCGGCTCGCCGAGGGCCAGCGCCGCGCGTTGCGTAAGTTCGATGTAGTCGGCCTGGTTTTGCTCCTTGAACAACAGCCGCAGTTCCGCCGCCGCCACCGGCAGCAGTTGCATCAAAGCGTTGATGGAACGCCACTGCCCGTCGCTGAACTTCGCCCCCGGCAGCAGGCGCACTTTGCCCAGGGCTTCCACCAGCGTCGGTGCGGACGCGGATGACCTCAGCCCGTCCAGCAGGCCGAGCATTCGCGTCTTCACGGCCTTGTTCTGCTCGCTATCAACGGGAAAACCCTGCCGCACGTTCACGGTTTTTCGCAAGTTGCCGTCCGCGGTCAGCAGCAACTCAGCGATACCGTGCCACTGTTCAATGCGGCGGTGACTGGCATCGGGAAAACCCTGCGCGTCGTGCAGGGCCAGTACTTTGGATACCTTCGACTCCTTGCCGGCAGTTTTCAGTTTGCCGGCGGCGAACGCGCCCAGATCTGCGAGTTCCGCTTGCAGCGGGATCGCCATCATCTCCGCCACGCGCTGCAATTCCAGATCCACCACCCGTTGCCACATCTCCTCCAGGTGCGCGCGGTCAGCCGGCCCCAGCAAGCGCATCCACTTGTCGCGCTTTGCCAGCATATCGGCGAGCAGGGTGTGCGCCTTGTTCCAGTCGGCGTCCACCAGCTCCAGCAGATGCCGGCAGGCGTCCCCACAACCGGAGTCGGAGTCGGAGTCAGAGTCTTGTTCAATGTGATCGAGGGCCAGTTTCGCCCCCCGCAAGTAGAGCGGGTTGGCGTCGTCGACGATGTCCGGCGGCGAACCGAAGCGCGCCGACCACGGCATGCGCCGCACCAACTCGTTGCAGAAAGCGTCAATGGTTTGTATCCGCAGCCGCCGGGTGTTGGCGGTGATGCGCCAGTCGTGTTTGCGGTCGTTGGCCAGCGCGGCGTCGGCGATGGCGAGGATTTCCGGGTTGTCCTCGGGGTCGCCGTTTTCCTTGATGCGCTTCAGCGCGTTGCTGATCCGCAACCGCATTTCCGCAGTGGCTTTTTTGGTGAAGGTGATGGCGAGGATTTGTTCCGGGGCCTCGACCTTGGCCAGCAACGCCAGGTAGCGGCGCACCAGTAACTCGGTTTTGCCGGACCCGGCGGGGGCCTGGACGATGAACGACTCGCCGGGGTCCAGGGCGCGCCGGCGTTGCGCGTGATCGGGGGCGGGGGCGGGGGGCGGGTTCATTCTACAACTGGTCCTGCGGTTGCGCGCCGATGCGGCACAAGCCGTGCAGGTCGCAGCGCTCGCAGACGCCGGCGTTGATGGGTTCGACGCGGGCTTCGCCGTCGAGAAATTCCTGCGCCAGTTCGGACAGCGTCGTGCGCCAGTGCGCCATCAACTCGTCCCAGTCCGCAAAGTCTTTTTTCAAACTGCTGCTTGCCAGCGGGCGCACGCCGTGGCCGAATTCCGACTCGCGGGCAACCCCGCTGAAACCGCAGTCACCCCTTCGCACCCGGCCGTAGGCGACGGTTTCCACGGCGGCTTCCTGAGCGAGCGCGTACAACGGCAACTGCGGCGATTGCGGGCGCGCGCCGTTCCAGTTTTGCAAACTGCCGGGGGCGCCGGTTTTGTAGTCAATGAGCGCGAGGGCGCCGTTTTCCATTCGGTCAATGCGGTCGCTCTTGACAGTTAATTGCAGGCCGTTCAGGTGCAACGCGGTTTCCTGCTCAAGGGCGCTGACCACGAAAGCGCCGGGGCGTTGTTTTTCGATGTCAAACCATTCCGCCAGGGTGTCGCTCGCCCACCGCACCTGGGTGTGGTGGAATCGCTCTCCGCAGCCGCTCGAAACCTTGTAGCGCCGCCCGGCCTGCTCGGCGGCGTCGCGGATAATTTCTTGGAGTTTTTCGGCGGCCAGGGATTGCAGTTCCGCGGAACCGCGAATCTTCTGCCACGCCAGTTGCAGCGCGTGGTGAATCAGCGAACCGCGTTCTCCGGCGTCCAGCCCCTGCTGGTTTTGCTCGACTTCCCGGGCGCCGAGGCGGTGTATCGCAAAGGCGCGAAACGGGCATTTCGCCTGGTTCTCGATCAGCGATGCGCCGCCTTTGGCCACGGCTTCGCGGGGACACGCCGGCCCGCGGGCGTCGCTAAAACTCTGCAACGCCGGTTGGTTGCGATGCAGGATATTCGCCGGCGTGTCGAAGTCCGCCGCTTGGGCGTCGTGGGACTCAAAGGCGCCGCTCAGCAACGGGCTGGGCTGCGCCGGGACTTCGTCCACGGTATGCGGCCGGGAAAGAACGATTTCATCGGCGGACGCGATCAGGCGCTGTTGTTGCAGCGCGGCGCGTTCGCGGTTGCGCTCAAGGGATGCCTCAAAAACCCCGGCTTCCCGCTGCAGGCCGGCGGCGATGAACGGGTTGGGGCGTTGCGCCGGCGGCCACTCGGCTTCCACCAGCCCGCCGAACCAGATGCCGTCGAAGCGCTGCCCGGCGGCTTCCACAACGCCGAGCACCTGCACCGGCGCGTCGTGGGCCTCGACCTGAAACGGCTGCTCGTCAACCCGCCGCCGCAGCCATCCCAGCGCCGTGGCGGCGTTCATCGGCGGCGTGGTCAGGTCGAGGAGGGCGAGGTTTCGCAGTTGCCTTCGATACGCGCGCTCGGCCTGAAACTCGTCGCTGTCGAGGGCGCGCTCGCCGGGCCAGCCGATCTGCTTGAGCCATTCGCCGAAGTGATGCGCCCAGTGGCCGGCGGATTGCGGTTTGCCGGCACCCTCCAGCAACGGCAGCACGGCGCGCAACGCCTCAAGCAGGCGCGGGCAATGGGGGCCGCCGGTGGGGGGTTGATCGGGATTATCGGGGTCGGGCAATTCCTTGAGAAACTGCCGGAAGCGCAGTTGATAGGGCAGCCGCCGCCGGCACCACCGCTCCAGTTTGGCGCGCGCCGTGGCCTCGCTGTCGGCGCCGAGGATGAAGGGCGAGCGGATTAGTTGACCGAAAGCATCGCCGGGCAGCGGCCCGCCGGCCAGCGGCGCCAGCGCGATGAGGGCGGCCTTCGCCAGCGGATGGCGGCTGAGCTTTTTGCCCAGCGACAGGTGATAGGGGCGGTTCGCGCTCAGGTCGGAGCCGGATTCGGAGCCGGAGCCGGCGAGTTGCTGCGGGCACAGGAGTTGTTGCAGCGCGTATTCGATGGCGGGAGCCGCGCGGTTGAGATCCGGCGCGATGATGGCGAGATTTGCCTGGGGGTTGTCCGACAGTTTTTCTCTGGCCCAGCGGGCGGCGCTCAGCCACTGGATGGTTTCGTTCGGGTAATGATGGCAGGTATGGCAGGTATGGCTGGCAATTTTTTGGGCGGTTTCCGGGTTGGCGGGCGCGTCCGGCGAAGGGATCTGGATGCCGGTTTCAATTTCGATACCGGCGGCTTTCAGCGCATCGATCAGCGATTGCTGCTGGGGAAGCAGGTGATCGAAGCCGGCCAGTTCAATGGGTCCGGCACTCACGCTCAATTCGGGTGGGAGTTCATCGCCCGCCAAAGCTTCGCGCAGCCGGTCCGCGAGGCAGTACGGGTCGGTCCAGTTGCGTTCGGCGCACAGTTGCCGGAAACGCCGCGCCCAGCGAACCAGGCATTGGTGATCTTCCTGGGATGATCGCGCGCAGTCGTCAAGGCTGATATTCCAGGCGTTCAAGATGCGCCATGCGCCGACCGCGCTTTTGGCGGTGGCGTGGACGTTCCACAACGGCGCGGCGTCTCGCTGCCGGCGGCGGACGTCGTTGCGGATGAGGTCTTCCCATACCGCCACCACCTGCAACTCGTTGAGCAGGAGCGGGCGGCGTTGCAGATGGACGCCGAGGTTTCGCCAGGTGCGCTGCAACCACGCGTTCCAGGGCAGCACGTCGGCGCTTTCCCAGGCTTGTTTGCCGGTGGCGAGTTGATGCCGGTCGAATTGCCGCCCAAGTTCCCGGGCGAGGCGTGCGGTGGCGGTGATGACGGTGCCGGTGCCGCCGGACAGTCGCTCGATGCGGGTGTCGCGCGGGCCGGGCATGCCGTGGTGGTTGCGGCTGCGGCTACGGCTGCGGCTTATGGCGACGATGCCCGCCGGCCCAGGGTTTCCATGCGCCCGGCGAGGTCGAAGTCGAGCCGGGTGAGGCCGCCGGATTCGTGGGTGGTCAAGTCAACGCCGACGGTTTTATAGACGTTGCGCCATTCCGGATGGTGGTTCATTTTCTCGGCGGCGATGGCGGCCTTGGTCATGAACCCGAAGGCTTCGATAAAGTCCTTGAAGACGAAGGTCTTGTGGAGTTTGCCGCCGGCGATTTCCCAGGGCGCGGCGGCGTCTTCATTCAGCCGCTCGAGGGATTGTTGGATGGCTTCGGCGGAAAGTTTTGCTTCGGACATGGTTGGCATGGTTGGGATGGTTGGGGAGGATTGGAAGTTCGCGGGGCTATTATACGGCAGTATGATCATACAAATCCGGCGTCGGCCCACAACTGCCCGGAGATGGCCGGGTTTTCGATCAGCACGCAGACCGCGTCGGCGATTTCATCGGGCTCGATCATTCTGCCGAGGGGAATCAGCGGCTTGATGTGGTCTTCAAAAAGGCCGTCGGGGAGTTGCTCGGCCATCGGCGTATTGACGAAGCCGGGGTGGATGATCTTGGTCTGCACGCCGTGGTGCATGCCCTCCACGTTCAGGGTTTTGGCGGCTGCGTTGAGCGCGGATTTGGCGCAGGAATAGGCAATCTGCCCGCGGTTGCCCCGCGAAGAAATCGAACCCACCAGAACCGCCGCGCCCTGAATGGCCTCCTCCGGCTGCCACTTTTTCAACCCCGCCGCGCCGCGCTGTTCGGCGATGCGCGCCAGCATTTGCATGCTCCAGTACACCGGATGCAGCAGGTTGATTTCAAGCACGTTGCGAAAAACTGCGTCGTCGTAGAGTTCCGCCCGGCCGCTGTCGCGGTTGACCTTCACCGCCAGCGCGTCGCGCAAAATGCCGGCGGCGGGAACGCAGATGCGCACCGGGTCGCCGGCCTTTTCCATCTCCGCGAACACCTCGGCGCGAAAACCGGCGTCGCAAACGTCGCCGCAAAACCCCCGCGCCACCCCGCTTCCCGCCTCACGGTTCAACGCCTCCGCAGTCTGCGCGCAACGCTCCGAGCGATCCACCATCGCCACGGCGCGCGCGCCTTTGTGCGCCAGCCGCCGGGCCACCGCAAAGCCAATACCGCCACTCGCGCCGGTGACCACCGCCACCTTGTCTTTGATTTGCATTTTGCCGATTTACCGATTGGCGTAGCTCAACCACAGCTGAGACGAATTTGATGTCAAAGAGGGGGGACCCATTCCTGTAACCCAACACGAGGATCCCCCCATGCGCGAGTGTACCGTATATGGCCGGATCTTGTTCAGGAAAGCGTATCATCTAATCAAAATCCAGTAGCGCGATGCGGTGCGTTTGCGGGGCGCGGGTTTGCGGTGCGCGTGACGCGCTTTTGCGGGGGGAGACCCCCCGCACCCCCCTTTGCGGCGCGGGGAAACTCCTGTTTCCAGCGCCGCGCGCACATCCTTGTGCGCGACAGTTCGGCTGGCGCCGAACCAAAAAAGCGGGTTCCCGATACGATGAAAAATATAGTCGCTGGCGCTCCTTATTTTTCTATCGTTCGGGAATGACGACGGCGCGGATTTGCGGGGGCGCGTGACGCGCGTTTGCGGGGGGAGACCCCCCGCGCCCCCCTTTGCGGCGCGGGGAAACTCCTGTTTCCGGCGCCGCGCGCACATCCCTGTGCGCGACAGTCCGGCTAGTGCCGGAAAGGTTTGAACGGGAGGCTGGAACTTTGTGCGCAAGTAGGGACAGGTCGCGACCTGTCCGTATTTGTCATTGTCAGTGAATTAGTGAACCTATGCAGGGTTGCCTGGATTTGCAATCGCGGTCAAACTGTGATAAGGTTTTCGGTATGTAGCCTTTCGCAACCGCGGAGGGCGGGAGCGGGCGGAAAGCACGATGATGGGCGTCAAATCAGTCTGGAACAACGCCGGAAACGGCGATTGCGGTGGCGGGTTGTCGGTGCTTGTGGCGGCGTTTGTGGCGGCGTTTGTGGCAGTCAGGGCCGGGCTTGGCAAGCGGCCATTGTTTTCCGGAGTTTGCGGTATCTGCGCTTTGTTGTGCCTTTTCCCGTTTCCCTCGGCAAACGCCCAGGAAATAGACGCCGGCGACCTCGACAACCTCGATCACCTGATGTCCTCCTACCAGTCCCAGGGGCTGAAAATTAACCGCCTGGGCAACCCCCCGAACGTGGGCGGCGACTGGAGCAATTTTCAGGATTTTCTGCGCGCCCCGGACGGCGCTCCCGGCTATTCCTTTGGCGACCCGCAGACCTCGGAGCAAGCCGCCTGGCCGGGCCGCAACGGATTTTCCATCGTCCTTGAGGGGCCCGGCGGCGAATCGCCGTTGGATGCGGCCAGCGAGCGGATCCAATCCCTGCAAGGGCTGAGCGAAGGGTCGCCGAACCTGATCCTGTCGTGGCAGGGGGAATTCGCCGACCAGGGCCGCTATAAAGTCTCGGCCCTTGGCCGAAAACTCGATTTGAAGGGCGTCCACGAAGGCGTGGTCGTGGATGACGAAGAACTGGGGTGGGGGGTGCAACTGGCCGGCGGCTGGCGGTTCGGCGACCTGTTCGCCGCGCTCCGCGTTACCCTGGGAAACGGCATTGACAGCCTCATCCTCAAACGCTTCGGCAGCGACGTGGCGGTATCCCCGTCCGGCGACGCCGAAACCTTGGAATCCTTCACCATCCTCCCCAGTTTGAACTACAGCATAGACAAACGCTCGGACCTGCATTTTTCCGTGGGCCGCTACCAATCCAGAGACGGCGAAGCCGGCACCGGCATTGACACCCTCGACACCATCAACCTCGGCTATACCTGGAGCCCGTGGCCCAGCGCCCGCATCGGCGTCGAAGTGGTGGGCAAGGATTTTGAAGGAACCCTCAGCGACGAAGATTCCACCGAAATCAAGATTGGCGCGGAGAAACGGTTTTAGCCTACGGTTTTAGCCTGCGGTTTCAGCCTGCGGTTAGCGGCTGCCGCCGCCGCGCCGGATTGCTCGTCCCCGGTATGAACCTTTCCTGACACGAACCTTCGGGTGCCGCGCATTTTGCTCCCGGCTAGTATTTCCGCTGCCGCCGCGCCCTTTGCCGGGATACGCGTTTCATTTCCCGGCGGACTGCGGCGTCGCCGTCGCGTTTGCGGATGGTGGTGGGTTTTTCGTAGCACTGGCGGCGGCGCGATTCGGTGAACACGCCGGCGCGCTCGCAGGCGCGGCGAAATCGGCGCAGTATGACGTCAAACGGCTCGTTCTGCCGGACTTGTACGGATGGCATATAAATCAGCTCCTTCGGGGCCTGGTTGAAAAGCGCCGGGATTGTACAATGAACCGCGCCCCTTTGTACACCGGAAGTACAGCGCAATTGTACAGGTTCACTAATTCACTGACAAATTTCATCCTACCTCGTCAGTCTCGATCTCCTACGCCGTCATTTGTATGTTGATTTTCCCCCGCATTCAGGCCAGTTTGCGGGGGAGGCGTGAGGGGCGCATCGTCTGTCATTGGGCGGAAAGCCAGTATGGTTTTCGCGCACAAAGTTCCAGTCTCCCGTTCAAACCCTTCCGGTGCTAGCCGGACTGTCACGCGCTCCTGCTTCCCCCGCCCCCGAACCGCCGGAAACTGCTAGAATCCGCCCCATTCCCCAACCGCGCCATCCGCCGCCCACCACCGCCCCACGCCAAATGCCCGCCGCGCCGGCCACCGATTTACGCGAGCGCCATTCCCAATGGCGCGATGAATACGCCCGCTTGAAGGGTCTGTCGCTGTCCCTGGACATGACCCGTGGCAAGCCTTCCCCGGAGCAGTTGGACTTGTCCAACCGGATTCTCGGATTGCCGGGGGACGATTATAGGGACGCGGACGGCGCCGATACCCGCAACTACGGCGGCCTCGACGGGTTGCCGGCGGTCAAGCAACTGTTCGGCGAGATTCTCGGCGTCGCGGCGCACAACGTCATCGTCGGCGGCAATTCAAGCCTGACCCTGATGTACGACACCCTGGCGCGGGCTTGTCAGTTCGGCGTGGCCGGCGGCGGCACTGGTACTGGCAACTTTGAGCCGTGGAACCGCGTGGCGGGGCGCAAGTTTATTTGCCCGGCGCCGGGCTACGACCGCCACTTCCTGATCACCGAACACCTCGGCTTTGAACTGGTCGCCGTGGCGATGACCGGCCACGGCCCGGATATGGATCAGGTGGAATCCCTGGTGGCCGGGGACGCCGCCGTCAAGGGCATCTGGTGCGTACCCAAGTACAACAATCCCGACGGCGTCTGCTACGACGGCGACACGGTTCGGCGGCTCGCCGCCATGCAAACCGCGGCGGCGGATTTCAGGATTATGTGGGACAACGCCTACGCCGAACATCATCTCGGCGATCTGGATGATGAGCGCCCGGCGCTGGAAAACATCGCCCGGCACTGCGCGGCGGCGGGCAATCCCGAGCGAGTGATCCAATTTGCCTCGACTTCAAAGATCACCCACCCCGGTTCCGGCGTCGCCGCCATGGCCGCAAGCGAAGCCAACATCGCCGACTCCAAAGCGCACATCGCCGTGCAAAGCATCGGGCCGGACAAGGTGAACCAACTCCGATTATTGAAATTGTTCGGCGACCTCGCCGGGCTTCGCGCGCAAATGAAAAAACACGCGGCGCTGGTCAGGCCCAAATTCGATCTGGTGCTGGAAATTCTCGAACGAGAACTGGGCGGCCTCGGCATCGCCCAATGGAGCCGGCCGAAAGGCGGCTATTTCATCAGCCTCAACGCCGCCGACGGCACCGCCGCGCGGGTCGTGCAACTGGCGGGCGAAGCGGGGGTCAAACTTACCAAAGCCGGCGCGCCGTTCCCCTACGGCAAAGACCCCCGCGACCGCAACGTGCGGATTGCGCCGACCTTTCCGTCGTTGGACGACATTCGACAAGCGACCGAAGTGTTGGCCGCCTGCGTCAAACTGGCCGCCGGCGAACAGGTTGTTGCGAGGGGGTGGTGAGCGGATGCTCGGCAAGCACGACTGATGATCCAGTCCCCTTTGAGCACCGGCAAAAACACTTGCCTCAGACTAAGCCTCGTGCTTTTCCTGTGCGCCGGCATCGCCTCCTGCGCGGTTTTCAAACCCCGCGCCCCCGGCATCGGCAAACCCCTTGAGTGGCGGCAGGTCGGCGGCTGGTTGCAGGACAACCACGCCGAAGCGTGGCCGGCCCTGTTGCGCAGCTGCCGGGCGATGGCCGCCAAAGACCGCTGGCGTACGTTGTGCCGGGCGGCCCGCAGCCAGTCGGAACCGGCTCCCAATAACGACCACGCCCGGCGGTTTTTTGAACGCTGGTTCACCCCCCACCAACTCCACGGCCGCGCCGGCAAAACCCGCGGGCTGATCACCGGCTACTACGAACCACTATTGTTCGGCAGCTTCACCCGCGACCACCGCTACCGCTATCCGCTCTACGCACCCCCGCAAACGTTGTTGTCCATTGAACTCGGCGGCGTCTATCCCGAACTGAAAAACCGGCGCATGCGCGGGCGCATTGAGGGCGACAAGGTGCTGCCTTTTTACTCGCGCAAAGAGATTGATTCGGACCCTTCGCTGCTGGCCGGCAACGAGTTGCTGTGGGTGGATGACCGAGACGCGGTGTTTTTTCTGCACATTCAAGGCTCCGGCCGCATCCGCCTGCCAGACGGCGAGATGGTCGGCGTCGGCTACGCCAACCAGAACGGACATCCGTACCTCGCCATCGGCAGGGTGCTACTGGCGCGCAACGAACTCAAGCGCGAGGAAATATCGCTGTTCAGCATCCGCCAATGGCTGCACGACAACCCGGCGCGCGCCGAGGAGTTGCTGTTCAGCAATCCCAGTTATGTGTTTTTTGTGCTGAGGGAAGACCCCGACCTCATCATCGATGGCCCCCTCGGCTCCCTCAACGTCCCGCTCACGGCCCAGCGCAGCATCGCCATTGACCCCGCGGTGGTGGACCTCGGCGTGCCATTGTGGTTGTCCACCAACTTTCCCGGCGACCCCGAACGCCCCTACCGGCGGCTGGTCCTCGCCCAGGACACCGGCGGCGCCATCAAGGGCGCGCTGCGCGCCGACCTGTTTTGGGGGCACGGCGCGTCGGCGGAACGCGCCGCCGGAATTATGAAAGAAGGCGGCAGCCTCATCGTGCTGTTGCCCAAAGCGGCGGGCGGGGCCGGGACCGAAAGTAGCGAGTAATCGTCTCAGGCGTAACGCGCCAGAATTTCATCCCCGATCAAGCGCGCGCGCCAGCCCGCGAACAACGGCAAACCGGCATCAATTTGGGTATCCGTTTGGGTTTCAGTTTGCCCGCGAACAAAGCTTTCCACTTCCTGACGGTTGGCGATCAACGAGCGGCTGAGCGCCTCCTGCGCCGCCCGCTCTTCGAGCAACGCCATAATTTCCCGCACCCGGCGGCGTTGTCCGGTGGTCAGCGGTTGCAGCGGCGGGGCGGCGGGCCTGGCATCGCGGGTTTCGCTTTCGGCAACCAAAGCGATGATTTCCCGGCCCGCGTGTTTGACCGTGCCCGTACTGAGGTCATCAACCTCGGCCAGTTGTGCCGGGGTTTTGGGGCGCCGGCGGCAGATTTGCAACAGCACCGGCGTCGGCAGAATCCAGCCCCTGGGCAGGTTGCGCCGCTGCGCCCTTCGCTCCCGCCACGCCGCGAGTTTTTGGGCGCACACTTGGGCGGCGGCGTTCAGGCGTTCGATGCCCTTGAGGCGCAGCCACGCGTTGTCCGGGTCAAAGCGGTAGTTGGCCGGGTCCACGGCCCCGGCACATTCATCCCGGTGCCATTCGGCGCGGCCCTTTTGCGCGAGCAGGCGGTCCAGTTCCCGGCGCAGGGTTGGCAGGTATTTCACGTCGTCAACGGCGTACGCCAGTTGCGCGTCTGACAATGGCCGGCGGCTCCAGTCGGTGCGCGTGTGGGACTTCGACAGGCACACGTCGCACAACGCTTCCACCAGCGCCGCGTAACTGACCTGGTCGCCGTAACCGCAAAACGCCGCCGCCAGTTGGGTGTCGTAGAGGTTGCCGGCGCGAAAGTCGGCGCGGGTGTCGAGGGCTTCCAGATCCTGCCGGCAGGAATGAAAAATCTTGACCACGCCGGGATTCCCCAGCAGCCCGCCCAGCGGCGACAGGTCATCCAGCCCCGGCGCCAGCGGGTCAATGCACGCCGTCAAATCTTCGTTATCTTCGTTGGTAACCTGGATCAGGCACAACTCCGGCGCGTAGGTGCGCTCGCGCAAAAACTCGGTGTCCATGGCCACCCAGCCGGCGCGAACGGCGGCGTCAACGAACCCGGCGAGTTGTTCGGCGGTGCGGATTATGTTTATCGCGGTCATCGCGTCAATGGTATCATCCCGGCGGTTGTCCTCAGCCCTTATCGCAGTCATTTATCGGTCATTATCGGCGCAAGCGAGATGAAAATTTTCATCGCCGGAATTTGCGGCACCTTCATGGCCGGCATCGCCCAACTGGCCCGGGCGGGCGGCCACGACGTGCGCGGCTGCGACGAGGGCGTCTATCCGCCGATGAGTACCTTGCTGCGCTCGCAAAACATTGAAGTCGCGGAAGGCTACTTGCCCGAACACCTCGGCGCTAATGGCGATGATGGCGATGATCCCGGCACGGTGATCATCGGCAACGCGCTGTCCCGTGGCAACCCGCTGGTGGAGCGCGTGCTGAATGAACGACTGGCGTTTTGCTCCGGCCCCGAATGGTTGCGCGAGCAGGTGCTGGGGCGGCGCGCGGTGATCGCCGTAGCCGGCACCCACGGCAAGACCACTACGTCGTCCATCCTCGCCTGGCTGCTGGAATGTGCCGGCCTTTCGCCGGGCTACCTGATCGGCGGCAAGCCCGGCAACTTTGAACATTCCGCAAGCCTCGGCGGCGGGGAACATTTTGTCATTGAAGCGGATGAATACGACACCGCGTTTTTCGACAAGCGCGCCAAGTTCGTTCACTACCGCCCCCACATCGCCGTGCTCGGCAACCTGGAATTCGACCACGCCGACATCTACGACGACCTCGGGCAGATCCGCAAGCAGTTTCATCACCTGGTTCGCATCGTGCCGGGCAACGGTTGGGTGGTGGTGAACGCCGATGATCCGCAACTGGCGCGGGTGATGGAAATGGGTTGCTGGAGCGGGGTGGTGCGTTTTTCCGTGGCCGCAGGTAAAGACGCCGACAATGCCGAATGGCGCGCCGCGCCCCTCAACGAGGAGTGCTCCCGTTTTGAAGTGTTTCATCACGGACAAAGCGTGGCACGGGTGAACTGGCGGTGCATCGGCAAACATAACATGCAAAACGCCCTGGCGGCGCTGGCGGCGGCGGAACTGGCGGGGGTGGAGCCATGCCACGGCCTGGCTGCGGAATACCTGAGCGGCTATATTCCCAGCGACCGGCGCCTGCAACTGCTGTTTGCGTCCGATGCGGTGCGCCTGTACGACGACTTCGCCCACCACCCGACCGCCATCCGCCACACCATTGACGCGGTGCGCGCAAAGCATCCCGGCAGCCGGGTCATCGCGGTGGTGGAGCTGCGCTCCAACACCATGAAAGCCGGTCACCACGGCAAGGCGTTGACCGATGCCCTGGAGCAAGCCGACTGCGCCATGGTCAGCGGCGGCGCGGATGCCTCGTTGTCCGAATTGTCCGGGACGCAACCGGACGGCGGTGAGATTCTCCGGCTGGAACGGGCCGGGGAAATTATCGCAAACCTGAAATTGCGGCTCAGCGGAAATGATACTATTATCACCATGAGCAACGGCGGGTTTGACGGGCTTCCGAAAAAAATCGCCGACGCCCTCGCAACTTTATGACCGAGCATTTGTCTCAACCATCCAGATTTCAATGCCAAATACTATGAACTATCCAGCAAAATTTTTTATTCCGGCTCTCCTGAGCGGCGTGCTGCTGACTGCGGCGGCCCAGGAAAAACAATTCGTCGAAGGCGGCCACTACGAACTGCTGAGCGAGACCCAGCCGGTTCAGACCGGCGACAAGATCGAAGTGGTGGAACTGTTCTGGTATCAGTGCCCGCACTGTTACCGGCTGGAGCCGTTCATCACGCGCTGGCGGCGCAACAAACCGGACAACGCCGAGTTCGTCCCGGTGCCGGCGGTCTTGAACGAGCGCTGGGCGTTTGATGCGCGGATGTACTACACCCTGGAAGCCCTTGACCTCGACCGGCAACTGCACGCCGGCGTCTTCAAAGCCATCCACGAGACGCGCCTGCCGCTGGACACCGCGAAGCGGTTCACCGACTGGGCGGTTGAAAACGGCGCCGACCGGCAGACGCTGAACGCTGCGTTTGATTCCTTCGCGGTGGAAACCAAGGTCAACTTCGCCACGGTGATGTCGCGAAAGTACGGCATTTCCGGGGTGCCCGCGATCATCGTTGACGGCAAATACCGTACCTCGGTATCCCTCGCCGGCAGCCACGAAAAACTGCTTGAGGTGATTGACTACCTGGTCAGCCTGGCCGCCGAGCAACGGGCGGGCTAGTTACGCAACCCGAAACAAACGCGCCTCCGCCCCGGCGACGAGGGGCGCGCTGGCGCTGATGAGTTCCGCGAGATACCCGGCCTTGGGCATTTCGCTGCTGAAGTAAAACCGCGCGGTTTGTATTTTGTCGCGGTAGAACGAGTCTTCTTCTTGTTCTTCTTGTTCCTGGTCTTCCCGTTGTAATTTTTTTGCGGCGGCGTCGGCGGCTAATGCCATCTGCCAGCCGCAGGCCACCACCCCCCACAATCGCAGATACGGCTCGCCCACCGCCGCCGCCAGGCGCGGGTCTTTGGCCGCCGCCGCAACGATGGCGTTGGCCGACTTCTCCAGGACGTCGAGGGCCGCGGACAAGGTCTTCGCCATGGCGCCGGTCTCGCCCGAAGTGCTGAGCGCGCCGCAGTCCCGGCGCAGTTCTTCGATGACCCGGTTAGTCATCGCGCCGCCGTCTCGGGTCAGTTTGCGGCCGATCAAATCCATCGCCTGGATGCCGGTGGTGCCTTCGTAGATGGGCGTGATGCGCTGATCCCGGTAGTGCTGGGCGGCGCCGGTTTCCTCGATGAAGCCCATGCCGCCGTGCACCTGCAACGCCAGGGAAACATTTTCAAGGCCGACCTCGGTGGTGTAGCCCTTGACGATGGGGGTCAGGATATCCACCATCTCCCGTGCGCGGGTTTGCGCCTCCGGGTCGGGCTGGCGGCGGCTGTGATCCATTTGTGCCGCCACCATCAGGGAAAGGGAGCGTAGCGCTTCAATGCGGCTTTTTTGCAGCCACAGCAGCCGCTTGATGTCCGGGTGGTCAATGATCGCCACGCGCTCGCCATCGGCGGCCGGCGCGTCTACGGCGCGCCCCTGTACGCGCTCCCCGGCGAACGCCACGGCTTGCTGGTAGGCGCGTTCGGCGACGCCGTTGCCTTCCACGCCGACCGCGTGGCGCGCCACGTTCATCATCGTGAACATATAGGATAAGCCGTGGTTTTCCTCGCCGACCAGGTAGCCCACGGCACCGGTTTTACCATCGGTCTTGCCGCCAGTCTTGCTACCAGTCTTGCCACCGTAACCAAGCGCCGCCGTGGGGCTGGCGTGGATGCCCAGTTTATGCTCCAGCGAAAGCGTCTCGACGTCGTTTCGCACGCTCCAGTTGCCGTCATCGCCGGGCAGGAACTTGGGCACGATAAAAAGCGATATGCCCTTGACGCCTTCAGGCGCGTGCGGGGTTCGCGCCAGCACCAGGTGGATGATGTTGTCGCTCAGGTCGTGGTCGCCGTAGGTGATGAAGATTTTCTGCCCGCTGATGAGGTAGTGATCGCCCTCGGCAACCGCGCGGGTGCGCACCGCGCTCAGATCGGAACCGGCCTGGGGCTCGGTCAGGTTCATGGTGCCGGTCCATTCCCCCGACACCAGTTTCGGCAGGTAGGCCGCTTTGAGTTCTGCTGATCCGTGGGAGTGGATGGCTTCAATGGCGCTCTGGGTCAGCATCGGGCACAAAGAAAACGACATATTGGCGGCGTGCCAGATTTCCGCAACGGCGGTGGACACCAGCCACGGCAAACCCTGCCCGCCCACCTCCGGATCGAACGGCAGGCCGTTCCAGCCGCCGTCGATGAACCGCCGGTACGCATCCACCCAGCCGTCGGCGGTGATCACTTGGCCGTTTTCCAGCCGCACGCCCTGTTGATCGCCGCTGCGGTTAATCGGCGCCAGCACTTCGCTCGCGAACTTGCCGGCTTCCTCAAGGATGGCCCGCAGCAAATCAGGGGTGGCCTCCTCATAACCGGGCAACTTCGTAACGCCGTTGAGACCGGCAAGTTCAGTGGCGGCAAAAGCGAGATCGCGTATCGGGGCGGTGTAGGACATGGTTTTGCTCGGCGGAAATTTGAAACGGAGATTATACCGCAGCAATGGAGATTATGGTTTGCGGGCCGGTATTGCGGATGGGTACAATGCCGCAGTCAAACAAACATAACCCGCCATGCCCCCCAAAATCCACGGCCACCGGGCCGCCCGCGGACGGCGGCCGGAAAACACCCTGCCGGCGGTTGAATACGCGCTGCGGCATGGCGTTGATGGCGTTGAGGTGGATTTATGCGTGAGCGCCGATGACCAAATCGTGGTGCATCACGACCTGTGCCTGAATCCCGACACCACCAGGGGCGCAACGGGAAAGTGGGTTGAAGAACGCATCCCGATTCGCGCTTTGTCGCTGAGCGAAATTCGCCAATACGACGTCGGGCGGTTAAAACCGGGCAGCGAATACGCCGCAAAATTTCCCGAACAAATCCCCGTGGACGGCGCGCGCGTGCCGGCCTTGAAAGAGTTTTTGGAATGGATGCAAAAACCCGCCAACAAGGACGTCATCCTTAACCTGGAACTAAAGGAAAACCGCAAAGGAGAAAACACACCGACCGCGCCCCGCAAACATTTCATTGACCTGCTGAAAAGAGAAATCAAATTATGCCGGTTACCGCCGGAACGAATTTCCCTGCAAAGTTTTGACCGGGAATTGATGCGCCTGACGAAACAACTTTGGCCGGAGTTAAAAACCGGCTTCACGACTTATCACCACACCGACCTGCAAAAAGCAAAAGACCAAGGCGCGGATGTTTTTTCATGTAACCACGCCGACCTGAGCGAGCCGTTGGTGCAAAAAGCCCACGACCTCGGCCTGGAAGTCTATGCGTGGACGGTCAACGAAGAGCCGGATATTGTGCAAGTCGCCGGGTGGGGCGTGGATGTCATCACCACCGACTACCCGGAGCGATGCCGGGTGGTACTTTATGGGAGCGGGTAGTCAAGCGATAGCGTGTGCCGCTGTGTATGTTTGCGGCTTCGGTAAAGATTTGGTTTTTTCAACCAGTAAACTCAAAACTTCTTTCGCGTTTTTCAAAGCTTTCTCATAGGTTTCCCCGTGAGTGTTGGCGTACGCGCCGAATTCAGGCAAAGATGCTATATAGCACTTATCTTCATCGGACCATTGAATCAAAATGCTGTAATGAATTTTCATCATTCCTCTATCATACGGGGAATGATTTAAAATAGCAGCCCCCTCAATGCTCCCCCCCCGCCTTAAAATTAAACACCGCCCCTGAACGAATCCCCGACGGCCAGCGCGAAGTGATGGTTTTCAGGCGGGTGTAGAAGCGTACGCCTTCGGGGCCGTGGATGGCGTGGTCGCCGAACAGGGAGCGTTTCCAGCCGCCGAAGCTGTGGAACGCCAGGGGCACCGGGATGGGGACGTTGACGCCGACCATGCCGATTTGGATGCGGTTGGCGAAGTCGCGGGCGGCGTCGCCGTCGCGGGTGAAGATGGCGGTGCCGTTTCCGTATTCGTGTTCGTTGATCATTTTCACGGCTTCTTCGTAGCCGCCGGCGCGCACGATGCACAGCACCGGGCCGAAGATTTCATCGGTGTAGATTTTCATACCGGTTTTGACTTTGTCGAAAATGGTCGCGCCGACGAAGTATCCGTTTTCCGATCCCTTGACCACCGTCCCGCGTCCGTCTCGCAGCAGTTCGGCGCCTTCTTCGACGCCTTTGTCAATGTAGCCTTCGATGCGCGCCTTCGCGTCGGGGTTGATCACCGGCCCCATTTCGCTGGATGCGTCTGTGCACGGCCCGACTTTCAGGGCGTCGAGTTTCGGCAGCAGTTTTTCGATGATGGCGTCGGCCGGTTCATCGCCGACCGTGACCACCACCGAAATCGCCATGCAGCGTTCGCCGGCGGAGCCGTAGGCGGCGCCCATGATGGCGTCCACCGCCTGGTCAATGTCGGCATCGGGCATCACCAGCATCTGATTTTTCGCGCCGCACAATGCCTGCACGCGCTT
This sequence comes from Candidatus Poriferihabitaceae bacterium, assembly GCA_965212085.1. Lineage (GTDB taxonomy): Bacteria > Pseudomonadota > Gammaproteobacteria > Arenicellales > Poriferihabitantaceae > JAHRAW01. The sequence continues at coordinate 191,205 of OZ243042.1, read as the reverse complement.
GTTGTGGGCGGTGCCGGTCTGGTAGATGTACTCGCCGATGGTGGTGGAGCCGACAAAACTGATGCCCCGCACGCGCTCGTCCATGAGTAGCGTGTCCACCGCTTCTTTGTCGCCGTTGACCACGTTGAACACGCCGTCTGGCAGGCCGGCTTCGCGCATCAACTCGGCCAGCCGCAACGCGCAGGACGGGTCGCGCTCGGAGGGTTTGAGGACGAACGTGTTGCCGCAGGCGATGGCCATGGGGAACATCCACATCGGCACCATCGCCGGGAAATTAAACGGCGTGATGCCGGCGCACACTCCCAGCGGCTGGCGCGTGCTCCATGAATCCACGCCGCCGGCCACGCTTTCGGAGTATTCGCCCTTGAGCAGTTGCGGTATGCCGCAGGCGTATTCCACGACTTCCAGGCCGCGGGTGATTGAGCCTTTGGCGTCGTCAATGGTCTTGCCGTGCTCGGTGGAAACCAGTTGCGCGAGTTCGTCCATGTTGCGCCGGATCAAATCGCGGAACGCGAACATCACTTGGGCGCGCCGCCCCGGCGCCACCGCCGACCACGCCGGAAACGCATCAAAGGCAGCGGCGATGGCGGTTTCCACTTCCGCTTTGCTTGCCAATGCCACCTGCTTGGCGACCACGCCCAGCGCCGGGTTGTACACGTCTCCGAAGCGGCCGCTGCTTCCGGGGACCCGTTGACCGGCGATGAAGTGCGGGATTTCCTCGGCGCCGGTGTTGGCGGCTACTGCGGCTGCGGTGGTTGCTCGTGCTTTCATTTCGTTATCCTCTTTGCGATAAAATTTTTTTACGGTAAACACTATTTGATTAATGCTACCGGCCAAATGCCCGGCGGCTAAATACCCTGCGGCTAAATACTTTTCGCCGCGGCACTCAGGTTGCGTATTTTTTGCCGCGCCAGGTCGCCGCCCAGCAAGCCCAGCCCGCAGTCCGGCGCCGCCACCAGCCGTTCGTGGTCAATGTGATTGAGGGCGGCGCGCAGGCGTTCACGAATTTCCTCGACAGATTCAACCCGGCTTTTGGCGATGGCCACCGTGCCCAGAATAACGGTGGTGGTTTGAAACCTCTCCAGCAAGGCGAGGTCGTTGTGGCGGTGGGCGTCCTCAATGGAAATCCACTGCACCGATGAGTCCTCCATGGCGTCGGCGATCTCAAAATAAGCGCGCGGTTCCGCCTTCGGGTAGTCGTCGCGGTCGAGCCGGTCGGGATAACCGCAACAAAAATGCACCGTGCGGGTTACGTGCGCCGGGCAGCCGTGGAACGCGCGCTCCAGGTTTTCCACTCCGTACGCAAGCGCATCCGCGGGCCGCCGCGCGAACACCGGTTCATCAATCTGGATATAACGGCAGCCGGCCTCGGCCAGCGCCAGCACTTCGGCGTTCAGGGCCGCGGCGAGGTCGGCGTCGAGTTTTTTCGGGTCGTGATACCAGGCGTCGCAGTTGGTGTCGGAAATGGTCATCGGCCCCGGCATGGTGATCTTTACCGGCTGCTCGCAAAAACTTTGCGCGCGCCGCCAGTCCGCATCCAGAAACCGCCCCATGGCCCGAACCGGCCCGCGGACGGTCGGCAAACTGGCCGAGTAGGTTCCGCCGCGCACTTCTTTTTCCGTAAGGTTGTCGAAGTCAAAACCTTCGAGATGCCGGCAGTGGTAGTGAATGTAGTTTTCCCGGGGTACCTCGCCGTCGGTCGGTATGTCAATGCCGGCGTCGGCCTGCTCCCTGACCACCTGCTCGACGCCACGGGTGATAATCGCCTCGGCGTCTTCGCCCATCCGCGCCATGGCATCCGCCCAGCGCTTGGTCGGCTCGGCGGTATCCGGCCCCGCCGGGATATTGAACCAGTCCGGCAACTGCACGTATTCGGGCTTCGGATAGGCGCCGATGCAGGTGGTGGTGATGCTCATAACCTGGGTTGTTCCGGGGAAGGCTTTTGTCTTTTGCGAAGATTGATCAAGGCTATTATTCGGGGCTGACCTGCTCCTGCAAATTCTCCGGGGCGAAGATGTTGTTGGAGTCGCCGTTTTCCTGGGCCGGCGCATCCGGCGCCTCGTTGGTTTTTTCCGAACCGACCTGCCCCTGCAGGTTTGTCGGCGCGAAGATGCTGTTGTAGGTTTCGGTTCCTTTGGCGTTTATTTCCGGCTTGGGCGCGGCTGCGCCTTCGCTCGTGGCGGCGCTCGGCGCCGCTTGTTTGAACATTTTTTTCATCCTGAATTCCCGGACCTTTCTCTCGGTCTCTTTGGCTTTTTGTTCGCGCAACACGACCTTGCATTCGTCAACGCCAATGGTTCCCGCCAAATAGAGTGTTCCCAGGCCGGCGATAAACACCACGGTCACCAGCAACAGCGCGGGGTTGGCCAGGAGGTTTGCTTTGACGGCGCGCCCGGACGCGCCTTGTTTGACGATGCGGTCAACTTCGCGCTGATATTTTTCTTCGCGGCGTTTCAGAATCTCGAAATAGATCGCGCCGGCCAGCGTCAAGCCGATGATCACCACGGCGAGGGCGCTGATGGACGGGTTTATGCCGTAGCGCACTTTGCTGGCGAGCACGGTGGTCAGCGTTGACTTCGAGACGATGGTGAAAATGGTGGTGTTATAGTTTTCAAACGACGCGAGAAACCCGAGCACGCCGGCGGATGCGATCGCCGGCGTGAGAAACGGGAGTAAAATTTTGCGAAACGTCTGCACGTGGGTGGCCCCCAAATCAAGCGCCGCTTCCTCCTGGACGGCGTCGAATCTTTGCAGCCTGGAGATGAAAATCAGCATCGCGTACGCGGCGACAAAAGTTGACTGGCCGACTATGGTAAGGAAGATGCCGTCATAAAAGAACGAATCATAACCGGCGTTGAACATTCGCCCGAGGCGGTCCCAGAAAACCAGCGTTGATATGCCCAGCACAACGCCCGGTATCAGAATCGGCGAAATAACGATGGTGTAATACCATGGCCGCAGGCGGCTGCTTACCTGGGTCAACATCAGCGCGCCGGCAAGCCCCAGCGGAACGGCGACAATCACCACGCCGACCGCGATGATAATGCTGTTTTGCAGCCCTTTTATCAGATCGGCGTCGTTGGCGAGTACGTCAAACCACTCCACGGTGAAACAATCCCACGGCGAAACGCGCGGGAAGGAGGAGCTGTTAAACGCCGACATCCCCATCACGATCAGGGGGCCAAACAAATAGGCGAAAAATCCGAGGACAAAAAGAATCGTGAAAACCCTGGTGAGCCTCTCCGAGGTCATGGCCGTCATCAGCGCGTTACCTCGCCCAGTTTCACTTTGAATACTTTCATCGCCGCCAGCACCAGCACAATGGTTGAAAGCAGCAGAACCACGGCGTACGCGGAGCCGCGTTGCCAGTTGTTTCCCTGGTTAAACCACTGGTAGATAATTTGGGTGAACCACAAACTGCTGGGGCCGCCGAGAATCTGCGGCGCCGCCAGCGCGCCGGCGGTCAGCATAAAGACCATGGTGCACCCCGAAGTGATGCCGGGTTTGGCGTAGGGAATCACCACGCGCTTGTGGATGCGCCACCACGGAGAACCGAGATCCCTGGCCGCTTCGATCTGGTTTTTGTCGAGGCTTTCGATGGCGTTGTAGATGGGGAATATCATCAGCAAGATGAAGGCGTAACCGAGCCCGGCGTAGAGCGCGTAGTTTTCGAAAATGAAGTCAATGGGCTGGTCGAGAATTCCAATCCAGACCAGAAAGGTGTTGATGATGCCGGTGGTGCCGAGCATGATTTTGAAGGCGAACGCTCTGAGCAACTCGTTGACCCAGTACGGAATGATCAGCGCGATCACCATCAGGCGCGCCCACCCGCCGCTGGCGACGTGCGCGAGATAGTAGGCGATGGGATAGCACAGGGCGACGTCAAAGAGCGTAACAAAAACCGCCGTAACGATGGTGCGAATAAAAACCGACACGTCTATGACGTTGTAGGAATCCGTTGCTTGTTCGCTGCCGAACAGCATGAACTTGTAGTGGGACAGCGTATACACGTCCTCCTCGCCGCCGACCCTGGCCGGCGGCAGGTTGAAGCGGAACGAGAAGTCGAACATGAAAATCTGCGGCAGCAGGATCAACATTCCCAGCCACACCGCGACCGAAGCCAGCAGGAATACGGATATGGCAATGCCGTTTTTGAGAAAAAAGTTTTTCCAGTACTGCACGATTTTCAGCCGCCGCTTTTCCGGGTTATTTGATGGGGTTCGCTCAAGTCTCGTCGGCCAGATCCCCCACCGGGGTTGCCACCGCTGTGTCCGCCGAAAAGCCGAGCCGCACTTGCTCGTCTACGCTGTGCCCGACGTCGCCGCCGTCGTTCACCATGGAAAGTTTGAAGGTTCGTTTCGCGCCTTCCACGTCAAAAAACACTTTCCAGAAATTTCCTTCGAACTCGCGTTGTTTGATGGTTGCGGTAATCTGATTATCAAAAGCCGAGCCATTGACAAACTTTAACGACTCCGGGCGCACAAAAACAAATGCGTCATCGCCCGCGCTCAGTTGATACTCGCCGTTGCGTTTGGCGTTGCGCGCGCGAATGCTCCCCGAGCGCGTGTCAACAACCGCATACTTGTCCGAAACACCGGACACCTTGCCCGCGAACAAATTATTCTCGCCGACAAAGGACGCGACGAATGAGGTTTCGGGCATATCGTAAATCGTATTGCCATCGGCGACCTGCTCGATCACGCCCTGGCTCATCACCGCGACGTTGTCGGACATGGTCAGGGCTTCCCCCTGGTCGTGGGTGATGTAGATGAAGGTAATGCCGACCCGCTGCTGGATGGCGCGCAACTCGGTGCGCATATGCTGGCGCAGTTTCAAGTCGAGCGCCGACAGCGGTTCGTCCAGCAACAACACGTCGGGTTCGGCGCACAATGCGCGGGCGATGGCCACCCGTTGTTTCTGGCCGCCGGATAATTCGTTGGGCATTTTATCGCCCTGCCCGGGCAGCGCGATCAGGTCGAGCAATTCATCCGCTTTTTTGCGCCGCCCGGCCTTGCCCGTGCCCTTGACCTCCAGGGCGAAGGTGATGTTTTCCCACACCGTCATCAGCGGAAACAACGCGAGGTTCTGAAAAATCAGGGCGGTCGGGCGCTTGTTGGGGCCGATTCCTTTCATGTCGTTGCCGCCGATCAACACGCGCCCTTCGGACGGGTCGAGAAAACCCGACACCGCCCTTAAAATGGTGGTTTTTCCACAGCCCGAGGAACCGAGGAAACTAAAAAATTCCCCCTCCTTGATATGAATGTTCACCTCGCGGGCGGCGATGAAATCGCCAAACTTGATCCACACGTTGTCAAGCTGCACATCTGCGCTCATAAAAACCCCCTTTGCTGGCCGGTCTTCAACCTAACTTCAACGTAACTTCAACGACCCCGCAAAGCCCCGGTGAAAGGAGCTTTGCGGGTCGCGCCTCAGGCCGCCTGAAACTTGTTGACGAACTCGGTTCTGACGTCCGCGTACCATTGCGGCTCTTTCGGCCACGGCCACAGGTTGGCAAGCGAGTTGCCCGGATAGACGCTGGCAAAAGTATTCCCGTAGTTTTTGCTGGCGAATTTATCCGCGCCCAGAACCGCCGAGTTATAGCCATGCCCCTTGCCGCCCCAGCTGTCATCCTGACCGCCGTCAATCGAGCGGCCGCCGACTTCCGGTTCAAAACAGTAGTTGACGAACTCGTACACGGCGGCCGTGTCCGCGGCCTGATGCGACAACGCCATGCCGTCAACCCACGCCAACGAGCCTTCAAGCGGCGCGCGATACTGCACCGGGTCGGCGTTATTCATCATCGCAATCGGCGGGCCATCCCAGGTCTGACCAACGATAACGCCGTCATTCAGAAAGCCGTTGGTCTGCGAATCCGCGTCGTTCCAGAACAACTTGACCTGCGCCTTGTTGGCAATACAGAAATCGGTGACTACCTGCCAGGTTTTGCGCATCCCGGCTTCGCCGTCATATGCCTTTTTCATCGCGCCGGGTTCGAGTTTGCCGATCGTCTCGAGATACAAACCCGCGCCCAGCATGCCGGAATGAACCCGCATCATGGTTTTGCCCTTGACGTCCTCCTGCCACACGTCGCCGTAACTCGGCACCTCGTCGGCGCGCGGCGGAGACCACATATCGGTGCGCCAGGCAACGCCTTCGGTGCCCCAGATCATCGGCAGCCAGTGCGACCCCTGGTCGGCAAAATTCCATTCGCTGTCACCGACCTTGAGCATCGCCGGATTGACGTTCCGGAGGTTGCCGATCTTGCCGTAATTCCACGGCTGCAGCAGCCCCAGTTCGGACCACTGCGGCGAACGCATATTGGTCGGGCTGCAAATATCAATCCCCCGGCCTTTGGACGCCTTCATCTTGTTGATGATTTCTTCGTTTGAACCGATGCCGGTGAAATTAATTTTGATTTGGGTCTGCTCTTCAAACGCCGTAAAAAACCCGGCGGTCAGATATTCCGACCACATCAAAACATTCAACTCACCGGCGGCGGCAAGCACGTTGGAACTAATCACCCAGGGACCGGTTGCCGCCGCGCCGGCCGCAAGCGTGGCGCCCTTGAGCACCTTTCTCCGGGTTTGGTTTGTATGATGGTTGTTGCGCATTTTCTTTACCTCCTCTCAATCAGGTTTTGTCATAATGTTGTATAGCCGGCGCATCGTTTCGCAACGCACACGCGAACGCACACGCGAATGCACACACGGGCTACAATCCGGCGGGCCGGAACCCGGCCCCGCTTTCAGTGCGCCAGTATAAATGAGTTTCGCCGGGAAATTCCAGTATTCCGGGAAATTCGGCGGCCGGATACGGAGATTCGGCTTATCCGCTTGCGTTGCGCCGGCAAGCCGATGGGGGTAATTTTGCCAAACCCCGTTCCATTGAGCAAATCTGAAACCCGAAAACCTGCAAAGAGTACCCCGGTTTTGACCGAATACCTGTTCCAGTTACCGAAGCGCCGGCCCGGTGAGCGGCGCGGCACGCTGCAAACCCGCATCCGGGAAATGCTGGTGAACGCCATCCTTGAGGGCCGCCTGGCGCCGGACAGCCCGCTGCCTTCCGGCAGGAAACTGGCCAAGCAGCTGTCGGTGGCGCGCAATACCGTGATGTACGCCTACCAGCACTTGGTGGACGAGGGTTTTCTCACCGCCCGCGAGCGCAGCGGTTTTTATGTCAACGGCGAAATCCTCAAGGGCCGCGCCGCGACGCCTTCCGGGGAAAAACCGTGGCGCTCAAAGATTCACTGGTCGAAACAACTCACCATCAACCCGGTGCGGTTTCGCAATCACGACAAACCCGCCGACTGGCATCGGTACCGCTACCCTTTTATCTGCGGGCAGTATGACCGGGAACTTTTTCCGACCGCCGAGTGGCGTGAGTGTTGCCGCGAGGCGGCTTCCATCAGCGCCATTCACGACTGGGCCGGGGATCATATTGACCGCGACAACCCGCAACTCATCGATCAGATTCAGAAAAAAATCCTGCCGCGCCGCGGCCTGTGGGCGGACCCGGAAGAAATCCTGGTGACCCTGGGCGCTCAGCAGGGTATCTACCTGACCGCGCAACTGCTGCTCAACCACGCCAGGACGGTGGGCGTCGAGACGCCGGGATACGTTGACGCGGAAAACACTTTCGCCATTTTCACCAAGCGGGTTGAGCCGCTGGCGGTGGACAATCACGGGCTGATTCCCGGCGCCGCGTTCAGCCGCTGCGACTGCGTTTATACCACGCCGAGCCACCACTATCCGACCACGGTCACCATGCCCAAGTCGCGCCGCATGGAGCTGCTGCGCCGCGCCCACGCCGACAACGTCATCATCGTCGAAGATGATTACGAATCGGAATTCAACTACGTCGGCGAACCGACCCCCGCGCTCAAAAGCCTCGACAACGACGGCCGGGTAATCTACATCGGCAGCCTCTCCAAAACCCTGGCGCCGGGCATCCGCCTCGGCTACCTGGTGGCGCCCGGGGAATTCATCGCCCAGGCGCGCGCGTTGCGGCGCCTGATGCTGCGCCACCCGCCGAGCAACAACCAGTTCATCATCGCCCGCTTTCTGCAACTCGGCTACCACGACGCCCTCATCACCCGCCTAAGCCACACCCTCCACGAACGCTGGTCCCTGCTCGGCGACCTCCTCGAACGCCACTTCCCCGGCAACAGCAAACGCCCAACCTTCGGCGGCTCGGCGTTCTGGGTGGAAGGCCCAAAAAATCTAGACGCCGGCCAACTCGCCATAGCCGCCGCCCGCGAAGGAATCTTGTTTGAACCGGGGGAGATTTTTTTCCACGGGCGTGGTTCGCGGCGGCAACCGAAACGGTTTTTTCGGCTGGGGTTTTCGTCTATTCCGGCGGAGAGGATTGAGGCGGGGGTTGAGAAACTGGCGGGGTTGGTCAACGAAGGATGCCCGGCAACACCAGGACGGGCCGAAGCAAAACCGTTGCGCGATCTGTGATAGGGTTACCAGTCAGGAGGCAGCATGTCCAAACAAAAATTCCGCGTTTATCTCGCCGGGCCCATCAGCGGCTGTAGTGACATACAGGTTCACAAGTGGCGCGACGAGGTCAAACAAAAATACGGCAAGTTCATGGATTTCATAGATCCATCCGAGATGCGCAGGGGGTCTCCATATGAGATTGTTAAAACCGACATTGATTCCATTGAAGATGCCGATGGAATGCTCGTCAATATGTGGCGTGAGTCCATTGGTTCGGCCATCGGGATCGTTCACGCGCACCGCGCCGGCAGGCCGGTGGTGGTCGCAAATCCGAACTACCTGAACAACTCCATACTGGAATTTTATGCGGCGGCGGTGGAGGAAACGCCGCCGAAAGCCGCGCATACGTTGCTGCATATCTTGCGCGCGGATGCCGGGTGGATAGTGGTGAAATCCGCCGACCGGGGGGATGAACCTTTCAGTCGCGAGAAGTTAATGGGTGCGCTTCGCGCAACATGCCGTCGTGCGCGGCGCAACAACATCGTCGTGCCGGCGTTGATTCTGCCGAAGGTGATCGAACGCTTGGGGAAGAGCGACCGAAAGTTGCAGAAGCGCCTGACCACCGGCGGCATAAACGATGCGGTCGTGGCGAGCCTCGCCGAACTTGAAGCAACCCCCGGTTACGCATCGGCTGTCAAGGGAATCTCGGATAAGTGGCAAGCCCGCAGGAAACGTCCCGCGGTGCAAACTTCCCGATCAGTTTCACAGACTCAGGTCGGGGTTGCCAGCGGAAAATCCCACGGCACGATCTGGGGAAAAGGAGTGAAAAGCCTGGCTGACATTCCTTCACCGAACGCCCGGCGCGTGTTCCAAACCATCACCGAGGTTCACGGCATAACACGCATCATACTTGGACCCTTCAGTCACAAAGGAAAGAGGGCATCGTTTGGATGCGTTGTCAGCGAATCCAAACAGGCGTTCGTCATTGACGGAAAATTGTTCGACAAGGGCGAGAAGGGAACGCTGCAAACTTTTCAGGTGCGAGTACAACACGCGCCGAGCAGGAAAGGCATCCTCGACGACATTACCGCCAAACTAAAACAGGGTGGTTACTGGGCCGGGTAAGAGGCAGCCCGCCAACAGGACAGGGATCTCATAGTCCGGGTATATGCCACAATTTCGGGGTTGCATGAATGCCGTGTATTCGAGTATAATAGCCGAATCATGATAGTTTCATTCGGCGATTCGGCAACGGAAGATCTCTACAACGGCGTCAAATCCCGCTATGCCCGGCGTTTTCCAAAAGAAATCGTGTCCGCTGCGCTGAGGAAACTGGATATGGTTAATGCGGTCAGCATACTCGATGACCTCAAGTCTCCGCCGGGAAACCGGCTTGAAACCCTGCGGGGGAAGTGGCGCGGATTCCACAGCATTCGAGTCAACAAGCAATGGCGCATTGTATTTCGCTGGTCGGATGGGCAGGCCCACGGTGTGCGCCTGATCGACTACCATTAGCAGTAAATCAATCAGGAAAATTAGTCATGTTGCCTAAAAATCGCATCCCCACACACCCCGGAACGATTCTTCGGGATGAGTTTCTTGTGCCGCTCGGCCAGACGCAGGCTGCGTTGGCCCGGCATTTGGATGTGCCGTTGCAGCGCATCAATGAAATCGTGCGCGGCAGGCGCGGCGTCTCGCCTTCCACCGCGTGGCTGTTCGCGCAGGCGTTGAACACTACGCCCGAATTTTGGCTCAATCTTCAGATCGCCCACGACCTCGCGTCCGAGCGTCCGGCGCAAAAGATTCGGAAAATTTGCCGGGCGGCCTGAGTGCCGCTCGCCACTACCCCCGCATCCTCTCCGCCCGCGGATCATACATCGCCGTCAAACTCGCATCCGCCGGGATGCGTTCGCCGCCGATGTTGATTTCTATGGCGCCGTTGTCGAGAAAATCCTGGTCCACTCCGTCTTTGTGGCGGACGTAGCCGAGTCCCACTGAGCCGCCGAGGGTGTGGCCGTAGTTGCCCGAGGTCAGGTGGCCGACGATTTGGCCGTCGTGGAGGATCGGTTCGTGGTGGTAGAGGATCGCCTCGGCGTCTTTGAGCAGGAACTGCACGAGGCGTTTTTGTTTCCAGTCGCCGGTTTCTTTTTGTTTGATGACGGCGTCTCGGCCAATGAAAGGGATCGGTTTGTCGAGGTCGCACACAAAACCGCAGCCGCTTTGGAGGGGCGTATCTTCATCGGCGACGTCGTGGCCGAAGTGCAGGAATTTCTTTTCGATGCGGCCGCTGTCGAGGGAATGCAGGCCGGCCATGCGCAGGCCGTATTTTTCGCCGGCGCGCCACAGGTGATCGAATCCGTGGCGGGCCATGTCCGACGGGAGGTAGATTTCCCAGCCGAGTTCGCCGACGAACGAGACCCGCGCGGCGCGCCCCACCGCGCAGCCGATTTCGACGGGTTGCGTGGTGCCGAAGGGAAAACGCGCGGTGCTCATGTCGTGGTCGAGGGCTTCGGCGAGCAAGTCGCGGCTGTTCGGACCCATCACGCCCAGCACCGCCCAGGCGTTGGTGACGTCGGTGACGGTGCAATGCGCATCAAAGGGAATGTTGCGCCGCAGCCAGTCCATGTCCTTGCCGGTGACCGCGGCGGCGCTGACTACCAGGAACTGATCCTCTTTGATGCGGGTGACGGTCAGGTCGGCTTCGATGCCGCCGCGTTCGTTGAGCCAGTGCGTATAGACCATTTTATCCACGGCCACGTCCACGTTGGCGCTGCAGATTCGCTGCAACGCGCGGCAGCTGTCGCGGCCCTGCACCAGGTATTTGGAAAAACTGCTTTGATCGAACAACGCCACTTTTTCGCGGAACGCGCGGTGTTCTTCGGCGGAATACTCGAACCAGTTCTGCTTGCCGAAACCGTATTCATAACGGGGCGCGACCCCTTGCGGCGCAAACCAGTTGGGGCGCTCCCACCCGGCCACCTCGCCGAAGCAGGCGTTGCGTTCCACCAGCCGTTCGTGAATCGGCGAATGGCGAACGTCGCGCGCGGTTTGCATCTGCCGGAACGGGTAATGGCGGTCGTACAACAACCCCAGGGCCTCGATAACGCGCGCGCGCAGATAACGCCGGGTGCCCTGGAATGGAAACATGCGGCGAATATCGTTGCCCCATAAATCCATCGGCGCGTGGCCGTTGTTCATCCACTCCGCCAGCGCGCGCCCCAGCCCGCCCGAAGTTTGGATGCCGACCGAGTTGAGGCCGGCGGCGATATAGAAGTTTTTCAACTCCGGCGCTTCGCCCAGATGAAACTGATCGTCCGGGGTAAAACTTTCCGGGCCGCAGAAAAATTTTCGCCAACCCGCGGTTTCCAGCATCGGCACCCGCTGCATGGCGTCCTCCAGCACCGGCATCAATTGTTCCTCAAAGTGCCCCTCAATCTCGTCGAAACAAAAATCCTGCGGGATGCCGTCCTGCCCCCACGGCACCGCGTTCGGCTCGAACGCGCCGACCAGCAGGCCGCCGGCTTCGGGTTTGTAGTAGGCGCATTTGTCGTGGTCGCGCATGACCGGCAAGTCGGGCGGCAGGTCGGCAAACTTTTCGGTCACGGCGTAGTAGTGTTCGCAGGCGTGCAACGGCACGTTGACGCCGGCGAGTTTGCCGATGTGCTGCGCCCACAAGCCGGCGCAGTTGACCACGTAGTCGGCGCGGATTTCGTGTTCGGCGTCGTTATGACGCACGCGCACGCCGGTGACTTTGCCGTTGGCTTGCAGCACATCGGTGACGGCCGCGCCTTCCACGCAAATCGCGCCGCGCCCGCGCGCGCCTTTGACGAACGCGGCGGTAACGTCAACCGGGCTGGCGTAGCCGTCCTGCGCGACCCAGCTGCCGCCGAGCAAGTCGTTGGTTTTCAGCAATGGAAAAAGTTTTTTGATTTCATCCGGCGTAACGATTTCCACTTCGGTCATACCGAAGGCGTTGTTCATCGCCGCCACGCGCTTCAGTTCTTCAAAGCGGTCTTTGCTGTGCGCGATTGACAACGACCCGACTTGCCGAAAGCCGGTCGCCTGCCCGGTCTCCGTTTCCAACTCGCGCAACAACGGAAGGATTTGCACGATCATGCGCGCCTGGGTTTCATTGGCGCGCATGGTGCCGACCAGCCCGGCGGCGTGCCAGGTGGTGCCGCAGGCGAACTGCTGCCGCTCCAGCAGCAGCACGTCGCTCCAGCCGAGTTTGGCGAGATGATAGGCGACGCTGGTGCCGATCACGCCGCCGCCGATGACCACCGCGGCGGCGCGTTGGGGGATTTCTTGTGGCATGTTTTGATCCTGTTTGCTTGGTTTTGAAATGGAATTATAGACTTAACCAACAGCCGCGTTGTACGACCTTTACCCCCGTTTGCCCGCGTTTGCCTCAGGCTTCCGACCACCCCAGAAACCCGATGCTGACGAAGATGACGATGGAAGCGACCACTCTGCGCTTGCCGGCGGGTTCCTTGAAGTAGTACGCGCCGATCAGCGCGGCGATGATGATGGAGGTTTCGCGCAAGGCCGAGACCAGCGGAATGGGGGCCTGGGACATCGCCCACACCACCATCGAGTAAGCCCCCAGCGCCAGCGCGCCGCCGAGCAAGCTCCGCCAGGTGACGGTTACCGCGGCGACTTCGCCGAGGGAGCGTTTGTGAACCGCGTACCACACCAGCGGCAGCGTATCAATGATCGACAGCCACACCATGTACGCCGGGATGTTCATGGACAGGCGCCCGCCGATGCCGTCAACGATGGTGTAGGCGCCGATGAAGCACGAAGTGATCAACGCGCTCGCCAGCGCCTTGCGATGATGCAGCACCGCGCCCAACCGCCGGGTGGCGAAAATCATGATGCCGCCGATGACCCCGGCGACCGACAGCAACTGGATGCCGCTCAGCGCTTCGTGGAGCACGAACACTCCCCACAAGGTCACCAGAATCGGCGCGGTTCCCCGCGCCACCGGATACGCCTGGGAGAAATCGCCGTGGCGGTAGGCGCTGGTGAGGCCGAGGTAGTAGCCGAAGTGCAGCATCACCGAGGCCAGCAAATACGGCCAACTCGCGGCCTCGGGCAGGCCGACGAACGGCGCCAGCGGCAGCACGACGATGGCGATGCTGGTGTTGATGCCGGTGATGGACAGCAGTTTGTCATCGCCGGATTTCACCGACGCATTCCACACCGCGTGAAAAAACGCCGCCAGCAGCACGACGAGGATGAGGTGGGTGGGCATGCCCCCGGCTTGGGTCAGGCTTGGCTTAGCTCAAATCCCGGTTCTCGATGCAGCGCACCACCTGCATCAAATCCCGGACCGTGTCCTGATGGATGGAACTGGTGTCAATGCTGCTGCTCTTGCGCTCGCTAAGCCGCCGCCGGTGGTGCGCAACGCTGTCCCTGGCCAGTTCCATGGCCGCGGTGATTTGCCGGGCGGTGGCCTTGCGGCTCAGGCGGTCGTCCGAGGCGAAGTTGGTGATGTCCAGTTGAATGACCTTGAGCACCTCGGCGTGCAGCGCATGCAATTCCTCCTGCCCGGCGCCGGAAAACGCCACGCCGCGCTCGAGGCGCTTGAGGGCGAGGCGCGCCATGTTGTGGGAAATTACGTCGCCGATGTTTTCCATGGTGGTGGCAAAGCGCAGGATTTGATCGAGCATGGCCTCATCGCCGGGATCGCCGGCGTGGCGGCGCACTTCCGAAAGGTAGCGCTGGATCGCCTTGTTGCGCGCGTTGATTTCCTGGTCGCGCCCGGCGTACTGCTCGATCATTGAACGGTCGGTGGCCTCAAACAGGGACAACGCGCCGGCGAACAACGCTTCGGTGTTGTCGGCGAGGCGAAAGGCTTCGCGCCGGGCGCAGGACAACGCGCGTTTGGGCTTGCCGATCAACACCGGGTCGAGGCCGGCGCCGGGGACGATCGCCCCGCTCCCCGGCGTTTCCGGGTTGCGCGAAGTGATGATCCATTGGGCGAGCGCCGCCACGCGGCCACCGAGGGGCACGAACACCAGCGCCAGGACGAGGTTGAAGGCGAGGTGCGCGTTGATGACTTGCGCGCCGGCGGAAGCCCCCAGCAGACCGATGTTGGCTTCGATCCAGCCGCCCAGCGCAAGCGCCAAAATTCCCAGCGCGGTTCGCATCAGGAAGTTGGCGAGCACCGCGGCGTAACTGTCGAGGTGGCGGTGGTTGGCGAGGAACAGGGCGATCAACCCGGAGCCGATATTCGCGCCGACCACCGCGAAGGCGAACAACGGCGCGCCCACCAGCCCGGCGTCGGCCAGTGAAGCGATGATCAGCACCACCGCGACGCTGGAATGGGCCGCCCAGGTGAACAACGCCGAGACCAGGAGCACGATCAGGGGCAGCGCGTTGAGCGCCGCGACCAGCGCCTCGGACGGCGAGTCCGCGAGCGGCGCAACGGACTGCCTGAGCAGTTGGATGGACAGCAGGATCAAGCCGAGGCCGAGGAAAATCCTGCCCAGTTGCTGGTGCCGCCAGTTGGCGCTCAGGCGGTGCATGGCGAGGCCGACGCACAACAACAATGGCGGCAAGAAAGACAAATCCAGGTACAACACGCGAACCGCGATGGCCGAGCCCAGGTCGGCGCCGAGGATGACCGCCACGGCGGTGGTCAGGGGCAACAGGCCGCTGGTCACCGCCGTGGTGGTCAGCAGGATGGCGGCGGTGGCGCTCTGCAACACGGTGGCGGCGAAAACCCCGCCGGCGAAGGCGCGCAGGCCGCGCAAGCGCGAGACGGCGGCCCCGGAGAGCAGCGAGCCGATGCGCCCGGCGTAGGCTTTTTCAACCGCCATGCGCACCGTGTAGCTGCCCCACAACAACAGGCAGACGGCACCGGCCACGTTGAGCGCAAACAACAGGTTTGGCGAGGCCATGGGTAGCGGTTACCGTTCAGGGCCTGGCTTTTATGGGGCCGGGGGCGCGTGAATCCGGCAAGGCATGGCAAGTCATGGCAAGCCCTATACTAATCCACGCCGCGCTACTCGACCAGCCCTTCGATGCCCAGCGAGTCGAGGGTGTCGCGGACCGCCGCCAGCGCGCCGTTCATCTGCACCGCGTTGAGGCGGCCAATGCAGCCGATGCGAAAACTGTCGGCCACGGTCAGTTTGCCCGGATAAATTACATAGCCCCGTTGGCGCAGGCCGTCGTAGAAGGCGTCGAAATCGAACTTCGGGTTTTTCGGCGCGTGGAAAGTAACGATGATCGGCGCTTGCAGATGATCCGGCAGCAGCGGCTTGAAGCCCATAGCGCGCATGCCCGCGACCAGAATATCGCAATTTTCCCGGTAGCGCCCGCCGCGCCCCTCGACTCCGCCTTCCCGGTCGAACTCATTCAACGCCTGGTCAAAGGCCAGCAGCACGTGGGTGGGCGGCGTGAACCGCCACTGCCCGTTTTTTTGCATGGCGCGCCACTGGTCGTGCAAATCCAGCGACAGAGACGGCGAATTGCCTTCGGTTTCGGCGAGCGCCGCTTGCGGGGCAATGCAATAGCCGACCCCCGGCGCGCCCTCCAGGCACTTGTTGCTTGAGGCCACCAGCGCGTCAAACGGGATTTCCCGGCAGTCCAGAGGCAGCGCACCGAACGCGCTCATGGCGTCGATCAACAACCGCCGCTTTTGCGCCGCCACCCGTGCGGCGATTTCGGCGAGGGGGTTCAGGATGCCCGAAGTGGTTTCGCAGTAAACCGCGGCGACGTGGGTAATGGCCGGGTCGCGCTCCAGGGTTTGCTCCAGCAGGCCGGGGTCCACCGGGGTATCTTCGGCGGATTCCTGAATCGCGTGCGGGCGCTTCAGGTATTCGCAAATCTTCGCCATGCGGTGCCCGTAGGCGCCGTTGACGCAGATCAGCAACTTGCCATCGGGCGGCACAAAGCAGCCGAGCATGGCCTCCACCACGAAGGTGCCGCTGCCCTGGAGGGGCACCGCCACGTGGCCGCCGCCGGTGCCGGTGCCGCCGCCGACGATGTCCACGAGGCGCGCCAGCACCCGCGCATTGAGTTTGATAAAGCCCTGGTCCCTGGAACCGTAGTCGCGCAGCATCGCCCGCTTGACCGTGCTTGAGGTGGTCAGCGGGCCGGGGGTGAGCAACCAGGGGTCGCCGTCCGGGGAAGCGGCGTGCGGGGAGGATGGCGGTGGCGGCGTATTCATTTTTGCATCGGTGCGGATGGTGGCGGATGGTTGCGGATTGCTATTTATACTGCGCTCCAATAGTATTAGCAAAGAGTATTATCAAAGAGTATTTATCAACGAAGTATTTATCAAATCGTTATTACCGACCGGTCAAATAGATTATGCCGCTTTCACACGCCCACCTGCGCTCGTTTCACGCGGTCGCCACCCAGGGCAGTTTCACCAAAGCGGCGGAGATGCTGCACATCACCCAGCCAACGCTGTCCGGCCAGGTCAAGGAACTGGAACAAAGATACGGCGTGAAATTGTTCAGCCGCTACGGCCGCCGCGTCGAACTCACCGAGTTGGGACGCTCGGCCCTGGCCATCACCCGGCGGCTGTTTCACTACGAGGCCGAAGTCGAGCAACTGCTGTTGTCGGCGCGCGGCCTGACCACCGGCCAGCTCAAGGTCGGCGCCGACTCGCCCTACATCATCACCCCGCTGCTGGCCCGCTTCCAGCGGCGCTATCCGGGCATCCAGATTTCCATATTGTACGGCAACTCCGAGCAGGTGATGAAGTGGCTTGAGTCCGGACGCTGCGACATCGCCATCGTGCCCAACGTTCCGGTGGAGGACGAACGCCTGGACGCGCTGCCGCTTTCATCCGACCAACTGGTTTTGTTCGTCTCCGGCGAACACCCGTGGGCGGCGCGGCGCACCGTGGCCATCGAAGACCTCGCCGGCCAGCGCATCATCCTGCGGGAACCGGGCTCGCGCACCCGCGCCATTTTTGAAAAGGCCCTCGCCGACTGCGGCGTGGAGCTCAGCGAGCGCATGGAAATCAGCAGCCGCGAAGGCGTGCGCGAAGCCGTGGCCGCCGGATTCGGCGTCGGCGTGGTCTCGGAAAACGAACTGGGCAACGACCTGCGCTTCCGCTCGCTCAAGGTGAACAACGCCGACTTGACCCACTCGGAATTCGCCATCTGCCGCAAGCAGTCGCGCTCGGTGCGGGTGACCGGCGCGTTTCTGGAGTTGGTGGCGGAGAGCATCGGGCTTGACGAGAAATAGTCAGCCCAACCGCGTCCGCCAGGCCTGGGTTCGCTGCATCACCTTTCGCGTGAGGAAGAGATGTATCAGCCGCGCGCAAATGTTGGAGTAGAAAATCATCATCCCCATGGCCGCGGCCGGGGCGATGTCGCCGGCGTCGTCCATGTTGAGCACCGCGACCGACGCCAGGGTGGTGTCGGGGGAGTATAAAAAAATTACCGCCGAGACCGTGGTCATGGCGTTGACGAACAGGTAAATGGAAATGTCCAGCACCGACGGCAGGCAGACCGGGACGGTGACCCGGGCGAACAGTTTGTGGAAGGGTTGTTTGAGCGACGACGCCACCGACTCGAATTCCTTGTCCATCTGCTTGAGCGCGGTAACCGCGGTCAGGTGCGAGACGGTGTAGAAGTGCGTCACCGTGCACACCACGAGGATGCCCATGGTCGCGTAGAGTCCGTTCAGCGGGTTGGCCGGGTTGTTGAAGAAAAAGATGTACGCGAGGCCCAGCACCATGCCGGGAATGGCCATCGGCATCATCGCCAGGAACTGAAACGCCGCGCGCGTGGCCGCGAAGCGGTTTGCTTTTTCCACCATGTAGGCGCCGCAGAAAATCGTGATGGTGCCCAGGACCGCGGTGTACAACGCCAGGCGCAGGGAGTTGGCCCAGGAGCTCCAGCCGCCGCCGTCCATCACGTCGAAGTTGTAGTTGTTCAAGCTCAGGCTCAGGTCGTAGGGCCAGAATTTGATCAGCGCCGCGTACTGGCAAACGCCGATCAGCCCGGCGATGAACACCGTCACCAGTACGCAGTAACCGAGGCAGATCAAATCAAACTGCTTGTGGGGTTTCGGCTCGTAAGGCACCGAACGCGCCGAGAGCTGGGCGACCTGCTTTTTTTGCACGAAGCGGTCAATGGAAAACGCCAGCAACGCGGGGATCAGCAACACCACGGAGACCACCGCGCCCATCTCAAAGTTTTGCTGGCCGATGACCTGCTTGTAGATGTCCACGGCCAGCATGTTGTACTGGCCGCCGATGACTTTGGGCAGGCCGAAGTCGGTGATTACCAGGTTGAAAACCACGAACGCCGCGGACACCAAACCGTAACGCGCGCCGGGTATGGTCACCGTCCAAAACGTTTTCCAGCGGCTGGCGCGCAACGAAATCGCCGCCTCGTAGAGCCGCGCGTCGGAGAGTGACAACGCCGTGGTGATGATGATCATGGCGTGCGGAAAGGTGAAAAACACCGAGCCGATGACGATGCCGATGGGGCCGTAAATGGACTCGCCGAGCAGCAGTTCCTTGAGCATGCCCTGGTTGCCGAACAGGTACACCAGCGCGATGCCGGGCAGCAGCGACGGCACCAGAATCGGCGCCATGGCGATAATCCGAAACAGCCCCTTGAAGCGCATCGTGCTGCGCGTCAGCGCGTAGGCGAAACCGAACGCCAGGGCGACGGTGATCAGCGTGCTGATGATGGAAATGAGCAGCGAATTTTTAATCGAGCGAAAAAGCGCCGGGGTGGAAAAATAGGTGCGGTAGTTGTCGAGTCCGGTGGAGCGCGAAGCGCGCAGAACGATGCGCCTGAACTGGTTGGACTCGTATTCGTGCCACTCGGTGTCGGCGATGCGCCCGCTGCCGGCCAGGAAGGATGCGTCAGGATTGATTTGGCGAATCCGGTAGCGCGTGGGGCTGCGGAAACTGAAATCGGGAAAAAACACCGTGGCAGCGAGCCGGCCGTCGGAACTGGTGTTGAGTTCTTCGGCGGCAACGACTTGCAGTTTTTCGTTGAGCGCGGCGGCGGTGACCGGCGCGCTCCAGCCGCCGCCCTTATCCACCTGCACCTGGAATTCAAAATTGTTCAGGTCAAAGTAAGACGTGGAAACGGATTTCGACAGCATCGCGTACAACGGAAACGCCAGCGAGATGATCAGGTACAGGCCGATCACCAGCATATAACCGATCATGACCCGGTCGTCGCGGCTGGTTTTGGGGCGGACCAGTGGGGCGGGAGCGAGAGCGGCTGGTGCGGCGGAGGCGGTGATGATGCCGGCGGTCATGGTTTATGCGGCGGTCTTGCCGGGCTGCGGAAACACCGAGATGCGGTTGGCCGGCAACTCCACGGTGATCATCCCGCCGACCTCGGCCTCCATCCGCCGCATCGCGTTCACGGACAAATCCGCGGTCAACAGCGCGTCACCGAGCGCGGCGTTCTTCAGCGACAACCGCCAGAACGAGCCGAGAAATTCCATATCCTCGACCACGGCCTCGAATACATTTTCATCGCCGGGCGCGCGCGCCCCGTGGCCGTGGGGAACGATGTCTTCGGGGCGAATGGTCGCGACCACCGGCGCATCCGGCGGCAGGTCGCACGACCGCGTCGCCAGCACACCGCCGCCTTCGCAACAACACGAGTTGCCGCCCGACAACAACGCCGCCACCTGATTCATCGCGCCGACAAAGTCGGCCACGAACAACGTGTCGGGCTGGCGGTAAATTTCGGTGGGCGTGCCGACCTGTTCGATGACGCCGTGGTTCATCACCACGATGCGGTCGGCCATGGTCAGCGCCTCCTCCTGATCGTGGGTCACCATGATGGTGGTCACCCCCAGCCGCCGCTGCAGCGCCTTCATTTCATGGCGCAGGTGGGTGCGCACCTTGGCGTCGAGGGCCGACAGCGGCTCGTCGAGCAGCAACAACCCCGGCGAAGTCGCCAGCGCCCTGGTCAAGGCCACGCGCTGCTGCTCGCCGCCGGACAGTTGCGACGGATATTTGTTGGCCTGACCGGGCAGGTTCACGAGTTCCAGAAGCTCGGTCACGCGCCGGGCGATGTCGGCTTTGGCGAGCTTCTGGTTTTCCAGCCCAAAGGCGATGTTTTTGGCCACCGTCAGGTTGGGAAACAACGCGTAGGATTGAAACACGATCCCGAAATCCCGCTCCGAAGGCGGCAGCGCGGAAATGTCCGCGCCGTCCTGATGCACGGTGCCGGCGGTCTGAATGTCGAGGCCGGCGATGGCGCGCAAAAACGTGGTCTTGCCGCAACCCGACGGCCCGAGGAAGCACACAAACTCGCCCTCAAACACATCCAGCGACACGTCGTCCAGCGCCACAAAGTCGCCGAACTTTTTTCGCAGCCGGTCAATCCGCAAAAACGGCGTTGAGGAAGCAATGTCGGCGGGTTGCGTTGAGTTCATAGAAGCAGTCAGGTGGGATGGTAATGGTCCGGCGGACGCGCCCAGCTTACCGCAAAAGCGCGGCGGCTGCAAAAGTCAGCGAGTTGCGCCGCCGGTTGGACGCCGGACGCCGGCTTCCCGCCCCCGTTCAAGCCGGCGGCGAGGTCTGTGGGGATTGTAGAAGTTCACAATTCACTGACAGAAAAGCCTGCCCCCGGCTTGAACGGGGGTCGGAATCTAATCGCCCCAAGTGTGCATCACCGCATCCACCGCACAAACCTCTTCGGCAAAAACAAACAACGGGTTGATCTCAATCTCCGCGATACGATCTTTATTGGCAATGACATAATCCGCCAGCCGCATAATCGTACCGGCGAGTTTGGTTTTGTCCACCATCACCCTGCCCCGAAAGCCGTTTAGCAACGGCGCTATTTTCAACCGCCCAAGTGCCGCCAGAATTTCCGCTTCGCTCACCGGCAGCAGCAGCGTAACCGCATCGGCGAGCATCTCCACCAGCACGCCGCCGCCGGATAGCGTCATCGCCAGGCCGAACTGTGAGTCGGCGCGAATGGCGAGCATGAGTTCCGCCAATGGCGGGGCGATCATTTTTTCCAGCAGAAAGCAGTCGGTGTGTATTTTCGGGTCGGGAGCGGCGGCACCGACCTCGGCGCGCATCATTTGAACCGCGGCCTCCACTTCGGCGGCGTTGTTCAGCCCAAGTCGCACCGCGCCGATTTCGGTTTTGTGGGCAATCTGCGCGGCGTTCATTTTCAGCGCCACCGGAAACCCCAGTTGCGCCGCTACCCGGCCCGCGTTTTTACCCGTGGCCAGCCGTCCCGGAGGGGTTTTCAAGCCCGCGGTTTGGAGTTCGGCCTTGCTGCTCCATTCGTCGTTGGGGATCATCTCGCCGCCGGTTGTCATTACCAGGCCGGCGGCGACGTTGTCCAACACCACCGCCCGCCGCCGGCCGTACCACGCGGCGGCGGCGATGGCGTTGACCGCCTCAACGATGCCCTGCAACGGCGTCACCTGGTTTGCCACCAGCAAGGCGCGGGTTTGCGCGTCTATGTTCTCCGGCAGCGTGCTGCAAACCGCGCCGGGTATGCCGGCTTTGGCGGTCGCGGCGATGAAGCAGCGCGTGTCGCTCAGGTAACTGGGCTTGCTCTCGTCCACTTCCGGCAGGGGAAAGTCCTGAACGATCAGGGCAGCGTCGCAAGGATCGCTCAGCGCGGCATCAAAAACCGCCCGCACTTTTTCGGCGACGCCCCAGATCGGCGTCGTGTAGTCCAACGGATTGGAAACCTCGGCGGTGTCGGGCAACCACTTCGCCATGGCTGCGGCGGCGGCGTCCGATGGCTGCGGAAATTCCAGGGCGTTGCTTCCGGCGTGGGCGCGGGCGTGGGCGCAGTCCGCCAGCAAGGTGGCGCCGCCGCCGGAGCAGGTGAACCCCATCACGCGGTTGCCGGCGGGAATGCCCGACACGCAGATGAACTTCAAGGTTTCCACGAGTTGCACCGGGTCGCTGACGCTGATGATGCCGAGCCGTTCGAACAATGCCTGGTACAGTTCGTTGACGCCGGAAAGCGAGCCGGTGTGGCTGACGGTCAGGCGCGCGCCGATTTGCGAGGTGCCGGTTTTGAGGGCGACCACGGGTTTGCCGCGCTCCAGCGCCTTGCGCGCCGCGCGGCTGAACGACTCAACGTCCTTCAGCCCTTCAATGTGCAGCCCGATGGCCCGGACCTGGTCGCGCTCGCACAATACCTCCATATAGTCCTCCAGCCCCAGCACCGACTGGTTGCCGGCGGACACCATGTACGCCAGCGGCAGCGAGCGCTGGTTCATGGTGATGTCCGAGGACAGCATGCCGCTCTGGGTGATGATGGCGGCGCCGAAACCGGGGCAATGGCCGCCGTGGGCGAACGGCCACAACGCCACCTTGTCAATGTAGTTGATGAGGCCGTAGCAGTTGGGGCCGACCACCGCCATGTCGCCGGCCACCTCCACCAGCGGCTGATCCGAAGCGCCGCCTTCGGTGCCGTCCGCGTTGAGTCCGGCGGTATAGCACACCACCCCGCCCGCGCCGCGCCGCGCAAGCCGGGCTGCGACTTCAATGGCGGCGCGGGGCGGCACGGCGAGGAAAACCGCGTCCGGGGCTTCGGGGAGTTCATCCACATCGGCGTAACAAGGGACGCCCCCCAGGGTTTCGCGGCGCGGGTTGACCGCCCACAGTTGCCCGGCGAACCCGATCCGTTGGCAGGCGTTGATGGCGGTCTCGGCGTCCCGCCCGCCGATGAACGCCGCGTGGCGTGGCCGTAGCAGGCGCTTGAGGTTGTCCCGCCGCTTCGGCGTCATGGCGGTGTCATGCGCCCAGCGGCCGCAGTATCGAGCGCGTGATGATGTGGCGTTGTATTTCCGAAGTGCCGTCCCAGATTCGTTCCAGCCGCGCGTCGCGCCACAGGCGTTGCACGGGCAACTCCTCCATCAGCCCCATGCCGCCGTGAATCTGCACGGCGTCGTCCGCTACCCGGCCAAGCATTTCCGAACAATAGACCTTGACCATGGCGGCGTCTGCGTCCCGCATATTCCCGGCGTCGGCTTTGTGCACCGCGTCCATCACCAGCAGGTCGCCGGTCTTGATGCCCATCGCCATGTCCGCGAGGCGAAACCCGGTGGCCTGAAACTGCCCGATGGGTTTGCCGAACTGTTTGCGGTTGGCGGCCCACTGCGCCGACATCCGGTACAAGCGTTCCGCCTTGCCGCAGCAGGACGCCCCCACCCACACGCGCCCCATGCCCAGCCACTGACCGGAAAGTTCGAGGCCGCGGCCTTCTTCCCCGAGGATTTGATTTGGGCCGAGGCGCACGTCGGAAAAAGCCAGTTGGAAGGTGTGATAGCCGCGATAACTGACGCAGCGCGCGCCCTCGGAAATCTCAAACCCGTCGAGGCCGACGTCCACCAGAAACGCGGTGATCCGTTTGCGCGGGCCGCGCGGTGTCTGATCCACGCCGGTGACCGCGAACACGATGGCGAACTCCGGCATCACCGGCCCGGAAATAAAATGTTTCGCACCGTTCAGGATCCAGTCGTCGCCGTCGCGCTTCGCGTTGGTTTTCATCGCCATAATGTCGGACCCGGCTTCGGGTTCGGTCAACGCAAACAACTCGCGCTTCTCGGCGCGCACACAAGGCGCAAGATAGCGCGCTACCTGATCGCCCTCGCAGGCCAGCAGCAGCTCTGTGGGCCTGCCGACCCAGGAATGAAGCGCGTGACTGGTCTTGCCGTATTCGCGCTCCACCACCGCCATGCTCGTATAGTCAAGCCCGCCGCCGCCCACGGATTGCGGCAGGTTGGCGGCGTACAACCCGGCTTCAATGGCGCGCTTTTCAATCTGCCGGCCCAGCTCTTCGGGCACGCAGCCGAGACGGTCCACCTGCTCTTCGTGGGGAATCATCTCCGCTTCCATAAACGCGCGCACCGTGTTCACGAGCAGTTCGTTTTCGTGGGTTAGGTTGATGTCCAATGGCGTTCTCCTTTAATTTTCACTCCCCCCTTGAGGGGGGGGAGGGGGGGGCGGCATTACACGGTACGGCGCAACCGCAGGGGCAGGTCACGGCTTGTCCCTACGCCGCCCCACGCAAACCGAGCCGCTTGCGCGCTTCCCCCGGCGTGATAACGCGCGCGCCCATGCGCTCAATGATTTCAACCGCCCGTTCCACCAGCTGGCCGTTGGAGGCCAGGACGCCTTTTTCGAGGTACAGGTTGTCCTCCAGTCCCACCCGGACGTTGCCGCCCATGGCCACCGAGGCCGCGGCCATGGGCATTTGCATGCGCGAGATGCCGAAGCCGCCCCACACGGCGTCCGCCGGCAGGTGGTCTTTCATGGTTTTCATCGCGTCAACGCTGTGGTCGGCGCCCCAGGGAATGCCGAGGCAAACCTGAAACATCGGCGGGTCGGCGATCAAACCCTCGGCGATCATCTGCCGGGCGAAGCGAATGTGGCCGAGTTCAAAGACCTCAAGTTCCGGCTTGACGCCCCATTCTTTGGTCAACTCCGCCATTTTGCGCAGCGTCGGCGGGGTGGAAATATAGATTTCCTCGCCGTTGCCGAAGTTGAGCGTGCCGCAATCCAAACTGCAAATCTCCGGCAGGAGTTCCTCGACGTGGGCGAGGCGTTCCAGGGGGCCAACCATGTCCGTGCCCGGCCCCGGCATGGCCGGGTCGTCGGCCCCCGGCACCCAATCGCCGCCCATGCCCGCGGTGAGATTGATCACCACGTCGGTATCCGCGCTGCGCACCCGGTCCACGACCTCCTTGAACAACGCCGGATCCCTGGAGCCTTTGCCGGTTTCCGGGTCGCGGACGTGGATGTGCGCCACCGCTGCGCCGGCCTTCGCCGCATCCATTACTGCATCGGCGATCTGCACGGGCGTAACGGGAACGCCGGGATGCTTGCCGATGGTATCCCCGGCACCAGTCACCGCGCAGGTGACCATCACTTCGTAATTCATTCGGTTTTTCCTCGCAGTCAAAAACCGCACATTATGGCACGGCTCCAACGGGTCATTTGTACGGGTTCACTATTTCACTAATAAATCGGAACAGGTCGCGCCCTGTCCCTGCGCCAAACCAAATTCAACTGGATACCTGCAAATGCGGGTATGACACCGAGGAACGTGGCAACAACTCTGTCGTCATTCCCGAGCGTTAGTGTCCGTTGCCGCGTTGTTTGCGGCTTACGGACACTTGGCGCTCTCGGGAATCCAGCCCCACACGACCCACCACCGGTTTAGTCCCTGGATTCCCGAATGCGATGAAAAATATAGTCGCCGACGCTCCCTGTTTTTCTATCGTTCGGGAGTAACACCTGAGGGTGAACGAGTGTCTCGGTTGGGTGTTTGACTGAGTTTTTGTTTGTGTGTAGAGTATAAGACAATAGCGGGAACCAGCAACAACTCCGCCGTCGTTCCCCGCGGAAGCGGGACAATTTTGTCGGGAGCAAAATTGCGCGGAGCCCGTAGGGTTCGTGTCAGGGATGATACGAACAATCCAGAATCAAACCGGCGGCCGCAGACGCTCACATCAAACCAATGAAACTAAACCGGGTGGGATTCGTAGGCTGGCGCGGCATGGTGGGTTCGGTGCTGTTGCGGCGCATGATGGCGGAGGACGATTTTTCCCTGATCGAGCGGCCGTTGTTTTTCACGACCTCCCAGGCCGGGCAGGCGGGGCCGGATATTGGCCGCGAGGTGCCCGCGTTGGTGGACGCCAATGACCTTGACGCGCTGGCGGAGATGGACGCCGTGGTCACTTGCCAGGGCGGCGACTATACCCGCGCCGTCCACGAGCGGTTGCGCGGGCGCGGCTGGGACGGGTACTGGATTGACGCGGCTTCGGCGCTGCGCATGAGCCCCGATGCCACCATCATTCTCGACCCGGTCAACCGGCCGGTGATCGAGCGGGGGCTGGCCGCGGGCCGGAAGGATTTCATCGGCGGCAACTGCACCGTGAGCCTGATGATGATGGCGCTGGACGGCCTGTTCAACGCCGACCTGATCGAGTGGATGACGGTCATGACCTACCAGGCGATTTCCGGCGGCGGCGCCCGGCAGATGCGCGAGTGGGTGGCGCAAATGGGATGCGTGAGCAGCGCCGCCGGGGATTTGCTCGGCGACCCGGCCAGTTCGATTCTCGACATTGACGAGGCCGTTACCGGCGCGATGCGCTCGGCGCAACTGCCGGTGGCGGAAATCGGCGTACCGCTGGCGGGCAGCCTGCTGCCGTGGGTGGACGCGGAAGTTCCGGATTCCGGCATCAGCCGCGAAGAATGGAAAGGCTCGGCGGAAACCAGCAAAATCCTTGGCCGCGAAGACCGCCCCGTCCCCGTGGAAAGCATCTGCGTGCGCGTCGGCGTGTTGCGCTGCCACAGCCAGGCGTTCACCATCAAGTTGAAAGAGGACCTGCCGGTGGATGAAGTCGGAGAAATTCTTGCCGGGGGCAATGACTGGGTGTCGCTGGTGGCCAACAACCGCCCGCAGTCCCTGGCCCGCCTGACGCCGGCGGCGGTGAGCGGGACGCTTGACATCGCCGTGGGGCGGTTGCGTAAGCTGCCCGTTGGTGGTGGGGATGGGATGATGGTTTCGGCGTTTACGGTGGGTGACCAGTTGCTATGGGGCGCCGCCGAGCCGTTGCGCCGGATGTTGCGGATATTGACTTCCACTCTCCGGCGAAGTGAAAGAAAATGAACCTGACCCCTGCGGTTTATGCAATCCTGATCGTTGCAGTCCCGCTGGTGGTGCTGTATCTCGTTACCGAGTTTCGCGGCAAGAAGAAGTCGGACGATTGACGCACGTCCCGTGTCCGCGTCCATGTGTCGCGTTCGGTCTATTCCTTGTTCTTCCCCGGCTGCGCGCTCACGTCCGGTTGTTTGACTGTACCCCCGCCGGCGAGGCCGCATACATCGGCGTTGGCCTGGTTGCGGTCGAACCAGCCCTGGGCGATCAAGGACAGTCCGCCGGAGTAAAGCGCCGCCCATACCGTCGCGACGGTTTCCGGCAGGCGGCTGCTGTCCGCTTCGATTTTCGGCTCGGCGAGGGTGCCGCCGAGTCGCACGATTTTCGCCAGCGATGACGGGTTGATGCCGAACCCTTTGCGCGCCTTGGGGGTGATCAGGATTTTCAACGACTCATCGTCAAGGTCAATGACGCCGCCGCCGAACAGCGTTACTTTGTCGGTTTTCAACGCCAGGCGGTTTTCGCTGACCGCCATTCCCCGCTCAACGTCGAAGTGCACGACGCCGCATTCGATGTCAATGTACTCGCCGATGGAGCGGAAAGGATTGATGATGGTCACGAGGTTGGAAAAAATATCGCCGCCGATGAAATCCAGGGTCTGGTTTTTCATCTTGGCGCGGTTCAGCCCCAGGGACACGCGCCCGTCGGCGGCGTTTGCCAGTTCGGCCATGGACGACCCCGTGGCGGAGATTTCGATGTCGGCGTCGAAGGCTCCGTTGTCTATGAAATTGTCGGTGCGAAACGCCACCAGCCCGCCGGCGTCGAGGTCTTTGCCGTTCATTTTGAACTCGGCGGAAAACGGTTGGGAGCGGGCGTCAATGCCGAGGCTCAGGGCCAGTTTGCCTTGCCCCATTTGGCCGGCGACGGTTTGCGCCAGCGTGCCGTCTTTCAGCACCAGTTGCGCGCGCACGTCGCGCAGGTCAATCAGGCGGCTGCCGGCTGCGGTGGCGGCCAGGTCAATGCGTCCGTTGAGTTTGTGAATCCAGCCGGTGTTGATGGGCGCGGCGGAAAAAAACCGGGTTTTTTTGGTGGCCGGCGTCGCCAGTATCTCGGCGAGGTAGAAGCGCCCGGAGCGCAGGTCGGCCTTCACTTCGGGGACCGCCTTTGGGTCTTCGGGCCAGCCCCAGTCCAGCGCGCCGCGCACGTCGTTGGCGCCGATTTGCAGGTCCACGGTGGAGTGGTTGCTGCGGGCGCCGGTGGCGCGCATGGTGACGATGCCGGAGACCGGGTTGCCGGGGTTGAAGCCGGCGATGGCCGGCCATTCCAGAGCGGCCACGCTGGCGGCCTCGAACTTGACTTCCAGGTTGTTGACGGCGATGGGACTCAGGCGGTCAATGTCGCCCTGCGCCGCCATGCTGACCTCCGCCGAGTCCAGCGCCGCGGTGATGTTTTTGACGCTGACCGCGCCGTGCCTTGCGCTCAGATCCAGCGACACGTCCAGCATGCCGCCCCGCGGGCGCGGGACGTTCCAGGCCGCCGGCAAGCCGGCGACCGCCAAGTCGCTGAGCACCACGCCCAGGCGCGCCTCCAGCGGCGCGAAGGCGGCGACTTCCCCGGTCATGGTCGCACCCATCTTGTCCGGCCCGTCCCCTTGGGATGCCGCCTTAATATCGCGCATCCGCCAGTCGGCGGGGCCCAGGGAATACAGGTTGCCCGACGCCTTGAGGGGCGTGACCGCCTGCAGAAACGCCGCCGCTTTGGAGCCGGCGAACAGGGTTTGCACCGGCCCGGCGTCGGCGAGGGCCAACTCAACGTTGAAGTCCGCGGCCATGGACGCGCCGAGGTTGCGAATTTCTCCGCGGGCCGCGAGGTCGAAGGACGCGCCGGGCGCATTGGCGACCGGAGCGACCGATGCGCTGATGCCGGTGAGGTGCAACGCCCCGCTTTCATCGTCCGCGAGTTTCGCATCCACGCGCACCGCGCCGCTCGTCGGCCATGCCCGGCCCGGCGGCGGCGACAAAGCCTGCAAACCCTCGGCCTCGCCGCTGATAGCGAGGTCAATGCCGCGCAGGCGATTCAGTTCGGCGATGCTACCGCTTGCCGAG
This sequence comes from Candidatus Poriferihabitaceae bacterium, assembly GCA_965212085.1. GTDB lineage: Bacteria > Pseudomonadota > Gammaproteobacteria > Arenicellales > Poriferihabitantaceae > JAHRAW01. The sequence goes on along the minus strand of OZ243042.1, from coordinate 162,069 downwards.
AGGGCGACGCCATAGACTTGGCCGCTGAGTTGATCCATGGTGGCGCGCAGGACGCCGGGGCTGAAAGCGAGCGCGGCTTCCAGTTTGAGATCGGCGACCGCGTCCGGCGGCGGCGGGGCAGCAAACAACGGCCGCAGGTAGCGGTCGTCTTCGGCCTCGGCGATCACGTACAAAAGCCCCGAAGGCCGGGTGCTCAGTTGGTTGACCGCCCCCGCGACCTTGATGCTCAGGGCTTCGCGCTCCACGGACAGTTTCACGTCGCTCAACCGCCACGCGCCTTGGTCGCGGGTCAGTCCGGCCTCGGCGGTCAGCGGGCCGATGGGCGACAGCACCCGGCCCGGCAACTCTTTCGGCTTGCCGGCGTTTCCGACGTTTCCGGCGTTTCCGGCATTATTAAGGGTCAGGGAAACCGGCAGCGAGCCGCGCCACGCGCCGTCAACGAAACCGACTTCGCCACGGGCGGCGATGGACAACGCGGGGTTTTCCAGCGTGGCGTTCTCGACGCGCAGGTTCAAGTCCCGGGACGACCCGTATATGCGGGCGGTGACCCCGGCTTTGAGCGGGGCGGCGGCATCGTCCTGTCCGGTCAGCGCAACCAGATAAACCGGCGGGGCGCGGTCGAGGGTTCCCGCCGCCGAGAAGTTCAGGTCAATGCCGGTGCGGTTATACAACCGGGCGATTTCGCCGCTGAGGACGCCGCGCAAACCCCATTTCGTGGACGCCAGTTCGATCTCCCGCAGCGCCATGGTGCTGAGCAAACCGGGCTGCTCAAACCGGGCGCGGCCCTTGACCGTCCCCAACTGCGGCGGCAGCGGTCGCGCCGCCAGCGCGGACAGTTCGGCGGGATGCGCGAGGTCGAACTCCAGATCCAGGTCAACGCCGCGCCATTTCAGTAAATTTTTCGCGCTGCCGGTGGCGCGGACGCGATTTTCTTCGCCGCCGACGTGGCCGTTCACTGACAACGGCGAGGGCTGCCAGGTGAACAGGGTTTCGAGGCTGCCGAGGGTCGCGGAGGCGGTGACCGGGGTGTCTTCCACCGCCCCGCGAAAGTCAACGACCACGGGTTGGCCCGGCCCGCCGCTCGTGGCGCGGGCGTCGTGGATGCGGACGTCCCAGTGGCGATTACGCGCGGCGACGCTGATTTCGCCGTTGATGACTCGCGCGCCGGACACATCCAAGCCCCAGGGCAAGGTGGTTCGGGGCGCGCCGGATCCGGATCCGGATTGGGATTGGGATCGCGAGCGGCGCAAGACGGCGAGGTTATAGACCCCCGCCGGATTTTTCTCGACCCACAGCCTGGGTTTTTCGAGGACGATGTCCTCCACCAGCAGTTTGCCGCGCAACAGCGCCCACAGATCCACGGCGAACACCGCCTTGTCCACCTCGATGGCCCACGGCTGCGCGCCCCAGTCGGCGTTGGGATAACGGATGGTTTCGGCGTAAAACCTCGGCTTGACCCCGGCGGCCAGCTTCAGGTCACCCTCAATGATCAGGGGCCGGCCGGTGCGCCATTCAACCGCGTCGCTGAGCTGCGCTTTATAGTGATCCTGGTCGAGAAAAAGCACCACGAACGCCGCCAGCAACAGCGGCGTTGACAGGATCAGCAATCCCCCCGCCAAAGCCCATTTCACCCAGGTTTTCATCTACTGCTGTTGCCGCCACCGCCGCCGGCACGGCACCCCGGCACACCACTCGGCACACCATTCAGCGCATCCAACCGGCCCATCAGGGAACCAGCGCGAGGCCGTCAAGCCCGGCGGTCTCGGGCAGGCCGAACATCAGGTTCATGTTCTGCAACGCCTGACCGGCGGCGCCCTTGACCAGGTTGTCCTCGACCACGAGCACCACCACGGTATCGCCATCCCCGGGCCGGTGCACCGCGATCCGGCAGGTGTTGGCGCCGCGCACGCTGCGCGTGTCGGGATGGGAACCGGCCGGCAACACCTCGACGAAAGGCTCCGCCGCGTAGCGCTCCTCGTATAACTTTTGCAGGTCAACGCCGGTTTGTTGCAAGCGGCCGTACAAAGTGGCGTGGATGCCACGGATGATGGGCAGCAGGTGGGGGGTGAACACCAGCCCCACGGCCCGCCCCGCCACTTGTGCGAGTTCCTGTTGCATTTCCGGCAGGTGCCGGTGTCCGGGCACGGCGTAGGCCTTGAACGACTCGCCGGCCTCGCCCAGGGAGGTTGCGAGACTCGCTTGCCGGCCAGCCCCGGAAACCCCGGATTTGGCGTCGGCGATGAGGTGGTCGAGGTCAATCAGGCGGTTTTCGATGAGGGGCAGGTAGCCGAGTTGAATCGCCACCGGATAGCAGCCGGGATTGGCCACCAGGCGCGCCCCGCGAATTTCCTCCCGGCGGGTTTCCGGCAGGCCGTACACCGCTTCGTCCAGCAACGCCGGGCAGGCGTGGGGTTGGCCGTACCACTGCGCCCACAACCGCGCATCCTTGAGGCGAAAATCCGCCGACAAGTCAATCAGTTTGACGCCGGCGTTCAGCAACCCCTCGGCGTATTCCATGGCCACGCCTTTGGGGGTGGCGGTGAACACCACGTCGCATTGCTCAAGCGCGGATTCGGATTCGGATTCAGATTGTTTAGGGGCGGTGAACGCCAGATCAATGCCGCCGCGCAGTGACGGAAAAACTTCCGCCACCGCCCGCCCGGCCAAAGCCCGCGAGGTAACGCAGACCGGCGCCGCGTTTGGATGACGCGCCAGCAGGCGCAACAACTCCAGCCCGGCATAGCCGGCGCCGCCGATGATGCCCGCCTTGAGTGGCTTCGGTTTGGTTTTCATTTTCGTTCGCGCAGAAGTACAATACCGGGAGTGAGCGCAAGCCCGGTTCCGGTTATTGACAACCTTAAAGTGTACTCTTATTTGCGCTGGAATATGCGCCCGCCGCCGGACTCTTTTCAACCGCACACTTCTATCAGTCATGCCCCCCATCCCATCCCGATTTTCCCAACTCAAAACAGAAATCGAGCGGCTCAGCGCCGCTTATCAACGCCCCGCCGGTGCGGTGCGGTTGGTGGCGGTCAGCAAGCAGCAGAGCGTGGACAAGGTGGTGGAAGTGGCGCGCCTCGGCCAGCGGGATGTGGCGGAGAATTATTTGCAGGAGGGCCTGCAAAAAATCCAACAGGCCGCGCAACGCCTGTCCGGCGATGCAACCGGCCCGTTGTGCTGGCACTTCATCGGCCACATCCAAAGCCGCAAATGCCGCGCCATCGCGGAAAATTTCAACTGGGTGCATACCATTGACAGCATCAAGGTTGCGCGTAAACTAAACGACGCCAGGGCGGACGCCGAGTCGCCGGACGCACCGCTAAAACCGCTAAATGTACTCATCCAACTCAACCTCCAGGGAGAAGCATCCAAGTCCGGCGTGTCCGAAGCGCGGCTGCCGGGCCTCGCCGGTGAAATGGCGGGGCTGCCCAACCTGCGCCTGCGGGGCCTGATGATTATTCCGAAAATGGAAAAAACCTTGGCCAAACAGCGCGCGGTGTTTCGCCGCTGCCGGGAGTTGCGCGACGGCTTGAACGCGCGGGGTTTTGACCTTGACCACCTTTCCATGGGCATGAGCGGCGACCTTGAAGCCGCCATCGCCGAAGGCGCCACCCTGGTCAGGGTCGGCACCGCGATATTCGGCCCGCGCCCGGCCAACCAACCGGATTGACACAACCCCGCTTCCCGGACCAATATCCAGCATGAACCCATCCACCCCCTCTACCCGAATTGCCTTCATCGGCGGCGGCAACATGGCCCGCAGCATGATCGGCGGGCTGCTCCATTCCAACTGGCCGGCGGACAACCTGTCGGTGTCGGACCCGCTCGCCGAGCGGCGGCGGGAACTGGCTGAGCAGTTTGGTGCGGGCGCGGGCGAAGTGAGCGCGGGCGTGTTTGCAGACAACGCGCAGTGCGCCGAGCGCGGCGAGGTCATCGTGCTGGCGGTAAAGCCGCAGTTTTTGCAGCCGGCGGTGGATTCCATCGCGGCGGTGTTGCAACGGCAAAAGCCATTGGTCATTTCCATCGCCGCCGGGATTCGCTGCGCGGACGTGCTGCGCTGGGCCGGCGGGCCGCTGGCGCTGGTGCGGGCCATGCCCAACACCCCGGCGCTGGTCAACGCCGGCATGTCCGGGTTGTTCGCCAATGAACGGGTCAGCGAAAAACAGCGCGGCCTGGCGCAGGTCATCCTCGGCGCGGTGGGCGAGACGGTGTGGGTCGAACGCGAAGCGCTGATTGACGCCGTGACCGCGATCTCCGGCAGCGGCCCGGCCTACTTCTTCAAACTCATGGAGTTGATGGCAAAGAGCGCGGCGCACCACGGCCTCAACCCGCGCACCGCCGACGCGCTCGCCGTGCAAACCGCCCTGGGCGCGGCGATGCTGGCGCGACAAAGCGAACACCCGCCGGCCACGCTGCGCCGCCAGGTCACTTCCCCCGGCGGCACCACCGAAGCGGCCCTTGAGAAAATGCAAACCCTCGGAATGGACGACGCCGTGCGGCAGGGCATCGCCGCGGCCCTCAAACGCTCCGAGCAACTCGCCGACCAATTCGGAGCGTCCTGATGCCCTACCTTTCAAACGCCATGGCCTCGGTCATCGAAACCGTCATCGGTCTGTACCTGATCGCGGTGGTTCTGCGGTTCGTGTTGCAACTGCTGCGGGTTGATTTCCGCAACCCGCTGGTGCAAACCATCGTCGCCATCACCGACCCGCCGCTGCGGGTGCTGCGCAGGTTCGTTCCGGGGTTGTACGGCTTTGACCTCGCCGCGGTTTTTCTAATCTGGATGGTCGCGCTCCTCAAACTGGCGCTGCGCTTGTGGGCCGCCGATTACGAATTCAACTGGAGCGGCGCGCTGGTGTTGAGCCTCGCCGACGGCCTGAACACGGTGCTGTGGGTTTTTCTGTTCGCGGTTTTGATCCGCGTGGTGCTGAGCTGGGTCGCGCCGAGATCCTATCACCCGGCGGTGCGCGTCATCAACGAACTGAGCGAGCCGGTGATGGCGCCCTTCCGCCGCCTCCTGCCGTCGTTCGGCGGGCTTGACTTGTCGCCGATACTGACGCTGCTGGCGCTGCGGTTTGTGCAACAGTTACTGCTGACGCCGCTCACGAATTTTGGCGCCGGATTGCTTTGAGCCGGGGCGCTTTGCGGAGGCGGACAGTGGTCAGTGGTTAGCCCTGTTGCAAAGCAAGGTTGACGCGCCCGTGCGCCAGCCACACGAGGCCGAGGGCGGGCAACCCCAGCGCCGTGGTCAGCACGAAGAACTGGTCGTAGCCCATGACGTCCACCATGGAGCCGGAGTATCCGCCGAGGGCTTTGGGCAGCAGCGTCATCAGCGAGGTGAAGATGGCGTACTGCACCGCGGTGAAGCGGATGTCGGTGAGGGCCGATAAAAACGCCACGAACGCCGCGCTCGCCAGCCCCGCGGCGAGGTTGTCGGCGCTGATGACCAAATACAACATCGGCAGGCTGTGGCCGGCGGCGGTCAGCGCCAGGAAAAGCAGGTTGGTGAGGGCGGAAAGCAACGCGCCGAGCAGCAGGATTTTGAGGACGCCGTAGCGGAAGGCCAGCGCGCCGCCGAGAAAGCCGCCGGCGATGGACAGGAACAGGCCGTAGCTTTTGGAGACCGTGGCGATCTCGATTTTGGTAAAACCCAGGTCCTGGTAGAAGACGTTGGAAATCACCCCGAGGACGATGTCGGAAATCCGGTAGACGCCGATCAAAAGCAGCAGCAACCAGGCGGTGGCCGGGCCGTAGCGCGCGAAAAAATCCTTGACCGGCCGGATGTAGCTGCGCGCCACCACCGCCCCGTCCACCCAGCCCAGCCGGAGCAATCCCGCGGACACCAGCGCGCTGCAACCCAGCGCCATCAACAGCCGCAAAAACTCCACCGACAAGCCAGCCAACGCGCCGCCGCCGAGGGCGGTTTTGGACGCCCCGGCAACCCCGCCGGCACCGGTAAGCGCATAGACCACGACGAACCCGGCCACGGAGAGCACGAACAGGCGGAGCAACTGCATGGATTGACCCACCGCTAGCGAGTGAGTCGGTGCGTTTTCGGAATCCGCTCCGGATTCCGAGCCGGGCGCAGGTTCGGGAATGACCAGCGTGGCGGCGACCCCGATCCCCATCGCCGCCGCCATCCACAGGTAGGCGTTGCGCCACGCCGGGTAGTGGTAGTGTTCGGTGGTGGAGCCGTAATAACTGGCCAGAAACAACGCGCCGGCGCCGGCCACCAGCATGCCGACCCGGTAGCCGGCGATGTACGACGAAGACAACAACGCCTGCAATCGCGGTTCGGCGGACTCAATCCGGTAGGCGTCAATGACGATGTCCTGGGTGGCGGCGGAAAATCCCAGCAGCACCGCGAACACCGACAAATACGCCAGCGCCTGCGACCCCTGCGCCGGATCCTGCAAGGCCATGCCGAGGATCGCCGTAATCACCAGCAACTGCGACAGCAGTATCCAGCTGCGCCGCCTGCCCAGCCACGGCCCCAGCAGCGGCAGCGGCAGCGCGTCCACCAGCGGCGCCCACACGAACTTGAACGAATAGCCGAGCGCCGCCCAGCTGAACAAGGTCACCACCGCGCGCTCCACCCCCACCTCGCGCAGCCACAGCGACAGCGAAGAAAAAATTAGCAGCAGCGGCAGCCCGGATGAAAACCCGAGGAACAGCATGCTGATGACGCGCGGATGCAGAAACGCGCGGAGGGTGTCCCGCCAATCGGTGGGGGTCGTGGGAGCGGGCGGCGCCATTATGGAGTGGGCGGGTTTTTGCGGGCGGGTGGGATGGGTGCGATTCAATTATAATACACCCGTCCGCCCGCCGCGCCCGCCGCGGGCGTATTCGCCGGTAAAGCAATGAACGCAATGAACGCCTTAAAATCCAAATTCGTCGAGTTGTGCATCGCCAACGAAGTGCTGCGCTTCGGCGAGTTCAAACTCAAGTCGGGGCGCGTCAGCCCGTACTTCTTCAACGCCGGCCACTTCAACCACGGCGGCCTGCTGGGGCAAGTCGCGCACTACTACGCGCGCCTCATCGTCGAGCGGGTCCACCACGACTTCATGCTCTTCGGCCCGGCCTACAAGGGCATCCCCCTGGCCGCGGCCACGGCGGTCAAACTGGCCGGCGACCACGGCCTCGACGTCGGCTACGCCTTCAACCGCAAGGAAGCCAAAGACCACGGCGAAGGCGGCGGCCTGGTGGGTGCGCCCCTGGGCGGCAACGTGGTGATCATTGACGACGTCATCACCGCCGGAACCTCCATCGGCCAATCGGTCGCCGCCATCAAAGCCGCCGGCGCGGTTCCCGATTCGGTGGTCATCGCCCTGGACCGCGCGGAGATCGCCGACCGGCGCGAGTTGTCGGCGGTGCAGTACGTGGAGAAGGAATACGGGATTCCGGTGTACTCCATCATCAACCTGGGGGACTTGATCGCGTATTTGGAGAATGATGAAACGGCGGGCGAGTTTGCCGATGCCATCAAGGATTATCGGGAGCGGTACGGCGTTGCCTGAGCAGGGTTAGCGACTGAGGCCGCAGGGTTTGTTCCTGGATTCCCGAGTACGCAAGTGTCCGTAAGCCGCTTGTGCGGCAACGGACACTAACGCGCGGGAATGACGGCGGTGACCGGGGCCGGCGGTTGGAGGACCGTGCCTGGGGCCGGGAATATGGGCTGTACAAATCATTACAATCCGATAAAATGCCCTTTTGTTGCGCTTCGGACTGGAAGTCGCCGGGGGTGGTTTCAGGAACCGGGGCCATCGGGAATCCGGTATGAACGATCCACAACTCGACTTTCCCAACGCTCCCTCGGGTTGGAGCGAATCGCTGGCGCGTGGCATTGCCTCGGAAAAGGGTTTGACGCTGACCGCGGATCACTGGCTGTTGATCCGCGCCCTGCAGGAATACTACAACAAGGCGCAACACCCCGTATTGCGGCAGATCAAGGACGCGCTGGAGGAAAGTTTTCACCGCAAGGGCGGGATGAAATACCTGTACCAAATCTGCCCCGGCGGCCCGGTCGCGGAAGGCTGCGTGCTGGCCGGGCTGGAAGTGCCGCCGGGGGCGATTGACAAGTCATTCGGCAGCGTGGCCTGAGGTATGCGGAGGCCGTGACCGGGCCGTCGTTCCATACCCACCAATCCCCGCATATGGCCTCCCCGTCTGCTCCGCAAGCCGATGAAATCCGCGTTCGGATATGGCGCGGCGACCACGCCGGCGGGCGGGCGGTTGCCTACCATGCGCCACGCCGTCCGAATCAGACGGTGCTCGACGTGGTCACCTGGATTCAGCGCAACCTGGAGCCGGGGCTGAGCTACCGCTTCGCCTGCCGGGTCGGGATGTGCGGTTCGTGCGCGATGATGGTCAACGGCGCGCCGCGCTGGACCTGCCGCACCCATATCAAGGACGCCGCCGGCGGCCACGATCGCGGCCTTGAACTCGCGCCGCTGCGAAACCTGCCGGTGATCAAGGATCTGGTATGCGATATGTCGGAATTTTTCGACAAATGGCAGCGCGCCGAAGGGCGTTTTTATCCCGCGTCCACGGGTCATGCCGACACCATCCACCCGGACACCCCTGAGCGAACCGCCGCAGACGCCGCCATTGAATGCATCAACTGCGCGGTGTGTTACGCCGCCTGCGACGTGGTGCGGTGGAACCCGGACTACCTCGGCCCGGCGGCTCTCAACCGCGCCTGGACCCTGGTGAACGACGTCCGCGACCGCCACCAACAGCAACGCCTGCGGGCGGTGTCGGCGGCGGGCGGATGCCAGAACTGCCATTCCCAGCAGGGCTGCGCCGACTATTGCCCGGTGCAACTATCCCCGGCGCGCTCCATCGCCGGCCTGAAACGCGCGGTCGCCGGGGCGGTGCTGAAAGGACGGGGACGCTTGTAGATGCTCGGCCCGCGCCTGTTTCTGGCACAACGACTCAGCGCCGTCATCATGGCACCCCTGGCCGCCGCCCACTTGCTCGGCATTTTTTACGCCATCCACGGCGGCCTGGACGCCGCGGAAATTCTTTCGCGCACCCAGGGCAGCATCTGGTTCGGGGTCTTCTACCAACTGTTCGTCCTCGCCGCCGCCCTGCACGCCGCCATCGGCATCCGCGTGGTGGCATCTGAATGGGCCAACTTGCGCGGCGCGTTTCTCGACGGGCTAACGTGGTTCAGCGGATTGCTGCTGCTATTCATGGGCAGTTTCGCGGTAGCGGCGGTGGTGCTGCCGTGAACATGAACACGCGCACGAACACGAACCGAATGGCGGGCAACGCCCACCGCAAACAATCGTTGTGGATCGCCTTTTTGCTGCACCGCCTGTCCGGCCTGCTGCTGGCGTTGTTTCTGCCGCTGCATTTTTACGTGCTGGGGCTGGCGGTGCGCGACGGCGCGGCCCTCTACGGCTACCTGGTTTTGACCCGCAACCCGGCGGTCAAACTCGCGGAATTCGCCCTGGTGTTTTTGCTGGCGGTTCACCTGTTCGGCGGGCTGCGTCTCCTCGTCCTGGAGTTCCTGCCGTGGCGCGACCGGCAAAAAACCCTGGCCGCGATTGCCGCCGCCGCGGCGTTCCTGCTCGCCTGCGGATTTTTGCTGCGGGCGTTTTGAAATGCGGGCGTTTTGAAATGTACGAATCCGGCGACACCGACATCCTGATCCTCGGCAGCGGCGGCGCCGGCCTGTTCGCCGCCCTGCACGCCCGGCAGACCAACCGCGACTTGAAAATCACCCTGGCCGCCAAAGGACTGATCGGCAAGTGCGGCTGTACGCGCATGGTGCAAGGCGGCTACAACGCCGCCCTCGGCCCCGGGGACTCGGTGGAGCGTCATTTTATGGACACCATTGAAGGCGGCAAATGGCTGCCCCATCAGGATATGGCGTGGCGTTTGTGCGAAACCGCGATCATCCGCGTCCGCCAACTGGAAAACCAACTGGGCTGTTTTTTCGACCGCAACCCGGACGGCAGCATCCGCCAAAAGGCCTTCGCCGGGCAGAGTTTTGACCGCACCGTGCACAAGGGCGACTTGACCGGCATCGAGATTATGAACCGGCTGATGGAGCAGGTCATGGCCCTGCCCGCCGAGCGCCTTGAGCGCCTCGAAGAACATCGCGCCGTGGCCCTGATTCCGTGCGCGCGGAGCGAGCGGTTATGCGGCGCTTTGCTCATCAACATGCGCACCGGGGGGTTCCGATTCGTGCGCGCCGGCGCGGTGCTGCTGGCCACCGGCGGCGGGCCGAGCATGTACCGCTACCACACCCCGTCCGGGGATAAATCCATGGACGGGCCGGCCATGGCCTTGCGCCTCGGGTTGCCGCTGCGGGATATGGAGATGGTGCAGTTTCACCCCACCGGCCTGCTGGCGGGCGGCGACACGCGCATGACCGGCACGGTGCTGGAAGAGGGTTTGCGCGGCGCCGGCGGACACCTCTTGAACGGCGCCGGGCGGCGCTTTATGTTTGACTACGACGCCGGCGGCGAGCGCGCCACGCGCGACATCGTCAGCCGCGCCATCTACGCCGAAATGCGCGCCGGCCACACCACGCCCAACGGCGGCGTGTACATTTCCATGGGGCATCTCGGCGCTGAGCATGTCCGCGCTCAGTTCCCCGGCATGGTCAAACGCTGTGCGGACTGCGGTTTCGACCTCGCCGCCGGGCGCGTGGAAGTGGTGCCCACCGCCCACTACCTCATGGGCGGGGTGGTGTGCGACGCCGACACCTTCACCGAGATGCCGGGTTTGTTCGTCGCCGGTGAAGACGCCGGCGGCGCCCATGGCGCCAACCGCCTGGGCGGCAACGGGGTCGCCAACTCCACCGTCTACGGCGGCATCGCCGGCGAGCAGATGGCCCGCCACGCCGCCGCGCAAACGCGCTTGCCGGAGCCGGACGCCGGGCGCATTGCAGCGGAAATTGAAAACGCCCGGCGGCCGTTTCGTCAGGCAGGCCAAGCCGGCCAATCCGCCGGCAACCTCAACGACCTGCGCCGGGAGTTGATGGACGTGATGTGGCGGGAGGTCGGCGTCCTGCGCAGCGAACCGGGCTTGCGCCGGGGGCTTGCGAAACTCGGCGCGCTGCGGGCGGCGCTCCTGGAAACCGGCGTGGCCGACGCCAACCCCGCGTTCAACCTGTCGTGGCACGACTGGCTGAACCTGCGCAACCTGATCGAGGTCTCGGAAGTCATCGCGCGGGCGGCGCTGGACCGCGAGAACTCCCGAGGCGCGCATTTCCGCGAGGACTTCCCCCATAGCGGGACGCTGAACCCGTCGCACTTTACCGTGGCCCGTGCGCACGCCGGGCAGTCGGAGCATCCCATCGAGGTGACCCAACAGCCGGTGGCGTTTACAATCGTCAAGCCGGGGGAAAGCCTCATCGCCGAACCGGGCCGGGAAATTCCGGCGCAGCGGCAAACCCCGGTCCCCACGGCAGCGACATGATCAGTTACCAAAGCATCGAACAAGCGGCGCTCCGGGTGATGGAAAACGCCGCCATTGACATCCCGGAAGACTACCGCAGCTCCCTGGCCGCCATGGCCGCGGACGAGGACAACGAGCTCTCGTGCTTCGTCCTCAACACCATGCTCGACAACTACGCCGCCGCCACCGCAGACCGGCGGCCGATGTGCGCCGACACCGGCCTGCCGCGCTACTACGTCAAGGTCGGCAACGAGGCGCGCATCGAAGGCGGCTTCGTGGCCCTGGAAAAAGCCCTGCGCTCGGCCACCGCGCGCGCCACCCACGACATCCCCCTGCGCCCCAACCGCGTGCATCCGTTGTGGCGCACCGACCCCAACAACAACGTCGGCATCAACGCCCCGGAAATTGACTGGAGCTTCGAGCCGCAAGCCGACTGGCTGGAACTCACCGCCGTGCACAAGGGCGGGTTGTTCGGCACCGACTACCGCATGCTGTTTCCCGGCGACGGCATTGACGGCATCAAGCGGTTTCTGCTGGACACCCTCATAGCCTTCGGCAAGCGCGGGCTGGCCTGCCAACCGGCCATCGTCGGCATCGGGCTGGGCGGCTCCAAGGACGCATGCATGGTGCTCGGCAAACAGGCCGCCTGCCTGCGGGTGGTGGGCGACCGCCACCCCGACCCGGAAATCGCCCGCCTGGAACTGGAGTTGAAGGAACTCGGCAACGGCATCGGCATGGGGCCGATGGGCTTCGTCGGACGCTCCATGGTCGCCGACCTGCACATAGAAGTGGGCCACACCCACACCGGCGGCATGCCCATGAGCGTGCACACCTTCTGCCTGTCGTCCCGGCGGGCCACGGTGCGCATCCGCCCCGGCGGCGCACCCCAATACCGCACCGACCCGCGATGGTTCTCGCCCTACAGCCGCCGGGAAACCATCGAATGACATCCGCCAAAACACCGGGCAAATCATCCGCCAAGCCATCGGCAAGGCCATCCCTCGCCCCCACCCGGCTCACCCTCCCCGCCACCACCGATGATCTCGCCAAACTCGCCATCGGCTCGGTGGTGTACCTCGACGGAATCATCTATACCGGCCGGGAAGGCGTGTACAAGCGCGTGATCGAGGATGGCGTCGCCATCCCCGCAAACCTGCCGGCCCTGAGCAAGACCAACTTCCACTGCTCCCCGGCCGCCGCCATCCACGCCGACGGCAGCTGCAAAGTCGGCGGCGTAACCGCCACCGCCAGTTTCCGCTTTTCCAAATGGATGAAAGCGTGGTTCGAAGTATCCGGCGCCAACCTCATCATCGGCAAAGGCGGCATGACCGGGCGCGACTACCAGGACTTGTTCGTGCCCGCCAAAGCCTTGTACCTGACCACCGTGGGCTACGGAACCGGCGCCCTGCTGGGCCGGGGAATCAAGCGGGTGCTGGACGTTTTCTGGGTCGAGGAACTGGGCAACGCCCAGGCCCTGTGGGTGTTTGAGGTCGAAAACTTCGGCCCGTTCCTGGTGGAAAGCGACCTCGCCGGCAACAGCCTGTTTGAACAGGAAGGCGCGCGGGTCAACGCCAATATCGAAGCCCTGTACCGCGGCCTCAAAGCCCCCGCCCTGAGCCGCTTCGGCGAAACCGACGACCGCACCGACGAGTTGATTCAGGGCGGTAAAAAGCAAGGGGATTAGATAGTTGACTCATCGAAGTGTACAGGTCGCGGCTTGTCCCCGCGCAAGCGGCTCGGACACTTGCGTACTCGGGAATCCTGTCGGAAAAAAAAAATAACGGAAAACAAACTCAACCGCCCCGCTCAAGTTGCTCGTGCAAGGTCTGCAAGCGGTTCACGGTGATGTCGCCGGCGGACTTGTGGGCTTCCACCGCCGCCCGGGCACCGGCCAGGGTGGTGAAGTAGGTTACCTTGTGCAACAGGGCTTCCCGGCGGATTGTATAGGAATCCTTGAGGCTTTGCTTGCCGGCGGTGGTGTTGATGATCAGGTCAAACTCGTCGTTTTTGATTTTGTCGACGACGTGCGGGCGCCCTTCCTTGACCTTGTTGACGCGCTCCACGGTCAGCCCGGCTTTGCCGAGGGTCGCGGCGGTGCCTTCGGTGGCCACCAGTTCAAACCCGGCCCCGGACAGGTAGCGGGCGATGCCCGCCGCCTCTTCCTGATCCTCGGTCTTGAGGCTCAGCAAGGCTCGTCCGGCGGTTGGAATGTCCTGGCCGGCGGCCTTTTGCGCCTTGCCGAAGGCTTCGCCGAAACTGCCGCCGATGCCCATCACTTCGCCGGTGCTTTTCATCTCCGGGCCGAGCACGGTGTCCACTCCGGGGAATTTGATGAACGGAAAAACCGCTTCCTTGACCGAGTAAAACGGCGGAATCCGCTCGTTCGCCACGCCTTGTTCGGACAGGCTCACGCCGGCCATGCAGCGCGCCGCGATCTTGGCCAGCGGCCGCGCGCTCGCTTTGGAGACAAACGGCACCGTGCGCGACGCCCGCGGATTTACTTCAAGCACGTAGACGTCCTCGCCCTTGACCGCAAACTGCACGTTCATCAGGCCGACCACGTTAAGGGCCAGGGCCAGTTCGCGGGTTTGGCGGCGCAACTCGTCTTGCAGGGGGTTGGGCAGGCTGAACGGCGGCAACGAGCACGCCGAGTCCCCGGAATGTACGCCTGCTTCCTCGATGTGCTCCATGATGCCGCCGATCAGCACCTCGGTGCCGTCGCAGATGGCGTCCACGTCCACCTCGATGGCGTCGCCGAGAAAGCGGTCCAGCAGCACCGGCGAGTCGAACGATACGCCGATGGCGGAGTTCATATAGTCGTGCAGGTCGCCGGCGTTGTGCACGATTTCCATGGCGCGCCCGCCGAGCACGTAGGAGGGCCGCACCACCAGCGGGTAGCCGATCTCGGCGGCCAGTTTTAACGCCTCATCGGGTTGGGTGGCGGTGCGGTTGGGGGGTTGCAGCAGCTTCAGTTGGTGAAGCAGTTGCCGGAAAAATGCGCGGTCTTCGGCGCGGTGGATGGACGCGGGCTGGGTCCCGATGACCGGCACCCCGGCCTGCTCCAGCGCGCGCGCCAGTTTCAGCGGCGTCTGGCCGCCGTACTGCACGATCACCCCGTGGGGTTTTTCGACGCGCGCGATTTCGAGCACGTCTTCCAGGGTCAGCGGCTCAAAGTACAGGCGGTCGGAGGTGTCGTAGTCGGTGGACACGGTCTCCGGGTTGCAGTTGACCATGATGGTCTCAAAGCCGTCCTCGCGCATGGCCATGGCGGCGTGCACGCAGCAGTAGTCGAACTCGATGCCCTGGCCGATGCGGTTCGGGCCGCCGCCGAGGATGATGATTTTTTTTTCCGTGGTGGGCGCCGCTTCGCATTCTTCGTCGTAACTGGAATACAGGTAGGCGGTGGCGGTGTCGAATTCCGCGGCGCAGGAATCCACGCGCTTGAACACCGGGTGAATGTCGTGGCGGTGGCGGAACTCGCGCACCATTTGCTCTTCAGTTTGCAGCAGCAAAGCGATGCGCCGGTCGGAAAATCCTTTTTGCTTCCACGCGCGCAGGGTTGCCGGGTCAAGCGCTTCGAGGGCACCGGCGTGGGCGATGATTTCGGTTTCGGTTTCCACGAGGTCCGCCACTTGCGCCAGAAACCACGGATCAATTTTGCAGATGTCGTGAATTTGCGCCGCGCTCAGGCCGCGCCGAAACGCTTCGGCCAGATACCAGGGACGCTGCGCGCCGGGAACCCGCAGCCGCGCGGCGAGGGCGTCTTCATCATTGGCGGCTTCGGTGGTCTCGCCGGACCGGCCTTTCGCCGGCCCCGGATCATCCAGCCCGTCGGCGCCGATCTCCAACCCGCGCAACGCCTTTTGGAACGACTCCTGAAAGGTGCGGCCGATGGCCATCACTTCGCCCACCGATTTCATCTGCGTGGTCAAAGTGGCGTCTGCCTGGGGAAACTTCTCGAAATCAAAGCGCGGGATTTTGGTGACTACGTAGTCAATGGTCGGCTCAAAAGACGCCGGCGTGGCGCCGCCGGTGATGTCGTTTTTGAGTTCGTCCAGGGTAAAGCCCACCGCCAGTTTGGCCGCAACTTTGGCGATGGGGAAGCCGGTCGCTTTGGAGGCCAGCGCCGAGGAACGCGACACCCTGGGGTTCATCTCGATGATGATCATGCGGCCGTTGTCCGGGTTGATGGCGAACTGCACGTTGGAGCCGCCGGTATCAACGCCGATTTCGCGCAGCACCGCGATGCTGGCGTCTCGCATAATCTGGTATTCCTTGTCGGTCAGGGTCTGGGCCGGGGCCACGGTGATGGAGTCGCCGGTGTGTACGCCCATGGGGTCAAAATTTTCGATGGCGCAGACGATGATGCAGTTGTCCTTGTGGTCGCGCACCACTTCCATTTCAAACTCCTTCCAGCCGAGGATGCTTTCCTCGATCAAGAGTTTGCCGGTGGGCGATGCGTCCAGCCCGCGCCGGCAGATCTGGTCGAACTCTTCGGCGTTCCAGGCGATGCCGCCGCCGCTGCCGCCGAGGGTGAACGACGGGCGGATGATGGCGGGAAAGCCCACCGACTCCAGCACCGCGCGTGCCTGCTCCAGGTTGCGGGCGGTGTCGCCGCGCACCGTGTCCAGGCCGATGCGCGCCATGGCGCGGCGAAACAGCTGCCGGTCTTCGGCCTTGTCAATGGCGTCGCGGTCGGCGCCGATCATTTCAACGCCGAATTTTTCCAGCACGCCGTGGCGGTGGAGATCGAGGGCGCAGTTCAAACCGGTCTGGCCGCCCATGGTGGGCAGCAGGGCGTCGGGGCGTTCCGTGGCGATTATTTTTTCCAGGGTGCGCCAGTGGATGGGCTCGATGTAGGTGGCGTCGGCGAAGTCCGGGTCGGTCATGATGGTGGCCGGGTTGGAGTTCACCAGAATCACGCGGTAGTTTTCTTCCTTGAGGGCCTTGCACGCCTGCACCCCGGAATAATCAAACTCGCAGGCCTGGCCGATGGTGATCGGTCCCGCGCCGATGATCAGCACCGATTGAATATCGGCGCGCTTAGGCATGGGCATTGGCCTGCATCATGACGATGAAGCGCTCGAACAGGCCGCCGGCGTCGTGGGGGCCGGGGCTGGCTTCGGGGTGTCCCTGGAACGAAAACGCCGGTTTGTCGCGCCGTTCCAATCCCTGGATGGTGCCGTCGAACAACGAGCGGTGGGTGATTCGCAGGCGTTCGGGAAGAGCGGATTCCCGCACCGCAAAGCCGTGGTTCTGGCTGGTGATCAATACCCGCCCGCTGTCGAGGTCGCGCACCGGGTGGTTTGCGCCGTGGTGCCCGAACTTCATTTTTTCGGTTTTGCCGCCGCTCGCCAATGCCAGCAGTTGATGGCCGAGGCAGATGCCGAACACCGGGATTTCCCGCTCAACGAGGTCGCCGATGGCGGCGATGGCGTAATCGCACGGCTCCGGGTCGCCGGGGCCGTTGGATAAAAACACGCCGTCCGGTTGATGCGCCATGATTTGTTTGGCGCCGGTCCGGGCCGGCACCACGGTGATGTCGCAGCCGTGGTCGGCGAGCAGGCGCAGGAGGTTGTGCTTGACGCCGTAATCGCAGGCCACCACTTTGAACCTGGACGGCGGCGCCGGCCCGTAACCTTGATCGAGGCGCCAGCTCCCTTCGCCCCAGGCATATGCCCGTTCGCTGCTCACCGCTTGGGCGAGGTCCATACCGCCGAGGCCGGGAAACTCCTTCGCCGCTTTGAGGGCGAGTTCCGCATCCGGCGACGGGCCGGCGGCGATGCAGCCGCTCTGCGCGCCTTTGCTGCGAATCAAGCGGGTCAGTTTGCGCGTGTCAATGCCGCTGATGGCGACCACGCCGTGCTTCACGAGATACGCGGGCAGGCTCCATTGCGCGCGCCAGTTGCTGTGCAGGGGCGGAATATCCTTGACGATCAGTCCGGCGCAAAACACCCCCCGCGACTCCTGGTCTTCCGCCGTGGCGCCGGCGTTGCCGACGTGGGGGCAGGTGAGCGTCACCAACTGCCGCGCGTAGGACGGGTCGGTGAGAATTTCCTGATAGCCGGTGATGGCGGTGTTGAAAACCACCTCGCCGCTACTCATCCCATCGGCACCAACCGACGCGCCCCGAAAGACCGTGCCGTCTTCAAGGATGAGTAACGCTTGGTTGGTCAACGGTTTCTCCTGCAAAAAGGGGAGAACCCGGTTTCGGTTTCCGGTTTCTCCCCGTTTGATCGGTCATAACGGGGCTGATTTTACTGCTATGTGGGTGTTCAGTCCAGAATATTTCCGGCCTTTTTCACCTCCTTATCCGGTGGCCGATAGACCGGATTTGCATGGCTTCTCCTCCTGGTTCGGGGAGTGCCATAATGTATCTGGGTTTATGCAGCGGCGGATTTGTTACAACGCATTGCGCCCCGACAACGGACGATTTATGCTTGTTTGCCGCACACAGGCCCGAACCGCCATGACTCAATCCTACGTAAAACAACACACCCAAAACGCCATCGCCACCATCGAGTTTTTTCATCCGGCGCACAACAGCCTGCCCGGTGATATTTTGGAAAAACTGGCGGGGTGCATTGCGCGGGCCGGTGCCGACCACGGGGTCAAGGTCATCATCCTGGGAAGTGGCGGCGAGCGGACGTTTTGTGCCGGGGCGAGTTTTGATGAGTTGGTTAATATCAAAGACGCCGAAAGCGGGGAACGGTTTTTTCGCGGTTTTGCCGATGTCATCAACGCCATGCGCAAGTGCCCCAAACTGATCATCGGGCGCGTGCAGGGCAAGGCCGTGGGGGGCGGGGTCGGGCTGGCGGCGGCGGTGGACTATTGCCTGGCGAGCAAACACGCCGCCATCAAACTCAGCGAACTGAGCATCGGCCTCGGGCCGTTTGTGGTGGGTCCGGCGGTGGAGCGCAAACTGGGGGTGAGCGCGGCGTCGCAACTGGCCATTGACGCCGCTTCTTTTTACGACGCCGAATGGGCGCGGCAGAAAGGATTGTACGCGCAGGTGCTGGATTCTATCGAGGCGCTCGATGACGCCGTGCAATCACTGGCGAAAAAGTTGGCGGGCTGCAACCCGGAAGCGTTGCGCGAAATAAAACGCGCCTTCTGGCAGGATGCCGAACACTGGGATGAACTGCTGGCGCAACGGGCGGCCATCAGCGGGCGGTTGGTGTTGAGCGATTTCACCAAACAGACTTTGCGGAAATTCAAGTAGGCTTGCGTTCCGGTAGTGGCGGCGCGGGAAATACCATCCGCTCGCCGTTGCGCGGCCCCGGATGCCGGGTTACAATTATTGGTTGTTTCGCAACTTGTTTTCCAACGACCCATCATCAGGAGACCGGGCATGACCAAAAATACTAAACTTGCGTTGGCGGGTATCGTCGCCGTCGCGTTCATCGTTGCCGCCGTCGTCGCCAACCAGCTGGTGAAGCGCGATCCGGACAGCGTCAAAATTGGTTTCGTGACCACGCTGACCACGCCGGCCGGGGTCATCGGCGAGGACATGCAAAATGCCGTGAACCTTGCGGTGAAGCACCTCGGCGGCAAAATGGCGGGCCGGGACATTGAGATCCTCTTTGAGGACGACGGCTTCAAGCCCGAAATCGGCAAACAAAAAACCGACAAACTGGTGAAAAAGGACGGCGTGGATTTTGTCGCCGGCTACATCTGGTCCCACGTGCTGCTGGCCTCGAGCAAAACCGTTCTCGACGCCGGCAAGTTTTTGATCAGCTCCAACGCCGGCCCTTCGCAACTCGCGGGCAAGGGCTGCCACAAAAATTTCTTTTCCACTTCCTGGCAAAACGACCAGACGCCGATGGCCATGGGCGAGGTCTTGAACCGGCAGGGGGTAAAATCATTGTACGTCATGGTGCCCAACTACGCGGCGGGCAAGAATATGGCGGCCGGCGTCGAGCGCACCTTCAACGGCGCGGTGGTGGGCAAGGACCTGACCAAGTGGGGCAAGGACAAGCAACTGGACTTTTCCGCGGAACTCGCCAAGGCCAAAGCCTCCGGCGCCGGTGGGTTGTTCATTTTCTATCCGGGCAGCGCCGGTGGCGCGTTCATCAAGCAGTACCAGCAGGCCGGGCTGCGGGAAAGCCTGCCGCTTTACAGCGTCTTTACGGTGGACTCCATTTCCCTGCCGAAATTCCAGGCCGCCAAGATGCAAGGCGTGCTCGGCTCCAAGAGCACCATGTTCTGGGGGCCGGACCTCGACAACCCCGCCAACCGGAAATTCGTCGGCGACTTCAAGGCCAAACACGGCGGCTACCCGTCCTTCTACGCCGCGCAGTCCTACGACAGCATCATGCTCATTGACAGCGCCCTGCGCGCCACCGGCGGCGACCTGGGCGACGCAGACGCGCTGCGCGCGGCCATGGAAAAAGCCGACTACGCCTCGGTTCGCGGCGCTTACACCTACGGCAAGAACCACCTGCCGGTGCAAAATTTCTACCTGCGCGAAGTGGTGGCCGATGCCGACGGCAACTGGACCACCAAAGTGATTGAGACCGTGTATGAAAACCATCAGGATACCTACGTCGGGGCGTGTAAATTGTAGGTGGCCGTGGCTGCTGAGTTTTTCACTGTTGTCATGTCTCCCGCCCCCGTTCAAGCCGGGGCGGGTTTTTTGCGGGAATTGTAGATGTTCACTATTTTACTGACAGTATGAAAAATCCCCCGTCATTCCCGGACGATAGAAAAATAGGGAGCGTTAGCGACCGTTTGTTTCATCGCATTCGGGAAGAGCGACCATGAACACCGAACGAGTAATTCTGACCCGCGCCGGTGCCGAGCAGCTTCGCGCCGAGTTGAAGCGCCTGAAAAGCGTGGAACGCCCCAGGGCCATAGACGCCATCGCCGAAGCCCGCGCCCACGGCGACCTTTCGGAAAACGCCGAATACGACGCCGCCCGGGAGCAGCAGGGATTCATCGAGGGGCGCATCGGCCAACTGGAATCCAGCCTCGCCATCGCCGAAGTCATTGACCCGGCGAAGATCGGCGCGGATGGCCGGGTGGTGTTCGGCGCGACGGTGGGGTTATACGACGCCCACAAGGGCGATGAGGTCACCTACCAACTGGTGGGCCACCTCGAAGCCGACCTTGAGCAAGGGCGAATCTCCACCAACTCCCCCATCGGCCGCGCCCTCATCGGCAAGCAGGAAGGCGATGAAATAGAAGTGGACGCGCCCGCCGGAAAACGGATGTACGAGATTTTGAGCGTCCGTTATGGCTGAGCGTTGACGCATACCGCTCAGGTCGCCCCCCCCCCCCCCCCCCCCCCCGCATCCAAATGAAACCCGCCGACATCCTGCTCGCGGTCGTCATCATGCTTATCTGGGGCATGGGCGTGGTGGTGGCCAAGGCGGGGATGGCGCACTTTCCGCCGATCCTGCTGATGGCGCTACGCTTCGCGCTGGCGGCGGCTTGCCTGGTGTGGTTTTTCCGCCCGCCGTGGCCGCTGCTGCCGGCGATTTTTTGGGCCGCGCTGGTGGGCGTGACCATCCAAAACGCCCTGACCCATACCGGATTGTGGGGCATTGACGCCTCAACCGCGGCGTTGCTGCTGAACCTGGAAGCGCCGTTCGGCGTATTGCTGGCGTGGCTGTGGCTGGGCGACCGCATGAACCTGCGGCAGTTTTGCGGCATGCTGCTGGCGTTCATCGGCGCCGGGATCATCGCCGGCGAACCGCGCCTGTCCGGCAGTTTCGCGCACGTGCTGATGGTCCTCGGCGGCGCGTTGACGTTTGCCATGGGGCAGGTGATGGTCAAGCGCCTGGGGCTGGGCAATGACGAAGCCGATGATAATGACGCCGGCACAAAACCCGCGAACAACCAAAACAAAAAACCCATCGGCGGCTTCGTGCTGCTCACGTGGCTCGCGGTGCTGGGGACGCCGCAACTTTTTATCGCCTCGGCATTGTTTGAATCCGGCCAACTCACCGCCATCGCCACCGCGTCTGCGGCGGCGTGGTCGGCGGTGCTCTACCTCGGCGTGGTCATGACCGCCCTCGGTTATGCGATGTGGTACCGGCTGCTCGGCATCTACCCGGTCAGCCGCATGATGCCGTTCCTGCTGCTGGTGCCGGTATCCACGGTCGCCGGCGGCATCATCTTTCTCGGCGAACGCCTGACCGCCAACATGCTGGTCGGCGGGCTGATCGCCATCGCCGGCGTGGTCATCATCAACCTTGACGGCTTTTACCAAAAAGATGCACACACCGAAAAAATCGCAGCCCGCCAAGCAGCGGATTGACGCCCGCCGCCCCACACCCCGAAACCTCGCGTCAAAACCGCAATACCCCGCCTTTCCTTACGCCGCCCCCCGCAAATGCGCGTCACGCGCACCCAACCCCGCCATATTCCGCCCACTTTGGGGGTATCATTCCCCCGACTTCTGCTATACTCCCCCAAATTTGGCACAACCCAACCCGGCAATTCCAACCAAACACCCCCCTTTCAGGAGGCTTATCATGTTCCCCCGTTCCATAACCAAAAACACCCAAAACCCGCATAAAACCACGCCTTTGGGCGTCTCTGCCGGCGTCCCGGCGGCCATTCCTGCCCCCCCCCCCCCCCCCCTTCACGGAAAAAATCACGCCTGACCACTAACGGCGCACTCCTCACCGCCCTCACCCTCCTCGCCCTCACCCTCATCCCCGCCCAGCACGCCTCGGCGCAAATCTACGACCCGAGCAATGCCACCCTCACCTACTCCATCACCGAAGATGCCTCACCCAATACGGTGAGCGCCAGCCTGGGCCTCGGGAGTGTGGGAAGCCTGCAAACCGGTTCTTTCACGACACAGGATACGCCGGGCCAATACGGAAACTTCGTGCTTCGTCATTTTGTAAGTACAACAACCGGTGACACTTTCACCAGAACAGGCATAATCACCTACACGCTGGACAACGACAATACCGACGTGAATGGGTTGGACGACGGCGAGACGCTCACCGACACCTTTACCGTAGAGGCCAATCAGACCAGCGGAGCACAAGCCGGCGCCGTCACCGCCACCATCACCATTAACATCCAGGGATCCACCGATCCGACGAGGATTGTCGCCCCGGGAAGCGACCCCGACGCGCTCACCGGCGCGGTTTTGGAGGATGGCAGCAGAAGTGCCTTGTCCGACTCCGACGAAGTGCAGGTCACGCGTGGTGTCGTCACCAACCTCCTGCTTGTGGAAGTAACCGATATGCCCACCACCTACGGCACCTTCACCACAAGGCCCGAAGATTCCTCCGGGCTACTAAATCAGTGGATCTACACCCTCGACAACACCAACCCCGCCGTGGACGCCCTCAACGACGGCGAAACCCTGACGGACACCTTCACCCTGACCGCCGCCGATGACGGCACCACCCCGGCCACCGCCGTGGTCACCATCACCATCCGTGGCGCCACCGACTCGGACCGCACCCCAACCTTCGGCACCACCACCATCACCCCCCAAACCTACGCCGCCGGCACCGCCGTCAGCGTAACCCTGCCCACCGCCACCGACGGCAACGGCACCTTGTCCTACGCCATCACCGCAACCCTGCCAGACGGCCTGACCTTCACCCCCGCCACCCGCGTATTGGACGGCACCCCCACCACCGGCCAAGCCGCAACCACCTACACCTACACCGTCACCGACGCAGACGCCAACCAAGCGGCCACCGACGCCGACACCCTGTCCTTCACCATCGCCATCACCGACCTCATGCCAACCTTCGGCGCCACCACCATCGCCGACCAAACCTACCTCCCCGAGACCGCCATCACCGACCTCACCCTGCCGGAAGCCACCGGCGGCGATGGCACCTTGACCTACACCCTCACCCCGACCCCGCCCACCGGCCTGACCTTTGACGACACCACGCGCGTTTTGAGCGGCACCACCCCCACCACCGAGCAAAGGGCAGTACCCTACACCTACACCGCCACCGACAACGACGCCGACCCCGCCCGCCTGACTTTCACCATCACCATCGCCGATGACCCGCCGGAAGTCGTCTTCGCCGGCGGCCCGCGCATGACCGTGGACGAAGGCGCCACCGTAACCCTGGACGCCACCGGCAGCAACGACCCGGCAGGCCAGCCCCTGACCTTCCTGTGGGCGCACACCGCCACCGACGGCGGACAGCCGAAC
Source organism: Candidatus Poriferihabitaceae bacterium (assembly GCA_965212085.1). Classification (GTDB taxonomy): domain Bacteria; phylum Pseudomonadota; class Gammaproteobacteria; order Arenicellales; family Poriferihabitantaceae; genus JAHRAW01. The sequence continues at coordinate 138,512 of OZ243042.1, read as the reverse complement.
CCGGAGATCACGGACACCGACGCCGACCCCGCCACCTTCACCTTCACCACCCCGGATGAGCGCACCACCCTGGAGTTTGAACTCACCGTCTCCGACGACAGCACCCCGCCGAACACCGTCACCGAAACGCTCACCGTCCAGGTAGGCCGCAACACATCCGAACGCGCTTTGGAAAAGACTTTGGCGGCGTTTGGCCGCGCCTTTGCCACCGGCACGGTAGGCGTATTTGAAGACTACCTCTCCACCCCCGCCGGACGCGCAAACACCAGCCACTTCACAATAGGCGGGCACAAGTTTGAGTTAGCGACCAACACCCCCGCCCAAACCCTGGATTCCCGAGTCGCAAGTGTCCGTAAGCCGCTAACGCGGCAACGGACACTAACGCTCGAGAATGACGACAGCGTTGTTAACACGCCCTCGGCGTCATACCCACAAAAACACAAATCACCCTCGGTGTCATTCCCGAACGATAGAAAAACAGGGAGCGATAGCGACCATGTTTTTCATCGTATCGGGAATCCAGCGAACACCACCACAATGTCCGCCAAAGACCTGTTGATGAAAAGCGCGTTCCACTTCAATCTCAATGACGACGGCACCGCCACCTCCGGCTGGAGCCTCTGGGCACGCGCCACCACCACCAACTTCGACGGCAAACCCGAAGACGACTTTGAACAAGACGGAGACGTAACCTCAGCCTACCTCGGCATGGACTACCAAACCCCCACCGGCACCCGCCTCGGCCTCGCCATCTCCCAAAGCGATGGCGAAGTGGACTACGACGACGCCACCGACGAAGCCCAAGGCGATTTGGAAGCCGACCTGACCAGCATCCTCCCCTACATCCAATGGCAAGCAAATGACACCACCACCGCCTGGGCCATGCTCGGCTACGGCGAAGGCGATGCCGAACTGTCCACAGACGGCGATGACGAGACCACCGAAGTAGATATTGATATGCAAATGATCGCCCTCGGCATCTCCGGTGACCTGACCACGTACAAACGCAGCGAATGGTCGTGGAAAGCCAGCGCCTTTGCCGTGGAACTGGAATCCGATGCCGACGAGGCCACCGACCTGCCGGCAGTGGATGCAAATGCCCAACGCCTGCGCGCCGCCATACAAGGCCGCGCCCCCGGCGAAATATCCGCCACCGGTGCCCGATTCACCCCGAACTGGGAACTCGGCCTACGCTGGGATGACGGCGACGCCGAACAAGGCGGCGGTGCGGATGTGGGATTGGGCTTCAACTACACCAACCCGGTGAATGGTTTGAGCGTACAGGGGAAAACCACTTTCCTGGTGGCGCATGAGGCGGAAGACTACGAAGAATGGGAAGCCAGTTTGCAGGCACGGCTGGACTCCGGCGTGCAAGGCCGTGGGGTAACTTTTACGCTGGAACCCGGCTGGACAGCAGACGGGCGCAGTCAAAAGATGGGAATGGACTTCTCCAATGCCCTCGGCAAATGGAGCAAGCGCGGCTTGCGATTGGAGTTGACCGGCGAACGCACCGAACAGGATGACAACGACATCGGCCACAACATCCGATTGACCGGTTCGCTGCACTTCTAAATCAGATTGGCAAGGACAGGTCGCGACCTGTCCCTACAACGCCGCACGGGTTTGAACGGAGGCTGGAATTTTGTGCGCGTAACGCGCATTTGCGGGGGGAGACCCCCCGCAGACCCCCCTTGCGGCGCGGGGAAACTCCTGTTTCCAGCGCCGCGCGCACATCCCTGTGCGCGACAGTCCGGCTAACGCCGGAAGGGTTTGAACGGCGACGCGGGGGTTGGGGCGTAGGGACAGGTCGCGACCTGTCCGCATTTGACAGTGAATTAGTGAACATCTACAAGCCCCCCGGCCGCTTTATTTCCGCGCATCCGCCCATATAGGGCGCCAGCGCTTCGGGGATTTTGATGCCGCCGGCGGCGGTCTGGCAGTTTTCCATCACCGCCACCAGCGCGCGGCCCACCGCCACGCCGGAGCCGTTGAGGGTGTGCAGGGGCTCCGGTTTGCCGCTTTCGGGGTTGCGCCAGCGGGCCTTCATGCGCCGCGCCTGAAAGCCTTCGCAGTTGCTGCACGATGAGATTTCCCGGTAGCGGTTCTGGCTCGGAATCCACACTTCCAGGTCGTAGGTTTTGGCGGCGCTGAAGCCCATGTCGCCGGTGCACAGGGTCAGCACCCGGTAGGGCAAGTCGAGTTTTTGCAGGACCGCTTCGGCGTCGGCGGTCAGCGTCTCCAGCGTCTCCCAGGAGTGCGCCGGGGCAACGATATGCACGAGTTCCACTTTTTCAAACTGGTGCTGGCGGATCATGCCCCTGGTGTCCTTGCCGTAGGAGCCGGCCTCGCGGCGGAAACACGGGGTGTGGGCGACCTTGCGAATGGGCAGCTCCGCGGCCTCGACGATGCGCCCGGCCACCAGGTTGGTGAGCGGCACTTCGGCGGTGGGGGTCAGGTACCAGGGCGGCTCATCACGGGTCGCGAACTGGTCGTCGGCGAACTTGGGCAGCTGCCCGGTTCCATACAGGGTTTGGGGGTTGACCAGCACCGGCACGATGGTCTCTTCATAACCGTGCTCGCGGGTGTGCAGGTCGAGCATGAACTGGGCGAGGGCGCGGTGCAGCCGGGCGAGGCCGGTGTGCAGCACCACGAAGCGCGAACCGGCGAGGCCGGCGGCGGCGTCAAAGTCCATCATGCCGAGGCCGTTGCCGAGGTCAACGTGATCCAAAGGCGTGAAGTCGAACGCCCGCGGCTCGCCCCAGCGTCGAATCTCTTCGTTGTCGTTTTCGTCGCCGCCCACGGGCACGCTGGGGTGGGGCAGGTTCGGGATGTCGCTCAGCAGGTCGTGCAACTCGCCCTGCACTTCGGCGAGTTTTGACTGGCCGGTTTTGAGGCGCTCTCCCAGGGCGGCCATGGAATCCAACAACTCCTTGACCCCGCCCCCGGCGTCCTCCCCTTTGGCTTTGGCCGCGCCAATGGCTTTGGAGGCGAGGTTGCGCTCGGCTTGCAAGGCTTCGGTCTCGCCCTGGAGTTTTCGCCGCGCCTGTTCAAGGGCGTTGAGGCGCGCAACGTCGAGTTCGTAGTTGCGGGTTTTCAGCACCTCGGCGGTGTTCGCCAGGTCTTGTTTCAGCCGCCGGGGGTCGAGCATCGTTTATTTCACGCGATGGGTTCGGGTGATTTGAATCATTGACCGGACTGGTCAATGACGTCTATGCCATCGGGCGGCACAAACTCGAAAATCCGCTCCGCCAATGGCGCGTTTTCTTTGAGATCCACGAAGCTGATGCGGGTGCGTTGATCCAGGGTGTCAATCAGTTCCATCAGCCGCAGGCGGTGGTTTTCAAAGCCGATGCGCACTTCGGTGAAACCGCTTTCGGGATCTTCGGGTATGAGGTTGACCCAGTCCACCTGCCCCTGGGTGCCGATGTCTTCGATGGCGTAGGCTTGCGCGAGGTCGCCGGAACCGGCCAGCAAAATCGCCGGCGTGCGCCCCAAAGCCTCGGCCTGATCGCGCACCGTAACCTGCTCCAGGGCGATGTCGTGGAGCCACACCCGCTCGCCGTCGCCGACGATTTCCTGGGCTTCCGGGGGTTCATAGTTCCAGCGAAAGCGGCCCGGCCGCTTGATCCACACCGTGCCCTGGCCGTCGTCCACGGCGTTGAGATTCTCGTCCAGCACCACCTGTGCGAAGCGCGCTTCAAGGGTGTTGATGTCGTTGAAAAAACGCTCAAAGGCTTGCATTCCGGGGCTGGTGGCCTGGGCTTGGGCTTGGGTCGTTGCCGGGCCGCCGAGGGCCATGCCCAACAATGCCACTAACGCGGTCGGCAACCAACGGGAAGACAAAAAAGATGCGCGGTTCATATCATTTATTCCGAATCCGGCGGCGGCGGCGATGATGCCGCCAGCACTTCGCGCTTGCCGTTATCCGACGGGCTGACCACGCCGGCCTCTTCCATGGTCTCGATCATCCGCGCGGCGCGGTTATAGCCGACCCGCAGCGCGCGTTGCAGCGATGAAATGGAAGCCCGGCGGCTTTGGGTCACGAACTGCACCGCCTCGTCGTACAACGGATCGGCCTCGCCGTCTCCTTCGGAAAACGCGCCGTTGTCCGACCACCCGCCTTCGCCGCCGCCGTCGGTGATTTCATCAAGGTACACCGGCGCGGCGCCGCTTTTGAGGTGCGCCACCACCTGCGCGACTTCGTCGTCGGACACGAACGAGCCGTGCACGCGCTGGGTGAAGCCGGTGCCCGGCGGCAGAAACAGCATATCGCCTTGCCCCAGCAGTTGCTCGGCGCCCATCTGGTCAATCACGGTGCGCGAGTCGGCCCGCGATGAAACCTGAAACGCGATGCGGGTCGGCACGTTGGCCTTGATTAGGCCGGTGACCACGTCCACCGACGGACGCTGGGTGGCCAGCACCAGGTGAATGCCGGCGGCGCGGGCGCGCTGGGCGATGCGGATGATGATCTCCTCGATCTTCTTGCCCACCACCATCATCAGGTCGGCGAGTTCGTCCACGATCACCACGATATAGGGCAACTCGCCCAGCAGTTCGGCCTGCGGCTGCGCCCCGTCCGCCCCGCCCTCATCACTCCCGCCGTCCCCGCCGTCCCCGCCGTCCCCGCCGTCCCCGTCGTTCAACGGATCCGCGAGCGGCGCGCCGGCGGCGATGGCGTCGGCCACCTTCTTGTTGTAGCCGGCGATGTTGCGGACCTTGATGGCCGCCATCACCCGAAAGCGCCGGTCCATCTCGCCGATGCACCAGCGCAGCGCGTTGGCGGCCTTGCTCATGTCGGTGACCACCGGCGCCAGCAGGTGGGGAATGCCGTCGTACACCGACAGTTCAAGGAACTTGGGATCCACCATGATCAGCCGAACCTGCTCCGGCGTAGCCTTGTACACGATGCTCAGAATCAGCGCGTTGACGCACACCGACTTGCCGGAACCGGTGGTGCCGGCGATCAGCACGTGGGGCATTTTCATCAGGTCGGTGATCACCGGGTTGCCGGCGATGTCCTTGCCCAGCACCAGCGTCACGGGCGAGGCGCTCTTCTCGTATTCACGGGAAGACAGGCCCTCCACGAGCCGCACCACTTCCCGGCTTTGGTTGGGAATTTCGATGCCGATCACGGTCTTGCCGGCGATGTTGTCCACCACCCGCACGCTCTCCACCGACAGCGAACGCGCCAGGTCACGGGACAGCCCGACGATCTGGCTGGCCTTGATGCCCGGCGCCGGTTCAACCTCAAAGCGCGTGATCACCGGCCCCGGCTGCACCGCATCCACCACGATCTCGACGTTGAAATCCTTGAGTTTTTTCACCAGAAGTTGCGACATGGACTCCAGTTCGTCTCGGGAATAACCGGCGTGGTTGGTGGCCGGCGGGTCGAGCAACGACAACGCCGGCAACTCGCCGCCCGCCACCGGGTCGGGAAACAGTTTGCGCTGGCGTTCGTGCTGCTTGCGCTCGCCTTCCGGGGTCGCTTGAATGCGCGGGGCGATGTTCGGCGGCTTGCGTTCGCTGAGCTCGGCGCGGATTTTCCCGACCGCCACAAGCCGCCGGCGGCGCACCCTGGCACCCACCTTGCGGTCGGCCTGCTTCTCGGCCTGGGCCCTGAGCCACGCGGCGGCGGCGAACGCCTGATAGCCGATGCGGTCCATGAGGTTGAACCACGACACGTGGGCGGCGAGGGTGACGCCGGTGATGAACAGGGCGATGAAAATCACCGTGGCGCCGAGCACGCCGAAGTTGGCCGCCAGCCCGGCGGCGGCGTACTGGCCGATGATGCCGCCGGCGTTGAAGGGGCTTTGCGGACTGACGCCGGCGAAGGGAAAATAGAGTTGTTCAAGGCCGCAGGCGCCCACCATCGAAAGCACGAACCCGCTGAACGGAAACAAGCGGCTCCAGTGGCCGTACTGCCGCAGTTCGCGGTGGCGGTGAACGCGCCACCCGAAGGCGCACAACAACAACAGGAACAGCCACGCCATGCGCCCGAAGGCGGTGAACATCAAGTCGGCGAACCACGCCCCGACCTTGCCGCCGAGGTTGGCGATGTCGCCGCCGCTGCCGGTGTGGGTCGGCCCGGGGTCGTCGGCGGAATAGGTGAACAAGGCGAGCGCGAGGTACACGATCACCGCCATTAAAACGATCAGTCCGACTTCGCGCAGCAGCGCGGAGATTTTAGAGGGCATCATCCGGTCGAACCCGGGTCGGTCGAGGGTTTGCCTGGGAGCGTGGGCCACCGTTCAAGCGCGTGAATGGACGAGCTTCCATTCTAACACGTCAGCGGCGGGGAACTTGTGGTTTTGATGGCGGCTGAGTTGTTTGGTCATTTGGTCGCTGAGTCACTGAGTCATCGTGGCGCAACTCATCCAGCACCTTCTCCAGAGACGCGGGCAGCGGCGCGCGGGTTTCCACGGGTTCGCCGTTCACGGGATGGGAAAAGCCCAGGCGTCCGGCGTGCAGGAACAACCGCCCCAGGCCGGCTTTTTTGGTGATGCGGTTGAACGCGCGGTCGCCGTACAGGCGGTCGCCGGCGATGGGGTTGCCGATGGCGGCGGCGTGGGCGCGGGCCTGGTGCATGCGCCCGGTTATCAAGCGGATGTCCACGAGGGCGCACTGTGCCGAAGTCCATTGCGGGGAAAAAATACTGCGCGCCGCAAGGCTCCGTTCGGCGGCGGCGATTTTCGCCGTTTGAATCTGCGCGCCGGACGGACGATGCTTGCCGAGTGGTATATCCACCTCCCGCACGCCGCCCGGCCACGGGCCTTTGAGCAGCGCGACATAGTGTTTTTCAACGCTGCGGTTGCCCAGCTGCCCCTGCAACGCCAGCAACGCGGCGCGGGTTTTGGCCAGCATCAGGCAGCCCGAGGTCTCGCGGTCAAGGCGGTGGGCGAGTTCCAGGTACGGCAGATCCGGGCGCAGTTTGCGTAGCGCTTCGATCAGCCCGTAGTCCATTCCGGTTCCGCCGTGGGCCGCCAGTCCGGCGGGTTTGTCCACCACCAGCAGGCTTTGATCCTCAAACAACACCGGGATTTTCGCCAGCAGCGACTCGGGAATCAGCGGCTCGCCGCTCTTGGCGGCGCGGCGAATCGGCGGTATGCGGAGTTTGTCGCCGACGCACAGTTGATAGGGGGCTTTTTTGCGCGCGCCGTTGACCCGCACCTCGCCGCCGCGCAGGGCGCGGTACAGGCGGGTTTTGGGCACGCCTTTCAGGTACTTGATGAGGAAATTGTCAATGCGCTGGCCGGCCTGCTCGACCCCCACCTCAAAGATCTCGGCTTTCAGTCCCTGCGCCCCTTGCGCCCCGGATGCGTTGTTTGTCATCGCAATCAGCCCGCCCCGCTCAGGGCAGCGCGTCCCACAATCGCCGGCAGGCCATGCCAACCACCAGACTCGGCGTGCGCAAGGCCGGGCCGCCGGGGAAGGCCTTGTGGGGAATGGCCCGAAAACACTCAATGCCCCGCGCATCGCCCATCACCGCCTCGGCGAGCAGCCCGCCTACGTAGCCGCTCAAGGCCATGCCCTGGCCGGAAAAGCCCTGGGCGAACCAACTCGCGTCGTCCAGTTGGCCGATGTGGGGGGCGCGGTTGCGGGTGATGGCCACGTAGCCGCCCCAGGCAAAGTCAATGCGCGCACCGCTCAGCTGCGGAAACACCCGCACCATGCGCCGCCGCAGCGAGCGAATCAGGCGTTGCGGCTCCAGCCCCGAATAACTGACCCGGCCACCGAACAACATGCGGTTGTCCGCCGACAAGCGGTAGTAGTCCAGCACCATACTGCTGTCGGCCACCGCCGCGCGGCCCGCGATCAACGCCGAGGCGGCGCTTTCATCCAAAGGCTCGGTGGCGACGATGCAGGTCGCCACCGGCATAATCAGCCGCGCCAGACGCGGTTGCAGGCGGTCGAGGTAGGCGTTGCATCCATATACTACTTGCTCGCAAGCGATGGCCCCCTGCCCGGTGCGCACCGTAACCGCCCGCCGCCCGCCGCTCGCGCCACCCCCAGCCTCCACGCCAATCACCGCGCTATCCTCATACAAGTGCGCCCCGGCCTGTTGCGCCGCCCGGGCCAGCCCCAGGCAGTAGTTCAACGGATGCAGGTGGCCGCTGCCGGGGTCGGAGACCGCGCCGCAGTACACCTCGCTGCCGAGGACTTGACGCAGTTGTGCGCGGTCAAGGTATTCAAGGTCGTGGTAGTCGTAATGCCGGGCAAGGTGATTCACCCATTCCTGCAAGTCGCGCCCGTGGCGGGGCTTGATGCCGGCGTGTAGATAGCCGGAAACCGGGTCGCACTCAATGCGGTGCCGGGCGATGCGTTTGCGCGTCCACGCCAGGGCCGCCAGCGAATGATCCCAGAGCGCCCGCGCGCTATCCATCCCCACCAGTTTTTCCAAATCCCGCTGGTCGGCGGAGTAGCCGATGATGATCTGGCCGCCGCTGCGCCCCGACGCCCCCCAACCGCAATGGCGGGATTCCAGGAGTGCTACGCTAACCCCTCGCTCGGCGAGGTGCAGGGCCGTGGACACGCCGCTGAGACCGCCGCCGATGACCACCACGTCGGCGCGTTGGGCGCCCCGTAGTTGGGTTGCCTGAATGGTGTAGCGGCGGCTCGCCTCGTAGTAGGAGTCGGCGGTTTGGCGGTCGTCGGGGTTCATTGGATTGGCCTTGCGAACACTGCATTGATGGCGCAACAATGCGATAATCATAGCCGTTCCCGTCCCGGCAAAACAACCGCCATGCCTTCGACTTCCACTACTACCGCCACCGCCACCGACGCTACCAACGCGAAGACCGCCGACATCACCAGGGCAAAACTGCCCGCCGACCTGCGCCGCTGGCTGGACGACAATCACATCCAGGAAATCGAGTCGGTGGTCGCCGACATGACCGGCGTGGCCCGTGGCAAGATTCTGCCGGCGCGCAAATACCACGAAGAGGTCGGCCTGCGCCTGCCGGAAAGCATCTTCGCGCAGACCGTGAGCGGCGATTATCCGAGTCAGTGGGATGTGCTCGGCGAGGCCGATGGCGACATCTTCCTGAAGCCCGACCCGGCCACCGTGCGCGCCGTGCCGTTCGCCGCCAAGCCGAGCGCGGTGATCATCCACGACTGCTATCACTTCGACGGTTCGCCGGTGGAAGTGGCGCCGCGCCAGGTGCTGCGCCGGGTGCTGGACCTGTACCGCGAGCAGGGCTGGGCGCCGGTGGTGGCCCCGGAAGTGGAGTTCTACCTGGTCAAGCCGAACACCGACGCCGACTATCCCCTGGAGCCGCCGGTGGGCCGTTCGGGGCGCGCCGAAAGCGGCCGCCAGGCGTTCAGCATTGACGCGGTCAACGAGTTCGATCCGTTGTTTGAAGACCTGTACGACTACTGCGACATCCAGGACATCGGCATCGAAACCCTGATCCACGAGTCCGGCGTCGCGCAGATGGAAATCAACCTGCTGCACGGCGATGCCCTGGAGCTCGCCGACCAGGTGTTCCTGTTCAAGCGCGGCCTGCGCCAGGTGGCCATGCGCCACAAAATCTACGGCACCTTCATGGCCGCGCCCCTCGAAGGCCAGCCCGGCAGCGCGTTGCACATCCACCAAAGCGTGCTCGACATCAAAACCGGCAACAACATCTTCAGCAACTCCCGTGGCAATGAAAGCAAGCGCTTCCGGCATTTCATCGGCGGCCTCCAGCGCTACCTGCCCGCCGCCATGGCCTTGTGCGCGCCCAACGTCAACTCCTACCGCCGCCTCGCGCCCGATGAGTTCGACACCCCGGTAAACATTGAATGGGGCTACGACAACCGCACCGCCGGGCTGCGCGTGCCGGTCTCCCAACCCCGCGCCCGGCGGCTGGAAAACCGCATCTGCGGGGCCGACGTCAACCCCTACCTCGCCATCGCCGCCTCCCTGGCCTGCGGCTACCTCGGCATGATCGAACAAATCCCTCCGAAAAAACCCGTGACCGGCAACGCCGGCGACCTCGGCGCCACCCTCCCCCACACCCTGCGCGAAGCGGTCAGCGAACTGTGCGAATGCCAACCCCTGCACGACATACTCGGCGAAAAATTCGTGCGCCTCTACGGCAGCGTCAAGCAGCACGAATACAACACCTTCCTCAAAGTCATCAGCGCCTGGGAACGGGAGCACTTGCTCCTGAATGTGTGATTTTCGGCCACGGCCCGCCAATGTTGCAGAAGTTCACAATTCACCGACAAATATGGACAGGTCGAGACCTGTCCCTACCCGCCATTCCCGCGTATAGCCTGCTCCCGGCTTGAATGGGGGCGGCAATCCGGTTCAGTTTGTCCCGGCGTAGCCGGTTACTCCAAAGAAAAGCCCGGCCAAAAGTGGCCGGGCTGCCGAAATCGAAACAAAATAAATAGATCTTTTTAATTCTTCGGCTCAGACTTGGAGTCGTAGCGTTTTTGCCATTCCGCCAGAATTCGCTTGCGGTTGTTGGCGGCGAATTCGAAATCGTTTTTGATCAGGCGGGACAGGGTTTCCGGTGGGAAATGCTTGACCGGTTTTGCCAGGCCCTTGTAGCCGACCACGGCGTAAGCGGTGTTGTACATCTCCATCGCTTTTTTGCTGATTGACCAGTCCATCAGCGTCTGCGCCGCTTTCAGTTTGTCGGTGCCGGCGATGATGGCGCTGGCTTCCATCTCCCAGCCGATGCCTTCGGTTGGAATGATGATCTCAAGGGGCGCACCCGCTTCCTTGGAACGGGCGGCGCGGAACGCAAAGGAGATGCCGATGGGGATTTCCCCGGCGGCGGCCAGTTTGCAGGGCTTTGAACCGGAGTGGGTGTAGCGCGCGATATTCTCGTGCAGTGCGTCCATATACTTCCACCCGCCGTCTTCGCCGAACAGTTGCAACCAACTGGAGACGTCGAGAAAGCCGGTGCCGGATGAATTCGGGTTGGGCATGATCACGTGGCCCTTGTACATCGGCTTGGTGAGGTCTTTCCAGGACTTCGGCGCGGTCAGGTTATTTTTCTTGCCTTCGACGGTGTTGAAGCAAACCGCCGCAACCCAGGCATCCATCCCCACCCAGCTGGGCACCGGATCGCTGTCGTAGAATTTGGGGTCGAGGTTTTCAAGCCCCTTCGGCTTGTACGGCTCCATCATCCCTTCAGCCTTCATCAGCAGCAGCGAAGTCCCCGCCAGCCCCCAGATAACATCGGCCTGGGGATTGTCTTTTTCCGCCAGCAACTTGGCGGTCACGATGCCGGTGGAATCCCGCACCCACTTGATGTTGATGTCGGGATGATCCTCGTTGAAGGTGTCCGCGTAACGCTTGAGATCCTCCGCCTCAACCGCGGTATAGACCGTCAGGTCCACCGCGCCGGCCATCGAGCTGAACGCCAGCAGCAACGCCGCCGCCACGCCCGACCATAGTTTGTGCAGGTTGTGTTTGATAGCGTGTTTCATTGTGACCTCCTCAGGTAGGTTTTCTTCATTGGGTTAAACGCCTTTCAGCGGGGCAGTCTAGCACAAAATTATCTAATGCAAGCACAAGTTTTACCCGTTAGCGACCCGTACTTGCCTCAATCATACACCACCCGGAAGCCGATGCTCTGCGAACGGTGGTTCAACGGCACCGGCCTGCCGAAGACGCTGCGCGCCGTTACCCGCCCCGGTAAAAGCCAGTTGCCGCCCTGCACCCAGGCGGCGTAGTCGCCCCGTTCTGCGGTCACCGACAGGGTCCACTCCGAAACATTGCCGGCCAGGTCGCGCACGCCGTCGGCGCTCTGGTCGCGCGCCGCCACGCCGCAGCGGTGCGGTCCCGGTCGCGGCTGGTCGCCGGTGGCGGCGTTGCCCGCCTGGTAGTCGTCGCCCCACGGGTAGGGGTTGGCGTCCGGCCCCGCGGCCAGCAGCTGCCACTCTTCAATGCGCGGCAGGCGCCCGCCGGCCCAGCGCGCGAAGGCGTCCGCCGCCCACCAGTTGACCCCGCTCACCGGCAGTTCGGGCTGTTCGAGTTGCTGTTCCCAGTCGTGCGGCGTGTAGTCCTGCCAGCGCGGTTCGTGTTCGTTGGCGAACAGGCCGAGCCGCACCAGCGGGTGGCCCAGGAACGCGAGGTAGTCGCTGCGGCTGATCTCGCAGCGCGTCACTTCCAGCCGCCGCGTCTCGCGGGCGCCGACCAGGCTGCGCGCCTCGCGCTGCTGGGCCGCCGGCAGCAGCACCGCGATGCGCGCCAGCCGCAGGTCCCGCGGCACGCCGAGCGCATATTCGCCGGCCGCCACCGCCACCTGTTTGGGCGTCGCGCCCCACGGCAATGGCGTGTTCGGCGGCTGCCCATAGACGCAGCGAAAGCCCAGGTGGTGGCTGCGGGTTTCCGGCCTGATCCGGAGCCAGGCGGCGTTGAGCGCGTAGAGCGCCCGCCCGTTGGCGCGCACCGCCGGAGCGCCGTGCGCCCCCGGCTGCGGCGCGAACAGCCCTTGTGCCGCGCGCCGCCCGTGGCTCCACTCCATCACGTTGCCGGCCAGGTCGTGCACGCCCGCGGGGGTCGCCGCCGCCGGGTGTGCGCCACAGGGCTGCGAGGCGTTGCGGTGGACGTCCTGGTAGGGCCAGGCGCGGTCGTCGAAGTTGTCGCCCCACGGGTAAAGGCGTCCCTCGCGGCCCGCCGCCAGCGCCTCCCACTCCTCGGCCCACGGCAGGCGGCCGCCGGCGGCCTCGCAATAGGCGGCGGCGCCGGCGTAGTTGACGCCGCTCGCCGGCGACTGCAGCAGGCCGGCGATGCGATGACCGCTTGATGAGCTGTACAACGCGCCCGTCGCAAGGGCCGCGCCGTTGAAGTCCGCCGCCGATGATGACGCCGCCGTGCGCCGCCGCCAGCGCGCGAAACGTTCAAAGTCAATCTGCCGCACCTCGCAGACGTCGGCGTGAAAGCCGCCCAGTTGTGCGGTGTGCGCCGGGCGGTCCAGGCGTTGCCGCAGTTCGGCGCCGAAATGCCCGCGCTCCAGGGTTGCCAGCAGCGCTTCGTCCAGGGCTTGGGCGCGGGCGCTTTGTGAACTGGCAAAGCCCAGTTCCACGACCACCGTGTCGCCGCGCAAGTCGTGGAAGCCGAAGCGCGTCAGCAGCGCCAGCAACGCCAGCAGCACGCCGAGGCCGAGCGCCGCGATGCCGTAGCGTTTCATGCGTGGTTTCATGCGTGGCGCGCCACGCCCAGGCGCCGCACCAGCAGCAGCAGGCCGAGCAAACCCAGCACCAGCCCGGCGTAGAGCGCCACCAGCCAGCTGCGCGCGCCGAACAATGCCTCGCGGTAGGGCGTGTGCAGCGGGCGGCCATCGAGACGCACGCGGTTGTCCTCGGCCCGCACCACGAGCCGCCCGCCGGCGTCAACGGCGGCGTAGGCGAAGCCGATGATGAAGTCGTTGAATTCGGGGGCGACGTAGGCCACGGCGCGCCAGCGCAGCCGCTCGGGGTGCTGCTGCAGCGGCGGCATCAGCAGGATCGCGTTCGGCTCCAGCGGCAGCGACAGGCCGCGCCAGATGTCGGGGTGGGCGTGCAGCCGTAGCACCGGGCGCGCCGCATCGGGCAGCGTCGTCTCGGGGGCCGCGCCATGCTGCGCCCGCCCGACCGATACGCTGCGCAGCCGCCGGTTGGTCTGGACGATGAGCGCAGTGTTGGCGCGGGTTTCGAGTTCAAGGGGAATCACCTTCAGTCCTTGCGGTCCCTGCCCGCCCTGCGCCCCCGCCTCCGGGAACGGCCGCCGGAGCTCCACCATCAGCGCGCGGATCAAGCCGCGCGTGAGGTCGTCGGGGGTTGGCGGTGCGGCGAGCGCGAACGCGATGAGTTGTTCGAAGTTTTCCAGTTGCGCGCTCGGCGAAGCGCCGGCGTCGAGGGTCCCTTGCAGCCTGCCGATGAAATCCAGCAGCACCGCCAGGATCTGCTCGGTGGTGGGCGCGATCTCGCCCCAGTCCAGGGGTTGCCCCTGATTCGGGCGCAGGGACTCCGGGCTGGAAAGCCGGAAGCGCGTCTCCCCGCCCTGGCCTTGCCCCAACCCGCGGGCGGCGCCGAGCAACCCGCGCCGGCCATCAAGCCCCGGCCGCGCGTTGGGAAAACTGCCCGCGCCGAGGCCCGGTATGCCGTTCAACAAGCCGCCGCCGCCCCCCAGGCCGCGCAGCGCGTCGCCGATGTCGCCGAGGGCCGCGCCGCCGGGGAATGGCCCGGCTTCCCCTTGCGCGCCGCCGCGTCCGTTGCTCTCTCCGGGGAAGCCGGGCGGCGGCCATCCTGCGCCATCGCCCGCGCCATTGCCCTCGGCCCCCGAAGCCAGTGCCGGCAGGGTTGATGGGCCTTCGCCGCCCGCGCCCGCCTTGCAATCACCGGCGGCGACTCCGGGCGGGCAGTGGCCGCCCTGTCCGATGCCCAGCCCGCCGGTCAGGAAGTGCCAGTGGCGCACCGTGACGCCGTGGTCGCGCAGGATGGACATTGCCAGGTAGAACTGGGCGACGTCGTACACATCGGTGCGCAGCCGCCGCTTGCGATCCTCGTCGAAGCCGTCCAGCCAGGCGTCCATCGCGTTCGGTTCGCGCAGCAGTTCCTCGCGGCTCCACACCGCGCCGGTGTAGAGTTCGCGCACGAAGCCACGGTGCAGTTCAATGATCGGCAGCAGGTAGGGGTCGCGTTCCTGGTCCAGGGCTGAGGCGCGGTAATCGTGCAGTTGCGCCGGCGGGCTTGCGGCCAGGCTGTTCAGCACCAGCGAGGTGCTGAAGCGGCGGCTCATCATCGTTTCCACCTCTTCCACCTGCGCCGAGGTGCGCTCCTCGTGTTCGGTGCGCGCGGCGATGCTGAGCACGATCACGATGATCAGCATCGCCAGGCCGTTGGCGAGGATGTCCACCAGCGCCACCCCGGCGAAATCGGGCAGGCGGCCAGCCCGCTTCACGGCGTCACCTCGGCGTAGTCGCGGATGTAGCCGGGTATATCGTTGAGCGCCACCGACTTCAGGAGTTCGTTGTCGGCGATCACCCAGCCGATGGTCAGCACCTGGCCGGGCCACATTTGGCGCAGGCATTCGCGCGCCGCGGCCATGGTCGGCACGCTGCCTTCAAGCATGAAGAACACCAGTTGGTCGCCCTTGTTTTCATATACGCGGCGCGCATAGCCGGGGAACGGGCCGCCGGCGTCGCACACCGTGGCGGGGTTGACGCTGAGGCCGGTCTCAATGATGCGCAACTCACCGGGGAAGGTGATGACCACGTAACCGCTGCCGCCATCAAGCCGTTCAATGCGGTACAGGCCGTCCTCGGCGCCGTGCTCCAGGCGTTCGCGCTGGGCGGCGTCGGAGAACAGGTTGACGACCACCAGAAAGACCAACAGCAGGCCGAACACGCCGCCGAAGATCGCCATCATCGGCGCGTTGTTTTCCTCCTGCAAGACGCCGTCGGAGGCGCGGCCCGGCGATGTTCGCCTGATCGCCACTAACTAAGAAGAAGCGCCACGCGCCGCTTCCCGCACCCGCCGCTCCAGCGTAGTCAGCAAACGCTCCTCGCCGCGCTGCACCAGCACCAGCACCAGGGTCAGCACCACGCTCAGCGAGAGCGCGATCAAGGTGGTGTCAAAGGCGATGCCGAGGGGCGCGATGGCGCCGTCGAGGTCGCTCGACAGGCTCGTCAGCCCGGCGTCCGAGGCGATGATGCGGCGGATGCCGTCGGCGGCCAGCGAGATGCCGAGCACGGTGCCGATGAAGCCGAGGATCGGCACCGCCCAGCTGATGTAGCGCGGCAGTAGCCACGACTCTTCGTGGCGCCGCCACAATAGTTGCAGCCCGTCGTCCATCTCGGCGGGGCTTGCGATCAAGGCGTCGAGGCTCGCGGCAAAAGGCGTGGCCGCGGTGCGCGTAGCGGCGTGGGCGCGCCAGCGCGCCAGCACGCGGCGCATGTACCAGCCGTTCCACCACTTGCCGAGCAACAGCAGCGCGCCCCAGAAAAACAACAGCACGGTAATCGGCGGAATCACGCCGCGTTCCAGAAAGCGCCGCGTCACCTCTTGCGCCTCATCACCACCGCGCGCCAGCAACTCCATACCGAGAATCAGCCCGGCGCACAGAATCAGCGCGGTAATCAGCGATGGCAGGATGCCGGGGCCGTAGAACAGGCGCGCCAGGCGTTCCAGGGCTTCGTCGTGTTCGCCGGAGGCCACCGTGGCAACCCACAGGTTACAGGCGTGCAGCGCCAGCGCGGCGACAAACAACGGTGCCATGCGCCCGGCCCAGGAGCGGCTGGCGCCATCGGCGATGACCTGCCAGGCCGGCGCCGCGAGCACCGCCGCCACCGCCGCCAGGGCGATGACGCCGAGCGCCAGCAGACAACCGAAGAGCGCGCGGCGGGTGCCGATGGAAAGCCAGGTCGCGGCCACCGCCACCAGTGCCACCCCCGGCGGAACCGCCGCCAGCTGCAACGGCAGTTCCAGCACCAGCGCCAGGTTGACGGCGACCAGCGCCAGCAGGATGAAATACAACAGCAACGTCAGGCGGGCGGGCCAGTTCAGGGTCATTTGCTTCTCGTTCTCGGGTGGTCAATGATAGGGGGCGGGCATTGTATCACCCCCCGGCACAAGTTAGCGGTTTGCATGCCGGACCCTTGCAACCGGACACTTTCGGGTATAATCCGCACAATTCGCATCCACCCAAGAGGATTAATCAAGATGTCCAGCAAACTGAAAAAAGTTGTGATCGTTGCCGTGATAGCGGCCGTTGCTGTTGCGGTATTCGTAACCTGGCAACGCTCAAAGCCACCGGAAACAGCGTCTGTCGAGGGTATCAAAATCGGCGTTATTCTCGGCTTCACCGGCCCCATCGAATCCCTGACGCCGGGCATGGCGGCGAGTGCCGAACTGGCCATGAAAGAGGCTTCTGAGTCCGGCTTGTTGCTCGGCGGGGTGCAAGTGACCCCGGTGCGCGGCGACTCCACGTGCACGGATTCCGCCGCCGCCACCGCCGCCGCCGAACGGCTGGTAACCGCCGACCGGGTCGCCGCCATCATGGGCGCCGACTGTTCCGGCGTGACCACCGCCATCGCCAACAACGTCGCGGTTCCCAACGGCGTGGTCATGGTCTCGCCTTCGGCCACTTCGCCGGCGCTCTCGACCATTGACGATAACGGCTTCTTCCACCGCACCGCGCCGTCGGATGCGCGCCAGGGGCAGATCCTCGCCGAGGTTCTGAAAGAACGGGGCATCAACAAGGTCGCCATCACCTACACCAACAACGACTACGGCAAGGGCCTCACGGAATCGTTTTCCGGTGCCTTCGCCGCGCTCGGCGGCACCGTTACCATCAGCGCCGCCCACGAAGACGGCAAGGCCGACTACGCCGCTGAAGTCGGCGCGCTGGCGGCCTCCGGGGCCGAGCACCTGGTGGTGTTCGGCTACGTGGATCAGGGCGGCAAGGGCATCATCCAGGGCTCGCTGGACTCCGACGCGTTCGGCAGTTTCATCCTCGCCGACGGCATGATCGGCGACTCCCTCATCGAAGCCATCGGCGATGACCTGAACGGCACCATCGGCACCGTGCCCGGCGGCACCGGCGACGGCGCGGCGCGCTTCCTTGAATACGCCGAAAGCAACGGCGTTGACGGCGACGGCCCGTTCCGTGGCGAGTCCTACGACGCCGCGGCGTTGTTGATGCTGGCGATACAGGCGGCGGACTCCGCCGAACGCGCCGCCATCCAGTCCAAAATGCTCCAGGTGGCGAACGCGCCGGGCGAAGAGATTTCCGTCGGCGAACTGGCCAAGGGCTTGGAAATCCTCGCCGGCGGCGGGGATGTGAACTATGTCGGCGCCACCAACGTTGAGTTCAACGAGGTCGGCGAAGTGCTCGGCTCCTACAAGGAACTGGAAGTCAGGGGCGGGAAATTCGAGACCGTCCGGGTTCGCTAATCGCCGGTCTCAATGGTGGCTGGTCTAATGGTGTCCTAGTGGTATCCTAGTGGTGTCCTAATGGTGTCCGGCGGCGTCAGCCGCCGACGCCTTTCACCCCGGCGGCGACAGCCGCCGAGGTGGAGGGGGCAATCCCGAAATCCTGCGCCACGGCGATGCCGCGATGTTTCAGGATGAGGACGATAAGCGCGAAGTGGTGAACGCTGTGGCCGTGCAGAAACACCAGTTCCCGGCCCACGCAGGAGGGTACCGGTTGCTCCCCCGCGCTCCCGGTCCCGCTGCCGGTCTCGCTACCGGTACAACAACGCACCGCCACCGGCAACCCCGGATCAAGGCCGGCGGGCAACGCGCGGAGGCGTTCGCAGAGGTCGTCAATGGCGGCCCGTGCGTGCGCCGGGTTGGTCTCCAGCTGCGCGTTGCGTGGCCGGGCGTCGTAATCCACCGAACCGGCGGGCCAGCCGTCCAGAAACAGCCGGTAGTGCTCGATAACGTGACGAAAATGCTCGCCCACCGATGCCGAAAAATTCGCCCCGGATTGATCGGCGAAATGGTCGGCGAAAACCCCTTCAGGCAAGTTGTCGATTACCCCAAGCGCGCGCTCCAGGGCGGCGATGTTGTTTGCCACGAGGGGGCGCAGGGGTTGGCGGGCGGGGGGCGGCATTTGTGGCGGGGCAGGGTACTCGCTCTTTTGACCTGAATCAAAAAGTGTCCGGTTCCCCCGGCAGGCGGATCAACGACGGCCTATAGTCCTGCGGGGCGTGGTAGCCCAGCAGGTTGAACACGGTGGCGGCGACGTTGGCGAGGCCGGGGTTGTCCAGGTCCGCCATTTGGTAGGGGCTGCTATGGGCAGTGGCGGTGGCGGCGGGGTCAACGATGGCAAAGGGCACCGGGTTGAGGCTGTGGGCGGTGCGCACGACGCGCTCGCCGTCTTTTTCGACGAACATCTCATCGGCGTTGCCGTGATCCGCGGTCACCAGCACCGTGCCCCGGCATTCCGACACCGCTTCAATGAGGCGGCCGATGCTCGCGTCCACCGCTTCCATGGCGCGCGCCGTGGCTTGGATGTTGCCGCTGTGGCCGACCATGTCGCCGTTGGCGAAGTTGATGCGCCCGAAGCGGTACTGCCCGGAGCGCACCAGTTGGATGGTGGCGTCGGTGATTTCCGCGGCTTTCATCGCCGGCGCGCGGCTGAACTCGACGTTGTCCGAGGGGATTTCCACCCAGGTTTCGAGGCTTTCATCAAAGCGTCCCGAGCGGTTGCCGTTCCAGAAAAAGGTAACGTGGCCGAACTTCTGGGTTTCGCTGACCGCGAAGGTTTTGAGTTTTTCGGCGCACATGAACTCCACCATGGTGCGGTCAATGGCCGGCGGGTCCACGAGGTAGCGCTTCGGCACGTTGAGGTCGCCGTCGTATTGGAGCATGCCGCAGAAGAACAATGCGGGCATCGCGCCGCGCTCGAACGCGGTGAACGCATCGTCTTCCAGGGCGCGGGAAATTTCGATAGCGCGGTCGCCGCGAAAGTTGAACAACACCACCGCGTCGCCGTCGCGCATGGCGCCGGCCGGGTTTCCGTCTTCGCCGGTCACGACAAACGGCGCCAGAAACTGGTCGTTGATATTGGGGTCGGCGTCGTACTGGCGTTGAACTTCGCCCCGCGCGCCGCCCGGTGCCACCGGCGGGCCGATGCCGTGGACGTGGGCGTCGAATCCTTTTTTGACCATCGGCCAGTCGGCCTGGTAGCGGTCCATGGTGATCGCCATGCGCCCGCCGCCGGAGGCGATCCGGTAGTTGAAGCCGGCGGCACGGTTGATTTCCGCCAGCCGGGTTTCGAGTTGCGAAAGGTACGCCGGGGCGGAGCGCGGCGCGACGTCGCGGCCGTCTAGCAGGGCGTGGACGCAGACCGATTTGATTCCCGACCGCCGGCAGCGTTCGAGCAATGCGAGCAGGTGGTCAATGTGGGAATGTACGTTGCCGTCGGACAGCAGGCCGAGGAAGTGCACGGTGCCCCCGCCACCCTTGCCGAGGGCTTCCACTTCGCCCCA
The DNA here is from genome assembly GCA_965212085.1 of Candidatus Poriferihabitaceae bacterium. GTDB lineage: Bacteria > Pseudomonadota > Gammaproteobacteria > Arenicellales > Poriferihabitantaceae > JAHRAW01. The sequence continues at coordinate 118,596 of OZ243042.1, read as the reverse complement.
CACCTCGCCCGCAAAAATCGAGCCGTCGTCAATGGCCTGTTTGACCAGCTTCGCGCCCTGGGCGAAGATGCGCCCGCCGCCCAGGGTGTTGTGGCCGACTTCGCTGTTGCCCATCTCGCGGTCGTCGGTGAGGCCGACGTGGGTGCCGTGGGCGTGCAGCGCGACGTGGTATTCCGAAGCGATGAGTTTGTCCAGCACCGGCGTGTGGGCCAGCGACACCGCATTGGCCGGCCCGTCCGCGGCCAGCCCGACGCCGTCCATGACGATCAGCAACAACGGGCCGGGGTTGCCGTGGTAGGTGGTTAGTTTTTCAAGATGCATTGTTATAACGATAAAAAAAGTGTCGGTTGCGACTGTCAGTCAACCGCTAACCATTATAACCCTGCAACAACGCCCTCAGCCGCCGCAACGCCCGCCCACGATGGCTCAGGCGGTTCTTCAACGCCGGATCCAGTTGCGCCGCGGTTTTGCCGAGGGCGTCGAGAAAAAATACCGGGTCGTAGCCGAAGCCGTTGTCCCCCGCCGGCGCATCGGTGATGCGGCCTTCCCAGGCGCCGGCGCTGATGAGCGGCGACGGGTCGGCGGGGTCGCGCATGAACACCAGCACGCAGCGAAAGCGCGCGCTCCATGTGGTCTGTGCGGCCCGTGCGGCGTACTCCGGCGCGGAAACCGCGGCCAGATTTTTGAGCAGTTTGCGGATGTTGTCGGCGCCGGAGGCAGCGGCCCCGGCGTAGCGCGCGGAACGGATGCCGGGCGCGCCCCCCAGGGCGTCCACTTCCAGCCCGGAGTCGTCGGCGATGGCGGCCAGGCCGGTGTGCGCGCAGGCATGGCGGGCTTTGAGCAGGGCGTTCTCGACGAAGGTGAGGCCGGACTCAACCGCGTCCGCAAAACCGAACTGCGACTGCGGGACGACCTGCCAGCCGCCCGGCGTCAGCAGCGCGCCGAGTTCGGCCAGTTTACCGGGGTTGCCGGTGGCCGCGACTACGCGCGTGGTTGGCATGGTTACCCGATTATTCAGCGCCGGCGCTCAATGCTTCCCGCTGGGCGTTCAGGATTTGTTGGATGCCGGCTTGCGCCTGGTCGAGCATGCGGTTCAAGGTGTCGCGGTCGAAGGGCCGGGCTTCGGCGGTTCCCTGGAGTTCGATGAGGCCGCCGTGTTCGTCCATGACCACGTTCATGTCGGTGTCGGCGCGGTTGTCTTCGGCGTAGTCAAGGTCGGTGATGACGCGGTTTCCCAGCACCCCCACGGAAACCGCGGCGAGCGCGCGGCGCACCGGATTGCCCTCGATCAACTCCTGATGGATGAGCCAGTTGACCGCGTCCACCAGCGCCACGTACGCGCCGGAAACCGCGGCGGTTCGGGTGCCGCCATCGGCCTGGATGACGTCGCAGTCGAGCACGATGCTGCGCTCGCCGAGCGCCGGCAGGTCGAGGGCGGCGCGCAGCGAGCGGCCGATCAGCCGCTGGATTTCCAGGGTGCGCCCGCCCTGCCGCCCGTGGGCCGCCTCGCGGTGGTTGCGGGTGGTGGTGGAGCGCGGCAGCATGGCGTACTCGGCGGTCACCCAGCCGTGCTTTTTGTTGCGCAGGAAGGGCGGGACTTTCTCCTCAATGCTGGCGTTGCACAAAACCCTGGTGTCGCCGAAACTGACCAGCACCGAGCCTTCGGCGTGCCGGGTGTAGTGGCGAATGATGGAAACCGGCCGCAGTTCATCGTCCTGGCGGCCGCTGGGGCGGGACATTTGGGAATCCGGGAGTAAGGGGCCGGGCATTATACCGAAAAACCTGACAAAAGTGCATTTGTATGCTACATTGACTTGCATGGGTTTATTTTGTTGTATATCCGGTCGGTAAATAACTACGGCAATCTGCAGGAGATTACGATGAAACAGATTAAAGATATTACTTTTGGATTTAGCGATGCCGAAAATTATAAAAAGAGAGAAAACAAAGAGTTATTCAATCATCTATTCATACGAAATGAGTATTTGGATGCTATGGCTGATTTATCTACAACTTTTTTGATAGGTGATAAAGGCACCGGAAAGACAGCGTATGCGGTTTATATGGTAAATAATCAATATGCTAATACTGCTTGTTCTATTCGATATATACGAGAGACAGAATATCAAAAGTTTATAACATTAAAAGCTGAAAAACACCTCAAACTTTCAGATTATTCTGCAATATGGAAAGTTATCATTTATCTTATGCTCGCAGAACAAATATATGAGAAAGAAGGTGGAAATGCACTATTTTCTAGGTTCAAAAAGTTTTCTGCACTACACAAGGCCATCCGAGAATATTATGCGTACGCTTTCTCACCAGAAATAATCCAAGCACTACAATTTTTTCAAGAGTCAAAGCGAGCAGCAGAATTGATGATGAAACATGCCAAAGCTGTAGGTGAAAAGAGCGAAAATATTACGTTTAGTGAATCTAGATTCCAAATAAATCTTTTGTATATTCAAAAAAACTTTGAGTCAACTTTTCGTTCTCTTAAACTTAGTAAGAGTCACCTGATTTTCATAGATGGAATAGATATTCGGCCTTCAACAATACCATATAACGAATACCTTGAATGTATAAAAGGACTAGCCAACGCAGTGTGGGAAATCAATAACGATTTTTCCCCGAGCATTCGGGATTCACCCGGAAGAATTCGTGCGGTTTTATTGGTGCGCCCAGATATTTATACTTCTCTTGGTTTGCAAAATCAAAATACAAAAATTAGAGACAATGCAGTAATGCTACGGTGGGATACAACATACAGAGATTATAGAAGCAGCAATCTTTTTGCCGTATCTGATAAATTACTTTCTTATGGTCAAAATGAACGAAAAAACCTTAATTTAGGTCAAGCTTGGGATTACTACTTTGATTACGATGCTCCAAGTATTCATGACTCAGTAACAAAACCGTCATCGTTTCTAAGCTTTCTAAGGTTTTCTCTTTACCGCCCCCGAGATATCGTGACAATGCTCACTATGTTGAAAGAACGATTTGTTTCAAAATCGAGCGATCCTACTCGCAGTTTCACAGGGAAGGATTTTGACGATAGCGTTTTCCGGAGAAGATATGCAGATTATCTGTTAGGTGAGGTCAAGGATCAGCTTTCATTTTACTATTCTACGGAAGATTATGAAATGTTTCTTAAGTTTTTTACGTTCCTAGAAGGAAAGAATAGATTCACATACGAAGAATATATGTCAGCTTTCAATGAGCATTATAAGTACATGAAAAAAGTTAAAATAAATGTGCCAAAATTTATGGAAACTAATGAAGAGTTTCTTCAATTTTTGTATGAGTTGAATGTAATTTGTTATAAAGAAAGAACAGAATCGAATGAACCATTCATTCACTGGTGTTTTAATGAGCGTAGCTACTCAAATATTTCACCAAAAATTAAAACTGGCAAAGAATACGAAATTTTCTATGGAATGTCTAAGGCGCTTAATACTGGGAAACGTTTCAAATAATAATAATCGAATTACAATATCCTTAGAATAGAATCTATATCTTTAATTGATTGGAAGATTTTGTTAATTGGAAGGAAATGATCAACGGCATAAAGGTAACGCAATTCTTGGACGATATCTTCGTATAGATTGACCGTAAACAAAAAGTTTATTGCTTCTTCTTTTGGTGATAAATCTGTGCAGGATTGCAATTTTTGATTTTGTATAATCTTTACATGATCAGTTATTTTCTGCATAGTTTCAACAAAAGAATTAAGTACATTTTCATCAAGTTCATTTGAACCTCCATAAAGAAAATCAAGCGCATAAATCAGTCGGGAAAGTTCGCGGGAATTTAATTGATCAGAGCAAAAACTTGATCCGTATACCAGCCACAGTGAATGATTTTTTGGAAATCTATTGATTCGATCCATTAAGAAACATGCCTTATAAAACCCGTCCAAAGTTTTTGGAATAATTTTAAATCTCTTCTCGTGGTCAACGATGTTCTGGAGATTGTCAGAAAGACTCTCACTTTCTCTATGAATAAACAGAGACTGAGTCGCTAACAGTTTGGTTTTCTTGTTGATTGATTCGATTTCTTCTTCCAGATTCCCATCAAATTCAAAAAGTGGCTTAAACTTGTCTTGTGGTACTCTAAATGCTGTTCTATTTCCCCAAGCCGGGACTCCTGCCACTTTGCTATTTTGCATTATCCATTCTGGGGTGAAGATAGCGAATTGGCTTGATGGCATCATGATATACAAAAACTCTCTGTCGGTATGTGGTATTCTTTGCCCTCTATTTTTCCTCCCCACTTTGGACACTTTGAAATCATAGAAATCCAAGTCATTGTTGCTGGCGTATTGAAATTCGAAATGATGTTTTTCTCCATTTACATACGCAACATAATCGGGCTCTCCTGATATTTTTCCACTTCTTAAGAACCATATATGCGCATCTCCGCCATTCTTTTCGACCGATACATTATGCGTTCCATATAGCACTTTCAGTTTGTTCTCAAACCAATTTATCACTTCCAGCTCAACTATAGCTTTCCTTTTCATATCTGAACGATACTGAAGATAGCTTCTTGATTTTATATCACTAGATTGTGCATATACTCCCTTGGAATCGGCAATTCTATTCATATCAATTAGTCGTTTTCGAGTTCAAGTTGTTCTTTTGCATATTGCAAAAAAGTTTTATTTAATTCATATCCTATGCCGTTGCGTTTTTCTAGTGCAGCCGCTATTAATGCCGTACCGCTCCCGCAGAAAGGATCTAAAATAGTTTCTCCGACGAAACTATACGCTTTTACCAAGCGTGTTGGCAATTCGAGTGGAAACGGTGCCACATGAATGCGGTTGTCACCACTTTTTTCCGGTTTCATTGTCCAGACATCGGAATTTTTCAGTGACAACCAAAAATCTTTATCTAGTTTCGATTGTTCTCTTGCGTGTTTGTCTACATGTGAGTATTTTTTCATTCCTGATTTTTCCGGTTTATGGAATTCCAAAATAAACTCATGCATGTTGTTAAGAAGTATTCCGCCTGGATATGGATAAGTACCGAAATGTGCACGTACTCCATTGGTTTTGTGCCATATGATGTCTCGCTTGAAAATAAAACCAATTTGTTCACATACATCAATAGACTTTCCGACTAGGTTTAATGTTCTATAACTGCCGTTATTTCTGATCGGTAAATTCATTATATTGAGAAAAAATTTTCTACCGCTTTGCAAAGCACGGAATACCTCTGCCCACACTTTCCCAATTTCTAAAAACCATTCATCTAAATCATGAATGTTCCCCAAATCTTTTGCCCCGTTTTCCGAATACATCTTTGCGTTGAAATAGGGCGGAGAGGTGATGCACAAATGCACACTTTCATTATCCAAACCGTCCATTCTACGCGCATCAGCAAGATATAGCTTTTGTTCAGTTCCACGAACATTTAATACGGTCTTTGCTTTAATTTTTACGCTTGCTTTTGCGCGTCCGGTGGGTTCAACTTTTTTAACTTCGGCAAGGGAAAAGCGGTATTGCCCGCTTGTGGATTTATAGCTTTTTAATGTGTTGCTACGTGCAAGTTTATGAACATCCTTGACTGTGATGCCCAAGTATGCAGCAACTTCCCCCACTGACAGGTAACTTCTGGACGCGTAATCTTTCATCGCTGATTGGGTTGTGAACGGGCAAAAAATATGTGAAAGGCAGATAATACCACTATTTGACTCTGTCCACAGGCTTAGATATTGGCGATCAGCCCACCAATCTGCACAAGGTTAGACGCGCTTGGCTAACGGACATTGTTGTTTTTGCCTAGAAATTAGGCTACTTCAACGGTTTTTCAAACCAGGCAACGTCAACATAACGCCCAAACTTGTGCCCAACCTGGTGTAGCGTGCCGATGGCGTAGTCAAGGTCGGTGATGACGCGGTTTCCCAGCACCCCCACGGAAACCGCGGCGAGCGCGCGGCGCACCGGGTTGCCCTCGATCAACTCCTGATGGATGAGCCAGTTGACCGCGTCCACCAGCGCCACGTACGCGCCGGAAACCGCGGCGGTTCGGGTGCCGCCATCGGCCTGAATCACGTCGCAATCAAGCACGATGCTGCGCTCGCCGAGCGCCGGCAGGTCGAGGGCGGCGCGCAGCGAGCGGCCGATCAGCCGCTGGATTTCCAGGGTGCGCCCGCCCTGCCGCCCGTGGGCCGCCTCGCGGTGGTTGCGGGTGGTGGTGGAACGCGGCAGCATGGCGTACTCGGCGGTTACCCAGCCGTGCTTTTTGTTGCGCAGGAAGGGCGGGACTTTCTCCTCAATGCTGGCGTTGCACAAGACCCTGGTGTCGCCGAAACTGACCAGCACCGAGCCTTCGGCGTGCCGGGTGTAGTGGCGAATGATGGATACCGGCCGCAGTTCATCGTCCTGGCGGCCGCTGGGGCGGGACATTTGGGAATCCGGGAGTAAGGGGCCGGGCATTATACCGAAAAACCCGGCGGAAGTGTCCGGTTGCGCCGCGCCTTGTTGACGGTATAGGCCCACTAATTCACTGACAGTATGGAATGACGCCGGCGCGCGGTTGGTTCAAGTTGACGAGGCGGCGGCTATGGCGGCGATGGATGCGCCCAGCGTGGTGGTGAATTGTTCGCCGGTTTGATTCACAGATAAACCCTCAGTCAGGGCGCGGGAGAAACTTGCGATCATGCCGTGGTTTTCGGAAAGAAAGCGGCAGGCGTGTTCGCGGCTGTATCCCCCTGACAGGGCGGCGACCCGCAGGCAGTTCGGGTGCCGGGTGTAGCGTTCATAAAGGTTTGCGGTTTGCGGCAGGGTCAGTTTCAGCATCACCGGTTTTTCGCCGTTCCAAGCGAAAGCGTCCCCGTCCAGGTGCGCGCCGATTTCGTTTTCCAGGATGGCTTCGGCTTCAGCCTTTTGCGGGGAATTGATGTCCACTTCCGGTTCAATGATGGGGATCAAGCCGTGGCCGAGGATGATCTTTGCGGTCTCAAACTGTTGGGCGACCACCGCCGCGATTCCTTCGGCGTTGGCGAGTTTGATCACCGAGCGCATTTTGGTGCCGAAGATGCCGTTGGCGGCGGCTTTTTTGAGCAGGTCTTCGAGGTTCGGCATCGGCTTCATCAACTGCACGCCGTTGGCTTCGTCGGCCAGCCCCTTGTCCACCTTGAGGATGGGGATGACGTTTTTCTCTTCCCACAAATAGCGCGCGGTCGGTTTGCCGTGCACTTCGCGGTCCATGGTGTTTTCGAACAGGATGGCGGCGAGGATTTGGTCGCCGCTGAAGGCGTCGTCGGTGATGATGCGGGTTCGCATTCGGTGGACTTGGTCGAACATCTCATGGTCGCCGGCATACTCGCCCGGCGCGACGCCGTACAGGGCCAGGGCTTTGGGCGTGCTGCCGCCGCTTTGGTCGAGGGCGGCGATGAAACCGGCGGCGTGTTTGGCTTTTTCGAACTGTTGGGCGGACTGATCGGACTGAGCGGAATGGGCGGAAGAGGTCATGGTAGTTGCGCCGGATTGGGGAAGTGGAAGGTGGGGCGTATTGTCCCGAAAAACGCCGGCCTTGACAAGTTCAAGTTGCCGTCAGGCGCGGTTTTGCCGCCGGAAATAATCGGCGAGAAAATCGTCAAAATTCAGTTTATCGCGGTCCTCGATTTCCTTTTGCCGCAGGTGGGAACGGGCCGCCTCGGCGCGCATTTTTTCGCACGCTGCCGCGCTCATCGGCGTTTCCTTGAAGCGTTTTTCGTGTTCTTCGGCCATGCCCATGGCGAACTCATAGAAACTGATTTTCTGCGCGGACATCTCCCGGATGATGCGCGCCGAAGGCGTCAGCGCGGGGTCTTCCACCTTGGCCAGTTGAGACTGTACCGACGCCAAATAATCCTCGCCCCCGGCGACTTCATCGAGCAACTCGGCCAGCGGCTTCAGGTTGTTCAATAGCGCAAAGGCGGTTTCGGTGAAGGCCGTTTCCGTTTCCGTTCCCGTTCCCGTTTCGTGGCCATCCCCATTCCCCGCGTGGCCGCACAATTTCAGCCCGGCGCGGCGGCCGTTTATCACCACGCGCTGGCGGTTTTCCGCCGCCCACGCCCATTCCTCGCGGTCAATGTCGGGGCTTTCGGAAAACAGGCAATACAACAATAGCAAGTCAAAAAAGCGCACACATTCGGCGTCAATGCCGACCGGGACGAACGGGTTCAAGTCAACGCTGCGCACTTCCACGTACTGAACGCCGCGCTGTTGGAGCGCGCGGGACGGGCTTTCGCCGGAGTCGGCCACGCGCTTTGGTCGGATCACCGAGTAGAATTCATTTTCGATCTGCAGCCAGTTGGCGTTCAGTTGCCGGTACGCGCCGTCCACCTTGACGCCGAATTTTTCGTATTCGGGCCGCGGCGAGCGGATCGCCAGGCGCAGCGAGGCGACGAAATCCCGCACGCCGTTGTAACCCACCTCAATGCCGGCCTGGGCGTTGCTGTTGTAGCCAAGCCCGCTGAGCCGCAGGGAGGTCGCCCACGGTGCGTAAAAACTCGAAGCGTCAAAATCCTCCAGCACGTGCTCCCGGCCTTGCAGGAACGACTTGCAGACCGCCGGCGATGCGCCGAACAGGTAGCAGGCGAGCCACGAGTGGCGGTGAAAATTGCGGATCAGCGCGAAGTAATACGACGACTTTTGATCCTTGATGGCGGCGGCGTCGTCGGTGTCGAAAAACCCGCTCCAGAATTCTTCGGGCAGGGAGAAATTGAAATGAATGCCGGCGATGGTTTGCATAAAACCTCCGTAGCGAAGGCTCAGCCCGTGTCGGTAGGCTTCTTTCATTTGCGCGATATTGGAGCTGCCGTAGCGGGCGATGGGGATGTGCTCTTCGCCGCGCACGATGCACGGCATGCTGTTGACCCACAGTTTTTCGCGGTCGAGGTTTTGGTAGGTGAAGTGGTGGACGTCGAAAAGATCGCGCAGCAGGTCGTTGACGTTGGTGTGGATGGGGGTGATAAATTCAAGCAGGGCCTCGGAGTAGTCGGTGGTGATGGAAGGGTGGGTGAGGGCCGAACCCAATGCGTGGGGGTGCGGGGTTTGCGCGAGGATGCCATCGGCGTCTACGCGCAGGCTTTCCTTTTCGATTCCCCGGTTGAGGTTGCCGAGGTGATGCGCGAGTCCGTTTTCGCACAGGAAGGTCAGGGTTTGCCGGAGTTTTTTCAAGGCCGGGGATTCGCTTTGGAAGGGGCCGTTAGAGTGTCCCGAACGGCCCGGAAAAGCAACCGTTTTAGTGGTTTGAATGGAAACAAATGCTACAATCCGGTTTGCCGTCAATGGGGGTGTGTGGGTATGTCCGGGGGTTCCGTGGTTGAAAAATTTTCCGTTGCGCCGATGATGAACGTGACCGACCGTCACTGCCGGGCGTTTTTGCGCCTGCTGTCCGGGCGCATGAAATTGTACACCGAGATGAAGGTGAGCGGCGCGATCATTCACAGTGTCCACAGTGTCCACAGTGCCCACGGCGCGCGCCAACGCATCCTCGACTTTGACCGCTGCGAACACCCGCTGGCCCTGCAACTGGCGGGCGCCGACCCGGCGCAACTGGCGGTGTGCGCGCGCCTCGCCGGGGAAGCGGGCTACGACGAAGTGAACCTCAACGTCGGCTGCCCCAGCGAGCGCGTCAAAAACGGCCGCTTTGGCGCATGCCTGATGGCGAAACCGGAACTGGTCGCGCGGTGCGTTGCGGCGATGCGCGATGCGTTGGGCGCTCTGGGCACCCTGAGCATGGCAACCCCCATTCCGGTCACGGTGAAAACCCGAATCGGCATTGACCACCACGACAGTTACGAATATCTCGCGGAGTTCGTCAACCTGGTTTCCAAAGGCGGCTGCGAACACTTCATCATCCACGCGCGCAAGGCGTGGCTGCAAGGGCTCAGCCCCAAAGAAAACCGCCGCGTTCCGGCGCTGCGCTACGACCGCGTGTACCGCCTGAAGCGGGAGTTCCCCGGCCTTCGCTTTACCATCAACGGCGGCATCAAAACCTTGCGGGAGGCGCGGGGGCATTTACGGTATGTTGATGGCGTGATGATCGGGCGGGAGGCGCGCCGCCATCCGTGGATGCTGAGCGCGGTGGATGCGGTGATTTTCAACGAGGGGAATGGGCGGGCGTCCGCCGAGTCTGCCGCCGGTATGCGGGGTACGCGGGGTACGCGGGCCGGTGTGGTGGAAGCGTATCTGCCATATATTGAACGGCAACTGGCCGGGGGCGCGCACCTGCGGCATCTGATCCGGCCCATGCTCGGCCTGTTTCACGGGCAGCCGGGGGCGCGCAGCTGGCGGCGGTATCTTTCCGAGCACGGGCATCAGAAAGGGGCCGGCGTGGAAGTGATTGAGCGGGCCTTGGAAGTAGTGGATGTGGTGGATGCTGATGCCGATGACTGCGGTTTTGGCGATGCGTTCGTTCCCGCAACGGTTCAAACAAACAATTTTCACCTGGCATTAAAATGAAAGCGCTGAAGATATTCCTGTGGACGGGCGGCGTGTTGCTGGCATTGACCATCGGCGCGGTGGTGGTGCTGACCACCCTGGTTGATCCTAACGACTACAAACCGAAAATTGCCGCGCAGGTCAAGGAACACACTGGCCGGGAGTTGAACTTGCAGGGCGATCTTGAACTCGCTTTTTTCCCGTGGCTGGGGGTGAAAACCGGGCGGGCTGAGCTGTCCAACGGCGAAGGGTTTGGCGCAAAGCCGATGCTGGCGGTGGATCAAGCCGTCATCAAAATCAAGTTGCTGCCGCTGCTGAAAAAACGCATGGAAGTCGCTACCGTGTTGTTACACAAACCGCGCATCCGTCTTGCCCGCAGGGCCGACGGCGTCACCAACTGGGACGACCTGACCGCCAAAGCCCGGCCGGGCGGTGATGCCGCGCACGACAAATCACCGCCGGACGCCGCGTTGCTGGCCGGCCTCGCGGTGCAGGGTGTTTCCATTCAGGACGGACGGGTGGACTGGGAGGACTGGGAGGGCCGCGCCGCCGGCCAAACGCTGACGCTGAGCGCGTTGAACCTGGACACCGGCACGCTGGCACCGGGCAAGCCGCTGGACGTCAACCTGTCGTTTGATGCGGAAGGCAGCATGCTCCCGGAACGCGCCTCGGTTACCCTGACGACCACGGCGCGGTTGGCGGAAAACGTTGAATCGGTTTCCCTGGGCAACACCCGCCTTCAAGTGGTCATGGAAAACGCCACCGCCGATTTTTCCGTGGAAAAAATCTCCTACGCGCTGCGGGCCGGGCTTGCCGTGCTGGTCGGGTTGCGGGGCGCCGCCCGCCACGGCGAAGTCAGCACCACGCTGGAGATACCTTCGTTGAACTTCAACCGCTCCGATGAAAGCCTGCAACTTCCCCAAATAAAACTGGAGCAGGGCGACTTTTTCTTCGCCGGATCTGCGAACAGTGCCGGGGTTCTGTCCGGTATCCCGGCGTTGACGGCGAGCGGCGACGTGGATGCCCGAATCGAAGACGTCAAGGGATTCCTGGCGCGAAACGATTTCACCGCCGTGCTGCCGCCGGGCCTGGCCAATGCCGTGGACGTCGGCTTTCGCTTCAACGTGGCGGACAACCGCCTGGTGCTGAGCGACTTGACCATAGCCTCTCTTGAAGAGCCGGGCGGAAAATTATTGGTCAACCAAAAAAAGGTCGTCATTCCCCTCAAAGCCGACGGCACCCCCGACTATGGCCGCGCGCTCGGCGGATGGTTGCGGGCCGAGATGAAAAGAAAAATCAACCAATGGCTTGAACCAATTGCCCCGGATGATAACGGGAAAACCGAAGCGCAAGGGGGTGATTTGGAGGCGTTGAAGGAAAAGTTAAAGAAGGGTTTGCGAAAGGCGTTGGGGGTGGAATAGTGGCCTTTCTTACTCGACAAGTTAGTTTACTGCCTGAAGTAGCCGAGTACCCGATAGAATGGGTTCCACTTTCTGTTCCTGCGGAACAAATGCCACGCCTGCGTAGCGGCGGCGCGGACTATATTATTGATTTTATCACGCAGTCCGAAGAAGCCGAGTTACTCGCCGCTGTTGACGCTTCGCAATGGCGAACTGATTTGAAACGGCGAGTACAGCACTACGGCTACCGTTACGACTATGCCGAACGCAATATCAAAGCCGGCGACCGGCTTGGTGAACTGCCGCAATGGGCAAAAAAAACAAGCGAACGGTTGGTGTCGAAAAAGATATTCGCGTCACCGCCCGATCAGTTGATCGTGAATGAATACGAGCCAAAGCAGGGTATCGCCCCGCACGTAGATCGCGATTGCTTTGGCCCGGTTGTCGCCTCGCTCTCCCTTGGCGGTGACTGCATGATGCGTATTATGCCGCACGCTGAAAGTACGCAAGACGCATTTGATATCGTATTGCAACGCCGAAGCCTGGTCGTGTTTCAAGGAACGAGTCGTGATGTTTGGCGGCACAGTATCGCGCCACGAAAAAAAGATAACCAAGACGGCCGCAACATACAGCGTCAACGCCGCGTGTCGCTTACTTTTCGCACCGTAAAAAATTAACGCTACGGATTTCCATGATAAAACCAACCGGATACATTGACGGCAACATCGGCCCCCTGGATGAGATTCGGGTGCCGGTGCTTGACCGCGGGTTTCTTTACGGGGATTCGATCTATGAAGTGATTCGCACTTACTCGGGTATTCCGTTTATGTTCGACGAGCACCATGAGCGGTTGATGAATTCGGCGCGCTTGAGCAGGATGATTGTCAGCCAGGGGAAGCGGGAGATCGTAACCGCCATCGTGAATACCATCGCCGCCGCCGGGGCCGGGGACGGGGACGGGGACGGGGATGACGTGTACGTGCGTTACCAGATTACCCGCGGGGAAGGGCAAGTGGATTTGTATCCGGATCCGAAGTTGCGGTCGCGGTTGATCATCATCGTCAAGCAGGTTCCGCAATGGAATCCGGAGTTTTACGAAACCGGAATGTCTCTGGCGATTCCCGACCTGCGGCGTAACGCGGTGAACACCCTCGACCCCAACATCAAGGGCGGCAACTACCTCAACAACATCCTTGGCCTCGCCGAAGCGCGGGCGATGGGCGCGGATGAATGCGTGATGCTCGACGCGGACGGCCGGGTGACCGAATGCTCCAACAGCAACGTCTGGTTTGTGCTGGACGGCCGGGTCGTTACGCCGGCGGCGGGTAACTTGTTGGGTTTGACGCGCAAGTCCCTGGTCGGGTTGCTCGAACGGGCCGGGCATGGCGGCATTGAACGCCCGGTTCACGGCGAGGAACTGGCCGGCGCCACGGAATGTTTTGTGACCAGCGCCACCCGCGAAGTGATGCCGGTGGCGAGCCTGCGGTTGCAGGACGGCGCGATGCTGAAGTTTCCCCGTGGTGGTGGTGAGTTGACCCGCCTGGCGATGAAACTTTATACCGACATGCTGAGCGCGTTCGTCAATGAAAACCGCGACCAGGCCTGGTTTTAACTTCACTCCGCCCGGTCATCCCGAATGAGCGTCGAAATCCAACTGCGCCTGTCCGTTTTCTTCGGCATCTTGCTCGCCATGATGCTGTGGGAACTGCTCGCGCCGCGCAGGAAAAAACAAAACCGCAAACTGCGCTGGCCTTCCAACCTCGGCATCGTTGCGCTGGACGCGCTGCTGCTGATGCTGGTGCCGGTGACCGCGGTCGGCGCGGCGTTGTTTTCGATATTCAATCAGTTCGGTTTGTTTTTGTGGCTTGAACTTTCGTTGTGGCCGAGCATCATCCTGTCCCTTGTGCTGCTCGACCTGGCGATTTACTGGCAGCACCGGATTTTTCACGCCATCCCCCGACTCTGGCCCATTCACCGCATGCACCATACCGACACCGAATTCGACGTCACCACCGCGCTTCGTTTTCATCCCGTCGAAATCCTCATTTCCATACTGATCAAAGCCGCGATCATCATCCTCATCGGCGCGCCGGTGCTCGCGGTAATCGCCTTTGAAATCATTCTCAACGGCACCGCCATGTTCAATCACGGCAACATCAAACTGCCGGCGATGGTGGACAAGGCGTTGCGGCTGCTGATCGTAACCCCGGACATGCACCGCATCCACCACGCCATTCACGGGGAAGAATACAACACCAACTACGGATTCAATTTGTCAATCTGGGACCGGCTGTTTGCGAGTTACACCGCGCAGCCGAGGGACGGGCATATCGAAATGCAAATCGGCCAGCCCGACTACCGCGAACAAAGCGAAGCGCGACTGGACAAACTGCTGACTCAGCCGTTTCGGTAGTGTTAGAATTGGACAATGACTATTGATCGAAAACTCCTGGAGATTCTGGTTTGCCCGATTACCAAGCAGCCCGTTTCCGTGCTGAGCCAAGCCCGGCTGGACAAGGTTAATGCGTTAATCGGGCAGGGGGAATTGCACACCCTGGACGGTGCCAAACTTGACAAGCCTTTGACGCAAGCCTTGATTACGGAAAACGGCACTACCTTGTATCAGGTGGATGGTGATGTGCCGGTTATGTTGGAGGGGCGGGGTATTGCTTGTGAGCAGATTGTGGATTGGGTGTAAGTGTTATTTAACGCTACCTCACCGCAATTATAATGAATAATTGCATAACGTTTCGTTTTAGTTAAATTTCAGTTTTTTCTTGTTACAGTCATAGTAAAAGGATTTTCTTTTTCCGGGCTCACGGTAAAATGCCAGCTGTTCAACAGTAAGCTCAGTATCGACTATTTTTAACCTTTCCAAGGGGATAATAAACATATCTTCCGGATTGTCCGGATATCCTCCCACGCCTAGCACGATGAACGTTTTTAAACCTTCTTTTTGTTCATATTCTTTGTAATTTTTTAACGTCTGAGTTTTGCAGATTTTAATTTTTCCATGATAGTAGTCCCCTCTGAATTTGCAGTCTACCGCAAATTTGTGTGGATTTTTATCTTGGTACAGAAAACAACCTATTTCAAGATCAGGGTATTTATTCTTTTCAGGAAAAACTCCACCCTCACCCTTGTCACCGCGCCAATCGATTAAAATAAATCGGCCATGTTTGTTTAGGAATGGCTTTTTTTTGTCTCCTTCGGTCAGCATATCAAACTTGTCTACTACGTATTCCTCAAACGCATCTCCTTTTACCTTATCTATACTTTTCATTTCGGAGCTTTTTGCGACTGCTTTTTCCATTGACCCGGTCAGTTTCGATCTCGCGCCGGTTTCCGTTGGGACTCCCTCTACTTTTTGATCGGCTTTTCCCATAGAACTCGAATTTTTTCGGGTGTACCACCACATAAAGTAAAAAAGTAAAACGATTAGCATCAGCATCAAAATCGAATTAACTCCAGTTTTATATTTCATATATGTTTTTAATATACCACTACTTTCTTTCGGTGCAGGTATCGCTGGTGGGGCTGTAGTTACGAGTGTGCTATTCGGGGAATCTGCCCAACCAACATATAAATCTATGCCCGCTTTATCAGTTTTGTATAATTTGTTTGGCTTAACCGAGTCAATACCAAATACGTTAATAAATTCCGCGAAGTCGTCGAAAGATGTTTGTGCGGACGAGAATGATTGAACAATCATCGCCGCGCAATCAGCTTTGAAATGTCGCGCTTCAAGAACTGCTGCGGCAGTGCGGTGGAATAGTTGGTAGGGGAGTTTATCGGCAGGTTTTATACCAAGTGTGTCGGAAAGGAATTCCAACCTTTTCTTTGCGTTCGCCGATGCGTTTGTAGACCACTTTTCAATTGTCTTGTTAAACCCCTCATCCACTTTACCTTCGACTGCTACAGCACACACACGATCCCGGATACCAATGAACGCGAGCACATCGGTTTGACTGGCGGCACCACGGCCGCGTAGCGGTGTCTTATGCTCTGGTGTCGCGGCCAGTAACTCTACTGGACCATAAAACAACGACTGAATTTCCGGCGGCAAATCAGGGTTGGCGTTTTCCCAGGAATGTGCCAATTCATAGGCTGAAGCACCTTTCTTCCAATGCAGTTCAGAGTGAAGTTTCTGCCAATCCTTAATACCTTTGCTGGGTACATAGTGCTGTGGAATTTTCTCCCAACTCAAATCGTCAGATTTAAGAAAGTCAGTTTCAGAACCGGGAAAATAAATTTTATTTTCCGCGTCTGCTTTACTTGCAGGTTGCATGCCAAGGCCCATAATAAAAATGAAACCGCTTGCCAGCAACGTTAGTTTGATTGTGCTCATTATGTAGTCCCATCGTTTTAGTTTACCAGATTCCCGCATACGCGGGAATGACAGGGGAACGGGAATTGTAGAAGTTCAGCGATTCACTGTCAAATTTCATTTTACGTCGTCATTCCCGAGCGTTAGTGTCCGTTGCCGCGTAGCGGCTTACGGACACTTGCGTACTCGGGAATCCAGTTCTACACGACCGACCGCCGGTGTACTCCTGGATTCCCGATACGATGAAACAAACGATCGCTATCGCTCCCTATTTTTCTATCGTTCGGGAATGACGGCGAGGTTAGATGGGAAGACGAAGTGTTAATTCCGGTTCCGCTGGACGGTGCCAAACTTGACAAGCCTTTGACGCAAGCCTTGATTACGGAAAACGGCACTACCTTGTATCAGGTGGATGGTGATGTGCCGGTTATGTTGGAGGGGCGGAGTATTCCTTGTGAGCAGATGGTGGATTGGTAAATAGAGGCTTTTATCTGCTCATATCTATTGATGTAGGATTTTCAAAGAGGACGCATCATTACTAGAGTTTCCTTTTCTTCGTCATAGTAGAAATTTCCTTTATTAGTCTGTTTATAACCTACTAACTGCTCCAAAGGAAGTTGATGTGTAATCAGATCTTCCACAGGAATAATGTAGACATCTCGTGGGTCGTCCGCTGGTTCCCCTACGCCCAGCACGATAAAAGTTTTCTGTTTTTCACGCTCTTGATATGCTTTATATCTTTTTAACTGTGCATCACTGCTAGCACATGTAATAATCCCACCACGGGAACCTCGTGTAAACTTAGCATCTACCGCATATTTACATCCGGTCTTTAGCGTCATTTCAAAATCAGGGTCTGTGGAATCGGCAGAATATTTGCCATCCACATTTTTATCGCTTGTTGCTCTAACTTCACCAAATTTTCCAACAAACTTACGAAGTACATATCTTTCAAATCTATCTCCATTTTCCTTGTTTCTCTGTTTTTGAGTTTCGTCTACAGCTCCCACGGCGACGATTTCCGCCTGCTGGTTTGTTTTTCTTTTTACGTTTGAATTTCGACCTCTAAATATCCGGCCGAGACCGATTAACGAAATCACGGAGAGCAGCCCAACAATAATTTTGGTTAGGTTCGCTTTCATCCACTCCAACCAAGATATAGACGCCTCGGTTGTTTGCGTTACCGTGAGGGTTGACGGCGTGGTGGTTTTTGCAACCGCCGTATCGCTCACAGCCGCAACCGGTTGTTTCTGCGAACCAGCCCAGCCGAAATACAAGGTTATGCCCGGCTTGTCAGTTTTGTACAACTTGTCTTGCTTGGCCGATTGAATCCCGAACAAATCAAGGAACGCGGAATAATCTTCAAACCATTTATTTTCAGGTGAAAAAGATTGAACAATCATCGCCGCGCAATCCGCCTTAAAGTGTTGCGCCTCAATGACCGCAGATGCCGTGCGGTGAAGTAATTGATAGCGGATTTCGGTGGCGGGCGGGTAGGGCAATCCCAGTTTTTTGGAAATATGTTTTAGTCTTTTTATTTTCCCGGACGATGCGTTTTCTGACCATTTCCCGACCGTTTCCCCAAAAGGTTCATCCACCTTCCCTTCCACCGCAACAGCGCACACCCTGTTTTTTATACGAATAAAAGCAAGAACATCTGACTGGCTGGCGGCACGACCGCCCGGCAATGGCGTTTTATGCTCCGGCGTGGCGCTGAGTAATTTCACCGGGCCGTAAAACAACGACTGAATTTCCGGCGGCAAATCAGGGTTGGCGTTTTCCCAGGAATGTGCCAATTCAAATGCCGAATAGCCCACGCGCCAGTGTCTTTCCGGTTGGAGTTTGCGCCAGTCTTCAATGCTTTCACTCGGCGCGTAGTGTTCGGCAATTTGCTCCCAACTTACCGCAGACGCATCCAGCCAATCCCGTGAGGCATCGTCACGCGGAATATAAATCTTGCCCGCGCCGCTTTGCGCGTTGGGGTTGATGTCGTCGTTGAGTGATTTCATGGCGATGTCCAACAGAAAAATCCCGCTTGCCAGTATCATTATCAAAAATTTATTCATTTTAATCTCCGCACCGTTTTAGTTCACCAAATTCCCGCATGCGCGGAAATAACGAAGTGTCAATTCCGCTTCCGTTGCCCGCCCGTCCTCAGCAATTTCTTGTGCTTCTTGGTCTTCAACCGCGCCTGGGCAAATTCAATCTGTTGCAACTGGCTTGCCCTGGTATTCCCCGAAGCGGGGAGGCGTTTCACATATCCGCCGTCGGGCTGCATTTCCCAGGCGTTTTCGTTGTCGTCGAGGAGGGTGTTCAGCACCAGCCGCAACTCTTTTTTGAGCGGTGCCGGGGTGATTCGGGTGACCACTTCGACGCGGCTTTCGAGGTTGCGTTTCATGAGGTCGGCGGAGCCGATCAGGTACTCTTCTTCAGCGCCGTTTTTGAAGTAGAAAATGCGGCTGTGTTCGAGGAAACGCCCGACTATGCTGATCACGGTGATGTTGTCGGAAATGCCGGAGACGCCGGGGCGCAAGCGGCAGGTGTCGCGGATGATGAGTTCAACTTTCACTCCGGCTTGGGAGGCTTGATACAACGCCTTGACCAGGTCGCTGTCTTCCAGCGCGTTGGTTTTGATCTGAATCAGCCCGGGGCAGTTGGTATTGTGGGCGGCGTTGTGGGTTTCGATTTCCCGTTCTATGTTGGCCAGCAGGGTTTTTTTCAAGTGCTTGGGTGCCGGGATGATTTTGCGGTAGTTGCGCCGTGGCGCGTAGCCGGTGGTCAGGTAGTTGAACAACTCGGTTACGTCGTGGCCGATGTCTTCGTCGCAACTCAGCAAGCCGAGGTCGGTGTAAAGCCGCGCGGTGCCGCCGTGGTAGTTGCCGGTGCCGATGTGGGCGTAGCGGCGCAGGCCGCTGTAATCCTGGCGCACCACCATCAGCACCTTGCAGTGGGTTTTCAGGCCGATCACGCCGTAGGTAACGTGGATGCCGGCTTGCTCCATTCGCTCCGACCATTCGATGTTGGCGGCTTCGTCGAACTTTGCTTTGAGTTCCACCACCACCGCCACCTGCTTGCCGTTGCGCGCCGCTTCGATGAGCAGGTCAACGATGCGGGTCTCGCGGTCGGTGCGGTACAAGGTCATCTTGAGGGCGCGCACCTTGGGGTCGCGCGCCGCCTCTTCAAGGAACCGCACCACCGACGTGGCGAAGGACTCGTAGGGGTGCTGGAGCAGCAGCGACTCGGCTTCGCGCACGATGTAAAAAATGCTGCGCTGCTGATCCTGTAAACGGTGATGGTTGACCGGGATGTGGGTCGGGTGGCGCAGCTCGGCGATGGGCAGCGAGGCCAGTTGCATGAGTTCGCGCTGCATCATCAGGCCGTCTTGCACAAACACGTCCCGCTCCAGGTCCAGCCCCAGTTCCGCCGCCAGCATGCCCTTGCGTTCGTCCGCCATTTCGCGGTTCACCACCATGCGCACGATGGGGGCGATGCGGCGGTCGCGCAGTTCGAGTTCGATCATCTCCATCAAATCATTGGCGCCGGATTCCTGCCGTTCGGCGGCGGCGTTGCGGGCCACGAAGTAAAAATCCCGGGCGATGATTTCGACGCCGGGGAACAACAGGTCGAGGTGGTTGGCCATCACGTCTTCCAGCGGCACAAAGTGATTGCTGTCGCCCACCTGGATGAAGCGCGGAATGCCGGTGCCCACCGGCACCTTGACGCGCGCCAACATCGGCTCGTCTTCGCCCGCCGACTGGATGGTCACGAGGATGTTGAGGGACAGATTGGAGATGAACGGAAAGGGGTGCGCCGGGTCAATGACCTGGGGCGTGACCAGCGGAAAAATGTTGTCTATGTAGTGCCGGCGAATTTGTTCCCGGGCGTCGGGGCCGAGTTCGCGGTGCTTGACGATGCGGATGCCGTGCTCGCCGAGTTGTTCGAGCAGGCGCGGCAGTTCGCGGTCGCGTTCGCTTTCGATTTCCACGACCAGGTCGCGGACTTCGCCGAGTTGCTGCTGGGGGGTGCGCCCGTCAATGGACAGCTCCGAGACGCCGGCGGCGGCCTGCAACTTGAGGCCGCCGATGCGCTTCATAAAGAACTCGTCTATGTTGGAGGCGAAAATGGCGAAAAATTTCAAACGCTCCAGCAGCGGATTCTGCGGGTCAACGGCCTCGTGCAACACGCGGCGGTTGAAGCGCAGCCAGGTCAGTTCGCGGTTGAGATACAACTGCGGGTCGTCGAGGTCCAACGGCGGCTGGGTCGGTTGGGGTTCGGTAACCGGATCAGGGGCCTGCCCGTCTTGGGGCCGAGGCCGGGAAGCCGGGCGGTTTTTGCGGATGGCGGTAACGTTTTTGGTCATTTTCACAGGCGCGGGTTTTGCCCGGCGCCGAGTCTTGATTCATTAACCGCGCATTATATATTGAAATCAAACCCATATTCGGCGATAGTAACGCCAATTCCATACCGAGGCGATCGTTGGCTGGATGAACGCGCACCCCCCGTCGATACATTCCAAATATCCCAATGGAACAGATTCTGTCACTTACCAGTCCATACTGGCAGTCCGCAGTGTCGGCCGTCGTGTCAACGTTTGCCTTCGACACGGCGTTGCTCTCGGCGCCGGATATGCTGGTGCGGCTCGCCGTACAGGTGCTGCTGCTGGTCTGTTCGGCGTTTTTCTCCAGTTCCGAGACCGCCTTGTTTTCGCTGTCGCGGCTGGATCTTCAGCAACTGCGCCGTGAAAGAAACCCGCGCGCCGAGTCCATCCATGAACTATTGGATCAGCCGCGCAAACTGATCATATCCATCCTCAGCGGCAACGAACTGGTCAACGTCGCCGCCACCGCCAACATGACCTCCATCCTGGTGACCTTGTATGGCGGCGCCGCCGCCGGCTGGATCAACCTGCTGGTGATGGTGCCGCTATTGTTGTTGCTGGGGGAAGTAACGCCGAAGACCGTGGCGGTGCACAACCCGGTTCGGTACAGCACCCGCATCGTCGCCGAGCCGATGCGCTTTTGGGTGCGGCTGATCTCACCCTTGCGCTGGGCGATTCGCGGCATCTCCGAGCGCATCACCACCTGGCTGGTGGGCGAGGCCAAGGCCGCCGACAACATTTTGCAGGTGGATGAGTTCCTGACCCTGGTGGAGCAAGTCGCCGAGGAGGGCGCGCTGGATGCCACCGAAAGGGCGCTGATCTACAACCTGCTGGAAGCTTCGGACACCGAGATCGTCGAGATGATGACGCCGCGCACGCGCATGGCGTTTCTCAACGTGGAAATGAGCGTACCGGAGATGGTGGAAAAATTTATCTTCTACCGGCACTCCCGCGTGCCGGTTTTCAAAACCCACCGCGACAACCTGGTGGGCTTCGTGCACGCCGAGGACGTCTTGCGCCTGGTGCTGGACGGCGAAGACCTGGACGCGCTTTCCCCCAACGACATCATGCACCCGCCGGTGGTGGTGCCGCTGACCAAGAAGGTTGACGAGATGTTTGATTTTTTTCAGGGCAACGAAGTGCGCGCCGCCGCTTGCCTCAACGAGTTCGGCGGCGTCGAAGGCTTCATCACCATGCGCGGCGTCATCAACTTTATTTTCGGCGACGTCAGCGGCGGTACGCGCGCCACCGCCGGCCTGTATGCCGAGAAGGACAACAACATCTACGAAGTGCCCGGCGAGATGAAGTTGAACGACTTCGACAACCTCGCCAACTTCGGCATTGAAGACCCGCGCATGACCACCATCGGCGGCATCGCCTTCCGCCTGCTGGACCGCCTGCCCAGGGAGGGCGACCAGGTGCGCATGGACGACATCCTGATCCAGGTGCTGGAAATGGACGCCCACCGAATCGCCAGAGTGCGGGTCGCCCAGGGGGTTGACGACGAAGACTTTGCGCGCGCCGCCGAGGTCATGGGCGGCGAGAGCGCGGGGATCGCCGGAACCACCGGAGATGGGGAAGACGCGCAGGATGAAGCCGTGGAAGTGGAAGAGACGCCGGAGGACATTGATGAAAACCTGCTGACCCAATCCGATGAGCAAACTCCCAACCAAATCAAGCGCGGGCGCACCGGCACCGGCACCGGAGGCGGAGGCGCGTCATGACCATGCTCGGCATCATTATCCTCATCGTCCTGTTGCTGTTGCTCAAGGGCTTTTTCTCCGGTTCGGAAATCGCGCTGGTCAACTCCGACAAGGTCAAGCTGAGCGCGCGCGCCAACCAGGGCGACAACGGCGCCAAAAAAGTTTTGGCGTTGTACAAGGAGCCGGACGTGCTACTCGGCACCACGCTGGTGGGCTCCAACATCGCCACCGTGTCGCTGACCACGCTGGGCACCATCCTGTTCATCGAATTGTTCGGGAGCAGCGGCGACTTTTACGCGTTCCTCGCGCTGACCCCGCTGCTGCTGATCTTCGGCGAGATCGTTCCCAAAAGCGTGTACCAGCAAAAGTCCGACGAAATCGCGCCGCTGGCGATCTACCCCCTGCGGTTGTTTTCGTTTCTCTTTTACCCGCTCATTTTTATTTTTTCGCGGATCGCCAGATTGTGCGCGCGCCTGTTCGGCGGCGGCAAGGTCGAGCAGAACCTGTTCATGACCCGCGAACAAATCCGCGCGGTGGTGGACATGGCCGAGCGCACCTCGTCGGTGGACGCCTTCGACCGCGGCCGCATCCGCCGCGTCATCCGCTTCGGCGAGACCACCGTCGGCGAAGCGATGATCCCCATCGCCGAAGTTACCGCCATCAACCGCAACAACAGCATCCTGCGCGTGATCGCCACGGTGCGCCGCAAGGGCTACAACCGGCTGCCGGTGTACAAGGGCAACACCAGCAACATCACCGGCATCGTTACGCTGACCACCTGGGATCTGCTGGACGCATCCCTGCCGAACCAAAAACTCGAAGCACTCATCGAACCGGCGCACTATGTCTTGCAGTTCCAGACCATTGATCAACTGCTGCCGGTGCTGCGCCAGCGGGACGACCACATGGCGGTGGTGGTGGATGAGTTCGGTTCCGCGGTCGGCATCATCACCATGGAAGACATCGTTGAGGAAGTAGTGGGCGACATTGATGTCGGCTACGACTTTGACGAATACCTGCCGCGCCGCAAGCGCGTCATCGAGCAGGTGGGGGAGGGGAAGTACTTGATGGACTCGCGCTCGTCGGTGTCCGAGGTCAACGACGTGCTGGAAATCAATCTCAACAGCCGCGTCTCCCACACCATCGGCGGGCTGGTCATGGCGCAACTCGGACACATACCCGAACGCGGCGAAAGCGTGGTGGAGATGGGCTACCGGTTCACCGTGGAAGAAGTTACCGAACGCGCCATCGTCAAGCTGCGGGTTGAATCTATCTAACGATATGACCGGCGGTATGTACGAGCAGGAAATCAAACTCACGGCCAACGACGATGCGGTGCTGGACGAAGTGTTGCAATCGGATTTGGTGCGCGATCTGGACACCGGCGTCGGCGGTTGCGACGCAGTGCGCTACCTCGGTTTTTACTACGACACCGAAGCCCGCGTCCTCGCCGACAATTTTTGCTCTCTGCGCGCGCGCCTTGAAGGCGAACGCTGGCGCGCCGCGTTCAAGTTCGGCGGCGCCATTGACAGCGAAAACGGTTTGTCGCGCCGCCACGAACTCGAAGCCGACATCAACGGCCAACTCGACAACGCCGGACAACTGCCCCCCGGAACCCTCAAAGACAAGGTGACCGAACTCATCCCCGAAGACGCGCCCCTGAGCGCGCGCGTAACCGTGGACATGCGGCGCAGCATCCGCAACCTGGCGTTTGAAGGAACCGCCATTGAACTGGCCGCCGACAAAGGCACCATCCGTGGACAAAGCCGGCAGGTCGTGTTGTATGAACTGGAACTGGAACTGATTCGCGGCGACGTCGCAAAGGTGGTTGAACTGGGCGAGATGCTGACCCGGCGATACGCCCTGACGCCGTCCACCATGACCAAACACCGCATCGGTTTGCAGTTGGGATGAGGGAATGACCGCCGCAACAAATCCCTTGCAACTCGACCGCGCAACCGGCTTGGTTGCGCCGGCGCGTTTTATCGCGTCACCGAACCGCGACCAACGACCGGATGACGCGGAAATTGACGTGCTTGTGTTGCACGCCATCAGCCTCCCGCCCCGGCAGTACGGCGGCGTTTTCATTGAGCAGTTTTTCACCAACCGCCTGGACAGCAACGCGCACCCGTACTTCGCCGAACTGCGAGACTTGCGGGTCTCGGCGCACTTCCTCATCAAACGAGACGGCGAACTCCTCCAGTTCGTCCCCACCCACGAACGCGCCTGGCACGCCGGCCAATCAACCTTTCGCGGCAGAGAAAAGGTCAACGATTTTTCCTTAGGGATAGAACTGGAAGGCTGCGATGAAGACCCGTTTGAAACGCCCCAGTACGACTCGCTTTCCAACCTGGTGAGATGCCTGATGAACGCCCACCCGGCCATCCACCCGGATTACATAGTCGGCCACAACGACATCGCCCCCGATCGAAAAACCGACCCCGGCCCCTGCTTCGATTGGGCGCGATTACGCGAAAGTATCGCGCCCGCTTCCGCCCCCTATGCCGTCATTCCCGAACGATAGAAAAATCGGGAGCGATAGCGACTATAAAACAAATCACCCAATCCCCGCAAAACACTTGCACCCCAAGCCAACGCATAAGGTACACTAAACAATCCCCACCACTAAATAAAGAATACCTTATTTACCGCGAACCACCCGAACCCCATGCCCATGCACATCACCATGCGCCAACTCCAGGTATTCGAAGCCGTCGCCCGCCATCTGAGTTTTACCCGTGCGGCGGAAGAACTGCACCTGACGCAACCGGCGGTGTCCATGCAGGTCAAGCAGTTGGAATCCATGGTGGATTTGCCGTTGTTTGAACTGCTGGGCAAAAAGGTGCACCTCACCGAAGCCGGGCACACCATGCTCCGCCACAGCCGCACGATGATATCGCAGATGGTGGAAATTGAACGGGACGTCAACGCCCTGAAAGGCGTGGAAGGGGGCACCCTCAAAATCTGCATCGCCTCGACGGTCAACTACTTCGCCACGCGCTTGTTGTCGCGATTCTGCGAAGCGTACAAATCGGTCAGCATCAGCCTCGACGTCACCAACCGCGAAGAGTTGCTCAAGCGGCTGGCCGCCAATGAACCGGACCTGGTGCTGATGGGACAGCCGCCGCCGGGGCTGGGGGTGGACGCCAGGGCGTTCATGGAAAACCCGTTGATCGTCATCGCCAACCCCCAGCATCCCCTCGCGGGCCGGCAAAAAATCCCCATCGAGGAAATCCAAAACGAGCCCTTCGTCATGCGCGAACCCGGCTCCGGCACGCGCACGGCGATGCAGCGGGTGTTCGACAAACACGGCGTAACGCTCACCCCCGGCGTGCAGTTGTCCAGCAACGAAACCATCAAACAAAGCGTCGAAGCCGGCCTCGGCCTGGCCGTGGTTTCCGCGCACACCGTCGAACTGGAACTAGACGCCGGCCGCTTGGTGTCCCTCGACCTCCGGCATTTCCCGATCATGCGCAAGTGGTACGTCGCCTACCGCAAGGGCAAACGACTCTCAAAAACCGCCTCGGTGTTCGTCAATTTCGTCCTTGAAGAAGGCCGCAAAAACCAGCACAACCGCGCCGCCGGTTGACCGGCTTTAATCATTCGATAATACTTCCCAAACGCCGCCGATCGGGATAAAATCCCGCCCCGCAACCAACCCAACCTGGCCAGGTAGCTCAGTCGGTAGAGCAGTGGACTGAAAATCCTCGTGTCGGCAGTTCGATTCTGTCCCTGGCCACCATTTTTTCATTTGCCGGGCTAAACCTGGCGGGTTAGATGGGTAGTAAAACCAATAAGAGTGTCAGGAACACAAATTTAAGGAGTTTGACAATGGGCCGTGCGAACCGCCTTGTTTTAATTCCCCATATTTTCCGGTTGACGGCTCTCTCAAATATTGCCAGCGCACTGGCCAGGTCAGCGGGGGCTGATCGCGTGGTTTGTTTAATTGGGCGCAATAGTTTGTTCCCACGAGTCATCACGTATCAGTAGAGGATAAAAGAATTTCTCTATTTTTCCTCGTGCTCGTTTCCAGCGTTCTTTTGCTGTTGCGGAGGTGAAATCCCAAATCTTTACGTAGAACACACAGGCGTAGTCTCGTATTTGCTGGTTTTTCCCCATATCCTTTATCGGTTTAGCAATTTCTTCAAACTCTTCAAGCGTAATTTTTTTGACCGTTGCTAATGGCAATGAGGCAAGTGGCAGTTTTGCATATTCTTCCTCATAACTCGTTAATGCAGGTCCGCTTTCATCAATGGCTCTTCCTGGTAACGGTATGTCTTTGTTCACTCTTATATACAGATATTCGTCGTGTACCGCTATATCTAGCAGGTAATGAGGTTTTTCGTGGCGTTTTCCTTGTCGAGTAACCTCCTCATACCAGCAAGGAGGGTCAACGCCTTTTGTGATAGCTACTATCTCATCTTTAAGCTTTTCAATTTCCTGTTTGGCTGCTTGTAGTTCAGTTAGATGCTGAGGTTTTTTGTCTTTACTTTTTTCCAGTTGATCTTTGATTTGATCGCGTTCGTCTTTTGCTGTTGCCAAGTCTTTCTGGGTTTGTATAAGTTCTTCTTCTTTTGTTTTCAGTAAAGCCGTGCTTATTTTTTCTTGGTTTTCAGCATATTCACGAGCTTTATCCGCAGATTGTTTTTGGCGTATAAGTTTTTCTATCTTGTCGGGCGTTTGGATGGCCATAACATCGCGTTCTTGCGTTACTGCTGTCAATTCTTCTTTTGTTTTTTTGATTTCTTTCTCGGTTTCAACTTTGTAAGCCAAAAGTAGCAGGAGTAAAAGAAACAGAATCAAAATGAAAATTTCCGCCATTGTCAAGCCAAGAGTCAATCCTCGCCGATAGGTCGCCGATGTATATTCCGTCATCGTGGTTAACCGGCCTTCACGACATCAGTAAGTTTTTTTACCGCTTGTACCAGAGATGTCCGTACATCTTGCGTCATCGATTGCCATTGTTCCGCTTCCTGCCGTAATGTCGTTATTAATTGCTCAAATTGTTGGGTGTATTTTGGTGTAACTTCAGCGGCCTGGGAAATGGACTCGGAAAATGATCTGCTAGCCGTGGTCAAATTTTTTGTGGCTTGCTCAATTTCACCCTCAACACTGCTAAATAACGACATCGAACGCTGAATATCAGAAGAAAGAGTGCTAATGCTTTTTCCCGTTGATTCCAGATTTAGCACAATATTTTGCAAGGATTGCAGCACAGAATTAAAAACAGTTTCCATTTTTTCTCCGCTATTGATAATTTTTTCCGATGAGTTGTGGATACTGTGCTCCAGTTTGCCGGCACTTTGTTCTGCCAAAGTGGTGGAATGTTGTATTTGTTGAGTCTGTTGAGTAACCAATTCATCCAGTGGTTTTTGCACATTTGCGATCGAATCAGCAACTTTGTTAATCTTTGTGGTGAGTTCGTTAACCATCGTGGTAGCCAACGTCGAAAGAATTTTGGTTTGTTCGTTTGTTGCTTTCTCCGTTTGTTGAAACATCGTAATGCGGGCTTTATCCGTATCCTGCACCGTTTCGCTGGCTGCCTGAATAATGGTTTTTCGAAATACACTCATATCTGCGATCGTCTGCGTCAGTTCCATGCGAAGTTTGAAAGCGGCTTCGGCCAGATCCACATGCGGGAAAGGTTTTGGTTGTTCGGCTGGGGGCGGGCCTTGGTGTAGTGAAGTCCCTTGTCCGCTGGTTTGCTCAGCCGAATCAAATTTTTGCAACAGCAAAATTCTATACAAAATACCAGCAAAGGTGGAGATAAGCGCAATACCAAAGCTTCCTATTAGATTATAAGTTCTTTCGTTTATATTAGTTTCATTGCTATCGAGCAGAAATAAAGTAATGAGGGAATAGATTAGCGAAGCCAGAGTGAATAGCAATCCCATATAGTACAGGTTGTCAGGGTTGTGCGACAGAGCAGTGCTTCGCCAAGCGACAACAGCATACATGGACAAACAGATAAGGGAGATTATTATGGCAGCGATTGACCCATGCAATGAGTTGTCGAACGATGCACGGACTACATATGATAGCCCTACAGCAATCGCCAACAGTGCCGAAAAAAGATATTTTCCGAAGAGGCTGTTCATAGGGGGGTCTGTTCCATCAGGCGGCCAGCAAAAAGATCTATTACCTTTGTCCACCAATCATAGTGTTCCGGTGTTTGTATATTTTTATCGCGAGTTCGGCGCACATAGAAAAGCCAAACATCCACGCCTTTGAGATTACTGCTCATTTCAACGTAACCAGTCAATTTTTCGAATACCTTTGGCGTTGGCAGGGATTTGTAATGAGATAAATACTTGGAATTCTGAAGCATATCGGAAAATAAAATCAGGCGGGTCGGTTTACGTTGATCTACTACGCCGAGGCTGGGTACATGCCGGGCGGTCACCAGTGCAATAGCTTCCAATAATGGCGATTGTTCTCCGGCGGCTGGCGTGGATGGAAATATGCTTCGTATTTTTCGCTTGAAAATTCGCCACCGCAGTGTGGCCTCAACTTTGCTATCAATCAATGGGTTGATGTCTTTGGGATTACCCGGATTGCAAACCCGGAGAATGGGCTTTTCCATATCCGCAATTAGAGGAGTAAGGTGATAGGCAAAAAGCTCGTGAGCGGGTTCCAGGTAATGAGCATTTTCAGAGTCTCCGATCCCTGTGAGTAGTTGTTTCAGCCGCTCTTGAGCAACCGGGGTTAATGGGTCGGTTGTATCGATCAACAAAATAGTTTGCCCTTTGTTTCCATTTGCCGGGCAAAGAGTTCGTAAATTCAGTTTTTCGGCGGCATAAACACCACTTGACGGCAAGATCATGATCAAGGCGCCAAGGAGTATCCATCGGTGATTGTATGTAATCATGAACTATGTGCCATGATTCGTTTGATTTGGATTCATATCCGAAAGCTGGTTAAATTCCTGCCATATTTTATCGGCGATTTCTTTGATTCTACTCTCTGCCGACCCTACCGCTTCTATTACTTTTTCCATATCGCCTGGTTCCGGCGGACTAAATTGCGGTGGATCAATGAGAGAATCATCAATAAGTACTTCACTGTTGAAATGGTTCGGAGCGGGTTCGCTTCGAGCTTGCCGGTTGCTGTCCCGGTATATTTCCAAAAGGTGACTTTGTTTTTTTCCGAGTACTACGATCCACTTGGCGTAACCTTCTTTCAAGGCTTTGGCGCGATTAAGCAAGTCGGCGTGTTCAGTACGCATATTGATTACTTTGGTACGCTCATCGGAAGTGCGATCCTCAGCACCTTTAATTTCACTATTCAATTCAGTGCGAGTGGTTTCTACCAGTTTTTCATAATTTTTGTGTGTTTTTTTCAGTAATAAAGCAAGTTTTCGGTAGCCGGGGTAAGAGTCGAGTATTGAATACCATTTGTAAGTAGCGAGAAGGAAAAAGCCGATTCCGACGATAATCAGCAGAACAGACAACACAGAACTAATTCCCAAAGGAGAATCCGTGATTCTCTCCATGGCTCTTTGAGCGTAGTTAATAAAGCTAATGTCAAGAGATTCGGTGTTGGCATCATCCCACTCTTGAGATACCAGGAATTTCGCTGATTGCACTTTGGCTTCGACAAGTGCGTCACGATAATGCCCGACACCGAAATTGAATGCCAGAATCATCAAACTAACGGGTACACAAATCACAGTTAGCCAGCGGAGATTTTTCGATACATGATTTTTGTAACGCAAAAACAATCCAACTAAACTTGCGCCCAACAATACATTAACCGAAGTAATAAGAATCGTCTGCCAAAGTGCTGTTAAAATACCCGTGAGTTCCCAAAGTAAGGATGCATTCAAAGCTGCTTCTACTGCAATTAAGGAAACAAACCAGAACGAAATTGATTTTCGCGTATCATAATCAGGTGGGCGAATCAAAAGATTATCTTTTCGAAATTTTTCATAGTTATCCTTCGCGCCTCGCCATTCTGGCCCCCTAATGGCGGAATCGATTTTAAACTTACGGAGCGTACTATCCAGATTAGCCACCACTCTATTTGGTAGATCCTGGATTCCATTTATCAACGCCATAGGGTCCCAGGTTTTCACAATTGGGAGCAAGCGGTCAAAAAAACCGACGAAATGTTGGTTTAATGCGTCTCGGGTTTGCTGTGCTGTCTGAGCTATTTTCCCAATAATTTCCCGCTCTACAGCATCCGCTAGCGATGCCTGTGAGTCCGGGGAATTTCCTCGTCCGTTTGTTTGTCCTTGTTTGTGTAGTGTTTTCTCTTCACGTTCGGTATCTACGGGCAAAAAATTTTCCAACTCTTCGATAAAAGCATTTTCTCCCAAGCGCGTCACTTTTTTTCTCATGTGTCAAACTCCTTCAGGGTAATGATTGATGTAGCCGGAAAATATCGTCCAAATAGCCTATTCTACATATTCTTGTGGCGAATTCGGTATTGTATTTTTTGACTCACTTGGAACGAGAATCCTTATTCGGTTTCTATTGTAACATAAGGCGCAACCGCCTCCAGCGTCTTCGGGCCGATTCCTGGAATTTTTAGCAAATCATCTACGGATTGATAAGGTCTGCCGGCGATAATTTTAGCGGCGGTAACCGGGCCGATGCGGGGGATTTGCTGGAGCTGTTTGCTCGGGGCGTTGTTCAGGTCAAGGGGTTCGTCTTCGAGGGTTCGTGTTGTCGACAGGCTTTTGCCCAATGCTGTCCACCCGTGGTCGTCGTCACGCTGCTTTTTGCGTAATTCGATAAGAATGTCGGGGTTGGTTTCTCGCCATATCCCGGTACGTTTGAGCATGGCCACCACACGCAAATCCTGGAGCTCTTCAAGCACGGTTTCACTCGGCGTACCATCCGGGGACGGGCGGGTTTTGCCGTGGACTCTGGCCAAACCCTGTTCAACGAGGAGATGGCCGAGGTCATCGCCGTCGTGGGTTTCAATGAAAGCATAGTAGCGGCCAGTAGTGGAACGCCCCAACGCTCTGGCGTAACTGGTATGGATGGTGAACGGCTGGGACAATGCTTGTTGTGTGTGCTCAGCCGCCTGTTCGCCGAAGTTCACCACGGCGCGCAAATTTTCGAGACCGAAATGGCGTTGTTGTTCGCGGATTCTTTCAAGATCGGCCTTGCTGCCGTAGGTAGTTTCCGGGCAATCGACATAGTAGAGCCGCAGGTGCATTTCACGCCCGGCAGCGTTGACCTTAAAACTGTCACCATCATTCAGGTCGGCTTCGACAAGCGTGACACCTTGTATGCTGACCAGTTCGGCGGGATATGCCGGTACCGCCATGCAACCAAGCAGCAACAGGGTGAGACGCGAGATATGTCGCAAGAATTTTTGCATAATACAGCAGTTCTTTCATTTTTCGGTGTAAAAATCGGTGTTTATTTGCCGTGTCCCCCGCATTGGGGGCCGGGACGGGCAGATTCAGGAACTAACCCCGGCGGGATTTGTCCACCGCTATTACCCATATTCATTGGAATCAAGGGCTTTGTCATGGCATTTCCGCCATCCGCCGAATTATGCCATAATCGCCCGACTACCGGAAACATCAAACGCGAGGCACACCGTGAAAAACACCGTGAAAAAACTTTCAATACTGACTTCCGCGCTGATCATGGGCGCATTTTTCGCCGGGCCTGTTGGCGCCGAATGCAAAGCCGAAAAGAAACCGGCGGAAATGACCCATGAAGACCTGCGGGTTTTCTACGACTGCATCCGCCCCGGACTGGTGAAGGGCTACCAGAAAAAGGGCAAGAATCCCATCGCCATGGGCTATACCGACTGGCAGGCGGCGTCCACCGCACCGGCGGCCACCCCCGGCATGCACAGCGGCCAGTACCTGATGACCTACGTCAATCCGGTTGGCTACGCCGAGTATGTGGCGTTCAAAACCGCGGGCGTCGATATGCCGCTGGGAACGCTCATCGCCAAAGAAAATTTTTCGTTCAAGAAAAACGGCAAACTCAAGAAGGGCGCGCTGCTGATGATGGAAAAAGTCGGCCTTGAGAACGCGCCGGACACCGGCGGCTGGGTGTACACCGGGGTCAAGCCCAACGGCAAAAAACTGAAAGTGAAGCAGAAAGGATTTTGCCACGCTTGTCATCAGGCCTGGCCGGGGCAGGATTTTCTCGGCTATCCGGTCCCCGCGGTTCGGGTTTCGGCCAACTAGCCGAACCCGGCCTGCAACACTACGGCGGTGTCCGGGCCGGGCATCGCCGCACCCCGCGCGTTCTGAAAACTCCGCCGCAGATCAAGTAGACATTGACGCCCGGCGCGGGCAATAATCCGCATCCTTGTTACACAACAAACCAAACATCGGTTATGTCGGTTATGACAACGAACGGCCCGCGAGTCCGGTTGATGGACGTTACCCTGCGAGACGGCGAGCAAACCCAGGGGGTGTCGTTTTCCCAGGCGGAGAAGGTCAGCATCGCCAAGGCGTTGTTGCGCGCCCTCAAGGTTGACCGGATTGAAGTCGCTTCAGCCGGGGTTTCCGCCGGCGAACAGGAAGCATTGCGCCGAATCACCGATTGGGCGGCGGTGGAAAACTGCCTTGAGCGCGTGGAAGTGCTCGGGTTTGTGGATCACCGCCGCAGCGTTGACTGGATTCGCGAGGCCGGCGGCAAGGTGCTCAACCTGCTCGCCAAGGGCAGCGAAAAACACTGCCGCGAGCAGTTGGGCCGCACCCTGGATCAACACCTCGAAGAGATTCGCCGCACCGTGGACTACGCCGCCGAACGGGAGTTGCGGGTCAACGTCTATCTGGAAGACTGGTCCAACGGCTACGCCGACAGCCGCGCCTACGTCTATGAAATGGTGGAACGCCTGCAAGCCCTGCCCATCGCGCACTTTATGCTACCGGACACCCTCGGCGTGATGTCCCCGGAAGAAGTGCAGACAAGTTTCGCCGACATGATTGAACGCTTCCCGAAGTGCCAATTCGATTTTCATCCCCACAACGACTACGGCCTCGGCACCGCCAACTGCATGGCCGCGGTCCGCGCCGGGGTAAGCACCATCCACTGCACCGTCAACTGCCTCGGCGAACGCGCCGGCAACGCTTCGCTGGCTGAGGTTTGCCTGGTGCTACGCGACAAAATGGGCGCGCAACTGTCCGTTGACGAAAGCGAGATTTACACCCTCAGCCGGATGGTGGAAAATTTTTCCGGCAAGATGGTGGCCGACAACGCCCCCGTGGTCGGCGCCGACGTGTTCACGCAGACCGCCGGCATCCACGCCGACGGCGACCGCAAGGGCGGTTTGTATCAAACGGTGTTAAGCCCCCAGCGCTTCAACCGCTCGCGTTCCTACGCGCTGGGAAAAATGAGCGGCAAGGCGTCGCTGGAAAAAAACCTTGAGGCGCTGGGCATCAGCCTCTCCGAGGAAGACCGCGCCAAGGTGCTCAAGCGCATCGTCAAACTCGGCGACTCCAAGGCCACGATTACCCCGGAAGACCTGCCGTTCATCATCGCCGACATCCTGGAAAGCAAGGGCGAGCGCCACCTCGAACTGCTCAACTGCTCCATCACCAGCGGCCTCGACCTTGAGTCCATCGTCAGCATCCGCGTGCGCTTGCACGAGCAAATCCACAAATCCACCGGCGCCGGCAACGGCGGCTTCGACGCCTTCGTAGTCGCCATCCGAAAAATCCTCGCGCCGAAAAAATTCGACTTCCCGGAACTGCTCGACTACCAGATTCGCATCCCCAAAGGCGGCACCGCCAGCGCGCTGGTGGAATGTTTGATTACCTGGCGGGACCAGGGACGCAAGGTCCGAACCCGCGGAGTCAACGCCAACCAGGTGTTCGCCGGCATCGAAGCGACCCTGCGCATGCTCAACATGAAACTCAACCAGAACAACGTTGATTCCATTGAACGTCGTGCAGTATGAAAAACCATCCGTCATTCCCGAACGATAGAAAAATAAGGAGCGTTAGCGACTATATTTTTCATCGTATCGGGAATCCAGGTTAAACCGGCGGTGGTTCGTGTGCGGCTGGATTCCCGAGTACGCAAGTGTCCGTAAGCCGCTTGCGCGGCAACGGACACTAACGCTCGGGAATGACACCGAGGCGATTTATACTTTGCGGGTATAACACCGGGGAACGTGGCAACAACTCTGCCGTCATTCCCGAACGATAGAAAAATAAGGAGCGATAGCGATCGTTTGTTTCATCGTATCGGGAATCCAGGTTAAACTGGCGGAGGTGTTCGTGTGCGGCTGGATTCCCGAGTACGCAAGTGTCCGTAAGCCGCTTGCGCGGCAACGGACACTAACGCTCGGGAATGACACCGAGGCGATTTATACTTTGCGGGTATAATACCGGGGAACGTGGCAACAACTCTGCCGTCATTCCCGAACGATAGAAAAATAAGGAGCGATAGCGATCGTTTGTTTCATCGTATCGGGAATCCAGAGACTAAATCGGCGGTGGTTCGTGTGCGGCTGGATTCCCGAGTACGCAAGTGTCCGTAAGCCGCTTGCGCGGCAACGGACACTAACGCTCGGGAATGACACCGAGGCGATTTATACTTTGCGGGTATAACACCGGGGAACGTGGCAACAACTCTGCCGTCATTCCCGAACGATAGAAAAATAAGGAGCGATAGCGACTATATTTTTCATCGCTATTCGGGAATCCAGTGTCGCTACCACGGACTCAAACAAAGCGGCGGGGGTTTTGACAGACGGCGTAGGGACAGGTCGCGACCTGTCCGTATTTATCAGTGAACTAGTGAACCTGTACGGCAATGACATCTCGCAAAAAATACAACGGCACCAAAGGCAAATGGGCGGCGGCGCTGGCGGCGGTTTTGTTGTGCGCCCAGGGCATCGCCGCCGAACCACCCCATCCGCTGCTGAGCGCGGTCTGCAACAACGACTACACCGCCGCCGCCGCGCTGTCCCCGGAACGCCTGGACCTGGCGCGGATAACCTGGGGCGCGCGCAACCTGCGGGCGCTGGATCTGGCCGTGGCAAACGGCCACTGGGAGATCGCCGCGTTGCTGATGAACTCCGGCGCGGTGGTGTCCGGCAATACGCTGAGCGTCGCCTGCAACCTGAAACACACCAAAAAGATGTGCGTTCGCAACCCCCGATGGAGTCACCACCAAGCCTGCCGGTCGGCGGACGATCCGGCGCGCTGGGTAAAAAGCTGCCGGGCGCCGGAACGCTATTGCCGGAAAATCCTGAAGCAATAAGTACGCCGCCTGATCCCATGCCAATCGGATGGCTTTCATTCCTTTTATGCCGCAAAAATTCGCCTCCCTGGAGCAGATCGTCCGCAATGGTTTTTGCATCGGTTGCGGTCTTTGCGCGTGGGCGGCGCCGGGCGCAGAAATTCAAATGCACGCCAACGGGCACGGCCATCTGAGACCGATACCGGCCCGGCCTCCGACGCCTGAGGAAGAAAACAAAATCGTCGCGCTTTGCCCCGGCATCGTTGTCAGCGGCGCCCGCCATGAAAACCCGGACGCCCCCCGCGACCCGGTTTGGGGCACGGCCCTGCGCGTGGTGCGCGGCCACGCCACGGACGCCGGCTTGCGCTTCCGCGCCTCCTCCGGGGGCGTCATGACCGCCATCAACCGGCACCTGTTGCGCTCCGGCGAAGTCGCTTTTGTGTTGCAGGTGATTCCGGATCCCAATCAACCGTTTGGCTCGCTGGCGGCGGTGTGTCGAAACCAGGCCGACCTTGATGCCGCGGGCGGCTCCCGGTATGGCAGCTGCGCGCCGTTGCTGTCCCTGCCGGATGCCCTCGGCCTTGGCGAGCCTTTCGCGGTTTCCCTCAAGCCCTGCGACATCGCCGCCATTGAAAACCTGAAACGGCGCGATCCCCGCGCCCGGGAGCTGATTCGTTTCACCCAGGCGATGTTCTGCGGGTCGGTGCCGGGCTTCGACGGCACGAAATTTTTTTTCGAGCGGCGCGGCGTCGATCTTGACCGGGAACAACCGGTTTCGTTTCGCTGGCGGGGGGAAGGTTGCCCCGGAGAGACGCGCGCGGTGATGCCTCGGGGAACCGTTTTGAGCGGAACCTACGCCGAGATGTGGGTGGATAATCCCTGGACCACGCAGTTTCGCTGCAAGGTTTGCCCGGATTCCATCGGCCTGCAAGCGGATCTGGCGGTCGGCGATGACTGGGCGGGCGGCGCACCGGACGGCGAGGACGACGGCTGGAACGCGGCCATCGCGCACACCGACGCGGGTTTGCGCGTCCTCAACGCCTGCGAAGCACACGGCGACATTCGCCTCTACGACGTGGGCGTCAGGCATCTGGACGCGGTCCAGCCCCATCAGGTAAAACTTCGGCAACGCCTCGGGACGCGGCTGGCGGCCTGCCTGAGCGCGGGGCTGCCGCGCCCGAATTTTACCGGCCTCGATCTGGAACGATGCGCCCGGGACGTTCCCGCCGGGGAACTTGAGCGGGAATACGCCGGCACGCTTGCGCGGCTGCGCGCCGGCCACGGTGACGAGGAACAGAGCGCCGATTACGGCGGCGAAACAGGAATGGAAAATAAGAAAAATAAAATAGGGAATACCCGATACCCCATCACCCCGAACGCGCCGGCCGCAATCGAAAAGCGAACAGATGCTCATAGTGCGGCAGGCAGGTTTCATAAACCTCTCTGACCCGCTGCGGTGCGCGGTCAATTTTTATGTGCCGGCGCTTCTGCGGCTTAAGCCCGTCCGAGTTGCGCAGGTTGGCGTGAAAGGAACCGCCATCCCACCAACTGACCTCATCACGCGGCCCCGGCTTCCAGTGCAATGCTTCGGGAAGGTGGGGAATGCCGACCGCGTCGCACCACAATGCAACCATGGTTTCGGGATCTGCAAGCAGGTCATCGCTGTCCAGCACCGGCGGTGGCGCGCCGTGATTTTCGGCCAGTTGATCAAAGAGCGCGCGCTGCTCGGCGAACCCGGTTTCTTTTGCGTGAAAGTCCGGCCACTTGTCGTACATTGAGGTAATGGTCTTCGCGGGGTTGCGAATTAAAAACGAATGCCGGAACAACGCGAGCAAATCGTCGCTCCATATATGGTCTATGTAGTGGGGAAAGTCCTTGATGAACAGCGGCCCGGCGGCGGCCAGGGATTGCAGTTTTTGCGTTACGCCCGAAAGGGTAAGCCCGGGCGTGCGCACGCTTTGTTCGGTGGCGCGCGGCCAGAGCGGATTCTCGCCCTGATACCACGCCTCGCCGTAGGGTTCATGCAGACAATGGAAATCCCCCCGCTGGCGCATCATCCACTCAAAAGCGGTCGAAGTCGAACGCGGCACCGCCCACAAGGCAAGAATTTTTTCCACCCGTGCGGCCCTCAGCCGTGGCCGCTCAGGCAAGCGAAGACAACAACCGCCCCTGGCGGCGCGTCGGCGCCAGCCCGAGGGTTTTGAAAACGCGCCAGTAGAGCGCGTTGTCGTGGCTGACCACGGGCTTGCCGAGCATGGCTTCCAGTTCGACCTCAAGGGAAACAAAGCGCCGCGCAAGGCCGTCCCCCGGGCGGCGAAAATTGCACATGCCGCAGGCAAGGTAGGCGTCGGCGTTGGGGGCCTGGGCCGCCACGTACGCCATTGACTTCGCGGCCAGTTCACCGTCAAAACACCAAATCTGCGAGTCGCATTCCGCCTGGGTTGAAATAAAACCCTGGTCAACGAAATTGCCCGCCCATACCACGTTGAACCCGGCTTCCCGTAAAAATCCCACCGTGCCCCGCCACCAGGAAGGCCGGTGATAGACGCCGTTGACGGCGACTTTTTCGACGTTGAGGGCGCGCAGGGCTTCCAGCATGGCGTAGCCCGCCATATGAAAGGGCGTTTCGTAGGTGTCGCTGAGTTTTTCGCAATACCCGCGCACGCCTTCAACCCCCAGCCCGCAGGCGTGAACCCAGTTTGACCCAACCTGGGCGCAGACGTCGGCGCCGTTGTTGGCCATGCACTCCACAAACTCTTCGAGCAGGTGAAAGTTTTGCTTCCGTTGCTCCAGTTCGTGGGTGTAGTCCGGCAGGTGCAGCATCCGCCCGTGAACGCCGACGGTTTCGGGCGCCATGCGCAGAAAATCCGACGGTGCGGCGTCAAAATCCCGGGGCGGGCAGGTGAAACCAACCTGATGGGGAAAAAGTTTATTTTTGGGGTTCCGCCAGTGGGCGGGTTTTTGATAGCGCATAACAATCGCCTCCACAATCCGGCCTGCCCGGCCTTTGAAATAAGCCATTATGCCCCATTGCCGCCGCCGGGCGGCATCCGCGAAGCGCTCTTTTGCATCACCCGCTGCGACAGCAGCAGTGCGCCGAGGACCGCACCGGCGCCGAGCCATTGCAGCGGGGTCAGGCGTTCGCCGAGAATCCAGGCACCGAGTGCCACCGAGACGATGGGTTCCAGGTTCATCACCATGCTCATCTGCGCCGCCCGCGCCCGCGCCAGGGCGCTGAACTGGCAGAGTATCCCGCCCAGGTACAAGGCGGTTGCGGCCACCAGCCACAGCCAGCCGTGGTCGCTGCGGGGCAGGGCCAGGGCGTCGCTCAGGCACACCACCGGCGCGGTGATGCCAAGCCCCACCACGGTCACCCACAACGCCATGCTGCGCGCCGGCACTGCGCGGCTGAGCCGGGCGCCGAGGAAAAAGGTCAAGGCGAACAACGCCGCGGCGCCGAACGCCAGCAACAGGCCGATGGGATCAAAGCGTCCGATGGACGGCAGCAGCATGATTCCCAGCCCGCCGAAGGCGGTAAGGAACACCGCCCACAACGCCACCGTGGAGCGCAACTCGCGCGCCGCCAGCGACAGGATCAGCACGATCACCGGAAAGGTGTAGAGAATCAGGGCGGCGATGCCGACCTCAATGTAGTGCACCGCGCCCAGGTAGCAGGTTACGCCCAGCGACCAGGCCACGCCCACCGTGAGCACGCCGCCGAAACGCCGCGCCGGGGTTGGCGGGCGCAGATGGCCGCGGGCCAGCACCAGCAACGCAAGCGTGGCAAAGCCGAAGCGGAACAATAGCATGGTCATTACGTTGCCGCCGTCTTGGTAATAGAGATTGGCGAGGGTGGTCAAGCCGCCGAAGCTGAGCGCGGTCAGCAGCGCGAAGAGGACGCCGGAGCGGAACAGGCGAGACGGCGCGGGGGGCGAGAGCGGGGTAGGCGGGGCGGGCGGCATGGAGCGCAAAAGTATAACGGCTCCTTTTCCAAAGTTCAGCGGCGGAGGGTTTATAATTTTCCATCCGACCCGAGGGGAAACCGCCATGTCTCAAACCATTCATTGCCCGCCCATAAATCATGCGTTGATTTTGGCGGTATGCTGCCATGCGATCTTTTTCGCATCGCCCGCCCACGCCGCGAGCGAAGAGACCCGCTCCGCCGCGCGCGCCTGCGCGAACGCGGAATGGGCGGACAAGGCGGGCTATGAACGCGCCATGGCCTACCGGGAAGCGGTTGACTGCCTCGGCGCGCTTTACATGCGCGTTGTGACCGGCGCGAAGGCCGAGTCCAACGCGCCCCTTGCAAAAGCGATTGCCAAACATCTTGCGGAACTTGAAGCGGCCTACCACGCCAGCCGGAATGTCTGCCGCCTGCGCGAAAAATTGGGGCTTGCGGCGCAAGGCTGCGGCACGGGCGGTTCTTCGCCCCACGAGTTTGTGCGCCTGCTCAAGACCATGATCCTCGACGCCGACGCTTTCCCGGCGCGCCGGGACCCGGCGCTCGCCGAAGCGTTGGGGCTGGAGTGAGCGCGAGGGGCAACGCCCCGAATTTTTGCCGTTGCTTGTGAAGCAATTTCGGCGGCTCATGTTGCATTGGATATTGCATTAGCCCGCTCAGTTGGGGCAAAGTCCCCCACCGCAAACCACTTCTAACCAGCACGAGTCCATCATGAACTTCAACGCCTTTATCACCTGCGCGGTAACCGGCTCCGGCGCTAGCGTCGGCAAGCACCCGGACATCCCGGTTACCCCGCAGCAAATCGCCACCGCGGCCATCGAAGCGGCCAAAGCCGGCGCCGCCATCGTCCACGTCCACGTGCGCGACCCGCAGACCGGCGCGCCGTCCCGGGACCCGAAACTGTTCGCCGATGTGGTGCACAGAATCCGCGACAGCGATACCGACGTGGTGATCAACACCACCGCCGGCATGGGCGGCGATATGGTGTTCGGCGCCGGTGAAAATCCGCTGCCGCTGGACGCCGACGGCACCGACATGGCCGGGCCGCTGGAGCGCCTCGCCCACGTCGAGCAGTTGCTGCCGGAAATCTGCACGCTGGACTGCGGCACCATGAATTTCGCCGAAAGCAATTACGTCATGACCAACACCCCCGGCATGCTCAAGACCATGGCCAAGCGGGTTCAGGAACTCGGCGTGCGCCCGGAACTGGAAGTCTTCGACAGCGGTCATCTGGTGTTCGTCAAGGAGATGATCGGCGACGGGCTGCTGGATGATCCGGTGATGATTCAGCTGTGCATGGGCATTCCCTACGGCGCCCCGGACGACCCCGCCACGCTGCTGGCGATGGTCAACCAACTGCCCGCCGGGGCGGTGTTTTCGGCCTTTTCCATTGGCCGCAATCAACTTCCCTACGTGGCCATGGCGGTGCTCGCCGGCGGCAACGTGCGGGTCGGGCTGGAAGATAACCTGTACCTTGAAAAGGGCGTGTTCGCGAGCAACGCGCAACTCGTGGAACGCGCCGTAACGATTTTGTCGGCGCTCAACGTCGCGATTATGGGGCCGGATGAAGTGCGGGAAAAGTTGGCGTTAAAAAAACGATAGCGGCAAAACGATAGCGGCAAAACGATAGCGGCGCAAAAATCCGTTACCATTATCACCACCATAAATGGTGCCATGAAAAAAATAACCCAGGTTGCCCTGATCGGCGGCGGCGTGATCGGCGCCGGATGGGCCGCCCGATTGTTGATTAACGGCATCAACGTCACCGTCTGCGACCCGTCCGCGCAGGTGGAAACGCGCCTCAACGCGGTGCTGGAAAATGCCCTGCGCGCCTACCGCAAAATGACCCTGGCGCCGGTCGGCTGCAAGGGCAAACTGACCTTCACTTCATCGGTATCTGATGCGGTTTGCGGCGCGGATTTCGTTCAGGAAAGCGGCCCCGAACGGCTCGACCTCAAAAAGGCGTTGATGCGGGAAGTATGCGAACACTGCGGCGCCGGCATCGTGGTGGCCTCGTCTTCTTCGGGTTTGCTGCCCAGCGAAATGCAGGCCGGCGTGCGCTTTCCGGAGCGCGTCATCGTCGGCCATCCGTTCAACCCGGTGTACCTGATACCGCTGGTGGAAATAGTCGGCGGGCGGCAGACCAGCGATGAAGCGAAGCAGGCGGCGGCGGGTTTTTACCGCAGCATCGGCATGCACCCGCTACTGGTTCGCAAGGAAATTGACGCGTTCCTCGCCGACCGGATGATGGAGGCGTTGTGGCGCGAAGCGCTGCACCTGGTCAACGACGGCGTCGCCACCACAGACGAAATTGACCAGGCGATTTGCTACGGCCCCGGCTTGCGCTGGTCGTTCATGGGGACGTTCCTGGTCTACCGGGTGGCCGGCGGGGAAGGGGGGTTCCGGCACTTCATGGAGCAGTTCGGGCCGAGTTTGAAATGGCCGTGGACGCGCTTCGACGGCCCCGACCTGAGCGACGAGTTGCTCGACCGGCTATCCGCGCAATCTGATCAACAGGCCGGCGGCAAAACCATCGCCGAACTCGAAAGGCTGCGGGACGACTGCCTGGTTTCGGTGATGCAGGGGCTGCGCTCCCACGACTACGCCGCCGGCAAGGTGTTAAAACGTTATGAAGAAAAACTCTACGAAGCCGACCACCGCAAAGTGATGGCGGCTGCGGACGATCTCAGCCAACCCCTGACGCTGCACCACGATACGGTCAAACCAGAATGGGTGGACTACAACAACCACTTGACCGAAAGCCGCTACCTGCAAGCATTCGGCGACGCCTCCGATGCGTTGTTCCGCTATATCGGCGTGGATGCCGCCTACCACGACAGCGGCTATAGTTACTACACCGTCGAAACCCACATTAACTTTTACCGCGAAGCGACGGTGGATCAGGCGTTCCATATCAGCACCCGCTTGCTGGGCGGCGATGACAAACGCATCCATCTTTTTCACATCATGTATGCCGGTGATGACACCACCCTCGCCACCACCGAACAAATGCTGCTGCACGTCAACACCACCGAAGGCCGCGCCTGCGCCGCCAAACCGCAAGTCCTGGAACGCTTGAACCGCATCATCGCCGCCCACGCCGGTCTGCCCCGGCCTGAGCAGGCGGGGCGTTCGATTCAGTCCGGGCAATCCAAAAAACAACCGGAAAAATAAACAACGCCATGCCGTCCTTTGAACAACAAAGCATCCTCATAACCGCCGGCGCAAGCGGCATCGGTCACGCCATCGCCACGGGTTTTCACGCCGCCGGCGCGAATGTTCACGTGGTGGACGTGGACCAGGCGGCGCTGGAAAAAATGCGCGCCGGGCACCCGGACATTTACACCAGCATCGCCGACGTCGCCGACCAAGACGCGGTGGCGCGCGTGTTTGAACGACATCACGAACGCTTTGGCGGCATCGAAGTGATGGTGAACTGCGCCGGCATCGCCGGGCCCACCGCGCTCATCGAAGAAATTGATTTGGCCGACTGGCAACGCTGCATGGCGGTGGGATTGGACGCCGTTTTTTTGTGCTGCCGCAAGGCCATCCCGCAGATGCGCCGCGCCGGCAGGGGCTGCATCATCAACATCTCATCCACCGCCGGCTGGCACGGCTATCCGCTGCGCACGCCCTACGCCGCCGCCAAGTGGGCGGTCATCGGCGTGACCAAATCCATCGCCATGGAGTTGGGGCCGGCGGGCATCCGCGCCAACGTGATTTGTCCGGGCAGCATTGACGGCGAGCGCATGGACCGGGTGATCGCCTTTGAGGCGGCGCACAAAAACCGCAGCGAAGAACAAATCCGCCGAAAATACACCGGCGGCGTTTCCCTGCGCACCTTCATCAACGCCGAAGACATCGCCGACGCGGCGTTGTTCCTGGCATCACCGGCGGCCTCGAAAATCACCGGCCAGGTCATCAACGTGGACGGCCACCTTGAAAGCATCGGCGGCCTTGATCAATAACCGCCTCACTCGAATCGCACTATCACAGACCAACCAAATGATGAACTTTGCCCCGACCGAAGAGCAGCAAATGCTGGTGGACACCGCCCGGCGTTTTGTGGAGGAAGAGTTGTATCCCCACGAGCAGCAGGTGGAAAAAACCGATGCGGTGGATGAAGCGTTGCGCCGGCGCATCATCGCGCGCGCCAAAGAAGCCGGCCTG
Organism: Candidatus Poriferihabitaceae bacterium; assembly: GCA_965212085.1. GTDB lineage: Bacteria > Pseudomonadota > Gammaproteobacteria > Arenicellales > Poriferihabitantaceae > JAHRAW01. The sequence continues at coordinate 75,053 of OZ243042.1, read as the reverse complement.
TACGCCGCCAACATGCCCGCGGACTTGGGCGGCGGCGGGCTCGACACCCTGTCCATGTGCCTGCTCGACCGCGAACTCGGGCGCGCCAACATGGCGTTGCAATACACCGTCGGACGCCCCAGCAACATCCTCCAGGCGTGCGTGGGGCCGCAGCGGGAAAAATACCTGTACCCGTGCATCCGCGGCGAAAAAGTGGACTGCCTGGCCATGACCGAACCCGGCGCCGGCTCCGACCTCCGCTCCATGGCATGCGCCGCCCAGGCCGATACCGATGCCGACGGCGGCGGGTTCGTCATCACCGGCAGCAAGCACTTCATCAGCCACGCCGACGTCGCCGACTTCGTCATTTTGTTCGCCGCCACCGGCGTTGAAGACACGCCGCCCGGCCCGCCCGGACTACGAGGTCCGCGCAAAAAGATCACCGCGTTTCTGGTCGACAAGGGCGCCCAAGGGTTCACCGTGCGCGACGGCTACCGCAGCGTTTCCCATCGCGGCTATCACAACTTCATCCTTGAGTTCGACCATTGCCGGGTTGCCGCCGCGCAGGTGCTCGGCGAAGTTGACCAGGGCTTTGAGGTCGCCAACAGCTGGCTCGGCAACACCCGCCTGCAAGTCGCGGCGATTTGCCTGGGGCGTTGCGACCGCGCCTGGGAGTTGGCCTGCGAATACGCCGCCACCCGCAAGCAGTTCAATCAGACCATCGGCAAGTTTCAGGGGGTCGCCTTCAAACTCGCGGACATGGAAATCAAGCGCCGCTCGGCGGAGTTGCTGACCTATCAGGCGGCGTGGAAGGAAGACCACGGCGGCATGAGCGACATGGACGCCGCCATGGCCAAACTCGCGGCCACCGAAGCGCTGGCGTTTATCGCCGACGAGGCGCTGCAAATTCACGGCGGCATGGGGCTGATGTCCGACCTGCCCCTGGAACGCATCTGGCGGGACGCGCGGGTTGAACGAATCTGGGAAGGCACCAGCGAAATCCAGCGCCTGATTATCTCCCGCGCCATCCTCGGCCCCCTGGAAAAACGCTCCGCCCGGAAGCCCCGGAATCAGTAGTGTGGGCCGCAGCAGCATGGATCCCGCGCGCCTCAACCGCTGCCTGAATCCGCGCACCATCGCGGTAATCGGCGGCGCCGAGGCGGCGCAGGTGATCCGGCAGTGCCGCAAACTTGGCTTTGACGGCGATATTTGGCCGGTCAACCCGAAGCACCATTCCACGCGCACGGCTCTGGAAGGGCTGGACTGCTACCCCGGCGTTGACGCGCTGCCCGAACCCCCGGACGCGGCCTTCATCGCCATTCCCGCCGAAGCCAGCATCCAGATGGTCGCCGCCCTGTCGCGCATTTGCGCCGGCGGCGCGGTGTGTTACGCCTCGGGATTCAGGGAAACCGGCGGCGACGGAAACGACCGCCACCAACGTCTGATCGAAGCCGCGGGCAAAATGCCGGTCATCGGCCCCAACTGTTACGGCTTCATCAACCTGACCTGCGGCGCGGCCTTGTGGCCGGATTATCACGGCGCGGCGCGGGTGGACAAGGGCGTGGCGATTTTCTCCCAGAGCGGCAACGTCAGTCTGAACCTGAGCATGCAGCGGCGGTTGCTGCCGCTGGCGTGGCTCGTGACCCTGGGCAATCAGGCGGTGGTGGGTATTGAGGAAGGCATCGCCGCGGCCCTTGCGAGCGATCGCATCACCGCCATCGGCATCCACCTTGAAGGGCTGAACGACTTGCCGCGCTTCGCGCAACTCGCCGCGCAAGCCCGGCAAAAGGGCGTCCCCATCGTCGCCCTCAAAGCCGGCCGCTCGGAAATCGGCGCGCGCATCACCTTGAGTCATACCGCGACCCTGGCCGGCGCGAGCGCCTTGTATGACGCGCTCTTTGAACGCCTCGGCATCGGCTGCGTGGCGACCCCGGAAGCGTTTATCGAAGCCCTCAAACTGGCCGCGGTCTGCGGCGCGCTGCCGGGCAACCGCATCGCTTCAATGAGTTGCTCCGGCGGCGAGGCCACGCTGGTGGCGGATCTGGCCGCCGGGCGCGACCTCCAATTCCCGGCCCTCGAAGACGCCCACCGGCAAAGGGTTCGGGCGACCCTCAACGATTATGTACGGGTGGACAACCCGCTGGACTACCACACCTTTATCTGGGGCGACCGCGCGCGCATGGCCGAGACCTTCGGCGCCATGCTGTCGGGGAACTACGACCTGACCTTGCTGATCCTCGACATCCCCGCCGACGACCGCGCGGCCACGGAAATCTGGTTGCGCGCGGTGCGGGCGTTCATCGCCGCGTGTCACGACAACGGCTGCCGGGGCGCGCTGGTGGCGTTGCTGGGGGAAAACCTGCCCGGCGAGGCGGGGCGGTTGTTGCTGGAAAACGGGATCGCTCCGTTGCAGGGTCTTGAACAGGCGTTGGCGGCGGTGGAAGTGGTGTGCGGCATTGGCCGCGCCTGGGCGCGTGGTGGTGCGCCGCCGAGTCTTGCGCCTCTCGCACCCCTTGCCCCCTTTGCCGATGGCGCGCCGGACGGGGAACCGCGCAGCCTGGATGAAGCCGAGGCAAAAAAACTGCTGGCCGCAGCCGGGCTGCCGGTTCCGCAGTCGCAAGTGGCGGATTCCGTCCCGGGGGCGGTGGCCGCCGCCGGGGAGTTGGGGTATCCGGTGGTGGTCAAGGCGTTGTCCAAGCATATCGCCCACAAAACCGAACTGGGCGCGGTGGCGGTTGATGTGCGCGATGACGCGCAGGTTCGCCGGTGCGCGGCGGCAATGCTCGCCCACAGTGGCCGCCTGCTGGTGGAAGAGATGGTGGAGGGCGCGGTTGCCGAACTGCTGCTCGGCGCCGGCCATGACCGGCAGTTCGGTCATTACCTGATTATCGGCTTCGGCGGCGCCATGGTGGAGTTGATCGGCGACCGCCAACTGCTGCTGCCGCCGGTGGATGAAGGCATGCTCCGCGCCGCCCTCGCGCGCCTGAAAACCGCGCCGCTGTTGTGCGGCTATCGCGGGCGGCCGGTGGCCGACGTGGCGGCGGTGGTTGAGTGCGCGCTGCGGCTCAACCGGCTGCTTGAAGATGCGCCGAGCAATCTGCTTGAGATCGAAATCAATCCGTTGATGGTGAAGTCCGAAAACAAAGGCGTTATAGTTGCCGATGCGTTGATAACCATGCGAGGCGAGGCGCGATGAGACATGAGCGATGAAGCGGTCCTGACAACGGTCAACGGCGCGGTGCTGGAAGTGGTGCTGAACCGCCCCAAAGCCAACGCCATTGACTCCCCCACCAGCCGGGAAATGGGGCGGGTGTTCGCCGAGTTTCGGGACGATCCGAACCTGCGGGTGGCCATCCTCAGCGCCGCCGGCGGGAAGTTTTTCTGCGCCGGATGGGACCTGAAAGCGGTGGCCGCCGGGGACGAGGACACCACCAGCGATTTCGGCGCCGGCGGTTTCGGCGGGCTTCAGGAACTGCCCAACCTCAACAAGCCGGTGATCGCCGCGGTCAACGGCATCGCCTGCGGCGGCGGGCTGGAACTGGCGATTTCCGCCGACCTCGTCATCGCCGCCGTACACGCCAGTTTTGCGCTGCCGGAAATCAACGCCGGCACCATCGCAGACGCCGCCACCATCAAACTGCCCAAGCGCATCCCCTACCATATCGCAATGGAGATGCTGCTCACCGGCCGCTGGATGGATGCCGCCGAAGCGCAGCACTGGGGATTGGTCAATGAAACCGTGCCCGCCGAGCGCTTGATGCCGCGCGCCAGGGAACTCGCCGAACTGCTGGCCGAAGGCCCGCCGCTGGTGTTTGCGGCCATCAAGGAATGTATCCGCCTGACCGAAACCCTGCCCACCCAGGAATCCTTCGATCTGCTGTACAACAAAATCCCGCCCACCATCAAGACGTTGTACGAAAGCGAAGACATCCTGGAAGGCGCCAGGGCCTTCAGCGAAAAACGCAAACCGGTGTGGAAAGGCCGCTAGCCGCCCGGCCGTTATTATTTTCCGGCAACTTTCAGCGGAGTAAAACAAATGCCCCCGTCAACGCCCAACCCCCGCCAGCACGGCGCCATGGAATACACCCGCCCCCCCGTAGACCTTGACCAGGTCCGGCGCTACCGGCTTGGCCGGGTGCGGGAAAAACTGGCGCAATTAGACTACGCCGGCATTTTGTTGTTTGACCCGGTGAACTGCCGCTACGCCTGCGACGCCACCAACATGCAGGTATGGACCGCCCACTATGAAACCAGATGTGTTTTCATCGCCACAGACGGCCCGATGATCCTCTTCGACTACGGCGACTATCCCCACCTCGCCGAAGGCATCCCGACCATTGACGAGTACCGCGTGCATACCTCGTTCTATTACTTCGCCGCCGGCCCGCGCAGCGAGGAGAAGGCCGCCGAGTTCGGCAACGTCATCGCCGACCTGGTCAAAACCCACGGCGCCGGCAACCCCCGCCTCGCCGTTGACGCCCTGTCCCACCTCGGCTGCGACGCCCTGCGCAGCCACGGCCTGGTGCTGCACGACGGCCTTGAGGTCATGGAAACCGCGCGCGCGGTCAAGTCCACGGGGGAACTGGTGCTGATGCAAAAATCCATTGACGTCTGCGAACTCGGCCTGCGGCGGATGCGCGCAGCCACGCAACCGGGCATGACCGAAAACGCGCTGCTGGCGGTTCTGCACCACACCAACGTTGAGTTCGGCGGGGAGTGGATCGAAACCCGGCTGATGTCGTCAGGCCCGCGAACCTTTCCGTGGTTCCGCGAATCATCCATGCGCAAAATCCGCGCCGGAGACATGATCAGCCTCGACACCGACCTGATCGGCCCCTACGGCTACTGCGCCGATATGTCGAGATCGTGGATTTGCGGCGACCGCGAACCCAGCGATGAACAAAAACGAATTTACGCGCTGGCCTGGGCGCAAATCCAACACAACAAATCCATCCTCAAGGCGGGGATGAGCTTCCGGGAAGTCGCCGAAAAGGCGTGGACGATACCCGCTGAGTTCGTTGACCACCGGTACGGCGTCCTCATCCACGGAGTCGGCCTCGCCGACGAGTATCCGAGCATCAAACACATCCACAATTTTGACGACAGCGGGTACGACGGGCTACTGGAGGAAAACATGACGTTGTGCGTGGAATCCTACATCGGCTCGGCGCGCAGCGGCGAAGGGGTGAAACTGGAAGAGCAAGTGCTGGTGTGCGCCGACGGCATCCGCCAGTTGACCAGCGACCCGTTGGAAACCGACTGGTTGTAATCCGCGGCCGGCGCAAGGGGCGAGCAAAAATGATCACCGTGAACGAAACCTTCGACTACATCATCATCGGCGCCGGCTCCGCCGGTTGCGTGCTCGCCAACCGCTTGAGCGAAGACCCGGGCGTTACCACGCTGCTGCTCGAATACGGCGGCGGCGACAACAGCATCTATATCCAGATGCCGACCGCGCTTTCCATCCCGATGAACACCGAGCGCTTCGCCTGGCAGTTTCACACCGAGCCGGAGCCGGGGCTGGGCAACCGCCGGATGCACTGCCCGCGGGGCAAGGTGCTCGGCGGGTCGTCGTCCATAAACGGCATGGTGTACGTGCGCGGGCACGCCCACGACTTTGATGAGTGGGCGCAAAGCGGCGCCGCCGGCTGGGGGTACCGCGACTGCCTGCCGTATTTCAAAAAAGCCGATGACTGGAAATACGGCGGCGACGCGTACCGCAGCCAGGGCGGGCCGCTGACCGTCAACAACGGCAACGAAATGCAAAACCCGTTGTACCGGGCGTTCATTGAGGCCGGCGCGCAAGCGGGTTATATGCAAGCCGATGATTACAACGGCCACCGCCAGGAGGGATTCGGGCCGATGCAGATGACGGTGCGCGACGGGGTGCGCTGGTCAACGGCCAACGCGTACTTGAAGCCGGCGCTGGGGCGGGACAATCTCAGCGTGCAAACCAGGGCGCTGAGCCGGCGGATTTTGCTGGAGGGCAAACGAGCGGTGGGGGTGGAGTATCAGGTGGGTCGTGTGGGCGAAAACGCAAAGACCGTAACCGCAAAGGCGCGGCGCGAAGTGATCCTGTGCGCCGGCCCCATCGGCTCCCCGCAACTCTTGCAGTGTTCGGGCATCGGCCCGGCGGCGGTGCTCAAAAACGCCGGCGTTGAGGTCGCCCACGACTTGCCCGGGGTCGGCGAAAACCTCCAGGACCACCTGGAATTTTACTTTCAGTTCCGCTGCAAGCAGCCCATCACCCTCAACGCCAAACTCAACTGGTGGAGCAAGTTTTTGATCGGCGCGAGATGGCATTTTTTCAAAACCGGCCTCGGCGCCACCAACCATTTCGAATCCTGCGCCTTCATCCGCTCCCGCCCCGGCATCCCGGCGCCGGACATTCAGTATCACTTCCTGCCGGGAGCCATGCGCTACGACGGGCAAGCGGCTTTTGACGGCCACGGTTTCCAGGTGCACGTCGGCCACAACAAACCCGCCAGCCGAGGCCGGGTGCGAATTGTTTCCCCCGACCCCCTCGACAAGCCCTCCATCCTGTTCAACTATCTCGACAACGAAACAGACCGCGAAGGCTTTCGCCAGTGCGTGCGCCTGACCAGGGAAATCATCAGTCAGCCGGCCATGACCCCCTACCGGGGCGCGGAGATTCAGCCCGGCGAGTCGGTGCAAAGCGACCGCGAGATTGACGCCTTCATCCGCCGCTTTGCGGAAAGCGCGTACCACCCGGCGTGCACCTGCAAGATGGGCGTGGATGACAAGGCGGTGGTGGATCCGCAGACCCGCGTGCGCGGCATCGGCGGGCTGCGGGTGGTGGACTCGTCAATTTTTCCGGTAATCACCAACGGCAACCTCAACGCGCCCACCATCATGGCCGCCGAACGCGCCGCCGACCTCATCAAGGGCAAAGACCCGTTGCCGCCCGACCAGGCCGAAGCCGAACTCGCGGAAAACTGGCGGCAGAAGCAGCGTTAGCCGCCGGCGTTGTCCGGGCGAAGTCGTGCGGGCCAATGAACGCAGGCCAATGAACGCAGGCCAATGAAAAAAGGCGGCCCGCAGGCCGCCTCGTTTCAACTAACAAACTTCAACTAACAACGCTGCTAGGATTGCGCCGCTTGCTCCGGATCCGCTTTGTCGAAATACTCGCGCGTAACCTTGAAGATCATCGGCGCCAGCAGCAGCAGGCCGATCAGGTTCGGAACCGCCATCAGGCCGTTCAGCGTATCCGACAGGTTCCACACAAACCCGATCTTCTGGTTGGCGAACCACCCCGCGGCCAGCACCCACAGGACGCGGTAGATGATCACCGACTTTTCCTTGAACAGGAACTGCCAGCAGCGTTCGCCGTAGTAACTCCAGCCGAGTATCGTGGTGAACGCGAACACCACCAGCGCCACGGTAACGACATAGTTGCCGCCCGCGAAAGTCGAACCAAACGCCCCCGCGGTCAGCGCCACGCCGCGCAAGGCGGTGCCATCGGTGCCGAAGTCGCCGAGCACGCCCGAAGTGAGGATGCACAACGCGGTGATGGTGCACACCACCAGGGTATCAATGAAGGTGCCGAGCATGGCGATCAAGCCCTGGCGCACCGGGTTGTTGGTTTTGGCCGCCGCGTGGGCGATGGCCGCCGAACCCAGGCCGGACTCGTTGGAGAACACGCCGCGCGCCACGCCGAAGCGAATCGCCGCGGCTACCGCGGCGCCGGCAAAACCACCGGCGGCTGCCGCCGGATTGAAGGCGTGATAGAAAATCGAGCTAATCGCGGCGGGTATCTCGGCGGCGTTGATGGCTAGGACGGTCAGTCCGGCGCCGATGTACAACACGATCATGGTCGGCACCAGTTTGCCGGCGACGTCGCCGATGCGGCGAATGCCGCCGAGGATCACGAAGCCCACCAGCACGGCGACAACCAGGCCGGTAATCCAGGTCGGCACGTCCCACGAAGCGTTGAGCGCGGAGGCCATTGAATGCACCTGCACGGCGTTGCCGATGCCGAAAGCGGCGATGGCGCCGAAAACGGCGAAGGCGATGCCGAGATATTTACCCAGTTCCGGCGCGAACTCGCCGACGCCGTTACGCAGGTAATACATCGGCCCGCCGACGTAGTTGCCGTTGGCGTCGATTTCGCGGAAGCGCACCGCGCACACCGCCTCGCCGTATTTGGTCGCCATGCCTAACAACGCGATGACCCACATATAGAAAATCGCGCCCGGCCCGCCGAGGAAAATAGCGGTGGCGACGCCGGCGATATTGCCGGTGCCGACGGTCGCCGAAAGCGCGGTCATCAACGCATTGAACGGCTTGACCTCGCCTTCGCCGCCGTCGTCATCTTTGGCGAACAAAAGTTTGAAGCCGTAGGGGATTTTGCGCCACGGCATGAAAACCAAGCCGAGCGTCAGCAGCAGGCCGGTCACGCCCAGAATCCCGAGCATCGGCGGCCCCCACGCAAAGGCATTGATTTGACTGATTACATCGTTGAGTGCGTCCATAAAATTAACCCCGCTAGTGTGTGATTTTTGTCAAGGCCGGTCACGAACAAAGCACAATGAAAGCACAATGCTCAAGCCCAGCCGGTGCCTGAAGTGTCGTAAATTTCGCCGCAAAATTCAAGGGCATACCCAACTCGCCGCCTTTTCCTTGCGTTTTAGCAAGTTGCGCGCCAATACGAATAAATCCGTTGAAGTTTAGCGTACGCGCCGGCGGTTTGAGTCTGGGTTCTCGCCTCCGTTCAAGCCGGGGCAGGTTCTGCGCGGGTAGGGGGGCGCGTGACGCGCTTTTGCGGGGGGGAGACCCCCCGCACCCCCCTTTGCGGCGCGGGGAAACTCCTGTTTCCAGCGCCGCGCGCACATCCCTGTGCGCGATGGCCGGCTATCGCCGGGCCGAAAAAGCGGATGCCCGATACGATGAAACAAACGGTCGCTGCGCTCCCTATTTTTCTATCGTTCGGGAATGACGGCAGAGGCGTAAGGCAGGGCAAAGGAAGCGCAAAAGAAGCGACCAAGCCTCATCGTTTCCCTTGTCCGTTTTTACACCTCTGCGGCCGTCCAACCGGCGGCGTAGCCGCTAACTTCGGCGTGCGCAGGGACGCGCACGGCGGCGCTGGAAACAGGATGTTTCCCCGCGCCGCAAGGGGGGGCGTGGGGGGCATCCCCCCCACAATGCGCGTCACGCACACAAAGTTCCCGCTTCCGTTCAAACCCTTGCGGCGTTGTAGGGACAGGTCGCGACCTGTCCCTACTACCCGCAAATGCGGGTATGACACCGAGGAACGTGGCAACAACTCTGTCGTCATTCCCGAGCGTTAGTGTCCGTTGCCGCGTTAGCGGCTTACGGACACTTGCGTACTCGGGAATCCAGCGCCATACGGCCGATTGCCGGTGTAACCCTGGATTCCCGAATAGCGATGAAAAATATGGTCGCTGCGCTCCCTATTTTTCTATCGTTCGGGAATGACGGCAAAGGTGAGGCGGGAATTCAGCGTCCAATCGGGGACAGGTCGCGACCTGTCCCTACGTCCCAACCATCGCGGCGCCGTTCAACCGGCGGCGATAGCCGCTGACTTCGGCGTGCGCAGGACGCGCACGGCGGCGCTGAAAACAGGATGTTTTCCCGCGCCGCAAAGGGGGGCGTGGGGGGCATCCCCCCCACAATGCGCGTCACGCGCAACCCTACGCCCCAACCGCCGCGGCGCCGTTCAAACCCTTGCGGCGATAGCCGGACTGTCTTAGAAACGCAACGAGCCGGTCAATCGGATGTTATGCCCGATGTCGTTGTCATCGCGTTCGGTGCGTTCGCCGGTCAATTCCAGCCTTAGGCCGCGGTTGCTCCATTTGCCCAATGCGTTGGAGAAGTCTATCCCCATTTGCTGGCCGCGGCCGTTTCTGGTCCAGCCGGGTTCCAGGGTGAAGGTTATGCCGCGCCCCTGCGCGCCGGGGTCGAAGCGGGCTTGCAGGCCGGCGGTCCATTCGTCGTAGTCTTCGGGGCTGAATAGCACGAAGGTGGTGGTGCCGCGCATGCTCCAGCCGGCGGCGGGGTTGGCGTAGTCAAAGCGCAAGCCGGCATCGGCGGCGGCGCCGCGTTCCACGTCGCCGTCTTCCCAGCGCATGCCCAACTCCCAGCCGGGGGTGAAGACTCCGCCGGTGGCGGATGGTGCGCCGGGGCGGCGGCCTTCAACGGCGAAGCGCAGGCGTTGGGAATCGGCTTCTACGCCGCCGAGGTCGGGCTGGTCGTTGGACTCTATGGTGATGGCGAAGGCGCTGGCTTTCCACGATAGTTCGGTGCGCGAGAAGGCGCGGTCAAGATCGCCACGGAGGCCGAAGGCGAGCATTTGCATATCAATATCCACGTCGGTGGCCTCGTCATCCCCGTCTACGGAGAGTTCGGCGTCTCCCTTGCCGTAGCCGAGCAGCAGCCAGGCGTTGGTGGACTCGCCGGGTTGCCATTGGATATAGGGCAGGATGCTGGTCATTTCGGCTTCCAGGTCGCCGGCGGTGGTGTTGCCGTCTGTTACTTCGTCGTAGTCCACTTCGCCGTCGCTTTGGGATATGGCGAGGCCGAGGCGGGTGCCGGCGGGGGTCAGGTAGTCGAGGCCGAGGTAGCCGGAGGTGACGCTGCCGTCAACGCTGATGTCTGCGTTGGCGGCTTCGGTTTCGGTGTCGCCATTGAAGTTGCCGGTGGTGGCGCGGCCCCAGAAACTCCAGCCGGTGGGGGTGGCGGTGCCGGTGGGGTCGTTGAGATTGAGGTGGAACGCGCTTTTCATCAGGAGGTCTTGGCCGGACATGATGGTGGTGGTGGCCGGGGTGTTGGCGTCTTCGCTCGTGGTGGCACCGTTAGTCGTGGTGTCGGCGAGGTTTGCGCTGTTTATGGTGTCGGCGAGGTTGGCGGGTTGTGCCGAGGCATGTTCAACTGGATTCCCGATACGATGAAAAACATGGTCGCTATCGCTCCCTGTTTTTCTATCGTTCGGGAATGACGACGGAGTTTGGGCGGAGTTGGTCGCCATATCAAACCTATGCCCGCCGATGGTGAAGTGGCTGGTGTTTGTGCGGGCGGGGGCGGAGAGATAGTCCTCAAACATCCCCACCGTGCCGGTGGCAAAGGCGCGGCCAAAGGCGGCCAGGGTCTTCTCCAAAGCGCGTTCGGAGGCGCGGCCTACGCGGACGGTGAGCGTGGCGGTGCGGTCGGTGGCGGGGTCCGGGGTTGTGCCGTCATCCGTGACCGTGAGGTCAAAGCGCAGGGTGGTGCGCTCGTCCGGGGCATCAAAGGTAACGACGGCGGCGGTTGGGTCGGAGAACGTGATCAGATCTTCAGCCGGCGGCGGCGACACGTTGTCGACGGCGGTGTGCGCCCACGCGAAAGACAACCCGGTTGAGCCATCATCCCGGTTTTCCGGGTCATAGCTGAGGCTGGCATCCAGCGTAACATCCTCCTCGCCTTCGTCCACGGTCATGCGCGGGCCGCCGGCAAACAGGATAACCGGCGGGTCGTCGGGGAAGGTGGTGTTGGCGCCGCCGCTGCCTGGGTTCTCGAAACTGACGCTGATGGTGCTGTCAATCGTAAGGCTGGCGATGGTGGTTCGGACGACGAAGGAGTCGGGGTCTAAGGTGCCGCCGGGGCCGAGGGCCTGGATCGCCGGGTGGCGGTTATTCAGGGTGTAGGTCCAGGTGTAGCTGAGGTCAACGTTGCGGGTCAGGCCGGCGGTGCTCGCGGTGCTGGCGATGGTCGCGGTGCCGTAGGTGGGCGGGGTGAAGATGCGGTGGGTGGGGGGCAAGTTGTCCGGGACGTTGTTGACCGTCAGGGTGCCGGTGGCGGTGCCGCCGCTGTTGACGCTGCCGTCGGCGTTAAGCACGACGGGGTCTAAGATGGGTGGGTTGTCGGCGGTGGCCGGGTCGTTGTCGTCATCAACGCCGGGGCCGGCGGTGGACGGCAGGGTAACGGTGAGCGCGACCATGTCGGTGGCGGCGGCGGGTGTGCCGGCGTCATCGGTGACGGTCAGGGTCAGGGTCACGTCCATCGTGCCGGCGGCGAGGAGGGTCGGCGCGGTCCAGGTGGTGTTGCGGTTGGCGGCGTTGGTGAAGCTGCCTTCGCCGGACGGGGTGGTGGTCCATTCGTAGGTCAGGGTGGTGCCGGTATCCACGTCCTCGCCGGCGGCGCGCAGGGTGACGGCACTCCCGGACAGGACGCTGCTCAATGACGAATCCGGGGTGGTGATGTCCACGGTGGGCGCGTCATTGGCGCCGGTGATGGTGATCGTAACCACGCGGAAGACGCTGGGGTCGGCGGCGGCGCGGATGGTGAAGGTCTCGGTCGGGCTGTCGCCGGCGGCCAGGGCGTTGGTGTCGGGGTCGGTGTCATCCAAAGTGTAGGTCCAGACGCCGGTGGCGAGGACGATGGCGAAGGTGCCGTAGCGGCTGCTCTCGGTCGGGGCGAGGACGGCGGTGCTGTCGCCGGGGGCCGGGTTGGGGTTGGTGACGGTCAGGGTGCCGGTGGCGGTCAGGGTGCCGGTGGAGGTGCCGGCCTCAACGACGGCGCCGGTGTTGCCGCCGGCGATGGTGACCGGCGCGGCGCGCGGACGGACGGTGACCCGTGCGCTAACGGTGGCGGTGCCGTCAGTAACTTCCAGAATCAGGATGACGGCGGCGGTGCCGGTGTTGGGGGCGGTCCACATCGTGCCGGCAAGGGCGGCATTGGCAAAACTGCCCCGGTCCGCCGGTTGGGTGCGCCATGCGTAGGTCAGGGTGTCGGTGGTATCCGGGTCGGTGCCGGTGCCGGTTACCGGGATGGCGACGCCGAACTCCACCTGTGTGCCGGGCGTGGGCGCGCTGATGGCGGCGGTGGGCGCGTCGTTGGCGCCGTTGACGGTGATGGTGATGATTTGCGTGCCGTCGCCGATGGCGGTGCGCGCGGTGAAGGTCTCCGTTGGCGCATCGCCCGCGGCCAGGGCGTTGGTGGCGGCGGCGGCGTTGTTGAGGGTGTAGGTCCAGTTGCCGTTGGTGGCGATGGTGAAGGCACCGTAGGTGCCATCCATATTCGCGGCTATGAAGTTCGGGTTGCCGGCGGGGTTGTCAATGTTGAGGTCGCCGGTGGCAGTGAGGTCACCGTCTTCGGTGACGCTGCCGGTGGTGTCGCCGACGATGGCGACCGGCACCACCATGACGGTGACCGGTGTTGCGTCTGCGGTGGCGACCGGGGTGGCGTCATCGCTGACCATCAGGTGCAGGGCAACGCTCATCTCGGTGGACGGCGCGCTCCAGGTGGTGTCGGCGGCGGTCGCATTGCCAAAACTGCCGATGTTCGCCGGCATCGTGGTCCATGCGTAGGTCAGGGTGGCGGTGTCGCCGGTGTCCGGGTCTTCGCCGGCGCCGGTCACGGGGATCGTCCCGGCGAACGACACCATGGTATTGGCCGGCGGTGCGGTGATCTCGGCGGTGGGCGCGTCATTGGCGCCGGTGATGGTGATCGTAACCACGCGGAAGACGCTGGGGTCGGCGGCGGTGCGGATGGTGAAGGTCTCGGTCGGGCTGTCGCCGGCGGCCAGGGCGTTGGTGTCGGGGTCGGTGTCATCCAAAGTGTAGGTCCAGACGCCGGTGGCGAGGACGATGGCGAAGGCGCCGTAGCGGCTGCTCTCGGTCGGGGCGAGGACGGCGGTGCTGTCGCCGGGGGCCGGGTTGGGGTTGGTGACGGTCAGGGTGCCGGTGGCGGTGGCGGTGCCGGTGGAGGTGCCGGCCTCAACGACGGCGCCGGTGTTGCCGCCGGCGATGGTGACCGGCGCGGCGCGCGGGCGGACGGTGACCTGTGCGCTAACGGTGGCGGTGCCGTCAGTAACTTCCAGGATCAGGATGACGTTGGCGGTGCCGGTGTTGGGGGCGGTCCACATCGTGCTCGCAAGGGCGGCATTGGCAAAACTGCCCCGGTCCGCCGGTTGGGTGCGCCATGCGTAGGTCAGGGTGTCGGTGGTATCCGGGTCGCTGCCGGTGCCGGTTACCGGGATGGCGACGCCGAACTCCACCTGCGCGTTGGGCGTGGGCGCGCTGATGGCGGCGGTGGGCGCGTCGTTGGCGCCGTTGACGGTGATGGTGATGATTTGCGTGCCGTCGCCGATGGCGGTGCGCGCGGTGAAGGTCTCCGTTGGCGCCTCGCCCGCGGCCAGGGCGTTGGTGGCGGCGGCGGCGTTGTTGAGGGTGTAGGTCCAGGTGCCGTTGGCGGCGATGGTGAAGGCGCCGTAGGTGCCATCCATATTCGCGGCTATGAAGTTCGTGTTGCCGGCGGGGTTGTCAATGTTGAGGTCGCCGGTGGCGGTGAGGTCACCGTCTTCGGTGACGCTGCCGGTGGTGTCGCCGACGATGGCGACCGGCACCACCATGACGGTGACCGGTGTTGCGTCTGCGGTGGCGGCCGGGGTGGCGTCATCGCTGACCATCAGGTGCAGGGCAACGGACATTTCGGTGGACGGCGCAGTCCAGGTGGTGTCGGCGGCGGTCGCGTTGCCAAAACTGCCGGTGTTCGCCGGCATCGTGGTCCAGGCGTAGGTCAGGGTGGCGCCGGTGTCCGGGTCGTTGCCGGCGCCGGTCACGGGGATCGTCCCGGCGAACGACACCATGGTATTGGCCGGCGGTGCGGTGATCTCGGCGGTGGGCGCGTCATTGGCGCCGGTGATGGTGATCGTAACCACGCGGGTGACGCTGGAGTCGGCGGCGGCGCGGATGGTGAAGGTCTCGGTCGGGCTGTCGCCGGCGGCCAGGGCGTTGGTGTCGGGGTCGGCGTCATCCAAAGTGTAGGTCCAGACGCCGGTAGCGAGGACGATGGCGAAGGCGCCGTAGCGGCTGCTCTCGGTCGGGGCGAGGACGGCGGTGCTGTCGCCGGGGGCCGGGTTGGGGTTGGTGACGGTCAGGGTGCCGGTGGCGGTCAGGGTGCCGGTGGAGGTGCCGGCCTCAACGACGGCGCCGGTGTTGCCGCCGGCGATGGTAACCGGCGCGGCGCGCGGGCGGACGGTGACCTGTGCGCTAACGGTGGCGGTGCCGTCAGTAACTTCCAGGATCAGGATGACGTTGGCGGTGCCGGTGTTGGGGGCGGTCCACATCGTGCTGGCAAGGGCGGCATTGGCAAAACTGCCCCGGTCTGCCGGTTGGGTGCGCCATGCGTAGGTCAGGGTGTCGGTGGTATCCGGGTCGCTGCCGGTGCCGGTTACCGGGATGGCGACGCCGAACTCCACCTGCGCGTTGGGCGTGGGCGCGCTGATGGCGGCGGTGGGCGCGTCGTTGGCGCCGTTGACAGTGATGGTGATGATTTGCGTGCCGTCGCCGATGGCGGTGCGCGCGGTGAAGGTCTCCGTTGGCGCATCGCCCGCGGCCAGGGCGTTGGTGGCGGCGGCGGCGTTGTTGAGGGTGTAGGTCCAGGTGCCGTTGGCGGCGATGGTGAAGGCGCCGTAGGTGCCATCCATATTCGCGGCTATGAAGTTCGGGTTGCCGGCGGGGTTGTCAATGTTGAGGTCGCCGGTGGCGGTGAGGTCACCGTCTTCGGTGACGCTGCCGGTGGTGTCGCCGACGATGGCGACCGGCACCACCATGACGGTGACCGGTGTTGCGTCGGCGGCAGCGACCGGGGTGGCGGCATCGCTGACCATCAGGTGCAGGGCGACGCTCATCTCGGTGGACGGCGCGCTCCAGGTGGTGGAGGCGGCGGTCGCGTTGGCAAAACTGCCGGTGTTCGCCGGCATCGTGGTCCAGGCGTAGGTCAGGGTGGCGCCGGTGTCCGGGTCTTCGCCGGCGCCGGTCACGGTGATCGTCCCGGCGAACGACACCATGGTATTGGCCGGCGGTGCGGTGATCTCGGCGGTGGGCGCGTCATTGGCGCCGGTGATGGTGATGACGACTTCCACGGTGGCGTCGGGGTTGACGGAGGCGGTCACGGTGAAGGTGTCGTCAACGGTGGCGCCCGCCGCCAGGGCGTTGGTGGCGGTGATGGTGTTGTCCAGGGTGTAGGTCCAGGCGCCGGCGGCGGTGATGGTGAAACTGCCGTAGGTGCCGGGCGTGTCGGTCTGGACTACGACGTTTTTGTTGGTGCTGGTGGTGGCTATGGTCAGGGCGCCGGTGGCGGTGTCGGTGGAGTCGTCTTCGGTCACGGCGCCGGTGGTTTCGCTGCCGGCGAAGTCAACCGCCACGGCGACCGGGTTGACGATGACTTGTGCGGTGTCGGTGAGGGACGGGGTGGCGTCATCCATAACGGTCAGGGTCAGGGTTACCGGGGTGGTGCCGCTTGCGGGGACGGTCCAGGTGGTGTCCTCGGCGGTGGGATCGGCGAAACTGCCGATGTTGGGGGTCGCGCTCCATTGGTAGGTCAGGGTGGTGCCGGTATCGGGATCGGCGCCGGTGGCGGTCAGCGTGACCGCCGAGTTGAATTCCACCTGCATACCCTCCGTGGGCGCGCTGATGACGGCGGTGGGCGCGTCGTTGACGCCGGTGATGGTGATGGTGATGACCACGGTGGCGGCGGTGTTGGCTTCGGCGGCGACGGTGAAGGGGTCGTCAAGGGTGGCGCCCGCCGCCAGGGGGTTGATGGCGGCGTTGGTGTTGTCCAGGGTGTAGGTCCAGCCGCCGCCGGCGGTGATGGAGAACGTGCCATATACGCCGTTCACGCCGGTCTGGGGCACAACGTTGGTGTTGCCGTCGCTGCTGGTCACGTCCAGGGTGCCGGTGATAGCGGTGGTGGTGCCCTCGGTAACGGCACCGGTGGTGCCGCCGTCGCCGAACGTAACCCTTGCGGCGACCGGGTTGACGGTGACCGTTGCCATGCCGGAGAGGGGCGAGGTGGCGTCATCGGTGACGGTCACGGTCAGGGTCACGGGGTCGGTGCCGGCGGCGGGGACGGTCCAGGTGGTACTCGCGGCGGCGGCATTGGCAAAACTGCCGGTGTCGGGGGTCGCGCTCCATTGGTAGGTCAGGTTGGCGTTGTCGCCGGTATCCGGGTCGCTGCCGGTGGCGGTCAGCGTGACCGTTGAGTTGAAGTCCACCTGCATACCCTCCGCAGGCGCGGTAATGGTGGCGGTGGGCGCGTCATTGGCGCCGGTGATGGTGATGGTAACCACGCGGGTGACGCTGGGGTCGGCGGCGGCGCGGATGGTGAAGGTCTCGGTATCGCTGTCGCCGGCGGCCAGGGCGTTGGTGTCGGGGTCGGCGTTGTCCAGGGTGTAGGTCCAGTCCCATTCGCCGGCGGTGACGGCATCGGCAACGATGGCGAAGGCGCCGTAGCGGCTGGACTCGGGCGGGTCGAGGACGGCGGTGCTGCCGCCGGGGTTGGGGTTGGTGACGGTCAGGGTGCCGGTGGCGGTGGTGGTGGTGGCGCCGCCTTCGGTGACGCTGCCGGCGAGGTTGGCGGCGTTGGCGGTGATGGCAACGGGCACGGTGCGCGGTCGGACGGTGACCCGTGCGGTATCGGTGGCGGTGCCGTCAGTAACTTCCAGGATCAGGATGACGTCGGCGCCGGCACCGGTGGCGGGGGCGGTCCAGGTGGTACTCACAACGGCGGCATTGGCAAAACTGCCCCGGTCCGCCGGTTGGGTGCTCCATGCGTAACTCAAGGTGGCGCCGGCATCCGGGTCGCTGCCGGCGCCGGTCACCGTTACCGCCGCGCCGAACGCCACTTGCGCGTTGGGCGCGGGCGCGGTGATGGTTACTTCGGGCGCGTCGTTGGCGCCGTTGACGGTGATGGTGATGACCTGCGTACTGCCGGCGGCGGCGGTTGCGGTGAAGGTCTCCGTTGGCGCATCGCCCGCGGCCAGGGCGTTGGTGGCGGCGTTGGCGTTGTTGAGGGTGTAGGTCCAGGTGCCGTCGGCGGCGATGGTGAAGGCGCCGTAAGTGCCATCCAGATCCTCGGCGGTGAAAGTCGTGTCGCTGCCGGGGGTCGGGTTGTCAATGTTGAGGTTACCGCTGACGGTGTTGGGGTCGGCGTCCTCGGTGATGCTGCCGGTGGTGTCGCCGATGATGGTGACCGGCGCCACCATGACGGTGACCGGTGTTGCGGTGGCGGTGGCGACCGGGGTGGCGTCATCGCTGACCATCAGGTGCAGGGCAACGGACATCTCGGTGGACGGCGCAGTCCAGGTGGTGTCGGCGGCGGTCGCGTTGCCGAAACTGCCGGTGTTCGCCGGCATCGTGGTCCAGGTGTAGGTCAGGGTGGCGTTATCGCCGGTGTCCGGGTCTTCGCCGGCGCCGGTCACGGGGATCGTCCCGGCGAACGTTACGATGGTATCCGCCGGCGGTGCGCTGATGGTTACTTCGGGCGCGTCATTGGCGCCGGTGATGGTGATGACCACCTCCACGGTGGCGTCGGAGTTGACACTCGCGACCACGGTGAAGGGGTCGTCAACCATAACGCCCGCCGCCAGGGCGTTGGTGGCGGCGTTGTCGTTGTCCAGGGTGTAGGTCCAGGCGCCGGGGGCGGTGATGGAGAAAGTGCCGTAGGCGCCGGGCGTGTCGGTCTGGACAACCACGTTTTTGTTGCCGGCGGCGGTGGTGAGGATCAGGTCGCCGGTGGCGGTGTCGGTGGAGGCGTCCTCGGTAACGGCGCCGGTGATGGCGCTGCCGCCGAAAGTAACCGCCACGGCGACCGGGTTGACGATGACTTGTGCGGTGCCGGTGAGGGACGGGGTGGCGTCATCCATAACGGTCAGGGTCAGGGTTACCGGGGTGGTGCCGCTTGCGGGGGTGGTCCAGGTGGTGTCCTCGGCGGTGGCATCGGCGAAACTGCCGGTGGCGGGGTTCGCGCTCCATTGGTAGGTCAGGGTGGTGCCGGTATCCGGGTCGGCGCCGGTGGCGGTCAGCGTTACCAGCGAGTTGAAGTCCACCTGCATACCCTCCGCCGGCGCGCTGATGGTGACAGTGGGCGCGTCGTTGACGCCGGTGATGGTGATGGTAACGACCACGGTGGCGTCTGCGGTGGCGGCGGCAACCACAGTGAAGGGGTCGTCAAGGGTGTCGCCCGCCGCCAGGGGGTTGATGGCGGCGTTGGTGTTGTCCAGGGTGTAGGACCAGGCGCCGCCGGCGGTGATGGAGAACGCGCCATACCGGCCGTCCACGCCGGGCTGCGCCACCACGTTGGTGTTGCCGTCGCTGCTGGTCACGTCCAGGGCGCCGGTGATGGCGGTGGTGTCGCCCTCGGTAACGGCGCCGGTGGTGCCGCCGGCGCCGAACGTAACCGTTACGGCGACCGGGTTGACGATGACTTGTGCGGTGCCGGTGAGGGGCGGGGTGGCGTCATCGGTGGCGGTCAGGGTCAGGGTCACCGGGGTGGTGCCGCTTGCGGGGGCGGTCCAGGTGGTACTCGCGGCGGCGGCATTGGCAAAACTGCCGGCGCTGGGGTTCGCGCTCCATTGGTAACTCAAGGTGGCGCCGGTGTCCGGATCGGCGCCGGTGGCGGTCAGCGTTATCGCCGAGTTGAAGTCCACCCGCAGGCCGTCCATAGCAGGCGCGGTAATCTCGACGGTGGGTGCGTCATTGGCGCCGGTGATGGTGATGACGACTTCCACGGTGGCGGCGGCGTTGATGGAGGCGGTAACGGCGAAAGTCTCGGTTGGCGCGTCTCCCGCCGCCAGGGCGTTGGTGGCGGGGTTGGTATTGTTCAGGGTGTAGGTCCAGAAGCCGGTGTCGGTGATGCTGAAATCGCCATACATGCCGGGCATGCCGGTTTGGGCGACCACGGTTTTATCGTTGCTGTTGGTGGTGATGGTCAGTTGGCCGGCGGCGGTGGAGGTGGCGGCGTCCTCGGTAAGCGCGCCGCTGGTGGCGCCGCCGAAGGCGACCGCCACCGCGACCGGGTTGACGCTGACTTGCGCCATGCCGGCGGCGGGCGTGGGGGCGTCATCGGAGACGGTCAGAATCAGGTCGACACTTCCGGCGGCGTCTCCGGCGGCGGGGGCGGTCCACATCGTGCTCGCAAGGGCGGCATTGGTGAACGTGCCCTGCCCCGCCGGATTGGTCGTCCACGCGTAACCCAGGGTATCGGTGGTATCCGGGTCGCTGCCGCTGCCGGTAACCGGGATGGCGATGCCGAACTCAACATCGGCGCCGTCCGCGGGCGCGGTGATGGCGGCGGTGGGCGTGTCGTTGGCGCCGCTCACGGTGATGGTGATGGGGACGTTCGCGCCGCCGGCGCTGACGTTGAACGCGTCCATCTCTTCCTGGCCCGCCGCCAGGGCGTTGAGGGCGGCGTCTATGCCGGGGTTGCCGACGCCGGCGCCGCCGCCGAGGGTGTAGGTCCAGGCGCCGCCGGTGGTGATGCTGAAGCGGCCGTAGGTACCGAGGATTGTTTGCGCCGTGAATGGGGGCGTGCTGTCGTCTGTTTGGTTGGTAACGAGCACCGTGCCGGTGGCGGTTTGCGCGCCGTCTTCGGCAACTGCGCCTTCCTGGACGCCGGTAACGAGGAAGGTTTCACCCACCAACTCTATCTCGAACGTGATGAAGGTCTGGCCGCCGCCGTCGTCGAGGAGCCCGAAACCGAAGCTTGCTGTCCCGGGGGTACCGCTTGCCGGCGCGGTCCAGGTGGTAAGGGCGGCGGTGGGATCGGCAATGGTGCCGATGCCGTCGGTGTTGCCCCAACGAAACCTCAGGGTTTCGGTTTCGCCGGTATCCGGGTCAAAACTGTTGCGGCCATCAAAGATGACCGTCCCGCCGAAGCCCACACGGGTACCCGACACCGGGGGGGAGGTGATGACGGCCACGGGTGCGTCGTTGCCGCCGGTAACGGTGATGACCACGTCCACGGTGGCGGCGGGGTTGGCGACGGCGACCACGGTGAAGGTATCCGGTACGGCCACGCCCGTCGCCAGGGCGATGGTGGCGGGCCGGTTGGTGTCCAGGGTATATGTCCACGCGCCGTTGTTTTGAATGGAGAACCGGCCGTAGGTGCCGAGCCGGTTGGTCTGGGAGCGCACGTTTTTGTTGCCGGCGGCGGTGATAACGGTCACGGAGCCGTTGATGGTGTCGGCGAAAAAGAACGCGCTAACGCTGCCGGTGGTAACGCCGCGGAACGTAACCGCCACGCCGACCGGGTTGACGGTAACTTGTGCCGTGTCGGTGGCGGGCGGGGTGGCGTCATCGGTAACGGTCAGGGTCAGGACCACGGGATCGGTGCCGGCGGCGGGGACCGTCCAGGTGGTACGCGCGGCGGCGGCATTGGCGAAACTGCCGATGGGGGGGTTCGCGGTCCATGCGTAGGTCAGGGTGACGGCATCCGGGTCGGCGCCGGTGGCGGTCAACGTTACCGCCGAGCCGAACTCCACCTCCACGCCGTCCGCAGGCGCGGTAATGGTGGCGGTGGGCGGGTCGTTGACGCCGGTAACGGTGATGGTGATGTCCTGGGTGTCGCCGGCTTCGGCGGTAACGGTGAAGGTGTCTGTCTCCTCGGCGCCGCCGGGCAGGGCGTTGACGGCCTCATCGTTGGCATTGTTGCCGCCGAGGACGTAGGTCCACGCGCCGTTGGCGCGGATGCTGAACAGGCCGTAGGAGCCGCTGAAATCGGCCTGTGCCACAACGTCTGTGTTGTCGTTGTTGCTGGTCACGTCCAAGGCGCCGGTGATGGCGGTGGTGTCGCCCTCGGTAACGGCGCCGCTGGTGTCGCCGGCAAAGGTAACGACCACCGGCACCAAATTGACGATGACCGTGGCGGTGGGCATCAGGCTGCCGTCGCTGACCCTCAACCTCAAGGTTACGGCCCCGGGTGTGCCGCTGAGCGGCGCGCTCCAGGTGGTTTCGGCGGCGTCCGGGTCGGCAAAACTGCCGAAATCCCCCAGGGCCTCCCACGCAAACGTCAGGGTGTCGCCGGCATCCGGGTCGGTAGCGCTGCCGCTGACGGCGATGGTCGCGCCGAAGGGCACCTCGGTATTCGCCGCCGGGGTGCTGATGCGGAGCGTGGGCGCGTCGTTGGCGCCGGTGATGGTGATGACGACGTCCACGGTGGCGGCGGCGTTGATGGAGGCGGTAACGGTGAAAGTCTCGGTTGGCGCGTCTCCCGCCGCCAGGGCGTTGGTGGGGGCCAAGGCGTTGTCCAGAGTGTAGGTCCAGACGCCGGGGGCGGTGATGGAGAACCGGCCGTAGATGCCGGGCTGGTCGGTTTGGGCGACCACGGTGTTGTCGTTGCTGTTGGTGGTAATGGTCAGGGTGCCGGTGGCGGTGGTGGCGGAGTCGTCCTCGGTAACGCCGCCGCTGGTGGTGCCGCCGAAGACGACCGCCGGCGCGACCGGGTTGACGCTGACTTGCGCCGTGTCGGTGGCGGCGTCCGATTCGGCGTCATCGGAGACGGTCAGGATCAGGGCGACACTTCCGGCGGCGTCTTCGGCGGCGGGGGCGGTCCACATCGTGCTCGCAAGGGCGGCATTGGTGAACGTGCCCTGCCCCGCCGGATTGGTCGTCCACGCGTAACCCAGGGTATCGGTGGTATCCGGGTCGCTGCCGCTGCCGGTAACCGGGATGGAGACGCCGAACTCAACATCGGCGCCGGCGGCGGGGGCGCTGATGGCGGCGGTGGGCGTGTCGTTGGCGCCGCTCACGGTGATGGTGATGGGGACGTTCACGCCGGCGCTGACGTTGAACGCGTCCACCTCATCCTGGCCCGCCGCCAGGGCGTTGAGGGCGGTGTCTATGGCGGGGTTGCCGGCGCCGCCGCCGAGGGTGTAGGTCCAGACGCCGCCGGTGGTGATGCTGAAGCGGCCGTAGGAACCGGGGGTTGTTTGCGCCGTGAATGGGGGTGTGCTGTCGTCTGTTTGGTTGGTAACGAGCACCGTGCCGGTGGCGGTTTGCGCGCCGTCTTCGGCAACTGCGCCTTCCTGGTCGCCGGTAACGAGGAAGGTTTCACCCACCAACTCCACATTAAACACGTCGGAGAACTGCTCGTTGTGTACGTCGCTGATCACCACGCCAAAGGTTACGCTCCCGGGGGTACCGCTTGCCGGCGCGGTCCAGGTGGTAACGGCGGCGTTGCGATCGGCAAAGACGCCGACTGCGCCGCCGGTCCACAAGTACTCCAGGGTTTCGGTTTCGCCGGTATCCGGGTCAAAACTATCGCCGGCGTTAAAGGTGACCGTCCCGCCGAAGCCCACCCGGGTACCCGGCACCGGGGAGGTGATGATGCCCACGGGTGCGTCGTTGGCGCCGGTAACGGTGATGGTGACGTCCACGGTGGCGGCGGAGTTGGCGCTCGCGGCGACCGCGAAGACGTCTTCATCGGTAACGTCCGCCGCCAGGGCGTTGGTGGCATCGTCGGCGTTGTCCAGGGTATAGGTCCAGGCGCCGCCGGCGTCAATGGTGAAATCGCCATACCTGCCGGGCGCGGCGGTTTGGGCGACCACGTTTTTGTCGTTGCTGTTGGTGGTAATGGTCAGTTGGCCGGTGGCGGTGGTGGTGGAGTCGTCCTCGGTAACGCCGCCGCTGGTGGTGCCGCCGAACGTAACCGCCGGCGCGACCGGGATGACGCTGACTTGTGCCATGCCGGTGGCGGCCGGGGTGGCGTCATCGTTAACGGTCAGGATCAGGGCGATGGGGGCGGCGCCGGCACTGCTGTCGGGGGCGGTCCACATCGTGCTCGCAAGGGCGGCATCGGTGAACGTGCCCAGCCCCGCCGGATTGGTCGTCCATGCGTAACCCAGGATGTCGGTGGTATCCGGGTCGCTGCCGCTGCCGGTAACCGGGATGGCGATGCCGAACTCAACCTCGGTGTCGGCGGCGGGCGCGCTGATGGCGGCGGCGGGCGAGTCGTTGGCACCGTTAATGGTGATGATGATGTCCTGGGTAGTGCCGCCGATGGCGAGCGCGGTGAACACGGTGAAGGTGTCCGTTAACGCCTCGTCCGCGGCCAGGGCCTGGACGTCGGCGTTGGCGTTATCCAGGGTGTACGTCCAGTTGCCGTTGGTGGTGACTCTGAAGACGCCGTAGTCGCCACTGGTATTCGCGGACAGGAAGGTCGTGTCGCTGCCGGGGGGCGGGTTTTCAATGTTCAGGTCGCCGGCGGCGGTGAGGACGCCGTCTTCGGTAACGCCGCCGGTGATGTCGCCGATGATGATGGTCGGCACCACCATGACGATGACCATTGCGGTGTCGGTGGCGGGCATCTCGTCGTCATCGCTGACCACCAGGCGCAGGGTAACGCTCCTTGCGACTGACGGCGCGATCCAGGTGGTTTCGGCGGCGGTCGCATCGGCAAAACTGCCGGTGTTCGCCGGCATCGTGGTCCAGGCGTAAGTCAGGTTGGCGTTATCGCCGGTGTCCGGGTCGGAGCCTGCGCCGGTAACGGTAATCTGTCCGGCGAACTGCACGACGGCATTCGCCTGCGGTGCGCTGATGACGGCTTCGGGGGCATCGTTGGCGCCGCTGATGGTGATGGTCACCACGCGGAAGATGCCGGGGTCGGCGACGGCGCGGATGGTGAAGGTTTCGGTCACCATGTCGCCGGCGGCCAGGGCGTTGGTGTCGGGGTCGGCGTTGTCCAGGATGTAGGTCCAGACGCCGGTGGCGGGGACGATGGAGAAGGCGCCGTAGATGGAGGACTCGGGCGCGGCGAAGACGTCTGTGCTGTCGCCGGGGGCGGGGTTGGGGTTGGAGACGGCCAGGGTGCCGGTGGCGGTCGTTGTGCCGTCTTCGGCAACGATGCCGCGAGTGCCGGTGGCGGTGGTGTCGCCGATTACGATAGGCGTGGCGCTCGGATGGACGGTAACCCGTGCGCTGTCGATGCCGGGAGGGGTGGCGCTATCGGTAGCGGTGAAAATCAGAACCACGGGGTCGGTGCCGGAGGCGGGGGCGGTCCAGGTGGTACGCGAGGCGGTGACGTCCTCAAAACTGCCCGTGCCCGGCGGCTCGGTGCTCCACGATATGACCCGGAGGTCCCCGACCCCTGTCTTTATGACAAAGGAGGCATCCGCGTCAGTGACCACGCCATTAACGGCTAGCTGGGCGCCGAATGACACTTGCGTGCCCTCCGTGGGCGCAAGGATACGGGCGACGGGCACGTCGTTGACGCCGGTCACGGTGATGGTGATCCTCCGGGTGGTGCCGGCGCCGTCGTTGATGGTAACGGTGAAGGCGTCGTTCCGCTCCTCGCCCGCCAGCAGGGCCTGGACGGCGGCGTTGGCGTTATCCAGGGTGTACTCCCAGTTGCCGTTGGCGGCGATGGTGAAGGCGCCGTAAGTGCCGGCCTGGTCGGCGGCCACGACCCCAAAACTGGTGCCGCCGGCATCAACGGCGGTCAGGGCGCCGGTAACGGTGTTGGGGTCGGCGTCCTCGGTGATGCCGCCGGTGAAACCGCCGAAGGTGAGCGCTCCCCCGGTGATGAGTATGGTGAAAGACTGCTCAATGCCGGTGGCCGGGGTGCTGCCGTCGGTAACGGTGTAGGTATAGGTCGTAACGGCTTGCGCGGTGGTCGGGGTGCCGCTCAAGACGCGGCCGGCGGCGGTGAAGGTCAGGCCGGCGGGCAGGGGCGGGGTCGGGTTGATGGCGTAGGTGATGGGATCATTGCCGCCGGTAACGACCGGCAGGGTTACACTGACGGCGGCGCCGACGGTGTAGTTTTGCGGGCCGATGGCGGCGCCGGTGAAGGAAACCGGATGGCTGACGGTGATGGTAACGGCGGCGGAACAGAAGCCGATGGCGGCGTTGTTTATGGCGCTGATACACGCATAGTAATCATAATCGCCCGGCGTTGACGGCACCAGGAAGCCGTCGCCGGCGGCGGCGGTCAAAGTCCGGTCGGATATTGGAAGCCCCGTTGTGCTCGCAAAGTCGGTCTCTGAATCGGCGGCGCCCAGGGGCATCAGAGCGGCGCCGACATCCCGTCGATAAAAGGACAATCTCAACCCGCCCGGCAAGACAAGGCCGGCCACCGCAGTTTGGACTTGCGCCGTGGCATCCACCCGGGTATTGGCAATCCCGGTGGACAAGGGGGCGGAGGGAACCGCCGCCGTAACCGTAACCTCCGCAGTCCCCACCCGCAAAGGTATTGAGGGGGTGCAATTATCGGTGAGGGTGGCGGTCTCGGCGGCATCGGTGAAACAGGCGAAATAATGGTACAGGCCCGCCGTTTCAGGCGCGGCGAATGCGTTGGAGACTTGCGGCGTGGCGCCGCCGGACGCAAACGCGCCGACGGTTCGCGGCGCGCCCGCCGCGCACAGCACGCGTCCGTTGCCGGAGTCGCAGAGGAGGGCGGTCGGCAGGCTGCCCGCATCCCGGACATTCGGGCCGCGAAACACCCGAAGCAGCGCGTTTGCCGCCGGACCCCTTGCATTCGCCACTTCAACATTCAGCGTGAGGCCGGTCATCCCCTCCGCCACGGTGGTCACCTCCACCTGCTCGCCGCCGATGGTCTCAACGAAAGCGGGCGGGTTGCCGGCAAACGCGGCGGAAATCGCGGCCAAATCGGGCGGCGGGAGGACCACGGTGATGGTGAATATCAGCTCCGCGGGCACGAATAGGGTAGGGTCGCGGGCGGTGTAGGTGTAGTTCGTCGCGAGTTGTACAACGCTCGCAGTGCCGCTCAAGATGCGCGTGGCGGAGTCAAAACTCAAGCCCGTGGGCAGGGTTTCGGTGATGGCGTAGGTGAGTACGCCTGTGCCGCCGGATGCCGCCGGCAGGGTTACGCTGACGGCGGTGTCGGTAAAGTAGATTTGCGGGTCAATGGTAACGCCGGCGAAGGTTGTTGCCGGGGTGGCGGTTACCGCGACGGTGTTGGTGGTGGTCAACGGGCTGCCGCCGGTATGAGTCGCCGCCGCCACCCGGACGGTGATGCTGCCGTCATCTTTGACGCCGTCACCGGCGGCATCGTAGGCCAGGGTCAGGGTCGCCGTGCTGTCGTCAATGCGCGCGACCGAGGCCACCGTGATGCCGCAGTTTGACGAGCAACTGCTCAACGCACCGCTCAGGAGCAGCACGAACGGCGTGGTGCTCGGCAGCGGGTCTTGGTAGATTGAGCCGGCCAGCGTTACGGTCAGAGTCGCCCCGTCAAGGTCGGCTTCGGTCAGCGTCTCCGGGTCCGGGTCGGTGATGGTGGCCTGCGGCACGCCCACGGCGATTGACGCGCAGTTATTGTTCCTCTGGGCAAGCGGCTCCGCCGGCGAAGAGATACACGCGCCAACCACAAAGAATCCCACCGCCGCGTCCGCCGCCGCCAGCGTAACGGCGCCGCTGCTTTGCGCCGAGGCATCGCTCATTGCGGCAATCCCGCCGCTAAAAACAGACGCCGTGCCGATGGCCGTATCGGCGGTGGTGATGGTGTCGTCTCCATCACTATCCCGGTAATAGGTGATGGTCGCTTGCGACACCGCGCCGGACGGCAGGGCCGCCGACCCGGCATTGCGCGGCACGGCGGACACCGTGTACGTCCCTGCGACTCCGGGTTTGAGGGGAGAAGGGGTGGTCGTAACGGTGAGCGGATTGGCCGCCCTGAAAGCCAGGTCAACATTATTGGTGACCACCGGATGCACCACCACCGTGGCCGGTCCCGAGCAGAACAGGATGCTGCCGTCAGTGCTGGAGCCGACACAAGCATAATAATCATACCTGCCCGGCACTGACGGAATGACGAAGCCTTCGCCATTGGCGGGCCGGAAAAAAAGCGTGGTCTCGTCTGCCGGAATAAAGGCAAAAAAGCTAGATCTCGTAATTGTTGAATCAGCCGCACCACGGGGCAGCAGAGGGACGCCCTCGGGCCGTTGATACATTTGCGCTCTGAATGTCGGCGGCGTGGGAAGGATACCCGGCGACCTCTTCTTGATCCTAAGGCTTGATTCAACCCGCGTGCCCGCATCGGCGACCGACAACCGGCCGGCGGGAGCGAATGCGGTCACCGTGATGCTCGGAGTCCCTATCCGCGCGCGTATGGAGGAGGTGCAATTATTGTCGAGGGTGGCGGTCTCGGCGGCATCTGTGAAACAGGCGAAAAAATGAAAAACGCGCTGCCGGGTGGGCGCGGTGAACGGCGCGGATAGTTGAGGCGTGGCGCCGCCCGGCGCAAACGCGCCGACGTCTCGGGGCGGGCCCTGTCGGCAAAGGGTGAGGTTGTCGGTGCCACATGCGGGGAGGCCCGCCGGCGGGCTGCGCGGATTGCGAACATTCTCGGCGCGATACACCTGAATCATCGCCGCGCTCGCCGCACCCCCGGCATTCGCCACGGCGACTTGCAGCCTGACACCCGTCTGCCCCGGAGTTAAACGGAACACGTTTTGATTGTTGGCTTCCACGAAGGATGGGATGTCGGGCAGCGTTACGGAAGACGCGCGCAGGTCGGGCGGAATGACGACCGGCGGCGAAACGGTGATGGTGAAAGGCAGTTCCACGGTAACGGCGCCGCCGCCGGCGCTGTCGGTGGCGGTGTAGGTATAGGTCGTAATGTCTTGCGCGATGGCCGGGGTGCCGTTCAAGACGCGGCTGCCGGCGGTGAAGGTCAGGCCGGCGGGCAGGGGCGGGGTCGGGTTGATGGCGTACATCACAGGGGTTACGCCGCCGGATGCCGCCGGCAGGGTAACGCTGACGGCGCTCCCGGCGGTGTAGGTTTGCGCGGGGATGGTGGTATCGAAACGCAGCGTCGGGTCGGGGACTATGGTGATGGCGAAGCGTATTTGGTCACTGGTGGCCGGGGTGCTGCCGTCGGTAACGGTGTAGGTATAGGTCGCAGCGTCTTGCACGGTGGCCGGGGTGCCGCTCAATAGGCGGTCGCCGGCGGTGAAAGTCAGGCCGTCCGGCAGGGTCTCAACGATGGCGTAGGTGATGGGATCATTGCCGCCGCCGGCGGCGGGCAGGGTCATAGCGAAGGCGGTGCCTACGGTGTAACTTTGGGGGCCGAGGGTGGCGGCGGCGAAGGAGAGCGGGGCGCTGACGGTGATGGTGGCGGCGGCGGAACAGAAGAGGATGGCGGCGTTGTTTATGGCGCTGATACACGCATAGTAATCATAATCGCCCGGCGTTGACGGCACCAGGAAGCCGTCGCCGTCTGCGGCGGTCAGCGTTTGATCGGATATTGGAAGCCCCGTTGTGCTCGCAAAGTCGGTCTCTGAATCGGCGGCGCCCAGGGGCATCAGAGCGTCGCCGGCATCCCGTTGATAAAATGACAATCTCAACCCGCCCGGCAAGACAAGGCCGGCCACCGCAGTTTGGATTTGCGCCGTGGCATCCACCCGGGTATCGGCAATCCCGGTGGACAAGGGGGCGGAGGGAACCGCCGCCGTAACCGTAACGTCCGCAGTCCCCACCCGCAAAGGTATTGAGGGGGTGCAATTATCGGTGAGGGTGGCGGTCTCGGCGGCATCGGTGAAACAGGCGAAATAATGGTACAGGCCCG
Organism: Candidatus Poriferihabitaceae bacterium; assembly: GCA_965212085.1. Lineage (GTDB taxonomy): Bacteria > Pseudomonadota > Gammaproteobacteria > Arenicellales > Poriferihabitantaceae > JAHRAW01. The sequence goes on along the minus strand of OZ243042.1, from coordinate 45,761 downwards.
CCGTTTCAGGCGCGGCGAATGCGTTGGAGACTTGCGGCGTGGCGCCGCCGGACGCAAACGCGCCGACGGTTCGCGGCGCGCCCGCCGCACACAGCACGAGTAGGTTGGCGTCGCAGATGAGGGCGGTCGGCAGGCTACCCGCAGCCCGGACATTCGGGCTGCGAAACACCCGAATCAGCGCGTTTGCCGCAGCATTGCTTGCATTCGCCACTTCAACATTCAGCGTGAGGCCCGTCATCCCCTCCGCCACGGTGGTTACCGCCACCTGCTCGCCGCCGATGGTCTCAACGAAAGCGGGCGGGTCGCCGGCAAACACGGCGGAAGTCGCGGCCAGGTCGGGCGGCGGGCGGACCACGCTGATGGTGAATAGCATGTCCTCGCTCACCTCCAGGGTGTCGGTGGCGGTATAGGTGTACCTCATCGCGAGTTGTACAACGCTCGCAGTGCCGCTCAAGACGCGCGTGGCGGAGTCAAAGCTCAAGCCCGTGGGCAGGGGCGGGGTCGGGGCGATGGCGTAGGCGAATGTGCCCACGCCGCCGGATGCCGCCGGCAGGGTTACGCTGACGGCGGTGCCGGTAAGGTAGATTTGCGGGTCAATGGCGGCGTCAAAGGTTATTGCCGGGGAGGCGGTTACCGCGGCGGTGTTGGCGGTGGTCAACGGGTCGGCGCCGGTATGCGCCGCCGCCGCCACGGTAACGGCGATGGTGGTGTCCTCGCTCACGCCGTTATCGGCCTGGTCGTAGGCCAGGGTCAGGGTCGCCGTGCTGTCGTCAATGCGCGCGACCGAGGCCACCGTCACCGCCCCGGCGACACTCGCCGAACCGCCCAGGGTCAGCGTGAACGGCTCGGTGTCGGTCGGTAGCGGGTCGGCGTAGGTCGTGCCGGCCAGCGTTACGGTCAGGATCGCCCCGTTAAGGTCGGCTTCGGTCAGCGTCTCCGGATCCGAGGCGGTGATGGTGGCCTGCGGCACGGCCACGGTGGTTGACGCGCAGTTATTACCCCGCTGGGCAGCCGGCTCCGCAGGCGAAGAGATACACGCGCCATAAACAAAGAATCCCGCCTCCACGTCCGCCAGCGTGATGGCGCCGCTGTTTTGCGGCGCGGCATCGCTCATTGCGGCAATCCCGCCGCTAAAAACAGACGCCGTGCCGATGGCGGTGTCGGCGGTGGTGATGGTGTCGTCTCCATCACTATCCCGGTAATAGGTGATGGTCGCTTGGGTCGGCACGCCCGGCGGCAGGGCCGCCGCCCCGGCATTGCGCGGCACAACGGACACCGTGATCGTCCCTGCGACTCCGGGTTTGAGGGGAGAAGGGGTGGTCGTAACGGTGAGCGGATTGGCCGCCCTGAAAGCCAGGTCAACATTATTGGTGACCACCGGATGCACCACCACCGTGGCCGGCCCCGAGCAGAACAGGACGCTGCCGTCAGTGGTGGAGCCGACACAAGCATAATAATCATACCTGCCCGGCACTGACGGAATGAGGAAGCCCTCGCCCTCGCTGGCCTGGGCTACAATCGTGGAGTCGCCTCCCGAAATAAAGGTAAAAAGGGGAATACGCACTGATGAATCAGGCGTACCACGGGGCAGCAGAGGGACGCCCTCGGGCCTTTGATAAAATTGCGCTCTCACCAGCCCCGGCACGAAAAAATTACCCCCCCTATTCATGATTCTAAGGCTTGACTCAACCCGCGTGCCCGCATTGGCGACCGACAACCGGCCGGGGGGAGTAACCGCGCGCACCGTGATGCCCGGAGTCCCTATCCTCACGCGTATGGAGGAGGTGCAATTATTGTCGAGGGTGGCGGTCTCGGCGGCGTCTGTGAAACAGGCGAAAAAATGAAAAACGCGCTCCCGGGTGGGCGCGGTGAACGGCGCGGATAGTTGAGGCGTAACGCCGCCCGGCGCAAACGCGCCGACGGCTCGGGGCGGGCCCTGTCGGCAAAGGTCGAGGGTGTTGGCATCACATGCGGGGAGGCCCGCCGGCGGGCGGCGCGCATTGCGAACATTCTCGGCGCGATACACCTGAATCATCGCCGCGCTCGCCGGACCCCCGGCATTCGCCACGGCGACTTGCAGCCTGACACCCGTCTGCCCCGGAGTTACGCGGAACACGCTTTGGTCGTTGCCTTCCACGAAGGCCGGGGTGTCGGGCAACGTAACGGAAGACGCGCGCAGGTCGGGCGAAGTAACGACCGGCGGCGAAACGGTGATGGTGAAGGGCAGTTCCACGGTAACGGCGCCGTCGGGGTTGCTGTCGGTGGCGGTGTAGGTATAGGTCGTAACGGATTTCGCGGTGGCCGGGGTGCCGCTCAAGAGGCGCGTGGCGGCGGTGAAGGTCAGGCCGTCCGGCAGGGGCGGGGTCGGGTTGATGGCGTACATCACAGGGCCCACGCCGCCGGATGCCGCCGGCAGGGTAACGCTGACGGCGGTCCCGGCGGTGTAGGTTTGCGCGGGGATGGTGGTATCGAAACGCAGCGCCGGGTCGGGGACTATGGTGATGGCGAAGATCAATGAGTCGCGGCTGGCCGGGGTGCTACGGTCTGTGGCGGTGTAGGTATAGGGCGTCATGTCTTGCGCGGTGGCCGGGGTGCCGCTCAAGAGGCGGTCGGCGGCGGTGAAGGTCAGGCCGTCCGGCAGGGTCTCAACGATGGCGTAGGTGATGGGGGCATTGCCGCCGGTGGCGGCGGGCAGGGTCAGAGCGATGGCGGTGCCGGCGGTGTAACTTTGGGGGCCGAGGGTGACGGCGGCTGCGAAGGAGACCGGGGCGCTGACGGTGATGGTAACGGCGGCAGAGCAGAAGCTGATGTCGGGGTCGTCTATGGCGCTGATACACGCATAGTAATCATAATCGCCCGGCGTTGACGGCACCAGGAAGCCGGCGTCGTCGTCGGCGGCGGCGCTCAGCGTCTGATCAGTGGATCGCAAAAGTGCCGTTATGTCCGCAAAATCCGTCTCTGAATCGGCGTCGCCCAGGGGCATCAGAGCGTCGCCGGCGGCCCGTTGATAAAATGACAATCTCAACCCGCCCGGCAAGACAAGGCCGGCCACCGCAGTTTGGATTTGCGCCGTGGCATCCACCCGGGTATCGGCAATCCCGGTGGACAAGGGGGCGGAGGGAACCGCCGCCGTAACCGTAACGTCCGCAGTCCCCACCCGCAAAGGTATTGAGGGGGTGCAATTATCGGTGAGGGTGGCGGTCTCGGCGGCATCGGTGAAACAGGCGAAATAATGGTACAGGCCCGCCGTTTCAGGCGCGGCGAATGCGTTGGAGACTTGCGGCGTGGCGCCGCCGGACGCAAACGCGCCGACGGTTCGCGGCGCGCCCGCCGCGCACAGTACGAGTAGGTTGGCGTCGCAGAGGAGGGCGGTCGGCAGGCTGCCCGCATCCCGGACATTCGGGCTGCGAAACACCCGAATCAGCGCGTTTGCCGCGGCATTGCTTGCATTCGCCACTTCAACATTCAGCGTGAGGCCCGTCATCCCCTCCGCCACGGTGGTCACCGCCACCTGCGCGCCGCCGATGGTCTCAACGAAAGCGGGCGGGTCGCCGGCAAACGCGGCGGAAGTCGCGGCCAGGTCGGGCGGCGGGAGGACCACGCTGATGGTGAATATCATCTCCTCGCTCACCTCCAGGGTGTCGGTGGCGGTATAGGTGTACCTCATCGCGAGTTGTACAACGCTCGCAGTGCCGCTCAAGATGCGCGTGGCGGAGTCAAAACTCAAGCCCGTGGGCAGGGGCGGGGTCGGGGCGATGGCGTAGGCGAATGTGCCCACGCCGCCGGATGCCGCCGGCAGGGTTACGCTGACGGCGGTGCCGGTAAGGTAGATTTGCGGGTCAATGGCGGCGTCAAAGGTTATTGCCGGGGAGGCGGTTACCGCGGCGGTGTTGGCGGTGGTCAACGGGTTGACGCCGGTATCCGGCCCCGTCGTGTACGCCGCCGCCTCCACGGTAACGGCAATGGTGGTGTCCTCGGTAACGCCGTTATCGGCCTGGTCGTAGGCCAGGGTCAGGACCGCCGTGAACAAGTCGATGTGGGTGACCGAGACCACCGTCACCGCCCCGGCGCTCGCCGAACCGCTCAGGGTCAGCGTGAACGCCTCGGCTTCCGGCCGATTCGGCTCTAATGTGTAGATCGCGCCGTCCAGCGTTACGGTCAGAGTCGCCCCGTCAAGGTCGGCTTCGGTCAGCGTCTCCGGCTCCGAGGCGGTGATGGTGGCCTGCGGCACGAACACGTCGGTTCTCGCGCAGTTATTGTTCCTCTGGGCAACCGGCTCCGCAGGCGAAGAGATACACGCGCCATAAACAAAGAATCCCGCCTCCACGTCCGCCAGCGTGATGGCGCCGCTGTTTTGCGCCTCGGCATTGCTCATTGCGGCAATCCCGCCGTCAATAACAGACGCCGTGCCGACGGCCGTGTCGGCGGCGGTGATTTCGTTGTCGCCGGTACTATCCAGGTAATAAGTGATGGTCGCTTGCGCCTGCGGGCCGGACGGCAGGGCCGCCGCCCCGGCATTGCTCGGCGTAACGGACAGCGTGATCGTCCCTGCGCTTCCGGGCAGGAGGGGATCCGGGCTGGTCGTAGCGGTAATCCCAGCCCGCCCGCCCCTGAAAGTCAGGTCAACATTATCGGCGACCGCCGGATGCACCACCACCGTGGCCGGCCCCGAACAGAACAGGATGCTGCCGTCAGTGCTGGAGCCGACACAAGCATAATAATCATACCTGCCCGGCACTTCCGGAATGACGAAGCCTTCGCCATCTTCGGCCCGGAAAGCAACCGTGAGATCGCCTGACGGAATAAGGGCAATAAAGCCACTTCTCCTTACTGTTGAATCAGCCGCACCACGGGGCAGCAGAGGGACGCCCTCGGGCCGTTGATACATTTGCGCTCTGAATATCCCCGGTGCTCGAATGGGAAGGATACCCGGCGACCTCTTCCTGGTCCTAAGGCTTGAATCAACCCGCGTGCCCGCATCGGCGACCGACAACCGGCCGGAGGGAGCGAATGCGGTCACCGTGATGTCCGGAGTCCCTATCCGCACGCGTGTGGAGCGGCTGCAATTATTGCCGAGGGTGGTGGTCTCGGCGGCGTCTGTGAAACAGGCGAAATAATGAAAAACGCGCTGCCGGGTGGGCGCGGTGAACGGCGCGGATAGTTGAGGCGTGGCGCCGCCCGGCGCAAACGCGCCGACGTCTCGGGGCTGGCCCGACCGGCAAAGGGTGAGGTTGTCGGTGCCACATGCGGGGAGGTTCCCCGCCGGCGGGCTGCCCGCATTGCGGGTATTCGGAGATTGGCGATACACCTGAATCATCGCCGCGCTCGCCGCACCCCCGGCATTCGCCACGGCGACTTGCAGCCTGACACCCGTCTGCCCCGGAGTTAAACGGAACACGTTTTGATTGTTGGCTTCCACGAAGGATTGGATGCCGAGCGGCGTTACGGAAGACGCGCGCAGGTCGGGCGAAGTAACGACCGGCTGCGAAACGGTGATGGTGAAGGGCAGTTCCACGGTAACGGCGCCGTCTGGGTTGCTGTCGGTGGCGGTGTAGGTATAGGTCGTAACGGATTGCGCGGTGGCCGGGGTGCCGCTCAAGAGGCGGCTGCCGGCGGTGAAGGTCAGACCGGCGGGCAGGGGCGGGGTCGGGTTGATGGCGTACATCACAGGGGTCACGCCGCCGGATGCCGCCGGCAGGGTAACGCTGACGGCGCTCCCGGCGGTGTAGGTTTGCGCGGGGATGGTGGTATCGAAACGCAGCGCCGGGTCGGGGGCTATGGTGATGGCGAGGGCCAATGAGTCGCGGCTGACCGGGGTGCTGCGGTCTGTGGCGGTGTAGGTATAGGTCGTCATGTCTTGCGCGGTGGTCGGGGTGCCGCTCAAGAGGCGGTCGTCTGTGGTGAAGGTCAGGCCGTCGGGCAGGGCTTCAACGATGGCGTAGGTGATGGGGGCATTGCCGCCGGTGGCGTCTGGCAGGGTCAGAGCGATGGCGGTGCCGGCGGTGTAACTTTGGGGGCCGAGGGTGGCGGCGGCGAAGGAGACCGGGGCGCTGACGGTGATGGTGGCGGCGGCGGCGGAACAAACGCGCACGGCGGCGTTGTTTCTGGCGCTGACACACGCATAGTAATCATAATCGCCCGGCGTTGGCGGCACCAGGAAGCCGGCGCTGTCTGCGGCGGCGGCGGTCAGCGTCTGATCAGTGGATAGCAAAAGCGCCGTTATGTCCGCAAAATCCGTCTCTGAATTGGCGGTGCCCAGGGGCATCAGAGGGGCGCCGGCGGCGCGTTGATAAAATGACAATCTCAACCCCCCCGGCAAGACAAGGCCGGCCACCGCAGTTTGGATTTGCGCCGTGGCATCCACCCGGGTATTGGCAATCCCGGTGGACAAGGGGGCGGAGGGAACCGCCGCCGTAACCGTAACTTCCGAAGTCCCCACCCGCAAAGGTATGGAGGGGGTGCAATCATCGGTGAAGGTGGCGGTCTCGGCGTCGTCGGTGAAACAGGCGAAATAATGGTACAGGCCCGCCGTTTCAGGCGCGGCGAATGCGTTGGAGACTTGCGGCGTTGTGCCGCCGGACGCAAACGCGCCGACGGTTCGCGGCTGGCCCGCCGCGCACAGTACGAGTAGGTTGGCGTCGCAGAGGACGGCGGTCGGCAGGCTGCCCGCAGCCCGGACATTCGGGCCGCGAAACACCCGAAGCAGCGCGTTTGCCGCCGCACCCCTTGCATTCGCCACTTCAACATTCAGCGTAAGGCCCGCCGCCCCCTCCGCCACGGTGGTCGCCGCCACCTGCTCGCCGCCGATGGTCTCAACGAAAGCGGGCAGGTTGCCGGCAAACGCGGCGGAAGTCGCGGCCAGGTCGGGCGGCGGGAGGACCACGGTGATGGTGAAGGCCAGCTCCGCGCGCTCGGACAGGGCGTCAATGGCGGTGTAGGTATAGGGCGTAACGTCTTGCGCGGTGCTCGCGGTGCCGCTCAAGATGCGCTTGGCGGAGTCAAAACTTAAGCCCGTGGGCAGGGCTTCGGTGATGGCGTACACCACAGGGATCACGCCGCCGGAGGTCTGCGGCAGGGTTACGCTGACGGCGGTGTCGGTAAGGTAGGTTTGCGGGTCAATGGTAACGCCGGCGAAGGTTGTTGGCGGGGTGGCGGTTACCGCGATGGCGTTGGTGGTGGTCAACGGGCTGCCGCCGGTATGCGCCGCCGCCGGCACCTGGACGGTGATGCCGCCGTCATCTTTGACGCCGTCACCGGCGGCGGAGGTATCGTAGGCCAGGGTCAGAGTCGCCGTGCTGTCGTCAATGCGCGCGGCCGAGGCCACCGTGATGCCGCAGTTTGACGCGCAATCGCTTAACGCACCGGTCAGGAGCAGCACGAACGGCGCGGTGCTCGGCAGCGGGTCTTGGTAGATCGCGCCGGCCAGCGTTACGGTCAGAGTCGCCCCGTCAAGGTCGGCTTCGGCCAGCGTCTCCGGGTCCGGGCCGGTGATGGTGGCCTCCGGCACGCCCACGGCGATTGACGCGCAGTTATTGTTCCTCTGGGCAACCGGCTCCGCCGGCGAAGAGATACACGCGCCAACCACAAAGAATCCCGCCGCCACGTCCGCCGCCGCCAGCGTAACGGCGCCGCTGTTTTGCGCCGTGGCATCGCTCATTGCGGCAATCCCGCCGCTAAAAATAGACGCCGTGCCGACGGCCGTGTCGGCGGCGGTGATGGTGTCGTCTCCATTACTATCCCGGTAATAGGTGATGGTCGCCCGCGCAGACGCGCCGGACGGCAGGCCCCCCGACCCGGCATTGCGCGGCACGGCGGACACCGTGTACGTCCCTGCGACTCCGGGTTTGAGGGGAGAAGGGGTGGTCGTAACGGTGAGCGGATTGGCCGCCCCGAAGGTCAGGTCAACATTACCGGCGACCACCGCATTCACCACCACCGTGGCCGGTCCCGAGCAGAACAGGATGCTGCCGTCAGTGCTGGAGCCGACACAAGCATAATAATCATACCTGCCCGGCACTGACGGAATGACGAAGCCTTCGCCATTGACGGGCCGGAAAAAAAGCGTGGTCTCGTTTGCCGGAATAAAGGCAAAAAAGCTAGATCTCCTAATTGTTGAATCAGCCGCACCACGGGGCAGCAGAGGGACGCCCTCGGGCCGTTGATACATTTGCGCTCTGAATGTCGGCGGCGTGGGAAGGATACCCGGCGACCTCTTCCTGATCCTAAGGCTTGATTCAACCCGCGTGCCCGCATCGGCGACCGACAACCGGCCGGCGGGAGCGAATGCGGTCACCGTGATGTCCGGAGTCCCTATCCGCACGCGTGTGGAGCGGCTGCAATTATTGCCGAGGGTGGTGGTCTCGGCGGCGTCTGTGAAACAGGCGAAATAATGAAAAACGCGCTGCCGGGTGGGCGCGGTGAACGGCGCGGATAGTTGAGGCGTGGCGCCGCCCGGCGCAAACGCGCCGACGTCTTGGGGCTGGCCCGACCGGCACAGGGTGAGGTTGTCGGTGCCACATGCGGGGAGGTTCCCGGCCGGCGGGCTGCCCGCATTGCGGGTATTCGGAGATTGGCGATACACCTGAATCATCGCCGCGCTCGCCGGCCCCCCGGCATTCGCCACGGCGACTTGCAGCCTGACACCCGTCTGCCCCGGAGTTAAACGGAACACGTTTTGATTGTTGGCTTCCACGAAGGATTGGATGCCGAGCAGCGTTACGGAAGACGCGCGCAGGTCGGGCGGAATGACGATGGCGATGGTGAAAGGCAGTTCCGTGATCACCGGGGTGGGGGTGCTGTCGGTCACGGTGTAGGTGTAGTCCGCCGCGCTTTGCAAGATGGTCGGGGTGCCGCTCAAGACGCGGCTGCCGTCGGTGGCGAACGTCAGACCGTCGGGCAGGGGTTCGGTGATGGCGTACATGAAAGGAGCCGCGCCGCCGCTGGTAACGGCGGGCAGCGTTACGCTGACGGCGACCCCGACGGCGTAGATTTGCGCGGGGATGGTGGCGCTGCCGAAACTCGGCCTCGGGCCGGCGGCTATGGCGATGGTGAAGGTCAGTTGGTCGCCGCCGGCCGGGGTGCTGCCGTCTGTGGCGGTGTAGGTATAGGTCGTAATGTCTTGCGCGGTGGTCGGGGTGCCGCTCAAGAGGCGGTCGCCGGTGGTGAAGGTCAGGCCGGCGGGCAGGGCCTCAACGATGGCGTAGGTGATGGGGGCATTGCCGCCGGTGGCGGCGGGCAGGGTCAGAGCGATGGCGGTGCCGGCGGTGTAGGCTTGGGCGGCGATGGCGGCGTCTTCGGCGAAGGAGAGCGGGGCGCTGACGGTGATGGTGGTGGCGGCGGAGCAGAAGCGGATGTCGGGGTCGTCTATGGCGCTGATACACGCATAGTAATCATAATCGCCCGGCGTTGACGGCACCAGGAAGCCGGCTGCGGCGGTCAGCGTGTGCTCGGATATTGTAAGCCCCGTTGTGCTCGCAAAGTCGGTCTCTGAATCGGCGTCTCCCAGGGGCATCAAATCGGCGCCGACGGTCCGTTGATAAAATGACAATCTCAACCCGCCCGGCAAGACCAGGCCGGCCACCGTGACTTGGACTTGAGCCGTGGCATCCACCCGGGTATCGGCAATCCCGGTGGACAAGGGAGCGGAGGGAACCGCCGCCGTAACCGTAACTTCCGAAACCCCCACCCGCACGGCTAGTGGGGGGGTGCAATTATCGTTGAGGGTGTCGTCGCCCTCGGCGCGATCGTCGAAACAGGCGAAATAATAATACAAGCCCGTCCGGTTGGACGTGGTAACCGGGTCGGCGGCTTGCGGCGTAACGCCGCCTCGCTCAAACGCGCCGATGGTTCGCGGCGGGCCCTCCACGCACAGCACGGTGGTGCCGAAGTCGCATGTGAGGGGGTTTCTCCGGGCGCCAGGGCCGCCGCTTGCCGCGCCCAGGCTACCCGGGGTAACGCGATACACCTGAAGCATCGCGTTTTCCGCCGTACTCCCCCCTACATTCGCCACTTCAACATTCAGCGTGAGGCTCGTCCCCCCTGCTACGGTGGTTACCGTTACCGGTTCGCCACCGATGGTCTCAACGAAAGCGGGCGGGTTGCCGGCAAACGTGGCGGAAGTCGCGGTCAGGTCGGGGAGAGTCAGGTCGGGCGGCTCCGGGGGGGGCGGCGTAAGGATGACGGTGATGGTGAAGCCCAGCTCCACGCTCACATCCAGGGCGTCTGTGGCGGTGTAGGTGTAGTCAGTCTCAGGTATGACACTCCTCACAGTGCCGCGCAAGATGCGCGCGGTGGAGTCAAAGCTCAAGCCCGTGGGCAGGGCTTCGGTGATGGCGTACCTGACCGGGAGCACGCCGCCGGAGGCCTCCGGCAGGATGACGCCGACGACGATGTCGGTAGGGTAGATTTGCGGGTCAATGGTGGCGTCTCCGAAGGTTATTGCCGGGGTGGCGCTTACCGCGACAGTGTTGGCGGTGGTCAACGGGTTGGCGCCGGTATGCGCCGCCGCCGCCACGGTAACGGCGATGGTGGTGTCCCCGCTCACGCCGTCACCGGCCTGGTCGTAGGCCAGGGTCAGGGTCGCCGTGCTGTCGTCAATGCGCGCGACCGAGGCCACCGTCACCGCCCCGGCGACACTCGCCGAACCGCCCAGGGTCAGCGTGAACGACTCGGCGCCCGGCAGCGGCTCTTCGTAGGTTACGCCGGCCAGCGTTACGGTCAGAGTCGCCCCGTCAAGGTCGGCTTCGGTCAGCGTCGCCGGATTCGGGGCGGTGATGGTGGCCCCGCGCGCGGACACGGTGGTTGACACGCAGTTATTGTTCCTCATGGGAACAGTCTCTGCAAACGAAGAGATGCACGCGCCGACAACAAAGCCCGCCGCCACGTCCGCCGCCGCCAGCGTGATGGCGCCGCTGTTTTGCGCCGAGGCATCGCTCGTTGCGGCAATCCCGCCGTCAATAACAGACGCCGTGCCGATGACCGTGTCGTCGGCGGTGATTTCGTTGTCGCCGGTACTATCCCGGTAATAAGTGATGGTCGCTTGCGTCGCCACGCCCGATGGCAGGGCCGCCGTCCCGGCATTGCGCGGCACAACGGACAGCGTGATCGTCCCTGCGGCTCCGAGCAGGAGGGGATCGGGTTCAGTCGTAACAGTGAGCGAACTCGTCCTGAAGGTCAGGTCAACATCATTGACGATCACCGCATTCACCACCACTGTGCCCGGCGGCGAGCAGAAGCCGATGCCGGAGTCGTCCACGGCGGAGATACATACATACACTTCATATTTGCCCGGCGCCGCCGGAGTGATGAAGCCATGGCCTGCGCCGGCGTTGGATGCAAGACTGAAAGCGGCGCCCGGTTGTACGAGCGTAATATTCGTAAGCGTTGCTATGCTGGCAGCAGAACCGAGGGGCAACAGAGGAGTGCCTTCAAGCCTTGAATACACTCGTACCCTTGTCCCCCCCGGGAATGCAAAAGCCTCACTCCCCACATTTCGGATTTCGTACCGCCAAGTAACCCGCGTGCCCGCATCCGCGATCGACAGGGCAGGAGGAAAAGGAGCGCGTGGCGTAACCCTGATGGTTTCACTCCCCGCCGCCACCACCCTCGCGCGTATGGAGGGGGTGCAATTATCGGCCAGGGTGCCGGGAAGCTCGGCGGCATCGGTGAAGCAGGCGAAATAATGATACAGGCCCGCCTCGGCGGGTCCGGTGAACGCGCCGGAGACCTGGGGCGTGGCGCCGTCCACCGCAAACGCGCCGACGCTTCGGGACGGACCCGCCCGGCACAGGGTGCGGTCGGCGCCACACGTGGGCACGAACCCGGTCGGCGGGCTGCCCGCACTGCGGACATTCGGAACGCGATACACCTGAATCACTGAATCCGGCGCCACCGCCACCGAATTCGACACCCCGACATTCAGCGTCAGCCCCGATTGAGCCGGCGTTAAGCGAAACCCGCTGACGGCGTTGCCCCCCGGGAACTCCACGATGCCGGGCACGCCGCCGGCAAAAACGGCGGAGGTCGCGCGCAGGTCGGGCGGTGGAAAAGTCACGGCGATGGTGAAGGGCAGTTCCACGGTAACCGCGCCGTCTGGGTTGCTGTCGGTGGCGGTGTAGGTATAGGTCGCTTCATCCTGCGCGGTGGCCGGGGTGCCGCTCAAGACGCGCGTGGCGGCGGTGAAGGTCAGGCCGTCTGGCAGGGGCGGGGTCGGGTTGATGGCGTAGGTGATGAAGCCCACGCCGCCGGCGATGGTGGGCAGGATCACGCGGATGGCGGTCCCGGCAACGTAGGTTTGCGCGGGGATGGCGTTACTGCCGAAACCTTCGTTAACGATAATGCGCAGCGTCAACTCGTCCTGGTCGCCGGCGCCGGTGTTGGCGTCCAGGTCATCCACGCGGTAGGTGAACTCGCTGGTTTGCAACGGGGCGGCGGCGTCGATCATGCCGCTAAGCGTGCGGCGGTCGGCGGCGCCGTCAAAGCGCAGCCCCAGTTCGGCCAGGGTTGGGCCGTTGCGGTGAATCAGGGTGTAGCGCCGCCCGCCATCACCGCCGCTGGCCGCCGGCAGGACCAGGTTGACGGAGTCGCCGCGGTTGAAGGGGCGCACCACGGGGTCGCTCTCGCCATCGGCGAAACCCGGGGCGGTGGTGTCGGGTGGCGCGCGTACGACGATCTCCGTGAAGCCTAATATATTGAATGTGCGGACGCCATTAAAGAATCCACCTTCATGCACCCGCGGCTGTACCACCGTCGTGCGGCCAACGACATCAGACGCCGTAAAGATGGTTGACACCCCGAACCTGTTATCAAAACTGCCGAACGTGTTGAGATCATCTTGCGCTGTCTTCGCGAGTGGTATGAGATCCCACCTGACCAAGTCGTCGGTGAGCGACGGAGTGCCGTCCCTTGCCAGCACGGTAACCCGGATCCTTTCACCCGGCGCCACGGTGGTGACTCGGAAAGTGCTAACTCTGAAGGTAAAAGACCGCAACTGCCCGGCATCGGGGTCAACGCCGTCACCGGCGGCAACGATGACGATACCCAGCGTCAACTGGTCGCGGTCGCCGGCGCCGGTGTTGGCGTCCAGATCATTCACGCGGTAGATGAAATCGCTGGTTTGTAACGCGGCGTTGCCGCTGATGGTGCCGCTAAGCGTGCGGGCGTCGGCGTCGGCGTTGAAGAACAGCCCCAGTCCGGCCAGGGTTGAACCGCCGAGGTGAATCAGGGAATAGTACCGCCCGCCATCACCGCCGGTGGCCGCCGGCAGGGTCAGGTTGACGAAGGAGCCGCGGACAAAAGTGTGGACGATGGGGTCGACCTCGCCGGGAACGAAACTCGGAGCGCCGGAGTCGGCGGGTGGCATTTGTACGGTTATCGTAAGGCTGCTGCTTCTGTCGTCGCCGCCGGCGCCGGCGGTTACTGTTATAGTCGTCTGGCGGCCGATGACAGTCGCCGCCGTAAAGACGGGTGACACCGCGTTCACATCATCAATAGCGCCGAACGCGCTGAGAGGAAGCTCCGCCTCTGCAGGCGAGGTAGAGAGCGCCTCCAACTGCCACGCGACACTGTCGGTAACCGGACCGCCCGCCTCCCCCCGCACAACGAAGTTAACCCTTTCACCCGGCGCCACGACCCTGCCGTCCATGTCGCTGCTCCCAAGTGTGAAAATAATAGTCCGCAACTGCCCCCAAGCCTCCCCCGCAGGAAAGCAAGTGAGAACGAGGAGCACCAGCGCGGCCAAAACCCCGCCGCCGCCGCCCCTGACACTAGCAGTCAGCCGCAACATTTACCTTCTCAACCGCGAACCACAACCACAAAAACACATAATAACCCTCCTCAAGAAAACACCAACACCCCCCCCCCAAAATCCCCACGAGTATAGCAAACTCCAACGGAATATAACCCCCAAATAAGGCCGGGCACGAATTTGCGGGGACGCGGGGCTTGGAGGTTTGCGGCAGCGCGGTGCTTGGGGGCGCGTAACGCGCATCTGCGGGGGGGGGAGACCCCCCGCACCCCCCCTGTGCGGCGCGGGGAAACTCCTGTTTCCAGCGCCGCGCGCACATCCCTGTGCGCGACAGTCCGGCTAGCGCCGGAAGGGTTTGAATAACGGCGGGAACGCGGGGTTTCGGTGCGGCAACGCGGGGTTTCGGTGCGCGTGACGCGCATTTGCGGGGGGAGACCCCCCGCGCCCCCCTGTGCGGCGCGGGGAAACTCCTGTTTCCAGCGCCGCGCGCACATCCCTGTGCGCGACAGTCCGGCTATCGCCGGAAGGGTTTGAATAACGGCGGGAACGCGGAGTTTCGGTGCGCGTAACGCGCTTTTGCGGGGGGAGACCCCCCGCGCCCCCCTGTGCGGCGCGGGGAAACATCCTGTTTCCGGCGCCGCGCGCACATCCCTGTGCGACAGTCCGGCTAGCGCCGGAAGGGTTTGAATAACGGCGGGAACTTTGTGCGGGCGTAGGGACAGGTCGAGACCTGTCCCTGTTCGCGCCCAAGGTTCAAGTCTCCCGTTCAAACCTTTCCCGCGCTAGCCGGACTGTCTTATCCGTCTTCTTGCAGTCCGAGCACGTCCCGCATGGTGTACAACCCCGGTGGTTGGGGTGCCAGCCATTGGGCGGCTTTGAGGGCGCCGTTGGCGAAGATGCGGCGGTCGGTGGCGCGGTGGGTTATTTCCAGGCGTTCGCTTTCGCCGATGAACAGTACGGTGTGTTCGCCGGCGATGTCGCCGCCGCGGATGGTGGAAAAACCGATGCTGCCGGGTTTGCGCTCGCCGGTGTGGCCGTGGCGGGCGAATACGCCGTCTTTGTCGAGGTCTTTGCCGAGGGCGGCGGCGGCGGCGTGGCCGAGGAGCAGGGCGGTTCCTGAGGGCGCGTCCACTTTGTGGCGGTGGTGGGCTTCGACGATTTCGATGTCGGTCAGCGGCCCCAGCACTTTGGCGGCGGTTTCGACGAGGGCCGCGCACAGGTTGACGCCGACGCTGGTGTTGGCGGCCTGCAGGATGGGGAGGTCGCGGGCGGCCTCATTGATCAACGCTATGCCTTGGTCGCCGAGGCCGGTGGTGCCGATGAGCATGCCACGGCCCAGTGCCCGGCAGGTGTGCAGGTGGGCCAGCGTCGCCGCCGGGGTGGTGAACTCAACCATCAGGTCGAAATCCGCGCCGGCGGCGGCGGTGTCGGGGCTCAGCGAGACGCCGATGTCGCCGCAACCGGCGATGACGCCGGCGTCTTTGCCGAGGGATGGGTGGGAGTCGTGTTCCAGGGCTGCGCTAACGACCACGCCGTCGGTGCGGGCGGCGGCGTGGATGAGCGCGCAGCCCATGCGCCCGGCTGCGCCGGCGATGGCGAGTTTGATCATGCGGTTTTTGGGGCGAGCGGTTTCATCGTTGCAAGATACTTTGAACGCCGCCACGCCGCAAGCCCCGGCGGGGGTGGGCGGTCATCTTTGCCACTACCTTTGCGGCCATTTTTGCGGTGTGTGAATTTGGTATAAATATGGATCAACTCCGAGACGGCAACCGCCCGACTCCGGGGTTTTTCAGACACCAGTCATACCGTATCCACCAATTAACGCCCCGATTGCCCCATAAACGCGATTTTGGTATATGAATGGTATAATCGCGCCTGTATGATTTTGTGCCTTGGTATTGTAGTATGTGGTCACCACACCAAATGAGGAGAACTGAAACATGAAACTTATAAACCGATGGGCGATGGTGGCGGCGTTGCTGCTGTCCGTAGCCTGGGTCAATACCGCCAACGCCGAAGGCTGCGGTTCGGATGACTCGATCGTCATTCCCACCCACAACTGGTCAAGCCAGATCGTCATGTCCCACGTTGTCGGCCAGTTGTTTGAAAAACTGGGCTGCGCCGTGGAATACACTTCCACCGACAGCCAGGCCGTGTACGAAGCGGTGCGCATCGGCGACGCGACCGTTGAACTTGAGGTCTGGGAAGGCTCCTTCGCCACCTCGTTCAACACCGCGCTGGACAAGGGCGGCATTCTCGACGCCGGCACCCACGAAGCGGTTACCCGCGAAGAGTGGTGGTATCCGACCTACGTTGAGGAACTGTGCCCCGGTTTGCCGGACTGGCAGGCGCTGGCGGCGTGCGCGGATAAATTTTCGCGGCCCGATTCCGGCGGCAAGGGCGTGTACGTGGATGGGCCGGTGGAATGGCTGCACGACGTCGCGCGCATCAGCGCCCTGGGCATGAACTTCACGCAGATCAACGTCGGCAGCGCCGCGGCGTTGTGGGCGGAACTGGAAGCCGCGGCCAAGAAGAACGATCCCATCGTTATGTTCAACTGGTCGCCGAATTTCACAGACGCGTTGTACGGCGGCAGCTTCATTGAGTTTCCGGCCTTCCACGAAAAATGCAAAACCGATGCCGCCTGGGGCGTCAACCCCGAAGCCACCAACGACTGCGGCAGCCCGGCCGGCGGCTACCTGAAAAAAGCGGCGTGGCACGGCATGCCCAGCAAGTGGCCGGCCGCCTACAAGGCGCTGACGCGCATCAGTTTCACCACCAACCAGATCGGCACCATGGCGGTGTACGTTGACGTGGATGAACTGGAACACGACGAAGCCGCCGCGCGCTGGATTTCCGAGAACGAAGAGGTCTGGAATCCGTGGTTGTACGCGTCGCAGTAAGCGATCGCTCCGGTAATCCCGGCAAACATTGACATACCGATACCGCCATCAGGGTTGCCTGGTGGTGGTATTTTTGTTGTGTGGCGGCAATAATAGCGGTGGCGGGGGGATTGCCCCGGCGCTCAGTAAGCATTATCAGTAAGCATTATCAGTAAGCATTATCAGTAACCATCTTTGGCGACCATCCAAAACCAACCATGCCCCAACCCGTAATCCGCTGCCGGTCGTTATACAAGGTGTTCGGCGTTCACCCCGCCGAACTGGTGAAGGACGCATCCGGCGTGGTGGACCCGGCGATCTTCGCGCGCGAAGGCGTGGTTCCGGCGGTGGACAACGTCTCGCTGGAAGTGCACAGCGGCGAAATCCTGGTGGTGATGGGGTTGTCCGGTTCCGGCAAGTCCACGCTGGTGCGCTGCCTCTCGCGCCTCGTTGAACCTTCTTCGGGGTCGGTGGAAATCGAAGGCAGCGACTTGCTCGCCATGTCCGAGAAGGAGTTGATCGAACTGCGCCGCAGCAAGATGGGGATGGTGTTTCAGAATTTCGCGCTGCTGCCCCATCGAACGGTGCTGGAAAATATCGCGTTCCCCTTGCAGATGCGCGGAATGAAACGCCGGGAATACGTTGAGCGCGCACAAAAAATGATCGCGCTGGTGGGCCTTGACGGCAAGAACAACAATTTCCCCCGCGAGTTGTCCGGCGGTCAGCAGCAGCGCGTGGGCATCGCCCGCTCGCTGGCCATAGAGCCGGACATCTGGTTTCTCGACGAGCCGTTCTCGGCCCTCGACCCGCTGATTCGCAAGGAGATGCAGGACGAGTTTTTGCGCTTGCAGTCGCTGCTCAACAAAACCATCGTCTTCATCACCCACGATTTCGACGAAGCCCTGAAACTGGCCGACCGCATCGCCATCATGTTTCACGGCAAGGTTGAGCAGGTGGACAAGCCCGGAAACATCGTGCTGCACCCGGCCACCGACTACGTGCGAAAGTTCACCAGCGACGTGCCCCGCGAAAAGGTGCTGAGCGCCGGCTCCATCATGGATGACCCCGCGCAAGCCGAGCAACTGGCGGAGCGTTCGGTCAAGGTCAAGGACCGCATTGACTCGGTGGCCGAGTATGTGCTCGGGCAAACCCGGCCGGTGGCGGTGGTGGACGATGATGACAAAATGGTGGGGGTGCTGCACCAGGATAACGTGCTGAAAATTCTTTTTCCGGAAAACATATCAGAAAACGCGGCGGAAAACGCATCGGAAAACGCGGCGACAAAGTCCGGGGATTCATCCTGATGCGGGAACTGCTGCGGCGGGGTTTGCGGCCGGAAAAACGCATGGCCGGCTGCCTCGTGCTGGGCCTGGTGGTGGCGTTGCTGGCGTCCGCCAAGGGCCTCGACCTGATGCCCCGGTTTGCGGACGAGTTGCCCCAGCACCTCGAAACAAGCAGCATTGACACCCTGGGCGACGCCGGCAAACAGGCGTACACCGAAATCGTTCCCATGGACTTGATGCTCGACAAGGTTTTTTACTTCGTGCTCGACGACCTCGGATTTTCGACGGTTACGCGCTTCGCCTCGCGCAGCCTCAAGGAGCTCATCAACGTCTTCGACAACCTGCTGCTCGGCGGCAACAAGGGCTTCGGTTTGGGCGGCACGCCGTGGAGCGTGATGCTGGTCATCGCCATGGTGCTCGGCTACGCCTTGCGCGGCTGGAAGCTGTCGTTGTTGTGCGGCGGCACGGTGATGTACTGCGCGGTTTCCGGGTTGTGGAAATTCACCATGCAGACCCTCGCCCTGCTGGCGGCGGCGGTGCCCATTTCCATCCTCATCGGGCTGCTGCTCGGCATACTCGCGTACAAACGAAAGTCGGTTGAAGTCGCGCTGCTGCCGGTCATGAACGTCGCCCAGACCCTGCCGCATTTTGCCTACCTGATACCGGTGGTGGTTTTTTTCGGCATCGGCCACCAGACCGGCGTGATCGCCACCATCATTTTCGCGGTGCCGCCCATGGTGCGCCTGACCCTGCTGGGGCTGCAAAAGGTCTCGCCGCAGATCGTTGAAGCGGGAAAGATGGCCGGCTGCAGCAACTGGCAACTCCTGACCCGCGTGCAGATGCCGAGCGCGCGCAATGAAATTCTGCTGGGGGTGAACCAGGTCATCATGCAGTGTCTGGCGATGGTGGTGATCGCGGCGTTCATCGGCGCCTCCGGCCTCGGCTACCGCCTGCTGCACAAACTCCAGGCCCTCAAGATCGGGCAGTCCCTGGAAATCGGCATCGCCATCGTGCTGCTGGCGGTAATTCTGGATGGCCTGTCGCGGGCCTGGGCGGAAAAGAAACGCGACTATACCGCCGACTTGCCTTTTTACATCCGCTTCAAGTATCCGATGCTGATGCTCGGCCTGGCGGGGGTTGCGCTCGCGGCTTCGAATTATTTTCCGATTCTCGATCAGATGCCGAGGGACCTGGCGATTACCTACGCCAAAACCTGGGACGCGCTGGTGGACTGGATCGTCATCAACTGGTCAGACGGCCTGACTTCCTTCCGCTATTTTCTGATCCTCAACATCCTCACCCCGCTGCGAGACGCGTTGTTGTACATGCCGTGGATCGCGGTGCTGGTGTTGATCGGCGGGCTGGGGTTGATCCTCGGCGGCTGGTATTCGGCGGCGCTGACGCTGGGGTTTTTTGTGTTCGTCGCCCTCGCCGGGTGGTGGGACCGGGCGATGATCACCGCCTACATGGTTATTTTCGCCACGCTCATCTGCGTCGTCATCGGCGTGCCGCTCGGCATCTGGAGCGCAATGAAAGAAGAGCGCGCCAAAAAAGCGTTGTTCTGGTGCGACACGTTTCAGACCTTTCCGTCTTTCATCTACATCCTGCCGGTGATCATGCTGTTTCAGGTCAACGACCTCTCGGCGATACTGGCGGTGATCGTCTACGCCATCAATCCGGCGGTTCGCTACACCGTGGAAGGGCTGCGCAACGTGCCCCGGGAACTGCACGAAGCCGTGACCATGGCCGGCTGCAGCCGCTGGCAACGCCTCATCCAACTGGAACTTCCGGTGGCCGTGCCGCACATCATGCTGGGCATCAATCAGACCATCATGTTCGCGTTTTCCATGGTCATCATCGCCGCCTTCGTCGGCACCATTGACCTCGGCCAGCAAATCTTCAAGGCGCTGTCCGAGACCAACATCGGCAAGGGCGTGGTGCTTGGTTTGTGCGTGTCGTGCATGGCGCTGGCGGTGGATCACCTGGTCACGCGCTGGTCCAAAGAACGCCGGCAACTGCTGGGGCTGGACTGAGCGATGCAACGCCTGATCGCCTACCTGCCGGTATTTTTGTTGGCGCTGACCATCATGGCGCTGTTGTTCGCCACCGCCGCCGACCGCAAGCGGCAACTCGCCGGCTTTATCGGCGGTTGCGCGAGAATGTTTCGCGGCGGTTTCGGTTTCGGTTTGGGTTCCGGTTCCGGCGGCGCGGGAGTGAAGCGGTGGTTTTCGCTGCAACGCGTGGTTTCCTGGTGCGTGGTATTGTTCCTGCTGTCCTACCTGTGGACCTATCAGCGCGTGCAGGACGCCATCGCCGCGCAACTGCTGGAAAGCGGCGTCGAAGAAGTTGCGGTGGGCAGTTTGATCATTCCCTACTCGGCGTTTTTCCGTTCCGCCTACACCGCAGACGCCGGCTTTTCCCGCTCCAAAAAACGCATCCGCGCCGAAGTCGCCATCCACGGTCATCCGTGGTCCGGGTTTGCCGCCCAAATGGACGAAGCGGGACTCGCCGCCATGAACAAAATCACCGGCAAGAAATTCGTGTTCTCCTACCTGACAGACGTCAAAATCCTGCGCCCCGCCATCAACCGCTATATGGATCAACTGGTGCGCGGCAAACAAATTGACAAATACGAAATCGAAACCTTCGACAACCGCGGGCCTTACCTCATCGTTGCGCTCAACCAAAAAAGCCGAGGCAAGGACATGAAAACCGTCGCCACCTCACTGGCCAAAGGTTTGCACATCAACCTGACGCAGACCAACCAACTCAAGGTCAACCAAGTGGTGGTCAAGGTGGTTGAACCCGAGCCTTACCTTTCCGGCAACACCATCACCGTCATCGGCCGGGGGACGGCGGGGAGTTACTAAACAGTAATGACAGCGACTGACGCCGCCGGCTTGACCGGGGCGGGTGCATGGACGGTGCGCGTGACGCGCATTTGCGGGGGGAGACCCCCCGCAGACCCCCCTTGCGGCGCGGGGAAACATCCTGTTTCCAGCGCCGCCGCGCGCGTCCGTGCGCGCGGCTAAGTCAGCGGCTACGCCGCCGGTTGGACGGCACAGAGGCGTAAGGACGGACAGCGGAAACGATGAGGCTTGGCCGCTTCTTTTGCCCTTCCTTACGCCTTTGCCGTCATTCCCGAACGATAGAAAAATAGGGAGCGTTAGCGACCATATTTTTCATCGCTATTCGGGAATCCAGAAACTAAACCGGCGATGGGTCATAATGGCGCTGGATTCCCGAGAGCGCCAAGTGTCCGTAAGCCGCTTACGCGGCAACGGACACTAACGCTCGGGAATGACGACAGAGTTGTTGCTACGCTCTCGGTGTCATACCCGCGAAAGTATAAATCGCCCTCGGTGTCATACCCACATTTGCGGGTATCCAGCCCCGAAGCGGCGATGCTTAGCCGCTTCCTTTGTCCTTCCTTACGCCTTTGTTGTCATTCCCGAACGATAGAAAAATAGGGAGCGCCAGCGACCATATTTTTCATCGCTATTCGGGAATCCAGGGGTTAAACCGGCGGCGGTCGTGTGGCGCTGGATTCCCGAGTACGCAAGTGTCCGTAAGCCGCTTGCGCGGCAACGGACACTAACGCTCGGGAATGACGGCAGAGTTGTTGCCACGTTCCTCGGTGTCATACCCGCGAAAGTATAAATCGCCCTCGGTGTCATACCCACATTTGCGGGTATCCAGCCCCGAAGCGGCGATGCTTAGCCGCTACCCCAACCCTTCCTTACGCCTTTGTTGTCATTCCCGAACGATAGAAAAATAGGGAGCGTCAGCGACCGTTTGTTTCATCGCTATTCGGGAATCCAGGGGTTAAACCGGCGGGGGTCGTGTGGCGCTGGATTCCCGAGTACGCAAGTGTCCGTAAGCCGCTTGCGCGGCAACGGACACTAACGCTCGGGAATGACGGCAGAGTTGTTGCCACGTTCCTCGGTGTCATACCCGCGAAAGTATAAATCGCCCTCGGTGTCATACCCACATTTGCGGGTATCCAGCCCCGAAGCGGCGATGCTTAGCCGCTACCCCAACCCTTCCTTACGCCTTTGTTGTCATTCCCGAACGATAGAAAAATAGGGAGCGTCAGCGACCGTTTGTTTCATCGCTATTCGGGAATCCAGGGGTTAAACCGGCGGGGGTTGTGTGGCGCTGGATTCCCGAGTACGCAAGTGTCCGTAAGCCGCTTACGCGGCAACGGACACTAACGCTCGGGAATGACGACAGAGTTGTTGCTACGCTCTCGGTGTCATACCCGCGAAAGTATAAATCGCCCTCGGTGTCATACCCGCATTTGCGGGTATCCAGCCCCGAAGCGGCGATGCTTAGCCGCTTCCTTTGTCCTTCCTTACGCCTTTGCCGTCATTCCCGAACGATAGAAAAATAGGGAGCGTTAGCGACCATATTTTTCATCGTATCGGGAATCCAGCTTTTTTGGTTCGGCGCTAGCCGGACTGTCGCGCACAAGGATGTGCGCGCGGCGCCGGAAACAGGAGTTTCCCCGCGCCGCAAAGGGGGGCGCGGGGGGTCTCCCCCCCGCAAAAGCGCGTCACGCGCCTCACCCTCACCCATCATTCCCGCGAAAGCGAGAATCCAGTTCAACTTGACCCGGCGTAGCCGGGCATTTCAGGAATAACCACAACGCCAAACTGAGCGGCGGTTTGCAGCAACACTTCCCAGACCGACAATGCAAACCCGCGGGGAATGAACAACTCGTAGCCTTCTTGTGAACGCCACAAGGTTACGCCGACGTGATGCAACGCGCTCGCCCCCACCGCGCCTTCGGGGAATGAGCCCTCGCGCAAATCCAGGGGCAGATGGCGGTTGAGCAGGGTGGCGGCCCGTGGGCCGGTGATTCGCAGGTGGGTGCGTGAGTGGGAAAGATCCAGGGTCGTTCCTTGTTCGGGGGCGAGGCGCGGGACAGTGCCGCCGAGCATCCACCATTTCAACGGCTCGACGCGAAGCAGCGCGCTCTGCGTTGCGCCGTCCACGGCGAAAACCGCAGACGCGCACGGGCCGGGTGCCGCCGCTACTCCCGCCCCCTGCGCGGCTTTTTCCCCGACTTGCGCCAGGGTGTCGGGCCACGCCGCAATCTGGTGCAGGTTCAAGTCGCGGACTTCACGCAGCACGACCCCGGCCCGGTCCGCCGGCCTATCGCCGGGGGCATAGTGTCCGTGCAGCGCGGAGATTCGCTCAGCCACGCATCCGCTCCCCGTCCGGGTCGAACATATGCGGGCTGATGATCTCCACTTCGCTCTCGCCCTTGCGTACCGGGTCGGCGGCGACCACGCGCTTGTTTTGCCAGGCCGCATACCCGCCGGAGATAAACCCGATGCCGATCCAGTGTCCCAACGCCGGCGAGTGGGTTACCGCGGTAATCCAGCCTTCGCCGAGGCCGGAAACCTGCCCGGCCTTGCACAGAACGGCCCCGGCGTTGAAGGTGTCGGCGCGGTTTTTGGGGGCGATGCCGACCAGTTGCGGGCGGTCTTCCCGCAGCAGTTCGGGGCGCTTGCGCAGCGCGTTGCCGATGAAGGGCTTGTCCGGGGAAGCCATGCGCCCCAGCCCGGCGTCTTCTATGGTCACGCGCCCGTCGAGTTCGGCGCCGGTGACGTGGCCTTTTTCGATGCGCAGGGTGCCGAGCGCTTCGAGGCCGTACAGGCAGCCGCCCGCCGCTTCCGCCGCCGCCCACAACAAGTCCATCATCGCGGTCGCGTAATCGGATGGCACGTAGGCTTCAAAGGCCATTTCCCCGGAAAAACTGATGCGCGCGATGCGGCACGGGATGCCGCCCTTGAGGGTGGTTTCGGCCACGCCCATGAACGGCAGCGCCGAGTCGGACACCGCGCCGGGGCCGCATTCCCGCGCCGCGCAGGTTTCCAGGATGGCGCGGGAGCGCGGCCCGGCCACCGCGCAGCCGGCCCACTGCTCGGACACCGAAGTCACTTGCACCTTGAGTTCCTGCCAGCGGGTTTGCAGCAACTCCTCAAGCCACGCCATTACCTTGGCGGCGTGGGCGGTGGTGGTGGTCATGAAGTAGTCGGTTTCGGACAGGCGCCAGGTGGTGCCGTCGTCCATGACCATGCCGTCGTCCCGCAGCATGATGCCGTAGCGCGCCTTGCCGACCGCGAGTTTGGCGAACGGGTTGGTGTAGATGCGATTCAGAAACTCGGTGGCGTCGGGTCCCTGCACGGCGATCTTGCCGAGGGAGGTGACGTCGCACAAACCCACCGTCTCGCGCACGCCGGCGGCTTCGCGGATATAGGCTTGGGCGAGGGTCTCCTCACCGGCTTCGGTTTGTCGGGGAAAATACCACGGCCGGTGCCACAGCCCGGCCATGGTCATGACCGCGCCGTGGTCGAGATTCCACTGATGCATGGGAGTGCGGCGCAGCGGGCGGAAGTGTTGATCCACGCTGCGGCCGCGCAGCGCGCCCAGCGAAACCGGCGTGTAGGGTGGCCGGAACACGGTGGCGCCGACTTCGGGGATTTCCCGCTCCAGCGATTCGGCCATGAGCGCGAGGCCGGTAACGTTGCCCACCTTGCCGCCGTCGGTGGACATCCCCAGGGTGGTGTAACGCTTGAGGTGCTCCACCGAAACAAAACCTTCCCGCCGGGCGAGGCGCACGTCGTCGGCGGTGACGTCGTTTTGCGGGTCCACGAAGGATTTTAGTTTTTTGCCGGGGACGCGAATTTCGTACAGTGGCCGAATCGGGGTGTGCCAGCCGCCCGGTTTGATGACGGCGGCGGCATCCTTATCAACGACATCAACGTTCCGACCGAGGGCTTTGGCCGCCGCCACCCCCGCGGCCTTGCCCGACGCCGCGCAGTCATCGCCGTTCCAAACCCCCGCCGCCGACCCGGCGGTCAGGATCGGCTCGGCGGTTTCCCCCGGCAGGAAGCACGCCAGTTGCGCGTTCCATAGCGGCCTTGAGCCACGATGGGAGTTGAGATGAATGGTCGGCGACCAGCCGCCGGATACCAGCACCAGGTCGCAGGCTTCGCGGCCTTGCTGTTTCCAGCCGTGACCATCGTCCACCGCCAGTTCCAGCGCCTTCACTGCCTGGCCGCCGAGGACTTTCAGCGGCGCGTGGGACAGGCGCAGCGTTACGCCGTGCTCGCCGGCTTGCCGTTGCAATGCGTCTCCGACGACCCCTGAATGCCGCGCATCAAGCAGCGTAACCCCGGCGCCGGCGTCCGCCAGTTCCGCCGCCGTCGCGTAGGCGGAATCGTTGTTGGTGGCCACCACGATGCGCTCGCCGGGCAGCACCCCGTAGCGGTTCAGGCAGGTTCGCCCGGCTGCTGCGGTCATCACGCCGGGGCGGTCGTTGTTGCCGAAGGCGAGGTGCCGCTCCAGGGCGCCGGCGGCGATGATGGTGTGCCGGGCGCGCACCGTCCAAAACCGCTGGCGGGGCCGGCACGGATGAGGCGCGGGCAGGTGCTCGGTCACTCGCTCCAGTAGCCCGGCGACGCCGCAGTCGTAGAGGCCGAACGCGGTGGTTCGGGTCATCATGCGAACCCCCGCCGAGTTTATTTCGTCCAGCAGTTGCGCGAGTTTGGTTTGGGATTGAGATTGAGATTGGGATTGAGATGGGGCGGCTGGCTGACTCAACAAGTCGCCGCCGAACTCCGGTTCCTGATCCACCAGTAGCACGTCCAGCCCGGCGCGCGCCGCAGTCGCCGCCGCCGACAAACCGGCAGGTCCCGCACCCACCACCAGCAAGTCGCAAAAAACGTGGCCGTGTTCGTATTGATCCGGGTCCGGTTCGCGCGAGGCGACCCCGAGGCCGGCGGCGCGGCGGATGAGTTTTTCGAACTGCATCCATACCCGCGTGTCGCCGCCTTTGATGCGCGGGCCCATGAAGGTCTTGTAGTAAAAACCGGCGGGCAGGAAGCGGCTGAACAAGTTGGAGAGCGCGCCCACGTCAAAGCGCACGCCGGGCCATGCGTTTTGCGCGGACGCGCTCAGGCCGGCATAGAGTTCCTGCACCGTGGCCTTGACGTTGGGATCGCGGCGCGCGCCGTGGCCGATGGTGACCAGCGCGCCGGACTCCTCGACGCCGGCGGACATAATCCCGCGCGGGCGGTGGTACTTAAAACTGCGGCCCACCAGCCGCACGTCGTTGGCCAGCAACGCCGAGGCCAGGGTGTCGCCGGGATGGCCGGTCAGTTTTTGGCCGTCCCAGGTGAAGGGCAGGGTGGTGGCGCGGTCAATACGCCCGCCGCCGGGCAGCCGCCGGGAAGTCATGGTTTGTTTCCGGGGCGGTTTTGGAGCGCCACGGCGATGCCGTCGTGGGCCGGGCGCACGGCGTGGATTTCGTGAGTCAAGGTGTCGCGTTCCACCAGCAACCACGCGCGGCAGCCGTTGACGTGATGCCAGGTTTCGAGTTGTACGCCGCGAACGTTTTCGCGCGCGAACACCGCCGCACACCATTCTTCGGCGGAGGCGTCCAGCGCCGGGTATTCGACCGAGCCGTCGCCGCCGTAAGTGAACTCGCTGTGGTCGCGCTCGCCGCAGAAGGGGCAGTTGATGCGGATCATTGCTTCGTCTCTAGCCGTGCAATTTTGGATCGGGGCCGGCGCCGCGTTCGTCCATCATCACGCCGCGTTGGAAACGCTTGAGGTCAAAGTCGGCGATGACGGCGTCGGGGCGGTCGTTGGCGATGAGGTCGGCGAAGTACCAGCCCGAGGCCGGGCTGGCCTTGAAGCCGCCGTAGTTCCAGCCGGCGTTGAGGTAGAGATTTTCCAAGGGCGTCTTGCAGATGAACGCCGAGCCGTCCATGGACATGTCCATCACCCCGGCCCAGTGGCGCAGCAGCCGCACCCGGCCGAGGCAGGGCAGGATTGAGGTGGCACATTCGGCGACGTCCTGAACCGCCGGCAGGTTGCCGCGCTGGGCGTAGGATTTGTACCAGTCGAGATCGCCGCCGAACACCATCCCGCCCTTGTCGGATTGCGAAATGTAAAAATGCGCGCCGCCGACGCCGAACACCACGACTTGATCCAGCAATGGTTTCAGCGGCTCGGTAACGAACGCCTGCAAGAGGTGGGTCTCAATGGGCAGCCGTCCGAGTTCGGCCATCCCCCACAGGCGCGAAGTGTTGCCGGCCACCGCAAAGCCAACCTTGTTCGCCGCAATGACGCCGCGCGTGGTTTCAAGCGCGCCGATTCGCTGCCGCCGCCCGCCGTCTCGCACTACGCCGGTGACTTCGCAGTTCTGAATGACGTCCACGCCCAGTTGGTCGGCGGCGCGCGCGTATCCCCACGCCACCGCGTCGTGGCGCGCGGTGCCGGCGCGCCGCTGCACCGTGGCGCCGATGATGGGGAAGCGGGCGTTGTCGTAGTTCAAGTGCGGGACATTTTTTTTGAGCGTGTCCAGGTCCCACAACTCGCCGTCTGAACCGGTCAAGCGCATAGTGTTATACCGCCGCGCCGCCGCGTCCCGCGCCGCCGGCGTGTGCAGCAGCGAAATGTGCGAACGCTGACTGAACATCACGTTGTAGTTCAGTTCATGGCTCAACCCTTCCCACAACTTGAGCGAATGTTCGTAGAAAAACCGGTTGCCCGGCATCATATAGTTTGACCTGACGATGGTGGTGTTGCGCCCGGCGTTGCCGCCGCCAAGCCAGCCCTTTTCCAGCACCGCGATGTTGCGCACGCCGTGGTTTTTCGCGAGGTAATACGCCGTCGCCAATCCGTGCAGACCGGCGCCGATGATGATTACATCGTAGCCGGTTTTCGGGTCAGGGTCGCGCCACGCCCGCGTCCAGCCGCGCTGCCCGGTGAGGCCGTTTTTGAAGACGCTCCAGGCGGAGTATTTGTTCATCGGCATTGAGGGAAATTACCGATTAGGTATGAGTTGGTTCACCAGGAAACCGGCAATTCGGGTGGATTTTGTGGATTTATTATCCAGCATCCTTTGCAACTGTAACCGACCCATTCATCGCCTTTTTTGATATTGGTGTTTCCACCCCAATCTGCGGTTGCCACCCAACCGCCTCTTTCGGTGCAATAATCCCCCAACCCTTTTACTCTTGTCACTTTGTCGTTACGCAGGGTAAAAATCCTTCGGCATATCCTGTGAGTTGTGGTGGTTGTCGTTTCATCAACAAAACCGCTGGTCAAAAGCGACAACATACTTAGCGATGCGTCGTTGTTTTGAGTTGATTCTCCCTGAACTATATACTCATAAACTTCCGTGCTCCCTGAAAGTTTTTCTTTTTTGGTCGGCACCCCCCATTCTTGAACCAGCAAATTTTTTGATGCATCAATCCAGTTTGCAAAACCTGTTTCCAGAAAATCATCATAAGAATATCCATTTTTCCATTGCACGGACGAATCATAGCCGGCCCCCGCGCAGCCTGACAGCAAGATACTGAGTATACTTGACAAAAAAATAGATTTTTGGGTATTGCCCATTCTGTACGTCAAAACTTTCGATAAGCCCTCATCAACTCCACCATCGGATGCGCCGCCGACATCTGAAACTTGACCAGCAACTCTCGCGCGATCATGTCGCGGTCTTGCTGGTTGCCGGGTAGTTTGAGGTCCGCGGGGACGCGCACCCAGCCGTTGATGTTGCGGTCGAAGACTGCGGGTTTGCCTTCTTCGTAGCCCATGTGGACGTCTTCCAGCCAGTTGAGGTCGTCCCAGCCCATGAGCGCCATGTATTTTTTCAGGAACGCGGGGCAGCGCGCCATGTCCGGGGCAAGGTTGACGTCGTAGCGGTAGCCGATGTGCTGGCCGATTTCCTGTTCGCGGTTGCTGTCGAGGCCGTCGGACTTGAGAAATTTGTCGACGTCGGCGGTGTCGGTTTTCTTTTTCGTGGTCTTGGTCATGGTCATCTCCTAGAAGCGGTTCATCTGCGGCTGGCCGACGGTGTGCTGGGTGCCGGCCAGCGGCACTTGCGCCATGGCCGAGGCTTCCATGGTGAGCGCCGCGAGGTCTTCGGGTTCGAGGGAATGGACGTTGGTTTTGCCGCAGGCGCGGGCCAGCATCTGACATTCGATGGTCAGGGTGTGCAGGAAATTGTACACGCGCTCGGCGGCTTCATCGGGGTTCAGGCGTTTGCGTAGTTGCGGGTCCTGGGTGGCGATGCCCACCGGGCAGCGGCCTGTGTGGCAGTGGTAGCAGTGGCCGGCTTGCACGCCGATTTCGTTGGGGAAGTCGGCTTCGGGAATGTTCTTGTTGCAGTTCAGCGCCATCATCACCGAGTGCCCGATGGCGACCGCGTCTGCGCCCAACGCCAGCGCCTTGGCGACGTCGCCGCCGTTGCGGATGCCGCCGGCGTACACCAGCGAAATCTCCCCGCTTTTGCCGACGTCGTCGAGGGCCTGGCGGGCCTGGCGGATGGCGGCGATGCCGGGCACGCCGGTCTCTTCGGTGGCGAGGTGCGGGCCGGCGCCGGTGCCGCCTTCCATGCCGTCCATATAGATAGAGTCGGGGCCGGTCTTGGCGGCCATGCGCACGTCGTCGTAGACCCGCGCGGCGCCGAGTTTCAACTGGATGGGGATTTCATGATTGGTGGCCTCGCGGATCTCGTCAATTTTCAGCGCGAGGTCGTCGGGGCCGAGCCAGTCCGGGTGGCGCGCCGGCGAACGCTGGTCAATGCCCGCCGGCAGGGAACGCATTTCGGCGACCTGGTCGGTAACTTTCTGCCCCATGAGGTGGCCGCCGAGTCCGACCTTGCAGCCCTGCCCGATAAAAAACTCAACGCCGTCTGCGAGGCGCAAATGGTTGGGGTTGAATCCGTATCTGGACTGGATGCACTGGTACAACCATTTTTCCGAATAGCGCCGCTCGTCGGGGAGCATGCCGCCTTCGCCGGAGCAGGTCGCGGTACCGGCCATGGTCGCGCCGCGCGCCAGCGCGGTCTTGGCTTCGTAGGACAACGCGCCGAAACTCATGCCGGTCACATAAACGGGTATGTCCAGCACCAGCGGGCGCTTGGCCTTTGGCCCGATGACGGTTTCGGTCAGGCATTTTTCGCGGTAGCCCTCAATGACGAACCGCGTAAGCGTGCCGGGCAAAAAGGTCAGGTCGTCCCAACTCGGGATTTTTTTGAACAGGGAGAACCCGCGCATGCGGTAACGGCCGAGTTCCGACTTGATGTGGATGTCGTCTATTACGTGGGGCGGGAAGATGAAGCTGTCGCCGAGGTGGTTTGGGTCTCGATTAGGGTCGGTTGACATTTTGATTTGCCGTTCGTTGATCGGAATTGAAAGTTAAATGGTGTCGAATTCAATTTCTATGGTAGAGGATTTTCCGCTGGGTGTTGTACGAATAACGCGGTCGTTGCTGCTGCCTTGTTGGCGCCAAAGATTCCACATGGCAGCGCAAGCTGTTGGCATACGATGGTCGTTTGTTTTGACAATGCGATCATGCAGATTGCGCGAAACAACACGCAGGCGTCGCTGGCCGTTTGCTTTGGCCTCTGCCAGCATTAACTCTAGTTCTTGCTTGAACTGGGTTTGTCTAAACTGTGCCATGGTTATTTCCTCGCGGTTTTTTTGCGAACGGGTAGGCGGGGTTTTTCTTCTAGTTCCCCATAATGCTGCTCACGATGGCAATTTGGGCAAAGCGCAACGGCGTTCGCGACCGTGTCATCGCCGCCGTTGGCTAATTGTTTTAGGTGATGAACTTCAAGGTAGGGTTGATTGTCGCTTTCCCTTTTAAACGGCGCATCTTCTCCGCAGCACTCGCATTTATTTTTCGAGCGCAATAAAACTTCCGCAACAACATCGGGGTTGCGATTAAAAACTCGAGTCGGCACGAGTTTCTCCGTTGGTTTCTTTGGCGTTTTTTTAAGTCGTTCTCGGCGCGCGGATGACAAAGATTTTTGTGACTTCTTAACCTTTTCCTGGAAGTTGTTAGCAATAAATTCCGAAGTGCTTGCATCGCGGATCTCGACCACTACATAGCCAAGTTCATTGAACCATTTTTCGTAAACATGTGAGTACTCTGCGTGGGCACTTGCCAGTCCCCAAATTTGTTTAGCTGGGTAGTTGTGTTTATTTTTTTTATTGATGACATACAAATATTTTGGTTTGTGATACACGGGCTTACCTGTTCTTGGGCTGGTGTATCGTTCGCCCCGATCAAAACGAACAAAAGCACGTTCAACATCAGATTTTTTAACTTCGAAATTTTTCATTTTTCTACTCAAAGAACCAACTTCTTCTCAGCCGGTTCCAAATTATCATAATTCCACAACTGCTTCCCCGAAGTGAACTTCTTCATATTCTCCACCCCGCAAGCCGGTGCGAGGTCGTACATTGCCAGTTTATCGGTCAGCCATTTGAGTTCGGTTTCGGTCATTTCGGCGGGTACGCAGTCCACGCCGAGGCTCGCCACTTCGCCGCCTACGTAGATGCAACCGTCGTACATGGAATCGCCGAGGTTTTTGCCGGCGTTGCCGCAGATTACCATGCGGCCGCGTTGCATCATGAAGCCGGAGAAGGCGCCGGTTCTGCCGCCGACCAGGATGGTGCCGCCTTTTTGATCTATGCCGGTGCGCGAGCCGACGTCGCCGCGGCACACCAGGTCGCCGCCGCGTATCGCCGCGCCGAAGGTTGAGCCGGCGTTTTTATCAACGATCACTTTGCCGGCCATCATGTTTTCCGCGCACGACCAGCCGACTCGGCCGCTGATGTGGATGTTGGGGCCGTCGGCGAGGCCGCAGCCGAAGTAGCCGAGGCTGCCGGCGAAGTTGAGGTTGAGGCGGTTGAGTATGCCGACGCCAACGCCGTGGCGGGCGCGGGGGTTTTTCACGGTGATGGTGCCGACACCGTCTTGCATGAGTTGGCGGATTTTGAGGTTGATCGCGCTGGCGTCCATATCCATCGCATCAAACCCGGCCTGGTTGTCAAAATCCACTTCAAACGACCACGGATAGGTGAAGTTCTCTTCTTCGGCGGCGTTGAAAAAAACCTGCTGGACGCGGCCGGTCAGCTGCTCGTCGTGCAGCCCCATGTCGTGGGCCCTTGTTTTGGAATGGGTTTTGGATTCGGTTTTATGATCTAGGCCCGCCATACTTTTACCTCGCCTTCGTAAGGATCCCAGGTTTCGATTTCATCGGGGAAGATGCTGCGGATGGCCACTTCCTCGGAGGCCAGGCCGATGAAGTCGTCGCTTTCATACAACACCATGGGCTTGGCCGCCATCACGTCTTTGGCCATGCCCAGTTGATCGGAGGTGGCAACCAGGTAGGTGAACACGCCGTCGAGTTCTTCCACCGAGCGCCACATGGCCGCTTCCAGATCATCGCCGCGCTCAATGCGCTCGGCGATGTACACCGCGATCAGTTCGGAGTCGCAGTTGGATATGAAACGGTGGCCGTGGCGTTCCATTTCCCGGCGGAAGGTCCAGTAGTTGGTCAGTTGGCCGTTGTGCACCACCGCCACGTCGTTGAACGGGTACGCCCAGTAGGGATGCGCCGAGCGGATGTCAACGTCGGATTCGGTTGCCATGCGCGTGTGGCCGATGCCGTGGGTGCCGGTGAAGCCGGACAGTTGGTATTGCTCGGATACGGTGTTGGCGTCTCCCATGTCCTTGATGAGTTCCAGGGCGCGGCCAATGGATAAAATCTCGGCGTGGGGGGCGGCTTCCACCTGGTCGGCGAGGCTGCGCATGTCGCCGTCGTAGGCGAAGGTGTAGCGGTGGGCGTATTCGGTGGCCTGGTCTTTGGCGATCAGTTTCGCGCCGAGTTTTTCCAGCCGCCGGTCAACGACTTCCCGCCGCTCGATGACCTGGTCGTGAATCTCAAAGCCCTTGCTCATGTCTTCCTGCTCGGCGACCTTGAAGCGCATCACGTAGTGATTTTCTTTGGCCTTGCCGCCGCCGTTGGCACCACCACCGCCGCCACCATATAACGCAAAGCCCGTGGAGTCCGGGCCGCGATGCCTGAGGGACTGCAACATGGCGGTCATTTCCGCGCCAATATCCGAGGTCTTGCCGCGATGAATCAATCCGGCGATGCCGCACATAACTCGTCTCCTTTTTGATTTAAGTTAGAGGAATCTAATTATTTCTTGCGATAGGTCGCTGAGAGCATTCTTTTAACGCTTTCAATATGTTTTCTAAATTCCCCTTACTTGGATCGTTGTTAACGGTGTAAAAGAGTTCCAGTAGGATATTTTTAGTAACAAAGTATGGCTCAGCATACCACAAAGGATTATTGCCTTGATTAGGATATCCAACTTCAGAGCCATTACCATTCCACCTGACACCCAGGCATCTATGCTCATCATCATCGTAACGACCCCAGATGGCGGAATTCTCATCGTCGTCGTATAGATTCAAAATTTCCCCCCACTTTTGTGGTCTTACTGTTTTTCCTTTTGGCATTTTAACTTAATCCTCCGGTTTGGATTGTGATTTGAAACGCACAAGCTGGCGAATGTATCTATGGAGCGTATCGGCATTTAAGGCGCTTAGGTTAAATGATGGTTTATTTTGGTAAATTCCCTTTAAAAAAACTTCCGGCCTTTGGATGGGTCGTTCGTAGATTGTTCCGTCAGCCCAAACAGTTCGTTTCTGTAAGTTATCCACTTGAAAAGTATCATCTACGTTTACGGTAAATTGAATTATATATATGCTTGCGACTATATCCAGAAATCCATTAGCTAACGTCTGTTCGTTTACGACGTCCTTAATATTTATTTCAGATATCAATTTTTGGAATTTTTGCATATGTTCTGCAAGTTTGCGATGGCATACAAACTCTACAACTCTTACGCCATTGCTGGCCGTGAATGATTCCCATGTCGAGTTTTCACAACCTCTCCAATTGTCCAGCGCTTGACCAACCGTAAGGGTTTTACTGATCTCTAAAACGCCACTCTTTACAACATCTATATCACTTCTTGACCAAGCGATAGTCGTAGCTAGAGGAACAATAAGCAGCACCTTGAATATCATTTTTATCATTACTAAGTTCTCCGCGCTCAAGGCAGGCAGTCCAAATACTGCTCCAGATCCCAGTTGGTGACCGTGTGGTTGAACTTCTCCCACTCGTCGTTTTTGTAGTGGTGATAAACCTTGTACATCTCGCCGGGCATGGCCGAGCGAATGACCTTGTCCTGCTCCAGTTCCACCAGCGCGTCTCCGAGGGTCATGGGCAGTTTCGTAACCTGTTTGCCGGCTTCCATGGCTTCGTAGATGTTGCGCTCTTCCGGTTCGCCGGGGTCGAGGTTGCGGTCGATGCCGTCGTCGAAGGCCTTGAGCAGGGCGCCGGCCATCAGGTAGGGGTTGACCATGGAATCCACCGAGCGGTATTCAAAACGCCCCGGCGCCGAGACGCGCAGCGCGCAGGTGCGGTTCTGAAAACCCCAGTCGGCGAATACCGGCGCCCAGAAGCCGGTGTCCCACAATCTTCGGTAGGAGTTGACCGTGGACGAGCCGATGGAGGTCAGCGCCTTCAGGTGTGCGATGACGCCGCCGATGGACTTGAGGCCCACCGGCCCCGGCTTGACCTTGTTGATTTTCGGGTCCGGCATGAAGTGGTTGGTGCCGCCTTCGTGGTAGGCGAACACGCCGTCCATGCCGGGCAGGGGGCTTTGGTGGAGTTTGTTGACCTTGTTCGCGCCGCCGCTCCACAACGACACGTTGTGGTGGCAGCCGGAGGCCGAGACGTTCATAAACGGCTTCGACATAAAGCACGCGTGCAGCCCCTTTTCTCTGGCAACCTGGGCGCAGATTTGCCGGTAGGTAGTCAGGCGGTCGGAGTTTTGCATGGGCACGTCGAACATCCAGTTCAATTCCAACTGCCCCGGCGCGTCCTCGTGGTCGCCCTGGATCATGTCGAGGCCCATGGCCTGCCCGTATTCAATGACCCGCATAAACGCCGGGCGCAGCTCTTCAAACTGGTCAATGTGATAGCAGTTGGGCTTGGTCACGCCGCCCTGCAACTCGCGGTTCTCGTCCAGTTTCAGCCACATCATTTCCGGCTCGGTGCCGATGCGCATGTGCAGTTTGTGTTTTGCAATGAACTCGTCGTGGATGATGCGCAGGTTGCCCCGGCAGTCCGAAGTTAAATGGCCGCCGGGGTTGACGCGCTCTTCACGGTTGCGAAAGCAGGTGCAGAACACCCGCGCGATGCGCTTGTCCCAGGGCAGTTGCACGAAGGTTTCCGGGTCGGCGATGCCCACCAGTTCCGAGGCTTCCGGGCCGTAGCCGATGTAGTCGCCGTGGCGGTCAATGAAGAGGTTGGCGGTGGAGCCGTACACCAGTTGGAAGCCTTTTTCGGAGACGCGCTCCCAGTGATCAGCGGGGATGCCCTTGCCGACGATGCGGCCGGTTACCGAGACGAACTGAAAGTAGATGTAAGTGATGCCCAGTTGGTTGATTTTTCCCCGGACCTGTTTGACCATCTGCTTGCGCCCCGGTGCGTTGACGTGACGCTCAAGGTCGGTGGAAGTTTGCGCGCGCGCGGTGCTGCGCTTTGCGGTGGCGGTAGCGGTAATTTTGCGCGCAACGCGTTTTTTGGCGGTTTTTTTCTTGGCCATCGGGTAATCCTCCGGTGTAAGTGATTCGGGGTTCGCGCCCGGACATTCGGGACCTTACCAAACATCGGGGCTTTGGTACGATATTGGTATTGCCGTGCGATGCCCGCAGGTTGTGGCGAAACCGTCGCTGTATTGCTATTTAAGCACCATTGGCCGGTGGTTTGCAATAGTTCATTGCCTGGGAATATAATGCCTTGCTAGACCATACATGAACCAACACCCGATCCCCGGAACGCTCATGGACAAACCCACCCATCCCCCCGCCGCCCGCCCGCCGTTGCCGGCCCTGCGCGGTTCCTCCGGGGTTTTCAACCGCATCCGCGAAGCCATCGTCAACGGCGATTATCATTTCAACGAACGCCTGCCCTCGGAACGCGACCTCGCCGAGCAGTTTTCCGCCGCCCGCGGAACCGTGCGCGCCGCCCTGGTGCAGTTGGCGCAGGCCAACCTGGTGCGGCGCAAGTACGGCAGCGGCGCCTTCGTCACCTACAACAACCAGTTCGCCCAGGAAGACATCGCCGAGGAAACCAGCCCCCTGGACTTGATCGAAACCCGCCTCGCCATTGAACCCCACGTGGTCAAGTTGGTGGTAACCAACGCCAACAACCGCGACCTGAAAAAACTCGAAGGCGCCCTCGCCCACGTGGTGGCGAGCGGTGCCGACCCCAACGCGTTTTCCGCCGCCGACGAAGCCTTTCACCTGATGCTGGCGCATTGCTCGCAAAACCCGCTGCTGATTTGGATGTACCAGCGCATCAACGACATCCGTGCCCACAGCCAGTGGAACGAGCGCAAAAACAACATCCTCTCCCCGGAAAAAATCGCCCAGTACAACCAGCAACACACCGACCTCCTGCGCCTCATCGTGCGCCGCGACATGGAAGGCGCGGCGCGGGCCATGACCACGCATCTGAATCAGGCGAAGAAGGATTTGTTGGGGAGTTATTGAGCGGGCAGGGGTGGTGTCTGCTCGTTTCAGGTTGACGTATACGTAAACGGAAAGTAAAGTAACGCTTGTCAGCCAGCGCGGGCTATGCCATGAATTTTGCTTTTGATGAGACCATTGAACTGCTTCGGGAGGCGGTGAAAGCCTTTGCGGAGGGCGAGATCGCGCCGCTTGCTGCGGAAGTTGACCGGAGCAACGAGTTTCCCAACCAGTTGTGGCCGAAACTTGGGGAGTTGGGGGTACTGGGGATTACCGTGCCCGAGGAATACGGCGGCTCGGATATGGGGTATCTCGCCCATATCATCGCCATGCAGGAAATCAGCCGGGCTTCGGCGTCGGTGGGCCTGAGCTACGGCGCCCATTCCAACTTGTGCGTCAACCAGATCCGCCGCAACGGCAGCGACGCGCTCAAACGCAAATACCTGCCGGCGCTGGTGCGCGGCGAATGCATCGGCGCGCTGGCGATGTCCGAGAGCGGCTCCGGCTCCGACGTGGTCAGCATGCGCCTGCGCGCGCGCAAAACCGGCGGCGGTTATGTGCTGAACGGCAGCAAGATGTGGATTACCAACGGGCCGGACGCGGATGTTATGGTGATTTACGCCAAAACCGACCCGCAGGCGGGGCCGCGGGGGATTACCGCGTTCGTGGTGGAAAGCGCGTTCGGCGTCGCTCGCGGGCCTAAACTCGACAAACTTGGCATGCGCGGCTCCAACACTTCGGAGTTGATTTTCAAAGACGTTGAAGTCCCCGAAGAAAACATCCTCGGCGAGGTCAACCACGGCGTTGAAGTGCTGATGAGCGGTTTGGATTACGAACGCGCGGTGCTCGCCGGCGGCCCGCTGGGCATCATGGACGCGTGTATGGATACCGTGATTCCCTACCTCCACGAGCGCGAGCAATTCGGCAAGGCCATCGGCGAGTTCCAGTTGATTCAAGGCAAGGTCGCGGATATGTACACCACCTTGAACGCGTGTTGCGCCTACGTTTATGCGGTGGGGCGAGCGTGCGATCAGGCTGGCGCCGACGCCGCCGCCGCCGATGAAAACCATCGCGACACGCGCAAAGACGCCGCCGGCGCAATCCTGTATAGCGCCGAAAAAGCCACCGCCATGGCGCTGGACGCCATCCAGATACTCGGCGGCAACGGCTACACCAACGACTTTCCCGCCGGCCGCCTGCTGCGCGATGCCAAACTTTACGAAATCGGCGCCGGCACTTCGGAAATCCGCCGGATGTTAATCGGGCGGGAAATTTTTAACGAAACTTCCTAACAAAACTTCCTAACAAAACTTCACAGGGTATTTTTCAATGTCAAACAACGAACCCAAAGACCCGGTGGTCATCGTCGCCGCCAGCCGCACGCCCATCGGCGGTTTCCTCGGCGCGTTGCAGAGTCAAACCGCAACCCAACTCGGCGCGGTTGCCATCCGCGATGCCTTGCAACGCTGCGGCGTCCCCGGCGAAAGCGTGGACGAAGTGGTGATGGGCTGCGTGTTGCCCGCCGGCCTCGGCAACGCCCCGGCGCGCCAGGCGGCGATGGGCGCCGGGGTTCCGGTGTCCGCCGGCACCACCACCATCAACAAGATGTGCGGCTCCGGCCTGAAGGCCGCGATGCTGGCCCACGACGCCATCCGCGCCGGGAGCGGCACGGTGATGGTGGCCGGCGGTATGGAGAGCATGAGCAACGCGCCGTATCTGATTACCGGCGCGCGCGGCGGCCTGCGCCTCGGCCACGCCCGGCTCAGCGATCATTTGTTCCTGGACGGCCTCGAAGACATCCACTACGACGGCCGCCTGATGGGCGACTTCGCCGAAGACTGCGCCGGCAAGTACGACTTCAGCCGCGAAGCCCAGGACGCCTTCGCGCTGGAATCCCTGGCGCGCGCCAATCGCGCCATCGCCGAGGGGTGGTTTGATGAAGAAGTAACCCCGGTGGTATTCGCCGACCGGCGCGGCGTGGAGCACAAAGTAATCCACGACGAACAACCCGGCCTCGCCGACCCCGCCAAAATCCCGCACCTCAAACCCGCGTTCCGCAAGGACGGCACGGTAACCCCGGCCAATTCCAGTTCCATCTCAGACGGCGGCGCGGCGTTGGTGCTGATGCCGATGTCCGAAGCCGAACGCCGTGGCTGCGCACCACTGGCGCGCATCGCCGGCCACGCCTCCCACGCCCAGGACCCGGCGTGGTTCACCACCGCGCCGCTGGGTGCCATCGGCGGCTTGCTGGAGCGCGTTGGCTGGAACGCCGGCGACGTTGATTTATACGAGATCAACGAAGCGTTCGCGGTTGTGACCATGGCGGCGATGAAGGAATTCAAGTTGCCCCACGACAAGGTCAACGTGCACGGCGGCGCCTGCGCTTTGGGACATCCGGTCGGCGCCTCCGGCGCACGGCTGGTGGCGACTTTGTTGTCGGCGTTGCGGCGGTATGAGGGGAAGCGCGGGGTGGCTTCGCTGTGTATCGGCGGGGGGGAGGCGGTGGCTGTGGGGGTTGAGGTGGTGTAGTGGGTGCGGGGCGATTATGAAAAGCAATCTCCGCGAACAAATCGCACTGGATTCCCGAGTACGCAAGTGTCCGTAAGCCGCTTGCGCGGCAACGGACACTAACGCTCGGGAATGACGGCGGAGTTGTTGCTACTCTCTCGGTGTCATACCCGCGAAAGAGCAAATCTTCCTCGCCGTCATTCCCGAACATCTATAATCTACCGCCGTCGTCATTCCCGAACGATAGAAAAATAGGGAGCGTTAGCGACCATATTTTTCATCGCTATTCGGGAATCCAGTAGTTAAACCGGCGGTGTAAGCCGCTAACATTATTGAGGTAGTAACCAAAATGAACATATACGAGCAAGAAACTGAATTGTTCCGTAAATGGAAAGCAGGCCGAACCGGCTTTGCTCCAGATGGTGTCGTATCAGAAAAGGATTATCTGAATTCAGATCCAAAAATAGTCTTTATTCTTAAAGAAGTGAATGACCCCGGTAGCGAAGGTTGGGATCTTCGAGACTATTTATGGAAAGGAGCAGATAAGGGAGGTACGACATGGAACAATGTCGCCAGATGGGCATATGGAATAAGAAACCGGAAATCGTTCCAAAGATGGAAAAATTTCCCGTATGTGGATATTGAATTTAGAACGGAAGAATTAAAAAATATTTGTGCTATGAACTTAAAAAAAGAACCAGGAGGGGGGCGCACAAAATACCAAGAGTTAGTGGACGCTACAAAAAAAGACAGTAAATTTATTCGAAAACAATATGCGCTTTATGATGCTGATATAACAATCTGCGGTGGTGGACATACCGGCGAATTATTTAAGGGTGTAGTGCGTGAGGATAATGACAAGGAATGGAAAAAGAAAAAGGAAATTCCGCATTTCTGGTGGTATGAAACGAGTGCCAATAAATATGTAGTGTCTGCTCCTCATCCTCAGGCACCTATAAAGACCGAAGAATTGTTTTGGCAATTCATGAAGATAGTTAACAAAATATATTCGTGAATAATGTCAATGTCTTGTACTGTTGAGTTCTTACTGGATTTCCGCCTTGGCAGGAATCACAGCAGAGATCGAATGCAATGCCCATCATAAAAAACACCCTAAACCCAAACGACGATTCCTTCATCACGAATCGTCAACAAATGGAGCAACTGTGCAACGACTTGCGCGAGCGGGTTGCCGCCATCGCCCTCGGCGGCGGCGAACGCGCGCGCAAGAAGCACCTTGACCGAGGCAAACTCCTGCCCCGTGAACGCATCCGCCGACTGCTGGATCCGGCGACGCCGTTTTTGGAGTTGTCGCAACTGGCGGCGTTCGGCGTGTACGACGACGAGGTTCCCGCCGCCGGGTTGATTAGCGGGGTCGGGCGGGTTGCCGGGGTGGAGTGTGTGGTCATCGCCAATGACGCCACGGTCAAGGGCGGGGCCTACTATCCGCTCACCGTGAAAAAACATTTGCGCGCCCAGGAAATCGCCGCGCAGAACTGCTTGCCGTGCATCTATCTGGTGGATTCCGGCGGCGCGTTTTTGCCGCGCCAGGATGAGGTCTTTCCCGACCGCGAACACTTCGGGCGGATTTTTTACAACCAGGCCAACCTGTCCGCCGCCGGCGTCTCGCAGGTCGCCGTGGTGATGGGTTCGTGCACCGCCGGCGGCGCGTACGTTCCGGCGATGTCGGACGAGAGCATCATCGTGCGCAACCAGGGCACCATCTTTCTCGCCGGCCCGCCGCTGGTGGCGGCGGCCACCGGCGAGCAGGTGAGCGCCGAGGAACTGGGCGGCGCCGACCTGCATTCGCGCACTTCGGGCGTTACCGACCACTACGCCGAAAACGACGCCCACGCCCTCGGCATCGCCCGGCGCGTGGTCGCCAACCTCAACCGCCGCAAAAAAACTCAACTGAAACTGAAGCGCCCGGTGGCGCCGCTCTATCCCGCCGGGGAGTTGCGGGGCATCGTTCCGGCGGACCCGCGCAAACCGTTTGATATGCATCAACTCATCGCCCGCCTCGTGGACGGCAGCGAGTTCGATTCGTTCAAGGCATTGTACGGCGCCACCCTGGTATGCGGCTTTGCCCGCTTGCACGGCTACCCGGTCGGCATCGTCGCCAACAACGGCATCCTGTTTTCCGAATCCGCATTGAAGGGCGCGCACTTCATCGAACTGTGCGCCCAGCGCGGCGTGCCGCTGGTGTTTCTGCAAAACATCACCGGCTTCATGGTCGGCCAAAAAGCCGAAGCCGGGGGCATCGCCAAAGACGGCGCCAAGATGGTAACGGCGGTGGCCTGCGCCAAAGTGCCGAAGTTCACCGTGGTGGTGGGCGGCAGTTTCGGCGCGGGAAATTACGCCATGTGCGGGCGCGCTTACGGCGGCCGCTTTTTGTGGATGTGGCCCAACGCGCGCATCTCGGTGATGGGCGGCGAACAGGCCGCCGGCGTGCTGACGCGCATCAAGTCGGATTCCATGGCCGCGGGCGAGTCGTGGAGTGAAAAGAAAAAAAACGCCTTCGGCGAAAAAATCCGCGACCAGTACGAGCATCAGGGCAACCCGTACTACGCCAGCGCGCGGCTGTGGGACGACGGCGTGATCGATCCGGCGGACACCCGCAAGGTGCTGGCGCTGGGCATATCCGCGTCTCTCAACGCCGCCATTGAACAGACGCGGTTCGGCGTGTTTCGGATGTAGTTGCGGGAGCCGGAATCATGTTCGACAAAATACTCATCGCCAACCGCGGCGAAATCGCCCGCCGCATCGCCCGCACCGCAAGGCGCATATCCGTCAAGACCGTGGCGGTGTATTCCGAGGCGGATCGCGAGGCCCGGCACGTCCGGGAATGTGACGAAGCCGTTTTCATCGGCCCGGCGGCGGCTGCGGAAAGTTATTTGTGCGCGCCGCGAATCATTGACGCCGCGCTCAAAACCGGCGCCGAAGCGGTGCATCCGGGCTACGGATTCCTGTCCGAAAACCCGGCGTTCGCCGAAGCCTGCGCGGACGCGAACCTGACCTTCATCGGCCCGCCGCCGGACGCCATCCGCGCCATGGGATGCAAAAGCCGCGCCAAGGAAATCATGGCCAAAGCCGGGGTTCCGGTGGTGGCGGGTTATCAAGGCGAAGATCAGGACGCAAAAACTTTGCGGGCGGCGGCGGACCGAACCGATTATCCGCTGCTCATCAAGGCGGTGGCCGGCGGCGGCGGCAAGGGCATGCGCGTGGTGGTGCGCGCCGATGCGTTCGCGGAAGCGCTGGCGTCGGTAAAGCGCGAGGCCGCGGCGGCGTTCGCCGATGAACGGGTGCTAGTGGAAAAATACCTGCCAGCCGCCCGCCACGTTGAAGTGCAGGTTTTTGCCGATCAACACGGCCACACCATTCACCTGTTTGAGCGCGATTGCTCCATCCAACGCCGCCACCAAAAGGTCATTGAAGAAGCGCCGGCTCCCGGCATCGGCGCCGGGTTGCGTGAAAAAATGGGCGCCGCCGCCGTCAACGCGGCCACGGCCATCGGCTATATCGGCGCCGGCACGGTGGAGTTTTTGCTGGACGCGGACGGGAAGTTTTATTTTATGGAAATGAACACCCGCTTGCAGGTGGAACACCCGGTCACGGAGATGATCAC
This sequence comes from Candidatus Poriferihabitaceae bacterium, assembly GCA_965212085.1. Classification (GTDB taxonomy): domain Bacteria; phylum Pseudomonadota; class Gammaproteobacteria; order Arenicellales; family Poriferihabitantaceae; genus JAHRAW01. Next base: position 3,288 of record OZ243042.1, on the reverse strand, counting down.
CGGGCAGGATCTGGTGGAATGGCAGCTGCGCGTGGCCGCCGGTCAGCCGCTGCCGTGCCGGCAACCGGATCTGCGCATCAACGGCCACGCCATGGAAGCGCGGATCTACGCGGAAAATCCCGACAACGATTTTTTGCCCGCCACCGGCACGCTGGCGGTGTACCGGCATCCACCTGAACACGAACACGGCCAAATAAGGATTGATTCCGGGGTCGGGCGGGGCGATTCGATTTCGCCGCACTATGATCCGCTGATCGCCAAACTCATCGCGTGGGGCGCGGATCGGGAAACGGCGCGCAAACGGCTGCGTGATGCGCTGGCCGGATTCGACATCGCCGGCGTTACCACCAACCTCGATTTTCTGCACGGCTTGACCGGGCTGAGCGATTTCATCACGCCGGTGCTGGACACCGCATTGATCGAACGAAACCGCGCGGCGTTGTTCGCCGACCGGGGCGCTGTCGAAGGCCCGCCGGAAATGTATCTTGCCATTGCCACCTTGTTTGAACATCAGCGGGTCGCAAGCGGCGGGGATCCATATCCCAACGCCGACGGCGATCCGTTCTCGCCGTGGCAGCCGGCGATGCCGTGGCAACTCAACCTGCCCGTTAACGCGACTTGCGCTTTTGCCGTTGGGTCCGGCGAACTGGAATACGCCATCCGCTTTGAACAGGAACAACCGTTCGCGTTCCTCAATGACGAACACCTGCCCGTTGCGCTGACTCCGCTGGACGGCGGACGGTTCCGTTTTCAATACGGTGAACGAGCGCAAACCGTCTCCGTTGACCAGGTCGCGGACACCATCCACATCAACATCGGCGGACGCCGTTGGGCGTTGACGGTGGCCGACAAGGCCGGCGGGAAGATGAATCACGCCGCCGAAGACGCCGAAGACGCCGAAGCTGCCGGGCTAAGCGCGCCGATGCCGGGCGCCGTCGTTGCGGTTGCGGTAAAGAAAAACCAGCGGGTCAAGCGCGGCGCGCCGTTGTTGACGCTGGAGGCGATGAAAATGGAACACACCATCCGCGCCCCCCACGATGGCCGGGTCACAAAATTTTTTTTCCGGCAGGGCGATCAGGTGCGCGAAGGGGATCAGTTGCTCATACTGGAGGCCGAAGGTTGATGCTGCCGCAACAGGTCACCATCGTTGAGGTCGGGCCGCGGGACGGGTTGCAAAACGAAGCGCGCACGCTGCCGGTGGAGACGCGGGTCGAGTTGATCCGGCTGCTCGGCGAAGCGGGTTTGCGGTTCATCGAAGCCGGCAGTTTTACTTCGGCGAAGTGGATTCCGCAGATGGCGCACAGCGGCGCAGTGCTGAAATCCATCCGCCGAATCAACGGTAGCGGCGTTCGTTATCCGGTGCTGGTGCCCAACCTGCGGGGGCTGGAAGACGCCATGCAGGCGGGCGCCACCGAAATCGCGGTGTTCGCCGCCGCCTCGGAAACCTTCAGCCGCAACAACATCAACTGCGGCGTTGATGAAAGCATCGAGCGGTTCGCCGGCGTTGTGGAACGCGCGCTGGCCGCCGGCATCAAGGTCCGGGGCTATGTATCCTGCGTGCTCGGCTGCCCGTACCAAGGGGAAGTGCCCCTCGGCGAAGTAGCGCGGGTGTCGGGTTTGCTGCACGACCTCGGCTGCTATGAAATCTCGCTGGGCGACACCATCGGCACCGGCACGCCGGGCAAAGCGCAAGCGATGATCGAACGCGTCGCGCAAGACATCCCGGTGGCGCAACTGGCCGCCCACTTCCACGACACCTACGGCCAGGCCCTGGCCAACCTGCACGGCGTGTTGCAACTGGGCGTGCGCGTGGTGGACAGCGCCATCGCCGGCCTCGGCGGATGCCCCTACGCCAAAGGCGCGTCCGGCAACGTCGCCACCGAGGACGTGGTGTACATGCTCAACGGAATGGGCATTGACAGCGGCGTTGCGCTGGACAAATTGTTGCCGGCGGGGGATTATATCTGCCAACAGCTTGGCCGCCGCAACAACTCCAAAGCCGCCGCCGCTTTATCCCAACGCAAATACTGAGGAAAACAATCGCCATGCCACTGCCCCCGCCCGCCCCCCGAAAAAAACTGCACCAGCGCAGCATCAGCTGCGAAGGCTTCCAACGGGAAGACGGCCTGTGGGACATCGAAGCGCGCATGACCGACACCAAAACCTACGCATACCACAACCGCGACCGCGGCCAGGTCAAGGCCGGCGAACCCGTGCATTTGATGCTGCTGAGACTAACCCTCGACCTCGAAATGAACATCATCGAAGTCCACGCCGGAATGGAATACGCGCCGTTCAGCATGTGCCCGGGCGCGCGGGCGGTGATGAAAAACCTCGAAGGCCTGCAAATCAAAAGCGGCTGGCTACGCCAGGCCCGCGAACGAATCGGCCGCCGCGAAAGCTGCACCCACCTGTTCGAACTACTCGGCCCGCTATCCACCACCGCCTACCAAACCATGCACATCGCCCTGGAAAAACGCGCCGACACCCGCCCCAACCGCAAACGCCCGCGCATCATTGACCAATGCTATTCCCTGGCCAGCGACAGCCCCGTCGTCAGGCTGGAATGGCCGGAGTTTTATACGGGTGGGGATAAGTGAAATGTTAGCGGCTTACGGACACTTGCGTACTCGGGAATCCAGTTTCACGCGATTCACCGCCGGTTCAATTCCTGGATTCCCGATACGATGAAAAATATAGTCGCTAACGCTCCTTATTTTTCTATCGTTCGGGAATGACGGCGTGGGTGTTATTCCCAAACGGCGACTACTCATACGCCCGCACATCCTCAATAACAACCCCGTCATTGGGCAAACTGCCGGGTTTCACCAGTTCAACTTCGCCGCGTACTTTGCACAAGTCGCGGATGCTGTTGGCAACCGCCGCCGCCAGTGCCGGGGCGGGGGAGGGGGTTTCGCATTTGAGGGTCATTTGATCGCGTTCGCCGATCCAGTCAACTACCAGCCGCGCGCGTTGGATTTCGTTGTGGCGTTCCAGGACTTGATGGATTTGCGACGGGTGAATAAACATTCCCCGCACCTTGGCGGTTTGGTCGGCGCGGCCCATCCAGCCTTTGATGCGCCGGTTGGTGCGGCCGCATTTGCCGGTTCCTTTTTTGATCGCCGACAGGTCGCCGGTGGCGAAGCGGATTAGGGGGTAGTCGGGGTTCAGGGCGGTGACCACGACTTCGCCGACTTCGCCGTCGGCCAGCGGTTGGCCGCTGCCGGGGCGGACGATTTCGAGGTACACCTGTTCGTCTATGATCAAGCCGTCATCGGCGGTGGATTC